>CAWBDA010000003.1:1082500-1374069 GCA_963787495.1 uncultured Acidobacteriaceae bacterium
ATCTACCCTTGGCCAGGCTGAAAGTGGGGTAACACCCACTGGAGGGCCGAACGGGTGTTTGTTGAAAAAAGCTCCGATGAGCTGAGGGTAGGGGTGAAAGGCTAATCAAATTCCGTGATTGCTCGTTCTCTCCGAAATAGCTTTAGGGCTAGCCTCGTATGATTTGTCGTGGTGGTAGAGAACTGAATGGACTAGGGGGCTTTCCAGCTTACTGAATCCAATCAAACTTCGAATGCCATAGAACAACCAATACGGGAGTCAGACTGCGGGGGCTAAGCTTCGTAGTCGAGAGGAAAACAGTCCAGATCGCCTGCTAAGGTCCCAAAATACAAGCTAAGTGGGAAAGGAAGTCGGAACGCCCAGACAGCCAGGAGGTTGGCTTAGAAGCAGCCATCCTTTAAAGAAAGCGTAATAGCTCACTGGTCAAGCGGTCCGGTGCCGACAATTTAACGGGGCTTAAGCTTGTTACCGAAGCAGCGAATGCATCGATTAACTTCGATGCGTGGTAGGAGAGCATTCTCAACAGTTTGAAGGTAGACCGAAAGGACTGCTGGACGGTTGAGAAGAGACCCTGCCGGCATAAGTAGCGATAACGGAGGTGGGAACCCTCCGCGCCGAAAGTCTAAGGTTTCCTGAGAAAGGTTAATCCGCTCAGGGTCAGGCGGTCCCTAAGGCGAGGCCGAAAGGCGTAGCCGATGGACATCCGGTTAATATTCCGGACCTCCCTTGTTTTCGTTATACGATGGGGTGACGCAGGAGGATAAGCAGGCCGTTCTATGGCTATAACGGTCGATGCGCGTAAGGTGTCTCCGATAGGAAAATCCGTTGGAGAGTTATCACTGAGGCGCAAAGCAGTACTCCGTATGGAGGAAAGCTGCCGATTCCACGCTGCCAAGAAAAACCTCTAAGGAGAAAGTAAGGGAACCGTACCTCAAACCGACACAGGTAGACGAGGAGAATATCCAAAGGCGCTCGTGAGAACAGTTGGTAAGGAACTCGGCAATATAACCCCGTAACTTCGGGAGAAGGGGTGCCCCGGTAGAGTTCATAGCTCGAGGGGGCCGCAGCGAAATGCGCACTGCGACTGTTTAACAAAAACACAGGTCTCTGCAAAGTCGAAAACGACGTATAGGGGCTGACGCCTGCCCGGTGCCGGAAGGTTAAAGGGAGAGGTCAATCGCAAGATGAAGCTTCGAACTGAAGCCCCGGTGAACGGCGGCCGTAACTATAACGGTCCTAAGGTAGCGAAATTCCTTGTCGGGTAAGTTCCGACCTGCACGAATGGCGTAACGAAAGTGCGACTGTCTTGCCGACTGACACGGCGAACTTGTAGTGCCGGTGAAGATGCCGGTTGCCCGCAACTAGACGGAAAGACCCCGTGCACCTTTACTATACCTTAACTATGAACTATGGCCCTTGCTGCGCAGGATAGGTGGGAGGCTTTGATTCCAGGCTCTCGGGCTTGGAGGAGCCAACGGTGAGATACCACCCTGCGAGATCTGTGGTTCTAACTTACTCCCGTAATCCGGGAGAAGGACACAGTTAGGCGGGTAGTTTGACTGGGGCGGTCGCCTCCTAAACGGTAACGGAGGCGCGCGAAGCTACGCTCAGGCTGTTTGGAAATCAGCCGTTGAATGCAAAAGTATAAGCGTGGTTGACTGCGAGACCAACAAGTCGAGCAGGTACGAAAGTAGGCTTTAGTGATCCGGTGGTTCTGCATGGAAGGGCCATCGCTCAACGGATAAAAGGTACGCCGGGGATAACAGGCTGATCGGAGCCAAGAGTTCATATCGACGCTCCGGTTTGGCACCTCGATGTCGGCTCATCGCATCCTGGAGCTGTAGAAGGTTCCAAGGGTTAGGCTGTTCGCCTATTAAAGCGGTACGTGAGCTGGGTTCAGAACGTCGCGAGACAGTTCGGTCCCTATCTGTTGTGGGCGCAGGAGATTTGAGAGGACCTGTCCTTAGTACGAGAGGACCGGGATGGACGAACCTCTTGTGTTCGAGCTGTCATGCCAATGGCACCGCTCGGTAGCGAAGTTCGGTAGTGATAACCGCTGAATGCATATAAGCGGGAAGCACTCCTCAAGATGAGATCTCCCAACCCGTAAGGGATAAGAAGGGCCCAGGAAGACTACCTGGTTGATAGGCTGGAGGTGGAAGAGTGGTAACACTCGTAGCTTACCAGTACTAATCGCCCGTTCGGCTTGACCATAAAATTTACTCGGTGCAGATACAGTTGCCAGCTATCAGCTTTCAGCCCTCAGCTAGAATCTGAGCTGGAGCGAAAGCAACGTTTCTTCTCGACCCGCCTGAACTTGGGCGGAAGGAGGAAACACGCTGACAACTGTGCGCCGACGCTTTTCGGAATTCCAAGACGAAGCTGATTCAGTAAGTCGATTCAGCTTTGAGGACGAAGAAAGAAAGCAAAGCCGATGTACGGTGGCTGAAATTGGAAGTAAACAATTAAGAAAGTAAGCCACACCTAATCTATTCAGTTGTGAGGCATTGTCCTCACGATCTTTGAAAAATCAGCTTCTAGCTCCTAGCTTCTAGCTCAATCCAGCGAGCTTTGGCTTTGGGGCGGAAGCCGACAGATCAAGTTTGCAGCCAGGAATCCTTCCGTGATCGCGATGAAGTTTTCGCCGGGAGATTCAAGCTAGTAGCCAGAAGCTAGTAGCTAGACGCTGCGTCAAGTTGTCGGCGATCTTACCGCGGGGGATCCACCCGTTCCCATCCCGAACACGGAAGTTAAGCCCCGCAGGGCCGATGGTACTGCACGCGCCAAGTGTGTGGGAGCGTAGGTCGTTGCCGGCATTAATAAAGGCTATCAACAGAAATGTTGGTAGCCTTTTCCTTTTGGGGCGACTGAAGAATACTCAGCATGCTGCCAATACCGCACAGATTGAGGCACCTGAGGTTATACTCTCTGCCAGCGAGGAGCCAGAGATGGAAGTCTCCGACGAAGCCATTCGTGAGAATTTTCAATCGAAGGTTGACACGGAACTTTTGGAATTGGCAGCTTCCAGCGGGGGGGATGACACCGGACTCCAGATTCCTTCTGCTGCAAGAGCTTCAGAGCCGTCTAGCGAAGACAAAGGTGGCAGGGAACACAGTTCAACTGATTCACGGCTGGTATACCGTTTCTGCTCCAATATCTGGGATTAAGTTCCCCGAGTGCTGCCCGCGGTGTTCCAGGTCGGGAGCGGATACTACGCTGCGATTCAAATCGCTTGAGCATCGGAGGTTTCGTTTATTTTACTGGAAAACCGAGGGAGCTGTTTTGGCTGTACCCCATTGTTCCGAGTGCGCTGCTAATCTCAAGCGAACTCGATCGATTTGCTCCTGGGCTGGAGGGCTCTTGGCTTTGCTGTGGGTTGCAGCGTTTATCCGGTTTCGCGTGCCAAGGTTCGCGATCTATATCGGAGGCTTCATAACTTCTTTACCCATTGTGTACCTCTATGATCGGACATCCGCCGTTAAGTTAGGAGAATATGGCGAAAACGTCGTTGAATATCGTTTCAGGTCGCAGGAGTACGCGAAGGCTTTCGCGACTTTGAACAATGTGCAGTCGGAAAATGCGGAGACCTTACATAGTCAATTAGAAGAGGCTATCTCGTCAATTCAGCATTAGCGCGCCGTCTGGCCTCAGGGGTCACCCAAAACCGGCCAATGAGGGTCACCTCAAAACCGGCCAACGAGAGTGAGGCTCGGGGACGTTGATTCCAACGCAAGGCGGTAGCCTTCGTTGGTATGAGCAACGTCTTGAGCGAAGCGAAAAAACAACAAGTCATAGCCCTGGGACGACTCGGATGGCCCTTGCGGCGCATCGAGCAAGAGACCGGGGTACGTCGGGAGACCGCCGGAGCCTATCTGAAAGCGGCCGGGATCGGAGTGCGTCCGCCAGGTGCGTGGGGACGGCGACCGCCGGCAAAACCGGCCAACGAAAATGAGGTGACCACCGGGTCGGACGCGGCAAAACCGCCCCCCACGGTCAACCCCAACCCCAACCCCGAAAACCTTTCCACTAGGGGAAAAGCAAAAGCAAGAACCGCAAAACCGGCCAACGAGAATGCGGTGACCACCGGGTTTGGCGTGGAGTTGAGCGCCTCAGAACGCAAACCTCGTAATCCCGTTCCGTCCGCCAGTTTGTGCGAACCGTTTCGCGAGGCGATCGAACTGGGTCTGAGCCAGGGTCGCAATTCCATCGGGATTTGGCAGGACCTGGTGTCCGAGAGCGGGTTCAACGGCGGCTATCAGACCGTCAAGCGCTTCGTGCGCAAGCTTCGCGGAAACCAACCCCCGCAGCCGCGAGCCGTGATCATTACCGCACCCGGAGAAGAGTGCCAAGTCGATTACGGCACCGGCCCCATGGTCCGCGATCCGCAAACCGGCAAATATCGACGCACACGATTG
This sequence comes from uncultured Acidobacteriaceae bacterium, assembly GCA_963787495.1. GTDB lineage: Bacteria > Acidobacteriota > Terriglobia > Terriglobales > Acidobacteriaceae > Sulfotelmatobacter. The sequence continues at coordinate 1,086,916 of CAWBDA010000003.1, forward strand.
TTCGTGCTGACGCTCGGATGCAGCCGCAAGGCGGTACGCTTGCTCTCTATCTGCTCCAGCTCTCGCATCTGGGCCGAGCTGCACGAGAAAGCCTTCCGTCGACTCGGCGGCAGTACGCGAGTGGTCGTCCTCGATAACTTGCGTGAAGGCGTGCTCGTCCCCGACATCTACGATCCCACCCTGAATCCCCTCTATCGTGACGTGCTGACGCACTATGGCTGTGTCGCTCTGCCGTGCCGGATCCAGGATCCCGATCGAAAAGGAAAGGTTGAGCGCGGCGTCGGACACGCCAAGAACACGCCGCTCAAGGGAAAACGCTTCGAGAGCCTGGAAGAAGCACAAGCCTATCTGGACCGTTGGGAAACCAGCTGCGCCGATACGCGCATCCACGGCACCACCAAACGGCAAGTCGCCACCATGTTTGCCGAAGAGAAACCTTTCTTGCTCCCACTGCCGCTAGAACCGTTCCGCTACTACCAGCACGGTCAACGGGTCGTACATCTCGACGGTTGTGTCGAAGTCGAGGCCGCCTACTACGGCCTCCCCCCGGGCTGGATCGGACGCTTAGTCCGAGTGCAGTGGGACGAACTCTACGTTCGCATCCTCGATCCCAACAACGGTCTGCTGCTGCGGGAGCATGTACGCCAGAAACGCGGCTGGTATCGCATCCAGGAAGAGGACCACCCGAAACACAGACCGCTGCGCGTCTCTCAGTTACTGTGGCGCGCCGGCCGCGCCGGTACTCACATCGGCACCCTCTGCAACCTTATTTATAACCAACTCGGAGAACCCGGTGTCCGCCGCGTTTTGGGCGTCCTCGCGCTGGCCAAGAAGTTCGGCTTGGCGGCAGTCGAGGAGGCTTGCGCGGCCGCCCTCGAAATGGGGGTGTATGAGTACCGCTTCGTTCGTCGCTATCTCGAACGTGGTCCTCAACTGACCTTACGGCAAGTCGATCCCCTCATTCGCGAGCTGGTGCAGTATCGCGATCTCATCAACCTCAGAACCCAGGAGCCAAAAGAATGAATCTCATCGAATTAAATCGTGCTTTACGGCAACTACGGCTGGGCGGTATCGCCGCCGTGCTCGAAACTCGTCTCCACCAAGCTCAAGCCGAAGCCATGCCTCCCATCGACTTCCTCTCCTGCCTGGTCTCGGACGAACTCACCCGTCGCGGTGATCGCCTGCTGCAGCGAAGAACCAAGCAGGCCGAGTTTCGCGACCCACAGAGGAGCCTCGACAACTTCGACTTCAACTTCAATAAGAAGATGAATCGCAGTCTGGTCTTCGACCTGGCCACCGGAGCCTTCCTTGCTCGTCATGAAGATGCTTTGTTTTTAGGACCGCCCGGCACCGGGAAAAGTCATCTGGCTCAAGCCATCGGCCAGGCCGCCATTCAGCAAGGTTATCGCGTACTGTATCGCGAAACCCACAAACTGCTCGACGATCTCGCCGAAGCCACCATCGATGGAACGCGCAAGGAGCACATGGAACTGTTAGCTTCGGTTCCGCTCCTCATCATTGATGATCTGGGCATGCGCAAGCTGCCTGTCACCGCCGCCGAGGAACTGCTGGAGATCGTGATGCGACGCTATGAGCGCACCAGTACTTTACTTACATCGAACCGACCAGTGGACGACTGGGGCAAACTCCTGGGAGATAGCGCCGCTGTCACCGCCATGCTTGATCGCCTTCTCCATCATGGTCACGTACTCAAATGCGGTCCGCGGAGTTGGCGTACAAAATTAGACTTGCCTGCACAGGAAGCTGCAGGGTAAAACAACTAAGTCCCCGGCCCCTTCCGTTGGCCGGTTTTGAGGTGACCCTCATTGGCCGCTTTTGGGGTGACCACTGAGGGTCTGGCGCCGTGGTGTGGGAGATCCTTCGCGAAGAACGCTCAGGATTTCGGCAGAAGGCTCCCGCGCGCAAAGAACGCGCGCTCACGCCTTCTAAGCGCCTCAAGTTAAGCCCCGCAGGGCCGATGGTACTGCACGCGCCAAGTGTGTGAGTCCTTCGGCAAGCTCAGGATAAAACTCCGGTCGTTGTCGGCATAAATAAAGGCCAGTCATGGAAACATGACTGGCCTTTTCCTTTGGTGTGAATGTGGCGCGGGCGCCCCCGCCCGCGGCTTTTGACTTTTTATCCTGGTCATCGACGAGGTCTGTCTCGAAATTCCGGATTGACCCAAAGCCACGGATAATCCTCCGGCCTGCGAACCAACCCAGCCTTCACCGGATTTTGCCGGATGTACTCACACTTCTCTTCCAAGCTCTCATCCGATCGCAGGACGTGATCGAACGACTCCTCTTCCCAAACTGGTCCTGAGTGATGCAGCCTCTTGTTAATCTGATGAGCGGTTGCGCTCTTCAGGCACTGCAGGATGTCCACCAAGGGGAACGGCCGGCCCTCGCCATCCCGCAACGGGGAAAGCAGCAGGTGCACGTGATCGGGCATGACGACGGCGGCCAGCAAGTTGATTCTTGGCTTCGAGCAGTTCGCGGGCGAGGGCGCCCGCGCCACATTTGACGCGTCTTCCCGCAAGCAGTGTTGTAGGACTAGGTCGCGCGCGGCGGAGGATAGGACAAGTGGTCCGGCGGTGCAGAAGGTTACAAACAGATCCGCGTCGGCCTTCTGCAAAGGTAGAGGAAGACACGCAGTATTGCCAATGGACGGGTTCGCGGGCGAGGGCGCCCGCGCCACACCTGTGGGAGCGTAGGTCGTTGCCGGCATAAATAAAGGCCAGTCTGAGAAATCAGATTGGCCTTTTCCTTTTGGGGAGTAGTATTTTCTTTTCCGGGGAGAGCGAAAGACGATGCGCCGGTATCATCACATCGGAATTCCCACTACTGAGGCGAAGCCTGGCGAGACCCACTTGAAACACCTGAAAGTCTTTGTGGTCAGCCACGAGAAAAGTGAATTTGGCGTGGAGTGGATGCGTTTTGAAGCGGACGCGGCGGTGCCTGATCTCGTCCGGCAAGTTCCGCACGTTGCGTTTGAAGTGGCTGATCTCGCATCCGAGCTGGCTGGCCGCGAAATCCTGATTCCTCCCAATAGCCCATCCGACGGCGTCCGCGTCGCGTTCATAGTCGAAAACGGCGCGCCCATCGAACTGCTCGAATTCACCGACCCCAACCATCCTGCCCGCCGCCAGGAGAGCAAGATGCGAAAATAAACACCCCATTCAAAGCCCTTCGGCAAGCTCAGGGTAAACTCCGGTCGTTGCCGGCATGAATGAAGGCCAGTCTGAGAAATCAGATTGGCCTGATACCTCCGGTCGCCGTTCCCCCCTGACACCTCATTGTGGTTCGCGTGTTACTTAAGGACGACCGGCTCCATGACCACTTTTATCGTGGGAGCGTCGTCCGGAACGATCGCTATCCTCCGCGTGTCCGGAGGTTCGTTGTGCCCGGGCTGCTTCGTGACCTGAAAGGTGGCTTTCCTGATCATTTCGTCGAGAGACATCGTATCTTCCGGGAGCTGAAGCTTGCCGCTGTCCTTTATTGGCTTAACGGCGCTGGCGAAAAAGTACGCTGGAACCACATAGGAGAAATTCGTCGACGTTTGTGTGATGCCCAAGCGAACTGGCGCCCCGAGAATTTGACTTACCGTCTCGTTCGCAGCCTGTAGTCCCGCGTTCAAGATTCCTATAGCCTTAGGCGAGTCCGTTAGAAAAACCGGTGATCCGCTGGCGCCTCCCATACTCATCAGGTTGATCACGAACGAGTGGGGTGCTTTGCAGACAAACGGTAAGATAGCGCTGATAATTCCACGCTGGAGGAAGGGCCCATGTTGGTGGAGCCATCCTGGGGCGGTCAATGCTTCCGTGCCCATCGGGAAGCCAACGGTTGCCACGTCAACACCTTCTCGAAGTGTGTCCGTAGTGGCGAGGAGATCTATTTTTGGAAGTCCCTTCGCTTTTACATGCACGATGTTGAAGTCCGGTCGGCGCGGCCCGTAATAGATGCCCGGCTGGCCGGGCTGGTCGAGCTGGATGTCTCCAACTCGAACGACGCCCAAACCTCCAGTGGGATTAGCGCGTAGCCTTCCGTTGGGGCATTCGGGTAGCGCTCTTTGTCGATGTGGTGGAAAAGCGCCGCAACAAAAGGCCACTTGTCTTTCGGCCAGTCGGGAGGTCGTTGGATGCTAAGTAGCGCGTCGACAACATGTGCGTTTGTCACCACCATGCCGTCGTCGAGAATGAATCCCGTTCCGATGATCGGAAAGAGGTCGGGTCTGGAGCCGCCAGGAAGTCTGGGCACAGCTGCCGGCATGAATGCCACGACAGCCGGCCTGACCGCCTCGAAGACCTGAGCAAGCGACATACGGAGATCCCCAAGGGCCGATTGTACCGCACGCGAAAGTCTCGGAAGAGTAGTTCATTGCCGGGATAAATAAAGGCCAGTCTGAGGAATCGGATTGGCCTTTCGGTGGCGGACAGCAGATTCCTCCTGTCTCGCTTCGCTCGCGCGTCGGAATGACAAGGGTTGTGGGTGGCGATAGCTACTTTTGAGGGGTCTACTTTCGTGGGTATGCGGACTCTCTGGATTGGGACAATTTTTGTTGACTGCTGTGGGCTGGGGCGAAATCATTCTTGTATAGCCGACTTGGCTGATTTAGCCCCTTCCGACCGGATGGTTGGAAGGGTTTTTTGCGTTTTGGAGCGTCACGGAGGGATGGGGCGGTGGAGATCGAGGTCCTTCAGCGACGGTAAAACTGTCGCTTCAGGATGACAATCCTTAGTAAATGTGAGGAGTTGAGATGCTTAGCGATGGGGCCGAGGATGTGTGTGGGATCACGGTTTGGGGTATGGCGGAGGAGCGGCCGGGGAAACTTACTCCTAAGCAGTTGGGGGAGATTGCGGAGGCGGAGTTTATTGCTAAGGCTGTGGGACTCGGGTTTGTGGTGGCTAAGCCTTGGGGGGACAGTGAGCCTTATGACTTTATTGTGAATCCCAAGAAGAGTTTTTATTTCTGGAGGGTGCAGGTAAAGTCGGCACACACGATTGGAGCGGATGGAGGGTGCAGCTTTCGGGCGCATGATCATAATCAGAAATCGTATACGTCGGAGGATATTGATGCGCTGGTGGCTTATGCGCGTCCGATGAATGCGTGGTATGTGATGCCGGTGCGGGTGGTGGCGGAGTTGAAGTCGTTGATGCTTTATCCGGAGAGCCGGGGGAGGCGGTCGCGGTTTGAGAGGTGGAGAGAGGCTTGGGAGGTTTTGCGGCGGGCGGTGCGGCGGGGGAGATAACGCGGCGGTTTCCTTCTTCGCTTTACTGGGACTCCGAAATCAGAGTCCAAAATCAAAGTCTAAAATCAAAGTCCAAAGGGATTGACAGAGTGGGATCCCACTTCTCGCAAAGGACGCGAGAAATGGGGCACCCGGCGGCGGTAGTAGGTGGCCGATCGAAGTCCGTGGTGCCCAGCTTTGCAGAACCGGTGTCAAGTCCCAGGACATGCTTTACAAATTGTCATGAGACTGAACACAAAACCGGCAAAGCTGGGGCAGCCTCTTTCGTGGTGGCGCAGACGAGAAACATTAAGGATGGCCTGCCCCCCACGAAAATGGAAACAGCAGCGGCTGAACGCGCGCTGGACCTGAACCCGAAATCCAAGGGACAATGTCAACATGGGTATCGGGACCGGAATCAGGGCTGTGATTTTCGATTATGGCGAGGTGCTTTGCCATCGGCCGCCGGAGGCGGAGTTTCATCGGCTGGCGAAAGTGTTTGGCGCGGATGCTAAGTCGTTTCAGGCTTTGTGGGACAAGAACCGGGGCGCGTTCGATCGGGGAGACATCACGGCCGAAGCTTATTGGACAGCGCTGGCTGAGGACGCGGGCGCGGCGATCGATCGCGAGCAGCTGGATCAGGTTTGCAAATGGGATGTGGAGATGTTTGGCAAAGCGAATCTGGAGATGGTTCGCTGGTTGGGGCGGCTGCGGCAGGGAGGGATTAAGACTGGGCTGCTTTCGAATATTCATGGGGCGATGATTGCTTATTTGCGGGAGAATTTCGAGTGGCTGGAACTGTTTGACTTCAAGACCTTCTCTGCGGAAGTGCGGTTGATTAAGCCGGATCCGGCGATCTATGAACATACGTTGCGCGGGCTTGGGGTTCGGGCCGGGGAGACTTTGTTTGTGGATGACCGGGAAATCAATGTGCTGGCGGCGCGGGAGTTGGGTATTCATGCGGTGCAGTTTCGGTCGGTGGGGCAGTTGCGGCGGGAGCTGGAGGCGATTGGGTTTCCGATTTTGCCGGATGGGGAGTGAGGCTGGGGGCGGGGTGTAAGAGGTCGGAGAATGCGAGAACGACACGGAGGGGTCTGCTACGGAGAATCCTGGCGACGCTGGTAGTGGGCGCCGGCGGGTAAGGGGTCCTTCGACTGCGGTTGTGCTTCGCGTTCCGCGAACCACAACCTTCGCTCAGGATGACGGGCCGCTGGTGGATTTCAGCGCTGAGGAAATCTGGTTTGCCAGGTAGGCGGCGTAGAGTCCGGTTACTATGCCGGTGAAGACGTCCATGGTGTAGTGCACTCTTAGGATCAGGACGGTTGTGATTTCGAAGAGGGCGATTAGGAGTCCTAGGGCGGTTAGCCAGGTTTTGCGGGCGCGGGCGATTTCGGTGATGCCTAGGATGGCGATTGCTGTGTGGGCGGAGAAGAAGTAGTCGTTGGCTACGCTGTAGGTTACTAGTAGCGAGGGAAATCCCGGGTAATGCCAGATTTCGTTGGGCGGGGCGGGGAGAGCTACCAGGGCTTGCATGATCTGGCGCAGGCCTAGCACGATGGCTAGCGCCAGGAAGGGGCGGAGCTGGGCGGCGAAGATCCATTTGGAGAGAAGGAAGATTCCGAGGAGATCGATAATGGCGGAGCTTACGATTAGCAGCGCATTTGCTGCCTCGGGATTGGATTGCAGGTAGAGATTCAGGGGAGCTGTGGCGGTTTGGAGGCCGTCGCCGATTCCGTTTTGCGGGGCGGGGCGGGCGCCGATTAGAGATTGGGTCCAGAACCAGATTACTAACGCTGCGGTGGTTATGATTATACGGATGGCGAAGGCTCGCGCGCTTGCTCCGCTCATGATTGGGCTCCGGTGGCGATTTCTTTGAGGCGGCGCAGGTCTAGTTTTCCGGTGCCTAAATACGGCAACGAATCCACGTGGACGAATTGATCGGGGCGCGGCTTCCAGAGTGGGGGCAGGTCTGATTTCGCCAGCTGCGTCAGACATTCTTCCAGCTTTTCAGCGGGCAGAGTGTGAAGGACGATCAGGCGTTCTCCTTTTCGTTCGTCGGGCACTGAGGTTACGGCGAAGATCTGTTCGGTTGCGCCCACGATTTCCTGGAGCTTGTCTTCTACCTTGATGTGGGGGACCATTTCGCCGCCGATTTTGCTGAAGCGGCTTAGGCGGTCGGTGATGCGGATGAAGCCATCTTCGTCCATGGCGGCGATGTCGCCGGTGTTGTACCAGCCGTCGCGGAGGACTTCGGCGGTTTTTTCGGGACGGTTGAGGTATCCCTGCATCACGTTGGGGCCGCGAACCAGGAGCAGGCCGGTTTCGCCTTGGGGGACTCGATCAAAAGTTTCGGGGCTTACGATTCTTACGCTGATTCCGGGTAGCGGGTGACCTATGCTGGCTCGCTTGGCGCCCACCTGGCGGAATTGTGCGGCGCGGAAGTCGCGGGTGTTTACGGTTACTGCGGGAGAACATTCGGTGCAACCATAGCCTTCGAGCGGGCGGATTCCGAATGTGTCTTCGAAGGCCGTGGAGACTCGCTCGGGGAGTTTTTCGGCTCCAGCCATTACGTATTGCAGGCTGCCGAAATCTTCGGGAGAGCAGCGGCGGATGTAGGACTGCAGAAATGTTGGAGTTGCCAGCAGGAAAGTTACTGCGTACTGGCTTACTAACGCGCCGATGGCGCGGGCTTCGAGAGGACTTGGATGATACACAACACCCATACCGATTGTTGTGGGCAGGCACAGGGTTCCGGTGAAGCCGAAGGAGTGGAAGAACGGCAGGATGCCGAGGATTTTGTCGTTACGGCCCAGCATGAAGACCTGGTTCAGTTGTTCTACGTTTGAGGCTACGTTGTAGTGAGTTAGAACGACTCCTTTGGGATCGCCGGTGCTGCCGCTGGAGAAGATTATTGTGGCTGTGTCGTCGAGGGTTACTTTGCGGTCCGCTCCGATCGATTTTTCGAGGAGCCTTACTGGGAGCAGCCAGGAGATCAGGGCGGCGGCTAAACGCTCGGTTGGGCGCGGGTTTTGGGCCAGGTCTTCGAGCATTGTGGCTTGAGCCGGCGGTTCGATGTGGACTCGCTCCAGAAAAGCTCTTGAGGTGATTACGGTTTTCAGTTCGCACTGTTGGGCGCAAGAGGCCAGGACGGCGTTGGATGCGGTGTAGTTGAGATTTACTGGGACCTTTCCCATTAAGAGTGCGGCTAAGTTTACTAACGCGCCGGGGACTGACGGCGGGAGCAGGATGCCGACCATTTTTTGATCTTGCCAAATGGGTCGGAGGCGGCGGGCCAGGAAGACGGTGCGGGTTAGGGCTCCGCCGAAGGTTAGTTTCTTGGTTTGGCCGTCGGCCATGGCGAAGCGGGTCGGGTGACGGCGGGCGGTTTCGACGAAAGAGCGGTGCAGCGGTTGCATGTAGCGCTTGCGGAATTGATAGGCTTCGGCGCCTAGCTCTTGAACTGCTTGCCTTACTTCTTGCGCGGTGCTGGTGGCCGGCATCGGCTGGCCGAACGTTACCGTTACCGGATATGGAATTCTGCGAGGGAATTTCCAGAGGAATTTTCCGCGCTCGAAGCTGAAGATTGATCCCCAGACTCCGCCTAGATTTACGGGGATTATGGGGATGTCTAATCCTTTCACGATTCTTTCCATGCCGCGGCGGAAGGGGAGCATCTGGCCGATTCTGGTCATTTGGCCTTCGGGGAAGATGCAGACTACTTCTCCGTCTTTCAGGGCTTGGGTGGCGGTGCGCAGCGACATAATCATTTCGCGCGGGCGGAGTTGGGAGGAGATTGGAATTACTCCCATGATTTTGGCGAAGGGCTTTACTAACGGGTGATCGTAGGAGCCTTTGAACATTAGAAAACGAATGGGACGGTCGATGGAGGCGATTAACAAGACTGCGTCGACCATGGAGACGTGGTTTGGGACTAGTAAGGCTCCGCCTTTGGCGGGGACGTTTTCGCGGCCTTCTAAATGAATTCGATAGAGAGTGTGCGTCGCGAACCAGAGTAAGAGCCGGAGTAAAGCGTCCGGCAATAAGTACAGAACGTAGATCGTCGCGGCTACCGTGGCTAGAGAAGACGAAAGAAAAATTGCTGGCGGAGTGAAATGCCAGTAGTGCTGGAAGACGTAGTAGATGGCGGCAGCGCCGCCTATGCCTACGAAGGAGAGCAAGTTGGCGGCGGCGATTACTCCGCCTTTATCTTTTTCGTTGGGGCGGTGCTGGATTAGTGCGTTGACGGGGACGGCGAAGAAGCCGGCGGAGAATCCCAGGGCTGCCAGCAGTATCAGAACATTTGTGAACGAGAGATTTTTTGCGGAGAGCAGGATGCCGAAGATGGTCATGCCCACGGAACCGAGCGGGATCAATCCATATTCGACTTTGCCGCCGGATAAGTAGCCTGCAGAGAGGCTGCCCAGGCCTATGCCGATCGCTACTGCGGCTTGCAGGATTCCGGTTTGCGTGCTGCTGATGTGGAGGACGTCGCTGCCGTAGAAAACAATGTTCGCGGTTAAGAGCGCGCCTAGAAACCAGAAATAGGTGTTGCCTAGAACTGCCAGCCATAGGACCCGGTCTTTGCGGATCAGAGTTCCTTGGGTCCAGAGATCGCCGATTGGGTTGGCGCGGAACTTCTTGGCGGGGTCGGCTGCAGGGACTTTTGAGATTCCCAGGCTGAAGATTAATCCCACTATCGACAGACCTAGGAAGATCAGGCCGGACCATCCCTGGCGAGATTGGAAAACATCTGCCAAGAGTGCGCCTGAGACCCCTCCGGCTATTACGGCTAAGAACGTTCCTAGTTCCAGGACGCCGTTGCCCCAGGAAAGTTTTGCGTCGGGGAGTAGCTCGGGTAGCAGTCCGTATTTTGATGGGGCGAATAGTGCGGCTTGCGTGCTCGCCAGGAAGACTGCGGCCATTTCCAGATTCAGGTTTTGCCAGCTTAGTCCGGCTATGGCTAGCGCCATTACTGCCATTTCGAAGAACTTGGTCCAGATGGTGACCGTGCGTTTGCTGTAGCGGTCGGCTAGGAAACCTCCGGTCATGGAGAAGAGGATGAAGGGGAACGAGAACAGCGTGCCTACTACCAGGACCAGGCGGTCGCGGTCGGCCTTTTGCATGGCCATGCCTAGGATTATGAAAACTACCAGGTTCTTCAGACCGTTTTCGTTGAAGGCGCCTTGGAATTGGGTTACTACCAGGGACCAGAAGCCGCGGCGCCATTTGATTGGCGGGATTTCGGGTGTGGTTGCGGTTTCGGTCATGCGAGACGGTGAGTTGGTTTGGGAGTCCCGCATTATATTTGCATGAAGCGGGGTTGGGTTCTAGTTACGGCGGAGCGTCGGGTGGGGAGGTGGTGCCGTCCCTGACGGGACTCGGTTCCATTCTTGCTGGCCTACCCCGGACTTCCGTCCGGGGCTAATGAATGGCGTCGCTGAAGCGACTGTGAGCATTGCAGCGGGTCAGTTCGGGATTCGAGTGACGGGTCGGGATTCGCGTGCCCGAATTACCGTAGCGCTCCCGAATTATTGGGGCTGCGCTTCGAGCATTAGGTGTTGGTTGAAGTGGGTCTGGATATTGGCTATCGGGCCGTGGACTTTGCCGTAGTCTGTGCCGGTTTCGTAATCCACTACCTTGTAGTCGCGATTCTCCAGGCCTCGCAATTCTACTGATCCTGTCCAGTGAGGGGCGTAGAAGGCGTAGTACATTTCTTTTCCTTTTTGGATGGCGTGGCCTTCGGGTAAGTCGAAGCCTATGTCGTAGAGGTCGCCTCGGTATTCTCCGCGGGAGAGCATTTTTTCTTTGTAGATGGTTACCCACTTGGCCATAACCTTTTCACGCTCGGGAGTCAGGTCGGATTTGCTGCGCTTTTTTACTTCGTTGGGAAGGACGAAAATAGTGCCGACTACTCCTCCTACTCCTACCGTTGAGGCGAAATCGTTGCCGCCGTCGCTTAGTTCTACGTGGTCGCCGAAGTAGGGGATGTTGTCTCCCATCAAGGCTTTCAGGGTCTTGCCTTTGGTGCGAACCTGGAAGGAACTTTCGGGGTCGGAGGCTACTGACATGTTGAAGTGCGGCATGGTGAAGAAGGAATAGGCGGTGCCGCAGGGACAGAATTCTACGAGAGCGTCGGGCTTTACGCTGCGCGCGGTTTCGTAGAGTTCGCGGAAAAAATCGGGGAGGGCTTGTACGGAGTCTTCCGGGCTTTTGTGATGATGGGCGGGATTGAAGCATTCGGGGACGGCGTTCATGTGCTGGCCGTCTAGCTTCAGGCCATCGAATCCCCAGTCGCCCAGGATTTTTCTTACTAACGCTTTGTGGTACTCGACTACTTCTTTGTCGGCGGGGCAGAGATAGTCGGAGTCCCACCAGGAAATTTTGCGGCGGGAGCCGTCGCGATTCAGCAGGACGTAATCGGGATGGTCTTTTAATAGCTTTGAGTCGGGGACGGCGCTTAGCGGGGACCACCAGAGTTGGGCGTGGAATCCTTCTTGATGGATGCGGTCGACAAGGGCTTTCATGTCGGCGTCGCCGTTGGGGAACTTTTTGGGATCCAGCTGCCAGTCGCCGTAATTATTTTGCCAGCCGTCGTCGAGCGTTACCCAGGAGAAGCCTAGCTTCTTGGCTGTGGGGAGTGTGTCGTAGACCTGTTTTAGCTGGACGTTTCTCCCGTAGCCCCAGGCGCACCAGATGGGGCCGAAAGCGCTGTCGGGCGCGGTGGCCATTTGGAATCCCTGGCGGATCATCAGGCGGCGGTATTCGATCAGGGTGCGGAAGTAGTCGCCTTGGTGGACGGAGACGAAGGTGTGGAGCGTGTGGAAAGTTTCGCCTGGGGCAAGCGTTTGCTCGTGCTTCGAAGTTATCGATACTGTCGCGTGCGTTGCGTCTGGCATGGCGACGGGTAGCTCGATCAGGCGCGGGACCGGTTCGATGTGGCCTACTGCGAGGCCTACGTCCTTTCTCCAGACATCGATTATGGGAGTGCCTCCGCCGTAGTCGCTGGCGTTCATGCCTAGGTAATTCTTTTGGTAGAAGCCGGGCTTCAGGGGGACGATCCAGTTGGGGCGCTTTTCGTAGGAGCCGCTTTGGTAGGACCAGAATGCTGGGGTGGTTCCGAGAGAGCGGAGGTTGTAGTGATTGTTAGACCATCCACGGATTTTGAGCGGCGTGGCACCTTGGTTGGTGTACTCCACTTCGAAGACTGCTAGCGAGGGGAAGTTGTTATAGATAGTGACCTCGACCTTTTTGCGCAGAGTGCCGTTGTTGCCGGTTACGGTTAAGCGCTGGCCGGGGCCGAAGGCGTCGGAGATCTGGTCGGTTTGGGTTGAGGTTAGGGCGAAGTCGGCGAAGGTGCGGGTTGTGCCTTCCAGGGTTTCGGAGGCGGAGAACTGGGTCAGCGGTTTCGTGGCGGAGAGTGGAGTCACCCGGGTCTGGAGGTTGTGGTCGAATTCGATGCGCAGGAGCTTGCTTTCGATTTGTGGGTTGGGGGAGGAATTGGGGGCGGCTTTTGTCTGTGCCGAATTCGAGCCGAGGGACAGGATCAGCAGGGTCAGGGTGGTTCGAGCTAGGGCTTGGGGGAGGGTCATTGGGGGAGGATACCAGCGGGGGATTGGGATCGGATGTTCATGCTTTTGGTTCAGATGATTGCGAACGATTCCATTTACTTTTGTTTCATTGGGATTGTCAAGAGAATTTCACGGTGGGCCGGGCGAGTCGGCGTCTTCGTTAACCTTGTCGGGACCGAGGAAACGGCGACCACCGGGGCTAAAGTCCACACTGGTCTTGTGGCCCTTACGCGGCGCTGAAGCGCCGCTCTTCCACGGTATTACGGGCATTTGTGTGGTTCTGCTCGAGGACAAGGGGGCCCCGTGTTTCTTAAGGCCGACGGGCGCATTTTGCGCTTGACACTTGAGTAGGGGCGAAAGTAAAAGTTATGGGGCGCAATGATACGAAACCATACGCAAGTTAAAGAGCCTGCTTGGCGGTCCATGATTTGGTCTGCCGTCGTCAGGTCCACCTTAGTTGTCCTCGTGCTTTTTTCTGGCGCGCTAGTGGCTAGTCCTTATTCGACGGAACAGAATTGGACTAACCAGAATTGGACAAATTATGTGCGCATTGGGGCTTATGGGTTGCGCGGCGGCGATGCGGAACGGATTGTCCAGAGCGCGCAGGAAGATGGGGTGTTTGGGATTGAGGTCGATAACGATATCGAGGGGCGGTATGAGAGTTTTGTTCATCCTGAGGAGAAGCTGAAGGCTATCCATGATGTGGCTGAGAAGGCGCATGCGGCGGGGAATTACGCTTACGTTTACATCGCGGGGACGGAGTGCATTACGGCGAATGCGGCTCAGACTCCGCACACTTTGTATAAGGAACATCCGGACTGGGTGCAGAGGAAGATTACCGGGGAGCCCGCGATTTTTGGGGGTGGGACCGCTTTCTGGATTCGGAAGGGGGACGAGGATGTTTGGGTGAGCCCTTATGCGCCGGAGTGGCGGAAGATTTATATGGAGCGGGTGCGGCAGATTGCGGGGACTGGGATTGATGGGATTTATGTGGATATCCCGTACTGGATGACACACTTCGACGGGTGGGAAGATACATGGGCCAGTTTCGACGACTATACCGTCGCCGCTTTCAAGAAAGAAAGTGGGCTCGATGCGAAGAAAGATTTGAAGCTGGGGGATTTTTCGGACGGGAATTTTCGGAAGTGGGCTCAGTTCAGAATTCAGACGTTTACTGACTTCATGCAGGAGATTGACCGGAATGCTAAGTCTGTGAATCCGGCGATCAAGACGATTCCGGAAATTTATCCGGGGATTGAGAAAGAGGCGGTTCGGGTTGGAGCGGATGTTTACAGTCTGTACGGAGTTGTGGATGCGATCGCACACGAATATGAATTCGGCGAAGGCGATCACATGGCGTCGGCGAGGAAGCCGCTGGATTGGTTTAATTATCAGGTGGGGATGCACTCGTTTCGGGCGTTCGCGCAGGGTAAAGCTACATGGATTTTGAATTACTCGTGGGATGGCGACAAGAAAGTCGACAAGCGCGAGGCGATGTTGAATCTGGCGGCGTCGGAAATCATGACGGGCTCGAATTTCTGGGATGCGCCGGGACATTCGATGGCGGGATCGAACGATCGTGAGACGCGGAGGCGGATTTTTTCCTGGATCAAGGCGCATGAAGATACTTTCTACAAGCCGCGGACGGCGATTGCTCCGATTGGGGTTTATTTTTCTCCGGAGACGCGGAATTATTTTGCGGATGAATTCATTTCTTCCTATCGCGGGGTTCTGATTCTTCTGATGCAGAAGCATTTGGAGTTTCAGGTGGTCACGCCGCGGACTTTGGCGGAGTTTCGGGGACGGACTTTGATTCTTCCGGACGTGCGGGTGATGAGCGAGGTTGAAAGGGCTTGGGTTCGGAAGTATGTCGAGGGCGGCAAGAAGCTAGTAATTACGGGAGAAGATGCTACGCAGTTGGGTGGGGTCAAGGGCGTCGTGCGGTTCGGGAAGTGTCCGGGGAAAAATTACTACGCGGCTTTGCAGAAGGGCGTTGCGGAGGCGAGTCCGGATCGGGAACGCGAATTTCTGGAGAGCCTGAAGGCGGAGCCTGTGGTTCGAGTCGCGGCTTCGCAGATGGTTGCGACCTCGATCGCTCAGGTTCAAGGGAAGACGCATGTATTTTTTGCGAATTTTGCGGGGCTGCAGGGTGGAGTGAATCCGGTGCAGACGCCGCAGACGGGAGTGCAGGTTACGGTGTCCGGCGCGACTAGGGGGAAAGGATTCTTTCTTCCGTTTCTGGGTGAGGTGCAGGCGGTTACCGGGACTGCGGGAGATGGCGGCGTGGTTTACAGGCTGCCGGCGATTGAGAAGGGTGCGGTGTTCTGGGTTGAGCCGTAGGGCAGCACGTCGATAAGGAAGCGAGCCAAGCGCGCGATTATTGTGTCGCGGCGTTACTTATTAGAAGCTGCGCGACACATCGCGCGGTTCGCCCACATCCTTCGCTACGCAAACAACGCTTGCTCAGGATGACAGTGGATCGGGGAGGAATAGCAAGTGAGTGCGTTGTCTGAACTATTGAATTTGCGGGAGAGCGAGAAAGTGGCTCGGGGGTTGGAGCATACTCCGGCGGAGATTGCGCAGCAGCCTGAGGCGTGGCTGTCGACGTTTGAAGTGTTTCGGAAAAAGCGGGAGCAGATTGCGGAATTTTTGGCGCTGGCGGGAATTGGCGCGAGTCCGCGTCCCCGGCCTACCGTCTTTCTTATTGGCGCCGGGACTTCGGACTATATCGGGCAGTCTCTTACTTACCTTCTTCGGCGGTGCTGGAACTGCGAAGTGATCGCGGTGCCGAGTACGGATCTGCTGACGCACATGGATGAGTGGATGATTCCGGAGAAGAAATATCTCTGGATTTCGTTTTCGCGTTCGGGGGACAGTCCGGAAGGAGTTGCGGTACTGGAAAGCGCGCGCAGGAACCATCCTGACATTCATCACCTGGTGGTTTCGTGCAATGTGAAGGGGCGAATGATCCGGGAGATCGCTGACGAGCCCCGAGGGTTGGGAATTTGTCTGGACGATGCGGTCAATGACCGCGGGCTGGCGATGACAAGCTCGTTCTCGAACATGGTGATTTTCGGGCAATGCCTGGCGCACACCAATGATCCTGGAACCTATGAAGGGATTCTGGCGCAACTGGTGCAGGCGGGGAGGGAGTTTCTGCCGCGGGCGGCAGACAGCGCGGCCGCGCTGGCGAAGAAGGCGTACACGAAAGCTTGCTTTGTTGGTTCGGGAGCGCTGCGGGCGGTGGCGAAAGAATCCGCGCTCAAGCTCGTGGAGTTGACGGCGGGAAAGACCTTGACGATGTCGGAGTCCGTGCTGGGCTTGCGGCATGGTCCCATGGCGGCCCTTGACCAGGGGACGCTGTTTGTTTGCTTTCTTTCGGGGAACCGGCGGGTGCAGCCGTACGAGCGGGATTTGCTGGAGGAGATTGGAAAGAAGCAGTTGGTTGGGTGCAGGGTCGTTGTGGGCGGGGGTGAAGTCGACCGAGACTCGGTTGCTGAGCATTATGTGGCGTCCACTGCGGGGGGCGGTATCGGCGATGAATGCCGGCCGGCGGTGGATGTGATTTTCGGGCAGTTGCTTGGTCTGTTTGGTTCGCTGCAGTTTGATCTGCGGCCGGACTGTCCGAGTCCGAATGGCGCTATCAGTCGAGTTGTGCAGAACGTGAACATTCATTCGTGAGGAAAGTGCGGGGGGGCGGGGCGATGCTGCCTTCCCCGAAGCAAACGGAGGATTCTGATGAAACCGACGGGACGACTTCTCTTTCTCTCTGCCGTTTTGGTGGCGTGCTTCTGCGTGGGCTTTGCCACGTTCGCGGCTGCACAGGGCAGTTACCGGGCTCAGCTTCGAGGCGTGGTCTCTGATGCTTCGGGAGCGGTGGTGCACAAAGCGACTGTGACCATCACGGAAACGGGGACGAATATTTCCAGTGTGGGACACACTGATGACAAGGGTGAGTACTTTTTCACGGGGCTGCGGCCGTCGACGTACTCCGTAAAAGTGCAAGCGTCAGGTTTTCGAACCGAAGAGCGGACGGGTGTTGTGCTGGCCGTCGATCAGGAAGCCTCGCTCAATTACACGCTGACTCCGGCGGGCATAAGCGAGAAGGTCGAAGTCTCGACGGCGGCGCCGCTGATGGACACGGACAACGCGACACTGGGCACAGACATCACTCACGAGTACATAAACGAAATCCCGTTGATGGGCCGCGACTACTTCGGCCTGACGTTCCTGGCGGCGGGCGTCACCGAGGTGGCGGGGTCGGGCACGTCGGATAACTATCCCTCGGGAACAAATTTCACTTCCAACGGGCAGCGCAACGCGACCGCCGAGATACGGATGGACGGCGCCTTGATCAGTGCGCCGGAACAGGGCGAGGGCGGAAACACGAACGTGTACTACGAGCCGTTGGTTGATAGCGTGCAGGAATTCAAAGTGCAGAACAACAGCTTCTCGGCGGAGTTCGGCAACAACGGCGGCACGGTGGTAAATATGGTGCTGAAGAGCGGGACCAACGCCTTCCATGGCACGGGCTGGTATTTCCTGCAGCGTCCGCAGATGGACGCTCGCGATTTCTTCAATCCCAAATATTTCCTGGGTGATTCGATGCCCAACCCCAAGCCAGACAGCAAGCGCGACCAGGGCGGCTTTTCGCTCGGCGGGCCGATCGTGAAGAACAAAACGTTCTTTTTTGTTGACTTCGAGAAGGTGAGAAGCACGAGCGCGTCCAGCGGGGTCGTGACCGTACCCACCGCGGCGGAGCGGAGAGGCGACTTCTCGGGACTTACGAATATCATTTACGACCCGAAGCTGCCGCTCGTTCCCTGTCCGTCGCCGCCGGCACAACCCGGCACGATGTGCCGGCAGCCAGTGCAAAACGGAGGGATCATCCCGGTGAGCGAACAGGATCCCATCGGAATGGCTGTGCTGAATCTCTACCCGCAGCCTAGCAACTCGGACGAATTCAATAACTATAACTACACGACGCTAGCGAACGCGCCGGATTATCAGTTCGACATCAAAATAGACCATCAGATCAACGATAAGAACCGCGTCAACGGACGCTACAGCCGAGGCTGGAGCAACTACACTACTCCGCTCACATTAGGCGACGGCTTCGATAATGACGGAATCGCGAGCGGTGTGACCGTGGCGCAAAACGGCTCGTTCGAATACGCCTGGACCGTGAATCCGCGGATCGTCTTGACGACCCACGCCGCGGTGGACCGGGTGCATGAACTGTCGCTGCCGGGTATCCCCACGATCTCCAGTTTCAACGCCTCGCTGCCGGCCGGCGTTCAAGGATTGCCGCCGGTGTTCCAGCAGGCCAACGGGATCGACGAGATGCCGACGTTTCAGATGCAGGGGAATCTGCCGTGGAATAATCTTTACGATCAGTGCTGCATCTACACTAAATTTGGCCACACGCTGGTGAGCTATTCCTCGCAGCTGGTGATTTCCCGGGGATCGCACCTGATCAAGTTGGGCGGCGAACAGAGAATTTTCTACAACAATTTCTGGCAGCCGAACAACCCGGCCGGACTCTTGACTTTTACGGATGAAGTCACGTCTCCCACTCCGTTCAGCGACTATGATTTAACTGGCCTTGTCACCACGGGCAACCCACTGGCCAGCCTGGCTTTTGGTTACGGCGACAACCTCAACGCATCGAGTTATCTGTTAGTGACTCCCTCGGTGGCCAACCGGTCTTTGGAGACAGGGTTTTACATTCAGGATGACTGGAAGGTAAATTCGAAGCTCACGGTGAATCTGGGCCTGCGCTACGAGTGGAGTTCGCCCTACACCTCGCGCAACAACCAGCTCGAATTCAGCAATTTCACGGCGGATTCTGGCGTGGGCATCAATTATGCGAGCCTTCCGGCCGCGGCGCCAGGGGGCACTCTGAGCGCGCAGGGGCTTATGCAGAGTATCCCCGGGCTGAATCTTCCGACGACGCAGGAGTTATTGGGCACGACAACATTCGCCACTCCCAGCATGAGGACGGTTCCGACGTATCGCAAGGACATAGGGCCGAGGCTGGGCTTTGCCTATGCGTTCGATTCAAAGACAGTGGTGCGGGGTGGAGTGGGTGTTTATTTCGGAATGAGCCCGGCCACAAACTTCCAGTATCCCGGCTCGGCGTTCCGCAAGACGGCGAACCTGTTTTTTACCAACGATAATTTTGCCACTCAATCGGCGACTCTGGAAAACCCGTTTCCAACCGGTTTTACTGGTCCGCAGGGCAAGCAGTACGGCCAGTTTGCGAACTGGGGCTATCAAAATCCGAACGATCTGGGCAATACCGCGGCGCGGGATGCCGACATCTACCAGTGGAATCTGGGAATACAGCGAGAGCTGCCCAGCGAGATCGTGATTGGCGTCGACTACGTGGCTGGCCGCAGCACGCATCTACCCTGGTCTGGCACGAACAACCGGGCTTTCATGCCATCGTCTTTGCTGGCGCAGATTTCGCAGGCCGTGCATTTCAACAACGACGTCACGCAAGGTAACGGCATCGGCAACTGCGATGCCAATAATTGCGTCACCAACTTTCTGAATACCCAAGTCGGCAACCCGTTTTATGGCATGTTCAATACGGGTTGCACATCAACCCCTTCCAATCCTTGCTTCAATGAAGTCAATTCCAACTACGGCCAACCGACCCTGCCCCTGTCGACTCTGATAAATAAGTACCCGCAATTCGCCGGCGACTTCGAGGGCCTGATGCTGGAGAGTGCGAATTCCTGGTACAACGCGATGCAGATTCGCTTCCAGAAGCGCACCACGCACCACGTCAGCTTCGAGGGCAGCTATACGATATCGAAGGAAACCGACTATTCTTCGGCAGGCCGGAACAACTGGGTGGGAGCGCTCGGTCTCGGCCAGCCGCAGCAACTGGACAATCTGTCTGCGGAGCATAGCATTGGCGCCAGCGACGCGCCACAGCGGCTCGCGGGGGCCGTGGTTGTAGACCTGCCCATTGGCCGCAACCAATGGATTGGCGGCAATATGAACCGAGGGGTGGATGCGGTCATCGGAGGGTGGTCGGTCGCAACCCTAATCACCCAACAATCTGGGCAACCCATGGCCATCGGCCTGAACAACCCGCTCCTGGCCAACGGCAGCCAGCGTCCCAATGTTGTCTGTTCCCAGCTCAAGAGCGGGACCAGCATGCATGACGTGGCATTGAACTGGCAAACGAACCCGGCAGCTATAAACCTTGGCAATCCTCCGGTGGCCACCTTCTTCAATGCGAATTGTTTTGCCGATCCAGGAGACAATATTCCGGGCAACGCACCACGCTATTTTTCCGGCTTACGCGTCGACGGCATCCACAACGCGGATCTGAACCTTTACAAGTCGTTCGTGCCCAAAGAAGGCATGCGGCTGGAAGTGCGGGCGGAGATCTTCAACTTCACCAATCACCCGCGCTTTGGGCAGCCGAATTCGGCTGTGGGAAGTGGGCCTGCGGGAAGCTCTATAACAAATCTGACAAATCCGTTTTTCGGAACAATTTCCAGCGACGCTACGGGGGAATTGCCCCGCTTCTTCCAGTTTGGAGTGCGGTTCGAGTTCTGAGGCGGAGTGGCGGTTTTTCTGGTGGGCGCTAGCAGCTTTTGGAACGCGGCCTTCTTCCGGTAGACTGTGGTGTCCAAGGCGGGGAATTCTACTTGTTCAAACTCAAGTCGTGTGTGCGCCGTGGTGTGGTTCGGCTTTGTCTTTTATTAGTTGCTGGTTCAATGGGCGCCCAGTCGGTTTCTCCGGAACTGCTAGATGGCCTTAAATGGCGGCTTATTGGGCCGTTTCGGGGCGGGCGAGTGGTTGCCGTGGCTGGAGTGCCGAGCGACTCTACCACCTTTTATTTTGGCGCGGTCAATGGCGGCATCTGGAAAACTACCGATGCCGGAGTTGTCTGGACGCCCGTCTTCGACAAGCAGGCGATTGGCGCGATCGGCGCGATTGCTGTGGCTCCTTCCGACCCGAAGATCATCTATGCGGGAACCGGCGAGTCTGATATCCGTTCTGATTTGTCTTCCGGAAATGGGGTTTATAAATCCATTGATGGCGGCGTGACCTGGCTGCATATCGGGTTGGAGGATACGCGGCAGATCAGCCGGATCGTGGTCGATCCCCAGAATGCGAACGTGGTTTACGTCGGGGCACTGGGACATGCTTATGGTCCGAACGAAGAGCGCGGGGTTTATAAATCTGTGGATGGGGGAGCGCATTGGGCGCGGGTTCTGGAGCAGGGAGCGGAAGTCGGCGTTTCGGATCTGACGATCTGTTCAGGGAATCCGCAGGTGTTGTTTGCCGGGATGTGGCATGCGCGGCGTCCGCCGTGGAGCACTTATGCTCCGATCGACGGACCCGGCGGCGGGCTTTATCGCTCGCTAGATGCGGGGAAGACCTGGTCGCACCTTATCGGCAACGGGCTGCCGGGGGGCGATTGGGGACGGGTTGGGGTGGATGTGGCGGCGGATGGCAAGCGGGTGTACGCGCTTATCCAGGCGAAGAAGGCGGGGCTCTACCGTTCGGATGACGGAGGAAATAACTGGGTTCTTGCGAACGCTGATTCGCGTCTGACTAGTCGGGCGTGGTATTTCAGCGGCATCACGATCGACCCGCATGATCGTGATGTGATCTACATGCCAAATGTCGCTCTTTACCGGTCGGACGACGGCGGGAAGACGATTTCGATTGTGCGCGGGGCGCCGGGTGGAGATGATTACCATCAGATTTGGATTGATCCGAGAAATCCTGCAAGCATGGTGCTGGGAACCGATCAGGGAACCTCGATCAGCCTGGATCGCGGGCAGACCTGGAGTTCCTGGTACAACCAACCTACGGCGCAGCTCTACCATGTGATCACCGACAACCAGTTTCCTTACGTGGTGTACGGGTCGCAGCAAGATAGCGGGAGCTCTGCGGTTCCGAGCCGCACTGATCACGGGCAGATCACGCCGCGGGACTGGTTTCCGGCGGGCGGAAGCGAGAGCGGATACATGGCGCCTGATCCGAACGATGCGAACATTATTTACTCGAGCGGGACTTATGGAACGGTTGACCGCTTTAACCGGCGAACGGGGTTCAGCCAGGATATTGCTCCGTGGCCCGTATTTGCATTCGAAACGGAGATTGATCAGCGTAAATATAGGGACCCTTGGACTCCGGTGCTGCTTTTTTCTCCGGCTGACGCAGGTACGCTTTATCTGGGAACGCAGTATGTGATGAAAACTGTTGACGGTGGCCTGCACTGGGAGACCATCAGTCCTGACCTGACGGGAGGAACGCAACGGCCCGGGGATAAGAAGGCGGGACCGACGACTGTTGAGAATGCGAAACAGCGAGGGTATGGGGTGGTGTTCACCATTGCGCCGTCGGCTCTCAATCGCGATCTGATCTGGGCAGGAAGCGATACGGGATTGGTTCACCTTACGCGGGATGGCGGAAAAACCTGGAAAGAAGTTACGCCGCCGGGACTGAGTGACTGGAGCAAGATCTCGCTGATTGAAGCATCGCATTTTGATCCGGCTGAGGCTTATGCGGCGGTGGACCGCAGCCGCCTTGAGGATCAGACTCCTTACATTTATCGAACGCGCGACTATGGGGCTACGTGGCAGCTGATCACGAATGGCATTGCGGCTCCGGCATTCTTGCGGGCGGTTCGTGAAGATGCGCAGAGCAAGGGACTGCTTTTTGCTGGGACCGAGTTGGGAGTCTACGTTTCGTTCGACGACGGCGATCACTGGCAATCGTTGCAACTCAACCTTCCCGTCAGTTCGGTTCGCGATCTTGCGATCCATGGCGATGACCTGGTCGTGGCTACACATGGACGGTCTTTCTGGATTCTGGACGACATCACGCCACTGCGGCAGGCGCTGGAGGCCGGGAAAGCGAACGGAGCGTGGCTTTATCATCCGGCGGCAGCGTTTCGGATTGACAACGATTCTTTTCCGGGAACGCCGCTTCCGCCGGAGGAACCTACGGCTGAGAACCCTCCGAGTGGTGCGGTGATTGATTATTTCCTGAAGAGTGCAGCCGGCAAGGTGAGACTGGAGATTTTCGATGCGAAACAGAATCTGGTTCGGAAATTCTCGTCGGAAGATCACTCCTCAGAAAATCACTCTTCAGAGAATCAAGGCTCGGGGAAGCACCGGCCGCTGCCGGTCGCGGAACGCTGGTTTCCTAAGCCTGTAGTCGTCGAGAAGAGTCCTGGGATGCACCGTTTCGTGTGGAATCTGGCGTGGGGCGGCGAGGGCGGGCCGAGCGTGGATGAAGAAGCCGAGTATCGCAATCCCAGCGGTCCGAAGGCGGTGCCGGGAGTTTACCAGGTGCGCCTTACGGTGGATGGACGGACGCAGAGCCAGCCGCTTGAAGTGATCATGGATCCGCGGTCAGAGGCGACTCGGGATAGCCTTGCGCAGCAGTTGCAACTCGGTGAAAAGATTTTTGCTGAAGTGCAAGAAGCGCGCCGCGTGCTGGCCGAGATCAGCCTGGTTCAGAAGCAACTGGCTGACATGCAGCAAAAACTTGGCGAGCAAAACCCTACGGTCAAGGCCGCGCTGGCGGAGGCGCAAGCGGAAATCGGGCGGATTGTTAGTAATAAGGAAGCCGCTCAAAACGGGCAGGCCGGCGGACTGCAGGAGGCTTTCACGGGGCTGACTTCAGCACTGCGAGCGGTGGAAAGCGGAGACCGAGGTTTACCTGCGCAAGCTATCGCGGTCTACGACGAGTCGAGCGCGCGCATTAAAGCCCGCGTGGCGGAGTGGACCGCATTCAAGCAAACAAAATTGCCGGTGCTTAACCAGGAACTGAAGGAAGGAAAGCTTGCTCCGATCGTTATCTCGGAGATTGAAGAGGAAGCTGAGTTCCTGATGTCGCGTTGAAGCAATTTCGCGCGGATAAGAAGCGCTTTGGTGCTATGCCGTTGGTGATCTCCTACCAGCATTAGAACCGACTTAGAATGGGCATTCGATCAGAACCCTCCCGACCTCTCGGCAGAGGACGGGGGCGAAGCTTATGGCAAAGGTAAGCGGTAAGGTTCTGAAAACTAAGCCTTAGAAGGAGATCACAGTTATGGCTGCTGGTGCTGCCCCCGCCCCTGAACGAAAGATTGAGACGAAAACCGAGATAACAGAAGCGGGCGCGGCGCAACCTGTAACGCTGAAGCAGCGGTTCGTAAATCTGCTTCACGACATTTTCCAAGGGCGCCACGACCATCTTGGGTGGCGGCAGTAAGTCACTGCGGGTGACGTGGCTGGATCTGTCCGCTAACGTTTCGCAGGTCTTCGTTTATCCGCTATTCTCTTATCCGATGTTCTTTTTCCCGGTCTTCTCTTACCCACTCTTTTCTTACGCCGCGCACTGGCCCCACCGTCAATGAGTGCAACGGCGCTTTACCGCCAAGTGAACGGGTGGGCAGCGATACCGGTCTATGCGAATGACCACGCTGCCGGTCTGGTGAAGTAGAAAAGAATCGGAACGCAGCAATCCACCGGACGACAGGTCAGCTGGTAGGCTTGAACTTCGCGACGATCGCCGTGATGTCGTCATGTTGTTCCTGAGGACTAAATCGCCGAACACCATCCACGATCGCGGTCAACAAAGCCGGGCACGGCAGGTCCCGATGTTGCTGAAGCGATTCAATCAGGCACTGCTCGCCAAATTCCTCTCCTTGCTCATTACACGCTTCAGTGATGCCATCAGTGTAAAGTGCAAGCACGTCCCCGGGAGAGAGCCGCTGCTCCCGCATCGAGCAATTCCACTCTCTGAACAGCCCGAGCAGCATGCTGGTCGACTCGAGCCGACCCACCGTGCCGTCGCGTCTCACCAAAAGACCTGACAAATGGCCGCAATTGACGTAGCGCAGTCGCCCCATCGTCCCGTCGTACTCAGCAAACAAAAGCGAAGCATAGGCACTGTCACCGGTGTTGTCATAGAAGAGGCGGTTCACAGACTGAAGCAACGCCTCGGGCTGATCAAAGGCCAGCGCCGACTGGCTCCGCAGGCTGGCCTGCAAATTCGCCATCAGCAGAGCGGCGGCGATGCCCTTGCCGGAAACATCGCCGATGATTAGCCCCAGCCGCTGCGGCCCGAGATTCAGGAAATCGAAATAATCCCCTCCCACCTGGCGCGCCTGCAGGCAAACCCCCGCGTACTCCAGCGTTTTCAACTCCGGCTGAATCTGTGGAAACAACCTCGCCTGCACCTGCCGCGCTATTTCCATTTCCTGGGCGGTGCGGCGTTCGGATTCGAGTTTCTCGGCGTGCGCCTGCCGGCGCAACTCCAGGCTTTGCCTCACCTCATCGAACCCTTCCAGGCCAAACGCATTCCCGTCCGGATCCTCGAAACGCGCATAGGTGCCGCCCCACCCCGGCGTCTCCGGAGCAGTTGAGAAACGAACCCCGCGTTCGCTCCATTCTTTGTACTTGGCGTTGACATCTTCGGTCATGAATAAGACCCAGCGGTACCCGCCAATCAGTTTGTATTCCGGCGCATCGAGCTTTGGTTCAACCAGCGCGAGATTCGCGCTACCGTCGGGAGGCGCCACTTCGATCCAGCGTTCGCCGGTGGGAAGGCGTTGTTCTGTGATGAGTTCGAAGCCCAATTGTTCCAGGTAGAACCGCTTACTCACTTCCAGATCGCGGACGAAAACGACGATGTCCTGGATCGACAGGTAGGGCTCTTCGCGGCCCGGGCGAAGCACGGTCCGGTTCGCCCACGAGAGAAAGGGTTCGCTGGCCATCGGCGTGAATTATAACGGGGCCGATAGGTTTTGAAATCAGGCTATTTCACTGATTGAGAATTGGCCAACGCAGGTGGCGATTTCGTCAACTGTTACGCTTGGTGGGCTGCGAGTTGCTGCTTCCCCGCTGCGCTGGCCTGCTCCGTCCATCGTTGAAGGTTCACGCCTTTCACCAGGAGCCATAGCATCAGCGATGCTTCCGCGAGGAAGCCGAGGACCTTAAGGTAAGTGGACAGGTGATTGACGAGCGGTGACAGAAAGATCATCCAGCCCAGACCGGCAAGCGCCATCAAAACCCCAAGAATTCGCGGCAGGAAGGTCGACTGGAAAATGAGGTAGCCGATCAGGAGGCAATAGGGCCCGAAGAATACCAGAGTGCTGATTCTGAAGGGAACCACATTAAACAGGCCGAGAATATCTTTGGCGCATCCCATGAGGCTGAAGAGCGCCGCAAGCAGAGAGAGGCTCCGGTTCACCGGCTTAAACATGTAATAGAAAAGCACGGTCACAGCGATGTAGAAGGCGAACGCGATGAGGTTGACGGCGTCATATAGAACAAGGCGGTTCCGGCCGACGAAGACCTCGGCGGATACCGCCGTCAGAAAGTAAAGCAAATAAACGACGCCGGTAATCCTGGCCATGGGACGCGGGGAGGCTTCTGTCATCCTTTCTGTCATCCTTTCTGTCGTCCGTTCTGTAAATAGAGCAGCGCTCATTCTCGTTTCTCCGGTAACCTCGCTCGCGAGCGTCTGATTGCCGCTATGTTAGCTACGGCGAACTCGGAAGTCTGTTCAATAGGGCTCATTTAGCAAGATGGGTCCCTGACTGGGGCAAACGATTTCTTTCGAGAATGGGCGGTTGCGCTCGTGGAGAATTCGGCGATGCGGAGGTTACGCCGACAAGCGCGTGTTGCCCGCGCTTTTCTTATACCGCCTACCGACCCACTGAGCGACTCTGCAGGTTGAGGGCTGCGCTGGCGATCTGCTCGAGCGGGACGACGATATCGACGGCGCCGCGGGAAATCGCGCTCTTGGGCATTCCGAAGACGATGGAGGTGGCTTCGTCCTGGGCGATGGTGTCGGCGCCTGCTTCTTTCATTTCAGAGAGGCCCTGGGCGCCGTCGTCGCCCATGCCGGTCATGATGATGCCAACCGCCTTGGAGCCGACGGAAGTGGCTACGGAGCGGAAAAGCACGTCGACACTGGGACGGTGGCGTGAGACCAGCGGCCCATCGATGATGCGGACGACGAGTTCCTTGCCGGTGCGATCGACGAGCATATGACGGTTGCCGGGAGCAATCAATGCCTGGCCGGTTTGCAGGCGGTCGCCGTCGCGGGCTTCTGCGACTTCGATTCCGCACTCCCGGTTCAAGCGGTCGGCAAAAGCGCGGGTGAAGACTTCGGGCATGTGTTGCACAATCACGACTGGGGGACAGTCGAGGGGCAGAGCTGTGAGGAAGACGCGGAGAGCTTCGGTTCCGCCGGTGGAGGCGCCGACGGCGATCACTCCGGTAGTTGCCGCTGCCGAGCGGGGCTTGCTTTTGCGCGGGAGGACGGCATCGGCGGTCAGGCGCGGAGCGAGCGCCAGAGCTGGCCTTGGCCGGAGTCTGACCTGGGCGTGAGACGCGCTCCAGACCGCATCGAGAAGAGTTACGGCCGATTCGTGGAGGAAATCCCGCACTCCGACCTTGGGCTTGGTGATGACCTCGACTGCGCCTTCTTCGAGGGCGCGAAGTGCGAGCTCGGTGCCGCGGGCAGCGAGGCCGGAGCAGACGACTACCGGCGTGGGCATTTCCGACATGATTTTGCGGATGAAAGTCACGCCGTCCATGCGGGGCATTTCGAGGTCGGTGATGACGACGTCGGGAGGGTCTTTCTGCATCTTGCCCCAGGCGATCAGGGGGTCGGCCGCGACATTAACTTTGACCATGCGGTTGGTGCTGAGGATGGCGTGCATCACTTGGCGAACCATCGCGGAGTCATCGACGACCAGGACGTGCAGCTCATCTCCATGCATACGAGGTTCGCTCTTTCTGTCTCCTGATGTGTTTAGAGCCGGGGAAGAAGGCGTGTTTGGAGTCGTCATCGCCGATCCTCTTTCCCGGTGCCTTCTGTATTGGTGTAGATGGTCGGCTCAAGGCTCCGCAGCTGGGAGAACATGCTGGTCAGGTTCTCGGCGTGGCCTACGAATAGAAAACCGTTGGTGAGGAGATGACGGGCGAGGTTTTCGACCACGCGGCGCTTCGAAGCCGCGTCGAAATAAATAAGGACGTTGCGGCAAAAGATGGCGTCGAAGGGACCATCGATTGGAGCGGACTCCTGATTCAGGTTCAAGCGACGGAACTCGACCATCTGCTGGATTTCAACTTTCACTTTCATTTCGGATTGGCGGTCGGCGGTTCCGCGCAGCATGAAACTGTGCAGCAGGTCGGGAGGCAGCTCCGCCGATTTGGTGATGGGATAAATCCCCTGACGAGCTTTTTCGAGCACGCGATTGGAGATGTCGGTGGCCAGAAGGCGAACGTCCCAGCCTTCGTCGGCGGGAAGATGTTTGGCGAGGAGCATGGCGAGGGAGTAGGGCTCTTCGCCGGAAGAACATCCGGCGCTCCAGATGCGGACTCGCTTGGGGCGCAATCGTTGTTCGGCTTCGGCGCGCCAACGGGGAAGCACATGCTGCACCATGAAATCGAACTGACGGGGCTCACGGAAGAAGCGGGTTTCGTTGGTAGTGATGGCGTCGATCATGCGGGCGCGTTCTTCCTGCTGGTCGGGCTGCGAGACGCGCTCGTAGTAGATTTCCAGGGAGGCGATCTCGAGTTCGCGAAGGCGGCGAAAAAGGCGTCCGCATAGCAGAGCTGTTTTTGAACTGCTCAGCCAAATGCCAGTTTCGGCGTAGATTAATTTCTGGAATTTCTGGAACAGGGCAGGAGTGACCGAGAGCTGGGAGGGCTCGCGGCATGCGCTAAGTTCGCGGGAGGCGCCTGCTCCGGATCCTGCGGACACAGCTAGGCTCCAGTCTCGAGCCGGTTTGCCGCTTTGCGTGGTGCATTCACGACCGCGCCGTTGGATGCCTCTTCCTCCGCGGCGGACTCCGTAACGGCCAGGAGCTCGTCGGCGGAGAGCACTTTGTCGATGTCAAGAATCAGGCAGAACTTCTTGCCCAGCGCTCCCATGCCGAGCAGGTATTCGGTCTTGACCCGAGTGCCGAAGGGCGGAGTCGCTTCAATCTCGTCGGCAGAAAGTTCGATGACCTGGCTCACGGAATCGGCCAGAACTCCCATGGTGAGATTCTCGCCCTGGAACATCACCTCGGTGACGATGATGCAGGAGAACTTGGAAATGCCTGCAGCCGGCATGCCGAATTTCACAGCGAGGTCGACTACGGGGACAACCTTGCCGCGCAGGTTGGTGACACCGCGGATCCAGACGGGAGTGTTGGGCACGGTGGTGACCGCCTCGTACTCAATGATCTCCCGAACCTTCACGATCGCGATGGCATATTCCTCGCCCGCAGTTAAGAAGGTAAGGTACTGCACTGTGCTCAGAGGGAGTTGCTTTTTCCCCTGGTCCGACGCTCGCATAGATTCACTCCTCAAATTTCTTTGCTGCCGTTTGCATGGTCGAAATGCGGACGGCGTTTCCGTGCCTTTTAGAACGGAGAGAAGTTGGCTTCTTCCGTTGCCTTGCCGTTGCCTGGCCGGGCTGAGCTGGGCTGCGCGGGTTGGATTCTGAATGCCGGGTTCAGTGGCATAACCACGCGCTGTTGTTTACCGTCGCCGCCGCGTTGGCCGGACTGTTCTCCGGCGAGCCTTTCTCCGGCAACACGAAAGAAAGTCATCAGCTGCTGCAATTGCTCGGACTGCGCGGCCAACTCTTCGGCAGTGCTGGAAAGCTCTTCGGCGGAGGAGGCGTTGCGCTGGGTGACGGTATCCACCTGTGCCATGGCCTGGTTGATCTGGGTGACGCCGCTGGACTGTTCTGTGGATGCAGCGGTTACGTCCTGGACCAGCTCGGCTGTTTTCTTAATGGACGGCACGAGGTCGGAGAGCAGGCGGCCAGAGCGCTCGGCTACGCTGACGCTCTTTCCGGCGAGTCCGCCGATTTCCTGGGCAGCTAACTGGCTGCGCTCAGCCAATTTTCGAACTTCGACTGCGACCACGGCAAAGCCGCGGCCCTGGTCGCCGGCGCGCGCTGCTTCGATGGCGGCGTTGAGCGCAAGAAGATTGGTCTGGTAGGCGATTTCTTCGATGACCGAAGTCTTGGCGGCAATCTGCTTCATGGCTTCGACCGTCTCTTTGACTGCATTGCCGCTCTCCTCCGCGGAGAGAGCCCCCTTCGCAGCCGCCTGCTCCACTTGACGGCTGTGGTCGGCGTTTTGAGTGATGGAAGCATTCATCTCTTCCAGGCTGGAACTCATCTCCTCGACAGAAGCGGCTTGTTCGCTGGTTCCCTGAGAAAGATTCTGCGAAGAGGCGGAGACCTGCTGGGCCGCGGAAGCGACCGCTGCAGAACCTTCGCGGACGTCGCGGATGATGCCAGAGAGTCGCGCGCTCATTTCGTGCATGGCCTGTTGCAACTGGCCGGTCTCGGAATGGTTGGTGACGACTATCTCCCTGGTGAGATCGCCGGCGGCGATACGCTTAGCCTGCGCGACGGCCTGCTGAATCGGAGTCGTAATGCTCTGCGTAACGCTGACTGCCGCGAGGGTGGCCAGAATCAGAGTGGCGATGAGCAGCAACAATGCAATGCTGCGGCCAGTGGCGTAGGCTTGCTGACTTTCCTTCATGCTTTGCTGCATGGCAGCGGTCTGGAGGTCAATGAACTTTTGCCAGGTGGCGCGGTACTTGTCGAGGGCTGGAATCACGTCTCCGCTCAACGCTGCCATCGCCTCGTCACGTTTCTTATCGAGCAAGAGCTTCTTGGCTTTGGTGCGCGCCGCCTTGTAGGCTTCACGGTCCTGGGTGACGATTTCGAAGAGCTCGCGCTCTTGAGGAGAGCTGAGAGTCTTTTCGATTTCCGCAACCTGGCCGCTGATTTCCTGGCTGATGGCATCGTTCTGCTGGTTCAGCTTCTTTTCTTGTTCGGGGTCGGTGGTCTCGAACAATTGGAAGGTGATGCGGGCGTTGGTGATTGAGTGCTCGATGGTCTGGCGGGTCAACTCAACCGTGTTGTAACGCTTCTGGATCGAAGCCGACATGTTGGAGTTCAGGCGGCCGAGCCAGCTCAGCCCGAATCCGCCGACCGCAATCACGCATAACAGGATGGCGCCGAAGACGACGCCCAGTCGCGTGCCTATTTTCTGATCTTGCCAAGTGCTCATGGTCCCTCACCTCTTTAATCTCAAATGACTGCGTTTGTAACTAAGCTTGTGCCTGCACAGTCGACTGCATCACTTCGCGCAGAAGACTGGGAACGTCGAGGATCAAACCGACGCGTCCGTCGCCCAGCACTGTGGAGCCGGCGATTCCTGGTACGGCTCGAAATGCACGGCCCAGCGGCTTGACCACGGTCTGCATGCCGCCGAGCAACTCGTCGACTGCGATGCCGGCATGGAATTCGTTGATTTTGACGACCACGATGTTTTCCCGTTTGGGCGTTTCACCAGCGATGCTGAACATGCGCCTTAAACGGACGTAGGGAACGGCGGTTCCGCGGAGACTGAGGATGCCGATGGCCTCCGGGCTGCGCTGCTCCGCGGGCAATTCCGTACATTCGGTGACATGCTCCAAGGGAACGATAAAAGTTTCGGCGCCGACGCGGACCGAGAACCCTTCGATGATGGCGAGGGTTAAGGGCAGGCGTATGGTGATGGTGCTGCCTTTGCCGGCAGTACTCGAGATCTCGGCGGTGCCGCGCAGAATGTCGAGGTTGCGGCGGACTACGTCTAGTCCGACACCGCGGCCGGAAAGATCGGTGACTGATTCGGCGGTTGAGAATCCTGCCTGAAACACAATGTCGTAAAGATCCTGGTCGCTAAGCTCGTCTTTGCCGGTGTTTGTGCCCGACAAGAGTCCAAGGCGCTTCGCTTTGTCGAGAATTCGTGCGCGGTCAAAGCCTGCGCCATCGTCCTGCAGTTTGACGACGATGTTTCCGCCGCTGTGCGCGGCCGACAAGCGGATCACTCCGCAAGCATTCTTGCCCTGGCGTTCGCGGTCGGGCGGCTTCTCGAGACCGTGATCGACGGCATTCCGCAACAAGTGCAGCAGGGGATCTTTCAATTGTTCGAGCACGGTGGTATCGACTTCGACGTCTCCACCGATCACTTCGAGACGAGCCATTTTCCCGTGGCTGCGGGCGAGATCTCTTACGGAACGAACGAACTGGCGAAACAGGGGGCCGATGGGGACCATGCGGATGCTCATCACTTCGCTCTGCAGGTCCATGTATAAGCGCTCGGCCTCACGATGCATCTCCAGGAGGGCGCGGCCCTGCTCGGTGCCGAGTTTCTCGATCATCTGGCGGAGGCGGCCCTGCGCGATGACAATTTCGCCGGTCAGATTCAACATGTGGTCGAGTTTCTCGACATCGGCGCGCAGAGTGCGCGGACTGGCGCCCGGGAGGGAGTCAATCTTCGCGGTTGCGCTGGATTCTCCCGGCACTCCTCCGGCGGTCAGGACTCTTTTCGACCGCTTTTCGACCTCGTGGGCTATTTCTTTTCTGATCTTTTGTTGCTTCGCGGTCAGCTCGCGAGGCCCAGCTTTTGCGGTTGAGACCATGGCACGAAGTTCGTCCACAGCCTTCAGCAGGAGTGAAATCAAGTCTGCGCTGGGAACCGCCTGCTCTTCACGAAAGACATCCAACAGGTCCTCAACTACGTGGGCAAAACCAGCTAGTTCATTGAGTCCTAGAGAGGTTGCGTTTCCTTTGAGACTATGGGCGACGCGGAAGATATTGGGCAGGAGTTCGGGATCGGAAGGAGTTGATTCCATCTGAACCAACGCCTGCTCCATTATGTCCAGACCCTCTTCGGACTCGACGAGGAACGACGCCAGGACTGCTTCACGGTCAAAGTCCGCTAAATCCATTGTTCCTCCTCTCGTGGCTAATCGGGCTAAAGCCCGATTCCTCATTGGCTCTTTACGGCACCCTTCGGCGCGCTTCGCTTGCTCAGGGCAGGCTAAGAACTGAAGTCGCGCCCTTCCCGAACCATTCTTGAGACAGCCCTTAATCCACTACACCTAGCTTCGTTACATCCAGCTTCGTTACACCTGGTCGAAGTTCTTGATCGTGGTTACGCCATCGGAAATCTGAAACGCCAATCTGCGGCCCCGTTTCCCGGAAACTTCTTTTTCCACGACGCGAATGCCGGCAGCGCGGAGAAATTTTTCGGCTAGTTCCACATTCCTCGATCCCACCGACTGCGACGGGTTGGCGCCGAAAGCGCTGGAGCCGCCGAAGATCTTGGCCTGCATGTTTCGGACTTCGCATCCCAGAGCGAGGACCTGGTTCAGGAGTTCCTGATTGGCGACGTTGCCGTAGCGCAGGCGGTTCGGTCCTTCGTCAACACCCTCAGGCAGGAGATAGTGGTTCATTCCTCCCGCGCGCTTGTGCCGGTCCCAGAGACAGACGGCGGCGCAGGATCCGAGGATGGTTGAAATAGTGATGGGATCGCTGGTTACGAACACCTGTCCGGGATAAAGGAAGTACCTGGGTTCTTTGGCCTTCGGACGTTCAAATTTTTCCATGAACTCCGCAGGCAGAACGGCTGGGTTGAATTTTGGGGAATTTTCGCTCATGCACTCATTCCTGATCCTTCGGCCGCTGGATTCGGATGGGGGCTCGGGCCAAACAAGGGCTGAGCCGCCTCGTCGGAAAGAAGTTTGAACAGCTTCATGTCAGAACCGTCAAACGCCAGCTTCTGAGGAAGTAAACGCAAAATTGCAAGTATCGCTATGGTCTGGCTCGCCAAACGAATCGGAATAAATGCCTGCGCCTTGGCCATGGTGCCGAGGCTGTCGCGAGTTCCTAACTCAACGTGGCATTCGCCGCGCATCACGCGCTGAAGACCCGCTTCGCCTAAAGCCCGCAGCAGGTCATAGCGTTCAAGGTCGATTCCAAAGGACCAGAAAACGTGGAAAGTTGAGGTGTTGCGATCGACCCGGAACAGGCCGATTTCCTCGGAGCCGAGAAAGTTGGCTACGATCTCGCGCAGGCCATCGATCGCATCTTCTTGATCCCTGCTCTCGGCCAGCCTCTCGCGTGCCGCTCCCAAGCGCAGATCGATGGTGGGGTCGGCGCCCGGGGGTTGCAATCCAGACGCGTCGTTCTTGTTCTTCATGAAGGTCCTTGATGCTGCGATTCAACCAAGAGAAAAAACCGGCATAGCACGTCGCCGCTTTACTCGCCCAAATAGCTCTGCAACAGGGCCACGAGTTCGGCGCCATTCACCGGCTTGGTGATGTAGTCGTTGCATCCGCTTTGGAAGCCGGCCTCCATGTAAGACTCTTCGCCGCGAGTAGTGACCAAAACAATCGGAATCTCGCGAGTGCTCGATTGCTGACGCATCGCCTTGCAAGCTTCGAAGCCATTCATGCGGGGCATCACAACATCCATCAAAATTAAGTCGGGGAGCTCTTGTTGGGCCTTCTCGACCGCTTCCTGTCCGTCGCTGGCGGTCACACACTGGTAGGTCGTGCGCTTTTCCAGAATCTCCCGCTCCACCATAAGAGCGGTCTTGGAGTCATCGACCACAAGGATCTTTTTTGACATTTTTCTCCTCGAACTGTGTTGCAAAGGCTGTGGGCGCCGCAGCCTGAGGGCGGAATCTTGCGGGTACGAATCGCCCATCCGGCGCGGTAGCGGAAGGGCTCGCAGAATGTCAGCGTTGCCGTTCCAGCAACCGTAAGAAATATCTAATCACAGCCGGATGAGAGCCCTCTAATTACGTCGGTAATTGAACTAGCGCGTCAAAGCTTGTGTTTAGAGGCGTCCGTGGTGCAGAAAACTCGGCGTGCGATAGTGTGCCAAATGAACAAGGCCACGCCGTGGGCGTGGCCTTATTTGTTCTGCGCTTGAGGCGCTCAGGCTGCTGCTTGTTGTTGATAGGCCGGGACGAATGACTCGGCGACGAAGTTTTCGAACGACGTCGGCGTCGTGTTACGGGACGTGCGGGTTTCGAGTGGCCGCATGTGACCTGAGTTCAGTGAGGCAGCCATTTCGAGAATTAGTCCGACGAACTTATCGGACATTCCCATGTGAACCATCGCAGAGCGAATCTGATCGTTGGGTGCATGAACATATCCGAGATTGGGGTTGCCGATGGCCTTGCCGATTATGGCGGCAATTTCGGTGTAGTCGAGGTCGCGCTGTCCCAACAGTTCGCGGGTCTGCTTGCCGTGGAACCCGAGACTTAAAAGCGCGTCGGCGGCTGCAGCTCCGATGTCGCGAGTGGCGATCATGGGAAGTTTGAGGTCGGGGCGAAGGGGCCCGATCACAGAGCCCGTCATGCGAATGGTACCCACCTGGGGCAGAGTATTTTCCATGAAGTAGCCGGGCCGCAGATGGAGTATGTTCGCGCCATCGATCTGGTTGAGCTTTTGTTCGAGATTGTGCAGGCCAAGGACGGGTCCGGTTCGGTCGGTCTTGTCCGCTCCAATACTGCTCAACGAAACCACATTCTTGAGTCCGGCGCTTTTGACGGCGGCGACAATGGCGTCGCTTACACGTTCTGCATAAGCGAGGGGATCGTTGCTGGTAGGGTTGGGTGGAATCATCACATAGGCCGAATCTGCTTTCTGAAAGGCCTTGGTTACGGCGGACGGATCGGTGACATCGCCGACGAATATCTCCGCCCCCTGAGCCGCGAGAGGTTGTAAGTGAGCTGAGTTCCTGCCGACGACGCGAACTTTTTGCTGGCGGGCAAGAAGATTACGCGCCACTACATGTCCTGTGTTGCCGCTTGCTCCAAGAACAACGTACATGTTGACCTCCATTGTTAGATTGGATGCAGCGGAACGAGCCTGGGCTCCAGCCCTCAGCGGACTAAAAGCTACGGTGATGCTGATGCAAGTAAGGCAAGACTGAAGTCGCATCCTTCCGTATCTGCGTGGCTCGGCGCGCCTACTCAGCGATTTCCTGTTGGGCTGCGAAGCAGGCGATTGGCGGGCGAGGGCGCCCGCCCCACTCACGTTACTTCTTGCGCGGTTTCAGGGATTGCCAGTCTTCGTCGGTTAGGGCGCGGCCTAGATTGCTGAATTCTCCAGCGCCCTGGAGAAATTCACCGCCATCCATGCGGATTATTTCTCCGTTGATATAGGCGGAGCCATCGCTTATCAGGAAGGCGGCCAGATTCGCCAGCTCCTCCGTCGTGCCGAAACGGTGCATCGGATTGCGATCCAGAGCCAGCGTTTCAAGTTCGGGGCGAGGCATTAGACGCGAGAATGCGCCTTGGGTGGGAATGGGGCCGGGAGCGATGGCGTTCATGCGGATGCCGCGATTGCCCCACTCAACGGCGAGGCTGCGGGTGAGGGCTTCGACTCCGGCTTTCGAGATGGCGGAGGGCACTACGTAGGCCGAACCTACTGGGGCGTAAGTGGCGGAGATGCTGAGGACGGTGGCGGGATGGGCGGCTTTGAGCCAGCGGCGTCCGCAGGCCATGGTGGCGTGGAGAGTGCCGAGGAGGACAATGCCGATTACGGATTCGAAAGCGCGCGGGGAAAGCTCCTCAGTGCGGGCGATGAAATTGCCGGCGGCGTTGTTGACCAGGACGTCGAGCGGAGCGGTTTTCCAGATGGTTTCGATCATGGCCTCTACCGCGTCGAGATTGCGGACGTCGCAGGGGAGGGCGTGGATTGGGCCTTTGGTGGCGGCGGAGAGTTCGGCGACGGTTTGCTCGAGAACTTCTTCGCGCCGGCCGCAGATGTAGACCGCGGCTCCTAGCCGGAGGAAGCGGTGGGCCATGGCTTTGCCGAGTCCGGTGCCACCGCCGGTGATGAGGATGCGCTTGTTGCGGAGGAGGTCGTCGCGGAACATTCGTGATGGCCCTCGATTCTGGGGTGATGCCGGCTAACAGCAGGTTCCTCACCGGGCTTTCAGCCAGGTTCGGAATGACAAGATTATATGACTGGCCGCAGTGATGAACGCGCTGACGGCCGGCGGGACGCCGGCGCTACGACGCTACGGCGCTGCGCGCTACACACTGCAGGCCAGGCGGAAACCGTAGTCGGCGTAGTGGAAGTCGGGAGGGATGCTGGAGCGGGCGGAGCAGCGGGAGACCTTGACATGATGGCGCCATGATCCGCCGCGAGAGGCTTTGCGCTGGCCGATTCCTGAACGAAGTTCGGGGCCGCGGGGATTGTGCTGGGGCGAGACGGCGTAGTAGTTGGGATCGTACCAATCGCTGCACCACTCATGGACGTTGTCGCATATGTTGTAAAGGCCGAGGGTATTGGCGGCGTAGCGGGCTACGGGTTCGGGGCCGGTCTGCCAGCGCGTCGCGTAGTTCGGGAGACATTGCGGCGGGTCGTTGCCCCAGGGGAAATCGGTTTGTTCGAGATCGCCGCGGGCTGCGCGTTCCCACTCAGCCTCGGTGGGTAGACTGTAGGCGCGGCGGGTTTGCGCGGCCAGCCATTGCGCGTATCGGTCTGCGTCGAACCAGGAGACTCCGGTGACGGGCTGTTGGGGATGATTGAAATTCTGATCATGCCAGAAGGGTGGCGGGTCAGACGCGGCGGAGGTCACGAAGAGTTCGTACTCGGCGTTGGTGACTTGAGTGGCGGCGAGGAGGAAGGCGTCGATCCAGACGCGGTGGATGGGGCGTTCGCAATCCTGACCGGAGGCGGAGCCCATGAGGAACCAGGCTTCAGGGACGGAGACTAGCTCTGGCTCGATTGAGGGCGCTGCGCCGGGTTGGTAGTGGGAATGAGCTGCTGTCATGGTGCGGGCAGTTTGATAGGGAAGCGAGCCGGACGCGCGATTATTGTGTCGCAAAAAGCGCGACACATCGCGCGGCTCGCCCGGGTCCTTCGGCGGGCAAAAAGCGCGCCTCAGGATGACAATCAAATTCTGCCGGGTTAAAGTTTAGCAGCACGCGGGTTACGGAGGGCTGCGATGGCGAAGCAAGAGTTGCGCTTCCGGGCGAGGATCGAGGGGAAGGAAGTTGGGGTGGTGGCGGCGATTGCTCCGCCGGTGGACGTGCCGAAGTTTTTTGGGACGCGGGCGCGCGTGCCGATACGGGGAACGATCAACGGATATCCGTTTCGTTCGTCGCTGATGCCGTGCGGCGAGCGCCGCATGATGCCTGTGAATAAGAAACTGTGCGAGGGCGCGGGAGTACGGCCTGGCGATACTGTGGACGTGGTGATGGAGCGGGACGAAGAGGAACGCACGGTGGAGGCGCCGCTGGTCTTGAAGAAGGAGCTGGCGAAAAACAAGGCCGCGCAGGCGAACTGGGAGAAGCTCTCGTTCTCTCATAAGAAAGAAATGGCGCTGGCCATCACTGGAGCGAAGCAAGAGGAAACGCGCACGCGGCGGCTGGGCAAGATCATGCAGATACTGAAGAGCGGGGCTCGGTGGACGGGGTGAGGTTCCTCAGGTCTGAAGCGCCGACAATTCGTCTGGAAGCAGCTCGCTCCGCCGCCTCGCTGCGCTCGGCTGGACAGCCGAGGCGGCTGTCCCCACCTGATCAGAAACGCTAGCTACGGTCCTGCGAGGGACGGACGAGCCACTTCAACAGCATGTTTACCAGGCTGAGAACGATGGCGCCAAGGAACGCGGCTGTGAAGGTGCGCACTTGAAAGCCGGGTGCAAGCAGGGCCGAGGCGAGTTCGAGCATCAGGGCGTTGATCACAAACCAGAAGATTCCCAACGTCACCAGAGTCAGCGGGAAGGTCAGAATCTTCAGCAAGGCTCCCAGCGTGGCATTGATGAAGCCGATCACGAGTGCGGCGATCAGAGCGGCCACGGGGCCGCTGACGGAAATCCCCAGCCCGAGATGGGCTACGATCCAGACGGCTAACGCACTTAGAACCCAGTTCAATAGCAGCCGCATTTTCGCTCCTTGCGCCGGCGGATGGGATGAGGCAAATTAGCTTCCTGGGGCACTATACCCTAAGGCATCTCATAAGTCTTGAGGCTGCGGGCGCAAGACGCCCCTTCGACAAGCTCAGGGCAGGCTCTCGCGACAGCAAGCGGGTTGCCGGCGCTACTTCTTCCAAGCCACCTTGCAGTAAACTTCCGACAACAAAGTTTCTCAAGGGTGAGGCAGGTGAATCTTCTTAGTGACGTTGAAGTGCGAGTGCTGGGGTCGTTGGTGGAGAAAGATATTACGACTCCCGATTACTATCCTTTGTCGCTGAACGCGC
The DNA here is from genome assembly GCA_963787495.1 of uncultured Acidobacteriaceae bacterium. Lineage (GTDB taxonomy): Bacteria > Acidobacteriota > Terriglobia > Terriglobales > Acidobacteriaceae > Sulfotelmatobacter. The sequence goes on from CAWBDA010000003.1 coordinate 1,125,755, forward strand.
TGGTTAACGCTTGCAACCAGAAGAATAACCGCGATCCGGTGATGAGGCTCGATGAAGATGCGGTGCGTGGGGCGCTAGACTCGCTGCAAGGACAACGGCTGGCGGGACCGGCGAGCGGCGCTGACAGCCGGGTTACGAAGTATGAGCACCGGCTGCAGGAGGTGTTCAACTTTGATCGGCGGGAGATGGCGATCTTATGCGTGCTGCTGCTGCGTGGGGCGCAGACTGCGGGCGAGCTGCGAGGACGAGCGGAGCGCATGTATCGATTCGAGGGTTTGGAAGACGTGCATGGGGCGCTCGACCGGCTCAGTCAGCGTGAGCCTCCGCTGGTTGCAGTGCTGCCGCGACAGCCGGGTACGAAGGAGTCGCGATATATGCATTTGTTTTCTGGCAACACGGGTGCTGCGGAACTCGCGCGGGCTGCGGAGAATCCTGCGAGCCAAGATCGTCTCACCATCCTCGAGAGTGAAGTGGCGGAGCTCAGGGAGCAAATCGCCGGAATGCAGGAGCAGCTTGCGGCTTTTCGGAAGCAGTTCGAGTGAGCGCAAGACAAGGGCTTTTCACGTTGTGTCTGTTTTTTCGTGACAAATCGTGAGCCATGCGAAGCAACCCCGTTCGCGGCCGGAGTATCATACGGTGATCGCGCCTCGCAGGAGATTCTATGCATCGCCGCGAATTTCTGGTTCGTTCCGCTACTGGTTTCGGAGCCGCCTGGCTCGCCCGAAAAAATCTGCTGGCTGCGCTTGCAGAGCAGACTCCGTTGTCGAGGTTTTCCGCCTCTGACACCGTCACGCTGGGCAGCACTGGCATTAAGACCAGCCGGCTTGCGATGGGGACAGGCACGGTTGGCGCGGGCCATCATTCGAATCAGACCGCACTCGGCGTTAAGGGGCTCTCTGATCTGTTGCTTAATGGCTACGATCACGGGTTGCGTTTCTTTGATGCGGCTGATTCTTACGGAAGCCATCCTCATGTCGCTGAGGCGCTCAAGCGCGTGCCGCGCGATAAAGTCACGGTGCTGAGTAAGACTTGGGCACGTGATCCAGCGAGTGCCCGGGCTGATCTTGATCGCTTTCGGCGGGAGCTTGGAGTCGACTATCTCGATGTCTGTCTAATGCATTGCGTGACTGAGGCGGATTGGACCGAACGTTACAAGGGCGCGATGGACGTGCTCTCTGAAGCCAAGCAGAAGGGGATTATCCGGGCCCATGGATGTTCCTGCCACAGCATCGAGGCGCTGCGAGCGGCTGCGAAGTCGCCGTGGGTGGAGATCGATCTGGCCCGGATCAATCCGATTGGGTCGCACATGGATGCCGATCCTGAAATTGTGGTTAGCGTTTTGCGCGAGATGAAAGCTGCGGGAAAGGCCGTGGTTGGGATGAAGATTCTGGGGCAGGGCGATCTGCGCGGGCGGCAGTCGGAAGCTTTGCGGTATGCGTTGTCGCTGGGTGTGCTGGATGCGTTCACCATTGGGGCTGAGGGTCGGGCCGAGCAGGAGGATTTGATCCGGCGCGTGGCGGCGGCGTAGGGATTATCACAGCGCCTGAAGGCGCAGATGATTGTCGGTAGCAAACGGTATGCCTAAAGGCATACCCTGATACGAATCCTTCTCTTTCTCGTGTCCCGTGGCCCACATCGTGTCTGGGCCGCCACGATTGCGAGCGTTTTGCGTTGTTCTAACCCTCTTGAAATCAACGCTTCGATCCTTGGTCTTCTCCGTGCAATCTCACTTGCGCTGCTTAGCAGCAGGGGGTGACCAAACATGAACCGTATCAATCTGTTTCGCAACTTGTCAGTTAAGACCGCATTTCGCAGTGTCCCGGCAACTTTGGAGTCCGTTACCTGGGGCAAAACCAACTTGGACAAAACCAGCAGCACGCTGGTATTCGCCGGGCTTTTGATCGTTTGTTCCGTGGCCGTCGGATGCTCCAGCGATAAACCTAAACCCGCAAATTCAATCAATCAGGTGGCGATGGCCCAGCCGATGCCGCCGATTACGACAACGCCTGATGCGCCCGCGCTGGCCGCTAAGCCGGCACGTAAGAAAGTTGTTCGCAAGGCCCCTGTGACTGTGACTTATGCGGACAAGACTTCAGGCGTTTCGTTCCAGTATCCGCGGAAGTATTCGCTCGAGACTGGGGACGCTGCGAATCAGCTTGTCGCGTCCGATCCGGTTCCGATGAACTTCGTGCAGCCGGGCGGAGTTGCGATCGCAGCGGTTACGTTGCCCACGTCTGTGTACCCTAACGGTGATCTAGCGGTCGCATTTTTCGACGTTAGCGTGAACAAGGCGCTGACGGCGGAGCAGTGTGGCGAATTTTCTGAGGCTAAGCCTACGACACCTGTCGATGGCACCGCTCCGGCTGTGGCACGGGCTTCGAAGCGGATGATCGGCGACATGGAACTGCAGTCCTCAGAAACCCTTGCCAGTCAGGGAGGTCGCGAGGAAGCCTCGAAGTACTATCACGCGTTCGAGAATGGGGCCTGCTATGAGTTCGCGCTGAAGGTTGCGACTACTGGAGTCGAAACCGAAGGCGGAAAGCATGTCGACAGCCAGGACGTCTTTCAGCGGCTGGAAAAGATCCTGGCTACGGTGAAGATCACTCCTGCTACGGAAGTGACGGCCAGCGCACCGGTTGCGCCGAGTGCTCCGGCGGCTGCAGCCGCTCCGGCACAGTAGGTTGCCTTTTGCTTTGCGGGGGGTCTCGACAGCAGTCTAACGAGCTTGCGCGAACTCGGGTTTCGAGATGGAACTTACCGCGTCTGTGTCGGCGCCGGCAAGACGTTGCAAGCAAGGTCTCTACGACGGACTTGGGTTGAGGTCTTTTATCGGGATTGTCCGCGCAATCTGTGGACGACCGTGGGGATTTCGTTTTCCTGGAATAGGCGGATGGCGGCTATGCCGGCTGCGCCGGCTTGCAGGCAGGACTGGGCGTTCTGGAGGGTTATCCCTCCGAGGGCTAGTACGGGGATTGGCGCGCCGCACGCTTGGTGGAGGGCTTCTAAACCCGTGGGTTGGGTGCCTTTTTTTTCGAACACTGGGGCGAAGACTGCGAAGGTGGCTTGGTTTGACGCGGCTTGGGCTACTTCTTCTGGCGAGTGACAGGAGATTGCTATCAGCGGGTTTCGTGGCGGGATTTCGCGGGCGAGGGCGCCCGCGCCACACGATCGTTGCCAGACTGCTTTCAGTTCTTGAGGAGAGACATCGTTGGATCGGAGGTGAACGCCGTTAGCGGCGGTGGCGATTGCAACGTCGGCGCGGGAGTTAATCAGGAGGGCAGTGGTCAATGGCCAGTGGTCAGCGGCCAGTTTTTTTTCTTGCCCTATGATGCGCATTGCTTCGCGGGCTAGGGATTCCAGGTCGCGGGTGGAGAGATCCTTTTCGCGGAGTTGGATGTAGTCGACGCCATGGCTTGCGGCTTCGGCGATTTTGTCGAGGAGACGGAGGCGGCGGGCGCGCTCGTCGCCGCGGAAGGCGGTGCGGTCGGTGATGTAGTAGAGGAGCAAGCTTTCAGCTTTCAGCTATCAGTTTAGAGCAAGAAATGGAGGTCTCCTGGTAGAAGTGCCCTGCGGAGCACATGGTTGTGCCGAGGGGCAAGGGATACTTCGACTACACAAGGGCTTGCGCTCAGCGCGCAAACCCTTGCTTCGCTCAGGATGACAAAGAATGTTACGGCCTGGTTTTGGCTATTTCGGGGAGGACTTCTTGTTCTTTTTCTTTCCTGGGCTGGCCGCCTAGATGGTATTCGGTCAGGCCGTCGCGGAGGAAGTTAAAGGCGTCTTCGGGCGTGTCGACGAATTTGAACAGGTTCAGGTCTTCGGGAGCGACGGTGCCGGCGTCGACGAAGGCCTGGAAGTTCATGATGCGGTGCCAGTATTCGCTGCCGTAGATAACGACGAGAATTTTCTTGGCTAGTTTGTCGGTCTGGGCGAGGGTGAGGATTTCGAAGAGTTCGTCGATGGTGCCGAAGCCTCCGGGAAAAATCACCAGGGCTTTGGCGAGGTAGGCAAACCAGAACTTGCGCATGAAGAAGTAGTGGAACTCGAAGTTGAGCGCGGGGGTGATGTAGGAATTGGGATTCTGCTCGAAGGGAAGATTGATGTTGAGGCCAATGGTTTTGCCTCCGGCTTCGTGGGCGCCTAGGTTGGCGGCTTCCATGATGCCAGGACCACCGCCGGTGGTGACGACGAAGCGGCGGCGGCGGGCGGGAATTTGAATGGACCACTCGGTGAGAAGGTGGGCAAGGCGGCGGGCGTCCTCGTAGTAACGGGCCATATCGACAGCGGCCAGGGCGCGCTTCAGGTCCTTCTGCTGTTGGGAGCCGGGTACTTTCCCGGCGTTTTTTTCGACGGCCGCCAGATTCTGTTGGGCAGCAGCGGCTCCCTGGAAGCGGGCTGAGCCGAAAAAGACGACGGTGTCCTGGATCTGCTCGCGGCGAAAGCGGGACAAGGGTTCCTGATACTCGGCGAGGATGCGGAGAATGCGTCCGTCGGGACTGTTGAGAAAGGGTTCGTTCTGGTAGGCCAGAGGTGCGGGTTGGAGCTTGTTAGTCATCTGAGGACTCGTGTTGTTAAATCAGGGCTGGCCTTGGCACGGCCGCCCGAAGTGCATGCGGCGCTATTGGTGTTCGTGGTAGTGGAGGGCTTCCCAGAAGCCGATCCAGATATCGAGCAATCCCAGGCCGCTGCACAGGCCACGGAAGAAGCCGGTGGAGACGAAAGTACGCAGCGAGGGAAACGAGAGCAGAAGATAATTGTCGGTCCACTCGGGGGTCCAGGGCAGGATCACGAGCAGGACGCCGGCGATTGCGCTAATCAATACGAAAAGGAATACGGAAGTCCGGTGCAGCCAGAGTTGCAGGCCGCTGTGCGGCTGGGGCGCGGGGGCCGGCGCCGGATCGAGGAGCGTGGTGCTGGCGTGGCTCGGCGCGGGCTGGGCGGCAGGCGTCGCCGTGCGGTTTTCGAGGGGCAACTTGGGATCCGTGGTCAAGGCGTGCTCCGCTGGAGGAGACGAGTACGCTCGGGGAAAGCTGTTTTTAGGGCAAAACCCATCGGGCTATTCTACGACTTCAGGGGCTTGATGCGCTCGGCGACGTCGCGATAATCGATGTTGCGGCCGTAAACTTCCATGAAATGCTTGAGGGCGGAGGGTTTGTCGCCAGCGGTCTCATAGGCGGCGGCCAGTTCGTAGTGGAGAGCGGTGCGCGTTTCTTCGTCGATGCCGGGAGCACTAAGGGCCTTCTGGTACCAGCGAATGGCGGCCTCAGGCAATCCCTTGTCGAGGAAGCATTGCGCCAGCCAGGTGTAGGTCTGCATGACCTGCGGGAAGGCGTGCCCGCGCTCGACGGCCTGGCAGGTCTTTTGCAACTCGCCGATGGCTTCATCGAGCAAGCCCATTTCGCGGAAGGCGATGCCGAGGTTGTAGTGGGTTTCGGGATCCTCTTCGGTGGTGGAAGCTCCGACTTCGAGGTCGTGTTTGAGTTCGCCGAACATTTCGGCGAGATCCACGCCGGCATCCTCACCGAAGGGAGAAGACTTGGCTGCGGGAGGCGTGCTGGGAATGCCAGGAGAAATTTGTGGTGTAACCGCGGGCGCAAGCTTCTGCGGAACCGGCATCTGTGGCGACGGGGCAGATGTGCCGGACGATACCGCGCCAGCTGCGGCGCTGGCGGCGATGGGAGCGCTAACCTGCGGAGCGGACGTGGGCGAGGGCCGAGGCTGCGCCGGAGTGGCGGCGACAGGGGCCTCAACGCGGGGCGCTGGCTGCGGTTCGGGAGTTGGGGCGCCCTTGAGAAAGTCATCACCCAGAGAAGCTTCAAGATCGGCTACAAACTCGCCCATGGGTTCGGCCTGGGGCACGCCGAAGGTTGTGGGAGCGGCGTTTCCGATGGGCTCAAGTTCGGGTTTGGCGCTTTCAAGTTGGGCCGAGGCATGTTCGACCGCAGGCTCGGCTTCATGCGAGATGGTTCCGGGAAGAAAGTCTTCGCCCAGGGACGACTCGAGATCAGAGACGAACTCCTGAAGGACGGCAGGCGCCGGTTCGACTGGAGGAGGCTCGGGCGCGACGGGTTTGGCGCGCCGAACGGGCGGAGCGGACGGCTTCGCCACTAGGGCTGGAGGTGCGGGAGGTGGTGGTTCGACGACAGCCGGGGATTCCTCGACAACGGCTGGAGCTTCGTCAATGGTGATTTCGGGGGAAGGTTCGTCGACGGTGAATTCAGAACCGGCTTCAGCTTCGACTGCGGCTACTTGTTCCCCTGCAGGAGCGGACTGCGCGGCGGCCTGGATTTCGGCTTCCAGGGCCGACAAGATGGATTCGTCGGTAGTGACGGTTTGAAGTTTTTCAAATGCGGCCGCGGCTTGCTCGGGCATGCCATGCTCGAGGTAGAAGCGGATTTCTTCGACGGTTTCGGTAGCTTTTCCTTGATCGGCCTCGCCGGAGGGCACGTCATGCGCTCCGACGGCAGCGGTGATTTCGGCCTCAGCGGGCGTGTCGGCTTCGACGGTGAGGGAGTCGTCCCACTCGGAGGACAGATCGATTTCTGCGGGAGCGGAGTCAGATTCGGAGACGGGTGAGGCCTCGACTTCTGCTGGTGCTTCTTCGTGATTATCGGACTGATCCTGTTCTGGGTCGCCGACTACGGCGAATTCGAGACCCTCGGCGGGGTGGGCCGGAGCCGCAGGCCAGGGCGCGGAAGCGGCAGCCGCCACGGGAATTTCTTGTGGAGCTGTTTCCACCTGAGCGACTTCTTCGACGGTGGAATCAGTGAGTGCGGGACCTCCGGAGCGCTCCTGATAGCGATCGGCGAGTTCGCCGTAACGCGTCGCTTCTTCCGGATACCCGGCTTCGGAGTAGATCTCCTGAAGAGTACGGCAGCAGACACCAGCTTCGGCGAAACGCTCGGCACGGGTGTGCAGGGAGGCCAGGCGCTGGTTGAGGCGCAGATCGGTGGGCGCCTGAGGCAGGACTGCAAGCAGCGGCCCCAGAGCTTTGGCGGGCATGTTGTAAGAGATAAAGAGTTCGGCGTCGGTGAGCGCGGAGCGAACGGCGAGGGCGACGGCATCGGAATAGTGCTGGTGGATGGATGGAGCCGTGGCTTCCAGTTCGTCGACTATAACGGCTGCTTCTTCCGCAGAAATGAGGGTAGCGCCAGAATCCCCGCTGATCTGGCCGGCAACCTGCTGGTAATTGTTCATGTGCAGGGGATTGCCAGGCTCCATGGTGGCGAGCTTCTGATAGAGATCGCGAGCGCGGGGCAGATCGCCGGACTGAACCGAGGCGTGAGCCAGCAACTCGATGACTTCAGTGGTGTGACTGGTGTCTCCGGCTTTGTGGAAGAGATCGAGAAGCTTTTCGAGCGAAGCGGGATTGTCCCGCACATGCCCGATGACGGAGTGTAGGTTTTTTAGAACCTTGTCGGAATCTTCGGCCAGCAGGCGCTCGGCGTGCTGGTCATAAACCTGGAGCGCGTTCTCGTACTGGCCGGCCTGCATGAGGGCGTCGGCGAAAGAGGATATGGAGGTGAGGTCGTTGTGGACGGTCAGGAGCTTGCTGGCTAGAGTGCCGGCATCGGAGAGGCGGCCCGTCTTCAGGTAAGCCTTCAGCAAGTCGCGAAGGCCATCGGGGTTGGAATCGAGATCGGAGACTTTCTGCAACGATTCGATGGCGGCTTCGGCGTCGCCGGCCTCGAGCAGATTGCGGCCCTGCAAAAGCAACGCGTAGCCATTGCCGGGATCGAGGGTGAGCATGCGCTGCAGAACTTCTTCTGCGGCGGGCAGCGAACCCTTGGCGCGCAGGGTTTCGGCGGCAGCTGAGAAAATCTGCCACGCTTCATTCTTCTTGCCCAGGCGGACGTACACTTCTGCCAAGCGGATGCGCATGGCGGTGTTTTCCGGGTCCATCTCCAGAATCTTCTGGAAGATGCGGACGGCGTTATCCAGTTCACCGGATTTCAGGAATTCTTCGGCGACCTGCAGGTATTGGGCGCGAGCATCGTTGAAGAGTCCCTGCTGGGTGTAGAGCTCGGCCAGTTTCAGCACGCTCTCGAGCGACGGCTGGAGCTTGCTAATTTTCTTGTACATGGCGATGGCCTTGACCGTGAAACCCTGGTTGGCATAGGCATCGCCTACAGCTTTGAAACAATTGGTAGCTTTGTCGGCTTCTCCGAGGCGGGAGTAAAGGTCGCCGACGGTATTGGTGACGGTGAGGTCTTTGGGATCTGCCTTGAGGACCTTTTCGTACTCAGCGATGGCGTTCTGCATCTTGCCCTGCTGGACGTACTTCTCCGCAGTGCTGAGAACTTTCTGTTTGTTGAACCCGAAACCGAACGCCATATGTGTACGAACCCCAGAACCTGGTCTTACCCAGAACGTCTAACCAAGAACGTCTACACCAAAACTGCAATGACGGCTCCTGGGGATGCGTCGCCCCGGGAGAAGTCACGCGGCCAAACTCCTATTTGGAGATGGCCGGTCGGACAAGGGCAATTGTACGGCTGGGAGGGGCGAACCGCATGGTTACCAAGGGTTACCGAAAGGGAGTGTACGAAAGGGTTACCAAGGGAATCAACAATCGACACCGGCGGGTGGGCCGGGTTCACCTCTTTAAGTAAGGATAGCGGGAATCTAATACAAAGGTGGTATGTGGTGTGGCTTCGCGGAGAGTTACTCTTTCGAGGCGAGATTGGACGGCTCCCTCGGCGGCTAAAGCCGCTGTTGGTTTTGTAGTCTTTGTGGCGCGGCTGGAAGCCGCGCCCTTTCAAAACGTAGGTGCATGCTGGATGAAGGGCGATCACGATTATGACCTGGATTCGAACCATACCGATGTCAGAGGCGGATGAGAAGCTGCGGCGGGCGGTGGAGGGGCAGAAGGGGATGTATCCCAAGGAGTACTTCGAGCCGGTGCATCCGGATGAGTCGGGCGGATCGACGATTGTGGGGTCGCACACTCTGATTCCGGAGGCGCTTTATCACTCGTTTGCAACGTTTGGGGCGCTGATGTCGCCGGAGTTGCCCTTGAGCCGGCGGCAGCATGAAATGATTACCACGATGGTCTCGGTGACTAATCGGTGCAAGTATTGAATCGAGTCGCACGCAGAGTTTCTGCGTAGGGTGACGCTGGATAAAGAGCTGGTGGAGGCGCTGGAGAAGGATTACACTACCGCGCCCATCACACCGCAGGAGCGGGTGATGCTGGATTATGTGGTCAAGCTTACTAAGGACGCTACCAAGTGTTGGAAGGATGACATTGAGGGGCTGCGCGCTGTGGGATTTGACGATCGGGGGGTATTGCAGATTACGTTGATTGCGTCATGGTTTAATTACATCAATCGGGTGGCGGATGCGTTGGGGGTGGGGCGGTAACAGAAGTCATATCCGGCAGACCCGCAATACCGATCAAATACGCTCGAGGCGAATCAGCAACTTGCGGCTTCGAGCCTTCATCGCAGGCGTACCATTCCGAGTCGCCCCGCGCAGAATTTCCAGTACCCTGAGGAGAAGGCTCGGCTCATTCTGCGCCAAGTCAGCCAGTCCCTGAAGAGCGAAGGTCCTGACGATGGAACTGCGGTCTTCCAGATAGCGGTTCAACGAAGACATCGCAACTTGCCGTTCCTTGGCGTACAGGAGTAACCGGGGAATCATGGCCGCAAGGTGCCAGCGCAGTTCTTGTTGCGTTGCCTCGCTCATCAAACCCAGCAGTTCTTTCTTGTACGGCCGGAGGAACTCAGGATGCTCTCTCGTGACCTTCTCGGTCGCGTCTGCGGCGCGCATTCGTACCAGTGGATCTGCTGACCACAAACCTGCAATCAGCCTGGAAAACAGCTTGGGATTGTGGGACACCAGTGCCGCTACTTCGTCCGCCCGGCCGATTGTCCGCCGATCCCCTCCTTCCAGGAGGGAAAGGATATCTCTTCGCGACATAGAGACGACCCAAGAGGATTATGATATCGGATCGCCCGCCGGGAAACTGCATATGGCCGAATCATTAGCAGAATTCTTCCACGTCCACTTTCAGGCGCACTGCGATGAGCGTGCTTACGGGCAGCGGCGCGGATACCGGATGGAGTGGTTCACTTACGGGCAGGTTTTGGAGATGGCGCTTCGGTTTTCCGGCGATTTGGAGGTGCGCGGGATCGGCAAGGGCGAGCGGGTGGTGCTTTGGGGGGAGAACTGCGCGGAGTGGGTTGCCGCGTTCTTTGGATGTGCTTTGGGCGGAGTGGTTGTAGTGCCAATGGATGATGGGACGTCCGCGGAGTTTGTGGCGCGGGTGTCGCGGCAGGTTGAGGCTCGGCTTTGGGTTTGTTCGCGGAAGCACGCGGCGGAGAATGCTGACTCAGTTCCTGTAGTGGCCCTTGAGGACGTCAAGATCCCCGCCCTGTCCCTGCAAAAAACGCAGGGACGAGGACGGGGCACCCTGGCCGGCGGGACGCCGGCGCTACTGTCGGATTCGCAGGTGGGGATTGGTCGCGACGACATCTTGCAGATTGTGTTTACTTCGGGGACTACTGCTGAGCCTAAGGGCGTGGTGATTACGCATGGGAATGTCTTGGCTAACATTGGGCCGCTGGAGCGGGAGATGCAGGGGTATTTGAAGTATGAGCGGTGGGTGCATCCGGTGCGGTTTTTGAATTTGTTGCCGCTTAGCCACGTGTTCGGGCAATTTCTGGGGATGTTTCTTCCTCCCCTGCTGGGAGGGGTTGTGATTTTTCAGGAAGAGCTGAAGCCTTCGGAGATTGTGAATACGATCCAGCGAGAGCGAGTTTCGGTATTGGTGACGGTGCCGCGAGTGTTGCAGTCGCTGAAACAGAAGATTGAGCGCGATCTGGAGGATGGAGGGAAGATCGAGGACTTTCGGCGGCGGTTCCGGGTCTCGGAGGGAAAGCACTTTCTGCTGCGGTGGTGGATTTTTCGCGGAATTCGCCGGCAGTTTGGGTGGAAGTTCTGGGCATTTATTTGCGGGGGCGCGGCGCTGGATGCTGAAACCGAACAGTTCTGGGATCGGCTGGGTTACGCCGCGATCCAGGGATATGGGCTGACGGAAACGACCTCGCTGGTCAGCGTGAATCATCCGTTCAAGTTGGGGAAAGGGTCGATTGGGAAAGTGCTGCCGGGGAGGGATGTGAAGCTGGCGGAGGATGGCGAGATTTTGATCCGCGGCGGGGGAGTGGCAGCGGGATATTGGGATGGAGGCCAACCAGTTGCCGGCGGGGTCACTGATAAAGACGGGTGGTACCACACCGGAGATGTGGGCGCGCTGGATGCGGCCGGGAATCTTTATTTTAAGGGGCGGAAGAAAGAAGTGATCGTGACGCCGGGCGGATTGAATATTTGTCCGGAAGATTTGGAGGCGGCGTTGCGGCGGCAGCCGGAAGTGAAAGATTGTGTGGTGGTCGGCATTGAGCGTGGAGGGAATGCGGAGCCTTGCGGGGTGGTGATTTTGCGCGACGACGCGCGGGGCGAGGCTCGGATGGCCGAGGTAGTGGAGCGGGCGAACCAGTCGCTGGGGGAATTCCAGCGCATGCGGATGTGGGTCGAGTGGCCGGAGAAGGACTTTCCGCGCACGAATACGCAGAAGCCGCGGCGGAATTTGATTGCTGAATTCGCGGCGAAGGAAATTCTGCGGCCTGGCGAGGAGGTTGCAAGCACGGTGGAAAGTCCTTTGGGGGAATTGATTGGGCGCATCACCGGGCGCAGCGTTCGTGGGTTGAATACTGACGCGGCGCTGGAGTCCGACCTCGGGCTCAGTTCGCTGGATCGCGTGGAACTGATCAGCGCGCTGGAGGATCGATATCAAGTGGATCTGAGCGAGACCCGCTTTAGTGCGGCGCGTACCGTGGGCGATGTGGAAAGGATGTTACGCGGAGAGACGCGGGTGCGGGCGGAGTATCACTATCCGAGGTGGGTTTTGCGGTGGCCGGTGCCGTGGGTGCGATTCCTGGTGCACTATTTACTGGGGAAACCGGCCATGATTTTGTTGGGCTGGCCGCGGATTGAAGGGCGGGAGAATCTGCGGGGATGGAGTGGTCCGATGCTGGTGGTCTGCAATCATATTTCGGACGTGGATTTTGCGTTTGTGCAGGCAGCACTACCGGCACGGCTGGGAAACCGGATCGCGACCGCGACTGGAGGAGAAGCGTTGGAAGCTTTGCGCACGCCGGCGGCGAGCCGGGGATGGTGGTTGGGAATGTACGATCGGATGCAGTGGGTGCTGGGAGTTTCGCTGTTGAACCTGTTCCCGCTGCCGCGCGAGGCTGGGTTCCGGCAAAGTTTCGCTTACGCGGGTGAGGCGGTGGATCGCGGATACAGCGTGCTGGTGTTTCCTGAAGGTCGGCATACCGTGGATGGCAAGGTGAATCCGTTTCGCTCGGGGGTTGGGCTGCTGGCAAATAATCTGGGTATTCCGGTATTGCCGATGAGAATTTTAGGACTGCTTGAGGTGAAGCAGGCGGGGAAAAAGTTTGCGCTGCCGTGGAGGATTAGCGTGCGTATTGGCCAGCCGATGAAATTTCCGGCAGGAACCGCGCCAGAACGGATTGCTCAGCAGCTGCAGGGCGCGGTGGAAGCTTTGTAGTTTGCTATGTAAGGGCCAGACATGATCGTGCCTTACTCTTCATCTGTAGCCGCTTCTTCCTTGTGCGGGTCCGATTCGATTTTCACTTCTGGTAGGTTAGCATCGCGCAGGACTCGATTGAGGGCGGAAAGATCTGTCGTCTTGAGCGCATCCCAGCGCTTCATCACATCCGCTGCGTCGTGTTCGGTTGCGGTGACGGCTTCAGACTGGGCGGCGGTGGGTTCGGCATCGGCCTGCCACACCTGGCCGTACAACCCCGCGACCCGGCCGTTGGCTCGCGTTAGAGTCGCTTCGGCGGAAGGCGGCGCGAGGAAGCCGGACGGGGCTCCAAGCACTGCTGTGAGCTTCTTCTGGAAAGCTTGCACGGAATCTTTGGCGGCGCCGGTGGCTTGCTCGCTCAGTTTTTGCAGGGGTTCGCGAATCGACCCGGCTTGCATTACAGTCTTGGACGTCTGGCTCAGGAGTGAGGCCAGGCGCGTTTCCAGGTGAAATTTCTGATCGAGGCCGGCTGCGGTGATCTTCACACGAGGGTCCATCTTTACGGTGAAGGGCGCGGTATGGCTCTTTCCGTTTGCGGTGAGCCTGGCCGTGTAGGAGCCGGGCAAAGCCGTTGGGCCCAGCGGGTAACGAGGCGTGTCTCCGGGGATGGCGGAGATGGGATAGTCGTGGCGCGTGGAAACTGGCGCGGGATAGTGGAGATCCCAAACCCAGCGGTGCATGCCGGCTTCTGTCGACAGAGACCGGAAAGGACGCAACCAGTAGAGAGGGATAAGTTGTTTTTTCAGTTCCGCCTCGGTGGCGTCGGGTTTGTCGGAGCTGGAAAACTTGCGAACTAGCTGGCCGTGTGCGTCGAGGATTTCGAGAGTGACGGGAGCCGAGGAGGCGTGTGCCAGGTAATAGTCGATGATTGCGCCATCGGGCGGATTGGCTGCAGCGGGCTCGTCTGGTGGAAGCGGCGTGTCGGTATAGGTGTCGCGCTGGACACGGTAGGCGTGCGCTGGGGTGAAAAGATGGGCGTCCGCAGCGGCGAGTGAGCTGGCGACTTCGCGGAGCGGGGCAATGTCGTCGAGAATCCAGAAGGAACGGCCGTGCGTGGCTACGATTAGGTCGCTTTCGTGAATCCAAAGATCGCGCATGGAGGTGTGGGGCAAATTCAATTGCAAGGATTGCCATTGATCGCCGTCGTCGAACGAAACCCATACTGAATTCTCGGTGCCGGCGAACAAGAGTCCTTTGCGGACCGGATCTTCACGCACTGTGTCGACCGGACCAATTTCAGGAAGGCCGGTTGTGATCAGCTTCCAAGTTTTGCCGCCATCGTGCGTGCGGTAGATGTAGGGCTGCTCGTCGTTGATGCGGAAGCGGCTTACCGAGGCGTAGGCGGAGTCGTCATCGAAATGCGAGGCGATGATCTGAGTGACTTTGCTCCAGGGAGTAAGCTCTTTTGGAGTGATATCGTTCCACTTCTTGCCGCCGTCGCGAGTCTGCCAGATGAGTCCGTCGTCCGTACCTGCCCAGAGCGTGCTGATGGTCTTGAAGGAAGGAGCGAGAGCGTAGATTACTCCGCGCTGCTTGTCGGCGCCTTTGGGGATGAGAGTGCCCACGCTTGCAGGGACTCCCGGATTCTCGCGCGTGAGATCCGGACTTAAGGTCTGCCACGTGTTTCCGCCGTCGGAGGTTTTGAAAAGCACGTTGCTGGCGAAATAGAGGACGTGCGGGTCGATCGGGGAGAACATTGTGGGCTCGGTGCGGTCGGTGCGGTATTTGGAACTGCGAACGGGGATAGGCGTGACGTTCTGGACCTGGCCGGTAGACCAGTGAAACTTCGAGACCTCGCTTCTGCCGCCACCGTAGATAATGTCAGGATCGAGTGGATCTGGCGCGGCGTAGCCATATTCGATTACACCCACGGGATGCCACTCGCGATAAGTGACGGCGCCGTCGTTGCCGCGGCTGGAGATGCAGACGGAACCGCTTTCCTGCTGGCCTCCGCAAACGCGATAAGGGAAAGTGTTGGTTACGGCTACGTGGTAGATCTGCGCGGTGGGCTGGTTGTACCAGGAACTCCAACTGGCTCCGCCGTTCACGGTTATGATCGCACCCTGGTCGCTGACAATAAGAATAATGTTGGGGTCGTTGGGACTGATCCAAAGATTCTGGTAGTCGTCACCGCCGGGGGCGCCGCGAAATCCGGACCAGGTCTTGCCGCCATCTGTCGATCGCATGGTTACAGTGCTGGCGCAATAGACGATGTCTGGATTCTTCGAATCGACTCGGGGGATGGCGAGGTCGCCACCACCGATACGGCCGGAGGGGCGGGGATCATCCGTTGCTTTGGACCAGCTTTCTCCGGAATCGTCGGAACGGTAGACGGCGAGTGGGCCTGAGGCGATGGCGATTGTGGCGTAGAGGCGACGGGGATCGGTGGGAGCAATAGCGACGTAGATTTGCGAGAGATCTTTCGGAAGGCCGTTGGAAAGAGGATGCCAGGTGGCGCCGCCGTCGGTGGATTTGAACAATCCGCCGGCGGTTCCGTTGAATTCGTTGTTGTCCTCCCAGGGGCCCTCGCGCGCTTCCCACATGGAGGCATAGATTACATCGGGATTCGAGGGGTCAATCTCTACGTCGGAGGCTCCGGTGTTTTCGTCTTTGCCGATCACTTTTTGCCAGGTCTGGCCGCCGTCGGTGGAACGGAAAAGGCCGCGCTCTTCATTGGGCCCGTAGGGATGGCCGAGGACGGCTGCGAAGACTCGATTGGGATCGCGGGGATCGATGGCGAGGGCGGGGACCTGGAAGCCGTCGCGCAGGCCGAGATGAGTCCAGGTTTTTCCGGCGTCGGTCGATTTATAGATTCCGTTGCCTACCGAGAGGTCGGGGCGATGCAGGCCCTCGCCGCTGCCGACATAAATGATGTTCGGATTCGACGGAGCTACGGCGATGGCGCCGATCGATTGGGTAGACTCGTGATCGAAGATTGGAGTCCAGGTGCGGCCGTAGTCGTCGGACTTCCAGACTCCTCCATTGACCTGGCCAATGTAAAAGACGCCTGCCTGGCTGGGGACGCCGGTGGCGGCGCGAGTGCGGCCTCCGCGAAAGGGGCCGATCATGCGCCAATGCAGATCCTGATAGGTATTTTCCGGAACTTGCTGCGCGGTAGTCGATCCAATGGAAAAGAAAAGCGAGATGCAGATGAGCAAACGAACGAATGCGATGGATTTAAACACGGAGCCCCCTAAGCGGCGAACGCCAAACCTGACAGCATAAACTAAAACTCGCAGTGATGGGCGCGGGTGCGGAGCGAATGGCGAATTCTAGCTAATCTCGGCCAGAGATTGTGCCAGGCCGTCCGGCTTCGGGGCCGGCGTTGCTCCGGGCTGGCTGGCGACCCAGGCGCCGACGCGATTCGCGGTTTCATTGATTTGTGCGAGCGGCGTGCCCCTGAGATATCCATGCACCAGGGCTGCGGTGAATGCGTCGCCAGCACCGACTGTGTCGGCGACCTTCACCTTGAAGCCGGGGTGTTCGCTACGTTCGTCGGCGGACACCAAGAGGCTGCCTCCGTTGCCGCGGGTGACGCAAACCAGCTTCACTTCATGCGAAGACAGCAGTTGTCGAGCCGAGTCTTCCTCGCCGCGATCCTCCAGTTCGAAGGAACGCATGACTCTTGGGAGTTCCTCGTGGTTCAGTTTGACGACGGTTGCGAGCTTCATCGACTCCGCGAGAACTTGCGTGGTATAGAAATTCTGCCGGAGATTTACGTCAAAAACTCGCACTGCGTTTTTTCGCAAGGCCGTTAGAAACCTGCGGATGCTTGTGCGACTCCGCTCCGATCGTTGCGCCAGCGATCCAAAGCATACAGCATCGGCCTGTTGTGCGAGGTTCTGCCATTGCGGCGTCCACTCGAGAAAATCCCACGCGACTGACTCGGAAATTTCAAAGCGCGGCTGACCGGTACGGTCCAGTTCGACCTTCACCGTTCCCGTGGGATGGTCCGCATCTTTCTGAATGAACTCGGTGGAGAGGCCGAGTTCTCCGAGACGATGGATCGCGTCTAGACCTAGAGAATCCTGGCCCAGACGGCTGGCTGGAATTCCTTCATCGCCGAGCAAAGAGGTGATGTAGGCGAAGTTGGCCGGTGCTCCGCCTAGCTGTTTGCCGGCGGGAAATAAATCCCAAAGCAGTTCGCCCAGACCGACGACGCTGTGGCGCTCATTTAGCATGGACCTTTTCCGCTGGAGCGCTCGCTTGCGGGAACGAGCGAACTGGCAGAGAATCGGAGGGCACTGATCTAGATCGAAGCATAGGCAGGTCTCGCCGCCGAGTCAGCTCACCGCAGAGGTCATAATTGCCATGATGCATTCCATTTATTCCAAAGCTTATTCCAAAAGCTGGGTAGGGCTGGTGCCGCTGCTTCTGGCGCTGGCTTCACAGAATAGCGCAAATTTGCCGTTCGGGGCGTGGCATCGGGTTTCGGAAACTCCGGTGATCTCGCCGCAAGGGGATGGATGGGAGTCGGCGGGCACCTTCAACCCTTCGGTGATTCTGCACGATGGCAAAATCGTCATGCTCTACCGCGCCCAGGACAGGGGCGGCACCTCGCGGCTGGGCTATGCCGAAAGCACGGATGGAGTCCACTTCACGCGGCGGAGCGAGCCGATACTTACTCCTGAAAAAGATTACGAAAAAGATGGAGGGGTGGAAGACCCGCGGCTGGTTCGGTTTGGCGACACGTATTATCTGACTTACACCGGCTATAACAAGAAGGATGCACAATTGTGTCTGGCGACATCGAAGGATCTGATCCACTGGGAGCGGAGGGGCGTAATTCTGCCGGCCTACAATGGACGGTGGAATGTGCGCTGGACCAAGTCAGGAGCGATTGTGCCGGAAAAAATTGCCGGCAAGTACTGGATGTATTATCTCGGAACGACTCCGGACAAGAACGACCAGATGGGGCTGGCCTCTTCGACCGATCTACTGCACTGGACGGACGCGACTGATCTTCCCGTGTTGCCGGTGCGCGCGGGAAAGTTTGATTCTCGCGTGGCCGAACCAGGGCCTGCGCCGATCATGACACCGAAAGGAATTGTTCTTATCTTCAACGGCGCGGACGACAAGCTCGTTTACCGTACGGGCGTTGCGGTGTTTGACCGAGACGACCCGCGCGTCGTCGTCTCGCGCACGGAGGATGGGGTTTTCGGTCCGGAGAAGCCATGGGAGAAAGTGGGCCAGGTTCCGAATGTCATTTTCGTGGAAGGGATGGTTCGCCAGGGGGGACGGTATTTGTTCTACTACGGAGGCGCGGATACTAACGTTGGCGTGGCGGAAGCGCCAGCGATTCCCTGAAAGAACAGCCGGCGGGACCCTTCGACTTTCGCCGGGAAGGCTAACCCGCACTACATTTTGAAGAAAGGCATCTCGCATGAGGAGGATCGGTCGGCGTGGAAATTTGATCCGGCCACGAATCAGTACTACTACCACTATTTCTACGCCGAGCAGCCCGACCTGAACTGGCGAAACCCGGCGGTTAGGGATGCGATGTTCGATGTGACGCGATGGTGGTACAAGCGTGGGGTGGCGGGGTTCCGGCTGGACGCGGTGGATACGTTGTTTGAGGACCCGGAACTGCGCGACAACCCGATTCTGCGTCCGGGCACGAACCATTTTGGAGATCCGATCGAACAGAACAAGTACAACACGAAGTTGCCCGAGGTGCACGATGTTTTGCGTGGGTTGCGGAAAGTGGCGGATGAGAGCAACGCGGTGCT
Source organism: uncultured Acidobacteriaceae bacterium (assembly GCA_963787495.1). Classification (GTDB taxonomy): domain Bacteria; phylum Acidobacteriota; class Terriglobia; order Terriglobales; family Acidobacteriaceae; genus Sulfotelmatobacter. The sequence goes on from CAWBDA010000003.1 coordinate 1,144,094, forward strand.
GATCGGCGAGACTTGGACGGCTGACGTCACTGAACTCAACCGTTATTACGGCCAGGGCAACGACGAACTGCAGTTGCCCATGGACTTTCTTTTCACGATGGTGAACAAGCTGTCGCCGGCGGAATTCCGCAAGCAGATTGCGGAGGTGGACGGGGCTTCCGGCTGGCCGGCGTTTGTGATCAGCAACCACGACATTGTGCGGTCGTACGACCGCTACGGCGATGGCGAGCACAACGACCAGATCGCGAAGCTGATGGCGGCGCTTTATCTCACGCTGCGCGGAACTCCGATCATATATTACGGGGAAGAGATCGGGATGAAAACCACGCCGCCGACGCGCAAAGAGGATGTGAAGGATCCGATCGGGCGTACGGGATGGCCTGAAGAGAAAGGCCGGGACGGCGAGCGGACTCCCATGCAATGGGACGGCAGCGAGAATGCTGGGTTTTCCAAAGGGCCGCCGTGGCTGCCGGTGCCCGAGACTTACAAGACGCACAACGTGGCAGATGAATCGAAAGATCCGAATTCGGTGTTGGAGTTTTACAAGAAAGTGCTCAAGCTGCGGCATACGAATCTGGCGTTGCTCGAGGGAAACTACACCGCGTTGAATGAGAGTGATGCGAACGTGCTGTCTTACCTGCGCTTGTATAAGGAGCACGGGGTTGTAGTGGCTCTGAATATGTCGAACGAGCCGCAGAAGGTCACGCTCGAGTTGAAGAGCAAGGGCTTCACTTCCGCCGCGCGCCTGCTGGCGACTGGAGAATCGAGCGCAAGGGAAGACGAGATTTCGATCGAGCCGTACGGCGTTTTTATCGGCGAGCTTGCGAAATAGACTTAAGCTGAGAAATCTATTCCCTTTGCTCCCATGATTTCGTGCGGGCGATGGCTTCATTCCAGCGCTCTCGCAGGGCATCCACTTTAGAGCGCGGCAGGCATGGTTCGAACCGGCGTTCCTCACGCGGCATTTCATATACTACCTGCAAGTCCTTCCAAAAGCCGACGCCTAGACCCGCCAAGAATGCTGCGCCGAGCGCGGTCGTCTCTGTCATGGCGGGGCGCACGAGGGGCACGCCGAGAATGTCTGCTTGAAATTGCATGAGAGCGTCATTGGCGGAAGCGCCGCCATCTACGCGCAGTTCTTTGAGCGGAGCGCTAGTGTCGGTTTGGACTGCGTCCATCAGATCGGCGACCTGGTAGGCGATACTTTCGAGGGCGGCGCGGGCGATGTGAGCTGCTTTGCTTCCTCGGGTAAGGCCGAAGATTGCTCCGCGCGCGTAGGAATCCCAATGTGGAGCGCCGAGCCCCACAAAGGCGGGTACGAAGTACACTCCGCCATTGTCAGAAACTGAATTTGCCAGCGCTTCTACTTCGGACGATGTGCGAATAATCCCCAGGCCGTCGCGCAGCCACTGAACGACGGCTCCGCCTACAAATACGCTGCCCTCGAGTGCGTAGCCGGTTTTGTCGCCGATTCTCCAAGCCACGGTTGTGACCAGGCGATTCGTGGACGCGACGGCGCGACTGCCTGTGCTCTGCAGCATGAAGCATCCCGTCCCGTAGGTGTTCTTGGTGAGGCCGGGGCTAGTGCATCTTTGCCCAAAGAGTGCGGCCTGCTGATCTCCGGCGATGCCTGCGATGGCGATGCCATTCAGTCCTGGGACTGAACGCACTTCTCCGTACACTTCGCTGGAGGGCCAGACTGCGGGCAACATCGATGCGGGGATTCGGAAGAGATCGAGAAGGTCGTTATCCCAGCGGCCGGAGTGAAGATTGAAAAGCATGGTGCGGGAGGCATTGCTGGCGTCGGTGATGTGGACTCGGCTGCCGGTCAGCTTCCAAACGAGCCACGTGTCGACGGTGCCAAATGCGAGGCGTCCCGCTTCGGCGAGTTGGCGGGCATTGGGAACGTGTTCGAGGATCCAGGAAATCTTGCTGGCGGAGAAGTACGCGTCGATCAGCAAACCCGTGCGTTGCTGTATCAGATTCTCGTGGCCTTGCGCCTTGAGCTGCTGGCAAAAAGCGGCGGTGCGGCGGTCCTGCCAGACAATCGCGTTGTAGATGGGCTTGCCGGTAGCGCGATCCCAGACGACGGTGGTTTCACGCTGGTTGGTGATCCCGATGGCGGCGACGTCGCCGGGGCGTGCATTGGCTCTCGCCATGGCTTCCAGGGCAACGGCGATCTGCGATGCGGCAATCTCTTCGGGATCGTGCTCGACCCATCCAGGCTCGGGAAAAATCTGTTTGAATTCGCGCTGGGCAACGGAGCAGACTGAGCCGTTATGGTCGAACAAGAGGGCCCGGGAACTCGTTGTGCCTTGATCGAGAGAGAGAATGTAAGGCAAGAGGTCTCCTGTTTCTGCGGACGTTACCGGCACCGAGCTAAGACGACGGCTGGGACGCACGCAGGAATCGTCGAATGCCGAAATCGTAGACCGCGGCGCCGACGAGTCCGCCCAGCATCGGCGCGACCACGGGCACCCACCACACTCGCGTGCCGTCGGTCAGGCCATTGTTTCTGAATCCGGCAACGGCGGTAAAAAGGCGCGGGCCAAAATCACGCGCGGGATTAATCGCATATCCGTGCATGCCGCCGAAGCTCATGCCGATGGCTACGACCACCAATCCGATCATCGCCGGCGCAAGATTTGCTCCAGGAGGGACGTTGAGTTCGTCTGTGATGGCCAAGACTAAGAGGAGCAGCAGAGCGGTGCCGATTACCTGATCGAGGAATCCTGCTTGAGGCCATTCTGGAAAAGCGGGGAAGGTTGTAAATATGCTTGCGGTTTTCTCCATTTGAGGGTCGACCTGGTGGAAGGCTGGGAGGTAGTTGCGGTACACCAAAGCGGCGGCCAGGAAAGCTCCTGCCGTCTGCGCGATGGAATAGGGCAGCACTTTGCGCCAGGGAAAACCTCGGAAGACCGCCAGAGTCAGGGTGACCGCGGGGTTGAGATGGCCTCCAGAGACTTTTCCTGAAACGTAAATCCCCATGGTCACGGCCAGTCCCCAACCTAGCGTGATATTGGTGTAGCCGCCGTGAACCGTAGCGCCAGGAGCGTTAGAGGGAAACAGAACGACCATGGCAACGACCCCTATGCCGAAGAGCATCAGGATGAACGTTCCGAGGAACTCGGCTATCAACTCAGCTGCCAGGGTGGGCTTGAGGCTCATGCGGCAATTGCTCCTGTGTCGACTCGCGGCCTTCTTCGACCGCGAATAGTCTAGCAAGGATTTGCGGCCGAGCCTCGGTTTTGGGTTTTCGCAGAGAGCTCCCTCCGGCGGTTGAGCAGGGCGCTGGGCTGATTACCAAAAATGGGAGGAGCGGCTTTTTCCCTTGACAGGGAGGGTGTCGTCTGTAAGATAGAGAATATTTATTCATATAAATGAATAAATATTCATGATGAATAAAGCTCTGCGACAGAGAGCCGTTCTGGAAACCTTGAAGCAAGGGCCTGTAGCCAACCAGGAGGACTTGCAGCGGGCGTTGCGCAAGCGGGGATTCAAGGTGGGGCAGGCGACGCTGTCGCGGGATATTCACGACCTGAATCTGAGCAAGACGGCGGCTGGTTACGCGTTGCCGCAGAGCGAAGGTGCTGCGGGTTTGGCTCTGCCGCCGGTGCACCGACTGGTTCGCGAGTTCGTGCTGGATGTGCGACCGGCGCAGAACCTGTTGGTGGTGAAGACTATTATCGGCAGCGCTCAGCCGGTGGCGGCGGCACTCGACGAGCAGGAGTGGGAGGGAGTTGTGGGAACGATTGCGGGTGATGACGCGATCCTCATTGTTTGTCCTGACAAGGATGCTGCCAAGAAGGTTGCGGTGAGGATCGAGGAGATGCTGGGCTGATGTCGGCGAAGCTCAAGAGCGCGGTGCTGGGGGCGAGCGGCTATTCGGGACTGGAGCTGACGCGCATTCTCGAGCGCCATCCGCGACTGGAAAAGCCGGTGTTGCTGCGGCGTGAGGGCGGCAGCGATGGTGCGAAGGACTTGGCCGAGGTTTTTCCGGAGTTGTCGGGTAACGGAGGCTATCCGTTGCGGACGCTATCGTGGCCGGAACTGAAACGGCAGGGTGTGCAGTTGCTTTTTTTGGCTACGCCGCATGAGGCGTCTCGGTCTCTGGTGCCGGAAGCCATCGCGCAGGGTTTGCGGGTGATCGATTTGAGCGGGGCTTGGCGGCTGAAACAGGCGCAGCATCGTGCCATCTACTCGTTCCAGGATGCGGACGCGGTGACTGCCGAAGAATTGACGGCGAAGGCGGTTTATGGCCTGCCTGAGTTGAACGGAGACTGCGTCGCGGCGGCTCAACTGGTGGCAAATCCGGGGTGCTATGCGACGTCTGTGATTCTGGCCCTGGCGCCGCTGCTCAAGGACGGGTTCATCGATCGGGGGCATGGAATTATTTCTGACTCGAAGTCGGGAGTGTCGGGAGCGGGCAAGGCGCCTACCTCGCGTACTCATTTTGTTTCGGTGGCGGACAATCTCTCCGCTTATTCGGTGTTCAATCACCGGCACATGGGAGAGATGGTGGAGCAGTTGGGGCTCGAGGATGCGGAGCTGACGTTCACGCCTCATCTGTTGCCGATTCCGCGCGGAATTCTCTCGACCATCTACGTGCGCCTGAAGCAGCCGATGAAACCGCCGGAAGTGGAATCCTGTCTGCGGGATTTTTATTCGGGCAGACATTGGGTGCGTGTGTTTGCGACGCCGAAGCTGCCGCAGCTGCAGTTTTCGCTGCACACGAACTACTGCGATCTTGGATTCTGTCTGGCGGAAGATGGCCGTCGGCTGGTGCTGGTTTCCTGCGTTGACAATCTGCTGAAAGGCGCGGCCGGGCAGGCGGTGCAGAACATGAATCTGATGTACGAGTGGGAAGAGCGGGAGGGTTTGCAGTGACGATTGTGGTGAAAATTGGCGGAGCAGCGATCGAGGATGCTGCGACGTTGCGCAAGTGCGCTCAGTCCATCGCGGAGTTGGCGCAGGACGGCCACCGCGTTGCCGTGGTTCATGGCGGCGGCAGCGCGCTGACCCGCATGCTGAATCGACTGGGGAAGAAGAGCGAGTTTGTAGACGGGCTGCGGGTCACCGATGCGGAGACCCGGGATACGGCGCTCATGGTGTTGGCCGGGATCATCAACAAGAAGCTGGTGGCGGCCATTCAGTCAGCGGGCATGCCGGCCATCGGATTCTGCGGCGGCGACGGAATGACGTTCCGCGCGCGGAAGAAGTTTGTTCACGGCCGCGATTTGGGATTTGTGGGCGAGATTTGTTTTGCGGAGCCGTGCTGGATCGAGGCGTTGTGGCAGCAGGGGGGGGTTCCTGTGCTGGCTTCGCTGGCACTGGGCGCCGACGGCGAATACTACAACGTGAACGCCGATGAAATGGCGGCTTCGTGTGCGGCAGCGTGTCATGCCAATGCGCTGATCTTTCTCACTGACGTGCCCGGAGTAAGGGATGCCGCGGGAAGCGTGATGCCGTGGCTGAGCACGAAGCAGGCCGCAGAGCTGGCAGCCGGTTCGATCATCAGCGGCGGTATGTTGCCAAAGCTGCAAGCTTGTGGACAGGCGCTGAAGCAAGGTGTGGGGCGAGTGAGAATTCTGCCGGCAAATGAAGCGGACCTCCTGCCGCAGTTCTATTTGACCAAGCTGTCGTGCGGTACCGAGGTGACCTATTCATGAGTCAGTCAGTCGCGGCGGATTATAAATCGCAACCGGAGAGTACACGGGTTCAGAAGAAGGAGTCGAAGTTGAATAGTCATGTGCAAAGCAGAGTGGCGGCCACTCCCGAGAGAGTGCCGCAAGTGTTTTGGTGTCCGGATCTGGTCTCGACCCGCGATCTTGGTCCCTCCGGCGTGGATGCTGTTTTGCGTCTGGCTGGAGTGATGAAAGCGCGCCCGGCTGATTTCCGGGGGGCGCTTACGAGCAGGCAGATGGTGATGTTTTTCGAAAAGCCCTCCTTACGTACCCGGCTTACGTTCGAAGCAGGAATGGTGAGTCTGGGAGGTACGGCGATGTTTGTCGATCAGACGCATGAGCGACTCGATGCGCGCGAAAAGTTGAGCGACGTGGCACACAACCTGGAACGTTGGGTGGACTTGATTGTGCTGCGCACATTCTCGCAACAGACCATCGAGGGCATGGCGCAGCACGCCTCGGTTCCGGTGATTAACGCCCTCAGCGATTTGGAGCATCCTTGCCAGGCACTGGCTGATTATCTGACGCTTCTGGAGCGGTTCGGAGATGTGAAGGACCGTTGTTTGGCTTATGTGGGCGATGGCAACAATGTGGCGCACTCATTGTTGCTTACTTGTGCATGCCTGGGATCGACGATCCGCGTGGCGACTCCGGCAGGCTATGCACCTGATCCGCAGATTGTCGCCGATGCGCAGGAAATTGCAGAAGAGACCGGGGCCGAGATTCAGTTACTGACCGACCCGCGCGAGGCGGGTGCCGGAGCTGATGCGATTTACACCGATGCCTGGACCAGCATGGGACAGGAGCGGGAAGAGGATGAGCGGGCCCAAATCTTTCCGCCTTATCAAGTCAATGCGGAACTCATGGCGGAAGCCGCGCCGCACGCGGTGTTTATGCACTGTCTGCCGGCGCACCGTGGATTGGAAGTAACCGACGACGTGATCGATTCGCCGCAGTCGGTGGTCTTCGAGCAGGCGGAGAACCGTCTGCATGCGCAAAAGGCGATTCTTTATTTGCTGCTGGGCGGCGGCGATCGTCTGCCCGCGAGGAGTGCTCATGCCTGAAAAAGTTGTACTTGCTTACTCTGGAGGGCTCGATACCTCCATCATTATTCCGTGGCTCAAAGAAAACTATTCTTACAACGTGATCGCCATGGTGGGCGATGTCGGTCAGGGTGACGATATTGAAGCGGTCGTTGAAAAGGCGTACGCGACGGGCGCGAGCAAGGTGATCGTCGAGGATCTCCGCGAAGAGTTTCTGACAGGATATGTTTTCCCAGCGCTGCGTGCCGGTGCGGTCTACGAACACAAGTATTTGCTGGGCACGTCGCTGGCGCGTCCCGTGATCGCAAAACATCAGGTCGAAGTGGCTCTGCGCGAGGGAGCTACAGCGGTGGCGCATGGCTGCACGGGGAAAGGAAATGATCAGGTTCGTTTTGAGTTGACCTATCAGGCGTTGGCGCCCGAGTTGAAAGTGATTGCGCCTTGGCGGGAGTGGTCGTTGAAATCCCGGGAAGACTGTCTGGATTACGCGGAGCAGCACGGTATTCCAGTGGCGGCGAGCCGGGAGAAAATTCACAGCCGCGACCGCAACCTTTGGCACCTCAGTCATGAAGGCGGAGAACTGGAAGATGCTGCGAATGCGCCTCTGCCGACAACGTGGCAGATGACGCGCTCGCCCCAGGAAGCTCCTGACCAGGACGAGAAGGTGACGATCGGCTTCGAGAAGGGGATTCCGGTCACCGTCGACGGTATGAAGCTCGATCCGGTCTCGCTGGTCGAATTGCTGAACGAAATTGGCGCGCGCAACGCCATTGGCCGCGTGGATCTGGTGGAGAACCGCTTTGTGGGAATCAAGTCGCGCGGGTGTTATGAAACGCCGGGTGGGACGTTGCTGATTGCGGCGCATCGCGAGCTGGAAGCGCTCTGCCTGGAGCGCGAAGTTGCGCACTTTAAACAGCACGTGGGGCTGAAGTATGCCGAGCTCGTCTACTTCGGATTGTGGTTTACGCCGCTGCGCGAGGCGCTGGACGCTTTTGTCACAAGCACGCAGACAGAGATGACCGGCAGCGCGACGCTGTCTTTGTATAAAGGCAATGTTTCAGTGGTGAGCCGGCAGTCGGAGCGCTCACTTTACCGCACCGATCTTTCTTCTTTCACCATGGGCGATGGTTACGACCAGAAAGACGCGGCAGGGTTCATTCGAATCCTTGGACTGCCTTCGCGGACACGGGCGCGGGCTCGCGTGGAGGTTGCGCGATGAAGATGTGGTCGGGCAGGTTCCGGCAGCCGCTGGATCCGCAATTCGAACGGTGGCAGCGGTCGTTTGATTTCGACCGGCGGCTGCTGAGTTACGAACTCGCCGCGAGTGGGGCGCATGCTCGTGCCTTGAAAAATGTCGAGATTTTGTCTGCCGACGAGCTCATCAGCATTCTGGAAGGGCTGCAGCAGATTGGCGATACCGCTGCTGGGTCCAAGGGCTTCGTTGAGGACGACGAAGCCGAGGACGTGCATCATTTCGTCGAAAAACAGCTGGTGGCGCAGATCGGTGACCTCGGCTACAAGTTACACAGCGGGCGCAGCCGCAACGAGCAGATTGCGACCGATCTGCGTCTTTATGTGCGGGCGGCGATTGATGAGTTGCGGAAGGAGCTGACCGAGGTGTGCGCGGTTTTCGCCGACCGTGCCGAACTGGCGGGCAACGCTGCAATGCCCGCCTACACGCATTTGCAGCATGCGGAGCCGGTGCTCGTGGTGCATTGGCTGCTGGCTTATCTCGAAATGTTCTTGCGGGATGCCGACCGGCTTGCCGATTGCCGTGAGCGCCTGAACCTCTGTCCGCTGGGATCGGGCGCCGTGGCTGGTGCGACTCTGCCGCTTGATCGGGCGTTCATGGCGGAGGAGCTTGACTTCGCTGGTCCGACTGCGAACAGTATCGATGCCACCAGCGACCGCGATTTCGTTCTTGAGTTCGTCAACGCGCTTTCTTTGCTGGGGCTGCACCTGAGCCGATGGGCGGAGGAAATGATTCTTTTCTCCTCGCAGGAATTCGGTTTTGTGCAGTTGCCTGAGGCTTATTCCACGGGGAGCAGCGCGATGCCTCAGAAGAAGAATCCGGATCTTCTGGAGTTGGTACGGGGCAAGACGGGCCGCGTCATCGGCAGCGCAACAGCGTTGATGGTTGCGTTGAAAGGCTTGCCGCTGGCCTACAACAAAGATTTGCAAGAAACACAGGAGCCCCTGTTCGATGCTGCCGACACGGCACTTGGCTTGTTGCCACTGATCGCGGGATGGATGAAAGCGGTGGAGTTTGACCACGAGCGGATGAACGACGTGGCGCAATCGGGATTCATGAATGCTTGGGCAGCGGCAACTTACCTGGTCAAGCGCGGTGTTCCTTCCCGGCTCGCTCACGAGCAGATTGGAAAGGCTGTGAAACTTTGCGTGGAAAAGCAGTGCGAGCTTCCGGATTTAACGCTGGAGGAGTTGCGTACGGTGAATCCTGCATTTGACGAGAGTTTTTATGACTGTCTGAAACTGGCTTCGGTGCTGGCGATCCACGATGTTGTCGGTGGTACCGCGCCCGCCCGGGTGCGGCAGGGGATCGGAGCGGCGAGAAAGAAAATTGAAGCCCTGCGCGAGGAGGTCAACTTCCATGCGCACGCGTAAAGCCATTTTGCCGGACGCGAAGCACATCCACGATCTGATTGCCAGCTATTCCGGCGACGGCACTTTGCTGCCGCGTACGTTGGCGGAGATTTGCGAGAACGTAAGAGACTTCGTCGTCCTGGAAGACGAAGGCCGCATCATTGGATGCGGTGCGCTGCATCTTTATGGCACGCATCTGGCCGAGATCCGTTCGATCACGGTAGGACCCAGCGCGCAAGGGCAAGGTGGAGGCAGCCGGCTGATGAAGGCTTTGATGGCTGAAGCTGAACGGCATCGAGTGGATTGTATCTGCCTGTTCACGCGGGCTCCCGAATTCTTTGCACGACAGGGATTCGAGATGGCGCGGCGAGAAGATCTTCCCGACAAGATTTACAAAGACTGCCATGTTTGTCCCAGATTTCACAACTGCGATGAAGTCGCCATGGTGCGGGGTAAGCTTCCGGCGTTTGCCATCCTCCCCGAGCCGGCAAACTGGCTGGTAAGGATCCAACCTCAGCAATAAAGCTGAAACGTGAACTAACAATATTCTTTATTCTTTGGCGAAAAGCGACTGTCCTTCGAGCGCGTATACCGGAGGGCACTCCGCGATGCTATGATCGGTTGGCTACAAGGCTGAAATCCCTGATCACAGGTGGACAATCAAGCCATGGCAATCGTTGCTCCCAGCAGTTCCACGACTTCGTCGGTTTCCCAAACTTCAACGTCGTATACAGTGCCGCTGGCGATAGTGACTACGCTGTTCTTCATGTGGGGCTTCCTTACCTGCCTGAATGACATCCTTGTCCCACACCTGAAACCAATTTTCGACTTAAATTACACCCGCATCATGCTCATTCAGTCCGCCTTCTTTGGAGCATATTTTCTATTCTCCATACCTTCGGCCAAGATCATTGACTGGATTGGATATCAACGATCGATGGTGCTGGGCCTGCTTACCATGGGGCTGGGCGCCTTCCTGTTTGTGCCTGCCGCCAGTGTCCCATCGTATCCGTTGTTCTTAGCGGCACTGATTGTCCTGGCGGCTGGTATCACCTGCCTTCAGGTGGCGGCTAATCCGTACGTGACAGTACTGGGCAAGCCCGAGACGGCGTCGAGCCGCCTGAACCTTACACAAGCGTTTAACTCGCTCGGAACCTTTCTGGCGCCTTTCTTCGGCGGTCTCCTGATTCTGACCGCCGCGCCAAAGACCATGGAAGAGATACGGGCGCTGGCACCCGATGCCCTGCAAGCTTATCGCTTACATGAAGCGGCGACGGTCAAGACTCCCTACGTGGGCTTGGGCATTGCGCTGGTGCTGCTGGCGATCGCCATCGGCAGTTTCAAGTTGCCGAAAATCCCTCACGCTCAGCACCAGATTGGCGAAAAGGTGAACGATTCCATCTGGAGGCATCCGAACTTGATCTTTGGCGCAATCGCCATTTTCGTGTACGTGGGCGCAGAGGTCTCCATCGGGAGTTTTCTGGTGAATTATTTCAGCCAACCAGATATTGGTGGCCTCACCGAAAAGGTTGCGGCCAGTTATGTTGCCTTTTACTGGGGCGGAGCCATGGTCGGACGTTTCATCGGGTCCGGGTTGTTGCAGAAGATGAAGACCGGGCATTTGCTTGGCATCTGCGCAGTATGCGCTGCCGCCCTCGTGACGATTTCCATGATCAGCTCGGGACACTTTGCCATGTGGAGCATCATCCTGGTGGGGTTCTTTAATTCCATCATGTTCCCCAGCATCTTCACACTGGGCGTGGCCGAGCTCGGCCCGCTTACCGGGGATGGTTCCGGAATCATGATCATGGCGATCGTTGGCGGAGCGATTATCCCACTGGCGCAAGGCGCTGTGGCCGATAGGATGGGAATTCACCACGCCTTCTTTCTTCCTGTGATCTGTTATCTGTATATTCTGTTCTTCGCGCTGAGCGGTTCGAAGCCCAACAGCCAACGGCAAGCAAGGACGTAGGGAACCGGTGACAGTCCACTTTGTTGCAGGTTCAGGCGGTGGCGAGGTCGGGCTTTTTTCTTGTGCCCTCGAAGTGCGCTTCGATCTCTTCGAGCGTCTTCCCTTTGGTTTCCGGCAGGAACACCGCGGCGGTGATGAAGTAGATTACCGTGCACACCGCGAATCCCCAAAACATAGTGGCATAGCCGTACTTGCCGACCGTGGGCAGGAATATGGCCGCGATGGTGGTGGAAACCGCCTGGTTGAGCAGCAGTGCGATGCTCATGCCGTTCGAGCGAATGCGCGTCGGCATCAGTTCGGAAAGTGCCAGCCACACGCACACCCCCGGGCCGACAGCATAGAACGCCATGAACACAAAAAGAGTGATGGCGACCCTCCATCCGCTACGCTGACTGGGCAAGGGAGTGATCAGAGCGTTGTCGATTCTAAGCGGAGCCTCGCGGGCGGCATCGAGATCGCCGAAGGGGTTGGAAAAGAACGCTACTACCTTGTTGGCGGGCACACAGCTTTCGCGGCTGATTTCGATGGGGGTTGCGGCAGTGTCATCGGAACGCGCGGCTTTGGTTGCGGCGTGGAAGTCTCCGTAGGAATAGATCACGACTAGAGAAGTGGGGCGGGTGCCGATTTGCTGGGCGGCGCCTCCGGCTGAGTTGAGCAGTGTCTTGGCCAGCGTCTGGTCATAGGTGAGCGCGATCTTCTGGTCCGAATTGACCATGGACTGAACTGTGCTTCTGGAATCCACGCGCAAGCGTTCCGTCTGGCGGAAGAGGAAGCCGGTGCAGACCAGCGAAACGATAATCCCAGCCGTTCCTACCGATAGCAGGAACTTCCGTCCCTTGCGGTCTACTAGCATTACACCGCCGATGGTTACGAGAAAGTTCACGATTGTGAACAGAACGTAGCCCCAATGAGCCTGAATATCGGACAGGCCGCTCTGCAAAAGAATATTTGTGTTGTAACCGATGATGGAGTTGATGCCTGTGGCCTGGTTGCACGCGAGAATCACACAGGCGAGCACAAACGGGATCACGTACTTTCGGCGCAAGAGCGATTCCTTTGCTCCGGCTCCGGTTGAAGTACTGGCTTTTTCCGCGGCGGCCGCTTGTTCCATTTCCTTGAGTTCGAGGTCTGCCTGCTCGTTTGTCCGAGACCGAAGCAGCGCAGAGAGGGCGGCATCGCGTTTGCCGCGGCGGAACAGCCAGCGCGGAGACTCCGCTACCATGAGGCTGCCGATCACGAACAAGATGCCGGGCGGCAGCGAAACCCAGAAGATGCTGCGCCAGGCTGTGTCTTTAAATGCAATGAGCCTGCCTGCGTCCCCGAGCTTCGCCACTTCGTCGACACGAAAACTGAAATACATGCCGACAAAAGCGGCTGCCGTGATGCCGAGTGTGAGCAGCCATTGGAAGATGCCCGTACCTTTGCCGCGACTCGACGCCGCGAGACACTCTGCCAGATACAGCGGGATTACCACACCGATCAAGCCCGCACTGATGCCTTGAAGGAGCCGGCCAAGAATTAGCGGTTCATAACCATGGGAAAGCGCAATCATCGGAATGCTGACGACGAACAGCGCGCCACTCAGCGTCATCAAGAGCCTGCGTCCCATCCAGTCCGCCAGCACGCCGGCAAACAGAGTTGAGATGACGCTGCCGAGGAGGACGGCTGCGACCACTGTCGAAAGCTGGCCCGCGTTCAAACCAGAAGTAGCCTCCAGGTACGGCAGCGCGCCGGCAATGATGCCGACATCCACGCCGTAGAGCAAGCCGCCAAGCCCAGCCACCAGGAGGAGGAAGCGGTTGTAGCTGGCTTTTTCGTTTTGCGCCAAGGTGGCGGTCCTTTCGCGGATCGAAGGAATTTATTCTCGCCGAGAATACTAACAGGCGGCGGGAAAACTTATTATGCCGATCGAGTACTGCTCGGTCGCTAAAGCCGCTGTTGATTTTGTGGTCTTCTTAGAGCTGACTCCGAAAACCAAGTTTGAAAGCGCAGCGCCTAAATGCGCGAAGGGATCACCCTGCCCCTACGGTATGCCTAAAGGCATACCCTGATACGAATCATGAGTTTTTCAGCAACATCTGGGGGATTCTGCGGGAATACTACGGCAATGGCGTTGCCCTCAGCCCGGCGGACTGAGGAAGCGGGAGCGCTGCACGGGTCTTCAGGACGGTGCCCGGGTGCGCTGCGGCCTGCTGCCGAAAATGCTAGGCGCTAACCTGGACAGAGATCAACTCTGGGTTGCAGCGTGAGTTCTGGATCGATTTGACAGCGTCTTCCGCGGTGAATCGTCCCATAACCAGTGCGAGCTTACGGTCGGTTGTGGTCTGGATGGGAGTGCGGTCGATGCGCTGCACGTATTCCGGAGCGCGCGTGCCGCTGCGGTTCACTTTCACAAGAAACTTGGTGTTTTTCACGTTTTCTCCCTCCAGGCTCAGGACAATCAACACAGAGACAACAAGATGCAAGCGACACAAGAATCCCAGTCATGACGTGTCTTGAAGCGATTTACTCTTCCAGCGGGCTAGATGGAAAAACTTCAGATGGGATCGACTTGCTTCCGAACCTGAAAGAGTAAGAAGAACTATTGCATCCAGCTATAATACTAGGCTTGTTCGACGCCGTTGTCAACCTGTATCGAGTGCAAAACGCCGCTCGAAATGAGGGTCCGCGCGTGTGCTTGCCTAGCTCGACCCTCGAACCTGAAGCCCTCAGGGGCGGAGAGCCTGACTAGCCTGGGGATGAATTTGCTCGCGGTCCAGTTCGCTGGCGTCCCAGCCGCCGCCGAGAGCTTTCACCAGATAGACGGAGCTGACCATCTGCTGGCCGAGCAACTGCGTCTGCAGCCGTTCGCTGGTCAGCAGCGTGGTCTGCGCATTGATCACATCGAGGTAGCTGGTGACTCCGCCGATATAGCGATTGTTGGCGATCGCCAGCGCGCGGCGCGACTCTTCGACCGCCGCGCCCTGGGTGGCCAGGGCCTGGGAGAGCGTGCTCAGATTGCTGATTCCGTCCTCGACTTCCTGGAACGCCGTGAGCACGGACTGGCGGTAGTTAGCCACGGACTGGTCATACGCCGCTCGCGCTGCGGCCAGGTTCGCGCGGTTTCGGCCGCCTTCGAAGATGGGTTGCAAGGCATCCGCGCCGAGCGACCAGAAGAGGCTGGGCGCATTGAGGAGCGAGCCGAGATCACGGCTTTGCCATCCTCCTGAACCGCTTAGGGTGATGTGCGGATAGAAGGCCGAGCGCGCGATTCCGACTTGCGCGTTTTGGTAAGCCATCAGGCGCTCGGCCGTGGAAATATCAGGCCGGCGCTCGAGCACGTCCGAGGGCACTCCCAGCGGCACCGGCGGCGGCGCGGCGCTCAACGGCGCGACTGGTAAACTCAGGCTCGAGGCTGACTGGCCCACCAGCACCGCAATGGCATGCTCAAATTGCGCGCGCGACTCCTGCACCAGCGCAAGTTGCGACACGGTGGAGTCGAGCAGGGCGGCCTGCTGCGCAACTTCGAGTCCGCTGGCAATGCCGCCCTCGTGACGGTTTTTCACCAGATCCAGACCTTTTTGCTGGTAGCCCACCGATTCCTGCACCACTTGAAACTCGGCGTCCAGCTCGCGCAGCGTGAAGTAGTCGGCAGCGAGCTCAGCGGTCAGCACCAATTGCACATTTTGAAGATCGGCAGCCGTCGACTGCAGAGAGGCGTTGGCACCCTCCACGTTGTGCCGCACGCGTCCGAAAAGATCGACCTCATAGCTCAGCGAAAACGGAACTGTATAAACACTCTGCGTGTACGCAGAGACGGGCGGCGCTTGGCCGGCCAGAGGGCGATTGGCGCCGCTGTACTCCCGCAACGCGCTGGGATCGGCCGAAAGTTGCGGGAACATATCGGCAGTGGCGACGCGCGCCAACGAACGCGCCTGGTCTAAACGGTCGCGTGCTGCCACCAGAGACTGGTTTGCCTGAAGCAATTGTTGTTCGTAGGCATCGAGCGCGGGGTCGTTAAAGACTTTCCACCACGCGCCTTTGGGGATCGAATCCTTGGGCGCGGCTTCCTGCCAGGGCGGTTGCGTCTTCCAAGCGTCCGGCGGTGGCGCCGGAGGTGCGGGCCGGCTATAGCGCGGACCGACCGTGCATCCGGCGGCAAGACCGAGCAGTGCGAGAACGGCCGATAGTGCAACTCGATTCACGATCCGCTGCCTTTCTGCTGCTGCTGCGGCTGAGCCAGGTTCACGTGCTGCCCATCCTCAAGCGAATCCGCGGGGTTGATGACGACCTGATCGGTGGGAGAGACCCCGCCGAGTATCTCCAATGTCGCGCCGTAATCGCGTCCAATGTTGATGGGCCTTAGCTGCACCTTGCCGCCGGGACCGACGACAGCCACGCGGGGACCCTCGGCGCGGAACAGCATCGCGTTCACCGGAATCGTGACCTTATTCACGCCAGAGCCGACGGCGAAGTGCACCTCCCCGAACGAACCGGGCAACAAACGGCCGTTCTGGTTAGGAACGTCGACCTCGGTCAGCAGAGTTCGCGTGGCCAAATCAATCGCTTCCGCCGTGCGCACCACTTTGCCGAAAAACGTCTCGCCGGGAAATTCCTGCAAAGTGACAGCGGTTTTGGCGCCCACCTTGATAAACGGCGCGTAGGCCTGTGGAACGCTCGTGTAAACCCGCAAGGGATCGACGCGTGCTATGTCAAACAATTCGCGGCCGGCAGCGCCGGTGCCAACACCGGCTCCCGCGTTGATGAGGGCGCCGGGATCGACGTTGCGGCGGGTGAGCACGCCGGAGAATGGTGCATAAACATCTTTGAAGCCTTCAAGTTGTTCGAGGCGGCGGACGTTGGCGTCGGCGGAAGCTAGGTTGGCCTGGCTTTGTTTGTATCCGCTCTCGTACTGATCAGCTTCCTGCGCGGAAACGGAGTCCGTCTTGCGCAAGTTTTCCCAGCGGTCGGCGCTGATCTTGGCCAGATCCATCTGCGCCAGGATTTGCAGACGCGCGGCGCGGGTCTGGTTCAGCTCCTGATCAACCTCAGGAGTATCGATCTTCGCCAGCAACTCACCTTTCTCCACTCGGCTGCCAATGTCTTTGTACCAACGCACCAGGTAGCCGTTAGTGCGGGCATAAATCGGGGACTCCTCATAAGCCTGCAGAGACCCGGGCAGAACCAGGTCTTCATCAGGTTTTTCCGACTGAGGGTAAACCACGGCAACAGTTGGGACGGTCTCGCGCTCCGTCTCCTTGGCTAGCGCGCGCTCGTGGGTGACGTGGTCCCAGAGGGTCAGCGCACCTGCTACAAGCAATATCAGCAACAAGATGCCCACAATCTTCAGGGCCTTCCCCGGAGGCGCGGGTGGAACTTCGGGAGGCTTCTGGATCCCCGGAGGCTGGTGTCGCGAGTGCTGCTGCATCGCAGCAATCTCTTCGTCACGCTGGGCTTGCGCACTCAGTGCGTGATCCTCCTCGTTTTCGATCGGCTGCGGCTGTTTAGACTCGTTCTCTGCACTCATTCTGACTCCGATTCCTGCGAAAACTACTTAAGCTTTTTCACAATCATGCCAACCCCTGGCGCGCTCGCTTGGCTTCCCGGCGGCTGTGGAAGATGGCGAACACGCTGGGCACAAAGAACAGCGTAGCGACCGTGGCAAATAGCAGTCCGCCGATGACGGCCCGGCCCAGCGGCGCGTTCTGCTCGCCGCCTTCGCCAAAGCCCAGCGCCATCGGGACCATTCCAATGATCATGGCCAGCGCGGTCATTAGCACGGGGCGCATGCGCGTGTATCCGGCGGCGACGGCGGCCTGCAGGGCGGGGATGCCTTCGTCCAACTGCTCGCGGGCGAAGCTGACCATCAGGATGGAGTTGGCCGTGGCCACGCCCATGCACATGACCGCACCAGTGAGCGATGGCACGCTCAACGTGGTCCGGGTCAGCAGCAGGAACCAGCAGATTCCGGCCAGGGCACCCGGCAGGGCGGCGATGATGATGAAGGGATCGAGCCATGACTGAAAGTTAATCACAATCAGCAAATAGACAAGCAGAATGGCGCCGACCAAGCCGACGCCGAGTCCGAAGAACGACGAGCGCATAGTCGCCACTTGCCCGCGTACCACGATGTGAGTACCGCGAGGCAATTGGCCGTCGAACGTCTTGAGCACTTTCTCGGTTTCGGCGGCGACCGCGCCCAAATCGCGATCCTGCGTGCTGGCGTAAACGTCAATGACCGGCTGCACATTGTAATGGTTCACGGTTGCGGGCCGCGCCACCGGATACAACTGAACCAGATTACTCAGCAACTGCGGGCCCTGCGGTGAGGTAACCGGTATGGTCATCAGGTCCTGCATGCTGATCATGCGGTATTGGGGCGACTGCACGGCCACCTGGTAAGTAATTTCATTGCGCGGGTTGAGCCAGAAATTGGGCGAGGTCTGGAAGCTGCCGCTCAGAGAAACGAGAACGCTCTGCGCGACATCGCGGGCCGCGAGCCCAACCTGCGTGACACGGGTGCGGTCAATATCCATATGCAGAGTGGGTAGGGAAAGCAACTGCTGCACGTGGACATCGGCGGCACCGGGAATGTGCCGCATTTTGTTGGCAATCTGCTGCGCCAGAAGATAACTGGTTCCCATGTCGTTGCCGACGATCTGCACGTCGATGGGGGCGGGCAGGCCGAAGTTCAAAATCTGAGTAACGATGTCGGCGGGCTGGAAGAAGAACTCCACCCCAGGGAAGCGTCGCGGCAATAGTTCACGCAACCTCCGTATATAGCCCGCGGTGGGGTGATGATGCTCGGGGTCGAGACCGATCAGGATCTCGACATCGCTGGTCCCAATGGTTCCGTTGGAGCTGTAAGACTGGTTGATGCCGGAGTTGGGCAGGCCGATGTTGTCGAGAACCGTCTGCAGCTCGCTCCTGGGGATCTCCTCCCGCAAAACGGCTTCGATCTGGTCGGCGAGCCGCGCGGTTTCTTCAACGCGCAAGCCGGGACGAGCGCGCGCGTGCAAGCGCAGAAGACCGGCATCCACTTGCGGGAAGAAGTCTTGTCCCAGAAACACGAAAAGTCCGAGCGAGAGCAGGCAAAAGACCAGGAAGCACGCGACGAATGCGCCACGATGCTCGAGAGTGGTTTCGAGCAATTGCTCGTAGCCGCGGCGGAAGTCTTCAAACTTGCGCTCGAAGCCGCGCTGGAAGCGGCCGAGCGCGGACTTGGGCGCTTCCGCGCGATGCTCGTGCCCGCGCATGATGTACATGACGAGGGTGGGGATGAGAGTTCGCGAAAGCAGGTAACTGGCCAGCATGGCGAAGCTGACGGCCTCCGCCAGCGGGACGAAGAGGAATTTTGCCACGCCCGCCAGGAAAAACATGGGCACGAACACGATGCAGATGCTGAGCGTGGAAACGAAAGCCGGCACGGCGATCTGCTGCGCGCCGTCAAGGATCGCCTGCCTCATCTCTTTGCCCATGGCGAGGTTGCGCTCGATGTTCTCGATTTCCACCGTCGCGTCATCGACCAGGATGCCCACGGCGAGCGCCAACCCTCCCAGAGTCATGATGTTAATGGTCTCGCCGATTGCGCCCAGCAGGATGATCGAGCAAAAAATGGAGAGCGGGATGGAAATAGTTATGACGATTGTCGGACGCCAATCTCCGAGGAAGATGAGGATCATGACCGCGGTCAGAGCCGCGGCAATCCCCGCCTCACGGACCACGCCATCGATCGAGGCTCGTACAAACAGAGACTGGTCAAACAGCGAAGTGACTTTCAATTCCGGAGGAAGCGCCTGTGCGGCCTGCTCAACAATTTTCTTGATGCCCTTGACAATGTCCAGAGTGGAGGCGTTGCCGTTCTTGTACATCGACATCAGAGCGCCGCGGTTTCCATCCTGGCGCACGATGTTGGTCTGCGGCGCGAAGCCGTCGCGGATGTGGGCAACATCGCGCATGTAGAGCGTGGAGCCGTTGGTGGAGGTTTTGACTGGCAGGTCGTTCAGTTCCGCAATGGTTTGCGGCGTTCCATTCATCTCCACGTTGTATTCGGTGGGGCCGAGCTTGACGGTGCCGGTGGGAAGGATTATGTTCTGCGCGTTCACGGCATTCACAATGTCATTCGGCGCGAGCCCGTAAGCCTGGAGACGCGGTAAGTCCAGGTCCACTTGAATTTGCCGAATCTTGCCGCCGTAAGGATAGGGCGTCGCCGCCCCGGGCACGGTTGCCAGATAGTTGCGCAGGAAGTTCTGGCCGAGGTCAAAGAGTTGCTGCTCGGGCAGGGTCTTGCTGCTCAGGCCAAGCTGAATGATCGGCGTGGTGGAGGCGCTATAGGAGATGATCAGCGGCGGTGTGGTGCCCGGCGGCAGCCCGCGCACTGTGGTTTGAGCGATCGCCGTGATTTGGGCGATGGCTCCCTGCACATTCGTGCCCGGTCGGAAAAACACCTTGATGACGCCCAAGCCGTTTACCGACTGCGACTCCATGTGCTCGATGTCGTTGACGGTGGTGGTGATGCCGCGCTCGGAGTTGGCCACAATGCGGTCGGCCATGTCCTGCGGCGACATGCCGGTATAGAACCAGACCACCGAAACCACGGGGATGTTGATATTGGGGAAGATGTCAACTGGGGTGCGGACAACCGTTACGAAAAACAGAACAATGATGACGATCGCCATCACGACGAAGGTGTAGGGACGTCTGAGCGCTAATGCAACAATCCACATTGTTTAGGCACCACTCCAGAGTTCGAACGAAAAAGAAAGAGGCTAAGCTGCCCAGACGCGAGGAGGAATCCGCGAACCTTATTTTAGATTCGATACTGCGCGTATTGGATTATAAAGCCAGGCTCTGATTATATGGTAGGGTAGCATTATGCGCCAGAAGGCTCCCGCTCACGCCAAACGCGGTGAAGGCCGCCGCAAGCGCGCTCCGGGGCGCCCGCGCAGCGAGCAGGCTCACTCGGCCATCCTGCGCAGCACGTTGAAACTTCTCGGACAGAACGGTTTTTCCGAACTGACCATTGAATCCGTGGCCGCGCATGCCGGGGTTGGCAAAGCAACGGTCTACCGCTGGTGGCCCAACAAGGCTGCCCTCATCGCGGATGCTTTCGCCAGCAGCACGACCCGCAAACTCCACTTTCCAGATACTGGTTCCGTCGGCACCGACATGAGCCAGCAGATGCGTCAGCTGATCAAGATTTTCAGCAGCCGGCGTGGACGAATTGTTTCCGCGATTCTGGGCGGGGGCCAGAGTGATCGAGACCTCATCGCAGCTTTCCGTGAGCGCTTCCTCTGGCCGCGCCGCCGGGAGGCGTACGCCACCCTCCAGCGCGGGATTCTACGCGGCGAACTGCGCAAAGATGTGGATATGGACCTGCTTCTTGATTCGCTTTATGGCCCCATCTACATGCGATTCCTGATCCGTCATGACAGGTTGACTCCTGACTTTGTCGACAGCCTTTGCGAACTCGTGCTGGGCGGGGCCGGTCCTCAAAAGAAACGCTCTGCCAAGAAGATATGAATTTGCATAGGCAGCCCGCAGTTCCCCGGTAGCCTATCTGCAGCGTCACAGTACCCCCAGCATTAGTCCTTCTGGCCCTCCCCACCATGGCCCTTCGGGACCTTATCCAGTTCACCTGCAAAGGGCACACTAGCAGTGCACTCGGGAGCCGAAAACACAGCCTATTCAATCACCTATGAGCCACTTCCCCACTCGTTGGAACGCGCTTGCGGTTGTGCTGGCCTTGGCCACTATGGTGGGCTGTCAGGGAGTGAGCACGAGCAAATCCAACGTACAAACTCCGCAGAATCCTCTGCCCGGCGCTCTGAGTGCGACACCTGGCAGCGTGGGTTTCGGGAACGTGCAGGTCGGGACCAGCCAAAGCCAGTCCAACACGTTGAGCAATACAGGCGGAACCAGTCTCACGGTCACGCAGGCAGCTGTCACCGGGACCGGTTTTAGTATCACGGGGTTAACTCTACCGCTGACGCTATCTCCAGCAGTGAGCAAGGCCTTTAGCGTTGTTTTTGCCCCTCAGTCCGCTGGCAGCGCCAGCGGGACGTTGGTTTTCACCAACAGCGATTCGAGCACGCTCAGTATCCCGCTTTCCGGGACGGCAGTGGTGGCGGGGAGCGTTACGGATAATCCGACCAGCTTCAGCTTCGGCAGCGTGCAGATCGGTACCCAGCAGTCACAGACCGAAACTTTGAAGAACACCGGGGGTGAGGATCTCACAATTTCTCAGGCGAGCGTTAGCGGTGCGGGATACAGTTCCACCGGGCTGACCCTGCCGCTCACCCTTGCGCCAAACCAAAGCACGACATTTGGTGTGGTTTTCGCGCCGACCACCGCGGGCGCCAGCAACGGAAAACTCTCGATCACCATAAGCGGATCGAGCACTTCGCTTGATATTGCTCTCTCCGGAGCTGGAGTTACGCCAGCTACCCTGACGGCAACGCCTGCCAGTCTGACGTTTACCAACATCACGGTTGGCCAGAATCAGTCGCAAACCGAAACGGTGAAGAACACGGGCGGCGTGAGAGCAACAATCTCTCAGGCGACGGTTGCCGGTACGGGCTTCAGCATCTCAGGAATAACCACTCCGGTGACCTTAACTCCGGGGCAAAGCGCATCTTTCAGTGTGATTTTTACACCGCAGTCTGCCGGCAATTTCAGCGGAAGTGTCGCGATCGCTTCGAACGCTTCGAATCCTGCGCTCGGCGTCACCCTGAGTGGATCTGCGATTACGCAAAGTCAAGGCACACTGAGCGTTAGTCCTGTCAACGCTGGAAGCGTAGTAGTCGGGACCAGTGGAACTCAAACCGGGACGCTGAGTGCGACCGGTGCAAGCATATCGGTAACCTCGGTCACTTTGAGCGGCACCAACCCTTCTGAGTTTTCGATCAGCGGACTATCTTTTCCAGTCACGGTTACCACGAGCCAGCCAGTTACATTTACGGTGACGTTCACGCCCGGTGCGACTGGGGCCGCTTCGGCCTCGGCGTCCTTTGCCAGCACCGCTTCCAACTCGCCGAGCGCCGCGGCCCTCGCCGGCACGGGGACGGCAGCGCCCGTTCATACGGTCAGCTTGTCGTGGACAGGCAGTACTACCTCTGGAGTCACGAGTTACAACGTTTATCGCGCTGTCTTCGGAACTTCTTGCGGCTCCTACTCGAACGTTGGGTCCACTTCGAGTTCCACGACCGCATATACGGACAGCGTGGTAGCCGACGGCACGACTTACTGCTACGCGACCACGGCGGTGGATCCGAGCGGCGAAAGCGCGTACTCGAATATCAGCAAGGCTGTGATTCCTGCTCCGTAGCACTCGCCCCCGGAAATTTCCCGGATCGGCGAGCGCCAGTATAGACGTCGGTTAATGGTTTATGCGACATTCCCTGGAGTTCGACAAGCCTCACCGAAGAGAGCGTCGGCACCGCCGGTTTGATCTTCAATTTCCGGTATCACTGAATTTTTCATCCGGTGGTGCGGTTCGCGAAATAGCGGGCCTCAGCAGGAACGTCAGCATCGGCGGCCTGCTCTTGAAAGTCAACGATCCCGTCCCCGTGCGTACGGAGGTGAGCTTGAAGATGGCCGTGCACGATTCCCGGTTGCGTCGTCCGGTTCAACTACTGGGCAAGGGAGCGGTGGTGCGCGTAGAACGATTAGAGTCTGGAGCGGGATTCGCCATCGCCATCGAGTGCAAGCGTCCCATCACTGAAATCGACGATCATCTTCCAGCCACCGGCTGAAACCGGCGAGTCTTGGCACCCCACGGCCTCTCGCGTTCGCCGCCGAACGGGCAACCTCTGTTCCAGCTAGACAAAATAACCCTGCCCGCGGGTTGAATCTATTTTTTTCTCGCCCAGACTGAGAGTCCCGCTTGACAGCGGGTTCTGCTCGGCGCACAATCCCCCCGTTATTGTTCACAGACATCTGAGACCCGAACCCGAATTACTGTCTGCCCCGCGGGGCAGGAAAGGAGGTTTCGTGTTCAATCTACTAAACGGCCTGTGGTCTGATGAAGGCCAAGACATCGCGGAATATGCGGTCATGCTGGCGGTGATCCTGGTTCTGGTAGTTGGTGCCATTCGGCTGATCGGCTCCAATGCCAACAATGTCTTTTCCAATGCCGCTAGTGCGATTCAATAGATCCCGACCTAATGTTTTGGTGGCGGACGCGATTCTTATAATTGGCCTGTCGCACGATGGGCCTGCTACAGTGGCAAAAGGGGGAGGACCTGCGACAATGGACGCTAAAGTGATGATCATGTTTGCATCGGTGCTATGCACGATGACCGCATTGAGTTTTATGGAACTCCGACGCATCCGCAAGAGGCTCGAATCCAAGACCGAATCCAAGCCTGAATCCAAGTAGGGGAACTCTGGCCAAGTCGAAAGCCTTCGAACCTGGTAGGCCGGGCGACGCACGAATCGGACCGTGCTAACCGGAAGCCCAAGGCTGCCCATTTGCGGACAGGTGTCTCTCTTCGGCCGGAGTTAACGAGTTACTGACGCTCTCTTATTGAAAAGAATAGGAGAATCCAGATGTTGCAAGAGCTTGCAACCGGTCGCAAAAATTATCAGTCTTGACAAACCTGGGCTTCGAGCTAAAGTGGAGGTATAGTGATACGCTGCAAGGATCAGAGCCTCTGGTCCTCCCCTGCACCGCTATCCTAAGAGGAGAGTAATAGGTGAAGCCTCTGTGCCGGGTCTCAGTTTTGGTATCTTTTGCCGTGTTTTTGTGTTTCCTGCCGTCCGCCTTCGGCCAGAGAACGGGCAACCTGAAGGTAACGGGTTCTGGGCATACAGTTCGGAACTTCGAGCCATCGAACTTCTTAGCCTTCGCGCTTACCTCAGGCGAAGACTTTTTCAAAGACAAGAAAGACAAGAAATGCGACGCCAGCAACGGGGGATGGGACAATAATTGCCCGAAGGCCGTTCCTGAGGGTGGGAATTCTCTGATGTACCTGTTGGTGGCTGGTCTTTGTTGCCTCGGAGGCATGGTTCTGCGTTCTCGGCGGCAAGTGTCAATGCGCCGGAATTAGCGCAAGATCTTGACTTTGTCGGGGGATTCGACACCCCGGCCAACTCAATCTACAGCGGCGTGCCGAATCAAGCACGCCGTTTTCGTTACGATCTGATCTTTTGCTTCTTATCTGCAGGCCAGCATAGTAGCTCGCTATGCGCTCATTTCTCGCGATAACCCGTAATTTGTCTTTGAGTCTTGGCCGCTGCGCGCGTGGAGGATGGGGTGCGCGGCGCGCCTTCCAAGGTCGCCGGCGAGATCTCCTTCAGCCGAAAGAGCCAGGCGCTTGCTTTCTCCCGAGCTTCGTCGATCTGCTCCGCAGTCAACAACTCCGTAATGTGTTTCCCGCCCTGAGATGCCCGCTCCAGCGCGATCAGGTACCACATGTAGGCGTGAACAACATCCTTGGGATCCTTTCGTCGAACCAGGTATAACTGCGACAGGGCCAGTTGGGCGGCCGGCAAACCTGCCTCGGCTGCCTTCTGAAGAACGACGAATTCATCGTGGAGACCACCGTGATCGGAGCCCTTGGGCCCACCCGGCACGGGCGACTGGCTCGAGCCAGACTGGCTGAGAGTCATGAACAAAAGCTCAACGCGGCTGGAAACGCCTAGCTTGTCAAAGACGCGGAACAGATAATTCTTGACCGTGTGTTGACTGAGTTTCAGGCGGTCCGCGATCTCGCGGTTGGTCAAACCTTCCGCCAGGCAGCGCACCACCTGCAGTTCCCGCTTCGACAGCAGGTTCATACCGTCGGCATTCACCGCTCGGAGGGCAGGAGCGCTAGCCAACGCTTCCACGGCGACCGCCAGTTCCCGGCTGTTGGCCCAGATCTGGCCTTGGTATACGGATCGAACACATTTGCAAAGGACGTCGGCAGGTTGGCTCTTGCCAAAGATACCTCTCGCCCCAGCGCGAAACGCGTTCAAAACAACTTCGTCCTTTATGGAATCCAGCAAGACCACGGATCGAATGCCAGGACACTCACTTCGCAATTCTCGCAGGACTTCGAACCCGCGAGCAGGCTGCTCCTCCAGACTGGCGCTAATCACCACCACATCGATGTGCAGGCTCACCCCGGCGGCAACCAAGCTGTGGGAATCTGCGTCAAACGGGATCGCCTCCAGCAGGGGATCGCGCTTCAGCGCGTCGGCCAATAGATGCGTGTGTATGTGAGAACTGTCGGCCACGAGCACTCGGATTGTGTCTCTCCGGTGCTCCAAATCGCTGAACATTGGCACCCCTCGCCTCAGAACTTTGGAGTAGCTCCTAAGGCGCCATCTGAATTCTGGGGGTGAGAACTCGAAAGGATAAAACTGTGCAATTCTACAGTCCTGCAGTTGCCGATTGCAACCTCTTGTTCTCTAAAAGTTGCAAATGTCTGTTACGAGTTGCAAGATTCTGCACATGCTTCGCCGGCTGTGGTTCCAAGCGCCCAAACGGCCTCGGATCGAGCGACTAAGCACCCTCCCGCCGACCAGGATATACTATTTATAATCAATCTGTTACGCGACAGTGGTGCCCGATTTAAAGATGGACGGCCGAGACCAGCTAGGTAGGCGTCTAGCATGTCAAATAGAGTAATACGTCTCTAGTATTCTATTCTCTATGGCGGGAGAACATCGGGCCTACAATCCGGGAGAATAATAGGGCTGGGTACTTGTACCACTTGCAGCGATCTGCACCCCAATGTAATCTCGTCCAACGTTGAGGGTCAAAGCCAGCTATCAAGTTCTTCCCCCCGCCCGACGGATTCGCCAAGATCATTGAAGTTGAGGGCTAGACGCGCTGATGGGCCATTGACAGCTCAAGACGAAATGCTATAATCACTACAGAAATAGTAGACATTAAACGGTGCTCGACCGACTCCCCTTGGCCGAGAATGATTTTAAAGAATTGAACGGTAGTTGAGTCAGCAGGAAAACAGCATTCCCCCGGTTTCCTGCCCAAGTGGTATTCCCCCTCGGATCTCTGTGGAGATTCTGACAACAACAATCTTTTTAGTTTGTTTATGGGGTCACTCAGAGAGAGTGACTTAGAGGGCGAAGCTATGGCCATCAGCAGCGTGTCGTGGGAAATTACTCAGCCGGTTCCGCAGGTTGAAGCGGGAGTTGAAAATTGGTACGGGCTGCAGACCCGTCCCCGGCACGAGAAAATTGTGGCGCAGCGCCTCGAAGAGCGAGGCGTCACTGCTTTCCTGCCTCTGGTCACTGAGGTCCACCGCTGGAGCGACCGCAAGAAGTCGGTGCAGGTGCCGCTCTTCCGTTGCTATGTGTTCGCTAGGTTTGCCCCCAATCGAGCCGACCGTTTACGCGTTCTTCGGGTTGACGGAGTATTCGGGCTCGTCGGCGACAGGGGCGAGGGCACGCCCATCCCGGACGACCAAATCGGAGCGGTTCGGAACCTGGTGGACGGGCCCGTGCCATGGTCTTCTCATCCCTTCCTTAAGATCGGGCAGCGAGTGCGAATCCGCAGCGGAGCACTCAATGGCCTGGAGGGCATTCTCGTCTCCCGCAATGGAGACCGCACTTTGGTGATTTCCGTGGAAGCGATCCAGCGATCGCTCGCGGTTCGAGTAGAAGGATACGAAGTCGAACCGGTTTGATTTTGTCCTGTAACACCTTCTCCTAGCTCTCTCCGTCGATAAGGATCCCCTACCCTTGAACGAAAACAAGATAGAAACACTTCGCTTGCTGGTCGTAAGCAGGGAACCGGCAGTTCTTCGCCTGCTTTGGTCCATTGCGGAATCCGACTCTTGGCAGCTGGAAACAGCGGCGAATGGTTGGGAAGCCATGGAGCGGGTGCAATCTGGAGTAGCGCCTCACCTGCTGTTGCTGGATCTTGCTCGCGGGGACGCCGACAGCCTGCAGCTCTTACCGTGGCTGCGCCGGCTTTGCCCGGATCTTCCGGTGGTTGTACTTTGCTACCCAGAGGACGCGGGCGCGCGCGGCGAAGCGAGCCGCTTGGGCGCCCAGGATGTCCTGGTCCGGCCTTTCACCGAAGGACAACTCGAATTGCTTATCAACAGATATTTCGATCCCTCGAACGGTGGGGAGGCGGAGATGGCGAGCGAAGATATCGAGTCACTGGGCGAGGACGAGTTCTTCCTCAGCGTCAGTCCCATAATGCAGAAGGTCCGCGCGCAAGCGGAGCTGCTAGCCCAGGCGGATGTTCCCGTGTTAATTCTGGGAGAGCCCGGAAGTGGAAAAGGCACAGTTGCCCGTCTGATCCACAAGCTGTCGGTCTACTCTGGCTTCAGGTTCCTGAGAGTCAATTGCGCGGAGATGCCAGGAGACTTGCTGGAGATCGAATTGTTCGGCAGAGAGCATGCTTCCGGGAACGGGTCTTCGACAGGCCCTGGGCGAACGAGTCTGGGCAAGCTTGAAGGCGGCGAAAAAGGCACGCTTCTACTCGACGAGATTACGGAGATGCCGCTGGGATTACAGTCGAGGCTCCTCCAGGTGCTGCAAGACAAACGATTTGTCCGGTCTGGCAGCGACAAGCCGGTCGAGGTTGATGTACGTATTCTCGCGGCTAGCAGCGACGACGTGGATCGCGCGATCGCAGAAAAACGGCTCCGAGCGGATCTCTATTATCGTCTCAGCGCGTTCACCGTCCATGTGCCCCCGTTGCGGCAGCGGAGGGACGAAGTCAGTATTCTTCTGCGTTATTCCATGCACAAGCTGGCCAGGTATTATGGCCTCCCTCCGCGGGAATTCACTTCGTCGGCGTTAGCTGCCTGCCAGAATCATTCCTGGCCTGGAAATCTGAAAGAACTGGAGACATTCGTCAAACGTTACCTGGTGGCAGGCGATAAGGAGTTCACGCTGAGCGGGTTGGAACCAAACGCCCCGAGCAATGGCAACGGGTCTCACAGGCAGGTCCTCAATCTCACCGTGTCCCCGCACGAGCCCGAGGAAGTTGAAGCCGTTGCTGACTCGTCTATCCCGAAATCGCTGAAATCGCTGATCCAGAGCGTTAAGTGGGAAACGGAGAGGAACGCGATCGCAGCGGCTCTCGGGAAGACTGGCTGGAACCGGAAGGCTGCCGCCCGGTTGTTGGGAGTAAGCTATCGTACGATGCTCTACAAGATTGACCAGTACCACATGAGCGCTTCGGAGCCGTACCCTGCGCCTTTCCCGGAGACGAGGTTGGCCGGTGCGAGCCAGACCAAGGGAAACGGAAAAGCAAGTTGATTCAAGAGCCGAGCCGCGTGAGGGAGAAGCCTCAAGGAGCCGCCATGGCAAGGACAGGCCAGAGTTTTTGGAGGACCGGGCTGGTTGCAGCCTCAACGTGTCTTCTGATGTCGAGCGGGCTTTGGGCGCAGTCTGGATCGGGAGGCGCCGCAACGGCGCCGAGCTCCAATGCAGCGCAACCCTCGCAAAATGCCGATGCTTCCACTGCATCGAAGCCGCATGACGACAGCTTTGTGATTGGGAACGACGACGTGCTGGCCATCAACGTTTGGAAAGAACCGGATATCTCACGTTCCATTCCCGTGCGGTCGGATGGAAAGATCTCGCTCCCCCTCGTCGGGGAAGTGCAGGCAGCGGGCCGGACTCCTCTGAAACTCGAAGTAGAAATTGCCAGCCGGCTGAAGAATTACATTTCAGAGCCGGAAGTTACGGTCATCGTTCAGCAAATTAACAGTCAAAAGTTCAACATTCTGGGACAGGTGAATCGGCCGGGAACGTTCGTGATCTCCAATTCCCTCACGGTGCTCGACGCACTTGCACTGGCCGGCGGTTTCCGCGATTTCGCCAAGCAGAAATCCATTTATATTCTGCGGCAGAATGCCGATGGCACGCAGACTCGGATTCCCTTCAACTACAAGGAAGTCATCAAAGGCCAGAATCCGGCACAAAACATTAAGATTCAACCGCGTGACACGATCGTTGTTCCGTAATGACAATGAAGTTTTTTGAAACGATTAGCGTAGGGTTGGTCTTGCTGGCCGCGGCACCGCTTTGGTCGCAGGATGAGCAACGTCCCATCCCGGCTCCGGCGGCGACAGGCCCGAGCAATGACGTCTCCACCAGTGATGATGCAGATCGGATGCTGACTCCGCCTCCGGTAAGCGGTCAGTCGTACCCAACCTCGATTGCTTCCGGAGAGCGCTCGAACTACCTTCGCGGCGGCTTGGCATTCACCACTGCATACACTGACAACGCGGTGGGGGCGGTAAACGGTGCCCCGGTGAGCGACGTGAGTTATTCGGTATGGCCCACGATCGCGCTCGACGAGACGACGCCACGATCGCACCTAGTTTTGACCTACGCTCCTGGGTTCACCTTCTATCAGCGAGAAAGTTCCTTGAACCAGGCGGACCAGAACGCGTCGATTAATTTCCAGTACCGGCTGAGTCCGCACGTAACTTTCAGCGCACGCGACGGCTTCCAGAAAAGTTCCAGCGTGTTTAACCAGCCGGATTTGGCATCGGCCGGGGCTGTATCCGGCAGCACGCAGGAGGGCAATTTTTCGGTGATTGCGCCGATTGCTGATCAGCTCAGCAATTCCGGGAATGTGAGCATCACCTATCAATTTGCCGCGAACAGTATGGTGGGTGCTGGTGGAACGTTTACGAACCTGCACTATCCGGACCAAACCGAGGTCACTGGCCTGTATGATTCTAGCTCGCAGGGCGGATTGGCTTTCTATTCGGTTCGAATTTCTAAGATCAACTACTTCGGCGCGACCTACCAGTATCAACGGCTGCTGTCCTATCCGGCTCCGGGAACTAACGAGACGCAGACCCACGCTCTGCTTCTTTTCTATACGGTGTATCCGACGAAGAGATTCTCGATTTCAGTCTTCGGAGGGCCGCAATACGCAGATATTGGCCCGCAGTTTGCCACGACTGGAACGACGGCATCGCCAGCTTCCCAAAGCTGGAACCCGGCAGCTGGTGGCAGCCTGAGTTGGCAGGGACACCTGACCAGCTTGGCCGTCAGCTACGCGCATCTAATATCGAGTGGCGGCGGGCTCATCGGGGCAGTGAAAACGGACAGCGTCAGCGCAACCATACATCAACAACTCTCGAGGATGCTGAGTGCTTCGGTGGCGGGCGGGTATGCCAACAATGACGTTTTGACTGCCACGCCCTTGGCCGCCAGCAATGGGCACACAGTTTCAGGGACTGCATCCTTGCAGCAGCAGGTTGGCCAGCACTTGAATCTGCAGCTGGGATACACGCGACTTCATCAGGATTACAGTACGGTCGCCGTTCTGGCGGCGACTCCCGACACCAATCGCGAATTCGTTTCAATTTCCTATCAGTTCTCCCGACCGCTGGGAAGATAATTCTATGGTTGACGATCTCGAAGAGAAAACAGAAGGTTTTGACCTTCAGCGCTACCTGGGCATTGTGCGCCGTCGGCACATGCAGTTCTTGATACCGCTTTTCCTGGGTTGGGCGGTGGTGTGGGGCGCGAGCTGGGTGCTCCCGCCGCGCTACCAATCGAGCACCCTGATCCTGGTGGAGCAGCCTACCATGCCGAAGGATTACGTTACACCCAACGTGAACGATGACTTGCAGGACCGGATGCAGAGTATCACGCAGCAGATTCTCAGCCGGACCCGGCTGTTGCGTATCATCGATCAATTAAATCTCTATGCAGCTCCTCGCTCCCAGCCGTCGCCCGACCAGAAGGTCGGCAACATGCGCAAGGATATCGACATCGAACTAGTGCGGGATGCACGCAATCAGATCACCGCATTCAACGTCTCCTATACATCGGGTGATCCCCGCATGGCCCAACGAGTCACCAGTGAGCTAACGAATCTGTTCATCAGCGAGAACCTGGAAGTGCGCCAGCAGCAGTCGGAAGACACCACAACGTTTCTCGAGAGCCAGTTGGAGGCCGCCCGGAAAACCCTGTCTGACCAGGAAGAAAAGGTCCGTGAGTTCAAGGGGCAGCACGTGGGCGAGATGCCAGGTCAGTTGGCCAGCAACCTTCAGATTCTGAGCGGGCTGCAATCCCAACTCCAGAATGAGGAAGATGCTCTGAATGCTGCCAGGCAGCAGCACGTCTACCTGCAAACGCTGGCGGACCAATATCGTGCCCTGCAGGGGACATCCAAGAGTTCCGACGGAACGACAACGGGAGGATTGCCCGCTCTCGATCAAGAGCTGGACAAACTCAAGGCGCAACTGGCCGATCTTAAATCTCACTACACCGACCGCCATCCCGATGTGCGCAAAGTGAAGGACCAGATCGCAGAAACAGAGAAGATGCGGGACCAGCTCTTAGCCAGTCTGAAGGCGAGTGGCTCGACGCAGACCAACGGCACTGACACGGTCGCCGACACTGGCAGTATGGATCCGGCACAAGCTGCGCTGCTGGTTCAGATCCAGAGTCAACTGAAATCCAACCAGGTAGAGGTCTCCAATCGCGAGCGTTCCATCGTCGCGCTCAAAGCAAAAACGGACGACTATCAGGCGCGACTGAATCAGGAGCCGGTGCGGGAGCAACAGCTCTCCGATCTGACCCGCGGGTACGAGCAGTCAAAAGCGAACTACGATGAGCTGCTCAAGAAAAAGAACGAGTCTGCGATGGCCACCAGCATGGAATTGCTCCAGCAGGGTGAGCGGTTCCGAGTTATAGATGCTCCCAGCCTGCCGTCGAGACCTGACTTCCCTAATCGCCTGAAGTTCTGTGGCATTGGGCTGGGAATCGGATTGGCATTGGGTGTTGTAGTGGCCGGGGCATTCGAATTCATGGATGACCGGATTTATGACGAGAAGGAACTGCAGAAGGTGCTACCGGTTGCGGTGATCTCGGAAATCCCGGCCATTGCGGCCGCGACGGAAGAACAAAGCGAGCGCCGGCGGCTGTGGCTGGGCTGGGCGACGGCAGTTTTCGTATCTGGTACGATTTTGCTAGGATCGGCGTTCAGTTACTTCCGCGGCTAGCGATAATTCCCATGTACAAAGCCTTTTACAACCTGAAGCGCAACCCGTTTGAGATTACTCCAGACCCTTCGTTCCTGTTTCCCACGGGGAGGCACAACGAAGCTCTTGCCGCTCTTTACTACGGCGTGAGACGACGCAAGGGGTTCGTCGTCTTAACCGGAGAGGTGGGAACGGGAAAAACCCTGCTGCTCCGCTGCCTGCTGCAATCGCTGAAGCAGAGCAAGGATGTCGCGTACGCTTATGTTTTTAACGGACGGTTGTCCCCTGTTGAATTTTTGCAGTACATCGTCAGCGATCTCGGACTTCCCGGAACCAGCGAGAACAAGGGTGAACTTCTGCTCCAGATTGCGCATTATGTCATTGCCCGCAACGAGAAGAAACTGACGACGGTTTTGGTGGTCGACGAAGCGCACCATCTTTCCTTGGAGATTCTGGAGGAAATCCGACTCTTGACCAATCTCGAAACTGCCGATGAGAAGCTGTTACAGATTCTTCTGGTCGGGCAGCCTGAACTGAATGACAAACTCGACTCCCCTGGTCTGCGGCAGCTGAAACAGAGGATTGCCCTTCGCTCTCACCTAGTGCCGTTGGATTCGGACGAGACGAAGGGATATGTTCTGCGCCGGCTTCTGCTTGCGGGGAGTCCCTATCCGTCGGCTCTGTTCCCGCCGGAGACAATCGCTGCTGTGTATCAACACTCCCAAGGCCTGCCCAGACTGATCAACACCATTTGCGAGAACGCATTGATTGCAGGTTACGCAAGGCAAATGCGAAGTGTGAGCCCAGACATCATTGACGATATCGCGACCGACTTCCGCCTCGGGATTCAAGCGCCCCCGGTGGAAGACGCGAGATTGCCAGACGAACTCGATACGCGGAAAGCAGCCAAGACATTACTCGAACTCTACTCCCGCCTGCAGGCCGAGCAAAAGCGAGAAGAGGAGCTAACTACACGGATGCGAATGCGAGTCCCTGAATCATGAGCCATATATTTGACGCATTACAGAGGGCGGAGTCGGAAAGCACCGGAGCCGAGAGTCCCAGGTTTTCGCTCGCGACAGAACTTCTGCAAGCCGCCGAGCAGAAGATACGCGAGACCGCTGCAGGTAATCAGCACGCCCAGGTGGAGTCGTCCAGTCCGGTCTCTGCTACAGAGCTGTTGCAAGCCGCCGAACAGAGAATGCATGAGACCGCCGTAGGCACACAGCAGCCTACGGCGTCATCCGACCCGACCCCGGCGGCTTCTCCGTTCGGCGATCTGGAGCGGTGTCCGGTGCTGCAAGTCTCCATCCCCCAGGACACTCGTTTAGTCGTGGTGGGGAAAGAGGAAAGCCTGGGCGCGGAGAAGTTTCGGTTTCTCGCGGTTCGTTTGCGGCATCTTCGACAGAGCCGCCCTCTGAGAAAGATTCTCATTACCAGCACCATTCCGCAGGAGGGCAAGAGCACAGTCGCAGCCAACCTCGCTTGTACCCTGGCTCGGAGAAGACAGCAGAAAACGTTGCTTTTGGAAGGTGACCTGCGGCGACCGACTCTGGCGGCACGATTCGGCTTGGGCAGGATTCCGGGCCTCTGCGAGTGGCTTTCGGGGCAGACGGAAGGTATCAACCTCTACCGGCTGGAAAGTTTGGGGCTGTGGGTTTTGCCGGCAGGCGCAGCCCCGGAAAACCCGCTGGAACTGATGCAATCCGGGAAGCTGTTGCCCTTGATGAATCAACTGGAAGCATGGTTCGACTGGATTGTTATTGATTCTCCCCCGGTGCTGCCGCTGGCGGACGCGAGTATGTGGTCCCGGCTGGCGGACGGAATTTTGCTGATCACGCGAAAAGGTACGACCGAGAAAAAGCAACTGCTGCGCGGTCTGGAGACGCTCGAGAAGTCAAAGCTGCTGGGAGCATTAGTGAACAGCAGCGCAAACGCAGCGCACACTGACTATTATCAGCGGTACAGTTCCCCTTCAGTCGACCAATCCAAGGAATAAGCGGCCCTGAAGCAGGCGGCCGTCGGGCTCTGGTTCTACCCTTCCCCATCAATCTCTAGCAATTAGCAGATCACTTGACTCTATCCACGACGCAAGCAGATCCAGCGGAGGGAATTGTGAACGCGCGACGCTCTGGTAGTAACGGTGTTAGTTTGAGCCCAATCTCTGAGGCCTCATCCCTCGGAGACCGCGGCATCCTAAACGCGGAAGCCTTTCGGCGCATGATCGCTCTCGAAAGAAAACGAAGCGAGCGTTCGCGGAAGCCCTTCATGCTGCTGCTCCTCGATATGGGAGACGACCTTCCATCGGAGAAGAATGGGAGGATTCTAGGGAAGATTCTGTCGGCGCTCTCCCTCTCCACCCGCGATACCGACGTTACCGGGTGGTACTCGAACAACTGTGTGGTCGGAGTCATGTTCACAGAAATCACCACCGAGGACGGGAGCGCAATTCCCGGTACCATCATCGCGAGGGTGACTGAGACATTACGCCGTAATTTGGCCCTTGAGCAATTCAACCGGGTCAGTCTCTCGTTTCACGTTTTCCCCGAGGACTGGAAACACGACGGGGAACAAAGGCCGCCCAACCCCACACTGTATCCCGATTTGTCCCAGCGGGAGGATGCCAGGAAGGCATCCCATGTGACGAAGCGGATGATGGATATTCTGGGTAGTGCGCTGGCGCTCATCGTTTTCTCGCCAGTTTTCCTTGCCATTGCATGCGCCATCAGAGCGACTTCGAAGGGGCCAGTATTCTTCCGGCAACGTCGCATCGGCCAGCATGGCAACCCGTTTGTGTTTCTGAAATTTCGCTCGATGTACGTCAACAATGATGCCGCCGTCCACAAAGAGTATGTGCAGAGCCTGATTGCTGGAAAAGCGGCTAAGCAGCCGTCGAACGGGAACGGTCATGGCGTGTACAAGCTGACCAAAGATTCCCGGATCACTGGCGTCGGATCCTTCCTGCGAAAGACCAGCCTGGATGAACTGCCCCAGTTCCTCAACGTATTGAAGGGCGAAATGTCCCTGGTCGGGCCACGCCCTCCAGTCCCCTACGAAGTGGAGGCCTACGATATCTGGCATCGCCGCCGGTTGCTCGAAGCCAAGCCTGGCATCACTGGACTTTGGCAGGTCAGCGGACGCAGCCGGGTTACCTTTGATGACATGGTTCGCCTCGACTTGCATTACGCCCGCACCTGGTCCCCGTGGATGGACATCAAGATCCTGTGGCGCACGCCTGGTGCAGTTGTGTTAGGCGAAGGCGCGCACTAAGCAAGTTTCTCCCTCCCGGCCCTCCCGAGTGAACAGTCTCTGAAAAAGAGAAAAATATGATCACAAGTCTTGATCGACCTCAGACCGCAAACGCAACGCCTAGGCATGGGAGTGCATTCATGGTGAAGTTTGGAGTTGTAGGTTACGGGTACTGGGGGCCGAACGTCGTTCGGAACCTGGACCGCCTGGACCAAGCCGAAGTTGTCGCGGTATGCGACAAAAGTGCGGCCGCACGAAAAAAAGTGGCGAAAGCCTATCCTGACGTGTTGGTGACGGACGATTCGGCAGAGCTGATGTCCAATCCCGAAATCGACGCCATCGCCGTAGTGACACCGGTCTGGACGCACTATGAACTGGCCAAAGCCGCCCTTCTGAATGGCAAGCACATTTTCGTAGAGAAGCCGTTCACCAGCAACGCCGCCCAGGCGCAGGAACTGATTGAGCTGGCGGCGCGAAAGAACCTGAAAATCATGGTGGACCACACCTTCTTGTTCACCGGTGCGGTCACAAAAATCAAGCAGCTCCTGCAAGACGGAGCCCTCGGCAAGCTGTATTACTACGATTCCACACGCGTGAATCTTGGCCTGTTCCAGCACGACATAAATGTGGTTTGGGACCTCGCTCCGCACGATCTGTCGATCATCGACCACCTGATCCAGAAGTCTCCCGAAGCCATTTCCGCGACGGGCCAGACCCACCTCAACGGACACGAGGACGTCGCCTTCATTACGCTTTATTTCCCCGACAAAGTCATCGCCCACATCAACGTGAATTGGCTGTCGCCAGTGAAAGTCCGCACCACCCTGATCGGCGGCGAAAAGAAAATGCTGGTGTGGAACGATCTTGAGGCCGACGAGAAGATCAAGATTTATGACAAGGGCGTAAATGTCACGAGCCGGGAAGGGCTCTATGACTTGCTGGTGCACTACCGCTCGGGCGACATGTGGGCGCCGCAAGTCGAACAGGTCGAAGCTCTGACCCGGGAATTGACCTATTTTGTCGACTGCATTGCCAAAGATGAAACCCCGATCAACGACGGCGAAGCCGGGCTTCGAGTGGTCAAGATGCTGGAAGCAGCCAACCAGTCGATCAGCAAGCGGGGAGAGCTGGTTTACCTCTGATTTCCCCTCGATTCATCACCTCCGAGATTCTCAGCTTTCCTGTTCGGCCCAAAAACAAAATCATGAATCCCACTGTCTTAATAGCGACGACGTCTTGCTGGTACCCGACTGCCCGGCTGGCGATAGCCTTGGCCAGCGCCGGATGCGAGGTTGAGATGGTGTGCCCGAAGTCTCATCCCGTACGGAAGACAAAAGCCGTTCGTCGAATTCACGTTTACCGTGGGCTAGCGCCTTTGAATTCGTTAGCTCGCGCCATCGCGATCACTCAGCCCGATTTCGTTGTCTCGGGGGATGACCTTGCTACTCGGCACCTGCACCGTCTCCACGCCCGGGAGAAGCGTAATGGGAATGCCGAATCTCCGATCTGTGCCTTGATTGAGCGTTCGCTCGGTAGTCCGGAGAGTTTCGCGGTCGTGGATGCTAGAGCCGCCTTCATGGATTTGGCTCATCAAGAGGGCCTGCGGGCCCCCGCAACCGAAGCCATCGGGAATACTGATGACCTCAAAGCATGGGTCGCTCGCATGGGCCTTCCAATTGTCCTCAAAGCGAACGGCACGTCAGGCGGTGACGGCGTAAGGATCGCGCACACGCTGACCGAGGCCGAGCGCTTCTTTAGGGAACTACATGCTCCGCCATTGCTGGCCAGGGCCGCCAAGCGGGCACTGGTTGACCAGGATAAGACTCTGGTTTGGCCGTCGCTGCTGCGGCGTCGGCCAGTGGTCAATGCCCAGGAGTTTGTCTCGGGACGGGAAGCCACCAGCGCCATCGCGTGTTCGAGGGGCACCGTGCTCGCGAGCCTTCATTTTGAGGTGGTCAATAAGGCAAGTTCAAGAGGACACGCCACTGTCGTGCGCGTGATCGAGAACGCGGAAATGTCGGCTGCTGCCGAGAAAATGGCTCGCCGCCTCAATCTTTCCGGACTTTACGGTTTCGATTTCATGCTGGAGGCAGACACTGGAAACGCGTACCTCATCGAAATCAATCCCCGATCGACTCAAGTCGGGCATTTAAGCCTGGGGTCGGGACGCGACATCCCCGCAGCCCTCTACGCCGCTTTGTCCGGGAAAGCAGTGGAAGAAGCACCGAAGATTACCGAGAAGGACATGATCGCACTGTTTCCTCAAGAGTGGATCAGAGATGCCGAAAGCCCGTTCCTGCGGTTCGCGTATCACGATATTCCTTTGCAAGAACCTGAGCTGATTCGTGACTGCGTCAGCAATTATCAGAAACAGAGCGCGTGGTACTCGAAGTCTGTTCGGAAACCGGTTTCTTCGGCGACCCGATCCTCCCAGCCCATGGCCGCTCCCGCGAAACGTCACACCGTGGGGCTCGATTGGGGACGGAAGTAAGTCTTTATATGAATAGCCAACTTTCTAAGACCGGCAACAAGCCGCTTCGCATCATGAAGTTCGGCGGGACGTCGGTGGGCGATGCGTCCTCCATTAAGAAAGTGGCCGACATTATTCGCGACGCGACGCGCGCCAGTGACCTGGTGGTGGTCGTCTCTGCCATGAGTGGCGTGACCAACCAACTGATCGACGCAGGCGCGCAGTCCGCAGTCGGAGATCGCCTGTCCGTAGCAACGATTTTCCATGAGTTGCGCGAGCGGCACGCGGCAGTTGTCCACGGACTCATCCATTCCGCCGCGGAGCGAAGTCGCATCGGGCGCGAGATGGATCGAATATTCCAGGAAGGCGAACAGCTTTGCCAAAGCGCAATCCGCACGCGCGAATTGACGCCATCGACGCGCGATTCGATTTCCAGTCTTGGCGAGCGTCTATCTGCTCCTATCGTCGCAGCGGTGTTGGAGGAGCACGGGGTGGCGAGCGAGGCCATTGAGGCCACAGCGCTCATCCAAACCGACTCCTGCCACGGCGCCGCCGACCCGCACATGGATGTGACCCGGAAACTCTGCCAGGAGCGCCTGCGTCCACTCGTGCAGAAGGGAGTCGTTCCCGTGGTGACTGGCTTTATCGGCGCTACTGCGGAGGGCGTGCTCACGACTCTTGGTCGAGGCGGCTCGGATTGTTCTGCGACGATTGTGGGCGCGGCTCTCGACGCGGATGAAGTGATCATCTGGACCGACGTGGACGGCCTGATGACTGCCGATCCACGCCTGGTACCGGATGCGTCCACCATCGCTGAGATCTCATATCAGGAAGCAGAGGAGATGGCACACCTCGGCGCCAAGGTCCTCCATCCGAAAACTCTTCGCGCAGTGACGCAGAGCGGGATTCCACTCTGGATCCGCAACACATTTGCGCCGGAACTAGCGGGAACGAAAATCACACCTGCGGGGCCTCCAAAAGTGCTGCACAGCGCAACCTCTGGCACCAACTCTGCAGCGTGGTACAACGCGGCGCAACGACCTTGTGTCGATGCAGATTAAGCAAAATCATCTATGAATCCTTACCAATGCATCGCTCCAGACGTGAAGCTGGGGCAAGACGTGAAGCTCTCCAAGTTCATCAACCTCTATGGTTGTGAAATCGGCGATGAATCGAAGATCGGAGCTTTCGTCGAGATTCAAAAGAACGCGAGCGTAGGCAAGCGCTGCAAGATCTCGAGCCACACGTTTATTTGTGAAGGCGTCACCATCGAGGACAACGTCTTTATCGGCCACGGCGTGATGTTCATCAACGACAGCTATCCGAGGGCAACTGCCGCGGATGGAAATCTGCAAACTGAAGCCGACTGGAAAGTCGAGCGAACCGTAGTCAAGAAGGGAGCGTCGATTGGCTCTGGAGCCACGATTCTCTCGAACGTCAGCATAGGTGAAAACGCCATTGTAGGAGCAGGCAGCGTGGTCACCAAAGACGTACCGCCCAGCAGCATCGTGGTTGGAAATCCAGCGAAGGTTCTGCGTTATATCGATCAAATTACGGAGGTTTCAAAGTGAGTGGCTCTCATACGCCCAGCAGCATTCCTTTTCTTGATCTGGTTACGCCGCACGTGGAACTGGAACAGGAGTTGACTGAGGTTTTCCGCAGAGCCCTGCGGACTGCGGGATTCATCGGCGGCCCGATGGTCGAGCAGTTTGAGAAGGCCTTCGCGACTTTCTGCGAAGCCAGTCATGCAGTCGCGATCAGCAGCGGTACCGATGCTTTGCGCTTCGCCCTCATGGCCAGCGGAGTGAAGCCTGGCGACGTGGTAGTCACGGTACCGCACACCTTCATAGCTACGACAGAAGCGATTTCGCAAGCCGGCGCGCTGCCCGAGTTCGTGGACATCGATGAGCAGACATACAACATGGATCCGGCGAAACTCAAAGAATATCTAAAGAAACAATGCACGGTCGACGATGCCGGCAGGCTGATTAGCCGCCGCAGCGGCCGACCGGTCACGGCTGTGGTCCCGGTGCATCTGTACGGGCAGATGGCCGACATGGATCCCATCCTCGAGCTGGCCGAGCGCTACCATCTGGTGGTGGTCGAAGATGCCTGCCAGGCTCACGGCGCCGAATATTTCTCACGGAAGCACAACCGCTGGATGAAGGCCGGCTCCATGGGACGAGCCGCCGCATTCAGCTTCTATCCCGGCAAGAATCTCGGTGCATGCGGTGAAGCAGGCGCTGCCACCACAAACGACGCCGGCATCGCAAAAACCATGAAGATGCTCCGGGATCACGGCCAAGCTACAAAGTACTATCACGATGTCGAAGGCTATAACGGTCGCCTCGACTCGATCCAGGCCGGTCTATTGCACGTGAAGTTGGCGTATCTGGCAAAGTGGAACGCCCAACGCCGCGAACGCGCAGCGGAGTATAAGCGGCTGCTCAAAGTTGTAGATCGCAGTTTGGTCCCACCCTGCGAACCGTCGTGGTCGCGCGCGGTCTATCACCTGTATGTGGTCCGCACTGCCGATCGCGAAGGCCTGATGGAACATCTCAAAAAGGCTGGCATCGGCACCGGGATCCACTATCCCATCCCGCTACACCTGCAGAAAGCCTACACATCCATGCAGTACAGCCTCGGCGACTTCCCCGTAGCAGAAAAGGCCGCCGCGGAAATCGTTTCCCTACCAATGTTCCCGCAGCTTAAGGCGGAGCAGCAAGCCCGGGTGGTAGAGCAGATTCTTGACTTCGCCTCAAGGACATCTCGTAAGCACGTCGAGGCTGACGCAGTCTCTCTCTCAACGGCAGAACGGACTGCATAATCGATGAGCTTTCGTCTCGATAGATTCGCGACGCTATACCTCGTCAACCCACTTCGGAGGCGGGCATCGGCTAACAAACCATCCATCCCGATTCTGATGTACCACAGCATCTCCGACGAAGATGAGACGAAAGTGCATGCCTACTTTCGAACATCAACCTCGCCGGTCGTGTTTGCACAACACATGCAGCACCTGCGCGACCTCGGATACAACACCATCAACGTGGCGGATGCGGTGAGCTTATTGCAGAACGGTGGATTCACGAAGAAGTACGTAGTAGTCACTTTCGACGATGGCTATGCCGATTTCTATGCCCAAGCATTTCCTGCATTGAGTCGCCATGGATTCACCGCAACTATGTTTCTGCCAACTGGATATATTGGAACAGGCCGGAGACAGTTCAAGGAGAGAGATTGCTTGACTTGGAGTGAAATTCGAGAACTGCGAAAACATGGAATGTGTTTCGGTTCGCACACCGTGACCCATCCCCAACTTTCGACTTCCGGAAGAATCGCCGTGAAAGACGAGATCGTAAACTCAAAGCTGGCGATAGAAGACAATCTGGGGGAGCCAGTGGACTCTTTTTCTTATCCATTTGCTTTCCCGGAGACCAACAAGCCCTTCATTCAGATGTTACGGAAGATGCTCGTCGATTTCGGGTACCATCAGGGTGTTTCGACATGCATCGGCACTGCTCGTCAGCAAGAAGATCCTTATTTCTTGCGCCGCCTTCCGGTGAATACCTACGACGATCTTCCTCTGCTCAGTGCGAAGCTGCAAGGCGGCTACGACTGGCTCCATAAGGTCCAGTACGCCTCAAAGCGGTTAAGCGTTGAGTTTTGACGGTCTGCACCCATATGGAACTTTCCATCATTATTGTCAATTGGAACTCCGTCGCGCTCCTTCGCAAGTGCTTGCAGAGCATTTTGTCGAACTCCGGAGGCTGCGACCTTGAATTGCTTGTGATAGATAACGCTTCGTATGACGGCAGCGCGGAGTTGATGTCAAAAGAATTCCCGTCGGTGATCTTCATCCAATCTACGAAGAACCTGGGGTTTGCTGGCGGTAACAATGTTGCCTTCCAGCAGTCCCGAGGACGCAACATTCTCTTTCTAAATCCTGACACCGAGGTTGTCGGCGACGCACTCAATGTGATGCTTACGGTGCTGAGAACTACCCCGGATGCAGGTGTCGTCGGTC
This sequence comes from uncultured Acidobacteriaceae bacterium, assembly GCA_963787495.1. GTDB lineage: Bacteria > Acidobacteriota > Terriglobia > Terriglobales > Acidobacteriaceae > Sulfotelmatobacter. Next base: position 1,186,043 of record CAWBDA010000003.1, read on the forward strand.
CCGAGCTCGTCAATCCGGACCTTTCCGTGCAGATCGACTGCATGCGAGCATTCCCCACTATTCTGAACCAACTGTTCGATTCCTCCTTGACCAGAATAGTCTTCGGGACTTTTAACTTTGCGGGAGTCAAACCTGTCATCGAGCAGAGTGGGGGTCCAGTGAGCGTTGAGATGCTACCCGGAACTTGCGTGATGCTTCGCCGCGAAGTATTTGAGGAAGCAGGACGGTTCAACGAGAAGTACTTCATGTACGCTGAGGACGTTGAACTGAATTACCGGGTAAGAGCCGCCGGATGGACCAACTATTATGTGTCAAAGGCAGTGGTCGTCCATCATGGTGGATCCAGCTCCCAACAGAAGAGTGAAAGTTTCTTTTCGACAGTGATGATAAAAGAGGCGGTGTGGGAGTTCCTCCGCGCGAGCCGTGCAGAGTGGTATGCGTTAGCGTATCGGGCCACGACATGCTTGGCCGCAGTTGCGCGGATCGCTGTTCTGCAGTTATTGCGGTTCCCAACCTTTAGTCACGAGATCCGTTCCCGGGCCACCCAGAGCTCGGACAAATGGACGAAGGTTCTCCGTTGGTGTGTCGGTCTGGAAGGCTGGGCCCATGGGTACAGACCAGTATCATCCCCACCTCGGAACGGGCACGTTCTGGTGGGTCGCGAGAGAGAAGCGTGAAAGGAATGTCAGTGTCGGATCCTGCCATTGCCGGGACGAGGATGCAGCCAAGTGCGAACGCTGCTGCGTACACAGGTGTGCCAGAAAATAGTGCCCGTACGATCTCTGTCCTCAATACGTGGTCGTCCCTGCAGCCTGTCAGTCAGCGGTGGAGGGAGTGGCAGCAGAATCCGAATGCCGACATCGAGTTCGTCAAGTTCATCTTGGAAATTCGCCCTGAGTGCGAGCATCCGTATGTAATGTCGGTACAGCATGGGAAAGAGACCGAGGCATTATTGATCGGCCGACTGGAGCGTCCGCGAGTCAGTATAAAAGTCGGCTATCTGCAGGTTGCCCAGCCCGAACTGCGAGTCATCTCATTTCTCTACGGTGGATTGCTCGGCACGCTCAACCAGGAGAGTTCGGATGCACTCGTCAGAGCGATCGTCGATCGGATCGCGCGTCGTGACGCCGACGCGGCCTTTTTCAGTCATGTCCGTCAAGGTTCTCCCCTCGCACTATCGCTTCAGAGCATTCCGGGGATCTTCAGACGTGACGCAGTTTCGACTGTCCAACCCCATCGGTCACTAAGAATTCCTCAAAGTGTCGATTCCTTCTATGCCGGTTTGTCTACCAAGGTGAGAAAAAACCAGAAGTGGCAGGCCAAGAAGCTGCTCGAGTCTTTCGCGCAGCGAGTCGAGGTACGGTGCTACACGAACGTCGGTGACCTAGATACGCTTTTTCGCGACGTCGATCAGATTGCGAGTACGACATACCAACGCGGCTTGGGCGTTGGTTTTGCCGACACTCCGGAAATGCGCGGCAGGATGCAGCTTGCCGCGAGGAAAGGTTGGCTACAAGCGTTCGTCCTGTATTTGGCTGACAGGCCCGGGGCGTTTTGGATTGGCACCAGGTATCGGAACTGTTTCTTCAGTGACTTCATGGGGTACGATGCTACCAACGCTAAGTATTCGCCTGGGATGTACCTTGTCCTCAAAGGGATCGAGCACTTCTGCGAAGAGTCGAAGAGTGAACGCATCACCGAGATAGACTTCGGCCTCGGCGATGCGCAGTATAAACAAGTTCTTGCTACGGATTCATGGCTGGAGGAATCCTCATACCTTTATTCATTGAATCTGCGCGGCACCGTCCTTAACCTTTCGCGAACTGTCACCGGTGTTGTCGACAAGAGTGCGAGAGCCATCCTGCGTAAGCTGAACTTGGAAGACACCATCAAGGCCGGCTGGCGAAAACGAGTCGCTCCGCGTTAGAAAATCAACTCGCTCGAACCAGTCTGATCCAATGATCTATTACATCGCAGAAACAAACGCCAACCCGCAGGGCATTGCGTTTGCCTTGCTCATGGGAATTTTCCTCGTAGTGTTGCCTCGACGCTTTGCCATCATCCCGATTCTGATGCTGGTAAGCTACATGACCATGGGCACCAACATCGTTGTTGGCGGTCTCAATTTCACTATGCTTCGGCTTCTGCTGGTCTTTGGTTGGGTGCGCCTGATCGTCCGCGGGGAGCTCCGAGGCCTAAAGCTAAACCGGATCGACAAAGCGGTCATCGCCTTCGTTATTTCCGCACTCGTGACCTACACCCTGCTGTGGCAAAATTACGGTGCATTCAAGAACAAACTCGGCTTAGCCTACAACGTAATCGGGTTCTTCTTCTTGTTCCGATTCTTGATCCGTGATCTAAAGGATGCCATTCGCGTTGTCAGGATCACGGCGTTCTTGATCATCCCTTTAGCCGCAATGATGCTGGTTGAGAAGCGCACGGGCCACGACCTGTTCGCCTTTCTCGGAGGAGTGCCCGAAGCGTCGCCAGTTCGGGACGGTGTGGTCCGGTGCCAGGGTCCTTTTTCTCACCCAATTCTTGCAGGCAGTTTCGGTGCGACTCTATTGCCTCTGTTTCTTGGCTTGGGAGTGCAGCAAATCAAGCTGGCCAAATTGACCGCTGCCATAGGAATCGTGGCGGCCGCAATCGTCATCTTCTGTTCAGGATCAAGCGGTCCAGTGTTGGCAGGTCTAGCTGGGGTTGGCGGTTTTCTCTTTTGGCCTTTACGAAACAGGATGCGCCTGATCCGATGGGGTATCGTCGCCGCCATCGTTGTGATTCAGCTCGTGATGAAACCCCCATTCTGGTTCATCATTGCCAAAATCGATATCTTCAGCGGCAATACCGGATGGCATCGGGCGCATTTGATTGATATCGCTTACAGAAACTTCTTCGATTGGTGGTTGGTAGGAACGCGTTCGGTCGACAACTGGGATGTCGGCTACGACCACAATATTGATATCACCAACCAGTACATTGCGTACGGAATTGACGGCGGCCTGATCACGTTCTCTCTTTTCATCGCAATCATCGTTAGGTGCTTCAGTGGCGTCGGGAGGACTATTAGGGCTCTATCGGATGAGCCTCAGAGCAGTCGCATGTTTGTTTGGGCCTTGGGGGCAGCTCTGTTTGCCCATGTAGTGAACTATTTTTCGATCTCCTACTTCGATCAAACCATTATTGCCTGGTATATGCTCCTGGCCATAATTTCGTCGCTCGGTGACTATGGCCTTCGGCCGAAACCCGCCCCACTTCCCATAACCGTGCAGCCGGCGGAGATTGCAGCCGAGAGCTACGTCCAAATGTTTTCAGCAACTTAGCAGAAGGGAGTAGTCCTGACGATCACTGCCAAGATGTACTTCCGGCATGACCACAGAGGCTCGTGCGTCGTTATACTCGTTTTGTCTTCTGACAAAAGGAGCATCCGTCGCCATGGGTTTTTCATCCCCCAACCTTGGTAACCGCGGACAACGGTTCGCTGTCCTTCTCGTTTGCGTCATCCTTTCCTTGTCGGCCCTCAGCTTGGCCTCAGACACTTTCTACGTTTCGCAGTCGGGCGGCAGTATGAGCTGCAATAGCGGGTCGCAGACCACCAACACTTCGATATTTTTCAACTCGTCAAGCAACTGGCAGAATCCGAAGACGGCCGGGAAGATCGGGCCCGGCGACACGGTTTGGCTCTGCGGAACGTTTACGGGAGCATTGAACTCGAACATCCTAACAATCCAGGCGAGCGGCAGTTCCGGCTCTCCAATTACGATCAAGTGGGATAGCAGCGCAACGCTCACGAGTCCTGCATGTGGGCAAAATGGCGCTGCGTGTTTCAACACGAATAGCATGAGCTGGCTGGTTCTGGACGGAGGCAGTTCGAGTCCGAGCGTCACGGACACGGCGAACGGAACGAGCCTCGCCAATCAGATTAACTCCACCGCCCTGAACGCTCAGTCTTGCAACAATTGCGAAATACGAAATCTCACGATCACTAATATGTACGTCATCACTGGGAACAACGATTCTAACGAAATGGGGGTCGGTATTCAGGTGGGATGCACGTCGAACACATTGGTGCATGATAATTCCCTGGATCAGATGGCATCGCCGATTTCTGATGGATTCTGTGACGGAGACACGGCTGACTCCTTTTACAACAACACCATCGACCATTTTAACCACGGAATTGAGATCGGGAATAACGGTAATCAGCGCATAAGCAATTTCTCGATTTACGGCAATCATCTGAAGAACATGGTCACCTGGGACACCGCCAACGATTACCATCACCACGACGGAATCTTCTTCTATCAGAACACCGCGATAGCCAACACCGTCACAGGTTTCTACATCTACAACAATCTTGGAGATGGAGACCTCGGCGTCAACGCAACGGCGTGGGTCTATTACAACAGCGGGCTCAACGGAATTTATTTGTTTAACAACTCATTCTTCAACCCTCAGGGCAGAAGCGTAGCCCTGGTCGAGGGAGGATACACCGGCGACCAGAATTTCTATATCTACAATAACTACATCGACTGCGGCGGACAGACCAACGGGTCGCGAGCGTTCCAGTACGGAAATGGCGGCGCTGCGGTGACGGGCTTTACTTTCACCAACAACGCGATTCACAATTGCGGAACATATCTGTACACGAATGGCGTCTTGGTTGGTTCAGGAAAGGTCGATCGCAACGTTTATGAATCAGCTTGTTCAGGCGGGGGTTGCTTCAAGTGGAACAGTGGTGGCGGACAGACTTTCTCTCAATATCAGGCCTCTACCGGCAATGATTCAAACTCGCTCACCCCAAGTTCGGTCGGAGCTAACTCCGTCGGGCAGCCACAGAGCGGTTCAGCGATGATTCACGATGGCACCATTCACTTTGAGAATCTGGCGTCCTCCTGTACCGGGCTGCTCAGCGCTCTATGTGCCGACCTCAGTGGAACGCCTCGCGCGTCGTCCGGGCAGTACAACTGGGAAGCTGGAGCGTACGTCTATGGTTCTAGCCTCGCACCGGCCGCGCCCACCGGTCTGGCGGCGGTTGTACAGTGAGTCAGTCTCTGCGCAATTAGGGTCTTCTCTGAAAGTTCTTAGATAGCGCGGGTCTGGGCGGTGCTGGACCCGCTAGAGTTGACGTTCCCCCTTGGTGATCTTCCGGCACTATCCTACCGATTGCGCATTCAAGAGATGGTAGTTGCCCTCTCAGGGCTGTACACAGCTTCTTACCTGACATGAAAAAAAGTGAACGCATAGACGTGCCACATCTTACGAGCGGCCGTCTGCTTGCCAAGAACACGCTGTGGTCGATTGGTGCGAGCGTGGCATCCATTGCCATCGCCTTGTTCTCTGTGCCGATTCTCTTAAAGTACCTCGGCACCGATCGCTTTGGTGTTATTAGCTTGGTATGGATCGTTGAGGGTCAGTTCAGCCTTTTTGACCTTGGGCTTAGCCAGGCGCTCACTAAGCTTGTGGCAGAGAGATTGGGAGCCGGTCGAGACAAGGAGATCCCTGCGGTTTTCTGGGGCTCTTTGCTCATTATGGGAATCTTCGGACTGGTAGGAGCGATCATCCTTCGCCTTGCCTCCTCGTGGATCGTTCACAGTGCATTGAAGGTACCACCTGGCATCCAATCCGAAACCCTGACCGCGTTTCACCTCGTGGCGATTTCACTCCCGATCGTCATTAGCAGTGCTGGCCTGAGAGGCCTGCTAGCTGCCTATCAGAGGTTTGATCTATTGAGTGCCGTCCGGGTACCGATAAGCCTGTTTTCTTATCTCGTACCGCTTGCGGTTCTTCCCTTTTCGAGGAGCTTGGGCCCTTTTATCTTCGTCCTCATTGTGGCGCGGTTCGCGGCCTGGCTCATTCATTTCGTCCTGTGCCTCCATGTTTCGCCGGCACTAAGGTCCAATATCACGCTGCAGGGCGCCCCGTGGTCCCAAATGTTCCGGTTCGGCGGCTGGATGACCGTCACAAACATCGTGAGCCCGATCATGGTGAACGTTGATCGCTTGCTAATCGGAGCCATCATCTCGATGTCGGCGGTAGCATACTACGCCACACCGTACGAGGCAGCCACGAAGCTGTGGATCATCCCCAGTGCCATCGCCGGCGTGCTGTTTCCTGCCTTCGCAACCGCACTGGCAACAGATAAGAGAAGAGCTGCCGTGCTTTTCGAAAGAGGCGTCAAGTACATATTCCTGTCTTTGTTCCCGGCGGTGCTGGGGATATTGGTCTTGGGACGGATCGTATTGCGGGTTTGGCTGGGAAATGACTTCGCGCTGCATTCAACGATAGTTTTGCAACTTCTTGCGGTCGGGGTGTTTGCCAACAGCTTGGCACAGGTGCCATTCTGGCAGATTCAAGCGGCCAACAGACCTGATTTACCGGCCAAGGTACATCTGGTCGAGCTTCCATGCTATCTGCTGATCTTCTGGACCCTGACGAGTCGGTATGGGATCGAGGGTGCCGGAATTGCTTGGATGCTGCGAGGGACGATCGACGCGGCTATAATGTTCTGGCTCTCTAGTCGGCTTGTCACGGAGGTCAAACCGGCGGTCCAGCGTCTGGCCTTTGTTGTTGCGTCGGTGGTCCCTATCTTCTTGATTGCCTTTCTGATCAGGAGCAACTTAACTGGCCTCTTGTTTCTGGTTATCGTCAACGTTGCCTTTTTAGGTGTTAGTTGGTTCCACCTACTCGCAACGCAAGAGCGTGAGTTCCTGCAAAAACCCTGGCTCCTTTTAATTTCTCGTCAACCCTCAACTTTGAGCGGTGTACAGGGCTCTTGAGCCACATTATGGATGGAGTTCGAGTTTCCGTTGCGATGTGCACGTTCAGTGGCGCTCGCTATTTGCGCGAGCAGTTGAACAGTATTGCGTCCCAATCCACCCTGCCTGATGAGTTGGTCGTGTGCGACGACGGCTCGACCGACGATACCGTCCAAATCCTCTCCACCTTCGCTGGGGAGGTAGCCTTCGACGTTCGCATATTTGTAAACGAAGAGCGACTAGGGGTCGTGAAGAACTTCGAGAAGGCTATCGGCCTTTGCCGTGGTGACATTATCGCGCTGTGCGACCAGGATGACATCTGGAAATCGCACAAGCTGGCAAGACTCCTGGAGGCCTTTCAGAATGATCGAGAAGCCATCTATGCGTTCTCGGATGCCGAAATGGCGGATGATGCTGGAGTTCCGCTGAGTCAGACCCTCTGGGATGCTGTTGGGCTGCGGAAGGACGTAGCCAAGTTCTCTGGCCAATTGCAGCTGGAGATGCTACTCAGAAAGAGCTTGGTCACCGGAGCTACGTTAGCGTTCCGTGCTTCGTTTAGGGACCTTATCCTTCCCATTCCGACGGAATGGATGCACGACCTTTGGGTTGCGTCCCTAGGCTCAGCGTTGTCTCACGGTATTCCTGTGCCCGAGACCCTGCTTCTCTACCGTCGCCATGCCGCTCAGGCTTGCGGCTGGCGGACGAAGACATTCCGGCAAGTGTGCGAAATCTCCTTGTCGGCTTCCGCTGAGGAGTCTTGGAGGAAAGTGGAGCAATTCCGAGAACTTCATCAACGTGTTCTTTCAGCACCGGCGCCAATCCGGGCAAGCGCCGAGCGTTTGGAACTCTTGAAGCAGAAAGAACTGCACCTGACGAAGCGAGCGGAAACTAGATCCACAACCGGAATCTCCAGAGTTGCGAAAGTGCTTTCTGAGCTTTGTACCGGTCGGTACAAACGTTTTTCAGAGTCCTTTTGGTACAGCGTTATACGGGACCTCTGTTAGCACAGTTCGCTCTACCTCCCAAATGTAGCTTCGTCACTAGAAAGGCGTGAGACCACCAGTGAATACAGGAAGTGATCCGATTCGGGTCCTGTACAGCTTCCCCCACAAGTTGGGTGGCGGAAGAATTCAGACCACCGCCTGGGAGCAGGTAAGGGGACTCACCGCCGCCGGAGCAGAAGTGCTGGTCTATCCGGGTGTGCTACAAGTGCCCTTGCCGGGGAATTTGGTGGTAGAACCAACCCTATCTCGAGGAAAGCTGCGGCTACCCTACAAGTTGCTGGGAACGGAGCGCACTTGCGCACTGCATGACAGGATCGTGGCACGGCGCTTGCGTACGTTGGCGGGCAAGATTGACATCGTTCATCTCTGGCCACTTGCTGCCAGTGAAACCGCACGGACCGCCGTGGAAATGCGGATCCCAACTGTTCTGGAAAGACCGAACGCCCACACCGCATTTGCCTACCAAGTTGTTCAAGACGAATGCCAGCGACTGGGTATTGCTTTGCCGCCGGGGCACGAACACTCCTTCAATCAGAGCAAGCTGGCGCGAGAGGAAGAAGAGTACCAGCTGACGGATTATTTGCTTTGCCCGTCTGATTTCGTGATGAAAACATTCGCTGATCGCGGGTTCGTGCAACAGAAGCTATTGCGTCATTCTTATGGGATGGATCCACAATCATTCTACGCACGTCGGGAAGTGGACCTAAGGGCGAGACCGTTGACCATGATTTTTGTAGGAGTTTGTGCAGTCAGGAAAGGGTTGCATTTTGCCTTGGAGGCTTGGCTGAAGTCCCCAGCTTGCCAAAGTGGGCGGTTCTTGATCGCGGGTGACTTCATCCCTGCCTATGAGGAGAAGCTTCGCCCATTGCTTGCCCATAAGAGCATTAGTGTCCTGGGACATCGCAATGACATAGCAGAACTGATGCGTGACAGCGACGTGCTGGTGTTGCCCACACTAGAAGAAGGCAGTGCACTCGTAACGTCGGAAGGCCGGGCCAGCGGCTGTGTCTTACTCGTATCCGAAGCCTCGGGTGCCATCTGTAGGCACGGAGAAAATGCTCTCGTGCATCGCGTGGGCGACATTGAAACTCTGACCAACCATATTACGCAGCTTTATGAGGACCCGGCGTTGTTGCGCAGACTACGTGCGAAGTCTCTGAGCACTGTTGATCAAATCACCTGGACAGCTGCGGGTCAGAGGCTGCTCGCACTGTACCGCGAAATCATCGTCAACTACCAGGAAGAGCGGTCATCGACGACTGCTCTGGCCTCGTCAGTTCCCTGCAATCAGATGTCTGTGTCCTAATCTGATGAGAAACAATTTTGAATCCGACGCCGAGTGTCGCTTGGAAACGCCGACGTATCCCGAAATTGAGATGAGTTTCATGAAGACAAAATTCGTCGTTATCACTCCCGTTCGAGACGAAGAGGTCCACCTTCGCAACACTCTCGAGTGTATGCTGCGCCAAACTATTCTTCCGGCTGAATGGATCATCGTGAACGACGGCTCGACGGACAGTACTGCTAATATCATTGACGAATACGCCAGTCAGTATTCATGGATTCGAAGTGTGCATCGACAGAATCGTGGATTCAGAAAGCCTGGAGGCGGCGTGGTCGAGGCCTTCAACGAGGGATATAAGAACCTGCAGACCAAAAATTGGGATTTCATTGTTAAATTTGACGGCGACCTCTCTTTCGATCCGGACTACTTCGAACAGTGCTTCCGCAAATTCGGCAACAACCCCAAGCTTGGCGTGGGCGGTGGAACCATCTGCTACCTGGTTGACGGCGTCAAGGAATTCGAGGAGGCCCCAGCTTTCCACGTGCGTGGGGCAACAAAGATTTACCGCCGCAGATGTTGGGAAGCGATCGGGGGCTTTTGGCCTGCGCCCGGCTGGGACACCATGGACGAAATAAAGGCTAACTCGCTCGGCTGGGACACCATGAGTTTCAGGGACCTGCATCTCGTTCATCATCGTCCCACGGGTGAGGCGGATGGATTCTGGGGCGGACTGGTCAAGTACGGAAGAGCAAACTACATCTGCGGTTACCATCCTTTGTTCATGTTGGGAAAATTTGTCCGGCGGTTGGCGCTGAAGCCCCTCATCCTCGGGTCACTCGCTCTCATGTATGGATATGTGACGGGCTACTTGAAGCGGATCCCGCAAGTGGACGATCCAGCCGCCATCGCCTATCTTCGAAGGCAACAGCTCAATCGTCTCGCTGGACGTGCAAGCATTTGGGATTAGTTTCCCTGATCGAAGATGGATGCGATCGGAGAAATTGAGATTTCTATTACTAAAGTGAGGCCAACGTGTGCGGTATTTGCGGGAAACTGAACTTTGACACCCAGGTGAATGTCTCCCCGGGGTTGTTGAAGGCAATGGCGGACACGATTCAGCACCGGGGTCCCGATGATGAGGGCTACTACGTCTCGGGTCCGGTAGGTTTCGGCTTCCGCCGCCTGTCGATTATTGACCTCGCCACAGGTCATCAGCCAATCTGCAACGAAGACGGCAAAATTTGGCTCGTGTTTAACGGAGAGATTTACAACTATCAGGAACTCAGACAAGATCTGAAGGGCAAGGGACATGTTTTCAAGACGCAGACGGACACAGAGGTAATCGTTCACCTGTACGAGGAATTTGGCGAATCCTGTGTCGAAAAGCTGCGGGGAATGTTTGCGTTCGCAATCTGGGATTGTCGGAGCCATACCTTACTGCTGGCCAGAGATCGAGTCGGTATCAAGCCGCTTTATTACCGACTGACGAACAAAAGCATCATTTTTGGTTCCGAGATCAAAGCTATCCTCGGCGACCCTGACGTCGACCCTGAAGTTCTGCCTGCAATGATCGACCGGTTCCTGAGTTTTTGCTACGTCCCTGGTGAAGAGACGCTTTTTCGAGACATCCGTAAGTTGGCACCAGGGTGCTACATGGTGGTCAAACAAGGCGAAGTTCGGATCAAACCATATTGGGACCTTCACTTCTCACCTGTGGCACAGACCATCCAAGAGGCAGAAGAAAAACTGCTGGCGTTGCTGGAAGAGTCGGTCCAGTTGCACATGATAAGCGATGTTCCCGTGGGATTCCTCTTGAGTGGCGGAATTGATTCGACGGCGATGCTCGGCTTTGCCGCGGGGAAAAGCGGCCACAAGCTCAGCAGCTACACGATCGGTTTCTCCGACCCAAGCGTGACCGACGAGCGGCCCTATGCCAAGCTAGCCGCCGCCAAGTACGGGTCGGAACATCACGAGATGACGATCGATGCCAGGGACTTTGCCGACTTCCTGCCGCAGTATGTAAGGCACATGGAAGAGCCTGTCTGCGAGCCTCCGGCAGTCGCTTTGTATTACGTAACGAAGCTGGCAAAGGAGTTTGTCAAGGTCCTGATTTCGGGCGAGGGTGGGGACGAAGCTTTCGCCGGCTATCCGAATTACCGGTCCATGGTGTGGCTTGAGCGCATCAAGAGGGTCTGTACCCCGATGAATGGGGTGCTCTCGGCAGTTTTGGGGTCTCTCACTCACTTGCCCGGTGCTCACAGACTGGCGAAGTTTGCCCCTCTCCTTAACACACCTTTTGATTCCTATTACTACAGCCGGGCGTCCACTCCCTTCAGTTTCTTCAACAGTCACGCGAAGGAGTTGTACACGGACGATTTCATGCGTTACTCAGACAAAGGTTTCTCCGCACATCCGGCGACAAGGCATTTGCGCGGCACTGCTGCCAGCGACGTGTTGAACAGAATGCTCTATGTGGACACGAAAACTTGGCTCCCGGATGATCTGTTGATCAAGGCTGACAAGATCACCATGGCGAACTCAGTCGAACTGCGTGTTCCTCTCCTTGACCATAAGGTGCTGGAATTTGCCGCGTCGCTGCCAGTGAGTTATAAAGTACGGGGTTTCACCACAAAATACATCGCCAAAAAGGCTCTAAGTAGGAGAGTGCCGCGGGAGATTCTAGATCGACCAAAGACTGGGTTCCCGGTCCCCTACAATTCCTGGCTTGGAGGACAACTCAAGGGTTGGTTGTATGACATATTGCTTGATCGTGAGACTTTGGCTAGAGGATATTTCCGCAAGAGCGCTATCGAAAAGCTGCTAGTGGAAAACGGCCGGTCTGGTGCCTACCCAAAGGAACTGTTTTCGCTTGCTGTATTGGAACTGTGGCATCGAGAATTTTTTAAAAGAAATGTGCTCCCTGAGTCCTCGCAGGCGACGGACCCAGCCGATCGCCTGGCTGCCCGCACCTAACTGAGCGTCCTGATAACGGAAATCTACGAGCCAACTGTGAATCAAGATTCAGTGAAAAACGTCCACCAGACAGCTTGGAAGCCGGCCGTCGCAGCCGTTGCAGGGGTTAGACCAGCCGAGCCGTTGTCTGTGCCTCACAAACTTGATGAAATTGTGGCAGGTGCTTACGAACTTGATCCACTCCTTGATCCTCGCTGGGCGAGTTTGGTTGGCGGCCATCCCCGAGGGTCAGTATTTCATAGCCCAAACTGGCTGCGAGCACTACGCAGTGTGTACGGTTATGAACCTGTGGTTGTAACCATCTGCCCTCCCGGAGCACCTCTGACGAGTGGGTTCGTCTTCTGCCGTATCAACAGTTGGTTGACGGGTCGGCGCTTTGTGTCTTTGCCGTTCTCTGATCATTGCGAACCGTTGGTTGATCGATCGGATGAGCTCGATGAGATGTTGCTGCACATGAAGCAGTGCGTCGACCGGGATAGATGGAAATACATAGAAATCAGACCTGTCTCATGTCAGCCGAGTAGCCACACCGAATTCGGGCACCTTGTTACATATAGTTTTCACCGCTTGGATCTGAGTCTCAGCTCGGAGAAGCTGTTTCATAACTTCCACAAAGATTGCGTTCAACGAAAAATCCGCCGCGCCGAACGGGAGAAGCTGCAATACGAGGAAGGGGCATCGGAGGAATTGCTGCAGAAGTTCTATCGGCTTCTGGTGATGACCCGTCGGCGACAATATCTGCCGCCGCAGCCCTTGTCGTGGTTCCGTGGCTTGATTGCTGCATTCGGAAACGATCTCAAGATTCGTGTCGCGTCCAAGGATGGAGTGGCTGTGGCCAGCATTCTCACACTCTCACACAAGAACACCATGATTTACAAGTATGGCTGCAGCAATGCTGCGTTCAATAACCTCGGAGGAACTGCACTCCTGTTCTGGAAAGCCATACAGGAGGCTAAGGACGGCGGCCTCGAGAGTCTTGATATGGGTCGGTCCGATGTCGACAACAAGGGCCTTATCGCTTTTAAGGAACACTGGGGCGCGAGTGCGACACCGCTCAACTACTGGACTTATCCGAAGCGGCCCGAGAATCATTCAACTGGCTGGAAAAAGAGTTTAGCTGACAAACTCGTTTCGGCTGCACCAGATCTGGCACTGGAAGCAGTTGGCAGACTTCTGTACAGACATATCGGATAGAGTAGCCGCCCAGCTGGAACTCGTAGTAAACGCACTCACTCGATTCTTGAAGCGTGGCTCGTAACAAGAACACTCAATATGTTCATAAACAGACTTTACTATTTTCTCAAACCCGTCATACCCTGGCGGTTGCGCGTCGAGATGCGGCGATGGCGGGCCAATCGCCGGCGTAAGGCGTTTGCAGACGTTTGGCCGATCGATCCGAAATCAGGTGTCGCGCCCCCCGGGTGGCCAGGCTGGCCAGAGGGCAAGCGCTTTGCCTTGATCCTCACACATGACGTCGAGGGCAGCAAAGGACTGTCGCGGGTCGAGTGGTTGACGAACCTGGAGCAGAAATACGGATTTCGGTCCTGTTTCAACTTCGTGCCAGAACGCGAATACCGTGTACCCGACGAATTACGAAGCATGTTGGAGCAAAGTGGATTCGAGGTCGGGGTCCACGGTTTGAAACACGATGGCAAGCTCTACAGCTCTAAAGCGACTTTCGCCGCGAGAGCTGTGCGGATCAGGGAGTATCTGCAGCGATGGAACGCCTGCGGCTTTCGTTCACCTCTTATGCAGCATAAGTTGAGTTGGCTGCACGAGCTGGGCGTGGAATACGACACTTCTACATTTGATACCGATCCTTTTGAGCCAGAGCCGGATGGTATGGGTACCATCTTTCCTTTCTGGGTGCCGGGTCCGAACGGCAGCGGGTATGTAGAACTTCCGTACACGCTGGTTCAGGACTTCACTCTTTTCAGCGTACTGCGCGAACAGAACATCGACATTTGGAAGCAGAAGGTCGATTGGATCGTCGAGCGTGGCGGCATGGTATTGCTGAATACCCACCCGGATTACATGTGCTTCGGCGGTGAGCCAGCCCAGAACGAATTTCCTGTGGAGCACTACGAAGAACTGCTGCGCTATATCTACGAGAAGTACGAGGGATCCTATTGGGCCGCGACGCCGCGAGAAGTCTCGCGGTACTACCGTGACGAAGTGCCGGTTTCCTCCCGGAATACTCGGAAAAAGATTTGCATGCTGGCATATACGCCTTACGAGTTCGACAATCGTGTCCGGCGTTATGCAGAGACGCTGGCGAAACGCGGAGATCACGTCGATGTCATCTCGTTAGGCGGAACTCATTTTCCCAAACCTGTCGAAGAGATCAGCGGGGTCACGGTTTATCGAGTCCAGACTCGGGAGTACGACGAGCGGCATAAATGGACCTACGCGTGGCGTTTGTTGAAATTCCTATGGAAATCCTCGCGTTGCCTGACTGGGCTTCAAGCGCGGAATCAATACGACTTGATCCACATTCATAACATGCCGGATTTCCTTGTGTTTGCAGCGTGGTTCGCGAAACTGAACGGGGTGAAATTGATTTTGGACGTCCACGATCTTGTGCCGGAGCTGTTTTCGAGCAAGTTTGAAACCACCAGGGGAAATGCGTATGTAGGTTTGTTAAAGAAGGTGGAGAAAATGTCTGCGGAGTTCGTCGATCACGTCATTGTCTCGAATGATCTTTGGCGCCATACGCTGACTTCCCGCTCCGTTTCCGAAGAAAAATGCTCTGTTTTTCTCAACCATGTGGACCCTGCGATTTTCTACCAGCGGCAGCGGACGCGAAGCGACGATAAGTTCGTCATTCTTTTTCCGGGCACTTTTCAGTGGCACCAGGGATTGGATATTGCGATTGAGGCTCTTGCGAAGATCAGATCTAAAGTGCCGAATGCCGAGCTCCACCTTTACGGCGGCGGGGGCGGCCAGGCAGTTGATTTGGCACAACTGGCGCAGAAGCTTGGCTTGAACGGAAGCGTCAAGTTCTGTGGCGGCGTTTCGTTTGATCATATTGCGCAAGTAATCGCAAACGCAGATCTTGGAATCGTTCCCAAACGAGCCGACTCATTTGGCAATGAAGCTTACAGCACGAAAATAATGGAGTTCATGTCCCAAGGCGTGCCGGTTGTGGTCTCAAAGACGAAGATTGACAGCTTCTATTTTGATGAAGGAACAGTTCACTTCTTTCCCTCAGGCAACAGCCAGGCGATGGCAGAAGCGATGCTGGACGTCATTGAAAATAAGGACCTCCGTCGAACGTTGGTTGCTGGCGGATATGACTACGTGGAGCGCAACGGCTGGCAGCGGAAGAAAGAAGACTATCTCAATCTTGTGGACTCGCTTTCGACAGAGGTGTTCGCCGCTGCCAAGCCGGTGGAGGCGCAGGACGGAAAATTATCATCTGCGGCCGTCAATCGACGGAAGGGGTAATGGGCAGCGATTCTCCTGCGGCGCAGCGCTGACCAGGGGATGCAGTACGCGGGCAAGAATCAATAAGGGGCAAGGTCTTGAACAACAAATCATCTGATTGCAATGTTACCGTCGTCGGGGCAGGTCCCTATGGACTTTCCTCGGCGGCGTATCTGCGAAACGCGGACGTGGAAACGCGAGTGTTTGGCGAGCCGATGGCATTCTGGGAGAACCAGATGCCTGCCGGCATGTGTCTGCGGTCGAATTGGGGCGCGTCGCACATCGCGGATCCCAAGGAAGCGCTGACTCTTGACGAATATGTCCGTCAAAAGGGCAATCACATATCGAAACCTATTCCGCTCGATCGCTTCGTTGATTACGGGCGGTGGTACCAGAGTCAGGCGGTTCCGGATCTGGATAAGCGCCAGGTTCGTAGTATCGAGACCGATGCTCGCGGATTTAAGGTGCGCATGGCGGATGGCGAGGAATTTACCTCGCGGCGGGTGGTGGTAGCAGGCGGAATCAGTCCGTTTACGAGCAAGCCTGCTGAGTTCGCCAGCATTCCCTCTGCTCTGGCTTCCCATACGAGCGAGCACAAAGATCTCGGGAAGTTCAAGGGCCAGCGGGTCGTGGTGATCGGTGCCGGGCAGAGCGCTTTGGAATCTGCCGCGTTGTTTAAGGAGATGGGCATTCCGGTTGAGGTGATTGCGCGCACAAATCATCTGAACTGGGTGGGGTTGCATGCGCGATTACATCATCTGGGCGTGATCTCCAAGATGATGTATTCGAATCGCGACGTTGGTCCAGCCGGAATCAGCCGGCTCGTCGCCATGCCTCACCTGTTCCGTCGTTTCCCACGAGTTTTCCAGGACCGAACTGCTTACCGCGCGATCCGGCCCGCGGGAGCCGGCTGGCTGCAACCAAGAATCGCTGAAATACCCATCACGCTGGGGCGCAAGGTCGTGTCCGCGACTGTCTCGGGGAGCCAGCTTCGCCTTAAGTTAGACGACGGATCGGAGCGCCTTGTCGATCATGCACTTCTGGCCACGGGGTTCCGAGTCGATGTTTCGCGATATCCATTCCTATCTCCCTCATTGTCGAAACAAGTGAAAACGGTGAATGGCTATCCTGTGCTGAAGCGTGGACTGGAATCTTCGATCCCCGGACTACACTTCGTCGGAAAACCTGCAGCTCGAAGCTTCGGGCCGCTGCTTGGTTTTGTTTCGGGAGCCGAGTTCGCTTCGAATGAATTGGTTCGCTCGATGACTAGGAGGAACGGAAGCAACTGACGCCATGGGCGCCCTGACTCAACCCGTACCAAAGCCCAGGACCGTGAAGGCCGTGGACCGCACTGTCGGGGCAGTTGTCATCGGCGGTGACTACCAGGGGCTGGGAATTGTTCGCAGCCTCGGCCGGCAGGGCGTACCGGTGTGTGTTGTGGATGACGAACTTTCTATCTCCCGGTATTCGCGATACTGCACGAAATTCGTGAAGCTAGCGAATCTGCACGATGAGCGGGTTGCGGTAGACAGCCTGCTGGAGCTTGGGAAGCGGCTAGGTTTGGATGGTTGGGTCCTTTATCCAACCCGGGAAGAGCTCGTTGCCGCATTGTCGCGCTATCGTTCAGAACTCAGCGAAGTGTTTCGCGTTCCAACGCCCGATTGGGAAAGCGTGAAGTGGGCCTGGGACAAGAGGAACACTTATCGGCTTGCACGGAAGTTGGAGATTCCGACGCCTGCCACGCATTATCCCGAAAATCTTGACCAATTAGCCGAACTCGACAGTGTCACTCCTCCATTTGCGCTCAAGCCTGCGATCAAGGAACACTTCTTCTACGCCACCAAGGCGAAGGCATGGCGGGCGAACAGCCACTCGGAATTAAGAACTCTGTTTCAAAAAGCATCAGACCTGGCTGGTGACGGAGAGATCATGGTGCAAGAGTTGATCCCCGGCGGCGGTAGCCAGCAATTCTCTTATTGCGCGTTTTTCCGTGATGGAGAAGCCGTGGGTAAGATGGTTGTGCGGCGTACCCGGCAACACCCTATTGAGTTCGGCAGAGCCAGCACCTACGTCGAGAGTATGGACATTCCGGTTCTTGAGGAGCTCTCCGAGCGATTCTTGCGTGAGATCGATTACTACGGTCTGGTTGAACTGGAGTACAAGCTCGATCCTCGGGATTCGCAATACAAGCTGCTCGACGTAAACGCCAGAACGTGGGGATATCACAGTATTGGGGCCCGGGCCGGCGTGGACTTCAGCTACATGCTCTATGCGGATCAGGTTGGCCTGCCCGTGCCAGTTTGCAAAGGCCGTGCCGGAGTGGCGTGGGTACGCACAACTACAGACCTTCCTGCAGCATTGATGGGGATTCTCAGCGGGGATACCGATTGGAAGAGCTATTTCCGCTCGTTGATAAACTGCAATACCGAAGCAGTGTTCAGCCCAAGCGATCCCCTTCCGGGTCTGGCCGAAGTGGCCCTCATCCCGTATTTGGCAATCAAGAGAGGCTTCTGAAGCAATCCGGCGAATTTAGGAGTTATGCCATGACGGTCCTTCCTCTCAAACAAAACACTGCCGTTGATACCGGCAGCCTGGCCAGTCTCGACACCGAAAGTGCGATCTACCGAGACGGCAGCTATCTGAAATACAACCCGTCCTGGCATTCGGAGGAATCCCCTTTCAAGGTCAGGCAAATCCAGCGGATGATCAAGCGGCAGAACCTGGCGCCGAAAACCGTGTGCGACGTTGGCTGCGGCGCAGGCTTGGTGCTGGCGGAGCTGCAACCGTATTTGCCCTCGGATTGTGTTTGCTGGGGCTACGATGTGTCTCCCGATGCTCTTGCCATGTCCGCAGGCCGCGCCAATGACAATCTGCGCTTTCGCATGCGCGACATACGAAAAGACGAGTGTGACACATTCTTTGATTTGTTGTTTATGCTCGACGTCTTTGAACACGTTGAGGACTATATGGGACTTGTGAGGTCTGTCCGGTCCAAGGCCAAGCAGAAGCTGTTTCATATTCCGCTGGATCTTTCGGTTCAGGCAGTTCTGCGGAAGAATGGGCTCCTGCTTCGCCGGGATCATCACGCGCATCTGCACTATTTCACCAGGGAAACCGCCCTGCGCACCCTAACCGACGTCGGATACACAATCGTAGATTATTTCTATACTCCGCGGTGCATCGAGTTAGGAGACCTATTTATCCAGAAGATGGCCAGGATTCCGCGGCAACTCAGCTTTGCTCTTGCGCCAGACTTGACGGTGCGAGTGCTTGGCGGTTACAGCTTGTTGGTGCTGGCTGAATAAGCGATGCTCTTGCGAGCAATTTGTGCCCTCATTCTATTGGGCATCCTAGTGGCGGGGTTGTGGCCATTTCATTCTCCCAGGAATGAAGTGAGTTGGTTGAGTCACGCGAACGGGCTTTTCTTCGGCAGGTACGGCAGCATCGTCAGCGCCAGTGCGTTCAAGGCCGATGCTCTGCCCGGAGACGGCTCCTGGAGTCTCGAGATCTGGCTGGAACCGAGGCGAGTCCACTCCTCGGGCACGATTCTAGCGTTTTACTGGCCGGACAGTCATGTCATCCCGTTTGCGCTGCGTCAATCTCTCGGCGATCTAGTACTCCAGCGCACAAATTCAGATCAGTTGCACGATGCTAAGAAGGTCAAGGTCTACGTCGACGATATTTTCAGCCATCAGAAGCCCGTGCTCATAACGATTACTTCAAGTCAAGCGGGTACGATGGTTTATGCGGACGGCGCGGTCGTAAAGAAGTTGGCAAACTTCCGGCTGCCAAGGCGAGATTTGACCGGGCAATTGATTCTTGGCAATTCTCCTGGGACGACCCACAACTGGTCTGGGCAGTTGAGGAGGCTAGCGATCTACGACCGGGAGCTTTCGGCCGGTGAGGTGTCAGAGCATGCCGCGAGCTGGACGAACCGCGATCCAGACGTCGCACCGAGCCAGGGCACCGTTGCTCTCTATCTCTTCAGGGAAGGCAATGGAAATGTTGTCCACAACCAGGTAGATTCGGCAACGGACCTCCTTATTCCAGAGCGTTTCTTCGTCTTGAACGAAAAGTTCCTCGAACGGCCCTGGGATGAGTATCGCGACGACTGGAACTACTGGAAGGACATCGGGGTTAATGTTGCTGGGTTCATTCCATTTGGATTTTTCTTTTACGCCTATTTCTTGCGGGTGCGAAGGGCCGAACATCCCGCAGCGGTCACCATCGCTCTTGGGCTTGCGCTGAGTCTGACCATCGAGGTCCTGCAGGCATTTCTTCCGACCCGTGACTCCGGCATGACTGACCTCATTACTAATACGTTCGGGACGGCCCTGGGAGCGATTTTATGCGCCTGGATGGCCAAGCATCTTGCCGTGCACGGTTAGAGTCAACCTCCACTATCTCGTTGTTTATCAATGAGTTACATCCGAATTCTTGACCATTTTCGTCCTATTGCCCGCTGGGCGGGACGTGATACGATTGTTGCATATACCCCCTGATTCGACTTAAGTCAGTCTACGCACTCTCCCCCAAGGAAGGTTTTTTCCTGGAATTATGCTGAGCACTGCGATCATTGGAGCAGGTCCGTACGGGCTGTCAATCGCTGCGCATTTCCGGCGCAGTGGTGTCCCATTCCGCATTTTCGGTCGTCCGATGGATAGCTGGCTAGCGCACATGCCGAAGGGCATGATGCTCAAGTCGGATGGCTTTGCTTCGGACATCTACGATCCGGAGAGAGCGTTCACGCTGCGGCAGTTTTGCGCGGAACGGTGCATCGAGTATGCCGACGCTGGTGTGCCGGTGCGCCTTGATACCTTCAGCGCCTATGGGCTTGCTTTCCGGGACCGTATGGTGCCGGAGCTGGAAGACAAGCTCGTGGTTAGCGTGGAGCGCGTGGCCGGCGGATTCCTTTTACGGCTTGAGGATGGAGAGACGTTCCAGGCCCGCAGGGTAGTGCTTGCGATCGGGATTACGCACTTTGAATATGTTCCCGAGAACCTGGCGCACTTGCCCGCGGAATTTCTTTCCCACAGCGCTCGCCATCGCGAGGTTGAGCCATTTCGGGGGCGCAGCGTCGTCGTGATCGGCGGCGGAGCATCCGCACTCGATCTGGCGGGATTACTGCAAGAGGCGGGTGCTGACGTGCAGCTTGTCAGTCGCCGAGAAGAATTGAAATTCCATAGCCAGCCCACAGGTAGGCCGGGGTCACAGTGGCAGCAGATCCGGCATCCGCAATCGGGGCTGGGTCCCGGCATGCGTTCGCGCTTCTTCGCGAATGCTCCGGGCGCGTTTTACTATTTGCCCGAGCGGATTCGCCTGGAGGCTGTGCGAAGGAGCCTGGGGCCCTCGGGAGGATGGTTCATTCGCGACAAAGTGGTCGGGAAGGTGCCGCTGCATCTGGGATGCACGCCGCAAGGCGCGGAGGTCAAGGACGGCAGAGTTCATCTGAGTCTACAGGCCGCGGATGGCAGCAAGCGGGAGATTGTGAGCGAGCACCTCATTGCGGCGACGGGATACAGAGTGGATTTGGAGCGGTTGAAGTTTCTCAACCCGGAGATCCGCTCGCAGATCAAGGCTGTTCGCGGAGCTCCAGTGCTGTCATCCACTTTTGAGTCTTCGATGCCCGGCCTCTACTTCGCTGGGGTTGCCGCTGCTAACAGCTTTGGACCGGTCATGCGGTTCGCGTTTGGAGCTGGCTTCGCTGCGCGCACGCTGACTCGCGCCATGTCGAAGTCACTCGCAAAGGAGTCGGCGCCGGTTCCGGTTCACAGCGTAGCGACTACCGCGAAGTGAATTAGGTCGATTGATGGGAAAGGCTGATGGAAGCATGAAGCTGGAGACCCTCGCAATCCACGCAGGTTACGACGGCGATCCCACGACTAAAGCCGTGGCGGTACCGATCTATCAGACAGTTGCATTCGAGTTTGATAGCGCGGAGCACGGCGCGGCACTCTTCAATCTGGAAGTTCAAGGGAACATCTACACCCGGATCGGCAATCCTACAAACACGGTGCTGGAAAAGCGCGTGGCGGCTCTCGAAGGTGGAGTCGATGGACTCAGCGTCAGCTCGGGAATGGCGGCGATCGAGTATTCGCTCATTAATATTGCGGAAGCGGGGAATAACATTGTTTCTACCCCCCAGCTGTATGGCGCCACTTACACGCTGCTGGCACATATTTTCCCGAAGCGTGGAATCGGTTCACGATTTGCGGCAACGGATCGTCCCGAAGATGTTGAGAAGTTGATCGATGAAAATACCCGAGCCGTTTATTGCGAGAGTGTTGGCAATCCCGCGGGGAATGTCGCGGACATCGAAGGACTGGCCAAGGTGGCGCACAAGCATGGCGTGCCGCTGGTGGTCGATAACACGGTGGCTACGCCGGTTTTGTTGCGGCCCCTCGAGTACGGCGCTGACGTCGTGGTGCATTCGATGACGAAGTTCATCGGAGGGGGCGGCACAAGTATCGGCGGGATGATTGTGGATGGCGGAAAGTTTCCGTGGCGAAAGTATCCGGAAAAATTTTACATGCTGAACGTGCCCGAGGTCGCCTATCACGGTGTCGTCTATGTCGACCATTTTGGCGACGCTGCGTTTGTCGCCCGATGCCGAACCGTGTGTCAACGCAACACCGGTGCCACGCTGTCTCCGTTTAACGGCTTCTTGTTTCTACAAGGGATTCAGACGCTCTCCCTCCGCGTCGAGCGCCACGTCGCCAACGCACGCAAGGTAGCAGAGTTCCTGCGCGATCATCCGATGGTCGAGTGGGTGAACTATGTTGGCTTCCCGGATAATCCGCTGTATCCGATGGCACATCGATATTTAGGATCGAACTTCTGCTCGCTGTTGACCTTTGGAGTGAAGGGTGGCTACGAAGGCGGCCGGAAGTGCTTCAACGCGTTCCGCCTGTTCAAACGCATGGTGAACATGGGCGACGCCAAATCGTTGTCGTGTCACCCGGCGTCAACTACGCACCGGCAACTCACGTCTGAGGAACAAGCGAAGGTGGGTGTCACGCCGGAGATGATTCGTCTCAGCGTGGGGATCGAACATATCGACGACATTCTCGAGGATTTGGGTCAGGCATTGGACAAGGCGAGAGTGTGACGAGGGCCGTAGTCGGTATCGATTTAGGGGAAATGTCATGCCATTGATCATCGAAGGCGGCCAGGTCCCGCCGCGTTGGGCCGAGAGAAAGAGTTGCCGCGTGGTTGCCTCGGGCGAGAGCGACGGCGCGGGGGCGGAGTGCGTCAGAATTGCATTTCTCAACAACATGCCGGATTCGGCGTTGGAAGACACGGAAGTCCAGTTCTTCGAGCTGCTCGATGCTGCTTCCGGCGAGATTCCAGTTCATGTCAAGCTCCACTCGCTGACGGGCGTGCCTCGCGGGGAGCGGGGAGAGCAACATCTCAACAGCTTCTACTTCAGCACCGATGATTTGTTGAACGGCCGGTTTGACGCTGTGATTATGACCGGCACCGAGCCGCGGCAGGCCAACCTGCGGAATGAACCGTACTGGTCTGCTTTGACCAGCGTTCTGGACTGGGCGGAAAGCAATACTGTGTCGACGATTTTGTCGTGCTTGGCGGCGCACGCAGGAGTTTTGCATAGCGATGGCATCACCCGTCATCCGTTGAATGACAAACAGTTCGGTGTCTTCGACTTCGCCAGAGCCGCCAACCATCCGTTAAGCTCCGGCGCTGAAGAACGAGTGCGCTTCCCGCATTCTCGATGGAACGAAGTGCGGGCTGATGAACTGACCGCAAGCGGCTACCTCGTTCTGACTCAATCAGTCGAAGGCGGGGTGGATTCGTTTGTGAAGAAGAGAAAGCGCAGCCTGTTCGTGCATTTCCAGGGTCATCCTGAGTATGGTGCGCAAACTCTACTGAAGGAATACCGGAGAGACATAAAGAGATTTCTCAGATTAGAAAGAGAAACCTACCCCTCAATGCCGAAGGGCTATTTTGATGCCGCGGCCGCAAGGCTTCTGATTGATTTTCGAGATGTTGCTCTGTCCGATCGCCGAGAAGAAGTCATGGAAGGTTTTCAAGAAGCTGCCCTGGTCGGCGGGCTGAAAAGCACGTGGCGCTCCTCGGCCATGAGCATCTACCGGAACTGGCTGCAGTATGTGGCATCGAAGAAAACCGAAGCCACGGCGTTTCCAGCGATGCCAGTCCTGCATGATTCAAGCCCGCGAAAGCGGTCCGCCCTGCGGTGAGGGCCGGACGTCCCCAGGTTTGATCCAGGATGTTCCACAAAGCGTTAACCCACCTTGTCCTCTCTGGAAGTCTCATTCCAACGCTTTGATGGCATCCTATATGCAAGATATTGCACACTTTTGCGAAACCGCGAGATGGGTGTACACTTGGGGCCATTTTCAATGTGAAAGAGGAGAGGTGCCCTCCCCTGGCCACCGTCACCAATATCGCTCAGTCGGTCGTGAGGGCCGCCCCAGCTCGCGTTGAGCTCGCAGACTCACTCATTCCTCCGGATTGGATTCGGGCCGGCAGCCCCAAGGCGTGGAACAAGGAAATCGCAACCAGTCGTGACGGGATGTCCCAGATTTTTGTCTGGGAGTGTTCGGCAGGGCTTTTCATCTGGCATTACAGCAAGGATGAGTCGCTGGTTGTAATTTCGGGCGAGGCTTTTATCACCACGGAGAACGGCCAGGAGCTCCGGCTGGGCCCAGGGGATGTGGCGTTTTTCCCCTCTGGCACTACCTGCACGTGGCGCGTTCCTGGAACTTTAAGAAAAGTAGCTGTAATGCGGGAGCCGATGTGGCGCCCCCTGGGATTTGCCGTGAAGGCGTGGAATCGAGTGCTTCGGATAGTGGGTCTAAGGGGAAGGCCATCGTTAATGCCCGCAGATCGTGCGGCCTTCACTGAACCTCCGCGCAAAGTGGGCTGACCCCAAAGCCTTACCAGTTGAGCCGCAGGCTCCGACCTAAATTCACGAAATCTGATATGACGCAAACGGACGTAAGACTCCGCCCTGGCGATCTTGTGGAAGTGAAGGCTCCGGAGGAAATCCTCCAGACATTGGACGCCGACGGGACATTAGACCAACTGCCGTTCATGCCGGAGATGGTGGAGTTTTGCGGGAAGAGATTCCATGTTTCCAAACGTGTTCTGAAAACCTGTTACTACACGGAGAGGACGGCGGCCGGATTTCTAAAGTTTAAGACCGATGATGTCGTTCTTCTCGATGGTCTGCGCTGTTCCGGTGTTGCGCATGACGGGTGCCAGAAAGCGTGCATGATTTTCTGGCGTGAAGCCTGGCTTCGCAGAGCCGAGGGCGCAACGGTCCAGACAAAGTTGGACGCGATTGCCAGCGATCGATTGCGAGCTCGCCTCAAGACTTCAACTGGACCGAAGACGTATTTCTGTCAGGCGAGCGAGTTGTTGAAACCCACTAAGCCGATGTCGCAGCGGGAACGGTTGGAAGGATGCTTGAACGAAGTGCTTGTGGGCAACTGCAGCATTCTGGAAATGGCACAGCGCGTTGCGAAGTGGCTGTTCTGGCGGGGTCGACGAAAGTTCCTGGGCGAATACCCGCACGGAACGGGCAAGTCCACTCCGGTGGAGAGCTTGAATCTGCGGTCCGGAGAATTGATAGAAGTGAAGCCGATGGAAACCATCAACACCACGTTGGATGAGGCTGGGTATAATCGCGGACTCTTCTTCTTTCCGGACATGGAGTCGTTGTGCGGCAAGCAGGAACGGGTCGAACGACGGACCGAGAAGATAATTGTGGACGGAACCGGAGAGATGCGTCAGCTCTACAACACCGTATACCTGGAAAACTCGTACTGTGGCTGCGCCTACGTCTTGGGCGGGTGTCCGCGCCGCGAATTTTCCTATTGGCGGGAAATTTGGCTTCGCCGGCGGCCTTCGGCTCCCGCAGGGGCAGGAGATTTCAGAGCAAGATAGTTTGCATAAATCCCCATCCGATTTGATGGGATTTCTCGGCGACATTCTGCCAGGAGGAAAGCAAATGAAGCGTGCACTTGTAGAAAAAATGATTTTTTTCCGCGACGGGGATAAGACATTTTTCGATCCCGCGTCGTATCCGTGGATTGCCTCGGTGGAGGCGGAATGGGCCGTCGTTCGGAAAGAACTGGATTCACTTCTGACCCGCCGAGAAGAAATCCCGAATTTTCAGGATCTCTCGGATGCGCAGAAGCCCTTGACCGAAGGCGACCAATGGAAGACGTTCTGGTTGTATGCCTATGGCAACACAGCGGAGGAAAACTGTGCGCGATGTCCGGAGACGGTGCGAGTGTTGCACAAGATTCCTGGAATGAAGTCGGCGATGTTTTCGATTCTGGCGCCGAAAAAGCACATTCCAGAACATCGTGGAGTGTGGAAAGGCGTCTTGCGCTACCATCTCGGATTGATCGTTCCGCAACCAGTAGGCAGCTCCAGGATCAGAGTAGGTGAGGACGTGCGCTGCTGGGAGGAAGGGAAGAGTATGATTTTCGATGACAGTCATCCGCACGAAGCTTGGAACGATTGCGATTCACAGCGAGTCGTGTTGTTTGTCGACGTGGAGCGTCCACTCCCTTTTCCACTCTCACTAATTAACCGAGTGATCATCTGGATCATTGCCCGGTCGGATCGCGTGGCAGAATCAATGCAGAAAGTCCGGAAATATGGCCTTGGGGGCCAGAAGACGGCTGGGGCCACCGACAAGCGAGCCGCGTGAGAAACTACTTTCAGAGAGCGCTCGGTCCCGCCGTCGGCTTGAGCGTCTAGGACCAGCGTTTGTCGAACCTTCCCATTCGCATCAGCGACGTGATCACGACTTGGGCAGAGCGTTTGCCCGATCAGCCCGCTTTGGTAGAAACGTCAGGGACCTGGACTTATCGGCAACTCGCTCTTGCAGTCGCCGAGACTCAGACATGGCTACTCGACTCGGGCGTGCGTCCGGGGGACCGGGTCATGATTGTTTGCGAGAATTGCCGGGCGTTCGTCGCTATTCTGTTGGCTTTGGCCGGTCTCGATGCATGGCCGGTATTGGTCAACGCGCGCCTGTCGGCGCGCGAAGTGGATGAGATTCGCGACCACTGTGGCGCCCGTCGGGTGATCTACGCCACAAACGTGTCGCCGCAGGCTCGAGAACACGCCAAACGGCACGGGGCGGTTATCCAAGAGGCGGCGGGTCTGGGGCCGATAGCACTCGGTCCGCTGAACGAGAAAGTCGCACCGGAACCAATCGACCCTGAGGTTGCGCAACGCGTCGCGGCTCTGATTTATACGTCTGGGACGACTGGGTTGCCGAAGGGCGTGATGCTGACGCATCGGAACCTGCTGTTCGTGGCCGCGGTGTCTGCCAAGATCCGCTCCCTGAGTCCAGATGACAGGCTCTACGGCGTTTTGCCAATGTCGCACGCGGTCGGTCTTTCTGTCGTCCTGTTAGGTTCGTTGCTGAGCGGCGCGACATTGTATTTGGCGTCGCGCTTCGACCCGGTAGCAGCTATTGCTACGCTCGAGAAAGAACGGTTGACGGTCGTGTTGGGCGCTCCCGGAATGTTCTCCCTTTTGGCTGACTATGCCAAGTTGAAGGGATTGCAGTCGCTCAAGTTCCCCGCTCTTCGCATCATTTCATCCTCCGGCGCGCCGCTACAGCCCGCAGTGAAGTCGCAGGTGGAGACCCTGTTTGGCATGGCGCTCCACAACGGATATGGAGTCACGGAATGCTCTCCGAACATTTCCCAGGCCGTGGTGGGCGAGCTCCGGACCGACACTTGTGTGGGCCGGGTTCTTCCTGGAGTGGAAGTTCAACTGGTGGGATCCGATCAAAAGCCAGTGGCCAACGGAGAGGTCGGCGAGTTGTGGGTGCGCGGTCCCAATGTGATGAAGGGTTACTATCACGCGCCGGAGGAGACCGCTGCGGCCATCAATCCGGAGGGATGGTTCAACACCCGTGATCTGGCCCGACTGGAAAACGGATATCTGTTTATCGTCGGCCGAACCAAGGAACTCATCGTTCGCTTTGGGGAAAATGTCTACCCGGCGGAAGTCGAGGCGGTGTTGAACGCACATCCTGCTGTCGTGCGTTCGGCGGTTATCGGGCGCTCGGTTGAGGGAACGGAAGGCGGTGAGGAAGTTGTCGCCTTCGTCCAACTCTCACCGTCGTTGCCGATTTCAGAGGCAGAGTTGGCACAACACGCCGCAAAACACTTGGCCCCATATAAGCGGCCATCCCAAATTCTGTTTGTCTCCTCGATGCCCCTGACTCCGACCGGAAAAATTGTGAAGAGCGAGCTCGCCAGGATGACCCAGTTCGCCCCAACACGCTAAGTAAAGCTAAGCCGTTAAGCACTGCAGCCGCCCTGATGGATCGAGCCGTGGCAAGCGTTGCAGAGCGTAATTAGGTTCTCTTCTGTATCGTGGCCGGAGTGGCTGCGAAACTGTTTGTGGTGAACCTCTAGGTTCGACATTATGCCGCACGCTTGACACCTCCAGCCGTCGCGACGCAGCACCTGCTGCCGAAGACTCTCGTACGATTCCGGATCCAGCCGCAGGGGTACGAGTTTTGGGCCAATCGCGCTCACGAAGCCTTTTCGCTCAGGCCTACAAGGAATGCATGTCTCTGCTCTCCGGGCAGGAATTTGAAGAATCTCGTCATCGAGAACAACAGCATCTCCGGATCTCCGTGGTCTAGGTTCGCCCCAGCCAGGAAGTCCGCACAGATCATTTCCAGACAGTAGCCTCGGGATCGGTCGCTTCCCAACATCAGAGCTGCTGTCTCGATCGCCCGCTCAATGACCGGAGTCTGGCTCTGGTACAGTTTGAAGTAGATAATTTCCCACGGTTCCGTTTCCCGTCCCGTCAACTCCTTCTCGACCTCCTGCTTGAATTCTTCCTTCGGCATGTGACGAGCTTTGTGCAACCAGGTTGCACAATCGAGGTGCTGCCCGTCCCTTCTTGCCAGCTTGGCTAACTCCAGTCCCTTCGCCCATCCCACTTCCTTCAGTTGTTTTCTAGCCTGCGGCGGCAGGTGCTCGTGAATCGACATCAGGTAATAGGCCTTCCTGCGCGACCCCAGGAACCGCTCTTCCAGGAACTCATCGAAAGACTTGAGGGTCTCCAGCCTCCAGTACTGTCCTGCCCGCACCTCGCATAGATAGCGCCCTAGTTCGACGAACTTGGTGTCCCGCTCCGTTTCCTTCCGCTGTTCCCAGGCCAGAATCTCGTCAATCTTGCCCAGTACGAACAGAGCGCGGCGGCGATTGAACTTCGGCGGCGTGGGCGGATTCTTAGTAATTAAGCTCGTCAAGCCAATCAAGACTGTCTGCTCCTGGACGCCGCACCAAGCTGGCGTCTGTCATTTGCTGGTTTCCAAGACAAAGCCCAACGTAGGGACAGCTGCTACAGGGATTCTGCGGAAAGCGGATACCGCTGTGCGGCAGAAAATCTGCCGACTCGATGCGATGGATTGTGCTTTCCACCAAATGCCCGAATTCTTGCCGCTGCTCCTCGGTAATGGTGGTTCGCAGGTACTGAATCTCCACCAGCCGTTTGCGAACGAACACGACCTGGGCGACATCCGCGATGCCCGTTATCCACGAGTAGCAAACCAGCTGCGGATCGAGAGACAACAGCCCCTTAGGTTCTTCCGGGTACCGGCTCGAAGAGGTCTTCCACTCGAGTAAGCAGCGCGTGCCGTCGAGTCGGCCGATTGCATCGATATACGCAACAAAGTCGTTTTTTCCGGCAATTGGCCGAGTGAACTTGATCTGCAGATTGCGTCGAGGCTGGTGGACTTGGATACGATCGTCCTGGCAGAACCGGGTCAATAGCATGATTCCCTGGCGCAGCATGCGATCCCAGGAGTCTCCGTTGGAGTAGTGCAAGCCTTGGTTTTGGCACTGAGACCATTCGGAGAACAGGACTGCTCCTGGGTCTTCCCGGCGGAAATAGGCACCTAGGGCTTGTTCGAAAGCGCGGCCGAACAGCATCGCAGCCCGGGTGTCTTTCTCCTTCCACCCATCGAGATAGCGGTGCCGGTACCGTCGCGGGCAGGTCAGGTATTGGCTGATCTGAGTGTAGCTGTACGTCATCAGGCTACCTGCGGGTTGTCCAGATTTGCCGGCGAAAGCTCGTCCCAACGATCTGCCGAAGCAAAACCGTCGAATCGAAGTAGCGAGGCTGCGTTAAAGACTATGTGGCTAGTCTTGACCACGCCCTTGAGACCCACGAGCTGCGTTTCGTCGACCTCATCCCGTCCGAGCAGTTCAGTGTCATAGCCAAAGTCGCGCAGGAACCAGTTCAGCTTCCACAAGGCTTTCGGGTTGCAATAGATCCGGCTCGAAAGGGTGTGTCCTGAAAAACGACTCGGCTCAAGAATGGCCAGAGTGACCGTGTAATAAGGCTTTTGTGCCTGCCGACGAAAATAGACCTGTTGCACCCGAACGAGAAAGATTCCGTCGGGGACATGGTCGGCGGCGCAGCGATCGGCGGCGTGCAAACCTGAGATCTGGCGTTTCATGCGGCACCTTCTTTCTGGATAGCCTGAGTGTGGCTGTTGGTCATGGGGACACCTCAGACCCACGATGATCCATGCCTGCGAACATCGAGAGTTCTTCCCAACGGGCAGCCGGCGCGAAGCCGTCGAAGTTTAGGACCGAGATGCCGCGCACTGTGAATTCGCTGACCTTTAAGACACCCCACAAATCGACTAAGGCCTTATCATCGATTTCATTTTCGGCGAGCAGCTCGGGGTCATAGCCGAAGTCACGCAGAAACCAACTCAACTTCCACATCGCCCTAGGCGTGCAGTACAGGCGGCCGGTCATGAAACATCCGGTCAGATGCCTGGGCTTCAGGACGGCGAAGCCGATCTCGTAATAAGGTTTCTGCTTGTGCCAGCGATATTGCGCCCGGTCCACCCGAACCAGGAAAAGACCGTCCGGAACCGAGTGAAGCGCTGACACATCTGCCGGGCGGAGCGACTCGAAATAGCGCCTCACGCCGCACCTTCTTTCTGGCCGAGATAGCTGTTGAGCTGGCAGAGCAGAGCGTTGCGGTCTTTCTCGGCCCAGTCGGCCAGATGTTTAACGAAGGTCTCCACTTGTTCACGCGTGGCATCGCGGAGCGCCTTGACGCTGCAGAAATCCGTGGCGTAGGCCTTAACCAAGCTGGAATCCAATTGATGCTGCCGGATCAATTGGCAAAGGCGATCGCGAACTGTGGGGCTGCTGTGGCTTCCGTTTGTGGGTTGGGGAGGGAGATTCCTTGACTCTTTTGAGGACTGCGGAGGTTCGGCAAGAGAACCGATCTCCTCGACTGAGCAGATCCCGATTCCGTAAGCTTTGCGCAGAGCGCGGTTGACAGCCCGGGTTTCGGCCACGCGCATCTCGGCACCATGAACGAGGAAAGAGACATTGGAAGGGTCGGCGTCACCGTAGCCGACGAAGCCGGACGATCTCTTGGAAGGGTATACCGTTGCCCTAAGCACAAACCGGCTCGCTGCGGAATCACAGAGTGAGTCCACGACCTCGACGTGGATGCCGCTGCATTTCTTGCGACGCGCCAGCCTTAGCAGTCCTGTGTGCGTTACATACCAGTTGCTGTTGATAATCTGGAGATCGGCGCCTTTCAGTGAAAAACTAAACTCTCGCGTCAAGGTTTCCAGCCAAGCCCTGGTCCGCGATGCTAAAGCTTCACCGAGCGCCTTTTTTGCCATGTTCAGGTTTTGTCTAAGCAGCTTGCGCGTTGCTTTGTCATTGGAAGCTGGTTTGCTCTTTCGGCCCTCTGGGTGGCTAATCATTGCGTCTCCTGTATCGCATTGTATATTTAGTATAACAAGTATTGCATGTATTACACAATAGCGATTTGTATTGTTTGCAATCCGATTGCGAAGCTATATTTCAGAGGTGGCGAAAACAGGTTTTCTGGTATTCCGAGTGAACCCACAATTGCGGCGCGACATTCAGCAGATTGCTGATGAGGAGCAGAGGACCATCACGCAAGTCTGTGAGATGCTGCTGTACGAAGGTGTCGAGGCCTACAAGAAGGAAGGGCCCAAGTTCATGCAGCGCCTGGTCGCCAAGCAGAAGACTAGGGTCAAAGGATGACCGACGCGAGAAAGCGGTTCGCCATTGATGCGCGAACCCACGTTGGTTGCGAAAAATGGCATCACTAAGCGATTGAGCGAATGTACTTCCGATTGTTGACTTGCCTGTTGTAACCGGTCTAAAGTACCCCCAGGTCGGCACAGAAAAATGGGTCGATCTCTCGGGTGTGCCAACACCTGACAGCGCGGATAAGTAACGCTTCGGACGAGCGATAAGTAATCTGGATGGTTAAAGGCTCGTTTCGGACGCACCTTGCTAAGGCTCCGAACTAGTTGTATGGCGTTCAACAGCTGGTCAACTCGCGCCTGAGGCCCCGAGCGGGCTGACTGGCGGAACAATGCCCACAATTTCGCAAGAAAGGAGAAGGGTTATGAGGCACAAGAAAACAGTTAAGGAATAGTCTCGCAGCCTGTAATTTCAAGTCTTAGAAGCTAGTTGTATCGCGCGACCCGGCGGGTCATCTCGCGCGCGAGGCTCCGAACGGCGCTGACTTACGCAGCGACCGCCCTGCCGGCATATTACAACCGAAGGAGATGGCGGCTGCGTTCTGCTGCGCCAGCTGACGGTGATGAGAAAAATGTCGACAGGCAGTATCAAGGCAAGAAATAGTTCGGTACCGACGAAATCGAATGGCACAGCGGCGAATCAATGTCCTCCCGCAAGCGTGAAACAAAGCTTGGATTCGGCAGCAGCGATAGCTAGAATGGCGGGCCCCATAGAACGGGACTTGTTGCGATGTGAAAGACTGCAGAGAAGAGTGGACGCAGCATTCGGTGACAATCTTTTCCTTCCAGATCAGTCCCCCCTATCCCCGAGAAACCGAAAGCGGTTCACGAAATACTTCGAGATGATGAAATCCTTGACGATGCTGAAAATCAAGTTGATCCATGAGTTTATGCGAGTTCACGGAGTCAATCCAAGTAATCCACATGAAATGTGGGCAAAAGGGGAGGTTGCCTGCGGAATCGGAGCAGCCGCAGGTCCAGCTATGGCACCATCTCCAGAGTTCGCGTCCGACCACTCGAGGATTCGCCAACAACCGATTGAAGCTTCCGAGGAGGTAGTACGGTTGGCACAACACTTGACAAGACACGCCCATTCTATGAAGCAGCCATTCAAGATGGAATCTTACGAAACCACTAATCGAGAGAAACGCCACGGCGGAACAAGGACGAATTAACAGGCGTCTTACTTTTTCGATGCAATGCCGGCACCGGCGGTACTAAGTAAGCAGTGATGGAAGCCAGCTTGGCGAAGGAGAAAACCATGAGGATAAAAAAGAACGGTGACCAAACATTTGGTCGCGGCCCGAACAAATCACAAGCGACATGTCCGCGATCGGCCGAAAACCCGGTTGGAATCCCTGAATTGTTCCAACGCTGTCTTGCTGAGGAACAGAAATCAACACAACTCGACCTGGACAAGCTCAAACTCATTCTTGTAAAAGGCTTGTTCTTTGATCGACCCGTCTTTGAGCCGCCACCAACGGTGGATGAATCCTCCGCAATAAATAAGGAAACGGATCTCAAGATCCGCAGACAGTTATGGGAGGCGCGCAAATATCGACTCGTTCTCGAACTCGTCGGGACAAAAACCACGCGGGAAGAGCGACTTTTCATATTGGCCGCGTGGCTAAATCAGGAGGAGATCTGCAAGCCGGAGGACATTATTGGGGTTGAAGAACTGCGACGACCGGCGAAGAAGCTCTTTCGGTGCTTTTCGACGGCCGATTTCCACCACGCCGACGCGGTGAGGGCCTGGATCCCTTACTTCGACAGGCTGATCTCGGAGTCCCGCGTTGTCAAGGACGGCTCGAAGCTCATGAAGCAAGGCTATGACGAAAAAGCAGTCTGGGCCGCGTTGAAAAAACGAAGCTCGATTGCGGCAGCGTGTGAATTCCTGGCCTCACGGTCGGGCGTCGCCCCGACGCTTGCTAATGCGTATTCCAGACTCTACGGGCGCAAGTACACCGCTTTCTGCCAGCGGTTCCCTTCCGCTTGCCGTTAGGCGCTATCATCTTTCACAAATTTTCGGACGGCGATTTTTGAGGCAAGTTTGCCCGTCGTGCGCGAGGCTATTGGTGTACTCGCGAAGCTTCAACAACCGTTCGCGGAACACACGAAAGGAAAGGCAAGGAGAAACCATGACCATAAGAAAAAAGGTGAGCGAAGATGTCATCGCGGCCAACCGCGCCAATGGCAAGAAGGGTGGACCGAAGACACTCAAGGGCAAGGACATCGTGAGTCGAAATGCGACAAAGCATGGTGTCTTGGCCCAAAACTTTCGGTTCAAGGGCGATCAGGAAGAAGCCGCCTACAACACGCTAATTTCCGACCTCGACGGGAGCATCGATGGGGATGATCCCCTGCAGTCGATGCTCGCGGAGGAAGTCGTAATAGCACACCTTCGTCGTGGGCGTGCCCTGAAGCTGGAGCAGAGGCTGTGCCGACGGCAGAACCCAGCGACAGACCTTGCTCTCGGGGCAATTGAGCATTCCGAGCTCGTGAGCGACGGCGTCTGCCGGCTCGATTCTGGCCCTGGATGGGAATGCGAGGAACTCCACATGTCCGCTAAGAAGGACAGTGAAGGTCTAGCCAGGAACGGTCCCGTGGCTCAGAGCAACGGACATGGTCAAGAACGAGAGCTCCACGTCAAGTTCCAGGATCCTATGGATACGGCCCTGCGGTACCAGAGGGCTACCGCTCGAGACTTCTATCGCGCGTGGAACTTGCTTTACAAAGTACGGAGAGAACGGAAGCCTAACTCTAGAGGTGAAAACGATGCGGAGGAAGGCGAATAGGGGGAAGAAAAACGACGAATTCCCGTGAAGGACTTGATCATTGGCCAGGATGTGAGGCGCGCAATCCAAGCGCTGGTCGCATCAGTTGTGCGCCTCAGTGAATCTACATTGCCGATCAGCAGCTGATCTCAGGCCTTCCGCCTCGGTTGCGACAAGTCGGTTCGAACTTCCTCGGACCACGACGCAGGCACGTCAATCAATGCGCAGGACCGGGACAAACTCAAGGAGGTGTTGTCATGAGTCCTTTCACATCTGAGGCCGCGCCGGAACAGTCTGACCATCGTCAGAAAGCGCTTGGAAAAATCTGCACACCGGAATAGAGGCATTGAATCCTACCATTGCTCATCGAAGATATGAGAATCAGGGCCAAAAGCGGAATGGCTCGCAAGACCTGCGGCGGTGAACCATTGAACTTACCGCCAGAACAGCGTGGCGATCCCGTGTGATTTGACGAAACAAACCCACTAAGTTGTTTGTTTGCATTACGCGTGTTTTCCAGAGGTGGGTGCGGGGCGCGAAACCCGCGTCAAGAGTCACCTCTGCGGCTGAGCGTTCTGAGCGGCACGGGAGCGTAATTCCCCACGACGGCCGAAATGCTGGTGATGGACTCCAGATTGGACAGCGCACCAGACAATTGGCAACGCCAACCATCCGCGGGACTTTGGGACAAGGCGATCGAATTTACGTGTGGATGACATGAAAGTATGCTCTGAACATTGTCCAAGCTGATCCAGCTTGGTTATGTGCCCGATGCCCTACATCGAGGTCTGAGAGCTCGCGCTGCCACGGCAGGTATGTCGCTTTCGGACTATCTGTTAGTGCAGATCAAGGAAATCGCGGAGAGGCCAACGCTCGCAGAATTGCGGGAGCGGCTGCACAAACGTAAGCCGGTTTCAGCTCAGATCGATATCGCTCACCTGGTGCCAGAAGAGCGCGAGGCGATGATCGTCCTGGATGCGTCTGCCATAGCTACACTCATTGACCGGGTTGTGAGGATCGCTGCCAGTTCCAGACCTGAATACTGATTGCGAGCGAGCCTTGGTTGGATTGGCACTTCTTCAACTAGAGCGAAATGGCGCGCTCTTCGGAGTGCCGGGATTACTGTGCTTGACACCGCCGACATTGTTAGAGACGCCTGTGGCTCTTGAAAAACTCCATTTTTCTCAAAACGGCGAGGATTTGGGGGATAGAAAATGTGACCAAGCGACTGGACCAGTTGCAGAAAGAAGCCAAAGAGAAGGGATTCGATCTCATCGCACGCAAGGCGGCTACGCTCTAAGGAGTATCCCATTCGTAGAGTACAAACTCTTATCTTGACACCCGAACCATTGAGACGCATACTCTCGCGCAAGTCCGCAAGCTCCCCCAAGTTTGCGCTGCATTCCCCTCTCTTATTGACTGACTGCCCTTCAGTGTCAGGAGAAGTCTGGCGTCAAAGCTTTTCGGGCCGATGAGGTCGAAACCTTTCGCTTGGGAGGTCTCCGGTGAACTGCTTATCTCGGCTCGGGGTTGTTCCCCTTCGCATTGCTTTTCTGTTCCTGTTGGTCGCCGCGGCACGAGCGCAGGTTCCTACGATCGCCACCTATGCCGGGGGCGGGTTGCCGGCAACGGGCGCGGCCACGGACAGAGGCATCACGTTGCTTGGAGGCATTGCCCGGGATAGTACCGGGAACCTTTACTTTTCATCCTTTACTGGAGTTGTCCTGAAGATGGACCCGGCGGGCAACCTCTCCGTTTTTGCCGGGACTGGCACCTGCTGCTTCAGCGGAGACGGCGGTCTCGCTACGAGCGCGCAAATCGATATTATTCCATTCGTGCCCGTCGTTCCGGTGAAGACGGATCCGACTGGGAATGTGTACATCGTGGATGACGCAGGCGTGGTC
The DNA here is from genome assembly GCA_963787495.1 of uncultured Acidobacteriaceae bacterium. Lineage (GTDB taxonomy): Bacteria > Acidobacteriota > Terriglobia > Terriglobales > Acidobacteriaceae > Sulfotelmatobacter. The sequence goes on from CAWBDA010000003.1 coordinate 1,222,251, forward strand.
CGGCGGGTCGATGCTGCCACGGGGATCATCACCACGGTCGCCGGGACTCCCAACAGCCCGGGCTTCAGCGGGGCTGGAGGAGTTGCGACCAGCGCCCACATCTCACCTGCCGGTCTGGGTTTCAATGCCGCCGGCGACCTGTTCATTTCGGACTATAACAGTGTGGTCTGGCGCGTGGATCACGTCACGCAAATTATCACCATTGTTGCGGGCAACGGGACATTCGGCGACAGTGGCAACGGAGGACTGGCCACGAGCGCAGAGTTGGGCGCGCCCTCCGCCCTTGCTTTCGACGAGGCGGGCGACCTCTTCATCGCCGATTCGGCGTATGTGGTGGTCCGCAGAGTGGATGCCCGGACCCAAATCATCACCACCGTCGCAGGAGGTGGGGACGCATATCCTCCGACCGGGGTTCTCGCCACCCAGGCGCAGCTCTACAACCCGACCGGCCTGGCCTTTGATCCGGGAGGCAACCTGCTCATTGCGGACCAGAGTTTGCCCGCCATCTTGCGCGTGGATAAGACCACACAGGACATCACGGTCATCGCGGGTGATTTTACCTTGGGACCCGGCTTCTCAGGAGACGGCGGCAAGGCCACGTCGGCCCAGTTGGGTGTCGTCTCAAACTCAAACGGGGGAATGGACCTCGCGGTAGACACTGCCGGCGACATCTTCTTCACCGACACAGCCAATTACCGAGTGCGGCGAATCGCCGCTTCAACGAACATCATCACCACCGTCGCGGGAAACGGAACGGTGGGCGATGGCGGGCCGGCCACCAGCGCCGTGCTATTCACGTGGGGCATTGTCAATGACGGTTCCGGAAACGTCTTTATTAGCGACCCTGTCGACCGCAGAGTTCGCCGTGTGGAAGGCACGACTGGCCTGATTTCCACGGTGGCAGGCCGAGATGTCGAATCCGCCCCGCCCCCTAGCGGCAATGGCGGGCCCGCGACCGGCGCGCAGCTTTCGGAACCGGGTGGCGTGGCATTGGATAGCTCGGGGAATCTTTTCATTGAGGACGGCTTTTTCAGTGTGAGAAAGGTGGAGAGTTCGACAGGAATAATCAATCTGTTTGCCGGCACTCGTGTTTCCGGCTTCAGTGGCGATGGCGGGCCCGCGACAAGCGCCAAGTTAGGTCAGGCCAGGGGCCTCGCTACGGATTCCGCGGGAAACCTTTTCATCGCGGACAACTTAAACAACGTGGTCCGGCGGGTGGATGCTTCGAGCCTCATCATCACGACGGTGGCTGGAAACACCTCAATTCTCAGCGGTGGCAAACCCGTTGCTGGCTATAGCGGCGACGGAGGCCCGGCCACCTCGGCCCAACTTTCCCGCCCTTGGGGAATATTTGTGGACGTTGCGGGCAATCTGTTTCTCGATGATAGTGGCAATAGCGTTGTCCGGCGAGTGGATGCCAAGACGCAGATCATCACCACAGTGGCGGGAAACTATAGCCTGAGGGGTGGGTTCAGCGGCGATAACGGGCCAGCCACGGCGGCGGCATTGAATGCACTGGGAGGGGTAACCCTGGACGCTTATGGGAACCTATACATCGCAGATAGTGGAAACTACCGCGTGCGCGAGGTGAATGCGGTCACTGGGATCATCACCACACTGGCGGGCAACGGGATTTTCACATTTGCTGGCGATGGCGGGCCTGCGGCAAACGCAAGCCTCTATCCTTACGGGACTGGGATAACGACCCTTGGCCCAAGTGCCGAAGGAAACATTCTAGTCCTTGTCATGGATGGAACCAGCGGCCGGACCCGAGTCATCACGATTCCTCCCGTGCCGGCGGTGTCTCTCACACCCGCGGCGGGCTTGATCTTCGGCGGCCAGATGGTGGGGACATCCAGCGCGCCTCAATTCCTTACCGTCGCCAACAGCGGCACGGGCACGCTCAACGTCACAAATGTTGCCGTGACGGGGACGGACTTCGCCGACTTCACCCTCAGCCCCGGGGGCACTTGTGCGGGAACGAACTTTAATCTCGCCCCCACGGCGAGTTGTACGATCGCGGTGACGTTCTCGCCAGAGTTAGCCGGAATCAACGAGGGCGAGCTCACAATGGCATCCAATGCCCCGGGCAGCCCCCTAGCGATTCCCCTTCTGGGCACAGGAGAAAACCTCTTTGTATCGCAGATCACGCAGCCGTTGAGTCCGACCATGCCGAATGTGTTCAACTTCGGAACCAACAGCTTTGTAGTGCAGTACCCGCCGGGCACGAGTTTTTCCAATGTGACCATGACCGTTACCCAAGTCGAAATTTCGCAGGCCCAATTCCACCAGCGCGTAGCCGGAACTCAATTTGCCGGTGCCACGTGTATCGGCTACGCGGGCGCAGGAGGCAACTGTGTGGACGATCAGGTAACGTGTTCGGAAAGTGGCAGCCCGATCACCTGCCCGAGTGAGCCCACGCCCACCATCGCGGTGCAGACCAACTTCAGCACTTCCCAAGCCATCGTCAATCCCGGCTATCTCACCACGCCCATCGGGGAAAATGAGTGGCAAAACATCTTCACGGGATTCAGTGATCCTTCAGTGAGGGGGAAAACCGCTGGTTTTTCGGAATTTGTAGCAGTTGCTCTCGGGAGAGTGGCTACGACCTGCGTCATCCATTCCTCATCGAATGTGTTCTCTGCAGGCCAGAGCATCACCTTCACAGCGCAGGTAGCAGTTCGGTCGGCAACTGGAACACCGACAGGGACCATCACCTTCGTCGACAGTGCCGACTCGGACTTCGTCTTGGGGAAGGCAACCTTGGTTGCAGGTACGGCGTCGATCAAGTCTGTGCTGCAGGCGCCACCGCCCCGCCAGTGGATCGGGGCCGTGTATTCTGGAGATAACAATTTTCAGAGCTGCAAGTCGTCCTACATCCCGGAGGACTACTCGAGCAACTAAGAAAAATGTGTCATGGACAATTGCCGGCCTTTTCTTGGTCTGGACAGAAGCCCCCGAAAACCCCGTCTAGCAGCGGCTAGGATGGGTTGCGTCGTCTAGCTGGCTTATGGCGACTGCAACTTGCGTGAAGGGATGAACACGGGCGAGCAAAGTTTGGAGTTGCCCGATCGGGTCGTGCGCGCTAGCGAGACTATGCCGGCCCCGCCGAAACTCCGATGAAGCGATGAATTCAATATCGGTCCAGGGAAGGCCCGACCCACTCTTCCTTGTCGTCTACGACTCCTCGAAACCCTGGAACACTTTCGTCGAACGGCAGCCCAGAGGCCTTTGCCAAAACATAGCGAATTCCCAAACTGTAGAGCCACGAGTGAAATCGTAAACCGCCGCTTCAGTTGCGAACATGAAATGCGCAGAGACGCCGAAGCACCGCTTCGTCGTAGCTAGCGAAATATCGCCGCTACACCAATGCCATCGTGCATAAACTCTCCGTTTCACTTTTCATGAACTCTACAGTTCGCTGCCATGAACTGTACAGTTCGTCCGAGGAGAGAGTCAACATCAACGCGCGGGAGTGATGCTTGTTTTTGCGAAACGAAGCCACCAACTCTAGCATCATCAATCACTTGGCTTTTTGCAAAGGTACCTCAATCATCCCCTTTCAATTCCGCCCGCAGCGCCTTCCTGAAGGCAGTCCCCGAGTCACGCTGCCTAGCCACAGAAAAAGCCGCGCAAACATCGGGCGGCATAAGTAAACGTCCCTCGAAGGTGGTCGAAGGCGATTTCGTTATTGGCACACAAGCGAAGACCGTCCCCAGTGAGAAGACACACAAACATGTGAGTCAGCGATCGCAGAAATCCGAGAGCGTGCGACGGATCTCGGAGGGTCTGTCACTTCAAGCAGATCAAGTTAAACCGTTGTAGACTCTATACGACCTCTGGGGTGAAAACGCGTCCATCTTCTTAATTGATGCGCCAGCGGTTGCCTCACAAGCTGTTTTCGCAATCGACGACTGATGCCTGCTCCGTTCCGGGTGTCGTCGAACCGTAGAGCCAATACATGCTGTTCCGCGGTATCAGGCACGAGCAGAATTGGGGGAGACAACATGACCCAGGTCCAGAAGCGCTATCTTTTGATCGGCGGAGTTCTTGGCTTGATGGTGCTCGCTCTGATTGTTGGAGCCCTTCGACCGTCCAAGCAAGCTATGGGTGGCGCCAAGCGCTCCTGATGTCGAGGTGGCGCAGGTTCAGAAGGAAGATGTTCCGATCTATGCGGAGTGGATTGGCACGCTTGACGGTCTGGTCGACGCTGACGTCCGGGCGCAGGTCACTGGCTACCTCCTGAAGCAAGGCTATCAGGAGGGCGCGTCGGTGAAACAGGGCCAACTCCTTTTCCAGATTGATCCGCGGCCTTTTCAGGCGGCGCTCGATCAAGCCCAAGGCCAGCTTGCGCAGGCGAAGGCCGCGCTCGCCAACGCCGCAAGCGGTTCAGCGTCGGACCGAACTTGACGTCCAGCGCTACACGCCGCTCGCAAAGGAGCAAGCGGCCAGCCAGCAGGATCTCGATAATTCGGTTCAGAACAACCTCGCCGCGATCGCAACCGTTGAAACCGCCAAGGCTCAGATCAAGACCTACGAGGCCGCGGTTGAAACAGCGAAAATCAATCTCGACTTTACTCGCCTAGTTTCGCCGATCGATGGGGTGGCCGGCCAGGCGCAACTACAAGTTGGCGCGCTGGTCAGCCCCAATAGCGGGGTGGTCACTTCCGTTTCCACAGTGAATCCGATCAAGGTCTATTTCACCGTGAGCGAGCCTCAATATCTTTCATGGCGGGCACGTTTTCCGACCGAAGAGAGCCGCTTGCAGGCGGACAAGGAACTCCGGCTGCAGCTGATCTTAGCGGACGGCTCAACATATCCGCACGAAGGAAAGTTTTATTTTGCCGATCGCCAGGTGAACGAGACCACTGGAGCGATTCGAATCGCCGGGCTCTTTCCCAATCCCAACAATATTTTGAGACCCGGCGGCTATGGCAAAGTCCGCGCGGTCATCCGAACCCAGCCCGGGGCCTTGCTTGTTCCCCAACGGGCGGTCTCGGAGCTGCAGGGCGGCTACCAGATTGCTGTCGTTAGCGCCGACAACAAAGTTGACGTTCGAACCGTTACTGTGGGCGACCGGGTTGATAACCGATGGATCATCGCTGGCGGGCTCAATCCCGGAGACAGAATCGTTGTTGAAGGAGTTCAGAGGATGCGCAGCGGTGTGCGCGTGAATCCCAAGCCATTCGTGGCCCAAAACCAAGGATCGGCAAACCAGGGATCGGCGAATCATAAGGACGGATGACCCATGTCGAAATTCTTCATCAACCGTCCCATCGTCGCCATGGTGATTTCCATCGTCATGGTGTTGGTTGGTGTCGCTCACGGTGCTGAGCTTGCCCGTCGCACAGTTTCCCAACATCACTCCACCCGAAATTCAAGTCGTCGCCACCTACGTCGGAGCCGACGCGCAGACTCTTGAGCAAGCGGTGGCCACTCCCATCGAGCAGCAGATGAATGGAGTGGACAACATGAATTACATGTACTCGCTGAACGCCACGGGGAACAACACCACAAGTCTGATCGTGGATTTCGACGTAAAGACCGATCCGAATACCGATTTCATCCTTACGCAATCGCGGGAAACGCAGGCTGCTTCCCAGCTTCCGGCGGACGTCAACAATTACGGCGTCACGGTTCGAAAATCGGTCACCGCTCCGCTGATGTGGGTTGCTCTTTATTCTCCGCGCGGAACCTATGACGCTAAGTTTCTGGCCAACTACGCGTACATCAATATCGTCGATCCGATTCTTCGCTCCTATGGCATTGGCAATGTTCAGGTATTCGGCGCCGGACAATACGCGATGCGCCTTTGGGTAAAGCCGGATACGCTGGCCAAACTGGGTATTACAGTTCCGGAGATCGTCAGCGCGATTCAGGCACAGAACACCGTGAACCCCGCCGGCAAAGCCGGAGGCGAGCCTGCTCCCAAAGGTCAGGAATATACCTATACAGTTCTCTCGCAAGGGCGCCTGGTTTCGCCAGAAGAATTCGGCAACATTGTTGTCCGCGAAACACCCGACGGTGCAACGGTACGAGTACGCGACGTCGCTCGAATCGAGCTTGGTGCACAGGACTACAGTATCTCGGGACGTTTTAACGGCAAGCCCGGCGCCATCATTGCCGCGTATCAATTGCCCGGATCGAACGCGGTCGATGCGGCGGCCGGGGTCAAGCAGTTGATGGCGCAGATGAAAGAGCGTTTTCCTGAGGACATGGATTTCGCCGTTTCCCTCGACACGACTCTTTCCGTGACGCAGGGAATCAAGGAAATCGTTGAAACCCTTGTGATCGCGCTGGTCCTGGTCATCATCGTTGTTTTTCTTTTTCTTCAGGGCTGGCGCTCAACGCTGATCCCGCTGCTGGCTGTGCCGGTTTCTCTCGTAGGCACATTCGTGCTCTTTCCGTTGTTCGGTTTTTCCATCAACACACTCTCTCTTTTTGGCTTAGTGCTTGCGATCGGTCTCGTGGTGGATGACGCGATCGTCGTTGTCGAAGGTGTCGAGCGCCATATCGAAGAGGGATATGACTCCGAAAGAATGCGGCGTTAAAAGCGATGGAGGAGCTTTCGGGTCCAGTTGTGGGGATCGCACTGGTTCTCTCCGCCGTATTCGTGCCCACCGCCTTCATTCCCGGAATCACCGGCAGGCTCTATCAGCAGTTTGCGGTCACGATCGCCATCTCGGTGATTCTCTCCGCGTTCAACGCACTCACGCTGAGCCCCGCGCTCGCCGCACTGCTACTTCGTCCGCGCGAGGAGAGCCACGGATTGCTGCGGAGATTCTTCGATTGGTTTAACCGCGTTTTTGAGCGAGCCACCGAGGGCTATGTCGGCTGGAGCGGCGTGCTGCTCAAGAAGACTGCCGTGGTGGTTGTGCTTCTAGTGGCTTTTTGCGTTGCAGCTGGATTCTTCGCCAATCGCGTGCCGTCGAGTTTCCTTCCCGATGAAGACCAAGGCTACGCGTATGTGAATCTGCAATTGCCCAATAGCGCGTCGTTGGAGCGAACATCGCAGGCAGCGACACAGATCGAGAACATTCTGGCTAACACACCGGGTGTGAAGTACACGACCAGCGTCATCGGCTTCAGCTTGCTCAGTTTTGTTCGCACCAGCTACAACGCTTTCTTCGTTGTCACTCTCAAGCCGTGGGACGAACGCACGTCCAGAGCCGAACAGTTTCAGGCCATTAAGGCGCATCTGAATCAACAGCTTGCGTAAATTGCCAGCAGGAATCGCATTCAGTTTTTCGCCGCCGGCCATTCCGGGCGTTGGCACCGCAGGCGGATTCACGTTCATCCTCGAAGACCGCTCCGGCGGCAGCATCCAATTTCTCGCGAAAAATGTGAGCACGTTTCTTGAGGCGGCGCGAAAGCGGCCGGAGATCGCCAGCCTGAGCACCACTTTTCTGCCCAGCGTTCCGCAGAAATTTGTCGACGTGGATCGTGACAAGGTATTGAAGCAGGGTGTGAATCTCTCCGATGTCTATCGCACCATCCAGGCCTTCATGGGCGGCTATTTCATCAACTACTTCAACCGCTTTGGCCGCCAGTGGCAGGTTTACATCGAGGCCGAAAGCGATGATCGCGCCAGCGCGGATAACGTCGGGCGATTCTATGTCCGCAACAATAAGGGTGAGAACGTTCCGCTTTCCACGCTCACCACGGTTAAATCGCAGCTTGGCCCCGAATTCACTATGCGCTTTGACGAATACCGCTGCGCGCAAATCAACGGCAGCGCCGCGCCGGGTTTCAGCGCCGATCAGGCAAGCGCAGCTCTCGAGGATGTTTTCAGGCAAACCATGCCGCGAGAGATGGGATTCGACTACTCCGGGATCTCGTTTCTGGAGCAGAAGGCGCGCCAGGGAGTGCCACCCGCCGCGATCTTTGGACTGTCGTTGTTGTTCGTCTTCCTGATTCTCGCGGCTCTTTACGAAAGCTGGTCACTGCCTTTCAGCGTACTGCTCAGCACGCCGGTAGCAGTCTTCGGAGCTTTTGCAGTGCTATGGCTGCGCCGAACTTTGCTCAGCGTTTTCCTGCCGCCCTACATGGTGCAGATCGAAAGCGACGTCTACTCGCAGATCGGCCTGATCATGCTGATTGGCTTGGCGGCGAAGAACGCGATTTTGATCGTCGAGTTCGCGAAGGATCAGTATGAACACGGAAAGCCACTGGCGGATGCGGCTCTGGAAGGGGCGAGGTTGCGCCTGCGCCCGATCCTGATGACCTCGTTCGCGTTTATCCTCGGCTGCGTTCCACTGTGGACGGCGAGCGGGGCTGGTTCGGTTGCTCGCCAGATTATGGGAACGGCGGTAATCGGCGGAATGCTCGCTGCCAGCGCGATTGGAATCTTTTTCATACCCGGCATCTTTTATATGGTCGAGAAATGGTCGGGCGCGGGAAAGGAACCCGCATCCGGCATATTGCCAGCTGCTCCTTCACCCGCACCGGGAGACTGAACGATCTCGGAGTGCGTTCAACAGCTTGGGAATCGAGCGGAGTCTGCGCAATGGGGTTTGCGTAATCATGAAAATCGCGAAATTGCTCACCGCGGGGTTGTTTCCGGCATGCTTTCGGGTTGTGCGGTAGGCCCCAATTATCATCGGCCTGCGGTTCAGACTCCGAATTCCTTTCGAGACCTGGCAGACAATCCTCAGCTTCAGGCGCAGGCTGCCTCGTATGCCGATCTCCCGTGGTGGCAGGTGTTTCAGGACCCGAAGCTGCAGGAACTCATTCGCACGGCGCTCAAACAGAACTACGATCTGCAACTCGCAACCGAACGCATCAGCCGCTGCCCGGGCTCAGCTTGCGGTTACCCGTTCGAGCCTGTTTCCTCAGGTATCGGGCAATGGCAATTTCAGCGGAGGCAAGGAAAACCTTGAACAATCCAGGTTCAACTTCCTGACCTTGACCGCCGACGCGGCTTTCCAATTCGATTTCTTCGGCAAGCCTGCGCCGCGCAACGGAAGCAGCCCGCGCCCAACTGCTGGCCACCGAAGACGCGCGCCAAGTCGTCGTACTTACTCTCGTAAGCGATGTAGCGAGCGACTATTTCACACTGCTGCAAACTGATCTGCAACTCGCGATCACGCGTGAGACGGTCAAGACCCAGACCGATTCAGTCAAACTTACCCAACTGCGGCTTGAGCACGGCGTCGCCACGAAGCTGGATGTGCTCCAGGCCCAGCAAGTCCTCGATACCGCGAATGCGCAGATTCCTGACCTGGAGCGACAAATTGCTCAGGAAGAAGATGCGATCAGCATCCTGCTCGGCAATTACCCACAAGACATCGCACGCGGGATTCCGCTCGTCGAGCAAACACTTCCGCCTGAAGTTCCAGCCGGCGTTCCATCTTCGATCATCGAGCGCCGGCCCGATATTCGCGAGGCAGAACAGATCTTGATTGCCGCGAACGCCAACATCGGAGTCGCCAAAGCTCAGTTCTTCCCGCAAATCTCTCTGACCGGAGGAGGCGGCGGTTCATTTGGTCGAAGCTCTGCCTTCTCAAGCCTCATGACGACGCAGCTGGGCATCTGGTCCTATGGCGCGCAGGTGAGCCAGCCGATCTTTACCGGAGGCGCGCTGAAAGGCAATTTGCATCTGGCTGAGTCCGAACACCAACAAGCTCTGATCGGCTACCGGGAAGCGATCCAGCACGCTTTTGGAGACGTTTCGGACGCGCTCATCGGTTACGAGAAACTTCATCAGGTCCGGACGCGCCAGCAGGATACGGTCGCCGATCTGCAGGAAACCGTCCGCATTTCCACCCTTCGCTACAAAGGCGGCACAACGACCTATCTCGAAGTACTCGACGGACAGCGGTCGCTTTACGGCGCAGAACTGACGCTCGCAGCCGCGCGGGGCGATGAATATCCGAAGCCTCGTCCAACTGTACAAAGCGCTCGGCGGAGGCTGGCAACAGTAAAATCGTCGGCCAGTACCACTAGTCGTCTATCGAACACGGAGTGTCGGCAAACTGGAACCTATCCAGAAACGGGCTTCGGGGAAATCACTGGATGATTTCCTCGAAGCCGACTTCCGGCCCGCCTGGGTCAACTTCCAGATGGCCCATTATTCGAGCAATCGCCGAATATTCTCCGGAGTCCGATATTCCGACTACATCACCATGGGATGGTTTCGTTTTCCCAGCGCGTGAACGTACCGGTAGGATCATCCGGGCCGAGCAGCGCAACGCGCACCACCTCGCGGGAGCCATCTTCGACAGAGGCCGTGCCCTCATATCCGTTGAGGTTCGTCTTCGTGAAGCCCGGGGTCACTAAGTTGACTTTGATCCCAGTCGACTCGAGCTCGATCATCATGGCCAGCGTTATAGCGTTGAGAGCTGTCTTGGACGCAGGATACATGGGACTGAACATCGCGTGGTAGGGAAAGGCCGGATCGGCGTTCAGCGTCAGCGATCCCACTCCGCTAGAGACGTTGACGATACGGGCGTCCGACGAGTCACGGAGAAGCGGCAGCATCGCCTGGTAAACGGCGAGGACACCGAATACGTTGGTTTCCCACACTGCGCGTATTTCATCGAGCGATGCGTTGCTTGCGAGGGTTATCTTTGCGTACTCCTTGAGAGATAAGTTGCCCTTCTTCGTGTTCGAGATCGCCGCGTTATTGACAAGCAGGTCGAGACGGCCAAACTCCTTGCGGATGCGTTCCGCCGCGGCGACGATCGAAGGCCGATCCGTTACGTCGAGCTGAAGGGCGATGGCGCCCTGTCCGATCTTCTTGGCCGCGGCCTCGCCGCGCTCGAAATTGCGCGACCCGACCAGCACAGTGAGACCGTTCGCCACAAGTTCCTTTGCCACCTGAAACCCGACTCCTTGATTGGCCCCAGTGACCATGGCAACGCGTTTGCTCCGCATAGGTATCTCCTTTTCGGTTCAGGCCTGGAAATACTGCATATTCTCAAGATCGGCGATAAGGCCAGGCCCCGTCGGGTTCCATCCCAACTGTTTCCGTGTTTGCGCACTCGAAGCCGGCATGTCGAAGCCTGCAAACATCGCAAGCCAGCCAAAGTGAGCTTGCGCCTTCTCTGGAGGAACGCTGACGACAGGCACCTTCAACCCTTTGCCAATCACTGCAGCAATTTCCCGCATCGGTATTCCCTCTTCAGCGACCGCGTTGTACCTACTTCCCGCTTCGCGCTTCTCCAACGCGAGCCTGTAGAGATGGGCCACGTCTCGAACATGCGCCGCCGGCCAGCGGTTGCGTCCCTCACCTATGTACGCCGACACTCCCTTCTCGCGGGCACTTGGACCGCGTAGGTGATCAGGCCCTGCTTGACCGTGTCGTGGACCTGGGGAAGGCGCACCACCGACACGTTCACTCCGCGCCCCGCCACAGAAGCCCCTGCGACTTCCGGGCCTTTACGAGGATTTGGGTGGTTGGCATCGAAATGATCCTCGGTTGCAGGCTGACCTGGAGCAGCATTGCCCATTCCGGTTCCGGAAGTGATGAGGAGCGGGCGGTCCGACCCGATGAGCGCGTCGCCGAGAGCCTCGATTGCGCGCTTGTCCTTTTCACAGACCTCGGCGAACTTCGAGAAGTCCTGGCCGAAGGCGCTGTGGTCGAAGGCGAGGTGAATCACGCCATCGGCCCGGGCAGCGCCGCTGCGCAGGCTCTCCATATCTTCAAGGTTCCCTCGATGAACCTCGGCCCCGGCGGCGATCAAAGATTGAGCGCCAGCCTCGTCACGAGCGAGGCCGAGTACCTGATGGCCAGCGTTAATTAGTTCCTGAACGGTGGTATACCCGATAAAACCTGTAGCACCGGTAACAAATACCTTCATGAATTGTCCCTCCTGAACTGCTGTGACATGAATGACAGCGCGGACGGCTACTGATCCCCTTGATCTCGACCGATTGCGTCGAGATCAGCGAGTACTTCAGCCGGGATCTGAAGCGTCGCGGCCTTCAAATTCTCGCGGAGATGTGCCACGGAAGATGTTCCCGGGATCAATAAGATGTTGGGGGAGCGATGGAGAAGCCATGCTAACGCAACCTGCATGGGCGTGGCTTCGAGTGATGTCGCAGACGAGTCAAGTGCCGAAGACTGTAACGGGGTGAAGCCTCCCAGTGGGAAAAACGGAACGTAAGCGATCCCTTGAGCAGCCAGATCATCGATGAAGGCGTCATCGTTCCTGCGGGCCACGTTGTAGAAATTCTGCACGCACACGATCTCGGTAATGGTTTGAGATTCCGAGAGTTGCTTAGGAGTTATGTTGCTTAGTCCGATATGACGAATGAGTTCCTGACGCTTCAGTTCGGCAAGCACGGTCAGCGGTTCCTCGATGGATTCCTCGCCGGGTTCCATGATTCCTCCAACCCGAAGATTGACGATATCTAGCGCATCGAGACCAAGGTTTCTCAGGTTGTCATGGACGCCGTCGATGAGCTCCTGGCGGGAGAGAGCGTGAATCCAGGATTTGTCTGAACCGCGCCGAGCGCCCAATTTGGTGACGATCACGAGACCATCCGTGTACGGATGGAGAGCCTGCTTGATGATCTGATTCGTCACGTGCCGTCCGTAGTAGTCGCTGGTATCAATGTGGTTCACGCCGGACTCTACTACCTCGCGAAGAACAGCAATGGCGGCATCGACGTCCCGTGGTGGTCCCCAGACGCCGGGTCCGGCGAGCTGCATGGCACCGTATCCCATGCGGTTCAAAGTCATTGATGTACCAGGAAGCGTGAAGCTTCCGGCAAGATCAGTCTGTTCGATCATTCTGTTCCTCCTTGCTACAATCATTTGATGAAGGATTCTTCAGGTTTGGAGTTCGCATATGCCGGCTGACGCCGCTGTTGCATTCGAGCCAAGAAAGACGCCCCTCCAAGCGAGGTCAACGGTCACGGTAGAGGCGATTTCTGAGGCGACTATTCAGGTTTTGCTCAGTCACGGGGCAGACCGATTGACGACGACGCGAGTCGCTCAGCGTGCCGGAGTCTCAGTGGGCACACTGTATCAGTACTATCCCAATAAGCAGTCGCTGCTGTTTGCAGTGCTGGAAAATCATCTCACCAACGTAATGGCAACGCTTGAGGCCGCTTGTGAGAGCGCATGTCATAAACCGTTAGCCGAGATGATTCGAGAAATGGTGGAGGCGTTCGTCGACGCCAAGATGGACCGCGCCGACATCTCTGTGGCCCTCTATCAGGTCGCTGCCGACGTGGGTGGCCCCGCCTTGATCAAACGGATCAACCAACGGTCTCGGAAAACTGTTGAGGCGATGCTGGTGACAGCATCTGACATCAAGTCGCCACCGGACAAATTCGCCATCGACATAATGCTTTCAGCCATGGCCGGTGCGATGCGTTCCTTGCTGGAGGCTGGACCATCGCCTGCCACGGTCCGCAAAGCGCGAGAGCAACTCGTGCTCCTTTGCCAGTCATACATGACGGCCGCGACAGCGAAACGCGTTTAGGGCACTCGCGCGGTTTGTAGCAACAGCCTTTTAGAACATTAACTGTCCAATTGTTGGTGATCCGAAAACGGGCTTGGGGAGACCAACGGTGAGCTCCTCGAAGCCGACTTCTGGCCCAGATCGCTCCTGATTCTGACGGGAACGAAACTAGCGGTAGACACAAACGGGAACCGGGTCGGAGCTCTCCACGGAACGGTGCGCACTCGACAGGTTCCCGACTTACGTCTGCCGGATGTTCCTTCGTGCGCCAGGTTCTTGCAGAATAACGGCCGCACCTGGGCGGTGCGGCCCGAGGGGAAGCGCTACGGATGGGGCTAGTTCGAGGCGCCACTCCGCGGGGCGCCTCGAATTTCAGTAAGCTAGAAGCGAACGCGAGCGCCCACCTCGATCTGCCGGTTGCCTCCTGGTTCTTCCTGCGCCGACCCCCCGGACAGGGTTCCGAAACTGCCTGGTGCCGAGCTGTCAATTGGAGACAGATAGCTTCCGTAAAAGCCGCCCGGATCCAGGAACTGATTATGGTTGAAAACGTTCGCAAAGACGCCTTGAACTTCCAGGCTAATGCCCTCCGTTACTCGGAAATTCTTCCGGACGCTGAGGTCCATATTCCAATAGGGCAGTCCAGGGAAACAGCCGACGCCGCAGTCCTTATTATCCAAGCCTAGAATCGGGTTGCGGAAGTCGTTAATCGCCGCCGGCCCGGCCTGGAAAAAATTGGGAAATTGGCCGGGTTGAGAATAGACATGACCCTTCTTGGCGGGTGCAATGGGCACGGAATTCTCGTTGCCAAAGTAGTTGGCGTTGTCCCCAGCGCCATACTCCTGACCATCTCCGGTCGAGGTAAAGAGTTCGATCGGTGCGCCGGCGCCGGCGGAGAATACAGTCGAGAACGTCCAGCCGCCCAGCGCGCGTCCCAGGAGTCCTGACTGTCCCTTATAGAAGGGTGGCTGGTACACAAAGAAGAAGTTGTAAACGAACTTTCGGCTAAAGGTCTGGAGGCCGTACATCGTCCCCAAATTGAAAGGATCATCCGGAGTGTATCCGCTGTCTGCCTGGACTAGCGCCCCAGTTCCCAGCGCCTTGGAATATGTGAAGTTCGACTGCAAGGTCAATCCCCTCCAGTCGGCCATCTTGAGGGAGGCGAAACCACCATTGTAGTTTCCGTAGCCAGTGCTGCCGATATCCGCAGGCCCCGACGTCATCTGGGGCGACGTGCCCCCGATGGCTGGGTTTGTGGTGTTCATCATGGTGGTCCCGCCGAGGACAGGGGCCATAAATGGGTCGAGGTCGCTCCACAAGCTCCAGACTTGGGCGAGGCTGAGGTTGCCGGTTTCATGCAGCACCACGGCGTTGGTGCAGCTTGTCGGAGTGACTCCGCCGACAGCCGCGGTGCAGTAGGCAGACGTAGGGCCCAGCGCCTTCTCGAAGAACGGTTGCGGCTGGACGTTTCCTGGCTGGGGTCCGGGTCCTGGGGTGGCGAGAGTCGAGCCCCCGCAACCGCCTCCGGCGAGACCTTGAACGCCGCCGCACAATTGCAATACGACATTCTTATAGGCTTGAGCGAACTGCTGGCCGCCCTGCGTCATCATGTAGGGTACGGCGTTAAGGTTGATGGGTTGGTACTCGTGGGTGATTCTACGCCCGATGTAGCCAACCTCCAGTATGACCTTGCGAGACAACTGGCGCTGAATGGTCAGGTTGACCGAATCAACCTCGTTGGGCCGGAAATTCTGATCCAGGGCCGAGGCGGTGGCAGCTGAAATGCCGTTGACTCCAGGATAATACGGTTGAGGCAAAGTCGCCGAAGCTGCCTGGAGCGGCGCGGTCAAGCCATCCACGCCAATGCGGAAGGCGGTGGTAGCGGTATTGGAGTTAGGAGCGCCGCAGGTGCCGTTACTGAGGCCAGTGAGGCACTGCGTGGGCTGGAGGAGGCCAGGTCCGAGCAAGGGCACCAACACCAAATTTACACCGTTCAAGCGGCCAAAGATGCGGCCATAGCCCACACGAACCACCGTATCTTCATGGCCGAAAAGATGACCCATTGTGGAATCGCTGTCGAAGTGGGGGCTCCAGGCCGCAGCGATGCGCGGGCTGAATGAGCCGTAGAACGGGTTATAGGGATACTTCGGTCCATTGGCGGTGTTGCCCAGCAGGGCAAAACCGATTTCGGGATTGTAGGCTTGTCCCAGCAGCGCCGCACGCTTGCGAGCATCCAGGTAGGCCGCACCCGAGATAGGCTGGTCTGACGAGTCCACCAGTTCCACCTGCTTGCCATTGGCTTCGACCGGCGGCATCTCCAGCGTCCAGCCCAATCCGTAAGTCAGGGTGAAGGTCGGCTTCATGTGCCAGGTGTCGCTGAAGTAGACGTTGTAGTAAGGGATGGTGCTTTTGTCGAATGCCGGGGACCCGATGGGATTCAACGTCAGATTCGGGCCGGAGCGAGTATATGCAACCTGCGCGATGGAAACGATGCCCAGAGCCGCCGCGCTAAGAGAACTGCAACCTGTGATGGTGACGCCGGCTTGCGTGCAAAGCGGTATGTCCCCCCCTTGCGCCAGAAGCGATCCGGAGGTCCCGTCGCCCAGTTCGTAGACGACCTGGTTGTTGATGCCTCCACCGTTATCGGTGCGTTGATGGTAGTCCCAATTGTGTTCGTAGGTGCCGCCAAACGTGAAGAGGTGGTTGCCCTTGAGCGTGGAGATATCGTCGCGCAGCATCTGATCGTGCCCATCCCAGAAACGGTTGCGCGTGTTCTGCGTGTCCACATTGTAGGGCCCGAGATCATTCACTTGCCCGAACCCGGCTGACTGGCCGCTATCGATTTCAAGCGCTCCGCCCAGCGAGGCCGTTTGCGCCGGATCTCCGGTCCGCTTCCATTGCCAAAAGTTGCGCAGGAAACTGTAGTGCAGATCGTTGGTGGTATTGGTGCTGATATTGGTGGTCAGGCCTGCCGTCCACAAAAAAGCCTGTTGCGGAAGACTGGACTGAGAAGCCGGAGTGCCGAGCGTGTCTCCGCTGAAGAAGCCGCCGATATCCACCTGAGAGTCTGCGGCAGATTTCAGCTCGAACCAACGATAGCTGGACATGAAGTGCCACTTGGACGAAAAATCGTGGTCCAGCCGCCCGACGGCAAATTTGCTGGTCGTCGGAAGGGCAAGATTGGCCGAGAATCCTTGAACGTTCGCAGTGGTCCCGGCTTTGGGGTGGTCGCATAGCGTCTGAGTGCAGGCAGCATTCGTAGCTGGTTCGTACGTGTTCCATATCTGCTGAACCAGGGGATTGATTCCAATTCCACGCGGGTCGTTGGCAGTTCCCGGGTAAGTGATGCCGTTATAGGTCACGGCAGTCGGGTTCAGGTTGTAAAGGGCGCCAGTCACATCGTCGGTCAATAGCCCCAGTTGCAAGGTCGGCGAAGGGACGTTTCTAACAATGGTTTCGGAGTTGGGGAAATTGAAACCTTCGTAATTGAAAAAGGCGTAAGTCTTACCGCCCAGAACGTCCTTGGGGATAAGCGGGCCGCCAACCGCGCCGCCATAGCGGCTGTAATGAAAGCTGGGAATCGCAACGCCGCTGAAGTTGTTCTGCCAGCTATTCGACGACCAGTTGTTGTCTTTGTAATATTCGTACACTGTGCCGTGCCAGGCATCGGTTCCGCGCTTGGTAACCACCTTTACCTCGGAACCGGAAGAACTATTGAAATCGGCGGTCTGGCCGACGGTATTTACTTTGAACTCCTCGACGCTATCCTGGGGGGTGGGCAAGACCCCCGTGGCGCCGCCCACGCCCTTGCCTCCCTCGGCTGGCCCTATGCTATTTTGATTAGCCACACCCCCGGTTGGGTCGCCGGCGAAGCTCTTGGTGTAAACGCTCATGCTGCCGTCCATGTCATTGGTGTTGTTGCCGCCATCGAGCGTGAAAGCGCTTTCATCCACAACCGTCCCCGCAACGGAACCATCGGGGCTCACGCCTGGCTGCAATGCGATGAAAGTGCTGACGTCGCGCCCCAAGCTCGGCAAGTTATCTATGGTTAGATTTGTGATGGTGTTGCCCACGGTTGCATTCATGGTCTGCAGTTCATTGCCGACAGCCGAAACCTCCACCACCACATTCGCGCCGCCCACTTGCAGAGTTAAGTTCACCGTGAGGCTGGCTCCGACTTTTACCTCCTGGTTCTCAGTCTTCGTGGTTTCAAATCCCGCTTTATTCACCGTGAGGTTGTAAATGCCCGGATTGACATCCACGTAGATGTAGCGTCCGGTTGCGTTCGTGGTAGTGGGTCGTGCAATGTTAGTCGCGGTATCGGTCAATGTAACGGATGCACCCGGCACAACTGCACCCGATGGATCGGTGACCGAGCCGGCAACCGTGCCCGTCGAAGTTGATTGCGCCCACGCGGCCAAGGCACTGCCCGCACAAACCACCAAAAGCAGAACCAGAGCCAACTTCACGCTGCGGATGTACATTGTCTCCTCCGACCAATAGATTGAGTGTCGCGACTGACCAATAAAAATAGATGAGTCACTAAACACTCCCACCGCGTTGAGTCTTAGCAATCAGCGAACCAGAGTGTTGTCGTCGCGTTTTCAATCGGTTACATCAGTGCTCGGATCTGCGGTTATGAAATGCGGGATGCCAACTGCAAAGTGCTCACGGCCTGCGTCCGGCGCGTGAGGTCGTGTGTCTGTCTGACTGTGACGGTGGCCTGTCGGACTACTCCAAACAGGAGATGAATTTCCGAAAATCCCGATCTCCGTAGATTCCTTCCGAACTTGACTCAGGTTATTCGACTATGCACACCGGCTGGTATGTTAGCTATTAGAAAACGATCGCGACGCAGGCAGGCGACGTCGCGGAATCCAGAGCGCACACGAGAACTCCTGTTGCAGGCTGTCTTACAAGAAGATGTACCGCTCTCGCTTTCGGAGTGCTGATCTGGATGCCATTCTGGGCGCAGCCGGCGAACTGAGCGGGAACTTTTGGCGTTCTTGTGACATTAAGAGTATGAACGATGTGAAAACGCCGCATCCTAAGGATTGCGCAGATTGAACTGGCGCACCGACTATGATTAGCGACGAAGCCTTGATGCTGGAATTCCAGGGTGGATCACGCGCAGCCTTCGAGGAGCTGTTTGCCCGCTATCGCAAGCCACTCTACGGCTTCTTCCTGCGCCGGCTGAACAACCCTGAGCGGGCGGAGGATCTCGCCCAGGAAACTTTCCTCGCGGTGATCCGCGCGGCCTCGCGTTATGAGCCGCGAGCCTTGGTTCGAACGTATCTGTATGGCATCGCGTTGAAGCTGCTGGCTGCGGAACGGCGCAAGCTCTTGACGAGTAGCACATTAAAACAGTCCGCTCGGGAGCCTCAGACTGACGGAACTCCCGAGTGCGTGCTCTGGGTCCGGCAAGCCATGGAAAAGCTGGATGCGCCGGAGCGCGAAATCTTGATGCTGCGCGAATACGAACAGCTGAGTTACTCCGATATTGCGGAGGTGTTGCGAATTCCCGTAAATACGGTCCGTTCCAGGCTTTTTCGATCGCGTCTCGCATTGAAGAGTTACCTAGAGTCGGAGTCAAAAACCAATCCTGCCCTGAGAGCGGGCGCCGGGCAGCCGCACCCAGAGAGACGAGGCATGCAATGAGTACGAACAGGCATCCGATCGAACAGGAAGAACTCATGGCTTATCTCGACGGCGAACTGCCCCCGCACCAAGCGACCGAGGCCTTGTCGCACCTAGGGCTGTGTCCGGAGTGCCAGACCCTTGCTGCCGATTTCCGGGGTGTTTCCCAAGAACTGATGGCCTGGGAGGTTGAGTCGCCAGAAGTAGGCATCCCCCCGGAGATCAACACGGCGCTTGGGGAGCACCTCCAGAAGCGGGAAGCGGCAAAGGTCAGCTCGCCGAGATTGGAAAACAGAGCAGTGACGAGCCGCTGGGTCTGGGCCGGAGCCGTGGCTATCGTCTGCGTCGCTGTGGGACTGCAGTTAACCCTTAGCAGCCGCAATCGGAATGAGGATCGCTCGACAGCGTATCCGAGCATGGCTTCGATCGAGCAATACCTGATGCCGGATCGTAACGCCGAGATCGCCATGGCGCGAAGCGCTGCCCCGGAAGCTATATCGAGCGACGCAAAGATCCTGGTCCTCGGGTGGCGGGGCTATGAGACCGCCGTCGAAGGAAAGAACGGTTTTGTTTGTATGGTGGAACGATCATGGATGTCCCCATTCAACTCCACGGAGTTCTGGAACCCCAAGGTGCGTGGGCCGCTCTGCTTCAATCCGGCAGCTGCGCGATCCATTCTGCCTCTTACGATCAAGCGGACGGAGATGGTATTAGCCGGGCTGTCGAAAGCTCAGATGATCCACAGCATCAAGGCCGGATTCGACAATAAAGAGCTTCCAGCACCGGAGCCGGGTGCCATGTGTTACATGATGTCGAGGGCAGGGTACCTTAATCACGCCGTTGGGCACTATGTACCTCATCTGATGTTCTACTTTCCACTGACAGACAAAGCCTCCTGGGGTGCGGATCTGCCCGACTCGCCGGTCACGCTGAATCCGCAGTTTCAGGGCGGTCCGGAGCCCATCACCGAGTTCGTGATTCCAGTTGGCAAATGGTCTGATGGAACGACTGCACCAGTTATGTAGGAATGTCTCAATGAGAAGAGCGCGACAGCGGTTTCACTCCAGCCAGCAGGGAGTGGAAATCAGGAAACCAATTCAAAGGGGTTCAATCGTCATACGTCTCGAAGGTGTATTGGAATCCGTTTCGAAGGGGAAAATCAATGAACCGAAAGCTCGTCAGGACAATCACATTAGGAACTTTCGCGTTAGTTGCAGTACTGTGCGCGGCGCGGCCGGGGCGCGCAGCAGACACCAAAACTCCGTATCCCAGCATGGCCCCGCTGGATCAATACTTAATGGATCGCAACGCCGAGATTGCCATGGCGCGGAGCGCGGCGCCCGAGGCCATCTCACGCGATGCCGATGTCCTCGTCCTGGGACGGCACGGCTATGAAACCGCAGTCAAAGGCAAGAATGGTTTCGTATGCGCTGTGGAGCGAGGGTGGATGGGTCCATTCGAGGGTAATTTTACTGACGGCTTTTGGAACCCTAAACTTCGAGGGCCGATCTGCTACAACCCGCTGGCCGTCCGCTCCATCCTGCCAATTACGTATAAAAGAACGGAGATGGTATTGGCCGGTCAATCCAAAGCTCAGATCCTCGAAGGCATGAAGGCATTCGTAAAGCAAGGGATGCCACCCCTGGAGCCTGGAGCCATGGCCTACATGATGTCGAAAGAACAGTACCTTAACGATGGCGCCCATCACAACTGGATCGGGCACCTGATGCTTTACACCCCATTCATCGACAGTTCCGCTTGGGGTGCGGATATGCCCCGAACTCCCGTCATGCTGAATCCACAGTTCCATGGCGATCCGGAACCAATCGACGTATTCATGGTTCCCGCGGGCTGGTGGTCGGATGGAACGGCGGACCCAGTCGAGTCGGATTAGCTGCGAGTGAGGTGACCAGTGTGTCCTCAAGAGTCAGGAGTTGGCGGCAAACACTTGCGTTCTTTATTTTGAAAATCGGGAAGGACATTGTGATCTATGAAAAACGTGTTGTGTTCTGTCCTTGTTCTGATTACTCGCCTTACGCTGCCAGCTGCCGCGCCTGAAGAAAAAGCGCCCAAGCCGCGATATGACCCGAAGGGCCAGCTTATCCGGCCTGCCGACTACCGCGAATGGATGTTTCTGTCTGCTGGATACGGCATGAACTACAGTCCAGGGCCCGACAGTCACGAGATGTTTACCAACGTGTTCGTGCAGCGGTGGGCTTACAGCGAATTTGCGAACTCCGGGAAGTGGCCGGAGCAAAGCATGTTCGTGATCGACGAACGGGATGCGGCGAGCCGAAGTTCCATCAACCACAAGGGCCATTATCAGACCGATCTGACGGGGCTGGTCGTCGAGGTGAAAGATTCGGCGCGGAATCCGGATACGTGGGCCTACTACGTTTTCAACGTCGACGGCAAAACCGCCGAAGCCATGCCCAAGGGTAACGTCTGCTGGTCGTGCCACGAAAATCATGCCGCCGTCGAGCACACATTTGTGCAGTTCTATCCCATGCTGAAGGCAGTGGCGAAGAAGTTCGGGAGATACAACGAAGCGCGGGAGCAAGTGACGGAGGTGAAGTAAGAGGAGGGAACGGTATTGGCTGGACTGTCCAAAGCTCAGATCCTGGACCGCGATCCGCAAGTAAAGGCTGCCTGTGAAGAACTGCCGCTGCCAGAGTGGTCTACATGGACGCTTCCGATGGGGAACTCTGTGCGGATCGCTATCAAAACCGAGGGGAGAATTCTCCTCGTAGATGCGGGGGACGTGATCGCGGTGGAAGCCAAAGGAAGGTATGTCTTGTTATTGCAAATTTCAAGTTCACACCTGCTGCGAGAGTCGATCTCGACCATGCAGGAAAAGCTCAATCTGCACGGGTTTGTGCGAATTCATCGATCTGTGCTGGTGAACGCGGCGTTGGTTGAAGAGATTCATCCATTACCCTCGGGCGATTATCTGCTTCGCGTGCGGGGAGGAAGGGAGCTGACAGCTAGTCGTACTTACAAGAAGAATCTGCAACTCCTGGCGCAGTTGTGGATCGGCACAGAGGGCTTTGTTGCTGAGTAGGAATTCAGACGCAAGAACGGCAATGAGCCCTGGAACAGAGGAGTTGGTGGGCAGCAACGCGCACGTTCAGGAAGTTGTGAAAGCAGCAGAAGAAGATCTGCGACAACTCATACGGCAGCGCGCTGACATTGTGAAGCGGATTGGCACAATAAAGCAAACGATTGTGGGACTGGCCAAGGTATTTGGCGATGATTGGTTGAGCGAAGAGCTACGGGAATTGGTCGGTCGGAAAGAAGAAGCACGGCAACGGGGATTGACCAAGTCCTGCCGCACGGTGTTGATGGAGGCTAACCGCCCACTAGGCGCCCAGGAAGTATGCGAACAGCTT
Source organism: uncultured Acidobacteriaceae bacterium (assembly GCA_963787495.1). Taxonomy (GTDB): domain Bacteria; phylum Acidobacteriota; class Terriglobia; order Terriglobales; family Acidobacteriaceae; genus Sulfotelmatobacter. The sequence continues at coordinate 1,244,686 of CAWBDA010000003.1, forward strand.
CAGGGACGCATTCCGCTCGTATTACTCCACCACCAGGACCCTGCTGCCTCCGTTACCACGGTGCTGAACCGACTAGTGGCGTATGGAGAAGCCCTCAAAGTGCATGATGAAAATGGACGACGGGCTTGGCAATGGTACGGTCGGGGGCGTACGGGATAAAATGCCGGTCGAGTGAGTCGTGCCTGTCCAGCATCATAGATATCGTCTGGGCAAAGTTACGACGTGGGCCGGGACGTTCTTCTCCAGAACAAAACGCTTTCCGGAGTGCGTGCAGTCTTGGGCAAACGCACGAATGGAAGTTGCAAGAATCAGAACCAAAGCGCGGAGTTTCATCGGGCGTGAGACTAACAGGACGCCAAACGTGGCGGCAAGTCAGGCAACTCGCTCGGTCGCTCCCCTGCCCTTGACAGGGACTGCCACCAACTCAGTTCTTGCTATAAAATCCTTATGCTGGGGTCTCGTTGAACCGCATGCCAACTGCTGACTGATTGCATGACTGCCAGGTGCTGAGTGCCGACTTCTGAAACCCAATCCGTCGCGACGACTCTACCCGCCAGCTACTACACAGATCCCGATCTCTTCCGTGACGAACTCGAACGCTTCTACTGCCAAACCTGGATCTGCGCCGGGCGCGCCGGTCAAGTCTCAACGCCGGGCGACTATTTTATCCGCGAGGTCGCCAATGAAAGCATCATCATTACTCGTGACGGCAGTGGCCTGCTGCGGGCGTTTTTCAACGTGTGCCGGCATCGCGGTACCCGCATCTGTGCCGGCGCTGAAGGGCATTTCCCCGGCCGGATCCAGTGCGGCTATCACGGTTGGACCTACGGACTCGACGGGAGCCTCATCGGCGCTCCCCACGCACACGACGGCCTCTGCCGCGAAGACTATCCTCTTAGCCGCGTTCATGTGGACGTCTGGGACGGACACATCTTCATCAACCTCAGCTCAGAGCCCACCCCACTTGCCACTCAATTAGAGGATTTGCCGCAGAAGTTCCTGCATTGGCAAATGGCTGAGCTGCGCACCTACCGGCGCATCGAGTATGAAGTGAAGGCCAACTGGAAGCTGATGATGCTGAACTACAACGAGTGCCTGCATTGTCCCATTCTGCATCCGACGCTCAATGCCATCACCAATTACCTCTCTGGCGAGAACGATCAGCCCCATCGCGGATACATTGGTGGCTCGATGGAGTTTCAGGGCGGCGCCAAGACCATGAGCAAGGATGGGAAGCTTCGGCGCGACTACCTTCCCGGACTCAACCGGGACGAACGCGACAAAGTCTTTTACTACGCGATTTTTCCTAATCTGCTGCTTAGCCTCCATCCGGATTACGTAATGACACACACGCTCTGGCCGCGAGCCGTGGATCAAACTGACGTTATCTGCGAATGGCATTTCCACTCTGCTGAAATGGTCAAGCCTGACTTCGAAGCCGACGATGCGGTTGAATTCTGGGACACGACCAACCGTGAAGACTGGGCCATCTCAGAGCTCTCGCAGGCGGGCATCAAGTCTCGCGCCTACAAGCCTGGCCCCTACTCCCGCTGCGAGACGCTGCCCCACGCCTTCGACCAAATGGTTCTGGATCGCGAAAAGCAGGTACTCAAGAAGCAGGTCCGCTAAACGGCTGATGCCGCTGCAGAGGGTGTCCCGCTGGGGATGGGAAGGTGTAATTCTCAACTTGTGCAATCTCCGGCCGCCAGATTCCGCCGCCGACAGCAGATGCAATTCGGGGACTTCACATCGGTAACCCGGCTCTTGATGTTAACCGCTCCAAGCTGGATTTACCGGAGGTCATCGAGCGCTTTGATTCTACAAAGGAACCTCGATCAGCGTCGGTCCTTCCCCGTCCAATCCCGCCCGTAGCGCTTTTCCGAATGCATCCAGCGAATCAACCCGGGTGCCGGGCACTCCCATTCCCTTCGCCAGTTGTACCCAATCGAGATCGGGACGTCCGATCTCGAACATGTCCAAGGCTCGGGCTCCGGGATTGCCTACCCCCAGATAAGAAAACTCACGCTTGAGAACCGCGTAATCACGGTTGGCGAAAACCACCGTGGTGACGTTGAGTCCCTCACGCGCCATGGTCCACAACGCTTGTAGTGTGTACATGCCGCTGCCGTCGGCACTCAGGCACAGGATTTTCCGACTAGGGCAGGCCACTGCCGCGCCCACAGCCAGAGGCAAGGCGATTCCAATCGAGCCGCCAGTGTTGCCTAGCCAGTCGTGAGGCGGAGCTCCCTTGGTTGCGGCCATCAGCCCGCGGCCTGATGTCATCGATTCGTCGACCACGATGGCGTTCTCGGGCAGGAGCGCTCCGACTGCTGCGGCGAGTCCCGGCAAAGTGATTTCGCCGTTTGGCATCGGGGGACGCTCCGCTCTTTCCGCCGTATGGTCTCCACCGCGCGCCGACAACGCCTCCGCCAGTGCATTAAGTGCGCCGACATAATCTTCGCCAGGTTTCGCCAGTGTATGGATCTCACACTCCGGCGAAGTGAATTCGCTGCGCTTTCCCGGATAGGCGAAATATGCGACTGGAGGCTGAGCGCCTACCAGAATCAACTGACGAAACTCTTTAAACTGCTCGATACCTTGTTCGAGGACGTACTGAACACGATCGACCCGTGGAATCCCCGCGCCGCGTCGCAGGCGCGTGAGCGAATATGGAGCCAGCAATTTGGCGCCGGTAGCCGCTGCGATGCGTCCGGCCGTGGTCAGGCCGTTGCCGTGCAGGGCGTTTCCGGTCATGAGGATGGCGGTGCGCAAGTCCGAGCGGAGCAGGGCGGCTGCGTGTTCCACCGTGTGAGCATGCGGCAGGGGAGGCTTTTGGAACGCGGGGATGGCAGCGATCGCTCCGCCGTCGTTCCACGCGGCATCGGCGGGGACGATCAGCGTAGCAATTTGCCCCGGTGCAGTACGCGCAGCGATGATCGCTTCGGCCGCGTCGCGGCCCACTTCGGATGAAGAGGCAGATGTACGCAACCATTTTGAATAGGGCCGCGCGATGGCTTCGATGTCGGAAGTAAGCGGAGTATCGTGGCGCAAATGATAAGTAGCGTGCTGACCAATGAGGTTGACGATCGGCACTTGGGCCCGGCTGGCATTGTGCAGATTTGCGAGGCCGTTTGCGAAACCGGGGCCGAGATGCAGCAGGGTGCTTGCCGGTTTTTCGGCCATTCGCGCATAGCCGTCGGCTGCTCCGGTGACGACGCCTTCGAAGAGGCCGAGAACGCAACCTATCTCCGGCACCCGGTCGAGTGCAGCGACCAGGTGAATTTCTGACGTGCCGGGGTTGGTGAAGCACGTCTCAACTCCACCTGCTACCAGGGAGCGAACCAAACTTTCTGCACCATTCATCTGCTTAGCAACTCCGTTTTTCCCACCCTCCACTCGATCATCGCAAGAGACAAAACGGCCACGGCTTAGGCGTTTCCGAGTCTATTCCTTTTCCTTACTGCCTGTAATTTTGCCGGGATAATTCTCAGAACACACACTGTAGCATTTGTGTACTGGTGCGTTACCGGACGGAATATGCGGAGTCAACCGCGAGTTGGGCGGTTACGCGACTGTCCTGAATGGCGTGAAGCTCGGCAGTCAGTTTCTCGGCAAGACGTGAGACGTTCGGCTCGCTTAGCATAGTTTCCTGGTGACCGGGTACTTCGCAGATCTCCAGATTGCGGTTAAGAAGGTCTTTCCACCCTAGAGTGTAGTCGGTCATTAGTCCAGATAATTGTCTGCTCGCCCGAAACAGAATCACGGGACCGCTGTATGAGCGTGGTGTGTAACGTAGGCGCGCTTTTTCATGCTCAATCGCGAGCATCTCCAGCGTATATGCCAGCGACCTGCTTTTTTGCTGCCTGTGACCATTGCCCGTCGAATTGTCAAACGCGATTGCAGCTCTCGCACGTGCGATGTCCCAGGTGCGTCTGCACCTTTCGAGGATATGGTTCGCTCCCCGTTGACGAAGATATTCGAGCTCGAGGTCGACACGCTTGGTGGTGCGATACCAGCCGCGCTGCAAGACATTGAGATCAGGATTAAAGCGAGCGCAGTTGGGGTTTATCGACTGTATCAAGACCACCAATGCGACTTCCTCACCCGCGGCCGAGAGTTGACGAGCAGCCTCTAGAGCCAGCAGTCCGCCAAGGCAATATCCCCCCAGGAAATATGGCCCCTCCGGCTGCAAGCTTCGCAACTCGGCTAGGTGAGCCCCCACCATGTCCTCGAAGGATTGGTCCTTTATTATGTTCCCATCGAGGCCGCGAGCCTGAAGAGCATATACGGGCTGATCTGCGTCCAAGCATTTTGCCAGGGGATAATATTCCAGCACATTGCCCCCATGACTGTGCATGAGGAAGAGAGGCGGCCTCGATCCGCCGGCCCTTATGGGCGTGAGGGAAGACCAAGACGGCTTCCAATCTTCTTTTCGCAGCACATCTGCCAGGTCAGAGATGGTCGGCGCCTGTAGAAACGTAGCCAGGGGCAGGCGTTTTTTTGCGACTGCTTCGATCTCGGCCACGATGCGAACCGCCAACAACGAGTGCCCGCCAAGCTCGAAGAAGTTGTCGTGAATGCCGATGCTTCTGACGCGCAGAATTCTCGACCAGATCTGAACCAGCGTCTGCTCGATCGGGTCGCGCGGTGCCGCGACTTCCCGCGATACTTCGATGGGTTCCTGATTGGGAGAAGGCAGTGCGTTGCGGTCGATTTTGCCGTTGGGGGTCAGAGGGAGTTTCTGCAGGACAACGAAGGCCGAGGGAATCATGTAGGCGGGCAGATCGCTTGACAGGTGGGCGCGAAGGTCGCTGACCACGGGCGCGGGCTGGTCTGGCTGCGGTTCCAGGTAGGCTGTCAGGATTTTTTCGCCGTGAGAGTCCTCGCGTGCCACCACCACACATTGCCCGACCGCGGGATGGCGGGCGAGGGCGGATTCCACCTCGCCCGGCTCGATGCGGAATCCCCGAATCTTCACCTGGTTGTCCACCCGGCCCAGGCATTCCAGGATTCCGTCGGCCAGCCAGCGCGCCCGATCGCCGGTGCGATACAGCCGCACGTTGGGCGCAAAAGGACTCTCGACAAAGCCCTCGGCCGTCAGTTCCGGGCGCGCCAGGTAGCCCCGTGCCAAACCCGAGCCGCCGATATAGAGCTCGCCTACGATGCCCGGTGGCGCCAACTGGCGATGCTCGTCCAGAATGAACACCTGGGTGTTGGCAATGGGCCGGCCGATCGGAACCGGGCCGTCGGCAGACGTGACCTTGTGGACGGTGGACCAGATGGTGGTCTCGGTCGGGCCATACATGTTCCATAATTCGGCGCAGCGGGGCAGCAATGCTTGCGCCAGATCACGGGGCAGGGCCTCGCCCCCACAAAGCAGCTTCAGTTTCTTCGAGCCTTCCCATTCCGCCTCGAGCAACGCCCGCCATGTGGCTGGTGTGGCCTGCATCACCGTGCATTGCGACTGGCGGATGCGTTGCAGCAGCCGCGCGGGATCGTAGGTGTCTTCGTGGCTGGCGATCACGGTGGTACCGCCACTGACCAGGGGCAGGTAGAGCTCCAGTCCGGCAATGTCGAACGACAAGGTAGTCACGGCCAGCAGCCTGTCGTTTGCACTGAAGCCGGGCTCACGCTGCATGGAGCGCAGAAGGTTCACGACTGCGGCATGCGGGATCGCCACACCCTTGGGCTTCCCCGTAGAACCGGAAGTGTAGAGAACGTAGGCGAGATTTTCCGGTTGGGCTGGAGGCAGCCCCGCATCCGTCGTGTCCTGCCGCGCGATTGCCTCCCAGTCAGAATCCAGATGCAGGATCGACGGTGGTCGCACGGCAAGCCTTTGGTCCAGCTGGCGATGCGTGACCAGCACGCGCATGCCGCTGTCGGCGATCATGTAGGCCAGGCGGGCCTGCGGGAAGGAAGGATCGAGCGGCACGTAGGCGCCGCCCGCCTTTAGAATGCCCAGCAGTCCTACCACCATCTCCAACGAACGCTCCACGCACAGCCCCACGAGAACTTCCGGCCCCACTCCGAGGGATCGCAAATGATGCGCCAGCTGATTGGAGCGCCTGTCGAGTTCGGCGTAGCTGAACTGCTGTTCTTCGAATATCAGCGCTACCTGATCAGGATTTTGCCGGGCTTTCTCTGCGATCATCTGCTGGAGGCAGAGATCCTTTTCAGGATGCGCCACCGCCGTGTTGTTCCAGTCCACGAGCAGTTGCTGACGTTCGGCGTCGGCCAAGACTGGAAGGGCAGAGACGATCTGATCAGGATCCCGCGTGATCGCGTCCAGTAAAGTTCCGTAGTGACCGCACAGGCGGCGAATGGTGTCGGCTTCGAATAGATCCGTGCGGTACTCGATCAATCCCCTCAAGCCCGTTTCCGTCTCGGAAACGGCAAGCGTGAGATCAAACTTCGATGTGCCGGTGGCCAGTTGCGAGAGCCCGGCTACGTCTGACGCCTGGGAAGCGGCGTCCGTGTTGAACAGGACAAACATCACCTGAAAAAGCGGAGTGCGACTGAGATCGCGCTCCGGCGCCAATGCGGCGACTAGTTGCTCGAAGGGCAGATCCTGATGGCCGTAGGCACCCAAGGCTCTTTGTCGCACCTGGTGGAGCAGAGACTGGAAAGTTCCCTCATCGCTAAATTGCGCGCGCAGGATCACGAGGTTGAGGAATAGGCCGATCAGATCCTCGGTCTCACTGCGCGTGCGACCGGAGATCGGAGTGCCGACCAGGATGTCATCCTGCCCGGTGTAGCGATGCAGCAGAGCCATGAAGGCGGCAGCCAGTGTCATGAACAGGGTGGCTTCCTGCTGGCGACTCAGAAGCTTCAATCGCTCCAGCAGTTCCTTGGGAAGCTCGAACGCCTCCACCGCGCCGCGAAAACTCTGTACCGCGGGACGCGGCTTGTCCGTGGGCAATTCCAGAATGGTGGGAGCGCCAGCCAGTGCTTCCTGCCAGAAGTCAACCTGCTTCTGCAACACCTCCCCTTGCAAGTAGCCGCGCTGCCAGCGGACGAAGTCGGTGTAGCGAATTGGCAACTCCGGCAGAGTCGACAACTCTCCCTGGCAGAACGTGCGGTAGATCTGGTGCAGCTCTCGATGCAGAACCTCCATTGACCACTCGTCGGAGATGATGTGGTGAATGGCCAGCAGCAGGAGCTGCCTTTGCTCGCTCAGCAGCACCAACGTCCCGCGCAGCAGAGGAGGCTGCGCCAGATTGAAGGACTTTCGCCCTTCCTCCCGCGCCAAACGAATCCATGTCTCCTCCCGCTCCTTTTCTGGCAGGTGGCGCAGGTCGAGTTCGGGAAATGCGATATCGACCTTCGGAAGGACGATTTGCACAGGCTGGCCCTCTCGATTGGAAAAGGCCGTGCGAAGTGTTTCGTGGCGCCGTACCAGTTCGTTCACAGCCCGCTGCATGGCTTCCGCGTTATATTTCCCATCGAAGGCGACGACATCCACGATGTTGTAAACCGGGATGCCCGGGGCTAACTGATCCAGGAACCACAGCCGTTCTTGCGCGTAGGAAAGAGGACAGGGTCCATCCTGGTTGTACCGGTCGATCCGCGACATCCCTCCACCGATGTCCTTGTCCTCCGACAAAACCCTGGCCAGACCCGCAACCGTGGAGTTAGCGAAAAGGGTCGAGGGAGGCAGCTCCACGTCGAACACGTCGCGGATCCGCGATACCGCCCGAATGACCAGCAGCGAGTGCCCCCCCAAGTCGAAGAAGTTGTCGTGAATGCCGATGCTTCGCACGTTCAAGATCTTCGACCAGATCTGGGCCAGCATCTGTTCGAGTGGGTCGCGGGGGGCAACGAATTCTCCTGCGCCTTCGATGCGTCCTTGGTCGAGAGGCGGGAGCGCCTTGCGATCGATCTTTCCGTTCGGAGACAAGGGGAGTTTATCCACGACCACAAAGATCGAAGGAACCATGTACGCTGGCAGATGCTCTGACAGGTACGCGCGAAGATCACTGACGGCGGGCGCCAGCTCTGTCTGCTGCCGCTCAACGTACGCCACCAAGACCTTGTCGCCGGTCGTCTCTCGCGCGACGACCACACACTGCCTTACCGCCGCGTGACGATCAAGCACGGCTTCAATCTCACCCAGTTCGATCCGAAGCCCTCGAACTTTAACCTGGAAATCGCTGCGCCCCAGGTACTCGACGTTGCCATCCGCCAGCCAGCGGCACAGATCGCCGGTCTTGTACATCCGCACCGCCGGATCTGCTCCAAACGGGTCCGGAACAAATCTCTCTGCAGTCAGATCTGGACGATTGTGATACCCGCGCCCGACTTGCACACCGCCGATATACAAGTCGCCAGATACGCCAATCGGCACCGGCTGCAAGTATTTGTCGAGTATGTAGATCTGCGTGTTCGCCACCGGCCGCCCGATGGGAACTATGTTTCGTTCGTCATCGCGCAGACATGTCCAATGAGTTACATCCACGGCGGCTTCGGTCGGGCCGTAGAGATTGTGCAATTGTGCGGGTAACAGGTTGAAAAATTGCTCTTGCAAGTTGAAGGGTAGAGCTTCGCCACTGCATATGACGTGCCGCAGAGATACGCAGCGTTCTGCCCGAGGCTCCGCGAGAAAGATCGCCAGCATGGAGGGCACAAAGTGCGCGACCGTAATTCGCTGTTCTGTTATTAAGCTGATCAAGTAGGCTGGGTCCTGGTGTCCGCCCGGCTTGGCCAGCACTAAGCGTGCTCCGGTCAGTAGCGGCCAGAAGAACTCCCAAACCGAAACGTCGAAACTGGCTGGCGTTTTCTGCAGGATTCGATCTGCTTCCGTCAGATGATACTGGTCTTGCATCCACAAGAGCCGGTTGCAAATGGCTCGATGCGTGTTCATCGTCCCTTTGGGTTTTCCAGTGGACCCTGACGTGTAAATCATGTAGGCAAGATTTTCCGAAGCCGTGACCTTGGCGGGATTGGCTGGGTCTTCTGCAGCGATCTGATCCCAGCCGTCATCCAGGCAGAGCGTCTTCGCTCCGCAACCGGGCAATCGACCAACAATTCGAGACTGAGTCAACAACACAGATAACCCGGCATCCTCGAGCATGTAACCGATGCGTTCCTGAGGGTAGTCGGGATCGATCGGAACATAGGCGCCTCCCGCCTTCAGGACGCCATACAAGGCCACAACAAGCTCTAAGGATCGCTCCATGCAGACGCCTACCAACCCGTCCGGCCGAACGCCCAGCTTTCGCAAGTATTGAGCCAGCTGATTGGCGCGTTGATTCAGTTCGCGATAGGTGAGCTGCTGGCCGGCATACTCCACGGCGACCGCTTCCGGCGTCCGCTCTACCTGCGCTTCGAACAGCTCGTGCAGCAAGACATCCTGCGGGTAAGCGACCTGCGTGTCGTTCCACGCGATCAGGATCTGCTTACGCTCCACCGTACTTAACAGTGGCAACTCCGAAAGGTGCCGGTCGGGGTCGCCAACAATACCCTCGACCAGAACCTCGAGATGTCCGAGCATCCGTTCAATCGCATCAGCGTGAAACAAATCCGTGTTGTATTCACACATGAAGCTCAGTTGTCCTGAATCTTCCATGGCGAACAAGGTTAGGTCAAACTTGGATGCCCCGTTGGGCGGCAGGATCCGCCGGTCTTGCAGTCCGGACAGGTTCAAGGGCCGAACTGGTGTGTTGAGCATCGACAACATCACTTGGAACATCGGACTGCGACTAGGATCGCGCTCGGGATTCATCACCTCTACCAGTTTTTCGAACGGGAGCTCCTGGTGCGCAAAGGCTCCCATGGCGGTCTCCTGCACTCGCCGCAACAGCTGCCGGAACGTCGGGTTACCCGACAAGTCGGTTCGCATGACGAGAGTGTTCACGAAGAACCCGATGAGCCCCTCGATCTCGGCTCTATTCCGGCCTGCAATGGGAGCCCCGACCAGGATGTCGTCTTGTCCCGTGTAGCGCTGCAACAGAACATTGAAGGCTCCCAGCAATGTTGTGAATAGAGTGATGCCTTCGCGCTGGCTCAGGGTCTTCAGTGATTCGGTCAGCTTCCCAGAAAGCGTCGAGCAAAGAAAAGAGCCGTTGTAGGTCTGGACGGCAGGACGCGGGTGGTCGGTGGGAAGTTCCAGCACCGGCAGGGTGCCACTCAGCTTCTTTCGCCAATAGTCCAACTGCTCCTGCAGAATCTCTCCCTGCAGCCGCTGTCTTTGCCAGGCAGCGAAGTCAGCATACTGAAGCGGCAGCTCGGGCAAGGGCGAGGCTTCTTCGCCCCGGAGAAAAGAGTCATAAAGCGCGGCAAGCTCTTTCTCGAACACCCCGACCGACCACCAGTCGAAGGCAATGTGATGGAAGATAAGCACGAGCACGTGCTCGTCCGGCGCCAACTTCAGCAGCCGGGCTCGCATCAGGGGTGCTTTTCCCAGATCGAAGGGTTGCCGGGCATCGATCGACACCAGCCTGGCCACTTCCTGCTCCCAGGCTGTTTTAGGAAGACTCTGCAGATCCACCACGGAGATCCGGAATAATTCCGGCGGGTTGATTTTCTGGACAGGGCGTCCGTCGACTGTCAGATAAGATGTTCGCAACGATTCGTGCCGGCGCACGATCTCGCTGAGACTCCGCTCGAAGGCCACCAGGTCAAAATGGCCTTTGAATTCATGCTGTACGGGGATGTTGTATGCGGAGCTGGCGGGCTCCAACTGATCGAACAGCCACAGCCGCATCTGCGCCGAGGAAAGCGGCAACTCGCCGCTCCGAGGGATGCGCTCCAGGCTGGGGGCCTGCGGGACTCCTTCTTCCCCAAGCATGCTGGCCAGCAAAGCAAGCTGTTGCTCGGAGAAACCGCGCCCCTTGGACGAATCCTTATTCATGACCTTCTAAAACCGATTCTCACTTTGAACGCAAACTGCGTGCTACTTCTTCTTCGGTCATGCCTTCGATCCGCTTCAAAAGGTTAGCGGTCTTTTCGGTCAGACCGGGCCGGGACTCGTGTTCAATCATGTAATGCGCAAGCTTCGCGATGGTGGGAGTTTCGAACAAGAGGATCGCGGGCAAATCCATCTGAAACATCTGACGCAACTGAGAGACTATCTGAGTAGCCACTACGGAAGCCCCCCCTAGTTCAAAGAAATCGTCCTCGACACCAACCTTCTCGATCCCAAGGCTGCTTGCCCAGACCGTCGATAGCACCTCTTGCAAGGCGGTTTGACGGGCCTCCTGAATATCGGGTAACGCATGGAGCTGGTGAAGAGTTGATTGCGATGAATCAATGCTAGATTCCGCGCCAGCGTTCTGGTCTTTATAGTCCTCACTCATCCGATCGGTCCCCCGACTTCAGTCGTAGTCTGATGCTCGCTCGCGCTGACAGCGATGATTTTAGTGCTAAGGTCGCAATCCACGGGCAACTTAGATTCTGCATAAATAGATGTAAATAAGCTAGTTACTATTGTTTATAGTCTTTCCGTCTACGGATTTCCGTCACTCCAGGGGAAACGCTTTTCCCCTGCGCTGCCGCGTATCCTCATAAAGCACTCAATCCTGTCGCTAGCTCGAAGGATTGGGGCCCGCCAGGAAGCCGCCATCGAGAACCAGGGACTGGCCGGTCATGAAAGATGCGCGATCCGAACACATCCATACAACGGCTTCGGCGACTTCCTCCGGTTTTCCAAATCGGCCAATGGGATGGAAACCAAGAACGTATTTGTGAACCTCCGGTGCGCCAAAGAGCCGCTCAGCCATAGATGTTTCGATAGCTCCCGGACACACTGCATTGATCCGAATTCCACTGCGAGCGGTTTCCAGGGCGGCAGTCTTCGTCAACCCCAGCACTCCATGTTTACTCGCACTGTAAACTCCTGCTCCAGCAGAACCGATCAGGCCGGCAATCGATGCCATGTTTACAATCGCTCCGCCACCGCCCTGCTTGAGCATCTGCCGAATTTCGTACTTCAGACAGAGCCATACGCCCTTCAGATTGATATTGATAGTCTGATCCCAGTTTTTTTCTGATTGATTGACAATCGGGACCCATACGCCCTCGATTCCGGCATTGTTGAAGGCAATATCCAGGCGGCCAAATTTCTCCACCACCTTCCGAATGAGCGCATCGACTTCAGCTGCTTTCGACACATCGGTTTTCACAAACAGACCATCGCTGCCGGCGGCCCGGACCAGCTTGATGGTCTCCTGCCCTTCCGGTTCGCGCCGGCCCGCAACCACCACTTTAACTCCCGCTTTCCCGAAGAGTACGGCGGTGTCACGGCCAATGCCGGACGTCCCGCCCGTCACGAGTGCAACTTTACCTTCCAATTCTCCAGTCATCGTTTTCCTTCCGGAATCAAACCTCCGCCTTCCGTGATCAAGGGTGGGGAGACTCAAGTGTATCTCTCTAGTTCTTCTCCGCGCCAATCAGGAATTTGAGGCAGAAGTCCGGTATTATTTGTCTCTGAAACAGAATCACGATAAGGACATTGTAGCGATGGCTCAGGTTACCGGCTTGTCAGAGGGTGGGTTCGGGGACGTAAGCGACAAACTTGTGGGCACGTGGAAACTAGTGTCCGCCTCCACAACAACATCGACTGGAGAGCGAAGCGAGACTCCCTATGGTCTCAATCCAGTGGGTTTTCTCACCTATACCGATGAGGGCAGAATAGCCGCCATGATCAGTCACAGCGGGCGAAGCGCGCTCTTTTCCGGCGGCGGCTCTCTCGAAGAACAATCGGAAGCGTTTAAGACATTTTTTGCCTATGCTGGACGGTACACGGTCAGCGGCGACAAGGTAACCCATCACGTCGAAATCTCATCAATTCAGAACTACGTAGGCAGGGACCTGGTCCGCAAGGTCAAATTCCAGGATGACCGAATCACGTTGGTTACACCACCGACGCCAGTGAACGGAAAGACGCAAGTCTTCGAATTGATTTGGGAGCGTTTGCGGGTCGGCTCCTGATTCGCCTTTCGCGCTTCAAGTCGCTGTCGCCTCGGTGTTAAACTCAACATCGTCAATTAACCGGTTTCTGCGTTCATGAAACTCTGATCTTGCGAATAGGTGAAGGTTGTCCAAGGTAATCGTTCCGCGCAAAAAAGTTCTTTTCACCGACGAAATTCTGCAGGACCCCTATCCCGCCTACGCCCGCTTGCACGAAGAAGGACCGTTGCATTACCTGGATGTGGACGGCAAATGGGCGTTATGGTCGATTGTGAGCCACGCCGAGTGCTCCTCGGCTGCCAAAGACCCCCGGCTTTCCGCAAAGCGCTCGCAGCAGATGATCTTGTCTCTTCCGCTCAGCAGCCAGTCCGAGTTTAGCGAACTGGCCCGCATGCTGGGCTTGTGGCTGATTTTCATGGACCCGCCGGAGCACACCCGCCTGCGCAAACTCCTGAATAAAGGATTTTCGCCGGCCGCGATCGAAGGCTTGCGTCCGCAGGTCGAGGCCATTGTCGATCAAATGCTAAAACCGCTGCAGCATGGGGCCGAAGTCGACCTCATGCGCGAGTTCGCAAACCCGATGCCCGTGCGCATCATTTTGGAAATGCTCGGAATACCACAGGAACTGCGTGACACATTCGTCAATTGGTCGCGGGCGATCGCGGTGTTTCGAGGCAGTCCAGATCGCACGGTAGAACAGGCACGCGCCGCCCAAGATGCTCTGATTGAGTTGACCGATTTTTTCCGAAAGACCGTGGCGGAGCGGAGGCGCAATAAGGGGAACGACCTGATTAGCCTTCTAATCGACATCGAGGAAGAAGGGGAAGTGCTGACCGAAGAAGAGCTATACGCGCAGTGCATTGCTCTGCTCTTCGCCGGGCACGAGACCACTCGAAACTTGATCGGCAACGGAATGTATACGCTCCTGCGGCATCCGCAAGAGACGGCGGAGTTACGAGAGAACCCGGAGATGATCCGCACGGCTGTGGAGGAGATTCTGCGTTATGAGAGCCCCGTGCAATTAACGGCTCGCGTGCTCAAGGAAGATGTCGAGATTTGCGGCCAGCGCATTCCGAAGAAGTGGTCGGTCCTATGCATGCTCGGTGCGGCAAACCGGGACCCAAAACGGTTTAAGGAACCGAATCAGTTAGACCTGAAAAGGCTAAACAACCAACACCTGGCGTTCAGTGCGGGTCCGCATGCTTGCATTGGAGGTCAACTCGCGCGATTAGAAGGACAGATCGCGCTCCTGAATCTGGTGCAGCGCTTTCCCGACATGAAGCTCACCGGCCCGCGACCGGAGTGGGCTCCTACATTTGGATTCAGGGGCCTGAAAGGTCTTGCAGTGACCACGTGAAAGCACTGCTCGGGCTGCTGAGTAAACAGCTACGAGGAGGCATCGCTAAACGCTTCCCTCAGATACCGGGAAAGTACGGAAGCGAGGTTTTCGAAGTGGGTGGCAATTATTCCGAGATGATCGCCGGGCACAGTCTCGACTTCTACGATTTGAGCTAATGGTTCCCAAACCGCCGCTGCGTCATCAGGGAATGCCGAGCTGATCTCGGCCCGCACGAATTTTATTTTGCCGGGGTAAAATTGCGGCCGGTAACGGGTCAGCGCCAGATACGCGCTATCCCGCACGCGTTGCATCGCCGGTGTCAGCAACACCCCCGCTGGCGGTTGATACGGTGCGCTTCCAGTGAGATTCCCGAGCGAGTATAATCCTCGCCTTCCCTGACGCGCGATCAGGCGTAGACGCTGCCCCAGCGACAGGTAACGGAATTGCGGATATGCGTCCAGCATGGCCAGCAGAGCGACTTTTTCCCCGTTTGCTGAGAGACGTTGCGCCATCTCCAGCGCAACCAGGCCGCCGAGCGAGTAACCAACGAGGATGTACGGACCGCGGGGCTGTAGTTTCTTGATCGCAGCGAGATAGAATTCGGCCATCTCCTCGATGCGCGCCAACGGTTCGTCCAGCCCATCAATGCCTCTTGTTTGCAGCCCGTATATGGCATGGTCGGTTTCGATGTGCTTTACGGGTTGGAAGAAATCCATAACGCTGCCACCCAGACCATGGGCAATAAAAACCGGCGGATTCTCAGCGCCCGGCTTTAATAGCACGAGTGTGGGAAACCGCGGCGTCGTGGGTTGCTCCAGCAGAGCGGCCAGAGCGGCGATGGTAGGCGCCTGGTAGATCGTGACCGGGGGCAGCTCTCGGTCACAGGCCTGCGCAATTTCGTTAAATAGTTGAAGGGCCAGTGAAGAATCGCCCCCGAAATCAAAAAAGTTATCGTTGACGCCAATCGAGGGCAGTTGCAGCACGCGCTGCCAAATCGGAGCAAGTACTTCGACCATCGAAGATGTGGCTTTGGGCTTCACGCTGATCATGAGTGCGCGAACGCCCAATAAAGTTCTCGGGCCTTGGTGTAGATCGGGCCGAATGGAAGAGAGCGGTCGCCAATGCGAGTTACTGGAACCACTTTGGAATAGTTTCCAGTGGCGAAAATCTCATCTGCTTTTTCGAAATCCTGATAAGCAAGAGTCTTCTCGACTACGTTTACACCACTCTGGCGCAACAGCCCGATTACTCGTTGGCGGGTAATGCCAGCCAGGAAGGTTCCATTGGGAATCGGCGTGAACACGACACCATCCTTCGCCATGAAGATATTCGAGGTGGCAAGTTCGGCGACGTTGCCGAGCATATCGCAAACTATGGCATTGTCGAAGCCGCGCGCGTGCGCTTCAAAAAGCGAACGCGAATTGTTGGGGTAGAGACAGCCGGCTTTGGCATCAACCGGCATCGACTCAAGCGTTGGCCGGCGATACGGAGACAACGTGATCGAGAAACCTTTGGGTACTGCGCATGGGCGCTTCGTAAATCGAAAGACACCACTGCGTAGATTCGGGATCGTGCGCTTGGACCCACGGTCCTTCCTTTTCCGCCCAGTACATGGGGCGAATGTAGAGCGCGGCATCCTTATCGAAGCGTTGTACTCCCTCCCGCGCCAACCGGACCCATTCTTCCGTCGACACCGTCGGCTTCAGGAAGAGCTTCCTGGCAGAATCGTTGACTCGCGCGCAGTGGAGGTCAAGATCTGGCGTAACTCCTTCAAACGCCCGCGCGCCGTCGAACACTACGGAGCAAAGCCAGGCAGCATGGGTACGCGGGCCCATGATCCCGATGTTGCCCTCGTGCCAATTCCCCTCGAAATAGGTCCAGGTCTTAGACCAACCAGTTCCGATCATTTTGAACGACTCTCGTAACCAAAAATCGCCTTCAACTCGAGGAATTCCTCCAGGCCAGCTTCGCCCCATTCTCTGCCGTTGCCCGACTGCTTGTAGCCGCCGAAACAGCCACCAAAGTCGACTCTCGCACCGTTAATGTGGACATTGCCTGATCGAATGCGCTTCGCGACCCGGCCGGCCCGCTCTCTGTCTCCCGATGTTACAAAACCCGACAACCCATAGGGAGTATCGTTCGCTATTCGGATCGCGTCGTCTTCGTTCTCGTAAGGGATGATGCAGAGAACGGGCCCGAAGATCTCCTCACGCGCGATCGTCATGTCGTTGCTGACTTCCGCGAAGACAGTGGGCTTTACGAAGTAGCCTTTGTTAATTCCCTCAGGACGGTCGGGACCACCTGCGATCAACTTCGCGCCCTCTTCTATGCCCCGCTTGATCAGGCGCTGCACTTTCTCGAACTGGGCCTTGCTTGCCAGCGGACCAAGGCCGGTGTCTTCCGCAAATGGATCGCCGACTTTGGTGGCCTCGGCGGCCTGCCGCGCGGCCACCCCTGCAGCGGCCATCTTGGGGCGCGGAACCAGCATCCGAGTCGGCGCATTGCAGGATTGTCCGGTGTTGCGGAAGCACTCCTGGGCGCCTTGCTTCACTGCCTTGTCAAAATCGGCGTCCTCGAGAATGATGTTGGCCGACTTGCCGCCGAGCTCCTGCGTGACTCGCTTTACCGAGGGAGCGGCGGCCACAGCTACGGCCACACCGGCTCGCGTGGACCCGGTGAAGGAGACCATGGCCACGTCAGGATGTGCGGCAATCGCGGCGCCGACGGTGGGCCCATCGCCATTCACCAGGTTGAATACGCCCGGTGGAACGGCGGCTTCATGCAGAATCTGCGCAAATAAATACGCGGAGAGCGGAGCAATTTCACTAGGCTTGAGAACCATGGTGCAGCCCGCCGCGAGAGCGGGCGCTACTTTGCAGACGATCTGGTTCATGGGCCAGTTCCACGGGGTGATGAGTCCGCATACCCCTATCGGCTCTTTTCGCATGAGCGTCGAACCTTTAAGCTCTTCGAAATTGAAGTGCTCCAGCACCTTCACGATTTCCAGCAAATGTCCGAGCCCGGCGGGTGCCTGCGCTTTTCGAGATAGCGAAATGGGAGCACCCATCTCCCGCGAGATGGTTTCAGCCATCTCCTCCATCCGCGATTGATAAACCTCGATGATCCGGCGCAGAAGCGCCAGGCGCTCGTCCGGACTGGTTTGCGAATAGGTTTCGAAGGCGCGCTTGGCCGCCGCCACGGCTACGTCAACGTCTGCGGCAGTACCCAGCGAGATGGTCGCGATGGGCTCTTCGGTGGCGGGGTTGATGACGGGAAAGTCGTGGGCTTTAGCGGGATCGACCCACTTCCCATCAATATAGAATTGGCGGCAGTCTTTCATAGGCTCCTGTGTAGTTTAAGGAAGGGCATTCCTCAATGATTGGATGCTGACGCCACCTGGCTCGCCGTCCGCTGGTTCTCCGTCAGGGCAAGCACCGCAAAAGCGGTGGCCGCGTCGCTCATAAAGCGTCCCGTGTCAGAGGATTTGTGTCGCCGCTTGTTCACCGACGACGCCGGCCAGAAACCCTCGGCCGCATTCTGGTTGGTCATCAGCCAGGAGAGTCCACGTTTAAGCTGTGCATTGTCGCGGGGTATCCCCGCTTCTTGCAGGGCAAGGGTCATAAGGCTGGTGGCGACACCGTCACTTTTGCCTTCCATGGGCGTCCCGTCTTCGCGGAGCCACATGTTCGCCAACGACTTAAGGCTCCAACCGTTCCACCTCCAGGTGATTGAAGCCAACCTCCAGCCGCCATCTGCCTGTTGCCTTTTGAGGATTTCGTTGACGATAGCCTCCCGTTGTTCCGGCGGCAGGAGCCCTGGCAATTTGGTGGAAGCCCAGAGAAAAAAGACACGATTGAGGGTCGATTGCGCCGCGCTCTCCCGGTTCAGATATTCGCGCAAACGCGCGAGATTACCCTGAATTCCCGGGGTCGACGCGTAATTTCCAGGCGCAGTTCCCACCGCCATCGCGGCCAGGGCCGCGCCGTAGTAGGCGGAGTCATTAGCTTCCCAAGGCTCCTGATCGAACTGAAGCCAAAGCCACGAGCCCCGGTTTTCTCCTGTCGTCTGCTGTAATGCCCACATGTTGTCGAATGCGGCGCGGGTGTCGTCACTGAGTTGTCCGTTCTGAGCGTCATGGCTGGCAAGTATCAGCGCATTGAGTACGGACTCGGTCCCGCGGGACTCGGCTGTCTTGTGGTCGTATCCCTGGTCGCTGTAGTAGGGCCCGATCTCTTTCCAAAGACGAACGCGCTTGGTGACGTTCTCGAGCATTTTGTGTTCGTTGATTGACGGCCCTTGTTCCGCGAGGGAAGCGCGGAGTGCCGGCCGCGAGAGAGCATAGGGCAATGCCGTGTGGCACGAGATGCAGAAAGTGCCGTGATCGCGGGCCGACCCCGTCCACTCCATCCACCAGCCTGCTCGGTAGTCAAGGTACGCGGCAGCTGTTTTCGGATCCCAGGTGTCGGAGACCTTCGCGACAGGGTGCGAGCAAGCCACCATTGCTGCGACCGCCAGGCAAGTCAATAGGGCGCCTATTCCTCGCATGCCCGCTTTCATTCGGATCGCTGCTCCATACCGTTCCAACTGCGATCTGACACCCGACTGAAGAAAATGGAGGGGGATGAGAGACGGCTGGATAACTTACCGACCCTCGAGAACTGCCGTAATTATACAAGAAACTAAGCGGTCTCCGAATTACGACTGCAATTGCAGCTTGGAATTAAGAGTTACAAACGGATCCTATGCGGAGGTAGTAGACCCGACTCGCAAACACTGGTGAACAAAGGAGATCGTCCGCTGAAGCGCCTGCCTCGTCACCAGCACAAACCAGGCTGATCTTCCGATCGACGGCTGGCCGGCGGACTTCCACATGGACGCCAGCATTTGCAGACGTTCCCGGTGAGTCACCCGAATTTTCACGCCTTTTGAGGCGATGATGTCGTACGTTCTTCCTTCCAGATATGCGGACCGAATATCTTTTCGGAGGCAGCCCACCAAAGACAGTGGGATGGCATGTTCGACGATTGCATCGGGAACAAACCAGGGAAGCTCTCCCCGCTGCATGAGGTTGGCCAACAAGAGAGTATCCTCAGCCCTCAGCGCGGCGGGATCAAACACTCCGGTCTCGATGTCCACCAGCGCGCGTCGAATCGCGAATCCCGCCGTGTTCAAGTATCGAATGCGACCGTCCGTTTGCAGCATGTGGTTTTGAAAGGTGACGAGCCTGAGTTCCTCCGCTCTCCCCACCAGGTTTGAGCAATTCCCCACGAGCCGGAGTTGAAAGCAATCATGCTGGGGCGAACTGGCGATGGTCGAACTCAAGACCGCCAAACAGTTCGTCTGGAGTCTGCTGTCAGCGTCTACGAATAGCAACAGCGTGCCCTTGGAGGTCCGAATTCCGCGATTTCTAGCAGATGGAATCCCTTCGTGAGGCTGCCGGATTACTGCCAAAGGGTAACAATGGGAGGTGCGAACGAATTCTGGGGCAGTTTCCGTGCTGCCGTCGTCAACAACGATGACTTCGAAGCCAGGGCCGTTCGTTTGCTGGGCCAAGGATTGCAGACATCCATCAAGCATGGCCCAGTCGTTATAAACGGCGATAATGATACTGAACACGGGTGGCTGATTCGAAGACTGGTCTTGCTGGACCATGCGAGCTCTTTTATTTCTCCACGAGAACTTTACGGAATGTAGAATTGCACACTCAGCAACGAAATCAAAACTCGCTCGTAATAGGTAGCTCTGTTACGCGCGAGGGTTAGTCTGACCGAGAATCTATGCAATGATCAACCGGCTTGACGTCAGGCCAAACACTCGGGTCTTTGCCTATGTTGCGGTGCTCGCCCTCGTCGGCGCACTGCAAGTAGGCTGCACAAGCTGCTTAGTTACCCCCAAACCGACGCCGACCGAGCGGCTGGAGGAAGCGCTCCGGAAAGCCGGGACGCTCACGAGCCCGCCTCCGGCGCCACCTCTGGTCTGCCCCAGCTTGGGCCCTTCCGGGGCGCCAACGATGCCCCTGCAGAAAGACGGGCATAGAGTGATTCTGTCGTGGAGAGCCAGCCCTCCTGCTGACTCCAAGCACGCCGGCGCCATCGGCTATTGCATCTATCGGGGCTTGAAGAAGAAGGATCCATCGCCCGTACTGCTCAACACCGCTCCATTTCCCGGCACCAGCTGCGCGGACGATTTGGTGGTGAACGACAAGAAATACTATTACGTGGTGAGGGCGATCAGTGCTCAAGGGGTTACCAGCATCGTCTCCAACGAAGCGTCCGCCGCAATTCCTAAGCAGAGCAATCCTTCTGCCCCCGCCACCTCCGCGCCCCTATGCCGCGAGCCGGGCAGGTTGAAGTAGTCATCGTATTCTTATGCCGGAGCTAAACCGAGCCGGATGAGGTACTTGCAGCCTCGGACGGAGCAGACGCGGTAAGACCCCAGCTTGCGCCCAGTATTCGGATCCAAGAATTGACAAGCGGGTGTACAATTCCGCCTGCTGTCAGTTGCACCTATTTCGGGGCATACTTGACCGTCAAGAAACTCCGTAAAGAAACCAGGAGGGTAGCGCCATGGATCGATCGTCTCGGCTCCATTTAGTGGGAAGGATTACGTATTACGTAGGATGGGTTTCGCTGCTATGCGGGGGGCTGGTGCAACTGAATATCGCCAAAGCCCTATTTATGTCGATAAGCCTGACGAAGCGGAATTTGTTCGAAGTCAGTGTCGCCTGCTTCGTCATCTGCATGGCGTCGGAGGTTCGCGCGCTCGCGACGAGCGAGAAGGAGCTTCCCAGCGCGGTAAAGAGGCAAGCCGTCGCGTAGGGAGTTCAATCAGCGGACCGTGCGTTGTCGGCGGTGTGTAACAGCTTTCAGGCGGATGGTTCCAACGATCCGGGATCCCAGCCTGCACCGATGAAGTCGCCTGCGCAACTTATTGCAACACCTCTCCTTCGCTAACCTGGCATTCGCCGATCCCCCCAGGATCGCTCAGAACCGCCGCCGGTGGCGCAAGGGCACCCGTGCGACCCGATTGCCTGCCCGGAGCATGTCCTTCTGGCATCTAGCCGCACCCACCCAAGAATTGCCAAGCTGTACGCTTTTATGCAATTCAACTGGTCGAAAGCTTGGCTCGTGTCTGCGACAGCCGTTCCTGTGGTGGCGCTGGCTATCTTGGCGCCGTTGCGGGTGCGAGCAGCCACGCCAGAACTAAGTTTCTCGCCAACCCTCTTGCGTTTCGCCGATGTCGTCGTCGGCCGGACCGAAACTCTTCTCGTCGTGGCAACCAATCATTGGCACTCGAAGGTAACGATTTCGAGTGTCAGTGCGAACCACAGCGAGGTTAAAGTCTCGCACGCGACGCTGCCCCGGGTTCTGGCCGCGGGAGAAAGTCTTGCGGTAAGGGTAACTTTCGCCCCCACTGCGAAAGGCGGGATAGGCGGGGCGATCACTTTGGTCAGCAACGCCAGCGACCGGATCCTCACCGTGCCATTCGAAGGTACTGGTGTGGCCCGCGAAGGGGTGACCGTGAGTCCGCCGAGCGTCGTGTTCGGCAATGTGGTGGTGGGAGCGAGTTCAAGGTTGCCGGTCGTGTTGACCAACACCAACCGGTCGAAGGTGACCATTACCCGCTTGCGAACACAAGGTACCGGATTTTCGGTGAGCGGGGCGACATTTCCTTTGACCCTGGCAGCGGGGCAAAAGTTGAAGTTGGACATCACTTTCAAACCACAAGCGGAGGGTCCGGCGGGCGGCAGTTCTTTTGTCGCCGGTCCACATCTGGAGATACCGTTTACAGGTGTCGGTGTGAGCAAGCCGCATCTGGGAATTACCCCCGCCACACTTAACTTTGGCAGTGTGGCCGTGGGAACTAAGGAGACGCGGACGTTGGAGCTGAGCGCCGGCGGCGGAAGCGTAACCATCTCCTCGGTCTCCAGCAGCAATTCGCAGTTTTCCGTGCTCGACGTGCCATTGCCGTTGACGGTCTCCGCGGGAAAGGACGTCTCCCTCAATGTCGCTTTCACGCCGAAGAACAGCGGGGAACCGTCTGCTACGCTCTCCTTTGCTAGCACTGCCGCGGATTCTCCGACGCGCTCAGTTTTGACTGGTATGGGCACGCTTCCCTTTGTGAGTCTCTCCTGGATCGCGAGTACGTCAGCGGAAGTGGCGGGATACAACATTTACCGGAAAACGTCCTCGACTGGTTCTTATGCCAGGATCAATTCGAAACTGGATGCCGACACCAGATACACGGATGCCACCGTGATCCATGGAACGACCTACTACTACGCCACTACCGCGGTGAACTCGAAGGGGAAGGAGAGTGATTACTCCAACCGCGTGGAGGTAGTAGTGCCATAGCGTTCCCGGAAAGCCAAGTTTCTTGCAGAGTCCGCCGAAGTTGCACGGCGTAGCGGGTTAGAATTGGGTCGTGCCGCCTACCCCGCTCCGAGAATCGGCTTTGAAATTGTTGCCGCTGCCAGCCTTTTTCATTCTGGGCGCAATCTCCCTGGTGGTCTGGTGGGTCCCACTTACGTCCTCCTTCGCTCTGGCCCTGCGCGACGACCAATACACGCACATCCTGCTCATCCTCCCCATGAGCGCGGCCTTGATTTTTCTGGATTGGAAAGCGCCCGATCCGTCCTCCGGACTGGCTATGAGCCTGGATTCAGTGAGCCTGGATTCAGTCTTGCTGGCCGTAGCCGCTTCGGTGACTCTCTATGTGAGATGGAGGGTCGTGGCGCTGCCCCTCGATGAGCGACTCTCGTTGAACATGTTGGCGCTTGTGGTGTGGTGGATCGCAGCTTTCAATCTTTGTTTCGGTACCAGTGCGTTCCGACGAGCGCTCTTTCCTCTTTGTTTCTTGTTCGCGATGGTTCCACTTCCCGGCTTCGTGCTGAACCGGATCGTAATCCTGCTGCAGCAAGGCTCTGCAGCGGCCGCACATTTTCTGTTCGCGCTGGCGGGCGTTCCGGTGGAGCAGCAAGGCCTCCTGGTGCACATCCCAGGGTTGACGGTAGAGGTTGCCCGGGAGTGCAGCAGCATCCGCTCGAGCTCGATGTTGCTGCTCACAACCATGGTGCTGGCGCAGCTTCTCCTGCGCTCACCGTGGCGAAAAGCCTTGGTCATCGCCGTGGCAATTCCCCTCTCGGTGGCCAAGAATGGGCTTCGCATATTTGTCATCGCGATGCTTGCGACCCGCGTCGATCCGAGTTTCCTCACGGGAAGACTTCACCATGAGGGTGGTATCATCTTTTTTCTCATTGGGTTGGGAGCCATATTCCTGCTTCTTTGGGTGTTCCGGCGTGGCGAGGCGGAAAAACCCAGAATCGGATCGACAAGAATCAAGGCGAATGGAGTTCTCTGAAAGGGAGCTTCTATCGATGAGCCAGGTCAAACGTCACGGCTCCTGCCGAGGCGCCGATGTTCAGCATGGAGACTGCTCGCTCTAGTTTGTGATGGCCAGTTTTGTGGAAAACGTAGCTGAGCCCAACCACGCCAATGGTTTCCCCCGCGAAGTTGATCGCAAGTCCTGTGGTACTGCCGCTGAACACCCGCGTCACGGGGTTCAACTCCTGCCCGCCAGCGCGCAGGTTGTCGCGCGTGATAACGAAATCCGCAGCGCTAAAGGCAGCGCTTGTGGCAAACAGCAGGCTATTCTCACGGTCCCAAAATCGATGCTGGCTGGGCGCTTCGGGCAGCGTTGCAGGCTGGAAAGGGCTCACCATGGGACCGGGCGCCATCGGAGCTGGTTCTATGGCGTCGGGGCGCAGCAGCGCGACAGAGACTTCTTGTGATAGAGCCGAAGGGCTGAAACCAAGGAAGGCCAGCAGAATGACTGGCCCAAATTTGAGAGTCGCGCCAACCCAGTTTGTACGCATGACGTTAGTGAGGGTGCAGCACTGGCCACCCGTACTTGTACTATCGCAATTGCCGGGCCGGGGGAGAATGGCCCCAACGTGCCACTAAGGCCTTTAAAATGATTACTTTGTGTCCCGACGGAGGTTACTGAGGTTACTTCCTAAGTATGCAAGCAGTTGCACAGGTTTCTTGCCGTCGAGCAACTGGAGCGGACTACTCGCCAGGCAGGCAGCCTCATTCCACGGGATTTTTCGCGCTATGGGGACAACGTT
Organism: uncultured Acidobacteriaceae bacterium; assembly: GCA_963787495.1. Lineage (GTDB taxonomy): Bacteria > Acidobacteriota > Terriglobia > Terriglobales > Acidobacteriaceae > Sulfotelmatobacter. The sequence continues at coordinate 1,269,057 of CAWBDA010000003.1, forward strand.
GAACACAGAGATGACTCGCTTCCCTGGGCGTTATTGCAGCATGTGATCGACCCTATAAGAAATATGAATTGGACTCAGTGAATGCCTGCCTTTATCGTCTGCGGATTAGGGAGAGGACTGTCGATTGAACGCACTGGCGCTCGTCGGGGTCGGCTCACTTTCCCGGGTCCACCCTTGCTGCGAGGCACTTACGGGTCCGGTTGTATCGGCATTTGCTGGCGCCGCTCCAGCGCAGGTACGACCGCCAGAGCATTGCCCACCCTTCAGAAACAGGAGCTATCAAAACATGAGAAAACGAGCGGGCAGGCACTCTCTGCGCCTGTCGTTACTGTTAACGACACTATCAACGACATTATCTGCGACGGTGTCGGCCAGTGCCGCCGTTCTTCTAGCCGCCGGATTGTTCGCCGGGCTTGCCACCCCCTGCTTTGCCGACGATGCGCCTAAGCCAGATCCGTCGGGCATAGCCACTGGGGACAAGAATGCCGCCGTGGACGCCGCCGGCAATCCCTTCGTGGTTGCTGAGCCCACCGACAAAACGGCTCCCGACTATCCTGCGAATAAGAAGGCATTTGACGAATATCAGGTTCAGTCGGCGAAGGAACCGCTCGCCGTGAAACTCGCTGATAGCGTGGGTCACGTTCGAGTCGCGACTAACTTTGCCTGGACTTTGAATACGGGTTACCTCGTCCTGTTCATGCAGGCCGGATTCGCCCTGCTCACCTGCGGGCTCGTCCGAAAGAAAAATGCCGCCCACCTGATGATGCTGAATTTTGCGGCCTACGTGTTCGCCTTCCTGGCTTATTACGCGGTTGGATATGCATTCCAGTTTGGAGCCGTAGCGATCAATGCCGCACCCACGAACCTGGGCGGCATCCCCACGCTCAATCACTTTCTGGTGGGAAGCGGCCAGTGGGGATTTGTCGGCGGCAAGGGGTTTTTCCTTGTTGGTCCCGCGTATGACAGTGCCAGCAACTGTTTAACCCTGTTTGAAGTTGTGTTCATGGAGACTGCCGGCTACATCATCGTCGGCGCCGTGTGTGAGCGCATTACCTTCTGGGCGTTCCTGCTTTGTGAACTCTTCATCGGCGCGATCCTTTACCCAATTTCCGGCTGTTGGACCTGGGGTGGCGGCTGGCTTTCGCAAGTCGGTTCGACACTGAATTTGGGCCACGGCTATGTCGACTTTGCGGGTTCGACCGTCGTGCATGCCGTGGGTGGATTTTGCGCCATGGCTCTCGCAATCATTCTGGGTCCGCGGCTTGGGAAATATGGACCTGGTGGAAAGATTCGCGTCTTCCCCGCTCACAACATCGTGTACGTAGTGACCGGGACATTCCTACTGCTTTTTGGATGGATGGGATTCAACCCCGGTTCCACTCTTGGGGCAACCGATCTTCGCATTTCGGTGGTTGCAGTGAACACCAATCTGGCTGCTGTCGCGGGCTCCGCGGCTGCGATGCTCTTATGGTATCTCTGGTTCGGCAAACCCGACATCACCATGGCCTGCAACGGAATGCTGGCAGGATTGGTCGCGATCACTGCACCATGCGCCTTTGTGTCCCCCACATCAGCAGTGGTGATTGGTGTACTGGCAGGCTGCCTGGTTTGTGGCGGCGTGATCTTCAACGACCGCGTTCTAAAGATCGATGATCCCTGCGGCGCGATTTCGGTACACGGCTACTGCGGCTGGCTCGGGGCCGTCAGCGTCGGCATCTTTGCTGACGGCGCCTACGGCGCGGGATGGAACGGCGTCGGCGGAACCTCATACCTGGGAAGATCGGGCCAGGGCGTCACCGGCCTACTCCACGGCGATACCCGCCAGTTCCTCTGCCAAATTATGGGAGCAACTTTGTATGCCGCCTGGGCGTTCGGTGCAACCTACGCCGTATTCTGGTGCGTCAACAGAGCGAAAAGCATGCGGGTAGCGCCGGAAGTGGAAGAGGAAGGTCTCGACGTTCCTGAATTTGGGATGCCGGGCTATCCCGAGGACGCGGTCGTTACTCCGTACTAAGAGCGGGGAGTTCAAATCTAAATGGCGGAGAGGGAGGGATTCGAACCCCCGATACCCTTTCGGGTATGCCGGTTTTCAAGACCGGAGCCATCAACCACTCGGCCACCTCTCCGGCAATACAGTTTTACTACAGTTCCGCGGTTTCGGGTCACCCGAGCGTAACTCGGCCCGTCATTATGCAGAACCCAACGCTTACAAAATCAAGCAGGCCTCGTCGAAGGACAATCGTGGGTTGCGCGGGTAAAGCTTAGTCCCGTCTCCGTAGCCTAAATTGCAGAGAAAGTTCGATTTCCACTTTCCATCGGGGAAAAACTCGGCGTTGACTTTGCCGGCGTCGAATCCGGACATCGGACCGCAATCGAGGCCAAGCGCGCGGGCAGCCAGTATGAAGTAAGCACCTCCAAGTGAGCTATTTCGGAATGCCGTGGCTTCAATCAGTGCGGGGTTACCGTGGAACATCGAACGCATATCTCTTTGCGGAAAGAGCTTAGGAAGTTTCTCGTGGAACTCCGTATCCCAGGCAACGATGACGGTGACGGGAGCGGCCATGGTTTTTTCGACATTGCCGGGCGCAAGAGCGGGACGGAGACGCTCCTTGGCCTTGACCGTAGTGAGGAAGACATAGCGCGCGGGCATAGTGTTGGCGCTCGTCGGACCGAGAGCAGCAAGTTCATAAACTTGACGCAGCAACTCAAACGAAATTGGTTGAGGAAGCCATACATTATGGGTCCGCGCCTCGCGGAAAATCTGGTCGATGCAATCGTCGGAGACGGCAGTTCTTGCTGGCATGTCGAGGTCTCTCCTGGTGAAGCGAGTTGTTAATTGCTGAATTGGATTGCGCAGGAAAGCGGTTGGATGAAAAACGCCGGCCCCAGCTGGATGCGGCCCGATCTCCATCTACAGGAACTTCTGACGGGTCGGCTTATCGAAGACCAAACGCCCGGGAATGAAACTCCATGACCTCCGTGAAGTGATCCAGGAAATAGGAGAGGCTGTGGTCGCCGGGATACGGATGATATTCGTGATCCACCTTTTCCTTCTGCAGCTGTTCGTGTAAAGCGGCGGCGCCTTTTTCAAAGCCGTAGTTGTCGTCCTGACCGCAGTTGAAATAGATAGCCATCCGGCGCAATGCAGCCTGATTCCTGTTCGCTAGAACGAACGGACTGTTCTCCTTCCAGTGTGCGACTTCAATGGGGCTTCCGAAAACCGTCGCCAGCAACTTTCCCAGCGGGGCCCCGGTGCGGGCCGCGGTATCGAGTTCCTGCGGAGATTCTGTGATCAACGCCGCACTTTGTGCACTGACTGCGGAGAACAGTTCGGGATGCCAAAAGGCAAAACGCAGCGCGCCGTATCCACCCATGGAAATGCCGCTAATTGCTCGATTACTCCGACCCTTCCCGACGCGGTATTTGGCTTCGATCACCGGGATGAATTCCTGCAGAAAAAAGTCGCTGTAGCGCACCGAGCCGTCCGCAGAATTGATGTAGAAAGTTCGTCCGCCTTCCGGAGCGGCGATCAGAAATTCTCCCATCTTGTGTTGCTGGCGGAGATCGTCGAGCAGCGTCCAGCCTCCACTGTTAAAGAGAGTTCGCTCGTTGTCGCCCAGCCCGTGCAGGAAATAAAGCACAGGATAGCTTTGCGCAGAATGCCTGGTTGCGCTGGCGTCATAGCTGGCTGGAAGGTAAACGCAATAGTGGACCTCATGTTTCAGAATGCGACTGTTCAGCGCGTTGCAGTCGATCCGGCTCTGCGCGCAGACCGAAAGCGCAACCGCCAGCGCCGCGACCAGGAAGATGATTCGGAAACAGCGAGCCATCGCTTCAGTTTACTCGTAGCGTAGGGCCTGCACGGGATCGAGCCGAGCCGCGCGTCCGGCCGGATAAAGACCGGCTGCGAGACTGACAAAGAAAGAAAACACCACAGCGAATGCAACCAGCCACCACGGAACGGACCAGAAATGCTCTGGCGGAAAAGACTGGCTCTTGAGGTAAATGTTGGTTCCCAGGTTGATGACCTGGCCAATGGCCCAACCCAGCGCGACTCCAACGATGCCGCCGAGAATGCCCATAGCGCCGGCCTCGGCAAAGAAGAGTCGCTTCACGTCTCCGTCACTGGCGCCGATTGCTTTCATGATTCCAATCTCGCGTCGGCGCTCAAGGATGGCCATCACCAGTGTGTTCACGATTCCGATGAAAGCGACGGCCAGGGCGAGGCTGCCGAAGATTCCGAGAAACACGTCCAGCACCTTGAAGAATTGCTGGATGCTGCGGCTGGCGTCGAGGATCGAGAAGGTGTTGAAGCCCATCTTCTTGACCGTGTCTTCGACCGTCTGTATCTGGCTCGGGCTTTTTACCCGCACACTCACCGAGGAATAGACCGGCTCATCGGTAGCGGCGCGCGAAATTTCCCGCAAGTCTGTCGGCTGCATGACATGCAGACTCTCAGCCAGCTTGAGCGGAAGGAAAACCCGCGCCCGGGTCGGTCCACGCATGCTCTCAGGATCGAGGTCGGCGACTCCGACGATTTTCAGCTTCTGCTCCCGCGATACGACGGAATAGGCAGCACCGGCGAGGCTCTGATCCGCAGCAGCTTTGGAATCGTCATTCGCGGACTTCGGAGGCGCGGTTGATGCCTCACGCTGGGCATAGCGCATGGTCAATTCCTTGCCCAGAAGCGGAGCTGCCAGCTCCGCTACGCTCGTTTCGTCGACACCAGCCTTAGGCGTCTTTCCCAGCAGCTCTTCGGCGAAGGCCTTCTGAAGAATTGCTTCCGGCGCCGCGTCAGACGAGAAAAAATGTCCCTGCACCGCGTCGAACGCATCGTTGGACTGGGCGGAAGGAGGCAGAGCAGCCACCATCGTCAAGTGCGGCTTGTCTTCGTAACGCAGCTCGGTAATAAAGCGGATGTCGGGGTACACTTCCAGCACGTTGGGCAAACGCTCGATCTCGCGGCGCGTGGGCTCATCGAGGATGCGGCTTTCACCCGGGGCAGGTCCGTTGCGTTCTTCTTCGCGGTTGAAGTTGCGCAGATCGCGCCGGGAGGTGACCACCACGGTGTCGAACAAGCCGGACTTCATCAGCCGGCGCGATGCGAGCTGTTGCAGCCCGATTCCCAGAGAAAGCATCGCGACCAGCGACGCCACACCTACCGAGATGCCAATGGTGGTCAGCGAGTTTCGCAAAACAGATTCGCGCAAGTTGCGCAAGGCGAGTTCAGTCAGATCAGGAAGTTTCATGGCTCTCTATCCGCTCTAACGTGATCGGGTCCAGCTTGAGCGGCCACGGCCGAATTCGATTCATCACCGACCAGCTTGCCGTCCGCGAGGAAGATAAGGCGCTGGGCGTAGCGCTCGGCCAGAGCGCGTTCGTGCGTCACCATGACCACCGTCATTCCTAACTGCTGATTGAACTCGCGGACCATGTTCATGATTTCGGTTCCGGTATGGCTGTCGAGATTGCCCGTGGGTTCGTCGGCGAGCAGGAACTGAGGCCGGTTGATGAGCGCGCGAGCCAGTGCGGCCCGCTGTTGCTCGCCGCCAGAGAGTTCGGTTGGCCGGTGGTTCCTGCGCGCTTGCAAGCCAACTCGCTCAAGAGCCTCGCGCGCAAGATCGTCACGCTTCTCGCGATCGACCTCTGCAAAGCGCATGGGCAATTCGACGTTTTCCGCGAGCGTCATGCTGGCGATCAGGTTGAACGATTGGAAGACCATGCCGACGGTGTGCAGCCGATACTTTGCCAGTTCCTCCCGCGAAAGTTTTGCGAGGTCTCGGTCCTGGACGATCACACTACCCGAGGTAGGACGGTCCAGGCCGGCGATCAGATTCAGTACCGAAGATTTTCCGGAGCCAGAACTACCGAGCAGAGCAACGAATTCGCCGGCGCGCACGGTGAGAGTTACGCCGTCCACGGCCCGGATGAGGGTTTCGCCCATGCGGTAATGACGGCATAGCTGTTCGGCACGAATTGCCGAAGCTGAGTTTGTCGAAGCGCTGCTCTGTGGTGATCTGGCCGTGCTGCTCATGGGGCTAGCGAACCTCTCCCCTGAGCACGCGCAATGCGTCGGCGGCCTTGACATCGCCGGCCTGGCTCGAACTGCCGTTTCCATCTCCCTCAACCGCGTCTCCCTCGCCCGGTGCCAGGAACAGGTTATGCTCCAAGCCCTGTTGCCGGGTGTAGAGATCGTAGTAGCGGCCCTGCGCATCATAGAGTTGCTCGTGCGTGCCTCGCTCTACGATTTGTCCCCGCTCCATCACCAGAATCTGGTCAGCGCGACGGATGGTCGAAAGTCGGTGCGCGATCACAAATGTCGTCCGGCCCTGCATGAGATAAGAAAGTCCGTGCTGAATCATCTGTTCGGATTCCGAGTCGAGGCTGGACGTTGCTTCGTCGAGAATGAGGATGCGCGGCTCGGCCAGAATGGCGCGGGCGATTGAAATCCGCTGCCGCTGGCCGCCGGAGAGCTTGACGCCGCGCTCGCCAACCACTGTGTTGTACTTGTCGGCGAACGATTCGGCGAACTCATCCACGCGGGCAATCCGGCAAGCACGCAGGAATTCTTCTTCACTTGCACCGGGACGGGAAAACAGCACGTTCTCACGAATCGTTCCATCAAACAGAAACGATTCCTGCAACACGACTCCGAGGCGCGTGCGGTAGGAATCGAGGCTAACCGTGCTGAGGTCCGTGCCATCTACGAGAATGCTGCCTTTGGTGGGCACGTAAAAAGCGGAGATCAGGCCGATAGTCGTCGATTTTCCTGAGCCCGATGAGCCAACTAGCGCGGTAACTGTTCCGGGCTCGGCACGGAAGGAGATATCGTGCAACACCTCGTGAACGCGATCGTAGCTGAAACTCACGTCGTCAAATTCCACCGTGCCGCGAATGTCGCCGAGTGGCACGGAGCGTTTAGGATCTTGGTCCTCGGGACGTTCGTGCAGGATTTCCTGAGTCCGCTCTAAGCCCGCAAGAGCTTCGGTGAGCTGTGTTCCAATTCCTACGGCCTGAGCCATGGGTGCAATTAGAAAAGCCAACATAGCAGTGAAGGAGACGAGGCCGCCGATCGACATGGTCCCCGCCATAATCTGGCGTGCTCCCACAAACGTCACCACCGCACCGACCACGCCTAAAAGCACGCTGGCGGAGAGGCTCATCACCGACGTGGCTGTGAGCGTGCGCATGACGTTTTCCAGCAGGCGTTTCACGCCATGGGAAAAGACCGCCTCCTCGCGCTCTTCCGCGTGATATCCCTTAATTACACGCACGCCGCCCAGCGATTCCGTGAGGCGGCCGGTCACTTCGGCGTTGATCTTGCCGCGCTCGCGAAAAATCGGACGGATCGTGCCGAAGGCTTTCGTCAGAGCGACGGCAAAGCACAGCAAGAATCCCAGCGCGACCGACGTCATTACCGCACTGATGCGAACCAAGAGCACAAGCGCGATAGCGGACGTCAGCAGTCCACCCGCAAAGTCGACCAGGCCGGTCCCCAGCAAGTTGCGTACGCCTTCCACATCGCTCATGATTCGCGACACCAGCATGCCCGTTTTGTTCGCGTCGTAAAATGCGACCGGAAGGCGCGAAATGTGCTTCTGTACGCGCTGGCGCAGTTCGGTAATCAGGCGCTGCGCCTCCTTGGAGAGCAGTTGCGTCAACGAGAACGACGTGATTCCCTGGATGAGCGTTGCCCCCAGGACCACCAGGACGAGCTGGTCGAGCAGGTGCAGCGAGCGCTTGGGGATGACGCTGTCAAACAAGAACTTCGTGGAGTAGGGCAGAACAAGGCTGGCGACCCGGTTAACAATCATCAGCAAAAAGCCGATGCTCAGCAGGCCCAGGCGAGGACGCGTCAACTCCCAAACGATAGGGAGAACGGCGCGCAGTCGCTGGACTTTAGGGGGCTTCTGGGCTGCTTTAGGGTCTGTACTCAATCTCTAATTCGACTCCGCAAGACCACAATTAGCTTCATTATTACTGCATTGTGACACGCTTGGGCGAGCCGTTGTATCCTCAGAGCGTGGCACGTCCGCCTTCGCCGGAGCGCTCTCCAACCCTGGGCTTGTTGCTCGGCCTGCTCATCACACTCGCAGCGGTGGTTGCCTACTCTGCTTATATCACCTGGCAAGTCGCCGGTTTACGCAGGCTTCAGGCCGAACTGATCGACCGCAATCGCAAGGATTCTCTGCAGTTGCTCCGCATTCAGAACGACCTGAACCTGCTCGCGGTCGCCATGCGCGACATGCTCGACAACGACGAACCGTATCCGCTCACTGCCTGGTCGGCGCAGTTCCGTCGTATTCGCACCGACCTGGATGATGCCATGCGCCTGGAGGCCAGGCTGGCCCCGACGAGCCGGACGATCGAGCAGAGCGCATCACTGAGTAGTTCGCTGGCGCAGTTCTGGGATGCCGTTGACCGTGTATTTGTGCTGGCTGGGTCCGGTAAGGAAAAAGATGCGAGAGAGCAGATACAACTTTCGCTGCAGGCGCGACAGGCCGCTCTGAGTACGACTGTAGCTCGCTTGCTGGTAGAGAACAGCGAGAACGAAGAGCAGGCGGCGCGACGCATCGTCCAGATCTATGACCGAGTGCAGCGGCAAGTCTATGTTTTTCTGGCCGCGACTTTGGGTGCGATTTTGCTGACTGGATCCTCCATGATCCGGTGGAACCGGCGGCTGTTTGCGCGCATGGCTGAGCTTTCGGAGCGGCGCAGCGAACTGGCGCAGAAACTGATCGCAACTCAGGAGTCGACGTTGCGCTACATTTCGCGCGAGTTGCATGATGAATTCGGACAGATTCTGACCGCGATGGGGTCGATGCTCGGCCGCGCCGGAGCGCACGTTCCGGAGGGCTCAGCTTTGCGCAGCGATTTGCACGAAGTACGCCAGATCGCGCAGGATACGCTGGACCGGGTCCGGAGTCTATCGCAAGCCTTGCATCCCGTGATGCTGGACGAGGCCGGGCTAGAAACCACGCTCGACTGGTATATCCCGACCGTGGAAAGACAGACTGGAATTGCCATATCCTATGAGAAGCAGGGCGTGCCTTTCGAGGTGAATAGCAGCGCGGCGGTGCAGATCTATCGCGTACTGCAGGAAGCGTTGAACAACGTTGCGCGGCACTCGAGGGCGAAGCAGGCTTGGGTGCGATTGCGTTTTCTGCCTGCGACGCTGGAGTTGGAAGTGGAAGATCATGGAGTAGGCTTCAGCCAGCGGCCTGCGAAACAGGGCATCGGATTGGTCGCCATGCGCGAGCGCTCGGAATTGATGGGCGGGCGGATTGCCTTTTCGACTCCCGCCACTGGCGGCACATTATTACACCTTACCGTGCCCCGCGAGAAAGTTGAGTTCCGAGAGAAAGAGCAGAACTAAGAATAGAGAAAAGCAAATTATGACCAAGGAAATCACGGTTTTACTGGTCGATGACCATAGCCTGGTCCGGAGAGGCTTTCGGCGCATGTTGGAGGATGAACCGGACATGGTGGTTGTCGGCGAAGCCGGCGACGGTGAAGAGGCGATCAAGCTTGCACGCGAGTTGAAGCCGCAAGTCGTTGTAATGGACTGCGCTCTGCCCAAAATGAATGGCTTGGATGCAACGCGCCAGATTCTCGAAGATTTGCCTGAGACCGCGGTGCTCATGCTCAGCATGCATTCGGAGAACACCTGGGTGCGGCAAGCGACTGAAGCTGGCGCCAGGGGATACATTCTGAAGAACGCGATGAACCTGGAGTTGGGGCCGGCCGTGAGGCGAGTGGCCGGGGGAGAAACGATGTTTGATCCCCAGGTGGAGCAGCAATCAGCGCTCAAAGGCGAGCGCAGCAGTGGACTGACCCCGCGCGAACTCGAGGTTCTGCAGATGATCGTCGATGGCAAGTCGAACAAAGAAATTGCCACGGTGCTCGACCTCAGCGCCAATACGGTTGCAGTTCATCGCGCCAACATCATGAACGCGCTCGGCATCCACAAGACCGCCGAGCTCGTGGTTTACGCTATCCGCGCGGGTCTGGTGAATGTTCCGTGAATCGCAGATCATTTCTGCAATCCATGACGGGACTGGCGTCGCTGTCACAGTTGTCGCTGCTGCAGGCTCTGGGCGCGGCTTCTGAGACTACCGCCTCAACCGGCTTTCGATTCGTCGATGTCACCTCCTCTGCCGGCATTCAATTTCAGCACAATAGCGGCGCCTTCGGCGGGAAATTCCTGCCGGAAACTCTCGGTTCCGGCTGCGCCTTCTTTGATTACGACCGTGACGGCTGGCAGGACATTCTTCTGATCAACGGAATGGATTGGCCCACCCACAAGCAACGACGCTCTACGCTGCGGCTGTATCACAACAACGGGAACGGTACGTTTACTGATGTTACTTCCCGCACCGGACTGGATGTTGAAGTGTACGGCATGGGCGTAGCCGTCGGCGACTACGACAACGACGGATTCCCGGACATTCTCGTCACCTGCGTGGGACAGAACCGGCTTTTTCGCAACACCGGCAAAGGGACGTTCACAGACGTCACCAGCGCCAGCGGCTTGGGGAAGCGCTCGGCGTTCAGTACGTCCGCTCTCTGGTTCGATTACGACCGCGACGGCCTGCTCGATCTTTTTGTCTGCAACTACGTGAAGTGGTCGCCCGAGCATGATGTGTTCTGCAGTCTCGATGGCAAGCATAAGTCCTATTGCACGCCAGAAGCCTATCGCGGCGAGACCTGCTGGTTATTTCACAATCGCGGCAACGGTACCTTCGAGGACGTTACTGCTTCCAGCGGCATTTTCGACAGCAGTTCAAAATCTCTGGGCGTCGCGATGCTGGACGATGACCACGACGGCTGGCCCGATCTGCTGGTGGCGAACGATACGCAACCCAACAAGCTTTACCGAAACCAGCGCAACAATACTTTCAAGGACGCCGCGGTCGAGGCTGGACTGGCCTTCAGCAGCGAGGGCAAGGCCCGCGCCGGCATGGGCGTGGATGTCGGAGATTTCAAAAACTCAGGCCGGTCCGGTGTGGCCATTACCAACTTTGATAACGAAATGACAGGCCTGTACGAGTTCACAGGGAAAACGTACGAAGACATCGCGGCACAAGCAGGGGTTGGGTTAGCTTCGAAGAACAGTCTCGGTTTTGGATGCGCATTTCTCGACGCCAATCTCGACGGCTGGCTCGATCTCGCCGTCGCCAACGGACACATCGACGAAACGGTGCGCAACATTCGCGGCAACGTCGGTTACGCCCAGCCGCCACTTCTGTTTCTCAATAATGGCAAGGGAAGATTTCGCGACATCGCCGGGGAAGTGGGCGGCGGATTCGAGCAACCAAAGGTTGGACGTGGACTGGCCTTTGCCGACTTCGATCGCGACGGCGACCTCGACCTGCTGCTGACTACGAACAACGGTCCAGCCTACCTGTACCGGAACGACCAGCTTGCGGGGAACCACAGCATTCGTTTTCGGCTGATCGGCACCAAATCGAACCGCGACGCGATCGGGGCAACCCTCCGCATTTTCTCCAACGGCTCGATTCAATCGCGCCTGGTAAAAAGTGGTTCCAGTTATCTGTCGCAATCCGAACTCCCGGTTACGTTTGGGCTGGAGAAGCGCGATCGCGTCGACCGAGCCGTCATTAGCTGGCCCAGCGGCCGCACTGAAGAGTTTAAAAACCTGGCAGCAGGACGATGCTACGAATGCATTGAAGGAAAAGGAATCTCGCCGCAGGATGGTTACTGACGCGTGGTCCGGGGAAGTTATTTCAAGGCCGGGTAACAGTCCCCGCAGCATCCAACTCAATGTCGACTGATTCACTCACTCGCAAGAACAACGTGCTCGGATTCTTCATGCCCCAGCTTGCATAGGGCACCGCGAAGTGAAGTACAGCGGTCCAGTGATCCGAGGATATCTCCACTTCGGCGGGGACCGTTAGCTCATGGTCTGATCCATGGATATTAAATATTCCGTGAACTCGCACGGAAGACTTCCCTTGCAGCGACACGGTTCCCTCGACGCGATCGGGATGAAAGGCGATCTCTGGATAGCGGTCGCTCTCCAGCACCTCGCGATGCATTTTACGGTCACGCATTCCGCTGGCGCTATCTCCGCTCCTCGCGTCCACCACGATTTCGCCCGCGAGCTTGCGCGAGGCAGGATCAAGGCGCAGCGAACCCTGTTTCAAGTGGAAGGTTCCGTGCACCGTGTGCAGCACATCACTTAGCATGAAACTGACACTAGTGTGCTGCGGATCCAACTGGAATGCCACGCCCTGCGCGGCGGAAGAGTTAACAGCGATCGCCAGAAATGCGACCAAGACCAGCGATAGCAATCTCCGGCGCACTTGCTCCCGGCAAAATCCGTGGGTGGGCTCTTTCATCGGGCTATGCAGTTAAGAGCCCCCATCCCAGGGTGAGTCCGTCGAGTGCGAGGTGAAACGGCGATAGACTCCCCACGTGCAGAGCCAGCAGCCTGCGAAAGACTTCAGGATGCCTGCGAAAGACCCGGAGGGTACGCTGTTGAAACCTGGGACGGCCGTCGAGCGTGAGCATCAGCCGCGCCATCCACAAGGGACGCAATGCCAGGCGACGGTGTGCGGCCTCGTAGCCATTTAGATTTCCAGAGCTGAAACAATTCGCCAGCGCCACGGCCTGGCTGAAGGACAGGCCTAGCCCTTCGCCTGTAATCGCATCCACGGTTCCCGAAGCATCACCGATCAACCCGACATTGTCTCGCCAGACGCGCTGCAATTTGCGATTCGCAGTCACCGATCCCCTTTCGGCAGAAAGTGTCTCAGCCCCGCGAAGACGGGCGTTGAGCTCGGGAAACGCCAGCAAAGATTCCTCGAGGCGAAGCGCGGGATCATGCGAAGCCACAGCGACACAAACTTGGTCGTTGCTCACAGCCGTGGCATAGCCCTGAACGCGCTTTCCCCAATATATTTCCATGCGGTCGGTCCAGGGTGCTACGCGATAATGCCGGCGAAACGCATAGCGGAGGGTGGTTCGCGAGTGAGCATCGAGATTCGTCCAGCGGCGCACCCGAGAGTTAACGCCATCGGCACCTACAATCCACCGGGTTCGGATCGAACGCTCTCCGAGGTGGACGTGCTGATTGGAAATACCCGTGACTGTGTTCTGCCAAAGCAGGTCAGCCCCCAGGGCCGCAGCTCGTTCGGTCATGATGCGATGCAGTGTGGTCCGGCGCACGGAGAGTCCGGAACTGCCGGAAGGGAAGATGGTTTCTGCAGACAATCCGGAACTGAGAAATCGTACGCCGCACAGGTCACGCGCATCGGCCGCAGGCACGGCAACTCCCAGCCGTCCCAGAGCCGTAACCGCATCCGGCATCAGCACTTCACCACAGGCCTTTTCGATCGGGGGCTTGGCCCCATCGGCTACTACCACGCGTAGTCCTTGCTGTCGGGCGGCAATTGCCGCTGCCAGCCCGGCTGGGCCGCCGCCGATTACAAAAACATCTGTCGAATTGAGCAACTACGCGACCTCACCATTGCAAAAGCAGAAGCTCGGAACAAAACCCTGGACCCATGGCGGCAAGCAGACCTAGCGTGCCCGGCTCAGGCCGTCGGTTCTTCATCACGTCCTCAAGCACGCACAGCACGGAAGCCGAAGAAAGATTTCCTACCTTACGCAGGCAATCCCAGGAAGCATCAAGCTGTCCGTTGTGCAATCCCAACGCGTCCGCCGAAGCATCGAGCACTTTCGGTCCTCCGGTGTGGAGGACGAAACTCTTAAGCTCGCTTCGCTTGTGTCCGTTGTCCGCGAGAAACGCGTCTACATCCCGGCCGAGGTTTTGCCGGATCAGGGTCGGAACCTCAGTCGACAGTATGATGCGGAAGCCTTTCTCGGAGATGTTCCAGCCCATCATCTCCTCGGTGCTCGGATAAAACACGGACCGGGTGGCCAGAATCTTAGGCCCGGAAATCTCAATCTCCGCCGATTCAAATTCCGGACCGGTCACAATGACTGCGGCGGCTCCATCGGCGAATAGTCCCGAAGAGATCAGATTCGCGACTGATAAATCTTCGCGCTGCAGGGTAAGCGAACAGAGCTCGACCGAAACCAGCGCCGCGGCCTGCTTTGGATACGCGCGAACATAATCCGAGGCGCGTGCGATTCCTGCGGCGCCCGCCACACAACCCAGCCCGAAGATCGGAGTCCGGCGAATATTGGCCGGCAGCTTCATCCGGTTGATCAGGAGAGCGTCGATGGAAGGGCTCGCAACCCCAGTGACGGTTGTGAACAGCAGGCACCCCAGGTCGGAGGGATTCAGTCCGGCGCTTTGGAGCGCACGGCAGAGAGCTTGCTCCCCCAACTCCTGCGCGACCCTGATCCAGATGTCATTGGCCTGGCCCCAGGTCTTGATGTCCACATATTGCTCGGCAGGAATCGCCAGGTAGCGGCCATCCACGGTCACGTTGCGGTGCAGCCGTGCCAGCAGCAGAGGATTCTTGAGTTCGGCTCCCCAATAATCCTGGAGGCGTTCAAGAAGGAACTTCTGAGTGTAGTAATGCTTCGGAAAGGCGCTTGCCGCGCTTGCAATCCTCATGGATTCTGAGTCCTGGAATTAGTCTCGGCACCGAATCAGCCCACAGCGACCGAATGCGGGAAGCCCTCTCCCGATTCGATGTTTGGTCGCGTCTTAGTTACACGCGGGGCTCGCGCCGGATAAGTTATTGTCGCAGAGTCGGGAGTTTTTGTGCGGGCTTGTTAACAGAAAACTCCGTGGCTCGTGAAACGCCCTGTTCCCAGGCACTGCTAGTGGCGGACATTCATCCGCCATTTGCAGCCGCCCCTGAGCAAGCTAACCTATTCCGGTTGGTTCGTCCAGTGCAGCGGAGTGTGCACGGGCTCTGCCCACCTAGTTCAGGTAACTGAAAGCACCGCTTTTTTCATCTACTGGGTTACCGCGATCGAACTCGGTGTGTTCCCCACGCCATATGTGAAGAGAGGGTTCAAATTTCCGTTGTTGACGCCGAAGGCCTGAATTCCTGCGCCGTTGCCCTGGTTTCCAACAAACAAATAATTTCCGTTCGGGTCCTCGGCTAGAACGCTCGGACTACTTTCGGTGGTGAAGGCAAACGCGCTAGTGGATGTGGTAAGCGCCACAGGTAATCCGCTGGAATTAAGCGAATACACTGCAACGTTGTTGCTTCCCTGATTCGCCACGTAGAGGTACTGCCCTTTGGCATCAATTAGCAAGGAAAACGGATCACTATAGATGTCGGCGAGCGGCGAGTTTTGGACCTCTGCCAACGAGCCAGCCGGCATGTCGGGCGGACTAATGGCGAAAATAGAGATGGAAGTTGATTGCGTGTTCGCCACGTACAGATAAGAACCGCTCGGGTCGATTTCGAGTCCGTTGGGATTAACCCCATCGGCGCTGGTCAGGGGCGGACTAAGCAATTGGAGCGCTCCTGCGTTCACGCTGAAGCCTGCGATCGATCCGTTCGTAGTTCCGACCTGTCCGCCTGCGACGCTTACATAGAGAAAGCTGCCCGACGGCGTCAGCCGCATGTTTAGCGGCGTCAACCCCCCAACCGAAAAGGGAGACCCGACAGTTTGCGTGAGCGCACCACTACTGCTATCGATGGAGAAGACCGAAATATTGTCCGACGTGGAGTTCATCACGTAAAGGTAATTGCCGGATGGATCCATAAGCAGAAGTGTGGGTGCCGAGGCATTACTTCCAACCGGCGTCCTTGGGGGGATCTCGGTCAGATAGCCGTTGCTGGCGATGTCGAAAAGGGAAATGTCGTTTTCGCCTTGGCCAGGATTTGCCACGTACAGGAATTTTCTAGAAGGATGGATCACCACGGAATCAGCTCCGTCGCCTATCGTGTACGGAGTCCCCGCAAGCTCCGTGAGCGTGCCGGAGTAGGGGTCCTCCCGGTAGACCGCGAGTTCACTGGCGGCCGGAAGGGTTGCGTAGACAAAGTGGCTCGACGTACTGCAGCCCATGCAACCGGCAATACCGGCGAGGGCGAAAACCAGGACAAGTGCTTTCTGAAGCATCCGTGACTCCTGCGAGAATTTGAAAGCGAAGTACGATAATACCGGGCGCGGGACAATCCGGCGTTGAAACGAAACACCTATCATACGGTTTCCGGCAAGAAAAAGGGGCGTTACAGGTTACGTATTATTCCACCCCGCGCCGGGCCGGCCTCTTCCAAAAACCCGGCGAAGCCTGCTCATCTTCGACCTTTGCGCTCACTGCTGCGATGCGATGTCGCCGAAAACGGGTTGCACGCGGCATGTCGGGGCCGTGCAAATCAAGTTTCCTTAAGGATATTTCGATCTTACCGGTCCCAAGAGCGAGCCAATCAGTGGGCCGGACTCGGCGTGGCAGCGCCGGAAGGATCTTGCATCAGGGGCTTGGCTTCTCCGCCGCGCAATGCCAGCCGCAGGCGGTCGAGATACACATAGACAACGGGCGTGGTGAATAACGTAAGCGCTTGGCTGACAATCAGTCCGCCAACAATCGTGATGCCCAGAGGACGGTGCAGCTCGGAGCCAGTACCCCTGCCCAGTGCCAGCGGCAGACCTCCCAGCAGCGCAGCCATGGTGGTCATCATGATGGGGCGGAAGCGCAGCAGGCAGGCGTCGTAGATGGCCTCGACCGGCTTCTTTCCCTGCGTACGCTCCACGTCAAGCGCCACGTCGATCATCATGATGGCATTCTTTTTTACCAGCCCGATCAACAGAATAATGCCGATCGTTCCAATAACATTAAGTTCATTGTGAGTCAGCAGCAAGGCCAGCAGGGCGCCCACACCCGCCGAAGGAATCGTGGAGAGAATCGTGATGGGGTGAATATAGCTCTCGTAAAGCATGCCCAGCACGATGTACACGGTAATCAGAGCGGTAATAATCAGCACCAGTTCGCTGGAGAGCGATTCCTGGAAGGCTTGCGCCGTGCCCTGAAAACTCGCCTGAATCGTCGGAGGGAAGCCGATGCTGCCTTCGACTCTTTCGATGGCTTGCGTCGCCTGCCCAAGAGAGGCTCCGGGAGCCAGGTTGAATGAAATCGTGACCGAAGGGAACTGGCTCTGATGATTGACCGCTAGCGGTATGTTAGACGGCATGAAGTGAGTGAACGCCGCTAAAGGTATGGGTGTGCCGCTGGTCGACCGCAGGTAAATATTCTGCAGAGCCTCGGTTGTCTGCTGGAACTGTGGCGCCACTTCCATGACCACGTGGTATTGGTTGAGCGGACGGTACATGGTGGAGACCTGCCGCTGTCCGAAGGCGTCATAAAGCGCATTATCAATATCCTGGGCGGCTACTCCCAAACGGCTCGCCGTGTCCCGGTCTATCACCAACTGCGCCTGCAGTCCTCTATCCTGCTGGTCTGTATTTACGTCGCGCAACTCCTGCAGCCCACGCATTTTCTGCAACAACAGCGGACCCCAGGTGTTGAGTTCATTTAAGTTCTCTCCTTGTATCGTGTACTGGTACTGCGCCGCCCCGAAGCGTCCGCCTATGGTCAGGTCCTGCTGCGTTTGCAGGAACAGCGTGGCTCCCGGAACCACCGCGAGTTTACCCCGCAATCGATTGATCACATCGTCGGCGCTAACGTAGCAAGGGTTCCAGAAGTGGGGGGTCTTGCATTGGCCGCGTTGCTCGAGTGGCTTCAGCATGACGAAGAACCGGCCTTGGTTGGTCGCCGAGCCGCCGCCCGCGAACCCGACCGCCGTATCGACCGCCGGATCCTTCAGCACGATTTTCACGAACTGTTCCATCTTGCCGCTCATGGCCTGGAATGAGATATCTTGTGCCGCCTGAACCGAGCCATTTAGCCGTCCCGTATCCTGCTGGGGGAAAAATCCTTTGGGCACCTTGATGTAGAGGTACACGCTCAGGCAGGCGATGAGGATGGTCACCGTCAACGTCAAGGGTTGGTGCCCCAGCACCCATTTGAGTGCCTGCCGATATGCACGCAGGAGGCTGTCGAAGAACCATTCACTGGCGCGATAAATAACGTTGTGCCGGTCGTTCGGTTGGGATGGCCGCAGGAATTTGGCGCACATCGTCGGTGTGGTCGTCAGCGATACCAGAAGCGATACTCCGATCGCCATACTTAGGGTGACCGCGAACTCGCGAAACAGCCGCCCCACAATGCCACCCATCATTAACAGCGGGATGAACACTGCCACGAGTGACAGGCTCATGGAGAGCACGGTGAAGCCAATTTCCGCCGCTCCCTTGAACGCAGCCTGCACCGCGTCCATCCCGTGCTCCACGTATCGCGTGATGTTCTCCAGCACCACGATGGCGTCATCCACGACGAATCCGGTGGAGATCGCGAGAGCCATCAGCGACAGATTGTCCAGACTGTAGCCGAGCAAATACATCCCGCCGAAAGTTCCCACCAGCGAAAGCGGCACCGCAATGCTAGGAATCAGGGTCGCCCGCACCGTGCGCAGGAACACGAACACCACCAGAATCACCAGCACGATCGAAATCAGCAGCGTGGTTTCAATGTCTTTAACCGAGGCGCGGACCGTAATCGTCCGGTCCGAGACGACTGCCAGCTTGATGGCCGGAGAAATCGAGGACTGGAGATAAGGCATCAGCGCGCGCACCCGGTCCACGGTCTCGATGACGTTGGCACCGGGCTGGCGGAAAATTACGACAAGAACCCCGGGCTTGCCATTGGCCAGGCCCAAATTGTGCACGTCCGCCACGGAGTCCTGCACGTCCGCCACGTCTCCCAGCCGTACAGGGGCGCCGTTGTGATAGGCGACTATCAGCGGCCGGTACTCATTTGCGGTAAAAAGTTGATCATTGTCGGCGAACTCTTGAGAGATCGTTCCGTTCGAGACTTGTCCCTTGGCTTGATTGGCGTTGGCCAGATTGAGCGCATTGCGCACCGTATCCAGCCCCACTCCCAGCTTATTGAGCAGCATGGGATTGACTTCGACTCTTACGGCTGGCGGCGCCGAACCGTACGTGAACACCTGGCCGACTCCATTCACCTGCGAAAGCTTCTGCGCCAGAATCGAGTCGGAGGTGTCGTACAAACGCGCCACCGGAACCGTGTCCGAAGTGAGCGCCAGAATCAGGATGGGGGCGTCTGCCGGGTTGATCTTGCGATAGGTTGGATTGCTCGGCAGATTGGAAGGAAGCTGGCTGCGCGCGGCATTGATGGCGGCCTGCACATCGCGCGCTGCGGCATCGATGTTCCGGTTCAAATCAAATTGCAGCGCGATGCCAGTCGAGCCCAGTTGGCTCGACGAGGTCATCTGGTTCACGCCCGAGATGCGCCCGAACTGCCGCTCCAACGGCGTGGCCACGGCCGAAGCCATGGTCTGCGGGTCGGCGCCCGGCAACTGGGCGCCCACACTGATCACGGGAAAATCTACTCGCGGCAGCGAAGACACCGGCAGATAACTAAAAGCGAGAATCCCGGAAAGCAGCAGCGCCGCTGCCAAGAGCGACGTGCCAATCGGACGCCGAATAAATGGAGCCGAGATACTCATGGTCTAATTAGCAAGCCTAATCCCCGGGCATCTCCTGCGGAATCGGATTGCCGATCTTGTACTTCTCAAATCGTTGGCCCAGCCGGTCAAACCACAGGTAAACCACAGGCGTCGTGTAGAGCGTGAGCAACTGGCTGAGAATCAGACCACCCACGATGGTGATACCCAGCGGCCGCCGCAACTCCGCGCCCGTCCCTGATCCCAGCGCCAGCGGCAAACCGCCCAGCAGCGCCGCCATGGTCGTCATCATGATGGGACGGAAGCGCAGCAAACACGCCTGAAAGATTGCTTCTTCCGGTGGCTTGTGTTCTTCGCGCTCGGCTTCGAGAGCAAAATCGATCATCATAATTGCATTCTTTTTTACGATGCCGATCAGCAGGATGATACCGATCAAAGCCACCACAGTAAGATCGTTCCCTGTGATCATCAGAGCCAGAATCGCTCCCACTCCGGCTGAGGGCAAGGTCGAAAGAATCGTGATGGGATGAATGTAGCTCTCATACAGCACGCCCAGCACGATGTACACGGTGATGATGGCGGCGAGAATCAGAAAGGGCTCGCTGGCAAGCGAGTTCTGAAACGCGGCCGCAGTTCCTTGAAAGGAGGCGTGAATGCTGGCCGGCAACTGAATATCTTTCTCTACTTGCTGGATAGCCCGGGTGGCATCGCCCAGCGAGGCTCCTGGTGCGAGGTTGAACGACAGTGTGACCACCGGGAACTGCCCCTGGTGGTTGACGGCCAGCGGTGCGTTCGTGGTTTGCATCCGGATGAAAGTCGAAAGCGGAACTGGTGGTCCACTGGTGGTCGCCGCCGCTGCATTGGCGGTGGGTGCCCCGGAGGCCGGCGTTGTGCTGCTGGGGCGGATGTACACGTCACTCATTGCGTCGGGAGTCTTGGCGAAGCTGGGCAAAACCTCCAGCACCACGTGGTACTGGTTCAACTGCGTGAAGATGATTGAAACCTGCCGCTGCCCGAACGCGTCGTACAGCGTGTTGTCGATTGCCTGAGGAAGAATTCCCAGCCGTGATGCCGTATCCCTGTCGATCGTGAGCGTGGTCCTGAGCCCGCCGTTGAGCTGGTCGGTCGCCACATCGCGCAGTTCCGGCGCTGCGCGCAACTTGTCCACGAGCTTTGGCGTCCATTGCCCCAGTTCCTGCGCGTCCGCATCTTCAATGGAATACTGAAACTGGGTGCGGCTCACGCGATCTTCTACTGTCAAGTCCTGCACCGGCTGCATGTAGAGCGTGATACCGTCGACCTTCGCCAACTCCGGCTGCAGCCGCCGGATGATCCCGGAGGCGTCCGTGTCGCGCTCATCGCGTGGCTTCAAGTTGATCTGAATGCGGCCGCTGTTGGGAGTGGTATTCGTGCCGTCCACCCCAATGAAAGAAGACAAGCTTTCCACATCTTTGTCTTTGAGAATCACCTTCGCCAGCGCCTGCTGGCGCAGCGACATCGCGTCGAATGAAATGTTATCCGGCGCTTCCGAAATACCCAGGATCACTCCCGTGTCCTGCACGGGGAAAAAGCCCTTGGGCACAACCACGTAGAGAACCAGCGTAAGAACCAGGGTTCCGAAGGTTACAAACAGTGTCGCTGTTTGATGCTTCAGCACCCATTTCACGGTGCGGCCGTAGAACGCAATCACCCGGTTGTAATAATCTTCCGTGACTTCGTAGAACCGGCCTTTTTCGCCCTCCTTGCGATGCTTGAGCAGCTTGGCGCACATCATCGGAGTCAGGCTCAGGGAAACCCCCGCCGAGACCAGGATGGTCACGGCCAGCGTAACTGCGAACTCGCGGAACAGCCGCCCCACAATGTCGCCCATGAACAGCAGCGGAATGAGCACGGCAATCAGCGACACCGTGAGCGAAACGATCGTGAACCCGATCTGTCCCGAGCCCTTCAACGCCGCTTCCAGCGGCGAATCTCCGGCTTCAAGATAGCGGTCGATATTTTCAATCATGACGATGGCGTCATCCACCACGAACCCGGTGGAGATGGTCAACGCCATCAGCGTCAGATTGTTCAGGCTGTACCCGAGCAGGTACATCACGCCAAACGTTCCCACAATCGAGAGTGGGACCGCCACGCTAGGAATGAATGTTGCCCGCAGGTTTCGCAAGAAGAAGAAAATAACGATGACCACCAGCACGATGGTCAGCGCCAACTCAAACTCAACATCTTTCACAGATGCGCGGATAGTCGTCGTCCGGTCCGTGAGAATCTGCACCTTCACTGCCGACGGTAGCGACGCCTGCAACTGTGGCAACAGCTTCTTGATCCGGTCAACTACGCTGATGATGTTCGCCCCGGGCTGACGCTGGATGTTGACGATCACAGCCGGAGTCTCATTCATCCAGGCAGCGAGCCGAATGTTTTCCGTGCCATCGATCACGTTGGCCACATCGCTGAGCCGTACCGGTGCACCGTTGTGGTAGGTAACGACGATGGGCTTGTATTGCTCGCTGGTGAAGAGTTGGTCGTTGGCGCCGATGGTGTAGGACTGGCGTGAGCCATCGATGACGCCTTTCGCCTGGTCCACATTGGCCTGAGCCAACGCTGTTCGAACATCCTCGAGGCTCAACCCGTAAGAAGCGAGCGCTGTCGGGTTTACTTGAACGCGCACGGCGGGTTTCTGTCCGCCGCTGATCGAAACCAGGCCCACGCCCGGCAACTGCGAGATTTTTTGCGCCAGAGCCGTATCGGCAAGATCTTCCACCTTCGATAAAGCCAGCGAATCCGAAGTCATTGCCAGCGTCAGAATCGGCGAATCGGCCGGATTGACCTTGTTGTAGATCGGAGGATTCGGCAAGTCCACCGGCAGGAACGTTTGGGCCGCATTGACGGCAGCCTGAACCTGCTGCTCTTCCACGTCAATGTTCTGGTCGAGCCCGAATTGCAGCGTGATGACCGAACTGCCAAACGAACTGGTCGAGGTCATCTGGCTCAATCCGGGAACTTGGCCGAACTGCCGCTCTAGCGGCGAAGTCACCGAAGACGCCATCACATCGGGATCCGCTCCCGGATAAAAAGTCACAACTTGAATTGTCGGGTAATCGACTTCCGGCAAGGCAGAGACAGGAAGTTGTAAAAACGCAACCCACCCCACCAGTAGCACGCCCACCATCAAGAGCGTAGTCGCCACTGGCCGGAGAATGAATAATCGTGAAGGACTCATGAAGCTGGAGTTCCTGAGGCTGGGTTGCCTGAGGCTGGGTTGCCTGAGGCTGGGTTTCCTAATGTTGGATTGCCGCCGCCGTTTTGCCCGCTCGGGTTGCTCGGGCCGCCATTTCGCGGTTCGATCGTGCTGCCGGTCTGCAGCTTGTCCTGGCCGTCGGTCACCACCGTGTCTCCGGGGTCAAGCCCTGCCGTGACGGTCGTGATGGTGCCCTGGGTAAGCGAGATTGTCACGGTGCGCGCTGCCACCGTCTTGTCGGGCTTTACCAAATAAACGAATGCTCCCTGCGGACCACGCAGGACCGCGGCCGTGGGCAGCACCGTGCTGTTCTTACGCGTTTCAAGAAGCAGGTTTGCATTCACGAACTGGTTGGGCCAGAGCCGGTTGTCTCTATTATCGAAGACCGCTTTCAGCTTGGCGGTTCCGGTGGTCGGATCAATCTGGTTATCAATCGTCTGCAGTTTTCCCGTCGCGAGCTTGGTTTGATCATCCCGGCTGTAGGCTTCCACCATCAGTGTCGAGTTCTTCATGTGATCCGACACAGTTGGCAACTGATCTTCGGGCAGGGTGAAGATCACCGCGATCGGCTGCAATTGCGTGAGGATCAGCATCGGATTGGTATCGGCTGCATGCACAATATTGCCCGGATCCACCTGCCGCAGGCCCACGCGTCCAGTGAACGGCGCCGTGATGTGGCAATAAGTAATCTGCAGCTTGGCGTTATCAATCTGCGCCTGATCTGTGCGCACCTGGCCGTCCAGTTGGTCTACCGTGGATTTCTGCGTGTCGACTTGCTGCTGCGCGATGCTGCCGGAGGGAATCAGAGTGGTATAGCGGTCCAGATTTAGCCTTGCATCGCGCAGTGACGCCGCGTCTTTGAACAGCTGCGCCTGCATCTGCTCCAGTTGCACCTGGTAGGGGCGGGGATCAATCAGAATCAGCAAATCGCCTTCTTTGACGATCTGCCCTTCCTTGAAGTTCACGCTCATGATCTGCCCGTCGACGCGGCTCTTGATATTCGCCGTGTAGAAGGCGGTTACTGATCCCAGGCCAACCAGGTAAACCGGAACATCCTGCTGTTGTACCTTGGCCACAGCAACCGAAACCGCATGCGGGGCTGCAGCTTGTGCTTTCTGCTGCTTGGAGTCGGTGCCGGTACAGCCGGAAAAGGACGCGCAAGCCACCATCGCCGCGACGGCCACTGTCAGCCAGCGGCCGGCCGGCCGTGTTGTTTCTTGAGCAGAACTAAAAGCGATTGTTTTCAAAGTTGTCGTCCCTTGCGCTCCTCACAAGATCGGCACAAAACATGCCGTTCGTTAGACGTATTCATTGTTGACTCGTTGCGGCACCTCTGCCCGGAAGGCAGCAGATCGTCTTACGTCAAGATCCTCCCGCGGGGAGAGGTTCAGGTAGGAACCGGAACGCAAATGTAATATTAGAACTCTACGAAACCAGCATCAACTCTGGCCGCGCGGCAGGTCAAGCCCAGGGCGAAGGTTTTACAAATCTTTACGCCCTTTGGCGTATGTTTACGGTCTCGCCGATGGGGGCTGCGGCGGAACCGGGTGCAGCGCTTCATAGGCGGCAATCTCCGCCTCATGCTGGAGGGTAAGCCCGATGTCGTCCAGCCCATTGAGCAGGCAATGCCGCACGAATTCATCGACCGGGAACTGAGCTCGAAAACCCTGATCGTCCCGCACCTGGCATTGCTCCAGGTCCACCGTGAGCTGGTAATCGCTGCGCTCGCGGGCTCGCCGCATCAACTCCGCGGCCTCATCCTCTTTCAGGCACACAGTCAGGAACCCGTTCTTGGTGCTGTTATTGGCGAAGATGTCGGCGAAAGAAGACGAAATGACCGCGCGGAAACCGAAATCTGCCAGCGCCCACACTGCGTGCTCGCGCGAAGAGCCGCAGCCAAAATTCCTCCCCGCAACCAGGATGCTCGCGCCCTCATAGCGCGGCTCGTCCAGCGCAAAGCCAGCATTCTTCTTCCCTTCCGCGGAGAATCGCCAATCGTAAAACAAAAACTGACCAAAGCCGGTACGCTCGATCCGCTTCAAAAACTGTTTGGGGATGATCTGGTCGGTGTCTACATTCACCCGGTCAAGAGGAGCCACGCGACCGCGATGTGTACGAAATGGTTTCATTGGAACTTCCAATCCCGAATATCCGTGAAGTGCCCGGCAATCGCCGCAGCCGCAGCCATCATCGGGCTCACGAGATGCGTTCGCCCACCGCGTCCTTGCCGCCCCTCGAAATTTCGGTTGCTGGTGGAAGCGCAACGCTCCCCGGGCTGCAAAATGTCAGGATTCATTCCCAGGCACATCGAGCATCCCGACTCGCGCCACTCAAATCCCGCATCCAGAAAAACCCGGTGCAAGCCTTCCTGTTCCGCTGCCCGCTTCACCGTCTGCGATCCCGGCACAACCATGGCGCGCACTTTCGCGCTTACATGATGGCCCTTCGCCACGCGCGCTGCCGCGCGCAGATCCTCAAGGCGCGAGTTGGTGCATGATCCGATAAACACTCGATCAATGCCGATGTCTTCAATGCGCTTCCCCGGCTCCAACCCCATATACTGCAGAGCAAGTTCAGTCGATCGCCGGTCAGATTCTTTCAAGCTTCCAATCTCCGGCACCCTCCCCGTCACCGGAGCCACCATGCCGGGATTTGTCCCCCACGTCACGAACGGACAAAGCTGTGCCGCATCAATCTCTACCACCTTGTCGAACGCCGCGCCTTCATCCGTAGGCAAACTGCGCCAATATTCGACCGCCTTCTCCCATTCGCCGTCCCGCGGAGCAAATCGTTTGCCCTTCATATACGCAAACGTGGTTTCATCCGGAGCCACCATCCCAGCCCGCGCCCCGGCTTCAATGCTCATATTGCACAGCGTCATGCGGCCTTCCATCGACAGCGCGCACACCGCTTCGCCGGCGTATTCGATAACGTGCCCGGTCGCGCCGTCCGTGCCGATCTGTCCAATGATTCCCAGTGCCAGGTCCTTCGCCGTCACACCCTCCGCCAAACGTCCGCGCACATCGATCTTCATCGTCTTCGGTGTCTGCTGGGCCAGGCACTGGGTCGCCAGAACGTGCTCCACTTCTGACGTTCCAATGCCAAAGGCCAGCGCGCCGAAAGCCCCGTGAGTGCTGGTATGGCTGTCGCCGCAAACAATCGTCATCCCAGGCCGCGTCAGCCCAAGTTCGGGACCAATCACGTGCACGATCCCCTGCTCCGGCGAATCCATGTCAAACAGCAGGACGCCGAATTCCTTGCAGTTAGCCTGCAGCGCAGCAATCTGCTTAGCGGCTATCAGGTCGGTGATCGGAGTTCCCCGGGGCTCGGTCGGAATGTTGTGGTCGACGGTGGCGACGGTGCGTGAAGGCTGCCGAACCTTTCTTCCCGCAACCCGCAGGCCATCGAAAGCCTGCGGCGAGGTAACTTCATGCACCAAATGCAGATCGATGTAAACGATCGGCGAACGGCCGCCCGGTTGCGCCACTAGATGCGCATCCCAGATCTTCTCGAAGAGTGTTCGCTTTCCTGGCATCAATATGGATAGGGCGCCTGGAACAGCGCCGGGGCGCAAGATTCCAACCGTGAGTCTCTAGTTTTTCACAGCCCGCGGACGGGGGCAAGCCGCGCAAGAACCTGGCAGAACCGCAACCACACCAGCTCCGCTAAATCGCGCCGTCCGCCGCCGCTTTCAGGTATCATGAACCTTCCCCCATGATCGACGGCAAACGCATTGCGGTCGTAATGCCCGCCTACAACGCGGAGAAAACCCTCGAGGTCACGGTGGGCGAACTGCCGGACCTGGTGGATATCCGGATCCTGGTCGACGACCGCAGCTCTGACCGCACCGTCGACCTGGCCCGTCGCCTGGGCCTGCTCGTTTTCCAGCACGACCGCAACTACGGTTACGGCCGCAATCAGCAGACCTGCTACCGCGAAGCCCTGGCCGCAGGTGCCGATGTGGTCATCATGCTTCATCCGGATTACCAATACACGCCGCTGCTGGTCACAGCCATGGCCAGCATGGTGGCTTACGGCGTCTATGACGTTGTGCTGGGCTCGCGCATTATCGGCGGGACGGCGCTGCGCGGCGGCATGCCGCTCTACAAATACATCTCCAACCGGCTGCTTACAGCGGTTGAAAATCTTTTTCTGCGCGTGAAGCTCTCGGAATACCACACCGGCTACCGCGCCTTCAGCCGCAAAGTGCTCACCGAGCTGCCGCTGCTCGAGAATTCCGACGACTTCGTCTTCGACAATCAAATGCTCGCCCAGTGCGTGCACTTCGGCTTCCGTATCGGAGAAGTGTCTTGTCCCACGAAGTATTTTGCCGAGGCATCATCCATCAACTTCCGCCGCAGCGTGAAGTATGGTTTCGGCGTGCTCGCGACCGCTTTGGAATTTACGTTGCAAAGGGCAGGAGTGATCAATCTGCCCCGCTTCAGCGACAAGGGCCGCAAACTCGAGCCCGGCTATCCCACCTACTACGCCCGTCGAACCGCTCGCCCCGCATAGAGCGTAACCCTTACTTCTAAAGTGGAGTAAGCCGATTTAGGCTTACTTTTTCCTCGACAAAAACCCCAGCACCTTGCTGGCGAACTCATCGGAGAATCCAAAACGCGCCTTGGCCCGCGAGTAAAGGTCAACCGCCTTTTTATCGATCCAGATCATTGCCGATTTCCCCCAGCCGTCCTGTGGCCGCGCGAAATAATCGGTGGAGTGTCCACTGACTTTCTTGCCCTGTTCGACTGTGTAGTAGTACAAAGCGAGGCTCTTGCGCGACTGCCCCTCGGGGCACGTCAACGGATCAGGGAAACCGTGCAACGACCGCTCGTCAGTCGTAAAAATCAGCGCATGGTTCAACACTGGCGGATACTTCGCAGCACAGCGCGCCATCTTCCCATCTTTACGCTCCCACAGCTCGATGGCTCCGCCCCACTCCTCTCGCCACTCCGGATTCAGATAAAGAATCAGATTCACGCGACGGTGCAGGTGGGTGTGGAAGTGGTGCATGGAAAAATCGGTGTGCACGTTCAGATAGCCGCCCGGCCCGGACTGATGCAGTCCGCCGCCCTCTAACATGGAGTCCGCCATCAGATTGGGAATCCCCGTCAATTCCGAAACCCAGGCTACAAACTCCGGCGAGTTCAGTTCATCGGCGATCGCTCCGATCGTGGCCGGAAAAAGCTCGCGTTTGGGCATGCCCAGCTTGTTTTCATTGGCGTGCTTGTACTGTGTCCAAGCGTCACTCGTAGCCAGGGGAAACTGGGCCGCCATGTCCAGCGCGACCTCGGGATCAAGGAAATCCTTTAGCAGAACATGCGGGCAAGGATGGTTCTCGCGGTATTGCCTTGCGAGTGCATGCAGCGGAGAACCCCACCTTTCGTAGGGAAAGAGCCGAACGGCGGCCTGAGCCGCCGGCGCAGTAGACATGCCTGGAATCTCCTTATTGTTGGAATTGTATCTGATCGGCGATCCCGGAGACTGGGTTTTCGCCTGAGAGTCTTCGCTGTTGTCGCCGCTAAGGAATCCGGCAAACCCGCACGGCAGCATTCTGGTAAGCACAGTCGAGCCCTGGAGCCCCGGGCTGTTGCACCACCACCCAAGTTACACCGTATTTGTTCTTCAACCGTAAAAAGTCTTCTGAACGGAAGCTTCTCCACGGAGTCTGCGCTTGCACCTCGGTCCACCATTCCTCGGCCAAAGCAGGAAACATGCTCACCGCGCCGCTATCCTTGGATAAGTCCGCCAGCCTGCTCCGCTGCGCCACACAACGGAAGCCGGTTGTATCTTCTCCGCGGATCTGCATAAAACCGGGATCAAGCGCAAATACCGCATCCACGGGCGTGTTCTCACGAATCCAGACAAAAGCCTGGGCCCACTCATTCTTCGGAGCAGCCCCGGGCCACTCGATATGAGCACTCTCCGGGAATAGAGATCGCTGAGCGACAAACATCCCAACGCCGAGAGGAACAAACAGCGCCAGCCAGCGCCAGACCCGATTCTTCAGCACAAACTCGCCCAGCAATCCGCCCATGATCAGGAACATCAGCATGTAAAGCAGATGCAAGCTGCGCAGCGGCTGCAGGCGGGCCAGACTTTCAAACCGCGCCGGTAAATCGACTACGAGCGCGGCGAAGAAGTAGACAAGATCGTAGACGACGAGTGCCCGGCACACCAGTTCCAGCTGGCGCCATTGCCGCGCCCGCGCGATGCGCGCAAACCACCAGAGCAACACGACCGGAGCAAGTATGCCCAACTGCTCATACCAACGCCACATCTGGATGTAGTGAAACTCATGCCGCATGGCGGCCGCGTGATAGGCGGGAGAAGTCGGAGGATCCAGCGAAATCCCAAACGGCAGCACGACGGCTAACCCAGTGACTGCCTTCACTGCGGCCGCTGGTACTTTCTTTTCGAGTCTCGCTAGGATCACCAAAAGTCCGCACAGTGAAAACGCAAATGCCGCCATCAGCGGATGGACGATTCCCGCAAACGCCAGCCACAGCGCAGCCCACACATACTTCTTCTCCAGAATCCGGGCAACGGCGAAGATGGCCGCGAACGCCGCCAGATTCCGCGGGTTCAAGTACTGGTCCATGATGTACAGCGCGGTTCCGGCCACCGGAATCGTCAACAGCACGGCCACCAGGCAGACTCCACCCCACCGCGCCCTCACAGTCGGGAAAAACAAACTGCCCAATTCCCAACACGCCAGAAGTAGCAGAAAAATGGACGCCAGATGCGACAAGAACAGCCCGGCCTCCATCGGCAAATGAGTCACCCGCAGAAAAAACGCAACCAGATCGGGGAAGATCGTCAGGCTGGCATGGGAGGCGAAGAATTCCTGCCCCACTGGAAACAGTCCCGGATGCAGAATCTTCTCCACCGCCGGCAGGTAGATTTCAGCATCCTCGGCGTAGGGATGGTATCCATGCACCAGCAGCGCACCCGCCGTCAGCAACAGCAGAAGAGCCAGCGTCTTATGTTTTTCAGAGAAAATTAAGTTCACTCAACCGTCGCGAGCTTGGGCGGGGTGTTCGCTCGCCTCAGCTTCCGCTCCCCAACCCACGAAGCGACCGCGAAAGCCGCCAGCACCACGTACTGCGGATCAATCGGCCGCCGATAATAGTCTTCCGGGTGCGTCAAATAATAAATTATAGGAAAGAACACAAACACCAGGATATAAGGCATGGCGATGTTGTGGTCGATGCGCCACGCCCGGTGAAGTCCGATCAAAGTCAACACCGTAAGCCCAGTGCAGAACACCACATTCAACGGATCGGCCGGCTCCTCCTGCAGATAGCGGTGGCTGAAGCTCCAGAATCCCGTCCACAAATAGACAACCCGCCGCAGCGTCTGCTCCACATACAAAAGCCGATGCGAATTGATGAATGCCAGCCCTTCGTGAAACTTCTTCGACGTGTAAGCGATCTCACCGAGTTCTTGGTACTCCCGCCACTCATTTTCGTTATCTGAAGGGTGATAACCGGGAGGGCCCCAGTGCCAGGAATCCTCATTGTTGCCAAAGTAAACTTCCAGGCCGAGACAACTGCGGAAGGGAATCACTTTGTGAAACGTCTCGTAGTTTCGAATGAACCACGGAGAAACGACGAGCGTCACAGCCAGCACGGCTCCCAATCCCGGAGCCAGCCATCGTCGCCCACTCTTATAGAGGCGATACCATGCCCACGCCCCCAGAAAAGGCGCCACCGACATTACCACCGGATCCGTCAGCCCTCCGAACCCGCTAAGCGCGCCAAATCCCAACCAGGGCCAAACCGAAGTCGAGGTCTCCAGGTAAAGCGCGGAGAGGAAAACCAGGCTCATCAAGAGTGTGGTCAGAGTCGTTGCCCAGATGAAATCCGCTGAGAAATAAATTCCGTAAGGAAAGAACGCCCAGCCCCATCCCGCCCAAGCGGCCGTTGGTGCTCCAAAGTGTTTCTTCGCGATAAAGTAAACCGGAATGCACGTCAGCGCCGAGAATAAACAGTCGAGAGCCAGCGCCGCAATCGCCGAGGCGTTGCTGTAAATGCCGAATATCTTGAAAATCCCCGCTAGAAAATAGGGAAACACCGGCGCCAGCCAGGCCGTCGGACCCGTCTTGCCAAATAAAGGATTACTAAATCCCTCACCCTGGGCGATCGACCGCGCAATCCGGCCGCTCTCGCCTCCCAATCGCCAGTGGTCGCGATACGGGTCGGTCCGCTCCGGATAAAGAAAGGACATCACGACCAGCCGCAGCACCAGCGCCACCACAACCATCCAAAACAACGAACGCCGGGCATTCTGCGCCGTTCCCGGTTCACTCGCGGTCAGCTCTGTCGTGGTTTCAGAAAAGGCCATTCGCTCCAATCAAAACCTGAATGCAGGGATCAGACTCTACTCTGCCATAACCGAACATCCCCCGGTCTGTTTTTTCTTCCGGTTCCCATCCGCTCTCGCCCTTGCGCCTTTCCGCCCCGGGTGTAGCATCTAACCAGACATGGCTGCTGCCCTCATGCCCAAACGCCTTCGGCCCCAGATGGCCTTTGGTGAGATTATCAGTTTCGCGTACGACACTTTCTGCAGCAACAAAGTGCGATTCATCCTGACCGCGCTGGGCATGGTCATCGGCACCGCCTCGCTCATTCTCGTGGTCACGATTGGCATGACCGGCAAGCAGTATGCCCTTGGTCAGATCCAGGCCATCGGCACCAACGAGATTTGGGCGGAATACGAGGGCGGCGAGCACATCAGCAATTCGAGCCTTGATCCGCTGACCCTCGAAGACCTGCAGGCTGTGCAGGAACAGGTGCCTGGCGTGACCGCGGCTTCACCGGTCGTTACGCTCGGAGAACGCATCCCCATCGGCCACGGCGACGAGAAAGACGTGCAAATTCTCGGTGTCTATCCCGAGTATCGGCATGTGCGCAACCTGACCGTTGTTTCCGGACGTTTCTTCGATCGCGAAGATTCGCAGGCCCACAACAAAGTCGCAGTCATTACGGAAAAAATGGCGCGGTCCGTTTACGGCTCGCCCCAGGCGGCCGTGGGCAAGATCATCAAGTTAACCGGCCTGCCCTTCACCATCATCGGCACCTTCAAAGAGAGCGGAGAAACTTTCGGCGAGACGGAAGTCAGCGATTACTCCATGGCCATCCCGTACAGTGTCAGCCGATACTTCCTCGAAACCCCGACCATCAAGATGGTGTATTTCTCCATGGAAGACGCGGCTATGGTCGTGCCGGCGACGACACAAATCAAGCGCGTTTTGCAGTCGCGCCACCGAGCCGAGTCGGTATACAACGTGCAGAACCTCACCGCCGTGCTCGCCATGATGGACCGCATCGCCACCGGCCTGACCTGGGTTCTCCTCTTAATTTCCATGGTGACTCTGGTGGTCAGCGGCATCGGCATCATGAACATTATGCTGGCCACCGTGACTTCGCGAATTCGCGAAATCGGCATCCGCAAGGCCGTCGGAGCCACCAGCCGCGAAATCCGCTTCCAGTTTCTCGCCGAAGCCATCCTCATCTCGGTTATTGGAGGCTTCGTCGGCATCGTCATCGGCCTCGCTATCCCTTACTCGGTGCGGTTCCTTACCGAGTACCGCGTACCGATCAACGGTTGGTCCGCCGTCATCGCGATCATCGTGTCTTCCGTGGTCGGAGTGATTTTCGGCACCGTCCCTGCCGCCCGCGCCGCCCAGCTCGACCCGGTCGAGAGTCTCCGCTACGAGTAAATGCAGCCTTCTGTTTCGAGAATGTGACAGAATTACTCCGGATCGAAGCGCAGGAGACATCCCATGCGATCCTCGGAAATCATTTTCAGCATGGTCGGAATTCTTGGCCTGTACGCGCAACAAGTTTCTTCGCCGACTCCAGCATCGCCTAAGCGCAGAGTGATCGCCGCGAGCGTTGTCCTTGATGGCAAGGGCCACGTTCTGCGCGACACCCGCATCGTGGTCGAGGGCTCGAAGATTGTGGCAATCGAGCCAAACGCTATTGACCCGAACAACAAAGCGAAAGCCGGCCCGGTGGACTACGACCTGCGCGGCCTGACCGTCCTGCCGGGCTGGATTGACGCTCACGTGCACATCACCTGGAGCTTTGGCTCGGACGGAAAAAATGCCGGCCAGGGAGGGACAACCCAAGAAGCCGCCTATGCCGCAGCCTCGAACGCAGGGCTGACGTTAATGGCAGGATTTACCACCATCCAGAGCGTCGGATCTCCCGCCGACCTTCCCCTGCGTGACGCCATCGCAAAGGGCTTGCTCCCCGGTCCCCGTATCCTGACGGCCGTCGAGCCGATCATGGGGCGGGGCGAACAAACCGGGACACCCGACGAAATCCGCGCCTTCGTGCGAAAACAGAAAGCCGCCGGCGCTGACCTCATCAAAATCTACGCCTCCGGAGGCATGACCCGCGGCACCATGACGATGTCGCAGGAACAATTGGACGCAGCCTGTGATGAAGCGAAAAAACAAGGCCTCCGCACGCTCGTGCACGCTTTTAGAGACGCAGTCCGCGCCGCAACGCTCGCCGGATGCACCGAGGTCGAGCACGGCCTGGGAGCGTCCGACGACGATCTCAGATTAATG
This sequence comes from uncultured Acidobacteriaceae bacterium, assembly GCA_963787495.1. GTDB lineage: Bacteria > Acidobacteriota > Terriglobia > Terriglobales > Acidobacteriaceae > Sulfotelmatobacter. Next base: position 1,302,322 of record CAWBDA010000003.1, read on the forward strand.
GATGAGCGCGGCACCTACCTCGATCCGCAGGCCGGGCTGCTGCTTGAAACCTATCTCCAATACAAGGACAGCTATCTCGCCCCGCCCTACTACACGGAAGAAGGCTTCGCGGCAATGAAAGGGCTCATCCCGGCGCACCAGGAATTCATTCAACGGGCAGTGCGCATTCCCGGACTGAAAATTGTCTACGGCACCGACGCCGTCGCGGGCGCGCATGGTCGCAATGCCGAAGACTTCATCAACCGCGTGCGCGAAGGCGGAGTCGACCCCATGGCAGCGATGGTCTCCGCCAACTCCCTGGGAGCCGAAGCGTTAGGCATGGCCGATCAGATCGGCTCGATTGCGCCCGGTCTTCAGGCGGACATCATCGCGCTCGAGGGCGATCCGCTGAAAGACATTACCGCCGTCCGGCGCGTCGTCTTTGCGATGAAGGGTGGCGTGGTTTACAAGAACGCCGCGCACGGCGCGATCCCTGTTTATGCGGGGAACCGTCGCTAATCTGACCGTAGGTCACAAGGAGTCTTCGCGGAGGCATGTAATCCCCCCGGCTCTGCAGAATCCACAGCGATGCCCCCTGCCACGAAAAAGTTGCATTTTCCATTCACTCCGAAGTAATATGCATTACGGAGCTTGACAGTAAAGCATTCCCGGTTCTTAGACCCTGTACCGCTCGTTCCTAAACTCCAAACTCGCAGTTCAGCTTGTGTGAAAAAAACAAGATAAGATAAGAGGTGGCTCGTCCGCCTCCGTCCCGGTTCGGAGAGTTACTATGGCGTGGTACGCGTACTGCCTTACCGAGCACCAGACCCTTCCTAACGGCACCCGTTCCCGACGCCCTTTCGTAATTGAGAATGTTCAAGGCGTGAACGGAGCCCCTGTCCTCAGCTATCCCAGCGGCGAGTTTGCTGTGATCGTGAGCGAATACGACCAGAACGCCGCCCCACTTGACCAGAAAGCGGCCATCGAGCACGCCCGCGTAGTCAGCGGGTGCTTCCGTAATTCCACCGTTTTACCCTTCCGCTTCGGAACCATCTTTGAAAGCGACGATGCCCTCCGCCAGGCTGTCCGGGTCAACCGGCGCGCTTTCGGCCTGAGCGTCGCCCGGCTCCGCGGCAAGTCCGAGATGCACATCAAGCTCACCGTCACCGACGGCTCTCTGCGCGAGGCGATGATCGATGTCATCCTGCCCGACACAGTCGGCGGCGACTATCTTTCGAAGCTGAAGGTCAAGGCATCCCGCGAACGCGAACGCCAAACCAAGGCCCGCGCCCTATCGGTGCAAGTCCACAAGTTGTTTAACCCGCTCGAAGAGGAAGTAAGCTGCAAGAAGGTCGCTCCTCAGGGCATGCTCATCGACATCGCCCATCTCATCGATACCAAGTCGGTCGAGAAATACCAGAACCGCTATAGCAGCGCCGCCAAGCAGTTGAAAAACTGCGAAGTGGCCATCAGCGGGCCCTGGCCCCCGTACCACTTCCTACCCGGGAAGCTGCGTACCGTGGCCGGAAACAGCTAATCGTACCCCGGACATTCGGATGCCCCACCCTTCTCGCGCCTTTTCCGAGAGGGTGGGGATTTTGATCTCCTTCCGCTCGGCAATCACCTTCCATCCCGCAAAGCTCTGTCATCCTGGGGCCCGCGCTTTTTGCGGGACGAAGAACCTCTGTACTCCTATCCCGTGCCGATTCGCCTGCGAACTGCAAATGTTTAGGTTGGAGCATCGCTCCCATCCCGTTGCAATCCACCTTGGTGCAATGAATGTGCAGCCTTGTGCACTTCTCGGGCTGCTCATTCCCCTGCGTCACATTTCAGGCCCGGCTCCACTACAAATTAAGCCAAGTTATATCAATCACTTACGAATTACATGCACCAGGCCGCTCTTCACCGGCCTTTGGCTCGGCAAATGCTCCTTCTACAGGTAATAAAGAGGCCGCAAACCCAGCAATGACCTTCACTAAATTCTCTGTTCAACATTTCCCGAAGTACGGTTCCGCTTGGCGGAACGGTAGCTTCCATCGCCTTTCCTGACAACCCACCAAACCTGACCTCTTTGAAACGTGGCCCCAGCAATGGGGCCGCTTTTTTTGCCTTGGATTTCACGCGCGAACACCCTCCGTCGAAATGTGGGGACAGCCGCCCTCGGCTGTCCGCTGGGCGCAGCCCAGCGCGAGCCTACCCTCGCTTTCCCGCAGCCCGTCCCTTCAGATACACTGCCTGCACCTATGATCAAGGGCCTCCGCCGTTCCCTCTTATCCTCATCTATCTCCATCGCCACTTCGATCGCTTTCTTCATACCCGCAACAGCTCAAAACCCGCCCCAGACGCCAGCGGCCACCGCAATGATGTCCGCGCCGCAAACCACCCAGGCCGACAAGCAGAATTTCCCTCCTCTTCTCCTGCAGCAGCTTTCCGCCATCAAAGCCGCTGCACTCAGTGACGACTACGCCTACCGGCAGCTCACTCACCTCACGGAGAACATCGGGGCGCGCCCCAGCGGATCAATCCAGGCTCGCGCCGCCGCCGAATACGTCGGCGAAGAGCTTCGCCACCTCGGCCTCGAAGTTCGCCTCCAGCCCGCCACCGTCCCGCACTGGGTTCGCGGCATCGAGACGGCGGCCTTGGTCGATTATCCCGCCATGGTTCCGGGCACGACGCAAAAGATTGTTCTCACTGCCCTCGGTGGAAGCTCCTCAACTCCCCCTGACGGCTTGACCGCCGAAGTAGTCACGGTCGACACCTTCGAAGAACTCCAGGCTCTCGGTCGCGACAAGGTCGCCGGCAAGATCGTCCTCTTCAACGAACTCTTCGATAAACAAAAAGCTGCCGCCGGACTAGCCTTCGCGGCCTACGGCGAGGCCGTCCGCTACCGTGGAGCCGGACCCAAGGCTGCCGCTGATCTAGGTGCAGGAGCCGCTCTGGTCCGCTCCGTAAGCAGCGCCGACTATCGCCTTCCCCACACCGGATTCAGCATTCCTGCCGGAATCCCCGCTGCCGCCGTCACCGCTGAAGACGCCGACCTGATCGTTCACCTTGCCGCCGAAGGCAAAGTCCGCATGCACCTGACCCTGACTCCGCAAAAGCTCCCCGACGAAACCGGCTACAACGTAATCGCCGATCTCAAGGGCTCCGAACATCCCGAGCAGATCGTAGTAGTCTCCGGCCATCTCGACTCCTGGGACCTCGGCACCGGCGCCATCGACGACGGAGCTGGCGTAGTCATGGCCATGCAGACCGCCGAAGTTCTCCAGCGCCTTCACCTGCGCCCTGCTCGCACCCTCCGCGTAATCGCTTGGATGGACGAAGAAACGGGAGGCGCAGGCAGCAAAGCCTACACCGCCCAATACGGCAACGACTTCCCCCACTACATCGCCGCAATCGAAAGCGACTCCGGCGCCGCCCATCCTCTGGGCTTCGAAGTAAAAGCCGCCACCGCCGCCCTCGACCAACTCCGCCCTGTGCAAGGTGTGCTCCAGAGCATCGGCGCCACCGTCCTCGAGCCCACAACATTTCCTCCCGGCGCCGATATCGAAGCCATGTCCGAAGCCGGAGTCCCCGCCTTCGGCGTAATGCAGGACGGCCGCACCTATTTCAACTACCACCACTCCGCCGCCGACACCTTGGATAAAGTAGTCCCTACCGAACTCCGCGAAAACGCCGCCGCCATGGCGGTAATGGCCTATGCCCTGACCAACATGAAAGACCCTCTACCAAGGTAAAAGGTGTTGATTTGTGTGGGGACAGCCCTGCCCTCGGCTGTCCAGGAGCGAAGCTCCGTGGCGGCGGCAATAGCCCTTGTTCGTTTTTCGTAAAAAGCACAAGCCCCAGGTTGCACCATCGCCACTCGGCTCTACTATTCTCGGCGCAGCCTTCCCCCATCCCCGTACTGGACCATGATTTCATCCTGAAGCCAGGATCCTCGCGGATCTCTTAGCGCCAGGTCTGTTAGCCCCGACGAGAAATAATCAGAAAGGAGCCTCAGCAATGTCCATCAAGATGCTCACCACATTCCCCGACGCTCGCAAGAGCGTCATCATGAAGCCCGACCCAACCCGCATCGATCCCCTTAAGCTGAAGCTCGGCAAACAACCCGCGCGGCACGATCCGCGCACTCTGCTGTTCGCCACCTACGCCACGGCCGCCCTGCCCGCTCCGCCGCCCAGCCTGGATCTGACCACCAAGATGAAACTCCCCTGGGGCATGATGGATAACGCCCAGGTCGGCGACTGCACCTGCGCCGCCGCCGGACACCTCATGATGGAATGGACCTCTAATGCCCAATCCAAAATATTCACGCCGTCCGACGCGCAAATCATAGCCGCCTATTCCGCCATCACCGGCTACAACCCAAAGACCGGAGCCAACGACAACGGCGCCCAGGAAATCGACGTCCTCAACTACTGGCGCCGGACCGGAATCGCCGGTCACAAGATTCAGGCGTTCATGGCTCTCGAACCCTCTAACCACACCCACATCATGGATGGAACCTGGATCTTCGGCGGCTGCTACATCGGGCTAGCCCTGCCCAAGAGCGCCCAGGCCCAGACCAGCAACAAGCAGATTTGGTCCGTTCCTACAGGAGGCACCGGGGGCGACGGCGCGCCCGGCTCATGGGGCGGACACGCCGTCCCTGTCGTCGCCTACGACTCCCGCAGTCTGACGGTTGTGACTTGGGGCGCGCTGCAAACCATGACCTGGGGCTTCTGGGCGGCCTACTGCGACGAGGCCTATGCAATTCTGAGCCCTGACTATCTGACCGGCAAGAAACAAACCCCGGAGGGCTTTAATCTGCAACAACTACAGGAAGACTTAGCCGACCTGAAGTGAAGCAGGCACCGGCAAGCGTAGCCGGTCTGAGGGAGACAGATTCACTTCGGGCCACAAAGAATGTGGATGACGCATGGACGCTTTTGGCAGCGCGTTCGATATCGTAATCGTCGGCGCACTGGCTCTTCCTTGGGTGCTCCTGGTCAACCATCTCTTCTTCTCCGAGAACGAAGGCAGTCTCAAGAAGCTTTTGATCCGGGTGAAGGAACAGAACCAGCCCACGCTCGTCAGCATCCTCCTTTTCGCCATGGCCTATCCCATCGGCTCGGCGGTGTCGCGGATCGCCCAGGACTTCTTCGACGACGATGATCTCCACATCCACATCTTTCACCACCTCTTTCGCGTAGGCGTCACCGAGAGCAGTATTCGGACCGACGTCTTCTGTAACACTTTCAAAGAGACGCCGGCAACTCCAACCCCTGGCATCACCGATTCAGAGTCCGATGCAAAGTCCGGCAATCCACCGGCGGAAAGGCGTGCATCGTCAAAGACCACCGAGTCGAAGCCTAACGGCTCATCCGGAGAAAACTCTGAACCGTCGACGGCCTCTGCAGCGAAAATACGCAGTGCTGTCACAGAAAAAGATGAAAAATTCAGAAGCCTCGATCCGCAATGCACCTACACCGGTCGCTGGATCATCCAATCCCGCGATCCGGAAACCGGTCAGCGCATCACCTCTGGCTGGATCAGAGACCAGGAAACTCGGGCCGGAGATGTCTTTCACGTCCACGAAGCCACTGTTCTGTTGAAGGGCACTGACCCCAATGAGCGCCTCCGCCAGTTTCACGATCAGATCATTGTGCTGCGGGGCGCAGGCTTCGACGGAATGCTCGCTTGCTCGTTGTGTTTGTTCTGGTGGGCTTCCAAATTTCAGTCCGGATGGCGATGGTCCGCGTTGTTGCCCTATTTCTTCCCCGGGACAGTTGCCACCGTGAACCACTTTAGCGACCACCTGCATGATCCCCCTTATATGGAATTCACATTCCTGGTACTGACCTCAGCGGGCGCTTGCCTGCTCTGGCAGCGAAGACCTGAGAAAAAAGGGGCACACGGCGCAGACCGGGCGCACAACGGGAAGGGCGAAGTTCGCCCTGCCTATCTTTTTCTCGCTCTGTTTCTCACGGTTTCGTCTCTATTGGGATGGTGGGCCACTCAGGTGCTTTACGACCAGCAGGTGATCTTCTCCTACAAGTCGATCAGCGAGACTTCTGCTGAGCCCCCTGCGCCCAGCAAGAATTAGCCCGCGCCTGCAGCCGTTTGCTCTTTCGTTTTTTCCCGGCTGCCTCAGCACGCCGGCTACGCCCAATCCGAAATAGACTTGTCCTCTTCCTCTTCCTCCGCGCCCGCCTTTGGTTTCTTCGCGCCGCCTTGTTGATTCGGCTCCTGCGCGTGTTCTTCACCTTCCTTGCGCGCCCCCAGCCTGACTACACAGGCTTCCTCGGAATCAGCCTCGCCGGCCAGTTCTGAAGCAAACTCCAGCAGCTTCTTTCTGGTGCTTTCTGCAGCCCGCTTGGCTGCGGCCTTTTCCGCGGCATACAGTGCGTCCAGTTGCGTGTTCGGATTGATTTGGTTGGCGTGAACGTGCATCGCAGTGCTCCCTCGCAAACACCTACGGAACCGCTGGGTGCGGAGTCCCTGTGCCGCGGCAAACTCGGACTCCGCCGAATCTCAAGCTCATTTGCAATCGGCGGGCCGAACCGAACGCGTAAACCCTGAGGCTGGCCTTAAGTGCCGCAGTCTTCCCCATTCCGGTTTAGAATGTCTGCCCGTGGTCAAAATGAAATCGCAAACCATCACGCGCATGCTTTGGATGCTTCTCCCCGCTTGCGTGCCCGTCGGCAGCCCGGCCTCGGCTCAGAATCAGGACTTCAGCAAAGTCCAGATAAAGGTGACGAAAGTGGCCGGAAGCGTTTACCTGCTGGAGGGCCTCGGAGGCAACATTGCCGCGTCCGTTGGCGAGGATGGGATTGTGCTCGTTGACGATCAATCCGCCCCTCTCGCCGGGAAGATTCAGGCCGCGTTGAAGGGCGTCACCGACAAGCCGCTGCGCTTCGTCATCAACACGCACTATCACGGCGACCACATCGGTGGAAACGAGTACTTCCAGAAGCAGGCTCCGATTATCGCCCACGACAACGTGCGCAGGCGGATGGAGACCGGCGGCATTACTGGCAACGGCGGCTCCCTGCATTTTGAAGCCAAGCCTCAGCCCGAAGACGCCTTGCCGATCATCACCTTCGATCACGAGATCACGGTGCACCTGAACGGAGAAGACATCCGCGCCCTGCATTTTCCCTCTGGCCACACCGACGGTGACTCGATCGTCTTCTTCCCCAAGTCGAACGTCGTCCACATGGGCGACGAGTTCGTGACCCACTTCCCATTCGTCGATGTCGAGGCGGGCGGCAGCCTGAATGGCATGATCGATGCCGTTGAGAAAGTCATCGCCCAGGTGCCGCCCGATGTGAAGGTGATCCCCGGGCACGGACCGCTTTCGAACCTCGACGACCTGCGCGCGTATTTGAAAATGCTGCAGGAGACGCGCGCCGCCACCGCGAAAGCTTTGAAAGACGGCATGACGCTCGACCAGATGAAGCAGGCAAAGTTACTCGACCCTTGGAAAAAGTATTCCGGCGAGTTCGTCAGCGCAGACGTTTTCCTGGAGACGTTATACAACTCGCTGACGGGGCCGCAGGCCGGGAAGTCGGTCAAGCACAATTGACACCAACGCCGCATCAATTCTTGAAGGAGCCGCTTCCAAATTGCGCCTGACCCGCCGCGAATTCGCCCACTCCGCTCTTGCCACCGGCATCGCAGCCGCGCTGCCAGCCACTCTGTTCTCAGGTTGCAGCGTGTCGAATGCCGCGCGCACGACGAAATCTGCGGCTCCCGCCGCTTCCTATCCCCCACAATTTGATTCTTCCTCTGAGATCCCTTTCCCTAAGGGTTTCTTCTGGGGCGCTACTACCGCTGCCTATCAGATCGAGGGCGCGTGGAACGAAGACGGCAAGGGCGAATCGATCTGGGACCGATTCGCCCACACTCCGGGCAAGATCAAGAATGGCGACACCGGCGACATAGCTTGTGATTCCTATCATCGCTGGCGGGAAGATCTCGCGCTGCTGCGGGCGATGAACTTGAACAGCTACCGCTTTTCGATTTCCTGGCCGCGCCTTCAACCCGCCGGTTCCGGACCGGCAAATTCCAAAGCCGTCGATCACTACAGCCGCTTTGTCGATGCGTTGCTGGAAGCCCGAATCCGCCCCTTCATCACGCTTTACCACTGGGATCTCCCGCAAGTGTTACACGATGCCGGAGGCTGGCCCAATCGCGATACCGCGTCTCGCTTCGCCGATTACGTCGAACTGGCGGCACGCGCCTTAGGCGACCGCGTCTCCGATTGGCTGCTCTTCAACGAACCCTTAACCTTCACCTACGAAGGATATCTCGACGGTACGCACGCCCCCGGACGCAAAAGCATCTTCGACTTCCTGCGCGCATGCCATACCGTAAACCTGGCGCAGGGCACGGGCTTTCATGCGTTGAAGGCAACTCGTCCCTCCGCACGAGTGGGAACCGCGCTTCTGATGTCAGCCTGCGAACCGGCATCCGACACCGAAGAAGACCGTCGCGCGGCTGAGCGTGCCGACGCCATCTCCAACCTTTGGTTCCTCGAACCCGCGCTCAAGGGACGCTATCCCGAGGCGCTCGCGTTTTTTCCGGAAACTGCCATCGGGATCAAGTCAGCCGACTTCGACAAGATGCGGGCGCCTCTCGATTTCATCGGCATCAATCTCTACTACCGCACGATCGCCTCGGCCCCCGGCGCCATGGAGCGGTTGGCAAACCCCCAGCAATGGCTGTTCCCCGTGAAGATGGAAGGAGGCCAGCAAGGTCCGAAAACCGACCGTGGATGGGAGGTTTGGCCGCCAGCGCTCTACGACGTAATCACGCGCATCACCCGCGACTTCAACCGGCCGCAGATCGAGATCACCGAAAGCGGTTGCTCCTACAACGATGGCCCAGACTCGAGCGGCGTGATTCGCGACACTCGCCGCATCGAATATCACCGCCAATATCTACAAGCGCTGGCTCATGCCATCGCCGACGGCGCCGACGTCCGTGGCTATCACGCGTGGACTCTGCTCGATAACTTCGAATGGGCCGAAGGATTCAGCCAGCGTTTCGGTCTGGCCTACGTAGACTTCAAGACGCAACAGCGCACCCTCAAAGAGTCGGGAAAATGGTATGCCAAGGTGGCTGCAAGGAATGCGTTGCCGGCGTCCACCTAGTCCGGAAGCTTACTCCGGAAGTTTCAGCTTGTCGTGCTGCTCCGCGAGCTTTCTCTGCAATGCGGGATTCACTAGCGAAACCGGAACGCTGACATCGCCCACCTTAAATTCCGTCGGATCAAACGTCGCGTATCCATCTTTCGAACCCATATGGCCGGAGATGGTCACCCAGACGTCTTTCCCTCCGATTTCGGTGAGAAACCGTCCGTGCACCACGTCGCCTTCGTAGGTCACCTGCTGATCTTTAATATTCGGCTCTCCGCTGCCGCCGATATCTGCTTCCGGCGACAGCCCCCCGCCTCCGGCGGCGCCGGCTGCCTGCGCTAGCAAGGCGCTAATCCCGTCAGAGCTGAGGTGGTCGGCGGCTTTCGGTTGAGAACTGGAAGCAACGGTCTGCTGATTCTGTGTGGGTGTCTGGTTTTGCGCGGGCGTCGTCGCATAGTTTCCGCTGGAGGCCGGCAAGCCCTGCTGCACAGCCGGTTCGAGCTGCCCGGTCTGCGGCGTCGAAGGTTGAGCATGATCCGCGGTCGCCACCGGAGCTTGCACCTGCACCACCGGCGTCGGCCTCTTCAATACCAGAACAATAGCCAACAGCGCGGCAAAAAGCGTCGCAACGCTGATAATGCGGTCAAGCTTGAGCTTCATGAAGATTCTCAAACGGTCAGCCCGGGACAGACAGGCCCAGCCTCATCGTATCGGGAACAGCAGCCAGGAAGCAGATGGCAGAAGTCACAACGCAGAATAGTACTTCGGTCACATGACCGACTGAATCTTCAAACTCTACCCGAGCTTCTTAACCAGTAACTCATTCACCAACTGCGGGTTAGCCTGCCCCTTGGACGCCTTCATCACCTGCCCGACAAAGAATCCGATCATGGTCTTCTTGCCGGCGCGGTATTGCTCAAGCTGCTTGGGATTCGCGGCAACAACTTCGTCGATGATCTTCTCCAGCGCGGATGTGTCCGAAGACTGCTGTGGACGCCCTTCTTCGTCGTACACCTCAGGGAAATCTTTGCCGCGCTCGAAGGACAGGTCGTAAAGATCCTTGAGCATCTTGCCGGAAATGGCGCCGCCCTCGACCAGATCGGCGGACGCGGCCACTCCCTTCATCGAAATCGGAGACTGCTCGATCTCGATGCCTCTAGCATTAAGACGACCCATCAGCTCGCTCTGCACCAGGTTCGCCACTCGCTTGGGATTCTTCGCGGCCTTGGCCGCCGCTTCAAACTGATCGGCAAGCGACTTTGAAACCGTCAGCACCTGCGCGTCGTATTCGGTAATGCCATAATCCTTGGTTAACCGTGCCCGGCGCGCTTCCGGCAGTTCGGGCAAAGTCTTCGCGATCTCTGCCTTCCACTTCTCGTCCACCACCAACGGCAGCAGGTCAGGCTCGGGGAAATAGCGGTAGTCGTGCGCCTGCTCTTTCGACCGCATGCTGTAAGTCTTGCCTTCTTGCGAGTTGTAGAGCCGGGTTTCCTGCACGATGTTTCCGCCAGATTCGATCACTTCCACCTGGCGCGCGATCTCGTAGACCAGCGCCTCGCGGATGAAGCGAAAGGAGTTCACATTCTTGATTTCGGCCTTGGTGCCCAACGCTTTCTGCCCCCGCGGCCGCACGCTGACGTTGGCGTCGCAGCGCAGGGAACCCTCCTCCATGTTGCAGTCGCTGACTCCGGTGTAGAGGATGATTTCTTTCAGCCGAGTCAGGTATTCGTAAGCCTCATCCGGCGTGGCAATATCGGGTTCGCTGACAATCTCGATCAGCGGCACGCCGGTGCGGTTCAGGTCGATGGCAGTTTTCTCGTCGGAGTCGGGAAAGCCCTCGTGCAGGCTTTTGCCCGCGTCCTCTTCGAGATGCACTCGGGTGATTCCGATCATCTTCCTGTTTGCCCCGACTTCGATGAATCCATGCTCGGCCAACGGCTTGTCATACTGCGAAATCTGGTAGCCCTTGGGCAGGTCGGGATAGAAATAATTCTTCCGCGCGAAAATCGAAGTCTCATTGATGCGGCAATTCAGGGCCATCGCGGCCAGAGTGGCGAATTCGACTGCCTTCCGGTTCAGCACCGGCAAGGCTCCCGGCATTCCCAGGCACACCGGGCAAACATTCGTGTTAGGCGGAGCGCCGAAGCGCGTAGAGCAGGAGCAGAAGATCTTCGACGCCGTCAGAAGCTGAACATGCACCTCGAGGCCGATGATGGGCTCGTAAGTAGTGTGAGCGGCGACGGAAGTGTCTGCGGTGGTCGACATTATCGAGTGATTATAAGGCAGTGATCACCGACCAGTGGGCAGTGGTCAGACCGCGATCCCGATCAAAAAATCGCAGATCGATCTTCGTCAAATCCCTGGAATCAGCGAGTTGCCGCTTTCGATCTGTGGCGGGTCTGGCTAAAATCTTGGCAGCAAAGAACTTGCTTGCAAAATCTTCAATCCAAAGGACTTAGCTGGTCAGGCCAACTGAGAAATGCCGTAAAATCACGCGCCGGGATCGTAAAATATTGCGTTCACAGGAGTTATCTCATTGCTATTCATGTGTGAAAGATCAAATGCCGAGAGAAATAGCATTGCAGTTTAAGGAATTGAAGTCAAGGAGAATTCTGGGACGCGGATCTGAAGTGTCCGTCCCGTACCGGAAATGATCCCTCACTTCCCCAGCGGGATCTCAAAGTACATCAGCTCTGTGCCTTTGGCATCGTTGACGCCGCTCACGAAGATTCGCGCACCGGCCAGGGGCGCCGTGATGTCTTCCACGTCAAAAAAGAGGAATCCCGATTGCGTGCTGTGAGGCTCGACAGCCTTGGCGGCGAATTGCGAGGATTCGATCTCGTCTCGTTCTTTCTGGCTGACTCCACCCTTCACTTTCTTTTGCGGGATGGGAAACGGCAACGGCGCGTTGGTGTTGGTCCGGGGATTGGAGAGGCGGCGGTAGATGTCTTCGGTCGTAATCGGCGTCAGTTTAGAGCGGTTGGCCGTGGTCAGAGTTACCTGCATGTTGGCGATGGAGATGGGCTGGCCGCCGTCGTTGGTCACGACGAAAAAGACGGGCAGGAGTCCGTGCTCATGAAAGTTCACCGAGAATATCTTTGCCTTGTCGGCAGTGTCGTAAGGGTCGGCTGCGATGGCGACCTTCTCGTCAGTGTGGTCGTCGTGCGCGGGATAAGTTTTCGCGGGCTGGGCTGCGGGCTTCACGAAGTCCTTGGCCGCCAGGGTAAGAGCGAACCCAGCAACAGCCCTAGGACGACGAGCGCACGGGAGCGCGCACTGTGAAGCCCCATCTTCTGCGGCTGCATGCTTCCGATTATAGAGGCAAACGCGATCTCCTTCCCCGCCCGGAGTTTGTTTAGAATGGCTGAACTTGATCTCTTCTCTCTACAGCTTTCTCTACAGCGTGGCGCTGGCGGTGGGGATGTTGGCGAGCCTGCCCTACTGGCTCTTCCAGATGGCGCGCCATGGAAAATACCGCAAGGGCTTGGCGGAGCGGCTGGGGCGGGTGCCTTCGCGGCTTCAGTTGCCGGAGAAACAGGAGCGGGTGATCTGGGTTCACGCGGTTTCCGTGGGTGAGGTGCTGGCCGTCGCCGGCTTGGTGGAGGAACTTCGGCGCCGTTTCCCGCAGCATCGGATCTTCGTTTCAACCACCACTGATACTGGGCAGGCTCTCGCCCGCCAACGCTTTGGCGAGGCGAATGTGTTTTATTTCCCAATGGATTTCGCATTCGCGATCCGGCCTTACTTGCGGGCGTTGCGGCCGCGAATGGTGGTGATTGCGGAAACTGAGTTCTGGCCAAACTTCATGCGGCTGGCGCATGCCAGCGGGGCGCGGATCGCGGTGGTGAATGCCCGCATCTCGGACCGGTCTTGGCCGAGGTACCGGCGGTTTCGCGGCTTGTTGCGAAGACTGCTGGCCAACGTGGATCTGTTCCTGGCCCAGACGCCCGAGGATGCGGCACGACTGCGCGATATCGGTGCGAACCCGGAACGGGTGCGCGTCGCTGGAAATTTGAAGTTTGACATCCCAGCGCCCGTTCCGCCTGCGATTGTTGAGAGCGTGCGGAAGTCGATCGCGGCAACCGGCGCTGGGCCGGTGTTGGTGTGTGGCAGCACTGTGGATGGGGAAGAACCTCTGCTGCTGAAGGCATTTGAGAATCTGCTGGTGCAGCATCCGCGGGCAGTGATGATTCTCGCGCCGCGGCATCCGGAGCGGTTTGTCACAGTGGCGGCACTGCTGGAGCAGATGTCGATTCGTTTCTGGCGGCGATCGCTCTGGAACGGGGAGCCTTTGACCGGCGGAGTTTTTCTGGTGGATACAATCGGGGAGTTAGCGGCGCTCTATGGGCTGGCCGACATTGCCTTCGTTGGGGGAAGCCTCGTCCCGCACGGGGGGCATAACATCATTGAACCGGCGCAGCATGGAGTGGCCATCGTGGTGGGAAATCACACGGAAAACTTTCGCGACATCGTGAGCTTGTTCCAGAGCCGGGACGCGGTGCGGGTTGCCGGTCCGGCGGAGTTGCCGCTGGTGTTGCTGGAGTTGCTGGCCAACGATACGGAGCGAAGAGCCTTGGGACAGCGCGCCGCCGAAACCATGCGATCGCAGATAGGCGCTACCGCGCGGACTGTGGGCGAATTGCAGAAGTTGATGGCGCTGTCATGAACCGAAATCCCCTGTCAGCCCTCTTATCCGTGATCTATGGCGGTGCGGTCGGGGCACGCAACGCGGTCTACGACCGGCGCTGGTTGCACTCGCGCTCGCTGCAAGGACCGGTCATCAGCGTGGGGAATCTTTCGACCGGAGGTTCGGGAAAGACTCCCTTCGTGATTCTGCTGGGGGAGTTGTTGAAGGCGCGCGGAGTGCGCTTTGATGTGCTTTCGCGCGGTTACGGGCGCGCCACTCGCGGCGTGCTTCTGGTGGACCCGGGCGGGCTGCCGCGGGATTTCGGCGATGAGCCTTTGCTGATTGCACGGCGGTTGCAGATGCCGGTAGTCGTTGGCGAAGATCGGTATGAGGCGGGGCGCTTCGCTGAATCGCGATTCGGTGCGCAGATTCACTTGCTGGATGATGGCTTTCAACACCGCGGGTTATGCCGCGATTTCGATATTGTGCTGGTGACGCCGGAGGATGCGCTGGATCGTTTGCTTCCTGCGGGACGGCTGCGCGAGCCTTTGCGATCGCTGCAACGAGCCGATGCCGTCGTGCTGGCTAGTGGCGCGGCGGCGGAATCATTTCCGCTGGCGGGCAAGGTCGGTCTGGAGGGTGCGGCGGGGTATTGTTCCGCAAAACGTTCCGCCGCGGCCGGTCGTGTTTTGCGGGATTGCGCGGCCGCAGAGGTTTCTGTTGCAGTTGCGGACTGCGGGTATTGATCCGGTCGCCGAAGCGTTCTTCCGCGATCATCATGCCTACACTGAAAAAGACATTCATGAGCTACTGCAACTCCAGAAGCGAAGCGAGGGTGGCGGCTTCGTGACCACCGAGAAAGATGCCGTGAACCTGGGGGGATATCTGGCTGCGCTGGCGCCGCTGGCGGTGGTCCCGGTAAAGATGGAACTTGCCGACGCGGCTAACGCTGTGGATACCATGCTGCGCGTGATTGAGGAGCGGCGGCGCCGCTCGTGAGAAAATGCCGGAGAGCAGTGGTCGGTGAGTAGTGGTCAGTGGTCAGCAAGTTCAATCGGGATTTACTGGGCACTGATCACTGGGCACTGACCACCGACTTCAGAAGAACATCTGATGACGAAACATCTGAAGGAAGTTGAGCGGCTGCAGAAGATTATCGAAGCCTTCCCCAAGGTCACCATCACGGTGCTGGGGGATCTGGTGGCCGATGAATTCGTGTACGGAGAGATCTCGCGTGTTTCGCGCGAGGCTCCGGTGCTGATCTTGAAGCATCGGGAGCGGACGGTGGTGCCTGGTGGAGGTGCGAATGCGGTCAACAATCTGGCTGACCTGGGAGTGAATGTGCTTCCCGTCGGCGCGGTTGGCGACGACGAGCCGGGACGATTGCTGATGAAATTCTTTCGTCACAAGCGCATTCCGGTCAGCGGAGTGTTGAAAGATAAGACTTATACGACGGTCACAAAGACCCGCATTCTAGCGGGCATGACGCACAACTCGCGGCAGCAGGTGGTGCGGGTAGATCGCGAGCCGGAGAACCCTCCCAACCCGCATCTGACTCGTGAGTTGTTTCTGGCGACACGAGAGTATTTGCGCGCCTCAGATGCGCTGCTGGTTTCCGATTACGGGTATGGATCGGCAAGTCCGGCGATCGTGAACGCATTGCGGCAGGCCGGGCGGCGGAGGGTTGTGCTGGTGCCCTTGATCCTCGATTCGCGATACCGGCTGCTGGAATACTCTGGCGTGACGGCCGCTACTCCGAATGAGCCTGAGGTGGAAGCGGCGCTGGGGGGTCGCATCGGGCAGGACTGGAAGAAGATGACCGAGGCGGGAAAGCAAATCATGGAAAGAATGAAGTTGCAGTCGCTGCTGATTACGCGCGGGCGGGACGGGATGGTTGCCTTCGACCAGAAGCATGCGCCGGTGGATATTCCGATTTTTGGTTCGGACGAAGTTGCGGATGTTACCGGAGCGGGCGATACGGTAATTGCGGCGTTTAGCGCCGCGCTGGCGGCCGGAGCCAGCACCGAAGAGGCCGCGCAGTTGGCCAACTACGCGGGCGGAATTGTGGTGATGAAACGCGGAACCGCTACCGTTTCTCGTGAAGAACTGTTGCGCGCAGTCGAGAAGGCTCCGCCTTCGAACAGACCTCACTGATCTGCAGTAGCGCTTGGAAATCGAAAAACATGAGTCGCGGCAAGATTCTCGGGCGGCACCAACTCCGCAGCTGCGTAGAGGAGTGGAAGCGCGCCGGCGAGCGCATAGTGCTGGCGAATGGCAATTTCGATTTGCTGCATGTGGGCCACGTGCGCTATCTGCGGGGTGCGAAGGAGTTGGGTGGAAAGCTGGTTGTGGCCATCAATTCGGACGAATCGGTACGTGCGCTCAAGGGCGAGGGGCGTCCGATCATGCCAGAGAAGGAGCGCGCCGAAATCGTTGCGGCGCTGGCTGATGTCGATGCGGTCGTGATTTTTCCTGAGCTTGATGTCCGCGGGCTCATTCGCGAGATTCGTCCGGATATCCAGGCCAAAGGCACGGACTATACGGCGGATTCTGTTCCGGAGCGCGATACGGTGGCCGAATATGGCGGGCGGGTTGCGATCGTTGGAGACCCTAAAGATCATTCTACCAGCGAGATTATTCGTTCGCGGCTACCGCCGAGGCGACCGTGAGTTTCGAGTCGAATAGTATCGATATTTCTAAAAAGACCAAGATTGAGCGGCTGCTGATCGTGCGCCTCAGCGCCATGGGGGACGTGATCCACACGTTGCCCGCGGTTCATTTTCTGCGGCAGGCGTTCCCGCAGGCGTTCATCGGCTGGCTGATCGAAGAGCGCTGGGCAGAATTGCTGTGCGCGCCGGGAGCTCCGCGGCGGGGATGGCGGTCTGGGTTGCGGCCGCTGGTGGATGAAGTCCACACCGTGAATCTGAAAGCGTGGGGAAAGTCTCTGTTTTCCATGTCGACCTTGCAGCACGCCGCCAAGGTTTGGAACGATGTGCGGGACGTGCGTTACGACGTTGCCGTGGATCTGCAGGGAGCGATTCGATCTGCCCTGCTGGCGCGGTGGTCCGGGGCGCGAGTGGTGTACGGAGCTGCGGAGCCGCGAGAGGCTCCGGCCAGCCTCTGGTACACACGGCGGGTAGTGGCGCGGGGCAGGCATGTCATCGAACAGAATCTTTCGGTGGCCGAGGGGCTGGTTGGGCATCGGGTGAGCAGGTTCGCGGTGGAATTGCCTCGCGATCCTCAAGCTGAGGCGCGGATTGAGCAACGGCTTTCGGAACATGACATCGCCGAGTTTGCCATTTTGAATCCGGGAGCGGGCTGGGGCGCGAAGCGATGGCCGGCGGAGCGCTACGGTGAGGTTGCGTGCAAGCTGGCGGAGCAGGGAGTTGGTTCGATCCTCAATTATGGTCCGGGAGAAGGAGAGTTGGTGCGCGCGGCCGAGGCTGCCAGCGGAGGGACGGCCCGGGCGATGAGTTGCAGCGTTTCGGAACTGATCGCGTTGACGCGCCGGGCGCGGCTTTTTATTGGAGGCGACACGGGGCCGATGCATCTGGCGGCGGCGTTGCGGGTTCCGGTGGTGGCGATCTTTGGACCCACAGACCCGGCGCGCAACGGGCCTTATGGGACGCGCAGCATTGTGCTGCGCAGTGCGGAGAGCGTTACTTCGCATGTGCGGCGGGCGGCGACCGACGAGGGATTGTTGGCCATTGGGAGTGAAGCGGTGGTGGCGGCGGCAGGCGAACTGATTGGTGTGTAGGCGGCAGTCGGGTGCCGTCCCCTTCGGCTTCGCTCAGGGCAGGCTCTGACGGGACTCGGCTCCATGTTTGCGGTTTCCCCGCACTTACGTGCGGGACTAATGAATGGCGTCGCTTCGCGACTGGTCGCACAGCAAGGACTTAGGATCGGTTTTCGGCAGGTGCAAGCGTTATCGCATGGCTGAGTGGTCACAAATCGCGAGGCGGATACGGGTGCCGCTGGGGTTCGTATTTGCCGTGCTTTATTTCTGGCTGGCCCGGCCGACCTGGCGCTCCATGGCGCTGGGAGCGATTGTGGTGGTTCCCGGGCTTTTGATTCGGGCGCTGGCTTCGGGGCATGTGCGGAAGAACGAGTCGCTCGCCACTTCCGGTCCTTATGCCTATACGCGCAATCCGCTGTATCTGGGATCGCTGCTGATGGGGGTGGGATTCGCCGTAGCGGCGCGCAGTTGGTGGGTGGGTGTGGCGCTGGTGTTGATGTTCTTTGCGATTTATGTGCCGGTGATTCACGATGAGGAAGCATTTCTGCGGCGGACGTTTCCTGAGTTCGAGGAATATGCGCGGCGGGTGCCGAGGATGTTGCCGGGGCTTGCCCGCGCACCGAGTCCGGCCCCTGAACCTTCCGCGGGATTTTCTTTGGATTTGTATTTGAAGCATCGCGAGTACAACGCGCTGCTGGGATCACTCGCGATGATGGCCGCGCTGGCGGGGATGATGTTGTTTCGAGGTTAGCGGACTGCCAGCTTACGGGGAGAGTCTCAGATGAGGCCTTTGCGGACTTTCATCAGAAAATCCTCGGCATCAGCCCGCGTCTTATCCATGAAGCTCTGATCGCGGCCGTGCTCAATCTCGATCTCATGAAGTACAAGCTCCACCGCGACTTTCGGTTTGTATCCTCGCTTGATAAGCATGCGGGCGCGTTCGGCTACGGGTGTGTCAGCAGCCGGTTTTGTTGGTTCCTTCGGGGCGGAAGCGCCGGCATGAACCTCGCACTTGTGCTCGCGAAACTTCGCGGCTGCGAGGCGGTCGTAGGCGGCCATGGCCTCATCTCCGCTAAGCAGCGTGGGGACCGGGAAGGTCCATCCGCAATTCGTGCAAGCCCAGCCGCTTGCATCGCCCTGAACTCGGACCAACGAGCGCTCCATATCTACGACCTCAAAGCATTGCCGCGAATCAACCGTGCCCTGTTCGCTTCGTTCAGGATGATAGAGTTTGTAGGCTTACTTCTGCGCCACTAATTCTCTTGCCCGGCTGAGCTCGGGCCGAGTGGAAATTGATCCGTCGCAGACTTTCAGCAGCAGCGCGTAGTATTCCGCGGCGTCGTTGTTCTTGCCGGCGGCTTCGGCGGCGCGGGCTGCGCCATAGAGGCCGTCGAAGCGGTTGGGATGGAGCTTCAGGTCGGTCTGATATTCGGCCAGGGCCTGCTGCGGACGCTTAGCTTCGAGAAGCATGTCGGCGATCATCTCGCGCGCCGGAATGCCTTCCGGCTCTTCGCCGAGCGAATCTTCTTTGTCGGCGATTGCACGCATCGCTTCTACTGCGTCGTCATCTTTGCCTTCAGCGAAGGCCAACCACGCCTGAGCTTCTTTGCGATCGTCTTCGACTGCATCGGCAAACTCTGATTTCTCGGCGGCCAGCTTTTTGTGAATGCTCTCGATCGCGGCAAGATCTTGGCGCGTGTCGTCGGGCTTGCGGAGATGCGCCGAAGCCGATGGCCCGCGCCCAGTAAATCGTCGAATCTTCTGCCGTGCCCGCGATCTCGGCTGGAGGCAGTGCCGCGGCCGTGGCCCAGTCGTGCAGTTCGATGGGATAGAGCGCGGTCAGATGGGCGAGGGTTGCCGCGTGCGGGTCGTATCCCTTGCCGTACATATCGTCTTTCTTGTTGGGCATGGCGCGGATTTCTTCGATCAGGGCTTTGGCGTCGGCGTCACGTCCGCTTTGCATGTAGGCGTAGAAAAGAAAATCCATAGCGTGGAACTGGTGGCCTTCGCCGCCCATGCCCATGGCGGCGGTCTTGCGCGTGGCGGCGATGGAGGCGAGGTTGGAGTTGATGTCATCCTGCCAGAGGCCGACGCGGGCGAAGATGTGCGAAGGCATGTGCAGGGCGTGCGGGGAGGCGGGCGCAATCTGCGCGTAACGGCGGGCGGCGGGCAAGCCGAGCTGCGCGAGTTGCGGCTTGTCGTAGCTGTGGATCAGATAGTGGGCTACGCCGGGGTGGTCCGGCTCGGTGGCGAATAGTTTTTCCAGGATCGCGGCGGCTTGCTTGCGGTTGGCGAAGGTTGCATCTTCGTGCGGCTCGGAAGCGAGCAGGGACAACGCATAGAAGACTGCGGCTTCGTGATCGTCAGGGTAAGTCTCGTAGACCTTCTTCATTGAATCGGAGTAGGCTTTGGCGCGGGCAGCGTGGTCCAGTTTCTTTGAGTCGCTGTAAAAGGCTGCTATGGCAGCAATGTAGGCCTTTTCGCGCGGTGTGATGGGGCCGTCGGTGGTTTTTGCCTGGTGGACTTCGTCCAGGCCGTGCTGGATGACCTTCTTGTCCGGTTCGTTCCAAAGCTGGTGCCACAGGCTCATGGCTACGCCCCAGTGCGCCATGGCGCAGTTCGGAGCATCGACGGAAATCTGCATGAATTCTTTTTCTGCCTCTTCGTACCAGAAGGAATGCAGCAGGGCCACGCCTCGCTCGAACGGCTTCTGGACCTTGGGGTCGCATGACACTGGGAAAGTGACTGTGCCCAGTTGTGCGGCGGTCACGTCCTCGTGATGGTGGCCCTGGTCATCGTCGGCGACAGGGGCCTCAGCGAAGGTGGCGAGCGTGAAAAGGGAACAAAAGAATATGAGGAATGCGATGCGTTTCATGGGAACCTCGCTGAGAAGCGAGTCTAGTGGAGCGGCAAGCGCAGGGTCAAACCGAGCGGGGGGCGTGCGCAGCAGTTGTCATTTTCCTTGCTTACCCCTCGTCAGCCCACGAACCCAAATATTTCGAAAGCGCACTGGGTCGCCGTGATCCTGCAGGCTAAGCGGCAGCTTGTCCGGGGTGGGCTTGTAGGGAGGCCGATCGTGGTGGGCAGTGGGGCCGGATAGCTCTACGTTATCCTGTACCAGCACGCCGTTGTGCAGGACGGTCATCCGCGCCGGGCGCAGAAGTTTGCCATCTTTATCGAAACGGGGAGCGTGAAAAATAATGTCATAGACCTGCCACTGTCCCGGCGGCCGTGAGGCATTCACCTGCGGGGGAAATTGCCCGTACACGGCCGAGGCCTGGCCGTCGGCGTAGGTTTTGTTCTGATACGAATCCAGCACCTGGACTTCGTAGAGGCCCATCAAGAAGACGCCGCTATTGCCGCGATCCTGACTCCCGCCAACCGGAGGCATGGGCTCGGCGAACTCGACGTGCAGTTGGCAGTCACCGAACGGCTGGCGCGTATGGATGTAACCGCTATGGGGCACCACTTCCATATAGCCGTCGGCTATCTTCCACTTCGGGGGCTGGCCATCGTCGCCCGCCCATTGGGAAATATCCTTGCCACCGAACAACACGATGGCATCGGATGGAGGATGCCCTGGCGCGTCCTGCGTGCTCGCCGTTCCAGGGTCAATCACCTGGGGCACGGGACGATCGGGATCGTTTGGCTTCCAGCGCGGATCCACCTGCGCCAGGGAAAGCTGGGCAAGGCACAGGGCTAAGGCCAGTCCCGAGAAAAGTGTTTTCATATGCCGGGTACCTCGTTGCCCAAGATACACGAGATCGCAACGGAGCGCGCGTTAACGATGGCTGGATTTGCGACCGCCATCCCCGACTCGGGGTTGGTCGCGGTGAGATCTATAAAGCATCAACAGGAAGATTACAGCGAGAGAAATGAGAACAATCGCTCCGCCGAGGGAAAGGCTGGAGACGTAATCCTGATCGCTTGCCCTGGTTGCAACCAGATAAGTGACCTCGTCGAGCATCAGAGCGGAGCCGATACCGATGGCTATCGGAGCCGCGAGCGCCAGCAAGCGGTTGCGCGCGCCTAAGGCCAGGATGAAGGCTGCGGGGACTTCGATCAGGACTCCTATGAAAAGATGATGAACCAGATAGCCGCCGGGATAGACATGGCGAACGTGCACCAAGTGAAGATAGAGCCTTAGCGAAGTAAAGGTGGCTAGCATCGGCAGCAGGATTAGCAGGAGGGTTTGTTTCGGAGGCAAGGGGTGGCGGGGTTCCGGCATAAGAGTTGCTGAAATCTTACTGTCAGACCGTCTCGCTTCGCTCGTCGGATGGCCGAGGCGGCTGTCCCACAGGGGCACACTAAAGCTCAGAGCGCCACGGACTCCTGAATTTTTACGACGTGTGACTTCTCCGTGGCCCCCATCGCAACCAGTTCCATCTCGTCGGAGCGATCCTCATCGACCGGAGTCAGCGCGATATCGGTGTAGTTGCGTGCTTCAGGGTCGCGCTTCAGACGTCGGCGGAAGCCACCATAGCGCCACACCAGACGTGCGAGCTTGACGTGCTTGTACAGCAGATCGAGAACATAGCGCGGATAGAACGACAACGGGTTCTCAACCGGGAGGCTGGGGCGCCGGTCTTTGCGGTACTTGCGGCGCAGGTAGCCGCCTTCGAGGGGGTCGATTTTTTCCAGAGCCACCATGGCGTAGTACCACAGCAGTAAGAATGTCATGTTGCCGGGGTTGCAGTCAGTGGCGACGGAGCGGCGCATGACTGTCTCCAGGTGCTGGGGAGAATAGAACGCCGCCCAGGAGTCGTGATAGAGCTTCTGCCACTGCTCCGGTGACATGGTCGAGTGGGTTGTGGTCACGTGTTCCAGATCGTACTTGTTCAGGTCGGGATCGAGGTAGGCGCCGGCCTTGTGGAGCTTTTGATGATCCTCGGAGCCGGGCAGCGGGGTGAGGCAGTGCGGCTCGAGCAGATCGATGGGCAACTCGCGCTGGATGATCTCGATATCGCGCAAGACTGACTCCGGGGTGTCGGAAGGGAAGCCGATGATGTAGCCGGCGAAAACTGTGACGCCAGCCTTCTTCCACTCGATCAGCATCTTGCGGTATTCGGCTACTTTGTTCTGCTTCTTCCTTGCTCCGAGCAGCGCGTCGGGATTGATGCTTTCGAGGCCGATGAACACGCGCGCTACTCCGGCGCGGCCCGCCTTCTCGATGAAATGGGGCAGACGGTGGCACATGGTGTCGACCTGGATTACGAACTTGATGTTCAACTTTTCTTGTTCGCGCATGGCGATGAGGCGGTCGAAGACTTTTTCCCAGTCAGCGTTGCGGGCGAAGTTGTCGTCGGTGATGAAGAAGCGGTTGATGCCCTGAGCCAGGTTGCTGCGCACGATCTGCTCGATGTCATCGGCGGAGCGGCGGCGGGACTTGCGTCCTTGCACGTTGATGATGGTGCAGAAGGAACACAAGAAGGGGCAGCCGCGGCCGGCATCGAATGTTGTGATCTTGCCGCCGGTGCGCTTCACGCGGTGGGCGGGAAGAATCGGCATGGGGACACCGTCGAGTGAGGGCAGGTCGTCCATGTAGTTGTAGAGAGGCTTCAGGGCGCCGTTCCAACAATCGCGCAGCACAAGGTCGAGGCGGCCTTCGGCTTCGCCGGCGAAAAGCGAGATGCCGAGATCCATGGCTTCTCTGAGTTCAGGCGGCAACTCAGGCAACATCGACAGGCAGCCGGAGACATGAAAACCGCCGATGCAAACCGGGACGCCGGCGGCACGCAGGGGACGGGCAAGATCCATGGCGTGGGGAAATTGGTTGGACTGCACTCCGACCAGGGCCACCATGCCGCGTCCGGCACGGAGTTGCCGGGCGATGCGTTCGGGACGGATGCGCGTGTTGGTTTCGTCGAAGGCGCTGACTTCGATTTCGACGTCGTCGCCGAGCACGCGGCGCGCTTTGCAATCGAGTGCCAAGCCGTTGAGCACGGCCAGCGTATTCGATGGAATGGCGGAGCGGAACCACTGGATGACGTAGCCGTCGTCGTCGTAGTGCGACGGCTTGATCAGCACCAGAGAGAAACGTTTTGACGTCCGCCCCAGGGAGCGCATTTCAGCCCCAATCTATCAAGAACCCGGTTCGGAGGAGAATACCACGGGACCGGAGGCTCAGCTGAAGGCCGAGCCGATTCGGTAAATGGGTTCAACGCGAGCAGTGGGATTACGGTTGCGACGAACCTGGTGCAATTCGAGCGGACTTTTGATACACTTCGCGGCAATCGGACTTGGGTATCGTCATGGGCCACTGGGCGTGCCTTCCATACATCCGGCAAGACAGCGACGGACGTAGAATCCACGCAAGCAGTTCACTTATGCCCAGTCCGCAGGGGAGCCAGCTATGGATCTGCACCCTGGGCCAAAGAAGCGTCGCGTTGTCGAAATAAAGCTCGCCGACTTAGACCCCATCCGGCGAGCTCTCCACGAAAACGAAGACTGGTATCAGGATCTGGTGGAGCACAGTCAGGATCTGCTGTGCATTCACGATCTGAAGGGCCGGTTGCTGTCGATGAACCCCGCCCCGGCACGAGTCCTCGGCTATAGCGTGGACGAACTCCTGCAGATTCCAATGTGGGAGATTATCGCCCCGGAATTTCGGTTTGAATTTGACGCCTACCTGAAGCAAATCGAGGGCGCTGGAGAGGCTCACGGTTTCATGGCCGTGTTGACGCGATCCGGAGAGCGGCGCATTTGGGAATACCACAACACCCTGCGAACCGAAGGTGTGGCATCGCCGATTGTGCGCGTCATAGCCCACGACGTCACCGAACAAAAGGAAACGGAGACACTGCTGCGTGAATTAAGCGAGCGTCTGCTTGCGAGAGCACGCGAGAGCGAGCGCACTATCGGGGAGTTGAAGCTGTTCCGGACGTTGGTAGACCAAAGCAACGATTCCATAAAAGTTATCGATCCGGAGACCCTTCGCTTTCTCGACGTCAATGAGAAAGCCTGCTCAGCGCTGGGCTACAGCCGAGAAGAGCTTCTGTCTCTGCGAGTTTTCGACATTGATCCGGCGGTCACCGAGGCCTCGGCCCCGAAGATTAAGGAGGAGCTGAAGAAATCCGGATCCCTGGTGATGGAAAGCTTCCGCCGGCGAAAGGACGGATCAACGTTCCCCGTGGAAGTCAGCATGAGGTGGGTTCGGCTGGAGCAAAATTATATAGTTTCCATCGACCGCGACATCACCGAGCGCAAGCGGGCCGAGGAAGCCCTGCGAGATGCCAAGGGGTTTTCTGAGAACCTGATTCGTACCGCCAACGTGATCATCCTCAGTCTGGACATGGGCGGAAATGTCACTCTGTTTAATCAGGCGGCAGAAGAAATCACGGGTTACACATTCGCGGAGCTAAAGGGTAAGAATTGGTCGATTCTGGTGCCGAGGGATCGATTTCCTCATGTTTGGGAAGAGTTTGACAGGCTGATGGCTGGGACGGCTGGCCAGACTTTTGAGAACCCGATTCTCACCAAGTCGGGTGAGGAACGCTACGTCGCGTGGCGGAACAATACGGTAAAGGTGAACGGCAGGGTCGTTGCCACGATCTCGTTTGGAAACGACATTACGCAGCGGAGGCGGGCTGAGGAAGCGCTTCGCCGCAGTGAAGAGAATTACCGGCTGTTTGTGTCACAGAGTTCAGAGGCCATTTTCCGGGACGATCTGGACGCCCCTGTCCCCATTGACCTCCCTGAAGACGAACTGATTCATCGCATCCTCCACGACACTTTCGTTGTGGAATGCAACGACGCCATGGCCGCGATGTACGGTTTCGGTTCCGCGGAAGAGCTCCGGGGTCTACGGATGAGCGAACGGGTGCTGCCGGAGGATCCGCGCAACATCGAGCTTGCCCGGGAGTTCGTCCGTTCGAGCTTTCGGTTGCTGGAACGGGAGTCGCACGAGGTCGACCGGTACGGCAATCCCAAAGTTTTCCTGAATAGCATGATGGGCACGGTGGAGGGCGGAAGACTGGTGCGCATCTGGGGCATTCAGCGGGACATCACGGAGAAAGCGAAGCTGGAGGAATCTCGCCGTCAGGCGGAGGAAGCCCTGCATAGAAGCGTAGCCCGACTACAAGAAGTCACGGAAGAACTTAAGCAGGCCAAGGAGAAACTTTCGGAAGAGAAGCTTTACCTGGAACAAGCCATCGACACGGAACTGGGGTTCGGAGAGATTATTGGGCGCGGCAGCGCATTGAAAGAGGTGATGCAGAAGGTGGCCAAGGTAGCTCCTAGCGACGCGACCGTGCTGCTGCTGGGTGAAACCGGGACGGGCAAGGAGTTAGTGGCGCGCGCGCTGCGCCGCATGAGCCATCGGGAGGGTAATAGTTTCATCAAGCTGAACTGCGCCGCCATCCCCTCGGGCCTGCTGGAAAGTGAGTTGTTTGGGCACGAGAAGGGAGCGTTTACCGGCGCGGTTTCCCGAAAACTTGGCCGGCTGGAGCTGGCCGACCGGGGGACGCTCTTTCTGGACGAAGTGGGAGAGATTCCACTGAGCTTGCAGCCAAAGCTGCTGCGGGTGCTGCAGGACTTGGAGTTCGAAAGGCTCGGTGGCACACAGACCTTGAAAGTGAATTTCCGGCTGCTGGCGGCGACCAACCGGGACCTGCTGCGGAGTGTGAAGGCGCGCGAGTTTCGCAGCGACTTGTATTACCGCCTGAATGTGTTTCCCATCCTCATGCCGCCTTTGCGCGAGCGACGCGAGGATATCCGGCCACTCATCGAGCACTTCGTCCGGAAGTTTGCCATACAAATGAAAAAATCCATCACCAGCATTCCTTCGAAGACCATGGAAATGCTGGTGCGGTGGGACTGGCCGGGCAACATTCGCGAACTGGAGAACTTTGTGGAGCGTTCGGTCATTCTGACTCCGGGTTCGGTTCTACAAGCGCCGCTTTCGGAATTGCAAGCGGCGGTTGAACAGGGCAGTAGCAGCAGCGCCACTCTCCGTGACAAGGAGCGCGAGCGCATTCTTCGGGCGCTGCGGGATTGCCGCGGGAAGCTGGGCGGACCGGACGGTGCCGCGGCACGCCTGGGCCTGAAGCGCACTACGCTGCAGTCGAAGCTCGACCAGCTCGGGATCAAGCCCGGATCGTTTCGAGCGTGAGTAAGGAAAATATCCTGCTTGGGTACCCTCGGGGGACTAAAGCCCGCAAACTCCTTGCGCCCGTTGACGCAGGCCTGGTAGGCCTGCTCCATCCCACTTTTCAGCCGCTTACCGGTTCCGTTCCAAACACGAGAAAGCCCCTCGCTTGCGCGAGAGGCTTTCTCTGGGGGAGGGACTCGGGCGAGGCGCCCTTGTGGTCCCAAGCTGCTGCGATTTCTAACTACTGGTTCGTGGTGGCTACCGGCGCCGAAGAATTGCTGGAGAGTTGTTCCAGATCATTCTTCAGCAGGCTGATTTCCACGCGCCCGCCGCTGATGTGCTTGGTCTTGGCATCCGCGTCCGCACCCGCGACCGGTGCGTTGCCCATGCCTACGAGGTAAATGCGGTAGACCGGAATCTCATGGTTCAGCACCATGTAGCGGACTACCGACTCGGCCATCTTCTGCGAGTTCTGGATTGCGATCTGGCCTTTGCCGGAAGAGAAACCCTGCACTTCGATGATGTAGCCGCGTTGTCCCTTGACCGTGTTCGCCATCTCGTCGAGAGCGTCCTTAGCGTTCTTGCTCAGCATGGTCTGGCCGGGCTTGAAGCGGATTTCGGTCTGGTTCGAGGCCTTGTACTGGTCGATGTTGCCAACCACGGTCTCGACCGTCTGGATGCGGGTAGTGGCCTGCTGCGCAGTCGTCTGCGCCATGGTGGCTTTATTGCCGGCATCGATGGCGTGCTGATCGGCTGCGTCGGCTTTGTCCGAAGCCAGCTTGATGCCAGCCTGGGCGCGCGAGTCAGTGTCTTTGATCGCCTTGCCGTTGGCTGCCGTCAGGTCATCGAGTTCGTTGACGCGGTCGCGGATAGGGTCGGTCTGCCGCTTGACGTAAGTCTTGCGGGCGAACGGGTTGACACGTCCCCAGAAACCTTCGCGGGCAGGCGCCTGCAGAGGCTGCTTGCCGGTGGCGGTGTCAGTGGACTGAGTGGTGGCTGGGGGGGTGGCTTGAGTTTGATCCTGGGTAGACGAAGTTTGCGCGAAGGCCGGAAATGCGAGCACTGCGGCCAGGGGCAAAGTAGCTAGAATGCGAGTATTCATAAGAGACTTCCTCCAAGTTGGGAGCGTTTGGGGGGCTTCGCTCCGCCACGCCGAAACGGGCGTGTTTCGTGATTTTGATTGCGTCCCTTAAAGCCGTAGCGACGATCGCCCTGCCGGCCCGCGCTGACGCAACGCGAGTCTTAAGACTTCAAACTTCAGGCTCCATGAACCCTGCTGGCGCCTGCTTTTGTAATATCAGTTTGGATGCCAAACCCGGCTCAAGAGCTGCGACGCTAAATGCTTGATATCTAAAGACATTGTGCCCACGGTCCGGGCGGAAGGATAGTTCCAGCGTTTCCGGGAGGGTAATTTTGGCAAACCTGATATAAAAACTTCGTGAATTTGATGAAGTCCGGGAGGACAACTTTGGGATCGATCAGGTTGGGAAATGTAGGTCGGCCGGTAGGTAGCGCTATGGGCAGGTGGCTGCCGGGGGCGAGTTGTTCTGCTGGCGGTAGTCGCGGTGCTGTGGACTATAGCGGGTCAAGCATTCGCCGAATCTGCGGCTCCGGAAGGAGCATCGCTGGCGCTCGCTTCATCCCACATTCCTGCGGATCACTTGCAGCAGTATTCCGATCTTGCGCTCGCGTGGATGCAGGAGTACTTGCGCATCGACACAACCAACCCTCCGGGGCATGAGATGCGCGCCGTTGATTTCTACAAAAAGATTCTCGATCAGGAAGGCATTGAGAATCGTGCGTTCGAATATACGCCGGGGCGCGGCGATCTGTGGGCCCGCCTGCCGCATACTACTGTAGACGCCAAGCGACCGATCATCTTGCTGAATCACATGGACGTTGTTACCAGCGACGCGGCGCACTGGAAAGTTTCTCCCTTTAGCGGCGAGATCAAAGACGGCTGGCTCTGGGGACGCGGGGCGCAGGACATGAAGGACGAAGGACTGGCTCAACTGGTGGTGATGGTGATGTTGAAGCGCGAGAAAGTTGAACTTGACCGCGATGTGATCTTCCTGGCCGTGGCCGACGAAGAAGCGGACGGCACCGGCACGGACTGGTTTATTGCTCACCAGCGGGATTTGCTTGGGAACGCGGAGTTTCTAATCAACGAAGGTGGAGAGAACCTGCTGGAAGATGGCAAGGTGAAGTACGTCGGCGTGGATGTGGGCGAGAAGACTACGTTCTGGTTGCACGTTGTGGCACACGGGCGGCCGGGACATGCTTCGCGGCCGATTCCGGATTCCGCTCCGAATCGGCTGGTGCGCGCGCTGGATCGCATTCTGGCCTACCGCACGCCGTTGAAAGTGCTGCCGGTGGTGGAGGAATTTCTGCGTGACATGGCGCCTTACGAGCCGCCGGAGGAGGCGCGGGACTATCGCAACATTCGCAAATCGATCGAGGATAAGAAGTTTCAGCAGGACGTGGAGAAGGACGAGTCACTGAACTTTCTGCTGCGTGACACGATTTCTCTGACCATGATGGGTGGGTCGGAACAGACCAACGTGATTCCTCCGGAAGCTTGGGCGAACCTGGATGTGCGGATTCTGCCGGGAGGAGATCCCAAGGCGCTGCTGGAGCAGATCCGGCGGGTTGTGGATGATCCGAACGTCACCGTCGAGCCGCTGAATGCGGAGTTTCGGCAGGCTAATTATTCGCCCACGAATACGGCGCTGTACGACGCCATCCGCACGGTCTCGGGAAAATATTTCCCGGGCACTCCGGTGGTGCCGCATATCACCAGCGGCTACACCGAGAATCAGCGCTACCGGCCGTTGGGGATTAATGCTTACGGGTTCTGCCCTTATACGACTACGGAAGAAGAAGGCAATACGGAGCACGGGAACGATGAACGGATTCGGGTTGAGGAAGTGCGGCGCGGGCCTCGGATTTTGTTTGATGTGGTGGCGGCCGTGGCTGCCAAGTAGGAGTTCGATGGAGTTCAAGATCAAGTGCAAAAGCCCTTAACCGCAAAGTTCGCAAAGACGGCCGCAAAGATCGCAAAGAATATCGCTGAGCAACCTGGTTTCTGTCTTTCCTTGCGTCCTTCGCGAGACCTTTGCGTGCTTTGCGGTTAAAAGCTTTTGCAATCTCCGCCGCAGTGCTTTTCATACTGCTCGATGATGAAATGGTCGGTCATGCCGGCGATGTAGTCGCAGACCACGCGGGGCAGAGATTCTTGCGCTGCTTTCTCCTGATAGTAGTAAGGCAGGGCTGAGGGGTTCTGCATCCAGAAGGCGAAGAGTTCGCCGACGATGCGTTCGGCGTCGTCTTTTTCTCCTGCCAGGGACGCGCTGTAATAGAGATTCTCGTAGAGGAAGTCTTTGATCTGCTTGCGTTCGGCTTTTACCTCGGGGCTGAATGCGGCCAGGCGTTCTTTGTGTTGACGAACGTCGTCCAGAGTTTCGATTCCGGCCTGTTTCAGCCGCGCCTGCGTGTTGGTGATTAAATTTCCGGCTAGACGGTTCAACAACCCTTTCAGCGCTTCGTTGAATTTCAGCTTGTCGGGGGCATTGGGATATGTCTGCTCGGCCTCGCGGAAGAAGCGCTCGAAGACGCGCACGCCGGCGCGAATTTGCTCGAGCGTCAGCAGATGGGCTTCGTAGCCATCGTCTAGGTCAGCGGTGTTGTAGCCGATTTCATCGGTCAGGTCGATGAGCTGGGCTTCTAGCGGAGGGCGCTGATCGAGCAGATACTCGGCCAGTTCCGGATGCTTTGCCGCGTCATAGTCGCGCGAGTGTTTGATGATGCCCTCGCGCACTTCGAACGTCAGGTTCAGGCCGCGGAAGGCGGCGTAGCGCTGCTCAAAGTCTTCGACGATGCGCAGGGCGTGGAGGTTGTGGTCGAAGAATAGGCCGTGGGCGCGCATGGCGGCGTCGAGCGCTTTTTCGCCAGCGTGGCCGAACGGCGGATGACCTAGATCATGCACCAGCGCGAGCGCTTCGGCTAGATCGACGTTGAGGGCGAGCGCGCCTGCGACGGTGCGCGTGATCTGCGCTACTTCGATGGTATGAGTCAGGCGGTTGCGGAAGTGGTCGGAGTAGCGGCGGGTGAAAACCTGAGTCTTGTCTTCGAGGCGGCGGAAGGCGCGGGCGTGGATGACGCGGTCGCGGTCGCGCTGGAAGTCGTTGCGGTAGGGATGCGGCGGTTCAGGGAAGCGGCGTCCGCGGGAATGTTCCACATGGACCGCGTAGCCGGCCAGCATTCTCGAAGTTTAGCAGGGGAAAGTACCCAGTACCTAGTACCGAGTTGCGAGCAAGACCGCGTTTATTTTGGTCGCCGACAATGTCTTAACTGAGTACTGGGTACTCGGTACTTCTCGCGCAGCGATTATTTCTGTACAGCATCCGCTGCCGGCGCTGGAGGGAGCGTCAGTGCCTTTCATGCGCGCCACAACCGTGTTCATGGCTTGATCGAAGTTCTTGTCACGATTGCCCAGCAGTATTGCTCCTCGCACATACTCAGTGAAGTTCCACAGCGTGACGTGCGTCTTGGGATCGATCACCACCAGGCGAAGCTGTCCGAGAACGGGGAGTCTGAGTCCCGTATCGGTGAGGACCCAACTGATTTCGAGGACCAGGTCGGCATCGGCGGGGGAAGATACGAGGTCAAATCGCCCCCAACTTTTCATCGCCGCATAGAACTCGTTGTAAGGCCGGTCGGGGCCTCCATTGAAGACGGTCTCATCGATGACCGTCTCGAGACTTTCCCCACCGGCATTGGAAATGAACACCTTTTGTGCGGCAGCGATCTGTGCGGGCACGGGAGCCGGCGCCGGTCCTTTCGACTGTTCCGCGTTCAGCAGTCTGGACCACTCCCAAGATCGCGACGGTTAAATAGAAGGCGAGTGGTTTGATGGTCCTCAAGGTGGGTTCTCCCTGAAGTGCCGAGTACCTAGTACCCAGTACCGAGTGAGCACCGTGCTTGTCTGAGGTTGCTAGGTACTGGGTACGGGGTGCTAAATTACTGCTTTCCCGAATCTTCCCTGGCCAGGCGGACCTTGGCGGCGTCGAGTTTCTTTTGCGTGGCCGCGAAGAGATCGGCGTCCAGTTCCGGACCGACGGTCTTGTTCCACTCTTCGACAGCGCGCTCCCAGTGAGCGGCGGCCAGCTTCAGGCGGCCGGTCTTCTGGTAGAGATCGCCGAGGTGATCCTGCACGGTTGGGTCAGAACCCATGCGCAATGACGCCTTGGTTAGGTTCTCTTCGGCCAGGTCGTACTTGCCGAGCTTGAAATAGGCCCAGCCCAGGGAATCCAGATAAGCGCCGTTGGTGGGTTCGAGGCTCACGGCCAGCTTGATGTAGTTGAGCGACTCTTCGAGGCGGACGTCGCGATCGGCATTCATGTAGCCGAGATAGTTGAGGGCTGCGGCGCTCTGCGGAGTGATGGCGAGAACTTTCTTGAACTCAGCTTCGGCCTCGTCGTATTTCTTTTCGTGCTCGTAGGTGTCGCCGCGCAGGAAGTAGACGTACTCTTTGTCGTCGGGCTTGGTGGAAAGCTGCTCGGCTTTGTTGAGCGCCTCCTCGGCGTCGCTATAGCGCTTCAAGCGCGTGTACATGATGGCGAGCCGGAGGTAGACATCGCGGTCTTCCGGCGTGCCTTTGAGCATCGAGCGCACGTCGGCAAGAGGCTTTTCGGGATCGCCGTTGTCGGCGAGCTGGGAATCCAGCACCATGCGCAGTTCGCGGTCGTTGGGTAGCTTTTGCACGGCTTCTTTGGCTGCGGCCGTGGCCTGCGGCCACTGCTTGGCTTCGCGGTAGGTATCGATGATGTTCTGATAGCCGGTGCGGGCGTTGTCGTCGCCTAGAGTCAGCATCTTGCGGAAGGCATCAACCGCGGCGGGATAGTTCTCCTGGTCGCGGTAGACCATGCCGAGACGTTCCATGAAGATGCCGCGATTGTTGCGGTCGGATTGAGAGTAGCTGCTCTCGGGCTTCTCGGTTTTCTTGAGCAGATCCTGCAAGACCTTTTCGGCTTCGTCGTAACGCGCCTGGGCCTGGTAAACCACCGCGACGTTGTAGGGAACTTCGAGAGCGTCGGGGACCATGGCCTCGGCCTTCTTCAGGCTTTCGAGCGCCTCGTCGTACTTGCCCTGGCGGCGGTAGATCTCGGAGATGCGGAGGTAGGTCTGCGCGTCCTCGGGATTGGCGTCGGCGATGACTTTGTACTGATCGAGGGCGGCGTCGATCTGGCCATCGTTCAAGAGATTTTCGGCCAGGCCGCGAATGGCGTCGAGATTGTCGCGATCCAACTGGATGGCATGTTTGTAGGCGTCGATCGCGCTCTTGTAGTCCTTGCGCTGCTCGTAGGTGGCGCCCAGTGCGGCATAGAGCTTGGCGGAGCGCCCGGTATCGGGCACGGAACTGAGCACTTGCAGGGCGCGAGTGGTGTCGCCTTCGTCGCTGTAAAGCAGGGAGAGCGTGGTGACGGCTTCCTCAGAATCGGGATCGAGCTGCACTGCAGTCTTGAGTTCCGCTTCGGCCTTTTGCAAGTCGTTGTTCAGGCGGTAGAGGCGGCCCAGCAGAAGGTGGTCGTCCACACTGTTGGGCTCGATCTTGACGATCTGTTCGTATTGCTCGATGGCCAGCTTGAGCACGTTGTCGGAGCCGTTGCCGCCACCGGGCAAGTCGCCGAGCGACCGCAAGTAAATCCGGCCCAGCAGCTTGTGGGCTTCGAGATTGTTGGGATCGCGCTTGAGGATGTCCTGCGCCTGGAGCACGGCGTCGCGGATGCGTCCGGTCTTCACGTAGAGCTCGGCGAGGCCGGAGGTGAGGAACTCGGAAGACGGATCGGCCTCGATGGCGAGGCGGTATTCTTCCATGGCCTTATTCGCCAACTCGCTGCGGCCATAGACAGTGACCTGCTCCTCGTACATGTGCGCGACCGTGTAGTGGTAATAGGCGGCGGCGCGGTCTACTTTGCGCGGCGAGGCCGGTCGCGGCGGTTTTTGCCGGAGCAGGCCTTGGAGTCCGGTCTTGGAATCGGCTGGCTTGGAATCCGCCGGCGTCGATGGAGTGGTTTGCGCGGCCGCGGCCACGGCGAGGACTGAGGACATTAAAATTGCGCGAGAAATTCTATTCATGCTTGACCTGAAGACGCTGGACTCGATTCTATCGGAATTGTCTTGTTAGAGCTGATTCTTTTAGAACTCGGCGCACTTCCCGAAATCATACCCATTGGATGCAAAAGCGGCGGGGTAGTGTGCCTTAATTCTAACCCGGCAGCGGGAGGATTTGGGAAAAACAGTGCGTCCTGCGCGGCTGCGGCGCAAGCGGAAGTACAGGGACCGAGGGGACTTGCATTGGTTGATTGTCAAGTTTGGTAAAGGTCTTCGAAATGTCGGGGAATGGTGAGGGTATAATTCGGTGCTCGGCGATCGCCAGGATTGCCGCTGGTGTCATGGCATGAAACGACTTTGCACTCTGATCTGTCTTTTGTTCTTCTCTGCATCGGGCATGTCCGCTCAGAAAACCGTCTTCGAGGACGTCGAACTTTGTTTGCACCGGAGGGACAAGCGCGCGCTGGTCGACAAGTACGGCGCGCTCACCTTCGACGATTCCGCCCGTAAACTTGCATTCCGAGCCTATGCTGACGACCACGATGAAGTTCCGTATGCTGACAATCACATTCAAGTTCCGTATGATGCGGTTGAAAAAGTGGTCTCTGAGGTCACGACCCATATGCTGGGAGGCGGAGTCTCCCGAGTCGTGAGCTTTCTCGAGCCGCCTTTTGGGTTGATAGCGGCCAGTGCGCTGGCCAGCGTTCATGTCAACAGCAATTGGCTCTACCTTCGCTACCGAAGCGGCGAAAACACTGTCTCAATTCTCCTGGAGAGCCCCCAGAAAACTTCTGCACAAATTGTCAGCAAAGCCAAGCAGTCTTTGGATCGCGAATGAGTGTGGCGAGTTTTTCGGAGAAGGCGGCTAATATTAAATTAAGTGATCTCAAGGGAGCTGAAGTCAGAGCAGGTAGTCAAGGTCGATAAGAAAAACCATCCTCTGCCAGAAACAAAACGCGAGAAAGTAACCGTGGTGGTGGTTTGCCCAACAGTAGCCGGCCACCGGGAGGGATCAGGAGCTCAATTCAAGATGTATGCCAACGGTGAAGTAATCGCCGTCAACCGACTGGGCACGTACAGCTTTGCCTATCTCGACGCCGGAAAGTACCGCCTCGTTTCTCAACAGCAGAATGCAAGCGGCTTCGAGATGGAACTCGAAGCGGGTAACGAGTACTTCTTCCTGCAGAACACGTTTCAGGACGGCCTTAGTGCGGCAGAGACAGTCTTATCGAGAAATAGCCCTGAACTTGTGAACTACCTCCTAGACGGCTCCTATTTCTCCGACTGGAAGCCAAAGGCCAAATAAGCACCCGCGCGTCCCATCAGTGCCGGAAGTGGCGTACTCCGGTGAAGAGCATCGCCAGCCCAAGCCGGTCGGCGGCTGCGATTACTTCGGGATCGCGCTGCGAGCCTCCGGGTTGGATGATGGCGGTTGCGCCGGCTCGGGCGATTTCTTCGACGCCGTCAGGAAACGGGAAGAAAGCGTCGGAGGCGGCGACTGTTCCTTTAGCGGCAGTTGCGCTTTCATGGCGCCGATCTTGGCCGAGTCGACGCGGCTCATCTGGCCGGCGCCGACGCCTACAGTCTGTCCATCGCGGGCGTAGACGATGGCATTCGACTTGACGTGCTTGCAGACCTTCCAGGCGAACAACAGGGCGCGAGTTTCTTCGGGCGTGGGGACGCGCTGGGTGACGACTTTGAGGTCGATGTCTTGCAGGGGGCGTGAGTCGTTGTCTTGCAAGAGGATTCCGCCGGAGACGTTTTTCAGAATCCACTTCTGCGGCGCGGCTTTCACTTCGACGAGGCGGAGATTCTTCTTGGTGGCGAAGCGGGCTTTCGCCGCTTCGTCGAAGGCAGGGGCGGCGATCACTTCGAGGAAGAGCTTGTGCATCTCTTCGGCGGCTTCGGCGTCGATGGGACGGTTCACGCCGATGACGCCGCCGAAGGCTGAAACGGGATCGCATTCCAGAGCTCGCTTGTAGGCCTCGGCTAAAGTCTTGCCGGTCGCGGCGCCGGCGGGGTTGGTGTGCTTGATGATGGCGCAGACGGCGGCGTCGTCCGGATCGAATTCCTGGGCGAGGTCCCAGGCGGCTTGCAGGTCGACGATGTTGTTGTAGGAAAGTTCCTTGCCCTGAAGCTGGCGGGCGTTGGCTACGCCTGCGCCGGAGCCGTCGGAATACATTGCCGCCTTCTGATGGGGGTTTTCGCCGTAGCGCAGGTCGAGGGTTTTCTGGAATGACAGGCGCAGGGTCTGCGGGAGGGCTTCGGCGGCTGCGAGGTGAGGATTCTTGATGTCGGGGATGCGTTCCAGAGTTGAGGCGATTGCGGAATCGTAGGCAGCGGTTGTAGCGAAGGCTTTCTGCGCTAGCCTCCACTTGGTTTCGAGCGAGAGCGCGCCTTGAGCTCGCGCGAGTTCTTCGGCAATCGCCGGATAGTCGGCCGGCGAGGTGACGACGGCGACGTCGTGAAAATTCTTGGCTGCGGAGCGGATCATGGATGGTCCGCCGATGTCGATGTTCTCGATCAGCTCTTCGAATGCCACGCCCGGCTTGGCGGCGGTTTTCTCGAAGGCGTAGAGATTTACCACGACCATGTCGATCGGCTGGATGCCGTGCTCGGCGACCGCGGCGACGTGCGCGGGATTCTCGCGGCGATGCAGGATGCCGCCGTGAACCTTGGGATGCAGCGTCTTGACCCGGCCATCGAGCATTTCAGGGAATCCGGTGAGTTCGGAGACGTCTTTGACGGCGATGCCGGAGTCGCGCAGCAGCTTGGCGGTGCCTCCGGTGGAGATGAGTTCAATGCCGAGGCCGGAGAGCTGGCGCGCGAAATCCACGAGGCCGGTCTTGTCGGTGACGCTGAGGATGGCGCGCTGGATGCGGGAAGTGCTGCGGGACATGATCGGCCTCGGATATGAAGGATGAGTCGCGGAACGACCGAAGATTCTATCAGCAATTCCACTGTTCGCTGTGAGACGACTGTGCCACCCTGCGCGAATCCGAACTAACGGCCGTTGTCGCGCGATTCGCTGGCCACAACAAACTTAAAATTTGGCTCAAAAGCGTGCTTTGCTGCGTCTCCCTTGAACTCTCCTTCCAGCTTGAACTGAGCGCGATAGGATCCACGCGAAGGGCAACATTCGCCATCTTTCGGTTGGTAAATCCCTGACTCAAACGTAAAGGCGCTGTCGGCGAAGCGATAGCCTCCGTTGCGCAATTCTTCGTTCTCTTTCAATATTCCCGACTTAGTGTCCTGAAAAGGAATTACCGTGAGCTTTTGGTCGCTGGATATCGTATAAACGTCGCTCTCCACGATTCCACCCGAACCTGAGATCCTGCTCTGGATGTAGAGGAAATGCATTCCCTTGATGTCGATGAACTCTCCTTCGAAATCTCCATTTGAGTAGAGGGTGCTGTCGACCACGACCGTATCTGAGTTGAGCACCTTGAGGATTTCGAATTTATCGTCCTGCTTCACAGCAATAACGATGCGATCGTCGTTCAGGCTGAGTTTCGAGGGCGGCTCAGCTCGATAATGGGCCAACAGAATTTTCTGCGGCGCGGGCGCACAGCTGAGTTCCCCTTCCTGGACGACGATGAGCTTGCGTGGCAAAGGGTGATCTTTGTCCGGCGGAATCTCCCGTATCAGCTCCGACTTGGAAACGACATCCCCTTCATCCGGCAAAACAAGCTCCGCCCGGCTGGACTGATTGACACTCGGGGTTTGAGCAAAGCCTGCGGATGTGAACAGGATGAGAGCCAGGCAGCAACGAAGTCGCATATTGGAAAACTCATTGTACGTGGAAAAAGATCGGCAGGAGTATTACGGTTGTAATGGCGCGGGACTGGAATGCGGACTCTGATTAACCGAAACAAGTCGGAGTGGGGTTTATGCTTTCGCTTTAGCCTTCAGCTTGACGTGCCCGTCGGTGAGTTCGACGGAGAATTCGACGTCCTGGCAGCCGTACTGTTTGCGGATTTCTTGCGTCTTCTTCTGCACGAAATTGTTGAAGGAATCGAGGTTGCCGGAGACATTTTCTCCCGCTTTCTTTTTGGCAGCGACTAGCGTGTTGTACAGGCGCTCCACCTGTTCGTGCTCGCTCTTATCTACGTTGTGTAACGTGAACGGCTGCGAGGAGGTTCCGGCGGCTGCTGCCGCTGCAGAGGCTGCGGCGGCGTGGCTTAAGCCGTAGACCGGGTTGTGGTGGGGCTTGTGCTCCTCAACTTCCGGGCGAACTCCCTGGACGGCCAGCAGCGCATCCTGCGGGCGGCGGTAACCCTCTTCGCGGATGCGGGACTTTTTGCGCCACAGATCGCTGTAGATGGCGTAGCGCTGGGCCATTTCGTTGTAGCGGAAGCGCTGGGAGAAGCTCATGCGGCCGCCGTCGGAGAATTTGCGCAGCAGGGAGAGCACCTTCCACTCGACGTCGGTAGGCGGCCGTTTGGTCGGATTGCTGAAGTAGACCTCGTACTCGATCTTCAGCCGGCGAAGCTGGGTCTCGAGCAGGTTCAGTTCTTCATCAGTGGTCACTCAGGCGTCTCCCAGTCAACAGTGTAGTGAGAAGCTGAGGCCGGGGCGAGGTGTCTGGTGGTCACCGAGGTCATGGTACGAAAGTAAGGGGGCAGCTTCTAGCTGTTAGCTACGACTCCTCTCTCTCACGAGGGAGTTAGCCGCGCCGGTACCCGTGAGATCCGCGGTGTAGGTTTGGCTAGGAGCCAGAGGATAGAAGCTTACTTGCTGGAATTCGACGCCATCTTCTTGACCATGGCCAGGACCAGTTTGCGGTCGCTGTCATTGAGGCCGGCCGCGTAGCGGCGGACCTGGCTCAGGAAGCGGACTTCGTCATCGGAGAGTTGCGGCAATCCTTTGGAGCCGTTGCTGTGGCCGGATTCGGAGAAGAACTGCGAGAGCGCGATCTCCATGGCTCCGGCAATTTTCGAGAGCGTGTCGAGCGAAGGAATGGTGTGGCCGTTTTCTACGCGCGACAGATAGCAGCGCAGCAGGCCGGTGCGCTTCTCGATGTCACCTTGGGACATGCCTTTCTGCAGGCGGTAGTTTCTAATGGTTTCGCCGATGTTGATCTGGGGGAGCATTGCAGGATGCGACATAGTAACCAGATCGGGATTTTCTGGCAAGTGGAAATTAGTGCCATGTGGAGGACCACTTTCCTGCCAGTACTTGACAAGCCGCGAACCTTAAGGCTTGACAATGTAAAAGAAATGATTGCAGCCGCAGGGTCAGGTGAGTTAGTTCTTTTGGGCAATCCCCGGCCATTATTTTTCAGGGTCTTTGCGAGAAAGCTGACGGTACCGCTTCCACGCATCGGCGGCATCGTCGGGGAGATATCCGTTCGTGTTGTTCGGGTTTTTCTGAAAGCGTGACGGGCATCGTCGTAGATCTTGACATCGATCTTCTTGCCCAGTTGCTTCATCGTCGCCTCGAACTTGTGCAGGTCGTCGTCGGGCGTGATGCCATGATCCTGGCCGCCGAACAAGCCGAGGATAGGCGCGTTGATTCTCTTGATGGTCTCGGGGTCGGTGGCGAGATGGCCGTAGTTGATCACATCTGCGGCGAGAGTCGGCTCCTGTAGCGCCATGTCGAGCGAACAGCTCCACCCATGCACCAGCCGATCGAGCCCATGCGGTCTTTTCTGACGAAGGACGAAACTTCTTCATCATTTTCTTCACGATCGTGGCCTCGGAAACTACAATTCCAGTTCCATGTACAACGCTCCTGCAATCGGGTTCTGGCAGTAGGGAGCGATCTCCTTGAACCCCAGCTTGCGATACAAGCCGACCGCATCTTTCATTACTGGCTCGACGGTGTCAAGGCGCATTCGCTGGTAGCCGATCTGGCGCGCCTCGGCGATGATTCGCTCGGCCAAAGCTCGTCCCAGGCCCTCGCCGCGAAACTGCGGACGCAGGTACAGCCGCTTCATTTCGCAGGTGTCCGGTCCTAGCTTATGGAGGGCGACGCAGGCGGCGAGTTGCTGTCCGCACTCCGCAAGCAACAGGCGGCCTTCCGGCGGAGCATAATCGCCGGGGAGTCCGGCGAGTTCTTTGTCGAAGTTTTGGAAGCAGAGGCTGAACCCTAGGGACTGGGCGTACTCGAGAAATAATTCGCGGGCTTGGGCGATCTGCGCGGGCGATTCGGCTTGAAAATCGAAAGGCCTTTCACCGCCGAGGACGCAGAGGACGCTGAGAGAATCATGGCTTTTTGCGCTCGCTCGGGATCAGTCTTCATTTTTCTCCGCGCTCTCGGCGTACTCGGCGGTGAAGGTTTTCTTATCCCA
Source organism: uncultured Acidobacteriaceae bacterium (assembly GCA_963787495.1). Taxonomy (GTDB): domain Bacteria; phylum Acidobacteriota; class Terriglobia; order Terriglobales; family Acidobacteriaceae; genus Sulfotelmatobacter. Next base: position 1,342,279 of record CAWBDA010000003.1, read on the forward strand.
TCAGCATGCCGCCGTTCACGCTCAGCACGTGGCCGGTGATGTAGGAAGCTTCGTCCGACGCCAGGAAAGCTACGGCGCTGGCCACATCGGCGGGCGATCCTACGCGGCCGAGCGGAATCTGTTTGGCGGCGTTCTGCTTGAATTCGTCGCCGAGCACATCCGTCATGGGGGTTTCGATGAAGCCCGGGGCGACCGCGTTGCAGGTAATGTTGCGCGATCCCAGTTCGCGGGCGACGGCCATGGTCAGGCCGATCAGTCCGGCTTTCGAGGCGGCATAGTTCGCCTGACCCGCTTGCCCCATCTGGCCGAAGACGCTGGTGATGTTGATGATGCGTCCCCAGCGCTGCTTGAGCATGGAACTCGTGACCTGCTGGATGCAGAGATAGGCGGAGGTGAGATTGGTTTGCAGCACCGAATCCCAATCAGCCCGCTTCATGCGCATGACGAACTGGTCGCGGGTGATGCCGGCGTTGTTGACCAGGATATCGATCTTGCCGAACTGGGCGATGGCCGCCTTGATCGTGGACTTGACCTGCTCTTCCTCGGTGACGTCGAGAGCAAAGGCTGCGGCTTTGCCGCCCGTGGCGGCGATTTCGTTCACCAGTTCGTTCAGCTTGTCCTGGTTGCGCGCGGCTGCGGCTACCGCCACGCCAGACATGGCGAGCTTCAGGGCGCAGGCTCGTCCGATGCCTTGCGATGCTCCGGTGACGAACGCTATGCGTCCGGAAAGGGACATTAGGGTTCTCCCAAGGGTTGCCACAAGTGCTTATTGCTTAGTACTTGTCGAAACGTGGAATTATACGCGCCGGTGCTTCGGTTCGGTGCGCCGGGGAACGCATCCCACACAAGTGCCAGTATCACTTCCCTAACGATTGCGAATTGTCGGGCCGCCGATTAACATTCGAACACTCCCATGACTCCAACTGTGGCGAACGAAGTGATCACCATGCCCGAACCTTCCAACCAGAACTCATCCGCGTCGGATCCGGCTTCGGCCGGATCGGGGCACCGGTCGCCGCTTCGGGCTTCGGCTGCGGAGCAACTGCCGTCCGAATCGTCTTCTGATGAAGCGCCTTCGACTGAAGTCTTCGCGGTTTATGGCGTTGAGCCGGAGATTCAGGCTTATGCCATGGCGAAGTATTCGCGGTCGGCGCTGTCGATGAAGGAGTCGTTACGCGAGATCAGCGCGCAGAAGGCGGAGAAGTTTCTCAACACGTTCTACTTTCAGTATGGTCACCGCTCGATTGCCGACCTGGCGCACATTGCGTTGGCGGTCGAGAGGCTCTCGATTCTAGCCGCGATCGAGTTGGCCGACGAGCAGCGCTGGGATGGGCAGGAGCGCTCGACCCGCTATCAGGATTTCAAGAAGAGCGGTTACTACGTCCCCGACTTCGGCGCCGACGACGAAGCCCGCAAGCTCTACCGCGAGACGCTTGATTTTCTTTTCTCCGAGTACCAAGCGCTCTCGGCGCACATGACGGAGCACCTGATCAGCATCACTCCTAAGCCTGCCGAGATGAAGCAGGAAGCGTACGAGCGCACGCTGAAGGCGCGGGCCTTTGACATTACGCGATATCTCTTGCCGCTGGCTACGAATACTTCGCTGGGGGAGATCGTCAACGCGCGAACTCTTGAAACCCAGGTTGCGCATCTGCTTTCGCATACGCACAAGGAAGTGCGAGTTCTCGGCGAATCGTTGAAGAAGGCGGCGACTTCGGCAGCTTACAACGTGAATGCCGAGTCTTTGAGGAAATTAGTCGACGACATTCGGGCGGTGAATCCCGAACTTGGAGCACGGGCCGAGCAGGAATTGCTGCATGAAGTTCGGGTCGCGCCGACTTTGGTGAAGTACGCGGATCCGAATCCGTATGAAATGGAAACGCGGCGCGAACTGCGGCAGGCAGCGCGCGAGCTGATGAAGAGCGAGTCGGTTGCGCCCTCGAAGGCGATCGTCGATCTGCTCGACGAGGAGCCGCTGGAAGTGGAGATCGCGACTACTTTGCTCTACGAGCATTGTCACCACTCTTATCGACAAGTCCGGCAGGCTCTGCAGGTTTCAGGCGAGAGATTCCGGCGCGAGATCATCGACCTTGGCCTGCGCCATCGTGGCAAGCACGATGAAATGCTGCGCGGCTTCCGCGCCGGGCAGCAGTTCCGCTTCGACATCCTGATGGATACGGGCGGTTTCCGCGATATGCACCGTCACCGGCGCTGCATCCAGGTGATGCAGGGGTTCACCACGCAGCACGGCTACGAGATGCTGCTTGATGTGGAAGATGCCGGCATGCGTTCTCGCTTCGATGCGGCGATGCGCCGGACGCAAGCGGCGATCGAGAAGCTTGCCGCGCGCAACACTCCCGAGGCGGAAGAGAATTCGCAGTACGCGATTCCGCTGGCCTATCGCAAGCGCGCCCTGTTCAAGATGGACTTCGCCGAGGCTGTCTACATCTCCGAACTGCGCACTACGCCGGCGGGGCATGTTTCCTACCGCAACGTGGCCTATGCGATGTATGAGGCCGTGGCGAGGAAGTATCCGGCGCTGGCTAAGTATTTTCGGGTGCACGATGTGACGGCGCCGGTGGATTTGCTGCAGAGGTAGAACCTACAGCTTTTTCTTCTCACTGTGCTGCGCTGGCGAGATCGTGGCGAACGTCGCTTTGTCATCTTGTGCCCCTTGCCGTGCAGTCTTGTGACCGGGCGTCGCATGGCCGCGGGTTGGCTGTTTCTGTTGGCGTCGGCTATGATCTCAGCCTTGCTCACCGAAACGAAGGCGGCACCTCTCTTGATCATGCTGTCACTGGTGCTGTCTATGTTCGCAGCGTCGTCAAGCACATCAGACGGCGGCACCCAACCCCCTGGCTCCGGCGTTCAGGTTAAGTTCTCCGCGGACGACTTCGACTGGCGCACGATGGTTCCATATCTTTCCGCCGCCGCGGCGCTGCCCCCAGAGCAAGGCATCGAGACAGTGCTGCAAAATTCCGGAGTGCTTCGCGCCTATGTCGCGCAGCAGGTTCGGGCGGAATGCACGCTTGATAAGAGGCTATGCGTCGCCAAGGACGTCCTTACGCTGCAGGAGGAAGTGAGCAAGAGGATTGACGGGATCATACGGGAAGGGATGGTCCATCAGCACAAAAGCATAGTCGTGGACTACCCCTTGACGCAGCCCTTTCCTTTCTCTGAAATTTCAGCTCTAAGAAGCGAGAAACAACAGGACGCTTACCTCGTCCTTCAACTTGCCGATCGCAGCTACACCGCTGCGCAGGTGCAGGCCAAGTACGGTGCCCCGTATGACACCGACATTTTTCAGCAGCACAGCGCTTTCAAGTATCGGCAGGACAGCCCGCGTTACACCAGCAGGGCCGTGTTCGAGATTGATCCCGTGGATGGTGCAGTGATCAAGATAGCGATCAGCTTAAAAACCAGGAACCATCGCTAGCCTTCAAGCCCTGAGTTCGAGGAATACCCCGCGAGGAGAAAATCGCCGTTTTACTGCTGAGATTGGAATCTACCTCACCTTCGGCAACCCATCAGGCACCAGCGGCAGCGAGCGCAGCCGGATTCCGGTCGCGGCGAAGATGGCGTTCCCGACTGCCGGGGCGGTGCCGACAATCGGGGTTTCGCCGGCGCCCGCCGGGGGCAGGTCTTTGCGGTCGAGCATTTCCACCTCGACCTGAGGCGTATCTGAGAAGCGCGGCACCCGATACTGCGCGAAATGCGGGTTGCTAATCTTTCCGTCGTTGAAGCCAACTGCTTCAAACAGTGCGCCGCCGAGTCCCTGCACAACCGAGCCCATGATCTGGTTTCGGAGGCCATTGGGATTGACGATTGCGCCGCATTCGAAGGCGGCGACGATCCGCTTGACCCTGACTTCACGGCTGCCGGGGTCAATCTCCACTTCCGCGCAAGTGGCGATGTAGCCACCCTTTTCGACACCCCCGGCAATGCCGGAGCCACGCGTGGGAGAGCTTTTCGCGCGTCCCCAGCCGAATTTGTGCGCGGCCGCCTCGAAGACCGCTGCCAATCGCGGATCGGCGATGTTCTTCAAGCGGAACTCTAGAGGATCCACGCCGAGCAAGTGGGCCAGTTCGTCCATATGAGTCTCGCGGGCGAAGTGATTGGCGGTGGCCGCTAAACCACGGTAAGAGCCTTGACGCAATGGGGAATCCGCGGGGTGAAACTCGATCTTCTGGTTGGCGACGTTATAGGGTGTGCGAATGGCCGAGGGGCCTGAGTTGTAGTTGTCGAACTGCCAGGCGACCACTGTGCCGTCTTTGCGCACGCCGCTTTTTACGTCAATTACGCCGGCGGGACGGAAGTAGGCCCATGTGAACTCCTCTTCGCGAGTCCAGACCAATTTCACGGGCTTACCGGCGGTTTTGGCCAGGCGGGCGGCTTCTGCTGCAGCGTCCCCGGTATGTTTTCCGCCGTACGCCGAACCGGTGTCGGGAACGATCACGCGAACACTGGCGGCAGAGAGCCGGAAAGCCTGTGCGAGCTCATCGCGCACTGCAAACGGACGCTGCGTGCCGGTCCAGACCGTCAGCTTTCCCTCCACCCATTCTGCTAGAGCGGCCCGCGGTTCCAGGGGGACGTGGGCGATGTAGGCGACTGTATAGGTTTGAGCCAGCGTCTTGTCGGCGGCGGCGAGCCCCTGGTCGACCGAGCCGACCACGTGATCAGGAGCCGTTCCATAGGTTTCGCCCGGCTCCGCCGAAGGCTTTCTCAAGTCGGCAAATAACGTGGTATCTGACGTCTGCGGCGAGGCTTTCCACTGGGCGCGAATTGCTGCGACTGCACGTGCGGCCGTGGGCTCGTCGGGAGCCGTGACTCCAGCGAAGTCGCCGTCGTGGACCACCGCCACGCCCGGAATTTTTTCCGCTTCTGCGGCGTCGAAGGAAGTCAGAGAAGCCCTGAACGCCGCAGGCCGCAGGACCTTGCCCACGAGCATTCCGGGACGCGCCATGTCCGGGGTGTATTTGTGCCGGCCGGTAACGAAGTCGCGTCCATCCACCTTCAGCGCTGAAGTCCCTGCAACTTGCCATTCCTTCGGAGAGAGTAAAGGAGGGTCGTCACCGAGGAGAGTGACCAACTCTTGCCCTCGGCTGAGCTCCCCGTAAGTGATGGACCGCTGGGTGCGCGGATCAGTGATCTTTCCCTCGGCTGCGACCAGCGTCGCCCGAGCGATGTGCCAACGCTCGGCGGCAAGCGAGATGAAGGTTTCGCGCGCGGTGGCGGCAACATTGCGAAGTTGCGGTCCCATGATGGGCGTGGTGCGGCTGCCGAAAGTGCCCATGTCGAATGGACAGAGCGCAGTGTCGGCCATCACCAGTTGAATCGATGCCACGGGTACGCGCAGTTCCTCGGCCACATGCTGGCTCAGCGAAATGCGGATATTCTGACCGACCTCGACCTTGCCCGTGTACACGGTCACTTTGCCATCCTCAGCGACGTGCAGCCAGGCCGCCAGGGATTTGGGCAAATCATCTTCGCTTTCGACGATGGCCTCCGCCACCGGACTCCTGGGCCGTCGCAGAAATGCACATGCCCACTAGCACGCCGCCGCCCAGCAGCTTGAAGAACTCGCGCCGCTGCAATTCGAAGCCGTATCCGAGTTTCGGAGTGCAGGCGTGCTGCAGGTTCTCGAGTGCGAGTTCGCGCAACGTATCCGGATCGACGGTGCTGTTGTACCGGCTCATCGCACTGGTCCCTTGCCGCTGGTGGATGCCTGCTTAACAGCCTCAAGGATTCGAGGATAGGTACAGCAGCGACAGACGTTTCCATTCATGAAGTCGCCAATTTGATCTTCGCTCGGCGACGGGTTCTGATTCAGCAAAGCCACGGCGGACATGATCATCCCCGAAGTGCAATAGCCGCACTCGAATGCTTCCACACGCAGAAAAGCTTCCTGCACGGGATGGAGATGACCGTTCTGCTCTAGTCCTTCAATGGTTGTAATCTTCTTTCCTGCGGCAGCGCTTATGCGAGTCCGGCAAGAGCGCACGGGCCTGCCGGCCAGCAGCACAGTGCAGGCGCCGCATTGTCCCTCGCCACAGCCGTACTTGGTTCCGGTCAGATTCAGATTATCGCGGAGGACGGAGAGGAGACTTTGATCGGCGGGAACGTCAACTGTGTGCTCATCTCCGTTGACAAGCAAAGTGAAAGACATAATCTCGGTCAGGCGGGACGTAGTAGGGCTCTGGAAATTATACCTCCGACCATTTTGGGAAGCTTTTCCACTAACATATTCTAGTTTCGCCTTTGTTTCGCTTCGATCTGTGTGTATAATCCGGCCAGATTAGTTTCTGAACTATCTTCGGCGATCTCAAAAGGAGCCACACTCCCATGGCGGATGAACGGGGCAAGGCAATTGAGCTGGCGGTTTCACAGATTGAAAAGCAGTTTGGCAAAGGGTCGATCATGCGGCTGGGGTCGAAGGAAGCGATCGTCCCCATCTCAGTGATCTCGACCGGAGCGATCTCGTTTGACGCCGCGCTCGGCGTGGGCGGCTTTCCGCGCGGACGCGTGGTGGAAGTCTTTGGACCGGAGTCTTCCGGCAAGACCACCATCACTTTGCAGGTGATTGCCGAGGCGCAGAAAACCGGCGGCATGGCGGCGTTCGTGGATGCCGAGCACGCGCTCGATCCCGGCTATGCGAAGAAGCTGGGCGTCGATGTGGACAACCTGCTGGTTTCGCAACCGGACTACGGCGAGCAGGCGCTCGAAATCACGGAAGCGCTGGTGCGCTCGAACGCCATTGACGTGCTGGTGGTCGATTCGGTGGCGGCGCTGGTGCCCAAGGCCGAACTCGACGGCGAAATGGGAGACAGCCACATGGGGCTGCAGGCGCGGCTGATGTCGCAGGCGCTGCGCAAGCTGACGGGGACGGTTTCCAAATCGCGCACCTGCCTGATCTTTATTAATCAAATCCGAGAGAAAATCGGCGTGATGTTTGGTAATCCGGAAACGACGACCGGCGGCCGCGCGCTGAAGTTTTATTCCTCGGTGCGCATGGACATCCGGCGCATCGCCGCCATCAAGGAAGGCGACATAGTCACCGGCTCGCGTACCCGCGTAAAAGTTGTGAAGAACAAAGTGGCGGCGCCGTTCCGCGAAGCCGAGTTCGACATCCTCTACGGCGAAGGTATTTCGCGAGAAGGCGACCTGCTCGATATCGCGGTGAACAACAACATCCTCGAGAAATCCGGGTCGTGGTTCAGCTACAAGGGCGAGCGCATCGGCCAGGGCCGTGAAAACGCCCGCCAGTTCCTGAAAGACAACAAAGACACCATGGCCAAGCTCGACACCGAAGTGCGCAAGGCGCTGGGACTGATTGCAGCTCCGGCGCAGGCGCAACCGGCGGCGGCCGCGGCACAGAGCTGCGCCGCAAGGTGCACGCGTCACAACCATGCCGAGCGCTCCTCCTGAGGCGGCGAGGGCACCGATAGCGGCGAAGCGCTGACACATCGTGTGGCGATGGCGCCCTTGCCTGCTATGTTCCGCGCAGCAAGCACGCGGGAGAGAGGGCCCGCGCCACACAAGCATTCCCTAATTATTCCCTAATTGCCATCTCCACTCCTGCCCGCATAGAATCTTCTATTCAGCCCCGCCTGTTCCTGTGAGGACGATTGAATAAAGGCATCGCTATCTATCCCGGTTCGTTTGATCCGCCCACCAACGGGCACCTCGATTGATCGAGCGGGGCGCAAAGATTTTTGAGGAACTGGTGGTGCGATCCTGCGCAACTCGGAAAAGAGTCCGATGTTCAGCGTCGCAGAGCGGCTGGAGATGCTGCGGGAGCTTACCGGGCACCTGAAGAACGTTCGCATCGACACGTTTGACGGGCTGATGGTCGAGTATGCGAAATCGCTGGAGGCGACTTGCATCCTGCGCGGCATCCGCGCGATTAGCGACTACGAATATGAGTTGCAGATGGCGCTGATGAACCGCAAGCTCGAGCCCACGCTCGAGACCGTTTTCATGATGCCGGCTGACAAGTATTCTTACGTCAGCTCGCGCCTGGTGCGCGAAGTGGCGCAGGCCGGCGGGCCGGTAAAGGGACTGGTTCCGGAAGTGGTGGAGCAGAAGCTGCGCGAAAAACTCGATCCGCAGCGTACAAGCTGCGGGATCGCGATGCTGGATCGCATCGAAGTCTCGGCGGAAAAGAGATTGGATCCAAAAGAGAAAAGAAAAGGAAAAAGAAGGCATGACCACGGCAACCACGCGAAGCGCTGAAACTTACCGACCGCATCAACCGCATTGAGCCCTCAGCCACGATGGCGGTGGTGGCCGAGGCTGACAAGTTGCGCGCGCAGGGCATCGACGTGGTGGACTTTGGCGCCGGCGAGCCGCATTTCGCTACGCCGCAGCACATCAAGGACGCGGCCATCGCCGCCATTCAGGGCAACTTCACGAAATACACGGCTGTGCCGGGCACGCCCGAGTTGCGCGACGCGATCGTGCATCGTCATGCCGTCGATTTCGATTCCGATTACCGCCGCGAAGAGGTCATCGCCTCGACCGGCGGCAAGAATGCGCTGTTCAACGCGATTCAGGTGCTCGTCGATCATGGCGACGAAGTGATTCTGCCGGTGCCTTACTGGGTTTCGTTCAAGGACATCGTGCGTTATGCCGGCGGCCAGAATGTGTTGCTGGAGACGGACGAGTCGCAAGGCTTCCGGGTTACGGCGGAGATGGTTGCCGGGCTGATCACGCCGCGGACCAAGGTGATCATTCTGAATTCGCCTTCGAATCCCTCGGGCGCGGTGATGAGCGCGGAGGATCTGACGGAAGTGGTCCGGTTGGCGCACGAGCGCGGAATCTGGGTGCTTTCCGACGAGTGTTACGTCTACCTGAATTACACGGGCAGGAATTTTTCTGTGGGATCGCTGCGCGAGTATAAAGAGCGCATCGTGGTGCTGGGTTCGCTCTCGAAAACTTACGCCATGACGGGCTGGCGGCTGGGTTATGCGCTCGGTCCGGCGGCGGTGGTGAGCGCGATGTCGAAGTTGCAGAGCCAGTCCACGTCGAATCCAACCTCGATCGTGCAGAAAGCGGCGGTGGCGGCGCTGAAGGGGCCGCAGGAGTGCGTCGAAGAAATGCGGCGCGAGTATATCGAACTGCGCGACCACGTGGTGAAGGGCTTGCGCTCGATTCCGGGCGTGACCTGCACGCTGCCGGAAGGTGCGTTCTACGCCTATCCCAACATTTCGGCGTTTCTGGGGCGCGGCAGCGTGAAGTCGGCGTCAGACGTGGCAGGGCGGCTGCTGAGGGAAGCGCATGTGGCCACCGTGCCGGGAGAAGGATTTCGGCACCGGCGAACATATCCGCGTCTCCTACGCGACCTCGAAGGCGGAGTTGGATCGCGGACTGGAACGCATGCGGAAGTTTTTCGCTGCACTGTAGGCGTGAATTTCAGACACGCTGGTTCACGGGATGTTTAGGTTCGGCTGAGGCCGTCCGTTCGCGAACGGCCTTTTTTATGTAGATCACTTGTCATGGGCAATCTTTATCCACTTTTGATGCTTCCGGGATTCGATCCGCGCCCCTGGGGCACACACGATTTGTCGCCGATTTATCCCAATCGCAAGTTCGAGGAAAAGATTGGCGAGGCCTGGCTCAGTGGAGACGATTGCAAGGTGGCCAACGGGCCGCTCACCGGGCAGACGCTGGCACAGCTGAGCGAAAAGTATCAGCGGGAACTTGTAGGCGACGCCGCCCGCGATGCCCGGCGCTTTCCCTTGCTGCTGAAGTTTCTTTTTCCGCATGAGAAACTCTCGGTGCAGGTTCATCCCGATGACGAGCAAGCGCGCCGCGTGGGTCAGCCCTGGGGCAAGACTGAGTGCTGGTATGTGGCCCATGCGAAGCCCGGAGCGCAAATCGCATTGGGATTGAAACCGGGCGTGACGGTTGCGCAACTGGAACAGGCGATCCACGAGAAGCGCGCCGAAGAATTGTTGAACTGGCTCAACGTTTATACCGGCGACATGATTTATGTAGCCGGAGGAACTGTGCACACGCTGGGGCCGGGCTCGGTGATCGTCGAGACGCAGCAGCAGTCGGACACGACCTATCGTCTGTATGATTACGGACGGCCGCGCGAGTTGCACCTGAAAGAAGGTTTGGCCGCGGTGAAGTTGAAAGTTGCGTCCGGAAAAGTTGTGAGGCCGGCTCCGGCGCAAATTCCCGGCAGCAACAACCGGCGGGCTCCGCTGGTCGCCGCTCCTTACTTTGTTGTGGATATGTTTGAGATGAAGGATGCGCAAGAATTGAGTACGCGCGACGAGTCGGGCAAGAGTTCGGCGCAGATCCTGGTGGCCGTGGAGGGATGTGGAGTCGTAGAAGCGGCCGGGGCGGAACCCGTGACTGTGGCGAAAGGTGATGCGGTGGTAGTTCCGGCGTCGGTGGGGAAGTTTACGGTGCGCCCGCAGTGGACGCTGGAGTTTCTGAGAGCGCGCGTTCCGGGGGCGGCGTTGCCCGAACCGGAAACGCGAATGTAGCGAGCGGAAATCGAAGAACTTGGCTAAGAACTCAAACTTTTATCCTGTGATCCTTGCCGGCGGCCGCGGCACGCGCTTCTGGCCGTTGAGCCGGAAAAAGCGCGCCAAGCAGTTGCTGGCGCTCGACGGCAAGCAGACCATGATCCAGCAAACGGTGGCGCGGCTGCTTCCACTCGCTCCGCCGAAACAATTCTGGATCATTACCAACGACGATCTTCGTCCCGCGATCCTGAAGCAGCTTCCTAAGTTGCCGAAGGCGCAAGTGCTGGCGGAGCCGGTGGGGCGCAACACCGCACCCGCGATCGGTCTCGCCGCTTTTCTGCTTCTGCGCGAACATCCCGATGCGGTGATTGGAATGTTTCCTTCCGACCATGTGATCGCCGATGAGAAGAGTTATCGCGCGACGATCGAACGCGGCGTAGAGATCGCAGCCGCAGGCGAAAACATTGTGGTCCTTCGGCATTCGCCCCACTCGAGCGGAAACCGGCTACGGCTACATCGAGGCGGGCAGCGTCTTCCAGCGGCGGCGCGCTCCGTGTGCGCCGCTTCACCGAGAAGCCCGACGCCGAGAAAGGCCGCTGCTTTCGTGGCTGCGGGAAATTATTTCTGGAACAGCGGGATGTTTTTGTGGAGCGCTCGCACTCTGGCCAATGCCCTGCGCGAGCATCTTCCCAAGACCGCTCCGCTGCTGGAAGAAATTGCCGCCGCTTTCGGCACGCGAAAGTTTGCGGCTACCTTCCGCAGGCTGTATCCCAAGTGCGAGAACATCAGCATCGATTACGCCGTACTGGAACCGCGTTCGGCGAAAGGCGAGCAGGCGGGAAACATCTTTTGCCTGCCCGCCGATTTCGGATGGAACGACCTGGGCTCCTGGACCGCGCTGCACGAGCATCACACGCGAAGAGCAATCCGCCGGATGGCAACCTGATCAACGGCGCGGGCGTGTTCGTTCTGAATGCCCGCGGCAACTACGTGCACGCTCCGGGCAAGTTTGTCGCGGCCGTGGGCGTGAGCAATCTGGTGGTGGTAGAAACTCCGGATGCATTGCTGATTACTACTCTTCAGCACGCTCAGGACGTTGGTAAAGTGGTGAAGCATCTGGACGAGAAGAAGCTTCACAAACTGGTGTAAGAAAGTGGCCAGTGCCCGTGTCAGTGGCAGCAACATCGGGAGTTTCTGACCACTGACCACTGGACACTGAACTTTCATGGCTCAAGAAATCAAGTTCGGAACTGACGGATGGCGCGGCATTATCGCCGACGACTTCACGTTCGACAACGTGCGCCGGGTCGCCGGCGCGATCGCTTCCTACGTTTTGAAATACGAGGACGCGAAGCGCGGAGTCATCATCGGTTATGACACGCGCTTCGCTTCGCAGCGCGCGGCGCAAGTGGCTGCCGAAGTGATCTGCCGCTGCGGGCATTCCAGTGAAGCTGGCCAACGATTACACGCCGACACCGGCCGTCTCCTATGCGGTGAAAGACAAGGGCGCTGCGGGCGGAGTGATGGTCACCTCCAGCCACAATCCGTGGAACTGGAACGGAGTGAAGTTCAAAGGGAAGTTTGGCGGGTCCGCCACGCCCGCGATCATGAAAAGGATCGAAGAAGAGCTGCGGGCTGGTGCGATGCCGCAAGGGTCAAGAGCTGCCATCGAAGAGGCTGACCTCAAGACGCCGTACATCGCCGCGGTCTGCCGCTTTGCCGACATGGATCTAATCGGCAAAACCAAGTTCAAGTTCGCGATCGACTCGATGTATGGTTCCGGCCGGGGAATTCTTGCCGGAATCTTTCGCGATCGTGGGGTTCAACACATCGCGATCCGCCAGGAAGTGAACCCGCTTTTCCCTGATATCAATCCCGAGCCCATCCTCCCGCATGTCGCTCTTCTGCAGGAAACGGTGGTCAGAGAAAAGTGCGACGCGGGACTGGCTACCGACGGCGATGCCGACCGCATCGGCGCGGTCGCGGAAGACGGCAGCTTTGTGGACTCGCACAAGATATTCTGCGTCCTGCTGCGCTGGCTGCTGGTGCGCAAGAAGTGGTCTGGAGACGTGGTGCGCGCCTTCAATACGACGCGCATGCTCGATCGCATTGCCGCAAAGTACGGCCGCAAACTTTACGAAACGCAGATCGGATTCAAATACATCGCTGACTTGATGATGGAGCACGACATTCTGATCGGCGGCGAGGAGTCGGGCGGCATCGGCTACTCGCGCTTTCTGCCGGAGCGCGACGGCGTTCTGAATTGCCTGCTGCTGGCCAATGTCATGGCCGAAGAAGGCAAGCCGCTGGGCCAACTGGTCGCGGACCTGCAACGCGAGTTCGGCCCGCACTATTACGGCCGGCGCGACCTGCACATTCCGGAAGAGATCAAGCAGGGCGCGATTCAGCGGGCTCGAGCCGAAAACACGCAGAGCCTGGGACGCTATCGCGTGCTGAAGAAAGAGAATCTCGATGGCATCAAGTTTTTTCTCGATGCGCCAACGAATGGGAACGGAGCGGAAGCGTGGATCCTGTTCCGCGCTTCGGGAACCGAGCCGCTGCTGCGGCTGTACTCGGAGGCCGCGTCGCCGGAACTGGTGGACGAAATCCTGACAGCTGCGGAGAGTTTTGTTAAAAGTGGCGGGTAGCGGACTGACTCATCTGCTGGAATCTCCACATTTGACGCGGCAGTAATGCGATACTTCTATTTGCGCATGACTTTCGCCGGAAGCACAGCTTCGACTCCAGACGACTCGCCTGAGGCGCGCCGCTACAATCGGATCCACCGCTGGCTGGGGGTCGCCGATTTTGCTGTGGGCTCCGCTTTCCTGATTCTTCTGCTGATCACCGGTTGGACGGGCTGGCTGCGCGATCTCGCCTTACGCCGTGGATTCCGCAACTACACTGTGGCAGTTTTCATCTATTTGTTCCTCTTACTCCTGATCAGCAAAATGTTGAGCCTGGGCCTTGACTACTATGGGTTTCGGCTCGAGCGACGGTTCCAACTCTCCACGCAACGGCTGCGTTCGTGGCTCTGGGATGAAGCCAAGGGCTTTCTGGTCGGACTGGTGTTGGCCGCGATCGTGGTGGAGTTGTTGTATTTCATGATTCGCGAATCCCCGCAGCATTGGTGGATCATCACGTGGGCGCTGTTCATGGGGCTGTTCATCGTTTTGGCCCAGCTTGCTCCGGTCGTGCTCTTTCCGATCTTTTACAAGTTCGAGCCGCTGGACAATGAAGACCTGCGCCGCCGCTTGATTCAACTGAGCGAGCATGCGGGCACGCGCGTGCGCGGAGTTTATCGCTGGAAGCTTTCGGAAAAGAGCAAGAAAGCAAATGCGGCCCTTACTGGACTCGGCAGGACGCGGCGGATCATTCTGGCCGACACGCTGCTGGATAATTACGCTCCCGAGGAAATCGAAGCGGTCCTCGCGCATGAGCTCGGCCATCACGTCCACCGGCACATTCTGAAGAGCATTTTCGTGCAAGCCGGAATTACCTTGCTTGGTTTCTGGGTGGCGAACTGGGTGCTTCACTACGCGGTCGATCACCACATGTTCGAGGAGCTTTCCGATTTCGCGAACCTGCCCTTGCTGGCCCTTACCGCGACCGCGCTTTCGCTGCTGCTGATGCCCGCGCTCAATGCCTACTCGCGCTACAACGAGCGGCAGGCCGACCGCTATGCCTTTGAATCGATCGCCAGCGTGGAGCCCTTCATTTCGTCGATGAACAAGTTGGCGCAGCAGAACCTGGCGGAGCGCACACCTTCCAAGTGGGTGGAATGGCTTTTCCATTCACATCCGGCAATCGCGAAGCGTGTGGCGGCCGCGGAAGCCTGGGGCCGCGCGCAGAGCTCATCAGCCGCGGGTCCAGCTCGAGCTGTAAGTCCCGAGTACCGAGTCCCGAGAAGATCAACGCTTCCGCAGGATTTCCGCCACGCGCTGCAAATCTTCTTCCGTATCCACGCCTACGGAGTCGTGAGGGGTTTCGCCGACGTAGATGGGGATTCCGTTTTCGAGGAAACGCAGTTGTTCCAGCCGTTCACTTTTTTCCAGCATCGATTCCGGCTGGCTTACAAAGAGATCGAGCGCGGATTTCCGGTAGGCATAGAGGCCGAGATGTTTGAAGTAGCGCGGGCCGGTGTTGTCGCGGTCGAAGGGGATCGTGGCCCGGGAAAAATAGAGAGCGCGGCCGTCCGGGGCGGTCACGACTTTGACCGCGTTGGGATTACGAATTTCTTCCGGCGGGCATGGAGTCTTGACGGTTCCCACCTGCACTGCCGGGTCTTTCATCACTTCGAGCAGAGTGGCAATTTGTTCGGGGCGCACCAGCGGTTCGTCGCCTTGCACGTTGACATAAACATCCGCGGTTACGGAGTTTGATATTTCATGCACGCGCTCGGTGCCGCTGCGGTGAGTGGGTGAAGTCATTTGCGCCTTCCAGTTGTGTCTGCGGCAGGCTTCCATGATCTCCTCGGAATCCGTGGCGATGATTACATCGGACAAAAGCGGCGACAAGCGGACTGCCTCGTAGACCCAGCCAACCAAGGGCTTGCCTGCGATCTCGCGCAGCATCTTGCGCGGCAGACGGGTGGACGCCAGTCGAGCGGGAATGATGGCAACAGATTTCACGGATTAGGCAGCGGATCTGGAATTGAAGGGTATTTACTTTTTCGTAACCTAGGGTACCCCCCTCCCCCTCGGTCTCTTGGAATCATTGATTTAGCGGGAAGTTCCTGAAAAATCTTAGAGCTGCAATCACTTACGGGTAAAATCTTACATCCAAAGGAGTTACGGGTCATCTCCTTGGCAAAGAACCAGCACCAGATAACACCTTTAACTGGAACGGGAAGCGAAGTCAAGAGGGAAATGGAAGGGAGCGTTTCGCGACCGGACTGGGGGAGGTTGCCGTTGTCGAGCCAGACGCCCCGGGATCGGCCGACCGGCCTGCATTCTTCAATCCCCTCGAAGGTTGGCCTTGTTTGCTTCGTAGCTCCGAC
Organism: uncultured Acidobacteriaceae bacterium; assembly: GCA_963787495.1. GTDB lineage: Bacteria > Acidobacteriota > Terriglobia > Terriglobales > Acidobacteriaceae > Sulfotelmatobacter. The sequence continues at coordinate 1,357,756 of CAWBDA010000003.1, forward strand.
CTTCCGCAGCTGGAGTGTGGATTTCTTTTTCGGTGGCCTTGCAGAACTCCCAAGTGGTCGCCATGGAGCGTAGCGGGCATGCCCGCAAACTGGCGCAAACAACTGCCGAACATATTCCTCCTCCGCAAGTCTTGGGTGTCTTTGAGCTTCTCCTTTCTGTTGACCCTAAACTGACCTAGGACGAAATATTTTTTTCCGATGAGGCGTTTCGCACGCGCTTTCCGCCTTTCTGTATAAGTGGGGATCAGCAACCCCGGGAAAAGCAAAACCACAGTTGGGGAGAAGTTCGGCTCCGATGTCAACGCCAATCGAAATTCAACGAGAAAAGAGGAAACTCCGATGAAAAGACGTTCCAACGCTTTGAGGATGACTCTCTGGGCTCTTACTGCGTTCCTTTGCGGAATCGCAGCGATGGCCTTTGCCCAAGACAAAGAAACTGCGAAGACTGGCCATGGTGCAATCACCGCCGAGGAGATGGCTGCAACGCGAGCTACTTGGACTCCGGAGCGGATGGCAAACGCGAAACCGATGCCGCTGCCTACAGTCGACCCAGCCATCGCGGCGGCGGTCTCGAGCCCGCTCATGCCTAAGGGTCCGGCGCGGTTCTCCCCAGGAGGACTTCCCACGGCCTCTTTACCCACCACCGAGAGGAGTCCCTCCGAAACATTCGAGATGCTGAACCGGAGCGACGAGGCGATACAACCAACGAGCAGCCCGTTTAGCTACGAATACCCGTTCACCAACTATCGTCCGCCAGTGACGAATGCCTACCCCTACGCGGCCGTCGGAAAACTGTTCTTCGTCATACCGGCCGGCGCCTCCGAGCCCGCTGGCGACTATGTTTGTTCCGCGTCCGTCTTCAATAACTCTTACACCGTTATCACGGCGCGGCATTGCGTGTACGACTACTCCACGGGCATCACATACAACAGTTGGGTTTTCTACCCCGGCTATAACTCCGGCGCCAACGCCACCTATGGGAATGGCTGGACACCGAACCGATGGATAACCTGGGTTTCGGGCGCGGCAACCTTCGACTACGACATCGCCATGTTCCAGATGCACGACAACAATGGCACCGGTTGCAACGGAAGCAGTGGTACAAAACCAATCGGGGACTACACCGGCTGGTTCGGCTGGTATTACAACGGCGACTTCACGCAGCGGCAGTGGGACGTGTTTGGCTATCCCGCGGCAGCCCCATTTGGCGGCGCCCACTTGTGGCAAGACGAGGCCGCAACCGGCGCTGTCAATCCCCTCGGGTATAACAACGTCATCGAAATCGGCAATCCGCAAACCGGCGGCACCAGCGGCGGGCCATGGATAATTGGCTTGAATCCCTTGAATGGCTCGGTTCCGGCTCCCTCCAACAACAGCACCGGAGGGGGGAACTATGTAAACGGGCTGAACTCCTTCAAGTGGACGAGCCCAAGTCACCCATATTCCATAAATGGTCCGGAGTTTCAGGGCTACAACTTCGATAACCTGTTGACCGACTATAACAAGCTGTCCTGTCCCTAGAACGTAGACTGAGAAGTTGCCAGCGGGATATCGCATTGCGGAGGCGGTGTCCCGCGCGGCGACCGTTGCACCAGCGAGTACGAGAGCCTACGGCGTGCTTTGGCTCTCCCCGAAGACGCCGTAGTGTTCGTTCCGCCGGTGGCGAAGACCTCGCCCGCTACGCTGCTCTATGGGCCGCGGGCGGAAGCAAACCTTCAATTGGCCGCCGGGTTGGCGCAGATCTGATCGTACTGGCTCCCGCGAGAAAATTAGCGGGCGGGCCTCAGGTGGGGGTAGCTGCGCATACTCTTCTGCTCTTTCAGCCTAACTGTTTAAATCAGATGGGATGAGAAGGCCGGTCTCCGCGGGATGCGGTGTACGCTCCCAAGTTATCGACGTGCTCGAAGCACAGATAAAAAGGAGACCGGCAATGAAGAAGGTTAGCACCAGAGCAGCAGCGCAGAGCAGGAATATTTCGCAGCAGAAACTGACCATTGGATTGGATCTGGGAGATCGCAACTGTTGGTACTGCGTGGTGGATGAAGCCGGCCAGATTCAAGGGGAACAGCGAGTGCGAACGAATGGGAAAGCATTGCAGGAAGCCTTCGGGGCGCTGCCGCGCAGTCGGATCGCACTGGAAATCGGGACGCATTCGCCCTGGATCAGTCGCTGGCTCAGCGAGTTGGGGCATGAAGTGATCGTGGCGAATGCGCGCAAGGTACGGCTGATCGGGAAGAGCCGCAAGAAAGACGATCGTCTGGATGCGCAGACGCTGGCGCGGCTGGCCCGGATCGATCCGGAGTTGCTGTATCCGGTGAAGCACCGCAGCGTGCAGGCGCAAGCCGATCTGACGTTGATTCGGGCGCGCGCTGGGCTGGTGCGGGCACGAACCGGGCTGGTCAACACGGCGCGCGGACTGGCCAAGAGTTACGGGGAGCGATTGCGCAGCTGCAACGTACGCAACCTGAATCCGGAGAAAGCCGAAAGCTTGAGTCCAGAGCTGCGAGCCGCACTGGAACCCCTATTGAACGCAATTGAGTCGCTGAGCGAGGGCATCGTGGAATACAACGAGCGCATCGAGAATCTGGCACAGCAGAGTTATCCGCAGGTGGCGCTGCTGAAGCAGATCAAGGGCGTAGGCACGCTGATCGCGCTGACGTTCTTGCTGACGCTGGAAGATCCGCATCGCTTCCGCAAGAGCCGCGACGTGGGCTGCTATCTGGGGCTGCAGCCGGGACGAAGAAACTCTGGTCAGAGCGAGCCGCAGCTGCACATCAGCAAAGAAGGCGATCCCTATCTGCGAACGTTGTTGGTGCAAGGAGCGCAGCACATTCTGGGTCCGTTCGGTCCCGACTGTGATCTGCGGCGCTGGGGCCTGAAACTAGCCGAACGTGGTGGGAGAAACGGCAAGAAGCGAGCCATCGTGGCGACCGCGAGAAAGCTGGCGGTGTTGTTGCATCACCTGTGGGTGAGCGGAGAAGTATACGAACCGTTGCACAACAGCAGCCCAACGACAGTAGCCGCAGCCGCGTAAAAACAAAACCGTTCCAGGAAGAGAAAAGACAAAAGCCCAAGCCGAGTTCCGGTGACTGCGTTAATCGCCTGGCCCAGGTTCTACTCGGAAAGAGCAGAACCACAGGGCGCCAAACAGATGGCAGCACCGGCTGAACCGAGAACGCCCAACATGCACCGAGCGAAACGAATCGCTCCTCGAGAGTGCGGATGGAAGCATGGCGACAGCGGCCACTTGGCGGGAGAACAACGATTGTTTCACGAAGCTGCAGCAAGAATTGACTTGACTCCGACCGGCCTTCTCATGGAAGGCGATTTCACTCATTGACCGTCAATGAGTGAAATGGAGATGTTACAACACCATCCTCTTGATCCACCTCCAACTTCCCGTGTTTCATTGACTTACCCGTTTCGCAGACGTAGCATTCTGCTCCAGTGATCGGCCAGACCATCTCGCACTACCGCATCGTCGAGAAGCTAGGCGGTGGTGGAATGGGTGTGGTCTACAAGGCCGAGGACGTGAAGTTGCACCGCTTTGTCGCCCTGAAGTTCCTTCCGGACGAGATTGCCAAAGATGCACAGGCTTTGACCCGCTTCCATCGCGAGGCGCAGGCTGCTTCCGCTCTGAACCATCCCAACATCTGCACGATCTACGAGATCGACGACCAGCATGGGCAAACCTTCATCGCCATGGAGTTTCTGGACGGGATGACGCTGAGGCACCGGATCGCGGGGCGTCCGCTGGAAACCGAAGTGATTCTGTCGCTCGCTATCGAAATTGCCGACGCTCTGAATGCAGCGCACGCCAAGGGGATTGTTCATCGCGACATCAAGCCAGCTAACATCTTTATCAGCGAACACGGGCACGCTAAGATTCTGGATTTCGGGCTAGCCAAGGTCCCTCTCAGGCTTGACAGCGTTGCCATGAGCGCCCCGACCATCGAATCAGAAGAACATCTGACGAGTCCCGGCAGTGCGCTGGGAACCGTCGCTTATATGTCGCCTGAGCAGGCACGCGCGAAAGAGTTGGACGCCCGGACTGATCTGTTTTCGTTTGGAGTCGTACTGTATGAGATGGCCACGGGGCAGTTGCCCTTCCGTGGAGAGAGTTCCGCAGTCATCTTTAAAGCTATTCTGGACGCCACTCCCACGTCTGCGGTGCGGCTGAATCCCGATGTGCCCGCCGAGCTGGAACGGATCATCAGCAAGGCGTTGGAGAAAGACCGCGATCTGCGCTACCAGATTGCGTCCGAGCTTGGCGCCGACCTGAAGCGCCTGAAGCGCGAGACCAGCTCGGGACGGAGCGCGCAGGGCGAGGATGGCGCTGCGGTGGTAACTCCTGAGCGCGGTCCCAGCCAAGCTACTAACGCCGTCGCCGGCGTCGGAGCGCCGGTGCCTCGAGCGGACGAGATTTCGAGCGACCGGGCGCTTGTTATCAGCGTGGCGAAGCGGCACAAAGGCGTTCTGGTCGGTGGTGCCACTGTCCTCGTCGTCCTGATCGCTATGCTGGCCTACTGGTTCTCGCCGCCACTTCCGCCCCCTACGGTTTCGGGATATCTCCAGCTAACCTACGACGCGCACTCCAAGACCTTGGTGGGAACCGATGGCGCGCGGGTCTACTTACAGGAGAACGAGTCTAGCTATCGGTTGGCTCAAGTATCCGCGGCTGGAGGAGACGTGGCCCCGCTCCCTGCCCCATCCCCTCGCATGTTTCTTCTGAGTGTTTCCCCCGACGGCTCAAACCTTCTCGTCGCGGACCTCGTGCTTTTTGGCGAGGGACAACTCTGGGCCTTGCCAGTCCTGGGGGGCCCGGCTCGTCGGCTGGCGGACACCATGGGCCACGGCGGGGCGTGGTCTCCGGACGGGAAGAAGCTGGTTTACGCTAATGGTGACGACCTTTACATAGCAAACGCCGACGGGATGCAATCCAGCAAACTCGTTTCCGCACCGGGGCGTGTAAGTGAAGAGCAGCCTGCTTGGTCGCCGGAGGGAAGCGAGATTCGCTTCAGCACCCTTGACCCACGAACGCAGCTCAGTCGCCTCTGGCAAGTCTCCGCGGGCGGCGCGGGCCTCCACCCCCTCCACCCTGGCTGGCATGAAGCTAATAGTGAATGTTGCGGCGCCTGGACTTCGGATGGGAAATATTTCGTTTTTTCGTCCGGAGGGCAAGTCTGGGCGGTTCGTGAGGCCAAGGCTTTCTTTCGCAGAACAAACCTGGACCCTGTCCAGCTCACCGCCGGAGCGGTCAATTACAATTGGCCTATTCCCAGTAAGGACGGGAAGAAACTTTATGTCACCGCCGGCCGGCCGCGGGGCGAGCTCGATCGTTTTAATGCGACAACCAAAGCATTCTTGCCCTATCTCGGTGGCATCTCCGCGCAAGATGTGGCGTATTCGAAGGATGGGCAGTGGGTGGCCTATGTTACCTTCCCGGACTTCGCGCTCTGGCGAAGCAAAGCGGACGGAAGCGACAAGCTCCAACTCAGCTCGGCACCCCTTTACGCCCTCAATCCTGGCTGGTCGCCGGACGGAAAGGAGATCGCCTTTTGGTCTTCTCAGCCGGGGAGAGGTTCCAGCATTCGTTTGGTTTCGGCTGACGGGGGAACGCCGGTAGAATTGGCTCCCACTGCGCCCGGCAATCAGAGTGACCCTGTTTGGTCGCCCGATGGCGACTCGATAGCCTTTGGCGTCGGCTGGGGACGCCCCAGCCAGGCAGCAATCTTTGTCCTCAACCGAAAGACGGGCCAAATCTCCAAAATTCCCGGCTCCGAAGCCATGTACAGCCCTCGTTGGTCCCCCGATGGGCGCTATCTTGTTGCCATGCCGACTTCCCAGGAGAGCTTGATGCTTTTCGATTTCTCGACGCAGAAGTGGTCCGTGTTAGCCAGTGTCAGTAGAGCAGGATATCTTTGCTGGTCGAGGGACAGCCAATACGTTTATTTTCTGCTGGGCCGGTCGGAGAAACCGGGAGTCATGCGGGTTAAAGTGACCAACCGACAAATTGATCAGGTGGCAAGCCTGATAGGTTTCCAGCAGACCGGCTACTTCGGGTTTTGGCTGGGCCTTGCCCCTGACGACTCGCCCTTGCTTCTCAAGGACACCGGGACGCAGGAAATCGTCGCGCTCGATTGGCATGCGCCCTAGCCGTTTGTTATCGCTCCGCCCCACGCATGCGGGGACGCCAACGGCAACATCGCCCCCACCGCCACCATCACCGGCGCGAACACCGGGCTCGATTTTCCCACTGGTATCGCGGCAGGAGCGGAAGTATATCTACTCAGCAAGTTTGATCGGCATGATTGTGAGGGAAAAACCAAAGAGCAGCCGGAGCTGGAGAGTCTCTGCATGACCGAGGAATGAAGGCCGCAGGATGACGTGGAGATTACGGTCTGGTCATCTTGCGGCCGAGCAAGACACCGGCACGTGGAGCGCGACTCGGGTGCCGTGTCCAAGCTGACTGGAAATCTCCACATTACCACCGTGAAGTAGGGCAATGCTCTGCACGATCGCCAGCCCCAATCCTGTGCCGCCGGAGCCCTGGGACCGCGACGAGTCGACTCGGAAGAAGCGATCAAAAACCCTAGGCAGGGCTTCGGCTGGAATGCCCGCGCCCGTGTCGGAAACTTCAATGCAAATCATGCAAGAATCGTTGTTCATAAGAATAATGCTTGTTCCCAACACGACCGCTCCGCCGCGTGGCGTGTGCGCCAGGGCATTCGAGACCAGGTTGCCCACTGCTCTCTGCAAAAGCGTGCGGTCCAATTCGGCAACGACTGGTTCGTCGGCAACGGTAGTAGTGAGCGAGACTCCCCCATCCGCAGCCGAGGCTTCGTAATATTCCTTCACTCCACCCAGCAACTCCCCCACATCGACCCGCTCCCGGCGCAGATGCGTCAACGGGCTCTCCGCGCGCCCCAGAAACAGCAGGTCGCCGATAAGATCGGAGAGTCGAACTGCCTCTTCGAGGCAGGATGCGATCACATCGCGATATTCCTCGGCACTTCGCGCGCGGGCCAAGGCAACTTCTGCTTCGCCGCGAAGGTTATTGACGGGCGTACGCAAGTCGTGCGCAATGTCCGCCGAGAATCTCGAGATGCGCTCGAAGGACTCTTCCAGCCGGTCCAGCATCTGATTGAAGGTACTGGCCAGGGATGCCAACTCGAACGGATAGCCTTCCGGCAGAATGCGCTCCCTCAGGTTCGTCGAACTGATGTGGCGAGCGGTTGTAGCCATTTCCTCGACTGGACGAATTCCGTGACGGGCAATCTGATATCCCACCAGGGGAAAAATCGCGAAGGTCCCCAGCAAGATGATCCAGGCCCACAGCCGATAGCGTGCCAACAACGCCTCTTTTTGCGAGAGATCAATTGCAATTTGAATGGTGTCACTTTGAGTTGCAGAGGACCCGACCTGTGCCGATACGCTAGTCACGCGAAAGGCTTGACCGCCCCTGCCCGCCATCCGAATGGTGCGACCGGGGCGGCTTTGGGTCAGACTGGCCAATTGCGTGAGGTCTAATTGACTCGCCATGCCTGGCGTCATCAAAAGGGGTGAGTTTCTTTCATCCAGCAGGCGAATATAAAATTGCTCGTATCGCCGTGCGGCCGATTCCAGCTCAACTTCCTCCCGCAGTGCATCCCAGTCGTCTGGTCTCTCCCGCAACATGGTGCGCAGTACGTGCACCTTGTCCGCGAGGAACAAATCAGCACTTTTCTGTAGTTCGGTCACCAGCACTAAGTAAAGGCTGGCGGTGGCAAAGAACACGAGAAACAGACCTGCAAGGGCGTAGCCGGCCGTCAGCCGGAACGCCAGAGTTCCCCACAAGCGTGAGACCGGCGGGGAGCTAGTCGCATTCAAAGACATAGCCGGCGCCCCGAACGGTATGGATCAATTTGAGCGGGAAGGGATCGTCCACCTTGCTGCGCAACCTTCGCACATTGACATCCACTACATTCGTGTCGCTGTCGAAGTTCATGTCCCAGACGGCCTCGGCGATCAGAGTCCGGGATAACACCTCGCCGGCGCGGCGCGCCAGCAGGGATAAAAGAAGGAACTCTTTGGAAGTCAGCTCCAACCGCTGGCCGGCGCGCGTGGCTCGCTGGCGTAATAAGTCGATTTCGACGTCGGCCAGGCGAAGCGTCTCCTGCGCGCGCGAAGGACCACGACGCAGAAGCGAACGCACCCGCGCCAACAATTCGGAAAACGCGAACGGTTTTACCAGATAGTCGTCCGCGCCGAGTTCGAATCCCCGTACACGCTCGTGCACGGCATCGCGAGCGGTCAGGAAAAGCACCAGCGCCCGCCGACCTTCCCGGCGTAAGCGAGTTAGAACCTGCCAGCCGTCCAGCCCTGGCAGCATGACGTCGAGAATGACGAGATCGAACTGAAATTCCTGCGCGAGGTGCAACCCATCTAATCCATCTTCGGCGACATCAACGACGAACCCTGCCTCTCCAAGTCCCTTTTTCAGGAACCCGGCAGTCTTGGCTTCGTCTTCGATCACTAGAATTCTCATGAGCTGCCGCCTTAGAACGTGAATCTCGCGGAAAACTGCAACACCCTGGGAAGCCCGTTGGGACTAATTTCCTGGAGCGCACCAAAGTTGCCCATGCCTGAATTCGGCACCAGAAAGCATTGCTGAGTTAGCGAAACGCCGTCCCCGCAATGGCTGCCGAAAGGGTTGTATTGCAGTTGGTTGATGCCGTCCCCGTTCTGGACGTAATAGTTGGGATGATTGAACAGGTTGAATGCCTGCGCCTGAAATTCCAGTTCCTTGCCTTCGCGGATTTCGAAACTGCGCCCCAGGCCAACGTCAATCCTCTCCAGCCATGGACCATAAAAGGAGTTCAGGCCAATTCCTGGAGTTGGGCCTGCACCGTTGATGCCGCCCGCGGTATTGGCTGTGTCCTGGTTGAAGGCGGTGTCGTTCAGGTTGTAATTGCCGGCAGACTGACAACCCAGGTTCGACAGGCTTCCAAAGTCGCTGGCAGTCGTACACGCGGGACTCAACAGTCCGGCATATGGACGGCCTGAGGAAAACTCCATGACGCTGCTCAGTTTCCAGCCGGAAAGCAAGCTTCGCGCGGTCGTGGTGTTCGTAAATCGTTCGAGACGTGGCTCGTAGACGGCGGCTAAGGTGAACCGGTGGCGCTGGTCGAGGAGCGAAGGAGTATGAGTATTGCTGAAGTCAAACTGATTATTGAAATCCATGCCGTCTAGCATGATGCTTTTTGCGAAGGTGTAAGAAGCCTGCAAGGAAACTCCACGGGGCATGCGCCGCTGCAGCTGAACAAAAAACGAGTTGTAGTAATTCTGTGCGGGGCTGATCAGTTCGTTGATCTCGTTGAACTTGTTGGTGACGCGGCCGTCGGTGAGCAGACCACTATCCATGTTCGGCAGGACGTAGGTGGGACCGTTGCAGGGCAAGGTGGTGGTCCCGGAAGGGCATACGATGTAGGTTGTGGTGCCCGTCAAGGGCATCAGATTTAAGTCGTAGGCGCTGCCCGAAAGAATGTGGACGCCGTGATTCCACATCGTTCCGACGCTCAGGGTTGTGTTCTCCGCAATCTCGCGTTCAATCTGCAAACTCGCCTGCAAAATATAAGGCACCCGGAATTGTGGTGAAATCAGTGAGATGTCTGGCGCAGCCTGGAACAAGGGCGAACTGGACGGAAGGATATTCGGGAACGTCGGTACCTGCTGGTTCGGTGCGCCTCCGCTGTATTGCGCGCTCACCTCCGACTGCTGCGAGGCCAGCCCGTTCGAGATCACCGCGTTTCGATAGTTCAGGCCGTTCATGTTGGTATAGAACATCCCAAAACCTCCCCGAACCACGGTCTTCGACACCGGCTGCCAAGCGAATCCGAATCGCGGTGCCAGTCGTTGAAACTGATTCGGGTACTGGCCGGTGAGGTTCCGATATTGGCCGATGCGAGGAAAGGTTGGATTTTCCGCGGGCTGCGGATAAACCTGGAAGTCTTCGCGCAGTCCCAGTTCCAGCGTCAACTGCGGCAAAGCGCGGAATGTATCCTGCACGTAAAACCCGTAATAAGGCACCGAAAAGGAAAACCTTGGAGTCCCGGCTGCCTGGCTGAAATTGATGTATTGTCCGAGGGCAAAGGCTTGCAGGCTGGGAAATTCGTAGAGCCCGAGCGGCGAGCCGAAATCGACGGCCTCGTTCGGGTCGGCACCACCGTCGTCGGTGTCCGCGTCCGAGGAGCGGCTCCAATCGAAACCAAATTGCAACGTGTGCTTGCCAATCAGGTAGTCCATGTGCTCGGAGACGGAGTACTGCCTTTCAAAAACTCTTCCGATGGAAAACGCGGCGTTTCCCAGAGTAAAAGCGGCGGGACTATCGAGGATCACGGTCGGGGTGTTGGGAGCTAAACCGCTGGGTGTCGCGATTTCGTTGTCTTGCGAAGTGCCGGCGTGGAACTCATTTAAAAGTCTCGAAGAGAATGTATGCGTCCAGCCCAGGCTGCTTTCAAACGTGTGCACGTCTGCGTTAGCCAGCGTTTGCAAGCCATAGTTACCCACGGTCGGATCGGTAATCACGCCTCCGGGCGAGTTGAAATGATTGAAGTTCATGCTGAGGAATAAGCCATCCCGGGAACTCGCCTGGTAATCCAACCGGGGGGTAATCACCAGATCGTCGCGCTTCCTGGTTCTGCTGCCTAGATTCATATTCAACCCATTGATTACGTTGGACACTTGTTGCAGGTACACCGGATTGCTGGCATCAGGCACGGTGTCGGTGCCGGGTATCGGCAAGGGTCCGCTGGGTGCCGGGAGGGGCGTCCCATCTGGGATTCCGAAGTTAGAGGACAAGAAACCGGTCTGGGAGGGATTGAGCACCGGGTTGATCACGGAAAACGGATCGCTGCGCAGTTGCTGCTCGTAATCCACGAAGAACCACAGACGGCTTCGGACGATCGGCCCACCCACTCCGGCGCCGAATTGCTGCAGATTATCCTGCGGTTTCGGAAGCCCGGCCGCTTCGTCGAGGGTGTCGTTCGCGGCGGTAGCGGAGTTGCGGTCGTAGTAGAAAGCGCTGCCGTGGAAGATGTTGCTGCCCGAACGAGTCACTGCGTTAACGAATCCCGCTCCCCCGCCATACACGGCGGAGTAGGGGCTCACCGAAACCTGAAATTCCTGGATCGATTCTTCGCCGTATAAATAAGGAATACGATAACGCCCGATAATGTCTGCGAAATAATTGTTCGTAGCGTTGGTTCCGTCGACGGTGAAGGCATTCGAGCCATTTCCGTTGGCGTAGCCCGAGTCTTCGCCGCCCTGCTGCCCCGCAATGCTTACCAGGCCAGTATCGCCGTCATAGCTGGTATTGGGGCTCAGCGTCATGAAATCGGTGTAGCGGCGTCCATCGAGGGGTAGTTCATCAATGAAAGAGCGGTCGATCACGGTGCTGACCGAAGATTCCGTGGGCCGCAAGAGCGGCATCGTCCCGTTCACCCTTACCGTGTCCCCGCCGGTTCCCACTTCCAGCCTGAGATCCTGCAATGTAGTGTTTCCCACCAGCACTCGCACCAGAGCCTCGATTTCACGAAAACCCTTTCCAGTCGCCGTGACCGAATAGGTTCCCGGCATGAGCGCCAGGAACTGATAGAGTCCAGCGTGATTTGTCGCGGCGGAGCGTTGCAATCCGGTTGCAAGATTCCGCACAAGAATCGTCGCTCCCGGCACAATTGCGCCCGTTTGATCGGTGACGCGACCGCCGATGGCGCCCGTTAGTACAACGTTCTGAGCTGGCAACTGGAGCACACTCGATAAGACGAAAAGTAGGGCGAGAAGCGAGCGGGTTGCGCGCAAGCTTCGGGTTGCGGTGAGTAGACGGAGGGTTTTCGCTTTCAAGTTGATTTTCATCGAACCGAACAGCGGGGGAAAAACAACATTCATGGGCAGGTTGCCCCCGATCATTTGAGTTCCCAGCATGAGCGAACCGTGTTTCTATTATCAACCCTGGGGCTGCCTGTCACATCGGTGTTGCGAATCTCATCGCTAGCTCCCTCCAGCGAGAAGTCATGCTGGTTAGATATCTGGCGGGCTGCGTCGGCGGCTGAGTTCAACTGAGTTCGCCGCGGCCTGTGAAAGACAAGGCCCGCCTCTGGTGAGTATTGCAACCGCTGACGTTAAGGGGCGTAAGTTAAGGCAAGTTGAACCGGATGTGAATTTCGAATGAAAAAAGATTCACAATCGAAATTTAGTCTGGAACCCATGTCATAGTCTCCGTGCAAGGTTCGCGCTATGTCCCAGTCTCCAATCCCAGCGACGCCGCAGCAGGTGGCACCTCTGCTTGCGTTGGCCACTGGGTTTCTCGGCGCCGGGCGCCCGGCCGATGCGATCGCGCCGCTGCGTGATGCGGCGCGGCTGCAGCCGTCCAATCCCATCATCCAGCACGATCTCGGCCTCGCCTGCCTCGAGGCCGGCCGTGTACCGGATGCCATCGCGGCATTCCAGCGGGCCGTCGCCAGCAACCCGCGCTACGCCGATGCATATTTCCGCCTGGGAATCGCCTTGGAGACCCTGGGCAACATCGACGGGGCAATCGCTGCATACGACAGCGCAACGAAGCTGCTCCCGTCCTTGACCGAGGCTTGGTTCCGCGCCGGCGCCCTGGCCTTCACACTGGGCCACCGCGAGGAGGCGATCAGCTGTTTCCGGCGCGCGGCGGCGACCGGAGATAGGAACAGCTTCAGCCGCCTCGGCAAGGCGCGGGTGCTGCTGACTGAGGATCGCAATCAGGAAGCCGAACAGGTATTGCGAGAGACGCTGGTAGCCGATCCGAGGAATGCCATGGCGTATGACTTGCTCGGTAATCTGCTCTCTGAGTTCGGCCGTTTCGACGAGGCCCGTGCATGCTTCGAACGCGCGATCGCGATCGCGCCTCTCCTGGCGGGAAGCTACTACGATGTGGTCCGGTGCCGCCCGGTGACGAGCGATGACGACGGTCTGCTTCAAGCGATGCAAGCCGCTCTGGCCACGCCGGGGCTGGAAGCGGGGCAACGCCTGCGGCTTCACCTCGCGATGGGCAAGGCGGCGGAGGATCTTGGCGACTATGGCTTGGCCATGCAGTATTTCGACACCGCAGACGGCGTGCGCCGGGGCTTTGGGTCGTTCGACTCCACGGCGTTCTCCATCGAGATCGACCGCCTGATTGCGCGCTGCACACCCGAATTGATGGCGCAGGCGGCCGAACTCGGGAGCTCGGATGCGACACCGGTGCTGATCCTCGGCATGCCGCGGTCCGGCACAACTCTCGTCGAGCAGATCGTCTCGATGCATCCCGAGGTCGGGGCGGGCGGCGAGTTGCATTTCTGGAACCAGCGCGGGGCGGAGTGGCACCGCTCCGTCGCGGCCGGGAACGAGACGCCGTTCGTTTCCACGGAGAATCTGGCCGCGGAGTTCCTGGCCAAGGCGGCCGCAGACTATCTCGGCTTGCTGCGCACGATCGCGCCGACGGCGGCGCGAGTGACCGATAAGATGCCGTTCAACTTTCTCTGGGCCGGGCTCATCCACGTGGTGTTCCCGCGCGCAGTCATCATCCACTGCCGCCGCTCGGCAGTCGACACAGCGCTGTCGATCCATCAAACTCACTTCCGTCCGGGCCTGGCGTTTCCGACTGGAGGCGCCGAACTGGTCGCGTATTTCCGCGACTACCAGCGGCTCGTCGACCACTGGCGGAGCGTGCTGCCGGGGGATCGCTTCATCGAGGTCGCTTATGAGGATCTAACCCGCGCGCCCGAACCAGTCATCCGGCGGATCATCGCAGCCTGCGGCCTCGCGTGGCACGACGCGTGCCTGCTCCCCGAATCGAATCCGCGGGCTGTGAACACCCCCAGCAAATGGCAGGCCCGGCAGCCGATCTATCGCACCTCCGTCGCGCGCTGGCGACGCTACGAACCCTGGCTGGGGCCCCTGCGCGCGCTCGTCGATGTTTAGCAAAGCGTCACAATCTGCGAGAGAAAGATCAGCCCCCTCTAACAAAACTTTCACCTGATCGTCATAAAGCCATCACAGTCGTAATTCGACCCCGATGTCGCCCGGCTGACCATCGCTACGTTCGCCAAGTTGTCTGTGGTTCGCCCGGCGGAGGGCGAGGCGACGCACATCCAGCACATCTTTGCGTAGATTCCTCGCGGTCCAAGGCGTCACTCCAATGACCAAGATTACAAAAATGTAATTTCGGCGTCATGCTGGCGACTCCTTCCCAAAACTAGAGTGGTGCCCTTGGCGTTCTGAGTACGTGTGCCAAGTCCTGTTGGAGATTCAGTAAAAAGTTGAGAACCGCTACGAAGTCCCTTTTGCTAACTGTTACTTGATGAAAAAAATCCAAGGAGGAGAACGGTATATGTCTCAAAAGAATAAGTCTCGAAATAGGTCTCGGATAAACCGTCTACGTCCGCTCAGCCGGCTGCTGGTGGCGGGTCTGAGCCTTCCGGTGCTCGCCGGTGCTCAATCCAAGGAGTACCCGAAATACGTCGCCGGCCCGCAGCTCAACGGCTCGTGGGTCGTCGGCAGTGGCCAGGTCATTACCCCGGCCGGCGCCCAAGTCAACCTCGGCATCCGAGTCCGCGCAAAGGCCGTCGCGCTCAACCCGAATCTAAACACTCACACCGCCGCGGTGCTCACTCTCGGTACGTCGACGTCCGACGGCAATGGAGCCGTCGAGGTGTTCGACATCAACACCGGTATTGTCCTGCAGAACTACATCCCGGCCGGAGGAAACGATTCGAGCGGTAGCTATAGTGGCATAGCCTATTCGGCGGACGGCAAGCATCTGGTGTTCAGCCAGGATAGTAGCAACGTCACCATCGCCAATGTCAATGCACAGGGCTTGCTGTCAGACGACGCGCAGGTCAGCGTGCCGCCGGACAATTCCTTCATCGAATGCTTTCCCAATAGCCCGCCGGCCTCTTATGGCAATCCCTGCGGCTCGTTCTACAGCTCGTACACCTCTTATCCGGGCGGCGTCGCGCTCTCACACGATGGCAAGAGCGCCTATGCCCTGCTGAACCAGAACGATACGCTCACCAAGATCGAACTGACCGCGAAGCCGCCGGTGCAGGGTACGCAGATCCGGGTCGGCAACGCTCCGCACAGCATCGTGATCAACAGCACTGGCACAACCGCCTACGTCAGCAACGAAGGTGGCCGAGCGGCTACAGATGGGGACTTCCAGATCAACTCCGCCGGAACTGAAATCGTCGCCGACCCGTTCGTTGGCGCCGCGATCACCGGTACCGTTTCTGTGGTTGATCTGGCCTCGATGACGGTCACCGCTAACATCTCGACCGGGCTGCACCCGACCGGCATGGCGTTCTACAAAGGGAACCTATTGGTCGCCAATACCTACAGCGACACCATCTCGGTTATCAACACGTCCACCAACGTTGTGCAGCGGACGATCAGCCTTGGGCTGCCGATCGGAGTGCCCGGCGCCGGCCAATCGGCCTATGGCGCTGCGCCGAACTCGATCGCCGTCAACGCCAAAGCAGGCGTTGCCTACGTCGCGCTTTACAATGCCAACGCGATCGGGGTGGTCGACCTCCTGCCCGGCGCGGCGAATCCCGTCCTAGGCATGATCCCGGTAGCCTATGCGCCCAGCTCAGTCGTGCTGGACGCGAGCGCTAACGTGCTCCTCGTTGCCAACGACAAGGGCATCGGCACGCGTGAATCGTTCGAGTGCGACCACGGCGTCTGCGGCTACAATACCCACCAGGACAATGGCACCGTTAGCATCGTCCCCGTACCGAATAGCACGACGCTGGCGACGATGACGACGCAGGTTTTCCAGAACAACCACTGGGATCTGGCGAAAAACATCCTGTCTGCCAGCGGCGGCAAGCCGAGCACCAAACCGGTCGCAATCCCGGCCAAGATCGGCGATCCGTCGCTGATCCAGCACGTGTTCCTGATCGTCCGTGAAAACCGCACCTATGATCAGATCCTGGGCGACGTGGCCGCTGGTAATGGCGACCCCTCGTTGGCAGTGTTCGGCGACGGCTCCGCAGCCGGGGGCATCCCGGTCACGCCGAACGCCCACGCGTGGGTGAAGCGCTTCCCTCTCTTGGACAATTTCTACGACCCAAGCCGGCAGTCGGCTGATGGTCATCAGTGGATCCAGGAGGCCATGGCACCCTACGCCGACGACATACAGTCGCCGGACTGGGTCCGCAGCTATCCAGGCGGGAACGCCGGCGATGCACTCGCCTATCAGAAAAAAGGCTTCCTGTTCTCTGAGGCCGAGGCCGCCGGTCTGCCGGTGAAGATCTACGGCGAATACAT
>CAWBDA010000004.1:0-857667 GCA_963787495.1 uncultured Acidobacteriaceae bacterium
AAACAGAAAAGACAGATCGGCGTAATTCGTGTTCAGCAGATACAACTTGCGAAGGTTCAGCGCATAGTTGCCGGGCACGGTGGCGAAATAGGCGTTCAGCTGGTTGTAGGTTTCCGTAAAAAGATTGCCGTCCACGTTGGTAAAGAGGCCGGTGAACTCGGCCCCGAGTTGCTCCAGGTCGGCTTTGGGAACGGCCGTACAGCACAATCGTGAGGGAGAAATCGCCCAGCGATTGACCGTCGCCGAGGGCGCGAAGGCAGTCGCCAAGACTCTCAATGTCGGCCTGTTTGGATTCGTCCACCAGCACATCACGCGGGTTCGTCTTCGTGGCATCGTTGCCCATCTGGGAGACAAACCCGGTCTTCGACATATTGAAGTGGCGGCGGCGCTTGTTCACTTCTTTGCGGGCCTTGTCCGCGGGGAGCGGCGTCCACTCTGTGACCACATAGAAGTTGGCCGGGATCTTCAGGAGCGCATCGAGCACCAGGGGCCGTGTTTCGGTGACGGCCTCTTTCATCGTCAGTACCCGGACGATGTGATCGCCGACGCGGAGATGATCGCGTTCCGCTTCGATGTCGGAGTTGACGACCTGATAATCGAGAAACTGCGTGGACTGCGGCCTCCCTTCAACACGCCAGTCGTCGTAATTGAGCAAGCGGCGGAAGAACGTGAATTGTCCTTGTTGATTTAAGATCTCGATTTGCATGAAATCTACTAGCTGCCGAACGAACGCCTGCACGTGTTGGTCGAGCCGTTGAAGATCGCGCTCGATATGCGCCCGCAACAACTTCTTCATGCTGTCGTTGGTGAACTGCGATTTGAGTTCGGCAATCGCGCCCTCTGGATCGCGTAACAGGCGAGCTAGCGCCGTGCCGACGCCGGTCTTCGACCGGGCGCCTTCGAGCAGGATGCAGTAGAAGATTTCAACCTGATAGAGATGGTCCCGCTTCGCTTCAAAGAACTTCCGCCTCTGGTCAATAGCCGCTTCGACAATGGGGTCATCATATGTTGCGAACGGTATGTCGGGGCGGTTCGATTTGAAGAGGTACTGGTAAACATGGAAGCCTGGGCCAAAGGCTTTCAGCGCCGCCTCCAACCGCTTCACCGCATACTCTTGCTTCGAGCGGTCAAGACTTTCGTAGTCTACGCCGGGAACACTGAGCACCATCCCTAGATCCCCACTCTTGGTAAGGAAGGCCGTCTCATTCCAGAAGCCGTAGAGGTTGATGTGGTCGTTCAGCGCCGCGCTCTCTTTCCACGGCTTGATGACCTTGTCGAGACGCAGCATCACACTACCTCCACGCGGGGAACTTGCTGCTTCGCGGCGTCATAGCGCAGCTTGTATCGTTCGGACTTTGCCAGGATGCGGAGGAATGCCGGATCGCTGTTCGTTACCCAATGGCCGAAGGCAAAGCCACCAATGAAGACGGCGATACCCGCGAGGATGGAATTGAAGAGGTTGAAGGCGCCCACGGCGCTGACACAGACGAAGTAGAAGAGCGTCCGTTCAACGCCCAAATAGGTGAGCGGCTTGTGCAGACTTTTGAAGACTCGATTTGTACGATGCTTCTGCTGTGCCTTGTCTTGCATAAGCCCTCGTCTGAAACGCGGGGTTGACTCGTGGCTGGGGAAAGGGGCGCTATACACCCCAGAGCCAACTCAGGACATTCACGGCGAGAACAGCGATGCCAGTTCCGGCGGCAACGCCGGCCAGTGCCTTTTTTGCACCGGGTTCGCCGTGCGCGAAGCCGTAGCCGCCGATCACAATTGCAACCAGACTTGCAACCTTCGCGATCGTCCCGGTGAAAAGGCTCTGGATGGCGTTGAAGCCGGTGTCAACGGCGAACCTTGTGCCAGTGCCGCCACGGGTATGAGCAAGAACAGGGCAAGAAGAACTGCCGTTGGACGCACGCAGTTCGACTGAATAAGGCCCTCGGGTTGGGCGGATGGGAATGGACTCGGAACCAATGTGGCATTTTGCACCTCTCGCAGCACCTCAAATCGGCTGCATTTGGCAAGCTAACCCCAGTCCTTCGCGATGTCCAATGAATGTTCAGCGGTCACCTATTCCGGCCAGGAATGGCTGCGTAAATCAGAGTGATAGATGGCGGAGTAGAATGCATATGTGCAGTGATGCCGTACCAGCACGTTTGGCCGAATGGCCGACTGTCGCGTTCAACTAAAATTAGATTCGTTCTACTGGCTGGGCGGGAGGAGCCTTGGTGTGCTAGTGAAGTTCACAATTGATGCAGGTAGCGTTCCGGTCACTCGTCAGGCGCGAGAAGAAGTTCTCGACGATTCGACTGCGAATTTTGCGCCAGTACGACGGGACTGCCGAAGGCATTGCACGGGGCGCAATCCGTCGTTATTTCCGTGCTCACACGGAGTTCACTGCCGCACACATTGCATGCACAGGTAACGGCGATGAATGGTATCCAGAATTTGCACCCCTATACGATGCCCTGGCGGCTGTAACCAATCGTCCGCAGGAAGCTCATGAAGAAGCCGCGAAATTCCTGGGCCTTCTTGTTTGGAATGAAGCATTGCAGGACGGCGAACAGTGGCATTTCACATCGTATCCAAAGACCGATAGCGACTTCATGGTGACACACTATTTCGCGCTGGATGGCCACATCCGCGCGAGTGCGAAGCTCAACCAGGCCGCCTCTGCGCGGGCCCATGGTGATGAGGCGAGGGCGACTAATTTGGAGGATGCTGCCAGAGGACTCATGGCGCGTTGGCGGAGTTAGAAAAAAGCGATTCTTTCGCAACCAACCTGTCCGGTTTTCAACAAGCAAAATTGTACGATAATTGTACGATGGACAGGCCTGTGTAGGCCTTTTGGCACTTTCTTCCCTTCGTGGAATCAGTAAGTTACAGAATCTAAATGGGGATGAAAGGTTCGACTCCCGCCGCCTCCACCACTATCCCTTCTTGTTACCTCACGCTGCGACCCTATGATGTCGCGGTTCTTCAGATCAGCCGCGCGACATTGAACGGCGCCTTCCCGCGAATGAACAAATCGTCATCTTCCGGAAAAGACACGGTTATATTCCGCACATATCGTAGTTTCGTTGCGCTTAGTCGCGACACGAGGACTTTGTGCCATTGGAAAGTGTGAAGCGAAGAGTATTGAGGAAGTCTTTTCGGAACCTGCATAGTGATTTCCCTGGGATTCTTGTTGCTTGCCTGTTCGTTGCGTTCGCTCCGTCTCTAATTGCTCAGACGGCTGGTACGGGGGTCTTGGCGGGCCGGGTTACCGACGCGTCCGGCGGCGTAGTGGGAAATGCCGCCGTGATGGCGACGAGCGTCGAGACCGGACAAACGCAAAGCGTGACCACCGGGCCGGATGGCACCTATGAATTCGACGGACTGGCACTGGGCGGCTACCGGCTGAAGTTTGAGGCCGCCGGTTTCAAGACTGTGGAAATTCCTTCGGTGACGCTAAACGCGACTGGAGCGACGGTTCCAGACGAGAAGCTCGAAGTCAGCGAAAAAATCATCGGCGACCAAACCACCGGCGCACAAACTCCGGCGCAGCAGGAAACTTTGCCGAACGCCCCATCCAGCAGTACTTCACCACCTTCCCTTTCAGATCTTGGCCTCACACCGGAACAGACTCAGGGAAACCCACGCGAACAGGCGTTGCTCGACAAACGGACGCACATGCTAAAGATCCATCAACGGATGGGTTTGATCACGACGATACCGCTCGTTGCGACGGTGATCCTCGGTCCTGGCGCTGGGGGCAAGAGTGAAGGCACGGCTACTCGCGATTTACACGTGGCGCTAGGGAGCCTGACGGGAGATCTGTACGGCATCACCGCTTACTACGCCATTCGCGCCCCCAGAATCCCCGGAACCAAAAAGCGCGGTCCGATAAAATTTCACGAGGCGATGGCGTGGATTCACGGGCCGGGCATGATCCTCACTCCCATCCTAGGGGCAATGGCGTTCAGTCAGAAAAACAATGGAGAAAAAGTCCATGGGATCGCCCAGGCACATGGCCCCGTGGCCATCGTTACGGCCGGGGCGTTTGGCGCCGCGCTCTTGTCGGTTTCCGTTAAGTTCTAACGCTTATGAACATCCGAAGCCTTGCCGCGTGCCTGCTCCTGGTCTTTCCGCCGCTTGCCCCGGCGGCAGACAGCCAATGGGTTCTGGGACAAAATAGTCTCACCTATCATGTGTCCCATCCGCTGCATGAGTCCGAGGGTGTGAGCCACGCAGCGCGAGGCAAGGGCGTTTGCCGTGCCGGACAGTGCGATTTCCTGATCGCAGTAGCTGTGAAGTCGTTTGATTCGGGCGACAGCAACCGCGACCTTCACATGGTTCAGGTCACGCGCGGCGCACAGTTTCCTCTAGTTACCGTACGCACACGCCTTCCCGAATCAGCTGCTGCATCTGTGACTGTGGACGCCGATTTGGAGATTCAGTTCGCAGGCCAGACGGTCCAGTACAAGCAGGTTCCTTTCAAACTGGAGACGCATGGCGGCGAGACTCGCATCACCGGGACAATTCCCGCCACCCTCTCCGATTTTAAAATCGACCCCCCATCACTCCTGACGCTTCCCGTCAAGAACGAAATCCCGGTGCGCGTCGACATGACCTGGCATCCGCAATGAGCAAGTAACCGAGGAGCAATTTCTAACCCCAAGTTTGAGGGACCGACGTCATGCGGCCTCGGTCCGTTGGGCCTGGATCGAAGGGCCGTTCAACGTTTGAGGGGTTTCCTGCATCCCACCTGGAGGTGTACAGTCTTGGACGGACGGGAATCTTCCATGCGATTGCTGTTGGTAGAGGACGACGCATCCATTCAGGAGTTCCTGAAACGGGCGCTGGTAGAGGCAGGATACCAGGTGGATACGGCCAGCACAGCGAGGGCCGGCGAAGCTATGGCGCTGGAGGGCATTCACGATGCCTTCATCATCGACCTAGGTCTTCCAGACATGGATGGATTGGACTTGATTGCCCGCTGCCGCGCCCAAGGTAATTCGGCGCCAGTCTTAATCCTGTCTGCCCGGCGTTCGGTGGACGAGCGTGTCCGGGGACTTGAGCAGGGTGGAGACGACTATCTCACGAAACCATTTGCTCTCCCCGAATTGCTGGCGAGACTCAGAAATCTCCTGCGCCGGTCTGCCGCGCCGCCAAGTGAATCGGTTCGTCTGCAGGCTGCCGATCTGCAACTTGACCTGGTACGTCGTGAAGCGCGACGGGGCGATCACTTGTTGCAATTGACCCCACAGGAATTTTCTTTGCTGGAGTATCTCTGCCGCAATGAAGGCCGCGTGGTAACTCGCACCATGATTCTGGACCACGTTTGGCGTATGCGGATTGATCCCGCGACCAACGTCGTGGACGTCCATATCTATCGCTTACGCAGCAAAGTGGACCATGACACGCCGCGCCCGCTGATCCACACTATTCGCGGCGTCGGCTACGTGCTCAAGCATGCCTAAGAATCTACGCGCGACCGCCGCCTGGCGGATTTCGATCTGGACGACGCTGGCCTTCGCGCTCGGAACCGCTGTGGCCTTTTCCATAGTTTACTTCCTGGTCGCCCAAGGCCTGCGGGAGCGAATTGATACATGGCTTAGCGGCGAAGCTGAGGTTCTGGCTCGGGTCTCCATTGATACCCCCAGCGATCACCTTTACAAGCGGATCGTCGGAGAGGTGGCCGAACTGGCTACTCAGGAAGTGCCGGATGAGCGCAATGCCCGCGGAGAACGGCTGAATTCCGTCTTCTTTTTGGCAACAGGGGCGGCGAACGAAGGACCGTTGTGGGTGGGCCCGGGAGCCAGAGATCCCTTTGTCACCGCGATTCAACGGGCGAAGCTCGTTCCGGGTGTTCCCAAGTCCATAGCCGTGGAAGGATTGCACGAAACATTCCGAGTCGTTGTCAAGGCGCAAGAAGGCAGGATTGTTTATCTGGGACTCTCAGATCGCGGTGCGAATCGTATGCTGCACCGACTGGCCCGTCGTCTTCTCATGGTCTGGGGCGGCATGTTTCTGCTCGGCTTCCTGATCTCGTACTGGAGCGCCCGTCGTACTTTGATCCGCGTCGAACGCATCACGGAAACGGTCGCTCGCATTGGCACAGAGGACTTGGAAGAGCGACTGCCCGAGACAGTGAATTCCGATGAAATCTCGCGATTGGCTAAGACCTTCAATCGCATGCTGGACCGGCTTCAGTCTTCGGTAAACCAGCTTCGCACCGTCACCGGCGCCGTCGCACATGATCTGAAAAGCCCGGTAACCTTGATTCGTGGAACGCTCGAATCCGCCTTGTGCGATGAAGGGAACGAGCGCTGGCGCGATTCGGTGGGGGAAGCGATCGAAGGCCTGGATAGACTCTTGCTGCTGCTGAATACCACTCTCGACCTTGCTGAGGCTGAGGCGGGTGCGCTTCATATGGAGCTCCGCTCCGTGGACTTCTCCGATGTCGTGAGACAACTGGTTGATATTTATCAGCCGGCCATGGCTGAGCGCCATCTCGAAGTAACCAGTGACCTCGAAGAACATGTGGTGGTCGATGCTGACTTGGCCCTGCTGAATCGAGTGGTAAGCAATTTGCTTGAAAACGAATTGACTCACCTGCCGCAGGGATGTCGAGTAAACATTCGTTTACATTCGCATGACGGATCGACAGAATTAGTGATCGAAGACAATGGTCCGGGGTTCCCGCCTGAGATCGGCGGCAACATTTTCAAAAGATTCGTAAAGGGAAAGGATTCACCCGGACACGGTCTCGGACTTGCCTTTGTAGATGCAGTTGCCCGGGCGCATGGCGGCCAAGCCAGGGTCTCAGATCGCGCACGAGGCGGTGCGGTAATAACTTTGTCGCTCCCCGTCCACATGCCCGAAATTGTATTGACTTGACACGACAGACTCTGCGGCGTGTGAACAGAGTCTAGTCTTACTGCGGTATCCACCGTGCGTGGGATGTGAAAAGACCATTCACAAAACAGATCTCGTAAGCAACGAAAAGACCGAAGCCAAGACTTAGCAGACCCGAAGCGAATGCCAATCGACGGGAAAACTTCTGACGGCCTTTTCCCACCATCGTGAACGCAGAGGCCAAGCTCATCGTGATCAGCATCATTCCCGCAATAGTGCCCACCCCAAAGATCAGCAGA
This sequence comes from uncultured Acidobacteriaceae bacterium, assembly GCA_963787495.1. Taxonomy (GTDB): domain Bacteria; phylum Acidobacteriota; class Terriglobia; order Terriglobales; family Acidobacteriaceae; genus Sulfotelmatobacter. The sequence continues at coordinate 7,134 of CAWBDA010000004.1, forward strand.
TACGCGATTGCCCAATGGACGTCTCGAATCGTGGTGAGGACCAGCAAGGCTACCGCCGCTGAACCCGCAAGTCCGTGAACTACGCCCACTACGAACGGCCGCAAATATTGATACAGCCCGACCCTGCCAAAGGCGTGGTCAAGCCAGGTCAGCGGGGCGTGGTCGGGGGCGTCGGGATGGGACTCCGGTAGATGAGTATGGGGATGGCTGTGGATGTATCCGCCGTGGCTGTGGGAGTGCGAGTGGACGACTCCCGCTTTATCATGAGCTGGAGTTGATCCGGCGGGCATGGAGCGCAGAAACCCCGCTACATTCGCGACGCCTAGAATAATCAGCATTACCGCGACGGATAACTCCATGCTGAGCCCGACCCGCACCGGAATAACGAGATTGAAGAGGATAATTCCAGCGCCGACCACGAAGATCGTGACGGTGTGGCCAACGCCCCAAAATGCTCCGATCAGCGCCGCCCGCATCCTGTTTCGCTGATTACTGACAATGGTTGTGACCGCGATGACGTGGTCGGGATCGGTGGCGTGACGCATCCCCAGGAAAAATCCCACAACGAGGATGGAGAAAAAGCCGATCATAAGGAGCATCAGAATGAAAGTCTTGATGCCAGGATCTTACGTTGCTTACCTTCCGTCTGGCAAAGACGAGCTACCAACCAGTTGCGGACGAGAACGCAACACAGTTCGAATGATATCCCTGGTTTGCTCCAGTTCCTCATCCACCAGTTCAAGCCGCGGCGGACGCACGCGCGGATTCCCCATCCCGGCTTCCGTTTGCACGAGCTTGATGAGTTGAACAAAGTGCGGGACTGTATCCATGCGGAGCAGAGGCAAGAACCAGCGATACAGGTCAAACGCTTTGTCTTGCTCTCCATTCATCGCATAGTTGAAGAGGTCGACAGATTCGCGCGGCAGTGCATTCGCCAAGCCGGCAATCCATCCGGTCGCTCCCACTCCTATGGCTTCGACGACAGCATCGTCCACCCCGACAGCAATCTCCAGGCGACGGTCCAGCAACGCGCGAATGGCAGAAACTCGCCTCACGTCCGTGCTCGACTCCTTGACCGCCTCAAGGTTCTCGTGTTCTTCCGCCAGTTCCCGCATCTGCTCGGGAAGAAAATCCGTCCCATAGGCAACGGGATTGTTGTAAAGCATGCAGGGCAACTGTGTCGCCTCGAATACAGCAGCGACGTGCCTTTTCATTTCGTGCCAATCTCCCTTGTAAACATAAGGAGGCAACACCATCAGACCATCGCAGCCCAATACCGCAGCCGCTCTGGCCAAAGCTACCGCCTCAGAAGTGGTGAGCGCCGAAATGGAAGCTACAACGGGCCCCCGCCCGTGCACCGCGCTGATGCAAGTGCGGCAAACGTCCAACTTCTCCGCGACCGACAACGCAGCACCCTCTCCAAGCGATCCAAGGGCAACGATGCCGGTGCAGCCGTTATCCAGCAGCCAACGGCAGTGTCTTGCCATGAAGCTGTGGTCGACTTGAAGATGCTCGTCAAAGCAGGTTGTGATGGCAGGCATCACGCCCTTCCAGTTCATGCGAGACCTCCCGTTGTCTGACTGTGTTGCGGTTCTACGCGCCCGGTGAGGGCCGCGAGATTTTCAACGCGTGCCGGAAAGACCGGCGGTCGAACCGAATCTGGATCCCATCCAAACAAGAACTGCGTTGCCGGCCCACACACCCGACCCTGGCACGGGCCCATGCCGCATCGCGTGTGGAGCTTGGCCTCACGCCAGGACGTATGCAGACGAAGACGGGAGTATGAAATGTCCTCGCATCGGCAAACAATAGTATCCGACGACGGCAAACTGCGGAGTTCTGGGCGCAGCCGGAATGTTGTGTCCAACAAGTGGGCAAAGTGCCGTGTTTTCTCGCGCTCACCGAACAACTGCTTCGCTTCTCTAGCACTCTCAGCGGCAGCGAGACCGGCGATCTGTCCTTCCACGAGAGACAATTCGACGCCTCCGATGCCCGTTGGTTCGCCAGCGCAGAAGACTCGGGAAACTGTTGTCTCTTGGAAGTCATCGACTCGCACGTACCCAGCTTGGATCTCACAACCCAACAAGAGTGGCAATTCGATGTTGGGAACCAAATGGAACCCACAAGCCAGGTAGTCGCAGGGAATGGTTTTGGTTTTCCCGCTTAGAGAAACGGTTACGTTCTCTAAAGTCTGCCGTCCGTGAGCAGCCAGCGGCCAGCTGTTTGCAGCGAATGGAATGCCCGAAAGTTCTTTTCTCAGCTGCAATGCCTGCCTGAGCTTCTCGGGGCGAGCAACGAGCGACATAACAAACCGCGTCAAGCTGCTCCACGACGCCTGCTCGCAAATCATCGGAATCTCGGCGCCGTGTTTGCGCAAGTATGCCGCGACCGCAAGCAAAAGAGGTCCAGTACCCGCGACGACGACCCGCTTGCCGCACACCGGCAGCCCGCATTTGACCATCGCCTGCAGGCCGCCGGCGCCCATCACATTCGGCAAGGTCCAGCCCGGAAAAGGCAGGAATCTTTCGCGAGCTCCGGTTGCCAGAACCAGATGTTTGTAACTCAATTCGACAAGGTCGTTCATCCCTTCAGCCAGCAGAACGCCCGGCTCCGGCTGGTCAAATATCCTCATTCCGCAGAGCGCGGTAACCCGTGCAGCTTGTGCGCGCTCGGACCATTCTGCGGCGTCATTCGTTCCTCGGTCCTTCGTTCGCCGGTCCTTCGTTCGCTCTGGAGACTCTCCCCGCCAGATTTGCCCGCCGAGACTCGCGTTGTCGTCAACAATTCCCACCTGGACTCCAGACTCCGCGGCGCGAGCCGCGGCAGCCACGCCCGCGGGACCGCCGCCGACCACCAGAACATCGAACCGTTGTCGTAATTCCCTATTCATCACTCATCCGTCCTCACTTCCATCCCTGGTTCACACAGAATCTGGCAGCTCCGGCAGTGTGGCTGCCCATTGATGGCTACGCGACACTCAAAGCAAATTCCCATTCCGCACAAAGGCCCACGCGGTTCACGGTTCACCGAAGTTCGGCAGGTTTGCCCGGCAATCGTCATGGCTACTGCGACGGTTGTGCCCGGGGGCACGATAATCGGCAATCCATTCACCTTCACAGTGATTTGGTCAGACATGCGCCTCTTCCTTCACCGCTCGTGATGGTAGATACGGTTCGATGGGGATTGCGGTTTTCGCACCTGTGATCTGATCCACTAGCATGCGAGCCGTTCCCAGGGAGGTCGTAATTCCTAGCCCCTCATGTCCGGTGGCCAGGAACAGCGACTCATCTCCTGGCCACGGACCAATCAGTGGCAGTTTGCCGGGAGTGGCGGCGCGGAAGCCCGTCCATGTACGAACCGCCGACATCGTCCCCAAGCCCGGCATGAATTGCTGAGCACGCCGCAGCATGCGGCTGAGGATATTGCTGTCCACATCCTTATTCTCTGCTCCGAACTGTCGGGATGAGCCGATAAGAATTTGCCCGGTACGTCGAGGTTGCACATTAAAAGCAACGGAATCGCTGTGGATCGAGTGAGCACTCTTCAGGTAGCCGAGTTCCACCAGTTGGTGGCGCAGAAAACCGGGATACCGGTCAGTAATCACCAGATGACCTTTCCGCTTCATGATCGCAACACCCGGCGTGAGTTCCGCTGCCGAAGCTCCGCCTGCGTTCACAATGATTCCCGCACTAAATTCGCGGCCATCGTTCAGCCGAATCCGCCCTTTTCCGATCTGCGCAACCGACGTACCGAGGTGGAGGTCCGCTCCACGTTCCTGCGCGCGTTTCATCAGGAACCCGGCTGCACAGGGTGGATACAAGACGCCGTCCTCCGGAACGAGCAAGCCGCCGACCATCCCTTCGCGCAGGTTCGGCTCCAGACATTTCAACCGGTGCGAGTCGAGCACTTCCGTCGGCACTCCCAGGCTGCCGTAGTAATCGCTCTTGCGCCGCACCTCGATCGATTCTTCTTCGTCCGCCGCAACCCAGATGGTGCCACACTCCTCGTATTCCACGTCATCCGGCAAGTCCGGTCTTAACTCTTGCCACAACCGCTGCGAGTAGCGCGTCAGCGCAAACTGCGCCTCGGAGTCGTCCATCACCACGATGTGCCCCATGCCGGCAGCGGTGGCGCCACTCCCCACGAACTCCCGGTCCACAACCGCGACGCGCAGCTTGCGGCGCGCGAACTCATCCGCGCAGGCCGCGCCAACAATGCCGGCACCCACGATGACCACGTCATAGGCCGCAACGTTCATAAGGTCCGCTAGCGTAGTCTCTCGGCATAATGTGTAGCGTTTAGGTTTCTGAGAGTGGTCGCCGCCGCTTCGGGCGTGATGTCTCGCTGCGGGCTCGCCAGCATTTCATATCCAACCATGAACTTACGAACCGTGGCTGAACGCAATAGCGGCGGATAGAAGTGCGCGTGCAGATGCCACTCTGGGTGCGCTTCGCCATCGGTCGGAGCCTGATGAAAACCCATCGAATAAGGAAACGATGTCTCGAAGAGATTGTCGTATCGTGTGGTGAGCTGCTTAAGGATGTCAGCAAGACCGGCGCGCATGGCAGGATCAAGAGATCCCAGGTCGCGAGCGTGTCGTCTGGAGAGCAGCAGCACTTCGAAGGGCCACACTGCCCAGAACGGCACGACGGCCGCGAAATGGGCGTTCTCAACGACCATGCATATTCCCTTTTGCGTCTCCAGTTCCAGGTAGTCACACAGCAAGCAAGCGTGGTTCTTGTCGAAATAAGCCTTCTGCGATTCCTGCTCTTTGCGAGGTTCGTTAGGGATGGTCTGGTTGGCCCAGATCTGACCATGCGGATGCGGATTGCTGCATCCCATGATCTCGCCCCGGTTTTCGAAAATCTGCACGTAGCTGATGTAAGGCAAGGAGCCAATCTCGGAGTATTCTTTTGCCCATATGTCCACCACATTTGTGATTTCAGGAACCGTCATACGCGCCAGCGTGAGATCGTGGCGAGGCGAAAAGCAAACTACCTTGCATATGCCGGCTTCCGACTCCGAAAGCTGCAAGCCGCGCCCGGAGTCATCATGTCTCGCGGGTTGAACCTCAGGCTTCAACGCCGCGAAGTCGTTGGTGAAGATAAATATGTTTTCGTACTTAGGATTGCGCGCTCCGCCTGCCCGCTCGTTACCGGGGCAGAGATAACAGGTCGGATCGTACCTCAGCGTTGCAGATGCAGCCGTCTCCACTTGGCCCTGCCAGGGCCGCTGCGCGCGCTGCGGCGACACCAGAACCCAATCGCGCGTAAGCGGATTGAAACGGCGATGAGGTTCTTGATAGAGATTCCGCAGCTCCATTTATCCCTTGCCTTCTTAAGCGCGTGCGTCAGGCCAGGCCTGTGCACCTTGACCAGCCTCACAAACGTAAATTTCTGGAACGATATGCGTCGCCTCCCGGTACGCTCGCGACATATGTTCCGTGAACGAATCGCAGGCATCTGCCCGCAATAAATTGACTGTGCATCCGCCGAAGCCGCCACCAGTCATGCGTGCTCCGTAAACGCCGGGACTTGACGAAGCTAATTCGATCAGCAGATCCAGTTCTCTGCAACTCACCTGATAGTCGTCGCGCAGGCTAGCGTGGGACTGGTACATCAAATGGCCAAACCGGCCAGGATCGCCGGACTGAAGAGCCTTCGCAGCCGCGAGGACTCTTTGATTTTCCGTAACCACGTGCCGGCAACGACGATAAACCATGACCGGCAACACATGTTCCCAGGCTTCCAAATCGGCGACCGAAACGTCGCGCAGCGCGCGGATTCCCGGCAGGTGGGGTTGCAAGAGTTTCACCCCCTCCTCGCAGTCCGCTCTGCGGCGGTTGTATTCTCCCGAAGCCAGTTCGTGTCTTACCATGCTGTTGCATACCACCAGCCGGAGATCATGCGGCAGCGGCAGCAGCTTATATTCAAAGGAGCGGCAATCGAGCATCAGCGCATGCCCAGCGGTGCCGTGAACGGCGACGAACTGGTCCATGATCCCGCAGCGTGTGCCGACGAATTCGTGTTCCGCCTTCTGGCAAAGCTTCGCCAATTCCAGACGAGGAACATCAATTCCGGAGAGTGAACTCAGGGCAAGCGCGACCGCGACCTCCAGAGATGCCGAGGAACTGAGCCCGGCGCCCAAGCGGAACTTCACCGTGAATAACGAGATTGGCCCCGGCCAGCTTATATCCAGCATTCTGCAAGACACCCGCCACACCGCGGATGAAATCGCTCCAGTGCTTTCGAGGCGGCCCGTCTAGCCCCTCTAGAGATAGACTGATCTTTTCGTCGAAGTGATCGGAGTAGGCTTCGATTACGCGGTCTTCACGCTCGCCCGCAGCAACCCAGGTATAAGACTCCAGGGCTGCGGGCATGACGAAGCCGTCGTTGTAGTCGGTGTGCTCACCGATCACGTTGACGCGACCAGGCGCACGGAAAATCCGCGGGTTTGAACCGAACATTTCTCGGAACCGCGCTGCCACCAGATCACCTGCGGCTTCGGAACTCAAAAGACGGGAAGTCATTTCCGCCCCCCCGCAGGGCCGCCGCTGCCACCTGCCGACGATTCAACCGGAGGAATCCTGGGTTCGCGTACGAGTATCACCATGATCGCCCCGATTGCCAGCAATCCCGCTCCCAGGCGTCTACCCGCTCACCAGCAAATTCCCGTTTTGGCCCGGTTGAAATCGCTAAAGAGCAAGATTGACCATCTTTCATGTTGGCATTGTTGAATAATACTGGTATGGAGCCCGGGAAGCTCACGCTGCGACACATATTATCGGTCCGCTGCCCCATGTGCCGGGCTAAACCGAAAGAGCGCTGCACCATGAGCACGGGACATCCTTCCGCCAAGACGCATCTTGCCCGAGGCCTGGCTGCCGCCAAAGTTCCTCCCCCTCCGAACCCAGGCCGGGCGGCTCTGCAAACGTTGAGGTCACTTACTGGCCGCGGCTTTCGCGCGATTTTCCACCAGAGGTAAAAACGCGGGTCTCGAGGGTGAGAACTTCGAAAGGCTCCAGCATGAAGACGTGCTCCTTGCCCGCAGATAATGACACGGGTGGAGCTCCCCGATCCTGTTTCCACGGGCTGCTCGCGACAAAGCGGCGCGGCACTCCCGGCGGCAGCTCAAACGCCCGCCCCACGTCGATCGCTATGGTTTGGCGCTGATCGCTCGGATTGCGCAGCGTAAGAATGGCCTTTTCCCTTGACCAAGCCGCCCATCCGTAGACTTCCAGCTTGCCCGGGTCGCCGCCGATCCAATGAGTATCTCTAAGGACTCCCGCATTGCGCCGCGACCAGTTCGCAGCTTCCGCCAGCACATCCCAATCGTTCTTTGCAAGCAGCGCATGGGAAATGTACATCTCCTGCAGCTGCGTTCCCGTTCCAAAGTAGTCGTGGACTTCATTCGTGAAGTCATTTCCCGGATCGCTGTCCAGGTGTTCGGCCTGCCGCGCATAAATCAGCCCATGCAACATCAGGGAATTCAGCGGAAACAGCGGGCCAGCCTGCACAATGTTCTGATAAGTCTGCACATCGCGGTAGGTGATCCATTTCTCCCGCCAACTCCCTACTCCCGCAAAGCTGTGGTCCTCTCCCCCGCGCCAAATCGAATCTGCATACCGTAACCAGAACGGCGAAGGATAGGTTCCCGTCGTCAGATTCACATAAAGGTTCGGCTTCTTTGCCCGCCAGTCCCTAATCAAGCTGATGGCCGCCGCAAAGTCGCTATCGAAACTGCTGCCGGGAAACACGCTATCGACATTCCCCGTGCCGTCAATCTTGAACTGGTTAACTCCATCCTTCAGGATGAAATCAAGCGACACTTCCCGGAACCTCGCGTAGTACTTCGGCCCCGACAGCGCAAACCCTCCTTCATTCGTTTCAAATCCGTTCTTCCGGCCAAAGTCGAGCCGCTGCTGCTTGGCTTCCTCATATCCACCCCACGGAGAGAGCCATACTCCGATCGCACCGCCGTACTCGTGTGCGGCACGGTTGACCGCGGCAATCCCACCCGGAAAGCCAGAGTTCACCTGCCAAGTCGATTGCGGATTATCCCACCCATCGTCCAACAAAAAAGAATCCAGCTTCACCCCGCGCTTGCGGACCAGCTCCCTTCCAAACGCGCCGATGACATCCAGCACCGCCGCCGCATCGTACGGCTTGCCAAAGCCAATGTCATACCAGGTGTTGTAATGCAGAAATGTCCTGTAAGGATGTGCCCGCTCCCGCTCTATATAGTTCAGAAACCCGCGCCGCATCTGTCCCGGGGGCGATACCCCGATCACTAGCGAATAGTCGACCGTCTGTCCCTTCCTCAGCGGCAGTTCCCTCTTCATGCCGCAGATCACGGTCTCTCCAGCCTGGCATTGGGCCAACGGGTCTTCAAAGCCGAGAAACAAATCTCCCGCCGTCACCGGCGACCCCTTGACGCTCCCGACCACGCTCGCGCCCGGCAGGCTGCCATCGAACAAACGGACCTCGGCGATTGGCAGATCGTCGTTCAGCGCGGAAACTGTAATCTCTTGGCGAACATAGTTGGAGCCGTCACGCAGGACGGCGCGCCAGGCTACAGAAATCGTTCTTGCCTTGTCTTGCAGCCTCGCCAGAATAGCCTGGCCGGAGAAATGTTCAGCAACTCGCGAGGCTCCGGGATCCCGATGCAGCGCCAGGACTCGTGGAGCCTCCGTCAACGTCATCTCGGAGGCGCGTACTGAGTTCCCATCCTTGAAAATCAGCAGGAACGGATCGCGCGGCAGGGCTCTCTTCGCTCCCGTCCCGCGGACCATGAACTTCAACCCGGTAAGTTTCCCCTCGCGAACTGACCATTGAGCTTCCATCATCTGGTTCGACAAGCGACAGAAGCGGGCCCCGGACTTCCGCCTTCGCCCGGCCCGAATACGTTCCATAAAGCACCGGACTCTGCACGGAACTTTGCCCGGAACTTTGCCCGAAGGCAAGTCCGCCGTGCACGAGCAAACACCCGAGCAGCGCAACTTTCAGGCTGGCGGCTCGGTCGAAGCGGGAAGTGTGCATAGGTTTCCGTTGTCTAAGGGACAGCGCAAGCGCGGAGCAAGGCGTCAGACAATCGTTACTTCCACCCCGGCCTTCTTCAGCGCGGCCAGGTCTGCCTTCGGAGCACCCTGGTCCGTGATGACATGTTGCAGAGCGGAAGGCGGCGCAATCAGCGAAAGACTCCGTTTGCCAAACTTGCTGGAATCACAAGTAGCCACCGCCACTTTGGAGATCTCAATCATGGCCCGGTTGACCTTCGCTTCCAGCAGATTGGGCGTGCTGAGTCCATACTGTACGTCGAATCCGTCGACCCCAAGAAAGAGGATGTCCGCATTCAATTTGTGCAGCGTCTCCTCGGCAATAGGCCCAACCAGAGAAAAAGAATTCTTCCTCAGATTGCCCCCGGTCAGAATCACTTCCACCGCGGATCCGGAAAGTTCGGCGGCGATGTTGACCGCATTCGTGATGATGGTCAGGTTCTGAAAATTCCGCAGCGCGCGGGCAATCGCAGTAGTCGTGGTGCCGGAATCAAGAATCACCACCTGCCCTTCTGCCACCATGCGCACCGCCGCCGCGGCAATCTGCAGTTTCTCCTTGCGGTGCAGCTTCTCTTTTTCCCGCAAGGTAGGGTCTTCGAGCGCGCCTTCGCGCGCCGGCAGCGCCCCGCCATGGGTGCGGTGCACGCGCCCCTTGACGTGGAGGATTTCCAGGTCCTTGCGGATCGTGACCTGCGAAGTGTGAAACTGCTTGGCCAGATCCACGACCAGGACCCGGCCTTCCCGGCGCATTATCTCAAGGATCGCTCTTTGCCGCTCTTCTGTAAGCATTTAAGAATGTTGAACCGCCCGGCCTTGCACCCAGTCAAGCAAGGCGTTCGCGGGCACCTCTCTTTTATCTTGCAGGGCTTTCCCTTGTCTACCGAAAAAATATCTACGGAAAAATGTCTAGCGAACCCGCCCAATGCCAGTGCGACCGCTTTCGCTCCTGTGTATATTGAAATCTATTCGTGCTTTTGCTCGAGAACATCCCGCTCGCCCAGCTGACCACCTTCAAGATCGGAGGCCCGGCGAAGTATTTCGTCGAAGCAACGAATGTCGGTGAGGTGCAGGAGGCAGTCACCTTCGCGCGCTCGCGCGATCTTCCTCTGTTCGTTCTAGGCGGCGGCAGCAACCTGCTCGTCGCCGATGCCGGTTGGCCCGGTCTGGTGTTAAAAGTCGCGTTTCAGGGTATCGACCAGCGCAGCGGCCGCGATGAAAAGGGCAAAACTCTCTTCGACGTTGGGGCAGGCGAAGCCTGGGACAAGTTCGTCTCCCACGCCGTCATCGCCCGCTGCGCCGGCGTCGAATGCCTCAGCGGAATTCCCGGCAGCGTCGGCGGCACTCCGGTGCAGAACGTCGGAGCCTATGGGCAGGAAGTGTCCGAGACCATCGCCTCGGTGCAGGTCCTCGATTTAAGAGACGGTCATGTGCGCGAACTCTGCCCCGAGGCCTGCGGGTTCAGCTACCGAGCCAGCATCTTCAACACGACGGAGCGCGGTCGGTTCATCGTTCTTCGAGTCACCTATGCGCTGACGCCCGGAGGCAGCCCTCGCATTACCTATGCCGACCTCAAGCACCACTTCGAGGGGCGCGAAACCCTGCCAGATCTCGCCGAAACCCGCGAAGCCGTCCGCCACATTCGCGCCCTCAAAGGCATGCTAATCATCCCAGGGGACGCGGATTGCCGAAGCGCAGGATCCTTTTTCAAGAACCCCGTGCTTTCTCAAGAACAGCATGAAGATCTGAAGCAGCGGGCCGCCGCGCGAGGATTTTCCGTACCCAACTATCCCGCCCTCGAAACCCGCAAGAAGGTTTCCGCCGCCTGGCTGGTCGAGCGCTCGGGCTTCGCCAAAGGATTCGGCTTCGGACGCGTCGGCATCTCTAGCAAACACGCCCTCGCGATCGTCAATCGCGGCGGAGCCACAGCCGCCGATGTCCTGGGCCTCAAAGACCAGATCCAGCACCGCGTGGAAGAAATCTGGGGCGTCCACCTGGAACCCGAACCAGTCATGGTTGGTTTCTAAGTCTTGCTCGTGTGGGGGCGATTCGCCCGCGCAAGCCAGGCTAGCGGCGCCGCCCCGGATCGTGACCCCCGCTTCTCCATTGTGACCCCATTCGATGGGGAAGGTGCAACGATCCGCCCGGCGACGCCTCAACTTACTCATCGGCAAGTCTTGCCGCCTCCTTAAATATCTTCACAAACATTTTCCGTGTCAGCTTGCCGGTCTGCGTATTCTGGTTCGATGGATGGTAAGAGGCCAGTAACACCTTACCGCCTGGTAACCGGTAACTGGCGGTGTGTTTGAAGAGGTAGCCCTGCTTGCTGAGAATCAGACCTCGACGTTTCAAGTAGTTGAGATAAGCGTCGAAGCCAATCTTGCCCAGTGCGACCACGACCTTGATTTTTCCTAATCCTTCAACCTCGCGATCGAGAAACGGGGCGCAGTTAGCCAGTTCCTGCGGCGTGGGCTTGTTGGCGGGCGGCGCGCAGCGGACGGCGGCAGTGATGTAGAGATCTTTCAACCTGAGCCCGTCGTCGCGGTCGGTGGCGTTAGCCTGGCTGGCAAACCCAGTTTCATAGAGCACTGGGAACATGAACTTGCCGGAAGCGTCGCCGGTAAAGGGGCGTCCAGTGCGGTTGGAGCCATGGGCGCCCGGAGCGAGGCCCATGATCAGCACCCGCGCCTCGGGATCGCCGAACCCTGGCACAGGCTTGCCCCAGTACTCATGATCGCGATAAGCGCGGCGCTTCTCGCGGGCCACCTGCTCGCGATAAGTGACCAGGCGCGGACAGCGAGTGCAGGCGATGACCTCGCGGTTGAGGATGGTTAACCACTGGGGATTACTTGATTGCATCTATTTACTATAAGGTATTGATTATCTTGAGGGGCTTGTGAATCAGCGCGCAGGACTCGCGGCGACAACCGGGGCTGGATTGACCAATCGCAATTGATCCAGCGAAGTCAACACACTTTGCCAATGAGCCGGATCCTTCTTCGTGTCGATCGGAGCCGAGAGGTCGGAATAAAAGTTCAGGATGTTACCTCGGAGCTCGGGCGACGTCCGGTCGAACTTCCGCGCCGACAGTTGAGCCAGCAAACTTGCATAGGTGTCGTCGGTCATCGTGTACTCAGCGGCCTTAGTTGCGTTGCCGGTATCCAGATCAAAATTGGGCAATTCCAGCGAGTCGGTGCGCACTGCTTCGAGAAGAAGCCGGTATCGATCGACGGTGGTGTTGATGCTCTTGAAATACATGTCTTCGGTTTGCGGAGTCGGGTTCTTGAACGCCAGTCCTTTGAACGGACCGATTCTCGGCATATAGCGCAAGAGGGTCGACAGAATCCGCGTGCCCACTCCCGGCTTTACGTAGTCCTTTCCCCACTCCTTCTCGTAACCAGAGCGCGAAAGGCGGTACAGGAACTTCTGTTTTGCGAAGTCCGGCGTTTCGCGCATGAGATCCCTCTTATGGGTCTGCAGCGCGACCTCCGTCATATGCGGAATGAGCCGGCTGACCGCGAAGCGATACGATCCTACTGCCAGATCCTCGTGGGTAAGCACGTCCTTCAACTCCATTCCGTACACCACAGGAAAGACCCGCTCGAGCAGTGGCTTGGACACTTGGAATCCGATGAAATCGTGATATTGCTGCGATGCATAACGATTCTTCGCGACCTGCACCGTGTCGAACCCGAACTCTATTTCCAGATGCGCCTTTTTGTCCTCAGCATACCGAACGGACTTGCCAAACTTCGCCCGCAGCTTGGGATACTCGATAGCGACGGACTGGTTGACCGCCGGATGGCCGGCGATATCCGCAGCGTAATGCGAGAGCGCGCCGAGCGCGAAGGCATACTCGTCGAAGTCCTGGCTTTCAAGCAGCAGCTCATGAACGAAGTCTCCGCTACGAACGTAGTGCACCAGGTTGCTGAATTCTTTGCTGCCGAAGGGATAATAGCCAAGATCCTGGATCACGGCGCCGCCATAGGCATAGGCGTGGGCCTCTTTGAGTTGATCGTCGGTGAGTCCCGGGAATCGTTGGAGCAGCAAGGGCCGAATCTCATCAGTCCAGAGCAGGTCTACGATTTCCTCGTGTGTCAGAACTGAATACGCGCGGGAAACGCCGCTGCACAGGAGCACGACCAGAAGAAAACCCGTGGCACGGGGACAGATCCGGCGCCAGACCTCACTAATGTCGTTTGGCGCGATACGCGGCCGGTTCATGCTTCAAATCCGGCCGAGAACTAAGAGAATGACCACGATGAAAAGTACCAGCCCCAAGCCACCGGTCGGCGCGTAACCCCACTCCCGACTATGTGACCACCGCGGCAGCGCCCCGACCAGCGCCAAAACCAGAATCACGATCAATATAGTTCCAAGCATGTTTTGCTCCCTGTGCCTCTGCGATACAGCTTTAGTTGTAGGCTTTCCGCCGATTTCTTAATGGTCAAAACTGCTCATCGGATAAAGAAATGCTCGCAGGGCCGGTCAGGGTACGATGACCGCCGCCCCGTCGATGGCATCATGCTTGACGGCGGCGAGCGCTTGGTTGGCCTGGTCGAGAGCGAAGACAGTCACCTTTGGCTGCAGCCGAATATCAGTCGCAATTTTGAGAAAATCGCGAGCATCAGAGCGCGTCATGTTGGCGACGCTGCGTATTTGACGCTCACCCCACAGCAGGCGGTCGTAATCGAACTCCGGAACTCGGTCGAGATGGATGGCGTTGATGGCGACGATGCCACCTTTTCGCAGGCTGGCAAGCGCGGCGATCACGACATCTCCGCTGGGTGCAAACGTCACCGCGCGGTCGAGTTCGACAGGCGGCTTGTCGGTTTCGCCACCCACCCATTCAGCCCCCAAAGCGGCAGCCAACTTGCGATGCGAGTCGCCACGCGTCGAAACATACACCTTGCAGTCCCAGGAGCGCAGAACCGCGATCGCGAGATGCGCGGACGCGCCAAAACCAAAGAGTCCAACCCGGTCGCCGGGTTCCACGCCTGCTACTCGCAGGCTGCGGAAGCCGATAATGCCGGCGCACAGCAGCGGCGCGGCGTGGAGGTCATCTAGTTCCGAAGGGAGAGCATAGGCAAAATCGCTACGCGCAGCGGCATACTCTGCATAACCTCCGTTGATCGTGTATCCGGTGAAGACGGGTGAGTCGCAAAGATTTTCCAGCCCGCGGCGACAGTACGGGCAATCCCCATCAACTCCGCCCATCCAGGAAACGCCGACGCGGGTACCGAGCGGCAACTCGGCGGTTGCACCACCCACAACATCGCCAACGATTTGGTGGCCGGGAATGAGTGCATCCTTTCGTTGAGGCAATTCTCCTTCGACGATGTGGAGATCCGTCCGGCAGACGCCACAGGCGCGAACCCGAAGCAGCAGCTGGCCCGCTGCGAGCTGAGGCTTGGGAGTCTCTTCGATTTGAAGCGGCTGCTTTGCGGTTCTGAGTATCGCGGCTTTCAAGGGCTTTGGTTCCGAGGCTATGAGACCGTTTGATGCTGGTAGTCCCTCACAGGATACCGTCCCCTGGTCCCGATGAAAGGCCGAGGCCCGGCCCTATTCGGAAGCCTGAGCGCACGCGTTGGTGGAGGTCCAGGGTTGGACCCGCACCAATGCGATAGTGATTCGACTGTCTTAATACGAGCAGCCTGACCGATCCCCCGCGGTCAATGCGCTACTGGCGGGGTTTTTCTTCCGTTTTAGGAGCCTCTTTCGCAGGACGAGGCTCAGGCTGTGCGTGAGCTACGGTTGCTGGACGGGAAGCAGGTTTTGCACGAACTGCAGTCGGCTTGCTCGACTCCGTGGGCGCGCGAGCCGCCTCGGGTTTTGCCGCCTTCTCAGTCGTGCGCGGAGCGGCGGCTTTGTTCTCCGCAGCTTTGTTCTCGTTCGTGCGGGTTGCAGCCGCCTTGTTCTCGTTTGTGCGCGTTGCTGCTGCCTTGTTCTCAGCAGCCTTGCTCTCGTTCGTGCGCGTTGCCGCCGCCCTGTTCTCAGCAGCCTTGTTCTCGTTCGTGCGCGTTGCCGCCGCCTTGTTCTCAGCAGCCTTGTTCTCGTTTGTGCGCGTTGCTGCTGCTTTGTTCTCAGCAGCCTTGTTCTCGGGGGCCTTGTAAGCTCCGCCGGCTGCCTTGGCGCCTACCACCCCACGACCGCTCAACTCCCCAGGCTTCGCGGTTGCGGCGATCGCAGGTCGCCCGTGGTTCACGGACGCCAAAAGTGCGTGGTTGGTGCTGGCAGCGTGCACATGCTGGGTTTGCATCGCGGTTGCCGGCGTGTGACGCTCATGTGCCGCCGACTCCTCGGCAGCGTTCGGACGGGCGCGGACCCCGCCATTGCCGCCGTTATAGCTCACGTGGTTGTACTCGGTGTTGTTGATAACGGTCTTGATGTACACATTGTGGATGTTCGTGATGTTCACGTTATTCACCGAACGGTTGTAGAAGAAAGCTCCATTATTCCAATATCCGCCTTGATAGCCAACGCCACCGTAGCCGAAGCCGTAGTTGACGCCGCCGTAGAAGCCGATCTGCGTGCCCCAGTAGCCTTCATTCCAGGCGAAGGCGTTGTCGCCCCAACCCCAATACCCGGGAGTCCAGAGCAGGCCGGGTTCGGGAGCCATCACCCATGTGCCCGGCACCCAGAAGTAGCCTTCGTCGCCATTCGCCCAGTAGCCGGGCGTCCACAAATAGCCGTCGGCGGGCGCTATGGGTTGCTCGTAAACAGGAAGCGCAGGAGGAGCGATCGTGATCGACACGCCGAACTGCGCGAACAAAGCGGCCGGTATGGCCACTATCACAAATGCCAGCAACAGAAAACGGGAGATACGCATTTTGAATCACCTTGCCAGATCATCCTTCGATTGCCCGGTTGAACCTTGCTGCTGCGGGCTGCGTGGAGTGAGGGCGATGGGTCAGATACTACAATTCCACGGATGCGCAGCCCAGTCTGAGCAATCCGACTCACTTTTCAGAAATGTGGCGGAGACAACATGGCGCGAGCCCATGAAACAGTGGACTCGCGCCGGCGATGGTTACACTCGATTACGCTCAAGCCGATTACATACAGGGCTACAGTGTAACATTGAGTTCAATGTTCACACCCGGATACATCGGGTTGCACAGGTAATACACGCCGTCAATGTCGATGACATAAACGTTTTGCGTGTAGAGCCAGTTGCTTGGCCACTCGCCAACAAATCCGAACGAATAGCCGCCGTATTGGAAGCGGCGACTATTGTAATCGCCTTGGTTCACACGAAACGTGTGTCCCTGTCCAAAGTTGGCTTTGTAACGGTCGTCAGGAATCTGGCTACGCCCGGCGCGTTGGTCCTGCTTTGCAGGCTTAGCTTCGGGTGCGCGTTGCTGGTCTTGCTTTGCGTTCTTTTCCTCCGGCTTGGCGTTGTTCTCTTGCTTAGCGGTCTTCGCCTCCGGCTTTGCCGTCTTCTCTTCTTGTTTCGCCGGCTTTTCTGGTTGAGCTTTCTTCTCGGCAGGTTTGTCTTTATTTTCCTGCTGGTCGTGCTGCTCCTGCTGTGCGTACACGGGAGCCGCTAGGGTCAAAGATAGAACTGCTGTGCCGATAATACCTACTAGTTTCATGGGTGCTGCCTCCATTGTCGATTCAATCGTTTTAACTGCGTTGCTCTATTGCAAGCTTCCTGTAGTCGCGTTGACCGGAGTGCCGATGGCATCGCCGGACACGAGAAGTTCCACTCTCCGGTTCTGTTGCCGGCCGGCGGAGTTGTCGTTCGAGGCTACCGGCAAGGTATTGCCGAAGCCCCTGGCGCTGACTGAACTTGTCGCTACGCCTTCCTGCACCAGGTAATCACGCACTGAGCCAGCGCGATTCTCGGATAAGGTTTGATTCATGGCGTCGCCGCCGACGTTATCGGTATATCCGCCAACCTCAATGTTGAGTCCCGGATAGGCGAGCAGAATACCGGCAACCTTCGCCAGCTTCTCCCGCGCACCCGGCTTCAACGAGTATTTTCCGGTGTCGAACAGCACATCGGACATGCTGACGATGAGCCCGCGCGCGCTGTCACGAGTCTGGAGAATCGTATTCAGCTGCTCGGACAATTTCACCCGCATGGCCGCTTTGTCTGTATCTGCTTGTTGCGCGCTCAACTGAGCCTGCTGTGCCGCGAGGCGGGACTGTTCGGCGTCCGCCTGCGCTGCGGAAACCGCGCTAGCGGATGCAGCCTGACTGTTGGCCATATCGGACTGAGCCTGTGCCGTCGCTGCTTGTGAATCGGCAGCGTCGGATCGTGCTCTTGCCGCATCCGAGTCTGCCTGGGCCCTTGCTGCCTGGGCTCGGGCGGTGTCGGATTGAGCTTGCGCCGTGTCGGACTGAGCTTGCTCTTTTTGCCGGCGAGCCTCATCCGCCTGCTGGCGTGATTGAGCTTGTGCATCCGCGGAATCCTGGCGTTCGTCGGCCAGACGCATTTCGCCAATCTTCTTAACGGCGATTTCGCGCGCATCTTCCGCAGTTTGCACCGCTTCGCGGGAGACCGCGATCAGCGGCTTGCGATCCATGTGTTTGTTGATGGCATAACCGTCCGCGTTATTCATTAACTGAACGGCGTGCTGATAGCTGTCGGGCGCGTACTGTTCCGCGCCCTCGGATTGAGCGATGCGCAGGGCATTCCGCGCTTCGAAGAACTCGAGCGGCAGTCTGGCATTCAAAACCACCGGATCAAACTTGTAGCCGGTCGGAATGTAGCCGCCGCGTTCCATCAGTTCATATTTCGCATTCACCGCTTCGCTGGTTCCTTTGGTGTCGTCGCGAACCACATTCTCGAGCACGACTGCATTGCTCGGCTGCCGCACCGCATAGTAAGGTTCCGCGGTAACAATCAGCGCGAATGCCTGAAGGTCGGTGGTCACGTGCAGTTTGCTGCGATTGTCGTCGCCGACCAGTACTTCGCCGAGGTTCACGGCCCGGCCTTCGGGCGAAATGGCCCACAGGACGTAGGTCAGATACTCGTTGCCAAAACTCATAGGCCTTTGCAGGTTGCCGAAATACGCATCGATCGAGATCGATCCCCGCTTGCTGTTCACGTGCGCTTCGCCGCTTGCTGAAGGCATCAAGCTGGTGCCTGCGAAATCCAGTTTCGAGCTTCCGCTGCGGTGCTCGTAGTTGACGGCCTGCACGCTTCGGCTGATGACCGTCACGCGAAATGTGGGAGTCGCACTCATATGCTCGACTTCCATCGAGGATTGAGAATTGGTCTGAGCTATTGCTGGCAGACTTAGCGCTACTGCGGCGGCGAACAACAGTTTTGTTTTCACACTATCTCCTTGGGGGCAGGTATCTGCCTGGCTTCTAGCTTCATGCAAAGTTGGGAGTTCGTGACGTATTTATGTGAATCGCGTCGCCGACCTCATCCTTTTCCGAGACGAATCCCAGAAAGGGAATGAAAAAGACCAAAAACATTCAGCAGCCAAAGAACCACCGCAATGACCACCACGCCATTCAAAATCGACTTGATGGAGGACTGCATGGG
Source organism: uncultured Acidobacteriaceae bacterium (assembly GCA_963787495.1). Classification (GTDB taxonomy): domain Bacteria; phylum Acidobacteriota; class Terriglobia; order Terriglobales; family Acidobacteriaceae; genus Sulfotelmatobacter. Next base: position 25,688 of record CAWBDA010000004.1, read on the forward strand.
AATGAAGCGATTCACCAGCCACAGCAGAACACCCACCACAACCAGAACTTCCAGGAGTTGAATTAAAGGCATGATCTTGACCTTTCTTCTTTTGCGGGCTAACCCTCTCATCCGCCAGAGGTGTTGCCCTAGTTTCGAGATCCGAAAAGCTCTTAGGGTCGAATCGTGTCCGCCGCAGGTTCGGGGCGGACACGCGGATGAAGAACGCCGATTGGCTGGATGTGGTCGCTCGGAGAGACTTGGTAGATGATCGTGCCCGCAGCGACCTGGAATTAAGAGCTACGAATCAGCGTCCGCGGCTCTGTCTGCACACTCAGGAGATTAGAGAATGACAGGTGCTAGCTTGCGCGTCTGAGCAAGATAGCTCACAAGCAAAGATTAGGGTTGTCTTACAGGTCCTGCGCTCGCTGCCGGCGCTCGCAACATCCGTTGTCATCGAGCCATGCCAGCAGAGAACGCACGCTGGCTCGCGCCAGGGCAATCGCACAGTCCGCCGCTCCATAGTAGATGTTGAGGGTGTCGCCGTCGGCATCCATCGTGTACCCGCACGGAAAGACCACGTCGTCGACGTCGCCGTGAACCTCGTACTCCGCCTCCGGCCCAAAGATCCAGGAATCTCCGCGCAGCAGACACTTTGCGGGATTCTCCAGATCAAACAGGGCCAACCCCAACCGGTACAGACAGCCGGAAGGCGTTTGCCGTACGCCGTGGTAGAGAACGAGCCATCCCCGGGACGTTTCAATCGGAGGCGGCGACATGCCGATTTTGTTGGCATCCCACCAGGCGCCCCGACGCGCTTCCAGCATCAGCCGGTGCCGACCCCAATGGCGCAAGTCCGGAGAATAGGAAATCCACATATGCGCCCCGAGATGGGTTGCGGGCCGATGAATCAAGGCCCAGTATCCATCGATCCGGCGCGGCAGCAGCGCCGAATCTTTGTCATCTGGCGACATGATCACGCCGTAGCGCTCGAATGTTCGAAAGTCCTTGGTCAGAGCCAGAGACACCCCGGGACCGCCACGCGAATAGGAAGTGTAGGTGACGACATATTGCTGCAGTTCAGGCACGAAAGTGATGCGAGGATCTTCAATGCCCCAGATCTCTTCCGGGAAATCCTTGGGGCTGGGCATCAAAGTGGGTTCGGCATCAATCTGCCATCCGTCGACTCCGTTTCGAGAACGCGCGGCACAGAGATGCGACAAGCCGCGCCGATCTTCCACACGGCAAAGCAGAAGCGTTGAGCCATCCGCGAGCAGAGTCGCACCCGGGTTGAACACACTGTTGATCGAGTAAGGCCAATCCTTACTGGTGAGGATCGGGTTTGCAGGATGGCGAAGAAGGAGCGGTTCGTAGCGAATACTCAGAGGACTCAAAGGTTCCTGAGCGGGAACAGTCATGATGAGATTTCCTTTGCTTCAGACTTTTGCAGGCCACGCATTTCGAGCAGTGCCATTAAGAACGAGAGCGTCGATTCCGCACCCTGGTTCTCATTGGCGCGATCGGGATGCAGGCCGTCCCGGCAACCGCCGGTGACGGAATCATAAAGAGGAAGTTGCAGATCGTTGTCACCGAGAAACCAATTGAAAGCTGACCAGGCCTCATTACGCCAGCGACCGTCGCCCGTGACACGGTAGGCTTGCAGACAAGCGGACACCGCGCCGGCAGCCTCAATCGGCTGCTGATCGAAGCGGGCCGGCTCACCACCCTGACGATAGAACCCTTGGGAACCAATCGGTACAAAATGCCCGTTGGTCGGGCAGCGCTGGGTTTCCATAAGCCAATCAAGTGAGGTGAGCCCGGCAGAAACCATGCGTTCACCCCCGCACGCCGACCCCGCCAGCAGCATTGCCTGGGACAGCCTGGCGTTCCCGTAGGCCGCGACATTCTCGAACCACTTCCACTCCGGACCCTGGATCGATTCATACAGGTCCAGCAGTCTTCGAGACAATGCGAATCGTACTCGCTGTGCATCCCGGTCACCAGGGTACGAATGGAGGTACTCCTGAACTCCCAGCACGGTATAGGCGCAGGCCCGGGGACTGCGGAACTCGACCGCCGCCGGTAGCGAGAACTCAAACAAACGCCCGGCCGCGCCTCTCAACCCAGCATTCGTCGATCGCGCGAGCAAACTTCCAAGAGCCCACAAAGCGCGCCCGTGCGAATCTTCCGAGCCCTGGTCTTCCATCCAGTGGTGGTCGTAGGCAAGAAAGTTTCGGAACCTTTTCTTCTTTGCATTGAAAGCATGCTCCAAGAATGCCAAATACCGGAAAGCCCAATCGGGATTGAGTTCCTCGGCTTTCCCGAAACCATCCGCTTCTGGCTGGTTCAAACCCGTTTGGTCCAGCTGTACCGTAAAGATCAGGGCGCGCGCGTTGTCGTCGGTGGTATAGCCCTCCGCTCGATTGGGAATGGTAAAGATGGCGTGCTGCAGCATCCCCGTATCATCAGTGAGCGCATTCACGTGATTGAGGTTCAATTCGGGCAGCTGATTCAGTGTTTTCGGAGTGACCCGAGCCATGAACTGTGCTCGTGGAGCCTCCATGCGGTCGCTGCGAACCCGCGCAAAACTTGCCATGTAACCCTGAGCGACCCTCTTCCAGATCATTTCCCGGGCGAACAGATAAGCGCGCTTACGCATGGCATGGCGCACCGCAGGCGTATCCAGGAGTTCGATTGTCTTTTGCGCGATTGCATCCGGGTTTTGGAAAGGCACCAGCGCGCCCCGGCCATCGTCCAACAGTTCGATCGCGTGCCAATAGGGAGTCGAAATAATCGCCTTGCCCGCTCCTAACGCATACGCCAGCGTCCCGGAAACCACTTGCTGCTCATGGCGGTAAGGAGTGATGTAAATATCCGCCGCGCCAATGAACTCGACCATCTCTTCCGGATTGACGAAACGGTTGTGGAAGATCACTTGCGATTCCACTCCCACATCCTTCGCCAAAGCCTGCAAGCTGGCGCGATAGTTGTCTCCCTCGCGACGCAGAATGTGAGGATGAGTCGCCCCGGCGACCATGTAGACGACGTTCTTATGCCTGGCCAAAATCTGCGGCAACGCTTGAATCACATTTTCGATTCCCTTGTTCGGCGACAGCAGACCGAACGTGAGCAGCACCGCCTTCCCTTCCACTCCGAAGCGGTCTTTATAGAAATTCGGATCCAGAAATGGCAGGTCCGGAACGCCGTGAGGAACCATGTCGATCTTGCTACCCGGCACCTTAAAGATTTCCTGCAGGAACTGCGAGGAGAGCTGGCTCATGACAATGAGCCGATCGGATACTTCCGCAATCTCTTCCATCACCCGCAGTTGATCCGAATCTGGCTCACGCAGAACCGTGTGCAGAGTGGTCACCACCGGCATCTTCAGGCCGCGCAGCAGATGCAGGATGTGGCTCCCTGCCGGGCCTCCGAAGATTCCATACTCGTGCTGCAGGCACACCATATCGATGTTGTTGAAGTTCAGGAATTCTGCCGCGTCGCCATAGGACTTCAGATCGTCCTGAGCGAGCGACCATCGCACCCGCGCAGGATAGTCATATCCTTGCTCTGTGTCGTCAATCGGGAGCGCCAGCAGCCGCGCGGTTCCGTACTCCGCCGAGATCGCGCTGCAGAGGTCGGTAGTGAACGTGGCGATTCCGCATTGCCGCGGAAGATAATTCCCGATCACCGCGATTCGACTGGGCAGCGACGCCTTCGATTGCAAGCGCGCGCGGGTCCCTGAAATCGCCTCGGGCGCGAGCGAACGGCGACTGACGACTTCCAAGTCCCGATTTGGGAACACTGTGATGGGTATCGCCATTTTCCCTAATTTCTGATGAGAACAATTGCTTCAAGAGACCCTGTTTCAAGGCGGGACGCAAGTGAGCATTGAGCTGTGGATTGAAGTATTGTCTCTGGCCAGTATTTAACGGAAGTAGATCGGCAAACTGAGCAAAATTGACCAGCCTATTTCCCGGCGACGGTTCATTATGCGGCTATGAAAGCCAAAAAAGACCAGGCTCTGGAGGTCCGATGCCCCACCTGCGGCGCCAAACCTGGAGAGAAGTGCGAGCTCAGCACTGGCCAACCTCGCACCGCGCCGCATCGAGACCGGCGCCTACTGGCAGCGGATTAATTAACTGTGCGGCATGGGCAGCAGACACCCGTCTCCGGCTAGCCAATCTTTTAAGCACGCTCAATCAGCCTCGAAATACTGTGCACAATAGCTCAGTTTCTGAAAACGTCCATGCTACGACGTTTTATAAATATTGAGGACCTTTCGCCGGACTATAATCAGTGACGATGCGTTCCCCTACTGCAAAGAAGCACTCCGCGTTCAACTCCGATACTTTCCTCGCCACCATTGGCGACGGCAGGAAGATGCTGTCCGTTGCGAAAAAGGAAACGATATTCGCGCAGGGAGACGAGGCCGACGCCGTTTTCTACGTTCAGAAGGGCAAGGTGAGGCTGACCGTCGTTTCCCAGGCCGGCAAGGAAGCGACCATCGCGATCGTGAGCGAGAGGAATTTTTTTGGTGAGGGTTCCTTGGCAGGACAGCTTTTGCGTATGGGCTCCGCGGCGGCCATGACCGATTGCGAGATCCTGCGGGTGGACAAGAAAACGATGATGGATGCACCTGCACCGCGAACCCGCGTTCTCGGAAATGTTCGTGACCTATCTGTTGGCGCGCAACATCCGCTACGAGGAAGACCTGGTCGACCAGCTGTTTAATTCCAGCGAAAAGCGGCTGGCCCGCGTCCTTCTATTGCTGGCTCATTTCGGCAAGGAAGGGATTCCAGAAACCGTAGTGCCGAAGATCAGTCAGGAGACGCTAGCTGAAATGGTTGGGACCACGCGTTCGCGAGTCAGCTTCTTCATGAACCGGTTCAGGAAGCTGGGCTTCATCCACTACGCCGGCGGTACCGAGGGAGCCCTGCAGGTCCACAGCTCTCTGCTCAACGTGGTTCTCCACGATTAAGCTTCTGCACGATTAAGCTTCTGCACGATTAAGTTCCTGCACCATTGAGGGCCACGTTCGCCGCGCGCTTACGCCCCGCAGCTACCCCTCCGCTCCCGGACTCTTGGAAGGGTCGACTCGCCAAACGTACAGGAACTTCTCGTCGCTCGACGTTACCACGGGGATATTTTTCTCGCGGGTTACCCGGTTCAGCGCCGAGCGAAGATTCTGCATCTTCTCGCCGTTCAGTCCGCTCAGCGGGACCTTGATAGCCTGCTGGCCGTTCAGCTTTGTAAGGTCGGAGAGAATATCCGCGACCGCTTTGCGGTGTTTTCCTTTGCGGCCTTGCGGCACCTCAGCCCGGTTCACTGCCGAATAATGTGTGCCCTTTCCGTTGCGGCCCATTGGCGGACTCCTTCATCGGAAATCGTATCCATAACGGCGAAATCCTACTGCAAGAAATCGTATCCTGCAACTAAAAATCTGTACGAATCCTACGTAGCCTATCAATCCGCCGAGGATACGCGCATTAAGTTTTGTGTTTTCAGCATGATGTACGGCCTGCGTTGCGCTAAGACCTGCTAAGAGTTTCCCCGTATGATTTACGCCGAGCTAGCATGGGACTGGATCTGCCATCGCCAAGAAGAAGCCCAGTTTCAACGCTGACGCATTCCTCGCCACCATCGGCGAGGGCAGGAAGTCTCTGCCCTTCCCCAAGAAACAAAATATCTTCACGCAAGGAGATACGGCCGATGCGGTGTTTTATATCCAGACCGGCAAGGTAAGACTCGCCGTGGTCTCGAAGACCGGCAAGGAAGCAACCATCGGAATATTAGGCGAGGGAGACTTTTTCGGCGAAGGTGCGCTTGCCGGCCAGACTCTCCGCATGGGCTCTGCAACCGCACTGACGGATTCCGCTATCCTGCGAATCGACAAGAAGGCGATGATGGCGGCTCTGCATCGCGTTCATGAAGTCTCCGACATGTTCGTCGCCTATTTGCTGGCGCGCAATATCCGCTACGAAGCGGATCTGGTGGATCAGCTCTTTAATTCAAGCGAGAAGAGGCTGGCCCGGATCCTTCTGCTGCTGGCTCATTTTGGCAAAGAGGGGCAACCGGAGTCTGTAATTCCGAAGATCAGTCAGGAGGCGCTGGCGGAAATGATCGGCACCACTCGTTCGCGCGTCAGCTTCTTTATGAACCGGTTCAGGAAAATGGGATTCATTCACTACAACGGCGGTCTTCAGGTTCACAGTTCTCTGCTCAATGTAGTTCTGCACGATTGAGCGCCTCGGTGTAGGCCGCGGTCAGATGACCCTCCCCAATCGGGCTCGCCGGCTCCCATTCAATCGGCAACAAATGACGGATGCGGGGCGCTCCGGTGCCTTTGCTCTGGCGATGGCCGCACGACAGGCAGATGGCCCCCACTTCCCGGATTCCGGTCTCTTTCGATATTTCGTTCTCGCGGACCGCAACCGAGCCGGTGATGACCGGACCTGCACACACATCACAATCGTAGGCGGACAAATGAAGATATTGTTTTCGCATTGCGTGTCCTCCCGATGTTAAGCGACGTTAAGCGACGTTAAGCGACGTTAAAATGCACTGCCGCTATCCTAATCTTGGAGCGATTCCGGCATCTGTTCACTATTGCTCTGCCTGCCAGACGGAAGGCCGACTGTCTGCCAGAACGTTCGTATGCGAACTTGAGCAATTTTGAGCAGCATTTTGGGACTCTCGACATCTATAACTATGAGGATGCCAACGAACAACACTCTGCTCTGCATCCACCGCGATCCGGCACAGCTCAGTTCGTTGCAGGAGAACGGATACGAATTGGTCACTGCGACCACCGGCCACGAAGGCCTGCGGCTTTTTGCTTCGCGACCCGTCGACGCAATCGTGCTCGAATACCACCTCGGATTCCTGAATGGCACATTTCTCGCGAACGAGATCAAGCGGACCCGGCCAACGATTCCCATCGTCATGCTGGCGGATGACTTAAACCTGCCGGACGGCGCTCTGAACTCGGTCGACGCGCTCGTAACCAAGTCCGATGGATCTCACTTTCTTTGGGCAACCGTCCACTTTGTATTAAATGTGAAGCCGGCACAGGGCCATGGAGGAAAAGTGAAGACTCAAAGGGCGCCCGACTCAAAGGCTGCGCCTTTCACGTCAAAAGAGTGGAGAAGTATTCAGAGGGGAACCGTCCGGTTCTGAGAAAGCTGTAACGTGGAGCAGCAATCGGGAAGAGTGTCTCCCAGCCAGATGAGGCAGCGGCCGCATTTTCCCAGGCTTTTCAAACCGCACATCCTCAGACCGAACCTCGCCGGCCGCTCACCAGGTTAATCACCAGCACAACCAGCGCCACAACCAGCAACAGGTGGATCAGACCGCCGGCCACATGGAGGCTGAAACCCAAGAGCCACAGAATTAGAAGAACCACAAAAATCGTCCAAAGCATATTCGTCTCCTTAACTTGCAGGGTCCATCCCATTCTGACTGGTTCTCTTTTGGGATACTGAGCAGCATTGCTCATTCCGAAGATTAATGAAGTGAGCAATTCAGATCAGCTATTCTTTCTGGCTTGAACGATCATAAAAAGCAGAGACGAGCACTTCTTCTCGCTCTTTCAGATCCCCTGAACTAAGTCAGCCAATCTGAAGTTGTCCCGCCTTAGTTCCACAGCTCCGAAAGGAACAATTTCATGAAAAAGACAATTTCACTTTTGTTGATGGGCATGATCGGCATGGTTGGAACCTACGCATTTGCCGGCTCAGACCGGGAAGATACGGTTGACCGCATGCAGAAATCGGTCGACGTCCTGCAGTCCATTATGTCAACGCCCGACAAAGGTATCCCTGAAGAAGTGTTGAACGGCGCCAAGTGCGTCGTCGTAGTGCCCAACTTGCTCAAAGGCGGATTCATCTTTGGCGGCAAGCACGGTCGTGGCGTAGCAACTTGCCGCACGGCTGGCGGCTGGAGCGCTCCCGCATTCGTTTCCGTGGGCGGTGGCAGCTGGGGGTTGCAGATTGGTGTCGAAGGCGTGGACCTGGTCATGCTGGTCATGAATGACCGCGGCTTACAGCATCTGCTTTCGACCAAGTTCGAACTCACGGGCGAAGGATCAGTAGCGGCGGGCCCAGTCGGCCGTCACACCTCCGCCGGAACTGACATTCTAATGAACACTGAAGTACTGACCTACTCGCGCTCGAAAGGCATATTCGCGGGCCTGACACTTGAAGGCGCGGTAATCGAACAGGATAACGACTCAACGCGCGCCATCTATGGCCACCACATGATGTTCCGCAATATTCTTTCGGGCAGAGCGTCAACTCCCGCAAGCGGAGCAGCATTTGTGAGAGCAGTATCCGAGGCTGGCCACCAGGCTCACGTCGCGGAAGCAAGAGAAGACGACAAACAATAGTGCATCGGAGCACTATCATCCGCGCGATTCAAAGCTGGCCGGAGCCGCACAGGCTTCCGGCCAGCTTTGTTTTGGACTACTTTGCGATCTGTGCCACGACCTCCGGCAGCACTGGCGTGCCTTCGGCCCTCACCGCATCCAGTGCCTGGGGATCTAGCCTCAACGCCTTCAGGATCGTAGGCGCGATCTGCCTGGTTGCCACTACTGCCGAGACCGTTCGCGCCTTAAAGGCTGGATTCGCGACTAGCAGCATGACGTTGGTATCGTCATGCGCGAAGCCACCATGATCTCCTATCATCGAGGTGCTGCCCGAGTAAGTTACGCCGACATTCGGAGTAACGATAATGTCGGGCGACCGCGGATCCTCGCCCGGCTCAAGACCGCCCACGTTGTAATTCAGCGCCAGGCTGGCTCCGTAGTAGATCTCGCCCAGCCCGATCGCTGCCGCATTGCTTTCGAGCAACTCGACAGCCGCGGGCACGCTCGCGCCCTTCTTCAGCCACAGCACAGAGACGTCATCTTCGGTTGCGCCAATGCCTGTCGTGTTCAGCGGAGACTCCGAGAAGGGGATGGCATTCCCCAGCAAGGTTGCCGGCGTGTTGGCGCCGTCGGCTACATATCGGGTCGGGTCGATCGGCGACTCGCCGTGCTTGGCCGTGATAATGACCAGCGTGTTGTTGTAGATGCCCGCAGTCTTGAGCCCGTTGACGATCTCGCCGATGGCGGTGTCGACGTATTCGATCTCCCCCAGCAACTCGGCGCTGGGCAGGGCTTCCGCGTTCTTGTAACCGCCCGCAGCCACACCCGCCTCATTTACCGACTGTCCGACATACACGGATTGGAAATTCATGCCGAAGACCGCTGGCGTCACCGCTGGCGCACCCGAGTGCGTCTTGCCCGCAATCTCCTTCAGCAAGGCGTACACCTTGATCGCGTCATAGCACTGGATGTTTTCGAAGCTCGCATTCCACGCTGCCGCACCTACCGGGTCGCGGACTGGATCGCAGGACGCGCCTTCCAACGTCTTTACACCTGGCAGCGGCACGACGGCCGAGCTAACCTCAGGTGCGTAATAGTCATCCAAGCCGGTGCCGCCGGGCCCGCCCACAAACGAGTACGAGGGGTGCTTGTCGATCCACGCCGTATATCCGCCCGCTGCGTGAACCACACCAAAGAGGGTGTTCGTCCGAATGAAATTCCACGGATACACCGGAGCGCAACCGTTCTGCGGGTCGCGCGAAAGCTTTTTCGGATCGATTGAGGCGATGCCACCCTCGGTCAGTCCGGCGCCAGGCGCACCACCGTTCAGTTTTGTATCGTCAAGATCGATGCCCTGGTCGTTGTCAGTCGTCGTTCCAGTCGGTGTCGCAAATGGCGTGCATGGCCCCGCGGCCAAACCGGTACCAGTCGCCTTTGCCGGCGCATCGAGCGATCTGTCGTAGGCGACATCGTAATAAAGGCCCGTCGTCTTTGGCGAGCCACCGGAGGCCAACGCGGCCATTCCTGGAAAAGAGTCCGTGGGTTTCGACGACTCCGTGTTGACGTAATTGATCCCCGTCTGGCTCAACGCTGCCATGTTCGGGCAATACGGATCCCCGCCGTTCACGCCCGCGATCCCGTTCGAGCAGTTATAGAAATCCACGGCGTGCATGCCGTCGATGCTCAATAGCAGCACATGCTTGATGTTCCCCGAGCCCACAGAGTTTTTATCCGCCGCGATTCCATGCGTCGAAGATGCCAGCGTCAACGCCGCGGCTGCTCCGGCCAGTACCAGCCTATTTGCTCTCATGTAAAGCCTCCACGACAGTATTAGCCGCGGAATATTACGCAGGTGTTACTTCTCTGTGAAATCTCGGCTAATTAGGACTGGCAGGACCGAGCGGGGGCTTCGCTTTGAGGGTGGTTTGCCAGTGAAGAATGTTAGGGTTCAAAATCCCCGCCCCGGCGAAGCTTGAGCCGGCACCCTCGATCTCGCTTGGACGGACAAGGCGGAATCTTGCGAACCTGCCGCAAAGTGACGGACACTGGTGGCTAGCTTGAGAACTCCTGGCGATGAAATAGTGGCGCAATCGACCAAGGCCGCCGTGCCATATGTAACGGAAGCGAGAAGCTGGGTACTCGCCGCGACCATTCTCGGGTCAAGCATGGCTTTCATCGACAGTACGGTCGTCAATGTCGCTCTGCCTGCACTCCAGGCCAGCTTTCACGCTACGGTAGTGGATCTGCAATGGGTGATTGAGTCTTACGGAGTTCTTCTGGCTGCTTTGATTCTGGTCGGCGGTTCTTTCGGCGACCGGTTCGGCCGACGGCTGGTCTTTGTCGCTGGTGTGACGGTTTTCGCAATGGCCTCCGCGGGTTGCGGGCTCGCTTCAAGCATTGCTCAACTGATTATCGCGAGGAGCATTCAAGGTGTAGGAGCTGCTCTCCTCGTACCCGGCAGTCTGGCAATCATCAGCACGTCTTTCGACGAGAGGAGTCGCGGTGCGGCGATCGGTACATGGTCGGGTTTCACGGCGATCACTACCGCTATCGGACCAGTGCTTGGAGGCTGGCTGGTTGAGCACGCTTCCTGGCGGTGGGTGTTCTTCCTCAATCTACCCCTCGCCTCGGCCGTGGTGGCGATTTCGCTTTGGCGGATTCCGGAGAGCCGCAGCGCCAGCGCGGGACGTATCGATTGGCCAGGAGCGATTCTTTCTACCCTAGGACTCGGAAGTCTGGTTGTCGGTTTCATCGAATCGCCTAATCTGGGTTGGAGAAGTCCGCTGGTCTTCGGGAGTTTGATTCTTGGCGTCGGCTGTCTTGTTGCGTTCGTATTTGTCGAGAATACCAGCACGGCGCCAACGCTGCCGCTTACGCTGTTCAAATCCAGAAGCTTCAGTGGCGCAAACCTGCTTACGCTCTTTCTGTACGCGGCTACCGGAATTTTCTTCTTCTTGTTTCCTTTGAATCTGATTCAGGTCCAGGGATACTCCGCGACCGCCACCGGCGCCGCGGTTCTTCCAATGATCCTGCTTATGTTCTTTCTCTCGCGCTGGTCTGGCGGACTTGTCACCCGCTATGGTTCACGGGCTCCGCTGATCATTGGCCCTCTCATTGTCGCTTTGGGTTTCGCTCTGTTCGCCGTGCCGTCTATCGGAGGTAATTATTGGAGAGAGTTCTTTCCGGCGGTAATTGTTCTCGGTTTTGGAATGGCAGTCACGGTTGCTCCTCTTACCACCGTGGTTATGAATTCAGTTGATGAGGATCGAGTCGGAGCCGCCTCTGGAGTCAACAACGCCGTCGCGCGCCTGGCGAGCGTGCTTGCTATCGCGATTCTTGGGATCGTGATGGTGAAGGCTTTTGCTTCTCAACTGAACTCCGGCCTGGCTCACCTGAGGCTGCCGTCTGGCGTTCTGGTGGAGCTGCGAGCGGACCAGAATAAGCTCGCCGGCTTGCAGGTTCCCTCTGGCCTTAGTCCCAATATGAAAGCTGACATCAATGTTTCCATTCGGCAAGCTTTTGTATTCGGCTTCCGAGCTGTCATGTTGATTTGCGCAGGGCTGTCACTGGGAAGTGCGGCGGTAGCATGGTTCCTGATTCCGAGAGATCGCGCCCGGCCGGATGCGACAGTCTCTACTTGATGATGCAGGTCCGGGATTTAGTAGAGGCACCCTGTGAATTCCTGATCCGAAATAAATTTCCCCGAAGCTCACTGCGATTCGTGTTCCTCGCGTGGGCTTCAGAGTTTTTTCTCGATACCCCTCCCCCTGGGGTCTAGTGGAATCACCAAGTTAGCAGGAAATTCCCCGCAAAATACGGATGTCAAAGAACTTAGATACCAAAATCCGTGAAGCAAAGGACTTAGGGGTGCGACGATGCGGGTTCACCCGACCGTCACGGCCTCGACCATGATCGCGCGATTTTGTTGGGGGCACAAGGTCAGATGTCACATGGTGGTTGTGGAAATATTCTGAGAGCGACGAGTTCTGAGCGGATCGCGCCGGGTGCCTGGATTACTTTAAGGCCTTGCAGTGCTGGCGGATCCAGGCGAGGATTTTGGCGAAGCGGAATTCGTGGCGCTCCACCGAGCCGTTGATAAAGTCGTATCCGGCCGCCGCTTCGACTTCGATGTAGAAGCCGTTGCGCCGCAGAAAGACATCGGCCGCGGTGAAAGCGACGCGCTTGTTGCCGTCGAGGAAGCCGTGGTTGTTGCCGAGCGACTCCATCAGCGCGGCCGCCTCTTCTTCGATTGAGTTGTAGTATCCGGTTTGCGGACGAAAAACGGCGGCCTCAACCGCGCCCTTGTCGCGGACTCCGTGCAGGCCGCCGAACATGTCGATGAGCTGGTGCTGCATCTGGTAGATTTCAGCGACCGTCAGGTAATCCGACATCTATTTGGCGAGGCGTTCCAAGAGATCGCGGTTAGCGGAAACTGACTGCTCAAAGGATTCCATCACCTCGCCCCGGACCAAGTGCTGCGAGGGAACCACGTTTTTCAGGTAAAACTTCAGCGCCTCCTCTAGAACGTGCCGCTGCGATTGGCCGTTACGCTTGGCGACGGCGACGAACTCTTTGTAGAGCTTGGCGTCGATCTCGGGAGTGAACTTCTTGGTCGTGGCTGGCATCGCAAGAGCCCTCGACCTCTATTCTAGCGGATTGGAGCGGCAAATCAAGGCTAATCTTGATTCATCAATATCGCTATTGGGCAACTCCTTAGGTTACAGCACGAGGTGCAACGACGCCGCCTTGCATGGCATTGGTTGCAAGGGCCATACTTTTAACCGGGAGCGAATATTCCTTTGACCATACGTGATTTGTTGTACCTCGATTTCGATAAGGCGGCCTCCATCTGGAGTCAGTTTCAGGGGGGCCTTGTTGAGCGGACCTCTATCACGGATGATCTAGAGAAGGAGCGCTCGGCTGGCACCAAGTTTGGAATTCCTGGCGTCGCTGAGGCAAAACTCGGAGTTGATTATCAAAACAAGAGATCAATTCTCCAAGCCAAAACACTACATCACGACGTCCTCAATAGTATTGAACGACAACTAATAGAAGAGAAATTGGTCGTCGATCTTTCCGGAATGAATAAGGATGAGTCGGCCCCGACGAAAATTCGTGAATTCATAGCCGATCGTCCTTACTTGAGCGCGGAAGGCGAAAGCGTGTTGGAGGACTACAAACACATCGTCGCGATCAGTCAAAAGTTCAACGAAATCGTCGAGTTTTTGCAAAAAATCCACGAGGAGAATGCAAAGAAGTCCCCCCAATATCTTCAACTTCAAGAAGGTTTGGCGAAGGCGAAAGAGGCCTTAAGGGTTGGGGACCGCAATCAAAGAGCTGCCCAGAATTCGGCTCTCAAGGCAATACAGCGTCAGGTAGATGATCTACCCAAGCAGAAACTGGACAAGGTCGAGGAATACCTGCTCAAAGGAATACGGCTCTGGATTGAAACGTTCATGCCCTCGCGGATTAACTTCCGCATTTACCCGTTCCCGAATTGCCCATCTTTCCAAGTACTCTGCAATCTTAAGCGTGAGTGCTTTGTGGATTCAGACCTTGAGCACTTGCTATATGGGTATAGCAACAGGCCGAACGTTGCGCTGACGGTGTTCGGTCTCATCACTTCGATTCCTAGTCAAACAAAATCTTCGTTCGATCCGATGAAAGAATTCGAAACGGCCCCAGAAATCTCGGAGTCTATGGCCCTTGAGAGGGGCTTTCGAGGAGCTTTCATTGGGCTGGAGGCGATGGAAGGCTTGGTCCGTTATTCACGCTATCCAAACGTAACTGTGCATCCCATTGCGGTGTATCGCTCCTTTAAGCCCGCCAAGAGCTAGCATATTCTCATCTAGGCTTCCTGTTCTCACCCCTACCCCCCGTTTGACGCTGCTTCCTTCTGTCTTTACACTCAAGTTAACGCCGTATGAATTCGATCTGGCTCCGTTTGCTTGACGGGCCCCTTGATTCGGCGGCGAGTGAAAGGCGGAACGTGAGCCCCACAGAGACTACCGACCCGGCCAAAACGGAAACGACTAACAAAGACATCAAGCGCGAGATCTCGGTTGAGATCCCCGCCGCCGAGGTTGCCCGCGAGACCGAGGTGCAGATTCTGCGCTATCAGAAGAGTGCACGGCTGCCGGGGTTTCGGGCGGGGCATGTGCCGGCTTCCATCATCAAGCAGCGCTTTGGCGATGGTCTTAAGAACGACGTGGCCGAGGCTTTAATTCCGAAATACTTTCGCCGGGAAGCAGAGAAGCTGGGGCTGATTCCGGTTTCACAGCCCCGCGTTACCGATCTGCACATGCATGACGGAGAGCCGCTTACCTTCAAGGCTAGTTTTGAAGTGCTGCCGGAGATTCAGGTTGAGGGCTACAAGGATCTGCGCGCTGACAAGGCCGAGATCGCCGTCACCGACGAGGAAGTCGAGCAGGCACTCACCACCCTGCGCGAGCAGCATGCGGCCTTTACTACCGTCGAGGGACGTGTACTCGCCGAGGGCGACTTTGCCCAGGCTTCGATGGATGGGAAGCCCAAGGACGGTAAGGACGTCGCCGACGCCAAGGCGAATCCCGTGCACATGGATGACGTCCTGATCGAAATTGGCGGCAAGAACACCGTGCCTGAGTTCAGCCAACATCTGACCGGCGCTTCGTCCGGCGACGAGCGGACCTTCGACGTCAGCTATCCCGAGGACATTTCCGACAAGCGGCTCGCGGGCAAGACTTTCGTCTATACGGTGAAGGTGAATGGCATTAAGCAGAAGAGCCTGCCCGAGCTGAACGACGACTTCGCCAAGGAGTTGGGAGAGTTCACCAGCCTGGACGCAGTTCGCAAGCAAATCCGCGAGAACATGGAGGCCGAGAAGCGGCACACGGCCGAGCACGCCGCGAAAGACAAGCTGGTGGCCGAACTGGTGAAGCGCAATGATTTCGAGGTGCCGGAGTCTTTGGTCGACCGGCAAATCGATTTGCGCCTGGAGCGTGGTCTAAGGGCTCTAGCCGCCCAGGGCATGAAGATGGAAGACTTGAAGAAGATGGACTTGCCCCGGCTGAGGGCTGGGCAGCGGGAGCAGGCGGTGCAGGATGTAAAGTCTTCTTTGCTGCTGGAACGGATCGCGGATCTCGAGAAAATCGAGGTCAGCGACGACGAGCTGAACCGGGAGTTGGAAGCTTTGGCAAAACAGTCAAAACAGACGTCCGAAGCGGTGCGTGCGCGTTTGACAGAGGACGGGGGCCTCGATAGAATCCGGAATAGAATCCGCAGCGAGAAGACCCTCGAATTTCTTTATCACCAGTCCGCATAACTTGAAAAAGACGCGGACCACTTTCGACCCTCCCCGAGAATGGAAGCGATAGTTCGGGGCGGAGTGTGGCAGGTGAACGTGAAACAAAATGATGGGAACAGGAACGACGCGCAAATGATGCTCGTTCCGATGGTCATCGAGCAGACCGGGCGGGGCGAACGCGCCTACGACATTTACTCCCGGCTGCTCCGCGATAACATTATTTTCATAGGCACGCCGATTGACGACAACATCGCCAATCTGGTGATTGCCCAGATGCTGTTTCTGGCCCAGGAAGATCCGGAGAAAGATGTTCAGCTTTACATCAACTCTCCAGGCGGGTCGATCACGGCGGGTATGGCCATTTATGACACCATGCAATACGTCAAGAACGACGTCATGACGCTTTGCGTAGGCCAGGCGGCCTCGATGGCGGCTTTGCTTCTGGCGGCCGGTGAGCCCAAGAAGCGGAATGCTTTGCCCAATTCGCGGATTCTCATCCACCAGCCCTCGATGGGAGGATTATCGGGTCAGGCCACCGATATTGACATCCACGCGCGCGAGATTCTGCGCATGCGGGAGATTACCAACCAGTTACTCTCCAAGCACAGCGGCCAGAAGCTCGATAAGGTGGAAAAGGACGTCGAGCGTGACTTCATTATGAATGCCCAACAAGCTAAGGAATACGGAATCATAGACGATATCATCTATAAGACCGGAAAAGCGGTAGGATAGGCCTTCGTGAAAAGCAGTACCAAGTCCCGAGTACCGAGTACCCAGGAAACCATCCGTACTCGCAACTCGGTACTGGGTACTCGGTACTGAGAGTTAAAGGAGTAGAGTCGAGTGAAAACCAAGTCGGGCTCCGACGAGATTTTGCGCTGTTCGTTCTGCCACAAGTCGCAGGATGCGGTCGCCAAACTGATCTCGTCGCCGAGCGATTATCCACGTGCTTACATTTGCGACGAATGCGTGGCGGTGTGTAACTCGATCCTGGAAGACGACCGCACGGCAACTCCTCAAGCCGCGGCGCCCAACCAGCTGCCCAAGCCGCAGGAAGTCAAGACCTTCCTGGATGAATACGTCATCGGACAGGAGCAGACCAAGAAGAAGCTCGCGGTCGCGGTTTACAACCATTACAAGCGCATCTTCATGAACCGGCAGAAGACCAACGACGGCATCGAACTGAGCAAGTCGAACATCATGCTCATCGGTCCGACGGGCACCGGGAAGACGCTGCTGGCGCAGACTCTGGCGCGCATGCTCGACGTGCCTTTCGCCATTGTCGATGCCACCACGCTCACCGAGGCCGGCTACGTGGGCGAGGATGTTGAGAACATCATCCTCAAACTGCTGCAGGCAGCCGAGGGCGATGTCAGCCGCGCCCAGACCGGCATCATCTACATCGATGAAATCGACAAGATCGGGCGCAAGGACGAGAATCCGTCGATTACGCGCGACGTTTCCGGCGAAGGCGTGCAGCAGGCCCTGCTGAAGATTCTGGAAGGGACTATCGCCAACGTTCCGCCGCAGGGCGGACGCAAGCATCCCCACCAGGAATTCACTCCAGTCGACACTACCAACATCCTCTTTATCTGCGGAGGGGCATTCGTAGGCCTGGAAAAGATTATTGGAAGGCGCGTGGGAAAGAAGTCTCTGGGCTTCCGCACTGGTGAAGAGGCGGAAAAGGAAGATGCCGGTGTCTCGCGCAAGCGCAACTTCGAACTGCTCAGCGAAATCCAGCCGGAAGATTTGATCAAGTTTGGCCTGATTCCTGAGTTCGTTGGACGCCTGCCGGTAGTGGGCATGCTGGAAGATCTAGACGAATTTGCGCTGATTGAGATCCTTACGCGGCCTAAGAATGCCATCGTCAAGCAGTATCAGCGCCTGTTTGAGTTCGAGAATGTGCGGCTGAAGTTCGCCGACGAGGCTCTGCGAGCCATTGCCCGCCAGGCTATGGCGCGCAAGGTGGGAGCTCGCGGCCTGCGCATGATTCTAGAAGAGCTGATGCTCGATTTGATGTTCCACCTGCCCAGCCAGAAGAAGCTAAAGGAGTTTGAAGTCACGCGGGAGATGGTGGAGAAGCGCAGTGCTTCCGTCGCTTTAGAGAAGGCCGGGTAGTACAAAGAGTAGTAAACTGTGGGTGGACGGTTGTCTTTGAGCGCGAGTCATTCGGAACAAGTCATTCACAACAGACCCAGGGAGATTGAGTGACCACATCCAAGGAAAAATTCGAAACCAAGAAGCTGCCCATGATGCCCATCCGGGACGTGGTCATCTTCCCTTTCATGATGACGCCGTTCGTGGTGGGCCGCGAATCCAGTGTGCGCGCTCTGGAAGAGGCCCTGGCCGCGGACAAGAAAATTTTCCTGGCCACTCAGCACGATGCCTCCATCGACGAACCCAAGTCGAATGAGATTTATCAGGTCGGAACGATCGTCAACATCGTGCAGAGCCTGAAGCTGCCTGATGGCAACATCAAGGTTCTGGTGGAAGGCATTGAGCGCGGCCGGTTGCTGCAGGCCACCGACGCAGACGGTTACATGCAGGCTTCGGTGCGGGTGGCTCGTTATCCCGTGGAGATGAACCCGCAGATCGAAGCCGGCATGCAGCGCGTGACCACACTGTTTGAGCAGTATGTGAAGCTGTGCCAGGCGCTGAACTACGAGACCATGATTTCGGCCGTGAGGATGGAAGATCCGGCCAAGCTCACCGACATTATTGCCGCCAATCTGCAACTTTCCATTGAAGAAAAACAGGAACTGCTCGAAATTTTCGATCCTTCGGAGCGTTTGAACCGCATCGCCGACGTGCTTGATGTCGAGATCGAGAAGCTCAACGTGGACCGCACCATCCAGTCGCGGGTGAAGCGGCAGATGGAGAAGGCGCAGAAAGAGTATTACCTCAACGAAAAGATCAAGGCCATCCAGAAGGAACTGGGGCGCGGCGAAAAAAGCGAGTTTGACGAACTGAAGAAGAAGGTCGAATCCGCCGGCATGCCCAAAGACGTCAAAGACAAGGCGCTGCAGGAACTGAAGAAGCTGGAAGCGATGCCGCCCATGTCGGCAGAGTCTACGGTTTCGCGCAACTACCTGGATTGGCTGCTGGCCGTGCCGTGGAAGAAGCGGTCGAAGGAAATCCGAAATATCTCGCGCGCCGAGAAAGTCTTGAACGAAGATCACTACGGGCTCGAGAAGATCAAGGAACGCATTCTTGAGTTTCTCGCCGTACGGCAATTGGTGAAGAATCCCAAAGGCTCGATCCTCTGCTTCGTCGGGCCTCCGGGCGTGGGCAAGACCTCGCTGGGCATGTCGATCGCCAAGGCTACCGGACGCAAGTTCGTGCGCATGTCGCTTGGCGGAGTGCGCGATGAAGCCGAAATTCGCGGCCACCGGCGCACTTACATCGGGGCACTGCCGGGCCAGATCATTCAGATGATGAAGAAGGCCGGCACCAAGAACCCAGTCTTCATGCTGGACGAAGTCGACAAGATGTCGATGGATTTCCGGGGCGACCCCTCGGCGGCTCTGCTCGAAGTGCTCGATCCTGAACAGAACTTCATGTTCGTCGACCACTACCTCGACGTCGAGTATGACCTCTCGCAGGTATTCTTCATCGCCACGGCCAACGTGATGCACACCATTCCTCCGGCGCTGCAAGACCGCATGGAAGTGTTGCGGCTGCATGGCTACACGGAGCAGGAAAAGCTGGAAATCGCCAAGCAGTTTCTGGTGAAGAAGCAGATGCTGCAGGCCGGCCTGTCGGAGAAGAACATCAAGTTCAACGACGAAGCGATCCTCGGGCTGATCCGCTCCTACACCCGCGAAGCTGGAGTGCGTAATCTGGAGCGCGAAATCGGCAACGTCTGCCGCAAGGTTGCACGCAAGGTGGTCAAGGAAGGCGAAAACTATACCATCGCCGTCACGGGCGAGAACGTCAATGACTTCCTGGGCGTCATCAAGTTCCGCGACACGCTGGCGCACGAGAAAAGCGAAGTGGGATTGGTCACCGGTCTGGCCTGGACAGAAGTGGGCGGTTCGATCCTCAGCACCGAAGCGACAGTCGTCGATGGCAAGGGCAAGCTGACGCTGACCGGCAAGCTCGGCGACGTGATGCAGGAGTCGGCGCAGGCTGCGCTGTCCTATGTCCGCTCGCGGGCGCACCGTCTCGGCCTTACCCGCGATTTCTATCGCACTCTCGACCTGCACGTGCACGTGCCGGAAGGTGCGATTCCAAAAGACGGTCCGTCGGCCGGCATCACCATTGCCACGGCGATCGCAAGCGCGCTCAGCAAGATTCCCGTGCGGCGCGATCTCGCCATGACCGGCGAAATCACGCTACGCGGCAAAGTGCTCCCCATCGGCGGGCTCAAGGAAAAGCTGCTGGCCGCACATCGCGCCGGACTGTTTGAAGTGATTCTGCCTCGCGACAACGAGAAGGATTTGGCCGAGGTTCCCGAAAACCTGCGTAGCGCGATGAAAATGCACTTCGTGGACACCATGGATCAGGTGCTGCAGATTGCGCTGGTGTCTCCTCTGCCCGCGCTCCGCGAAGAAGAGACCGCGCAGCCGATCGCTCCGCCACTAACCTCCGGCACCGAGGATAGTCCGGCAACGCATCAGTAGTCGGCGACGCAGCGCCGAACCTTAGCCGTTGTCATCCTGAGCGGAGCTGCCGTGCGCGATAGCGGACAGCAACGTAGTCGAAGGATCCCTTACAACTTAATGTCACAAGAGGCTCGTCCGGGAGTTTCCGTCGCGAAAACCACACTGCGCGGTGAGAACTCCCTGCTGAGCTGATTTCGGCACGACGCCGTATGCGGGGTCCTTCGACTCCGCAGATGGCTCGCTGTCGCGAACCATCTGCTCCGCTCAGGATGACAATGCTTAGTGGAAGCGGCCTGATCGTCCTTTTCCGGAAAGCGTTACAATAGGGGATTCTTACGATGTCGACATCTAACCAAAGTCAGATTGCTTTTGAAAACGGGCCGGAGCTGCCAGCCGAAAGTGCGCAACCCCGGACGACCGGAATACTCCCTTCGCAGGAAATCAGCAACCTGATTACCCGCGGAAGCATCATCGCGGCGCCTGCCATCAACCCGGACCATATCCAGCCCGCCAGTCTCGATCTGCGGCTGGGCGACATGGCGCATCGCGTGCGCGCGAGTTTCCTGCCGGGGCCGAACAGCACGGTCGAAGCCAAGATCAAGGAACTCCGCATGACGCGGGTCGATCTAACGGCTGCGCCCGTTTTCGAGAAGGATTGCGTTTACATCATTCCTCTGGTCGAGGAATTGAACCTGCCGGAGAATATTTCCGGGAAGGCCAATCCTAAGAGCACGACCGGACGCCTCGACATCTTCACCCGCCTGATCACCGATTACGGCACCGAGTTCGACCGCGTGCCGCCGGGATACAAAGGCAAGCTCTATGCCGAAGTTGTTTCCCGCACGTTTACGGTTGCCATTCGAGCGGGGATGAGGCTAAGCCAGCTGCGTTTTGTGCAGGGCAATCCGCGCTCCAGCGACAGTGCGATCAGAGGGCTGGATCGGGAAGATCCCCTTGTCTACGACGAAGACAGTCCCACGAAAGCGCGAGTCGAGAGGGGTTTGAGAATTACCGTCAATCTGGAAGGCGCAGAGCAGGAGATCATTGCCTACAAGGCGAAGCGCTTTGCTCCGGCCATCGAACTGGACAAGATTAATTTTTATCCCACAGAAGAATTCTGGGAAATTCGTCATCAGAATGCCAGTAGGAATCTGATTCTCGAACCCGGCGACTTCTACATACTTGCCTCCAAAGAGAAGGTGAGCGTTCCCCCTGAGTTCGCCGCCGAGATGGTGCCTTTCGATCCATCGGACGGCGAGTTCCGCATCCATTACGCGGGGTTCTTCGATCCTGGATTCGGGCACGGCTCCGGAGACATCAAGGGGACCCCCGCTGTACTGGAAGTTCGAGCTCATGAAGTTCCATTCCTGATGGAGCACGGCCAGCTCGTCGGCCGGCTAAACTATATGCCGCTTCTGCGCCGGCCCGACAAGATCTACGGAACGAATATTGGATCGTCCTACCAGCATCAGGCGCTCACGCTGAGCAAGCAGTTCCGCCGCGAAACGATGCGCTGACTGTGGAGCGGAGGAGGTTAGAAAGAGCGGTGTGTCCAGCATGGGAAAATCAGAGAAACAGATGACATTGGGTACCGCCCTGCTGATTACAAACATTGGCTTGCCGCTTGTGGCGGCCTACTTTTACTTCTTCAGGGTATTTCCTCTCCGCATCATCATCGAATCGTGCGGTACTGTGTTCGTGCTTTTGAATGTGTACTACCTAATAGCGTTCAAGATCTGGGGATCAAAGCCAAAGTAGCCCGCCACCCGACTTCTTCGTCCGCTTGCCAACCTCCGCACCCGCATAGCACACTAGCGCATGAGGGTAATGGCTCGATTCATGGCGTCGGCTACCGGTGCCGACCACTTCCCTGCTCCCACCCTGCCCGAGGTCGCGTTCCTCGGGCGCTCGAACGTCGGCAAGTCCAGCGTGATTAACACTCTCATAGGCGCCAAGCTGGCCCGCACCAGTTCCACGCCGGGGCGCACCCGCAGCATCAATTTCTTTGAAGTGCGCTGGCCGGGCAAACCGCAGCCCGAGGTCATCTTCGCCGACCTGCCGGGCTACGGTTACGCCAAGCTCTCGCGCGAGATTTCGCAAGAGTGGCCGAAGTTCATCGAGCCCTACCTCAACGACCGCCCCACGCTGGCGTTATGTGTCGCGCTGGTGGATGTGAATGTTCCGCCGCAGGATAGCGACCGGCAACTCTTAGATTTTCTTAATGCCTCGGGACGCGAGTTTCTCCTGATCGCAACCAAAAGCGACCGGCTCTCCAACAATCAGCTGCGCAATGCGCTGAAAGACCTGACCGAAGCTTATCCAACGGCGCCGGTAATTCCCTTCTCGGCGAAAACGGGGGCGGGACGGGACGAAGTGTGGAAGAAGATTCGGCAATCCGCTGCCGAATTTCCTGTCGCGGCGTTCCAATCCTGAACATCTCCCATTGCGGAACGTACCCAATCCCTTTGTCGCCAGCTGTGCGCACTTCTCCTAAGCGTTCCGCTCGAAAGCTCCGTAGAGTAGGAGAGGACGCATACCGCACCGAAAAAGCCACGCGAAGTCTCAATCTTGCCGCGAATCTAAGGGCCGCGATGCGGAGACGAGAATCGTTGTTATGGTTGACGAACGTTATGGCTGACGAACCCGATGCCGGCGCGGCTTACTTGGCCGCCTTGAAGCAATCCACGGGACCTCACACTGGACCTCAGGCCGGCGCCGCAGCGGCCGCGAGCGCGCCCGAGGTGCCGCGCTCCGCCGGAACTCGAAGCGGCGTCATGACCGCCCCAGGCAGCGCCGACAAGCGCAAGAGTCCTCGATATCGCTGCCAGGGCAAGGCTCACATCCGCGAAATCGCCACCGGGGTTTCGATCTGGACGACGTTCACCGACATCAGTCTCCACGGATGCTACGTGGAGGCGACCACCGCTTATCGTGTTGGCGTGATGCTCGGCTTGAAGCTCGAGGCCAACGGTTATCGGGTTGAGGCAACCGGGGAGGTGCGCGTATCTTACCCGAGCCTGGGCATGGGGATCTCCTTCACCAAAATGTCGGACGAAGATCGCGAGCGCTTCCGCGAACTGGTGCGCTCGATCTCACGGCCTTCTGTGATCCTGGGCGGACGGGTTGCAATGCGCGCTCCCTCTACGGCGCCATCCGAGACCTTGCCCGGCGTGACAAACCCGGCAGCCACCCTGCAGGCAATGTCGAACTTCTTCGAAGACCGGCACATGATGGGCCGGGAAGAATTTCTTAGGATTTTGCGCAAGAGTTAGTAGCAGACCCCAGTTCTCAGTTCTCAGCTCTCGGTTCTCAGCTCTCAGGCCTGAGGTCTGGGGTCCGAGGTCTTGTTATGATGAAGGCCCATGGCCGTTTATCTCATCACCGGCATCGGCGGCTTTATTGGATCGTCTCTGGCGCGCGAGTTGTTGCACCGGGGCGAGCGGGTTCGCGGAGTCGACAACTTTTCAACCGGCAAGCGGGAGAACCTCGCCCAGATCCTGGGGCAGATCGACTTTCGTGAGGCCGACATGCTCGATCTCGACGCCATGAAGTCGGCCTGCGCTGGCGCGGATTATGTTCTGCATCAGGCGGCAATCCCGTCGGTGCCGAAGTCGGTGCTCGACCCCATCGGAAGCAACCGGGCGAACGTGGATGGCACGGTCAACGTGCTGATGGCGGCGCGCGATGCCAAGGTGAAGCGAGTGATCTACGCGGCGTCATCGTCGGCCTATGGCGACACGCCAACGCTGCCTAAACACGAGCGCATGCCGCCGGATCCGATCTCGCCGTATGCAGTAGCCAAGCTGGCCAGCGAGCACTACATGATCTCGTTTTACCGCTGCTACGGATTGGAGACCGTGGCGCTGCGCTACTTCAATGTATTTGGTCCGCGGCAGGATCCGTCGTCGCCCTACTCAGGCGTTCTGGCGAAGTTCATCACGCAGATGATGAGTGGCGAGCAGCCCACAATCTTTGGCGACGGCGAGCAGAGCCGCGATTTCACCTACATCGACAATGTTGTCGAGGCCAACCTGCTGGCCTGCAAAGCTCCCGCGTCGCAAGTGGCCGGCAAGATGTTCAACGTCGCGACAGCACGGCGCGTCACGCTCAACGAGACCTTCAAACTCCTCCAGGGCCTGACCTCGTACTCTGGTTCTCCCATCTATGCCTCGGAACGCGGCGGCGACATCAAGCATTCCCTCGCCGACATTTCCTTGGCGGAAGCACATCTCGGTTACAAACCCAAGGTAAGTTTCGAAGAAGGTCTGCGGAAGACGGTCGACTGGTACCGCAGCACGCGATAGTCGGCTTCGGCTTTCGGGCTTCGGGCTTCGCCTAAACCGCCAGGGATTCTTGCATCGGTCTCTTCCACCAAGAAAGGGCGAAGCCCGAAAGCCGAAGCCCGAAGCCCGAAGCCCGTCCTAGAAGTCCACGTTACGTTGGTGATCTACGTCGCCATTACCTCTCTCAGTAGAGTTAAAGGCATGACACTCTCGTCGATGGTAGTTTCGCGTGATTGGCAGGAAGTCAGTGTTCTGGAATGCATTCTTGGCGGCTTGCACATGGATGTGGCCGTCGAGAGCGAACCGCAACGAGCTTTGTCCCGGCTCACTAAATCTAAAGTGGATGCCCTGATTGTTGACTGTGACCTCAACGGCACCGGGCAACTGTTTTGCGAACTGCAACGCGATGCTCCGCGAGTCAGTACGGTGCCTCTGGTGATCATGGGCGATCCGCACGGAAGGCGCGACATGGAGTCTACGGGCGCGATGTTTGCCTTCGACAAGCCGATTTCCGTGGAACAAGCGGTCCGCACGCTCTCCGCCGCGCGCAACATGATTCTTGACGGACGCTTGCGCTATCACCGCGCTGGCCTTGAAGTGCCCGTAACTCTAAGCAGCCGCCGTCAGAAGCGGGGAGGGGCACAACTTATCAATTTGAGCCAGGGTGGGCTGCAGGTTCGCGTCGAAAATGGATTCGATGCGAGTGAGGCGTCGCAGGTGTCGTTCGCGCTGCCTGGAACGAATTGCGGGATGAAGGCGCAGATAGAGGTGGCATGGTCCGACAACCGCGGAAACGTTGGCATCCGCTTCGTGAAAATGGCGTCGGACATGAAACACACTTTGCGGCTTTGGCTGGCGCAGCAGTATTTTGCGAACTAGGCGAGAGCAGTTCTCAGTTTCTAGTTTCTGGTTTCCAGTCGAGACCGCCTATCGGAAGCGGCTGGCGCCTGCACATTCTTTTTCCTCTTCCAGGCCGGATGCGGCTTTCGCGAGTCTGGCGCCCAGGCTCGGTCCTCCAAATACAGAAAATACCGCCCAATACACCGCGGCGACGAAAACCGCGGCCGCCAAGGCTGTTCCTAGAGTCAGCGGCCAGGGCGGAAGTTCGTGAGCGATGGAAAGAAAAATCAGACCGAACAGGAGCAGACCTGCGATCACGATAAGACCATCCACCAGCCAGGCGATGGTGCGGCCCGACAGCGGCTGGGAAAGCCAGTTCAGTTGATCATACGGGTCGGCCAGACCTGTAATATCTTCTTCGCTGCGCGGATGCAAAACTGGCGCTTCGTGCCATCTGGCAGCGCTCGGCTCAAGATGGATCACCGGGCGAGATGAAGTTGAGAGGGTAAGGCCGTCGCTTTCCTCCGCAGCATTCTCTTCGTGAGCATTTCCTTCGCGAACATTTTCTTCGCGGGCATTTTTCTCACGAACAATCGAAACAACAGAAGCCCCGAACACGGAGCGGAAGTGATCTGCATCGCGCGCCACGGCATCCAGAAGGTTGGAAAAAATCCACTCGTTGATCTGACGACGGGTGCGCAGCGGCAAATCGACAAAACGGATGCCGCACTGTCCCGAGGGGCTGGCCCAACTAACCTGCCCGAGTGTTTCTACTCGCAAGCGGGGAAATCTCAACTCAAAGCGCAAACGGACGCGCTGGTGCCGACGCAGCGGGCCGACAGCCTGCACAGCGACACCCTCATGGTTGAGGTTGCGGATGATTCCTCCGTTGGCCTCGTCGAGGGTGACGTAGGTCAGAGTGCGCAGTTCACGCCGGTAGCGGGTGCGTGTTTGCTGCGCGGGAAAAGATGCTGTTTGCATGCTCTACGTAATAACGGACTACTAACAGACAAGAGTGGCTCGGACGGGCCCGTTTGGTCAGATTCTAGTTTCTGGTGAACGCCGTCTGGCAGTAACTGGGCAGGTTCGGGGAACCTGCCGGGCGGGTGGGGCTTACCAAAGACCATGGCCGGGAGGGCGGACCGGCATCATTGCATATAGGGCAAAACCCGGTTAACTTACTGTTAAACCCGGTAAAAACCGGAGCGGGGTGGGCTTGCCTTCCTGGACGTGGGCTTAAGCGAACAGGCTAGGCAAAGTAGTGTATTGACACGGGCTCGATCGGGTGACCAGACTCGCACTAAGGGATTGACCAGTCAGTTACGCAATGGCAACAACTCCTACCAAACCGACCATCGAAGTTGGCGACGGCGTGGCCGATGCGCGCGTGCCGGCGTGGCCGGTCGAGCCGGGTGCTTCCGCGCCCGGAGGAGGCGTTTTTCGTACGGGGACTACTCTGGCGCCTCGCGGATTGCGCCCGTCGGGAGGCGACGCTCTGCAGGCGCTTCTGGCCTTCTCCGCGCTGCATCAGCAGGTGCGGCAGCGGCGGGCGCTGGCCTCCCGGCTCAAGGGATTTGAGACGATTGCGCCTCCGGCGGAGTTCGAGGCAGCGGAACAATTCGTTTTGGACGATGTGCTGAAACTGGTTGCGGAGCGAGCCATTGCCATCACCGGGGCGGATGGATTGGGCATCGCACTCGCGGAAAATAACGAGATTGTCCTGCGGGCTTCCGCGGGCGCGATCAAGCCGGATGTCGGCCAGCGCATCCAGCGCGACTCGGCTTTCTCGGGAGCATGTTTCCGCACCGCCCAGATTATCCGCTGTGACGATACCGAGACGGACGACCGCGTAAACCTGTACGCCTGCCGGCAACTGGGCGCGCGGTCGATGGTAGCAGTGCCGCTCTGCGGCCGGCGGCGCGTGATCGGATTGCTGGAAGCTTTCTCGGTGGAACCGTTCGGGTTCAACGACAGCGACGTGAGCAGCCTGGAACTGCTGGCGGAGCTGATTCTCGGGGCTCTCAAACCTGAGGACGAAGACCGCTTCGCACAAGCGGCGGAGGTAGCGGAAGCGGAGCTAGCCGCGCCCGCGATTGCGCCTCCAGCGGCTCCGCCAGCAGAAAAACTTCCCGCCGAGAAGATCGTTGTCGCAACTGCACTGGCACCTCAAGTAGCAGATGAGGCGAAGGTCGTGTCTGCGGACGGCGCCGCAGCAATCTCTCTACCCGCACCTGCACTTGCTTCAGTACCGGATCCGAAAATTGAACCGGAACGGAAGAGCGAACCGGAGCGCGTCGCCGCACACGCGATTGCTCCCGAGATCGTGCGGGAAATCGGAACTTCGTCTGGTCATTATCCAAAGATCGTCCTGGCATTGGTTCTGGTGGTGGTCGCGGCGGTATTGGTTGGAGGAATTTGGTGGAAGCTGAACAACGCACAACTCGACGACGTAATGGTGAAGTCTGAACCCAAGATCACAAGGCCGTCGGCGGTGGCGAAGCCGGCCGCTTCCGAGCCGGCATCATCGGCAAACCCGAGCACAAGCCCGGATGGGCAGACGAGTTCCGCACCCGCAACGGATGCGGATTCGACGGCTGAGCCTTTGGGTGGAAGCGTGACACCGCAGGAACTGGCGAAGATGCCTCGCGTGACGGGAATCCGGCATTGGTCTTCGGCGGATGCCAGCACCGTTGTGCTTGACCTGGAAGATCAGGTGCAGTACGAGGCGCATCGGCTGACCGGTCCGGATCGCATCTATTTTGATTTGCACGATACCTCCCTGGGCCCAGAACTCGCCGGAAAAACCATCGACGTCGGCGACGCGCTGCTGGCGCGGGTCCGCGTGGCACAGCCGGTTTCGGGTTTGACCCGAGTGGTGCTGGAGACGAGAGGCAACTCCAACTATTCCGTGAGCCTGGAACTGAATCCTTATCGCCTGGTCGTGCAGGTGCGGCGGCTCGGCGCGGAAACCAAAGCTCAAGTGAATCTCTTCCCGGGAGCGGAAGCCGAAAAGCAAAAGTTAGCGATCGTTGTTCCTCCGCCCTCGCGCGAAGACTTGCTGTTGCGGGCACGCGTTCCAAAGATGCGCATCGTGGTGGATGCGGGTCACGGCGGCTGGGATTTGGGGACCGTGGGCCGGCAAGGTTTGCTCGAGAAAGATCTGGTGCTGGAGATTGCGCAGCGCTTGGGTAAGCTGCTCGAGAGCCGTCTGGGCGCGGACGTGATTCTTACCCGGATTGACGACAATTACATTCCTCTCGACGAACGGGCTGGGATCGCCAATCAGGCGCAGGCGGATCTGTTTATCTCGGTCCACGCGAACTATAGCGACCTGCCTTCGGCGCGTGGCGTGGAAACTTACTACACGAGCTTCTTTTCGTCGCCGAATACCAAGGACCTTGAAACTCGGCAGGGCGCAACCAGCAACAAGAATGCTGTGACCGCATCGCTCTCTCCAGCGGAACTGCACGACAAGATTGAGCAGTCACGGCGGCTGGCAGCCAGTGTGCAACGCTCGCTTTACGGGACTTTGGCGGTGCAGAATCCCGGGCTGCGCGACCGCGGCGTGAAAGAGGCGTCCTACGTGGTCCTCACCGAGACTGCGATGCCGGGAATCCTGGCGGAGGTTTCGTTCGTGAGCAGTCCCACCGACGAGCAGAAACTGCGCAGCGATGGATACCGCGAACAGATTGCCGAAGCGCTCTACAAAGGCATTGCGCGGTACGCGGCTGGTTCGCGCGGCGTTAAGGTGGCTAGCGCGGGGAAGTAGTCAGTCTCTTCCGCCATTCCGGATTTCCTACCCAACATCTAGTGCGGCTTTTGTTCTGCGGCCGCTGTCTCCTTCTGGTATGCGGCGCTAAGCGTTCCCTTGCTTTTCGCGATTGGCAGCAAAGTCGGGTAGAACTGGACGAACGTGGTGTCCACGGCAGCGTGTTGGGCGTGGCAGCTGTAGCAAGACATATCCGTTGGAACCATCTTTGCGATCTTCGCGTTGTCGAAAATAAAGAACGCCCATTTCCCGGGAAAGCGCGCTTCGTCTTTGACGTGGATTTCGACGCCCATAACCTCGGTGCCCTGGTAGCTGCCTGCTTGATTAATCGAACCCTTATCTTGGCCCTCCCGGCCCTCGAGCACGAGCATGGTTTTGTCGGGCCAAGTGCCGGTCTCCAAGAATGCGTTGTACGCCTCGGGATTCACGAAAACGTTATCGAACATGTGGTGACCCATTTGCAGCGCCGGGTTGTAACTCATGTCGAAGCCGGTGGTCAGGTAGACCCATTGGCGGTAGTGCTCGGGAAACTTCAGCTGGGCGTCGCTGGTATATTCCGGGCCCGAAGGCAATGGAGCTGCGGACGGGTGCAACACGGCCGCGGAGAGGAAAAGCAACGCAGCGCACAGAGCGATTGTCGTTTTGCCGATCATCAGTTTATTGTAAGCTGTGGCCGCAAGAATCTTTGTGACCTATCCCGGCTTCGCTGCCGATTCCTCGCCCATCGTCTCCAGCAACCAGTTTCGGACGGCGCCCTGCACCTTCATCCGAGCCTCTTCCGGACTGACGTGTTTCACTTCCGGCGGCTCTTTCTGGATGGCCGCGTTTCCTGACGCGGCGCCGATGGCGTCTTCACCATCCGCTTCCTCTTCTAGTTCAACCTCATCCTCGACGTTGTCTTCAAAGTCTTCTTCAAACCACTGTGGGCCGCCGATCGAGGTGCGATGTACGTCGTCGCGGTCGATCACAACATCGGTCGCCTTGCAAGCCTCAAACTCTGCATTGCGCAGGTTGACGCTGGCGGTCTGCAGCGCGTAGAGCATCAGGCCGGCCGTCTTGTGATCCATGCGCCCGGAGCCGAGCATCTGGATCGTCTTCATCAGGGCCACCTGCACGGAGTTCGCGTCTTCGAGCAGCGGCAGATCGAACCTGCGCTGGGCTGACGTATCCGCCGCGATTTTCGCCCGCTCGCGCCGGATGCGCTCGTGAAAAAAGCACTGCCGCCGCCAACGCAGCGCGGGTGAGCCGCACTGCGTCCCGTTCATCTTTATGTGCTGACACCTTGGAACATTGTCCATCCCCATATTTTCTTCTCACATCCTTCAGGTTGGTTTACCGGAACGAAATTTGCTGGGTACCCTCCCCCACCCCCTCGATCTCTGGAATCATGGGGTTAGAGTGGAATTGCCCCGCAAAATCTAGATGGCAAAGAAGTTAGATACTAAAATCTTTGCAATCAGTAACTTAAGACCCGACTGATCGGGTTCCGAGTCATTTTGGCGCTGTCGTCCATAATTTCGCAGTTTGCCTTGGATCACAAGGTCGGATGTACATGCGGTAGCTGTGGAAGGGTGTGGAAAAGTGCCGGGGCGCACTTCGGGCGTGTTACGCGAATCTAGACCGGGCCTGGCTCCCCGATCAAACAGCCTTTTCAGACGCCTTCACGACAACGCTCGGCACTTGTACCTTGAGACCGGGAAAGTAGACTGTGATTGGGTTCTCGGCCCCTTGTGATTCGTTCTCCAACGCTTGGCGTGCTCGCTGCGCAATCTCAGACCTGTAGGTCTCCAGCTTGGGAACCAGTGAGTAGATGTCCGTTGTGTCGATTGGAATTATGCGGCACTGCTGGACATCGAAGGGGATCTTGTCCGCCTGACGGATGATGTGGACGGTAGGCAGTCCGCTCACGTGACGGAGACACAGCTCATAAAATACGTTCGGGTTGTGGAATGAAAGGTCCACAATTACCAGCCTAGACCTAAGCACGTGCTCAATAAGCTGAGGTCCAATCATGCCCGACTTCCCAATCAGGTCAGCGCGTACTATCTTCAGGCCCAGTTCAGTTACGGCGGGCTCCACCACGTAGTTGAGGAACAGATCGGAGTGTCGACGCTGATCTGTGTCCTCATCTCCGATTGGCGTGATGTAGAAGCAGATTTTTGACCAGTCGGAGGTCTCAGCGCTTGCCGGTGGTGCCCCCGCTGTCAGCGGGGGCCGTGGAATCGCGGAAAACTCTACCACCTTCCCGTTGAGTGGTAACTCCTCTAAAGCGTGGTCGATTTTAAGCAGACGCTCGGCGCCCGCAATCGTTTTCAGGAGGCCAAGGTATTTCGCGTTCACGATGCACGCATCGGCACACTCGGCGAGGTCAGCATCCGGGATTCCTGCCTCGCGCAGGACGTCGTGCATGACGGGTTTCGCTGGCAGTTTGTTGCCAGCAAACTTGTCGTATAACGCCTTGAACGCCGGGACGGAGCTTATCGCGAGTTCGAATCTTGCCTTGAGTTTTTCCTTCGGGTCGTGGTCGCCATTGTTGACAACCGGGCAACCATCAAGCGTTTCATTGATGACAGGCGGAACGGTCAAATAGTATTACAGGCCGACTCATCGTTCGACTACGAACCCATTTACTTGCATCCTGATGACGACTTTACGATCAGCGGGACGGTTGTTGATGTTATCAAGAGGCCAACTCAAACGTAGTCTGCATCGCCAATCGTGCCGTCCCTTCGGGACTCGGTTCCCCTTTGTTGAGCTTACCCCGGACTTACGTCCGGGGCTATTGTATGCCGTCCCTTTCGGGACTGGAGTCGAGTGGGTCGGGTCGCGTCTTTCCTCATGGTGCGCCGCCGCAAGCTTTATTTCGCCGCAGAATCCGCACGCGCGATACGAAGTCAAAATCCCCGCCCCTTCGACGATAGTGCGAACTCCTCCTCGTGCCGGTGGCGCTGCATGCGGGTATGGGGTCCTTCGTCGGGCAAAGAACGCCCTCCTCAGGATGACAACTCTTGTTCGATCACGGCGAATATCAGTTGGGTGACGGGACGCCGCCGTACTTTTGCAGCCACTTCAATTCTTCGCGGACTTTGATTTTGCCGTGCCAGGGATTCTTGCTCAGGCTGTGGCCTTCGCCGGGGAAGATAAGCAGTTTGTTGGGAATGCCGAGCGCATAGAGCGCGTGTTCGAGCGAATAATCTTCGAGCACTGCTACTCGGATGTCGTCGGCGCCGGCTACCATGTGCGTGGGCGTGCGGACTTTGTTGATTTGGAAGATGGCGGCTTCGTCGTGATAGTGCTGTTGGGCTTCCCAGGGACGGCCCCCGAGGAAGTAGGCGTCGTCCATGGTGGTGTCGTCGTTGCCCCAGTTGCCTACGTGCTCGACCGCTCCTGCGCCGGTGACGGCGGCTTTGAAGCGCGTGGTTTGGGTGATCAGCCAGTTGGTCATGTAGCCGCCGTAGCTGTAGCCGCCTACCGCTAGATGATCGGGATCGGCTATGCCGTCTTTCACCAGAGCGTCGACGCCTTCGAGAATATCTTTGCCGGGGCGCGAGACGATTTGGGGAACGATCTGCTCGAGGAATTTGTCGCCGTATCCGCTGGAGCCTCGGTAGTTAGGTTGGAACACCAGCCAGCCGTTGGTGGCGGCGAGCGCGGACCACTGGTACCAGTCGGCCTCAAAGAGATTGCCGTCAGCGCCGGTCGGACCTCCGTGAATAAAGGTGAACAGGGGGAGATGTTTCGCCTCGAATTTGCCCGGAGGATAGATCAGCATGCCTTCGACGGTGGTGCCGTCGTCGGCCTTCCAGCGGTAGGGCTTGCCTTGGGGAAGATCGCGGTCAGTAAAGAGTTTGTTGAAGGAAGTGATGGGACGCGCCTGGTCGAGTTTGTCTGCGCTTTCCGCCAGGTAGACCTCGGCCGGCCTCTGCAATGACGAATAGACGAAGGCGATGCGGCTGGAGTGCGCGGTGGTCGACAGAGTTTCGTACGTGCCTTCCCATCCGTTCAGTTTGTGCAGGGATTGGCCGGGCTGGGTGACGGAGTACATGGGGACTTCAGTTCCGATACGCGCAGAGGCTAGCACTCCGTCAGCCGCTACCGCGTAGCGCTCGACCGGACCGATGAAGTCCTTGCTCCATTGCTCGACTGTTCTATTGGGATTTTCGCTGTCAACCGAGTATAGATGTGGCTGGAGATCTCGATACGGACCGGTCGCGTCATTTTCGCTACTGAAGAAGATGTGGCGACTGTCGTTGGCCCAGCGCAGTGCGCCTTCGAAAGCCTGGTTGCGAGTCAGCTGGCGCGGCGGCGCGGTGGCCTTTGACTCACTTGTTATGTCGATTGCGTAGATTTCGGCGTCCTCGGCTTTCTCCTGGCGCTGGTTGATTGAGTTGGTGACGAAAGCCAGTTTGCTGCCGTCAGGCGAGGTGATCAAGTCATCTACGCGCAATGGGGAGGTTGCGATGACGCGCGCGCCGGGAGTGAGATCGGATTCCTTCTCGGTATCGGATTCTTCTTTCATGCCTGCGGCGGCGTGACGGGCTAGAGCGGCGGGAACGTCGAGGGCGAAGATAGTGTCGCCACGTTCGGCGGTGCGATACTGCACTACATCCTTCCATTGTTTCTTGTAATCGTCCTTCTGCGTCTTGGTCCAGGGATTGCGCGTGGCGAAATAGATTGTGCTGGAATCTGCCGACCAGGAAAAGGTATGGACTTCCTCTTCACCTTGAGTGAGGGGAATGGCTTCGCCGCCTGCGGGAGAGATCAGGTAGATCTGGGTGACTTCGCCTTTATCGTCTTTGTCATCTTTTTTATTTTTATTGTTTTTGTCGTCGCTGGAATCGGAATCCTTTTCGGAAGACGCTTTGCGCTCGGAGAGGAAGGCAATCCAGCGTCCGTCGGGCGACCACTTAGGTTCGGAGTCGTGACCGGATTGGGTGAGCTGAATCAGCGCGGGTCCGTTAGGCGATCCGCCTTTCGCGTTGTCAGGATAGAGCTGATCGCGGTAGAGCCAGAGGTCGGTGCGGAAGATCTTCTGGTCCCAGTCGGCGCGCTCGGTGCCGATCACGACAGACTTTCCATCCGGAGAGATGGCTACGCTGTTATAGCTTACCGAGTTGAAGAATTCATCGAGAGTCAGCTTGGGTTTGCCCTCGGCAAAGGCTGACGTGGCAGCGCCTAGAAGCACAGCCACGCACAAGAAGTGTTCTGAGATTTTCATAAGGGCCCTTGATGGGAAGTAGGGTTATACAACGGCGGGTTTGACACGCGCAACCTTCCAGTTGGATCTTGTTGACTCGGAGTTAGACGCACGGCAGCCATGGTCGTTTCCTAAAATCTTAAACACAGAGGAGCCTTCGGCTTCGCTCGGGGCAGGCACAGGGTCATGCAGAGTAGAGCCCAGGCTCTGATGGTTACTGGGCGGGCTCGGGGTTCTTTAGCGCTTCGTCGAGAGGTGGGCTGGAATGGGAAGAGCTTTCGAGCAGGCGCCAACCGTCGTCATAGCAGCGAAAGATTGTGGTGGAGCGGTAGTGGGCGTCGCGGGAATAGAGGACAGCGCCTACTTCATTCAAGGGAATCCATTTCCAGGTGAATTCAACGTCGGCTGTGTTGCCCTGCTTGGCGATGCCGGTGACGGCGATTAGTTCGCGCCGGGCGGCGGGGATGCTGAGAGATTGTTTGTCCGCATCCCCGGGAGCTAGCAGGGTTTGAAACGTGTCTACGCCGGAGGGTGTGAGCATGACGTCCCAGCACGGGGGCGGGGCTAGAGCCGGAGGGCAGGGGGAGACGGTGGCGGAAATCCAGCCGTGATGCTGGAGGGCGAGATAGTCGGGGGAAAGGTAGTCCTTGTTGGCGACAACGCCGATGCGAAACTGAAACTGCTGCTGGGCTCGGAAAGTTTCGGAACTGGCGATCAGGTCGGCGGCTAGACGGCGGGTTAGGAAGTCGCGCGGAGAGCAGCATGGGAGAAGGAGGAGCAAACATGCAGCGCACAAAACGAGGCCGGCTGGTCTTCGCATCAACAAACGGGAGTCTCGGGTCACTGATTTTGGATTGTAACGAAAAGTGCGCTCTTGCGCGGGAGGAAAGGGCGGGAGGTGATCTGGCCTTCGAAACGCGCGGACCAGCGGCCGGGGATTCCTGTTGCACAGTTGGGGCAGCGGCCGTTTGGGGTTAGTCGATATTCTTTGATCAGGTATCCGTGGCGTTCGATCAAGGCTTCACCGCAGTTTGGACAGCGCGTGTCTTCCCATTTGGCGACCGCGCCGGGGAGATTGCCGGCGTAGATGTAGCGAAGGCCGGACTGGCGGCCGATTTCGACGGCTCCCAGGAGGTCTTCGGAATTCGTGTCGCGGGCTACATCGTTTTGCATTTTGTAGTCGCCGTGGAAGGCGGTGATGTGCCAGGGGATGTCGGGGGAGATACCTGCGAGGAATTCGGTCAGGCGGCGCAGTTCGTCGGGGTCGTCGTTGAAGCCGGGGATTAGAAGTGTGACGATCTCGAGCCAGAGTCCCGATTGGTGGATGCGGCGGATGCTGTCGAGGATGGGAGCGATGCGGCCGCCGAGTTCGTGGTAGTGGCGGTCGTCGAAACTCTTGAGATCGACTTTATAGAGATCGAGCCAAGGGTGCAGGTATTCGAGAACTTGCGGAGTGGCGTTGCCGTTGGAAACGAAGCCGGTAATGAGTCCGGCGGTTTTGGCTTGCTTGAAAACAGCGACCGCCCACTCGCTGGTGATTAGGGGCTCGTTGTAGGTGCTGACCAGAATCTTCGCACCTTGGGCGATGGCATCGCGGACCAAAAGTTCAGGCGAGGCTTCGAGCGGAGGCGCGACGGCGTTGGGATCGCGCAGAGCCTGCGATGTTACCCAGTTCTGGCAGTAGGCGCAGTGGAGATCGCAGCCCAGCATGCCGAAACTGTAGGCGAGAGCTCCGGGATACGCGTGGAAGAATGGTTTCTTTTCGACGGGGTCGCACTGGGTGCCAGCGGTGTATCCCCAGGGGACGTAGAGCGTGCCACCGCGATTGTAGCGGACTTTGCAGACTCCGGGCTGGCCTTCGGGGATGGGGCAGCAGTGTCCGCAGGCGAAGCAGCGTAGGCGATTGTTCGGAAGCTTCTCGTATAAGCTGAGA
The DNA here is from genome assembly GCA_963787495.1 of uncultured Acidobacteriaceae bacterium. GTDB lineage: Bacteria > Acidobacteriota > Terriglobia > Terriglobales > Acidobacteriaceae > Sulfotelmatobacter. The sequence goes on from CAWBDA010000004.1 coordinate 61,940, forward strand.
TCGGCTTCGCGGACTCGTTCGTCGAGAACGGTGCGGAGAGTGGGCACGGGGACCTCTGTTTGTATTGTAGCGCTGGGGTGAGCCAAGAACCTTGCCGTGGTTGAAACGCCTTGCGGGGCTGGTGGTGGCACCGGCGGGTATGGGGTCCTTCGCTCCGCTCAGGATGACAGCGTTGTTATGGTTTGCTAGCGGCCGGGGGCTGGTTTGGCGTGCGACTCGCGCTGCTCGTACCAGACTTCAGCTTTCTGTTCGATGGCTGCGGCCTGGGCACGCGTCATGTGCGAAGCCAGGATTGTCGCAAAATTTTTGCTGCTCTGGTCTCCGGCAGCTCGGGCCAGAACGGTCCAGAAGTAGGCTTGGCTAAGACTTGGCGGTACACCGCGGTTTCCTGCAAAGTAACGAGTACCCAGGGCGGCTTGCGCTTTCACGTTTCCGTTCTCGGCTGCCTTGTTGAACCAAACGGCGGCTTCCTTGTCATCCTGCTTCACTCCGTCGCCGGAAGCGTAGCGAAGCCCCAATGCGTATTCGGCGGCGGAATCTCCGCTGGCGGCAAGTTGCCGCAGTTGGTCGAGGGTTGCGGTTTCGATCGCCGGGAGTGGCGGGATGGCGGCGGGCGGTTGCGACGAAGCCAGAACTGTAGGCACCCCTCGGTCGCGGGAGTTGAGCCTTTCCTGAATCCATGGCTGGATCGACGGAGCAAGGATGTAGCCCAGCGCGAGGAAAATGAAGGCGGCGGCACAGATCAGCAAGTAAAGATGAACGCGAGGCAGGCGAATACCGCCGACTTTGTCGGTGTCGGCGGACGCGTCTTTTTCTTTCTCTTTCTCTTTCTCTAGCGTTTTCTCAGCGGGCTCGCGAACAAACAGAACGCTGCCCTGCGGAGCAGGGAAGGGTTTTGCAGAGGCGGAAGGCGGAGTGGAGGAATCATGCGCACGCGCGGTTCGAACGACGGCGGCGAGAATCATCTCAGCGAACCGCTGCAGAACAGCGCTGTCGTTCTCACCAAAGGCAATGGGTTGTGCAGAGAAAACTTCAAGCAGGCCAATTACCCTCTCGCCCAAGCGTATCGGAGCTGCGAGGATGGAGCGAATGCCCAGGGCGCGACAACTCTCACGATCCACGCGCTCGTCGGTCTCGGTATCATCGCAGCGCGACATCCTTCCGGTGCGAACGCACTCGCCGGAAAAACCTGAACCCACATGTAAGGTCGCGTCTACGGGCGGGGCGCAGGGGCCGGCGCTGGCGCGGCAGATCATAATTCCGGCATCTGTGGCAGGCGCTTTTGCTGAAAGGGCAACGGCCGCGCCGGAAGCACGAAGCAGAGACTGAGAGCGGGAAGCAACCAGGGTAAGAACAGCTTCGAGGTCGGCGCCCAAAGACTCCACTTCTCTTTGGACAGCGGAGGCGGCAGTGAGCGTATCGGTGTAGCTCGGGCGGAGTACGGAGTGCTCGGGTTTTGGGGACAGGACGGTAGGGGAAGACGCGGCGTTGGCTGCCGCAGCCATTGCGTTCAGGAACAGCCACTCCTGTAGACGGTGCCGAGCTGAATTGGTCAAAGCAGGAAGGCTGAGACCGACGCGTCCAGCTGAGTCTGACCAAACCACTCGAGCGGTCGTTGAAATCGGTCCGCCGGCTTCGGTGAGATCTAGGGATAGTTCAACTTCGCGGTCGATTTTCATGGGCGAAGCGCACTGCACCGCCACGCCGACTTCGCTGATGTCCAGGACCTCGTAGAGATCGAGCATCTCGCTTTTGGAAATGCCATTGAAACTGGCATAGGCAGGGGCATGCACCTTCTGACGCACGCGACGACGGCGGTTGATGGAAGCAGGTCGAGTCGCCTGGAGTGTGGCCGACATAACGAAACCCCGGATCGAACCCTTGCTGGTACATATTAACCCGATATTGTGGAAAAGTAGCAGGAGAAATCGGATGGTAAACGGGGGACCGGGATCACACTGAGACGGAAGGCTCTATCCCAAACGGCGCAGAACCTGGGCCTGATGCAGGCTGGAGATGCGGGAGATGGCGGCGACCATCATGCTGGAAAGCAGTTGCATGGTAGCTACGTCGCGTTCATCGAAAGCGCTGGGGGAGGATGACAGGACTTCGAACACGCCGAGAGTCCGGCGATAGTAGCGCAGGGGAGAAACCAGGATGGAGCGGACTCCGAGGCGGCGGCAACTGGCCAGGTCGACGCGGGGGTTGCGCTCGGCGTCGTGGCAGAGCATGACTTCGCCGGTGCGGACGGCTTCGGCGGAGATGCCGGCATCGGTCTGCAGGCGGACCCCGAGATCGGGAGCGGTGCGGCCGGCGCGGGCGCGACAGACGATTTCATCGCCAGCACGCAGGGCGATGGCGGCGCCGGTGGCGCCGGTGAGATGTTGGGCGCGCTCGGTGATGGCACTGATGGCGGGCTCGAGATTGAGCTCTGCCGGGTGAATGTCGACTTCATTTCCGGTAAGTATGCCCGGATGGACGGCCCGGAAACCGGTGACAGGATGGGCGGCGTTGGCGACGCGGAGCTGGCTGCGAAGAGCGGTCGACGGTACGCGAGCGTGATTGTCGGGTACGTTCGAGACTTCCTTGGTGGAGAAATGCGGATCGGGGACGGTACGCAGCAAGTCGCGGACCAAGCTGTCCAGTTCGGAGTCGGTGATGAGGTGAGCGGTCTGTTGATGGCGGAGGGATCCGCCGAGGACACGGGAAAGGCTGAGCAACGAGGGATTTCCGCAGGCCAGGCAATAGGGCCGGTGATTGGTAGTGATCAGTTCGCACTGGACACAGAACGTAGCCGACTGAAGAGGAACAAAGTGAACGTCCTTGAAAGTCGTGCCATAAATCGTCTTGCGAAACATGATTGCCTTTCCCGCCTACACTGAGAGAGATCAAGGTAAACAGCGACGGGCGGGTTAGACAGTGGCCGCGATGGTTCCTGGTTGTGGAAAAGTCTGAAGGTGCGAAGTTGCTGGCTATTGATTGAGAGTGAGTGGTGGGTTAGAATTGAGGTGTTCGAGAGAGTGAGCCTGGAACGGGGGATCTATGCAGTGGACAGCACCTACCTTTGAAGAAGTTTGCTTGAATTGCGAGATTAATTCTTACGTTAGCGCGAAGCTTTAGGCGTCTGGCCTCGCGTCGTATCCTCGAAGGCCTTCGTACGGAATCTCTGTAAGCGCTGGGCTGTGTCATGGCTGGGTGCCGTCCCCTTCGGGGACTCGGTTCACCCCACTTACGCTTACCCCGCACTTACGTGCGGGGCTAATGAATGTCGTCGCTTCGCGACTTTGTGCGTTGCAACGGCGGTGTTGAGCTATGACATAGGCTCCGCGGAACCTTGCTAGCCCGCCTGGGCGGCAATGAAACCCTGATCATCCTGACCTGGAAGCTGCTGACCCGGAAGCGGAATGACTTGCATTGTGTGCTGAAGAGTGCGGTCCAGGGCATCGGCGAGAGCGACGGGGAATTCCGAAGTCAGAAGATTGATATCCAACTGAAGATCGCGTGCGGAGTAAAGCCGGTGAACCATCATCGCGCCGCGTCGGCGGTTGGACGAACTCATCAGATCAAGCGATAGGGTCCAAATCGCCGAACCTTCAAGGGATGAGGCTCCTCTGGGCTTGCCCCAGTGAAGACACACCTCTCCGCGCCGGGGTTGCGGGCCTGGCTCGGCGGCGTCCGCGGGACAGGATTCGCCGGGAAAGAGCTTGAAGCGAACGTCGAACCCATCGAAATCGTTGGAGCTGAAGGCTGCCTCCAGAACGCGCCGAATCTGGTCGTAATCACGCGCCACTTTCAGTTCCTCGGTGGCTCGACGGATGGAAAGGTTGTTGATGAAAATCTGACGCTGTTCGAAGGTGCGCTGAGCGACGCGGCCGAGTTCCCCCAACTCGAGGTAGCCGAGGCGCTGGACACCGATCCAGATGCCGATTCCAAGCACGGCGAGAACCAGGCCCAAGGAACTGCCGGTAGGCCAGAGCAGAAACAGGCTTAGCAGGGCGAAGACAGCGGAGACCCCGTAAAGCACGATTACCACCTGGCGATGAGTGAGGCCATGTTGCAGCAGCTTGTGATGGATATGCTCACGATCGGCGGTAAATACGGGGCGGCCGCTGATCAAGCGCCGAAGGATGGAAAGCGATGTTTCCAGAATCGGCAGTCCGAAGGAAACGACGGGAATGGCAACCGCGACAATCGTTGGAGCCTTTTGCGCACCGGCCAGAGCTAGCGCGCTCAGCAGAAAGCCGATGAAGAGGCTGCCTGAATCTCCTAGAAAGATGGTTGCGGGATTGAAGTTGTAACGCAGAAAGCCGAGGATCGCGCCGGCCAGCGCGATGGTCATTACGGTCACCAGGGAGTATCCGTTCAACAGCGTAACTACGAAAGCCACCAGCGTGGAGAACAAGGCGGAACCGGCCGCCAGGCCGTCAAGGCCGTCAATCAGGTTGAAAGCGTTGGTGATGGCCAGAACCCACAGGATGGTGATGGGCAAGCCCACGAACCATGGCAGTTGATGCTCGCCGAACAAGACGGGGACATTGAGAATGCGAAGACCGCCCATGAACAACATAGTGGCGGCCAGAGATTGAACTGCGAATTTGCTGTACGGACCTACGGTGTAGAGGTCGTCATAAAGACCCAGCAGGAAAACGATAGACGCGGGCACCAGGATGGTCAGCAGAGTCCTGGCGGAAAAGGCTGCGTGCAAGCGAGGAATGTAGGAAGCCAGGAGGGCAGCCGCCAACATGGTCAGCGAAAAGGAAAGAAAAATTGCCACTCCACCCAGGCGAGGCAGAGGGCTGGCGTGCAGGTGCCGCTCCTGAGAAGGGATCGCGACCCAGCCGCGCCGGGTTGCAAAGTCTCGAACGTAACGAGTGAGGACGAACGAGAACAGCAGCGAGAGGAAGAAAATCGCAAAGAAAGCTACCGTCAACAATCCCCCCTTCGCCCCAATCAGCGCGGGCGAGGAGCATCCTCGTCCGAGAGTTAAGTATTGCAGCCTGCCGTGCTGGCTGGTAGTTAGTTAACGGGTTCCGCTGGTATCCGTCTGCGTTTCAGGGTTATTGGGAATTTAGCAGCCTGGGCGCGGGGTTTCAATTCCCTGCTGTGTAAAACCTGTGGAAAACCAGACCCAGGGAGAGATCGCGGCAAATCGATATCATGCGCATAGAGGTTGCTGTGCTAAACTTTTCAGCGATCCTTCTTTCAACGATGCTTGTTTCGGTGATCCTTCTTCCGCCCAGAGGCTTGTAAATGGAGTTCGGCAGATTCGGTTTCGTCCGCAGCCGCAGCTGGTTAGTGTTTTGTTTGGTTTTGCTTTGCGGCTCAGAGTTCAAGGCCTGGGCGCAGCAGGAAGCCGGGGCGTCACCTGCGGGAAGTACGGTACCGTCCCTGCCTGTCTCCCAAGCTGCCACCGGAAGCGCTCGTCCAGACGCTGACTCAGCGAAAACTGCTCAGAGCGGCGCCGCAGCCGGCGCCGTTACCCCGGCTAAGGAAAATTCGTCGCTGCAAAAGCTGGGTCCCGGCGATTTGATTGAGGTGGGCGTGTATAACGTGCCGGAGCTGGCTACCAAAGCGAGAATCGGCAATTCAGGTGACATTTACCTTCCGCTGATCGACTACGTGCACGTCGGCGACCTCACGGTGGAAGAGGCGCAAGCTCTGATCCAGAAGCGGCTGGAGGACGGCGGCTTTGTCCGCAATGCTCACGTCACGATCTTCCTCGACGAATCGGCTTCCCAGGGAGTAACGATCCTCGGCGAAATAGTTAAACCAGGCCTCTACCCAGCTCTTGGGGAGCGCAGGTTGTACGACATGATCTCGGTCGCCGGAGGGTTCACGGCGTCGGCCGGAAGAAAGGTAAGCATCATCCGGCAGCACAGTGAGGGCGGATCGATCACAGTGAACCTGCCCAGAAATCTGGCTGACGATTTGCAGGATAACGTGGAGATCTTGCCGGGAGACACGATTACGGTCCCGAAAGCGCCGATCATCTACGTGGTAGGGGATGTAGGGCGTCCCGCCGGATTGCTGGTGGATAACGGCACCCTGACTGTGCTGCAAGCGCTGGCGCTCGCCGGCGGAACGAATCACACGGCTAAGTTGGGCGGAGTTCGCATTATTCGCAAAGGCCCAGAGGGAATGACGGAAACCAAGGTTCCGCTGAAGAAGATGCTCGAAGCGAAGGTTCCCGACATCACCCTGCAGGCCGATGACATCCTATTCGTGCCGTTGAGCGGAGCGCGGGTAGCGGCCGGGACTGGGTTTAACGCGGCGGTCGCAGCGGCATCCGGATTGGCGATACTGGCCGCGCATCCGTGAGCGGGATAGCGAGGTAGAGGTTTAGGCGGCGAGTTCTGTGCCGCGCCGCTCCGGCAGGTTCAACATGTGTTCGAGCACGCGGATATATCTTTCCGCGGTCTGAGGGCGGGAAAACCTGCGCAGGATATGTGCTCTGCCGTTCTGTCCCAGTTCGCGAGCCTCCTCCCGATTCGCCGCGAGATAACGAATGGCATTCACCAGAGCATCTGAATTCTCCGGCTCGATCACGAGCCCGCCGCGAGCTTCTTCCAGAATCGCGCGGGCTTGCCCGTCTACGCCGAGAATGACGGGGCGGGCACATGACATGAATTCCAACATTTTGGTGGGGATGACGGTCTTGAACAAGTCGGTTTTCTTGAGCAGAACCAGGCAAACATCTGACGCAGCGATGTAGGCGGGAATTTTTTCCCGGGGCTGTTGATCGACGAATCTCAGGTTGCTCAGGCCTTTCTCCCTTGCGAGAGTTGCGATGCGCTCCTTTTCGGCGCCCTCTCCCAGCATCAAAAAAACCACCTCGGGATTCGTGGCGCGCAACTGGATAGCGGCGGCGATGATGGTTTCCAGCCCGTGCGCCATTCCCATGGTGCCGATATAGGAGACGACGAACTTTTCCTCGGCGTCCAATTCCCTTCTCAGATTGCTGCCTGTTCCTCCGGCGAATGATTCGGGAGCGAATAGCTGGGTCTCGACTCCATTCTCGATCACCGAAATCTTTTCCCGAGGCACGTGCCAGTGTTCGACCAGGTAATCTTCAAAAGCGGGTGTGACTACTACTATACGATCCGCATGGCGATAGAGGAATCCGGCAATCTTCGCCAACGAACGGTGCAGCAGCGAATCGCCTTTGCCCACGCCGACCGCAGCCAGCGACTCGGGCCAGAGATCGCGAACTTCGAAGACGAAGGGGACACGCTTCCACTGGGCCAGCCACCAGCCAGAAAGCCCGACCAGTAACTGTGGGGAGGTCGCAATCACGATGTCGGGGCGCGACAGGAAAAGACCTGTACTTGCCGCCGATACGCAGAACGAGCTGTAGTTCAACATTCGCTCGTGCGCTTTCCGGTTGGGAAAAGGAAGCAGCCAGGTGCGAACGACATTGACACCGTTGGTTTGCTCGTGTGCAACCAATCGCCGGAATTTGTGGCGATATTCGGGCGGCACCACGCCCGTAGGATGATTGGGAAATCCGGTCAGCACGGTCACATCGTGCCCCGCCGCAGCCCAGTGCCGCGACAACTCAGCCGCGCGCGCGGCCGGCGCACCCATTTCCGGTGGAAAATATTGCGACACGTAAAGAATCTTCATTGAGTCTCAATGATAATCGAGCCTAGTAATAACAGAGCTTGAATGCGCTCTTGTAGCACAGGGCGCGCGTTCGCTTGCTGCGGCTGCGGCCGTAGCTTTCCCAGCGATCGGCGACGCGCGCAAATTTATCTTCGCCAGTCAAACGGTGCATCACGCGCAATTGCACGATGTGCAATTGATGATAAAAGGGGCTGGCGACCATGGGCAGGCGTGTGCCTGACTGTTCGTAGAGAGACCAGAATCCGAGATCGTAGCGATCGAGGTTGTGGGTCAGGGTGCGGACGGCTCGGGTGAAGAGTTCCTGAGCGGACTGATCCCGGGTCGCCAGGAAATAATCGTAAGCGCCCCACGCTGCCCAGATGAAGCCGTTGAGGATGTGAGTTGGCGGCGAGACTATGTATTCCTCGAACCAGAGGTCGCCTTGCTCGTCAGTGAATGTGACTCCACCTTCCGTGACCGGCTTGAAGAAGCTGGCCAGGGCGTGCTGCGCGGCGTTTAGATAACGCGAGTCGCCGGACTCTTTTTTTGCGAACTGGTGGGCGCGCACCAGGACTGAAATTCCCTGCCCCTGCGCCAGCGCGGAATACCATGGGGCGCGCAGCGTGTCGCGGTACTCCCAGTCGAAGTGGTGATTCCACACCGCGAGGCCTTGCTGATTTTTCTCGAGATGCAGCACTAGCCAGTCCGCACTCTGCAAGAATTTATCGCGACACTCCGCGCTGCCGCTTCGGCGGAAGAGGTTGTAGTTGCCTAATCCGTATTGGGCGATGGCGATGGGATTGTATTGGCGGCCGATTCTGCCGCGATAATCGAGCTGGGGAATGCCGGCTGAGTCGTGGGCACCGGCGTAGTTCGCTTTTTCGGCAAACAGCATGTAGTACTCGCCGAGGTCCCTTGCGCTCGCATTCAGGTTCTCTTCGGGGGTTTCATGCCAGAACGTGAGATGACTCTGCCCACCGAGCAAATAGGCGCTGCCGATGCGACGGTAGTAATTGAGGCTTGGCAACAGGGGCATGGGTCCCGGAGAGATTTCTCGAAGGATATCACGAAGGGGAAAGCAGAGTACTCGCGTCAGTTTCCGGTTTGCCAGTATTTTGGGAGGAACCAGGGTGGCATATCACGTCGGCAACGTGTCTGCTGTAGACACTCGCTTTCATGTGCGCATGCCGGCTGCGCTGGCCTGCTCCTTCCATCGTTGAACGTTCAAACCCATCACGATGAGCCAAAACTCCAGCGGTATTTCCCCCAGAGCGGAGGCGGCCGCGATGTAGGGGATGAACAGATGGTATGCCAGCGGCGGGTACAGATACGTCACCCAACCCAAACCACCGATCGCCAACAGTGCTCCCAGAATTCGAGGCAGGAACGTCGACCTAAAAATGAGGTAGCCGGTCAGGATGCACCATAATCCAAAGAACACCAAGTTGATGTCGTTGGCGTAGTTATTCAATTTGACAAACATGAGCGCCAGCGCCTGCAACTGTTCCGGCGTAAACGCGCTGAAGGAGCTACCGCCTTGCAGGATGAGCAAAGGAGCGAGGTAAAACAGGCTGGCAACAGCCTGCATAGCGCAACACACGAGAACGAAGAACGCTGCGAGTAAAGAAACGCTCCGGTTTACAGGTTTAAGCAACTCATACATGAGAAGCGCCCACGCGATATGGCACGCCACGCCGATGAGCAAGGATGCGAACCCCAACCAAAGTAGCCGCTCGTGTCCCAGAATGTTGGCCGCTGTAGCCGCGGCGTTGCCAGCGACAACAAGCCTGTCGAGAATGAACACCCCGGGGCACGCTGCCGTGATGGCTTCGAGCAATTGAAAGACACCGGCCATCCTGGCCTTGAAACGCGGCGAGGTTTCTGCAATCCGGGTCCGTCATTTCGGGTGCGGTCATGAGTGTCAGCCTATGGCGGCGACCGACTGCCTTGCCGGAGCCAGCACGAGCAGGGCTAGACCGATGACGACGAGTGCAGCCGAGCCGTAAAGGTCTCCGCGCATGCTCGCATTTGGCAAGGCCTGCACGCCCATAACAATGGCGTGAGCGAGACTCGACCATGCGGCGAAGGCGATCAGGCTGCGATACGCCGATGGGCTCCGGACCGCGACAAGCAAGAAGATGCCGAGCGTGACATAGAGACTCAGCAGCATCACGTCGGAGTATTCGCACTTCTGCGGATGCAATAAATGCATCGCCAGCGGATAAATCCCAGCCGTAAAGAGCACTCCGACCACGACCAACACAGCCTTCAGCACTCGTTCTCGACGCATCGTAGCCTCCCGCTAAACACTGAGAACGATCAGGGTGCAATCCTAGGCGCGGAAAGAAGCGCAAGTCAACGACTGCGCACAGGGAGCAGGCTTCCCAATTAAGTCGACGTTCGTGGAGGGCTCTCGTGGCCAATTGGGAAGACAGGCAATTGCACTTAATAGGAGTTCTGGCCAAGGCGCAGCGTCAATGCCTGATTAGTCGGCGACTCGGAAACTGATCCACTACCGAATTAACTCACGGCTGGACCGCAAACAGGGAAGTGACCAGATCTTCCGATTCGACCGCGATGGTCGTAACGGCCAAATATGGTGTGTTGTTTTCGCCATCTGGCAGGAAGGCGTTGCCGTATTGGAAGAAGCGCATGGGCCAGCGATCTTTTTGCCAGGCGAGTATGGGACGCCAGTCCCGCCCGTTGCGGCCGTTGTAGATGCGCACACAGGGATCCGTGTTCTTCACGCTCGGCTCGACCATCGTGGAAAAGAAAACATCGCGGCCCACGCGGCATCCGTAGATGGACGAACTGCTGAGGGGACCGAGCCGCGACAACGTTCCCTGTCGATCAAGATGACAGATGGAATTTTCTTCCAGCGGCGTGTCGGAAGAGAAGTAGAGACCGCTCTCGGTGGGGACCAGGGCGACTGCGCGCGCTTGCTGGTTGCCTTGTAAGACGACATCGACTTTGCGGAAGTCACAAGAAGCGCGGACGATGCGGCATTCGTCGCCGTAATCGCCCGTCAGCAGCCAGAGGCACTCTCCCCACGGGTCGTGCACGATGTTGTGCACGTGGCGGATCGCGCCCTTGGGGAAGGTGTAGGCGACATCCCACTTCACGCCACCGTCGGTCGAAGCGTAGATGTGAACTTCCTCGCGGGAGGCGTTGTCGAAGTACTCTCCCCAGAAAACATTGCCGACGGGAATTGCGGTGATGTGCAGGGGTCGTGTGCCGCGAGTAATTCTGTGGGTTACGTGGAATCGGCTCTCGTTGGGGCTAAGGGTGATGATCGCTCCCGGCACCGCAGCCACCATGCCTCGCGAAGGGAGCACGGCCAAGGCGTGAAAGCCGTCACGAACCAGGCGCGAGCTTAGATTCGTTCGCGCCGTCCAGCGTCGCCAATAGACAGGATGGAATGACGCAACATCCTCCCAGGGCTGGTTGTCCGAAGGAATCAGATCCGGAGAAATTCTGGAGCGCAGGAGGCCGTAGCCGCGAGAAGCATACAGAACGTCCCCTGCCCACGCGAGCGCTCGAAGACTACGGAATCGAGCTACCCGCCGGAGGCCAGCTGCGGGCTCGAGCGGATTGGCGGGGAGAGCGCTCATGACCCGACTGAGTTCTCAGCGTTGGGCTTCGTCACTAGAAACGGGCCGATCGCGAGAACGTCCAGGCGGGTGCGCTGGAAGCAGTCGATGGCTTCTTCTGGCGTGCAGACGATCGGCTCATTTTCGTTGAAGCTGGTGTTGAGAACTACCGGAATGCCTGTCTTGCGATGGAAAGTTGCGATCAGATCGTAGTACATCGGATTCTCTTCGCGAGTCACCGTTTGCAGACGTCCGGTATTGTCGACATGGTTGACGGCGCATAGCAGTTTACGTTTTTCCGGGCGGATTTTGTAGACGTGCAGCATGAACGGAGAAGGGTGGTCGTGCTCGAAATATTCGTGCTGGTGGTCGGCGAGGATGGAGGGCGCGAAGGGACGAAACCATTCGCGATGCTTGATGCGCGCGTTGAGAACGTCTTTCATGTTCGGTAAGCCGGGGTGGGCTAGGATGGAGCGGTTGCCGAGAGCGCGAGGGCCCCACTCCATGCGTCCTTGAAACCAGCCGATGACATTGCCGGCGGCAATTTGCTCGGCGACGGCCTCCAGCAGGGGAGCGCGTTCGAGCTTGCGATAGTCCAGGCCGGCTTTTTTCAATGACGATTCGATGTACGAGTCGGAGAACTCAGGGCCAAGGTAGGAGTTTTTTAGTTCGTGACGACGGGGCTGCTGGAGCAGGGAATGATATGTGTGCAGCGCTGCGCCGATGGCGAGGCCTTCGTCGCCGGCCGCGGGCTGGATGTAGGTGCGGCGGAAGGGCGTGCGGTCGAACACCATGCCGTTGGCAACGCTGTTGAGCGCGCAGCCTCCGGCCATGGCGAGGTCGTCGCAGGGAACCTGTCTGTGCAGGTGGTTCAGGAGATGAAAGAAAATTTCTTCGAAGCGATGCTGTAAGGCGAATGCGAGATCCATGTCGCGTGGCGTGATTTCGGCGTGTGGAGCGCGTGGCTCGCCAAGAAGCTCTTCCATGCGATGGGAAAAGTGGCGGGCGAGGCGGACTGCGCCATCGGGCAGAACCTGCATGCCGGCATTGCTGCCGAGTGGTTTGAAGTAGCTGAGGTCTAACTGGAACCCGGAGTCCTTGGGAGTAACGATCTTGCTGAGCAATTTACGGTAATCGTCTTTGTTCTTGCCGTAGGGAGCTAGGCCCATGACTTTGCCTTCATCGCCGTACTTGATGTAGCCGATGAACTCGCAAATCATGGTGTAGACGCTGCCGAGGGAATGCGGGAGGAATACGCGCTCTAACACTTCGATGTGGTTGCCTTCGCAGCGCGCCATCATGGTGGAGACGAAATCTCCGGAGCCGTCGTAGCTGAATCCGGCGGCTTTTTCCCATGGTGAACAGTAGTAGGCGCTGGCGATGTGCGCGATGTGGTGCTCGAGGTGGTGCTCTTGAAAACGAAGCCGCCTGGGATCGATTTCGAGCGCCTGGCCCAGCAGGGAGCGCACGTCGCGCATTGATTCTTTGCGCTGGCGGAGGCGGATGAAATTCAAAATCTTGGTCGGATTCGCGAGAGCATACTGGACTTTCTTTGCTAGATTGGCGTCGCTATCCTGGCCGACCGCGACATGGTCGACGTCAGAAATCTTTGCACCGACTGCGTCGAGACACGCCTTGACCGAGAGCGCGGGAAAACCGCCAAAGTGCTTGCGGCGATTAAGCCGCTCCTCGGCGATGGCGAAGGCCACTTCACCGTCATGCACGATCGCCGCAGAAGCGTCGGCATGAAACATGTTTAGGCCCAGGATGAGCATGAACTAGGGTTGCTTCCCCCGGGCTTCCTGCTGGTCTTGGCGCGACTCGTAGATTTTGGCTTTGATGTGAAAAAACTGTATGCCCTGGAAGCTGCAATAGATCAGTCCGGGGATGCCGTCGAGAAATCCCAGGCGGAAAATGTATTTATAGAAAAAGAACATGAGCGGCGAGCCCGGAATCGCGAAGACCTTCTTGCGCAGCCAGCGGTGGCGTTGAGCTTGTGATCCAAAAAGCGATGCGGGCAGGTCACGGGAGCTGGCTTCGCCCTCGAGCCATACTCTTGCGTCCCAGTTGGAATATTCATCGTGCTTGCGAATGTAATGGGAAAGCGATTCGACGTTGTGGTGGAGCAAGGGGTGTTGGAGGCTGGCGGTCTTGCCTTCGACCACCACGTGTTCGTGGACTTCCATATCGGCCATGGAGGCGTCCTGCTCGCGCAGGCGGCACTCGAAGCGGCCTTTGCCGCGGCGAAACAGCGAGAGCTTGTCGAAGCTAGCGCCGCTGTGGCGGAGTTCGCGTCCGAGAAAATGCATGCGAAGGGCGATGTAATAGCCGTCGAAGTTGGGGTTCTGGATTGCGTCCAGGATTTCCTGCGCCAGCTCTGGGGTTAGCGCTTCATCGGCATCCACCAGGAAGATCCAGTCGTGAGCTAGAGGCAGCGATTCGATGGCCCACTGGCGTTTCTTGGGCCATCCGCCCTGGTAATGGAACTGCACGACGTGTGCGCCATACGACTCCGCGATCTGAGCGGTCGCGTCCGTGCTTTGCGAGTCGATAACATAAACTTCACCTACGTCGCGGAGGGATTCGAGGCAACGCGGCAGATTGCGGGCTTCGTTGCGCGCGGCAACAATTGCAGTCACCGGGAGGAGCGGCGAAGAGCGCCCGTTCGGCAGCGGCTTTGGCTCTTCCAGCTTTTGCATCGGAAGTGTGAACAAACTTTGAACATATTACCTGACTGGCGCTTCCAGAGCATAGTTGCGGAGTGTGAAGTCTCTACTCGTGGAGAGCGCAAAAGGCTAACAACGACCCTCCGAATTTTCGGCGCTGCAGCCAATGAGGGATGGGGCTGCCAAAAGGAATGGCCTTGCCGGTCGCGAAGCCATGCTTTTTCAACAGCAGGCGAAAGTCCGCTGCCGTGTACTCGTTGTGTGAGTAATCGAGAAAAGCACACCATCGTCGGTGGAGCACGCGACCCAAGCGGTGCGTCGCAATCTGGGCTCTGCGGACCAGCGAATTGCGATTCGCCACCGAGACAACCAGCAGGCCGCCCGGGCGCAAGACGCGCGCAAATTCTGCGAGACACGCTGCAGGGTCGGGAACGTACTCGAGGACGCTCGAACAAAGGATTCCGTCGAGCGATTGATCGGGGAGCGGGAGGCGGGCGATGGTCGCGATGTGCTCGAAGCGCAGCTGCGGGGTGGCTACATCCTGACTCGACAGCTCGCGGGCCAGGGTAATCATTTCTTCGGCGGCATCGACTCCGAGCACGCGCGCGCCGTTCTCGACTAGATAGCGCGCCAGCGTCCCTGATCCGCAACCTGCATCCAGCCAGTCCTGACCATGCAGGTCGCGGCCCGCAAGGCACTCCTCAACAGCACGTAGACGAGCCTTGAAGGCTGGCTTTTTATAGCGCTGTTCCCAGCCGACGGCCAGTTCGCGGTGGTAGGCGACTGCGTCCTTCGCCGCGTGTTCTGGCGATGTCAACATTTACAGGCAGTATAACTTGTGGGCGCCGGGCTGGACGAAGGTCGGCCAAGCGCTAGGCTGGCTTTTGAGCCACGACCAACCAACTGGCTCCGAATTTGTTCTCGCGGCGCTCTCGGATTCCCGTTAACTCGCGCAGTTGTATGCGATTCAGGATTCTTTCAATCAGCCCGCTCTTGATCTTATGCTGGCTCGCCATTTCCTTGTCGCCGTCTTGAGATTCAGGGCGCGCCCTCCATCCCAAACGATAAGGTACAACCCGCATGGCAAGAATTGCCGGAGGCAAGAACTGAAAGAAGCCGGTTGCGAACTCCACTTTCAATCCTGCCGCCTCGAGCAGTTCTTGAAGAGCCCGTCTGCTATAGCGCCGGTGGTGGCCTGCGACTACGTCTGCCTGGGACCACAGCGCTTGATACGCCGGAACAGTCAGATAGATCCGTCCGTGAGCCGACAAGTGGGTGCGGATTGTCTCCAAGAACTTGTGATCGTCCTCGACATGTTCCACCACGTCGAACAGACCGAGTGCGGGAAGAGTTCCGGGGATGAATCCGGCGTCCTCTAGTGTGGCAAGCACTACGTGTTGGATTCCCCGCCGCCGGGCGTTCACCGTGCCCGCTGCTCCAGGTTCGACGAGCACTACTTCCAGTCCCGCATCCTGCATAGCTTTGGCCACGAAGCCGTTGCCGCCGCCGATGTCGAAGAGCGCACCCCGAGGCGGATACTGGCGTACGGCTTCGAGGATGCAGGCATTGCGATGCTGGAACCAGAAAGAGGAATCTTCCACGTCGAAACACGCCTGATTCCCCCATTCAGGGTACGAAACGGCGGACTGAGACTTGGAGCGCCAGCTGCCTTCGGCGGTTTGCTCAAGGTTGCGGCTGATTTGTGCCAGATCGATCATTGAGGAAACACGCTCAGTTGAACCAGCTCAGTTAAACCAGCTCATTTGAACCAGCGGTGATACCAAAGCTGAAATGCTGCCGTAAGGAAGCCCATGCGCTGGTAGAGCCGCTGAGCACTCACGTTTCGTCCTTGAGTGACGACGGTTGCTCGATCGGCTCCATGCTCCACAGACCACGCTAGAAACGACTCCACCAACTGTTTGCCAAGTCCTATTCCCTGGCAATTGTCCGCGACCCCCAGCAACCCGATCTGGGACTCAACTCCTCGCAAGCTGCAGGTGATGTAACCGACGGGCTCGGCATTCACCTCCGCCACAAGAACCGCCTGCGCGAAGCCGGTGAAGCTGTTCTCGATCCAGGTTTCGTACAGAAGGTCGCACTTCGGCCGATCAAAGTGGAGGTCGAAATAAAAACGCGTATCGCGATGACCCGTCCGAGCAATGGCTTTGAGCGCGCTCAAGTCTTCACGACGAGCCAAACGCACTCGATCACCGGGAGGTGCGATGGGCGCGCTTCCGGGAAGAGTGCGCTCCAGAGTCAAACGCACGTCAGTTTGCAAGAAGCCGTTTCGCTCGGCTAGAGCGGGGGTCTGAGGATCATCGGAATCCGCGAGGAAATAGAGGCAGTCGATGCGATTCGTCTCGCACCAGGCCAACACTTCAGTCAGCTTTGCCTCGTCGAGGCGATGTCCGTTGACCCGGGCAATGCGGCATTCAAAGAAGCTGGAATCCCAGTCGAGGTAAGTGCAAACTGGTTCGCGATCCGCGCTTGTTTTCACGCTTCAATCCGCTCCTCGCACAGGCCGACTCGACCGCGAAATGCGGTCACGGCGGCCACTACGCGCGCTTGCTCGGCCTCGGTCAAGTCATTGTAGAAAGGCAATCTCAATAGGCGGAGGCTCACATCCTCGGTCACCGGACAATGGGTTTCACGAGCCGACCATTTCCGCCCCATTTCCGAGGAGTGTAGCGGTACATAGTGAAATACGCTGAGAATGCCTTGCGCCTTGAGGTGAGAGATGAGCGACTGGCGGAACTCGAGCGAGGGCAACACCATATAGAACATGTGATACGCCTGCTCGCACTCGGCCGGCACTACAGGGAGGCGTACGCCGTTTTCGACCGCCCAAGCCTGCAGATGGAGCCGGTACCATTCCCAGATGCGGCGGCGCTTTTTCTGAATTTCCTGCCTTGCCTCCAGCTGAGCAAACAGAAAAGCAGCCAGGAGATCGGAGGGAAGGTAGCTCGAGCCGACATCGACCCAGCTGTATTTATCGACTTGGCCGCGGAAGAACTGGCTTCGGTTGGTGCCCTTTTCTCGAACGATCAGAGCGCGCTCCACCAGTTGCGGATCGTTCACCAGCAGCGCGCCGCCCTCGCCACAGGTCACGTTCTTGGTTTCGTGAAAGCTTTGCGTGGCCAGACATCCGAAGGTACCGGTGAACTTTCCACGATAGCGCGCGAAAAGACCGTGGGCGTTGTCTTCCACTAGGGCGATTCCGTGGCGCGCGGCGATGGCGCAAATCGTATCCATTTCGCAGGCCACGCCGGCGTAGTGCACGAGCACGATCGCCTTGGTTCGCGATGTGATCAGCGGCTCGAGCTGCGCTTCATCCAAGTTCATGGTGTCGGGGCGGATATCGGCGAACACAACTCGCGCCCCACGCAATACAAACGCGTTCGCGGTGGAGACGAAGGTGAAAGAGGGCAGAATCACCTCATCGCCCGGACCACAGTCGAGCAAGATGGCGGCCATCTCCAGAGCGTGGGTGCACGAAGTCGTAAGGAGCGCCTTCGGCACCTGTAATTCCTGTTCCAGAAGCTCATTACAGAGACGCGTGAACGGACCGTCGCCGGAAGCGTGCCCGTTGGCAATGGCCTGGGCGATGTACTTGTATTCGTTTCCGGAAAGGCATGGCCGATTGAATGGAATGGAGAAACTCATGAACGGCTCCCGCCGGTACTACCTACGTCCTCGCGCACCACGAAGGGCGGTTTCTGCATGCTGCGGAAGTGCATGCGCGCGAGATATTCTCCCATAATTCCGAGGGCAAACAACTGAGCTCCGGAGAACAGGGCGACAATCGACGCCAGGAAGGGGAAGCCCGGAACCGGAGTGCCTTGCAAGAAATAGCGGATGAGGACATAACAGAGCACGCCAAAGCCAAATAGCGTGAAGGCAAAACCAATCAGGCTCGCGATTTGCAGCGGCATGGTGCTGAAGCCGGTGATCATATTCATCGCATGGATAAAAAGCTTACGCAGGGTGTAGCCGGAAGCGCCCTGGGCACGTGGTTCGTGCCGAACGGGAGTAGCGGCGAACCGGTTCGTGCCCCATGTTAACAGTACGTCGATCGACACGAACGGTCCTTCGTAGTGACGGAACGCGCTCGCAACTTCGGCGCGAAAAGCTCGAAATGCACTGACCTGCCGGGCGATCTCGGCGCCCATCATGTTCTGCAACGCCAGCTTAGTGCTGAGGGAAGCCAGATCGCGAAGCAAGCCGTGCTGTAGCTCGGCCGGCGTGCCGTAAACGACGTCACTGCCCTGCTGGAGAATTGCCAGCAGCTTCGGGATTTCTTCGGGAGGATGTTGCAGGTCGTCGTCCATGGTGACGATGACGCCGTATTGAGCTGCCCGAATTCCGCACAACAGAGCATTGTGCTGGCCGTAATTGCGCATCAGGTTGATGGCGTGGACCCACGGGTAACGCTGCGCAAGTTGGCAGATCACGTCCCAGCTGGCGTCGGGGCTGCTGTCGTTTACCAGCACAAGTTCATAGCGGGAGGCGATCGCCGGCAGAGTTGCTTCTACACGCCGCACGAGTTCTGGCAGAATGGCTTCGCTGCGGTAGACCGGCACGACCACGGAAAGGCCGGCTAGCGGCGTGGTGGAGTTCGAGTGAATCTGGGGGTCTTGGTTCATCGCCAGGTGTTCATCGCCAGGTGTTCGTCGTCATGTGTTCGTCGTCATGTTATGCGCGCGCCACCGTGGTGATTCCGACGCTGATGACGAGGGCGTCCGGTAAGTTTATTCGCGGGCAGCGCAAAAGGCCAGCAAGAGGCGCCGCCTGTGGTCGCGACCAGAGCACGATGCCGACCTCGCCAAGAACCGGATCGACAATTTTTTCGGTGGAACTCTGCGGATATTGCAACATCAGGCTCTGGATCAAACCCGTATACCTGGCGTTATCCGGCCTGCCCCACACGAGGATGGCGTCGGGGGACGCTTTTCGGAGGTCGGCAGCGAGGGCGCTCAATTGCGTTGACTGCGGCAGCGAATTCATGGCCCCGATGATTTTTCGGTCGCCGAAGAAACCAGACTTGTAACCTGCCTCCCATCCGACTCCGTGCTCGGGAAAGGGTCCGGAGCCAATGCTTACCACGCTGTCGCCCGCGTGTGCTTTCAGGCGCCTGCCGGCGTCGTAGCAACTGGACTGAAAATCCCGCGTCAGCAGGCGAAATGGAGAAGATGGGTAGAGCAGCGAAGCTATTGTCCCGAGAACGACCAGAGCAATGCTAAGTTTTCGCCAAGCATCGTGATCAAATTCATGATCAGGAACAAGGAAACGCGCGGCGACGGCCAGCACCAAGGGGATTAAGGGGAACAGGTAGCGGTCGTCGAACACTAACGTTGAATATGTTGCCACCAAGCTCAGCGCACTGGCTGCGACGACTACTGCGAAACGCCATTCCACGGGATACTGTTGTCTGCGACTGGTAAGAATCACGAGAGTGGCTATAAAGGCGGTCAAGCCTCCCAGTGTGGCGACAATCATCATCTCTTTGAGCACTCGCGGGACATTGCGCGCTTCGGCGAGGATCATCTTTGGAACCACCTGCCTGACGGTGAGAGGATACGTCCATGGCCACGAGCCAGGCGGCATCGGATCGATTACACCGTACTCATCGACTTGTTTCGAGGTATCTCGCAGAAGAGCGTAGGTTGCGTCGTGGTGCTCGTCGTAAGCATGCAGCGTCCACTGGAGAAGATTTACTTTAAACTGAGTGCCGGTGGTAAACACTCCGTATTTTGAGTGCAGTACCGCGGCCCAACTTGCGGCAACCATCATGGGAATCAATGCGGCCAGGGCAAGTCGTGCAAGTCTTGTTCTCAAAGGCTTCGTTGGCACGACCAAGGCGGTTAATCCCAAGGCAACCAATGTGCAGACCGCCAGCCATGGCAGGGCGAACGCCTTTGCCAGAAATGCCAGACCGTGAATTGATCCCAGAGAAAACCAATCCCGCAAGCGATCCTCGCGAAGACATCGCAATAGAACGATGAAGTAAATGAGCGTCAGTGCGGCAAAGAGGAAATCAGGAGTGACCGCCAACACGGCAGAGGCCGCAAGACCGCGACCAAGCGCAAACATTAACACCGCCACCGAAGCGACCTGCCTCGAATGCCACAACTTCTCGGTCAGAACATAGAGCAGCGTCAGAGACAGGAGAAAGGCTCCGATGTTGATGAGCTTGCCGATGTACAGGTAGTTTGGGCCTCCGAAAGAGAGGATGGCGATCAACCAGGAGATTAGAGGGCTACGAAATGCGTTGATGGCAGCGTGAAATTCACCTTGTCGAAGGTGACGGGCTATTCCTAGATAACCCATGCCGTCGATATCGATTTGGTTGAAGCACTTCGAGGCAAACCATGAAAGTTGGAAGACACAGCTAACAACGGTGGCCGCGATGAACCAACTTGAGGCCTTGTTGTTGTTGTCAGGTTGCATCGTGGTGAAAGGGAAAGTTGTCGACCCGAAGGAACACCTCTCAGATTCTTCTGATCACCCTGAGGAAACGTTGCCACATGTTCCGTCGATAATCCGGATCTTGCGCGCTGCGCAAAATATAGTATTCGTTCACGGGGCGATCATCTTGGAGAGCCGGCACGTTGCCGGGGGCGCGCACGATCAGGCTTTCGATAGAAAACTCGCTGTTCGTGACCGTAGCAAACTGCTCCTCAGCGGTGTGAGCCGGTCCAAACTCTAAAAGGTCGGAAACTGCGGCGGGCGGCAAGCGGCTTGCCAGGACCGCGGCCGAAGTAGGCGTCAGCGGCGATGTGCTGGCCAGAAAGTGATTTCCCCAACCTCCCACGGTGTGAAAGACGCGGACGTAGGGAAAGGATTCCTGAAGGGCCTTCGCCACGGAGGCTAGCGCTGTCGGATCCGGACTCCCCTGCGGGAACCATTGCTGAAGAATGCCTCCCGCGCGGAGATGCCGCTTCGCAATCTCATAGAATTCCTTGGAGTACAAAAGACTCGACCCGGCGGCTTCCACCGGCGGCGGCGGATCGATGGTGATTACGTCATATTGCTCCGAAGAACCCTCGAGATAGTGCCTGCCGTCGTCGATCACTACTCGCGACAGTGGTGATTGCAGCAGCTTTGCTCCGTCGGCGTAGAAATAAGGGAAAACCCGGGGAACACTCGGCACTAATTCGACTGCGGTCGATCGGATTCCCCATGAAAGCACAGCCCGGTGGGTTGTGCCCATGCCGAAACAAATGACCAGAGCATTCTGAGGCTGCCGCCCGAGATAGGCTAGCGGCAGGTGGGCCATCATCTTAGTGACCGGTCCGAGGCCCGTAATCCCTATACCGTTTACGATGAGGTCCTTATCATCAATACTCGTCCCTGTGGCGATTACGGTAGCTGTGTGGTCGCGGAGAACCTCTCTGGGGTAGAACTTGTTTTCATAATCTTTAGTGAGGACAATCAACGCCAACGAAGCCAAGGTAAGGAAGCCGAATCTCCAGGACATCCAAGGGCGCAGCCTCTGGGTGTCAGGCAAAGAAGCGGAGGAAGTGTACAGCAGGGCGATAACGAACCAAGGCAGTGCGAACGCGCACAGCGCCACTCGTTCCCCCAGCAGTGGAAGCAACAAGAAACCCGCGATCAGCGGCCCCAATACGCAGCCGGCGATGTTAATCGCGTACCCTCGTCCGGCGCGGTTGGGATCGCCCTGGCTGAATCGATCCAGCAGCATCGGAGTTATGAAGCCAACGACGATAGAGAAAGGGATGAGTGCAACAACTCGGGCGGCTGCAGGAACAATCGGCAATCGAGTGTCGCAAGCCGCCAGTGGCAGCAAAACAGAGAACGCCAACCAGGCCAACAAGAGATTGCTCAGTCCATCGCTGCGAGACTTTCTGGTCCGGTAGATCCACGAACCGAGGTATGTAGCTCCTAGATAGAGGGCGAGGATGGTGGCGAACGCATAGACTACAGTTCCCACAAAAGGCGTGAAGAGCCTTACCCACACCACTTCTACCCCCATACTGGTAAGGCCCGTGGCAAACAACAGGTATCGGGGCCAACGTTGCGCGATACCTTGTGTTTGGGATTCAGGGGAAGTGGGTGTCACCTCGACCGTTTGGAGTTCCTGCGTGCGCTTCATCGAGAGCGCGAAAGCGCAGGTGGCGAGCGCGAGGTTCAGCGCCGCGCCGACGCGGAGAGTTCCGGTGAATCCCCACTCTTCAATGAACAATAACGGAATCACCGCACCTGTCATTGCGCCACACACGTTGGCTAAATACAGGTAACTGAAGGATCGAGGGGACTGCTGGGGAAATCTCTCTCGAATCGCGGTCATAGCGAAGGGGAAAGTTGCTCCCATGCAGGCACACCAGGGCACGAGCGTGAGCCCGATCCAGATACCTGCGAACAGGTAGGAAACTCCGGTGGAGAGTGAAGCACCGGCTTCCATTCTCTCCAGAAATAGCCTTCCCCAAGACAATTCGTAGGGTACGAATAAGGCCGAAACGCCGATTAGCAGCTCAGTCAAGGCGTACAAGCGCAAGCCATCCAATCGTTGCGGACCGCGGCTTTTGCCGATGTAGCGACCGGCGGCCCAGGATCCGAGGCCGAGTCCGACCATGAAAGTTGAGAGAACGATCGAAACGAGCGCGGTCGTCACTGAGAACCGGGCCATCGCTAAACGCAGCCAGACCAACTCGTAAAGGAGGCTGCAAAAACCCGAGACAAAAAAGAAACCGAAATACCACCGCATGCTTTGCGAGCCTTTCACACTTACGCGAAGAGTCATTTAAGCAGGAGACCTGAGACAACGCAACCTGGGTCGTACAACCTGGATCGCCCGAGTGTTATTTCAGCAGCGACTCAGCCACGTCAATCACTCGCGCGACGTGATCCTTCCAGGAGAAATCTTTTGCGCGCTCTAGCCCGCGCTCCGACATTTTTCGGGAAGCATCGGGCGACTGCGCGACCCGGGATACGGTTTCTGCCAGCAGATCCGGTGAAAATGCCGGGAAGTAAAACGCGGCGTCCTCGCAGACTTCGCGATGTACGGCCAGATCGGAGGCCACCACGGGCAATCCCGCTGCCATGGCCTCGACCAGCGGGTGAGCGAAGGTCTCCACGTAAGCTGGTGTGACATACAGATCGCAGGCGCGATACACGTGGTGCAGAAGGTGGTATGGCACTGCGCCCAGCTCCACCAGATTCGAGCCCACGCCCAGTTCCTGCACCAGGCGCGCCGCGGCTTCGGTCCGGAACGATCCTGGATTCGCACCCGGCTCGAGCCGGCAGGTGAGAAACAGTTTTACCTGCCGCGGTTCGATACTCTTGCGAAGCGCACTTTTGCGAAGCACGGCGGCCGCGCGAATCAGCGTCTCGAAGTTGCGATAGTAGTTGTAATGGCTGACGAACAGCAGGCGTAGTTCATCGCTGGTGCGATCGAGGCTGGTCCGATCGAGCTTCTTCTTGAGTTCTTCGGGTAGTGGTTCGGTGTCTCGAAAAAAAAGATTGCGGTCGAAGCCGTGGGGAATGGCCTGAGCGTGAACGCCGGTCCAGCGCTGGATCTCGTCCGCGAATGCCTGGCTGGGCGCGACCGTTCGATCCGCTGACCGCACTGACCATTTCGCCATTTGCCCCTTGAGCTTGGTATCGAGCCACAATTTGTAGTCACGCCGCTGCATCAGATCGCGGAAGAAATCTCTCGAGGTATAGAGCGCGTTACCGCTTAGAAGAATCTGGGGCACGGGAGATCGAAACAACGCGATGTTGCCCGCCGACAGCAAGACGTTCGCCCCGCTGCGGCGAATCAGTTCTGGAACGAGCCTTTGAGCGCGCACGAACCTGGCCGTGGCGTTCACCGATTCGTCGGTGAATTCGAGGAACGACACATTGGATTGGTCTTGAAATTCCTGGAGCAATTCCTGGCATAAGAGCGGGGAGACCAGGATCGTGGAGCGCAGATCGGTTCTGGCCACGAGGTGAGGCACAACGTTGCGCACATACGTGGGACCGCTTCCAGAACTGGCAGCCGAGGCATCGACAAAAAGATGAATCATCGCAGAGCGGGAGACCGCAGCAAGTATATAGGCTCTTGAAAGGCGGAAGTCAGATCGCCGGAAGCCCGCGCAGTGTGCTCTATAATGTGGCGTTGCTCCGCTTGGAGGTGGTTTGCTTCGCCAGCGCTACAAGGACATGGTGTTTTGGGGTATCGCGCAGGCGACGCTGCCCAATCACTGGGCGCGAAAGTATCTGAACGGCTTCCGCCCATCAAACGGCCCGCTCCATCTTCATCTCGGTTGCGGTCCGAAGTATCTCAAGGGCTTCGTGAACATCGATGCCAACCCGTTCAACCAGATCGACTTGTGGCTGGATGTGAGGAATGGATTGCCGTTTCCGGAGAATTCCGTCGATTCCATTTATTCCACACATATGTTTGAACATTTTTATCCCGACGAACTGCAGCGGCTTCTGAAGGAATGCTTCAGAGTTTTGAAGCCAGAGGGTGGAATCCGCTTGATCGTTCCCAGCTTGAACAGTGCGATTGTTGCCTACGCCCAAAAACGGCACAACTGGTTCTACGACGACTACCCGCGACACTTTGAGTCTCTGGGAGGCAGGTTTTCCAACTTTGTTTTCTGCGACGGCCAGCACCGGACGGCGTTCGATCTGAGTTACCTCGATGAGGTCCTGCGAGCTGCGGGGTTCGGTGAAGTGGAGGAATCGGAAGAAGGCCGCAGCCGGTTGTATAAGGAGAGCGTTCCGCCATACGAACCGGGAGATTCGCGGGAGCTTCCGCACTCCCTTTACGTCGAGGCCTTCAAGTAGACTAGGGTCCCTAGTCGAAAACGTATGAGATCCTCCCCGCTGCAGCCGAAGGGATCAACATTCAGGTCGGGCTATTTGCCGACATTGGATGGCTGGCGTGCGATTGCGATCGCTGCGGTGCTGCTCGATCACGCAGCCTCAGGGTTTCATCGGCAGGCCAGTTGGCATCCGCTTGTGCAAACCGGCGCGGACGGAGTGAGTCTGTTCTTTGCCATCAGTGGATTCCTGATCTGTTCGCGCCTCCTGGAGGAAGAACAGCTCTTTGGCAGCATTAGTCTGAAGGGCTTTTACATTCGTCGAGCTTGCCGGATTCTTCCTGCCGCCTTCGCGTACCTGGCGGTGGTGGCTGTGCTGGCGGTGGGTTCTCTGATCATCGTGACGCCACTGGAATGGTGGAGCTGCGTACTTTTCTTCCGGAATTACCTGCCGCCGGCATGGATCAACCCCGGTTGGGGCGGATACACCATCCACTACTGGTCGCTCGCCGTCGAGGAACACTTCTATCTTTTGTGGCCCGCGATGTTAGCATTCTCCGGGCGAGTGCGGGCACGGTATCTCGCTGCGGCGCTTGCAATAGCAGTGGCGGTGTGGCGCTGGTGGGACTTCCATCATCACTGGTTGAATCGCTACCTGCCCGATCTGCTTTTCCCTTCGCGCACGGACGTGCGGCTAGACGGGCTGCTTCTGGGATGCCTGGCTGCGCTGGTTCTGGTTGAACCGCAGTGGCGAGCGTGGCTGGAGCAGCGGGTCAACGCGGGCGTGTTGTGGGCGCTTGCGGTCGGATATGTTCTATTCCAGTTAATTCCCAGAAAGCATACGTACAGTATTTGGGAGTCAATGTTGCTGGCGGCTTTGGTTGCCGGCACAGTTTTACGTCCAGCTGGAATAGTGGGCAGGGTGCTGGAAAAACCGGCAATGAAATGGGTGGGGCGGCTCTCCTACAGCCTTTACCTCTGGCAGCAATTGTTTCTGGTTCCGGGAGCAAGCTATCCCTTCTCGTTGCTGCAGCGGTTCCCGCTTAACCTGGGGATCGTTTTCTTAATGGCGGCCTTGAGCTATGAATTGGTGGAGCGGCCGATGATCCGGATCGGACATCGTCTGGCTCCGCCTCCAACCCCTGGGAGGATTGACCTGAGCACCGTGGTTGCCAGTGTGCCGCTGACGACGAAAGCAGAAGCGCA
The DNA here is from genome assembly GCA_963787495.1 of uncultured Acidobacteriaceae bacterium. Lineage (GTDB taxonomy): Bacteria > Acidobacteriota > Terriglobia > Terriglobales > Acidobacteriaceae > Sulfotelmatobacter. Next base: position 87,776 of record CAWBDA010000004.1, read on the forward strand.
CAAGAGACAGTTGGAACGCAGCGCCCTGAAGTTTTCGTCGGGAGTCTGGAACGCGGCGCTCCATTCAACCGGTCTCGCGTTCGAGTCTATTGTCCTCGTAAAGCAAAAGACCGTTGAACCGCTATGCGGCCAGGTCTTTCCGTTCCCGGCTTCGCATCTGGCCAGACTGGGCACGCCATCCAGTCCCGCAGAGACAGTGCGAGAACCCAGAAAATGACGGACATGTAGTAACCTACCGCAAACATCCAGTCCTCAAAGCACGCGTTCACCAAGCCAGCCAGTATTATCGCGGCTGCGACCACAGCGGGTTGGTTCACTTTTCCCGTACGTCGCAGCCAGAGGAATGTTCTCGAGATCTCCCCTGTCAGAGCAAGAATCAGCAGAGCACAAGGGAGCGTACCGAGAATACCGGTAGTCTCCAGGATAGTGAGATAGCTACTGCCACGCTCACGCGTCAGTTGGCCTTGGGTCGCATAGGTCAAGCGCTGGTCAGTACTATTGTCGGCAGCGCCAAATCCTAACCCCAGCCATGGGTGCTCGCGAAAAGTGCGCAGACTTCTTTCCCAGGGTTTCTGGCGCGAATCCATGACGTTTCCGCGGTCGCCCTTTTTGTACATGAGAGTCCCAGAGGCATCCTGAAAACGCCTTGGCGCCACCAGAAACGTGCTCAGTAAAATCAGGGCAAACAGGCCCCCTCCGAGCAGCAGCGTTCGATAGCGTCTCGCGCCCAACAGCAAGAAGATCGAAGTCAGGGATGCCGCCGCCAAGGATGCCCGCGAGAGGCTGAGAACGAGGAGCGCGCCGCACACCAACAGGGCGATGAAGCGGCGGGGAGACTCGCGGCGGGTCGCCGGAAGTATAAAGCGCCACAACAAGACGGGCCAGCAGATACAACCCATAATTAGCCCCAAGGAATTGGGATTGCCCCACACCTCGAACCCAGTCGCGTAGCAAATGGCCAGGAAATAAACCAGGCCTTCGGCCATCAGCACCAGTTTCCGCACAAAGAGTTCGGGGTTTCTTGACCAAAGGACCCGTGCGCCAATTGAAGCATAGACAAAGAGCCCGGCCAAACTCAGGGCCTTGAGAATAGTGATTACTGGATTTACAGAAACTATGGCAGACGCAAAGGCAGCAATCACGGTGAACAATCCCAGCAGATGGAGATAATTGAAGGGAATTCTGTTCGAACTCCGGGCATAGTAGGCAAGACCCAGGAACGCGCCCAATCCCAGCACCACCCAGCGAAACAGGCTCATCGCGGTGGCCAGGGGCAATGCCGAACCCGCCCAGAAGAAGACCGCAATCATGATCGCCCAGAAATGAGTCTCGTACTGAGAAGCAATGAACCCAGCAACCACGAGGACCAGGAGGGCCAGCACATTGGACTCGCCAAACAGATACGGACGCCTCGCCGACAGATACAACAGGAAGATTACGGAGGCTGCCGCGAGCAGGGGAAAAATCTTTAGGTTCCTAATCTTGACGGTCTTAGAGCCTTCAGTCATATAGAGAAACTCAGACGGGCACGACCGCCGTCGCTAGTCCCGCCGCACAACACTCCGGCGAGAAGGCTTCTATTAGCGTAGCACTGTGCTGGCCCATCTGCGAAGCCAGTTGCGGGTCGCGCGCGAAGGTTGCCATGGCCTCCGCCAGCTTGTCCACGTTAGCAGACGGTATGACGTAACCGTTCTCACCGTCCTGGACCAAATCTGCTACACAACCAGCGACATCGCTGGCGATAATCGGCAGGCCACAGGCCATGGCTTCATTGACCACCAGGCCCCAGGTATCGCTCAACGTCGGGAAGACCAGCACCTCTGCCAGCGCGTAAAAGGCCGCGAGTTGGTCGCGCTGGGCAAATCCGGGAAAAACCACGGTACCTGGATGAATTTTCGCGGCGTTCTTCATCAATTCGTTCTTGGCCGTTTCTTCCCCGACCAGCACCAATCCCACCTGGGAGCGCAACTGAGGCTCCAGTTGAGTGTATGCCTCCAGTAACTGGAAAACGCCCTTCTCGCGGGTGACACGACCTGCATACACGAAGTAGCGCGGTGGCAGGCCCAATTCAGTGCGGCACTGCGCTTCGCGTTCCCTCACCGTGCGGGCCAGATTAGCAAACCGCTGATTGTCTACAGCGTTAGGCGCTGTGTGAATCAATTCGGCAGGAATTCCCATCGAGGTGACATACTCAAAGGCCGACTTGCCCGGAACCACGAATGCGCTGCAGTTGCGGATGAACCGGCGCTTGATGAAATCTGCGAGAACGTTGGAGTTCCGCTGGTCTCGACTCGTGCTCTCAATCCAGGCGACAAAGCGAGCGGAATGAAGTTTTGCCCAGATCAGCGCCTCCCAGAAAGCGGGGTAATTGTATCCTCCGCAAAGGACGGAGTCGGGACGAAAGCGTTGCAGCGCCGGCCACAAGCCGCGATTCAGCAGAATGTGCCAGCCACCCCACCGGCGCCGCCAGGCCGGGAGCACCTCGTACGAAAACTCGATTTCGTCTTTGTAAACCAGCCAGCGCCGCTGCGTGGGGTCCGTCTCCGCAAGAAAGATGACATGGAGTTCAATCCCTTTCTGCCGAGCTAATGCATTGAAGACCGGAATGCGATAGGGCGAGATGATTTCGGTGAGCAGCGCCACCCTGACGGGCTTTGCCATGGGAACACTGGTCATGGGAGCACCGGTCATGGGAGGGACTCCCGATAGATGGAGAACAATCGGCTGGCCTGGTGTGCCAGAGTGTAGCCTTGCAGCACGGTTTGCCGGCCGTTGCGGCCGAGCTTCTCGCGTAGAAGCTGGTCCGATAGCAGCGCGTGCAGTGCAGCCGTCAAGTCAGTGAGATTTTCCGGCTCAATCAACCAGCCATTCTCTCCGTGGTGGATTACCTCCTCGATGCCCTGACCGCGACACGCGATAGCGGGACGTTCCGCCGACATGGCTTCCAGATACACGTTGCCGAGCCCTTCGTACCAGCTAGGCAAGGCAAATAAAGCGCACTCCTTCATGGCCGCGGATACTTCCGCGCGCGGCCTGCGCCCGAGGAAGTGAACCCGGTCTGCGATGCGCAGCTCGCGAGCGAGTTCCTGCAGTCGACTGCCCTCGGAACCATCGCCAATAATCCTACATTCAACTTGTGGGTGGGCGGGTGTGATTGCCGCCACCGATCTAAGAAGCAATTCATGTCCCTTGATGGGGATCAGGTTGCCGACGCTCAGGATCACGTTCGCCAGTGCAGCGTCTCCGGGGGAGAACAGCGAGGAATCCACGCCGTTGTAAACGACACTGATGTTGGCAGGGTCGCTAAGACCTTCGCGGACGCGCCGAGCGACTTGCTCGCTGATGCAGATTACCCGGGCAGCGGCGCGGTAGACATCCTCGCAGATTTCGGAGCAGCGGCGTCCAAACCAGCCTGGTACTTGCTGCGTGGAATAGGCATCCAGGCCGTGTACGGTTACGACAAAAGGAATGCCCAGATCTCTTGCCAGCAGCTTCGCCGCCTGCCCGCAGGGCAAGGCGGCGTGGGCATGGATCAAGCTGATCGGATGTTGCGCGTGCACATGCCGCACATGCGAATTCAGAGCTGCGTGCAAGAATCGTCCGGCGGTGGAGAGTCCTGGATTCCCCGGAAGGCAGAAATATTTCTGCCAGGTCGCCGGGGGCGACTTCGGATCGGGACCGTGATCCGGGTGGTGCATGGGATGGACCGCGATCACCGACGACTCAATTCCCTGCCGCTGTAGCTCGCCTACGGACTCAGCGATGAAACAGCCCGAGGCATCGTCTTGGTCAGTCGGGTAAAAGGGAGTCAGGGTCAGTACGTGCATCGATCGCAGGCGTTACCAGTATCCACGGGACATAACTTACATCGCTTCTACTCTAGTCCTCAAAAGTACACCTTAATTCGTCCGAGTCTTGCCTTTGGCGCCGTGCTACAGCTTCTTACACTTGTCCAGCGAACCTTGTGCCGATTTTAATAGAGCGGCGGGGCCTAGGCTCTGCTATGAAAGCTGACGGAGCATGAATCGTTTGCACGCAAAATAGTGTGGTGGAACCCCAGGCTCTTCAATATGCGCAGACATTTCTCAGTGTCGCACAGATTGTGGTGCAGTTCGAAGACTGCGTACCTGACTTTGCGAAGAAGGTCGCCATAGTTCTCGACGAAGACCAACTCGGCACCCTCGATATCGCACTTCAGGAGATCGATCGCGACCTTGTCCCGCATGAGCGCGTTCACATCCACGAAGGCGACTTTGACTCCTCCACCGGCAGGAACATCGATGATGGAACTCTTCACATGCACGGCTGATTCACGCATGAGCGCACTGCCGGAGCGCTCGCCGACGAGACCGTGAACCGTGTGCACGCTGGCTGTGGCGCTGCGCTGCGACCGAACCCGCTCCTCCAGGGTGCAAAATGTTTCAGGGCTGCCTTCGACCGTCGTAATGTCAGGAAGGATGTGTTCTAAATGCAGCTGATGAATCAGGTCGAGAACTCGAAAAGTGAAGTAGCCGACGTTCCCTCCGAGATCCAATACCACAAAGGGCTCCCTCGAGAAAGCTCCCAAAGCCGTCTGAATCGGAACATCGTATCCACCGTTTACGAATATTTCGTTGTAGGCCCACCACTCTCCCTTGCTCGCAACCTTCACTGCCAGTCCGGAGTTTAAGGTATGTTCAAGATTGAGTACGCCGTAGAGCGACTGATACAGGAATCTGCTCTTGAGGCGCCAGTACCGTTCACGTATCTGGAACTGAGCCGACTCCGGCAGTACACTAACAGCGCGAGCTAACAACTTCTTGACCATTCGGCAGGATCGAGCGGAAACCTTTCTGGGCTAGCCTCTGTCGGCAATCATAAACAGTGGCGCAAGGCGCGTCCAACTTCGGCTGCGACCGAAAGGAGGCCCGCAAGTTTGTTCTACCGGCGTCAAGCAGTTTCTGCGGCTGCGGCGGCGGAGCTGTGCAGCAAAGAATTCCAGCGCTGGGCGACGATTTGCCAATCGAACATCACGCGGGAGCGCTGAAGCGCGGCGCGTCCAAGTTTAGCTGAGTAATCGGGATTGCCCAGAAGCATGCACATCGCTTCCGCAAAGCCTGCGATGTCTTCGGGATCGATCAACACGCCGGTTTCGCCCAGCACTTCGGGGATTCCGCCTCGTCGTGACCCAAGCACTGGGACGGCACAGGCCATGGCTTCGGTATTCACCAGACCAAACGGCTCCTGGAAAATTGAGGGACAAGTAAAGAGCGTCGCTGTTTGAAACCAGGCGGGCAAATCCCGGTCGTGGTGCAGGTAACCTGTGAATTGAATGCTCCCGGGGCGGCTGTTGACGATTGAACTGGCTAGCGATGCCACCTCGCGAACATACGGTGTACGCTCGTGGGTTCCGAAGCCAGTGCTGCCGCCGATCACCAGTTTCGCATCGGGGTGGACTTTCAGGACTCGAGCGAAGGCTTGCACCAGTTGCAGCACGCCTTTCTCGGGATTAAGCCTCCCGGCGAAAAAGATTGTCTTGTTCTCACGCAGTTCTTCCCGCGGAAAAAATAAATTGGTATCGACGCCGTTGGGAACGACGCTCGTCTTGGCCGCCAGGGAGGGGGATCTCGCCGCGAATGTGTTGCGCAGGTATTCGCTGCACACCGCAACCGCCTCCAGGTATCGGCCGAGTTCGTCCAGCATACTGGCCGTCCAGTGGCCCAGGTGATCGTTCTGAAGATGCAGGACGATTGCGCCTTCGTAGCCAAAATCACGGAGCATTCTTACCCATTGCGGCCGGTTGTGAATGTGAATGAGGTCAAATGCCCGAAGCCTGGGAAACAAGGCTCGCAACCACAGGTTGTCCTCATATCGGCGGGCACCGGGAATGTGTGAGGTGAAGTCGCACAGCCGCCAGACGGAACTGGTGGCATGGCGCAGCGGATATAGGTCTTCAGGAGCGGTCGGATACCCAAATACCGTCACATCGAGAAGGCTGCCCAGCCGGCTGTACACCTCGTAGGTCCAGCGCGCCAGTGCGCCTCCATAATAGGCACTGAATTTTTCCCGACTTGAGAGAAGTACTGCGACAGTCATCCGTTGTACTGAACTATGGGCCATGGATTCAGCGATCTTGAATGACGAACTTCATCCCGGGCGTTTCTCACTTCGTGCTTTCCATCACGTTCGCTCATGCCGAAGCCAAAACACAAACTTCTCAAGACCTTCTGCCAGGGACGTGGCGGGGCGGTAACCCAGCATGTGGGAGGATTTGTCTGTATTGGCCCAGGTGATGGGCACATCGCCGGGCTGCAATTCCCTTTGATCCCGAATCGCGATACGACCGGTGGCTCGCTCGAGCATTGCGATTAGTTCGTTCAGCGAAACCGGATGCGAGTTGCCCAGATTAAATATGTCAAAAGGCGTCCCACCCGGAGGGAATTGATATTCGACGGCCGCGAGTACTCCGGCCACAGTGTCATCGACGAAAGTGTAGTCGCGCCCCATGGAACCGTCTCCGAATACGGGGATCGGCTTGCCGGCCTCCATCAAAGTCGCGAACTTCCTGATCGCCAGATCAGGCCGCTGGCGTGGGCCATACACCGTGAAGAATCGCAGGCAAACCGTCGAAAGGCCGTAAAGATGAGCGTAGGTGTGGCAAAAGAATTCTCCTGCGAGTTTGGTGGCCGCGTAGGGAGAGATGGGACGCAAGCAGGGATCATCTTCCGAGAAAGGAACCCGGTTCGTCACGCCATAAACTGAACTCGACGACCCGAAAATGAAACGCTTCACGCCCAGTTGCCGTGCCGCCTCGAGGAGGTTCACGGTGCCTGCTACATTCACTCGCTCGTAGAGTTGCGGGTTTTCGATCGAGGGCCTCACTCCGGCTCGCGCTGCCAGGTGAATAATCGTGTCGGGTCGCAATTTTGAGATGGCTTGCCGAAGCGCGTCGAAGTCGCACAGATCGAGTTCGCAGAAGCAAAAGTTTCCTACTTTCCGTACTTCTTCCAGATTTGCCCGTTTGGCAGCGGGTGAGTAAAAACCGTCGAGATTGTCGACCACCGAGAGCTGCAAACCACGGCGCAGAAGGGCTTCCGAGACATGGGAACCGATGAATCCGGCTCCTCCGGTGAGCAACACATGATTCGAAGCGGGACTCACGCCTGCGAAGCCTTTCGGGCAAAGACCCAGGAGTAAGCGGCGCCACCGCGGCTAACCTGGAAGGAACAGGTTTCAATATCCTGGAAGCCGAGGGAACTCAAAGTGTCACGCACCCAGGCGGCGTCGTAAGTGATGCTCTGCATGAACGGGCTCCACTGGTGACGCGACAGCTGAAAGCGGTGATACCAGCCCTTGGTTCGGCGTAGCGCCATATAGGCGCTGTGCGCCCCGGCAAACCAGCCGCGTACTATAGGCTTCAGATTCGCAGGCCACTGGTGCAAAGGCATCTGGATCATGATGGTGCCACCGGGCTTTAAAACGCGTGCCATCTCCCGGAAGTAGGAGGCCGCGTGTTCGATCCGGTCAAAGTGCAGGAAGACGATTACTGAGAACACGGCGGTCACGCTGGCATCTGGAACGGGAAGCGAGATGCCATCGGTCACATAGAGGTGAACGTTCGAGCGGATGTGCTGGCGGGCGTAGTTGATCATGCCCTCGGCAACATCGAGGGCATGCACCTCGGCGAAATCTTCGGCAATGTGTCGCGTTAATCGTCCGGCCCCGCATCCGATTTCAACGCAGCTCTCGCGCGCGACACCGTAGCGTTGCCAGCGGCGCATGAATTCTTCCCAGTCGCTGCGACCAGTCTGGTAGAAATCGGCGTCCGTCCATGGAGTGGCCCCGTCCCGCTCTCTCCCGGGTTGGGGAATTACGCCGAAAAGCGGGTCTTTCTCGCCCCAAGCCTGCCACTCCTGGTTCGATTCCGGAGGGCGACTCGCGACATTCCCCGTGAGCGGGGTCTTCATCCTGATCCTCCATGGCGTGAGAATTGAGATTTTAACGCATCCAGGTCGAGCGTGCGCATTGGTTCACACCCTTGGATCGCACGTCTAAGACGGATTGCTAGCTTGGAGTTTGTGAGCGACTCCACAGCATCCGGCCAGCCCAGTAAACAGCGCCATAGACTGCGGCGCCCAGTATGACCTGAACCACCACGTGCAGCGGGAAAACAGAACGCGCTGCCAGCAGCGCGGCCGCCATAATCCCTGACGCAGTCAGGGAGAGTCCCAGCGCTCCCAACAAACTTGGCCGAGGCAGGTCCCGTGAGAAATAGTAGTTCATGAACGCGACGACGGTCTGGCTGATCGCCGTGGTGAAAGCGGCAGCAATCGCGCCGTAGCGCGGAATCAGGAACAAATTCAAAACTACATTCACCACCGCCCCTGCAACCACGGCCGCCAGATATTTTTTCTCCCGGGCGATCGGGATCAGTTGAGATCCGTAATAACTGGCCAGCGGCCCGGCTACGATGGTCAGCATCAGCCAGCGAAACAATATTGCCGTTCCGCTGTACTGTGAGCCCAGAACAAACCTGGTCAGCGGCTCTGCCAGGATGAAACCCCCGGTCGCGATAGGAAGCGATATCCCGATGCTGGCCTGCCCCAGCCAACCCAGGTAGCGCTGCTCGTTCTCATGGTCTCGGCCGGTGGTCTGGGAAAGTAACGGAAAAAATACCTGCCCGAGGATTACGGCAAATGACATGGAAATCGCCATCATGCTGTAACTGGCGACGTAGAGGCCGAGCTCTCTCTCGCTGCGCATATAGCGGAGCATCACGGTATCGATCTGGTCGTAGATCATCGACATCATGCTGGCGAAACCCATGATCAGGCAGACGGGGAGAAAACTTCGCCAAACGTTGGGGGAAATGACCGGCCACGGAATGCGGTACTCGCGCCGCGCTGGCAGCCAGATGAGGAACATTCCTGCGACCAGCGAGAGAACGCTTGCGACCGGCACGATCCATGCATCGGAAGGGCGCCGTATGAAGCACAGGATGAGCCCGCCATAGATCAACTGGCCCACGGCGCCGCGCAGGGCGACCATCCACATCCGGGAACGCGCCGTAAAGACCCACTGCACGTCGACGCTGCTCACCAGGAAAACCAGACCCGAGAGGACGATCAGCAGGCGGGTCGTAAAGTCGTGAGGCGCGAACGTCAGTGCGTATGCAATGAGCAGGGCGTAGGAGAATACACCGAATGCAATTCTTGCCCCGAGCACGTGCTGGACGAGGAAACTGACCCGACCCTCATCCTTCGCCGCTTCGCGCGCGGCATATGTGGTAAAGCCTGGAGAAGCGAGCAACCCAAAGAATCCCGCCACGGCGGTGGCGAACCCTACCTGGCCGTAAGCCGTCGGGCCGAGCGCGCGCACCACCGCCGGAAACACAACGAGTGGCACCGCTTTGCTCAGGATATCGAGCACCAGCAGGGCCGCCGAATTATTGACCACACGCGCCAGCCGCATAGGTTGAAAAGTTTAGTCGTGATTCAGAGCTGCCCGGCGCGCCGGATCAGCACCATCCACCGAAAAAGCTGGTCGCTGCAGTCGGCTCCGGCCAGGTGTTGGGCGAACAGCTGGCGGGCCGGCGCTGGATCAAGAACTGCCTGCAAAGCCGCGGGATATTGCATAAGGTCGTTCTCCATGCGCTCGCGAAGCTCCGCCCGGAGCCACGCCGCCAGCGGAGGCGTGAACCCTTGCTTCTCGCGCCAGCGAATTTCCGGCGGAACCCAAGCTGGAAGCGCCTTACGAAGCAAAGCCTTCCCTTGCCCATGAGAAAAGTGATAGCGCAGGGGCAAGTGAGTGACGAACTGAAACAGACTCGAATCCAGAAATGGCGCTCGACATTCGAGAGCGCTGCGCATGCTGGCTCGATCCACTTTTACCAGAATCTGTTCCGGAAGATAGCCAGAGAACGTCGCTTCCATCTCCGAAAGCGGATAAGGCAAGCGGGCGTGGCGGCGGTCGGCACTTTCCAGATCTGCCAGTCCGGATTGCGCTTCTTCGCGATGCGGAGGAAGAAACCAGTTCAGCAGCGGTGTCTCGTTGTGGCCGGCGCGAAGAAGCTGCCAATCGTTGTGACGAAGAAAATTAACCAAACCGCGACCTCGGCGACCATTGTGCAAATGCTGGAAGGCGCTTTGCGCCAGGAAATTTATGCCCGCTGTGCGGCGCACGCGATTCCAGCGGTAATAGGCAAACGTCGGCCGGTAGCCCGCAAAACACTCGTCCCCGCCGTCGCCCGAGAGCATCACTTTGCAATCCTGGCGTGCGGCACGGCACACGGCAAAGGTCGGGAACATGGAAACATCCGCAAACGGTTCGTCGTAGTGATCAATGAGATCGTCGAAGAGCGGCAAGAGCTCTCGTGACGAAAAATGAACCTCGTGATGATTGGAATCGAGATGTGTAGCGACCCGCCGGGCGAATGGCGCTTCATCGAGCTGCTTGTCATCGAAGGACGCACAAAACGTACTGAATCGAGCTGAGGGTAGAAGTTCTCTGGCGGCGCAGGCGATGGCGGTGGAGTCGATGCCGCCCGAAAGAAACGCGCCGACCGGAACATCACTGCGCAGGCGAATGCGCACCGCCTGTCGCACACGCTCGCGAACCCCTTCCACAGCCTCGTCAACGGAAGGGACGCGGACGCCTTCATTACCGTTCGCGGAAAGCTCTGGAGACCAGAATCGTGTGCTGACGAGGTTAGCGCCGCGCCGCAGACTGATCGCCTCGCCCGCTTGGAGTTTGCGAATGCCTTGCACGTGCGTGCGGGGCGCGGGAACGTATCGCAATGCCAGAAACTGAGCAATCGCAGCGACGTCCAGCCGCTGATCGACATCGGGCAGCGCCAGCAGGGCCTTCATCTCCGAAGCAAACGCGACTCCGCCACCTTCCAGAGAGGCCCAGTAAAGCGGCTTTTCACCGAAGCGATCTCGCGCGAGGAATAGTTCTCCCCGGGTGTCGAAGAGAGCAAAGGCAAACATGCCCTCCAGATCGTTGAGCAGATCTTTTCCCTTGTCTTCGAAAAGGTGCACCAGGACTTCGCAGTCGCTTTGGGTGCGAAACTGGTGTCCGGCCGCGATCAGCTTTTCCCGCAGCTCGACGTAGTTGTAGATCTCGCCGTTGCACACAACCGACACAGAATTATCTTCGTTGGCAAGCGGTTGTGCGCCGCCTTCGAGGTCGATGATAGCCAGACGGTTGTGGCCGAGGAGGCAGCGATCGTCCAGGAACAACTGTTGCCGGTGACCATCCGGTCCCCGGTGAGCAAGTAGATTCTGGGCGCGATCCGCCCACGCGAGCCAACGCTCGCCTAGTGGTTCATTCGGATCAAAGATGCCGTAAATTCCACACATTCGGAGGGATCTAGCGCTTTGCGGTCACGGCCTCGAACACTTCCTGCCATTGCAGAACGATGCGATCCCAATCAAAGTTCAGGGCGTGCAACGCAGCCGCGCGCGACATCGACCGCCGCAAATTCGCGTCCCGCAACAGCAGTTCCAGTTTCTCGGCCAGTTCAGCATCCGATTCTACCAAGAACCCGCTCTCTCCATTGAGCACGTAGTCGGGTCGATACAGATTCATCGCAATACTCGGAACCCCACACGCACTCGCTTGCCCGAGAACCTGAGGATGACCCTCCAGAATACTAGGAAACAGGAACACGTCGGATTTGCGCATTTCGCCGCCGAGCTCCGTCGGCGTCAGATGGCCGAGAAATTCTATGTTGTGGCAATTGAGTTGTTGCGCCAGGGCTCGGCAGGCCGTTTCCGTCTCTCCGCGCCCGGCCAATCGAAACTGTACTTTAGGATGGCGCGCCGCTTGCTCGATGATCAACTCGACCCGCTTCCGTGCTTGAAAAGATCCGGCGTATAGCACCACCAGTGGGCCTGGCCGAGACGATTCTTCTCGAGGAAAAAAGAACCGGCGGTCGATCCCGTTGTGAATCGTCCCGGCCTCAATTCCAAACTGGCTACGCACGGTTTCAGCCACGTATCGTGAGTTCGCGAAGACCGCGTCCGCCTCACGAATAGATCGACCCGCGATCTTAGCCGTCGACTCGTTCATGATCATCACGACGTGAGTGACCACAGCGGTTTTCAGTCGGAGCTTGCTGCGCAGCGAGAAGAAGAGGTTATCCAGGGGCCCGAATCTCGGGTAGAAATAAACGTCAGGGCGCGTCAGCAGCAAACGTGTCAGGAAGCGTAGTGTGTTTCCGTGCGGGCCTGCTGGAATGAGCAGCGTGTTAGGACGCACAGCTATACGAGGATCAGGCTGCTCTCCCGAGAACATGGCCACACGAAACCGCTCCGGCGGAAGCCTCGCGACAATTTCCTTCACCGTCAGTTGCTGAGCATTGGTGTAGGCCGCGTCGGCGTGGGACGGCGTGAAGATCGTGATGAGTGGTTGCGTTCTGCTCATTCCAGTATGCGGCGGCCTAACTTGTTTTCGGGTAAGCCGCCTTCTGAGTTGCTGCACCGGCGCCGGACGCAAGGATTCGGCGTAATTCCTCGGGATCCATGGGCTTTAAGAGACAGTCTTTGGATAACGGCACGGCCGGCTCCGCCAACAGGAGCGGCAGATCCTTGAGCTGTGCCGGAGAGCTCAGGATTCGTCCGACTCCAAAGCGGGCATATTGACGGGTATATCCGTAAGGTGAGTAGTTCAACCACTCGCACAGGAAGCAGGGAACTCCAAGCAACGAGCAATCGATGACTGTCGTGGACTCGACCGTGACTGCGAACCATGCTCTTCCAACCAGTTCAGGTGTAAAGGGTCCATCGAGAACATTCACCAGCGCGGCATTTTCGGGGGGCAATATTTTCCCGACAAGTGCCATTCGTTCAGATCGGCTTTCGAAAGGGTGCAGTTTGACCACTAACTTGCGCCCGAACTCGCTCGCAAGTCTCGCAAGTGGTGGCAGAAGCTCCATGTAGATTTCTTCGGTTCGCAGGCCGCCAGCTTCGTAAGGCTCCGAGAAAAACAAGATCAGAGAGCCCTCATCCTTCCCGCGTTCATGAACCGGGATCGATTGCGGGAGGGGCGGGCCTGCGACGATCACACGTCCGGCGGGCAAGCGGCAAAGCCTCAACAGATAGTCTTGTTCCATCTCTCCTTTGGCAAGATAAAGATCGGAGGACATCTCTTTCATGAGAAAGCGGCCGTCCAGCGCGCCGTGATGAAAATCCAGGGTGGGAATGCCTTGCTGACGGGCCAGAAGCACGGGAAGCCGGGTGTAAATGTTACTGTCATCGCCGCACATCACAGCCATGATTCGCTCTTCAGAGAGCACATTCCTCCAGGCATTCCGAATGGTGAGCCCATCGCGGAAATGGTTCGGGAAGCGCTCCAGCAGACCCGCCCGGGAGAGCAGGCCGATCTCCGGCAACTGTGCCAGGTTCGCTTGCAGGTTCCGCCACTTGCCGAGGAGCTCCAGATATTCTGTCTTCGGCTCGGGCCCACCGGCGTAAGCAGCCAGGCTCGCGCAGCTCACGTTCGGAGCCGGATCGAAGTGGGTACCGCTGCGGCGCGTCGCGACTAGCAGAAACGATTGCTCGGGAACCATGCTGGCGTACGCCAATGCCATGCGCGACACATTGGTGTAAGCGCTGGGCAAAAGGACGAATGGTCCTCGCACACCGCGCTGCCTGGCGGCAAACCGAGAGCGCCACCGGTAGCGCACATCGTACTTGTCCAGGAAGATCTGTGCCAGTTGGTCGAATGAGAACCTCCGCAGCACATCACGATAGTGGCGAAAGAGCGAGGAGCGCGGGGTATCCGGGAATGTGCGCAGGGGCCGCTGCAGCAGAAGGCCAACTCCACTCGCCGGCCACGCCTGCCGCGTTGTGTAGAGCTCTGCGGTCGCATCTAACTGTTCTGCCAGACGCCTTAGCAGAACAGCATCCTGCAATTCTGGGTAGATAAGAACACTGACCAGCTCCCACCAATCCAACCCTATTTCGTCGAGCAGTTGGTCGCGCCCCGCATCCAGGAGCTGACGGATCGAGTCAAAATCCTGGGTTCCACGCCGCAGTGTGTCCAATTGCAAGATAGGAGAATTCAAGCGCTCTTGCCAGGCGGCTCTGGTGAAAGCGGAGGACTTCCCGAGGTCTACAATCAGGTCCCATTTCCCGCCGGCCCAGGGCCCTGAGCACGGGAAGTCTTCGGGATGGACAAGGAGAGTCTTCAAGAATCAAGAATTGCGACTCACTAGTCTAAATGTTTTTCGCTCCGAGGGTGGCTGCTCGCGCCGTCTGCAACCGGCGCAGTAAGCGGCGGACGGCTGACTCGACCTTGGGCGACCGTTTTAACGCGCTCGCTGCACGGTATCTCACGATTTCTCTCAGGTGGTGGCTCCAGGATTTCGTCATGGTAACGTCGACGGTCTGGCGCGTGCTGTTGCCAAATCGTTCCTTATAGCCCTCCGCACCCAGGCCCAAATCGACCACCTTCATTCCATCCATGTCACAGGCTTCGGTCACAATCCTCGAAAGCAGGCAGTGGCCCGGGGAATGCTCCTCCTGACGGCGGTCGAAGGTTGCCTGATAGATAAACCAGCTTCCGAGGAACTGGAAACCATAATTCCACGCAACTGGACGGTCTCCAATCATGAGCATGCTCAAAGTCACGACCTCGCTGCCAGAAAATCGCCTGGCGAGTTCCTCAAGGAAGTTCCGGCGCTCGGGTGTGGAGAGAAAGCTCGTGCGCTGGTTGGCCTGAAAGCGCGCCACGTGAGCCTCGGCAAAATCAGGCAAGGCCGATTGAATCTCGGCTTGCGAGTGCAGGTGGACAAACCTCACCGGCGCCTCCCGCTCCATCGCCCGGATGTAGCGGCGGAATTTTCTGTAGCCCGACAAGGTGGTCTTCAGCTGTTGGCGTTGTTCACTAGAACCCAGCTCCACCTGGGCGCACAGACATGACGGCCGCGTGTACGCGTATAAGCCGAACTTCCCTGCCGCAACCCGAACTGCGGCGGGGGTCGCTGAATCTGCCGGCAAACTGGCGAGCACCACACTGCCCACCTTCAGTTGACGAAGCTCGGCGAACGCGGCCTCGACGAACTCGGCTCGCCGGTGGGGATGACTTACGAACTCACAGTAGTCCGCAGTGGTGGCGGCGAGAAAACCGACGCCTGCTCCGTCAACTGCTGCTACCAGAGATGCCGCCCCGACCAAATCCTCTCCTTTGTAACCTAAGAAGAGCAGCGGAGTGAGAGAACCTTGATACGCAGACTGCACAGCGAGAGCCCACTCGCAGGTGTAGAAGACTTCCGGCCGCTCCATCTGCAGGACCAAGTCATTCCACTGCCGCCGCAGCGAAGGATCATCCGGAATTCTCCTCAGCAGGTCTATGCGCATGGCGCACTCGCCGATGTTTCAGCTTTTCGGAAGACGTAGTAGTACCAATCCGTAACATAAGTTCCGCTGCGTCGGGGATAGTCGTCCCCGGCGAGGCGCAGAAATTTGAAGCCCTGCTGCTCCACTTCTGCGATTACTCGTTCGGGCACGGCGTAGTGAGTCAGCACCCCGCCGTGAGCCGGGTCGAGCATATAACCGTCGCCGCTCCAAAAGGCACGGCGCCATACTCTGCGGGACAAGCGAAGAGCGGAGTCCAACGTCGAACTTGCCAGGGCTGCAGCAACTCGCAACCACAAGAGAAGAAATCTCGCGGGTTCGAGCAACCATTTTCTCTGCCCCGCTAGCTTCTGAGCAACCGCCTCGATTCTCTTCGGGTTCCAGGACGGCCTGACAAGGACCGCCCGCGGGTTGTGCGACGAGAAAGTCAACACCCCGCCGTTCCTCAGCACGCGGTGGATTTCTGCCAGGCAGCGCCGCCGCGCTTCACGTGGGAAGAGCGCGTCCATGCCGTTAAAAGCCATCACCACGGAATCGAAGCCCTCATCACCGAGCAGTACGAGATTCGTGGCATCAGCCACAAGAAATTCGAGTCGGGGAAACTTCTGCTGACACGCTGCCACCATGTTTGCAGCGTAGTCCACACCCACGTAACGCGATGCCAGGCGGGAGAGATGCGGAGTCGTGCGGCCACCACCGACGCCCAGATCCAGAATCGCATCCCCTTCTTTCAGAAATTCATCGAACAGCGCCTTCTCGCATGGACTGAGATAGTCGAGCGATGCGTAATGCGCTGCCACTTCGGACCTGTTATAGACGGGAAGATTCGGGTCCTCCTGTCTTCCTGAATTACCAGGGGACGGGTCTCCAGCAACGTGGGTGGGCGGAGTCATGCGGAGGGTAGACTCACCGAGGTCATGAATTGACGACCAAATCCCAGCTCAAAGGGGTTCCCCGGTCGATGTCCCGGACCGCGCGCTTGCCCAGAACTTCGCCCAAATGTCGTGTGTGCAAGCCGTAACCGGGCCGGATCGAGCGAACATTCATCGCAGTAAACGTCTCGCCGCGTTTGACGTCCTCGACCACGAACAACGAACGGCGAAAGACGCGGCTGGCTTCTTCTTTGTCGCTCAGGCCGAAGTGCACTTCTCCCAACGCCTTCTCCGCGGTCCGCACCGCTTCCACCATGGCTTTGAACTCGTGCGGCTCCAGAGAGAACCCGCTATCCGGCCCCGGAGTTGCACGCGACAGCGTCAAATGCTTCTCGATGATAGAAGCGCCCAGCGCGACCGCGGCCACCGGGGCCGCGATTCCCAGAGTATGGTCGGACAACCCAACCGGCACTCCAAATCGGCGTGCCATCTCCGGAATCGTGCGCAAATTCATCTCTTCGGCGGGCGCGGGATAAGCGCTGGTGCATTTCAGCAGCGCAATCTGCGTTGCGCCGGCTTCGCGGGCACTCTGCAATGCCTCTTCAATCTCCTCCACTGACGCCATACCCGTGGACATAATCAGCGGCTTGCCGGTGCGCGCCATCTTCTGGATGAGAGCAATATCCACCAGCTCAAACGAAGCCACCTTGTGGGCAGGCACGCCCATTTCCTCAAGAAAGTCCACGGCAGTGGCATCGAAGGCGCTCGAAAACAGATCCATCCCGAAATCTTCCGCCACCTTCTTGAGTCCGGGCTGCCACTCCCATGGCGTGTAGGCTTCGCCGTAAAGATCGTGCAGATTGCGCCCGTCCCACAGCGTGCCACCGCCGATGCGAAATTCTTCTCGATCGCTCGCGATGGTAATCGTGTCCGCCGTGTAGGTCTGCAATTTGATCGCGTCGGCACCCGCCTGCTTTGCAGCTTCGATGATTCGGACGGCCTGCGCGAAATCCTGATTGTGGTTGGCGGAAACCTCGGCGATGCAATAGGTCGGGTTTCCCGGCCCGATACGCCGCTTCCCGATTTCGATAGAGTCGGTCACCGATGGCTCACCGCTGCCCTTACCGAGCGGATCAACTCGAACGCCTCCACCGCCGGCAGGCCTACGACGCTTCCCCAGCGTGTGGCGATCGCGCGCAGCGCTTCCGGAGAACGGGGATGCGGAAATTTTCGCGTCTCCGTGTCATAGCAGGCCAGAGCTTCAATTTTTGCCTCCAAGGTTTCCGCAATGTCGACGAACACGCTCGGACGGAACGACGGCTCCAGCCGCTGGAATGCCCATTCGGTGGACGAAGGAACTTCGAAAGCGTAAATCTCTCTCACGCATTGTCCTGGCACCGGGCGGGTTGCGGTCAGCACTGCCCGATGCACCACTCCATGATCCACATTCAGATCACCGGGATGGTGCGTATAGATGATCTGCGACCGAAAGCGCGCCACCAACTCCTCTACAAGTTTGACAACCTCCAGCAAAGGCACCGTGTCCAGGCGGTTGTCGGGCAGCTTGCAGAGCACCACCTCTTTGGCTCCGACCTTGTCGGCGGCCTGCTGAGCCCGGGCATGCAGGTGCTGCAGTTGCTGCGGGTCGGCATCTTCCCGGTGCGCATAGCGGGACGACATGCCTTCAGCGAGGATGGCGATGCGCACTTCGTGGCCTTCGCGGGCCAGGCGCGCCATCGTGCCGCCACACCCGAGGATCTCGTCGTCTGGGTGCGCGGCGACGACCAGGATAGAGCTAGGAGCGGGCATCGACCATCTCCACCATCATCACCCACTTCTCGTTCACGAACTCCCTTTGTTGCGCAAAGTGTTGCGCCAACCTCCTCTCGAACTCGCGGCGGTGATGGGCGCTGTAGAAAGTTGTATTTTGCCAGTAGTTTAGTACCCGCTCCGGCGTCGACCAGCGAACCGGATTCACCATAGTGCTGATTCGAGTCGACTGAAACTTCACCGCCGCCCACGGAACGACGACCTCGGTCATAAAACGCTCGCTCGACGACACAACCGGATCGGGAATCGTAACTCCACTGGCTTTCACCAGATCGAAAAGCTGCCAATTATTCGGACCGAACGGCCCGACGACGACAATGCGTCCGTCTTTTTTCAACCACGAGAACGCTTCGTCGAGGGTCTTCCTGGCATCGCTGCTGTAGTAAAGACCGTAAGCACAGAAAATCAGATCAAACTGCGGGCGCTCTAATCCGGACCTCTGTAAAGGGCCCGCAAGATCATCGAGGTTCGCCTGGAAAGCAGTCAGCTTTGACCTGTCGCCCGCGGCACGCTCCACCAATGCACTGAGAGCATCGCTAGAAACATCCAGGGCATGGACACGTCCAAGTTCGCCGAGAGCGCTCAGCATTCGCAGCGTCTGCCCGCCGGTTCCGCAGCAGAGTTCCAGCACCTGGTCGGTTTCCCGCACCAGAATTCGCTCGAAGATCCAGCGCACGAGGTCCACTTCCTGCGATGCACGGTTCTCGACGATTCGCTGCTCCAACAACTCTGCCTGGGTAGCTCGGCTCGTCATTGCCATTCGCCCTCGATATGAACTAAACGTGCTCCTCGCGCCTTGTCCCGCACATAGTGCAGAGCTCGATGCCCCTTGACTCGCTCCTCGCCCGCCTGGTGAAATTCGGCGGTTTCGAAAGCCCGCCGTGAGGCAGCGTTCCGCGGGAGGATATAGGCGTGGATGCGGTCGATGGCAGTTGACGCGAAGACCTCGCGCACCGCCAGGTCGATCAGCCGGCCACCCAAGCCTTTGCCACGAAACTCGCGCGCGACAGTGACATCGATTTCACCCTGCCCGTCCGGCCGCTCATCGACTCGTACCTGACCGGCAAAGGCTCCCTCCGCTTCTCCGATCAGCATATGGCAGGCGTCCGTCTGCATCTTCGACTCGAACCAGGCAACGTGATCTTCCCATGGAATCGATGCTCGAGAGAATGCCGACGCCCGAACTGCGGGATCGTTCGCCACTTCCCACAATAGCTTACAGTCTGCTGGGCCGGCTCGGCGAATCTGGAGTGTGCTGGTGCGCAGCATCACCACGACCCGCTCGGCTCCGTTACCGTCGACCAGTTCCTTTCCGCGCTCGGACATTGCTTTCCTGGTGTCTTGTGAATCCACGAGACGTGTGAGATTCGCTGACAGAGTCGAAGCCTCGATCTCCGACCCTTCGCCCTGATTGATCGCGACCCCACGTAGGTCTAATTCCTCGGCGGCGGGACGCTGGTTGTTGGCCAACACGATCAGCAGCGCTGGCAGACCCATGAAACAAATCTCCAAACTGGTGGTGCCTGCGCCAGAAATGGCGAGGTCTGACTTCGCCATCAGCTCGGGCATGTTCGTGACGTCTTCAACCAGCCGCACGTCTCGTTGGCTGCCCGCAACGAGCTCCCTCAGCTTGGGTAAATGAGCATTGCTTCCACCGACGACCACTGTTGCATTGAGGCACGGCTCGCCCAGGATCGCCTGCACAACCCGCACGGTAACATTGCCCGGATCGCTACCACCCATCGTCACCAGGACGCAGCGGGCTACTGCTGGAATCTTCCGGTTCCACCCACGCCACGCGGTGAATTCACGGCGCAGCATCGCAAAACGCGGGCCCAGCAACAGGCGGGTAGACGCATCTCGACTCGGATAGGAACCTTCGTTGGCGTGTGCATTCTGATTAAGCACGAGATCTGCCGAGTAGTGCTCAGCGTGACCGTTGTCGTCGATGAACAGTACTTTCAGTCCCGCACGCTTTAGCGCCGCCTGGTAGTCCGCACCGAAACAGTATCCGTCAACGACAACCCAGGAAGCGTGTTTCCCGCGGGCGAGCGCAATCGTCTCTTGCGCGTCGTCTGGCGAACCCGGCTCAGCCTTCAGCCGGACAACTTCCACGTTCTCCTGTTGCAGGCGTTGCTCCACCGCCGGCGTCGCCTCGGCCATGGCAAAAATCGCGCCGCCTCCTGCGTCCTGCCAGGCCTGTGCCAAAGCAAGGCAACGCATCGCATGGCCAGTCCCGATCGCTACGCTGGAATCGCAGCGGACCAGCAAAGTGCGACCGTCCGTCATCCTTCGTGCACTGCTTTCTGAGCGATGTGGCGATTGATCTCGGCCAGCGAAGGATCGCTCTCCACCAATTCCAGGACCTCGCGCCAGCCGAAGTCATCGCGGCCACCGAACCGCGCATAGATCGCCCGCAGCAACTGGAGATCCTCGGGAGTGTCGACCGTCCAGCGATGCTGGCTGCAATCGGTGTCATTCTCGATCCCGTGCAATTTGAACTCGCCCGGATTCTCGCAGATGTAGGGCGTGACGTGTTCGCGCTGGTAAGGTCTTGTACTCTCGCGCCAGGCCCGTTCCAGAGCCTGCACTGTCATCACCTCGGTATCCAGGCCGCGAGGAAAAGTGCGTACACGCGCATTGCTGGCATAATCGGCGTGCCGATCTAGAAAGGCACGAACTGTTGCGTCGGTGACCTCAGGGTCAATCACCGGACAATCCGACGTAATCCGAACCACTACGTCAGCGTTTATATGTTTCGCCGCCTGATAGTAACGATCAAGCACATCCCGCTCGGAACCGCGAAACACTTTCCGCCCGGTGCGCGCGCAGTGTTCGACGATGGCGTCGTCCGCGGGTTCGATGGTCGTAGCCACCAGCGATTCCCGAATCAGCCGCGAGCGTCCGAGGCGATTGAGCACCCGGTCAAGCACGGTCGCGCCGCTCAGATCCTTAAGCACCTTTTGCGGCAAACGCGAGCTTCCCATCCTGGCCTGAACGATGGCAACGATCTTCATTGTTCTTTGCGCTTCAGCAGGTACATCGTATCGACGTTCGCCGAATTCAAATACGGCAGACGCTGCTCCCGGACGAGTTCAAGATCGCCGAAGCGGTCGAGATAGCGTTTCACATAGTCCATCTTCCATAGCAGATCGTCTTGTCCACGATAGTTCACCTGCATAACTTCCGGGGCATAGTATTCCATCCCCCAGATCCAGGTCTTGGCGCAGCGGTGGATTTCATCCAGCGCGCGGGGCAGATTTGCCGGGGAGATATGAATCAAAACGCCGGAAGTAAATACCAGATCGAAGTAGCTATCCTCGTAAGGAAGTTCGAGTGCGGAGGCTTGCGAGAGTTGGGCACCCGACAGCCTTGCTCTTGCCAATTCCAGTGCGTAACACTGGATCTCCGCGCCCCACAGGCCGGTGAAACCCATTTCCTGAAGCAGTAGCAGCTGATTTCCACTGTTGCATCCCACCTCAAGAACTCGCGCGTTCGTGGGGACATTCCTGAGGAAAGTCTGGTTCAGCTGACTCCGCGTAATTCCATAGTTCGTTTGGTAAAGGGAGTCGAGTTGCGCAACACTCAGCGTGTTTCGGTCGGTGTAGTCGCGGCCGAAGTCACTAGCCCATCGCCTTCCCTGCGCAGTCTCCGCTGTTCCCTGATTCAAATCAACTCTCCTGCAAGTCGCTCGGATGATCGCCGGCGTTCAGCGCGCGTACTGGTTCATCACCTTCGTGAGCGCGTCGATCACGTCTTGAACATCCTCATCGGTCATGCCGTGGAACATTGGCAGGCTGATCAGTTGCTCGTAGGCGGCTTCGGCCACGGGATATTCCCCGCCCTTATAGCCAAACCGCTCGCGATAGTACGGGTGCATGTGGACGGGAATGTAATGCACGTTGACCCCAATATTCTCCGCCCGCAGCGCGCGGAACACGTGAGCCCGGTCCGTGTTCAACAGCGCAGGATTCACACGGATCGGATACAAATGCCAAGCCGGGTTTACGTTCGGTCGCGCGCTGGGAAGAACCACGGCTCGCAGGCTGCGAAACGCCGCCGTATAGCGGGCCGCAATCTGACGCCGGCGGGCGAGGTTCGCCTCAAGCTTCTTCAACTGCGAGAGGCCGAGCGCACAAGCCACGTCGGTCAATCGGTAATTGAAACCCAGCAGAACCATTTCGTAGTGCCATTGACCGGATGCATGACGCTGGCGGGCGTCGCTTGAGATTCCGTGATTTCGGAAGCGGCGCAGGCTCTCGGTGAGATCGGCGCGGTTCGTGGTGACCATGCCGCCTTCCCCGGTTGCCACGTGCTTCACCGGGTGAAAGCTGAACACAGACATGTGCGCGATGCTGCCCGTGCGTCGTCCTCTGTATTCCGCGCCCAGCGCATGACAGGCATCTTCGATCACAGTGAGCCCGTGACGCTCGGCCAGCGCGAGAATGGGATCGAAATCCGCCGGATGCCCAGCGTAATCGACCGGCAAAACCGCGCGCGTGCCGGGCGTGATGCGCTCGGCAAATCGATCCGGATCGAGGTTCAACGTATCCGGAGAAACGTCGGCGAAGACCGGGCGCGCTCCCTGGTACAGCACGCAATTCGCAGTGGCGGCAAAAGTAAGCGGCGAGGTGATCGCTTCGTCACCGGGCTTCAAGCCCGCCGCAAACGCCGCTCCATGCAGAGCCGCAGTCCCGGAACTGAAGGCAACGGCATATTTCGCGCCTACCCACGCGGCCACGGCTTCTTCGAATTCAGCGACCTTCGGTCCGGTGGTCAGCCAATCGGAGCGCAACACATCCACGACGGCCTGGATGTCTTCTTCCGAAATGGACTGGCGGCCGTAGGGGAGCATCGTTTTGCGAACGGGAGTTCCACCTTCGACAGCAAGCACGTCCTGACTTGTTGGCGTGGCGCGCATATGATCTCATCTTAGTTGATTGGCTCGAAAACTCGCTACGCAGGAACCGGAACCTTTGCGTGCGAGATCAGTTCCTGCAGTTGATCGCTCGTAAGCCAACTCGAGTTGGTGTCGCTGGCGTAACGAAAGCCCTCGGGCAATGCACAGCCATTGACCCAATTCTCCCCGCTCCACCATGGGTGCGCTGGCCGGATCACGTACATGCCCTCGACCTCCACAGCGTTTCGAGCCTCATCTTCTGAAACCAGCACTTCGTGCAATTTCTCTCCCGGACGGATGCCGATGACCTGGATTTCGCATCCGGGAGCAATGGTTTCAGCCAGATCAGACATTCGCATGCTGGGAATCTTCGGCACAAAGATCTCGCCGCCGTGCATCTCCTCGATACATCGAATGACAAACTTTACGCCGCGATCGAGCGTAATCCAGAAACGCGTCATCCGAGGATCGGTGATGGTGATCTTGCCGGTCTTGCGTTGCTCCAGAAACACCGGAATGACGCTGCCCCGGCTGCCCACGACGTTGCCGTACCGGGCGCAGGCGAAACGAGCGTCTTTGGACCCGGCGTAGGCATTCGCCTGCACAAACATCTTTTCGGCGCAGAGTTTGGTCGCGCCGTACAGATTGATAGGATTCACAGCCTTGTCAGTGCTCAGCGCCAAGACCCGGCGCACACCCTGATTGATGGCCGCATCAATCACATTGCGGCCGCCGATGATGTTGGTCTGGATCGCCTCAAACGGGTTGTACTCGCAGGCTGGAACCTGCTTCAGCGCTGCCGCATGCACCACCACCGTCACGCCGGCGAACGCCCGCTCCAGCCGCCCCACATCCCGCACGTCACCAATAAAATACCGCAGGCTCGGATGATCCATTCCCGAGGTGCGCATGTCGTGCTGCTTGAGTTCGTCCCGGCTGAAGATCACCAACCGCTTGGGGTGATACTCCTTCAGCATGGTCTCGACAAACTTCTTCCCGAAAGACCCGGTGCCGCCCGTGACGAGAACCACCTGTTCCGACCAATTCATCCCATCTGCCTCACGTCAAACCAAACTTCCGCCGCCGAAGCACCATCGTACAGCCTTGCCCCGCATCTGGGGAAGCGGAGCCGTCGGAAAGGACTTCAGGACGCGGCCATGTACAGCATAAATGGTTGACGGGGCAGAATGCTGAAATAGAGCAAAGATGCTTACTGGGTTTGCATTGGATGGTTCAGGGTGTGAGTTTCTCTGCGCTGAACTTTCTCCACAGTTCGACCGACAAAGACTCGTATTCTTCGTTTGACATCTTGTCGGCAATGGGGTCGTTGTCTGCGATCTCGCGGAGTTGTTCGTAGTTCATTCTTGAATAGTCGGTCGCCATTCTGTTGTGTCGAAGTTCTCCTGTACGTCCAAGATCGGAGACCTGTCCCTGCCACGTCTTGGTGATGGCGTTCGTACGCAGCTTGAATTCATGCAAGACTTCGAGGAGCGTCTTCGACCAGGCATGGAAATGCCACTCCTCGACCTGGTATGCACCGCGGACTTCGTCAGGAAGTAAGCTCTTTCCCAAGCGGATCGCTCCAACTTTCAACTTTTATTGCTTAGGAAAGATGTTCGGCCCTCGCCACAGGCAGGTCAAGAGAAATGGGGTGTTGCATGATGACTAGAATGGCTCCTCCCACAACCAGACAAGGGGATCTCAACCTTCGAGGATTTTGCGCCGCATCCGCAGGCAGAACGAATTTCACATCCCCAGTCGGGAGCGCGCATTTCGGAGCGCGGCTTCAAGTTTCGGATAGCGTTTCACCTCGGTCGCGATGCGATACCGGGCTATGCCGCGCCAGTGGCGCAGGGGAGACGTTGTCAGTGTTGCGTACAGAGTCTGGCGGGTGCCGTTCGCAAACCATTCTTTATAGGCCTCTGCTCCTAACCCCATATCGACCACGCTAAACGTGTCCACTTCGCAGGCTTCGATCAGAATCTTCGCCAGCAGGCAGTAGCCAGGAGAATTTTCTTCGTCGCGAGTGTCGAAGGTCGTCTGATACAGCGACCAGCCTCCGTGAAATTGAAACCCATAGCTCCACGCCACCCGCCGCTCCCCGATCTTCAACGTGGTCACAGTCACGATCCCGGTGTCGCCGAATCTTCGGGCCAGATCCTCCAGAAAGAATTGGCGCTCCGGCGCGGAGAGGAAGCTGACACCCTGTTTAGCCCGGAAGCGCGCCACCTGGATATCGACGAAGTCCGGCAAGACACCCTGAATCTGGGCCCACGACTTGAGATAGGCGCAAGTCACCGGCCCCTCCCGCTCCATCGCTTTCAGGCACCGCCGGACCTGCCGTTTGCGCGTGACAGTGGTCTTCAACTCCTGGCGTTGCGCGCCGGAACCCAGCTCTACCTGGGGGCACAAGGAGGCTGGTCGGATGTACAAGTGAAAACCATACTTCTTTGCCGCAGACCGAAGCGCCGCAGGAGTCGCCGAGTCTGCCGGTAAACTGGCCAGCACCAGGCCGCTCACCCCAAGTTGCTGAAGTTCCGCGAAAACCGCGCCGACGAACTCCGCTCGCCGCTCTGGATGACTCAGGAACTCACAGTAGTCCGCCGTAGTCGCCGCCAGAAAACTTGCATTTTGTTCGTTAGTATCTGCGGCTAGAGACGCCACTCCGACCAAATCATCTCCATCGTAGCCAAGAAACAGCAAAGGCTGCAGAGAAGCTTGATAGGCAGATTGCACGGCGAGAGCCCATTCACAGGTGTAGAAAACCTTGGGCAGCTCCATCTGCAGGACTAAGTCATTCCAGTACCGCTGCAGAGAAGTGTTTTCCGGAATTTTCCTGAGCAGAACGATTCGCAAACTTACTTTCCCCCCGTGGCTTCCACTCCGGAAAAGACATAGTACCAATCCGTGACATAAGGACGAGAGCCGTCATCCCCGCGTGATTCTAACCCACAGCCCGCTGAAGACGGGCGTGAAGCCCACTCATGTGCGCCGCGAACTCAGGCAGCGTCGTGTTCGCAGTCACATGGATTCGCGGAAGCGCAAAAGAATTCGCAGCGCCTGTACGCCAATGCTCCACGTTGAGGAATGCACATGAGAACCCGGCTTCTTGAGCAAGGGCTAATTCGCGTTCTCCGATCGTAGAGGAGTTGCCAAAGGGATAAGCGAATGCCCAGACCGGCCGCCCCAGCCCCCGTTCTATGTCGTTCTTGCTTTCTTGAATCTCGCGGCGTACTTCCTCCTCGCCGCATAACGACAGAACGGGATGTGATAGCGTGTGCGCTCCGATGGTCATCCCAGCCTCAGCCAGTTTCCTCAACTCGGAGATATTCAGCAGGCGCCATCGTTTTTCAGAACGAACAACCTGCGTGCCGTCGCAGTGACTGCGAACCCGCCCCATCCAATCCGCGCGGGCTCTTGCGTCCAACCGTGAAGCTCTTCTTACCGTACTCCACCACCGGGCTTGAAAACCCTCCGACGGTTCCGTGCCTTCTTCGACTGGAAGCTGGCTGTCTAGTTCGTCCAGCGGTCTGGCGCACATTAGGTGGTGAAGCTCCTCGTACCAAAGCATGCCCGGTTTGTCGCTGCACGAGGCTCCGGTCACGAAGAAAAGGCATGGGACGCCTTCGCTTTGCAGCACAGGGAGCATGTCGGTCAGCGTGTTCAGCAAACCGTCGTCGCAGGTGACCAGAACAGCGCGTGGAGGAAGTTGCTTGCCTTGTTCAATCCAGGCTCGAAAGTCCTCTGGGCGAACTACATTGTAGTGAGCTTTAAGGAATTGGAGTTGCCGTCGAAGAGTCTCCGGCCGGACTAGATTTCCATCGAGGAAGATTTCTGCGACGGAATGATCGGAGGGAACAACTCCATGGTAATTCACGACCGCATAGCCGCCGGGCGGCATTATGTGATCGAGCCATCCGATTTGATGCAAAGCCGGATATACCGCGTGCTTCAATAGTGGACTAACCAGCCGCATGCTCGACAACCGGATCACATTATAGCAACCGCCCAGTTTGCCGCCCTAGCAGTCGAGGTCTGGACTCCGCAGCAGAGCGACTCAAGGATGACCACCCAGATTTGCTGAATGGTTTCTCGTCGAGCAATGCTAGAATATCGGCGAAACCTATACATATGAGTCAGAAAGTCCCGGTCGACAAGCCAGCTATGCGACTCGCGGGCTTTTTTCGGAGAGTTGCCGTCCTGACTGGCGGGTCCAAGCCAGCGAAGGGCCTTGAAAACTGGTTGAGGAGAACGCATGGATTCCGGACCGCTGGTGCAGGCTAATAGCCAAACCGTTCGCGAAATGCAGCCCGCGGGCGTGGATTTTGGAAGGACGGCCGGCCCCCGCATTTACCCCGAACTTGCTCCTCAGGAATCGGCCATCGGTGACTATGTTCGAGTCTTGCTGAAACGTAAGTGGACCGTGCTCGCCTGCCTGTTAACGGTTTTTTCCGTAGTTGGAATCGCCAGCCTCAAGATGACCCCTGTGTATGAGGCCGGCGGGAGCATTGCCATCAACAAGCCAGATTCCAGCCTGGGCAACTTCAACAATTCGCCGACTTTTAACCTTGACTATTACGATCCCACCGAGATCGAGACCGAAGTAAAGATTCTGCAGAGCGATCTTCTGGCCCTGCAGGTAGTGAAGGATTTGGGCCTCGATCGCCGGCCTGAGTTTGGCGGAAAAGCAGCGCCTCCGTCCTCCTCCCTCGACCTTGCCCCCGATCCTCTGCAAACCGACCCCAGCCGAACTTCCGCACTGATCTCCAACTTTCGGGGAAATTTGAAAGTCGCTCTTGCTCCCAATACCAAAATCATCGAGGTGCACTTCCGGAGCGCCGACAGGGTTTTGGCTGCAAACGTCGTGAATAAGCTGATGGAGGACTACACTGAGAACAACTTCAAGTCCCGCTTCGACTCGACCATGCAGGCCGAGGAATGGCTCAAGAATCAGCTCGTGGATTTGCAGATGAAGGTGGAAAACTCCCAGGAAAAATTAGTGCGCTACCAGAAAGAGCATGAAATTCTAGGCATCGATGAAAAGCAGAACATCACTACCGCAAAACTTGATGAATTGAATAAAGCGCTGACCGCTGCCGAATCCGAGCGCATGAACAAGGAATCCGTGTATCGCCTGGTTCAATCCGGCGATGCCGATACCGTCGCCTCCGCGGCCACGGCCTTGGAGGCGGCTGGAACCGGAACCCAGTCAGCCTCAACTCTGCTCGAGGGCCTCCGCACCAAGGAGGCTGACTTAAGAATCCAGGCAGCTGAATTGAACACTCAATTCGGGCCGTCTTACCCGAAGCTGGCTCAACTAAACAATCAGCTTAAGGAAATCGACGCCCAGATCCTCTTGGAGACCAAGAAGGTCGCGGGCAAAATCCGCGGCCAGTATTTGGCGGCCGTGCAGCGTGAAAACATGCTGCACGACGCTCTCGAAAAACAGAAGCAGGAGGAGAACAAACTCAACGAGAGCGCGATCGAATACAGCATATTGAAGCGCGACCTCGAGAGCTACCGCACGCTCTACGAAGGACTGATGGAGAAAATGAAGGAAGCCGGGGTTTCGGCCGGTCTTAAATCCAACAACTTCCGCATTGTCGACGTCGCCCGCATTCCGACCTCTCCCATCGAACCCAACATTCCCAGGAATCTCGCGTTCGCCTTCATGCTGGGCCTGACTTCTGGCATTGGACTCGCTTTCCTGCTGGAGGGATTAGACAACACGGTGCGCACCACCGAACAGGCGCAAATGATTTCCGGCCTGCCTCCGCTCGGCATGATCCCCATGGGGTCGCGAACCGCGCGCGAAGGTGCAAGCGGGAAGCGCCTGGTGATCGCCACATCCAAGGAGGCCGTGGAGTTGGTCGCGCAGGTCAGGCCGCAATCGCAAATGGCGGAATCCTACCGCGCCATGCGGACCTCCCTGCTGCTCTCCCATCTCGGTGCTCCCCCCCAGGTGATCATGATTACCAGCGCCCTGCCCCAGGAAGGCAAGACCACCACCAGCATCAACTGCGCGGTGGTGCTGGCTCAGAAGGGCGTTCGAGTCCTGCTGATCGATGCTGACCTGAGACGACCCAGCATCCATAAGACCCTGGGGATGGGTCCTCGCAGTGGGCTCAGTAATGTCCTGACCGGAAGCGCCACCTTGCAGCAGACCATCACGCGATCCTCCATCCTGCCCAACTTGTCGATATTGCCCGCAGGAACGCCCCCGCCGAACCCCGCGGAACTGCTGGCCTCCAGTAACATGCGCGACGTGTTGGAAGAACTGCGTGGGCAATACGATCACATCGTGGTCGATACCCCGCCCACCTTATCGGTCACCGACGCTGTCGTGCTTTCTCCGCGAGCCGACGCCATCGTGCTCGTCATCCGTTCCGGGCAAACTACTAAGCAAGCGCTGCGCCGCTCACGCGACATCCTCGCGCAGGTGAATGCCAAGGTTTCAGGCGTTTTGCTGAACGCCGTCGATCTCAGTTCGCCCGATTACTACTACTACTACGAATATCAGGGCAAATACTCCCGATACTATCGTGACAACGAATCGCACGATAGCGATGACGACGAAGATGGCGACACCGAGGATACTGTTGAGGCATCGCCCAACAGCGCGTAGCGGAGAATGCTGGGTTCGTGGTCATGCGCTCCCCCATCGACAATATGGAGATAGCCCTCAATTCAGCTTGGCGGAAAGGACTCGCCATTGGCGCGGCGGCGGCGCTCTGCCTGATCTATGTGCTCCTGGCGGGGCGACTGTTTGCCGCATCCCTGTTCGGTGAAAGACCAGAACTCACGAGCCTGCAGCGCGCCGCCCGTCTCGACCCCGGAAATGCCGACTACCAAAATCGTCTGGGACGGTACTATGCCTTGGTGGCCAGAGACCCCGGAGCTGCCCTCGACCCCTACCGCGCGGCCCTGCAACTCAACCCGCATTCCGCTCGTTACTGGTTCGATCTCGCTTCCGCCTATCAGGTGCTGGGGGACACCTCGAAGCAAAGCTCGGCGCTGGAGCATGCCATCGAGGCCGATCCCGCCACGCCTGACGTAGCCTGGGAAGCCGCCAACTTTTACCTCGTGCAAGGCGACAACGAGAAGGCTCTGCGCGAATTCCACGTCGTCTTGGCCAATGATCCCTCCCTGGCGGCTCCCGCGATTCAGTTCTGCTGGCGCATTAATCCGGACGTGGTCACACTGTTGCGCGACGTCGTTCCGGCGCGGCCCGAAGCTTATATCGCGTTTCTGAGCCTGTTGATGACCAAACAGGAAACCGCCGCCACTGCCAAAGTCTGGACCGCTATGATGGCTGCGCCCCAAACCTTCGAACCACGCTACGTCTACGGATATATCCAGTACCTGTTCGATCACAAGGAGACGGAACAGGCGCGTTTGGTTTGGCGCCAAGCGGCACCGCGTTTCGGTCTCTCCGCCTACTTACCCACGGGGAACAATCTAATTGTCAACGGCGATTTCAGTCTGGACGTTCTGAATGGCGGTTTCGAC
Source organism: uncultured Acidobacteriaceae bacterium (assembly GCA_963787495.1). GTDB lineage: Bacteria > Acidobacteriota > Terriglobia > Terriglobales > Acidobacteriaceae > Sulfotelmatobacter. The sequence goes on from CAWBDA010000004.1 coordinate 118,225, forward strand.
TGGCAGTACGAGAAACAACCGAGCGTTAGTCTGACTCTCGATCCCAGCGAGCCTCACGACGGGAGTCGCTCGCTGCTCATCACCTTCGACGGTCCGGGAGTGAGCGATGCGGGGATTCGTCAATTCATCGCGGTCGACCCTCGCACTCCTTACGAATTCTCTGCTCACTACAAGGCTAAAGAACTCGAGGGCGCCGGCGGCCCGCATCTTACCATCCAGGATGCATACACCCAGGCTGTCTTATACGACAGCGACGAACTGAAAGAGGCTGGGTTTTGGAAGGCGGCGACTGGAGAATTCACTACCGGAGCCGATACCAGACTGCTCGTCCTGCACGTCCGCCGCCTGCCGGCGGGCAGTCCGATCCGTGGTAAGCTCTGGGTCGACGATTTCCACCTCGCGGCCAAGCGGCAGTAGCCCGTCGAATGGCGTTGATTCAATCGCATGAGTCCAAACAGCACAACCGCGAACCTTCGCAGCGAACGTGCCCGGCAAGCCGGCACCGTCCTGCTATACGGGCTCTTCGGTTTGCTTCTGTTTGGTCCACTCGCCTTCGGCGCGGTGGAACCCTGGTCAATCTTCCTGATGGAGGCGGGCTCCGCTGCCCTGTTTTTGCTGTGGATCGCCCAGCAGGTTCTTGAGGGACACATCAAGATCATATGGAATCCTCTGTTTCTTCCCATGGGAGTATTTGGCCTCCTCATCGTTTCTCAGCTCGTCTTCCGCATCACCGCATATCCGCACGACACCGTGTCACTGGCGCTCCTGTACTTCTGCTACGGCCTGCTCTGCTTTCTCGCCGGACAAACCCTGCTTCGCGGCTCTCAGGCGCGCAGTCTCGCGATGATCTTTTCGTTGTATGGAGCCGCGCTGGCCGCCTTTGCGCTAGTCTATGGCGTCTCCTCGAATGGCAAGCTGTACTGGCTCCGGCAGCCCCGCAATGGAGGTTGGATCTACGGTCCCTACGTAAACCACAACCATTACGCCGGCTTGATCGAGATGCTGGTTCCTATTCCCCTGGTGTTGGCGCTGACCCGGCTGGCTTCCTCCAAAACCCGCGCCACGGCGGCCATCGCCGCCGCCGTCATGGTCGGCACGATTTTCCTTTCAGGATCGCGCGGCGGCATGCTCGCAATTGTCGCCGAACTTGTCATCCTCGCGGTTCTGCTGATCAAACAGAAACAGGGCCTGCGCACCGCCGTCGGCATCGGCGTGTTTCTGACGATTGTGGTCGTATTGCTCATGTGGCTCGGCGGAGGCGAACTCAGCCGGCGCATCGCAACTCTGGGACCGTCACACGCCGAGATCTCCACCGACACTCGCTTCAACATCAGCCGCGATGGCCTTCGCATGTTCCTTAAAAAACCCGTCCTGGGGTGGGGCCTGGGAACATTTCCCGTTGTGTATCCGCAGTTTCGCACTTTCTACACCAATTTCTTTGTCAATGAAGCACACAACGACTATCTGCAGTTGCTCGTGGAGATGGGTTTGCTGGGATTTGGAACCATGCTCTGGTTCCTGCTGACGCTCTACATCCGGGCCCTCAGGAAAATGGGCAACTGGACCGGGGAAGTCAGCGGCGCCACGACTCTGGCCTGCGTGCTCGGCTTAAGTGGCATCCTGGTTCACAGCGCCTTCGACTTCAATCTGGAGATTCCCGCCAACGCTGCGTTGTTCTATGTGCTCTGCACCGTCGCAGCCTCAGGGCCCTTTGCGCAACCGGCTCGCAAACGCCGCGTAGCACGAACCAAACCTCCTGAAGAAACTCTGACTTCGCCGGAAGCCTTGCACCAACCCGCCACAAATTTCTGACGTCGCCCAATGAGTGAGTGTCGCGACATCCGCCGCAACCGACAGCTTGAAGATGTTTTGAGATCTGAATCTGATCGCCCTGGCCGGGTGGATCTGGCCTGAATGGACCTGGCTTCCTAAGGCTGTGCCGGACTAAGAGGGTCGTCGCTCTTGGCGAGAACCCAAATCGTGATACCGAGGATTGCTGCTCCCCCCACGCCGATGGCAATGGGAGAATCCAGCAACCCACCGCCTGCCGCAGGAGCCGCTCCCACGCCTTGCTGCTTATTCTTATTTTTCTTCTTGTTGTCCGTCTGGTCAGATTGCTCGTCCCGCGTGGTTTCCTGGCCCTGTTGCAGAGTGGCCGTGCCCTGGTCGTCGGTAATTTTCAGGTCTCCCTTACGGGCGACGATTCGCACCGTCCCGTCAGTGTCGGTCACGTTGAATTCCGTCCACGCACCGGACGCCGGTGTTACCCGCACATCGCCAGCCGTGGTGGCCATGCCCTTGGAAGTGGAGACAGCCACGCCTCCGTGTTCCACTTTCAAGGAAGCGCCTTCAAATTGCACCAGAGAATCACCGAGAACGGTGATGCTCGAACCGGGAGCATGGATGCTGGCCGCCGAATCAGAACGGGTCTGCACCAAGTCACCGGAAAAAATCGCGGAGGACTTCGGTACATTGCTGCCATTCAACCAGGCAGCGCCATCGGCGTAGAGCATAGCCGCACCGGAATCGGCGGCCATCAGCGAACCGGGCAAAATCAGCAGCAGCACGCAACTTACCAACTTGCGGAAAGTAGCCATGCCCATCCCACACTCCGTTATTAACTAATTTGGTGTCTGTTAACGCATCGTACCCTCCAATGTTCTTGCCAGTCAATGGTTTTTGTGCCACCTGGCGCGCTTGTCGGTGGAAATCTTGATCACTGCTTTCCCGCAACCCGGGCCGTCACCGCCATTGATCGACCACCTTCCACCAGATCAGTCTTAGCCATTCATTCATCAGGGTCTTGGCCCATTGGCGATGAACCCACCATTTAATCCCAAATTGCGTTTCGTCCCGGGCCGCCGCTACCGAGTATTCATGTCCAGGGATTTCGCGCCGGAAAACGCTGAGCGCGCGTCGCGTGTGGAAATCCGAGGTCACGATCAGCACACTCTTGCCGCCTCCCCGCGCCAGGCACTTCTCCGCATCCTTCGACTCGTCCTTGGTCGACAGTCCGTCGATGGGACATATACTCACCGACGCGGCTTGCGGCAAATCTTGAATGTACTTCTGTGCTAACTGAATCTCGGTGGATTCGTAAATCTTCGCGTTCGTCGGCACATCCAGCACCACCCGCTTCCCATATCCCTGCGCCAGAAGCTCGAGGGCGCGTTCCGGACGCCGGTCAGTTTCCCCGGCCAGCACCAGAATCACGTCAGAGGGAAGTGGCGCATCGACCAGAAGAAAGGCGCCAGCTTTCGCAGCCAGCCCTATCGACAATCCTCCCAACAGTGCCCAGGCCAGCAACCACCCGCGACTCCTTGCACCCAGTGTTCTCATGAGTTCGCAACTCCAGAAGCGCCCATGTGGTCTCGTAACCGCGTGCTAGAATCGAAAATGAAATTCACAACCGGAAGAGACCACCAGCCGCCACGATGACGAATCACTCTGCAGCAAATCAGGCCGCCGGCCAACCATACGATCGGCTTAAGAATAAGATCCAGCAGCGCCAGGCTCGCATTGGCATCATCGGCCTCGGCTATGTAGGACTGCCACTAGCTCTGCTGTTCAGCGAACAGAAGTTTGCCGTCACCGGCTTCGACATTGATCAGCGCAAGGTCGATACCATCGCTCAGGGTGGATCTTACATCTACCGCATCGGCACCGAAGAAATCCAGAAGGCCAAGGCACAGGGCTTTTCTGCCACGTCTGAATATGCCCGGCTCGTCGACATGGATGCCGTCATCATCTGCGTCCCCACCCCGCTCAACCAATATCACGAACCCGACCTCAGTTTCATCACTGACACCACGCACGCCATCGCCCCCCATCTGCAGGCAGGCCAGTTGGTTGTGCTTGAGAGTACAACGTACCCCGGCACCACCGAAGAAGTCATGCTGCCGATTCTCGAGAAAGAAAACAAGCAGGGCCTGAAGACTGCCAGAGGACCCTCGAGCGCCGAGAAGGAATTCTTCGCGGCCTTTTCCCCCGAGCGCGAGGACCCAGGCAACACCACGGTCGCCCGGCGCGATATCCCCAAAGTCGTCGGAGGAGTGAACCAGCAAGCCTCGGAGCTGGCGGGCGCTCTCTACGGATCCATCTTCCATCGCACTGTTCCCGTCTCCTCGCCCGCCGCTGCCGAGATGACCAAGCTGCTTGAAAACATCTACCGCTGCGTTAACATCGCGCTGGTCAACGAGCTGAAGCTGCTCTGCCTGCGCATGAATCTCGACATCTGGGAAGTCATTGCGGCCGCCTCCACCAAACCCTTCGGCTTTCACCCTTTCTATCCCGGGCCCGGCCTGGGAGGACATTGCATTCCCATCGATCCTTTCTACCTATCTTGGAAGGCCAAGGAATTTGACTTCCGCACTCGCTTCATCGAGTTGGCGGGAGAAATCAATAACAACATGCCGTATCACGTGCTCGCTTCCGTGGGCGGCGCGTTGAACCAGCACAAGAAATCGGTGAACGGGGCGCGTGTCCTCATCCTGGGCGTGGCTTACAAAAAAGATATCGACGATCTGCGCGAATCTCCTGCCCTCACCATCATCGAACTTCTGCAACATGAAGGCGCCCAGGTCAGCTATCACGATCCCTACTTCCCTTTCATCGGGAAGGGGCGCAAGTATGACTTGCAGATGAAGCGCACGGAGCTTGAAAAACTGGGCCAGTACGATTGCGTCGTGATCATCACCGATCACTCTGACTATGATTACAAAAAGATCGTCGGACAAGCCCAGTTAGTCGTCGACACCCGCAATGCGACTAAAGGTATCGTGAGTCCCAAGGTGGTGCGGTGCTGAACCAATGGAAGCCGGGCGTGCGGGGTGTCCGGAAGCAAAGAATCGGAAGTAAAAGACTCGCTTCAAGTGTAAGTTTTTTCTCTTTCTTGCCAGATCCGTGCCCTTCGTGTATGGCGTCGGCATAAGTAACTGAAGGATCAGCAGGATAGAGTTCCTAGTTCGCCGGCGAATGGCCTTTGCCGTGCAGATTTTCATATTGGCAGCCTGCCCTGAGGTAGTAAACTATGACCGCCTCGACCCCTTTCAGTCCCGGGAGTTCCACCCTACCGCCGACTGAGAAACTTTCAGCCCCGAACCGGGGTTTGAACGACGGACGAGCCAAGGCTATGAGTTCTTCTGCCTCCCAAGCGACTCTCTTCTCCATGCTGCCGGAGACGAGGAAACCTTGGACCGAATTCGTTTTCAGCACCGGAATGCAGGCCGCCGCAGTCGCGCTCCTGATCTGGGTGCGATTGTTGTATCCCTCGGTTGTTACCGCTCCTGAGCACACGTTCCGCTCGGTTGAGTTGGTGAGCACTCCGGTTCCGGTCAACCACCAGCCGCAGCCGGTGCGCAAGATCGAGCAGCCGGCAGTCGTTGCCAAGCTCGATCCGCCGGTCGACGCCTTGCGTCTGCCGGCGCCCAAACCGAAAGCCCCCGTGAAGGTAGAGGACGATCGTGCTCCCGTAGTCGCCATTGCCACCAAGAAATTGGACCCTCTGCCTGCCGCCCCGGCGCCCGTCATTCCGAAACAGGGCGTGAAGACAAACGTATTTTCCACCGGTAGTTCGGCGGTTCCCACGATCGCGCGCGCGCCCTCGCAGGTGCAGACCGGTGGCTTCGGCGATCCCAACGGAATTCCTGCCAAGCCGGGTCAGAGCAAGGCGGTCAATATCGCGGCTCTTGGATCTTTCGATCTCCCGTCCGGCCCCGGCTATGGCAACGGAACCGGCGGCGCCAAGGGCGTACCGGGCGTGGTCGTAAGCACCGGCTTTGGCAACGGCACAGCCACTCCGCCGCCCCCGCGCCGCACCACAGGGACGGTTCAGCCCAGCGGCTTCGCCAGCGCCGATGTGCCCGCGCCGCCCACGGTACACTCTCAAGTCGCAGAAGCCCCGGCCAAAGTGCTGCCTGCGGAAATCCTTTCCAAGCCAACTCCTGTCTATACTCAAGAGGCTAGGAACCTGCGGATTGAGGGCGAAGTCCTCCTGGACGTGGTTCTGGAAGCCTCCGGCAAACTCCGGGTCGTGCGCGTGGTCCGCGGATTGGGTCACGGCCTCGACGATAACGCCGTCAAGGCCGCCGAACAGATTCACTTCAAACCGGCAATCAAGGATGGCCAGCCGACCGATTACGAAGTCGTTTTGCACATCATTTTTCAGATCGCTTAAGTTGCTCCCGGAAGGGTTTATGCGCATTTTTCAGGTAGGTTCGCTTTCGTTCCTTCTGTTTTTGGCCTGCTCTTTGCCCGCGGTGTCGCAGGATCCGCCATCTCCCGCACCTCCGCCCGCGGCCACCAGCGCGGCTCCGGCCGCACCGTCTCCCGCACCACCAGGCGCGGAAGCTCCATCCACTCCGCCTCCAGCTTCGTTCAACGATGTCATCGACCGCACTATCCAGCGAGAGCACTTCTTCTTGGCCCAGATGCGCCACATGCATCCCATGGTCGAGACTTATCTGCAGGATCTTAAAACCGACAAAGACGGCAATGCGGTTCCTGTGAAAGACCAGTATTTCCTGGGACGCCTCGACATGAGTGAAGGCCCCGAAGATACCTCATTTGTCGGCCAGCCCGGCTTCGGCCAACGCATGGTCAAACGGCTCACGGGTCTCTACTCTTTGCATTTCCTGCCGCTGGGCTTCGCTCAGATGGTGATCCTCGATACTGATTTCCAAAAGAAGTACTACAAATTCACCTTCGTGCGCCGTGAGTTTCTCGGAGAGGTACGCTGCCTGGTGATCGATGTCGAACCCCGGGCTGACGCGGGCATGGCCCGCTTCCTGGGCAGAATCTGGGTCGAAGATCAGGATTACAACGTGGTTCGCTTCAACGGAACCTATTCTCCCCACCCCAGGACCAGCTTCTACCTGCACTTCGACAGTTGGCGCTTGAACCTGCGACCCGGCATCTGGCTGCCCGCCTATGTCTACAGCGAGGAATCCGACCTCAAGGCCGGCATCTCCAAGAGTTTGCACTTCCGGGGTCAGACCCGTCTCTGGGGATACGACTTGAAGGCCCTGGCCAAGAATTCAGAGTTTACTCAGATTCTGGTGGATTCTCCTCGGGACGCTTCGGTGAAAGATCAGAGCGAAGCCGCCGCCGACGCCACTCCCGTGGTCGCCGAGCGCATGTGGGAACGTCAAGCCGAAGATAACGCGGTCGAGCGCCTGCAAAAAATCGGTCTCCTGGCGCCTCCCGGTGAGGTAGACAAGATCCTTCTGACCGTGGTCAACAACCTCTTGGTCACCAATAACATCGATCTGCAGGGGGATATCCGTTGCCGCGTCCTGCTCACTTCGCCTCTGGAGTCATTCACCATCGGGCGCACCATCGTGATGAGCCGCGGCTTGCTCGACGTGCTGCCCGACGAAGCCTCGCTTGCCATGGTCCTGTCTCACGAACTCGCTCACATTGTGCTGGGCCACCAATTCGACACCATGATGGCGTTCAACGATCGCCTATTCTTTCCCGATCAAGACTCGTTTCAGCGTATGGACTTCAAGCGCCGCCCGGCGGACGAAGAAGCCGCAGACGCCAAAGCGGTCGAACTGCTGAAGAATTCTCCTTACAAGGACAAGATGGCAACTGCCGGGCTATTCCTGAAGTCCTTGCAGGAGCATGCCCCCGAGCTGCCCAACTTGATTCGCCCCCATCTGGGCAATAGCTTCGCCGCAGGCAAGGATATCCGCATGTCGGCGCTGCTGGCTTCCGCACCACAACTCGATCCGAAGCGCACCGATCAGATCGCCGCGCTTCCCCTCGGCGGCCGCATCAAGCTCGATCCTTGGACCGACCAGGTGGAACTGGCGAAGGCCAAGCCCGTGGCCCTGATTTCCCCCCGGGAAAATATGCCGTTCGAGATCACGCCGTTCTTCCCGTTCCTTACCAGGCTCCGACTCCCGGCAGCGAGAAGGTCGCGCTTACCTCGCCTTCCCCGAAGTAAGAGCAGAGAGCGCGGAATTTTTATGTCCGCTGGGAAGATGGAATCTTCCTGCGCGCGTAGGTTAGTTCGGGAATGGCACGCTTCCAGCCGCTCCGTGTATTCCAGAAAACTCTGGCGCAAACGCAAAAAGCGCGCCTGGCGGCGCGCCCTGCAAATCTCGACGTCGATCGCCTGCTTGGCGATTACTGGATGGCGCTGCCAACGTTAGAGAATACGTTGTTGGCGTTCGAGCCGATGAGCCGGACCGTGCCCACGACGATTACCAGAATCACAGCCAGCATCACCGCATACTCAGCGATGTCCTGACCTCTTTCATCGCTCCATAGATGTTGCCAAAGTTTTGCCACGGGCTCCGTCTCCTTGAGAATTTGTCTCAACCAAACCCCCTCGTTCCAACAAGGGGGAAAGAGCACCCAAACTTGATCACCGGATCAGTTCCTCCCCGAGGCTGGTCGTGAGCAAATGATAGGTGTTAAGCCCGTGCTCGCCAATAGCCCGTAAGTGCCACCCTTAGGTTACGCTTGGTGCAAGCCTCTAAGTCCTTATTAGCCAATGCTTTTCAGGGGTAGCGACTGGTTTACCGCAAACAGCGCCAACTCCAGTCGCGTCGACACCCCCAGCTTGTCGAAAATATTGCTCAGGTGGTGCTTCACCGTGTCTTCGCTGATCTTGAAGTATTCGGCAATCTCTTTATTCGAGTATCCCGCTACTACCGCCGCGACAATCTCCAACTCGCGCGGCGTCAAGCCAAACTTTTTCTGCCGCGCCTCATCGCTGGAAGATTGCACCAGCGTGCGCAAATATTGCACCAGGTTCGAAACGCTCTCGCGTCCCACCCAGTACTCGCCCGACATCACAGTATGGATCGCTTTCAGCAGCAGTTGCGTGGCCGAATCTTTTAACACCACGCCACGGGCGCCCAGTTGCAGAGCCTCCACAATCTGGCTTTTTTCCGCCGCCGCAGTCAGCAGGATCACTCGTACCGGAGTTGAATTCGTCCCTACGCTCAGATCCCGCAAAGCTTCCAATCCCGGATGCCTGGGCATCGCCAAATCCAGCAGGAGAATGTCAGGCTTCAATTGCCGCGCCAGTCTTACCGCTTCCGCCCCGTCCGAGGCTTCACCCATTACCTTCAAATCCGGCTCTGCCTCCAGCAGCCGCCGCAGGCCATCCCGGAAGATTGGATGGTCGTCGGCGATCACGATACGTACAGGCTGTGACTTCTTAAAGTTCATCGGAAACTTCTCCACTCTTCGGAACCCTGATTTCCAGGCGTGTCCCTGTTCCGGGATTTGATTCTACCGTGAGTGCGCCCGCAATTAAACGTACTCGTTCTTTGATGATCATCGGCCCCTTGCCCATCTGGTCAAGTTCCTCCTGCGTCAGGCGGCCGGAAAACGGGAAACCCTTGCCGTCGTCTTCCAGCGTCAGGCTCCACTGGCCGGAACTCGTGCTCAGTCGCACCAGGGCATGGCGTGCCTGGCTGTGCTTGCGCACGTTCACCAACCCCTCCTGCACAATCCGCAGCAGTTCCCGGCAGACTTTGTCCGGCATCTCGAGTTTCGCAGTGTCGGTCACGAAACGCGCCGAAATTCCCGTCTCCCGCTCAAACCGTTCCACCGTGTCGGTCACCAGGTGAAGGAATCTGCGGGCATCCACGTCGATCGACTTCATCTGCTGCATCAGTTCCCGCAGCTTCAAAACTTCCTCGCGCAGCAAGCCCTGGATTCTTCCCAGTTCGCCGCCTACTACCGCCGGTGAAGTCTCCGCCTGACGCCGCAGAACATCCACCTGCATCTCCACCGCAATCAGCGACTGTACCGCACCATCGTGCAGCTCCCGCGCAAAGCGGGCGCGTTCTGCCGCCCCAGCCCGGCGCCGCAGCCGATGCAGCAGGTAGACGTTGTAAACCGCCGGCCCCACTTGCCGGAAAAGATCGAGCAGAAACCGCAGCTCCTCTTGGGTATCGCCTTGCCATGAGGGATCAAACACCAGCACGCGCCCCCGCCATTCCCCTCCGAAGACAAACGAAACCGCAACCACTGATTGGAACGATTGGCGCTCCTTCAGTCGAACCAGTGAATCGGTCGAGGGGGACGGCAACTGGTTGCCTTCGCGGTCCAGCGCAATCACGAACCAGCGTTCTCCCTCGCTCGTCGCATAAAACACTTCTCCCGGAAAATCCTCAAGATACGTCTTTGCCTCTCTTGGCCTGGGATCCAGCCACACAAAATCAGAAGCCTCCCCATCCCCATTCCGCAACTCGCCCAGAAAAGTTCTGTGGCTGTGAATCTCCTGCGACGCGATCAGCAGCCGCTTCGCACCGTACATCGTTACGATTTCCCGGCTCATCTGCTGCAGCGTTCCCGTCAGTCCAGCGTCCACCCGCACCTTTGACAGCATGCGGGTCACCACCGCCTTCTCCGCACGCAGGTGCTTCTGTTGCTCCGACAAGTACCCCAGCAGCAATCCCATCACCAGCAAATACACCGACAACATAAACAAACGCTTGGGCTCGAACTCATCCCCGTTGATTTTCAGACCCGCCAAGAAGTGCCACGGAAGGCTTCCCCCGTGCGTCGCCCAAACGTGCAACAATAAAAAGCTTTCTGCCCACAGCAACACCACTTCCGCCGCCGCCGTGCTCAACGTCTCCCACAAGCCCCACCGGTAAGCCGCCGCCGTCAGCACGAAAAAAAAGAATAGAAAAAACGGGCTTCTCGGACCTTCTGCAAATACTGAAATGAAGGCCGGCCATATGATGTCCGCCGCGTGTACCAGCAGGCGAAACCGGGCGGTCGACGCCTCCCGTCGCCGCAACAGCATCAGAACCAGAATGCTGTTCCCCATGTAGAAACCCAACAGGCCATAGGCTGCCGGCGAGTTGCCCAGTTGCGTTGGGTCCATGTAAATCGCGACCAGAGCGGAACCCGCCAGAAACACGCGTGCAGTGGCCAGCCAGCGCTCGATTCGCCGAATCTCACTGGGATCGGCGGGAGCCGGCAGCCTTCCGGTAAAACGGCGATTGCCTTCAGCGTGCAAAGTCGAGTCAACTCCCTGCCCGAGCGCGACACTTGTCAGGGAAACAGGAGTGTCTCGCATATTATTGATAAGAAAGATTGGGAGCAAGCGAAACTTTGCGCTGTCAGGCCTCCGCTCTCGCTCACACTCCGCCGTTCGGGTTACTTCGGTAACCGGGACCTTTTCGAATCCAGTTTAGAATGGCACCGTGGATCCTGTTCTTGCATAGCTACGCCAAACTCTGGACCGCGGCAGTCGCAGCTTGTCTCGCGACTCTGGTCCTGGCTGCGCTCGTGCTCCCTCAGTCCTTTCGCCTCACCGCTCTCAGCGACGTAATGCAGTGCGTCTTGCTCTTTTCCGGGATGGTCTCCCTCATTCCTCACGCCGTCCGCTCGCGCGGTCGCCTGCGTCTGTTCTGGACACTCCTGGCGACCGGCATGGGCCTGTGGTTCGCCTACCAGTTCGTATGGATCTATTTCGAAGTCTGGCTGCGCACCGATGTTCCCGACCTGTGCGCCGGCGACATGATTCTTTTCCTGCACATCGTACCGCTGATGGCTGCCCTGGCGCTCCGTCCTCACGCTCCGCAGGATGAGTATGCCGCGCGTCTCCGCCGCCTCGATTTCGCCCTGATGATGGTTTGGTGGATTTATCTCTACGTCCTAGTCGTCATCCCATGGCAGTACGTCATGCCCAACATCCCGGCCTACAACAACGATCTGAACTTGTTGTACCTCATCGAGAAAGCAGCGTTTCTGAGCACCTTGTTCGTGGCTTGGATGGGGAGCAAGGGTGGCTGGAAGATTTTCTACGCCAATTTGTTCGGCGCCAGCTTCACCTATGCCGCCAGCTCTCACCTCGCCAATTGGGCCATCGGCCGTCACAGCTATTACAGCGGAAGCCTCTACGACATTCCGCTGGCAGTCTCCATGGCCTGGATCACCATCATCGGTCTGCGCACTCACGAACGCGAACCGCAAGCCGGCACCCGTTCCACCTCCACATCTCACGGCGTGTGGCTCGCCCGGCTGGGCATGATCGCGGCCTTTTCGCTCCCCATCTTTGCCGCCTGGGCTATGCTCGATGACGCAGTTCCCCCGCGCATCCGCTCGTTCCGCGTGGTCCTGACTCTGGCCGCAGCCGTCCTCATGGGAGCCATGGTCTTCGTGCGCCAGCGCCTGCTCGACAGGGAGTTGCTACGCCTCCTGACTCACTCGCGCGAGTCCTTCACCAACCTGAAACGATTGCAGACTCAGATCATGGAGTCGGAAAAACTCGCTTCGATCGGCCAACTGCTGGGCGGCGCCGCTCACGAACTCAACAATCCCATCACTGCCATGCTCGGTTATTCCGATCTGCTGATGTGCACGCCTCTCACTGCCGAACAGAGCGAACTCGCGGGAAGAATCGGCCAGCACGCCCGGCGCACTCGGTCGCTGGTGGCCAGTCTGCTCAGCTTTGCCAAACAAGGCCCGGCTGCCATGGCGCCCGTGGATCTCAACACGTTGCTGCGCACCGCTGTCAAACTCTCGCAACCTCAGTGGCAAGCTCTTAAAATCGAAGTCCGCACCGAGTATCCGCAAGAATTGCTGCTGGTTCGCGGAGATTCCAACCAGTTGCTCCAGGTCTGCGTGCAAATCATCAACGACGCGCTCCATGCCGTCGGCCAGCGCGGTAGCCGAATTCTCACCATCGCCGCGGAGTCCAAGAACGGCATCGCCATCATCCACATTTCCGACGCCAGCCTCGCCGCCAGCAAGTACCAGACTCTCGGCAACGTCGCGCCCGATCTCGATTCTCCGGAAACTCTTTCCGGCCTAGGATTGAGCGCGTGTCAGGGCATCCTGCAGCAGCACAATGGGCGGATTCTCTGGCGGCAGGACCGCAATGTGGGAACCACCATCCGCGTCGAGATCCCCGTCATCCCTCCGGTGCCGCAGCAATCGTCTGATCCCGGGGTTCCGGTAATGTGGCGTCCTCAACCGTTCGCTTGAGCTGCCCGCAAGCCGCATAGATATCCCGCCCGCGCGGACGCCTCACAAACGCAGGAATCCCCCCGTCCCGCAGAATTTGTTGAAACGCCGTCACCCGCTCCGCGCTGGGAGTCACAAAATCAATTCCCGGCCCCGGATTCAACGCAATCAGATTCACCTTGCAGCGCATCCCGCGCAGCAACTCGGCCACTTCCCTGGCATTCTCCGGCGCGTCGTTCACCCCGCCGAGCAGTACGTATTCGAACGTGATCCACTCCCGCGTGCGCAGCGGAAATTCCCGCGCCGCCGCCATCAGCATCTCCAAAGTCCACTTCTTATTCACCGGCATAAGCCGCGTGCGCAGCGCATCGTTCGATGCATTCAAAGAAATCGCCAGCTTCGGCCGGATTTTTTCTTCGCCAAACTCCCGGATGCGCGGCACAATCCCCGCCGTCGAAACCGTCATCCGCCGCTCCGCAATCCCCACGCCCTCCACCAGCAGTCGCGCCGCCTTCACAAAATTCTCGTAATTAAGAAACGGCTCGCCCATCCCCATGAAAACCAGATTGATTCGATCCTCAGGCGGCGAAACATCCTGGTCTTTAAGCACCGCACAAACCTGCCCCACAATCTCGCCCGCAGTCAGATTGCGCTTCACCCCCAGCAACGCGGTCAAACAGAACTGGCAATCAACAGCACAACCCACCTGACTGGAAACACAAATCGTCGACCGACCGGAAGAACTCGATCTGCGACTCTGTTTTGAAAGGGCGCGGCTTCCAGCCGCGCCGTAAGACGCGTCAAAGTTAACCGCGGCTTCAGCCGCTGAGTTGCCCGTGATGGAGCTATGCGATTCCTCCCCAGCCTCACTCCCATCCCCCGCTTCCCCGCCATCCCCCTCCGGCATCCAAACCGTCTCCACACTCTGCCCATCCGCAAACCCAATCAAATACCGCACCGTCGCATCCACGGAAACAAATTTCTTCTCAATCCGCGCCGCCCCAACAGTCACTCCGCTCCGCTCCAACTGCTCCCGGAATTCCTGCGGCAGTGTGGAAATCTCCTCCAGCGTCTCCACCCGCTGCCGGTACACAGCATCCGTGATCTGCTTTGCACGATAGCTAGGCTCACCCGCTTCGCTCACCAAAGCAGCGATCTCCACGCGGTCCATCCCGAGCAGCGAGGATGTCACAGGTTCACCCATTAGTAGGAGGATGGTGTAACGCGCTCACCTTGGTGGCTCATAACCGAACCGCATCAGAACCTTCCCGACGATGATGCAGACCGGGTACCCGAGGACAAACCACCAGATCAGATGCCACGCGCTGAATCTCATTGAGACGACTAGAAGCAGTCCTAGCAATTGCCAAAACCAAATCCAATTGGACGGACTTCCCCACCTCTCCCGGTCACCAAGCGCGTTCCTGTTCCACTTAGTACTCCAGAGGCATCCCACACTGATGACGGCGTTGAGCACCACGAAAGACCAACCCCACATACTCATGCTGATGGCCTCCAGTGGAATCCTAACAGTAAACAGTTCACGCACTTCCCTCAGGGAACCCGAATCATCTAACGGACATGCGCTGTCGGCAATGCAAAGGGCGAGGATGGGTGGACGCTCAAATTGAGTTCACACCCCAAGGAACGCCCAAGCCCGGTTCTCACATTCCCTGCCCATCATGCGGAGGCCAAGGTAGGGGCATTCGAAAAAAGTCGCCCAAGAGCCGTGGCGGCAGAAGACCTCCTCTATTTCGAGGGTAGGAATACCCGCAACTCTCTGATTCTAAATAGCTAACCATCTAATTCTCGCACACCCCACCCCACCCCGCCAGATGTGTAAGAATAGTAGAGCACCTTCTAAGGAAGTTCCACCCGCATCGCCATGGTAAAAGAAGTCCGCAACATCCGTCGTCAGGTCTTACCCCACGGCCTTACTGTAATCACCGAGCAGATGGAGCACATCCGCTCGGCCTCCATCGGCATTTGGCTCGAAACCGGTTCCCGCGACGAAACGCCGCAATCGAACGGCATCTCCCACTTCATCGAGCACATGGTCTTCAAAGGCACCAAGCACCGCACCGCCGAGGAGATCGCCCGCCAGGTCGATTCCATCGGCGGCAACATGGACGCCTTCACTTCAAAAGAATGCATCTGCTTCAACGTCAAGGTCCTCGACGAGCACGTCCCGGTAGCGCTCGATATTCTCACCGATTTAGTCCTGCATCCCACATTCACAGCCGAGGATATCGCCCGCGAGCGCGGCGTAATCCTCGAAGAAATCAAAATGGACGAGGACAATCCCGACTACCTGGTCCACGAAATCTTCACCCAGAACTTCTGGAAAGATCATCCTCTGGGCAAGCCCATCTTAGGCACGAAAGAAACGGTAAAGAAATTCGAGCGCGAAACCGTGCTCGACACCTATTCCCACCGCTTCGCCCCCGGCAACATCATCGTAGCCGCCGCCGGACATCTCAACCACGACCAGTTCGTCGACTTAGTAGTCAAGCACTTCGAACACCTGAAGCCCGCAAAAAACGGATTCCACTCCCCCGAACCGAAGATCGTCCCGCGCATCGTGCTGCGCAACAAGAAAGCGCTCGAGCAGGTCCAGCTCTGCATCGGTGTCCCCGCATATCCCATCGCCCACGAGAAGCGCCACGCCGGCTACATTCTCAACACCCTGCTCGGCGGAGGCATGAGTTCCCGCCTCTTCCAGAATATCCGCGAGCGCCAGGGTCTCGCGTACTCCATCTACAGCGACCTGAATCCCTACCGCGACACCGGATGCATGGCCGTCTACGCCGGCACTTCGCTAGCTTCGGCGGCGAAAGTGGTGCAGTCGGTAATCAGCGAATTTCGCAACCTGAAAAATCAACCGGTGCCCGAAGAAGAACTCCGCCGCTCCAAAGATCAATTAAAAGGCAGCCTGATGCTCTCGCTCGAGTCGAGCACAGCCCGCATGTCAAACCTCGCCCGCCAGGAAATGTATTTCGACCACTTCCAGGACCTCGACGAACTGATCGAGAAGATCGAAGCCGTAACCGCCGACGACCTGCAAAGCCTGGCCCAGGAATTCTTCAAAACAGAATCCGTAGCAGTAACCGCGCTAGGCAATCTAAGCGGCCTGAAGATCTCCCGCGATCAACTAGCCTGCTGATCGCAATAAAAACGCATATTTCCACAGATGAGTTACTCGAAGCGGCGAAAAACAGACCAAAAAGTCGCGTCGAAGGCTTAGCTCTACCCCGTGATCCCCTGTGCCCCCTGTGTTGAAGATTTTGATTTCCCTGTAACTTCCTGCGGCACCGGCTCATCCCATCTCAGCCTGCAGGTCCAACCTGCCGGACGACCGAACTCGATACTCACCTCCAAGGAGAAAACCATGAAGAAGATATTCAGCAGTTTGACGCTCGCCTGTATCTTGGCCGCCTCGATGGCAGCCTTCGCCCAATCCACCAGTCAGGATTCAATGAAGCAAGACGACACCAAGCAAGACCAGATGAAAAAAGACGATTCGATGAAAAACGACTCGATGAAGAAAGACGAGATGAAGAAGGACAAGAAGGCCAAAAAGATGGCTAAGAAGGACCAGATGAAGAAGGACGACAGCATGAAGAAAGATGACATGAAGAAAGACGACACCATGAAGAACGACCAGATGAACCCGAACTAGTCTGTCGCTCAGAAAGACGGCGCGGGCCATCAAGTCCGCGCCGCGCCCGTTTCACTAGTGTCCAGCCGCACTGACTAGTTCGTCCCGCTCTTCTGCATCGTCGCCGGCTGCATCGTCGCCGGCGCTCTCAGCAACCTCCGCCCCAGGCCGCCCACTCAACCCCGTCTTCAAATACTGCCGCAAGCATCGCGTGCAAGGCACATACCCCTGCTGCATCGCTTCTTTCGCCGTCATCGTGCGCTGCGAAGCCTTGTCGTGAATGAACTCACATCCCGGCACATGAAAGATCTTGGCCCCGGAGGAAACCACGACCACCAGATCAGGAGGAATGTTATAAGCAGGCTCCGCGTGATGCGACCTGAGGAAGTGTCCGCCGCTCATCGAGTTGGTCAATAACACGCTTCCCGTGATCAACACCAGCGCCGCCGCCGGTACCAGCCAAGCCGCCCAGCTAGACCATCCACTTCCCTTCACCGCAGCATTCTTCGTCAGCCGTTTCTCTAACCTCTGCCCGAAGCCCGCAGGCACTTCCAGCATGCGCTCATCCCCATAAAGCCGGACCACATTCCGCGTCCCGGCCAGCACCGAAGCGCAGCGCTTGCACGTGCGAAAATGCTCGTCCATCGTAGAACGCAGCCCAGCCTCTACGTCCCCGTCCACGTAATTCGAAATCTCGCGCCACATCTGTTCGCAGTTCATCATTTTCTGGTCTACCATGGCTTATTCCCCTTCTCGAAAGGAAGCCGGCTGAACCAGCCCTGCTCCCATCCGGCGGCCAGCAGGTCGCGCAGCATCAGCCGCGCCCGCAACAGCCGCGTCTTCACCGAAGCCACCGTGATCCCTAGTGCTTCGGCTGTCTCCTGAATGTTCAAGTGCTCCATATCGCGCAGCACAAAAACTTCGCGATATTTTCGATCAAGCGTCCCGAGCGCCTCCGCCAGCCGCTGCCGCACTTCCTTGCGCTCCAGCGCTTCCGAAGGAATCTCGCGCCAGTCAGCGAAATCCCGAGGCGCATATTCGCTCTCTTCATCGTCCCGGCCCGATCGACGCCCATCAATGCCTTCCATCACCACAGTTCGCTCCCTTCGCCGGCGCATCAGAGCCTCATTCACCGTGATCTGGATCAGCCACGTACTGAACCGCGCCTCCGCCCGGAATTGCCGGATATTCGCAAACGCCTTCAGCATCGCCTCCTGCGCCGCGTCCTCAGCATCATGCTCGTTGCGAAGAATCGCCAGAGCCGCCGCATAAACCCTCCGCTCATAAGGCCGTACCAGTTCGTAGAACAATTCATGCTGCCCGCGCTGCACGCCCAAAATCAGATCCTGCTCGCGCGTTCCAATCTGCACCGGATTGTTCAACACCATCCTGGGTTCGGACATTCGGCTTGCAATCCTTACATCGTCGCGAGTAGGCGCGCGAGATTCGTATCAGGTTAAGCCTTCAGGCGTGCCGCCACCAAAACAGCTCTCAGTACTCCGGATCTCTCTTCCACCCCGTAACCATGGAAACAAAATTGCCCCACCCATGCAGAATCACCATCACCAGATGCCCAAGCACAAAAAATAAAATCGCCCACATCACCGCAAAGTGCCAGATGCGCGCATAGTGAAATCCTCCCATCATCCAGGCCAGCCACGAAAACTGAACCGGCTTCCATACCGCGAGACCAGTAAGCACCGACAAAACCCCCAACCCGATCGCGGTCGTGTAAGCCTGCTTCTGCAGCGGGTTGTAAGCCTCCCGAACCGGCGGCTTAGGGCCAAAGAAAAAATAATGCCGAACCATCGGCCACACCCCAGGGATATCCCGATGCGTAAACAAAACCTGCCGATAGTTCCCACTGAAAAGCTGGTAGCCAAGATAAAAAACACCGGTGGCAATGTAGATCCACATGAACGTGAGATGCCACTGCAGAGCCCCGCCCAACCATCCCCCAATCGCAAATGCCTTCGGCCAATGCAGCAAATCTTTCTGCGGAATCTTGGCCCCGAAGCTCGGAAACGCACGAAAAATCTGTAAGCCACTGCCCACCATCACGAAGAGCGCGACCGTGTTGATCCAGTGGCACAGTCGCACAACAAAAGGATGCTCATAAACCGCCCGCCCCACCACCACCGGCGCTTCCTCTTCGCCCTCAGCGTTCTTGCCTTTAGCCCGAATGATTTCGATTACCCCACCGCTCATGCGCCAGCCTCCCAAGATAGTAGCGCCGCCCTCCCGGCGGCTGTCGTCGAGGCGTCCTCGCCCCCAGTGCCGGCATCAGCCAAGACGCACCCACAAACTGTCACAACCCGTAAAACCACGAATACCCCTGGTCTTCCCAATATCCAACCCTGTCCAGCACGTGCGTGACTTTCAAATCCGTCAAGTACTTCGCCTGCTTGTAGCCTATCTTGGTAGGAATCTGCAACCGCAGCGGCGCCCCATGCGCCCGGGTCAGCGGCTGCTCGTACATCTCATAACAAAGCAAAGTCTGCGGATGCAGCGCCGTCGCCATGTCCAGCGATTCGTAATAGTCGTCCGCGCAGTTCACCGTAACGAATCGCGCCGTAGGATCCGCGCCCACCATCTGCAGAAAGTCCGAGAGCCGCGTCCCTCCGAACCGCCCAATCACATCCCACCCTTCCACGCAGATGTGGCGCGTGTTCTGCCGAAAGCGCGGTAGCGCCTGCACCTTCGCCAGCGTGTAGTCCCCGGGGTTCTTAACTGCGCCGCTGACGGTCAGCGTCCAGTTTTCAAAGATCACGCCAGGATCGTCCACGTCGTATCCGTTGATGGGAAACTTCGCAAATGGCGTCAGCTCGGCATCATCGAAAGTCGGCGCCAGATGGGCAGACCGGAACAGACGCGCCGAAGCCCAGTCGCTGAACCCCAACCCCTTCTTCAGCAACCCTTCCTGCAAGCTCGGAATCGCGAATGCCCCCAGCGCCAGCACCGGTGCCAGCTTCAGCAATTCGCGCCGGCCAATTTGCCGGAGCTTCTTTTCATCCATCTTGCGATCGTTATCCTTCATGGAAAGACCTTCATCGAATGACCGTCACCGCTTGATCAGCCTTTTTCCTGCATAGGTTTCCGCCAGCAAGCGCGTGCCTCACGGTCCGCAAGTAATGGGATTCATGAGACTTCTGAAAGTTTCGCCCAAGCCAGGTTTCATATCGGGCCACTATGCGAATCATACCCCTCGAAGTCCGCTTCCACCCACCTTTTGCTAGCCTTCTGAGCGTTTTCAAGGCATACTAGGCAAGCGCTAGCCCCCCGCGCGAGTGGTCCCTGTTTCCACCATGCCGGATCTCAACATTTTCGTATCCAAGACCGACCTAACGAAGACCGATCTAACGAAGACCGATCGCGCTCTCTTGGCAGATTCCTCAAAGCGCGCGCCCCAAGATCCCAAGCAGCGGAGATTGATGATCGGTTCGCTTTGTCTGCTTCTGATGGCTTTGGCCATCGTGCTCTGGCATGACCGGGACTTCTGGTTTCCCGACCCTCCGGAAGCCGAATCCGACCAGCCCGTCGAGAGCTCCCCCGCCGCCAAAATCGCTTCAGCAACACCTCACACAGCAGCAGCCAAACCACTCACAATCGCCAGATCAAAAGCGGGATCGAAACCTCAACCGAAGCACCCGGTCGCTGTCGCAGCCGTAACTTCCGCCCCATCCACTGCACCTCCTGCGGAGGCCACGGCCACGCGCACGGTATTGCCCCCTCTCGATGTGGAGGTAGTCGCCGGCGATTCTCATCGCACCATCCGGCCCGGCAGCAGCTCCGTGCGTGTGGATTTGCAACCCGGCACACCACCGCAACGAGCACCCGAAGCCGCCCCCGCCGATACCCTCACCGCTGGCAATGTAACCTCCTATGCCGCCGAGCGCGTGCAGATGTCTGCCGACGCTTCCGACATCGTGGCCCGTCCGGTGCAGCCCAGCTATCCCCTGCTGGCCCGGCAGATGAAAGTACAAGGTTCAGTGATTCTGCAGGCGATGATTAGCAAAGATGGGGTTATTCAGCATCTGCGCGTGGTCAGTGGCCCGCACATCCTAGCCTCCGCAGCTCAAGACGCCGTCCGGCAATGGCACTTCAAGCCACACCTTGAAGGCGCCGAACCCGTCGAGACTCAGGCCAAGATCACAGTCAACTTCACCATCTCAACCAACTGATCTTTGATGCCTGCTCAGAAGGCCAGTCGCGCCAGCGGCGGAATTCATTAGCCCCGCACGTAAGTGCGGGGGAAAGTCACAATCATGGAACAGAGTCCCGTCAGGGACGGCACGAGTTCTCGGGTTCTTGCGAAACCAGCTGGGCGGCGGGAAAAGAATAGGCGAGGCGGCGGCCAAGAAATCCTTCCCCAAAATAACGAGCGCCTCGAATCTCTTTCGAGACCGAGGCGCCCGGGCAGCCCTCCCCCAGAACTGCTCACCTGCGAAATTAAACGCGATGCAGGATTTTGCAAATGGCACTCTCGTGCTATTCCGCTGTCCCTAAAGTGCCATCCCGCTATTCCGCCCAAACCCTTGTAAATCCAGTTTTTCACTGGATTGCGCCCCCTGGATCGCCGATTCCGCCTCCGCCACGCGCCTGAAGTAAGCCCGGTTTTTGCCGATGAACAAATCAGTACTCTTGCGCAGCTATGCCGGCCTTTCCCGATCCCGAAACCTACCGCGACATCCTCGACGGCCTGCAAATCGGCGTGAGCGTAGTCGACCTGCAGAAAAAAATCGTCTTCTGGAGCGACGGCGCCGAACAGATCAGCGGCTACGCCCGCATCGATGTCCTCGGCCATTCCTGTGCGGAAAACATTCTTCTGCATTGCAACCAGATCGGCTGCGAAATGTGTACGGGGAAATGTCCCATCGCCACCGCGCACCATCAGGCCCGGCCGGTCGAAGCCATGAGCTTCATTCATCACAAGTCCGGACATCGCTCTCCCGTGCACTCCTGGGCAATCCCCCTGCGCGACAGACAAGGTTCCCTTATCGGCATCATCCAGACTTTTGAAGGCGATTTCGCCGTAGTCGGTCCCGATCCCAACAATCGCAGCATGAAAGAGCGCGGCTGTCTCGATGACATAACCGGTTTGCCCAACCAGGCCATGATGCAGTCGCACCTGCGCGAAATGCTGGGCACATTCGCCGAGCTTCAGATTCCTTTTGGCATCTTTCTCGTCGAGATCTATGAGCTCGCCCAATTCCGCGCCCGCTACGGGCAGGAGGCAGCCACTTCCATGCTGCTGGTGCTGGCTCGAACCCTGAGAAATGCAGTTTGGCCCGCCGACTTCGTCGGCCGCTGGAGTGAGTCCCAATTTCTCGTGATCCTGAGCGGCTGTGGCGTGGACGCCGTGCAAAGCGTCAGCCAGCGCGTGCTCAACATGATGTCCAGTGCCACCATTCCATGGTGGGGAGAGGAATTGTCGGCGGCAGTTTCCATGGGCCGGGCCGGCGCGCTCGCCGGCGATACCGTCGAATCGCTCCTGCAGCGGGCGCAACCCGCGCACGGCGAAACTCAAGCCACGCCCCCGCGCCGCGCGCTCGCCGTGGGTGCACCTGCTCCATCCGGCAAGGACTGACCTATGTTTGCCATCATCGGCATCGTCGTTGTCTTCGGCGCAGTGGCCGCCGGCTACCTCATGGAGCACGGCAACATCCGCGTCCTCCTTCAGCCCGCCGAATTGCTCATCATCGGCGGCGCCTCCATCGGCACCGTCCTCATTGCCAATCCCCTTCACATTCTCACCCAGATTGCCGGCGGAGTCGTCGGCGTTTTCACCGGCTCCAAATACAGCAAGCAGGCTTACATCGACTCCTTGAAGATGATGTACGAACTCCTCAACAAGGCTCGCAAAGACGGCCTGATGGCCCTGGAAAACGACGTCGAAGAGCCGGAGAAGAGTCCCCTGTTTTCGACAGGCCCGGCCGTTCTCAAGAGCCACCACGTCCGCGACTTCGTCTGTGATTCATTGCGCATGGCAATCACCGGCGTCGACGCCTTCGATCTCGACCAAATGCTCGACCTCGATCTCGAAGTCCAACATCACGACAGCACTCAACCCACCGCTGCACTCACCAGCATGGCAGATTCCCTGCCCGGTCTGGGCATCGTGGCCGCCGTTCTCGGGGTAGTGATTACCATGGGCTCCCTGGGTGGCCCCCCTGAAGAAATTGGCAAGAAGGTAGCGGCCGCACTAGTAGGAACTTTCCTCGGCATCCTTCTCTGCTACGGCCTGGTCGGCCCCATCGCCGCCAACATGACCAAAGCAGCCGACGACGAGCACGCCTACCTCTACGTGTTGCGCGTGCTCATCGTTTCTTTTCTAAAAGGCACAGCTCCCATCATGGCCGTCGAAGTCGCGCGCCGCGCCGTTCCCGGTCACGTACGCCCATCCTTCAAGGAAGTCGAATCAGCCTGCCGCAATCGAGCCGCCGAAACGGCCGCCGCACCCGATGCCGTGCCCGCAGCCGCACCCCAATAGAGGCTCCCATCCCCAACCACCATGGATAAAACGCACCCCGTCGTAATCTTCAAGAAAAAACCCCGCCACGGCGGCCATCACGGTGGCGCCTGGAAGGTCGCTTACGCCGATTTCGTCACCGCCATGATGGCTCTGTTCATCGTCCTGTGGCTGCTCAACACCAGCAAGCAAATACAAGAGGCCGTCGGCGGCTACTTCCGAGACCCCAACGGCACCGCCAAGAAGCTCGGATCCAACGTGGCCGGCAGCGGCGAGAACTTTATTCTCACCAAAGACGATATGCCCAAGCTGAAAGACCAGCTGCAACGCGCCATCCATCAGATGAGCGACTTCGACAAGATCAAAAACCAGATCGAGATCACCGTCACCCCCGAAGGCCTGCGCATTGAACTCCTCGAATCCGCCTCCGGAACCTTCTTCAAAAGCGGCAGCCCTCAACTCGATGTCGACGGCCGCGAGTTGCTGGTCACGATCGCAGTTGAACTCGGTAAGCTCCCCAACAAAATCTCCATCGAAGGCCATACCGACTCCAAGCTCTACGCCGCCTCCGGAACTTACGGCAACTGGGAACTCTCTACCGACCGCGCCAACGCCGCCCGCCGCCTCATGCAGGCCAACGGCCTCGGACCAAGCCAGGTCACCCAGGTCCGCGGATTCGCCGATCAACGCCTCCGCAAGCTCGACAACCCACTCGACCCCTCCAACCGCCGCATCTCCCTGATCGTCCAATACGTCGTAATAAACCCCGACGACGACGCAAAACCGCCTGCCGCAAACGACCAGAAAAAGCCAGATCAGAGCATCCCGACACCGCCGAAGCAGTCTCGAATGAGATGCCCGAATACCCCGGATCTGTCATCCTGAACGAAGTGAAGGACCCCATGCCTGTCGGCGCCACCAACTGGCTCAGCAAGGCATTTCGATCATCCCTCCGCCCCAATCCCACGCCCAACTTGTATAATCCCCGTTTTGTATAATCCCCGTTCGACCTTACTCAGGAGCCCGCATCATGAAGAACGTAGTCCGCCTAGCCTGCCTTCTTTTCGTAATGTCCTCCGCGGTCCCCGTATGGTCCCAGGAAAAAGTCGATCTGGAAGCCATGACCCGTATCCGCTACGAAGGCTTCCGCAACTCAAAAGTGATGGAGTTCGCCACCGGCTTAATTGATTCCATCGGCGAACGCCTGACCGGCTCACCCAACATGAAGCGCGCCAATGAGTGGACTCGCGACCAGCTCACCGCCATCGGCCTCTCCAACTCCCACCTCGAGCCATGGGGACCGTTCGGCCGCGGCTGGGCTAACCAATACATCAACGTTCGCATGACCTCACCCGATATCGCCCCGCTCCTGGTCTACGCCAAAGCCTGGACCCCCAGCACCAACGGCGTCGTGCAAGGCAAGTGCATCCGCGTCACCATTGAAGACAGGAAAGATTTCGACAAGTATAAAGGCAAGCTCGCCGGCATGATCGTGATCTTCGGCGCCGATCCCGACGTGAAGCCAATGACCGAGGCTCCTTACAAACGTCTGAGCGACGACGATCTCGCCAAGCTCTCGGACTACCAGATTCCCAGCGAGCGTCAACCCTTCTCTATGGCTGATTTTGTGAAGCGCCAGCAGTTCATCAAAGACCTGAACCAATTCTTCGCCGACGAAAAAGTCTTGGCCGTCATCGACCACTATCGCTTTACTTCCGGCGGCGGAACCGTCTTTGTCCAGTCCGGCGGATCCTACAAACCCGGCGAGACCACCACCGTTCCTCAGCTCGTCATGGCACTCGAACACTGGACCCGCATCGCCCGCCTCCTGCAGCAGAAAAAAGACGTTTCCCTGGAACTGAACGTCACCAACACTTTCTACGATGACGATCCCATGCAGTACGACACCATCGCCGAAATTCCCGGCACAGATAAAGACAGGAAAGATGAAGTCGTCATGCTCGGCGCCCACCTCGACTCCTGGCACGCCGGCACCGGAGCCACCGACAACGGCGCCGGAACCATTGTCATGATGGAAGCCGTACGCATCCTCAAAGCCCTCGACATCAAGCCCCGCCGCACCATCCGCATCGGCCTCTGGAGCGGCGAAGAGCAAGGCCTGCTCGGCTCGCAATTCTACGTCGAGCACCACTTCGGCTCACGTCCTCCCATTGACGAACCGCTCTTGAAGGGTATGCCCACACTCCAGCGCCGCGAGGCCGGCGAAGTCACCGTCAAGCCCGAACAGGCAAAGGTCTCCGCCTATTTCAACGTGGATAACGGCACCGGCAAGATTCGCGGCATTTATCTGCAGGAGAACGAGGCCGTAGCCCCCATCTTCGAAGCCTGGATGAAGCCCTTCAAAGACCTTGGGATGACCACTCTCACCATGCGCAACACCGGCGGCACCGACCACCAGTCGTTCGATGCGGTCGGCATCCCGGGATTCCAGTTCATTCAGGATCCCCTCGAGTACGAAACCCGCACCCATCATTCCAACATGGATGTCTACGACCGCCTGCAACCCGAAGATCTCAAGCAGATCAGCGTAATCGTAGCCGGCTTCGTCTACGACGCAGCCATGCGCGACCAGATGCTTCCCCGCAAGCCAATCGAGAAGCCACTGCCCAAAGCGCCAGAAAAGAAAGACGGCGACTAACCAGGTGGTTGGGCTTAGGTGCAATCAGGGTCGTTGACCAACGTACCAGGGTGCACTCACCGTGAAGATGCGTTCATTGCCGCGGGCGAGAAGCACCCATTCCAGAAGCCGCCCGCGCTGATTGTGCAGGAAGTATTCATACCACTTGTCTTCCACTAGTTCCGGTATGACCACAACAATGCTGCGAGTGGGATTTTTCTTCGAAAGATCAAGAACGAATTGAACAATGGGAACGATGACAAAGCGATAGGGTGAAGGCAGGACATGGAGCTGCGGTGGTTCCTTGCCTTCAGCGCGGAACGGTCGCTCCACGTAGAGTTCCCAGTCGTCTTCCAGCAACTCGGAGTGTTCGTTGGGCTCGACGTGCAGCGCGATCACTTCCGGAGAAAGCCGCGCAGCAAACTCAATCCCGAGGCGCGTGATGTTGCTCCAGCGGTCGATGGCGATGACCGCGATGGGATGCTGCCTCAGACCTGCCGCATCCACGGGAACCTTGCAGGTGGTGAGCACTTTCACCGAATGGTAGTGGCGCCGGACCATCGAGAAGACAAGGATCGTCAGGGGAATGAAAAGCAGCGTTATCCAAGCGCCTTCCACAAATTTCGCAACCAGCACGACAGCGGTGGTCGTGCCGGTGACGAGAGCGCCCAGTCCATTCACCAGTGCGCTCTTCAGCCAATTCGGACCGCGATTTCTCCTCCAATGCATCACCATGCCGGCTTGCGAAAGCGTAAAGGCCATAAACGCGCCCACGGCATACAGCGGGATCAGCCGGTCAGTAACACCGCCGAAAAGGATAAGCACTCCCCCACACAGTAGCGCCAGAACGACAATGCCGTACGTGTAGACCAACCGGCGCCCCCGATAGCCGAAAACGTGCGGAAGATAGTTGTTTTGCGCGATGGCGCGACACAGACGCGGAAAATCCGCAAAAGCGGTGTTGGCCGACAAAGACAGAACCACAAGGATCGATCCGACGGTCAAATAGTAAAAGAGGCCTTTGCCGAAAACCGCCGCCGTCAGCATAGAGAGAACGCTCTGATACCCAGGCTGACCCGGATCCGTTGCAGCAATTCCATAAGCCCTTACCAGATACGAAATTCCCGCCAGCATCACCGCCAAAAGAAAAATAATCACCGTTAGAGTCCGCTGCGCGTTTTTCACGGTAGGCTCGCGGAAAGCCTTCACGCCGTTGCTGACAGCCTCCACCCCGGTCAGGGCGGTGCAACCGCTGGCGAAAACTTTCAGCAGCAGCCAGAAGCTCACCGCTGCAGTCATGGCTGGCGGAGGAGGAAGGGCAAACGACGGCGTGGGATGCCCTCCGCTGACGAGCACGCGAAGCACGCCCGCAACGATCGTCACGAGAAGAGTGCCGACAAACAGATAAGTAGGAATCGCGAAGGCAACGCCGGCTTCACGCACGCCCCTGAGGTTGACGATCGTGATGACGGTCAGAATTCCCACACAGAGAGAAACCGTGTGCGGCAACAACGAGGGAACGGCCGAAACCAAAGCACCAACTCCCGCAGAAATGCCCACTGCGGCCGTCAGGATGTAATCGGCGAGCAGCGCGGCCGCGGCCAGCAAGCTGGCAGACGCTCCAAGATTGAAGCGCGCTACAGTATAGGAGCCACCGCCTGAGGGATAGGCGGCGATCGTCTGGCGATAGGAGAAGTACACGATCACCAGCAGCGTGATAATCGCGACGCTGATGGGAACGATATAACGAACGCCGAGCAGGCCTAGGGGAATCAGAAGGGTGAGAGCCGCTTCCGGTCCGTAAGCAGCAGAGCTAAGCGCATCGAGCCCAAAAATCGGGATGCCCTGTATCGGGCCGATCTGCTCGGCACGCTCGTCGCTGGTTTTGATGGGTTTGCCGACAACCAGATCAAGTATGTTCATCAGGGAGGTAGAATCAGGGTGCCCATTTCTCGCGTCTTTTGCGAGAAGTGGGGGTTTTTCCTTCAATAACGTTCCTGTCGGCGCCGCTATTTCACAAACGTCAGACCATGCGGCACAACCCATCGAAACACATAAGCGTAAAGCATCACAATAATTCCGACGATCGAGCAAAGCGCCACCGAATGCCAGGCCACAAACCGGAAAATGACCCCTTCATTCCCTACCTGCTCAGTCGCCGCCGTAGCAATCGTGATCGACTGCGCGTCTACCATTTTCCCCATCACTCCCCCGGCGCTGTTGGCAGCGCACATCAGCACCGGATCGATGCCCAACTGTTGAGAAGTAATTCGCTGCAGGCTGCCAAACAGCACATTCGAAGATGTGTCACTCCCCGTAAGCG
This sequence comes from uncultured Acidobacteriaceae bacterium, assembly GCA_963787495.1. Taxonomy (GTDB): domain Bacteria; phylum Acidobacteriota; class Terriglobia; order Terriglobales; family Acidobacteriaceae; genus Sulfotelmatobacter. The sequence continues at coordinate 146,255 of CAWBDA010000004.1, forward strand.
CAACTCCCAGCCATCCCAGGAAAGTGCCGAAGAATGGATACAACCATCCCGTCCTCGTGAACGCCAGGCCCAGCACCGCATCCAGCCCCGAGTAACGCGTCACGTATCCCAGCCCCAGCATGAACGAAATCGCAATCATCGCCAGCCGCATCCGTACCAGCGTCTTCCAAAAGATCTTGATCAACTGCACCGGCCCCTGCCCCAGCAGCAATCCGGAAACGATCGCGGCAAAGAAGCATCCGGTCCCGGTAGCGGAAAGCCAGTTGAAATCGTATCGCGCCGCTTCCGGCGTCGGCTTCGACACAATCGGCGCGGCACGAGAAATAGCGTTGTGCAACAGAGGCACGTCCCACCCCGCCGGGCCCGGCCGCACCTTCCCATTCGGAAGCATCACCTTGAATGCCGGCGTAGTTGCCTGGTTCATCGTCAGTTTTATCTTGGGCAGCCCCCATAGCAATACAAACAATGACAGGATCGCGAAAGGCATCCACGCCTTCAACACCTGTCCAGCGCTATAGTGGCGCGGTTTCGCATATCCGTCGAACTCCGCCGCCGACCATTCCCCGCCCACGCCGTCGCTGATCTTGCCCGTCGGCGCGGGAAGTGCAACCGGTTTGTCGTCATAATCGAACCGCCAGATTTTCTTCGGCTTCCAGAATCGCAGGAAAATCAACGCCGCGACAATCGAAACCACGCCTCCCATAATGTCGACCAGATTGCTGTCCACGTAATTCGACCAGAAGAACTGGGTAAGGGCGAACGAAACCCCAATCACCAGAATTGCAGGAAATACTTCGAAAGTTTCTCTCCAGCTGACCATGGTCTTCACCAGCCAGAAAGGAACTATGACCGCGGTAAAAGGAAGAATCCGTCCAATCATCGCGTTAAGATCAGACTCCGGGAGACCAGCCACCGCCGCCAGACTGTGAATCGGCGTGCCAATCGCGCCCCACGCAACCGGAGCGGTGTTGGCGATCAAATTCAAAGCAGCCGCATGAAACGGTCTGAACCCCAGCCCGATCATGAATGCCCCGGCAATCGCTACCGGCGCTCCAAAGCCCGCCGCGCCCTCAATGAACGCGCCAAAACAAAACGCCACCAGCAAAACTTGCAGCCGCCGGTCCGCAGTGATCCCGGCAATCGATTCCTTCATGATTTCAAATTGCCCGGTCTCCACGGAAATGTCGTAGAGGTAAACTGCCGCCAGAACGATCCACGCGATTTTCAAAACTCCGAACGCGACACCGTAAGCGAAGCTCATGGCAGCCAGCGCCACCGGCATCTTGAAAAAGAGGATCGCAACCACCACCGCCGTCAATGCTCCGGCAATCGCGCACCAGTGCGGCTTCACCTTAAGCCCGGCCAGCAGCCCGAAAAGAACAATGATAGGAAGCGCCGCCACCAGCGTCGAAAGCCACCAATGCCCAAGCGGATCGTAGATCTGAGTCCACTGCATAACCACCCCCACACGAACAGGAGTCAGCTTCGTATCAGGGTATGCCTTCAGGCATACCGTAAGCCCCGCATCACAATTGCGCCTTCAGGCGCTGTCCGCCTCAACCCACTTCCCACTCCTTCGGAACATTCACATAAGATCGATCCAACTCCGCAACCGACGCGCACCCGAGCAACCGCAAAGTCCGTTCCAGATCAGTCCGTAAAATCTCAATCGCCCGGTCCACACCCGCCTCACCTGCGGCCGCCAATCCATACGCATAAGCGCGCCCGCAAAGCACCGCCCGCGCTCCCATGCAGATAGCTTTTACGATGTCGGGACCGCGGCGAATTCCTCCATCCATCAAAACTTCGATGCGGCCCTTCACCGCTTCCACCACTTCCGGCAACGCCCGCAAAGAAGCCGGAACTCCATCCAATTGCCGTCCCCCATGATTCGAAACCGAAATCGCCGCCACTCCTCCATCCATCGCGTGCCGCGCATCGTCGCCCGTCAGCACACCCTTCACCACAATCGGCCCTCGCCAAGTCTCCCGAATCCACCGCAAGTCCGCCCATGTCACCGCCGACTCCGCTAGCGCCGCATTGATATCGACCAGCGCCATCTGCCCTTTCCCCGGCACAATAACATTCGGAAGTCCCGGCAAACCGCCGTCCAACAAGTAACTGAGGAGCCAGCCCGGCCGCGACAGAATCTGCGGAAGATACGGAATCTTCTCCAGCGGTCCGCCGCTGATCAACTCCTTCAAGCCATTGCGATGATCACGCTCGCGAATCCCCGACACCGGCGTATCAATGGTGACCACCAGACCGGAGAACCCAGCCAAGCGCGCTCTTTCAATCGCAGCCTCAGCCGCCCCGCGCCCTCCCATCAAATAGAGTTGATAAAAAACCGGCCCGGCCGAACCCGCTTTTACATCCTCCAGCTTGTGCCCCGAAATCGTCGAAAGAATATATCCCGTGCCAGCCCTGCCCGCGGCCCTCGCCGCCGCCACTTCCCCTCCGGGGTGCATCAGCCGGCTGTAGCCTACCGGTGCCAGCAAAAACGGAAGCGCAAGATCGAAGCCCAGCACCCGCGTCCGCAAATCGCAGCCCGCCACAGCAACTGCATGCCGCGGCCGAAACGTCACGTCATCAAATACTCTGCAATTCTCCCGCAGCGTAACCTCGCCCTCGGCTCCGCCATCCAGGTAGTCAAATACAGGTTTCGGCACCCTCTCCCGCGCCATCGGCCGGAAGTCCTCAATGCACACCACCCGTGGCGACGCCACAGCTCGAGAGCCTCTCGTCATCTGCGTTTCCAAGGTCTGCGATGTCTGCGTCCGGAATTCTGAAGCAGCCCGATATCCTACCACCGCGCGAACCGCCGACGAACCAAAATGTTCCCGAGCCTTCGCGACAGGTAGTGCGGCTTGCGCTATTCTGCGACCGAGCAGAGGACCGCTGCAACCATGCCGGTTTCTGCGATCGTCAAATAGGTCCTGTGCGCAAAGAATGATATCGCTTCACGAGGGGGCGAATGAGTTTCGAACTGAGTTCAGGAAGACAGGAAGAAAACCTCACCGGGGGCCCATCCTTTCTGAGGGCGAATCTACTTCACCCCCAACTGCCAAAACAGAAACGACCAAACATCTGTCCCTTCCTCAATCTGCTTAGTGATGGGTTTCCCCTGCCCATGCCCCGCCTTACTCTCAATCCGCAAAAGAATAGGCCGCTCCCGGCTCCCTCCGTTCTTAGCCGACGCCTGCATCAAAGCCGTCATCTTCTTCGCATGCATAGGATCAACTCGCGAATCGCTATCCGCAGTCATGAACAACACCGCCGGATATTCCACCCCTGCCTTCACATGGTGATACGGTGAATAAGCGTACAGCCACTTGAACTGCTCAGCATTCTCCGCGCTCCCGTACTCCGGAATCCAAAGCTTGGCAATCTGAAAGTCCTGGTAACGAAGCATGTCAAGCAAAGGCACCTGGCAAACCACTGCCCGAAACAGATCAGGACGCTGCGTAATCATCGCCCCCATCAGCAGTCCGCCATTCGACCCTCCCTGAATGGCAAGACGATTGGGGCTTGTGTACTTTTCCGAGATCAGATACCCCGCAGCCGCAATCATGTCGTCAAACACGTTCTGCTTCTTGTCCAGCATCCCAGCCCGGTGCCAGTCTTCTCCAAATTCCGCCCCGCCGCGCAAGTTGGCGACGGCATAAATCCCGCCATGCTCGAGCCACAAATAAATATCGCTGTCGAACTCGGGCGTAAGGCTGACGTTGAACCCGCCATACCCGGTCAAGAGCGTGGGATTGTCCCCATCCTTCTTCAGTCCTTTCTTGTGCACCACGAACATAGGCACCCGCGTCCCATCCTTCGACTGGTACCATTCCTGCTGAACTTCGTAGGCCGCAGGATCAATCGCAGGAGCATCCACCTTGGCCCAGAGCGTTGTAGCCCGGCTCTCCATGTCGTAACGATAAATCGAGCGCGGGATCGTGAACGATTCAAATCCGTAGAAAATCTCGTCGCGGTCCCATTTTCCCTGGGCCGCGAAAATGCTGCCGATCCCGGGCAGCGCCAGGTTGCTGAGCAGACTGCCCCCGAGATCGAATACTTTAAGCTGTGAAGTCGCATTCTGCTCGTACTGCGCGAAGATCTTCCCACCCCAGAGTTCAGCGTCCTTTAAGACTCCACCGGTTTGCGGAATAATTTCTTTCCAATCGTCCCGTTCGTAATTACCCGCTTCCGCCATGAACACGCGGAAGCGCGGAGCATCTTCGTTGGTGACGATGTAAACCCGTCCGTTGTAGACCGTCCCACTGTAGATGAAATTCTTGCCGGTGGTGATACGAGTGGGTGGCGTGCCTTTCTTCAAATCCATCAAGAACAACTCAGTTTTTGTCCAGCCTTGCGACTCCGTGATCAGCAGCATGCGGCCATCATTGTCGAGGCTTACCTCCGGCCAGTCCTCCGGATCGCGCCCTTCGCCAAAGATCGGCGGATCCGTTGCCGGATCCGTTCCCAGCAGGTGATAGAACACATGTCGGTTGTAAACCTCCTGCCCCCCCGCCACGTCCCCTTTGTTAGGATACCGCGTGTAATAAAAACCGGAGTTGTCGTGCGACCAGGCAATGCTTGCCCCCCGCGTGCGCTCAATCGTGTCCGGCAAAGGATTGCCCGTCTTGGTGTCAACAATATGCAGCGTGCTCATCTCTGACCCGCTCGGCGAGGTCCCGTAGGCCACATATTTCCCGTGCTCTGAGGGATAGAACCAATCCAGAGCAATCGTCCCATCCCCCGAGAGCTGGTTGACGTCCACTAATACGCGGTCTTTTCCGTCAAGACTCTCCCGCACATAAAGCACAGGCTGGTTCTGCATCCCCACACGCCGCGCGTAAAAGTAATACTTCCCCGCAATCCGCGGCACGCCAATGCTCCCAATGCTAAGCAGTTGCGTAAGCCGCTTGTGAATCGCATCACGCCCCGGCAGGGGATCGAGCACCCCCCGCGTATAAGCCATCTCCTCCGCAACCCACTTCTGCGTGTCCGCACTCTTCCCGTCCTCCAGCCATCGATAAGGATCGACAATCTTCGTCCCATGCATGTCTTCCGCCAGGGGCCGCACCTCAGTCTTAGGAGGCCCAGAAGCCGCAGAACCCTGCGCCTTATCCCCCGCATAAACCGCCGCAACTACAAAAAGCAGAAAACCAAGAACCCAAATCACCCGAACCCCACCCATAATCACCTCGCAGTAGAACCATGCCAGCGCAAGTGCTAAGCGCATTCAGCATTTCCTCTCCCCACATCAACGCTGCCCGACTTCAGTATTTTCACCCCCAGCGCCGGAATGCTATGATAACCAAGCAGGCGCGCTCCGCGCGCGCTTCACCACTCCTCAGTAGCTCAATGGCAGAGCATTCGGCTGTTAACCGAAGGGTTGTAGGTTCGAGTCCTACCTGAGGAGCCATTTCTTTCAGTCAGTTAGTGCGCCCACTCCCTCTGACACCAGTCGATACCGGGGACTGCGGCTGAATTTCAGCTCCGCTGATGTTCTCCACTGCCCCCTTCAGTTCGTTCAAAGAGAAGTGTCCGTAACGCGCTGCCATGCGTACCATCGTGGCCGGACCCGTCACACGACGAGCATGCGGTCGACGGAACTTCTTGTGCAGGCAAAACGTACTTGTTAGACAGGGCGAGTCGGGGAGTGAAGTGCTTACGGCCCGACAGTTCACTGAAGCGATTCTTCTCATCCTAGCCCTGTAATCGTAGCAAGGAGTTGATATGAAGTTTTTCACCCTCATGCCTGGGCTGCTTCTCTTAGTCCTGACCTTTGCTGGTTCTGCTTCGAGTCAGCAGGGACCGAGCCGAATCTGGATCACTGACGTGACTATCATCTCGCCGGAGAATCTTGATCACATCGCCGAGGGCAACGTCCTGATCGAAAACGGGCACATCGTCAGCGTAGACCGGGGAAAGACAACAAAGAAACCTGCGGACGCCGCAGTTGTTTCTGGAAAAGGGCAATTTCTTATTCCAGGTCTCATCGACTCACACGTCCATCTCGCTTCCATCCCCGGTATGCAGCCCGAGAGCAGCTTCGATCCGAATGCAGCGAAGCCGGCGATGGTCACCGAATACTTCAAGCAACTTCCGCGTTCATATCTTTACTTCGGTTACACCACGCTCATCGACTTAGCAGTGATCGATCGCCGGGCGCTAGAGGACTTCAGACAAGCTTCGCTGCATCCCGATTTATATGACTGCGGGCAGTCCTTGCCGATTGCCAATGGGTACCCGATGTCTTTTGCGCCCCCGGCTGTCCGGTTCAAACTGTTCCCCAACTTCATCTACGATCCTAAGCAAGCGTCGAGCATCCCTTCGGAATACAGTCCGCAAGATCATACTCCTGCTGCGGCCGTAGCCAGTGTGAGGGACTCGGGCGGCATTTGCGTCAAGACCTATTTCGAGCGCGGCTTCGGGCAAGACAAGAACCTGCCTGTCATCACGAGTGACGTTGTTGCGGAGATTCGCAAGGCCGCGACGCGAGATGGCTTGACGCTGATGATGCACGCCAACTCGTTTGAAGCGCAGAAATTCGCCGTCGACGGAGACGTGGACGTTATCGCGCATGGCATGTGGAACTGGGGGGATCTTCGAAGCCAGCCCGAACTTCCTGTCGAAATCAAAGGCCTACTCGATCGTATCGTGGACAAAAGGATTGGCTATCAACCGACCATTCAGGTGATGGGAGGTCTCCGTGCGTATTTTGATCCCCAGTATCTAAGCATGGAAGCAATTCCGAAAGTCATTCCGGCGGAGATGCTGGAATGGTTCAACTCTCCTCAGGGAAAATGGTTCAAAAAAGAGATCTCGGAAGGCGACACGCCGGACGCAGCTATGCTGGAAGGGTTTGACGCGGGTCCTCTCCGGCGAGTGCGCCAAGTCGTTGCCTATCTCGCAGCCAAAGATGCCGACTTCCTCTTCGGCACAGACACACCCTCGGCTCCAACTTACGGAAATCTGCCTGGACTAAACGGCTTTCTGGAGATGCAGCAGCTTAAGAAGGCGGGGGTATCCCTCGAACAGATTTTCAAAGCCGCCACAATCAGCAACGCACGGAAGTTCAAGCTCGATTCGCAGGTCGGGACTATTGAGCCGGGCAAGATTGCCAACCTTATCCTGCTGAAGAAATCGCCTTTGGAAAGCGTGGACGCGTACGACAGCATCGTCACTATCTGGCTTCATGGAAAGCAAGTTTCGCGCGAGAGCTTGGCAGCCAATGCAAGCAAGTAGTCCGTTACGACTGACAGACTGCGAGCCGTTGGTCGGCAATCGAGACAATTCTGTAATGCCAGGAAGTCGCGAAATCGCCTGTGCCATCCCACGCCTCGCCCTTCCTCTCTTATATTGGGGGAATGTGCCACTCATCGCCGAGAAACCTAACCTTCTGCCCTGAGGCGTCGTATTCGACGCTCCGGCAATCTCCCAAAGCTATCTTTTTTTGGGTCCACGGGTAGGTCCGCCTGAGAACGACTTCGGTCTTCGCAGGCGACATGAGTATCCAATCGGAGCCGTTCCTGCTGACGACCGTCGCCCCCGAGCGCATCAGGTCCTCGGCAATGTAGTCGTCAGTATAGCTTCCGAGGAAACACGAACCGGTTGCGCTGAGTTCATTTGCAACCTTATCCAAGTAAGCCAACTTTGCTGCGGCTTGGCGTGCGCTTAGCGGTACGTTGGGCGATGGGAATATGCCCGAACCTGAGTTCCCCGGGATCAGGACACTAACTGCGACACAGAGCCACAGCCACTTGCCCTGCAGACGCAAACCTCCAATCCAAAAAATGGGCAACCCAAAAGCCACGACGTGGCGGGTGTTATTGCCCTGAATAAGGAACCAGAACACGTATCCTGGAAGTGCCCAAAGAAGAAGCAGTAATAGTAAGCGGCGCCTCTCGGAAGTCTGGGAAAGCGCCCCTGGTAACACTAACGCCAGTGCGAGTACTGATACGATTCCGAGCCCGAATACGTCCGGCACGATCTGTTTCACTGCTGCGACGAAATTTGGCAGTATGAGAAAGTGTTGGACGTCGGCAGTTTGCGAACTAACTGCGTTTTGCGCGGAACCAACGATCAAACGCAAGAGGAGGAGATCGCCAACTGCCCCAGCAGCGACAACACCGAATGCAGCCACGGCACTACTCCAGTGCGGCTTGACCCAGAGTGCGACAGCTAACAACGCCGGAGCGAGCAGCAGTGCGTCATTCTTAAATGCAAGGGCGAGAGCGTAACTGCCCATCGCCGTCGCGCCAGGTAGCCACCGCCGCGACTCGAGTGAACGCACAAGAAGGAAAGCCGCAAGCAAGCCGAAGAACAACGAAATGGCCTGTGGGTGAGGCTCCATAGTTATCCACCACAGTCCTGGCGACAGCGCGAACAGCACCATCCCGCTTGCGCTAGCAGTGCGCGGGACGACGCGCCGCCCTAACAGGTAACCAAGGATGACGATGCCCACACCCGCCGCCACGCTGAGGGCGCCCATCAGGGTAGCATAACTATATTCCCGAATGTGAAATGTGCGGATGAGGAAGGTGATGGTAGCGTAGTAAAGTGGACAAGTGCGAGCGGAGTAAATGCCGATAGCGTTCGGCCCACCGCGAAGCCACTGGCGAACCCCGACCAGGACCAGCGCTGAATCCGACTCGAATGGACCGATAAAGGGAATGCGTGTGACCAAAACAAGTGCACCAAGCAACACCATCGCCCGCACGCGCGTGTCCTTGGTCTCGGCCCACTTTTCCGCCATCACGGTTTGAATAGCGTGCACAGGTCTACCCCCGGCCACGGGTCTATTTCTTCCGTGGCTTCCTTTCTACAGTGGTTATCGGTTTAACCCTGCCGGAGGGTTTTGAGTGTAATCGCCCGATTTCAACAGTTGTGACAGTCTGCATGTTTACATAATGCCTCGCACAAAAGGCGCGGCCTATTCTTCGTCTGCCGTAGTGCGATGTCAAGCAGCGGAAATAAAAGTAGTGGGTTAACCGTTGAAATATGGCCTTATCGGTCAAGGACTAGCGGTCAAAACGTGTAAAGGTCCTGTTTACAATACTTAGGAAATTCTGCGGGTGTAGGCCCCGGATTCCTCACTACCGTATCTGCCCGATGGAATCCCGCAAATGGAGAGCGCAATCTTAAACTATGCCGAAGCGCATTCTGATTGTAGATGACAGCGCTCCTGTGCTGAACTCCGTCAAATTCATGCTTGAAAGTGTTCCCGATTGGGTTGTTGGCGGGGAAGCCCGCAACGGTCGCGAGGCAATTGACAAGGTCGCGCTCCTCAACCCTGATTTGGTCCTTCTCGATCTCTCAATGCCGGTGATGAGTGGACTGGATGCCGCTCGAGAGTTGTCGCGTATCAGACCTGATCTGCCTATCGTAATGTTTACGGATAGCCCTGAGATCGAGCGTGAAGCGTTGCGGTGCGGATGTCGGAGAGTTGTCTCCAAGACAACGGTACTGTTGCTGATCAGCGTCATCCACGACATTTTCGCAGGCGCCGCAAGGGGGCCCGCAGCCTGACTGTTTGCGGCCGCCGTGATGCTACGTATTCGCCAATTGGCGTAATATCGCCATTGCACTCATTTGACCCCTGTCAGGGCTAGTCAACTCTCAATGCGTGTAATAGCCTGGTTGCGTCAGCTGACCCGAGCGGTCACTAACGGTTCGAACTGGGGGAATTGAACGTCGAGTGCGGCCAACGCTTCCCCTATCGAGAGTACGATTTTGAACAGTGGGTTCTCAAGCTCTACCGCCATGTCAAACATGCGAGATATACCAAGTCCGAGCATGGCCGGGGCAACGAAAAAACGAGGGCGTCTGGTCGCGTCTGGCATTGCTGGCTCCCGATCTGCTAGGCGCGAATAAATTCGGGGGATACGGCAAACTCGGTAAGGGGTGTCAATTCTTTCTCTTTGGATTCGGGAACGGCACGATTGTACATCTGTTTCGCCGGTCGGTCTCCCCGGTACGATGGTCGGTCGCGGAGGGGATCAAAGGAAGACTGCCCACCTTTACTCCTTGCTTCGATGGCCGGAGGTTCTCGACGGTTAACTATCCCGCCGCAGATGTCGGCTTGGAAAAGGACTCCACTGCCAATTGCTCGTCTTCCTTGATGTCGAGGACCTTGTCCAGGTGAGTGATCCGGAGCGCCTCCAGAACCGTGGAGGTCGGGCTCAACAACTTGAGTTCACCACCTTGCCGTCGTAGGCTGGTGTAGTTCCGAACCAACTCTCCGATTCCGGAGCTGTCGATGTACTTCACACCCTTGAGATTGAGCAGGATCTTTCTCTGACCCTTCTCAGCCAACTCGGCAATAACGTCAGCGAGAACCACCCCACTCCCCGGGCCGAAGGCGAGTGCTTCGCCCACACTGATGCGCCCGCTCAGGTCAAGCATCGTGACATCTCCGCTCTGACGAATCTTGTATTCCAGCATTGCTGTCATTCCTCCTGCCTGCTACGGAAACGCTTGGGCGGCTCGCAGTTTACTTAGCGAACTCGCCACCAATTGAAAATTCCAACCAAAAACAATACCCAGAGCAAGATTCCAATGCACGTAGATACCGAGGAAACCAAGGCTCGGTGCTCATCGGGTAGGCACCGTTCCAAAGCAACGGCACCTTGCGGATACAGGCCACATAGCTTGTCGGTGCCACTGTCCACCAAATAGCAATGACCATTATCGGCAGTGGAGCCAGCGCCTTTGAAGCCACATGAGCGATGTTCATTGTGTCCTGCCTCAGCGTGAGATTGTACGACAAGGCTGGTTGCTGTTGTAACATCCCCATTACACTCGGGACCGGCCGGGAGGTTATCTCGCCGCATCCAGCAGAAAGGATCGCTGATCTGTAGGGAACCAACTGGTATGATGACCTTCGATCAAAAGCCAGATGGTTCTTTTTCTGGAATTGAGTCTGGGGCCAACCAAGGATAGTCATCTTTATTCGGCCAAAAGGGGGACGCATTGACTGACTCGAGCCATAACGCTTTCAATCGTCGCGAGTTCATCCATGGCGCGCTTGCTGGAGCCGCCTTCGCCGCATTGCCAATCTCTGCTTTCTCTGCGGACAACCCCGGCATCCAGTCGGTGCTGAGCCAAATACCGAAGATGCATGATGAGAATGTGAAGCGGCTGCAGGACTGGATCGCTTTGCCCTCGATCGCGGCCGAGAACCGCAACTATCCGCAGGGCCCTGAGTATATGGCACAACTCGCTCGCGATGCAGGATTCGCGAACGTTGAAATTGTGCCAACATCGGGCAAGCCTGGGGTCTTCGGCATTCTCGATGCCGGTGCGGCAACCACCGTCGGCATCTATTTTATGTACGACGTGAAACAGTTTGACCCTTCGGAGTGGTCTTCGCCACCGCTCGAAGGGCGGATCGTGGACAAGGAAGGGCTGGGCAGGATCTGCGTCGGTCGCGGCGCTGTGAACCAGAAGGGTCCGGAAACGGCCTTCCTCGGCGCCCTTCATGCTTTCAAGGCGGCGGGAAAAAAGCTGCCGGTAAATCTCGTGCTCGTCTGTGAAGGTGAAGAAGAGATTGGTTCGACCCACTTTCCGGAGGTTGTCCACCAACCCAGGATCACCGCTGCGTTGAAGAAATGCATGGGTGTGTTCATGCCAGAAGCGGGCCAGGACGCGGATGGAGGCATACAGATATCACTAGGCGCGAAGGGGGTAGTTGAGCTCGAACTGGTTTCCAGTGGAGAGCGATGGGGACGAGGGCCCAAACACGATGTTCACTCCAGCCTTGAGGCACAGGTGGACAGCCCCGCGTGGCACCTGGTGCAAGCGCTCAACACTCTCGTCGAGTCCGACGGACACACGCCTGCTGTGGCGGGCTTTTTTGACAAGGCGAAGCCGCTTACTCCCGCACAAATGAAGATGATTCAGGAGGCCGCCGCTCGCCGCAGTGAAGCCACGGTTAAGAAGCAGCTAGGCGTTGAGCATTGGGTGCACGACACAAACTGGCTTGACTCGCTCGTGCTGCTCGAATCCAAGCCCACGATCAACATCGAGGGCTTGGTCGGTGGATACACGGGTCCCGGTGGCAAGACCATTCTGCCGCATCGCGCCGTCGCGAAGATTGACATGCGGCTGGTGCCTGACATGACGGCTGCCGGTACACTGGCGCTTCTGAAGGATCATCTTGCCAAACACGGCTTCGGCGATATCGAGGTCAATATGAGTGGTGGCTACGATCCGACACAGACCTCGCAGGATTCGAAGCTCATCCAGGCGCAAATTGCGACTTACCGCAAGCTGGGTCTGGATCCCGTGCTGTGGCCTCGATCCGCCGGCTCCTGGCCGGGATACATCTTCACTTCCGAACCTCTCAATCTTCCCGCCGGACATTTTGGACTGGGGCACGGGACCGGGGCACATGCTCCGAATGAGTACTATCTGATCGATTCCACGAATGCCAAGGTTGGGGGGATTGATGGGGCTGTGGGTTCCTTCGTCGAGTATCTCTACGCCTTGGCTTAAAGGAGAGTTCGATGATAATTATCGATCGTCAGCCAAGCCAGGCCGACTCTCAAAGGTCGAATCAAGGCTGGACGCCTGCATAAAGAGGAATCGCGCCGCGCGCGGCGTTCTTGTAAACCACGCCGCCCTTCATTACAAATACAACGCGCCGAACGGCGGTGATGTCTTTCAACGGGTCTCCATCGAGCGCAATGATGTCCGCTTGAAAGCCGGGGGCGATCGAGCCAATCTGATCGCCCAAGCCTAGCGCTTCAGCCCCCAGCGAGTTGGCAGAGACCATCGCTGCCATCGGGTCCACACCGCAGTCACGCACGCGATCGATGAACTCCTCGGCATTGCGCCCGTGCGCGCCGGCCACGGCGTCCGTGCCAAAAACGACTTTCAGTCCGGGAGTTTTTGCTGCGTGTTCCACGATCTCGTGGTCCATCGGCAGGATCTTCTCCATCGCAGCAAATCCCTCGGCAGTGTAGCCTTGTGTGCCGAGATACCTTTCCCTGTTCTGCAAGTAGTTCTCAATGACCAGCCCGCATTGCGGATCGAAATAGGTGCCCTTCTCGGCCATCAATTTCAAGTCGTCGTCCGGGGCCAGCGTACCGTGCTCAACCTCGGTGCAGCCCGCGAGAGTCGCGGCGCGGACCGCCTCTTTGTAAGCGTGCACAAGCGTGCGCAGTCCCTGCTTCTTTGCTTCATCACAAGCCGCGTTCAATTGCTCCTGCGAAAGAGTCATTCCTCCGCCCTGGCGAATGGACTTCGACGCGAAGATTTTGATCAGGTCCGCGCCGGCTTGCTTTTGCTTCCTCACGTAAGCGCGGATTTCATCGGGCGTGCCGGTCGCCTCGCCTCGTCCTTCGAGCGGTTCGTTGGCCGTCAGGATACGCGGGCCGGGGAGTATTCCTTTCGCGATAGCATCGCGCAGCGGAATGTCGTTGGGCGCGCCCACACTTTGCACCGTCGTGAAGCCTGCCATCAGCGTCACCCACGCATTCGACGCGGCTTGATAGGCATCCTCTTGGGTTGTCCCTTCCGTGCCCGCGTTTTTCCCGTCCTTGCCGAAGATCCATGTAATGTGCACGTGCGCGTCAATCCAGCCGGGCAACACCGTCAGGCCGCGCAGGTCATAGTCCACCGGCCCATCGACCTCAGGACCAATCGCAACAATCTTTGAGCCCTCGATCACGATCCGAACGTCATGAAGTATGTGACCCTTGCCATCGATCACCACGTTCGCGGCAATTACTGTGGGTTGCGCGCGAGGCAAGCGTCTGTGCAGGAGTTCGAGGCGCCAGGGCGCAGACGCCAACTGATGCTGAGGATGCATGAAATAGCCTTTGACGGTGGCACGATCCGCTCCTCCTTCGGCTCGATCTGAAAATGCGAGCGAATTCTGCAGCTCTTGAAGCAGAATTCCGATTCGGACCTCTAGCTTGTGCATTGTAGGCGTCTAGTTCGCAACCTGTACCTGTTATCGTCAACTGACCTGAGACGGTCGCTGTAAAGGTTCAGACCGCGCAGAGGCCAGTGTTCAGAGTGGCTCGCCGTGTGAATTCCTCAAAGCTAGAGGTTCATAGAGCGCGGGCAATCATCACAAGTACTACGAACACGACAATCGTTCCCAACAAACCGAAACCTAGCATAGTCCTCCTGTGGGAGAATCTGCTCCAATTATGCTAGGTCATGATGAGATTTCGCTGCTCAGTTTTGCTCACCCTTGTATGATTTCAATCGCAGTGAGGACGGTGCAAACATAACGATCAAAGCGGGGGCTCGTCTCGCGACTTTTAGCTAGATCCGAGAGAGGCGCAACAATTTGTCAGTGAACTTGCTCTCCGCGGAGAAGGCCGCCTGGGTGTCTACTTCAATCGACGCCGGCATCGGCTCGTCCTCGGTGTCTGTTTTGCCAGCCAAGGTGACGCAGGTTCGTCTTGGCCGGCACAGTCCCGCGCTTCCGTAACGCGGCAAAAGGAGAGATCGATCATGAGGCATACAGAATCGCCCGGGATTTTATTGGACACGGAGGGCAGATCAGACTGCCGCATTGGTGCAAGGATTCGTCGGTTCTTCATGCGAAGGGGGCGTGGGTTGGGCGGGATGGAGCCGCTTTGAGAGGGGGGCAACCCAGCTGTGTATTGGATTCGCACCTTTAAAACGAAAGGCTATTTATGTCGGGCAAGAAAACAGCAATCGTAACCGGAGCATCGGGGGGTATTGGCGCGGGTTTAGTGGAAGGGTTTCTGGGAGAACGTTATAACGTCGTCGCGACGTCTCGTGATGCCAATCGAAGGTTGACCATCCCGGGCAGCTTGGTTCTGCTCGATGGCGATATCGGCAAGCGGCAAACTGCTGCCGATGCTGTCGAGGCGGCCATTAACACCTTCGGAACCATCGATGTTCTGGTGAACAACGCTGGCATCTTCCTAAACAAGCCTTTCATTGACTTCACCGCCGAGGACTTCGACGCCCTTGTCTCCACTAATCTGCTCGGATTCTTCTACATGACTCAGCGCACTGTAACAGAGATGGTGAAACAGAAATCGGGATGCGTGGTGAGCATCACTGCGGCACTTGCTGACCGGCCAATCGCCGGCGAAAATGGTTCCGTTTCGATGATTACGAAGGGTGGGTTGAATTCAGCGACGCAGAATCTCGCTATCGAGTATGCAAAAGACGGCATCCGCTTTAATGCTGTAGCCCCCGGCGTTGTGGATACAGCGATGCACCGGAATGATCCCGATGACTCGACGTCGCAGCCGGCTATGAAAAAGGCGACGGTAAAGGATATTGTCGATGCCGTTCTTTACCTGGCAGAGGCAGGTCATGTGAGCGGAGAGATACTCCACGTGGATGGTGCCGCGCCGGCTCGTCGTTGGTAGCCACGGGATGATTCGATATCGCTTCGGCCGCGTGCCTATCATTTACTTGCGAGCCGGTAAAAGCGGACACCAGGCCAAGGACGAATGGCTAGCTTCTTGTCAATTGAGGGCTCAAGATGAACGATCAACAAACGAAGGGGCAGTATTCTGCGGTGCAAGATCAGCAGATCCGTGCGGCACTGGATCAGCATTGGGCGGCCTCTGATGCCAACGATTTCGAAACCGAGCACTTCATCTATCGCGAGGACGCGGTGCTGGAATACCCGCAGTCAGGCGAGCGAACCCGCGGTCGGCGCAACATACAGGGCCAACGTGCCAGTCAGCCAAGCAAAAAGCGGTTTACCGTCCGACGAATCATTGGCAGCGGTGATCTTTGGGTCACCGAATTCATCCTGACATATGACGGCAAACCGTCCTACACCGTGAGCATCATGGAGTTCAGGGACGACAAGGTTGCGCGGGAAACACAGTACTTTGCGGATCCATTCGTGGCTCCCGCATCGCGCGCTCAATGGGTCGAACGGATGGACCCATAATCTCCGACGGAGGGATAAGAGATGGATTGGAAACGGTTGGTCCAGTTTGCGCTGCAGGGTAACAGTGATTTGGAGCAATATGCCATCCTGCTGGTACGCGTTTCGATCGGGCTGTTCTTCGCTATCTCCGGGGCAAATAAATTGTTTGTCGCCGGCGGCACGAAACCTGTTTACGACACGCTCGTTAAGGCCAAAGTCCCGTTTCCCCGACAGACGGCTTATTTCGTCTCGGGTGTCGAGTTCGTTTGCGGATCCTTGCTGACCGCAGGGTTTCTATCGAGCCCGGCCTGCTTGGCTTTATTGATCGATATGACTGTCGCCACACTGACCAGCTCGCTTTCCACCTTGCCTAAAGGACTTTCGCCTCTTAGCTGGCTCGACGATTTCCTCTACCTTCCGGAGGTCCTGTACGTGCTCTTCTTTATCTGGCTGATCTGCTCTGGTCCGGGAAAGTTCAGCGTCGATTCCTGGCTCGCCGGCAAGTTAGCATCTTGTTGCTAGACAAGAGCTTGATGGTCATAACCAGAACTTCTAAGCTGCCCGCTGTACTGAAATAAAAGGATGCTAACCGTCCCCCCTGCGCAGGAGTAGGAATCCCACTTCTCGCAAAGGACGCGAGAAATGGGGAACTCGCAGCGGAGAAGATCGGAATCGAAGGCAGCGCCAGGAATATCCGTTCGCACATGCAGGTTTTCTGTCGTCCGCGAAAGATGAGGCATCTGCTTTGTTCATTGCGGACACGAAGTCAAAACCTCCCCCTCCGGTTTCTTTCAGCGTAGGATCAGTTCTCAAGGAACGGAACGACTACGGCGGGCCACCCGCCGTTTAGTTAAAGGATTATTTGCATGAGCTTCAACCCCAAAACCATTTTTCAGCGAGCCGCCCGCTACGAAGGCGTTCGCCCGATCAACATCTACCTCTTGCGCCTGCTCTATATCCTGATGTTCTTCGTGTTAGGCAAAGAAACGTGGACCCACATCGTCACGCACCGGGGACCATGGGACCCAACCAACGCCGTAGTCTGGTGCGTCTGGACTGCCTTCGCCACCCTGGCAGGCCTGGGAATCATTCGCCCCTTGAAAATGCTACCAATGATACTCCTCGAAATTTTCTACAAAGTCCTGTGGCTAATCCTTGTCGCCTACCCGCTCTGGTCCAAAGGCATGCTGACAGGCTCCCCAGCTGAAGGCATCACTTCCGGATTTCTGTGGGTCATACTGCCGATCGTAGCCGTCCCCTGGGGCTATGCGTTTATCACCTACATCTACAATCCAAAGAAGTAGAGACCCACAGGATCTGGCCGTTCGCGGGGTCTATGAGGGTCTAGCTCACAACTTACAACCCTCCGGAAAAGCTCACACGTGCAACGTCAAAGACAGCGGGCGGGGGTGCCCGCTCCACATGCGCCGGCGGTCGTAGAATAGTTTGCTGTGTGGTAGAGGAGGGTTGCCGTGGCTAGTTCGAAGGACATGCTTAAGGAGCGGCTGGGGCGGTACCGGCAGATCACGATCAGGGTAATTGGGAGGAAGTCGGGGCGGCGGATTTCGATTCCGGGTTGGTTTGTGCTGGAGGGCGACGAACTTCATCTGCTGCCGGTGGCGGGGTCGGAGACGCAGTGGTACAAGAACGTGCGGGAGAATCCGGCGATTGGGGTTGATGCGCGGGGTGTGGAGGCCGAGTTTCGGGCTGTGCCGGTGACTGGGGCTAAGGCGGTGAAGGCTGTGGTTGAGAAGTTTCGGGAGAAGTATGGGCTGGGGATGTTAAGAAATATTATGCCGGGCTTGATGTGGCGGTGTTGGTAAAGTTGCAGTGAGTGACTCGCATGGAAGTCCTGTCAAGTCCTAAATTTTTCGCGTAACCTCGCTCCTCTTGCGCAAGGCCGAGCCACTGCTTGAATGGTATGATGTTTTGTCTGGCCCTTATCTCTGAGACATACCGGGCCGCAGCCCGTTTACGGTCGTCAGTTTTTGGCCTAACTCCTTTGTCCGGAATATTTTACGAGCAAGTCCTTGCTTATCAGTATTTTACGATGGCATGACTGGATCAGGGCACCGCAAGGTATTGAAATCACGGATTTTACGAAGAGGTCTGATATATTTTTTGATTCAGATCGATTCTTGCTATAGCGTGGCGCTAAGCAGGACCGCCGCGGGCCTGGAACCAGAAACAGCACCGAGCAGGAAGTAAAGATACGTAAAGCTGGTAGAAAAGTATTGACCTCTTTGGGGATTCCGGATAGATTATGTTGTTCCACGGACATTCGGAGTCTCTGGGTCTGTTCTGAGCTGCCTCGGCCTGTGATCCCAAACTAGGAAAAACGAGCATCTTCGGACTCCGGTGGCGCATCTATTCTGGTAGGAATTGCGCTAACTCCTTTACAACCTCAGTGGAATCAGTGGTTTAGAACGGCATTTGGGAGGTTCTAGCCGCTTTCTTGGGACAAGGGCGAAAGCGAGATGCCCATACTTATAAAGGAAGGAGTGACAGACATGCGTTCTGATCGTGTGTTTGACGCTTTACAAACATTACGGAATCGGTATATGCTTTGCCAGCTCGCCTCCAAGGCCACGCGGAAGTTCCATCGGCCCAGCACCAGAATCCAGGAAACGATGAATGGTGTGTTGGACCGGATCGCGGGCGCGGAGCGGCAGGAAATCCTGTCGGAGCCGGAGAATTTTGCTGAGGCACAACGGCGGGCTGCTTAAAACAGCCCCGCCTTCCTGCCCGGTGTGTGTATTGTCTTCCCTGAATACCCTCCTTTGAAAATCTCCCGCAGACACTAACGAATAGCTTTTAGTGCACGGGTTTAGGTGAATCGTTTCTAGGACAAATCATGACTATTGCTGAACTAAAAGAAAAGAACATTACCGAGCTGACCAAGATCGCAAGGACCTTGGAGCTGCCCGGGGCCAGCGGCCTGCGCAAACAGGATCTGATCTTCAAGATTTTGCAGGCGCAGAGCGAAAAAGAAGGGCACATCTTCGCCGAGGGCGTGCTGGAAATATTGCCGGATGGCTACGGATTTTTGCGGTCGCCGGACTATAACTACCTGCCGGGTCCGGATGACATTTATGTGTCGCCGTCGCAGATTCGCAAGTTTGATTTGAAAACTGGCGACACGATTAGCGGGCAGGTGCGGCCTCCGCACGAGGGCGAGAAATACTTCGCTTTGGTGAAGATTGAAGCGGTGAATTTTGAGTCGCCGGATGAGGCGCGGAACAAGATTCTGTTTGACAATTTGACGCCGCTTTATCCACAGGAGCGGTTGAAGTTGGAGACTACTCGCGAGAACGCGAGCGCGCGGGTGATGGATTTGCTGACGCCGCTCGGTAAAGGACAGCGCGGGTTGATTGTGTCTCCGCCGCGGGCCGGCAAGACCATGCTGCTGCAGAATGTGGCGAACTCGATTACTACGAACCATCCGGAAGTGGTTTTGATGGTGCTGCTGATCGATGAGCGGCCGGAAGAAGTTACGGATATGCAGCGGTCGGTGAAGGGCGAAGTGATTTCTTCGACTTTTGACGAGCCGGCGGCGCGGCACGTCCAAGTTGCGGAGATGGTGATTGAGAAGGCTAAGCGATTGGTCGAGCACAAGCGCGATGTGGTGATTCTTCTCGATTCAATTACGCGGCTAGCTCGGGCTTACAACACGATTGTTCCGCCTTCGGGCAAAGTGCTTTCGGGCGGCGTGGATTCGAATGCGTTGCAGAGGCCGAAGCGGTTCTTTGGGTCGGCGCGGAATATTGAAGAAGGCGGGTCTTTAACCATTATCGCCACCGCCTTAATTGACACCGGGTCGCGCATGGATGATGTGATCTTTGAAGAGTTCAAGGGAACCGGTAACTCGGAAATCATCCTGGAGCGCAAGCTGGTGGACAAGCGGGTGTTTCCGGCGATCGATATTCAGCGGTCGGGCACGCGTAAGGAAGAGTTGCTGATTCCGCGGGAAGATTTGTCGCGGATCTGGGTGCTGCGCAAGGTGCTGAACCCGCTGTCTCCAGTGGAAGCCATGGAGTTGCTGATCGACAAGCTGAGCAAGACGAAGTCGAATGGCGAGTTTTTGGCGAATATGAGCGCGCTGTAAGTAGAAGCACCGAGTTGCGAGTACCGAGTACCGAGTAAGAAGCCGGCAGTTCCGGCACTTGCAACTATTTCCAGTTCGTCCCAGCCGAAAGTGTCATACTTTAGGAACGGGCATGTAGGTCCACGCCCGGTTTTCGAGGACACTATGCAACTCCCACGTATCGCCTGGGCCTTTTCTCTCTGTTTGCTGTTCGCGCTTTCTAGCAATGCGCAGATTCCGTCCCCACGGCAGGGTGGGCCTCCAGCGCCGCCGGGGCGAGGGGAATCCTCACCAACGACGGGGGATGGGGACGAAAATCAGGAGCGGCTGGCTCGTGACATGGCTAAGAAAGCCAATCAATCGCGTCAGGCTTTGCTCAAGGCCGATACTGACAGGCTGCTTAAGCTGGCGGTGGAACTGAAGGACTCCGTGGACAAATCGAGTGAGAACGTTCTGTCGCTTGACGTGGTTAAGAAGGCGGAGGAGATTGAGAAGCTGGCGCACAGCGTGAAGGACAAGATGAAGGGGCCTAACTAGGGGAATCGGGCAATTTGGCGATTGGGTGATTTTGCGATTTGAGAGCCTTCGAGAAACCCGCATGCTCAGTGATGATAGGCGCCTTTGAAGTACCACAGGAAGGCGAGAAGTGCGCTTCCCCAGAGTACACTGCTCCGTGCAACTCGCGATGCATATTTGCTAGCGAGCGACACCCCACCTAATAGAAGCGAGGCCCACACCATTGCCCAACTCCGGGCCTCGGATTGGCCGACGCGGGTCATCACCCAAAGGGAGATGATTCCAGCGGCAATTTCGAGCATTCGCAAGAAGAAGGCAGGTTCGTTCTTGTAGGAACGGATCTCGGCTACGGCTGCCACAAGGAAACATCCGAGCGGCAGGAGCAGAAAGGCGTAGACGATTAGAACTATCGAACCCACGTTCGAACCCTTTGCCGGGCGGTGCCCGACGGGCAGCCGAGGGCAGCTGTCCCCACATGAACCTCTTTCCTTGCAGCGCTTTCGCGCTACTCCGCGTTGCCACTTCTTATTCGCATGCCGTAGAAGGAGCGGTAGACGAAGAAGAACGAGACCAAGAAGAACACTAAAGCCAGCATGTTTGTGATGGTCGATCCCTGGTCTCGCGTGAGCGTTACTGCTAGTTCGACTGCGAGCAGTCCGAATAGGGTGGTGAATTTGATTACGGGATTCAGGGCTACGGACGAGGTGTCTTTGAAGGGGTCGCCGACGGTGTCGCCGATTACGGTGGCGTCGTGGAGTGGGGTTCCCTTCTGCTTCATTTCTACTTCTACGATCTTTTTGGCGTTGTCCCAGGCGGCACCGGCGTTGGCCATGAAGATGGCTTGGTAGAGGCCGAAGATCGCAATCGAGATCAAGTAGCCGACGAAGAAGAAGGGCTCGACGAAGGCGAAGGCCAGCGTTCCGAAGAAGACAGCGATGAAGATATTCAGCATGCCCTTCTGCGCATATTTCGTGCAGATCTCGACTACCTTTTTGCTGTCCTCGACGGAGGCTTTAGCCACGCCATCGAGTTTGATGTTGGCTTTGATGAATTCCACCGCACGGTAGGCGCCGGTGGTGACGGCCTGCGTGGATGCGCCGGTGAACCAGTAAATCATCGCGCCGCCGGTGATCAGGCCGAGGAAGAACGGGGCGTGAAGAAGTGAGAGCTTGTCGACGTTTTCGGTGAGGCCGGCGGTGAGCGCCATGATGATGGAGAAGATCATGGTCGTGGCGCCGACTACGGCGGTGCCGATCAATACCGGCTTCGCCGTGGCTTTGAAGGTGTTGCCCGCGCCGTCGTTGGCTTCGAGCAGGTGTTTGGCGCGCTCGAAGTTGATTGACATGTTGAAGTCTTTCTTGATTTCGGCTTCGACGTTGGGAACCTGCTCGATCAGCGAGAGTTCGTAGACGGATTGGGCGTTGTCGGTGACCGGGCCGTAGGAATCTACTGCGATGGTTACCGGGCCCATCCCTAAGAATCCGAAGGCTACCAGGCCGAAGGCAAATACCGCTGGAGCCAGCATGGTTGCGGCCGTTGCGAGGCCTAGCGTGCTGAAGTAATACGCGATGGACATCAGAACGACCATCGACAAGCCGAGGTAGTATCCGGAGAAATTGCCGGCGACGAAGCCGGAGAGGATACCGAGCGATGCTCCACCTTCTTCAGCGGATGTGACGACTTCCTTCACGTGGCGCGATTCTGTGGAGGTGAACGACTTCACCAACTCTGGAATTAGTGCTCCGGCTAGAGTTCCGCACGAGATGATTGCGGCGAGCTTCCACCACTGGGAAGCGTCCTCGCCGAGGCCGGGAATGAGGTAGTAGGAGACCAGGAAGGTTAGGGCGATGGAGACGACCGAAGTCAGCCATACCAGGGTGGTCAGCGGCGTTTCAAAATTCATGTCAGCAGCGTTGCCGAAGCGGGCTTTCGCGATGGCGCCGTTGAGGAAGTAGGAGATGGCGCTGGCGACGAGCATCATTACGCGCATGACGAAGATCCAGACCAGCAGCTGGACCTGCACGTCGGCGTTTTTTACGCCTAGAAGAATGAAGGTGATCAAGGCCACGCCGGTTACGCCATAGGTTTCGAAGCCGTCGGCGGAGGGTCCGACGGAGTCGCCGGCGTTGTCACCGGTGCAGTCGGCGATTACGCCGGGGTTGCGGGCGTCGTCTTCTTTGATTTTGAAGACGATCTTCATGAGGTCGGAACCGATGTCGGCGATTTTGGTGAAGATGCCGCCGGCGATGCGCAGGGCGGCCGCGCCTAAGGACTCGCCGATGGCGAATCCGATGAAGCAGGGGCCGGCGTAGTCGCCGGGGACGAAGAGCAGGATGATGAGCATGATCAGAAGCTCGACGCTGATTAGCATCATGCCGATGCTCATGCCGGCTTCGAGAGGAATCTGGTAGACCGGGAAAGGTTTGCCGGGCAAGGAGGCGAACGCGGTGCGCGAGTTGGCGAAGGTGTTTACGCGGATGCCGAACCAGGCTACGCCGTAGCTGCCGGCGATGCCGACCAGACTGAATAAGAGAATGATGGGGAGTGTGAGTGCGACGGATTTGCCGGGCACGGGCTTGAGCCAACCGAAATATAAAGTGATGATTACGGCGATGAAAACCCACAGGAACAAAATGAAGTGGCCTTGGGTGATCAGGTAGGTTTTGCAGGTTTCGTAGATGAGTTCGGAGATTTCGCGCATGGAACGGTGCACGGGCAGGTTCTTGAGGCGCAGGTAGATGACCATGCCGAAGCCGAGTCCGAAAATGCAGAAGAGAATTCCGATCTGAAGCAGGTTGTGGCCGTTGATGGCTCCGTTGAGGAAGCTGACTGAGGAAAGGTCAGGGAGTTTTAACGAGGCTTCGCCGCCGGCTTCTCCGGAGGATTGAGCTAGAGCTGTGGCAGGGCCGACGGTTAGAAGCGTGGCCAGAGCCAAAGTCTTTCTCAGGAAAGCGTTCAGGGAAGCGCTTTTCAGGAAACCAGATACCACACGGCGACCTTCGGACGCAGCGGTGGCGAGCCAGGTGCGCATAATGAGTCCCTCCAAATAGATAGCGTTTCAGGAATATATAAACGTGCTTAGGCACTTTCTTCCGGCGAAGCATCCCAGGTCCGAGCACGCCCAGTGCAGCTTACGGGGGATTCAGTTGCCGGAATTCCGAACACGCTTCCACCGCAAACCTTCAACGGAGAGTTGGAGTTTGGCCGCGTCGGAATTTGCGCCTGGACTGGCTGGAGATCAAGACTGCGCTCCGGGCATCCCAGTGCAAAACATGCGTTTATAACATGTTGGGAGGACAAGGGTCAATCGGGCGGGGGACGGCGTAGTGGGCCAGTTTGCCGTGCGGGACGGAAAAATCGTCGAGCTTCGCTCGACGGACAGCCGAGGGCGGCTGTCCCCACATAAGCGCTTCCTCCGGGTTCGAGCGGCCACCATTTAGGGGAAAAGAGGCGAGTCCCGCAAGCACCGGGCTCGCCTCTGGTCTTGAGGCTTCGACGTACGATCTACTGCGGATAGGTGGTCGGAATTACCTGGTTGATCTTCAAAATATCCCAAGATCCTAGTCCGGTGACATAGTCGTATCCCGGGAGGGCAGTGTATAAACCGTTGCCGCCGAGGATAGCGTCGTTGAAATCGGTACTGCTCGGAGTCGGACCCCCGTTCGCAAGTTGATAGATCAGTGGTCCAGCGAAGCCGAGTTTGTTGCTATGCGAGGTTTCAATTCGCGCCCATGATCCCATGGCTAACGGCGAGGACAGACTAGTTCCGCCGACGAGCGTGGCCGTGCCGTCGACGAAGATGTTGGCCGCGCAGATGGCCACTTCGGCACCCCCAGCACACATCGAGACATCGGGCACACCCCGGTCGCCGACCTCAGAGCTGGGAACGATAGGCAGCGTGCCCGATCCCGTGTACGCCTGCCAGAATGGAGAGGTCTCGAAATAGCTGGGTCCGCCGCCGCTGAAATCAGCGGCCGTCTCGAAGTCGTAGGTGTAATCGGTATTCGTAAACAGATAGGTTCCGCCAACCGCGATCACGTAAGGCGACGAGGCCGGATAGGCTGTGTCGGGCGGTCCAGACAAAGGTACCCCGTTGGTTCCTTCTACCGGGCAAGCTGAGCCTTGATCGCCGGACGAGGCAAATGCGGTTATGCCCTGCAGCGCCGCTTCCCCAAATAACTCATCATCCAGAAGCATCGAGCCGTCGATATAGGGAAAGAATTCGCACTCGCCGAATGACATATTAAAGGCCTTTACCTGGTTGCTGGTTACTGCTTTGTTAATGGCCAGGCCGAGGTCGGAATCGGTCATCGAGGTGGCTACATAGAAATAGAGATGTGAGACCTGTTGCGCGATTCCGGTCGAGGTCTGGGAATCGAGATCCCACTCATCCGCACCACTCGTGTCCGGGCTCGCGATGCCGGCGTTCACAACGGTTACGGGAACTTGCGGCAGGCTGTATGTCGTCTCATAAGTCCGCAGATCTTTGACGACCTGGGTGAGATCGCCTTCGGCGATGATGCCCACCGCCGTGGACTTCCCTGTGGGAAAGTTTTTTGCCGGACAGTTGGGATTGTCCGCCGGACACGCCGCGTCATAACTTATCTGATACTGCTGCGGGGTAAACGTCTCGTTAGAAACGTCGGGAGTTGGACACTGAGGCGGTGTGCAGGGCACGGTTTGCCGGCCAGTATTCAGATGGGCCAAGTCGGAGTGCAGTCTCGCAATGTTGTTGAGACCGAGGACAGCCAGCACGGCGCCGGAAAGCGAGGCGGGGACTTGCGCGTCCGAAGAGTTGGCGAAGACGGTGGCGCCGTTCAGTGAGTATTGAGATAACGAGGTATTGAACGCCGCTTCGGCATTGGCGGCGGTTCCATCGGCTTCTACAAGAAGCTGATTGTCGGCAACGGTTACGTTGGTAAATCCGTTGCTGGTGAGGTAGCTCTCGACCGCCTGCACTTGCGCCGCTGTTGGCCCGAACTGTTGAACGAACTGCTGGACGGAAAGTGCGGTTCCGTTGAGCGAATCGCCCGGCGTGAGCATGCGTTTGAGGGTGGGTTGGACCTGATTTGCATTTTGTTCCTGTAAACCTACAACAATGTGAATAGATGTGGAGGGAGCCAAAGCTCCAATCAGAGTCAGATTGGATACAGTCTGCACCGGATATGCTTTGGTAGCGGTGGAGACCCAGCCTTGCGCACTGGCAAGGGTTGAGGTGAATACTGCGAGAAGCGCCATCTGGAGCACTGCAAACTTGGCAGTCCTGTTGGTACGACGAGCGGGCGTAGTCATGGAAATTTCTCCTTGTCTTTAATCTCTAGTGACGAGCGGCAGATCAAACCGGGCTCTGACAGGAGTGGCAGATGGTTCCGCGGTCCGAGGAGGTGCCCTTCGCATGCGCACTGTGTGTGCTGTAGGTTCGCTTTCGCTCGCACAGGAAGGGGCATATCGGATATGGCGCGAACGAACGAATGACGCTCTGCACCGCTATCCAGAAGCTTTAGTACCAATTGCATTCGCGGAATGATCGTACGGAGCCCTGGTGGCGTCGATAGGGACGACAGCGTAGATTTCAGCGGTTAAACCTGTAGGCAGAGCCGCGGCATTGGCCACCAAACTCTTGTGCACGAAACTCTTGTGCACGAAACTCTTGTGCACGAAACTCTTGTGCACATGGCGAGCGTCGTCCTAGGTCCAATAGGTGCGGTCGAGGGAGCGGTACTGGATGGCCTCGGCGATGTGTTTGGGCTCGATGGAGGCCGTCTCTTCGATGTCGGCTATCGTGCGGGCTACTTTCAGGATGCGGTCGTGAGCGCGGGCGCTTAGGCCCTGCTGGGTCATCGCGCGCTCGAGCAGGCGCTCGCAGTCGGCGGAAAGTTCGCAGAAGGTGCGGATGTGGCGGGATGACATTTGGGCGTTGCAATAAATCTTTTCCCGGGATGAGGCGAAGCGTTCGAGCTGCTTTTGGCGGGTGCGCATCACTCGCTCGCGGATTT
The DNA here is from genome assembly GCA_963787495.1 of uncultured Acidobacteriaceae bacterium. Lineage (GTDB taxonomy): Bacteria > Acidobacteriota > Terriglobia > Terriglobales > Acidobacteriaceae > Sulfotelmatobacter. The sequence continues at coordinate 172,728 of CAWBDA010000004.1, forward strand.
TTGCCGAACTTTCTGGTTCGTTGGTGGAGCGCATTTCCTTGTAGTTCACGGCGGGGACGTCGATGTGGATATCGATGCGGTCCATGAGTGGGCCTGAGATTTTCGAGATGTAGCGCTGGATCATTGGTGTTGTGCACTGGCACTCGCGGGTGCGATCGTTGCGGAAGCCGCAGGGGCAGGGATTCATGGCGGCCGCGAGCATGAAGCGGGCGGGAAACGTCAGCGCCATGGCGGCGCGGGCGATGGTGACCGAGCCATCTTCGAGGGGCTGGCGCAGGACTTCGAGGACGTTACGGGGGAATTCGGGGAGTTCGTCGAGGAAGAGCAGGCCGTTGTGGGAGAGCGAGACTTCGCCAGGGCGCGGGATCACGCCCCCGCCGATCAAGCCGGCGTCGGAGATGGTGTGGTGAGGGGAGCGGTAGGGTCGCTTGCCCACGAGGCCGCTGCCGGGGTCGAGCACTCCGGCTACGCTGTGAATCTTGGTGGTCTCGAGGGCTTCTTCGAACGTAAGCGGTGGCAGGATAGTGGGCATGCGCTTGGCGAGCATGGTTTTCCCGGAGCCGGGCGGGCCGATCATGAGGATGTTATGGCCTCCGGCGCAGGAGATTTCGATGGCGCGCTTGGCGGTTTGCTGGCCGCGGACGTCTTTGAAGTCGACCAGAAATTCTTGCGATTCTTTTAGGAGCGCGTCACCATCGGCTTTTAGCGGGACGATTCCGTTTCCTGAGTTCACGAAGTGGATTACGTCGAGGAGGGAACGGACGGGGTAGACATCGACTCCGCCGACCATGGCGGCTTCGCGAGCGTTGGCTTCGGGCACGACCAGCTTTGAAATCTTGCGGGTGCGGGCTTCTAGCGCGATGGGGAGCGTACCTCGAATGCCGCGCACTCCGCCGTCCAGTGACAACTCGCCGATGAAGAGGCAGTCCTCGATCGTCTTCTGCGTGAGGCCTCCGTAGGCGCCTACGATCCCTAACGCCATTGGTAAGTCGAATCCTGAGCCTTCTTTCTTTATGTCGGCGGGGGCGAGGTTGATGGTGATGTGGGTGGGAGGGATGTCGTAGCCGCAGTTTTTCAGGGCAGCGCGGACACGGTCGCGGCTCTCGCGGACTGCGGCATCGGGAAGACCGACGGTGTGGAAGTGGTCCTGGTCGGTTTTGATGCCGGAGCAGTCGACTTCCACCTGAATGATGTTGGCGTCGATGCCGTAGACCGCGGCGCTGAGGGTCTTGTAGAGCATGGGTGCTCCGGGCGACACTTCCTTCCTGCTTCGTGCCGCCGTCGGCACACCGAGGCCTGATTCCGGAATGTGGCTAGGGTACGCGTGTGGAGGCAGGCGTGGCTGTGATGGATGTCACAGGGTGGGGCTGTGGATTTTCACGGTGGGGTAGTGCGAGATGGTTTGGCCGATCGTGGGGGAACAGGCCCTCTGAGCGGCCATATTAGGGGCCACATTGTCGCAAGTCAATTTATTGCGGCGCGAGCACTCCCTGGCCCCCGAGAGAGGATATCCCTGTCAGTTCTGCGACGGATACACGCCTTCCAGAGCGATGATGCAGGTGAGGGCCAGGTACGGGGGCATGGTTGGCACGGGAGTGGTTCCTCCTGCCGTACCGATGGATTTGCTGCTCATGACTGCGTCCGGCGCCAGTGAACTGTAAGTCGCGAGACCAGAATCACCGGCCGACACTGCACCCGCCGGCGCCTTCGTGTTTCCCGTGGTGCTGCTCACATGCAAGCTATGAGAATGTTTCGGCATCTGCGCCACGCTGAGAGTGACGGAGGTGTGTCCGCCAGTCTGACCGAGAATGTAAGAGGCTCCCGCCGGCTCGCCCATGCCTAGCGGCATCCTTCCCTGAAGATTGGGCAGGGCGAAGGTGGTTTTGCCGTCGCCGCCGTAAGTGGTCCCTAGAAGGTTAAAAAGGGCCTCGTTCTGCGAGATCGGAAGAAGCTGGCCATTGCAAAGTGCCCACCCTTGCGGGGCGAAACTGAACGCCACAAATCTGATTTCTCCGACATATGGCGTCACCCCCTGAGCGCTTGCCAGCGGGACCATCCACATTCCGACTGCTACGATCGCGACGCAAAACACAGAGCGCAGTTTCATACATTTCTCCTTTTTGCCTGCAAAAACGGCACGTAACGATACACCGGTTTCGGCAGCTCGCATAGAGTGAAAAGACTTTCCATCGGGCGCTTACCGAGCGGTAGTGTTTAGCAATTTTGCCGTCGGCGTACACTGAACCTTCAATGGATTGAGGACACAGCCAGACCTAGTCACACCGAAGTAACCGAATTCTGAGACAGCTACAACGATTGCTTTGCCCCCGCCAGTATAATTACGGTGGTTTAATGATTGGCGGTCTTGTCGTTCCACGAACGCGAGACCGGGTGTTCTCCCCATGAGTCAGGACTTTTCAGATACTCGACAACCCCGCGCTCCGCAGGACCGTCCTTCGAAAAATCTTGAACGCGAAGAATCTCAGCTTTGGCGATGGATTCTTTTGTTCATGGTCCTGCTGGCGGCGGGATTTGCCTACCTCGCCTGGGAGCGACTGGAAGCCCTGCCTTATCATCTGGGTCCGGCAGCTTTGGGTGTGCTGCTGTTGTCCGTGCTGCTCGCGGTTTACGCCTACGGGCGGCGGCGGGAAGTCGTCGAACTCAAGATGTTGCTTCAGGATTTGCAGGAGCATGTGGGAGCTGCTCCCTCGGAACAGCAACTCGATCAGCTCAACGAGATGATTGCGCGCTCGCAGCGCAGCTTTAAGGAGCTGATTGATTCCTTCGAAGATGCCGCTTGCGCCGTTTCGCTGGACGGCACCTTGCGCACGGTCAATAAGAGTGTGGCCGAACTGGTTGCGCTTCCCTTCACCGAGATCGTCGGAAAGAAGTTTTTCGAATTCCTGGAAGAACCAACCCGCGACAGCCTGGAATCTGGGCTCAGCCGGTTTCTGGAGAAGAGACACTGGACCGGTACAGTCCGAGTGCGTTTGAAAAACAACCCTCGGCCACATTTTTTTGAGTGCGTGCTCAATGCGATCGTCAAAAGCGGCGAGGTGGTTGGTGTCAGCGTGCTGGGACGGGATGTGACCGGGCAGCACGAAAAAGAGCTGCGTTTCACCGAACTTTTCGAGACTCTGCAGGAAGGCGCTTACTTCAGCACGCCAGAGGGCAGACTGCTGGACGCCAATCCCGCGCTGGTGAGCATTCTGGGATATGCGACGAAAGATGAGCTGCTGGCACTTGACCCGATCAAGCTGAATGTGAATCCGGCAGAAGAGCCCGTGCTGGGCCGTGCTCCTGACGATCGCGGCGGGGTGCGGGCGCGCGAGATTACGCTGCGCAAGAAGGATGGGACATCCGCGGTTTTCCTGGAGTCTTCGCGCGCCGTGTGGGACGCGGCCGGCAAGCTGATTCGTTACCAGGGCACGCTGGTCGACGTCACGGAACGGCGCAAGCTGGAGCGGCAACTGCTGCAGCAGGAGGAATTCCGCCGGCATTTGCTGGAGGGCTTCCCCGACCTGATTCTCGTGATCGATCTGCAGCAGCGCTATACGTTTGTGAGTTCACGGGTGCGCGACCTGCTGGGGTACCAACCTGAGGATCTGTTGGGCAAGAAGATTTCTGAGACCGAGGATCATTCGCCCGAGCTGGTGGCACTGCACCACGACGTGGCTTCGGGCATCCGGATTTTTGGCGCAGCGGAATATGGTGCGCGGCACCGGGATGGCAGCTGGCGTACGATGCGCGCTTCTGCCAGCCAATTCTTTGACGCCGAATCCAAACCCGGCGGCGTAATCGTTTCCGTGCGCGACATCACGATGGAAAAGAAGCTCGAGCACCAGATCGTGCAGAGCGAGCGCCTGGCCGCCATGGGCGCGATGATTGGCGGCGTGGCCCATGAACTCAATAATCCTTTGACCAGCATTCTGGGGGTCAGCGAACTTCTGCAAGACAGTCAAACCACTGACGCCGCGCGTAAGCAAATCGGTATTTTGCAACAGCAAGCTCGCCGCGCTGCTGAGATTGTTCATAACCTGACCTATTTCTCTAGGCCGCCGGCGCCCGGAAAAACTCCCGTAAACCTCGGGGAGATCGTCGAACGCACGCTCAATCTGCACGCCTACTCGCTGCGGAAAAACAACATCACCGTGGACTTCCTTCGCGAGCCCGGGTTGCCTTATGTGCAAGCCGACCCGCACCAGTTGATGCAAGTTTTCTTGAACTTGATTCTGAACGCGGAGCAGGCGATCCGCGAGGCACGCGACAAGGGAACGTTGCGCATTCGCCTCGGAAGCAGCGGGGAATCAGTCTGGGCCAGCTTTCACGATGATGGTCCGGGGATTCCCGGAGATATTCTGGGCAGTATCTTCGATCCCTTTTACACTACGAAGCGGCCGGGGCGCGGAACCGGTTTGGGGCTCAGCATCTGCAAGGCAGTGATGAAGGAGCACAACGGAGCGATCGAAGCCGCGAATGCTCCTGGCGGGGGAGCGGTATTCACGGTGACGCTGCACACCGCGGCGGCTTCTGCTACTTCAAGCTAGCGGCATCCTAATCTCTTTCCACGGCCATAGCCACGGCATTGCCTCCGCCCAGGCACAGCGCGGCAATTCCACGTTTCACATTGCGGCGGGTCATTTCATAGATCAGAGTGACGAGCACACGCGCGCCACTGGCTCCGATGGGGTGTCCGATGGCGACTGCGCCGCCGTTCACATTCACTTTATTGGGATCGAGGCCAAGCTCGCGCATCACGCCCAAGGCCTGCACTGAGAAAGCTTCGTTCAGTTCGTAGAGATCAACGTCGTCCTTTTCCCATCCCGTCTTTTCCCAGATGGTGCGCACCGCGCCGACCGGAGCCATCATCACCCACTTGGGCTCGACGCCGCTGGTAGCTTGCGCCACAATTCGAACCATGGGCTGGACTCCGAGTTCTTTCGCCCGTCGCGCGCTGGTCACCACCACAGCCGCCGCTCCGTCATTTACTCCGGGAGCATTTCCGGCGGTCACGGTGCCATCTTTCTTGAACGCGGGCTTCAGCGAACGGAGGACTTCGATCGTCGTATCTTCACGCGGGGATTCGTCTTTCTCGAAGAGGACTGGGGCTTCGCCTTTTTTCTTCGCAGGAATCTCTACCGGGACAATCTGCGACTTGAAGCGGCACTCCTTCATGGCGGCGACTGCTTTGCGGTGAGAGTGCACGGCGAATTCATCCTGCTCTTCGCGCGTGATGCCATATTTTTCAGCCACGTTCTCGCCGGTGATTCCCATGTGGTAGTCGTTGTAAATATCCCAGAGGCCGTCGTGCACCATCGAATCGATCACTTTGCCGTTGCCGAGGCGGTATCCCCCACGGGCTTGCGGGAGCAGGTAGGGAGCGTTGGTCATCGATTCCATACCGCCCGCCACGACGATTGAGCTGTTTCCGGTCTGCACTGCTTGCGCTGCGAGAGCCACTGCTTTCAATCCTGAGCCACAAACTTTGTTGATTGTCATGGCACCTGTCGCCGGCGACAATCCTCCGAAAATTGCGGCCTGCCGCGCCGGATTTTGTCCTAAGCCGGCGGGAAGGACGTTGCCCATAATGCATTCGTCGACTTGATCGGAGCTTAATCCGGCGCGCTTCACGGCCTCGCGCACCACGATCGCGCCGAGCTGTGGGGCACTCAAGTCGGTGAGACTGCCCTGGAACTTTCCCACTGCCGTACGACAACCGGAAATGATGACAACCTCATCGAAAGCCGCCATTGATCATGCTCCCGCGAAGATTTCGCATTGTCATTATAGATGCAGCAGGGCGCGAAAACGATGGGCTTCTGCGGACTGGTTGCGTTGCCTTTCGACCCATCGCACACAGACAAGCGAGAGACGCGCGGCAGATCAGTGCCGTCCTTTTCTCTTTTGCGAATGCATGCGCGGAGTGTGTTTTGAACGGAGCAACATTAGAATTTTCTGTTTTGCTCTCGTCTCTCCATGACTTTGGTACAACACCGCCCGTTCGGTGCGTGCATTTTTTTCTTGACTTCATTTTTCATTAACTCTATACAATCAATTAGTTGCAACAAATGATCGTTGCAGATTTTTCCATGAACAATGGAAGGGAGAATAGAAACAATGGCAACCAAGAAAAAGGCAAAAAAGAAAAAGAAGCATTAAGAAAGTCAGTACGAAGTCGAAAAAGGGGGACGCCGAAAGCGTCCCCTAAGTTTTTGTAGAGAATTTCGGCGTCCACTGACCGTCGATCAGTCCTCGGCACTCTTCGCCGGAACGCGCTTTTCCTGAGCTGGGCACAATCCTCGGAACGCGCAGAAATTACAGTGAAAGCCGGGTTCTGGTTCGAAGTCGCCTGCAGCGATGCCACGCGCCACAGCTAGCACTCGGTCCCGCGCTCTCTCCAACTGGAACTCGGAGCGCCTTGAGAAAATGGGAACGTTGCCTTGGAGATTATGAAAGACGAGTGCGTCGGCGCGGTACCCCCACTTTTCGCGCGCGGCGATGGCGTAGATCGAGAGTTGGAGACTTTCGTCGGCATCCTCCTGCGAGCGGGCTTTGCCGGTCTTGTAGTCGACGATGTGTACGCTGTCATGGGCGGCGCGGTCGATGCGGTCGATGCGGCCTGCAACCTTCGTGCCCGCGATCTGCACGTCGAACCATTCTTCGGTGTGCAGGACCTCGGGTGCAGGAGCTGAGCGCGTGCCGGCAAGAAAATCCTGCAACTGCCCCACCCCCTGCTTCAGGTACAGTTCGCGCTGATAGTTGTCCTGGATTCCAGAGGCAGCGAGGTCGTCACGAAAGAGTTGCAGCAGCTCTTCGTCACGCTTGCTCCGGCCAAGGCGCGCGGCCTCATAGTAAGTGCGAAGCACGCGGTGCATAGCTGCGCCGTATTGCATGGCGGCGTGGACCTGTCGGGCCAGCTTCCATTCGCGTTCGAACTTGAACTGCAAAGGACAAGTCTCGTATGTTTCGACGGCGGTGGCGCTCAACCTCGCGTCCAGCCCCTCGATTGGGGGGAGCGCAAGCCAGGCTGCGAGCCGGGAGCCCTGGGGATAAGCCGCGTCCGCTGCCGCGGCGATTTCTATCAGTTCGGGTTGCGAAGGGAGCGCCGCACGCGCCCTGAGCCAAGGTTGCAGGGACAGGTTGCCGATGAGTTCGCGCATCAGTCCGGCCGGAGTTTTGTCGCGGCCGATTCCCTGCTTTCCGTAAATGTGCAGGGAATCCCTGGCCCGGGTCATCGCCACATAAAAAAGCCGGCGTTCCTCCTGATCGTAAAGGGTCTTGTCATCGCTAGCAGTAGCCGAATCCGGATCGCGCAACTCGCGAGGAAACTCCACCAGAGTTTCCCGGTAACTGGCGGGGAACGAACCGCTGGTGGCGCGCAGGATGAAGACGTGTGCGAACTCCAACCCTTTGACTCCGTGAGCGGTCATCAGGTGCACGGCATCCTCGTCCTCTTTCGACGTCAACGGAATCACGCCGGCGGCTTCGCGAAAGTAATTCAGGTATTCGATCCATTCGCCCAGTTCCTTGGTCTTTGTGGTCGCCTTCTCTTCCCAAGCGGCGGCAAACTTCAGAGCGGCCTGCAGGATTGCAGATTTTAGGTCAAGCTTGAACTGCCTTGCGATCAACTGTAGAGCAGCGTGTGTCTTAGCCTGCTTCTGGTTGACCTCGTCACGGGCCCGGCGCACAGAGTCGAGCACTGCTCGACCACCAGCGACTTCGCCGAGCACGGAGGCCAGCGGGATCACCGCTCCCTCTTTCGATTCCCTGGCAATCGCGCGGAGAGTAGTGCGAAGTTGCTCCGGATCCACATCGAATTGAGGCAAGGCGGCTACTCGAAAAAGACTGGCATCGGCTGCCAGGTCGACCACCACCGCAACGCAGGCAAACAAATCCCGCACCTCGGGTGTGTCACTGACGTCCATGTTCTCGATGGAGAAAGGAATTTCCCGCTCGGCCAGTTGCTGGACAACGCTATCGCGATGGACGTGCGAGCGGTACAGGACGCCGAAATCTTTCCATTTGCAACGCAAACGCCGCCGCGTCTCTTCGATGATGCGGGCCACGTCGGGCGCTTCCGCATCTCTGGCGGCAAAGGAGATGGCTTCCACGGGAAAGTTAACCAGCGCCTTCCCTTCTTGCCTCCCTTCTTCTTCCCGCGCCGACTGCAGAGGAGTCCGCCTGTAGGCAAATGCATCGCCCGCGCCAAACACCGGAGGGTTCTTGTCGACTACGGCAAAGGCACACTGCAGAATAGGCGTAGTCGAACGCCGGTTCTTGCCCAGCACGACCAGCCTGGTCTGAGGAAAATGCCGGCGGAACAAATGAAACGCGGCGCTGGACGCACCGCGAAACCGGTAGATCGCCTGATCGGGATCTCCTACCCCGAAGACGTTTGCTTCAGCCCCCGCCAGTGCGGCCAGAACCTTGATCTGCGCAAAGTTGGCGTCCTGAAATTCGTCGACCAGAATGAAGCGGGCGCGGGCGCGCTCTGCGGCTCGCAGGCTCTCGTCGGTCGTCAACAACTCGCGCGCTCGCGTGATCATGTGGCCGAATGTGCCCAGATTCTCTTCGCGCAGCCACTTCTCTGTTGTGGCGAAAACGCGGGCGATTTCCTGGCAGCGCGCGATCACTTCGGCGTCGCTCAATTGATCCTTGGACTTTGCAACCCGGGGAACCGGGGTTTCGCCGCGCTCCAGCCGCGCAACGTACTCCGCGTACTGTTCCGGCGTTACCAGTTCGTCGTGACAGCGGCTGAGGAAGCCCAGCAAATCGTTGAGAAACTGCCCCACATTTGCTGCCCGGACGTAGTGCTCGAGATGAAGCTCGTGGATTCTCTTGCGCAGATAAATCCAAAGATCCTTTTCGTCGAGCACGCCAAACTTCTTCCCTGCGCGGATCAGCAGGCCATTGCAGTAGTCGTGGAAGGTCGCGGAATGAATCGGCTTGCCCAGTAGGGTGCGGACGCGATCGCGCATCTCTCCGGCGGCGGCCACCGTGTAGGTAAGGGCCAACACTTCTTCAGGCTTTGCGTGCCCCTGCACGACAAGGTGGGCGACTCGATGAATCAAAACCGAAGTTTTCCCGGTGCCAGCTCCGGCCACCACCAGCATCGCCCCGTGAACGTGCTCGATGGCCTCGCGCTGGCGATCGTCGGGGACGAACTGGGCAGGATAGGATTGCGATTTGGAGACAGCCATTGCGGCTCAGAATACCACCACGATCAGAAGCGCAGGAAACGCGGCTCGGGAAACCCAAGAAGAACTCAGATTGGGTACAGTGCGGAGGCCACAACGGTCGTCGCCGCGATCGCGGCTGTCTCGGCGCGCAGAATGGTGTTGCCGAGCGAGGCGGAAGTCCATCCGGATTGGCAAAATGATTGCAGTTCGCCTTCGGTCCAGCCGCCCTCGGGACCAACTGCCAGAACAATCTCCGCGTCGGCTGTTTTCGGTTTCACAACGTCCCGCAGCAAGGTTTGCTCTTCCGATTCCGCGAGCACGATCCGCAAGGCTCGCGGCCAGCTCAGCGCCTCTGCCAGCCTGACCGGCATGGCAATCTCCGGCGGCGCGGCGCGGCGCGACTGTTCCGCCGCTTGCCGGGCGATGCGTTGCCATCGCTCCGCGCGTTTCACCGACGCGGCAGCCAGATGCGGGTCTGTGCGTCGTGCGATTACCGGCACAATCCGCGCGACGCCCAGCTCTGTGCACTTCTCGATCGCCCACTCCATGCGGTCAAACTTGAAGACCGCGAGAATCAGAGTGATCTCCGTCTGGTTCGATCGGGAGATTTCTTCGCCTAACTCAAATTCGAGGCGGCCATCGCCTACAAAGGAAATTCGCCCGCGGCGCACGACACTGCCGGCTGCAATATCGAAATCCTGCCCGACGCGGGCTCGCAGCACGCGTACCAGATGATCCGCATGCTCGCCGATCAGGGCAGCGCGATCACCCGAGACTTCGTCAGCAATAAAACGACGGCGGGTCATTTGTCAGTTCTCAGTTCTCAGTTCTCAGTTCTCAGGAAAGCAAAACCCGGAGGCTCGGGGCTGTCAACTTTTGGGCAGGATGACCTTCGGGAAGGCTGAGCGACTCTACTGAGAACTGAGAACTGGGAACTCCTCTTCACCCGAACATGTCTTTCACTTTGCCCAGCAGAGACCGCATCATCGGCTGATTGTCCACCTTCGCGGTCGTCTCGAGTTCCTGCAGCAGCTCTTTCTGGCGTTTGCTCAGCTTGCTCGGAATCTGCACCCGCACTTCCACGTAGAGATCGCCCTTGCCGTGTCCATTCAACACGGGCACTCCCTTGTTGCGGACGCGAAACGTGGTGCCGGGCTGGGTTCCATCTGGAATCTTGAGCATATGCTCGCCTTCGAGAGCAGGCACGCGAATCTCCGTGCCCATGGCCGCTTGGGTCACCGATAGCGGGACAACGCAGTGCAGGTCATTCCCTTCCCGAACAAAAAATGGGTGCTCCTTCACATGCAGCACCAGGTATAGATCGCCCGCGGGCCCTCCGAAAGGTCCGGCTTCGCCGCCTCCCGTGAACCGGATGCGCGTGCCGTCTTCCACTCCCGCCGGAATCTTAGCGTCGACCGCTCGCTGCCGCAGAAGCCGGCCTTCGCCTTTGCACTTCGGGCAGGGATCGGTGATAACGCTGCCCGTTCCCTGGCAGGAAGGGCAAGTCCGCGCAATGCTGAAAAAGCCCTGCTGATACCGCACCTGACCGCGACCGGCGCACGAACGGCAGGTTGTAGGACCTTTCCCCGGCGCGGTTCCGGAGCCCTGGCAATCCTCGCAGGCTTCATGACGGCGCACCAGGATGTGCTTCTCCACGCCGAATGCAGCCTCTTCGAACTCGATGGTTAAGTCTTCGCGCAAATCCGCGCCGCGCTGCACCCGGCTGCGGCGGCGTCCACTACCTCCCAAGACATCACCAAAGCCGAAAAACTCGCCAAAGATTTCGCCCAGGTCCTGGAAAGGCGTGCCCTCGAAGCCCCCGCCCGAACTGGCTGCACTTCCCACTCCGGCATGGCCGTAGCGGTCGTAGAGCGACCGCTTCTCGGAGTCGGCCAGTATTGCATAGGCTTCCGTAACTTCCTTGAACCGCTCTTCCGCATCCGGATTGTTCGGATTCCGATCGGGATGGTACTGCATGGCAAGCTTGCGATAAGCGCTCTTCAGCTCCTGATCGCTCACCGTACGGCTCACCGACAATACTTCGTAATAATCGCGTTTTGCGTTCGTGGCCAGAATAGGCGCCTTTCTTCAATGAAAAAAACTTAAGACACTCCAACCCATCGGAACTTACTTCCCATGATTTCTGGCCACCTTCACCATCGCAGGCCGCAGTAGCCGGTCTTTGAACTTGTAGCCGCGCTGCAACTCCTCAACCACCTGATGATCGGGAGCTTCCGTGGTTTCCACCATTTCGACAGCTTCGTGGAATCGCGGATCAAACTCTTCGCCCTTCGACGCAATGGGATGCACCGAAAGCTTGGCCAGCGCCGCCTGCAGCTGCTTGTAAATCAGTTCCACTCCGGCACGCAGTTCGGACGCATCCGACTTCACCTGCAGCGCGCGCTCCAGGCTATCCACCACCGGCAGCAAGGTCTTGATCGCATCTGCGACGGCGTAATCGCGAAACTCCTGCTGCTCCTTGCCGGCCCGACGGCGCGCATTTTCAAACTCCGCTTGCGCGCGCGCCAGCCGGTCGAGCAGCGAATCGCGCTCCGCTTTCAGCTTCTGCAATTCCGATTCTGAGGCCGGAGAGTCCGCGCTCGCCGCCGCAACGCTGTCATCCCCATCTCCCGCAGTCAGTTCGTGATCCAGGTCCAGCGGAGCTTTCTCTACTTCTGACCTACCGTTTGCTTTAGCCATAAACAACTGTGATTACTCCGATTCATTCAGAATTTTGTCAAAGAGCCGCGCGATATAAGAAACCGCGGTCATGGTGTGCTGATAATCCATGCGCGTTGGACCAATCACCGCCAGCGAGCCAAACATATCAGTTCCCGACCGCGCCGGCGCTCCGATCAACACGAAGTTCTGCATGGAAGGCAAAGCATCATCCAGCCCGATCACCACCCTTACCGCTTCCTGCTTCACGTCGAGGTAAGCCCCAAGGAGGTTCGCGACTTTTTCCTTCTCCTCGAGAGTCTTCAGCATCTCCTGCAGACGCTTGCGGTCTTCTTGCCCCGTAACCAGGTTGGCCGCGCCTTCCACGAACACCACCTGCGCGCCGGGTTCGGCGGCGAGCGCGCCTTGCTTGTAGAGTTGCTCGATGGAGTTCATCAGGCGGTCGTATTCACTACGTTCCTGCTCAATCCTCCGGCCCAACTCTGAGCGCATCGACTCCATCGTCCAGCCACGAAAATTCTCGTTGATATAGCGCGCCGCAAGATCCAGCTCGGCCTGCGGCAGATCGAGCCGCAACACACGGTCGCGCACCAAGCCGGAACGCGTTACCAGCACAGCGAGCACTTTCTGCTCGCCCAGGCGCGAGAAGTAAACATGCTCCAGCGCATTCTTGGCCCCGGTCGTGGCCACGGTCACCCCTACGTTCCGCGAAATCAGCGACAACACATGCGAGGTGCGCTCCATGAATTCCGGCACATCGGTAATGCCGGCCAGCGAGTCAGAAATCAGGCTTTCTTCCTGCGGCGCCAGCCGCGCCGTTCCCGTAATCTGCTCGACGTAGTAGCGGTAAGCGTCAGTGGTCGGTACGCGTCCGGACGAGGCGTGGGTCTGCTCCAGAAAGCCCGCGTCTGAGAGGTCCGCCATCACATTGCGAATCGATGCCGGACTCAACCCCTCACGGTTCGACCGCGCCAGCGTGCGCGAACCGACGGGCTCGCCCGTGGAAATAAAAGTCTCCACGATCGCCGTCAGAACTTCGCGTTCGCGCTTGCCGATATTGGGATCAGATGGCATGTTCTGTAAAGGGATCAGCCAGGCTTGCGGCCAGATCACAATCTCCAGCTAAGTATTTTAGATGCAGAAACTTACCTTAGGACGCAAATGCCGCGTCCTGCTTGGATTCTAGGAATGCTCCACCTTCCTGTCAAGGACCGCAGGGACCGGCTCCACCGCCGAACCTCTACTCCATCTTCCCCTGATACGCCATCCCCCGGTATCCTCAACTCGCAGGTGGCAAAATCATTTGCGATGAAATCCAAACCACATGTCGCAGTCGTCGGAGCCGGCGCCTTCGGCGGCTGGACTGCCCTGCATCTTCTTGAGCGCGGAGCTCGCGTCACCTTGCTCGACGCCTGGGGCCCGGGCAACTCGCGCGCCTCTTCGGGCGGCGAAACCCGCATCATGCGCGGCACCTATGGTCCGGACCAACCCTACACTGAGACCGCCGCACGCGCCCTCAAGCTGTGGGCAAAATATGAACGCCGATGGAAGAGGCAGTTTCTTCATCGCACAGGCGTTGTTTGGATGGTGAGCAGCCGCGACGATGCTTACGAACGGCGCTCGCTCGAAGTGCTTCGCCAGGCCCACATGAAGTTTCAGAAACTCTCCACACCGGAGATGAAGAAGCGCTGGCCGCAGATCAACTTCGAGGATGTCCATTGGGGAATCTTTGAACCTGAATGCGGATACCTCGACGCCCGTGCCAGCTGCCAGGCGGTGGTCGACGCATTCGTCTCCGAAGGGGGCATCTATCGGCAGCTCGCGGTCTCACCCGACGGACTGGAAGGCGGGCATCTTCCTAGCTTGGCGCTCTCGGATGGCTCGCGCCTCCGCTCCGATTACTACGTCTTCGCTTGCGGCCCGTGGCTGGGTAAGCTGTTTCCAGAAACGTTAGGCAGCGTAATTTGTCCTACCAAGCAGGACATTTTCTTCTTCGGTACGCCCGCCGGAGACTTCCGCTTCACGGACGAGCTTCTTCCAGTGTGGGGCGACCACGGCAAGCGTTTTTTCTACGGCATTCCAGGCAACGACCGCCGCGGATTCAAGGTGGCAGATGATACGCGCGGCGGCCCGTTCGATCCAACCTCTGGCGAGAGAGTGTTCAGTCAAGCAACACTGAAGCGGGTTCGCGAATACATTGCCTTCCGCTTTCCCGCGATGAAAGATGCTCCGCTCGTCGAAACCCGCGTCTGCCAATACGAGCAGACTGCAGACAGTAATTTCATTGTGGATCGCCATCCCCGGATGGGTAACGTTTGGCTGATGGGCGGCGGATCGGGACACGGATTCAAACATGGACCGGCGCTGGGAGAGCTGATGGCGTGGTTGATCCTGAAAGATGACGAACCGGATGCAGGTTGGCGACTGTCGCGGTTCCGGAAGCGACAGACAAGATAAAGAAGGGTCGCAGAGTGCTAGCCTGTGCTCCTCTGTGGTTAAGGTTTCCTTACTGAATCTGAATCACACTGGCCGACTCGCCTGCCTTAATCTCTCCCACGCGCGCAATCACATTCCGAGCAAATGCGAAGATCGACTTGGCATGTGGTGAATTTTCGCCTTCGAGCACAATCGGCTTCCCACCGTCCCCGGACTTGCGCACTTCAGGATCAAGCTCGATGCTCCCGAGAAATGGCACGCTGAAATGCGCCGCCATCTTCTCCGCCCCACCGCGTGAGAAGATATCGATCTCGTGGTTGCAGTGCGGACACGTAAAAAAGCTCATGTTCTCGACCACACCCACCAGGTCGACCTTCATCTGCCGGAACATCTCGATGGCTTTGCGCGCATCTTGCAACGAAACGTCAGACGGAGTCGAAACTACCACCGCGCCCGTCAGCGGTACCGACTGCACCAGCGACAACGCGATATCGCCCGTCCCCGGCGGCAGGTCGACGACCATGTAATCCAGATGTCCCCACTCCACCAGCCCGAGAAACTGCTTCACGATCTGGTGCAACATGGGACCGCGCCAGATGATGGGCTTGTCCCCGGGATTAAGAAATCCGACGGAAATCACCTTCAAGCCAAACGCCTCCAGCGGCTGAATGCGGTTTTCCCCAACCGTCTTCGGCTGCCCGCTCACGCCCAGCATCAGCGGGACGTTCGGCCCGTAAACATCGGCGTCAAGCAGGCCAACCTTGTGTCCCATCTTCGCCAGCGCGACCGCCAGGTTCACCGACAGCGTGGTCTTGCCCACGCCTCCCTTGCCCGAACCCACGGCAATGATGGCATCGACTCCTGGCAACGGTTGCGGCCCCGGCACGCCCTGCCCGGGATGAGACGGCATATGTGCACTCAAAGGATCACACTCCAAGAATCAATCAGGATGGATCAAACACTTAAGATTATACAGGGCTGAATCGTTTCTCATGTAGAGACAGCTGCCTCGGCTGTCAGAGATTGGAGGCAGTCCGGCGACAGTCAGAGAAGCCTCAGGCGCTCGGAAAAGCTCAGTAACCTTCCCCCTCCAGCCGCACCTTCCCGCGAAACATGCGAAACAGCAGAGTGAAGTATCCCAGAGCTAGAACCATCCCCAGAACCCACCACGTCAAGCCGACGGTGAGCCCGTGCCGTCCCGCGGCAGTGTTGTAAATGGTCAGGCTTCTGTGAGCAGGATCCGTGCTAGCCGGCAGCACCACGGGATACAGCGCGAACGCCGCCCCCACCAGCATTCCCACGATGTAAAGAGCTGAGCCAACGAAAGCAAGTTTGTCCTGCCCTTTGCGAATGGCATAGATCATCACGCCAAGACTGCCAAACACGACCACGGGAATCAGAAACCCGGCGGCATGGTGCTTGTAGTTGTCGAGCACGGTCGGCTGTACGTAGCAGGTCGCCACCAGGCCGACGATCGTCAACAGAACCTGCACGGGCCACGCCCGCAGTGCGATGCCGCGGGTCCGCTGATTCAAGTCGCCGTCCGTTTTGACCGCGACATACAAAGACCCATGCGCCGTCAGCGTCACCAGCGCGATGACCCCGGTCAGCACGGTGTACCAATCGAGGATCCCGGTATTCGCGCCCACCCTGAAATTCGTCCACAGCGGCTCGAAGAAATAGCCGTCAACTCCCAAAGGCACGCCGCGCACCACGTTCCCCAGAGCCGCGCCGAAAAAAATCGCCAGCAGCACGCTCGAAACGCAGAAGATCAAATCGAAGAAGCCGACCCAGACCGGATTCTCCATATGCGCGCGCAGCTCAATGCCAATGCCGCGCAGCATCAGCAGCCACAGCACCATCATCAGCGGCAGATAGAATCCGCTGAAGCTGGAGGCGTAGAGCAACGGAAAAGCAAAGTAAAGCGTCCCACCCGCCGCAACCAGCCAGACTTCATTGCCATCCCACACTGGGCCGATGGCGCGCAAAATCTTTCGCCGCTCGTCGTTCGTCCGGGTCACGGCCAGGTAAATCGCACCGGCGCCGAGATCGAACCCGTCCAGCACCACGTAAGCCGCTACCATGACGGTCACGATCATGAACCATAGGGTTTCCATCGCGCTCCTCGCAAGGCAATACGCTCTAGTGCCCCGAACTCCCCTCGGCCACCGGCCCACGCTCGATCTCACGGCGCACCAGAAACAAGAACAAGATTCCCAGCACCGTGTACATCCCAAGAAATCCCAGCAGCGTGAACATCACATTCCCCGCCGACACCATCTTCGAATATCCGTCCACCGTGCGCATCAAACCGTAGACCAGCCAGGGCTGCCGCCCCAGTTCCGCCGTCATCCAGCCCGCGGTGTTGGCGATGTAAGGGAAGGGCAAGGCCAGCATCAGAACCCACAGTATCCATCGCGCAGAGAATAACTTTCCACGCCACAACAGAAACGCCGCGACCACCATCATTGCGATGAAGATGGTCCCCAGCCCAACCATAATGTGGTAGCTGTAGTACAGAAGCGCGATGTTCTCCGGCCACATGTCCGCCGGGAATGCGTCCAGCCCCTGCACATCGGCCTTCCACGCACGGTAAGTCAGAAAGCTGAGCGCGTTCGGAACCTCAATCGGATTATCGATCTTGCGCTGACCCACATCCGGCTGCCCGAGGATCACTAGCGGCGCTCCCGTTTGGCTCACGAACAGCGCTTCCATGGCGGCCAGCGTCACCGGTTGATGCACGGCAACCATCCGTCCCTGGCCGTCGCCGGTAGGAAACAGCTGCAAAACACTGAAAATCAATCCGGCGACCACTCCCACGCGCAAGAAAATCCGGCCGTGGGCTTCAAACCTCCCCCAGAGCAGGTAGAACGCGCCCACCGACGCCATTACAAACGCGCCCGTAATCACGGCCCCGCTCATGTTGTGCGCATACTGCCACCCTGCCCAAGGATTGAGCACCAGTTCCCAAAAGCTGCCCAGTTGCACCGATCCATCCTTGGCCCCGACGAAGCCCACGGGATGCTGCATCCACGCATCCGTGGCGATGATGAAGAACGCCGAAAGCCACGATCCCAAAAATACGGCAACCGCCGACCACCAGTGCGCACGCGGGCCAAGCCGCTTCTCTCCGTAAAGAAACAATCCGAGAAACGCTGACTCCAGGAAGAAAGCAAATACGCCCTCCATGGCCAGCGTCTGCCCGATCACGCCTCCGGCAAAGCGCGAAAAGTGCGACCAGTTCGTGCCAAACTGAAATTCCATCGGAATTCCAGTCACCACCCCCAGCACGAAGTTGATACCGAAAATCCGCGCCCAAAAGCGCGCCGCCTGATGATAAGTCTCGTCATTGCGGAGAAGGCCGAGCGTCTTGAGCACCACAATCAGCGGTGCCAGTCCCATCGTGAGTTGCGGAAAGAGATAGTGGAAGGTAATCGTGAACGCGAAGTGAATGCGATGAACCAGAAGCGCACTATCCATGAACATTCCCCTGGGCGCACTGTGTAGGCTAACTTTATCCGTGGAGGGCGGGATGTGACGTCGATCACATCCGTTTGCGGATTACCGTTTCGCCTTCCTTCGCCGCTCCAACTCCGCCCGGCGAATCTCGCGCCGCCGCCCCGCGTCGTCATAGCGACGACGTTGCTCGTCCGTGTCGGGCACCACAGGCGCGACCTTCAAGTGGTTCCCCTTGCCATCGATGGCCACAAATGTGAGGTAGGCCGATGCCACATGCTGCGCCGTGTCCGCAATGTAATTCTCCACCCAAACCTTCACGCCCACTTCCATGGAGGAATGAAACACGCGGTTCACTGACGATCTCAAAATCGCCAGGTCCCCAATCTTCACCGGCACCAGGAAATCAATGTGATCGACGGAAGCCGTGACCACATAACTCCGCGAGTGGCGGTGACACGCCATCGCGCCCGCCAGGTCGATCCAATGCATCAACCGGCCTCCGAGCAGCGCACCCAGGGGGTTGGCATCATTGGGCAGAACAATTTCCGTCATCTCCGATTGCGAGTCCCTGACAGACCGCGGCGTCAAATTCGCTTCGCTCATAGTTCGTCTTCCCCTTTCGGTGGGTGGCACTCCTGGTGTGAGTCAGCTCTAACTGGCCGCCCGTGTTACTTCCTGCCTTTTTTTCCTCTCCATATACGATTCGAGAAAACACTCCACCATTCGCTGCAGGCGGCTGTCGGAATGCGGCTCTACCCACCGCGTCTCGAAGGCATCAAACTCTAACGTCCCATGGTCCATCGGACGATGCGCGCGCTCGCATACATAGCGAATTTGGATGCGCCGGCCAGTCCCATTCTCCGAATCATTGCCCGCACGTTTAACCGCAAACCGCACAGAATCCCACGCTCGCTCTCGAGGTAACCGCCCACAGCCCTCCGCATACCCAAGATTGCAGAACTCGTGCAATTCGTGCTGCGACGGAGTCTCGCCCTCATGTCCCGGCGCCGTGCAGTGGCCGCTCCACCCGCATCCTAGCGGAAGCCGCTCGGGGTGCAGCCAACTCCCGTTCGCCACCTTCTCCACCGGCATAAAAAACGGACAAGACACCAACACCCTCCCGCAGCGCTTAAAATGGAAAGGACTGCTCATTCTACTCACCTCAAGATATGCAGGCCAATACAAGGCGCTATGCAATCTCGAAGCGAAGAGGCTGTCTGTAGTAACCTCGTCTAAGCTGGCCACTGACCACCGACCACTGTCTTATGGACCGCATCGCCGCACTCAACGAAGTCCTCACGCAGAATCCGAACGACACTTTCGCCCGTTACGGCCTGGCAATGGAATACTCCAAGCAGGGCGACCTCGACCGCTCGCTCGCCGAATTCTCCATCCTGCTCAAATCCAGTCCCGACTATACTCCCGGCTATTTCATGGCCGCACAAACGCTAGCCCGGGCCGACAGAATTGCCGAAGCCAAAGCCATGCTCACCGACGGCATAGCCTCCGCCCGGCGCACCGGCAACCTTCACGCCCAGGGCGAGATGGAAGCGATGCTGGCGGAGCTGGGATGACCGCCGATTGTCACTCCGTCATCCGCCCCATAAACCATTCCACCACTGCCGGAAACAGCTGATAAACCTTCTGTGGCACATACATCGTCCACGGCACAACCACTTCCCGCTTTTGCTTCAAATATCCCTGCAGCGTAGCCTGAGCCACCCGCTCGGCGGTAATCCCCTTCACCGATCCCGGACGGACTTGCTTCAACTCGTTCCCGCGAATCGCATTCTCTCCAAACGCGGTCCGCACATAGCCCGGACAAACTGTCAGCACATGAATCCCGTCCTTCTTCAACTCTACCCCCGCCGCCTTGCCCATCGCATTGAGCGCGAACTTGGTCGCGCTGTAAGCCGCATGAAACGGGATTGGAATATGCCCCGCCACGCTCGAAATATTGATGATCGTCCCCCCGCCCTGCTGCCGCATCACCGGAATCACGGCCTGCATCGCCCCGACCGCTCCAAACAAATTCGTGTCGAACATTTCCCGGCATGCCGCCATATCCATCTGCGCCACCGAATCCAGCAGCCCATGCCCGGCATTGTTCACCCAAACGTCGATCCTCTTGAAGTGATGCAGCGTCAGCCCGATCACGCGGTCAACGTCTTCCCGGTGCCGGACGTCGCAAGCCATGGCCAGAATCCGCTCGCCATGCCCCACTCGCCCTCGCGCCGCTTCTACCCGGCCCACGTCGCGCGACAGCATCACCACGCTCGCCCCGCGATCGGCAAAAATCTTAGCAATCGCTTCCCCGATCCCCATCGAAGCACCGGTCACCACCACAACTTTCCCCGAAAGTTCCATAGCGCGCTTTTATTCCTCTGCATCTGGTGAAGTCAAGCGCTGGCGTACAATCAGGACGGCGCGCTGATCCCCTCGCTCACCGCGGAGACGCCTTGGAAACCCTTCTACCCCTGTTCCCGCTCGACGTCGTCTTGTTCCCCGGCACCGCCCTCCCCTTGCACATCTTTGAGCCGCGCTACAAAGAAATGATCGGCGAGTGTCTCGCCCAGCGTCGCACCTTTGGCGTAGTGCGCGCTGTCGAACAAGGTTTAGCCGAGATAGGATGCACCGCCGAAATCATCACCGTGGTGAAAGAGTATCCCGACGGCCGGCTCGACCTGGTCACCGAAGGCCGCCAGCGTTTCGAACTTCTGCGCGTCAACCAGGAACGGTCGTTTCTCCAAGCCGAGATTCTAATGATCGACGACGAGCCCGGAACCCCGCCACAGGCTGACGCCGCCCGAGCGGTTCAGTTGCACTCCGAACTCCTCGCCATAGCCGGCGCCAAACAGGATCTCCCCGCAGCCGACCCCTCGTTGCTTTCTTTTCATCTCGCCGGTTCTGTGCCGCTCGATTTGGATTTCAAACAGAAGTTGCTCTCCCTGCGCTCCGAACCGGAACGCCTGACCTTGCTCATCAGCTACCTCGAAACCATCATCCCCAACCTCCGCCGGGCCGCCAACGCCCGTGAAAAGGCCGGCGGCAACGGCCACGTCCACTGAGACGGGGCCTACCCTGTGAACCTCCGTGCCCTCTGTGGGAAGATTTTGATTTTCCGCTTCAGCGACCAAAGCCCGAAGCCCGCAAGCCCGCAAGCCGCGTATAATCCATACAAGTATTCGGGGGTTCCCTCATGCTTCTTCCGCGCACACTGGGCGAATTGCGCCGCAGCACCTTTTCTGAAGAACGCCTGCGCACCCGCCGCGTGAAGGACGAACTCCGCGACAACCTCATCGCCCGCCTGCGTCACCACGACGATTCCGGCATCTTCCCTGGCATCGTCGGCTACGACGACACCGTCGTGCCCCAAATCGTGAATGCCGTCCTCTCGCGCCACAATTTCATTCTGCTCGGCCTGCGCGGCCAGGCCAAAAGCCGCATCCTGCGGGCTCTTACCACGCTGCTCGATCCTCACATGCCTTACCTCACGGGATGCGAGATTCGTGACAATCCCTACGCTCCCATCTGCCGCCGCTGCCGCGAAGAAGTCGCGCGGCTCGGCGATGCCGCTCTCATTTCTTATCTAACTCCCGACGACCGCTACGTGGAAAAACTCGCCACGCCCGATGTAACCATCGCCGACCTGATCGGCGACATCGACCCCATCAAAGCCGCCCGCGGCGGCCACGAACTGTCGAGCGAGTTCACCGTTCACTACGGCCTGCTTCCCCGCGCCAATCGCGGCATCTTCGCCATCAACGAACTTCCCGACCTCGCCGGGAAAATTCAGGTCGGCCTGTTCAACATTATGCAGGAAGGCGACGTGCAGATTAAGGGCTATCCCATCCGCCTCCCGCTCGACGTGGCCATCGTCTTCAGCGCCAATCCCGAGGACTATACCGCTCGCGGCAAAATCATCACCCCGCTCAAAGACCGCATCGGCTCCGAGATTCGCACGCACTACCCGGCGACGGTCGATGAAGGCATCGCCATCACCGCGCAGGAAGCCTGGACCAGCCGCAACGGCCATCCCATGCATCTACCCACCTACATTCAGGAAGTAATCGAGCGCATCGCCTTTGCTGCCCGCGAAGACAAGAAAATCGACAAGCGTAGCGGCGTAAGCCAACGCCTGCCGATCTCCGCAATGGAGAACGTAATCTCCAACGCCGAGCGCCGCGCGCTGCGCAATGACGAAAAACTCGTGGTGCCACGCGTCAGCGACGTCTACGCCGCCCTACCCGCCATCACCGGAAAACTGGAACTCGAATACGAGGGCGAAATGAAAGGAGCCGACCACGTCTCCCGCGAACTGATCCGCGCTGCCATCGCGAAAACGTACGATGAGTACTTCACCGGCGCTAACGTGCAGCAGATCGTGCAGTGGTTTGATTTAGGCGGCGAGATTCACCTCTCCGATTCCATTGCCGCGTTGGAAGCGCTAGAAAACCTGAAAGAAATTCAGGGCCTGATCGACAAGCTAGGCCCGCTAGGAGTCTCGCAGAAGGAAAGTCCGGAGCAACAGGTCTCCGCCGCCGAATTCATCCTCGAAGGCCTGCACGCCCACAAGCGCATCGGCCGCAACGAAGAACGAGTCTTCAAAGCCGGAGAGAAAAAGCCCGAGCCACAGCGCGAAAAAAGTTTCGAGAAGGAAGAACCGCCGTATCGGCAGAGAAGGCAGTTTAATTAAGTGGTCAGTGGCCAGTGGCCAGTCAAAGCCATTAGGCGTCAGGTTTTACTGATCACTGACCACTGGCCACTGCTTATGAAACGCATCCGCTACTCCAAATACGTCCCCGACCCCGCCGGTGAAATGAGCCTGGAAGACCTGCTCAGCGCGCTCTCCGACTACCTGCTGCAGAGCGGCTTCCAGAGCGACATGTGGTACGAGATGCCCGAGGGCGAGCAATCTCTCGACGACCTTCGCCGCGCCATCGAGCAAGCCCTGATGGAAGGCGATCAGTTCGACGAAGACATGCGCGAACGCCTCGAGCAAATGGCGGCGGACGGCGAACTCGACGAACTCATCGAAAAATTAATCGAACGCATGCAGCAGGAAGACTACATCTCAATCGACCAACCGCCCGACCCGTCGCGTCCCTCCGGCGTAGGCGGACAAGTAGGTGAAAACGCTCCGCAAGCCAAATTTGAAATTACCGACAAGAGCCTCGACTTCCTCGGCTTCAAGTCCCTGCGCAACCTGCTTGGCTCGCTCGGTAAATCCAGCTTCGGACGCCACGACACCCGCGACCTCGCCACCGGAATCGAAGCCAGCGGCGCCTCCCGCACCTACGAATTCGGCGACACGCTCAACCTCGACATCACCGCCACGCTTTCAAGCGCGATCCAGCGCGAAGGCCTTGCTCTGCCGCTAAACATTGAATACTCGGACCTGCAAGTCCACCAGTGCGAATACCAATCCTCCTGCGCGACGGTCTTAATGCTCGACTGCTCACACTCGATGATTCTCTACAGCGAAGACCGCTTCACTCCTGCGAAAAAAGTCGCCATGGCGCTCTCCCACCTGATCCGCACGCAGTATCCCGGCGACTCGCTTTCGCTAGTCCTCTTCCACGACTCCGCCGAAGAAGTTCCACTCTCGCAGCTAGCCCGCGTCAAGGTCGGCCCCTACTACACCAACACGCGCGAAGGCCTGCGCCTGGCGCAAAGAATCCTACAGCGCCAGAGAAAAGACATGAAGCAGATCGTCATGATCACCGACGGCAAACCCTCCGCCCTAACCCTCGAAGACGGACGCATCTACAAGAACGCCTTTGGCCTCGACCCGCTGGTAGTAAGCCAGACGCTCGAAGAAGTCTCCAAGTGCAAGCGCGCCGGAGTCCTGATCAACACCTTCATGCTCGCATCAGACTATGGTTTGGTGCAATTCGTCCAGAAAGTAACCGAGATGTGCCGCGGCAAAGCCTATTTCACCACTCCCTACACCCTGGGCCAATACCTGCTGATGGATTACATGTCGAGAAAGACGAAAACAATTCACTGACAGGAGTCGAGAAGCGACGGCATTCATTACCCCGCACGTAAGTGTGGGGAAGGCGGGCGGGACATAGCTGAGTCCGCAAGGGACGGCACCCCTTTTGCTGGACAAACTGTGCCTTGTAGCCGCATCCCCCTCGCCCCACATACCAAACTGCTGATACTCTTTTAACAGCCCATGGCAAACTGCGTTCGATGCGGCCGTCAGCTCTCCGGTTTCTCCTTCGGCAAGAAAATCTGCCAGTGGTGTCGCCAGCACGAAGCCTACCAGCGCGGCGAAGTCCCCGACGACGCGCCGCAAACCGTTATGCCCACGCCCTGGGTCCGCCGCAATGAATCAACCATCGGCCTGACGCAAGTGATTTTCGGCATCAATGCCGCTGTTTTCCTGGGCATGGCGCTCTCAAGTTCTACCATCATGGACTTTCCGGTGCGCGAACTTATAGTGTGGGGCGCGAATGTAGGCGCGCTTACGTTCTCCGGAGAATGGTGGCGGCTACTGACCAACGTATTCGTTCATGGCGGCATCATCCACATTGCCTTCAACATGTGGTGCCTGTGGAATCTGGGCCAACTCTGCGAATCGCTCTACGGACGCTGGACCTACGCCGCCGTCTATCTCATCTGCGGCCTGGGAGCCAGTCTTGCCAGCGCAGCCTGGCACCCCTTCGTCCCCAGCGTCGGCGCCTCGGGAGCAATCTTCGGGCTCGCCGGCGCGCTCATCACAGCCCTTAAGTTAGGAGAATTCTCGGTTCCGCGCGCCGCCCTTTCAGGCACGCTGCGCAGCCTTGGCGCGTTTGTGGTCTACAACCTGATCTTCGGATTCGTACTTCCCGGCGTCGACAACACTGCCCACATCGGCGGCCTGATCACCGGGCTCATCGTCGGCGCACTAATCGCCCTCATCGCCCCGCAGAAAGACCAAGCCCCGCGTCGCGTAGCGGTCTTTCTAGTCGTGATCCTCGCATTAGCCGGAGGCGCAATCGCCACGGCCCATCATTACGGCGCCCCCTTGCGCCTGGGACGCGTGAATTACGAGCGCTCTGCTAACGTTCCTGAAGAACGAGTACCGCTCCGTCCGTCTACGCTGTCATGCTGAGCGAGGTAGGGTCGTCTAAGGGACGATCCTACACAGTCGAAGCATCCCTATTTGCGCCGCGACCTTAGCCCCGCCGCTCTTTCCATCGATGCACATAGACATACGAGCATCTAGCTCTTCAACTCCCCACCGCCCTCGAAGCCTGATTAATCGCCTCATCTGTGTAAGCGGCGGCTCCCGCATCGCAATTAGCGATCGCAATTCGTCCAAGAGTTTTCCGCGCCCGCTCATACGGCGTCTGGCCGCCTTCCCGGGATCTGTATCGACAGCGGCGAGCAGATGCCGGGGCCTCAAGGAAGCGCCTACGGTTACGGCACTCTGTTCAGGAAGCACGGCGCGCAATGGCGCTCTTCATTCCCAGTTCGCCGTCGCTTCGATCGCTCAGAGGTTCTAGTATCGGCACGTGCGCGGACTAGCCTTCAGACTTCTTGACGGCCAGTTCAGCTCCCTGGAATCCGATGCGGCTGTGGGTGCCGTCGCAAAAAGGCTTGTTCACCGAGCCGCCACAGCGGCAGAGAGAAAAGGCGGGCTTGCCAGTGAGATCGAACTCGTTTCCGTTGACATCGACGAGTTCGATTGAACCCTCGGGCGCCTCTACGCGGTAGGGGCCGTTGGGACGGACTGTGATCTTTACCTGAGCCATGACTTCGATTCCTCCAACCTTACGGGTTTCTAGTAAGCCTAGAAAGATACCACCAAGCAGGGGCGGATGTCGCGGGGGCGCAGCTGTTTTGAACAGGACAGGGGTCGCTCCAACTCGCTCGGCCCTGCCAGAAATCATGCTGCCGGGCCGACGCGGAGGATGCGACGGACGTCGAAGAAAACGACTATGGCGCCGACTATCAGGACCCAGATGGCTGAGTTTGCCGTCCACCGATTGAAGGATCTGACGAAATTGGCGGCATCGGGGAAAGAAACACCGCTAGCGCTGAACCCTTGCAGCAGATTGGTCCGGCACAGCAAGTAAACCAATCCGAAGGAATAGCAATCGAGGCCGAGGCGGAGGCTGGCGCTGAGGCGCGTCCAGCGAGGATTCGAAAGATTCATACAGGAGACAACGACGCCCGCCACGGTGACCACCACCAGTGCCCAGAAGAAATACGGCCAGCGGGGTGACAGCGTGATGGTAGTTCCAAAGATGTGAAACACGCGATGGAAGGCATCGAGCTGAATCCAGGTGGCCAAGGTTGCGACGACGACTGTCAGCTCGAAGATGGTGCCACCGCGAGAGATTACGTTGCGATCGCGCACGGCCGGAAGCGCGCGCGGGTTCCAGTCGTTCAGCAGATGCAGCCGCGCCTGAGATCGGTCCAAAAGGGCGAAGATCAAGGTATTGAAGAATAACGAGTAGGTACAGGCGAGCCACCAGGGCTCGAGCGATGCGAACAGCGCGGCACCGGGGTGGTCGGCGCGAAAGTCAGGGGAAAAGATGGCGATGCCCATCCAGACCAGCATCCATGGGAGCAGAAAATAGAGGACCAGCGACCGGATGATGACGCTGTAGATGGGAAAAAGCGCCGGGCCGATCAAGGACTGCTGTGGCAGATAGCGCCCGGCCACGGCCATGGGAGATCCGCAGCGTTTGAGGATGGGTTCGACTTCGGGGTCGGTGAGTTTATGGCCGAGTTCGGTTTCTTTTTCCTCGATCTGCGAGCGAAGATCTTCGGAAAGTTCCGCGATGATGTCGTCCTTCTGATTGCCGGGCAACCAGAATTTAACGGCGTGCAAGTAACGATCGACGAGTGCCATGACTTTGCTCCTTGATGCGCTTAGAAAATGTCTTCCAAAGATTCGTGAATGCTTTTCCACTCGATCAACAATTGTTTGAGGATCAATTTGCCGTCGGGTGAAAGGCGGTAGAAACGCTTGTTGCGCTTGTCTTCTTCCCTCCACTGGCTGACCAGCAAGCCCTGGGTTTCCAGGCGGCGCAGCAACGGGTAGAGCGTGCCTTCGTCGATGGCCATGCCGTGATCGGCGAGCGTCTTTCGCAGCGTGTAGCCGTAGCGTTCGGTGCGCAAAGCCGCCAGCACCGCCAAAGGAAGGCTGCCGCGGCGGAGCTCCTGCCGGAGGTTTTCGAAGCGGTCGTCACTCTGGTTATCCATGCTA
Source organism: uncultured Acidobacteriaceae bacterium (assembly GCA_963787495.1). Taxonomy (GTDB): domain Bacteria; phylum Acidobacteriota; class Terriglobia; order Terriglobales; family Acidobacteriaceae; genus Sulfotelmatobacter. The sequence continues at coordinate 199,689 of CAWBDA010000004.1, forward strand.
TGCGACATATAGTGTATGTCAAACACTATATACCACATAGTATAAGACGGTGGCAATAGATTTCTTTGGCGTCCGTCAGTAATGCCCTCAGCGCCTGAAGGCACGATGCGTCAAGAGCGTTTGCGGCACGACTGAAGTCGTGCCCTTCCCAGTTCGTAACGTCTCTTGATGAGTCATTGCGGCGACGCCAGATCCAGGTAAACAAATTGCTGCGCTTTAGGTTTTGCTGGAACTTCTCGCCGCTCTGGCAAGCTCTTCGGCGAGTTTCAAAGCGTTCATGGAGTGTTCGTGGGCCTGTCTGCTGAGTTCGTGAGCGGTCAGATGATCTCCCTTGCCGTGAGCAACGGCAGCGGCGGTGTGGGCGTGGGCCGCAAGGTTATGGAGTTCTGCGAGTCGATTGTGGGAGCTTTGCGACATTGATCTTCTCCTACCTTTCAAAACATCAAGTCATGATTTTAGATCTTAGGCGGCCAGGCTGTTGGCTGAGATCAGGCTGCGGTAGAGTTCCAGGTAATCGTCAATCATGCGCTTGGTGGTGAAGCGCTCGCGGGCGCGGGTGTAGGCGCGGTCGGCATAGGACTGGCGAAGGGAACGGTCGGCGTCGAGCTGGCGGAGGGTTTCCGCCAGACTGCCGGCGTCATTAGTGCGGAAGTAGAGTGCGGCATCGCCCCAGACTTCGCGGAAGCTGGGGATATCGTTGGCCACGATGGCGCAGCGAGAGAACGCGGCTTCAAGCGGCGCAATGCCGAGCGGTTCATAGCGCGCCGTAGCGGCGTAGACGGCGGCGCGGCTGTAGAGCGCGCGCAGCTGAGCCTCGGTTTGCGGGCCGCGAACGGCAACGGAACTCTGGTCGGTCGAAACTTTCACGTCGGCGCGGATGGGAATGCGCGGCACGGGCACGGTTTGCTCTGCGCCCACGATGCAGACGGAGAACGGCTGCGCGTGTTGGGTGAGCAGGTGCACTTGCTTGCCGGCGTCGAGCAAGCGACCGACCGAGAGCACGGAGTCGTCCTTGCTGACGTAGGGATTGAAGAAGATGGGATTGCGTCCGGGATAAATGACTGCCTCGCGGCGCGGCATTGTATAGGTGGCACGAAGAGTCTCGAGCATCCAGGCCGAGGGAGCGACTACCGCATCGGCGGCGGCGATGCCGCGGACGACGGTATCGCGATACCAATTCAGCGTACGCGTGGGGCGCGGAGTGCAACCCTGCACTGCTTCGTTCCAACTGATGAGGTCGCCGTGGGCCATCACCACGCGTGGGATGTCGACCGGTATATTGCCGTGACAGAACTGGTGGAGGTGAAGCATGTCCGGCCGAACCTCGCGCACCACACTGACAAGGAACTCCGAGGATTCGTGCAGGTCTTGCGGCGCTTCGTCCATCCACTCGAGGCGGAAAGCCGTGGGTCGATATTCGAGGCCGTGGAGGAGTTCCATCCACGCGGTCTGCTCGGGAAGCGGAATTTCGCCAAAGCTAACCAGCGTGACTCGGACGCCGCGCGTGACCAGTCCTGTAACCAGCTCGCGGGTATAGGTCCAGGAGCCGGACATGGTATCGGCTGTGACCAAAACGTGCACAGTGCCTCCGGAGCGTGAGCCCGCAGTGGATGCGGGGTCTGGCGTGGCGCGCTCGCTTATTCTAGTGCGAAGGGGGTGAGGTTCGGGGAAAATTCTTTGGGACCCGGCAGGTGCAAGGTCTTGCATACCGACGGCGCCTGGGTCGTGCTTGCTGCAGGCCAGGGCTGGGCATCCGGGGAACGCGAATCAGTTCGCGCCCAGCCTTAGCCTCATGTCACGGGCAAGATTATCGATAAGACGGATTTTTTCCGCGGCGGGGCCGGGGACCTGGGGTACGGCCATAGCCAGTTCGCAGGAAAGCAGCATGGCAGTGAGCGATTCGCACATTTCGCTGCGAATCTGTTGCTCGACCGAGCGGCGGGCCTGGGTTTCCTCACGCTTGCGGCGATGCAATGCGGAGCGCACTTCGCGCAACAGCCGCTCCATACCACTGACGGCGAAATTAAGGTAGACGGGGAAGGCTGTGCCCAGATGCTCGAGCACCTGGTCGCTTTCGCTTGGCTCATTCTCTAAAAGGAATTGATCGAGGACCACCGCTGAGTAAGGTTGTTCGCGCAGCCGGGCCACTGCTTGCGGCAGATCCGCCGCCCAGTGGGTTTCCTCGCCGGTGGCGTCTTTTACAGTGGCTGCGCACTCTTGGCCGCGTGCTGAAGGGGTTATGAGTAGAATCATGCTCTTTGCATTGCACGCCAGGCACCACTACCGCTGACATTGAAAAGACGTGGGTTAGACTGCGACGCCGATGCGCTGTTCCCATTACAGAACGGAAAAGCAGCTCTCAGTTCCCAGTTCTCAGTTCTTGGTTCTCAGCAAGACCACCTTTGCCAACCTGAGAACTGGGAACTGAGAACAGAGAACTGTCTTTTAGGTCTGGGCGGCGTAGTCCTTTAGCTTGCGATACAGAGTTGTTTTGCCGATGCCGAGAAGGCGCGCGGCTTGTAACTTGTCACCGTTTAGTTCCGCAATGGCATTGAGGATGGTCTGCCTCTCAAGCTCCGCCATGGGGACGATTTTGTTCTGGCTATGTCCGTTTCCATTCGACGGGACCGTAACATGCGCGCCTGCGATAGCCGGCGGCAAGTCAGGGACATGGATCAGCGGCCCGCTGGTAAAGGCGCAGGTGCGCTCCAGACAGTTTTCCAGTTCACGGACGTTGCCGGGCCAGTCATAAGCCAGCATGACTTTGACGGCCTCGTCGGTAATAATTTTTTCCTGCCCCGAAGCGCGCGATGTGCGCTCCATGAAATGAGCGATAAGCAGCGGGATATCTTCGCGGCGCTCGCGCAGCGGAGGAATTCGCAGGCTGAGCACATTAAGACGGAAGTACAGGTCGCGGCGGAAAGAGCCTTCGGTCACGGCCTGCTCCAGAATTCGGTTGGTGGCGGCAAGGATGCGGACGTTGATCGGGATGCGGCGCGTGCTGCCGACCGGGCGAATCTCCTTTTCCTGAATCGCCCGCAGAAGCTTGGCCTGCAGGTCGACCGGCAACTCGCCAACTTCGTCGAGAAACACCGTGCCACCCTCGGCGATGGCCAGCAGTCCGTCTTTGGCCTGGTTGGCGCCGGTGAACGCGCCTCTGACATAGCCAAAGAGCTCGCTTTCGATCAGCGTGGGCACGAGCGAGCCGCAGTCGACGGGAATGAAAGGTTTGTCATGGAATGGTCCAGAGTAATGAATGGAGCGCGCGATCATTTCCTTGCCCGTGCCGCTCTCGCCGAGAATCAGTACCGGGTGGGAACTGTTGGCTGCCTTGGCGATGATGCGGTAGAGCTTCTCCATCTCCGGGGCGCGGCCGACGATGCCGCCGTAGCCCTGTTTGGACTTGAGTTTCTCCCGCAGCATCCGGTTCTCGGTTTTCAGCTTGAGGTGGTTGGACACGCGCTGCAGTAACAGCTTGAGTTCTTCGCCACTGAAGGGTTTGGTCACGTATTCATAAGCGCCATGCTTCATAGCCTGCACGGCCGACTGCACCGTGCCATAGCCCGTCACTACAACGACGAGGGCTTCGGGGCGGTGGGCTTTGATCTGGCGCAGAGCTTCGAGGCCGCCTGCTCCGGGCAAGCGCAGATCAAGCAGAACTGCGTCGATGCTCTGGGTTTGCAGCAGGCGATAGGCGTGCTCGGCGGAGTCAGCAACATGAGCGATGAAACCCAGGGACAGGGCGACCTCGCGGCAAGCGTCGCGAATGGAGCGTTCGTCGTCGACGATGAGGAGGTTTAGGAAATTGGCGGCCATAATCTGAGGAGCAGCGAGGGTGTGGGTTACGGCAACTGACGTCATAAAAGTGATTCCTTTTTGATTTCCTGAATTGGTGTTGCTGACGGGGCCCCTGGAGCTGGATTGGTGGTGTCCAGAAGGTCGGAAGCGGCAGGCTGAGATGCGCGGGGGAGCAAGATCATGACGCGAGTGCCGCGGCCGGGTTCGCTTTCGAAGTGGATCAGTCCGCGATTTGTGGTAACGATGCTGCGGACTGTGGTTAGTCCCAAGCCGGTGCCTTGGCCGGCGTTTTTAGTGGTGAAGAATGGCACGAAGAGGCGTTGGCGGGTTGCGGCGTCCATGCCGTGACCGTTGTCGCCGACCACGAGTAGGACGCAAGGAAAAGCGGGCAGGCTGCTGGGCGCCTCGGCTTCGGCGACGGGCTGGAATCTGCAGTTGCTGGTCTGAACCGTAATCCGGCCGCCGTTGGGCATGGCGTCGCGGGCATTGAGAACCAGGTTCAGTAAGACCTGCTGGGCCTGCGCCTGGTCAATGGTGACGGCGCCCAACTCTGGATCGAGGTGCAGATCGAGGGCGATGTTTTCACCGATCAGTCGGGTCAGCAAATCCTGCATCCCTCGGGCAATTTGGTTGAGGGACAGGGCGCGAACCGGCGTGACTTCGGGCCGAGCAAAAACGAGCAACTGCTTTACCAGGCCAGTACCATGCACGATGGCGGAGCGGATCTCCTCGGCGTAACGGCGACGGCGATCGCGCGCATCCATACTGGAAAGTAGAAGGTCGCAGTAGAGCATGACGCCGGTGAGCAGGTTGTTAAAGTCATGCACCACACCGCCGGCCAGGCGGCCGACCGCCTCCCATCTCTGAGTTTGAAGAAGGCTCTCCTCTGCGGGAACCGCGGCGCTGGCGGTTCTGGTGTCATCTGCTGACGCAGGTTCTGGCCACGGAAATGGGGTCGCGGTATTCATCTGCCTACTGTGGCGCGGGACGGTTCCCGAAAGAAACCCCACGATGGGCTATCTGATACCTTGGTGCTCCCGAAGCGGGAACGCCGAGGGTGGCAAACCGCCCCGCTGCTTCGACCTCAATATTAGGGGGAGAATCCAATGCTGCGAAGGGCACACGTCACTCAAATCAGGAAAAGCCTGTGGAAAACTCGGCAAGTAATTTATTTTCTGTTACATAAGGAAAATAATAAGCACGCGCCACCATTCGAAAAGAAGGAATTAAGGAGGAAATCCAGCCGATTTATTCGGAGATTGACCCGGAGGTTTGACGATCAGCCATTGAATTCTGATGGTCGAGCGTCACCGGAGCCGTCAGCCGGAAGGTGAGACGGTGTCCCTTTTGGACCTGCAGAACCGGCGAGCGCAGGTCTGGGCTGCCAGGGGACGAAACATTGGACGGTTGGGAGGTTCCCCGGGCAAACAGGCTGGAGGTCTGTAGGACAAGTTGTCTGCCCTCGACGGTGATCGCGCTCAAAGTCAGCCGAAAATAGCCGGAACCGGGAACCAAGCCGGGATGGTCAGCGTCGGACTGCGCGGACTCGACCCGTCCAGTCACCGTAGTGCCACGCTCGATCACAGTATCCCCGTCAACGGTGAGGGGCGCGGCGACGGATGCCGTGAAAGCGTCCCCGGCATGAACCGTCGCGGTGGAAAGCGAGTCTTCCAGTTGCACGGTCAGGAGGGTTCCGGAGGGCAGGATGCGCGGATGCGATGCTGCTCGAAAAGGCAGGCCGGTAGCCAATTTCGCATCGGGCGGGACTGCGGGATGGGCGCCTCCGCTGCTGGACGAGGCTTGATCTGTATCGGGTCGGAATGGAAGTTTTTGTTCACCGGCCGAGCCGGCGTTCGTCGGATTCGAGGGCTCGGAGTGGACACAGCCTAGGGTTAAGGTCAGAGCAAGACAGCATATCCCGAAAGCGGAGCGGGACCGAAGAACCCTCGGAAGTGCTGTCATCGTATACATGGTCGCGCGAGTTTCTGGTCTGTCATAGTGGCAAATGAAGTACCAGATCAGGGTCCGTGAAATCAAGTACATGCGGAGATGGGACAAACCACCCGTGTAGAAGTTTCTGGACTGGCACCCGTTTTGGCGGATTTCCGGCAGGGCACCTACTTCTGGCTCAAAAGATAGAGTTCCGCGTAGCCGCCGGGTCGCGCGTAGACGATGGAGGAGAGGTCCTTGGAAAAATCGTAGGCATTACCGTTGCCCTGGTATGCCAGGGGAAACACGAACGGGACCTTCAGCGCGACTTGCGGCTTTCCGACGGTTTTACCTTTTTTCCAGGGCTGACGGTAAATCTTGACATCACCGCCAGAAGCAACTGCATACATGAATGACTTGCCATCGCGGGCAAAGGTCGCAGCGAATGTTGGGATGCCGGGAAGCAATGGGAAGCACTTCCTATCCGAAACGGAGACCTCGTAGATTCCTATTCTTTCCCCCTGCAGTACATTGCCCAGCAGGTACTGTCCGCTGGGGTCGACGTCGGAAACTTGGCCACAATCGTCCACAAATTTTTCCAGGTTCGAATCGCCCACACGCCATTTCCAAACGGTTCCCATCGAACCCACCTTTTCCACGACACTCAAGAAGACGGATTTCTGGTCAGCGCTCCATACCGCTGTGTTGGTTTCCGCTCCCGTTGGGGGTAGCTGAGTGAGACCGGTGCCATCAGCTCCGACGATATAAGCTCTGGACGCGGCTCCAACCCCTGCCTCAATGAAAGACAGGTGGAAGTTGTCTGACGCCCAGGTCCCCGTCTGTAGTGATACTCCGGTCGCGACTTTTACCTTCTTGCCGCCTTCGATGTCAGACACCCAGAGTTCTGTCTTATCAGACACCCAGGGATCTGTCTTATAGGGTGCTGGGAGCGTGATATACATCACGCGTTTTCCATCCGGCGAGATCGCGGGTTGAGTTGCGTCCTCGGCCACGATGTCCACCGACTCCTTTGAATGAACGTGGTAAGCAGTCAAGTAGCCGGTGGACTTGCCGTTTACATAGTAGATCCCTTCTCCGCCTGGATCTCGCATAGGGAAGAAGTCCGGCCCGGTTCCGAAGGTAATCTGCGTCAGGCTCCGGTCCAGCAGGGCGTACCTCCAGATGTTCGTCAGCCCGTTGACAGTACGACTGAAGAGCAGTGTTTTTCCGGGTTCGGCCCATGCCGCGTCACCATTCCTGACTACCTGGCCTAGGTCAACCGCCTCATGGGTGGTCAAGTTGATCCTAAAAAAGTTGCGGACGTTCGGCGAATCCCTTGGGAAAGCAACCGCGAGCAAGTCGTTGCCACCGGGAAACAAAAGCGCAGGGAAGAAGCGCAGGGTGGGATCCTGGGAGCTATATATCAATTCTTCGTTCAGTCCGGATTTGTCCGCACGAAAAATCCCGGGTCTATCGGACTTATCGTAGTAAACGGATGCGCCATCTGCAGAGGGGAGCGCGTACCAGGCCGCTGCCACACGGCGAGGCGTTCCACCGAGCGTAGGCACCATCCACACCTCGTCGCGGCCGAGAGACCTTCCGTAATAGATCTCTTTCCCATCGGGCGAGAACGCATCCACAGTCTTGTCGCCTTCGTCACTTGTGAGTTGAAGGGTTTCACCACCCGATGTGAGCATCAGAAACACTTGGGCGACGCCGCCCACGGGTGAATCGAACGCTATGGCGCGGCCGTCGGGGGATAGGAACGTGTCGTTCATCGGCTTATTCCAGTGGCTGATTTGGCTAATCTTTGCGGGGCCGGTCGAGGTTTTCGACTGAGACCAAAAGTGATAGGCCAAAAGAAGTGCCGCCGGGATTACGACGCAAGCGACCAAAACAGCGTATCGCTTCCTTGCAACGCCAACTACGCGGTAAAACGGAATAGTCCGGCCCGCTGCGCCCGCAACTTCTAGAACCGAACGGTCAGATGGGTGGGCCGGTAGCGCCTGCGCCATGAGTGGCTCAGACGTTCCGGAAGCGCTGGACACGGTTGGGGCCTCAGTCGGGAGCTGAACCTCAGATGAGTCCAACGCTACCGCGGGCGCGATGAAACGGTATCCCCGCCGCGGAATTGTCTCGATGAACCGAGGGTTATCCGCCGAGTCGCCGAAGACAACGCGCAGTTTTCGAATGGCGGTGTTGATGCTTTCATCGAAACTAACGAAAGTGTCAGCCGGCCAGAGGTTCGCCTGCAACTCTTCGCGCGTGATTATTTCGCCGGGACGTTCCAGGAGCATCGCCAGGACTCGGAAAGGCTGCTCCTGCAGTGGAACTTTTCTTCCATTCTTGTGTACTTCGCCGGAGCCGAGATCCACTTCGAAGAGTCCCGCGCGAACACGGCGGCCGAAACTAGTGGGCGCTTCCATAACCCTCAACCAAGCGGGGATGATTTTACTCCAGGAATCCAGTTCATGGAAACCAATAACTCCTTCGCACGCTTTGTCTTAGCAAGTTAGAAGCAATTTATGGCGGGTCAATTGAACGCGCTTAAGTCATGCGTTAAGAAGAAGCGCACTAGCCGCGAGGAGAGAAGCATGAAACGCATCTTGATCTTCAGCCTGCTAGTTTTCGCCGCGGGCTGTGGCTCCAGTAAGAACACTGGAAGCGGATCGACGACGTCGATACCGGGGACGTGGAGCGTAACGGGAAATCTCGGTTCGCAAGGCGGATCGAGTACTTACCAGATTTCGTTCGTTTTCAAGCCCTTGCAGCGTCACCACCCCGGTGGGCATGTTCTCTGTGCAAGGACCCGTTTGCTTCACCGCCAACAACAACAGTGGGCAGGGCTCTATTTCCGGAACCGGATTGCCGAGCAGCTCGAAGAATACTGGGCAAGGAGTTCTGATCGGCGTGGCCACCAACCCCGTTCCCGCGAATGGGACATTCAACCTGCTTTTCGTTGCCGGCGACGCGAGTGGAAATTTCGTTGAGTTCACGGGCAGTGGCACAGTTTCGAATGGCACGATGACAGGCACCGGATCCTGCAGCGCAAGCACGCCCCTGTGCCAGGGGTTGAGTGGCACATTCTCAGGAACTTTCCAGCAGTAGTTGCGATGCATCGAAAATACCGGTCGACATTGGAGACTCTTCATGACTTCGCGGGCTTGCCTGGTTCTTGTGTTAGTCCTCGGGCTCCCCGCGGCGCTCTGTGCTCAGAAGCAGCAGGGTTCGTGGTCCGACTTGCGTGGCCTGAGGGTTGGCCAAGGGATTGAAGTGATCGAAGCCAGCATGAAACGCCACGGTGGACAATTCGTCAGCGTAAACGATGACGTGCTCACACTGCAGGAAAAAAGTTCCGACGTATCGGTAAAACGCGAAGACGTCGTGCGCGTCTCGACCGCCTCCGGCGCCAGGCGCGGCGAGCACGCCGTGATCGGGCTTGTGGCCGGCGGACTCATTGGGGCCGCTATTGGAGCGGCTTCCGGCTCGAGCACCGGCTTCCTCGGCGGATCTTCGCGCGGACTCACGGCTCTGGTTGGCATCGCAATCGGTGCTCCGAGCGGGGCTGCCGTCGGCGCCACAATCCCGGCCCACGCAACCGTCTACCGCGCTGCGCCTGCTGCCGCCGCGCACTAGACGATACCTACTTAGGGTGAGATTTCGACGTTGGGCAATTCGATCCTAGGCTTCAAAACTGCGACTCAGGAGAACTCTCATGACCCGCAACATTACACGAATAACACTTGTGATCGCTTCCGTCGCGGTGATTTGGGCGGCAATGGCTGTTTCTGCCATTTCCCAATCTTTCCCAGGTGCCGGCACTGTGATGACGTACAACGTAAACGAAGGAACCGATTTCCTGCAGGTGGTGGGCGCCACGACCGAGCTACAATTCCGGGTCGGCGTCGGCCAGATTCTTACGCAGGTCCAAGGTACCAATCCTCCGGAACGGATGCAGGCAGTGGCACGAGAAATCCTCGACCTGCCCGACGGATTGTGGCCCTCCGATCACGCAGCCCTGGCGGCAGGTGTGGTCGTGAGAAGTGACTAAACGGACTCGGCAATTGGCGCCGCGAGCGGAGCGATGGTGGACGCTGTGATCCCCGCCCACACCACCATTTGCCGCGCCGCTCCTGCTGCCGCTGTTCACTAGACGATATCGGCATGGAGGAACAAGATGCGAGCAATCAGTTTGCGAGGTGCGATTCTTAGGGCTGAGTTGGGCTGTGGCGGCGGAAGTTTCGTTGCGAGATCAGAAAGATCAATGCCCTCAACCAAGCTGTCGAGGATCCTCGCAACGAGTGTCTTCCTGTTGGGCTTGGCCGGGTGTGGGGGGTCACAAAAGGCGTGCCAGATTGTTCAGCCTGTTTGTTCCAGTAATTGCCAGCCCGTTGTAACTCCCGAATTTCTCTACGCCACCAGCACCAACCACGTTCTGGCTTTCACCATCGATCAAACCTCCGGGGCCCTGAGCGCGCCGCCGCTGGTGGCGGCCGGACCGAACCAAAGTACCGGGATGGTAGCGTCTACGAACGGCCAGTTGTACGTTTCCGATTTCCTGAACGACGTGGTGGAGGGTTACTCAATCTCGAGTTCGGGCGCCCTCACCGCCATCCCAGCCTCGCCGTTTTCCCTGGAGGGCACGCCTCCCGGTGCGGGTGGTTTGAGTGTTTTTGTCCAAGGCAGTTCCTACTTATATGCCACGGATCTCGATGCTGGGACGGTGGCAGGTTTTCTCTATGACTCAGGCAGTGGAATGCTCACACCAGTTCCGGGATCGCCTTTTCCTTCAGGCAATACTCCTGTGCAGGCCGTCCAGGCGGCGCCCCAGGCAGCCAGCGCTCTGTTTTTATATGTAAGCAATGTGAATGACTCCGTCGGCGGGATTTCAGCCTACGCAATCAACCAACAAAATGGAGCGCTGTCCGAAATCATCGGTTCTCCGTTTCCGACCGGCGCGCCCGGATCGTTCCCCGGACCGTCGGCCATGGTGGTCAGCTACGGCAACGACTTTCTTTATGTCGCTCTGGCTGGGACAGCCAATGCAAATAATCAGATCGCAGCGTTCTCCATCAACCCAACGACCGGCTACCTTACCGCATTGCCCCAGTCCCCCTTCACAACCGGCAACGACCCGTTGCAGATGGCCTACGTGCCAGTCACAGCCAATACGCAAGGCTTCCTCTACACCGCCAATGTTCAGGACGGCACGATTTCCGCTTTCACGGCGGACAATACGACCGGGGTCTTAACGCCGGTAAACGGGTCTCCCTACACTTCCGGGACATCCGTCTGGGGGTTGAGTCAGATCTTGACATCTTCGGGAAACTTTTTTCTGTATGCCGCCGATCCTCAAGCTGAGACCATCACCGCCTACACGATTAACCCCAACACTGGAGCGCTCACTCCCCTTCAGGGCTCCCCGTTCGCCGCGGGAAGCGCGCCGATGCTGCTCACAATCACAGGTCAGTAGCGGAGTCTTCGTCGTACTTCAGGATTCGGGCAAAGAAATCGCGGAGGACGTTAACGTCCTCCGCGATGGTTTTTCCCAGTCTGATTGCGCGCCGTTACGGCTTCTTGGTGGTCGGCTTCGCAGCAGGCTTCTTCGGCGCTGCTTTCTTCTTGGCCTCGGACTCCCTGCCGCCGATCAGCGTCAAGGCATCCGTGGCATTGAAGGGGAATTGGCGAACTGAGGTTTGGCCTGTTGTGCTCAAAGTGACATCCACCCGGCGATTGCTCGCCATCCTGATCGTCACGATGTTCCTGAGAACCCTCTGCCGCTCCTCGGGACTCAGCTCGGGATTGCTTTCGACCTCACCCTGTACTTCCTCAGTCGTGAGGTTGTGCTCCTTCCCGAACGCTTTGGTCTCGATGCTGCCCTCGGGAATGCCCTGCTCTACCAGGAAGCTCTTGACGCGATCGACGCGACGCTGGGAGAGCGCCTGATTGAATTCGACGGACCCACGATGATCTGCGTGGCCGCCAAGAATCAAGTGCGCATCCGGTTTGCTTTGGAGATATTCCTTGAAGTCCGCAGCCAGCGCGATCAACGTTTTCTGTTGGCTGGGCAGCAGACCACCCTTGGGATTCTTGACCAATGGCTGGTTAACCACAAAGTAAACGCTGTGCAACGAGAGCCGGGCCTCCAGTCGTGCGACCTCTGGATTGACCGGTGGCGGCGGAGGATTCTCCACCATCACTTGCGTGGTAGCTTGAGCGGTCAGACCGCGCGTGTCGGTGCAGGTTGCTCCAACCGTGATCGGACCTGGCGAGACACCCGTGGTGTTCAGCGTGGCCGAACTACCGCTGCCCGAAACGGTTCCGCCGCTGGCCGTCCAGTTGGCGACCGAGACCCCAACGCTATCCGGGCTGCTGCAGTTGGCTGACAAGTTCACGGTTCCACCCGCCTGCAGGCTCGTCGGGTTGGCCGAGATGGAAATAGTCGGCGGGTTCTTGGGTGGCAGCGGCTTCACCGTAAAGTTCGCCGAGCAGCTCGCTACGTTATTGTTCTTCTCTTTGGCATCGGTCACACGAGCGGTTACGGTATAGCTGCCGGGCGCCGCGTTGGTGGTGTCGATCTGCGCGGTAGTATCCTTCCCGGTAATCTGACCTCCAGTGCCGCTCCATTCGTACGTGACAGTATGCTTGGGGTTGAAGTTGCTCACAGCTACTGTTGCGGTGATTGGCTCACCGACCAGCACTTCACCCGGCTGGACAGAACAACTGGCAGTTGGCGCTACCGCCGGCGCGCCCCCCCAACTGAAGACAATTCCGGTACGCAGTCGGACGCCTTCGAACGACGGACGCCGTAGATCAGGAAACTCGGGAGCCGCAAAATCTGCATAGTTGTGCCTGGCCCAGACATAGTCGGCTTCAAACAAGCGAATTGCCCATCCCTTGCGGATGGGCAGATCCATTCCTCCACCCAGGATCGCTCCGATTCCATTGCTCCCGTCGAGACCGTTAACGGTTACGCGATTCAAACTCACCAAAGTATGCAAGAAGTAATTTGCATAATCGGTGCGCCACATAACGCGCGGCCCCACTGAAAATGTGGTTTCGCGCGGCGCTGGCATTGTGCTGCTGCTTCCCCCGTTCAGGCCGAGATCGAACTCCCCTCCCCAATGCCGGTCAAAATTGTAGGTGAAGTCGGCGCCGAATCCCTTGGCCATATCCGGCACTTGGAAGGCAGTTGGACTATTGGGATCGCCGCCTGGCGCGGGAACTGTGCCGCCTGGATGCAGCCATTGATATCCCGCAAATATGTCATATTTCGGATTCGAGTCGCTCTGTGCGAGCGCGGAACTCGAGATGAGTGAAACCACCAGAACAACCAATAGACGTGTGACGTTGCGGCCCTTGCTTAAGCCAGAGCAAACTGACATTCCATCCTCCAATAAAGTACGCGCGGTCTTGCCTGCGCTTTGGAGCGCGGGCTACGCGGAAAAAGATAACGCAGGATTAGCAGCGTGACCTCGATCTCTCCTGGGAAACGCGCAATTCTAACGCACTGCAATCTCAAAGCGAAAGTCTGATTTTCAGGAATTGCCTCATCTGACAACCAATTTTGCAATTTCGCCGCAGGCGCACCCTTGTCTCAAATTGATATGACGTTGCCCGAAGCTGCGCTCAACGCGCTGCCGAGCCCGAAATGGCAGTGGGCATTCGCCCCCAGACCTTGCCCCACAGGAAGCAGGCCGCGTATGGTTATAGTTTCGCTGTTCGCGGAGCAGTGCCGAGCAACTCATTGAAAAGCGGGCAAAACCAAAGGGATGAGCCACGAAAAAGTACTGATTGTCGAGGACGAAGAGAACGAACGCACGGGTCTGGCTGAGTTGGTTTTTTCCTGGGGATATCGGGCCGAAACTGCCCGGGACGGTATGGAAGGCCTGGAGAAGGCGGCGCAATGGGTCCCCTCCATTGTAATCACCGATCTCAAGATGCCGCGCATGGGGGGCATCGAACTGCTCGAACGGCTGGGCGAGCAATCCGAGGCCATGGCCGTGATTCTGGTGACGGCGCAGGGGACAATCGACAGCGCAGTGCAGGCCATGCGCATGGGCGCGTATGACTACATCACCAAACCCATCGATACCAACCGCCTGCGCACCATGCTGCAAAATGCGTCCACCCTGGTGGGAACTCGCGCCGAGCTGGAGACCGCCCGCCGCAAGCTGCGGGATTCCGGCTCGCTGGGCACACTCCGCGGAGCGTCGCGCAAGATGCAGGAGATTTTCCGGCTCATCGAGCTGGTTTCACCCAGCACCGCGTCAGTGCTGATTACCGGAGCCAGCGGCACAGGAAAGGAGTTAGTGGCTCGCACCATCCATCAACTGAGTCCGCGCCGCGAGCGGCCCTTCGTCGCCATCAACTGCGCGGCCATTCCTGAAACGCTGATCGAAAGCGAGATCTTCGGCCACGAAAAAGGCGCCTTCACCGGAGCTCTGGAGCGGCGCACCGGCTGTTTCGAGCTAGCCGAAGGCGGGACGATCCTGCTCGACGAAATTGGGGAAATGCCGGTAGGAACCCAGGCCAAGCTGCTGCGCGTGCTCGAGGATCACAAGCTGCGCCGCTTGGGGAGCAAAGTGGAAACCTCGGTGGATGTGCGCGTGCTGGCTGCCACGAATAAAGTTCCCGACGATGCTGTCGCCAGCGGGGAATTGCGCAGCGATCTCTACTACCGGCTCAACGTGTTCAACATCCACATGCCTCCCTTGCGAGAACATAAGGAAGATATCGCCGATCTGGTGCAGCTGCTTCTGTCGGAAATGAGCGCCAAGCACTCCCGTAAGGTTGCTGCCGTCAGCGAGGCCGTGCTGAATCAGTTCAACAATTATTCCTGGCCGGGAAACGTCCGCGAATTGCGCAATACGATCGAACGCGCCGTAATCGTCTGCGACAGCGGCATGATCGAAACCAAACACCTGCCTCCTGGGTTCGGCCACGCGCCCCTGCGCACGGCCGCGAATGATCCGGATGCGGTGCGTCTGGGCGTGGGCACCACCGTCGGTGAAGCGGAAAAGATGCTGATCCTTAAAACCCTGGAGGCCACCAGCAACAACAAGACGAAAGCCGCGGAAATTCTCGGCATCAGCCTGAAAACCCTGCATAATAAGCTAAAGGAGTACGGCGGCAACGCCCCGGAAGCGGCCTCTGACAAAGAAGAGCAACCGCAGTGATCAGTGTCCAGTGGTCAGTGGCCAGCGGAAAACTTTGCACCACGTCGTCACCTTCCCCACATCCGCTTAGACTGACCACTGACCACTGACCACTGTTTCCCATGCGACGCAAAACCATCATCGTGCTCGGCATCACCTTCATGGTGACAGTGATGGTGACCGCGTTCTCCTATCTCTACATCTCGCAGATCCTTCGCCAGCGCATCACCAATGCCTATGAAAGTGCCAGCCGCCTGACCCAGCAACTGGCCTACTTCGCCGGAAATGACCTGCCGGATTTGAGCAGCACCCGCATCGACACCAATGACCCCGCGGCGGTTCGGCGTGCTCTGGCCGAATACCTGCCGATGGATACCAACATCCTGAACAATCTGGAATCCGAGGTCGCGCTTTGGCCCTTCATCTACGATGCTTCCATCGTGGACGCGAACGGTAAGGCGCTCCTCCACACCAATCGTCAACTCGTGGGCAAGCAAGTTGTCCCACGGTTGGATTTTCGCACTGTGATGACTGCTCGCTCCCTGGACCAGCTCCGCCTGGTATACCTCCCTGCCAAAGTCTACGATGTAAGCTTCCCGCTGCAGTTGAACGGAGCGCCCTTCGGCACGATTCACATCGGCGTTTCCACAGTCTTTCTCCAGAGTGAAATTACCCCGCGTCTGATGCACGCCCTTTATTTCTCGATCGCGTCGATTTTCGCTTCTCTGTTGCTCGCTGCCGGCGTGTCGAATCTCGCTCTCGGACCGCTCAAGAAAATCAGCCGCAACCTGGATAGCGTCAGTTCCGGGGCAACCGAGGCACTCTCTGGAAACGAGTCGGAACACGATGAATTCGGCTTGGTCACACTGAAAATCGCCAATCTGGGCCGGCAGATGCGCGACAGCCGGGAGATTTTCTCCGCACTGAAGGACAACGTGGACCAGCTCATGTCGAAGTTGCAGGACGGCCTGATGCTGTTCGCGCGAGACAGCCGCGTGGTGCTGGTGAGTGCGCCGGTAGAGCGCTTCCTCGGCCGCCCCCGCGGAGAGCTGCTGGGCGGAACGGTGAAGGAAGTCTTCTCCGGAGACACGCCGCTCGAAGCCACAGTGCTGGATGCTTTTGAACACCGGCGCACTCTTTCGCAGCGCGAGTTCGTCGCGCCCGCCGGCAGGCGCGTCCAGGTCTCTTTGGATTTTGTTCAGGAAAAAAATACTCAGATCGGGGCCTTGCTGATCATGCGCGACGCCGAGTCGGTGCGCCGCATCGGAGACGAAATCGAGATGTCCCGCCGCCTCTCCGCTAGCGGACGCGTAACCGGCGGTGTCGCCCACGAAGTAAAGAATCCCATCAATGCCATCGTCTTGCATTTGCAGCTGCTGCAGAACAAGCTGGCACAACTGGATCCCGATACCCGCCGCCATATGGACATCATCGGCAGCGAGATTCACCGGCTCGACCGCGTGGTGCAAACCCTGGTCGACTTCATGCGGGCTCGCGAGCTGCATCTGGTGGAAGTGGATTTCCGCCGCGTGCTCGAGGAAGTCGCGCTGCTCGCCGCTCCCGACGCGGAGCAGCATGGCGTCACCATCCAGCGTGACCTGCCGGCGGAGCCGCTGCCCATTAAGGCCGACCTGGACTTCATGAAGCAGGCCCTTCTCAATGTCGTTCTGAACGGGATCCAGGCCATGCCTCAGGGAGGCCAACTTTCCATCACGGCGCGGCGCGACCGACAATGCCGCGGTCGCCGAGATCCGCGACCGGGGCATGGGCATTGCTCATGACGTGCAGGACAAGATTTTTGAGCTTTACTTCACCACAAAGAAAGACGGCAACGGCATCGGCCTGGCCCAGACTTACCAGATCTTGCAGTGGCACTACGGATCAGTGGAATTTGAATCGCGGGAAAGTGAGGGCTCGATGTTCCGTTTTCGCCTTCCGCTGGCCACCTCGAGCCTGCACTCGGAACACGAGGCTGCCGCCCACTTGAACCAGTGATCTTGCTCAGAACTGATGTTTTCAGGCGCGCTTCGAAGCGTAAGATTCAAGTAGCTTCGCCGCACAATGGATTCGATATGAATCTGGCCGCAATCCTCGGTTTTTGTCTGTTGAGCGCAGGTTGGTTACCGCCAGCCGCCCGCGGAACTGTGCCGCAAACCGCAGGCCAGCCGCCCGCAGCGACCTCCTCAGACTCGTCCACTCAGCAGAGCCAGAGCCCCTCCGCGTCTCAACCACAGGCGCCCCCGGCGCAAAGCGCCGAGCCTACACAACCTGCGCCTTCTCCAACCAACGAAACTCCGAATTCCCCAGCGCAGGCCAAGCCGACTCCAGCAAAGCCCCGGCATCATAAGAAAGCCGATTCGAATTGCTCGAACGCCCCAACTGCGCTGAATACTGCAGTAGGCAAGCCCGCCGATTCGCCGAATTCAGCGGATGCCGGCGCGGACAATGCATCGAACAACGCTGGCTCGATCAATCCCGAGTCGAACAGTCCTGAGTCGAACAATGCCGCGTCGAACAATGCCGCGTCGAACAATCCTGGGTCGACCGATCCTGGGTCAACCAATTCTGGGTCAACCAATTCTGGATCAAAGAATCCAGACTCTGCCGCCCTGAAACCTTGTCCGCCACCCAAAAAAGTTGTCCGCAACGGAGGATCGAACGAACCCAAGGTTCAACTAACCGGCGGCACAACTGCCCAACAGGCCGCAAATAAGTCCTCGACCGAGCAACTCAGAGCCGCCACCGAAGAGAACCTGAAGAAAGCCGCAGGACTCCAACTCAACCCCAGCCAGAAGGAGATGGTAAGCCAGATCAAGCAGTTCATGGAACAATCAAAAGCAGCCGTCGCCGCAGGGGACCTGGAGCGCGGCCACAATCTCGCCCTGAAAGCTCAATTGCTTTCCGACGAGTTGGTCAAACCCTGAACACACATCGGGTACGCCTGAAACAATCGCGGTGCTAAAATTCGGCACCGTGCAAAATCAGCCCACGCAGCAGCAGATAGACGCGGTTACCCAGCTTGAGACGGCCGTTCGTTTTCAAAATGGCGATCTGGTTGAGACCGCTGTTTTTCAAGCATTCGCATCCGGCCTCCATCCGCTGCATTCGCAGCCTGTAATAATCTTGGCTGAGGTTCCGTGGCACTCGCGGCACGAAGATATAGTTAGGGCACTTCAACAATTGCGCAGCCCAGCGGCAGTGGATGCGCTTGAGCGAACCGCCCATGTGGTATACGACTATCTTGCGTACGATGACGGATTCGCGCTTGCACGAAAATGCACCTGGGCACCGGCAGATATTGGCACACCCGAGGCCCAGCAGGCGCTTACGCGACTGTCGGCGTGCGACAACTCAATCATCGCAAGCTACGCGCAAAAGCGATTGGCCAAGTGGCAAGATGAGTTGCACCGCAAAGGACACTCGCGCTCGGCAACCGTGAGCCAACCGACGCCCCCCTACTTCCTGTGGAATAGTCGTCAGCATTTCTTTACCTGCATCACTCCGGCGGATGCGGCCGAAGCAGGAAAGAAGGTGTCTCGCATCACCTTGGTCACGGAGTATGACTCGAAGAGCACCATTTACGATTGTGGGGGTACGGCATGGGGTTTTCACTATGTGGGGCGGAGAGAAGAGTTTTCGCTGTTCGACCGACTCCTAGCCGGAGTCTACAATCCTTCCCGCGAGTTCCCGGTTTCCTATTCCAAACTTCGCGGCTATCAGTTCGCGGAGCTACAAGGTGCGTACCTCGACGGTGTTGCCCATGACGATGACATCTTGACTCAGTTTGTTGAAGCTGGCGAGTTGACGAAACGCATTATGCAGTGTTCGACCTTCGGAGAACTGATCGAAACATGGAAGTGGATGAATACTGGCTGATTCTCGCGCAGTGGCCACAACATAGGTATTCGCTGCCTAACCGTTGAAATATCGCCATATCACTGATTGCGGTTTTCTGCGCCCACCCTCACTTCCCTTTCGCCCGCGCCGCATTCACCTTGTTCAACAGATCCTGCGACATGGCCTGCACTGGGCCGGAAATCTTCACCGCCTCCGTTAACACGTCGCGCGCTTCATTCACCCTGCTAAGCTTCGCGTAGGCAAAGCCCAGACGATAAAGCGCGATGGAGTATTGCTGATCGTCCTGTCCCTTCAACAGCGCCGCCGCCGACTTCAATTCCGGGATTGCCGCCGCCGTCTTATCTTGCTTCAGGTCGGCGTTTCCCAGAACCGAATGCGCAACTCCCGCCGACAGTTTGCGCGACTTATCGGCATCCGGATCATCAGCCTTTGCGACCGCAATCGCTTTCTGCGAATAAGTCACCGCCTTGGCAACGCTGCCCGGTCTAGGGTCGTCAACGTAAGATCCCGCCAGAAGCAGCAAAGCCGGCAGCGAGTTAGGATTCGCCGCCAGCGTTTTCTCTCCATACGCAACCAGCCGCGTTTGATCATTCAACTGGCCCGGCCCCAGCGTATACATGGCATAGCTTGAGACTTGATCCTGAAACTTCGAGTCCGGAAACGCGGCGGAGTACTTCTCGATGTCGGCCATCCGGCTCTTCGCATCATTCTCGCTGGCAATCACATTGAAACCCGCCGACTCGAGAAAATCGCAGTTGTTCTTGACCGCGCTCTTGTCTTCCTCTACTTGTTTGCGAAAATCCTCGTCGCTCATGCCTTCGGGCTTGGGTTGCTTGCCGATCGAGTTGCAGACCGCGCCTCCCTTCGCCGCATAGTCAATCAACTTCGCGTTGTCCTTCGCCTGCTGCGCGATGCTGGCCTGCGAAACGAGAATATCGAGATTCCGCGGCGCCCCTGCCAGGGCCTTATCCCCGTAGTCAAGCGCCTTAGTCAAGTCGCCGGTAGCCTGGTAGGTCTGTGAAATCTGCCAGTTCCCATAAGCCACGGCCGCCGGGTTCGACGCGTATTTCTGCACGAAGTCCTGGTACATCGCAAGTTTCTTCGCCGCATCCTGCTCGTTCGAAATAGCCTGCAGATCATGGTCTTCCGGCGTGCCCGCAGGAATCACGATCTTGTCCATCTGTGCGCCCGCACGCGGAATGATAATGATAAACACGAAGCAGAAAATAACGGCAACCACCAGCGACCCCGCATAACGTTTCATAGGTCACCTCAGCCTCGGCGAGAATGGATCTCCACATCCGAACAGCAGGCGAATCCTAGCTCCGAATGCGTGTGGAAGCAAGGAGAACCAGTGGTCAGTGTCCAGTGGTCAGTGATCAATAAAGCCCTCAATCAACGAGAGCGTTTCACTGGCCACTGGCCACTGACCAATGGTTCTCGCGGACTTCATTTAAATTAGAGAGATGCGCGCCATCCTCGGCCAGCGTCCGTTGCGTTTCGTCTTTGCCGCCAACGTGATCTCCATGTTGGGCAGCGGAATGAACTCGGCCGCCGTGGCCTGGTACATCCTCGAAGCCACGCACTCGGAAATGGCGCTCGGCACCTTCGCCGTTCTCCAAACCATTCCTGCCATGCTCATGCTCCCCTTCACCGGAGTCCTTATCGACCGCGAAGATCGCCGCCGCCTGGTCATGTGGCTCGATGCCGTGCGCGCCGTGATCATCGTAACCGTGGCCATCCTCGCGTTTCGGCATCGCGTGCAGCTCTGGCAACTCTACTTGATGAACACCCTCGTCGCCGCCGGTTTCTGGATGTTCTGGCCCACCATCACCGCGCTCATCCAGGAACTCACGCCCGAAGGCCAATTCGTGCAGTCGAATACATTTCTTTTAGCCGGAATTCAGGGAGGATGGCTCATCGCCGGCTCCATCGTCGGCTTCATGTACAACCACATCGGCCTCGGCGGCGTGCTGCTGATCGACGTTTCCACCTACGTGGTCTCGTTTCTGTGTTATTTCGGAGTGCGCAAGGGACGCCACGTCGTGTTGCGCCCAGAGGAGCTGCGCGCCGATATTCTCGCCGCCGAAACCCAGCTCCAGCGCTTCTGGCGCGAGATGCGCGAAGGACTTCGCTTTCTCCGCGACCGTCGCTCCGTCGTCCTGCTCGGCATCAGTTGGGCGCTGTTTCTCGGCGCCATGATCACCGGAGTCGTCGTCACGCCCTCGCTGAGCGAGCGCGTTTTCCATGCCGGCGCCGTCGGCTACGGATGGCTCAACGCCGGCTGGGGCACCGGCGCGTTTCTCAGCGCCTTGTATGCTCCCGCAGTGATCGCGAGCCTGGGTGGTCGTCGTTCGGTTGCCTTTTCCATGGCGATCATCGCTGCGTGCGTCGTCTGCGCTCCCGTCTCGCACTGGCTGGTCGCCGCGATACTGCTCTATGGATTGATGGGATCGGCCCGCGGTGTCGGCGGTATCGCCATGAACACCAGCCTGATGGAAATGGTCCCGAAGCATCTGATGGGACGCGTGCAAAACGCGTTCTATTTTTTCGGTACGTTTCTCCAGCTTGTGCTCGCGCTCAGCGTAGGTGCCATGGCGCACAAAGTCAGCCTGGTAGCGGCGTTCGCCATTCTGGCCTGCGTTTACGGGTTGGCGTTCGTGGCCGCCAGCTGGCCCGTGGGAAACGTCGCCGCGATAGAGGAAGTCAGCACAGCGGAATGAAGTCAATTTGCAAGCCGACACAGAGACACCAAGAAAACGAAGGCAAAACACCGCTGGTCTAGTTTTTCTCCGTGTCTCGGTGCCTCCGTGGTAAATGACGGTTCCCTGCTGTTATTCTTTCCCATTCCAAGGAGCACTCATGTCTTCTGACCTGCAAGGCCGTAACGGCGTCGTTTTCGGAGTCGCCAACAAGCGCTCGATTGCCTGGTCCATCGCCCAGGGACTGCACGCCGCGGGCATGAAGCTGGCGATCACCTACCAGAACGAGCGCCTGGAGCAGGAAGCCAAAGACCTCATCCTCTCCCTGCCCGGAGCCCAGGGCTACATGTGCGACGTCAGCAAAGACGAAGAAATCGACCGCCTCTTCGCCACCCTCAAAGAACGTCACGGCAAGCTCCACACTCTGGTGCACTCCGTAGCCTACGCTCCCGCCGACGAACTGAAAGGGGAATTCCTAAACACTACGCGCGAGGGCTTCCGCGTCGCGCTCGATGTCAGCGTATATTCGCTGGTCGCGGTTGCCCGTGCCGCAGCCCCGCTCATGGAAGATGGCGGTTCCATCATCACCATGACCTACTACGCTTCCGAGAAAGTCGTGCCTCGCTACAACGTGATGGCCGTAGCCAAGGCTGGTCTGGAGTGCTCGGTGCGCTATCTTGCGTATGAACTAGGAAAGAAGAAGATTCGTGTGAACGCCATCTCCGCTGGCCCCATCAAGACCCTCGCCGCCCGCGGCATCGCCGGCTTCGGCGACATGCTCAAAGGCCACGAAGAACGTGCCCCGCTGGGCCGCCGCGTGGAAGTAGAAGAAGTCGGCTCGACAGGAGTATTTCTAGCCTCCGACGCCAGCAGCGGCATCACCGGCGAAGTCATTTATGTCGACTGCGGCTACAACATCATGGGATTTTGAATCCAGGTCTCAGTTCTCGGTTTTCTTCTGCTACCGCATCAAAAACGAGAATCCGTCGAACAAATATTCGTGCTTCCCATCCTTGGCCACCGGTTTCACTTCTCCACGACGTACCTGCTGGATCGCAGCAACCACCTTCGGAAGATAGCTGGGGTCGGCGACCGGCACATTGTGTGAAGGCAAGAGAAGTTGAACGCGAGGCGCCAGCGCAGCCAGTTTCTGCATCGACGCTACATAAGCGTCCAGATCCGTTTCCGGACGGTATAGATAGATCGGGCCAAGATAGAAGCTATCTCCCGTAAACAAAAGCCCGTTCTTATCGTCCAGCAGCGCGATAGCGTCGGGCGTATGGCCGGGCGTGCCGATTACCTTCAGCGTGCGCCCACCCAAATCAATCTTGTCGCCATCGTGCAGCCAGTGCGTGATGTGGAATGGTTTGGTCGCGTACGCCTTCGCGTCGAACCCCGCTGGCAAAGTTCCGCAAATTTCGCCTGGAGCAAGTTCGGCTTGCGCGTCTTCTTTCGATCCGCCGGCGTTGGCCCGGGTGAAATCCGTATCCATGCCATAGACATCGCGGAACCGCCAGTTGTCCCCAACGTGGTCGTTGTGAGTATGCGAATTCACCACGCTCACTGGAAGCTTGGTTAATCCTGCAACCACAGCCTGGATATTGCTGATGCCCATGCCGGTGTCGAACAGCAGCGCTCTGTCGCGGCCGATGACCAAATATGAAATGACCTCTTCCAGTTGGTGCGGTTCGTAGATCGCGAATATGCCTGGGCGAATCTTGTACACCTCGAACCAGGTATCCGCAGTTGGAACCCGCTCCAACTTGCTGTAAGCCGGACGGGGCAGCTTCTTGCACCACTCGGCCTGTGGGCAGCCAGAGAGGGCGTCAGACCGATTGTGAGGAACGTCGCCAGGAACAAGTTGTTGAGGCTCTTCATAAACAGCTCACGGATGGTCTAACTCAGGATTCTGATCTTACGTTCATTCTCGCTCTGACGTTCCAAAGCAATCTCCACATCCCGCTCCCGCAGCAACCGCGGAAACTTCTCTCCCCACTCGATCAGCAAAACGCTGCCCTCGGCACGCAGATCATCGAGTCCGAGCGTTTCCAATTCCCGCGGAGTATCCACCCGGTAAAGATCAATGTGATAGAGGTTGGCGCGCGGCCCGCGATATTCATGCACCAGCGTGAAGGTGGGACTGGTGACGTCTTCTTCTTCCGCCGCCCCAAAGCCAGCGGCGATTCCCTTGACCAGCGTGGTTTTTCCCGCCCCAAGATCGCCCCGCAGCAGAACCAGCTTGGGCGGCGCGAGCAGCTCCGTCAGGGTGCGCCCGAAGGCAATGGTTTCCTCGGCCGAGCGTGTGGTGATCTCCCGCGTCATCTCGACCAGTATAGCGAGAGCGCCAGGGCAGAAAGTTAGCAGGTTCCGGAAAAACTCACGAAAGCATCCAGTAACGTGGAAGAGCGGCGCTTTCAGCGCCGCGTCGACGCCATAAACATCGCGGGCTTCAGCCCCTGTGGTCGAATGCCTGCCTACTAGATCGTCCGCGGCACGTTAAACGCGGACGACTTCAGTCCCAGCAGACTCCGGTCCGTCACCTGGTCGAGCGAAGTACGCAAGCGGCGGTTGTCGTCATCCTCGAGCGCGACAAAGCGAAACGCCTGCAGCACACAATTCGTAGCCTTCTGCATGGGAGTTAGTATCTCCGCCATGCCGCGCACCGGGCCCGATTGCGT
The DNA here is from genome assembly GCA_963787495.1 of uncultured Acidobacteriaceae bacterium. GTDB lineage: Bacteria > Acidobacteriota > Terriglobia > Terriglobales > Acidobacteriaceae > Sulfotelmatobacter. The sequence continues at coordinate 223,812 of CAWBDA010000004.1, forward strand.
ATGAAAGGCAACTTCGACGAAATCGCCCTCGGCCAGCGGACGCGGCAGTAACAGCAGTCCGCCCGTCGCCGAAATGGTTTGGAGTTTTGCTTTAGCGTGCCGGCCGTCTTCTAATCGAATCGCAGCCAGAACAGATGCTCCCAGCTGGACTCGGGCCGCGCGCCGCGAAGGATGCGGTTGGGGGAAGTGGGTCATAAGCTATATGCACTATGCGCCCCTTCGAAACCAGTAACAAGTTACGGAAGCAGAGTGACCGGATTCCCATGTCAGACAAGGGTTTAAGCCCAATAACCCCCACCTCACCAAGCACATAGAAGTTGTTAACGGATGTGCTAATGTCCCACAGGACGATCAAGACGGCCCAACCGGACTCCCCTGGGCGCGCCAGTTGCCGCACCAGCCGTTCACCAACGCACAAGCTTTTCCCGCGCCGCTTCCTGAGTTCGTCGAAACGCTTCAGGAAGCCCTTGCAGAAGGTCAGTCGCCACCAGCGAATGCTCGCCCACTCTTTCCCGCATCACATCGCCGGCAAGTCCGTGCAGATGCACGGCGGCCAGCACCGCCAGAAAAGCGCTAGTCGAATGCTGCGCGATCATTCCCGCAACCATCCCCGTCAAGATGTCCCCCGTGCCCCCGGTAGCCATGCCGGGATTGCCCGTCGTATTCACCCAGGCTTCACCGTCCGGCTGCACCACCAGCGTGCGATGCCCCTTCAGCGCCACGATAAGCTCGTGCTCGCGCGCGAACTTCCGCGCCGTACCCAACCGATCTTTCTGCACATCAGCAATGGTGCATCCGGCCAGCCGAGCCATCTCGCCCGGATGAGGCGTGATCACCAGCGTCCGCCCCGCGCCCTTCAATTCACCCGCGCGTCCCTCAAAAGCATTCAGGCCGTCAGCGTCCAAAACCACGGGGAGCCGAAGTCGCACAACTAAACTCCTCACCAGCTCTGCAGTCTGCGTATCCCGCGAAATCCCCGGCCCAATCGCGAGCACGGTCTTCCCTTCCGTCAACTCCTCGATGCGATCCAGCGCGTTTTTCGAGATCGTGCCCACATCAGTCTCGGGCAAGGGCTCAGTCATTAACTCGGTATGAAATCCGGCCACGGTTCCCAAAGCCGACTTCGCCGTTGCCACCGTCGAGAGTCCCGCGCCCGCGCGAAGCACAGCCATTCCCGCCATGGCCGCCGCTCCAGCCTTTCCGAGCGCCCCGCCGACCACCAGCACATGCCCGTAATTTCCCTTGTTCGACTCTGCCGGACGCGGCCCGATCAACCCTCCAATATCACGCGCCGTGATCACATTCAGTCGCAGCGCCGAAACAATCGCCTCCTCCGGCGAACCGATGCCAGCCACAACAGTGGGCCCCCCAGTCAACATGCTGAACACATGAGCCGGACGAGGCGCAGTAAAAGTAACAACCTCATCGGCCCGGGCAATCGTCCCAGCTTGCGGACCCATCGCGTCCGCATCTGCGCCCGAAGGAATGTCTACCGCGATCACTGGAATCTGACTCGCATTCATGATCGCGATCGCTTCGGCATAGAGCCCGCTCACCGGAGGTTTGAAACCCGTGCCAAGCACCGCATCGATGTACAGGTCGGCCTCCAGCGAGAGCCGCACCTGCTCGCTCCTCAACTCTTCGCTGGAATGCACGGCGATTGCAGGGGACGGCAGTTTGCCAAACATGACAGCCGCATCGCCGCGCAAATCGGCGGAGTCCGCCAGCACGATCACCTGCACTTTCTTTCCTCGATCGTGCAGCCGCCGCGCCACCACAAAACCATCACCGCCGTTATTCCCTCTGCCGCAGAAAACCACAATCCGTCCAGCCGCAGCATGGCGCGAGAGCACGTAGTCAGCGACCGCCGCACCGGCGTTCTCCATCAGCGTGAGCGAAGGTACCCCAAAGCGCTCGCTGGTAGCGCGGTCAATAGCTCGCATCTCTTCAGCAGAAACGATTTTCATAAGAACAATGGCCAGTGTTCAGCGGCGAGTGATCAGTAAAACAAGTTAACGGCATAGGCTTTGTAACGGTCACTGACCACTGGCCACTAACTTTCGACTATAAAACAAAGGCCCTCCGCGCTGTGCGAAGGGCGTTTGACTTTGCTGGCCACTGGCCACTGATCACTGGCCACTGCTTTTCAGCGCCTGAACCCGGCTGTGCTTCACGCTGTAGGTGAAGTAGACAATCAAGCCGATGGCAAGCCAGCCGCCCAACCGGATCCAGTTCCACTTTCCAAGGTTCAGCATCATGTATCCGTTCGCGAGCACCCCCAGGATCGGCACCAGAGGCACCCACGGCGTACGAAATGGCCGCGGCTGGCTGGGATTCGTATAGCGCAACACCATCACGGAAACCGACACGATCACAAAGGCCAGTAGAGTGCCGATGTTCACCATCTTCCCAATTTCGTCAATCGGCGTCACGCTGCCCACAATCGCGGCCAGCAAGCCCACCAGAATCGTATTCTTCCAGGGCGTACGAAATCTGGGATGAATGTCGGCGAAGAACTTCTTGGGCAACAGTCCATCATTCGCCATTGAATAAAGCACGCGCGTCTGCCCCAACAGCATTACCAGCATAACGCTGGTCAGCCCAGCCAAAGCCCCCAGCGTAATGATGTTCGCGGCAATGGGCAGACCCCGATCCAGGAATGCGACCGCGACCGGGGCTTCGATATTAATCTGTTGCCAGTGCACCATTCCCGTCAGCACGCCCGCTACGGCGATGTACAAGACCGTACAGATCGCCAACGAGGCAATCATGCCGATCGGCAAGTCGCGCTGAGGATTCTTCGCCTCCTGCGCAGTGGTCGAAACTGCATCGAAACCAATGTAGGCGAAGAATATGTAGGCAGCGCCCTGCCAGATCCCGTTCATGCCGTGCGGCGCGTAGGCATGCCAGTCCATCCCCCAGTTGGCGCGGTTGATGTAGTGAGCGCCCAGCCCGATCACGAAAAGTACGACCGACACCTTGATCACAACGATCGTCGCATTAAACCGCGCACTCTCTTTGATGCCGACGACGAGAATCGCTGTGATCACGAGCGCGATCAGGAAGGCGGGAAGGTTGAAACCGATCTCGGCTCCGAACAGATGTGGCGCTCCCAAAAGATCGTGCGCCCGCTGCATCAGTTCCGGAGATTGAGTGCCGATGATCGCAGTCACTTTATCGAGGAACGCTTGCGAGGTTGTCCCCAGCGTCGGATCCGCAGCCTGTGCCATCTGCCGGGCAACGACCTTTTCTGCTGTCTTTAGCGCCGTCCAGTGATCGTAGGCCAGCCACAATGGCATGTGGATATGAAAGATGTTGAGCAGTTCGATAAAGTGGTTCGACCAACCCGAAGACACCGTGCTGGCGCCCATTGCGTATTCCAGCGTGAGGTCCCAACCGATAATCCAGGCCAACAGCTCACCCAAGGTAGCGTAGGCATAAGTGTAAGCGCTGCCCGCTAGCGGAATCATGGCCGCGAACTCCGCATAACAAAGACCGGCAAATGCGCAACCCAAACCAGAAAGAACAAACGACAGTGAAAGCCCGGGACCGGCATACTGCGCTCCCAGCCCCACCATCACAAAGATCCCTGCTCCGATGATCGCGCCCACCCCCAGCGCGGTGAGCTGGAAAACTCCTAACGTGCGCTTGAGGCTGTGTTCGCCGGTCTCGCGAGCCTCCTCCATCAGCAGGTTCAGGGGCTTGGTTGCGAACAGATTTGCCATTCGTTTGGTTTCTCCTTAGCGCCTAGGCGGATGCGCGCTTAGCGCTCGCGCTTCTCGACCACGCGTAATATACCGGGATGCCCAGAAGCACCACAATCAGCCCCGGCCACGTGAACTGAGGTTTGTAGAGCAATAGTACGACATCGATAAACAAAGCCATCACAATATAAATCGCCGGCAGCACCGGATAACCCGCCGCCCGATAGGGCCGCGGAGCATCCGGACGCGTCCGCCGCAGCACGAACAATCCCACAATCGTCAAAATGTAGAACACCAGCACGGCGAAGATAATGTAATCGAGAAGCTGCCCGTAGCTGCCCGAGACGCACAGCAGGCACGCCCACACCATCTGCACCATCAGTGAAACCGCTGGCGTCTTGTATGTCGGATGCAGCTTGGCCACGCTGCGGAAGAACAGGCCATCCTTCGCCATGGCGTAGTAGACGCGCGCGCCCGAAAGAATCAGCCCGTTATTGCAGCCAAAGCTCGAGATCAAGATCGCCGCCGCCATCAGCAATCCGCCGGCGGCTCCGAACATCTGGGTCATCACCGCGGTCCCAACCCGGTCTTCGGCGGCGTACTTGATTCCACGTCCCAGAATCGTCGCCGCTCCCGCTGTTCCATCAAGCGGCAGCGCGTTTAGATAAATAAAGTTGCACGCGATGTAGAGCGCAATCACCACGCCGGTCCCCAGCGCGAGCGACAAAGGCAGGTTGCGGCTGGGATTCTTCACTTCACCCGCCGTGAACGTCACATTATTCCAGGCATCCGCGGAAAACAGCGACCCCACCTGCGCCACCGCCAGGATCGTCAGCGTGCCCACCATCACGATCGGCCCGCCCACTCCCACTTGCACCGCGTGCTGAGCGCCCAGTCCCGCATTCCGCCAGAAATGTCCACTGAAGTTTGTCGCCAGCGCCTGTGCATTGCGCCCCAAAGCCAGCCCGAACAAGGCCAGCCCCAGCAACGCCGAAACCTTGGCCGCGGTAAACACATTCTGGATGAGCGCTCCGGTTTTCAACCCAAATATGTTCACCACCGAGAGGAAGACTACGAGCAGGATGGCGACCAGGTTCTGCGTATTGATTCCCACATCCATGTTGCCCAGAACCATCGGCCCCACATGAATGGGCGGGACCTTCCAAATATGCAGAATCCAGTTGGAAGAAGAAACCGCAGGAAAAAAAACTCCGAGGAACTTTCCAAACGCCACGCCCACCGCCGCAATCGTCCCCGTCTGAATCACCAGAAAAAGTGTCCAGCCATAAAGAAATCCCCACAGCGGCCCAAGCGCTTCGCGAAGATAAACGTACTGCCCGCCGGCTCGCGGCATCATCGCCGCCAACTCGCCATAGCTGAGCGCGGCAACAATGGTCATGAACCCCGCCACTGCCCACGCGCCGATCAGCAGTGCCGGAGAATCCACTTCGCGGGCAATTTCCGCCGAAACAATAAAGATGCCCGAGCCGATCATCGACCCCATGACCAGCATGGTTGCGCTGGTCAGGCCCAGACCCTTGACCAGTTCGTTGTCTTGACGGCTGTGGGTTTCCAAGTCGTTGCCCGCAGCCGGCCGCGTTGTCGATGTACCCAGGGTCCCTCCCCAGAAACTTCGCAGCGCCCGGAATTTGTAGCGCCGGCGTCTCGCCGGCTGTCGTGACGCGATCCCGCCCTCACCGGCAGACGTCAATCCGAGGTCAAATGACTTTACCTCAGAACCCGGAAAAATTCCTCTGCTGATTTCCTAGGATCCCGTAACAGATCAGATATCACCGCCACGGAATCGGCCCCAGCCTCAATCACGGAAGCTGCATTGCCCCGCGTAATCCCCCCAATAGCCACCAGGGGCTTCCGAGTCAACGACCGCGACCGGCGCACCCCTTCAAGGCCCACCACAGGATCAGGCCGCTCTTTACTAGAGGTCGAAAACACGGGTCCAATGGCTAGATAGTCCGCCGACGTCTGATCCGCTTCTCTCACCTGCTCCGGATTATGCGTCGAAACCCCAAGCCAGCTTCCCGAGCCAATGATCCCGCGAACCGACTCCGGCAAGAGATCGTCCTGCCCAACATGCACCCCGTCGAACTCCGCGAGGACACACAAATCCGCTCGATCATTCATGATGAGCGTTGGTACGTGTGGAGCCGGCGCCCTCGCCCGCAACTGCCGATGCAATTCGCGAGCCTGCTCCAGCATAACGCGAGCATCCCCGCTCTTATTGCGGTATTGCAGCAGCGTGCACCCGCCGGCAATAAGCTCCTCCGCAAAAACCGCGAGTTCTTCAGTAGTTGAAAAGAACGCCGCATCCACGACGGCGTAAAGGCGAGGAACAGAGATCACGCCGCCGAATCCTTCTTGCCAGCCGCCAGAAATCGCTCGATAAACCCCGTATCAAATTTCCCCGCGCGAAAGTCCGAATCAGCAAGAATCTTCCGGTGCAGCGGAATCGTCGTATAAACCCCCTCAACAATAAACATCTCCAGCGCCCGCGACATGCGCGAAACCGCCTCGTTGCGGTCCTTGCCCCGCACGATCAGCTTCGCGATCAGCGAATCATAATAAGGAGGGATCACGCCCTCGGCATATGCCGCGGTATCGACGCGTACTCCAGTACCTCCGGGCGGATTGAATGAAGTGATCTTCCCTGCCGACGGAGTGAACTTCTCAGGATGCTCCGCATTAATCCTGCACTCGATCGCATGCCCCCGGTGCACAATCGGCCCTTGCAGCACGTCCCGCATGTGCGCCCCCGCCGCAATCATGATCTGGCTCTTCACCAGATCCACATCCGTCACCATCTCCGTTACCGGATGCTCCACCTGGATGCGCGTATTCATCTCAATGAAGTGCAACCGCCGGTCCTGATCCATCAAAAACTCGATCGTCCCCGCGTTCGTGTATCCGATGTCCCCAAGCGATTTGCACAATACCCCGCCAATCTGGTCGCGCAACTCCCGGGTAACCTGCGTCGAAGGCGATTCTTCGAGCAGTTTCTGGTGCCGCCTCTGGATCGAGCATTCCCGCTCCCCGAGGCTCACGACATTGCCATGCTCATCGGCCAGCACCTGGAACTCGATGTGCCGCGGATGCTCGACATACTTCTCCATGTACAAATCGCCATTGCCGAACGCGCCCGCGGCCTCCGACTGCGCAGCCTTGAACAACCCCGGCAGTTCTTCCTCGTTGCGTACGATGCGCATGCCGCGTCCGCCCCCGCCCGCCGATGCCTTCATAATCACGGGAAAGCCCACCTGCCGCGCCCACTCCACGGCTTCGCCTTCTGAGGCAATGATCCCATCCGAACCCGGCAGAATCGGCACGCCCGCCTGTTTCATGGCCGCGCGCGCCTTCTCCTTTTCCCCCATCAGCCGCATCACCTCGGGCCGCGGCCCGATAAACTTGATCCCGCTGGTCTCGCACACCTCGGCAAAGTTGGCATTCTCCGCCAGCAATCCGTAGCCGGGATGAATCGCATCCACGTTCGCGATCTCTGCCGCGCTGATCACCGCCGGAATATTCAAATAGCTCAGCCCCAGTTGCGGCGGCCCAATGCAAATGGCTTCATCCGCGAACCGCACCGGCAGCGAGTGCCGGTCCGCCTCGCTGTAAATCGCAACTGTGCCGATGCCCAGTTCCTTGCACGCGCAAATAACCCGCAGCGCAATCTCTCCGCGATTCGCAATCAGGATCTTCTTAAACATGTCGGATCAAGCGTAGGGACAGTCGCCTCGGCTTTCCGCCGGGCGCAGCCTGGCTCCTCTCACTGCGCCTCCTCAGACGCAAAAGGCGCGCGAGGTGCGCGCCTGGTTACAAAAAGTATTGTCACGTCCGGTTCACTTCTTCGCCCGGATGGCAAACAGTTCCTGCCCGTACTCGATCGGCTGGCCGTTGCTCCCCATCTTCTTCACAATTTCGCCGGCCACGTCCGACTCAATCTCATTCAGCAACTTCATCGCCTCGACGATGCACAGCACCTGCCCCACCTCCACCATATCGCCGACTTTGACGAAAGGTGGCGCTCCCGGCGACGGCGCTTCGTACAACGTTCCCACGATGGGAGACTTCACTATGTGCAGGTCTTCCGGGACAGGCTCGACTGGCGCCGGCGGCGGTGCGGCTGAAGAAGCTCCGCCTGGAATTTGCCGCGGCTCCGCGACCGACCCGCCTGCCGGATGGGGCATCTCCCCGCGAGCGTACACTACGGTGTGTTCGCCCGCCCGCTTGATCTTCACCTTGACATCGCCGCGTTCCAACTCAAACTCGGCAATGTCTTTTTCGATTAAGAACTCGATGAGTTCTTTCAGCTCTTTTTGATTCATTCGTCTACGGTGGGACCGCTCGCCACTCCGTCCCGCGCCGCAACGGGCGCGGTGAACCGGTCGTCCTGAACCTGATAAGAAGACCTAAACCGCCAGGAAATCCTTGCCCGTCGGAGTGAGCACCTCACAGCCGCCTTCCCTGACGGCCACCATGTCCTCGATCCTCACGCCCCATTTGCCGGGGAAGTATACTCCCGGCTCAATAGTGATGACCATGCCCGGCTTCAGCACTTCCTTTTGCCCGGCCGCAACCCTGGGCGCCTCATGGATCTCCAGCCCTACCCCATGCCCGGTGGAATGCGTAAAATAGCGCCCCAACCCGGCCTTGCGCAATACCTTGCGCGCCGCCGCATCGACTTCTCCGGCGCTGGCGCCCGGCCGCACCGCCGCGATCGCGGCCTCCTGCGCCTCTCGCACCGACTCGTACGCGTTGCGCGCTTCTTCTTGAGCTGCACCCACCCATACAGTGCGGGTCTGGTCTGAACAATAACCTGCGAGTATAACACCGAAATCGCACACCACGAATCCACCGGGCGCGATCACCTGCTCCGTAGCTCTGCCGTGAGGCAACGCCGATCTCGCCCCCGAAGCAACGATCGTAGGAAACGACATCTCCTCCGCCCCCGCCCGCCGTGCCGCATACTCCATCTCCGCCGCCACTTCGACTTCTCTTGCGCCCGGCCGCAGCACTTCAAGCGCCCGGTCGAACAGAGATGCTCCCAGTCGCACTGCCGCCCGAATCAGATCCAGTTCGCCGTCTTCCTTGATCATCCGCGCCCGCTCCACCAGCGCAGGCGCATTCCGTAATCGCACCCCGGAAGGCAGCAGATCCGCCAGCCGTTTCCTTTCGGCGACCGTCAGGTGTTCGGCTTCAATCCCGATCGTCCATCCCTTCGACCTCGCTCTCCTTCGACGAGCCGCAATCCGCTCCCCCAGCGCGTTCAATAAGGCCTTGCGCGCAATGATCACCTTCGCGCCCTTCACCTCCTCACGCCCCTGCGTGTCGTAACGGACATCTGTGAAGAACATGCTCCCGGCTTCCTCCACCAGCAGCAGACCCGCGCTCCCAGTAAAGCCGCAAAGATATCGGATGTTGGGAAGATGGCTGACCAGCAAAGCATCCAGCCCAGTGGAAGCAAGTTGCTCCCGCAGTCTCTTTTGGCGCGCAGGGAAATTCATTCGGCTGAGTTTATCAGGCGGATGAGAAGAAGTACCTAGTACCCAGTGCCCAGAGCCTCCAACTTAGCCCGTGGGGCAGTTCCCTCGGTACTAGGTACTGGCTACTCGATGCAAAACAAAACCGCCGGCCCTGACAGGTTCTTCAGGCGCCGGCGGCTTTAAATCTTCAACTTCGCTGCTAAGTCTGACGTTGTTACGTCTGAATGATTCGCGGCGTAATGAAGAAGATCAATTCCTGATTCGACGTATTCACCTGACTACGTGCTTGAACAGGTTGCCCAGGATCGGCAGGTTCCCCAGCACCGGCACTTGCGTGATGTTGATCGAGTTCTGCGTCTGAATGACGCCGCCGATCACCACCGTGCCGCCGTCGGTTACCAGCACCTGAGTCGTCGCTTGCTGCGTGATCAATTCGGGGTTGCCCTGTACTTCCTGACCGAAGTTCGGCGTCGTGTTCTCGACGTCAACGTTCAGGAAGATCGTGTTCTCCGAAGTGATTTGCGGAGTCACCGTCAACCGCAGGAAAGCATCCACGTAAGTCACGGTCGGAGGGCCGCCCAACTGCGCCTGGGTGACGATGGGCACGCGCACGCCCTGCTTCACAAAGGCTTGAATATTGTTCTGGGTAACCACCCGCGGCCGCGACAGAACCTTCAGCAAGCCGCGCGACTCGGCCATCGAAAGAACCGCATCGATGCGCACCGTGTTGCTGGCGTTCAAGAAGGTCAAGCCGCTGGTGGGTGAGGTCGAGCCCAGGTTCGAGAACAACGGAATCGAGTTACCGGTTGTCGAGCCCGAGGTCGTGCCCGGCACCGTGATGTAGCCCGGAGTCAAACCACCGACTGTCGTCGGGGAGGCCCCCACTGCCTGGGCGCCGCCGATTGCGCTGTGGCCATCGCCCCAGCCAAAGCCGAGCTGCGTACCGATGTCGCGTGCGAACTGCCGCGTCGCCGCCACCACTCGCGCCTCGATCTCCACTTCCTGCGTCTTGCGGTCAAGCTGCGTCAGCAGGCGATCGATAACCGGAAGCACTTTCGGAATGTCGTTGACGATGACGGCGTTGGTGCGTTCATCCGCAACCACGTCACCCCGCACCGACAGGAACTTCTTTACCGTGATGATCACATCCTTGGCATGCGCATAGCTCAGGAAGCGGGTCACCGAGACCTTCTCCACGGCCAGCGCTTCCGCTTCCACCTGGGCGCGCCGTCCATCCGCTTCTTTCTTCAGCGTATCCACGGTGGCGATGCGCAGAACGTTGCCTTCCAGTTCCCGCGCCAGGTCGTTATTCTTGAGCACGATGTCCAGAGCCTGGTCCCACGGCACATCATCCAGCACCACGGTCAGGCTGCCGTGCACATTGGGATCGAGCACGACGTTCAAGCCGCTGATCTCGTGGATCAGCCGGAAGAAGTCCTTCAGATCTACATCCTTAAGATTCACTGAAATCGGTTCGCCCGTGTACTTGGGACCGACCGCAGCCGGTTGCTGTCCAGCCTGCGCCCTCTGCTCCGCCGCCAGATTTACCGCGGGCTGCACGCCCGTGCTGGAAGAAGTGCTCTGCGGATGCCTGCGCCGCGTGTGCGCTCACCGGCAGCAGTTCCGCGGCTGTCTTGTCGGAAAACTTTGCCGCCGCTTCCTGCGCGCGCTCGCTCGGCTCGTCCGTCGCGTCAACCGCAGCCTTCTTGGCCTCGAAAGTCGGCTCGACAAACACAAAATCACTCGTCGCTGTTGCCGCCGCCTTCGCAGCCACCGGAGCGCTGGCCACAACTGGCTGCGCCTTGGGCGTCGCAACTTCCATCACTCGCGGCGCGAACGGAGACATAGTCTTCGTGTCCGCCGGCGCGGGCGTAGCTTCCGCCACGGTCTTTGGGGCGTTCGCATTCGCCGCCACTGCCACATGCTCCGTGTGCAGCGTCAGCACCAGCTTCCCATCCGCCGACGGGGTAAGCTCATAGCGGCAGGCATGCTCCAGATCCACCACCACGCGGGTGGTCGGAGGCCTCTGGCCATCCATGGCGATGCGCACGCCTTTCACTCCGGCGCTGCCCACCGTGATGTGGGTCTGCCCTGTCGCCATAACGGTCCCAGGCAGGTCCACCACAAGACGCGCGGGCGAGTCTGCGGTGCTCAGCTTGGGCGTCACTGCGCCACGAGCATTCATCACGACCCGGATTTCATCCGTGCCGCGAACCACGTTCACTCGTTGCAGTTCGTTACGCTGGCTCGCCGGTTGTGACGCCGTCATCTGGGCTGAAGCGACCAGCCCCAGGAGCAGCATCGGTAGGAACACACTCAGCAGTTGCTTTCGCATTTCGCTTCTCCCCAAACCGCGGGCCGGGCCCGCGTTCCTTCTTCTAGACTCGATTTTGTCGGCGTTCCGGCTTCCCCGGCTCCCGCCGCGAACTGCCTAAACCGCCGGCGTAACGATCCGCTTAACCACTTCCCGCGTGAACGGTTTGCCCAGCTTGTCCTGTACCGTCTCCTCGAATACAACCGAGTCTCCCGTGATTCTCACCACGTAGCCGTTGAACACAGGATCGTTTTCGTGCAGGAAATAAGCCTTGTTCAAGGTGTTGGTCACCACCGCGATAAAGCCGCTTTCCGAATGCACCACACCCCGCAAATTGATCTGCCCGATCTCCAGACATTTCTTCCCCGTCGAGCAACCCGAACCCGTCGGCTGCTGCACTACAGGACTGAAGAAGGGATCGCGCTTCCCGTTCATCGCCCACTTCTTCTCTTCAGGCTTCGGCGTCTTAAGGGCTTCCGCAACCGTGCCGGTCGGCTTTTCATCAGCCGCAATCTTGCTGGCGCCAGTGGCCGTGGCTGCCGGCTTGGCAGCCTCAACCTTTGCCGTTGCGACCGAAGCCGATGCCGCTGGTTTCTTAGGCATGAATGCATCGTGTGGCTTCGCCGTCGCAGTCGAAGTCGCAGTCACTGGAGCTGCCACCACCGGCTTGGCCGCCACTGCCCGAACTTTGGCCGCCGCCGGAGCCTTCGCCGGAGCGGCAGCTGGAGCGCTCTTCGCCACTGCCTCCGTATGCAGCGTCAAAACAAAACTGTTGCCTGGGCCCGGCGTCAACTCGTAGCCGAGCGCCTGTTCCAGATCCACGACTATGCTCGTCGTCGGAGGCGTTTTGCCGTCCATCCCGATGCGCACGCCCTTGACCCCGGCGTTACCCACCGCAATCTTGCTCTGGGGGGTGGCCATAACCGTTGCCGGCAGTTCCACCAGCACGCGGGCGGGCGAACTCAGTTTGCTCACCTTCGGAGTCACTGCCTCGCGGGAGCTGATCTCGATCTGAATCGCATCCGCATTTTGGACAACCTTCACCCGCTGCAGCGTATTATTCTGGTCCGGCTTGACTGCCGCCTTGGCCGGAGCCGGAGCTGCCGCTGCCCCAGGAATCGTCGCCGGCTTTACCGCCGGTGCCGGAGCGCCCGGTGCTGGCTTGGTCGCTTGCGCCACGAGCACTGCGCTGTTGTTGGTCGTTGTCTGCGGCAGCGATTTCGCGGCGCTGCGCGTGTTGTCGATGGCGCCCGGGTTTTGACCCCAAGCCGCCCCCGTCATCAGTACCACTGCCAGAATGCCTGTCGTCAGCTTCATAAGCGATTCCTATTTGCCGCCTGCCATTGCAGTGGCAGGCTTGCTTCCAGGTCCCGGCCCGGCCGGATTTAAATCGTGACTGAAGAACGTCGTCGCCGTGAACGTCGCTACCACACTCTCGTTCGGCGCATACTGGTAAGTATGCTTGGCCTTGGCCGCGGTGGGATTTTTCGTGTTGGCCACCAGCAGTCCGCTGATGTTCACGATGCGCTCCAGCTTGCCCACCCGGTCAAAGAAGTTCAGCATCGAGTAGTAGGGGCCGTCTAATTCCATATCGAAAGGAACTTCTGAGTAGTACTCTTTGGCAGCCACCGGCTTGGCGGTGTAGCGGCGCAACTCAACCCCCGCCTTCTGGGCTTCAGTGTCCATCATCTCGATGAAGCCATCCACCGCCTTCTCGTCCGGAACAATGCGCCGTTCGATTTCCAGTTGCTGTTTCAGATTCGCCAGCTGCCGCTCAATGTCTTTCAGTTTGGGACGGTAGGCTTCCAGTTCGTTGTTTTCCCGAACCTTGTCCTGCACCTCATGCTCCGCCTTCACGTTCTTGTCGCTCTGGCTTTTGAACACCATGAAGTACAGCCCCACTGTTACCAGAGCTCCTCCGGCCAGCATCGCCGCCCACTGCTTAATGCCCGACAGTTCGCTAAAATTCATCGCCATAGGTCCGCCTATCGAAGATCCGCCTCTACGATTTTCCCTTCTCACAGGTCAAGGTGAACTGGAACGCCTGCATGTCCTTGATCGCATCGTCCTGAAAGGTTTCCTTGATCTCCACCGTCTTGAAGAAGCCAGTCTTCTGCAGGTTCGCAATCAGATTGGCTACCGCGTCCGTGCTCAGAGCCGTGCCTTCCAGATTTACGCTTGCACCCGTGTCGTCCATCTTGCTCAGCCAGACCGCTTCAGTTCCATTCACGGTTTCGCCCAGCATGGCCAGCAGGTTGACCGGCCCGGCCTGACCCGCGCGCAGCGAATCAATCACGTCTACCCGCCGCTTGTAGTTGTCGGCCTGCCTCTGCCGCTCCAGGTAGCGCGCTTTCACGTCGCTGAGCTCGCGGTTTTTCTGCTCCGCAGCCGCCATCTGCTTGGCGATCGACTTCGATTGCTGATCCAGCCGGTACCAGTAGCCAAAATTCAGTGCCCCGGCAATCAGAAGCACGACCAGCACCTTCAACTTGGGCGAACCCATGTCGCCCATTTCCATGGCCGGCATCGTCGGTCCGCTTCCACCGCGCTTGCCTTTCCCCTTGGATGTTTCGAGCAGGTTGATTCTGATCATAGAGATTCAAAGCTCCTCAAAGCCAAGCCCACCGCAACTGCGAGCTGACCCGGATTCTGCTCCACCAGCTCCGCTCCCGGACCGTCCGTCGGCGGCACCACCCGCTGGAATGGATTCAACAATTCAACCGGCATCGAAAATTCCTGCCGCAATGCCTCCATCAAACCCGGCACCTTCGCCGAACCGCCCGCCAGGTAAATCTTCTCGATGTGCTCACCCGCCGCGCTCGCCCGGAAGAAGTCGAACGTCTTCTGGATTTCCAGCACGATGATTTCGGTCACCTGTTGCAGGATCGGCGCCTTCGCGTCCTCGCTCACCGTTCCCACCTTCTCGCCCAGCTTCAGTTTCTCCGCATCTTCGAAGTTCAGGTCCAGTTCCTTCTGCAGAGAATCCGTATACTGATGCCCGCCCACGCTGACGTCGCGCGGGAACAGCGGCGTCGTGCCTTTCACGATGTTGATGTTCATTACGCTGGCGCCCAGGTTCAAAAGCGCCACCACCTGGCCCGGCGCCGGCTGGTAGTTGTACTCGTAGCAGTTCTGCAGAGCCAGCGCATCGATGTCCACGATAGCCGGGGTGCGTCCCGCCATCGAGAGTACGTTGGTGTAGTTCAAAATCTTGTCCTTCTTGACGGCCACCAGCAAAACGTCCATCTGCGGGCTGCCCGCTTCTTCAGACAGAATCTGGTAGTCCAGACTCACATCCGCCAGATCGAAGGGAATGTGCTGCGCCGCTTCCTTCTCGATCGTCTCGGCCAGTTCCTGGTCGCTCATTGAGGGCAGCGAGATCTTCTTGACGATCACCGAGTGGCCGCTGACCGCCGTGGCCACCGCTTTGGTTTTGATCAGGCAGTCGGCAAACAGCTTCGAGATCGCGCTCGATACCGTTCCCGAGTCCACGATCATCGAATCGACCACAATGTCAGAGGACAGCGGTTCCAGCCCCAGGTGCGACACTTCGATCTGTCCACCCTTTTTCTTCAACTCCACCGCCTTGATGCTCGAAGAGCCCACGTCCAGACCTACAATCGTCTTCGATCCCATTCCAAACATGTGTGCCCGCCTTTGCTCGTGTGGCGCGGGCGCCCTCGCCCGCGTCGATTTTGTTTTAGCTCTGCCCGGCAGCCTTCGTTGCCGCCTTCGCCTTATGCTTCGTTCCCGACTCCATCTGGCTCGACTTCTCTTCCATCCACTGGTCCAGCTTCGATTTCTTGAAGCGCCAGCGGTTGCCCAGCTTGAAAGC
Source organism: uncultured Acidobacteriaceae bacterium (assembly GCA_963787495.1). Taxonomy (GTDB): domain Bacteria; phylum Acidobacteriota; class Terriglobia; order Terriglobales; family Acidobacteriaceae; genus Sulfotelmatobacter. Next base: position 239,163 of record CAWBDA010000004.1, read on the forward strand.
AGGAATCTTTTGTTCCCCAACGTACTTGTAAAGCGTGTCCGGACTCACTCCCAGGTACTGCGACGCCTGGCGTATGTTCATCACTTCTCGCGAGTCGGCCATGTTTCCTTGCCCCAGTTCCTTGCCTCTCCACCAGAACCATCCCGCTCCGGTGTCTCCGGCCCGCGGGGCTTACCTTGAAATCCCTGCCCTCCAATGCCTGTCCGGGGGCTCTCGGTGTCCAGAGCATATATCAGCCCTGAAAAGCCCCGCCTCAGAGCGAATCTCAGTGTTTTATTGGGTTTTATGCCCATTTCTTGGAATTCGCAGAAAGGCCTTCTTGAGGGTACATCTATATGTTGGGGTGTTTGTTTTTGAATACCCAATTAGAAGTAGTTTTGCGAAGGGGCGTACTAAGTCACTCGCGAGCCGGTAACTGAAGTACTAGAGACGGTACGGAAGTACTATGTCGAAGGCTCAAGTCACTGCGTTGGCTGGCTTTAACTTTGCCGCGGCGAGGACCGCCACGGGATTACCTGACGATGGCGCAACCCTCGCGGCGCGCAGCGCGATGAACTGCTTGCTGCTTATTGTTCCAGATTCGGCCGCCAACCTACTGCACGTCGGAAACCTTGCCGCTCAGGAATATCACCTTCATATCCTTGTAGTAGTAGATCGTCTTGGTTCCCAGGTTCACGATCTTGTCCGGCTTGCCCATCGCCCCTTGCACCTGGTCAGTCGTCATCCCCTTATCGATGCTGGCCGGTTCGGCTTGCGGTTGCTCCTGCGCGGCTGGCTGCTGCTGCCCGGCCTGTTGTTGCCCGCCGCCCTGATCCGCGCCCTGCTGATCTCCACCCTGCTGCCCACTATCCCCCTGCTTGGCATCGTCACTGCTGATCGAGAGCAGTTGCCCGATCGTATCTTCCACCGTGCCAGCGCTCGCCGCAGCTAACGAACCTTTTGGAAACACGAAAACCACGTTCGCCTTGTTGTAGGTCGGCGGATCGGTCTTGTTGCAGGTATCGCAGGCGACGATGCCCAACGTCACCGTGTCCTTGTCCAAGCTGACATCAATCTTGGTCGGGTAGACCTTGTCACCCTTCGCAAACAACTTGGTCGTCGATTCGTCATTCACCGCATCTGGCGTCGTGGGACATTTCTTGAAAACGCCGCAAAGCTTGTTCTTCATGTCATTAGCTTTTCCAGAGGCTGGGTCGGCAGCCGCATGAACCGTCCCGTCCTGAAAGGTCGCAGAGCGCGTGAACGAAGTCTTGTAGGGACTCCCTTTGATTCCCCCTTTTTGGATGCTCAGCAGCGTACCCTCTTCGACAACCGACCATCCGCTCGAATCCGACCCCATCTTGGCCAGCTTGTACTGCGCCGCCAGTTGCTCCTGCAAAGTAACCGCCTGGGCATTCGCCAGTGCCATCGGAAACATCGTGGCACCCACGAGCACAATCCCCGGAATCAGATCGCGGAATTTCTTCGACATAGTAAAACCCTCCGTACAGCGTCGAGAAAAAATTGCCAATGCCATTGCAGAAGGGAGCGTCATCATCTGACGCCCCCTCGATTGATCGTTCAACTACGCTCTGGCCGGCGGTCTGTTCTACTGCCCGCCGCCTCCCGCAGTTTCCTGCTTGACCTGCGACTCGGTCTGATCGGCCGCCGCCTGCTGGTCTTGCAGACTCTTTGCCGCAGTCGTATCGGGTGGCGGAGGAGTTACGGCCCCGGCCTGGGTGCCCGTATCAGGCGCAGCCGGCATTCCGCCCGTCCCTTGCTTCTTCGCCATTTCGCCCATGCCGTTGGTGATGTTCTCCTGGAAGTGGTTGTACATCTCTTGCAGGTCATCCACCTTCACGGCAACCGTGGCTCCCGACGCACAGTCACCTTTCTTGGTCGCCGAGACGCTGGCATTCACGTTCTGGTCCCCATCCGGAGTATCCGTAAGACGCGTAATCACATCACCGGATGTCAGTCCGCATTCCTGACCGTTGGCCACCACCGTCACGTCGGAGTCCACCACAAACGTACGCTGTGAAGGATCGAGCGCCGGGGGCGGTGTGTTGTCGCTAGATGCCGGAGCCGCCGACGCGGTTTGTGCGCCTCCACCTTGCTGCCCCGCCTGTGCCTGCTGCGCGGCCAATTGCGCCTTTACTTCCTGGGCAATCGCCTCTTTGACTTCAGGAGTCAACGCCACCGGACCCGCTGCTGCTGCCGGGGCAGCATCTCCTCCGCCTCCGTCCCCGCCGCTAGCCGCCGCATCCGCTGCCACCGCGTCCGCATTCGCTTCAGCACGCGCCGCATACGCCGCTTGCAGCTGCTGCGAGATCAGATAATCCGTCAGCCAGTAGTACGGAGCAGCATAAATGGGATAAGGATTCCACCACCCGCCATAGAATCCCCACCATGGCGCTCCTCCCCAACCCCATGCCCCGATACCCCAGTAAACCGGCGCTCCCCAAGGATGCCAGCCCCATCCATAAAATCCAGGATGGTACCAGACGCCTGGGTAATAGCCGTAGTACATATGCCCGCCCCAGCCGTAGCCACGATAGAGCCCAACATGGTAGCGCCCGCCGGCATAGAACGTCCGTGAGTAATAAGCGTGCCCGCCTCGCGTCACGTAGGCGCGCTGCACATAACCGCCATGCCTTCCCGTATTCACCACGCGGGCGCCGTTGTGCTCACCCACGACCCTGCCCCCGCCGTGGACCCCATGCTCAATGTGCATGCCGTTGCGGTCGATGGAGCGCACCGACCCATTGGCGCGGACGCTCGCCGATCCTCCACCCTTCAAACTGACGTTCCTCGTCCCGGCCGGTTGGTGCGCGCTGCCACCGCGATTGCCGGCGGCGGTGTTCCCATGGCCAGCGGCAGTGTTCCCATGGCCCGCCGTCGTGGCTCCGTGGCCCGCCGTCGTGTTCCCGTGGCCCGCCGTCGTGGCCCCGTGGCCCGCCGTCGTGGCCCCGTGGCCCGCTGCCGTGTTACCATGGCTCGCCGTCGTGGCTCCATGGCTTGCAGTCGTGTTCCCGTGGCTTGCCGTCGCCGTATGTCCGGTAGTCGCCGTGTGGCCCATCGTCGAAGTGTGCCCAGCGGTTGCCGTATGTCCAGCCGTCGTCGTGTGGCTGTTCGTCGAAGTGTGCGACTGGGTTGCTGCATGTGAAGGTGCCGCATGAGGCGCACTCGCATGTTGTGCTGGCGCCGCCTTAGGAGCAGGTGCGCTTGTCTTCTTCTGGCCCCAGGCAAAAGCTGGAACCGCCATCAAAAGCAGAAGCACTACCCACTTCTGCAGCCTATTTTCTTCTTTCAAAATGCGATTCATTACCGCCTCCTGAGCACCAGAACTTGTTAGCGACCCTCACTTCCGAAACACCGCTCCTCTTCCGAAGTTGCGGGTTCGCTCTGACTCTGTCTACCTCACGGACCACATTCGCCGGTTTCCACGCGGTTAACATTTCCAAGAACGGAGGGATGGCCTGCACGACGCCCAGCGACCCGGTTGCGGACAAGGCGCCACCGGCAGGCCGTATCTTGGAGCGAAAAAACGTTACCAGAAGTCGGCCGCTTGCGCAATCATTTCGATTTTAAAATAGCGCCTCGGTTAACCGAGGACCAGCCGCTCCCGACCTCCCGGTGTGGCCCAGTTTCCCAAAATGCTCATGTGGGGACAGCCGCCCTCGGCTGTCCGGTCGAGCGCAGCTCGACCTTCCCTTTGCCTCTGCGCGTCAAACTGCACCGCCACGCCCCCGGCCCGCTTCCCTCCTTACGTCCCGCTGCTGTAATCTATCCTTCTTTCCGCCGGAGGAACCTCGTGCGCTACCTCGATCGGCTGCAACCCCTCGCGCTCCTAGTCATGCGCCTTGCTCTCGGCGCCATCATGCTTGTCCACGGGTACCACAAGGTTTTCGGTGGACTCCACCACCACGCCGACCTCGTCGCCAGCCTCGGACTCCCGCGCTGGTCGGCCTACGTCTCTTCCTTTACCGAGTTCTTCGGCGGACTGCTCGTGCTGCTCGGCCTCTTCACCCGCGTTGCTGCTCTTGGCATCTGCATCGATCTCTCCGTCGCCATCGCCAAGGTGCACCTCCATAACGGAATGACCGGCAACGGTGGATACGAACTCCCCCTTGCTCTCGCCACCCTCGCCTTTGCCCTCATCTTCTTCGGTGCCGGCCCCATTGCCTTCGATCACATCCGCGCCCCCGGCGGTGGCGGAGGCAAGCCCAGGTAACCGCTTCCTTGTTTACTCAGTTTACTCACGGAAGACGTGGCGATTCCGCTCCGCCCTCCCTCAGTCAATCCTTTCCCCGGCCGCAACTTATCACCGGCCTCCGGGTTTGTAGACGATTGACGTATCTTTACAGGTATCCCCTGTAAGTTGAATCTGGACTTTGATTGAAATTATGATGGACCCTGACCAGCTTTTGCGGCATCTTAACCATTTCGCGGACGCATCTTACTGGCTTGTAACGAATTGATTAGGAGGGTTCCTTGAGAAAGTTAGCGATCTTCGCACCGGTTTTCGCGGTCTTGTTTTTCGCCCAGTTCGCCTCTGCCCAGCAAGGCGACGCCATGTTCGGCGGCAACGCGCTCCTTTCATCTGGGTCGTGCGACGTGAACACTGGCCTCTGCCCCGAAAAGGGAGGGTTTTACCCCAGTGTCAGCGCAGACGTAATCTTCCACAAGCGCATTGGCTTCAATTGGGAGACTGCCTGGAGGGGGTCGCAGGGAGATTACGCCGGTCAGCCCTATCGTCCAATCATCACAGATTTCAACGCCATGTTCCAACCCAAGCTGGGCAAGAAGATCGGCGCAGATCTCATGGGTGGGATTGGCTGGCAGAGTACTCGCTTCTATCTGCCCTATTGCACCAACGGCTTCACCTGCAACAACTTTGTCAGCACCCGTCACTTCTTGACCGACCTGGGCGGCGGCATCCGCTACTACGTCTGGGGACACGTCTTCGTTCGCCCCGAGGTTCACTACTATCACATCTTCAATAACACCGACGTGTTCAGCAACGGTAACGTGATTCGCGTGGGGGCCTCAGTCGGCTATACCATCGGCGGCGGCCCGGATTAGACCCTTCACTCCGCGGATCATCGCGGGTTTTGGTATGCTGGGGCAGCCGATTCCGGCAGCCCCGGCGCTTGTCTTGGCCGTAGCCATTCGCGGCTGCTTCGGCGGGTAGCACCAGTCTGGTGAGTGAACTCCAGAAGAAACCAACTGACGAGGGGTTTGTATTGAGAAAATTCGCGCTGCTCTTATCCGCGTGTGCCGTTCTTGTGTTCGTCAGCTTGTTCGCCAACTTCGCCTCAGCTCAGCAAGGTGACATCCTGGTCGGCGGCAGCATCCTCGTTTCGCCCGACACTCCCAGCGACGTGGTGTCCTTCCATCCCCCAATCGAAAAAGGCGGGACCTACCTCAGCCTCGGCGCTGACTACGTCGGCTTCCCGCATCGCCTCGGCCTTAACGTGGAAACCTCCTGGAGGTATCACCAGGCAAGCTACTTTGGCTACGAAAACTACCGCCCCATCTTCACCGACGTCAACGTGCTGTTCCAGCCCAAGTTGCCCAGGAAATTTGGCCTCGACGTTATCGCCGGTATCGGCATTGCCAGCAACCGCTTCGACATCCTTACCTCCTGCAGCAGCCCCGGATGCATTAACTTCACAAGCAGCAATCACTTCATGGAAGATTTCGGCGCCGGCCTCCGCTATTACGTTTGGCACCGCTTGCCCCACGTCTTCGTCCGTCCCGAGGGTCACTATTACCACATCCAGAACAATCAAGAGTTCAACTCCAACAACGTGTTTCGAGTAGGCGTGTCAGTCGGATACACCATCGGCAAGTAAACCGCCGGCATGCAACCGGAAGTGAAACAAAAAGGCAGCGTCTCCTCGACGCTGCCTTTGGTTTTCGTTGATTAAGCCCTACGGCTCTTGCATGCAAACTTCAGCTTCGTGGATTGCTTGATCCAGATGCTCGATCGATTTCACGCGATGGCCGTGGTAATCGTGAGCCGCATCGTCCAGATGGTGCCTCGCGGCATGCATCGCCTCCAACGCCGCTGCGATCTCCGGATGAGGTGGCATCGCTGGTGATGCAGCCGCTGCCGGCGCTGCTGCCACTGCCGGAACTGGTGCCGCCGCCGCCTTTGGACCAGCCGCCCCCACCGGGAAGGCCAAGGTTAGTAGAAGCGTTGCCGTGATCAATAGAGTTAAGAACCCGACGTTCTTCATGCATTCCTCCTCGTCCGAATTCCGGCGCGGACGTCGCCGGTAAAATCGATGGCCACGGACCCCGCTCTAGCGCGAGACTCCCGCGACACCCGCACAGTATAGTCGCGCCTCGGCAAAAAACTCCTGTGCATAGGTTGACTCTTAAGGTGCTTGCCTCAGCGGCAACAAAAATGTCTGTCGCGCGGGTTTCGGGAAGGGCACGATTTCAATCGTGCCGTTAGGCTCATTGAATGATTTCGCGCTTCAGCGCCTGAGGTACACTTCTGGCCCGCCTCCTTATGATGTTCTTCCGATCCGGCCTGACCTGATTCCAAGACGATCCCCGGCGCATCTCGCTACCCGCCATCCCGTTGCCTTCGGCTTCGCCACCACAGCCATAACCCCGTCAGCACCACCACAATGCCCACTAGCAGATCGAAGCGCCTCAGATCATGGGCCAACCGGCCCCAATGTCCGCCAAACAAATATCCCGCACCGCAAATCGCGCTCACCCAAACCGCGGCTCCCAGGAAGTTGAACAGAGTGAACTTGCGCCACGGCATGTGGAGCGCCCCCGCCAGCAGTGAAGCTAGCACGCGCATCCCAAACAGGAATCGCGCTACAAAGACCGTGGCCGCTCCGTAGCGCTCGAACAGCCGGTCCCCCCGCTCCACCGTCTCCGCCCGAATGGAGAAAACATCCCGGTAACGCTCGATCAGAGGACGCCCACCGTGCCGCCCCAAAGCGAAACCGAACTCTCCGCCCAACGTCGAGGCCACGGTCCCGACCACAATCACCCAGGGAAGCTGCAACTCATGCTCGGAATACGCCAGGAAGCTCGCCAGCAACAGAATAGTCTCACCCGGCAGCGGCAAACCCGCGCTCTCCAGCAACAACAGCGCCGCCACGGCCCAATACCCGTAGTGCACCAGCGCTCCGCGCAGCAACTCGAAAATGTGGTGGCTCATTTAAAGATTGTCATCCTGAGCGGAGTAGCAGCTTCGCGATAGCGAAGTTGCTACGCAGTCGAAAGCCTGCCCTGAGCTTGCCGAAGGGGACCCCTGCAATGCTGGCACGATCTGTGCAGCCGCAGGGAGTTTTCCGCGTGCACTCGACGTCACGCTGAGAACGCCCGACAGAAGTATCAGGTCGCAATCTTCTCCCTCATCAGGAATTCAATCAACTCCCGGTTGAACTCTTCGGGACATTCCTCGTATGGCAAATGTCCAACACCAGGAAAAACAATCAACTTGGAATTCGAAAACCATTTCGCCAGCGGCACAGCCGACGAAGCATACACCGCGGAATCCTTGCCGCCCCACATCAAAAGCGTTGGAATGCTCGCCAACTTCGGCAGAGTAGCTTCGAGTTCGCGCAGGTCATCGGTCCAGGTGTGCACGATGCTCAGCGCGTGTTCGAACAATCCCGGTGTAGCCAGCGGCGCCATATAGCCTTCGAGCGTCCCCGGCGGAATGCGGCCGCGGTCGCCATACATGCGCGCGTGCCAATAGGGATAGGAAAAACGCATGTGCGCGCTGGTCAGCCGGAACAGGGCCGTCCCAAACTTACTGCCGATAAAAGGCGCCAGCCGCCGCCCATGCGCCGAATAAGGATTCACCGGCGCCACCAGCACCAACCGCCGCACCCGCAAACCAGCGTTATCGCCTAAACACTCCGCAGCCGCCATCATCGCCACCGCGCCGCCATGCGAAGTTCCCAGCAAATCAAACGAAGAAATTCCCAAATTCTTAATGAACCGCAGAAGGCGCTGCGCCGTCCCCCGCATCGAATGATCAAGCCCGGCCGGGCGATCCGAGAACCCAGCGCCCATCATGTCGGGCGCATAAACCGTAGCGTAAGGCGCCAGAGCTGGCATCGTATATCGCCACGAAAACGAATAACCAAGCAACCCATGCACCAGAACCAACGGTGTCGTGGGTGCCCCATTTCTCGCGTCCTTTGCGAGAAGTGGGACTTGCGACCGCGTGCGCAGATACCGCATGCGCGCCCCATCGAAATCCATCCAGCACTCTTCCACGCCGGCGCTGAGACGCGGAGCAAGGCCAGGTTCGAGTACGGTAGAAACTTCCCGGCCTGCCAGCGTCACAACCAAATCGTCTAACTCCGAATCTTCTCAAAACCTGGACAACTCTTTCCCCGCCGCCCGATTCTATTTAAATGAACATCGCCTCTGTTCACTTCACTAGGGGAGCTCCGGCTCCCCGTTTTTCTTTGTCATCCTGAGCGGAGCATCAGCTTCGCGAAGCGAAGGTGATGCGAAGTCGAAGGACCCCTTATCCGCCCGCGCCACCCCAAGCCTAGCAAGGCGTTTCCGTCGCCTTTCTGCCAGCCGCCATCAAGCCGCTGCTTTCCGCCTCTTCCGCAGCAGCTTCTTCAGCACCCGAATCCCCTTATCCACATGCTTCTCCTCCAACAAGAAACGGAGGCAAAAATCTCACCACCGTATCTTGCGTCGAATTAAACAGCACCCCCTCCGCCAAAGCCGCATCCACAATCGGCCGCGCCGGAATCTCCAGATTGATCCCCTGAATAAATCCCCGCCCGCGCACTTCCTTCGCAGCGGCACTTTTCTCCACAACCGCTTTCAACTCCTGCTGCAGGTAAGCCCCAACTTTATTCACGTTGTCGAGCAGCTTCTCTTCTTCCACGATAGCGAGAAACTCCAAAGCCACCCGGCAAGCCAAAGGACCACCCCCAAAAGTAGTCCCATGCTGCCCCGGCGAAATCGCATTAGCAAATTCTTCCTTCGCGATAAACGCTCCCAAAGGCAGCCCCGCCGCAATCGGCTTGGCAATCGCCACAATATCCGGAGTCACGCCAAAACTCTGAAACGCAAACATTGTCCCCGTGCGCCCCAGCCCGCACTGAATCTCATCAAAGATCAGCGCCGCCCGGTGCCGGTCCGCCGCCGCCCGGCACTCCTGCAGAAACTCCACCGAACACTCATGAATGCCGCCCTCGCCAAAAATCGGCTCCAGCACAATCGCGCAAGTATCGTTGTTCACCGCCGCCCGCAATCCTTCCACATCATTCTGCCCAACAAAAGTCACATCTTCCAGCATCGGCTCAAACCCCTTGCGATGCTTCTCCTGCCCAGTCAGCGACAGCGCCCCAAACGTCCGCCCGTGATACGACCCCTCAAGCGCCACCAGCCGCGATTTCGCCTCGCCCCCAGCGCGATGCCCCGCCAGCCGCGCCAGCTTGATCGATCCCTCAATCGCCTCGGTCCCGCTGTTAGAAAAAAACGCCCGCGCATTTCCAAACGAGCCGCCCAGAAGCCCGCACAACTTCTCCGCCAGCGCCCCCTGATACTCGTGGTAATAAAGATTCGAGACGTGAATCAGCTTCCCCGCCTGCTCCCGAATCGTCTTCACGATCCGCGGATGCGCATGCCCCAACGCATTCACCCCCAAGCCAGAAACAAAGTCGAGATAACGCCGGTCGTCAATGTCGTAAAGAAACACGCCCTTCCCCCGCGTCAACACCACGGGATACCGGTTATAAGTCCCCAGCAAATACCGCCGCTCCAACTCCGCAATCTGTTCAAATGTTTTCATAGGAAGATTAGATTCTACCGGAAGAGGTGGACAGAAATTGACCGCTCAGCGGAATCTTTCGATATGTCCAAAACGGCTTGATTACCCGTGCCCCGCAGTCTAACGTTAGCGCATGCCCGACACGGAACAGCCATCCAAGAAATCTGCACGGACCAAGTATTTCAGCGCGCTCTTCGCGGTCTTTTTCACGCTGGTATTCGTGAAGCTTCACTTTTTCAACTCCTGGGGGGTCAGAGTTAATTTCAGAGAAAATGAGCCCGTTGGCAAGTCGGCAGCCTTCGCACTGTTCTTCGCCCTCCTCGCCGCGTTCTTTCTAACGAAAAAGAAATTTGATTGATCGCTAACCCGCGGACAAGAATCAGGGGAGAGATGGAACCTTCTCCACTCTCGCGCCCGAAAGCCGACGCCCGAAGCCCGCTCCTAATACAGCCCCTTCTCCCCCGGCGGCCGCGTCTTCCACCTCCGGTGCACCCACAGCCACTGCTCCGGATACTTCCTCACATAGTCTTCAATGATCGAAGTAAATTTCTGCGTGTTGGCCTTGATGTCAGCTTCCAGATCGCCGGTCCGCACCAACTCCACCGCCGGATCAAACCGCAGCCGGTATTTCCCCAGCGCCGCGTCCCAAATAGTAAACGTCGGCACCACGGCCGCATCAGTGCGCAAAGCAATCCGAGCCAGCCCGCTAGCCGTGCATGCCGGGATGCCGAAAAAATCCACAAAGATCCCCTGCGGCGGAGTCATGTTCGTATCCATCAACATGCCCACCACCTCGCCCGCCTTCATCGCCGAAAGCAACCCGCGCACAAAATCATCCTTATCGACAGCTTTGTTGCCGTGCATCGTGCGGTAGCGAAGGATCAGCTCGCCCAAATACACGTTATCCATGCCGCGCATAATCACGTGCATCCAGTGCCCATGCATCGACAAAACAAAAGAAGAAAGCTCCCATCCCCCAAAATGCCCCGCAAACAAAAGTACGCCCTTGCCGCGAGCGTGCGCCCGTTCGTAGTTCTCGAATCCGTCATACACGACTACTTCGTCAACGTTCTCCAGCGTGTACTCAGGAAAGTGGCAGACCTCCGCCAGCTGCCGCCCCAGGGAAGCAAATTCCCCGCGCAGAATCCGCGCCCGCTCCGCTTCACTTTTTTCAGGAAACGCCATGGCGAGATTGCGCATGCCCACTTGCCGCAATCGCACGTGCAAAAGATAAACCACCCAAGCCAGGCCCATGCCGATGGCTCGAGCCAAGGGGCGCGGCAAAATACCCATGATTTTGATGAACGGCCAGGCTGCCGCGTACTCAAGTCGCTGCCGCATTAGGGGAAGCGGAACCGTACCACACAACAACGTATCTGGAAATACAAGAGGAGCCCCCGATTCACAAAGGTTTAACCTGTGTGACCCGATGTCCTCTGTGGTAAAGAATTTAGCTGAAGCCCGATAGCCAACGCCCGAAGCCCGGCTTATTTCGCCGCTTCCTGCGCCCACTTAGCCAGCGAACCCAGAAACGCATTCGCCCCCGCCGGCGGATCAATCTCCCCCATCAGCGAAGTCCGGAACGGCACCATCCGCCCGTAAAACTCCCTCGTGCTGTCCTTATCCTGCTTGATCGAAGCCCCATTCAGAGTCACTCCGGCAAACAAGCCCCGGGCCCGCGAATAAGTCAGCACTTCCGCCCGCATCTTCCAATCGGTATTTCCCTCAGCATGACGTCCCACGGGCCCCGCTGCCACCGACGCGTCCGCCCCCAGCTCGAACTCGCTCGACAGCAGATGCTTCATCCCATCCTTATTCATGATCAGCATCACCAGATCAACCGCCTGCCCGCCGATCTGAAACCCAAAGCTGCCCCCGGTCACGACAAAAAATGCCGGAGCGCTCCAGCCCTTCGGAGTGCGGCAACTGGCCAGCCCCCGGCCATACTTGGCACCCACAATAAAGCCGCCTTTCAGCATCGAGGGCACCACCGCGACGCACTCCGCCGATCCCAAAACTTCCTGCGGAATTCCCTTATCCGGCGCGTCCTGGATTTCATCCAGCACGTCGGCCGCCGCCTGCACCCGGTCCTGCGCCTTCGACTCTTTCGCCTGATCGTCAGCTGCGACAGAAAACCCGCACAGACACACCACCACAACCAGCAGCACAAGCTTTTTCATGGTTCCTCATTCACTAAAGGATTCCCTGGGATTTGATGACTTGGATTGTAAATGACCGGGTGAGGTTGTGTCAGGATCGCTTTGACTGAGCAGAATGCCAGAATCGGGAGGAAGGGGACATTTTAAACACAAAAAAATCGGGGCTGAAAGTAGTGACCCTAATCGCCACTCTCAACCCCGTCTCCCAGGTTCTGTGGTAGGTAGCGCGAGTATGCCCCCCACACTCTTTCCCAACAAGATTACCGAGGTCAATGTCCCAAAGTAACTCTTTCAGAAGGCGTCATCCTGAGCGTGGCCGCTCTTCAGGCGGAGCGAAGGATCTCCCACTCCTAGGACCCTAGGTACTCGGTACTCGGTACTAGGTACTAGCGACTGACCTACTTCGCCGCCACCAGCGAGTGCGTGATCGCATGCACTGACAGCGCAATCCGGTTCTGCACGCCCACCTTGCGCATCAATTTCGCCACATGCGCCTTCACCGTACGCTCCTCGATGCCGAGCTGAGCGCCAATCTCTTTGTTGGAGCGTCCCGCCACCAGCATCTCCAGCACTTCCTTTTCGCGGTCGGTGAATGTAACGCGGCCTGCCGGAAAAATCCGTCCCGGCGCCGACGACACCCGCTCAATAAACATCGAAAGCACTTTCCGCGGCGCCCACACCGACCCCTGACTCACAATGCGAATGGCCTGCGCAAATTCCGCCGGTGAAGCTGCCTCATCCACATAGCCCTTGGCCCCGGAAGCAATCGCTTTAAGTATGGTTTCTTCGTCTACGCCCGACCCAGTGACAATGATGCGCAAATCCGGCCGTGTCGCCTTCAGGCTCGCCATCACATCGAAAAGGTTTTGTCCCGATCGATTTCCCAGCAGAATCAAGTCGACGTTCTGCAGAGTGGAAATCTCGGGCAGGCCGGCGGAGACCAGTTCGAACTCGGGTTCCGAATCGAACAAGGCGCGGAATCCCACAAACCTCAGCGGGTCGCTCTCCACGACGGCAATTTTGATTATCGGTTTTCTCGCGACTGCTGCTTTCATAGTTTTCCCTATAGGGCGTAATGTCTTAGCTAGAGCATAGCGGCATTTGTCCCCACTGCAAAGAGAAGTGACCGAAGCCAAATTACGGGAGTAACATGAAAAAGAAGGTCGAAAACTCGCTCTACAACGGAGATTGGCGGGATAATTCTCGAAGTGAGCCGCGGAGAAGATTCAGCATGAGGAAAATTTCCAATCGTTTTCTTGCAGCAATCGCCAGTCTCACCATCGCTGCCTCCACTCTGTTCGCACAGGAGCCGGCACCCCCCGCCCCACCCGCGCCGGACGCCACGCCGCAGGCTCCTCCCATTACCTACAAGCCGAACTTCCCCGGCGACCCGGCCCGCTCTGACTCCGAAGCCGCCGCCCTCGCCTACATGCGGGTCGTGATCCGCGCCCAGCGCCAGTTCAACAAGCAGTACGACCACTTCGCCACTCCGCTCGCCGAACTCGTCCACTCCGGCTCGTTCACCAAGCGCATGGTCAACCCCGACCGCGGCTATTACACCGCCAGCTTTGAAGGCAAAAAAGACAGCTTCATTCTCACCATGACACCCAAACAGCTCGACGCCCAACACCGCTCCTTCTACGCCGAGGACGACGGCAAGATCCACGCCGACGAAGAAAAACCCGCCGACGCAAAATCCCCCGTCGTCAAATGACTCCTGTGAGATAAGGCTGTCATCCTGAGCGGAGGGCGTGTTTCGCGAAAGCGAAGCACAACCGCAGTCGAAGGACCCCTTGCACGCATACGCCAGTATCGGCCTCGCGAGGCGTCTCTATCACCGGCCCGCTTCTTGTTGCGAGCCTCGCACCAATGACAGAACTCCATTTATGATGGAACCAGAACCGGTTTATCAACCGAAAAACAACTCCACGGAGGAATCATGCCCGCAACCATCGGCGCGCCCGCGCCCGAATTCTCGTTGAAAGATCAAGATCAGAAGGAAGTAAAACTCAGCGACTACCGCGGCAAAAAGCGTGTCGTCTTGATCTTCTACCCGCTCGACTGGAGCCCCGTCTGCACCAAGGAACACGTTTGCATCGTCAACGACAAGAAACAGTTTGAGCAACTCGACGCCCAGGTGCTCGGCCTAAGCGTCGACAGCGTGTGGTCGCACAAGGCGTACGCCGAAAAGATGGGAATCCAGTACCCACTGCTGGCTGATTTCCAACCTCGCGGCGCAGTCGCCGCCAAGTACGGCGTCTATCTCGAAGACAAAGGTATCACCGGCCGCGCCATCTCCATCATTGACCGCAACGGCAACCTGGCCTGGCACAAAAACTACGACATCCCAGTCGTGCCGGATATAAAGGAAGTCGCGCAAGCCCTAGCCGAAGTGAAGTAAAAAGTAATCGATCAACGGGTGCCCCGTCCTTGTCTCTCCGTTTTTTGGAGAGACAGGGCGGGGATTTTGACTTCTACTTTCGCAGTCCCTACCTCAACTCCCCGCCTTAATCTCCGCCGCCTTCCCATCGCGATAAATCACCACCAGCGGCTTCCCTCCATTCGGATACCGCACCGTCTTCTCCTCCGACGACGCCCCCGCATCCGGAACCCCCATCCCCACCGCGAAATCCGCCTGCTGTTCATTCATCCCCGGCTTCACTTCATGCTGCTCCACCGCCTGCCAAACGTCCGCCGGCCAGTGCTTGTACAGCTCGTGCGGATCCTCCACATAAAACATCTCGTCGGAATAAATCTTGTATTGCCCATCGCTCTCAAATCCTATGGGAACCGCGAAGCTGTGCCCGTCTTTGTCAAACGTAGCCACTACCTGCTTCCGCCCTCCCGGCGCGGCGATCGCCATCACATCCCTTATCTCCAGCCGCTCAATCGGCCCCAGCAATCCCGCTTCATGGGCAAAATCGACGCTCTTCGCCACCGGCACGTACCGGTAATAGGTGTAACGGTACCCGTCCACCACCCACACCGGCTGCAGCGTCAACTGCTTCGCCGACTTCACATCAAACGGATACAGCTTCTTCGGCCTCACATAGAAGTCAAGATTCGAGTAGCCGGCCTTCTTCGCCTGCTCCTGCTTCTCCGCCGCAACATAATCCTCATGCCGCTCATAAAGCATGTATCCCGCGCGCACTCCTGCCACCACCACAGCCAGCGCCAAAGCATACTGAATCCTCTGCTTCGCCTCTTCACTCATCATGCAGATTGATTCCCCACCCCCGTGAGCCTCTGTGCCCTCTGTGTTAAAGATCTTAGGAAAGTCAGCAAGCGAACATCCTAAGGTACACTAGATAAAGGATTCCCATGGCCACTGTCACCGAAGAAGATGTCCTAAGCGCTCTGAAAAGCTGTTACGACCCCGAGATCCCGGTCAACATCGTCGACCTCGGCCTCATCTACAAAGTGAACTTCGCCCCCGTCCCGGCCGACACAACCGAGCAAGCCAAACAGGACGTCGTCATCGACATGACCCTAACCGCGCAGGGTTGCCCCGAACATGTCAACATCAGCGCGCAAGTAAAGTCGCGCCTCGAACAGTTACCCGGCATCCGCAACGCGGCAGTCAACATAGTCTGGACCCCGCCCTGGACCCCCGAACGCCTAAGCCCCGACGCCAGAAAACAACTCGGCATCGAGTAGCCGGCTTCCGGCGTCCGCTCTCCTGAGTTCACTCAATCGAAGCATTGCGATCCGCGAGATCTGTTTTCCGGGAGCCGGAAGCCGCGTTTCTTACCCGCCAATCTCTTCCCAGGCGTTGTAAGCGGTCCGTCCCGCCGCATCAGTAATCCGCTTGCCGGCGCGCGCCGCCATCTCCATCACCTGCATGCCGCGATCAAAATAATCTGGCAGCGCCCGCCGCACCCTCTCAAAATTCTCCGGAAACTCCGACGCCAGCACGGCCAAGCCCACGCCAGTAGCCAGCACGCCCGCCGGATATTTCTTCTTCAAAAACAAAACCGTAGCCGCCCCAATCGAACCCGCCACCACCGCCTTCTTCCACCCGTCCATGTTCCCCCCAAGAAACATTAGATTTGCGAAAGATTATACTTCTTCGTCCTGCGGGACGCTGCTGTCGATGATCTGTCATCCCGACCGAAGCTTGCCCTTCCTGAAAGGAAGGGCAAGCGAAGTGGAGGGACCTGCTGCTTTCCGCACCTGCTCAACCCGACATCGTTTCGACAAGAACTCTGAACTTGGGTGGCGCAGCGCTTTAATGCTGCGATAGACCTACAAAAAATGGTCTGCGGCTTTAGCCGCTGAGTTAGGAATCTCTAATCCAACGCTCGCCGACCGCCTTCATTACCTTCGCCGCCCCACCGACGTGCGCGCCATCCTCTTGCCAAACGATTACACTCGAATTGTGAAGCGACACTACACCATCGGACGCATCAAGGGCGGCATGAAGTTCACCTGCACTCGCTGCGCCCACCACGTGAGCACTCTCGATTTCGACGCCCGCGACGGCAACCTCCGCACCCAGGCCGCCACCGCCATCAATCGCCACGCCACCAGCGTCCACCACGAACCCGTAATGTTCTCCTCCCTCGACACTCAGCAGCGCATCTGGCGCACCTGATTCCCCCGGTTAACGTTTTCATCTCACAAAATTGTCATCCTGAGCGCAGTAAACCGATTCGCGCTTCGCGAATCGGTTTGCGGAGTCGAAGGACCTGCTGTTCGCCGGCAGCGCCACAACTCATGTAGAGACGGCCGCCTCGGCCGTCAGCGGAGCGAAGCGACGCCAAGCCGCTGATCAGCGCGTGCAGTCACGAACCGCAAAATCCGAATCACCCCCATAAGCAATTTCGATTGGACTTGACCACCCCCGCCCCTTACAGTCCTTGCGTGCAGCATAGTCGTACTCGCGCCCGAAGTGTCCTGCGGCGGATGCCGATGCCTGAGTCCGCCCACATCGTATCCCGTCCGCCGTTCCGCCATTATCAGTTCGACCACGCCTACGACGAAATGTTCGAGGCCCCAGGCGTCCCGCGCCCGCACTATCGCGCTCTATTCCAGACCCTCCTCGATCTCCCTCCCGAGGAATTGCGCAAGAGCCAGCAAGCTGCCGACCTATCCTTCCTGCATCAGGGAATTACCTTCACCGTTTACGGCAATTCAGAAGGCACGGAGCGTGTCTTCCCCAACGATCTTCTCCCGCGCATCATTCCCCACACGGAATGGCGAAAGGTCGAGAGTGGACTGACTCAACGCATCGCAGCCCTGAATTTATTTCTCGAAGACATCTACCACAACGGCAGAATCCTCGCGGACGGCGTAGTGCCCAAAGAACTCGTCTACACCTGCCGTCACTTCCGCCGCGAGATGCGCGGCCTCACTGTCCCTCGCGGAATCTACGTCAGCATCTGCGGCACCGATCTAGTGCGCCTTCCCGACGGCAGCTTCGCGGTTCTCGAAGATAATCTCCGCGTCCCCAGCGGCGTCTCCTACATGCTGGCCAACCGGAAAGTCCTGAAGCAGGTCTTTCCCACGCTATTCCGCGACTACGGCGTCTGCCCCGTCGATCATTACGCGCAAGCGCTTCTGGCCACCCTGCGAGCGCTCAGCCCGCCCAGTTCCTCGAGCCGCCATGAGCCCACCGTCGTCTTACTCACTCCCGGGGTTTTCAACTCCGCGTATTTCGAACACACTTTTCTAGCTCAGCAGATGGGCATCGAGCTGGTCGAAGGCCGCGACCTGCTCGTACACGACAACGTCGTCTATATGCGCACCACAGCCGGCCTCCGCCGCGTCGACGTCATCTATCGCCGCGTCGATGACGATTTCCTCGACCCGCTTTGCTTCCAACGCGATTCCAGCCTGGGCGTCCCCGGATTATTCAACGCCTACCGCGCCGGCAACGTCGGACTGGCCAACGCCATCGGCACCGGCGTCGCCGACGACAAGGCCGTCTACGCCTATGTCCCCAAGATCATTCGGTACTACCTGGACGAAGAACCCATCCTGGCCAACGTTCCCACCTATCTGCTCAACGATCCCATGCAACAGAAATATGTCCTCGAACACCTCGATCAATTAGTAGTGAAAGCTGTCGGTGAATCTGGAGGCTACGGGATGTTGATCGGTCCCCAGAGCACGGCGCAGGAGCGCGACGACTTCCGCCGCCGTATCCAGGCCGAGCCTCGCAACTACATCGCTCAGCCCACGCTAAGCCTGTCGCGCGCTCCTTGCTTCCTCGATGGCGAAGCGCAAGCCCGTCACGTCGATCTCCGTCCTTACATTCTCCACGGCGAAAACATGATTCTCGTTCCCGGAGGTCTCACGCGAGTAGCCTTGCGCCGCGGTTCGCTGGTCGTCAACTCCTCGCAAGGCGGCGGCAGCAAAGATACCTGGGTGCTGCGCGCATGAACCAGCTAACCCAAACCACCATGCTGTCGCGCGTCGCGGACAGTCTGTACTGGATGAGCCGTTACCTCGAGCGCGCCGAGCACACCGCCCGTTTGATCGATGTCGACCTCCAGCTCCGCCTCGACCACTCCCCCGACGCCGGTTCCGAACGCTGGCTTGGTGTTCTGCAAGCCCTGCAGGTGACGCCTCCCGAAAATTGCACCGTCGATGCTGAGACGCTAACCTATCTCCTCACTCTGGATCGGACCAACCCTTCCTCAATTATTTCCTGCGTCGCAGCGGCGCGCGAAAATCTGCGCCAGGTCCGCGAGCAATGCAGTTCCGAAATGTGGGAGCAACTCAATCGTCTCTTTCTGCACGTCAAGAGCACCGCCTCCGGTGAGGTCGGGCTGCTTGATTCTCACGTCTTCTTTCGCGCCGTGCAGGAAGGAGCGCACCTTTTTCAGGGGGTCACGGACTCCACCATGGCGCACGGCGAGGGCTGGCACTATATCCAAGTCGGTCGCTTCGTCGAACGCACCGACGCCGTGGCCCGTCTGATCGGCGCCCATTTCAGCCGCCTGCCTCATCCCCTCGATCAGGCAGTCGAAAGCGAGGAGTATCTCGAATGGGTGGGATTGCTGAAGTCCTGCGCCGCGTTCCAGGCCTACTGCAAGGCGCACACTGCCGAGTTGCGCCCGCTGCGGGTAGCGGAATTTCTCCTGCTGAATCCAGGTTTCCCGCACTCCGTGCTTTTCTCTGTCGACCGCGTGCACGCCGCTCTTCGCGCCATCCAGGAATTGACGGAGCGCAAGGCCGAGCAGCCGGTCCGCATCGCCGGCCGCCTGCGCGCCACTCTCAGTTTCAGTCAGATTGACGAAATTATGACCTCGGGTGCAAATGACTTCGTAGACAGCATCCGCTGGCAATGCGCCCAAGCCCACGCCGCCATCCACCAGATCTATTTTGACTATTCGGTCGAATCGGCGCTGGTCGCATAAGGATTTGGTAATTGAGTAATTTGGTAATTAGGCAATTTCAAAAAACCGCGAGGGTTGGAAGTTAAATTACAAAATTACCCGATTACCAACTTACCAAATCTAAACCGAGCCCGACCTCAAGGAGACTGCGTCCAGTGATCTACTCAGTCACGCACACCACGACCTTCCGCTACCAACCCGCCATCCGCGAAAGCGTAATGGAAGTGCGCCTGCAACCGCGCAGCGACGGCCTGCAACACCTCCTCACCTTTCAACTCAACGTGAGCCCGGCCGCCAACATCATGCAGTACCGCGATTTCATGGGCAATACGGTCCATCACTTCGATATCGCCGGAAGTCACGCCGAGGTCAAAGTCACCGCCCAATCCTCCGTCGAAGTCCAGCCCGCGCCGCTTCCGATCTCCGCCGACGCCGGCGACTGGGTCGACCTCGACCGCGTAACCGCCGAGCGCTCCGCAAAAGAAGATTACTGGGAGATGCTGCTCCCCAGCCAGTTCGCGAAATCGAGCGACCGCCTGGAGGCGCTGGCCAAGGACCTGCGATGCGAACGCCGCGACACGCCTCTGCAGTTGCTGACCGAGCTGAATGAAGCGATCTACAAATCCTTCGACTACGTCCCCAACAGCACTAAAGTAGATTCTCCGGTTGACGATGCCATTCAGTCACGCCAGGGAGTCTGCCAGGATTTCGCCCATATCATGATTGCGCTGGTCCGTCCGCTGCGCATCCCCTGCCGCTACGTAAGCGGCTACATGTTCCACCGCGATGAAGTCGAGGAAACGAACGACCGCTCGATCGAAGGCGCATCCCACGCCTGGGTCGAAGCCGTAGTCCCAAATCTAGGTTGGATCGCCTTCGACCCAACCAACAACCTGATCGGCGCCGACCGCCACATCCGCGTAGCCCTCGGCCGCGACTACGCCGACGTCCCCCCCACAAGAGGCGTCCACAAAGGCGAAGCCCAAAGCGAGTTAAGCGTGGCAGTAACGGTAAGCCCCTCCGACGCCCCGCCGCCCGAACAAGCAACGCCAACTCTAGTAATCCAATCCCGCCCCCAATTCGTCCGCCCCAATCGCCTTGACCACGAACAACAGCAGCAGCAGTAACTCCCCTGCGATCCCGCCTTTTATGTATTTGTCATTCCGAGCCCGCCGAAGGCTGGCGAGGAACCTGCTGTCGCGTGCAGCGCCACAACTCATGTAGAGACAGCCGCCTCGGCTATCAGCGGAGCGAAAGCGACGCCCGTGTGGAACGGACACTCCTGTCCGTTGCCTTTGACGTTGACTTGGAGGTTTACTGCTGGGTGCCCCATTTCTCGCGTTCTTCGCGAGAAGTGGGGATTTTGATCGTTGCGGGCCTGATAGTTCGGATGTTTCACCAGTTGGGGCCTGAAAACGGGGCAGACACGGGACATTTCTAATTTCCCGCAAGTCTATGTAACTGGCACTCCCCACCACCGAGTGCCAGCCTCGTTCCCCGTTTTTCAGCGCCTTCTCTTCGCCCCACTGTTTTCGTGCCGATATTTCGGCACTCGTCCAACCCCATCCACCTCACCCACTTGCTGCCAACCAACTATAGCTTTAAGGTGGTTTTCCGAGTTTTCCGAGATTTCCACAGTGTTCCCGTAAAACCGCAGTTATGTTCCGACTGGAACACTTTGCAGACACAACCGCGAAATCGCCTGAATGTTCCAACCGGAACACTCATCCAATTCCTTCACAGGGAAACTAGATGGATTCTCCTGGAGACTAGGTACTGGTTACTGGTTACTGGTTACTAGGTACTAGTCGACAACAGCCTTATCAGTGATCGCGAGCCCACGATCGATAATTGCAAACGCCTCGCGCAACTGCTGCTCGTTGATGCACAGCGGAGGGTTAGTGAAAAAGGTGTTCCAGCGTACGAACGTGTACAGGCCTTGCTCGCGCAAGAAGCGCCCCAGTGCAGCCATCTCGTCTGACGTACCGTTGAACGGAGCCAGAGGCTGGCGCGTCTTGCGGCTGCGGATGAGTTCGACGATGCCGAACAGTCCGATCGAGCGCACCGCGCCCACCGACGGATGCTTCGCCTGCAAGTCCGCTCCCAGTTCCTTCAGCACCATGCCCATTTTTTTCGCATTGTCAATCAGTCCATCCTCTTCATACACGCGAATCGTAGCCAGCGCCGCCGCGCATCCCATGGGATGACTGTTATAAGTCAGTCCGCCATAGAAGACTTTGTCCTGAAAGTGCTGGGCAATGTGATGCCGCATCCCGACTGCTCCCAGCGGCAGATAGCTGGAAGTCAATCCCTTCGCCATGCAAAGCAGGTCGGGAACAACCTTCCAGTGATCGACGGCAAACCACTCGCCTGTCCGTCCGAAACCAGCCATCACTTCATCGGCAATCATCAATATGCCATGCTTGTCGCAGATCTTCCGAAGGCCTTCGAGATATCCATCAGGCGGAACCAGAACGCCGTTAGTTCCTGTAACCGGTTCAAGGATGAACGCCGCGATGGTCTGCGGGCCTTCGAGCTGAATCGTCTCTTCAATCATGGCGAGCGAAGACTCCGCCGATTCCCATCCGCGTTCGATCCCGTGATAAGGATCGAGCACGTGCACTACACCCGGAATGCCCGGCTCCGCGGCCCATCTGCGCGGATCGCCGGTAAGACTTATCGCCCCTGCAGTCGCGCCGTGATAAGAGCGATAGCGCGCCATGATCTTGTGGCGTCCGGTGAAGAAGCGCGCAATCTTGATGGCGTTCTCGTTAGCGTCGGCTCCCCCGTTGGTAAAGAAGAACGTGTCGATGTCGCCCGGCGTGATTTCGGCAAGCTTCGCGCCCAGCCGCGCTCGAGGTTCGGTAGCCATGAACGGATTCGCATAAGCAAGCGTCGCGGCCTGCTCGCTGATCGCTTGAATGACACGCTCATCGCCGTGTCCAATGTTGACCGACATGAGTTGGCTGTTGAAGTCGATGAAGCGCTTGCCTTCCGGTGTGTAGAAGTAGATCCCTTTGGCATGAGCGACCGGGATCGGATCGACCTTCGACTGGGCAGACCACTCATACAGCGTGTGCTTGCGCGCGAGGTCAACGATTTCCTTGCCAGTCATCTTTTGGGTCGTTGCGGGATTGGCGATGGTAGTAGTCATTATCTAAACTCCCTGCTAGAACTTGCGGCTGTGCTCTTTGGCCCAGCGCTCGACGACAACTTTCTTGTCGGTGTAGAACTCGATGGCGTCGCGGCCCTGGCCGTGAAGGTCGCCGAAGAAGCTGTTCTTCCATCCACTAAAGGGGAAGTAGGCCATAGGCGCGGCGACGCCGATGTTGATGCCGATGTTTCCTGCGGGCGCTTCGTAGCGGAAACGCCGTGCGGCCGCTCCGCTCGAGGTGAACAGCGACGCCTGATTGCCATAAGGGCTGCGTTCGAGGAAGGCGAGGGCGTCATCCATGTCGTTGGCGTGGACGAGGCTGAGAACCGGGCCGAAGATTTCGGTATCGGCGAGATCGCTGGTCGCCGGAACGTCGTCGAGGATCGTCGGGTTGACGAAGTTCCCGGATTCGTACTTCGGGATCTTCGAATTGCGGCCATCGAGAAGGACTTTCGCGCCCTGCTTCTCGCCGAGTCCAATGAGCGACTCGACGCGCTCTTTACTCTGGGGTGTGATCACTGGTCCCATCTGCACGCCTTCATCGAGGCCGTTGCCGACCTTGAGCTTGGATGCGGCGTCGGCAATAGAATCGCGGAATGTTTTCTGCGCTTCGCCAATCGTTACCGCGACCGAGACGGCGAGGCAGCGCTGGCCGGCGCATCCGAAGGCGCTGTCGCTGATGATCTGCGTGGCCATGGGCATATCGGCATCGGGGAGAACGATGACGTGGTTCTTGGCTCCGCCCTGGCACTGACAGCGTTTCCCTTTTTCTCCGGAACGCGCATAGATGTAGCGCGCGACCGGAGTCGATCCAACGAAGCTGATGGCGCGGACTTTGGGGTGGTCGATGAGCGCATCGACAACAGCTTTGCCACCGTTGACCAGGCCTACAACGCCTTTTGGCAGACCGGTTTTTTCGAGCAACTCGTAAACATACCGCATGGTGAGGGGAACCCGCTCGGACGGCTTCAGGATGAACGTGTTGCCCGTGGCAATAGCATAGGGCAAATACCAGAATGCAATCATTCCCGGAAAGTTAAAGGGTACGATGGCAGCGGTAACGCCCAGCGGCTGCCGGATCATCATCTCGTCGATGCCGCGGGCGACGTCTTCAAGGTTGTACCCCTGCATCATCATGGGAATGCCACAGGCGACCTCGACGTTTTCAATCGCCCGGCGCATTTCGGCTTTCGCTTCCGTGAAGGTCTTCCCGTTTTCCTGGGTGATGATGCGGGCGATGTCGTCGATGTGGTCTTCGAGCAGCATCTTCAGCTTGAAGAGCGGCTGGATGCGGTCTTCGGGCGGCGTGCGGCGCCATTCGGGGAAGGCGGCCGCCGCAGCTTCGACGGCTTGATTGACTTCGGGGGCTTCAGCGAGCGGGACTTGAGCCAGAACCTCGCCGGTCGCGGGGTTGATTACGTCGCGCCATTCCGAGGCGTGGGAGTCGGTCCAGCGGCCGTTGATGAAATTCGTGAGCTTGATGGTGGGTGGTGCTGCTATGGTGGTCATGAGTTCACCTTTACTATCGCGAAAACACGGAGCATCCTGAGAATTCCCTGCAACAGCTTTAATGATACATAGGTTGCAGGGGTCCTTCGACTGCGGTTGCCCCTTCGCGCTGTGGCGCGAAGGGGCAATCCTCGCTCAGGATGACAAACTTAATACTGCATCTTTCTTGCCGCAGACCGCCGCCAGCGCCAATTCCAGCACGTCGAGTCCTTCGTCCATTTGCTCGTTCGTCGCTACGAGCGGGACCAGGACTCGGATCACGTTAGAGTACGAACCGGCGGTGATTGTGATCAGACCGTGTTCGTAGCAATACTGGGTGATCTTTTTAGTTTCGTCCGCCGCGGGAGCTTTTGTTTCCTGCGACTTTACCAGTTCGATGGCTTGCATACCGCCGAGGCCGCGTACGTCGCCGACGATCGACCAGCGGCGCTGCCATTCGCGCGCTCGGCGCTGAAAGCGATCGCCGAGTTCGTTGGCGCGGGTTAACAAGTTTGTATTTTCGAATAAGTCGAGCACAGCTAGAGCTGCGGCGCAGGAAAGCGGATTGCCGGCGAAGGTGCCGCCAAGTCCGCCGGGGCCGGGTGCGTCCATAATTTCGGCACGGCCGGTGATGGCGGCTAGCGGCAGGCCGCCGCCCAGCGACTTCGCAGTCACCAGAATGTCGGGCTCAATGCCGTAACGCTCGCTGGCGAAGAGCGCGCCGGTGCGTCCGAAGCCGGATTGAACTTCGTCGGCGATAAAGAGCACGCCGTGCTT
This sequence comes from uncultured Acidobacteriaceae bacterium, assembly GCA_963787495.1. GTDB lineage: Bacteria > Acidobacteriota > Terriglobia > Terriglobales > Acidobacteriaceae > Sulfotelmatobacter. The sequence goes on from CAWBDA010000004.1 coordinate 263,844, forward strand.
GTGGCAGAGATCGATGAGAACTTTGAAATAGTCTGGAGGAGGAGCGACGAAACCGCCTTCGCCGAGCACAGGCTCGGCAATGACTGCTGCGACCTCTTCATTGGCGACTACGCGCTTGAACGTATCTTCGAGATGGCGCGCGCAGTAGAGATCGCACGAGGGATATTTCAAGTTGTACGAGCAGCGATAACAGTACGCGAACGGGATTCGGTAAACCTCGGCGGGGAAGGGCGCGAAGCCGGCCTTGTAGGGATGCGTTTTGCTGGTGAGCGCTAGCGTCATCATGGTGCGGCCGTGGAAGGCGTCTTCGAAAGCGATGATCGCGGGACGTTTGGTGTACGCGCGGGCGACCTTGACGGCATTTTCCACAGCCTCGGCGCCACTGTTCACGAAGAGAGTTTTCTTGGGGAACTTTCCGGGCGTTACTTCGTTCATGCGCTCGGCGAGGCGGATGTAGCCTTCGTAGGGCGTGACCTGGACACAGGTGTGGAGAAATTTGTCGAGCTGGCCGCGGATGGCATCGACCACGGCTTCCTGGCGATGGCCGGGGTTAGCGCAACCGATGCCTCCGGCGAAGTCGATGTAGCGGTTGCCGTCTACGTCCTCTAGCCACGCGTCTTCGGCTTTGGCTACGTAGATGGGCGTGCCGTGAGAAAGGCCGCGGGGCACAGCTTGGGCGCGACGTTCGGAGAGCGCTTTGGACTTGGGGCCAGGGATTGATGTACGCAGTTGAATGGTTGACATCGTCAGTTCTCAAGTGGCCAGTGGTCAGTGATCAGTGGCCAGTGAATTCGGATTTCGCTTCGCTGGCCACTGGTCACTGACCACTGGCCACTGTTTTCAGTACCAACCTATTGGGGCTTCATTCAGATTGATGTAGACCTGTTTCGTTTCCAGATATTCTTCTATGCCCCAGGGACCTAGTTCGCGGCCGAAGCCGGATTGCTTGTATCCGCCCCAGGGGGCTTCTACATACGTTGGTTGCATGTGATTGACCCACACGATTCCGGCGCGCAGAGCCTTGACCGAACGCATGGCCTTGAAAATGTCGCGGGTCCAGACTGCGGCGGCTAACCCGTAAGGCGAATCGTTGGCGATCTTTAGCGCGTCCTTTTCATCTTCGAATGGGATCACGGCCGCTACTGGACCAAAGATTTCTTCGCGGGCGATGCGGGCGGAGTTCGTTACGTCGGAGAAAATCGTGGGTTGGACGTAGTAGCCCTTCCCTATCTTCTCGGGGCGTCCGCCGCCGGAGGCAAGTTTGGCTTCTTTCTTGCCGATCTCGATGTAGGCGTTGACGCGGTCGTATTGTTCTTTGCTGACCAGCGGGCCCATCTTGGTTTCGCGGTCGAGGGGAGGGCCGAGCTTGATCTTCTTGGCTTTTTCGGTCATGGCTTCGACGAAATCCTTGTAGATCGATTTCTGTACAAGGATGCGGCTACCGGCGGAGCAGACTTCTCCCTGATTAATGAAGACGCCGAAGAGCGCGCCGTCAATGGCGGCTTCGAAATCGGCGTCGGCGAAGAATATGTTGGGCGACTTGCCGCCGAGTTCGAGGGTGACGCGCTTTACCGTGTCAGCGGCCTGTTTCACGATGATTTTGCCGACCGCGGCGCTGCCGGTGAAGGCGATCTTGTTTACGTCGGGATGCTGGACCAACGGAGCACCGCAGGTTTCTCCGAAGCCGGTGATGATGTTGACCACGCCCGGAGGCAGGCCGCAGTCGGCGAAGTAGTTGGCGAATTCGAGAGCGGTGAGCGGAGTTTGCTCAGCCGGTTTGAGGACACAGGTGCAGCCTGCGGCTATGGCTGGAGCCAGCTTCCAGGCGGCCATCAGGAGCGGATAGTTCCATGGAATGATTTGTCCGGCGATGCCGACTGGTTCCTTGAGCGAAAGGGACATCGCGTTGTCGGGAACGGGATTCACGTAGCCGACTACTTTGGTGGCGAGGCCGCCGTAGTACTCGAAGCAAGTGGCGGCGTCGTTGATGTCGAATTCGGCTTCGACGATGGGCTTGCCGGTGTTGCGGCATTCGAGTTCGGCGAGCGCAGGAAGATTGGCGCGGATTTTCTCGGAGAGGCGGAAGAGGACTCGGCCACGCTCTTGCGCCGTGGTGGTTGACCATGGGCCTTCTTCAAATGCAGCTTTGGCCGCGGCTACGGCGCGGTTGACGTCGTCCGGGCCTGCGTCGGGGACCTGGGCGATTACTTCTTCGGTGGAGGGGTCATATACCGGGAAGGTTTTTGCGGACTTGCTCGCGACCCATTCGCCGTTGATGTACATCTGATAAGTGCGAACATCTGTTTTGATTCCGCCGGGCATTTGGTTCGACCTCCTGGTTACCTCAGGGGCTAAAGCCCCCTCCATCTCGACTCTTATTCGCAGCGCTGAAGCGCTGCGCCACCCAAAATCAAAAACCGGAAGCGAGCTTTGCTCGCTGGACAGCCGAGGGCGGCTGTCCCACATGAACCAAACTCAGGGGCGAGCTTCGCTCGCCGGGACCGCCTCAGCGGCTGTCCCTACAAGAACTTGTTGTCGCGTCTTTAGGCGGCCGTAGACGAAGAAGAAGAATGCGGCCAGGCCGACGGCGAGTAGTGTCATACCGATCATCCAGACCTCGTACCAGAATAGCGACGTGATCTGCTGGGCCGGGAAAAATACGAGCGCGATGCCGAGGATCGTGGTCAGGAATCCGCTGACACCAGCGAGGAACAGCGTAGTGCGGCCATACTGACCACGCGGGATCGGCTCCGTCATCGCGAATTTCACAAGAGCGCCGAACATGTAGACAAACGGGACAAGCTGCAACACTACAGCCAACGAAAGAAGTTTTTGAAAAGTTTCCTGTACGCCGGTGCCGGCAAAATTCAAGATGACAAGCACGGCGGAGACGATGCCCTGGACGATCAACGCCGCGTAGGGCGTGGCATAGCGTGGGTGAATGTTGCCGAGCCAGGAAGGCATGTAGGAATCGAGACCGGCGACGAAAGGGATGCGCGCGCAGCCGCCGGTCCAGGCCGAACCGATGCCGGCGATGGCCAGGCTGAGCATGACGGCGAAGGGCACTGTGATCCAGTTCACGCCGACGCGGGCAGCCATCCCGCTGACCGCCTGAACCACGCCCTGGAGAACATTGACGCTCTTGCCGACCGCGATCAGCAGCGTAAGGGTGGCTGCGACGTAGAGTGAGCCTGAGATCAGGCCGCCCCAGGCTACGGCTCCGGGAAGAGTTCGGGCGGGATCGCGGATTTCGTCACCCATGACGGAGGCGAGTTCGAGTCCGACCAGGCCGAAGCAGATGACGCCGAAGGAATTGAGGACGAATCGCGGGTTAGCGGGAATCTTGAAGTCGGAGGCGGTGATTCCAGTGCCGAAGCGTGACCAGATCACCACACCAAGCCCGATCAGGACAGCGGCTGCGATGAAAGTTCCGATCGCGCCTAGATTGTTGATCCACTTGCCGACGCCGAGGCCGAGAATGTTGAGCCAGGTGAGCAGAGCGAGTAGGCCTAGAGAGACGGAAGCGGCGAAAAGTTTGTTGTCGGCAAGGCCGTGGTGGCTGGGGCCGAGCACGTAGACGGAGACGCCGACGAAGTAGAGCATGACCGTCGGCACATACAGCATGTTGTTGGTCCAGTAACACCAGCCGGAGAGGAATCCGTGGAAGTCGCCGAAGACTTCTTTGGCCCAGAGATAGACACCGCCTTCGCCGGGATAACGGTGAGCGAGTTCGATCACGGCGATGCCTTGCGGGCAGAAGAAGAGGATGAGGGAGATGATCCAGAGCCAGATGGTCACGCCGCCGTTGGCGGCGATGGAAGGCACTACGTTCAGGTTGAAGACGGCGACTACGAAGAGGAGCACCAGATCGCGGCGCCCGAGGGCTCGGATGAGGTGGGGCTGGGCGGGTTGGGTGGTGGTGGACAAAGTTTATTCGCAGGCTGCAAAAAAGCAGGTTCCTCACCGGGCTTGCCCGGTTCGGAATGACAAAATATTCTTAGCATCCGGCAGGGACAGCCGAGGGCGGCTGTCCCCACATGAACATTGCTGATCTAAACGTCTAGTGCGCGGCCAAGACCGGCTGGCCGATTCGTTCTTGTTGCGCTTTGGCTAGTGATGCCGCTATGTCGTCGAAGGCAGCCAGGTGTTTGTCGATGTCGGCCTCGGTGTGCTGGACGGAGATGGTCCACTGCTCGTCCCACCAATAGGGTTGCGGCATTACGCCGCGGTTGACCATGGCGAACCAGTAGTGGCGCCAGAGGTCGATATCGATGGTGGTCCAATCGCGGTAGTTGCGAATCTCTTTTGGGTAGAACATCAACGCGCCATTAGCACCGGCTTGCGCGATGTAGGCTTGCAGGCCGACTTTCGCGATAGTCTTGCGATATCCGCCGGCCAGCTTTTTGCCGAGCTTGTCGACGTGAGCGTAGTTGTCGCGAGTAAGGACCTCGCGGAATGTCGCCAGACCCGCGGCCATCGAAACCGGGTTCGTGTTGTAGGTGCCGCCGTGGAAGACCTTATGTTCAGAGATGAGATCCATGACGGATTTGCTGGCTCCGAACGCGGCCAGGGGCAGGCCCCCGCCAATCGACTTGGCGAGGCAGATCATGTCGGGATGGACGTTGAAGTATTCGCTGGCGCCGCCCCAGCCTAGTTTCGCGCCGGTTTTTACTTCGTCGAAGATCAGCAGCGCGCCGTTTTTGGTGGCGATCTCGCGAAGGCCTTGCAGGAAACCGGGTTCGGGCATGCAGAGGCCGACGTTCATGAGGATGGGCTCGAGAATGATCGCGGCGATTTCGCCGGGATTTTCTTTGAAGCGGCGTTCGACGGTGGCGAGGTCGTTGAAGGTGGCGATGGTGACGTTGGCTACTGCGGATTTCGGCACACCCAGGCCGCCGGGGACTGACGTGGGGTTGTTGATGTCGCCGAAGTCGGGGGCGTGGGGTTTTACGCTGACCAGAGCGGAGTCATGCAGTCCGTGATAAGCGCCTTCAAATTTTACGATTTTGTCACGGCCGGTGGCGGCTCGGGCCAGGCGGATGGCGTGCATGGTGGCTTCGGTGCCGCTGTTGCCGAAGCGGACCATCTCCACTGGGAAGCGGTTGCAGATCTCTTCAGCGAGTTCCCATTCCATGTCATGCGGCATACCGAACATGGTGCCGGTGGAGAGACGTTTTTCCACGGCTTTCATGACGGCGGGATGACAGTGTCCGGCCATGAGCGCGCCGAAGGTGAGGTTGTGGTCGATGTATTCGTTGCCGTCGAGGTCGCGGAACTTGCTGCCGCTGGCTTCTTTCACGAAGATGGGCCAGGGATCGTAATGGCGATAGTTGCTGGCTACGCCGAGGGGAATGCGTTTGAGATTCTTTTTGTGGGCTTCGGCGGATTTAGGGGTGCGGCGCTCGAAAGTTGCGAGCTCCTTCTGCAGATCGGGATACATCGGATTCTCCGGGGAACTCAGGCCGGCGGTTTCTTAGTGGAGCTGCGGGCCATTAGAATGCCGGGACGGCGGGCCGTCCCGGGGGTATTTCTTATTCTAATACTTAAAGCTAGAAAAAGAACTTCAAGGCAAACTGCAACAGACGCGGATCGCCGGCCGATGTGATCAGGCCGAATGACGACGTACCGTCCGAAAAACCGCCGTCGGGGTTCGAATAGTTCGTGTGGTTGAACACGTTGAAAATCTCTGCCCGGAACTGGAAGTACCTGGTGTCGCTCAACGCGATCTTCTTGTGCACTGAGAAGTCCCAATCGATGAGCCCTGGGCCGCAGCAGATTGTGCGTTGCGTGCCGTTGTTGAAACTGCCAAGGGGCGGAACGGGAGCACCGGGATTGGTTGCAGCAGTGGCAAAATCATTAGGATTGAACCAATACCCGGCCGTGGTTAGCCCCAGGTTTGTATAGACTTTCCTGGGATCGAGCTTCTGAAACGGCGCTACCAGACTTGGGGCCTCGGTACCCAGGAAGAACAAGCTGTTGATCAGTTCAGTATCGTCCTCGGTGTTCAGACGGATGGGGAACCCACTCTGGAATTGCGTTATGCCAGATACCTCCCAGTCATCGAGCAGTCTGCCGGCAAATCCCGAATACTTGCGAACCGGCAGTTCCCAATCGTAGCTGACTACGAAGCGCTGTTTGGAATTGAACAGCGACAGACCGCGGCTGGCGCGGTAGTTGAAAGGATCGAGAGTTTCCTCGAAGGTTGAGCCGTCGTCGATCGACTTGCTGTAGGTGTAGGCGGCCTGGAATTGCAGGCCCCGAGAGAAGCGCTTTTGCAGCATCATCTCCAGGGCGTTGTAGTTGGAGTTGGCGATGGTGTCTTCGGCGAAGATGTCGGTGAAAACGGGCGTGCCGTCGACCGGGCAACCGGTGCTGGCCGTAAACGCAGGCAGCGTCGAATTGCAATTCGGCGAAGAATATGGACGAAGGCCCACGAGATTGAGGGTTTGGTTAGCGCCGGTGACGACGGTGCCGTTGGGCATGTGGAACGGGAACCCAGTTGGCACGGTTACGCTCCATTGCGCGTCTTCGGAGGTAGGACCGCAGGTCGCGGGAGAAGATTGGTAAGAGCTCACGTTCGCCGGATTGGCGTTCGCAATACTGATGATATCCAGGCAAGTCTGCGGATTAGAGGGATTGATGTCGTGAGTGGCCAGCAGACGATGGCCCTGAGACCCGACGTAGCCAATCTGCAACATCGTGCTGTTGCTCAGATCGCGCTGGAACGTGAGGTTGTACTGGGTGGTGTATTGCGAGCGCAGGTGGGGTTCGAATTCGCCGTAAAGAAGAATTGGGCGAAACAACGATAAATCTGTAGGCGCCCCTTTCGTGGGAGTGATGATGCCGCCGAAAGGATTCGGGGCTGTGAACTCGCCCTGGTTCACGAAGGGAGTATTGAAAAAGACATCGGAGAACGAGGAACTACCACCAAAAGGAGGCTCTGCGCCAAACTGAGCCAGAACCAGTTCCTCAATCGGATTATAGAAAAGACCCCAGCCCGCGCGGATGCTGGTTTTCCCGTCGCGACCGGGGCTGTAGGCTATACCAATGCGCGGGGCGAAAGACTTGTAGTAGGTCGAGGTCATTCCGGCGGGGACGCCCGGATCACCGGGAACGACCAAGCCTGTTGGTTCCGCGCCGGTGTTGGCACAGGTTGGATTCGGCACTGCGGTCGGGGTGAGCGTTTGCCAGTAGGTCGTGCTATTCGTGATACCGCAGGGATAGACGGTGGAGTTTTGTCCGGGCCGGAAGGTTTCCACGTGACCGCTGATGTCGGTCATCGGAGGACTGTATTCCCAACGGAAGCCGTAATTCAGCGTGAAATTCGGCTTGATCTTCCAACTGTCCTGGACGAAAGGATAGGCGGCAAAACTACGAACGTCTTCGCGCTGACCGGAGCCCTGGGTATAGGCGTCGGCTAATCCCAGCAGGAACTCGGCGTACTGATCGCCATCGCCGGGAATAATTCCGTTGGGCCCGCTATTGTCGAACGTGTATTCGCCGTTCACGTCGAAGTAGTAATACTGGTCGAAGCGGGCACGGCGGACATCCACGCCGAACTTGAAAGTGTGGTTGCCCTTCACCCAAGTGAGGCCGTCGGACCACTGAAAACTATTTCCCACCTGGGGCAGGAAGCCCTCGAAGTTGTTGCCGAAGGATGCGCCTCCTGAAATGTTGACGTAGGGAACGCCGGTCAGACTCGACGGCAGGCCCGGAGTAATACCAAGATTGGGGGCAGTGCCAAACTCGCTAGTGATGGCCGAGGAATCGGAAGTTCCGGTAAAGCAGAAAGTCGCGGCCGCACCGGTGCAAGTAGAAGTGAGAGAGCCCGTAGTCTGGGGCTTGATATACCCGAGCTCGCCCTCACGCATGTAGGTGAAGTGGGCCTCATTCACGAGTGCGTTGTTGATGGTCCAGGTATGGGTGAAGTTCCACTGCTGGTAGCGAAGATTGTTTTCGTTTCCGAACCCGGTAGTATTGGCGCCGGCGGCCTCGAAAGTGTCGTAGGGATCGAGTTCACGGTTGTCGTTGAAGTAGTAATACGCCGTGAGGCTCTGATGGTCATTGATCTTATGGTCGAGGCGGAACTCAAACTTGTCGGCGTTGATCGTCCCTACGGGAACGACCTGATTTTGGCCGGTCCCGACATTGGCTGCGGGAACGAACTTTTGAAGCAGATTGGAGGCCACTGGGTCCTGGCAGGGCGTCGGGATCACTCCGCTGGGAAAGACCGACGACCAATCCGTAAGACCGTCCGAGTCAGTGGGAAGGCCGGCGACGGTGTAGCCCAAGGCAGTGTCGCATCCGGGGCGACCATCCAGCACATTGGCGATAAAACCGGCAGTCTGGATACCCCCTGCAAAGGGAGCTTGACCGGAGAAGTCCCCGGCGAATTCCTGAGTAGGAGACGCTCCAGGCGTACCGGTTGGGACATTCAACAACTGCCCCGGTACACCGTCACGAATCCGGCGTGCTTCATAAGAGACAAAGAAGAAGGTGCGGTCTTTCTTGATCGGACCGCCGAAGGTGCCGCCGAACTGGTTTTGATTGAGCTGTGGCTTGGTAGTGTCAGGGTAACCGCGGGAATCCAGGATCGTGTTGCGGAAATATTCGTATAGGTTTCCGTGGAAGGCGTTGCCTCCGGACTTGGTAATGACGTTAACCACGGACCCTGAGTTGCGGCCGTATTCGGCGTCGAAGGTGTTGGTGATAACTCGAAACTCTTCGACGGCATCGGGAGAGGGCTCGATCGTCGGGGTGTTCACGAACTGATCGTTGGCGTCGCCGCCGTTGACACTGAAATTGTTGGCGCGGGTGCGGCCGCCGTTCACGGAGACCGAACCTGGGTCGTCGGAGCCGGCGAACAGGCTGCCGCTCGATCCGAGCTGGGACTGCACGCCGGGCTGAAGTTGCAGGAACTGGTAGGTATCGCGGGTGTTCAGGGGCAGCTCATTCACTGAACGGTCGTTGATTACTGCGCCGAGCTGAGTGCTTGTCGTGTCGACCTGGGGAGCTTCCGAGGTTACTTCGACCGTCTCCTGCGATCCGCCGATTTGCAGGGTGGAGTTGAGAGTGACTACCTGATTTACGTCGACGATGACGTTTTTCTGAATGTTCTTTTTAAAGCCGGTCAGCTCGAACTGGACGGTGTAGGTGCCGGGGGCGACCTCGACGAAGCTGTAATCGCCGCTGTCGTTGGTTTTTGCGTCGCGGCTGATGCCGGTGGCTTCGTTGGTGAGAGTGATCCTGGCGGCGGAGAGGACGGCGCCGGTGGGATCAGCGACGCGACCCAGGATGCGGCCGCTGGCGCCTTGCGCGGGAAGCAGCGTAGGGAGGAGAAGAGAAACCGCGACCATCGTTCCCAAGCACATCGTTTTCAGACACTTCGTTTGCAGACGCATCTTGGACAAGCGGGCTCGCAGTGACGGCATGGGGCCTCCAGGCATCCTGAAGAGAAGTTTTTTCTTTGAAAGCTATAGCTTGTGTGCAGCCACAACCTTGCTATAATCCCGCAAGGTTAGAGAAGGGGCAGGCGTACTGTCAAGGACAAAAAAACCGCTGCCTCTCATAGAAAATTCTTATCGGCCCCCCGGCAGGCGATGAATTCATCCAGCTCGGAAGTTTATTTGAAGATCGGAGATGTGGCGCGGCGGGTGGGAGTGTCGCCGTCGGTGATCCGGTCGTGGGAAAGTCTGGGGCTCACGCGGCCGCGGCGCACCGAGAGCAAGTACCGGCTATATTCGGCGGATGACGTCAAGCTGCTGAAGCGGGCGCGATTTCTGCGGAAAGTGCGCGGGTTGAATGCGGCGGCGATTGTGGAACTGCTGCGGCGGGAAGGGCGGGTGCGTCCGGCGGCGGACGGAAGCGCCGGGGCGGTGGGCTCGCACTTGCGGCAACTGCGTGCGAAACGGCGCCTCTCCCTGGCACAGGTAGCGCGGGCGGTTGGGATCTCGGTGGGATTTCTGAGTGCGCTGGAGCGGGCGCAAATGAGCGGGTCGGTGGGAACGCTGCGGAAGCTGGCGCGATTTTATAAGACCAACATCCTGGATTTTTTTGACGCGACGGGCGCGAGCAGCCGGCAGGTGCAGCCGGAACAAAGGAAGGTGCTGGAAGCCGGCCCCGGCGTGCGGATGGAGTTGCTGGCCTGGGGAAATACAACCGTGATGGAACCGCATCTGTTTCGGGTGGCCCCGGAAGCGGGCAGCGGGGACTCTTATGCGCATGAGGGCGAAGAGTTCCTTTACGTGCTGCGCGGAGAGCTGGCGATCACGCTGGAGAAAAAAGAATACCGGTTGAAGAAGGGGGATAGCTTTTATTTTGAAAGCGCGATCCCCCATCATTGGAAAAATCCCGGGCGGGCGGAAACCTGGGTGTTGTGGGTAAATACGCCGCCGACGTTCTAGCGGGGTACTGGAGGCACGATGAAAGCGCGACGAGCGGGTTTGCTGCTTTTGCTGGCCGTGACCGTGGTTGCGGGTTCGTGCACGAAGAAAACTCCAACCTTGAATTTGCTGGTGTGGGAGGGCTATGCGGACCCCGCGTTCGTCAAGGCTTTTGAGGAGCGGCATCATTGCAAGGTTTCGGCGTCCTACATGGGATCGAGCGACGAACTCGTGGCGAAACTGCGTGGCGGCAGCGCGGGGAACTATGACGTGATTTCGCCTTCGAGCGATGTGGCGACGTCGATCGCAGCGGCGGGTCTGGCGGCCCCGCTGGATTTGTCGAAGATTCCGAGCTATGGACAACTATCTCTACAGCTGACTTCTCTACCGCTGGTGCGGGTGAAGGGCCAGGTGTATGGAGTTCCGTTCATGTGGGGACCGGACCCGCTGATTTACGACACTTCAGTTTTTGCGCAGGCCCCCGATAGCTGGAACGTCTTGTGGGATCCGAAATACAAGGGGAAGATTTCGGTGTGGGACGATCTGTCGACGGTCTACATGGCGGCGCAGGTTTTGGGCTATGACAAGCCCGATCCGTCGCAACTTTACAACTTGACTGACGAGCAACTTGAGGCGGTGAAGAAGAAGTTGCTGGAATTGAAACCGAATATCCGCAAGATGTGGTCGACGGGCGGGGAGTTGACGAATCTTTTTCAAAATCATGAAGTGGTAGCGGCGATGGGGTGGCCGTTGATGACCAATCAACTGCGCAAGATCAACTTCCCGGTGGGCGAGACGATTCCGAAGGAAAACACGACGGGGTGGATCGATCACTTGATGATCACTGCGGGGAGCGAGAACCAGGATCTGGCCTATGAGTTTCTCGAGTACATGATCGAGGCACAGACTCAGAAGAAGGTGACGGACGTTACAGGATACACTCCGGCGAATCCGCAGGCAGCGCAGTTTATGACGCAGGAGGAAGTGAAGAGCTTGCATCTGGACGATGTCGACGATTATCAAAAGCGGCTTTATTTCTGGCAGAATGTGCCGCGACGCGCCAAGTACAACGAGATCTGGAACGAAGTGAAGGCGGCGCAGTAGGGCCGGCTTTCGCGGTCGGGCTTCCGGCTTCCGGACTGGATTAAGGACCTGGGATTGATGACCACTTCTGAGATTGCTGTGAATATGACGTCGGCTTCCGATCGGGCCGGTCGAGCTTCTCTGCTCAGCCTTCGGAACGTGGCCAAGCACTTCGGCAAGAACGTTGTCTTGCGGGATGTTTCTCTGGATGTGGCGGAGGGTGAGTTTCTTACGATTCTGGGGGAGAGCGGGTCGGGTAAGACGACGCTGCTCCGGATTATTGCGGGCTTTGAGACCGCGAGCGCGGGCGAAGTGTGGATGGGCGAAGAGCGGCTGGACCGCCAGCCACCTTATCGACGCCGCGTGAACACTGTGTTCCAGCACTATGCGTTGTTTCCTCATCTCACCGTAGAACAAAACGTGGCTTACGGGCTTCGTGTCGCGAAAAGGCCCGAGGCTGAGATTGCTTCTCGCGTGGAGGAAGCGCTGGAGAAGGTAAAGATGTCCGCGCACGCCAAGTCGAAGCCTTCGAAAATCAGCGGCGGGCAGCAGCAGCGGATTGCGCTGGCGCGAGCGCTGGTGAACCGTCCGCGGCTGCTGTTGCTGGATGAGCCGCTTTCGGCGCTGGATGCGAATTTGCGGCGGCAGATGCAGGTGGAGTTGAAATCGCTGCAGCGCGAGGTCGGCATTTCGTTCATTTTCGTGACTCACGACCAGGAAGAGGCGATGGTGATGTCGGACCGGATCGCGCTGCTGCGCTCGGGTGAACTGGAGCAGGTTGCGACGCCTCGGGAAATCTATGGCCGGCCAGCCACCGCGTATGCGGCGCAGTTTATTGGACACACGAATCTGCTGAAGGGCGAAGTGCGGGGAGGAATGGTGCGGTGCGGCATGTTGACGTGGGCGGCGGCGCTGCCGGATGGGCCGGTTCTGTTCTCGCTTCGACCGGAGAATGTCCGGCTGGCTGCGGGGAATTCAGCGACTTCGGGCAGTGTGCGAGTTCGTGGGAAAGTACGCCACCAGGCGTTTCACGGAGCGACGGAATTGATTCGTGTGGAATGCGCTGACGGGTCAGTGCTGGTGGTGCGGACTCCGGGGAGCGGAGGCGCGCTGAGCGATGTCGAATTGGAGTTCTCTTCTACGGATGCGGTTCTGGTGCGCGAGTCTCCGGAAAGAATCTGATGTTTTCGCGGGCATACAAAGCGGCTGTGACCCTGCCTCCACTGGTGTGGGTGACGGTGTTTCTGCTGATGCCGTATTTGTTGATGTTCTGCTACAGCTTCTGGTCCGTCTCGGCGTCCCAGACCATCGTGCGTTCGTGGAATCTCCACAACTACGGCCAACTCCTGCGGGTTTACGTTTATTGGCAGACGTTGCTGCGTTCGATGTGGATTGCCGCGCGGGTGACGGTGTTCTCTTTGATGCTGGGGTATCCGCTGGCATATTTTCTTTCGTTTTATGCGGGGAAGAAAAAGGATCTGTTCTATCAGTTGGTGATTATTCCGCTGTGGGTCAGCTATCTCGTGCGGGCTTATGCGTGGAAGACGATTCTGGGCTCGGATGGCGTGCTGAATACTCTGCTGCAGTATGTGCACCTGACCAAGCATCCGCTGGAGTTTCTGCTGTACAGCCCGTTTGCCGTGGTGCTGACTTTGACACACATCTACACGCCGTTTGCGTTTCTGCCGATTTACGCGGCGCTGGAGCACATTCCGCGGAATCTGGTGGAGGCATCGCACGATCTGGGCGCAACGCCCGGGCAAACGTTCTGGAAGGTGATTCTTCCGCTCTCGATTCCGGGAGTTGTCGCCGGGGCGACGTTTGCCTTTGTGTTGAGCCTGGGCGATTTTCTGGCACCGCTGCTGCTGGGCGGCCCGAGCGGCATCATGATTTCGAACATTGTGGTCAGCCTGTTTGGCGCGGCTTACAACTGGCCGCTGGGCGCGGCGATTTCGTTCTGCATGCTGCTGCTGGTGGTGACCCTGCTGGTTTTCTCCGAACGGCTGGAAAAGAAATGGAGCTTCTCGTGAGCGAGACGAGATTCGACTCGGGCTCACGCTGGTTGCTCTGCCATGCCGTGGCAGTATTCGCATTTCTCTATTTGCCGATTGCGGTTCTCATCCTTTATTCGTTCAACGGCGAGGGCGTGGGTGGATTCCCACCGCATCATTTGACGCTCGACTGGTATCGCACGCTTTTCTCGGACGGGCCGATCTGGGATTCGGTGCTCAACAGCCTGCAAGTGGCATTTGCGGCGATGGTCATCTCACTGACATTTGGCGTGCCGGCGGCTTTGGCGCTGGAGCGGGCGCAGTTTCCGGGGAAGGCGCTGTTCCGGCGCCTGGTGCTGTTGCCACTGATCCTGCCAGGGATTATTACCGGGCTTTCGCTGCTCATGCTGTTCAACGTGATGGGAACGAAGCTCAGCCTGCTGACCATCGTTCTGGGACATGGGACAGCGTTAATCTCGGTGGCTACGACCGAAGTATTTGCGGGACTGCAGAAGCTTGACCGGGCGCAGGAAGAGGCTTCTCTCGATCTGGGCGCGAACTATTGGCAGACATTCTGGCGCATCACGGTGCCGAACCTGAAGCTGCCGATTATCGGCGCGGCACTGCTGATCTTTACGCTTTCAATGGACGAGATTGCGGTGAGCTTCTTTCTGATTGGGCGGGATAACACGCTGCCTTTGGAAATCTGGGGACGGCTGCGGCGGGGCATCACGCCGGAAATCAATGCGGTGTCGACCATCATTTTTGTGTTTTCGCTGGTGGCGATTGTGTTCTGGTACCGATTGCGAGTACGGGGCGAAGGCACGACCTAGGAGATCAAGATCAGGAGATCAATGTGAGTGCGAATCGGAGAGACTTCATAAAATTTGTGGTGGCCGGGGCGGTGACGGCGGGATGTCCGATTGATCTTTCGCTGGCGGCGGCGCAGACACCTGACTCGCAGAAGAGTCATGCCGCGGACGTAGAGGGCGAAGACAACCGGATTTGCCATCAGGTGCGCGACAAAGGCAGCAGCTTCTTCACGCGACCTCCGGCTTCGGCGCGGCATGACGTGGTGATTGTCGGTGGCGGTGTGAGTGGGTTGACGGCGGCTTATCGTTTGCAGCACCGCGATTTCCTTCTGCTCGAAAAAGAACCGCACTGGGGCGGAAATGCGTATGCCATGGAGTATGACGGCGTCACTTATGCCACGGGGTCCGCGTTCATGGCGAAGGACGAGTACACCTACGAATTCGCCAAAGAAATTGGGTTACCGCTGCTACCGATCAACAGCCCGGATGCGAGCATCATTCGAGGTGAGTTGGTGTTAGACACATGGGGTGACGGGCTCGCTAAGCTGCCTTATCCTCCGGCGGTGCGCGAAGGCTTTAAGAAATTCAAGAAAGAAATGCTGGCGATTGATGTGGAGAAGCGCAGCAAAGAAGTCTTCGAGAAACCTTTTTCCGATTTCCTGAAGGATTATCCGGAAGAACTCAAGCAGTGGTGGGATAACTTCGGGCCTTCTAACTGGGGCGCAGCCAGCGAAGACACGGCCGCAGCAGTGGCCATTGGGGCGTTGCAGGAGATGGGGGGAGAGAGTCGAAGTGATGACCGTTACACCTGGCCGGGAGGTTTGGGCGCAATCACAAAAAAGCTCGCGGAGATTCTTCAACCGAAGTACGGGGACCGTATGCTGGCAGGGGCAACGACCGTGGCCGTGGGTTCGGAAAAAGACGACGTGCTGGTGACCTACATGGTGGCCGGCGAATTGAAGACAGTTGCGGCCAAGGCTGTGATCATGGCAACGCCCAAGTTCATCACGCGGCGCATCGTTGATGGGTTGCCTGAAAAGCAAAGCGACGCTATGCAGCAGATTCGCTATATTCCTTACCCGGTGGTGAATCTCATTTTCGACAAGCCGGTTTTCAATCAGGGCTACGACACGTGGTGCCCGGGCAATTCTTTTACCGATTTCATAGTGGCGGACTGGGTGATTCGAAAGCAAACGGGCTATCAGCAGAAATTCAACATTCTCAGTTGCTACACGCCGCTGAAGGAAGAAGAACGCAGTCATCTGTTGAACGAAACCAGGGCGCGCCGGATCGCCGCCAACGTGCTGAGTGATTTTCAGAAGCTGATGCCGAGTACGAATGTTGATCCGGTCGAGGTGCATATCTATCGCCGGGGACATCCTTTGTATATGTCGACGCCGGGGTTGTACACGCAGGTTCAGCCGCTGGTGCGCCAGCCCATGGATCGCGTCTTTTTCGCGAATACGGATTCCCAGGGGCCGGAATCGACCACCAATGGAGGCATCCTTGCGGCGCAGCGCGCTGTGAAGGAAGTGGAAGCGCGGCTGGCGGGAAAACCGATGCCGAAGGAAAAGGCTGTGGTGGGCTGACGCTGTTGTTGTAGTCTCCTTTCTAGTCAAGTCCCTCGAAGTCCTGTCCTGGCGGCGACTCCGCACGTTGGTGCGATGTAATCTCCTGAGAAACCTCCGCACATAGTAAAGTTATAGGTGGGGCATCCGGCCAGATTGGCCGGGTATACCTGTCAATCCGATCTGTGAATAAAGGACAAAACACACTTTGAGTTTGAGCATTCGCAACATCGCTATCATCGCGCACGTAGACCACGGCAAGACCACGCTGGTCGACGCCATGCTGAAACAGAGCGGGACATTCCGTGCCAACGAAGCCGTCGCCGAGCGGGTGATGGATTCGAACGAACTGGAGCGCGAGCGCGGCATCACGATTCTCGCCAAGAACACGGCCATCTTCTATCACGACGTGAAGATCAACATTGTGGATACGCCCGGGCACAGCGACTTTGGCGGCGAGGTGGAGCGCGCGCTGAAAATGGTGGACGGAGTGATGCTGCTGGTGGACGCGAGCGAAGGTCCGCTGCCGCAGACGCGCTACGTGTTGAGCAAGGCTCTCGAAGCGAAACTCCCGCCGATTGTGGTGATCAACAAGATCGACCGGCCCGATGCGCGTCCGCAGGAAGTACTGAACGAGATCTACGACCTGTTTATCGATCTGGACGCGAAGGAAGACCAGCTCGACTTTGCCGTTCTGTACACGAATGCGAAGGAAGGGACTGCCTCGACGGACATCAAGGGTGGGGGTGAGGATCTGCGGCCGCTGTTTGATGCGATTTTGAAAATGATTCCTCTACCTCAAGGAGATCCCGCAGGGCCTTTGCAGATTCTGGTCGCAAACCTTGATTACAGCGATTTTCTGGGGCGTCTGGCGATTGCGCGCGTGTTTAACGGCACGATGTACACCGGCGAAGATGTGGTGATCGCCAAGCTCGATGGAACGATGCACAAAACCAAGATCACGAAACTGTTTTCCTTCTCCGGGCTGAAGCGGACGGACATCACCGAGACTGTGTTGGGCGACATTGTTGCGGTGGCTGGGGTGGAAGGCATCACCATCGGTGAGACCATTACGGATGCGCTGAATCCCGCGCCGCTGCCACCGATCGTGATCGATGAGCCGACGATCGCGATGACCTTCACGGTGAACACTTCCCCTTTCGCGGGTCGCGAGGGGACCTACGTCACTTCGCGGAATCTGCGTGAGCGGTTGGCGAAGGAACTGCTCACCAATGTTTCGCTGCGGGTTGAGGAGATGGGCACGACTGACTCCTTCAAGGTGCTGGGGCGCGGCGAACTCCAACTTTCGATCACCATCGAGATGATGCGGCGCGAGGGCTATGAACTGATGGTGGGAAAACCGGAGATCGTCACCAAGCGAATTGATGGAAAGCTGATGGAGCCGGTCGAGCATCTCACGGTGGACGTGCCGGAAGCGTTCGTTGGCGTGTGTATGGAACAACTGGGATCGCGCAAGGCCGAAGTTACCAACATGCACAATCACGGCTACGGACGGGTGCGGATTGAGTTTCGCGTGCCCAGCCGCGGATTGATCGGTCTGCGCAGCCAGTTGCTCACCGACACACGAGGGACGATCGTGATGAATTCTTTGTTCGACGGATATACCGAGTGGCAGGGGGAGATCCCGCACCGGCTCACGGGAGCGTTGATCGCGGACCGGGATGGCACTTCGACCGCATATGCCCTATGGGGTCTGCAGGAACGTGGCGAGCTTTTTGTGGGGCCGGGCATTGAACTGTATGAAGGGATGATCATTGGCGAGAACGCGAAAGACGATGATCTCGACGTCAACGCGGTGCGGGAAAAGAAGCTTACGAACATGCGGGCTTCGACGGCTGACGAGGCGATCCGGCTGGTGCCGTTCCGAAATTTGAACCTGGAGCAGGCAATCGAATTCATTGCGGATGATGAGTTTGTCGAGATCACGCCGAAATCGCTGCGGCTGCGGAAGAAAGTCCTGCAATCGAACCAGCGCAAGAAGAAGGCGATGGCGACAGTAGAGGAAGGGTGAAGTCCGGCGGCCAATCCGGGAAGTCGAAAGGCGACGCCGCGCTGCGGATGTTTATGGTGCCGTGCAGCTGCGGGACGACCTTCGCCGTTCCGGAAAACTACGACCGGCAGGGAACGGCCTGGAGCCGTTACTTGAGTTGTCCGAGCTGCGGCAAGCGGCATGATCCCAAGAACCGGCTTTTGCAGGTTGGATATCACCGCGAGGGATTTTGGCAGGTGGACGGGTGTTAGTCCGGTTCGGCTCGTTTCGAGTTGAATTCGGGCGGTCGGCTACCTCGGAATTGGCCGCATCCTTCGCACCAGATAAAGGTAAAGAATCCCGAGCCTAGGAAGCTAAGTCCGAACCAAATTGTGTTTGTAATGTAGCCGCGTTCCACGATGAACGGGAGGAACCGATGATGCTCGTCTTTGTAATTTAGCAACAAGGTCACGATGTCGATTAGAAATGCTATGCCGCATACGGTCGTACTGACCAGCACCAGTAGTCGCAAAGCCCACTTCATTTACGCCGCTCTTTTCCGCCCTCCGAGGCTCGTAGGCTCTTCAGATCTTTGAATCGCTCCGCCGAGCTCAAGTATGCCAGGTTCGCCAGCGGTCTCAAAATCATAATAGCCCACAACCGACCCACTTCGATTTAACCAGCCCGGTTTGACAAACCTGCTATACTTCGTGCCGCATTCGACTGTTCGCCAGCTCCGGTCCCGATTTTCAGGAAGGTGTCCCCGACCTGCCAGTCCGCCGCATCGAGCTTGCACTTCGACAGCTCAATGCAGAGGCAGATGCGTGAAGAATATTTTCGTGGGGAACTTGAGCTTTAACACGTCGGAAGAAGAATTACGGCAGATGTTTGAACCGTTCGGGCAGGTAGACCGGGTGAGCATCATGACCGACCGCGATACCGGACGCTCGCGCGGGTTCGGCTTTGTGGAGATGGCCAGCAACGAGGACGGAGAAAAGGCCATTACGGGGTTGAATGGTTCGCAAGTGGGCGGACGCACGCTCAACGTAAACGAGGCCCGCCCCAAAACCGAGCACGCCGGAGGCGGCGGACGCGACCGCGGAGGGCGCGGTGGAGATCGCGGCGGAGACCGTGGCGGCCGCGGCGGTGGCGGCGGTGGGCGAGGCCGCTGGTAAGAAACTCACGTTCGGATGGGGCGACAGCTAAGGCGACCGCGCGCGCTGATCTGTGGTAGCTCGTCGACATGGCTGCTTCGATCGGGTTGCCTCCGGAGCGAACACCCACATTGATGCTTCTGTCGCCTCGCATGTAAACTGAAGCCAGGCGCCCGTAGCTCAGATGGATAGAGCGATTGCCTCCGGAGCAATAGGTCGGGAGTTCGAATCTCTCCGGGCGCACCATGCACTTCCCAGATCCTTCGCCTGAAACCCCAGGCTCAGGATTTCAGCTGCGGGCTCTCCTCTTCACTTCGTTCAGAGTCGCGCCCGCAAACGCCACAAGTTCGAATCTCTCCGGGCGCACTAGATTTTTCTCCTCAAAGCGCGGCCAGGCGCCGTTGCACTAGCAAGAAATAAAGGGCTAACAGAACCAGGAGTAGTCCATTTACGCCCAGCACTACGGGCGCTGTGAACAGGGGGACAAGCCAGCCCGACAACAGGTTGCCCATGGGCATGCCTCCGCGGAATGCGAAGTTGTAGACACTCATCACGCGCCCGCGCATCTCGTTCGTAGTAATCAACTGAACCAACGAATTCACGGTAGCAAAGACCGCCATCATTGAAGCGCCCGCCAGGACCAGAATCGCGCCGCTCAGCGGCACCGATTTCGAAAGAGCGAAGCTGGAAATAGCCGCGCCCAGGCAGAAAAGCGCTCCCAGGGCGACCAGTCCTTTTCTTCGCATATTGCCTGCGGTCGCGATTCCGAGAGAGCCAAAGATTGATCCCAGGCCCATGAGGGCAAGCAGGTTGCCGTAGGTTTCCGGGCCGCGATGGAAAATGTCCTTCACGAACACGGGAATATAGGTTCGCATGGGCATGCCTAAAGCGGTCATGCAGAAAGCCAGCACAATCAGCGCTTCCATGGACGCCTGCTTGCGGGTGAAGCGGATGCCTTGCTTCAGGCTGTTGAACATCGACTCCCCGGTTTTCACCGGCAGAAAACGAGCGGTGATCATGGACAGGGACACGATGGGGGCCAGGAAGGACAGGGCGTTCAGGCCGAAGCACCACTTCTCGCCCAGCTTGGCCAAAGCCTGCCCGGCGAGCGCTGGCCCCACCATGACCGCGACGTTGAACTGGATCGAATTCAGGGCGATGGCGTTCGGCATGTCTTCTTTTTCGACCAGCGTGGGAATCAGCGCCGAATAAGCGGGTCCGCCGAAAGCCTGGGCGAAGCCGGAAATGAAAGAAAGACAGAGAATATGCCAGACGTGAACGCGGCCGGTCGCGACCAGAACGGTGAGAACAGCGGCGGTGAACATCTGCACATACTGGGAGCCCAGAAGAATCTTTCGGCGTTCCATCCGATCCGCCACCACACCCCCGATCAGAGAGAATAGAAAGATGGGGATGCCGCCGAGGAATTGATCGAGGGCCAGCAAGAACGCGGAGTGGCTGAGCCGGTAGATCAGCCAGCCCTGGGCTACGATCTGCATCCAGGTGCCGATGCTGGAGGTGCAGGCACCAATCCACATCAGGCGGAAATCGCGATATTGAAAAGCCTTAAAGATCCGGCGCAGCGTCTTCATAGTCTCCGCAGAAAGCGTAACATGCGGCATTCACTGGTTGGGCGGGACTGCACTTGGCAGCTGGTAGCCATCTCGTCGTCGAGTTGAAGGTAGAATCAAGAGCGTCTCGGCATTCAATTTCGACATGAACTACGACGCCATTCTGGTGGTTTCTTTCGGTGGGCCGGAATCGAAGGACGAGGTGATTCCCTTCGTTGAAAACGTGCTGCGCGGACGGAACGTTCCGCGCGAACGGATGCTGGCGGTCGCCGAGCACTATTATCACTTTGAGGGCAAGAGTCCGATTAACCGGCAGGCGCGTGCGCTGATCGCCGCGCTGGGAGCGGAGTTGGAGCGGGATGGGCCCCGGCTCCCGATTTATTGGGGGAACCGGAATTGGCATCCGCTGCTGCCGGAGACACTGCGGCAGATGAAGCAGGACGGCGTCCAGCGGGCTCTGGCGTTCGTGACTTCGGCTTATAGTTCGTACTCGGGGTGCCGGCAGTATCGCGAGGACATTGCGCGGGCGCAAAAAGAAGTTGGGCCGGGTGCGCCGGAAATAGAGAAGCTGCGAGCGTTCTTCAACCATCCGGCATTCATTGAAGCTACGGTTGAGCGGGTGCGTGACGCGCTGCGTGACATTCCAGAGGACACGCGGGGGAACGTGCAAATCGTATACACGGCGCACAGCATTCCGGTTTCCATGGCTGACGGTTGTGATTACGTGAAGCAGTTGGAGGAAGTGCGACGGTTGGTTTCGGGAGCGCTGGGGCATCAGAACGACGCGCTCGTCTACCAGAGCCGCAGCGGAGCGCCGGGACAGCCATGGCTGGAGCCCGACGTTCTTGATTACATCCGCGAGGTAAAGGAGGGGAATCTGGCGACGGCCGTGGTGCTGGCGCCGATCGGATTCATTTCGGATCACATGGAAGTGCTGTATGACTTGGACGTGGAAGCGCGGCATCTCTGCGATGCGGTGGGCTTGCCGATGGCGCGGGCGAAGACGGTGGGCGTGCATCCGAAATTTGTCGGCATGATTCGAGAGTTGATTGTGGAGCGCATGAATCCGGGGACGGAGCAGCGGGCGTTGGGAATGCTGGGGCCGCGGGCGGATGTTTGCGCGCAGGAGTGTTGTCCGGGGCCGATGCGGCGTCACGCGACCTAGGCTCCCAACCGCGGTTAATGCGCCTTGGGGCCACGCCGGGGTTGAGAGTTCCGGATCAAAATCCCCACCCTGTCGCAAAGAACGCGACAAGGATGGGGCACCCGCCGAAGTAAGAACGAGAGGAAACGGCGGGGGTGGTGGCACTTCTATACGGAACTTGGAACTTTCGGGGGTTCGTAGGCGGTGGCTTTGGGGCGGCCCTCGACCAGGTGCATCGTACTCAGGATCGTCTCGACTACCGATTCATTTCCTACCGCCGTGTTGACCATCATGTGGTAGAGGGAGCGGGTGGGCCAGTCGGCGTCGAAGTAGTGTTTGACGTAGGCGATGCGCTCGCGGTCGACGGAATCGACAAGATTCTCGGCTTCTGATTCCGTGGAGCCGTCTTGCCGCAGGCGGTGAATCTTCTCGGCGCGCGGGGCGTAGAGAAATACGTGGAAGGCATCCGGGCGCTCGCGCAGGAAGTAAGGAGCGCCGCGTCCGACCACGACCGCATTCCCTTCCTGGGCGATCTTTGCGGTGATTTGCTCCATCATTGACATCATGCAATCGGCGTCAAAGGACTGACTGCCAAGAGAGGAAGTGGGCTCGTAACTGCCGCGCCAGAAGACTTTCGAAAGGCGGTAGAAGGGGCTATCCACATGCTCTTCGCAGCGCTTCACAGTGGAAGCATCCACATTGGCAAGGCGGGCGATCTCTTCGGTGAGAAGGTAGTCCCAGAGCTTCCAACCCAAACGGTTGGCTAATTCGGCGGCGATGGCGGCGGCGCCGCAGCCGTACTCGCGCTCGATGGTGATGAGACGAAACATTGTCTTGAGGTTCCTCAGCGGCTAAAGCCGGTCCTGATCCGGCAGCCAAGTATCGCAGCGGTGAACCGCTGCACCACCCAAAATCAACCACCAGCCTAAGTTTACCGCGAATTAGTGTACAGCCATTCCGCCTCCGGGCTTGCCCTTTTTCATTAGGAACACCAGGGGCACCATCAGCAGGATAGCGATGGCGAGAAGCCGGAAGTCATCTATATAAGCCAGCATGGTGGCTTGGCGCTGTGCGGTGCTTTCAATCAGGGCGTAGGCCTGACGGGTGGCAAAAGCCGCACTGGCGCCGTGTGCCCGCATGGCCTGCGTGGCGCCTTGCAGCATCGACTGGAATGCTGGATTGGAGGCGCTGAGATTACGGGACAAATAGCTCAAGTGAACCTGGGTGCGGCGATCGAGCAGCGTGGTGACCAGGGAAATGCCGACACTGCCGCCCATGTTGCGCGCCAGGTTCATCAAGCCGGACGCGGCGTTGTTCTTGTCGCGGGGGAGAAACGCGTAGGCCGCGGTGTTGATGGGAACGAAGAGAAACGCCATGCCTGCGGCCTGAAATACGCGAGCCGTGGCTACAGTTCTAAAGTCCATGTCCAGATTAAAGCCGGTCATGTGGAACAGCGAACCGGAAAGCACGACGAGGCCGAAAAACAGCAACCAGCGCGGACTGTAGCGGGAGAGCAAGAATCCAACCAGGGGCAACAGAAGAATGATAGTGAATCCGCCGGGCATGAGGGCCAAGCCTGCTTGCTCGGCCGTATATCCGAGCAGAGTTTGGGAGAACAGGGGCAACAGGAGTGTGCTGCCGAGGAGTGCAAATCCCAGCATGAACATCAACAGGTTCGAGATGCCAAACGTGCGATCGCGAAACAGGTGCAGATCGATAATGGGATCTTTGTGCCTCCACTCCCATATGACGACGAAAATCAGTGACGCTGCAGCAATTAACGAGAGAGTCACGATGAAGTGGGATTCGAACCAATCGTCACGCTGGCCCTTGTCGAGAACGATCTGCAAAGTCCCCAGGCCGAGGGCCACGAAGCCGAGGCCGATGTAGTCGATGGTGGTTTCGCTGAGCTTGCGGCGCTTGAGAAAAGGCGGATCCTGAATAAGCCGCGAGGTAAGGAGCAGGGAAAGAATGCCGACCGGGATGTTGATGAAGAAAATCCAGCGCCAGGTGAAATTGTCGGTGATCCATCCGCCGAGAGTAGGGCCGATTGCAGGCGCAGTGACTACGGCGATGCCGTAAACCGCGAATGCCATGCCGCGCTTGGCCGGGGGGAAAGTGTCGGCAAGGATAGCCTGTTCGCTCGGCTGCAGCCCGCCTCCACCAATGCCTTGCAGCACGCGGCAAACAATGAGCGTGGCCAGGTTGGGTGCGAGTCCGCAGAGGAAAGAGCTGATGGTGAACAGGGCCACGCAGCTCATGTAAAAATTCTTGCGGCCCATGATGGAGGAGAGCCAGCCGCTCAGCGGGAGAATGATGGCGTTGGAGACGAGATAGGAAGTCAGGACCCAGGTGCTCTCGTCCTGGCCGGCCGAGAGGCTGCCGGCGATGTGGGGCAGAGCGACGTTGGCGATGGAGGTGTCGAGCACCTCCATGAAAGTCGCCAGCGTGACGGTGATGGCGATGATCCAGGGATTGATTGCCGGACGCCAGACCTCAGCGTTCTCGAGCGGTGGCGCAGCGGCGCTCATTACCGGATCCAGACCTTGGGGACGACCGACATGCCGGGCCGCAACGACTGATCTTGGTTTTCTCCGGGATCGAGCACGATCTTCACTGGAATGCGCTGCACGACCTTCACATAGTTGCCGGTGGCATTCTCGGGAGGCAACAGGCTGAAGCGGGCGCCGCTGGCGCCGGCGATGCTATCGACCTTGCCCTTGTAACTTCTTCCGTTGGCATCGACTTCCACAGTGACCGCCTGGCCGACTTTCATCTGACGAAGCTGAGTCTCTTTGAAGTTGGCGGTGATCCAGACATCGTTGAGAGGAATGAGCTTGAGCAATTCCTGGCCGGGGGTGACGTTCTGTCCGACTTCGACGGTGCGATCGCTGACTACACCTGCAACCGGAGCAATGACCCTGGTGTACAGCAGATTCAGTTGCGCCTGCTCGAGGTCGGCCTTTTTGAGCTGCGCGTCGGCAAGGGCCGAGGCGGCCTTGGAGCGTATGACCTGCATCTGTTTGGGCGCGGTTTGGGCGTTGCGCCAGTTGGCTTCCGCCTGCTGCAGCTTTCCCTGGGCTTGAATCACCTGTGATTGGGCAGCATTGGCGGTGGCGCGGGCGGCTTCGACGGCAGCGGCATCGGCTTTGGCGGCGGCCACGGCCTGATCGTATTGCTGCTCGGAAATTTCCTGCTTGTCCACGAGCTGCTTGTAGCGACCCAGATCGTTCTGCGCCTTAACGTTGTTGGCCTCGGCTTGGTCGCGCTGGGCCTTGGCTGCCTCGAACTGCTGCCTGGCAGCAGCGATCCCAGCGCGGGAGCTGTCCACATCGGCCTCGCTGGCGGATACCTGGCTGCTGGTGCTAACCGAGGTGATGGGGACATCAACTCCAGCTTCGGCAGCGGCGGCCTGGGCACTGTCGAAGTCGGCCTTGGCGCGATCGTAGGCAACCTGGTAGTCCGCCGGATCGATTTCCACCAACACGGCGCCTGCCGGCACCGACTGGTTGTCCAGGACATTCAGCTTCACGACGTGGCCGGAGATGCGGGTGCTGATGGAATTGATGTGGCCGTCGACCTCGGCGTCATCGGTGGATTCGTAACTGGCGACATAGCGGTAAACGAGAACTCCCGCCACCAGGAGCACGACGGCTGCAATGCCGACTGCAATACGAAAACCGGGGCTGGCGGTGCGCGAAGGGCGAGTATGGAAGTCCCGCTCCGTGGAGGGCAAGGGCTGGGTGCGGCTTTCGGGCTGATCGTTCCTGGTCCGGTCGGGCCCAGGGGCGGGCGGGCTTTGCGTGGTCTGCTCCATGAGTTAGTGTTCGCCTTTCAAATATCGTTTGACTCCCTGTTCGGCGTCTCCGATCGCCCGGGCTAATTCGATCTTGGCTAGATTATGCGCATAGAGACTCTGGATGTAGTTCTCATGTGCGCTGGCGACGGACTCCTGGGCTTGAACCACTTCCAGATTGTCGGTGACACCGGCAGTGAAGCGATCCTCCGACTGGGCCAGGGTTTGTTCCGCCAAATCGACGGAACTGCGGGCAACCTCGACCTGTTCGGCGGCGGAGCTCAAGTCCAGCAACGAGGCGCGGACTTCATAATCGATGCGGCCGCGCAGGTCATTCAATTGAGAACGGGCCTGCTTTAACTGGGCATCGGCTTCGAGAACATCGCTATGGACTTTGCCTCCCGCAAAGATGGGAATGTTCAGCCCTCCATCCACCTGCCAGGTTCCGTTCGATTGGGCTGGGGTCACCCCGATGTCGCCGTAGTTCGCGCTAAGGTCCAGGGAGGGATAGTACCCAGCGGTCGCGGCACGGCGCGAAAGTTCCGCGGCTCGCACTTGCGACTGCGCGGCCTGGTAGTCGGAACGCGAAGTATAGGCGCGCTGCAAATAGACCTCGAGGGGCAAGGGAGCCAGCGCCTGATACGGGGCTTTCTCGGTAAGGACGAACTCCTGACCCGGAGGCAGGCCGATGACACGAGCTAAGGACAGTTTCTGCTTGTCGAAATCATTGCGCGCGGCGATGAGTTGCTGCTGGCGGGTTTGCAACTCGACTTGAGAGCGCAGCGTATCGATGGCCGGATTCAGGCCCGCCCTTTGCTGGTCGACCGCTTTGTTGTACAGGGCCTGGGCGTTCTTCACCTGGGCGTCAGTAGTATCGATGCGAGCGGCGGTGGCAATCGCCATTAAATAAGCGTTGCCCACCGCAAGCACAACCAGTTCACGCGCGTCTTTGTAGGTATATTGCGCGGATTTCAGGCTCGCGGAGGCGGCGCGTTCCTTCTCAATGTCGTGGAAGCTGAAGAGCGACTGACTGACCGAGGCGCGCGCATCGAAGTAGTTGAAGGCTGGAGTAACCGCCGGGACAACCGTCGGGGCGCTCCCCTTGGGGGTCAATAGCGGGAAGAGCTTTTGGAAACCAAGGGCAGTGAGGCTCTGCGTTTGTGCATCCTCCTGCACTCGGGCCGAGAGGTTGGGTAGAAGGTTGCTGAGTTCCTTCCATCTTTCGCCACGCGCCATGATGGTCTGATCCCCGGAGAGTAAGAGGCCGAGGTTGTTACGGAGTCCGCGATCGATGGCTTCCTGCAAACTTAGCTGCAAAACTTGGGGAGAGGCTTTGCCCTCAGGCTCGCTGCCGGTAAAGGGACTCTGCGATCCGGGGAGAGAGATGGACGGGACAGGCGCGGAATTCTGCGCCAAAGTGTCCGCGACGCCCCCCAGTAATACCAAGGCGCAAGCTACAAACTTAGTGGGACGAAACAAGGAGCGGGGCATTTTTGGTTTGGAAAAGGTTCCATTATAAAGAAAGTCTTCGGGACGACCTTTCTCATTCATAGCATATCGTCCTCCTATTGATTCGTTTAGGACACCGTGCGATGCAAAACCCGGTGGCCTGGCCGGCGACGAGATATGGATTGGAACACATTACTTTCGACACTTCCACCTTCGACACTTCCGCTCCGCACATCCAGTCGATAGAGTACTGAAGAGAGTGGTCTCATCGGCTATGGGTCGAGTAATCAGTTGGTTAGTTGCGAGCGCGCTATGTATGGGTGCATTTACGCAGACTGGCGTTGCCCAGGCGGAGGGCCATGCGGGACGAAGAGCGATCGAAAGAATTGCTCCGGTTTATCCGGAACTCGCTAGGCGTGCGCATATTAGAGGAGTGGTGAAGCTGGAAGTTGTCGTCCGGCCAAACGGGAGCGTTAAATCGGCAAATGCGTTGGGGGGCAGCCCCGCGCTGATTCAATCGGCTATTGACGCGGTACGTAAATGGAAGTTTGAGGCTGCACCAGAGGAAACTACTGAGATTGTTCAACTCGCGTTTGAGCCGCAATAAACCGCAAGCTTAACGCCAAGGAACATCCACTTCTGCTTTATGCCCGCCTCGACGCCAAAACCCGCGACCAGCCAGGTGAACCGGCGCAGGAGACGGCACCCGAGATACTCTGCCGATTTCCGAGTGACCGTGAGCTATCTTCTGGAAAATCAATACCAGAATCTTGTAGGACACTGCCGGGATCTCGCCGAAGCGGGAATCGGCATACTTCTGGCGGCGGAGCTGAATAACGGTGAGGTGACCGGCTTGAACTTCCTGATTCCGGGAGACGCCCGTCCATGGGCGGTACGTGCCGTGGTCCGCTACCGACGCGGATACCATTACGGCTTCGAATTCCTCTCGCTCACGGCTGAGCAGCAAAAATCGCTGACGAGTTACCTCAAAGGCCTGAAACCTGCGGACTGAAGGGAGTCTCCAGTCGAAACCTGCCAAGCGGCGAGGCCCATAGTTGATTCCGGGACGGGCATTTTGGAGATGACTTCCGTCATCTTGTGGACGGGTGACCTGTGGTTCAAGCTGGTACCCGGAACTCGTTCGCGAGAACGAGCGGAAGACTATTTGAATGAGTGACGCCAAGCCTAACGCGGCGGTGGGAACGGACTGGACAGGGTTGCTGGCCGATCCAGACCTGGCCCGGAACCTTGGGAAACTGCTGCAGATTTATCGCGATGCTCCGCCGGAACGCAGGGAACAAGCTCTGCTGGCGGCGATGCGTGAAATCAAACAAGAAGCTTCCAGCGGGACCGCCGCGGCAGCCTCAACCAAGGTGGCAAAGGAGTCCTCTCCGCAGCCGGTGCCAACGCCGGTCTCGGCGACTCCGCCGTTTGAGCCTGATCTGTTCAGCCCGAACTGGGGACAAGACCGGCGACGTCATCCCAGAATTAAATGCTTCGTCGCAGTGGAGATGCGGGTCAATGATGCGGATGCTCCCATCTGGGGCAATCTCTCCAACACCAGCATGGGGGGATGCCAGGTGGAGACCGCTGCCCACATCAGCGGCGGCGCTAAAGTGGAAATTGGACTTTGGGTCGCGAGTGGCAAGATCTGGGTGAAGGGTCTCGCGCTGAATGGAGTGGTCACTCGCAGCGCGCCGGCAGGGGGAGTTCGGGTTCGCTTCGAGGGGATGGACCCCGCCGAAAAAGAGCATCTCCGCCAGTTCCTCAAGTATGTCCAAGAAACTACCAGAGCATCGAACAGCGAAAGCAGCTACCTGCAGCTGCTGAAGTAAAATCGACGTCGTTTTCCTTCGGTTCTTCTGTTCCCGTCAAGCTGCAACTTCTCTTCATTTTTCACAGGTCCCGCGACATGAGTCCGCAAGAAATTGGTACACTCGATGCGTATCTGAAACCCTTTCTGTCCCCAGGAACTCTAATAAGCCAGTGGGGCAAGCCAAGCAAGTCCTCTGGGAGGAGCGCGCATCGCATGGCAGTCAGCGAACAAGCGGTAGTGACCGGCAAGCAACTGGACACGTTGTGCATTAACACAATCCGCACCTTAGCGATTGACGCGGTACAGCAGGCCAACAGCGGGCATCCGGGAGCGCCGATGGGGCTGGCGCCGGTGACTTACTGCCTGTGGCAGGAATTTCTGCGCTACGACGCGGAGGACCCGAAGTGGCTGAACCGCGACCGGTTCGTGCTGTCGAACGGCCACGCTTCCATGCTGCTCTACGCCATGCTTTATCTTGCCGGCGTACGGGAGGTCAACAAAGACGGGGAAGTTTTAAAGGAACTGTCAATTCCCCTGGAGGAGATCAAGCGCTTCCGGCAACTTGGGAGCCGGACTCCGGGGCATCCCGAATCACACCTCGCTACCGGGGTGGAGACAACCACAGGGCCGCTTGGCCAGGGCGTGGGAAACAGCGTGGGAATGGCCATCGCGAGCCGCTGGCTAGCGGCGAATTTCAACCGGCCAGGTTTTGAAGTGTTCGATTTCAACGTCTACACCATGTGTTCGGACGGCGATTTGATGGAAGGCATTGGTGGCGAAGCCGCGTCGCTGGCAGGACATCTCAAGCTTTCAAATCTGTGCTGGATGTATGACCACAACGGCATCACGCTGGATGGTCCCGCGGACTGGTCGTTCAGCGAAGATGTGGCAACGCGATTTGTTGGCTACGGATGGAATGTGACGCGCGTCGCCGATGCGAACGATCTGGAGATGCTGGCCCGGGCTTTTCAAACCTTCCAGAAAACCACGGATCGTCCGACGCTGATCATTGTGGACAGCCATATCGGCTATGGGTCCCCGCACAAGCACGACAGCAATGCTGCGCACGGAGAGCCCCTCGGCGAAGAAGAAGTGCGGCTCACGAAGAAGTTTTACGGCTGGCCGGAAGATGCCAAGTTCCTGGTGCCGGAGGGCGTTCGAGAGCACTTCCGCGAGGGGATTGGAAAGCGTGGCCGGGACGCGCGGGAGCGCTGGGCGCAGATGTTCGCGGGGTACTCGCAAAAGTATCCTGAACTGGCGGACCGGTTGGATCGAATGCAACGCCGCGAGCTTCCTACCGATTGGGACAAGAAACTGCCTACGTTTCCGGCGGACGCGAAAGGAATAGCCACCCGCGAAAGTTCTGGCAAGGTGCTGAATGTGCTGGCGCAGAACATTCCGTGGCTGATCGGCGGCTCGGCCGATCTGGCGACCTCGAACAAGACGACGCTGACGTTTGAAGGCGCAGGCGATTTTCAGCCGGGCAGCTACGCGGGGCGCAATTTGCATTTCGGAGTGCGGGAGCATGTGATGGGCGCTAGCGTGAACGGGCTCACGGTTTCTGGAATCCGGGCCTTCGGCGCGACTTTCTTTAATTTCAGCGACTACATGCGGGCCAGCATCCGGCTTTCGGCGCTGATGGAAATTCCGTCCATTTTCATTTATACGCACGACTCTATCGGATTGGGAGAAGACGGGCCGACGCATCAGCCGATTGAGCAGCTGGCGTCGCTGCGTGCTATGCCGAATCTGGTTGTGCTGCGTCCCGCAGATGCAAATGAGGTGGTTGAAGCGTGGAAGATCATCGCGCAGTTACAGCATCAGCCCGTGGCGCTGGTGCTGACGCGGCAAGCGCTGCCGACCTTTGACCGCACAAAGTACGGAGCGGCCTCGGGCACGGCACGAGGGGCATATGTTCTCGCCGATGCGCCGAATGGCAGACCGGATGTAATTCTGATGGGCACAGGCAGCGAAGTGTCGTTGTGTGTGGAGGCCTACGAAAGACTCAAGGAAGAGGGCATCCAAGCGCGTGTGGTGAGCATGCCTTCGTGGGACATTTTCGAACAACAGGATGCAGTTTACAAGGAAAGCGTCCTGCCTTCATCGGTTACGGCGCGGGTTTCTGTGGAAATGGCGGCGACTTTCGGCTGGGAGCGGTACGTCGGACTGAAGGGACGAAAGATCGGCATGCACCGCTTCGGCGCTTCGGCGCCGTTGAAAGATTTGATGAAGTTTTTCGGTTTCACCGCAGATGCAGTAGTTGCGGAAGCGCGCAAAGCGATTGCGGAAAAATAGCAGCAGTTTTTGATAGTGCTCAGTTTGCCGTGCGGGACGGAAAGATCGTCGAGCTTCGCTCGACCGACAGCCGAGGGCGGCTGTCCCCACATCATCAGGGAGAAATCATCATGCAGCCAACGGGAGTTCTGGAAACTTCGAAAGTGACGAATCCTGTCAAAGAGTTACTCAACTATGGGCAGTCGATGTGGCTGGACTACATCCGGCGCGACCTGATCACGAGCGGCCAACTGAAAACGATGATTGAAGCGGATGGGCTTCGAGGCATGACTTCGAATCCGTCGATCTTCGAGAAGGCAATCGCCGAAAGCTCGCTTTACGACGATATGTTGAAGTCGCTGGCTACGCGCCATGATCTGGACGCGACCGGCCGTTTTGAACTGATTGCGATTCGCGACATCCAGGACGCCGCCGATGTGCTGCGTCCGGTGTATGAGGATTCGAAGTCTCGGGACGGGTACGTCAGCCTGGAGGTTTCGCCGCTGCTCGCGCTGGAAACTCGGGAGACCATTGATGAAGCGCGGCGGCTGTGGAAGGCGGTGAATCGCCCGAACGTGATGATCAAAGTTCCGGGGACGGCGGAGGGACTGCCCGCAATTCGGCAGTTGATTGGCGAAGGCATCAACGTCAACGTGACTCTGCTATTCGCGCAGGAAGTTTACGAGAAGGTTGCGGAAGCCCATATCTCTGGACTTGAAGACCTGGCAAAGCGCGGCGGCGATTTGAAGAAGATCGGAGGCGTCGCCAGCTTCTTCATCAGCCGCATCGATTCGCTGGTGGATTCGATGATCAACGATAGGCTGAAGACCGCGACCGACCCGCAACAACAGGCGCTGCTGAAGAGCCTGCTGGGCAAAGTTGCGATTGCGAATGGAAAGCTGACCTACCAGCGCTATCAGCGCATCTTCAGCGGTCTACGATGGCAGGCTCTGGCGGCCCAGGGAGCGCAAACCCAGCGTGTGCTATGGGCGAGCACGAGCACGAAGAATCCCGCGTATCGTGATGTGATGTACGTCGAGGAATTGATCGGGCCTGACACCGTGAATACCATGCCTCCGGCCACGATCGACGCGTTTCGCGATCACGGAAAGTTGAGAAACAGCCTTACCGAAGATGTGGCGGGCGCGCAGAATGTAATGGACGATCTGGCGAAGACCGGCATCTCGATCAAAGAAGTCACTACGAAGCTGACGGATGACGGAGTGAAGCTTTTTGCGGATGCGTTCCACAAGCTGCTGGCTGCAGTGGAGAAGAGCAGTCAGCTCAAAGGGAAAACTGCTTGAGCCGCCTGCGAGCCTCGTTGCCAGAAAGTCTGGCGGCGGCGGTAAAGACCAACATCGGCGATTGGAAGGCAGGCGGGAAGATGCAGCGCCTGTGGCAGCGCGATGCGACGCTCTGGACCGGGGACGATGAGGCCAACTGGCTGGGATGGTTGGACATCATCGAGGAACAGATCGCGCAGCACGTGGCGTCGCGAAACCTCGCCAAAGAGGTCTGGAGCGCGGGCTTCAAGGATGCGCTTCTGCTGGGCATGGGCGGGTCGAGCTTGTGTCCGGAAGTCCTGCGCATGACGTTCGGCAAGATTGCCGGATACCCTGATCTGCACGTACTCGATTCCACGGATCCGGCGCAGGTTAGGGCTTTCGAAAATAAGATCGATATTGCGCGGGCACTCTTCATTGTTTCCAGCAAGTCGGGCAGCACGCTCGAACCCAATATTTTCAAACAGTATTTCTTTGAAAAAACCAAGCAGGCTGTAGGCGCGGACAAGGCGGGCAGCCACTTCATCGCCATCACGGATCCGGGATCGAAGATGCAGCAGGTCGCCGAGGGAGATCGCTTCCGGCATGTCTTTTTTGGCAGGCCTTCGATTGGCGGCCGGTATTCGGCGCTTTCAAACTTTGGCATGATTCCCGCGGCCGCCATGGGAGTGGATACGAAGAAGTTTCTCGACCGCACGCAAGAGATGGTGCAGGCCTGCGGACCTGCCGCCGCGATCGAAGAAAACCCAGGTGCGATGCTGGGAATTGTTTTAGGCACGGCGGCGCGGAGCGGCCGGGATAAAGTCACGATTATCGCTTCTCCGGATATCTCCGACCTGGGCGCTTGGCTTGAGCAACTGCTGGCCGAGTCTACGGGGAAAGTTGGTAAGGGCATCATCCCGGTGGACCGCGAAGATCTGGCGGCGCCAGAAGTTTATGGCAACGATCGCGTGTTTGCTTACGTCCATACCGAACATGGGATCGACGTTAAGCAGGATGCGAAGCTCACGGCCCTGGAAAAGGCCGGGCATGCGGTGCTGCGAATCTCGATGGCCGATGTCTACGACCTGGGAGCGGAGTTTTTCCGCTGGGAGATTGCCACTGCGGTGGCCGGCTCCATCATCGGGATCAATGCTTTCAATCAGCCTGATGTGGAAGCCAGCAAGATTGCAACCCGGAATTTGACTTCGGAGTATGAGAAAACCGGTTCCTTGCCTCCCGAGAAACCGGTGGTCGAAGACGGCGGGATCAAGCTGTTCACCGACGAGAAGAATGGTGCTGCCTTGGCGAAGGCCGCGGGTGGAGACACGTCGCTCGCCGGATATTTGAAGGCTCATCTCGCGCGAATTAGTACTGGCGACTACTTTGCTCTATTGGGATTCATCCAGATGAATGCCGAACACGAGAAAACCTTGCAGACCATACGGCACGCCGTGCGAGACAAGAAACATGTGGCTACCTGTCTCGGCTTTGGGCCCCGTTTTCTTCATTCGACTGGACAGGCTTACAAAGGCGGCCCGAATTCTGGAGTATTCCTGCAGGTGACTTGCGATGATGCTTTGGACTTGCCGGTGCCGCAACAGAAATACACGTTCGGCGTGGTGAAGGCGGCGCAGGCTCGTGGCGATTTCCAGGTGCTGGCCGATCGCGGGCGGCGAGCGCTGCGCGTGCATTTGCATGATTTGGAATCAGGTCTGCGGGCACTGGCGGCGGCGGTTCAAAAGGCGTTGGGATAATTTTGGCGGCGAGAAGCCGGCGGGACGCCGGCGCTACACGAGGGACATCTTCGGCGCTATTCTTAATGCGCCGCGACTTCTGCATATGGTTTAAGGAGTTAAGACATGCAATTGGGAATGGTGGGTCTGGGCCGCATGGGCGCGAACATGACGCGCCGTCTGATGCGCGGCGGACATCAACTCGTGGTCTCGGATCTGAGTGCGGATGCCGTGAAGCAACTGGCGGACGAGGGGGCCGGCGGTTCGTCTTCGCTGGAAGATCTTGTCGGTAAGTTGAAGCCTCCGCGAGCGGCGTGGGTCATGGTGCCTGCGGGCGGTCCCACTGAGCAGACGGTGCAGAAACTGGCGCAGTACATGCAAGCCGGCGACGCCATCATCGACGGCGGCAATTCCTATTTCAAAGATGACGTGCGCCGCGCGGGACAGTTCAAGAGCAAAGGCATTCATTACGTGGATGTGGGCACCAGCGGCGGGGTCTGGGGCCTTGAGCGCGGTTACTGCATGATGATTGGCGGGCCCAAGGAGGCGGTGCAGCGGCTTGATCCTATTTTCAAGACACTAGCTCCTGGCGTCGGCGATATTCCGCGCACTCCGGGCCGGGAGAAACTTAGCGGCTCGGCCGAGCAAGGCTACATCCACTGCGGTCCGTCGGGTTCCGGCCATTTTGTGAAGATGGTGCATAACGGGATCGAATACGGGATCATGCAAGCATATGCCGAGGGGTTCGACATCTTCAAGAACGCCACCAGCAAAGACTTGCCGGAAGATATCCGCTACGATCTGAACTTGCCGGATATCGCCGAGGTTTGGCGGCGGGGCAGCGTAGTCAGCTCGTGGTTGCTGGATCTTACGGCGATGGCTTTGACGGAGAATCCTACGCTTTCCGAATATGAGGGCTTCGTGCAGGATTCCGGGGAAGGTCGCTGGACGATTCAGGCTGCACTGGAAGAAGCGGTGCCTGCGGATGTTCTGACCGCGGCGTTGTACGTGCGCTTCCGCTCGCGGCAGCAACACACCTTCGCCGAGAAGATGCTTTCTGCCATGCGGCAGAAGTTTGGCGGACACATCGAAGCGGGCGCAACCCAAACTAGCTCAAAAAAGAAGAGCGCATAAACAGAACGTATTCGATTGGAGAATTCTGAGGACCTGATTTATGGCTCAATTGGCGGAACAGCCCACGGCAGCCACACCGCGCATCGGCAAACAAGGGGATCCTTGTGTGATGGTGATCTTCGGCGCCGCCGGCGATCTGACGGCGCGCCTGTTGATTCCCGCGCTGTATAACCTGGCCCGGGCGGACTTGCTCTCAAAGGAGTTCGCGGTGCTGGGTGTGGCCCGGAAGCAGTTGTCGGACGAGGATTTCCGCAAGCAAGTCCTGGAAGATGTGAAAGAGTACTGCGGCGATTGCATCAACGACGCCACCTGGGAAAGCTTCTCGCGCCGCTTCTATTATTTCGCAGGCGATTTCAGCGATGCCCAGCTTTACCCGAAGATCAAAGAGCGCCTGGCCAAGATCGATCAGGATCACTCCACGCATCAAAATGTCTTCTTTTACATGGCTACGGCTCCGAGCTTCTTCGGACCCATTGTCGAAAAGCTCGCCGCCAATGGATTGGTGGAGCAAGACAACGAGCACTGGCGCCGGGTGATCATCGAGAAACCTTTCGGCCACGACCTGGAGTCCGCCAAGACCCTCAATCAGCAACTGCTCAAGCTCGTCGCGGAAAACCAGATCTATCGCATCGACCATTATCTGGGTAAAGAGACGGTGCAGAACATCATGGCGTTCCGTTTCGCCAACGGAATCTTCGAGCCCATCTGGAACCGGCGCTACATCGATCACGTACAGATCTCTGTGGCCGAAACCGTGGGCGTAGAAGGCCGCGGCAGCTATTTCGAGCACGCCGGGTCGCTGCGCGACATGGTGCCGAACCACATCATGCAGCTGATCAGCCTGACCGCGATGGAGCCGCCCATTTCGTTTGACGCCAATGCCGTGCGCGACGAGCAAGCCAAGATTTTGCATGCCATCCAGCCCATCGACGATGAGGAGGTTCTAACACGCTCTGTGCGCGGGCAGTACGGGGAAGGAACCATGGATGGCGAGCGGGTTCTGGCGTATCGTTCCGAGCCCGATGTCGCGCCGGATTCGCGAACCGAAACCTTCGTCGCCATGAAGCTGCTCATCGACAATTGGCGCTGGGCCGACGTTCCGTTTTACCTGCGCACGGGAAAGCGCATGCCGGCGCGTAACACTCACATCGTGATCCAGTTCCGCCGCGCACCATTCGTCTTGTTCCGGGATACTTCCGTGGAACACTTGATGCCGAACCAGTTGGTGCTGCACATCCAGCCGGAAGAAGGCATTTCCCTGCAATTTGCGGCCAAGGTGCCCGGCCCGGTGATGCGCCTGGGAACAGTGGACATGAACTTCGAATATCAGGAATACTTCGGAAAGCAGCCCAGCACCGGCTATGAACGGCTGCTGCACGATTGTATGATCGGCGATCAGACGCTGTTTCAACGGGCCGACATGGTGGAGGCAGGCTGGAGCGTGGTCAACCCGGTGCTCGATCTGTGGAAGGCACTGCCGCCGCGAAACTTTCCGAACTACGCTTCGGGCACGTGGGGACCGAAAGAGGCTGACGAATTATTGGAGCGCGACGGGCGGCGCTGGAGGAACTTCGAGAAATGATCCTGGCCGGCGATATTGGCGGTACCAACGCTCGACTCGCCTATTTTCAGCCTCAGAATGGCCATCTCCGGCTGCTTTCCGAGCGTGTCTTTCCGAGCCGCGAATATAGCGAACTGGGTGAGATTGTTTCGAAGTTCCTCGAAGACTCCGCGGCGCGGCCTGAGGCTGCTTGCTTCGGCATCGCAGGACCCGTCCATAATGGACGCGTCGAAGTTTCGAACCTTCCCTGGGTCATCGACCAATCCCGTCTGGCGAAACAGATTCAGTTGCCCGCCACTTTGTTGATCAATGATCTCGAAGCCAACGCGTGGGGCATTGGAGCTCTCAGCCCGCAGGATCTGATTCCTCTCAACCGGGTCGGGCCGTCGGTGGGCAATCAGGCGGTCATCGCGCCTGGAACCGGCCTGGGAGAAGCCGGGTTATTCTGGAACGGACGCCAATATGAAATCTTCGCCTGCGAAGGCGGACATGTGGATTTCGCACCGCAAGGTGATCTGCAGATCGAACTGTTGCGCTTCCTGGCGAGCCGTTACGGACACGTCAGCTACGAACGTGTCCTCTCCGGACCGGGCCTGGTGAATGTGTACGAGTTCCTTCGCGAAAAGGGATGCGGAGACGAGGCTCCCGAATTTGCCGCCCAACTTTCCCAGGGAGACGCTGCGGCGGCGATTTCCCGCGCCGCTCTGAGCGGCGCGAATCCGTTAGCCGAGCAGGCGCTGGATCTGTGGATCTCGGTTTACGGAGCGGAAGCCGGCAATCTCGCTCTTAAAATCATGGCGACCGGCGGAATCTTTCTCGGAGGCGGAATCTCGCCGAAGATTCTTTCCAAGCTTACGGGGCCTTTGTTTATGCGCGCTTTTCTGGAAAAAGGCAGACTGAAGGCGCTGCTCGAAGAGATCCCGGTGCAGGTCATCACCAACGACAAGGCCGGTCTGCTGGGCGCGGCGCGGTGCGCGGCCACAAAATCCCGCAACGGCCGGGTGGGAGATTTGTGAGTGCGCCGGTCGAACTGCGCAGACTGACCACGCCGCAGGATCTTTTTCAGGCGGCCGCCGAGGAAGTCATCCGGAGTGCCACCGATGCCGTCGCGCAGCGCGGGCGCTTCACCATCGCACTTTCCGGCGGATCGACTCCCAGAAATCTGTACACCCTGATCGCAGCGAACGCCAGCACCACCTTGCCCTGGGACCAGATGTTCTTTTTCTGGGGAGATGAACGCCATGTTCCCCCGGATAGTCCGGACAGCAACTATCGCATGGCCAAGGAAGCGCTCTTGTCGAAGGTTCCCATCCCGCCGGCCAACATTTTTCCCGTTCCCGCTGAGAACCCTGACGCCGCGCAAGTCGCGGAAATCTACGAGCAGACGCTGCGAAAGTTTTTTGCCGTAGCGCCCGGCGAATTTCCGCGCTTTGATCTGATCCTGCTGGGGATGGGGCCGGACGGACATACTGCGTCGCTGTTTCCAGAAACTGCGGCACTGCAGGAAAAATCGCGGCTGGTCGTGGCCAACTGGGTGGAGAAATTGGGAGGCAGCCGCATTACCTTCACGCTGCCCTTGCTGAATTCAGCCCGTTGCGTGGCGTTCCTGGTGAGTGGGACCGACAAGGCGGCGGCGCTGCATGAAGTTCTGGAAGGCGACGCGCCGGCGGAGAAGTATCCATCCCGATTGGTGCGACCACGCGAGGGCAAACTGATCTGGTTTGTGGATCGGGCTGCCGCCAGCGAGCTGTCCACGGCTGCGTGAAGGAGGCTTGCCGCGCGGAGAATTATCCCCGCCAGCCGCCGATCTCTTTCAAACCTTTGCCGCGAGCGTGCTCGAACAGTCGCACGCGATGGCGGGAGTGTTCAAACTCATGGATGTCCGCCCACACTTCCGCCTGCCAGGTCTTGTCGTGAGTGGCGGAATCGCCGCAAGTGGCGCAACGGGTGTGCAGGCTGACGGAAGCGGCCTCCACCATAATCGCGCCAGGCAATTCGATGAAGATGCAGCGGACTTCCTGGATCTCCTCGTTTTCGTCGAGCATGTGCTCGTAACGCAAAAGGTAGCTGAATCCCAGCTTGCGGGCTTCGGCTTCTGCCTCGGCGCGGGTGTGAAACGGGCCATACTCCGCCCGCAACTGCTCCGTAGAGTCGCAAGCCATCCAGAAGGTTTCTTTGTAGTCCATTGCCGCCCCGCCCAGGGATTGCGGAGCCAGCTCGAGGCTGCTCGCGAGCCCGCTCTATTGGGTCAGGTTCACTAGTGCAATTTACAGGCCGACCGACGGTGAGACAGAAGCCGTTGTTTTTTCAATGTCTTACGCACAGTTTCAAACCTGGCCCCGGAGTTCGAAGTGCAAACCTTTTGCAGCAGATGTACTGCCGTCCGGACAGCATGCAAGATCTTGCCGTGGTTCAGACCTGGCTGGGCTCCTAGCTCGCTGCCGCGCGAGCCAGTGCTAAGCCCGGCGGTTGGGGCTCTTCCAGCCAGTTCTTTCCACCGTGGCTGGCGACGTACATGGCCAACTCGAGTCGGCTCCAGACTCCGAGTTTGTCGAACGTGCTGCGCAAGTGATTCTTGATAACCTGCTCCGATGTGCCCATCAGCTTGCCAATCTCGCGATTGGTCAGACCCTCCCAAACCAGGGTGGCCACTTGAATTTCCTTGGGGGTCAGACGCTCGCGCGGCATCATGACCTCACCTCCGCCCTTTCGAAGGCGGCCGTAGCCAGCCGCACGCGCTTGCGGCCATCCCGAATTCCGGCACGCAGAAAGAGCGTGCGCAAGTGCTGCTTTACGGTACGCGGGCTGATGCTCAACTGGCCCGCAATTTCCTTGTTGCTGCAACCCTGAACCAGCAAATCCAGAACTTGCTGATCTCGGGGCGTCACTTTCATTCGCTCGAGGTCCATCATGTCAGTTCTCCTGGGGTGTCGCATTTCTCTTGCATGTTTCCGATTGCGATCCGCATAGTCGGTCAAGCACATCCTTCGCCAAACCTTCTCCCCATCTCCAGCCATGATGTAAGACGAACGCAGGCTTGCACTTAGCATAAGAACCGGACTTTTCCTGAGAAGCAGAGAAACTTTGTGATCGACGGGCCCGTTCCAAATCGGGCCGGGGACAAATGAGCCGGCGATGGTGTTGCCTCGAATGGATTCCCGGCAGAGCTTCAAATCGAGGGAATTTCGCCGGGAAAGGATTGCGCCTGCAGCGCACGATTGGTCAAGATAAGCCTTTCCCTTCAGACTATTGGGTATGTCCTCAACTTGATGGAAGCTCATCGGGCGGGGCTTGGGAACTGGCAGGTTGGTCTCCAGAGTAAGAAAACGCAGAAGTTCCAAAATGGAATCAGGGGGCGAGAGGAACGTCCATTTTGACTCTCGCGCTCACACGTAATTCACTTTTTTGCACAGGCTCGGTCCGCGAAATCATCATGCCGCAGGACACAGGAAATCAGAGAGGGAAGACGAAAGATCCGGAGATGGGCCCCTCGCTCGCAAGAAGCCTCCTCATCGAATCGCAGCTGCATACACGTTGAGGCGGAACGAAAGCGAGTCGGAGTTGCCCCAACCAAGTGTGCATATCCTTGCATCCTACAGCGCGGCTTACTACAGTAACCGGATCGAACCGGCGTCCTGCGGAATCGTCATGTGCTGTACATCTCCGGGTTCGGTCCTCTGTAGCCACTTGAATTCAGTGTGGTTGCGCGCTCATCATTGTCATGGCAGCACAGCATCTTGGGCCTGCTTGGGGTGGCGCCGACAGGTTTGACTTTATACCTTAAGGTTCTTTGGTGGAGGAATTGCACTAGAATGGGGTGGGAGTAATCTCCGCCTCTCGCCGGCTGGCCTCAAAGGCGCGCAGGAAACATCGTGACCGACCAGAAAAAAAAACCAGTTCTGGACGAGCAGACCTTTGAAAGGCTGCTGGAAGCGGCTTATGTGCTGCAAGAGCACAACCGCAAAATGCGCGAACTGGAAAAAAGCGTGGAGTCGCAGAGCGAACGGCTGCGGGAACAAGAGTCGGCGAATCAAGCTCCGCTCGAGGAAAGCAAAGCAAAATCGGAAAAGACGTCGCGCTCCGACAGCGACTACACGCTCACTCTGGCGCAGATTGTCGAAGCCCAGCGCCAGATTCAAACGCACCATCTCGAGTTGGATAAGGCGTTGGCAGTGGTGGCCGAGAGAGTCGCAAAAATCACAGGCGCGACCGGGGCGGCGATCGGAATTCTGGAGGGAACGACGGTGCGTTATCGCGCGGGAGCCGGCGCCCCGGCTTTGCCCCTGGGAAGCGAAGCGCCTCTGGAAACGGCGGTGTGCTCCGCCAGCCTGCGTACCGGGCAGGTGATTCGCTGCGAAGATGTGAATCTGGAGTTTTTGTTCGACCCCGAATTGTGCCGCCACCGGGGAATCGTATCGCTGGTCGCGGTGCCGATCTACCGCGAGGGCGACATCATCGGAGCATTAGAACTTTACTTTGACACGACTCACGGCTTCGCCGAACAGGACATCCACACCTGCCAGTTGATGGCCGGACTGGTGACGGAAGCGATTGGCCGCGACGCTCAGGTAACTTTAAAGAAGTCCATAGCCGCAGAACGATCTACGATGTTGGCTGCCATTGAAAGGCTCCAACCCAGCCTGGCAGCCTGGGCCGAGGATGCACCCGCCGCGACCGCGAGCCCGAGCGGAAACGCGCCGAGCGCAGCAAAACCCCTCTGCCGGAAGTGTGGAAGTAAGTTGCTCGCGGAGGAGCAGTTTTGCGGCAAGTGTGGCGCTCCCCGTACCGGCGACGATGCAACCTCCAGCGTGCAG
Source organism: uncultured Acidobacteriaceae bacterium (assembly GCA_963787495.1). Classification (GTDB taxonomy): domain Bacteria; phylum Acidobacteriota; class Terriglobia; order Terriglobales; family Acidobacteriaceae; genus Sulfotelmatobacter. The sequence continues at coordinate 305,381 of CAWBDA010000004.1, forward strand.
AGCAGTCTGGCATCGGCGTGGCGGATGCAGTCGGCCCACCAGGATCCAGTCGCTGCCATGCTTCTCGGCGGAAGCTCGAGTGCCAAAGATATGACACGCCCCGTTGTAGAGCATAAGCCTGAGCACGAGGCGGAGCTTGAGGAGAACGACGGGGATCATCTGTCTGCGCCGTTCTCTTTGCCGGAGTTGGAGCAGAGTAATCCATTCGCCGCACAGTCATCGCCCGCGAGCTCGAGCGAGGATGCGATGGCGGCATCACTGCCACCCGAATTGCAGCTCGACGAAAGCCCTGTCCAGGCCCCTTCGAGTTCGCTGGTAAAACACCAGGGAGATGTGGTCTGGAGTTCCGCGGCCCGAGCGCGCGACTTTCTGGAATCGCTATCTGCGACCCGCACTCCCAACGCCTTGAACCGCTTCTGGCGTTCCCGCCGCGGCGATTTCTATCTTGGGATCGCGGTCATTCTGGTGCTGGTTGTGATCCGGTGGGGAATCTGGTCCAAACAGTCGGTGGGCGCGACGGGCCGCGGAACGGCAGTTTCCGGGAGTGCGAATCGGGGGAAACAGCCGACCCCAGATGCGGATCTGTCCACGTTCGACAAGATCCTGGTCGGTCTTGGGCTGGCTGAAGCTCCCGAAACTCCCAGCTACAAAGGCAATCCCTACACCCAGGTTTGGGTCGACCTGCATACAGCTTTGTACTACTGCCCCGGTTCCGATCTTTACGGCAAGACACCACAAGGCAAACTCACCAGTCAGCGCGACGCGCAGCTGGACCAGTTCGAACCCGCCAACCGCAGGGCGTGTGACTGACTAGGCGATCGGAGAGGGTTAAGCTAACCAGGATTAAGCTCACCAGAGTTAAGCTAGCCATGATTAATCTAAAGTCCACAGAGCTGGATTAGGGATGCCTAGGGACATCGTATCCCCCAGAGTCGTTCAAGTAATAATCCAAGAAAACAGGTGGAAGCAAACAAAGTTGGAGAGGCCAGCGGGGTTGGAGCTGCTCGACGATCTGCCAGGGGCTGAGGTTTTGTTTGTGCGAGTTGGGACGGACAAGGTTGAAGTAGAGCTGATAGGTAAAGGCTTTGGCGAGAAAGTCTCCCCGGCCAGAGAACGCTTCCAGATCGAAGAACTCATCTTCAACCAGGCGGTGAACGGTTTCCACATCGCTCTGGAAGGTGTGAGCGGCGGGCGGAATGCGAACGTGCTGGCTGTCGCCTAAAGCGGTGGGGAAACCGGTGGGGTGACCGCGGCGATCATGGCCGCCGATGAACTCGGAACCATTGTCGGTTTGCCAGACCAGGTCGCGCAGAGAGATGCCACAACGATCGAGGTGCTGCTGGATGCGGGCGGCAAAGATGGAACTGGCGGCTGCGGAACGGCGCTGGGCAAAAGCCCAGAACAACAAACCGCTGCGCACCTCGCGCGCGGTGTACTCGACGGCCGGCAGATCGAAGGCTTGGGCTTGCGGCCAGTAGCGGGGAATATCGTTGAGATCCTTGGTGTCGGCGGAGATCTGCTGAAAGACACGCCAGGAGGCCTTGATGTGGGCGAGGTCTTGTTTGCGCTGATACTTGCGCGGGCGTTTTTTGAGCAGGCCGTGCTGGCGCCAGATGCGCTCTAGTGCCCGATGGCTGAGGGGAAGATCGAACTCCCGAATGAGACGACGAGCGCCGAAGGTAAACAGCTGCTGGCGCAAAGCGACGACCTGTTCTTCGATGGCGGCGGGAGTCTTGCCGGGCTGGTGATGCGGGGCGCGGGAGACTTCGAGAAGACCGCGCGGGCCCTGCTGCTGATAACGGCGCCACCACTTGCGCACGGTGGGAACGGTGGTTTGGAAAAGACGAGCGGTGGGCTTGATGCCTCGTTGCCGAGCCGACTGCACCAAACGCAAGCGATGATTGTAAGCGTCTCTCATCTCGCGAATCAGGAGGAAGTAGGGGGTAGACACCGCGGATTGTAGTCCCGGTCGCTGGCCTCCCGGCTTTTGCGGAGCCGTCCGGCCAGCTCCCTACCGCGTTTCTCGCTCAAGCATTTCAACTTCGCTAGGGGGATACGATGTGGGTAGGCTCTACCACCACAGAGCTGGATTTGACAACCTTGCTTCGAGGTAGTGCAATCATAAGTGCCGCCACTTCTCCGGAGGATGCTGGTGCCTGACCCGAGGGATAAATCCAACTCAAACCCATCACCGGATCCTGAACTGAATCCCCTCGTCAATCCGCTACTGGCGGCGCACATGGGACGATGGGCAGAGGTGTATTTCACCAACCCGCCCGAGAAGCGTGATCAAGCGGTTTCTGACCTGCTTCGGGAACTGGAGAATGTTTCCCCTCCAGAGTCCGCTACGGTTCATGGCTTTCCCGAACCCGGCGTGAGAAAAAGGACGAGAACTGCGGACCCGCCGAACCAGTCTCCATCGCCATTGGAGCCGAACTGCGTTTGCGCTGCGTGCGCGTACAACAATTCGGCAGAGCAAAAGTTTTGCGGAATGTGCGGCGCGCTATTGTCAGTCTCTCCCGGGACGCGCGCAGCGGAAGTCGCGGAAGAAGCACCGATCGCAGGAATGAGTTGGCGTGAAGGTTCTCGCGGCGGTAACCCAGCCGAGGATGCGATTGAACCCGCTGTCAGCTCCGCCGCGGCCGGTGAACGTGGCGGAGCTCCGGAGCTAGGCAGCCTGCTGCCTGGAAAAAGCCCTCCGGATCCCAGGGCGAAATCCGAGTCCCTGCCCTATGGTTACCGATTCTACCGGTACCGACTCCACATCGCTGCAAGTCTGGCGATCCTTCTCACTGTACTGGGTTACATGGCGGGGCGCCGACCGCAGGCTCATTTGGACACGGCAGCTGCACCACCGGCTAACTCTGAGCGGCCGCCGAGTGCGGCTAGGAGTGCCTTGCCGGCAAGCGCTCCGCTCTCCACCGCAGCTCAAAACAAGAACCAGGTGGATGCGAGTTCACGAAGCGATCAAACCGCCGATTCGCAACTAGCGCACCGAACCGCAACCGTGGCGGCGAGTTCCTCCGCGGTTGATCAGAGTGGGGCTCTAGAGCTGGCCACAGCAGAGAATTACTTGACCGGCAGCGCTGGAACTCGCGATAGCGCAGAAGCTGTCCAGTGGTTATGGAAGGCCGTTGGAAAGCGGAACCTTGAGGCCACGCTGACTCTGTCTGATTTGTATCTGCGGGGAGACGGAGTGCCTAAGAGTTGTGATCAGGCGCGTCTTCTTCTGGACGCGGCCGCACGAAAAGGCGCGAAGGCCGCCGCTGAACGATTGCGGAACTTGCAAGCCTCCGGTTGCGAGTAAGAGTGGCCTTCAAGAATCATCCTCGCAGCCCTGAAAACGCTCTCCCACTCAATCGCTTTCCTACTCAATCAATGCGAAGGCTTCCCGTTACTCAGGCGTGAAATTGCGGCTCATGCCTGCGCGACTCATACCACAGGGCAAGTTCCACGCGGTTCCAGAGTCCAAGCTTGTCATAGATCACGCGGAGATAATTCTTCACTACGTGTTCGGTGGTGCCGATGGCATGGGCCACCTCGTGGTTCTTCATGCCCTGGGCGACGAGCTCGATGACGCGGCTTTCGCGCTCGCTGGGGGTGCGGGTTCCATAGCGCTCGTTTGCAAACATAACTGCCTCCGGTATAACAGGGTCGCGAGTTTCACTCGCTTGATTCCACCGGTGATTCCAAAACGGAGAAAGAGCCGGTTGAAATGGGCCTTAACGGTTCTGCGTGCCATCTTGAGCTCGCTGGCGATCTCGGCGTTATCACAGCCTTGTAAGAGCAATTCAACAACTTGCTCTTCACGCGGCCCTAGCCGAACGGACTCCTGCACCATTCCTACCCCTTGGGTTTGATTCGCCAACGCGCTAAGACCTCGGTGGAGCTGGGATGCTTCCATATTGCGTAGCATCCACAATGCCACTTTGAGACAAAATTAGCTGTGACCGACGAACATTCATTTCCACAGGCACTTGCAGGGAACAGAGGGTATTCCCACAATCAGAAGTCATCCTCGAAAAACTCACCCCAGCCGTGTCGCCCGAGCCCGGAAGCATGCCCTGGTTGCTACAAAAGGTGCGTAAAGTCAGCCGTAAAATGCCGCCACGATGTCGAGCATCCAACGCTCTCGCGGCGACAGGACCCTGCCGACTTCTGCCGAATCCGGCAATCGATGGCAGCCTGAGAGACGCGGCGAACTCTCGCGGAGCGGGGCGGTAGCGCTAAGGACCCAGCTGGCTAGGGTAAACACCCTATGTGAAAAATTCCATGCCTTACATAAGAGCCCTGAACAATTTACATGACCCACCCTAGCGAAAGCGGCACAGGGGATGTATTGCAGGTCCGAGGCCAAACTGTTTCAAGCGTTGGAGGCCTCCTCGCGGAAAGCTCCTACGATAGGAGCAAAAGTGCTCTACACTGTTGCCTGAATGGAGCCTTCTCTCCCACACTTTCAAGTCCCACCCTCAAGGGACAAGACCACATGCTTCAACGAAGGCCCCCCAAGCTGAGGCGATCATGGCCGGAGTCTCCCGATGATTAGGCTTCTGAGTGTGGTGGGGGCGCGCCCCAACTTCATGAAAATCGCGCCCATTGTGGAAGAACTGAAGAAGTACCCTGCGATCGAACACTGCCTGGTGCACTCCGGGCAGCACTACGACGAATTGCTCTCCGGTAACTTCTTCGCCGATCTCGGCCTGTCCAAACCGGATGTGAATCTTGAAGCCGGTTCAGGAAGCCATGCAGTGCAGACTGCCGAAATCATGAAGGGCATCGAACCCATCCTGCTCGACTACAAGCCGCAAATGGTGCTGGTGGTGGGGGACGTGAATTCTACGATCGCCGCTGCGCTTACCGCCGTCAAACTCGGAATTGGCGTGGCTCACGTCGAAGCCGGATTGCGCAGCTTCGATATGACAATGCCAGAGGAGATTAACCGCAAACTTACAGACGCCGTCTCCAGCCTGCTTTTTGTCACCGAGCAGAGTGGAGTCGAGAATCTAAAACACGAAGGCGTACCCGCCGAAAAAATCTTCCTGGTCGGCAACGTCATGATCGACAGCCTGCTCCGGCATCGTGAGATAGCAGCGAGATCACCCATTCTCGACCGGTTGGGCATGCGGCAGCATGGATCAGGCTGCCGCCCCTACGGAGTCCTCACTCTGCATCGGCCCGCAAATGTGGACGATCCCGAAACGCTGCAGGGGATTCTTCGCGCAGTGAGCGCTCTGGCGGCCGAGTTTCCCGTCTTCTTCCCCATTCATCCCCGAACCAGGAAAAATATCGAGAGTTTTGGTTTGCTGCGATATCTGGCCAACGCAGCACGGCAAAACGACGGGGGAATCGTGCCTCTCGATCCGCTCGGATACCTCGACTTCATTTCGCTCAACGACCGGGCCCGCATCGTCCTCACTGACTCCGGCGGAGTCCAGGAAGAAACCACGGTCCTCGGCGTGCCTTGCCTTACGCTGCGGGAAAACACCGAGCGGCCGGCAACGGTTGAACAGGGATCAAATCAAGTGGTCGGAGTGGATTCGGATCGCATTCTTGCGGCGGCAAGATCAGTTCTCGCAAAACCCGCCGGCCCGTTCGCGCGTCCTCCGCTCTGGGACGGCAAATCGGCTCAAAGGATCGTTGCGACCCTCCGTGAGCACCTCCAGCCCGGCGGTCTTGCTTTAGCCTGATCAGAACCCGCAGCGCGCTCCCGTACCCCCGAAGGTGACGCTTGCACTGCACCCAGGGCCAAGCCTGAAAGCCAATGCGTAAGATGGGCGATGCGGCCGGTGCACTTGTCGGGAAACACCCTACCTCCCGCTTACCTCACCGGCCTCATTTAGCGTACTCACTTCATAAATCGTCACACCTTCATGACGATTTCTTGGACTGCGCGCGCACCTTCGCCCAGCGCATTCTCTGCGCTGCCGCGATGCGCTCTCGGGCTGCCGCCGACAGCTGGGGCTTCCTACCCTTGCCTGAGCGAGAGAAGGCCTGCGAACTTCCGGGCCTCGCCTTGCTCAGCTGTGCAATCACTTTCCCCAGTTGTTTAAGCTCGCCCTCCGCACGTTTGCGCTCTTGCTTCAACTGCTCTAGAACCGCATCTAGATCAGCCATGCACGCTCCCTTTAGGGATTTACCGCATGCCCAGAGGATAACCCATGGGCAGTGCCGGCGTCAGGCCTTAAATTGCCTATAGCATAAGAGTAAACAACAATTCGCGTCAGCCCTGAAGCTCCGTTCGTTTGCCGCATAAATCCCTTTCAGAATGCCTCGCAGCGGGCCTCGCGACAATCAGGCGGAAAACTCGCTTCAATGTTTTCAACGACTTAAGTTTCTCAAAGTGCTCTGTTTTCGTAGCGCGTAAGAGAATCCGCACGGAATCGAAATATTGGTAGCGACGACTCAAATGCCGACTTAGTCCTTTACTAACCATGTCGCTTAGTAACCTTAGCTATTACTTAGTAACTTGCATTATCCCATACTCCTAATTAGATTGACACCATACCCCGCTACCACCGACCATCAGCCTGACCATGGGTGACCGCGCCGACCATGTCCACGCGGCTCCGGTTAGGGAGAACGGAACGTGAACTACGTCTTGGTTTTAGGAGTTGCGCTATTCAGTTCCGCGAGTGGGGCGTTGCTGGTGACGCTCCTTCACGTCGCACGAGCCAGACCCCTTCGAGGGTCGACCCGAACGGAGAGCGATTCCATCTCCGCAGAGGAGAGGTCCGAATGACAGAACCCGCAAAGTCAACAGCCGCCGGGACTGCGTTAATCGTGTGCAAAGATGCGAGGGCTCGGCAGTTAATCATTGACTCATTGCAGCCCCTCGCCATACGCCCGGAGATCTGTGAGGAAGCTTTCACTGCAGCCGGCCTTCTGGATAAGCAGAAGTTCGAAGCTGTGATCGTGGATCTGCTGCTGGGGGACGGGGCCGTGCTGATTATGGAGCAGCTCCGTTTTTCGCGCACCAACCGGACCGCCGTTACCTTTGCAATCTCTACCGGTAACGGGGGGCAAATGTCCGGGGTCGGGCTGGACTCGACCTTTGTGCTGCAGAGGCCTCTCGCGGCTGCCTCGGTGAGTCAAACTCTTCGAGCCGCATATGGACTTGTGGTGCGTGAGCGACGGCGCTACTTCCGGTGTCCCATCGCAGTCCCTATTTTCGTGAGGGCGCAGGAGCCGGAGGAGTTCTTGTGCCAAACCATAAACATTAGCGAAGGTGGGGTTGCGATCGGGGCCCGTACCATGCCCGATACCGTTCTCCCTGCGGCCGTACGCTTCAACCTGCCAGAACGCTCCAGCCAACTGTTCGCCGAGACGAGGGTGCGCTGGCGCCAAGCGGGTCTTGTGGGGCTGGAGTTTCAATCTATGGATTCGCCGCAGAAGTCGGAATTACAGGAATGGCTGGCTCGCCAACTCGATGAAACCCTTCCTAAAGACGTGGCCATCATGTTCCGTAGCGCCAGCCAGACACCCACTCGGCTGTAAGCCACGGTAACTTTCGATTCAGAAGATCGCTTGCGGAGACGAAGTCGGTCCTCCTCAGACACCCATCTAATCGTCCTGCCTACTGTAGTCCCGATTGCGACGCCTGCACTGCGCACCCGCCGGTTCCACCAGTGCAAACCTGGCTGCCCAGGGTAGAGAAGTAGACCTGAGAAGCTCCAATCTGCGTCCCCGAGCCCACGACGTTGTCGATGATAAATCCGCTCGTCCCTCCGCTCGAGGCCAGGGCCGCGCTGGGTAACGGACCCGCATTGATCCAAATCAAGGTCCCGTCGGGGCCGGTAACGCCGCCAGGAGTTGTGCTCCAGTTAGGCACGCCGCCGCCGGAAGTGCCTCCAAGTGGTGCGGTCACAATCTCGACGTTGCCGTTACTGTCAACGATGCTGGCGTGCAAGGCGTATGCCTGATTAGCTACCCAAGTCGCCAGCGGGGTAAGCGAGGTGGCTCCCTGGTTCAGCCAGATGACGGTGCCATCGATCGTTTCCGCACCCACTACGGCCGGCCAAGTAGGCTGGGCCGCGGCTGTGGTGCCGGACGTGATCGCCACATTGATCCAGGGCGTGTTGTTCGCCCGGAGGACGAGGACCTCCTGACCCACATTGTAGAGAGTGTCCTTTTGCCAGGGCGTGTCCACGAAACTCAATGCGCACCCACCACCAGCGCATAGAGTTGGCAGGCCACTAGTTACCACGCCAAAGAACACGCGCTCCATCGTGCCTACGCTGGTATTCGGGTTCGAGATGTCGGTGACTGGAGCGCATGTCCGATGATTTGCGGCGGTAGTGGTCGCCACAATCGGCACAACCGTGCCAAAACTTCCGGCCGTGATCGGGACGCGGTACAGAATCGCGTCGAGCCCCGTGTCGCCACAAACATAAAGGTTCCCCGTGGGCGGGTCCACAGAGCTTTGGTAGGTACTATCAAAAGCGCCAATGTACAGAGGGTTCGGCTTAGTTCCGTGAGCTGTGCTGGATCCAATGTTCACCTTCTCTGGGGAGACGGGAACAACATTGGCGGCGAAACTCGTAGTCACCTGGTAAATCACAGTGCAGTCCACGCCGCCGGCGCAACCCAAGCTGCCGTCGCTGGTCGCGAACACATACACCAGTCCAGCCGCGGAATCGACGATGGGGCCTTGCACCATGCCGGGGCCAACATCCAACGCGGTGGAGTGATCCAACAGACCGGACTGGGTCGGGGTAGCGGCTCCTGTGGAGTTGACCCGGTAAAGATAGCCACCTTTGTCCTCGACAAACACATTCCCCGTCACAGAATCGAGAACCGGGTTGGTAAGAGCGGTGGGAGCGCTTGAGTTCACCTTCAACGGCCACCCTCCCGTGGTCACTTCCGTGGGAACTGCGTTGAATACCGGCGTGAACTTATGAAGGTAGCCGGAGTCATCCCCCACATAGAGCGCGTCATTGCCGTAATCGTAAAAGGGAGATGAGTTACTGTCCTTGGCCGCGACACTCGAGTCTACGAGCTTCAATGTCGTCATGCAGGGTGCGGGGCAGCTGGGGAAAAACGGGGGCGTGGCGAACCCAGGGACGGCGGGGGCAGCTACGGTTCCGCGGGAAGCCTTCCATTTCAGCAAGGCCAGGTATGATACTCCTGCGCCAGTGGTCTGCACAAAAGCAATTTGCGTACCGTCGCGGGATAGCGCGGTAGAAGTCATGATCTGTCCGCCGGTGTTGAAGGCCCAGTAAACCGCGGGCACTGGAGCAGTACAGCCGGAATAGAGATTGTTGTACGCCAGAAGGCTGGGTTTGCCGGGGGCCGACCCCAGATTCCCAGTGTTGAACACGACAAAATCGGTGGCACAACTTGCAGTTGTCGATTTGAAGGAAAACTTTGCGGGATAATTCCCGGCACCGACAGTCGCGCCACCGCCCATGTCCTCCGCCCAGTCCCTGCCGAACGCTTGATTCTTGCCCTGGGAAGACACGTCGGAACTCGATTGCAACGTCGAAGCCGAGGCGGACTCAGTTTCTGCTTCAGGCAACACTACGGGCGACTGGCGGCGGAGCTGCTGCCAATAGCGAGGATCCCGTTCTACGCTCTCGGCCTGTTCCGCCGTGGCCGGCCTGGAGAAGATAACGTGGTGGCTGCTCCAGTCGGTGATTACGGGTCCGGCTGCATCGGAATCCGGCGACGCCTGAACCAATAATGCCGACAAAGTTAGCACTGCGAGAATTGAGATACCCAACCAAATTAAAGCTCGCTGGTTCCTTCTCATTTTTTCTCCCTGACCCTTGGGGGGCGCAGACGCCCACCCAAATCACAACGGTACGACGCCCACCCCTCCGGCCGTCTCCACTTTGAACTCTGGGCTGGCTTATTGGAAATTCATCATACACCCGCATGTTTTGAAGAAATCCCGAAAAATTTGGCTGTCGGGAGGCAGATTTCCACAAACCTTCCTCGCGTCGTCCGCCAACCCCGGAGGAAAAAGCCGCCGAAGCACCGGTTCGCAGCCGCCGAACGCAAGAAAGCCTTACTTCGCGCTTGGACTTACACTACACTTCCCCGCTACACTACGGTTCAAACCAGAGTTCAGCGCTGAGTTCAAAGCCGAGTTCAAAGCTAATGAGACTTTCCGTCGTCATGCCGGTGTATAACGAGCGCGCCACGCTGCGGCAAGTGGTGGACAGAGTGCTTGCCGTTCCGCTGGAGATTGAATTGATTTGCGTGGACGACGGATCTACTGACGGTTCCGGCGAGATGCTTGCGCAATTGCAGGCCGAGCGCCCTCAGATTCGACTTCTGCTGCAGCCCAGGAACCTGGGCAAAGGCGCAGCCCTGCACCGGGGTATCAAGGAAGCTACTGGGGACTTCATCATCATCCAGGACGCCGATCTGGAGTATGACCCGGCGGAGTACACGGTGCTGCTCGAGCCTTTGATCGAAGGGCGCGCCGACGTGGTCTACGGCTCGCGCTTTCTCTCGGCCCGCCCGCATCGCGTGCTTTACTTCTGGCACTCCGTCGGCAACTGGATTCTCACTCTGCTTTCCAATGCCCTCACCAACATTAACCTCAGCGACATGGAGACTTGTTACAAGGCTTTCCGGCGCGAGGTCATCCAATCCATTCCTTTGGAAGAAAAGCGCTTCGGTTTCGAGCCAGAAGTAACGGTGAAGATCGCCAAGCGCAAGCTGCGCATTTACGAAGTCGGCATCAGCTACTGGGGACGCACCTACGAAGAGGGCAAGAAAATCCAATGGAGGGATGGCGTTCGTGCACTCTGGTGTCTGGTAAAGTATTGCCTCACTGAACCCGCAGTGGCACGCCAGGAAGCACTGGCCCCCAATACCACCCCGATAGCCGCGCGCACCCCACCGGACAAGTTGCCTGTGGACTAGCCGGTTCAAACGGCTGGCGTGAGGCAAGGTGAGTACGACAGAGCATAAATGAGCCGGACATCATGAGCCAGACCATGACGAGCCAGAGCATGAACATCACCGACTCAGGCTTCCAGGTCAAGGCGCCGTTGTCACTACCCGAAGACGAAGTGCAACTCTGGCGAATCGACCTGGAAGCTGTCGGTGCCGACGAATCGCATTGGCGAAAGGCGCTTTCGTCCGACGAGTTAGAGCGCGCTTCCCGCTTTCATTTTCCGCGTGACCGCCAGCGCTTTGCGGCATCTCGGTCCCTGTTGAGGATTCTCCTGGGCGGCTACCTCGCAACCGACCCGGCCGGCGTGAGCTTCTCCTACTCCGAAAACGGTAAGCCTTCGCTGGGCCCGGCGCGCGCAGGTAGCAATGTCAAATTCAATATTTCGCACTCGGGCGGAATCACTTTGTTAGCCTTTACTCGCGGGCGTGAAATCGGTGTCGATGTGGAACTAGTGCGCGGCGATTTCGAAGTCCAGGCCATCGCGCGCCGATTCTTTTCCCCAAAAGAGCAGAGACAACTGGCCGATCTGCCCGCTGAGAAAATTGTAGATGCCTTCTTCCGTTGCTGGACACGCAAAGAGGCGTACATCAAAGCAATTGGGGAGGGCTTATCGCTTCCCTTGCACCAATTCGACGTTGCGCTCGAGTCCGGAGAAGCCAGCGCGCTTCTGGCAACGCGGCCTGATGCCTCAGAAGGTGGACATTGGCTGCTCCGCGAAGTGCCGGCCGGACCTGGCTACATTGCCGCTCTCTGCGTCCGCGGACAAGATTGCAAGCTGAACGACTGGTCCGGAGGCCGGCACTGAGCAGCTGACCTGGAGCCGCTGACGAGATGCGTTCAGGCCAACCACCAAGAGCAACTCGCAATCAGCTGGCTTGCGTCGGGATGGGAACTTGCTTTGCCCATATTGTCGCAATTCTTTTCATATCCCCGGCATCAGGGTAATCCCTGACTCGATAAAAACAAGTTAAACTATTTATTTTCATTCGTTTATGTGAATGATCTACCACCCTAAAGGCCTGCCAATTGCTGCCACCCTCTGTGATTCATCATGTTCAAAACTGGCTATCTTGCGGTCGCAACTAAGTGTTACTCTGTGAGGAACGTTTCAGGATTCCCACTCCCTTAAAGGATCCGCAAAGTGGTTTCGCATGGCTCCGATGAAATCTGGGAAGTAATCCAGTCAAATACAATAGACGTAGTAGACAAGAAAGACCCGAGAATCCAGGAGGCTTAAGACTTGACCGCTTCGACCAGCCATCTTATCCCGCCGCACGGCGGAGAGCTTGTTGACCTCATCGCCCAGCCCGAAAGAATTGCCGAATTGAAATCCCATTCGAAAGAATGGCCCTCGTGGGATCTGACTGGCCGCCAGCTTTGCGATCTTGAGTTGCTGCTCACCGGCGGGTTTTCTCCGCTGCGGGGCTTCATGACCCGCGCCGACTACGAAGGCGTCTGCCATAACATGCGTCTGTCCAGCAGAACGCTCTGGCCCATGCCCATTACCCTGGACGTTACCGAGGAATTTGCCAAGAAGCTGACTCCGGGAACGAGCAAGATCGCGCTGCGCGATCCCGAAGGAGTGATGTTGGCCGTGTTGAATGTGGAAGACGTCTGGCAGCCCGACCGCAAGGCCGAAGCCCAGGCGGTTTTCGCCAGCACCAGCGCAGCCCATCCCGGGGCCGATTACGCCATCAACAAGGCCAATCCGTGGTATGTCGGAGGAACTTTAGAGGGGACCCAGATCCCCTCCCACTACGATTTTCGTGACCTGCGTCTGACTCCGGCTGAGGTGCGTGCCGAGTTTGCCCGCATCGGCTGGCGGCGTGTGGTCGCCTTCCAGACCCGCAATCCCATGCACCGCGCCCACGTCGAACTCGCATTCCGCGCCGCCAAGCAAGTCGAGGCTAGCCTGCTGATTCATCCCGTCGTGGGCATGACCAAGCCCGGCGATGTGGATTACTACACCCGAGTGCGTTGCTACCAGTTGCTGCTGTCCAAGTTTCCGCAGTCGACCGCCAAACTTTCCTTGCTGCCCCTCGCCATGCGCATGGGTGGACCGCGCGAGGCCATTTGGCACGCACTCATCCGCAAAAATCACGGCTGCAGTCACTTCATTGTCGGCCGCGATCACGCCGGACCGGGATCCGATCCCGCGACGAAGAAGCCGTTCTACGGTCCCTATGAGGCCCAGGAAGTCTTCAAGAAACACGAAACCGACATTGGCGTCACCATGGTTCCGTTCAACATGATGGTTTACCTCGAAGGTCAGGACAAATACGTTCCCGATGACGAAGTTAAGAACGGAGACCGCGTGCTGAACATCTCCGGCACCGAGCTTCGCCAGCGTCTGAACGAAGGCCGCGAGATTCCCGGCTGGTTTACCTATCCCGAAGTCGTCTCCGAATTGCGCCGCAGTTTCCCACCCCGTCACAAGCAAGGCGTGACCATCTTCTTCACCGGACTTTCCGGCTCCGGCAAGTCGACCATCGCCAATGTCTTGCTGACGAAGTTCCTCGAAACCGGCGGGCGTCCCGTGACTCTGCTCGATGGCGACCTGGTGCGCAAGCATTTGTCGGCCGAGCTCGGCTTCTCCAAAGAGCATCGCGACATCAACATCCGGCGCATCGGTTACGTGGCCTCAGAAATCACCAAGAACGGCGGCATCGCCATTTGCGCGCCCATCGCGCCTTATGACGCGACCCGCAAGCACGTCCGGCAGATGATTGAGCCCTACGGAGGCTTCATTCTGGTGCACATCGCGACATCTGTGGACGTCTGCGAGCAGCGTGACCGCAAAGGCTTGTACGCCAAAGCGCGCGCCGGGATTCTCAAAGAATTCACCGGCATCTCGGATCCTTATGAAGTTCCAGCCGATGCCGAAGTCACCATCAATACCGGCGACTTGTCCGCCGAAGAGGCGGCGCAGGAGATTATCCTGCACCTCGAAAGGGAAGGCTTCATCGGAACTGCAGCGCAGTCGATTTAACTCGGCATCGCGCCGGAAAAAATGACGAGTCTGAAGTTGGTACTGTCATGGATCTACTAACAATCGATCAGCTGATCAAGAGCTTGGTGGGTTTTGGAGTCGGCGCCCTCATCGGAATGACGGGAGTCGGGGGCGGCGTTCTGCTGCTCCCCATCCTCATTTTCGGCCTGGGTGTGCGGCCCATGCTGGCCGTGGGTTCCGACGCGCTTTTCAACTTCGTCACCAAGATCGGCGCCAGCGCTGTCCATCTGCGCAAAGGCACAGTGCGGCTCAAGGTAGTCATGGCGCTCGCGATCGGCAGTGCTCCGGGCTCTTATCTGGGCGTAAGCTTTCTGGTTCACTTGCGAAACGCCCACGGAAATGGGGTCAATCACTTCATTACGGTTGCAGTCGGAATTCTGCTGATTTGCATTCCGACTTTCCTGTTCTTCCAGAAGAAAATTGAAGACCGGGCGGCGGCGAAGCCGCCGACCATGAAGTCCTTCGCCTGGATGTCGCTCATCGGCCTGGTGGCCGGGTTTCTGGTGGGTATCACTTCCGTCGGTTCCGGCAGCATCGTTATGATGATGCTTCTGCTGTTCTACAGCTTCCAGCCGAAGGTCATGGTGGGCACCGACATTGTTCACGCCCTCATCCTGACAGGCGTGACCAGTCTTCTTCATTTTCGTTTGCACAACGTTGATCTTCACCTGGTTGGAGCGCTCTTGATCGGCTCGATTCCCGGAGGACTGCTCGGTTCTTACCTGAGCACGCGGGTCCCGGTTCCGTGGCTGCGACGCATCCTTTGCGCAGTGTTGCTGGCGACCGGCGCCCGCATGTTGATGGCTTAGTCAGATTATGCGTTCAAATTCATACTCACAAATATTGGAACGCATTCAATCCGCATTGGAAGCCTCTCGCAAAGTTTTTGCTTGCTTCACACCGGGCGCGATTGAGGCCGAATACAAGGTCGGGCACGATCCAGTCACCGAGGCGGATCGCGTTCTCGATGCCGTTCTGCGCAAGGAACTGCTGCGCAGCGGCGAAGGCTGGCTGTCGGAAGAGAGCGTAGACGATCCCATCCGCCTGCAGCACTCGCGGGTCTGGGTGGTTGACCCACTCGATGGCACACGCGAGTTTGTGCAAGGCATTCCCGAGTTCTGTGTCTCCATCGGATATGTCGAGAACGGCCGTCCCGTCGCCGGAGGAATCTGCAATCCTGCCACGAATGAGATTTTCATCGGATCAGTCGAATCGGGGGTGACTTACAACGGCAAACCCGCGCACTCGAGCCAGCGCAATACTCTCGACGGTGCCCTGATTCTCGCCAGCCGCAGCGAAGTCAAGCGCGGCGAATGGAAGGCGTTTGAAAATTCCGGTTTCAAGATTTGCCCCATCGGTTCCGTCGCCTACAAACTCGCGCTGGTTTCCGCAGGCCTGGCGGACATCACTTTCACTCTGACGCCGAAGAACGAATGGGACGTCGTAGCCGGCGCGGCCCTCGTGCAAAGCGGGGGCGGTTTTGTCAGCACTCTGGAGAAGACCAACCTGATCGCCAATCGCCGCGATCCGCTTCTGTCAGGTCTGCTGGCGAGCGGACCACTTCTCAAAGACGAACTGTTTTCCCTCTTGGAGCCGCACATCAGGCTGGCCGAGTCGTCGATAGAAAAGTAAGCCGGGAAGTTCGGTTGGTCTTTAAGCTTGTGCACTTGCTCCGTTGCGAAAGCGGAACGTGATGGCAGTAGGCCCCAAAAACCGCCTGTGGACTTTGATGTTCCTCGTGTCCGCACTGGGGACGGGCTGGTCGCAATCGAATGGCTGGGAGCCGCCTGCCACTAGCGGTGGGCAGGCCTCGAATGGGCAAGGTTCGAGTGGACAAGGTTCGATTCCGCAAACAGACTTGGGACCAGATTCCGTGCCTCAGCCGGTCGAAGCCTCTCCGATTTCTGGCCTCGACCAGTCGTCGATCGAGCCCACCCAGGCGCCATCACGAAGCTGCCTTCTTGCCGGCATCCACGCCAGTGAAGGAGCCGAGAGCGATCCCAGCTGGATGCAGGGGTTTTCGTCGCAGACAGCTTCGGTTACAAATCTATTGGCAAGCCTTAGTCTGCTGAAATCCCGGCGCACCTCCGAAACGGCAGTCGACTACATGGGCGGTGACACGCTGTACAGCGAGTATGCCGGCGAAAGGCCTCACAACCAGCAGTTTGAGAAGTTAAATGCGGACGAACGTTTCTTCTGGCCGAAAGGACAACTCGCCTTCCGGGACTCGTTTTATACAGGCGATGGGGATTTCGGATCGTCATCGTTCGGCGGGGTTGGCGCTTACAACTCTGCCGGAGTTGGCGCCGGCATTCCCGCCAACACAGGAGTATCCGATTTTTTCGGCGCTAGTCAGTTCGGTGAAGTAAGCCAGGCAGCCTACGTAACCAACGCCTCGGTAGTGGACGTAACCCAGGCTTTGACGCCCCGCTCTTCGGCTTACGTGGCCGGCGATTATTCGCTCACCGACTACCTTGGCAGCACCGAAAGCTTATTCAACAGCCGCCAGATTTCCGCGCAAGCGGGATACGATCACCAGCTCAGCCGACCAGCAGAAATCGAGGCGGTGTACGGATATCAAGTCTTTAAATTTCCCGAAAGCGGGGGGGGCAAACTCGTCGCCAATTCGGTGCAGTTGGCCTACCAGCGCCACGTCTCCGGCCGCATGGATTTGCTGCTCGGCGCCGGCCCGGAATTCATAAACCTCAGCGGCGGAACCAGCGGAAAGACGCTGCAAATCACTGCTACCGTCCAGGCCTCGCTGCACTATCGCTGGCAGAAGTCTAGCCTCAGCCTCTCCTACAACCGGCTGGTGAGCGCCGGCTCTGGTTTCTTTGCTGGTGGAATCAGCCAGATTGCCCTTCTTTCTCTGAGCCGCAATATCTCCCGGTCCTGGCGAACTATCCTGGACGGCGGCTACACTAAAGTGAGTGGGATCGGACTGAGTGCATCGGGAACACCTGCGACCTCATACGAGTATGGATATGCAGGCGCGGCTATCCAGCGGCAACTGGGACGATCCTTGACTGCTTTTGCGAGTTATCAATTCAACAATGAGAATTTTGGCGGCTGCGGCACCTCCCAGAATTGCATCCCCCCGCTACACCCGCAGATCGTTTTGATTGGCTTCGATTTGTATATTCGTCCGGTTCGGCTGGATTAGCCCGGGCATGTTTATGCGATTTCAATGCAGACAGTTACCTTGTTCCAGTCTCGAATCAGGCTGCTACAATAGCTTTTTTTGCGCGAAACGCCTGATTCCGCGAGGAAATCTCTGAGCGGCGCTTCCAATGGGAAACACGGGTTGCCACGAGCATCTTGCTTCGCCGCTTTCAGGACACGCATTATGAGACAACTGGCACTCACAATGCTGCTGCTGGCATTGACTGCGATCGGGGGATGGGCACAGGACGATCACCAAAGCGGTGGGGACGAGAACGCTGACACCACCGCGGCAACCAACGATCAGAAAACGTCGGTGCCTCTGCCCCCGCCGCCCCCGGTGCCGTATGTGATCGGCATTGACGACATCCTTCACATTGCAGTGTGGAAAGAACCGGATCTTACAACCACGCTGCCCGTCCGCTCCGATGGCATGATTTCGCTCCCCTTGCTGAATGACGTTCAGGCGGCGGGCGTGACCCCGATGCAACTGGCCGCATCGATCACAGAGAAGCTGAAAAAATATGTGGCGAATCCGAACGTCACCGTACTTGTGACCCAGACCAATTCCCAGCGCATCTACGTGATCGGAGAGGTCTTGCGCACCGGACCTATGTCTCTGGTGCATAACATGACGGTTCTGCAGGCACTCGCGACCGCAGGATTCACTCAATTTGCCAACACCAAAGGGATTTACGTTCTGCGCATCGACAGCGGCCAGGAAAAGAAGCTCCCGTTCAATTACAAGCAAGTCGTAAAGGGAGAAGCGGCATCGCAGAACATCTTCCTGCAGCCCGGGGATACGATCGTAGTGCCCTAACGGTGCCGCAACAAGTGTGTCATAAGAACCATTCCCCCCCAGAGGAAACGGAAACGAACATGATCGCGAATCGCGTGTCGAAATTGGACGATCACGTGGCCATCTCTCGCCGCCTGAAGGTGATCCTCGTTCCGGCGCTGGTGGCGCTTCTGGCCGGTTTCTTGATTTCTTTTGGCTTCTCGCCCAGGTACACCTCGAATGCTCTGGTGCTGGTGGAGAAACCGACCGCTCCTGCTGGTTCCAGTCAGTCCACCGGTACCGCGTCCGTGCGCGATCGCATGATAACCCTGCAGCAGCAGGTGCTAAGCCGCAGCCAGTTACAAGCGCTGGTCAACCGACACTCTGACCTGGCCAGCGGAGGCAAGAGCGTGGATGACGTGATTGACGAGATGCAAAGCGCCGTCTCGGTCACCGAGGCGCCCGCTTTTGGCTCATCTGCTGCTTCGTCTTCCAATCCAGCGACGAAGAACGGCGATGCGACAGGTTTTTATGTAAGCTTCACCGCGAACAATCCGCGCGACGCGCAACAGCTCTGCAGTGAAATCACCTCCATGCTGTTGGAGGAGAATCTCAAGAACAGCGAGCAAGCGACGCTCGGCGCATCCGACTTTCTTTCGCGGCAACTGGATCAAGCCAAAAGCAACCTTGATGACACTGACAAGAAGCTCGCGGCCTTCAAGAGCCTTTACGCGGGCCAGTTGCCGAGCGATGTGGATAATAATCTGAAAATTTTAGGGGGCTTGAATTCTCAGCTCGACGCCGTCACCTGGCAACTGAACCGCGCGCAACAGGACAAGTCCTATGCCGAGTCCGTTCTGGCTCAGCAACTCGCGGCCTGGAAGTCTTACCGCAATTCTCAGAACTCTGAGAGCATCGAGCAACAGTTGGCAGCCTTGAAGACGCAGCTGATTACTCTGCAGACCCGATACACGGACGATCATCCCGACGTAATCAAACTGAAAGGTGACATCGCAGACCTCGAGGCTAAGCAGAAAGAGATAAGCTCGTCCTCGGATCAGAAAACCGCCGACGACAACGCGAACGGCAAAGCGGAACCGCCGGAGATCCTGCAGTTGCGCCAGGAGATCGACCAGAACGAGAGCTTCATCGCAAAGGCCACACGAGAGCAGAAACAGCTGGGACAAATGATCAGTGCCTATCAAACTCGGCTGACGCTCAACCCCAAGGTAGAAGAAGAGTACAAGCAACTGACCCGGGACAATGAGACTGCTTATAAGATCTATGACAGTTTGCTGCTCAAGAAAAGCGACTCCGAAATTCAAACCGGCTTGGAATACCGGGAACAGGGAGAACGGATGCGACTCCTCGATGCCGCTACCCTGCCAGGTTCTCAAAGTTTTCCCGTCCGCTGGAAATTCGCTGCCTACGGACTAGGCGCTGGTCTGGCATTCGGCATCGCTATCGCGATATGGCTTGAATTGCGCCATAGGGCGATGCCCAATGAAGAAGAGTTGCCGGCGAGATTGGAACGGCCGATGCTGACGCCGATCCCTATGTCGTCTCCGGTGCCAATCGAGGGGCAGAGCGGGTTTCGAGGCCGCCTCAAGGCTCTCCTCGGTCAAAAAAGAACGGCTGGGCTTTAACGCAGCAGCAAAGAATTCTTTCTTTTTGAACTAGCCGTTCGCCGCAACGCCGGACCCGCGCCATTTGTTTGTGACAAAACATCACCTGGGGCAACCGATTGCCTGACAAAAACGCGGACGCCGACCCGCTGAACCGAATCTCATTCGTCTCTTCCGGCGTGTCCATCGCCGAGGCCCAAGATCCGAACCAGGATCCCAACCGCCCCAAGCGCGTGCTCGGCTTCCGCGATCTCGTATTGTTTTACGTGGTCACCGGCATCAGCCTGCGCTGGATCGCCACCGCCGCAGCCGCCGGCCCGAGTTCCATTGTCATCTGGATCGGCGCCTGGCTCTGCTTCTACACTCCCCTGGCTCTCTCCGTGCTCGAGCTTTCTTCGCGCTATCCCAGCGAAGGCGGCCTCTACGTCTGGAGCAAGCGCGCCTTCGGAGATTTCTCCGGCTTCATGTCCGCCTGGACCTACTGGACCAGCAACCTCCCCTACTTCCCCGCCGTCCTCTACTTCGCCGCCAGCAACATCCTCTTCATGCGCCAGAACGCATGGGCGCATCTCTCGAACAACGCCACGTTCTACATCGTCTTTTCCTTACTCACGCTCGGGGCTGCCACATTAATGAACATCGTCGGTCTCGACGTAGGCAAGTGGCTGCACAACGTCGGCGCG
This sequence comes from uncultured Acidobacteriaceae bacterium, assembly GCA_963787495.1. Taxonomy (GTDB): domain Bacteria; phylum Acidobacteriota; class Terriglobia; order Terriglobales; family Acidobacteriaceae; genus Sulfotelmatobacter. Next base: position 325,545 of record CAWBDA010000004.1, read on the forward strand.
CTTGCCATGTGGATTCCAGTCGGCATCGTCATCGTAATGGGACTGATTGCCTGGCACCGCTACGGCTCGGCCACGTCATTCACCGTGCATTCGATGACACCGAGCGTGCACTTCAACGACCTCATCTTCTGGTCGGTGCTCACCTTCGCCCTCGGCGGATCCGAAACCGCTTCCTTCATGGGAGAAGAAATCAAGAATCCCCGCCGCTCGATTCCCTTCGCCTTGTTGTTCGGCGGCGTGACCGTAGCCTTCTGTTACATCGTCGGAACAGCCGCCATACTGCTCGCACTGCCCTCAAGCGAAGTCAGCAGCCTGCAGGGATTAGTCCAGGCCATCTCGAAAACCGCATCCCGCGTGGGTTTTCCGGGGGTGCTACCGGTAGCCGCATTCCTGATCGCGCTCAGCAACATCGGCGCCGCCGGAGCCTACCTCGCTGCAGTCGCCCGCCTGCCCTTCGTCGCTGGCATCGACCGCTTTCTGCCGCCCGTATTTGGCGCACTCCACCCACGCTGGAAAACGCCATGGGTTGCTCTGCTGACTCAGTTCTTTCTAGGTGCACTCTTCATTTTTCTAGGACAGGCCGGTACCAGCGTCAAAGGCGCCTACGACGTGCTGGTCAGTCTGGGCGTCATCACATACTTCATCCCGTACCTCTACCTGTTCTCCGCCATGATCAAGCTGCAGCGCGAGCCCGCCGGCCCGGATGTAATCCGCGTGCCCGGAGGAAAGCAAGTCGCGAAACTCGTAGCCGCGCTCGGATTCGTGACGACGACTCTGACGATTGTTGTATCTCTGATTCCCCAACCAGACGAACCCAACAAACCACTGGCGCTGCTAAAAATTGTGGGAGGAACCGGAGCGCTGCTGCTGGTGGGTGTGTGGATCTACGCCGCAGGAAAGCACCGCGCCGCTCGGGCGATGCAAAACAAACTTCCGTAGAGACGTTGCTTGCAACGTCCTGCCGGCCCGCTAAACGGGTGCAGCCGTCTTCCGCGGAGGATTGAAAAACGGCAGCCCAGTCACCTTGACATTGGTCTTCAGCCGGATCGCCTCAATCGTGATCTCCATCTGCAACTGCGTCCCCAGCTTCGAATGTTCAGTCTCAACGCTAGCCAGCGCAATCATCTTCTTCAGCACCGGCGACCAACTAGTAGTCGTCGCCTTTCCAACCTGCTTGTCTCCGGAATACAAAGGCACAGCTACGCGCGAAGCCTGGCTCGGCGCCGCCGGAGTCAGCCCATAGCGCTCATACAGCGCCTCAACATCGGTCCAATCCACTTCGACCCCAACCAGTTGCCGCGCCACGCCATTCCTGGCGTCCAACTCCAGCGCCCGCTTGCCAATAAAATTCTCTTTCTCCAGATGCACCATCTTGCCGAAGCCCAGCTCATACGGCGAATATTTCTGCGACGGAATCAGCGCCTTCTTCGAACTCGAGTAGTCCACTTCAATTAGTAGCAGCCCAGCTTCTACGCGCGCCACATCCAGCGCCAGCATGCCCGCCGCATGCAGATCAAACTGCTTTCCTTTTTCCGTCAGTGCATCCCAAACCTTAACCGCGTTGTCGGCTTCTTTTAATGGAACCCAAATCTCATATCCCAGATCACCTGTATACCCAGTCCGCGAAATGTCCACCGGCACGCCGGCAATCTTGCCGCGAGTCACGCGAAAATATTTCAGGTTCGCAATGTCGGCATCGGCAACAGCCTTCAACAACTTCGCTGAAGTCGGCCCCTGCAACGCCAGCGCCGCAACTTTCTCGGAAATATCTTCCACTTGCACGTCCATGTTCAGGCCATTCTGCCGGAACCAGCGCAGGCTCGGGTCGGCAGCCGTCCAGCGATAAACATTTTCCTCCAGCCGCGATATCGTTCCATCGTCGATGACCTTACCCTCTTCGTCGCACCAGCAGCAATAAATCACCTGCCCCACTTTCACTTTGTTAATGTCGCGCGTGATCACGCGGTTCACCAGCCGGGTCGCGTCTTTCCCGGTAATCAAATACTTGTAAAGCGGCGAAATATCGATCAACGCCGCCGCATTGCGGATGGCGTTGTACTCGTGCTCGTGATGCACCTCATAAACGCTGACCGTGTAATATCCCGACCACTCGCGGTAATTCAAGCTGTGGCAAAGCGGAAAAGTTCTCTCGTGAAAAGCGGTTCCGATCGGCAAAGTAGCTTCCTCGAAGAAATTAGCTCGAAGCCGGATTATATGCACCGGTAGACTCGGACGGCAACCCGTGCAGTGCATGACTATTAGTCACCGCCGCGCAAATGTGCAGACAAAACCCTCCATTCCCGATAGAATGACGATTCGACTCCGTCCATGCGCTCAATCATGCCGACATCCTCGAGTACCCTCCGCAGCTGGAGCGTCCTTCCCAGCGGCCTCTAATACGCGCACCCCAAAACTGCGCTAATATTCCTCGTCCCCGTTCCCAACCAGCAAGCGAACAGCTAAGGGCTAAGAACTTATGGCCAATTCATACGACGTAATCGTAATCGGCGGCGGCCACAACGGCTTGGTCAACGCCGCCTACCTCGCGCGCGCCGGAAAAAAAGTTCTGGTGCTCGAGCGCCGCCACATCCTCGGCGGTGCCGCCTGCACCGAAGAAGTTTTCCCCGGCTTCAAGTTCTCCGTGTGTTCCTACGTGGTCTCGCTGCTGCGGCCGGAAATCATCCGCGACCTCGACCTCCCGCGCCACGGCCTCGAAATCCTCCCGCTAGACGGCACGTTTACCCCCATGCCCAGCGGCGATTACCTATGGCGTGTGAACGATCACGGCAAAACTCATCGCGAGATCGCCCGCCACTCCCGCGTCGACGCCGAAGCCTACGACGAATTCGGCAAAGCCATGCAAGCCATGTGCCGCTTCGTAAAGCCCATCCTAAGCATGGTCCCGCCCGACCCGAACACGCTCAACCCGCGCGAACTGATGAAACTCCTCTTCATCGGACGCCGCTTCCAGGGCATGTCGAGCTACGACAAATACAACCAGGTCCAGCTCATGACCATGAGCGCCATCGATTTTCTGGATCAGTGGTTCGAGACCGACGTACTCAAAGCCACGATGTCAGCCTCGGGAATCATCGGCACATTCCTCGGCGTGCGATCCCCCGGCACTGCTTACGTCCTGCTCCATCACTACATGGGAGAAATTGACGGCGCATTCCGCGCCTGGGGCTTCGCCCGCGGCGGCACCGGAGCAATTTCAAACGCCATCGCGGACGCCGCCCACGAAGCCGGAGTAGAAATTCGCACTCAGGCCGCCATCGCGAAAATTATCATCAAAGACGGCAAAGCCAAGGGAATTGTTCTCGCCAACGGTGACGAAATTTACGCCGACACAATTTCGTCAAGCGTGGATCCAAGACTCACGTTCAACAAGTTCATCGAAGCCGACCAACTGCCCGCCGACTTTCTCGAAGACATCAATCGCTTCAAATACCGCGGATCTTCCGGCAAGGTGAACATGGCGCTAGACGCTCTGCCGAACTTCAAAGCTATTCCCGGCCCCGGCGCACACCTGCGCGGCGCAATCTCGATCTCGCCATCAGTGGAATACATGGAGCGCGCCTATGACGATGCCAAGTACGGCAACTTCTCGCGCCGTCCCTACATCGACATGGTTATCCCCTCGCTCACCGATCCCTCGGTCGCGCCTCCGGGCAAGCATGTACTCTCCTGCTTCGTGCAGTACGCTCCCTACAAGCTGCGCCCCGGCTTGAACTGGGACGATCAGAAAGAGGCGTTCGGAGACACCGTAGTCAACACCATCGCCGAGTACGCGCCCAACATCAAAGACATAATCCTGCACAAGCAAGTAATCACTCCGCTCGATCTCGAACGCGAGTGGGGACTGAGCGAAGGCAACATCTTCCAGGGCGAACTCTCGCTGGAGCAACTCTTCTTCCTGCGTCCCGCGCCTGGCTACGCGCGCTTCCGCACCCCCATCCAGAATCTCTACATGTGCGGCTCGGCCACGCATCCCGGCGGCGGCATCATGGGCGCCCCCGGACGCCTCGCAGCCCTCGAAATTCTCAAAGACCTCAAGGGAGCGGCCTAACCATGCCCGAGACCAACGCCCACGACATCGTCATCATCGGCGGCGGCCACAACGGCCTGGTCACGGCGTTCTACCTCGCCAAAGCGGGATTTAAGCCGCTTGTGCTTGAGCGCAGACCGCAGGTCGGCGGCGCTGCGGTCACCGACGAATTTCATCCCGGCTTCCGCTGCTCCACGCTGGCGCACACTGCTGGCCCAGTTCGTCCAGACATCGTCCGCGACATGCAACTGGAAAAACATGGCCTCAGGCTGATCACTCCAGACACCTGTGTCACCACGCTTTCTCCCGACGGCCGCGCCCTCTCGCTCTATCAGGACGAAAACAAATCCGCGCAGTCGATCGCCGCTTTCTCGCAAAAGGACGCGACAAAGTATCCCGAGTTCGAAAAATCGCTGGGAAAGATCAGCAAAGTGATCGCGGAAGCGCTGGCCACCACTCCGCCCGATATCGACCACCCCAGCGGCGGTGATCTCTGGAGCATGCTCAAGACCGGCCGCGCCCTGCGCAACCTCGGCAAGCGGGATATGTACCGCGTCTTGCGCTGGGGACCGATGGCCGTAGCGGATCTTGTGGCAGAATATTTCGAGACCGAATTGTTGCGAGCAGTCATCGCGGCCCGCGGAATCTTCGGAACTTTCCTCGGCCCCTGGTCAGCCGGCAGCAGCCTCCAGTTGCTGATCCGCGCGGCCGGCGATTCTCATCCCGCAGGCTCGGCGTTCTTCGCCGCAGGCGGCATGGGCGAGCTAACTCATGCCATGGCCTCCGCCGCAAAAGCCGCCGGCGTCGAGATTCGCACCGCAGCCGAAGTCATCGAGATTCGCGTGAAAGACGGCGCAGCCACCGGCGTTTTGCTCTCGACCGGCGAAGAAATCAGCGCCAAGGCTGTAATCTCCAACGCCGACCCCAAGCGCACGCTGCTCAAGCTCACCGATCCCACGCATCTTTCCCCCGACTTCGTGCAAAAACTGCAGCATTACCGCGGCAACGGCACGGTAGCCAAGGTCAACCTCGCGCTCTCCAGCTTGCCGACCTTCAACGCCCTCAAGAATGGCGACGGTGCCGCGCTAAAGGGACGTATTCACATCGGCCCCGAAATCGACTATCTGGAGCGCGCCTTCGATGAATCGAAGTACGGCAACTTCTCGCGCCAACCTTACCTCGAAGCCACCATCCCATCGCTCACCGATCCCACGCTCGCGCCCGCAGGCAAGCACGTGATGTCCATCTACATGCAGTACGCGCCCTACAAGCTCAAAGGCGACTGGGAAGACCAGCGCAAAGCGCTAGGCCAAACGGTCGTGCAAACGCTTGCTCAATATGCGCCCAACTTGCCCGAGATGATCCTGACCCACCAGATCATCACCCCGCAGGATCTCGAAGACGTTTACGGATTAACCGGCGGCCAAATCTTCCACGGCGACCTCGCCCTCGACCAGTTCTTCACCATGCGCCCGCTCCTGGATTGGGCCCGCTACCGCACGCCAATTCAGAACCTATATCTTTGCGGCAGCGGCACGCATCCCGGTGCAGGCTTGACCGGCGGCTCGGGAGCGAATGCCGCGCGCGAGATTATAAGAAACCTGAAGTAGAGACGTTGCATACAATGTCTAGCCATCGCCACGGACGCCCGGACGTAAACTTGGAATCAGTAACCTCCTGAGGCGATTCGAGATGAAAATGAAGAAAACAAAACCAGCCAAACGCAGTCCAGCCGCAAAAGCCAAGACCAGCAACAGCGTGGACGAATATCTCGCCGCCGTCCCCGAACCCGCTCGCACCACCTTGAAGAAAATTCGGGCGGTCATTCGCTCCGTCGCACCGCCGGAGGCGACCGAGGGCATCAGCTACGGCATCCCGACCTTCAAGTACAAAGGCATGCTCGCGAGTTTCGCCGCATTCTCAGACCATTGCAGCCTGTTCCCCGGCGCCGGGCCGACGATAGAGTTCAAGAACGAACTCAAGAACTTCCAAACCTCGAAAGGAACCATCCGCTTCGCACCAAATAAGCCTCTCCCAGCGACTCTTCTAAAGAGGCTGGTGAAGGCGCGGATCGCAGAGAACGAACGCAAGAAAGGCCGCTGACCCGCGGCATGGACTATGAAGAACTCCGCCATCCTGCTGGTCAGTTGCCCCGACGCCAAAGGCGAAGTCGCTACCATCGCTGACTTCGTCTACCGCCACAACGGCAACATCCTGCACGCCGACGAACACGCCGACGAAGAGTCCGGCCTCTTCTTAATGCGGGTAGAGTTCGATCCCAAAGATTTCGATATCGATCTAACCGAAAAAGACATCACCGATAAAGACCTCACCGAGTTCGCCAAACATTTCTCGCCCATCGCCGACAAATTCCAGATGAAGTGGCGCCTGGCGCAGTCCTCGCATCGCCCGCGCATGATCATTCTGGTTTCGAAGTACGATCACTGCCTGGTCGACCTTCTCTACCGTCACCAAAGCGGCGAGCTAGCCTGCGAGATCCCTCTGATCATCTCCAACCACCCCGACAACCAGCCCATCGCCGACTTCTACAAAATCCCCTACGCCGTCGTCTCCATCACAAAAGACAACAAGCACCAGGCCGAAACACAAATCCACTCCCTGATCGAACAACACAAGGCCGATTTCCTGGTCCTTGCGCGGTACATGCAGATTCTCTCCAACGATTTCGTCAACCGCTATCCCCAGCGCATCATCAACATTCACCATTCGTTTCTGCCTGCCTTCGTTGGCGCCCGGCCCTACCATCAGGCCTTCGAACGCGGCGTAAAGCTGATCGGCGCGACAAGCCACTACGTCACCGAAGTTCTCGACGACGGTCCCATCATCGAACAGGACGTGGTCCGCGTCTCCCACCGCGACACCGTCGAAGACCTCATCCGCAAAGGCCGCGACCTCGAGAAGGTCGTCCTCTCCCGCGCAGTTCGTTGGCATGTCGAAAACCGCATCCTTCTTTACGGCAATAAGACTGTAGTGTTTTGAAAGGGCGCGGCTTTAGCCGCCGATGCGACATTCCTCCCGCCCACCCGGAAGTCCATGTACCTCCAGAAAACGGAAGCAACACGTAATAGTCCCGCTCCGGTAGTAACTTGCGGCACCCAGTGACTTTCGTCTTTACTTGAACAGCAGTAAAGAATTCCCCCAATCAACGGGGAGGATCTCGCTCGCGGAGCGTGTCTTGGCCGAGGATCTTAAGTTTGAGCTGGCAATCCTGGCGACAGTCCAGGGTTTTTATCAAAAACTGTTACGCGACTCGCTCGGCGGAGATGTTCCCATCCCCAGCGGGCTCGACGAGGTCTCGCTCCGCCACTCCGAAGGCGATCTGCCGGAAACTCTTTCCCGCATGTATCGCTGGCTGCATCTGCTCGACATGGCCATCACGCCCGCGATGCTGCGCCAAGCGCTTACTCCCGACGTGGATTCCGAGGTCGCAGAGGCTCTGCTTCGCTACTTCGTCCGGCGCCGCGAAGCCAGCGAAGTCAACCGCGATAAAACCGATCTGATCGCGACATTCCTTTACCGCCATCCCCGAGTGCAGGGTCAATGGCAGCAACACGGCTATGGGCTGGACGGAGCTTTGCCGCTCTCGCCTTTCGAAATCGCTCTGATCGAGATTCTCGCCGATACCGACGTGCCCTCGCTGCCCGAAGAACACGTGCAACTGCTGCGCAACTTCGATCCCTTGCGGGAAGAGATTGCCCGCTATCGCGATTTCAATTCGCTAATCGACTCCGGCATCGTCTCGCGAGTCCGCGAACTGAAGCGCTGGCTGGATGCTTCCTTTTATCACCCCGGAGTGCTAGCCACGGTCGCCGCGCATAACGCCGCGTTCGGTGCGCGCTTTGATCAGCTTTTCGCCAAGGCCCTCGGCGAGATCAAACAATTTGCTCAGGCTCTCGACGAGATGGGCGGAAGCATTCTAAGCACGGTCGACGGCGTCGAAGTCACAGTCGAACACGTGGCCGCGATCGAACAGAAGGAAATGCTCCAGGCCGACTACAACGGTGCGCTGGAAAAATTTCGCCGAGTCTCACGCTTGAAGAAGGAACTGGACCGGAGACCGCCCATCCGTCGGTCATTGCTCGCACCGGCCGACGGAGACAAACCGCGGGCTTCCCGCGGATCGGCCGCTGCTGCCAAACCTGCACGGATTGCCGCTGCCAAGGCGCCCGTCGCAGCTCAGACCTTCCAGCCTCCAGCGATCACGGCACAGCAGATTTCCGCCGAAGAAGGCAAATTGCGCCGGGTCGAGGAATCGATTCGCGTTTTTGTCCGCGTGGCCGACCCCAAGTATCGCCAGATTGTGCCCATGCGCTTCTTCAATCTGACGCTGACCGCGCCTGAAGCCGAAGCCTACAACGCCAGCTTCCTCGAAGAGAAGAGCCTTCGCGCCGATGTCGCCCGGACGTTGATCCGCCTGGTTTCCTGCGTGGCCCGCATCAACACCGAACTCGAAGAACTCAAACGCAGCCAGAGCATGTCCTCGCTGTGGAAGCTCCACGCCGACGCGCTGGTAGTGTTGCTCGACATCGCCAGCACCACCGCCGAAGAAGCCGCCAGCATCGCCAAGACGGCCGAAAGCAAGGACGCAGCGTCGGCCAAAGCCATCCGCGAAACCGTGCAGAAGCTCCGCGACCGCTCTGATCTGGCCGTGAGGGCTTTAGCCCATCCCGGCAGCTAGAGGCAGTTCTCAGTTCTCAGAATCCGCAAGGTTGGTTTTTCTTCTACCTTCCCGGCAGATCAAACTCAATCTTCTCGTCGGCGACTGCTGTGTTACGCTACAGCCGCCGGAGAATCACTCAATGTATTCCTTGGGCAACAAAGCTGCACTGTTGACCGTTCTTCTTGTTCCCCTGTGCTCTGCTCAGGCGCAGAACAAAGACAGCTGCCTGCAGGCGCGCGTCGCTATCAACGTTCGAGATCGCGAGGGTAGGTTTGTTGACGGGCTGCAGCCTAAATCGTTTCGGGCAGTACTCCGCGGACAGTCCGTCCAAATCCTGTCGAGTATTGTACAGACAACACCGGTGCGAGCGCTGCTTTTGCTGGACGTGAGCGCCAGCATGAATTGGTCCAGTCTCGATTTGGAGGTGGCGCGATCTCTGGCGGTGAACTTGACATCCGCTTCTGCAACACCTCACGTCGCCCTGGTATTGTTTTCGGATCACATAGTTGACACTCTCGGTTTTGACCGCCCGCCGAACGAAATTTTGCAAAAGATAGCGGGTTTGACCAGCAGGAAAGACCGGACCACACTGTTCGATTCTGTTGCGTATGCTGCGGATCTGTTCCATGCACCGCAGCTCGGGGACGCCATTTACCTTATAAGCGACGGCGGAGACAACCACAGCAAGCATCAGGAAAAGGACGTGGAGCACATTCTCCTGGCAAGAGGTATCCGCCTGTTCTCTCTTATATTGTCGAACCGGTACTTCATGACGAAAGAGGAGACTGGGGGAGCCGACGACCTTGCGCATTTAACGGAAATGACAGGTGGCTCAACAGTTAGAGCCTGGGCTGATCAAACAGCGAACGACCGTAAGGTGAACACGTCGCTAAGGCACCTCTCCGATTTGATGAGTAACTTTTATGAAGTAGAAATCGATCTTCATGCCAAACCCGAAATTGATCACCGCTGGGAACTATGGGTCGTCGACGAAAACGGAAAGAGGCGGAGGGACGTTGAAGTTAGCTATCCGAAGAAGTTGGTTCCTTGTTCAGAGTCGGCATTGAAAACGACTGAGGGTCAGTAGAGACCCCTCCGGGCTGGAGCCGGCGTCCTTATTGGCTCTGGCTGGGCACGGCTAAAGCCGTGCCCTTCCCGACCAGTCTACGAACATATCTCAGTTGATATCGAACTGCTCCTGGTGCAGCGCGGGATCGCTCTTCACGATGATGGTCCTCTTGGTCAGCTCTTCCATCTCGTTCAGCAGGCGGCCGTTGTTGGCTTTCAATTCCTTGGCCACATCGGGATTCACTCGCAGCATCACGTCTTCGTGCTCCAGATGCTTGGCGATCTTGCGCATCTCCACGTAAATCTCGTTCGCCACCGTGGTCAGCGACTTCACGTAGCCGGTCGATTGACAATAGGGACAAGGCGCGCCGATGGTGCGTTCGAGAGATTGCTTCACTCGCTTGCGAGTGATGGCGACCAGGCCGAAATCGTTAAACTGCAGCACCTTCGATGGTGCTCGATCGTGCCGGAGTTCCTCTTCCAGAGCCTGCATCACGCGCTGCCGGTTGCGGCGCTCATCCATATCGATGAAGTCGATGATGATGATGCCGCCCAGATCGCGCAGCCGAATCTGCCGCACAATCTCCTTGATCGCGTCCACGTTGGTTTTGACGATCGTGTCTTCGAGGCGCGAGGTCTTGCCCACGTATTTGCCGGTATTGATATCGATCGCCACCAGCGCCTCGGTCTGGTTGATGACGATGTAGCCGCCGCTCTTGAGCCAGACTTTCGACTTGAGCGCCTTGTCCATCTCTTCTTTCAGGCCGAACTGCTCGAACAGCGGAGTTTCCTTCGTAAAGAGCTTCACCCGCTTCACCAGCCCCGGCTGGAAGCGATTGAAGAAGCGCAAGATGCGCTCGTACTCCGGTTCGGTATCGACCCAGATCACGGAGAAGTCAGAAGTGACCTGATCGCGCAGCACGCGCTCGACCACATTGAGATCGTGGTAGATCAACGCCGGCGGCTTCGAAGCCTCCGAGCGTGTCTTGATGTCATTCCACAGGCCCTTCAAGAAACGAATGTCCGCCCGCAGTTCGTCTTCACCCGCGTTCTGCGCCGCGGTGCGAACAATGAAGCCGCCGTGCCCGTTATCGCGCTCGCTCATCACGATGCGCTTCAGCCGCTGCCGCTCCTCGTCGGACGCGATCTTGCGCGAAACTCCGGTATGGTTCACTGTCGGCATGTAGACCAGAAACCGCCCCGGCAGAGCGATGTGGCTGGTAATGCGCGCGCCTTTCTTGCCGATCGGCTCCTTGGCAATCTGCACCAGGATTTCCTGGCCTTCCTTCAGCAAATCGCTGATCTTCGGAACCTCATGCGCCTCACGGCGCGGGAAACGGCGCCCGCCACCACGGCGTCCGCCGCCGCGCTGCCGGTCGAATCCAGGACGCGGCCGCGGCGCCCGCTGCGTGTAACCAGCCGTCCCCGCCGGAGCCCGAACCTCGGCCCGGGCATCGACTGCGCCGGTCCCGCGCGCTTCGGCGTCGAGCAAAGCCTCGGCTTCGGCCTGCGCCTCTTCCAGTTCCAGTTCCTCGGTGTCTTCCTCACTCTCCGCCGCACTACCTTCCGCGGGTGGCGCGACCCCGGCATCCGCTAAGGACGACATGTGGATTTCATCCACGGTCTCCCGGACGTCGGAAATCTCGCGTCCAATCTCCGAGCCCGGCTGACCGGCCGCCCGAGTCTCTTCCTCAAATTCGTCATAGCCTTCATCGGACGATTCTTCGTAACGGACGGTGTCTGCTTCGTCTTCTTCGATGGTTTCTTCCTCCAGAGTCCCCGGAGTCGCGAAAACCGGCGCCGCAAACCCCGGCGCTGCCGGCTCATGAATCGGAGACACAGGCCGATCTGAATGCTCGGGTCGAGTGACCATCTCGTCGTCTTCCTCGACAAACTCCTCGGTGATCTGAGCAGCATCGCTGGCCCCAGTCGAAGCAGCCGCGCTCGCCAGTTCTTGCCGGCGAAATTCGCGGTTCCAGTCGACCGAAGTTGACGCGGCCGAACTCGCTACCGCCCCGGTGTGTTCTTGCAGGTGCCGTGAATCGTCGAGCCGCTTATCTATCCTTTCAGCAATCGGCCTTTCAGCAACCGGCGCTTCAGCAACCGGCGACGCACTCGCATTCGCACTATTACTAGCGAAGATGGGTTCATCATCCGGAAAAGTTGCAGCCACAGGCGCCGCGGGCGCTGTGACCGACGTAGGAGAAGTAAAGCTCGTTCCCATCTCGGTACCCGCTGAGCGCCGCTCCTGCGCCGCAGACGCTTGGGTCAATCCGCGGTATTTGGAGATCGATTCTCCCGGAAGCAGGATCGGCTGATATCCCGCCGGCGGTCCGAACTGCTGAGACCTGCCTGATTCCTGCGCACGAGGAGCAACCGGGGTGGGAGTACTCTCCATCGAAGGCCGGCCAAAGCGCGGCTCCGAGCTGCGCTCGCGCCCATCGTTTCGGACTTCGTTTCGCGCTTCGCCTCGTCCCTCGTTTCGGCCATCGCCGCGTCCATCACCTCGTCCGCCACGACGACGGCGGCGTCCCCTGAAGCCTCCGCGCTCACGGTCCGCGCCGTCCCGGCCTCCGCCATCCAAAGACTCTTGCCCCACGCCCGCAGGCGCAGCATGCCGGACTCCGGCATCCTGTTCCCCCGGCACTGAAGCTTGCTCAGAAACGGGTTGGCCTTCTCCAGCGTCTGTCGAAACCAGATTTTCGCCCTGCTCTTCCCCTCCTTGATGCGTGGACGCCTGTCCCGCTGGCGGCCGCAGATCCTGCACCCCGCGATTTGCCGGCACGACGTCGGTCAAATCCTCGTCGTGCTCCTCCAACTCCATAAAGTCGGAAACGTAAAGGAAGGCATCGCGCTCCAGGCCGATGTCAACGAAAGCAGATTGCATTCCAGGCAGCACCCGGGTCACGCGTCCTTTGTAAATGGACCCCGCCAGGGTGTATTCATTTTCGCGCTCGAGGTAGATTTCCGCGAGCAGATCGTCTTCCACCAGCCCCACCTTGGTCTCGTGCGGTGTGGAAGATACAAATAACTCTTTGTTCATTGATACTCCGGTCCCGCCCTGACTCATTTTAGGAAAGTCGAACGGGCTTCACCGGGGCAGAATCGAGGAAGGAAGCGGGAGGATCGAGCGACGCGACACGGGCCCCGCATGGGGGACGGCTGGGGCTGGGGAGGTTTCTCCCTAACCGAATCCGCTGCACAAGCTTGGGTATCTTTTGCACTGTTCGCTTTACGTCTGCCGGGTTTGTGACCGCACTCTCAGACCGTTTCCGGTCGGGGGGCCGTTTCCCTGCCAGCAGCGTTATAGCTTCAATCCTGCCCGGCCTTCTACTGCTCGTCTAGCCGGTGAAATGCCCCCTTTACGCGAGGGCGATCGATATTTTTGGGGCTGCGCCTCTTTGGCGCAGCGACTGCTCCCTGCCGTTATTCCTATCTCAAATCATGAACCTGGCTTATCAAGCCTGTTCATCCAGCTGGCTCTCTTAAGTTCCTCCACCCAGCTAATTCACAAAGCGGCGCATTCGAACGTTCATCACCATGCCCAGCGCCAGGAACATGAACAACACAGAAGACCCGCCGTAACTCATTAGCGGCAAAGGTATTCCGGTGACCGGCATAAAACCGACCACCATGCCGACGTTGACCAGGACATGGAAGCTAAGCACAGCCACCACACCCATCACCACGAACGTGCCTGCGCGGTCGGGCGCGGTTTGCGCGTTCTGGGTCAAACGCATCAGCACTATGAAGTATAACAGCAGAACCCCAAGCGCGCCCACGAATCCATGCTCCTCGGCAAACGCCGCAAAAATAAAATCCGTTTGTGGGACAGGTAAGAAAGCACCGTGTGTCTGCGAGCCTTTCCCGCCCCACAGCCCCCCCGAACCCACCGCAATCTTGGATTGCTCAACTTGGTACCCCGAGCCCTGCGGATCGTCTTCCGGGTGCTGGAAACTTGTAAGTCGCTGCTTCTGGAAAGACTTCAAAACGTGAACCTGAGGGATAAAAAACACCGCTACCACCGCAACCCCAGCGAGCACAGCTACGGCTAATCCCTGCTTCCACTGCAACCCACCCAGAAACACTCCCATCACGGCGATGGGCACATACGTCAGGGCTGTTCCAAGATCGGGCTGCTTCATGACCAGCAGCATCGGAATCACGACGATGGCCCCAGCCTTCATGAAGTCCGGCCATGAAAGTTCGCGGTGCCGCAGGTCGGCGAAAAACTTCGCTATCGCCAATATGAGGATCAGCTTCACCCATTCGGACGGCTGAAAGTGATTCCCTCCCGGCATTTTGATCCAGCGCTTCGCCCCGAGAAACTTTTGCCCGAACAGCAACACTGCCACCAGGGAGGCAACCGCCGCAACGTAAAACCAGTGGATCCGCTCCAGCAGCACCTGGTAATTGACTGCGCTGATCAGAAACATCGCCCCCACACCGCCCAGAATCCAATAAACCTGCCGGAGGTGCGAGCCGGCAAACTTGGTGTGCATCGTGGCACTGTGGATCTCCATGACCCCGAGCCCGCAGATCATCAACACAAAGACCAGCAGCAACCAGTCAAAATCGCGAAATGAAACGTAGCGTGACATCAGTTCTCGGTTCTCAGTTCCCAGTTCTCAGTCTTGTCACCCTTTTTCACCCTGTCATCCTGAGCGGAACATGCTGGTTCGCGAAGCGAAGCAGCATGCGGAGTCGAAGGACCCCTTACCGCTCATCGCAATCGCAGGCTCAACAAGGCATTCACTGCAGTCCCGGCGCTGCGGCCGCCGCGACCAGCGGCTTCTTCGGCAAATCAAAAACAAAACGTCCGCCTTCCAGTTTGTCGCCGTTGGGTGCAGTCCATAGCGCTCCCATATCTACCTTGCCATCGCCCTTCGGTTTCTCCACCATCTTCTGTGGCGTGCGATGCTGCTTGTCGACGTAAGCCTTGATCACCTGGGTCGCCACACGCGCCGCGAGTCTCCCATGCTCGCCCCCTTGGAACAGCACGCAGACGATGACGTCCGGATTGCGCCGCGGCGTGAATCCCACGAACCAACCATTCTGAGCCAGATCGTCACTGTTCTTGAATTTCGCCCGCGTCGCCAGCGAGACAATCTGTGCCGATCCCGTCTTTCCTGCAATGTCAATGCCGGGAACATGAGCCGAGGGCGCTGTGCCTTCCGGCAGCAGAACTCGCGACATCGCGTCGGTAATAAAGTTCCACCCCACCGGGTCGATCGGAATGTTTCTCGTCTCAGTAACATGACTCGTCTCAACATATCCGCTGGGAAGCCCCGCCGGGTCGACCACGTGGGGCACAACCATGCGTCCGCCCATCGAGATCGCCGCAATGGCACGCGTCAATTGCACTGGTGTAATTGCGACCGCACCCTGTCCGATCCCGACCGAAATCGTCTCTCCGGCAAACCACTTCTGTTTGAAGTTGCGGATCTTCCACTCCTCCGACGGCATCACACCGCTCACTTCGTTAGGCAGGTCGATGCCGGTTTTTTGTCCCAGGCCCAGAGCGGTTGCGTATCTGGCTATGCGGTCGATGCCCAGCTTTTCCGCCAGCGTGTAGAAGAATACGTCGCAAGACTGGTAGATGGCTTTCTCCAGAGTGACCTCGCCATGGCCGCTCTTCACCCAGCAGCCAAACCGTCGTCCGTAAAACTCCGCGCCGCCGGTGCAGTTCACGTGGAGCGTCTGTGCAATTCCCTCCTGCCAGCCTGCCGTAGCCATGATGATTTTGAACGTCGACCCCGGCGCCAACTGCGCCTGAATTGCCTTGTTTAACAGTGGTTTGTCCGGGTCGTTCACCAGTTCGTTCCATTGATCGCGCGACACCCGCACCGCAAAATCATTGGGATCGAAAGTCGGCCGGCTCACCATCGCCAGGATTTCCCCGGTCCGCGGGTCCATGGCCACAATCGCTCCGTTCTTCCCTTCCAACGCTTCCTCGGCGGCGATCTGGAGATCGATATCCAGTGTCAGCTTCAACTGTTGTCCGGGAATCGCATCCGTTTCTCCCAGCAATCCCACTTCGCGGCCATGGCTGTTCACCAGCGCCCGTCGCGCTCCATTGGTACCCATCAACGTGGTGTTGTATTGCCGCTCCACACCTGAGACTCCCACCACATCGCCCGGGCTATAGAGCTCGAACTGCGGTTGGTTCAGCATGTCTTCCGTCACTTCGCCCACGTAGCCGATCAAGTGCGCCATGAACCCGTTGCGCGGATACAGGCGCCGGTGCGCGGTAATGGTATCCAGTTCCGGCAATTCGTTGCGATGCGCATCAATGAACGCCAGGTCATCCGGAGTAATGTCTTCTTTCAATAAGATCGGCTGGTACTGCGGCATGGCGGCGAAGTGCCGGATCTTCGTACGCACTTCGTTCGCATCCAGGTGCAAGCCTTGGGCAATCAGGTCCACGTCAGCATTCAGGTCCCGGGCTGAGTCGCGCAGCAGCAGCGCTGTGGAAGATGGATAGTTGTCCACGATGACGCGCCCTTCGCGGTCCAGAATCTTGCCCCGGGGCGCGAGAATCGGCACGTTGCGAATGCGGTTTTTTTCCGCCGCCGAGGCGTAGTGACCGCTCTCCATCACCTGCAGCTTCCACAGCCCGTAAGCCAAAACCAGGAAAATGCCCAGGATTAGGTACTGCGCTGCCGTCAGGCGTATGGCAGATATTTTGTCGTCACGGCTGAACATAAATCAGTGGCCAGTGCCCAGTGGCCAGCCAGACCGCCTGACAGATCGGTCCGGTTCGCAACAAGTCACAGCCTCGCAAGATCGAATGTAAATGTAAAGGAGTCCTAAAGTTCATTGTAATGCGGATCGAAGCCGCGGGATTGTCGAGTGAGTAACGGAAGTCACAGCCGGCGCAGATGTAACTGGCCACTGGCCACTGACCACTGCTTCAAGTCCTCTGCTTGAACTTATCCAGCACAAAGTACAACGCCACGCCCACCACGGCGTTCGCCAGTCCGGCCAGAATTCCCCGGCTCCAGCTCCAGTTCAGGGTTAAGTTAACCATGCCCCGCGCCACAGTGAAATAGACAGCGGCGTGAATCAGATAAAAGCCAAGCGTCACCAGCAGGCGCGTCCCGGCATTCTCTACGTCCAGCTTGACGCCCAAAGACGACGCCAGATACCCCACCACCGTCTTGGCGATCCCATAGATTCCAATCGGATAGGGCCCCATCATGTCTTGCACCAGTCCGATCGCTGCTCCCGTCAGCAGCCCGGAAATCGGGTTGCGCCGCGCCATGCCAAAGAAAATCGTTACCAGCAAAGGCAGGTCGAGGTAGGAAAAGTAGGGAATCCTCCTCGGCAGAAACGCCTGCAGGAACAGCGCCAGCAGCGGCACACCCACGGTCACCGGAATGCTGAACCGGTAAACCTCAATCTGCTCCTCAGATGTGTAAGTGATGGGCACGCTAGTGGGGACTATCTTCATTTGTGGCAGGTGGCGGAGCTTTTTGCGGAGCGGGTTGGGGTGCCGGGGGCTTGGGCTGCGCTGTTGCCGGTTTCGCCGGAGAATTCGCAGCGACGCCTGCAGTACCGTTCGAAGCATTGCTCGTAGTGCCGGTCAAGGCCTCACTCCCAGTAGCACCATTCGTGTCGGAATCGCCGGAAGCCGGCTTCGGCACAACTTTTTTCACAACCTCGCCGGTAGACGGCTGCCCGGCCGCACTCGCGCTGCCCGCCGCCGAAGACCCAGCCGCGGCCTTGCCCGCCAACTTCGTCGCGGAAGCGTTCGCTGGCTTATCCGCGCTGTTGGGCTGCGACTTTGCAGGGACATTTCCCGCCCCACCCGCAACCGCCGCCGGCTTATCCGGCACGGAAGGCAGCCGTCGCGCCAGAATATCCGCCGCCCGAACCTTCGTGCCACTTTCCGCAATCGGTTCCCGTTCTTGCTTTTCAGTTACGACCAGCACTTCCTCCAGTCGGCTCAGGTCAGCCGCCGGATTCACCTTCACGCTCAGAAACATCTCTCTCCCCGGACCTACCTTGCTCACCGTGCCCACTGGCAATCCTTTGGGAAAGATCTGGTCGCCTCCGCTGCTCAAAACGGCCTCTCCCGGAGCGACCTGCTCATCATTCATCACTCGTTCCAGAATCAACTCGCCATTGGGAGTTCCGCGCAGCACACCCTGTAACCGCGACTTCTCCAGAAATACGCCCACTCCGCTGCTCTGATCGTTGATCATCAGCACCAGCGAAGTCGAAGGATACACAAGCCACACCTTCCCCACGATGCCGCCCGCCGTAATCACCGCCATGTCCGGCTTCAGCCCAGCGTTTTCGCCTTTGTCGATATAGATGGACCGGGAGAGATCGCTGCCGCTCGATCCGACCACCTGCGCCGCCACCGTCTTCGAGATGAGCTGTTCCTTAAACGCCAGCAGAGACTGCAACCGTTGCGCCTGGATGGCGTCTTCACTCAGCCGCGCCTGCTCCAGCTTCAGCTTCTCGATCTGATCTTTGAGTTCGCGGTTCTCGGCCCGCACTCCGCGCAGGAAGAAATAATCGTGCAGGACATTGCGGCCGCCGTTCTGCACCCAGACCAGCCCGCGCTCGAAAGGAGTAATCAAGTCAACTGCCCAGACGCGGATCAGACGAGTATCCGCAGCATCGGCGCCGCGCTTCACCTGCACCGCCAGCCCCAGCACCTGCAGAAACAACACTCCCACCAGAATCGTCAGGTTGCGGTAACGGCCAAGCATGGATTCCATAATTCAGGGGTCAGGGATTAGGGATCAGGGGTCAGGGCCGCTGTTTTCGGTTTTGCTGGCCCCTGATCCCTAGCCTCTGACCCCTGCTTTTCTACTCGATCGAAATCTTCCGCAGCAGCTTGAAGTCCGAGAGCATCTTGCCCGTGCCCAGCACCACGCTGCACAGCGGATCGTCAGCAATCGACACCGGCAGCCCGGTTTCTTCGCGGATGCGCTTATCCAGATTCTTAAGCAGCGCACCACCTCCGGTCAGCACAAT
Source organism: uncultured Acidobacteriaceae bacterium (assembly GCA_963787495.1). Lineage (GTDB taxonomy): Bacteria > Acidobacteriota > Terriglobia > Terriglobales > Acidobacteriaceae > Sulfotelmatobacter. The sequence continues at coordinate 344,333 of CAWBDA010000004.1, forward strand.
GCCGCGGTCGCTGATGTCGGCCGAAAGCTCGGGAGGCGTGCGCTCCAGAGCCACGCGAATCGCATTCATGATCGTCGAAACACATTCGCTCAACGCTTCGCGGATCTCGCCGTCATCTACCGTAATGGTTTTCGGCACGCCCTCGATCAGGTTGCGCCCCTTGATCTCCATGGTCATCGGCTTGTCGAGCTGGTGCGCCGAGCCAATCTCCATCTTGATTTGTTCAGCAGTGCGTTCGCCGATCAGCAGGTTATATTTCCGCTTCAGATAATTCATGATGGCTTCATCCATCTGGTTCCCGGCCATCCGCACCGAACGCGAATACACGATGCCGCTCAAAGAAATCACCGCGATGTCGGTCGTGCCTCCGCCAATGTCCACCACCATGTTGCCGCTCGGTTCCGTAATCGGCAGCCCGGCTCCAATCGCCGCCACCATGGCCTGCTCCACCAGATGCACTTCACTCGCCTTGGCGCGATATGCCGAGTCCATAACCGCGCGCTTTTCCACCTGCGTAATTTCCGACGGCACTCCGATCACGATGCGCGGATGCACCAGCATCTTCCGGTTGTGTGCCTTCTGGATGAAGTAGTTCAGCATTTTCTCCGTGACCTTGAAGTCGGCAATCACGCCGTCCTTCATGGGTTTAATGGCCACGATGTTGCCCGGCGTCCGGCCGAGCATCTCTTTTGCCTCTTTGCCCACGGCTTCCACTTCGCCCGTGTTCTTGTTGATCGCGACAATCGAGGGCTCGTTGACCACTATGCCCTTGCCGCGCGCGTAGACCAGAGTGTTGGCCGTGCCCAGATCGATGGCCAGGTCGCTTGAGAACAAGCTGAACAGGGACCTGAGGTTGTGTGAATGGGATGAATGAAATCCGTTCTTTGACATTGACGAAGCTCTTCTCGCGATCCACATTGATCGCATTGTTGCCGGGCGAACCCGATTTACGCCATCCGGCGCTGCGGCATCCTCTCTGTAGTCTATGAGAGTCTCCGCAACCCTGCCGGGACCGAAGGTTCCTCGTACTCTTGGCCAGAACCCCAACCCTACTGAATAATGATCTTCTTCTGCTGCGTATTCACTCCGCCCTGAGCTGTCTGTGCCGTCACCGTAATCACGGCTTCGCCCGTCGTCAGCGGCGGTGTGAAGTAATGGAACGTCCCATCGGTCGATACCATCGGGACCTCCCGCCCATTCACCATCACTCGTGCCCCGATCTGCGTCTTCCCCGTCACTTCAATGACGTGCCCATGCTGAATGAAGGGGTCCAGTTCCAGATCAATGGCCTCCGTCTGCTTGCCCTTGGCAATGATGGTGAAGCGGTTCTTCTCGCTCTCCACCGATTCCTTCCCCGACGCTTCGTACGACTGTACCACCCAGTAGTACGCTCCTTCGCCCAAGCTTGTAACCGTAACATCCGCCGTGTTTACTTTCTTGTCAACCAGGGTGGACGAAAAATACGGGTTCCTCGAGATTCGCAGCCGGTATCCCACCGCATTCGCCATCGCCGTCCACGAGAACTCCACATCCTTGGTCGCCTCTCCGGAAGTGAAGATTGGCGCCATGTTCGCGGGAGAAATCGGCGTCGGCGGCCCCGTCCCTTTCGCCTTCTCCATGTGCGTTTCTGCCGCCTGGAAGCTCACTTTTTCCCAGTTGGCCAACTGCACCGTCTCCCCGTTGCGCGTGACTTCTCCGTTGCCCTTCTTCATCAGGATTTCGTGCTGATCCGACTTGGGATCGTTGTGCACCTGCGCCGTGGATTCCGGAGCCAGGGAAGCGGTCGCTCCCGCCACAATCACCTGCGACTTCGATCCCTGGGAATAAGTCGCAGTCGAAAGATCCACAGTTCCAGTGCTCACCGCCACGGCCACGTTCGTCTGCTGCTGATCGTTGGCCGAGTTCTCCTCAATTACAATCAGCGAATCCTGTTTCACGGTATAGCTGGTGCCATCGTTAAACACCACCTTCGCCATACCTTCCGAGGCAGTCTGTACCACATCGCCCTTTTCCAGGGGGATGTTGTAATCCGCCGCCACCCAGCTATTGCCGTTGCCCTTCTTCACCCGAACCGTACCATCGAGCGCGGTAAAGTGCGCCTGTTGCGCGGTCGAAATGCCACTCCCCGCCGCCGGAGCCATGCCCGCCACGCGCTCCAAAGCCCGGCTGGCGAAACCGCTGGCCGCCTTGATGCCGCTATCTGTAAACTGCGGGAAGGTAAAGCGTACCGCGACAAAAAATATCGCGGCCCCAGCCAGGATCAGCAGCGCCACGCTGCGATACGTGACCGTTTTCCACGCCACGTGGATGCCCGGTTTGCGAGTCGACGAAGACACGTGAACCTAAAAACCTTCTTGAAGCCTATGGAATAAGCGGTAGTTCAAAGTTACCACAAGCCCGTAACCGCAAAAAATGGGTAATCTCCCGGCAACGTTACCTTCGTTTGGCTCGTGTTGAGCGGACGCCCCCCGCCCGCTGCCCTTGACCTTAGCTTTTGACCTTGACTTTCTTCCGCCGCCATCGCCGTAGCCCAACGAGAGCGGGATCGCGAAGAGATGGCTTAAGCAGTGCGTTACGGACCAGCAGTTCCCTTGCCGCACCTTCCCCACCCGCTGTAGCATCAATATCCAGGCATTCATAAGGAGCAATCATGGCCACCGACACCCTGGCTTCCCCCGCGATCCTGGGCTACAACCCGACCAAGGTATTCAAGAACTTCATCGACGGCGAGTGGGTCGAATCCTCGACCGCAGAAACTTTCGAGGACCGCAATCCCGCCGACACCCGCGACGTAGTCGGCATCTTCCAGAAGTCTGCCAAGGCTGACGTAGACGCCGCCGTAGAAGCCGCCAAGCGCGCCTTCGCCAAATGGCGCCTGGTCCCTGCCCCGCGTCGCGCCGAGATCGTCTTCCGCGGCGCCGAAATCCTCATCGAACGCAAAGAAGAGTACGCCCGCGAAATGACTCGCGAAATGGGTAAGGTCCTCGCCGAAACCCGCGGCGACGTGCAGGAAGCTATCGACGCCGCCTACTACAACGCCGGTGAAGGCCGCCGCCTCTTCGGCCCCACCGTCCCCTCTGAGATGCCCAACAAGTTCGCCATGGCCGTACGCCAGCCCATCGGCATCTGCGGCATGATCACGCCCTGGAATTTCCCGATGGCGATCTCATCCTGGAAGCTCCTGCCCGCCATCGTCTGCGGCAACACCTGCGTCATCAAGCCCGCGCAGGATACTCCACTCTCCACCTTCAACCTGGTTCGCGCCCTGAGTGACGCCGGCTTGCCCAAGGGAGTAATCAACGTCGTCGCCGGCTTCGGTGCCGACGTAGGCACACCGCTCGCCGAGCACCCCGACGTGCGCGCCGTCTCGCTCACCGGATCTTCCGCAGTCGGTCGCATCATCGGCGGCATCGCAGCCAAGAGTTTCAAACACTGTTCGCTCGAACTCGGCGGCAAGAATCCCATGATCGTGCTCGACGACGCCAACCTCGACCTCGCCATCGAGGGCGGCCTATGGGGCGGATTCGGCACCAGCGGCCAGCGCTGCACGGCAACCAGTCGGATCATCGTGCAGAAAGGCGTCTACCGTGAATTCATCGAGCGTTACGTCGCTCGCGCCAAGAAACTCAAAGTCGGCAACGGCCTCGACGAAACCACCGAGATGGGTCCAGCCATCAACGAAAAGCAACTCCAGACCGACCTCAGCTACGTCGAAATCGGCAAGAACGAAGGCGCAAAGCTGCTCTGCGGCGGCAATCGTCTCGACAAAGGCGACTACCAATACGGCTGGTTCATGGAGCCGACCGTCTTCTCCGACGTCGACCCCAAAATGCGCATCGCGCAGGAAGAAATCTTCGGCCCCGTCGTTTCCATCATCCCCTGCGATGACCTCGAAGACGCCATCGAAATCGCCAACGGCATCGAGTACGGACTCTCGTCCGCGCTCTATACCAAAGACGTGAACAAGGCCTTCGCCGCTATCCGCGACCTCTACGCCGGCATCACCTACATCAACGCCCCGACCATCGGCGCCGAAGTGCATCTTCCTTTTGGAGGAACAAAAGCGACCGGCAACGGTCACCGCGAAGGCGGTATCGGCGCCATCGACTTCTACACCGAGTGGAAATCCGTCTACGTCGATTACTCCGACAAGCTGCAGAAGGCCCAGATCGACCGAGCAGACTAAAACGGCGGCCGTGATCGGTGACGAGTTCTAATTGTCGAGCGATGTTACGGGCCACTGGTCACTGACCACTGACCACTGATTTCGGCGGGTACCTTGGTAATCTTGCCCGCGGTACTTGCAGGCCCTACCGTCATGGCTGGGGTTCAAGCTTGGTGATGGGTCTCATGCTTCACAACCATCTGCTGTCCGAATTCAGGAAGAGCAATCCAGGAAGATTCGCTTCCGCGACTCTGATGCTGGCACTCTGCCTGATAACCGCCTTCGTTCCCGCCTCGCTGGCCCAAAAAGCTGCGAAGTCCGAACGTAAAGTAATTGTCATTACAAAGCCCGATTACCCCGATATCCTGCGGCGGGCGCAAGTGGGCGGCGTGGTCCGCCTGAAAGCGACCGTCCTCCCGAATGGCGCAGTCACCAACGTCGAAATTCTAGGGGGCAATCCTATCCTCGCCGAAAATGCAGCCGCGGCTGTCAAGAAGTGGAAATACTCCCCCGCCGCGTCGCAAACAACCGAGGATGTTTCTCTCAGCTTTACCCCTCACTGACCTCGCCCACAACCAGAATTCTCTGCATGCTCGGCGTCTTCTGCGGGTAGAATTCCTTCATGCCCGTTACCCAGGCCCGCGAGATCTCCCCCGCCAAGCGTCTGGAGAACGTCCGCTACGCCATTCGCGACCTGGCCTGCGTGGCCGACGAAGTCATAAAGCAGGGACACAAAGTTCTGCCGCTGAATGTCGGCGATCCGCTCAACTTCGATTTCCAGACTCCTCCCCACATCATCGAAGCCGCCTACAAGGCCATGCGTGACGGCAAGAACGGCTACGCCCCATCTCCTGGCATTCCAGAAGCGCTCGAAGCAATTCGCCGCGAGGCTGGACGCAAGGGCATTACCACCGCGCAGGATGTCTTCGTCACCTCCGGTGTGAGTGAGACGGTCGACCTCTGCATCAGCGCCCTGGTCAATCCCGGCGAGGACATTCTCACCCCGAAGCCCGACTATCCGCTCTACTCAGCCGTTCTGTGCAAGCTGGGCATCGCGCTAAACGCCTACGACCTGAATGAAGATGACGCCTGGCAGCCCGAACTCGTCGATATCGAACGCAAGCTGACACCGCGCACCCGTGGCATAGTGCTCATCAACCCAAATAATCCCACGGGATCGCTGTGTTCGCGGCAAATGCTCGAACAGATCGCAGAAATAGCGCGCCGCCACAATCTTGTAGTCTTCGCCGACGAAATCTATGACAAGCTGATTCTGCCCGATTCGAACGGAGAAGCCACTTCACACATCGCCTTCGCCGCCGTCGCGCCCGACGTGCCCTGCATCACTTTCGGAGGAATGTCGAAGAACTACCTGGTTCCCGGATGGCGCATCGGCTGGGGCATCGCCTCCGGCGACGCAGCAGCGATAAAGCCATATACCGAAGGCATCCACCGCCTGCTGCGCGCCCGCCTCTGCGCCAACCATCCCGAGCAATACGCCATCAAGCCCGCGCTCGAAGGACCTCAAGACCATCTCATCGAAGTGCAGCGCAAACTGCGCTCCCGCCGCGACCTAACCCAGAAATGGTGCGAAACCACGCCGCGCGTAAGCTGCGTCGCCCCCCGCGGCGCCTTCTACGCCTTCCCGCGCATCGACATCCCCGAGAGCGACGAAGTCTTCGTCAAGGAATTAATCCGCCAGAAGCACGTCATGGTAGTCCACGGCTCCGGCTTCGGCCAAAAGCCCGGCACACAGCATTTCCGCATCGTGTTTCTGCCGGATGAAAAGACGCTGACCAAGGCTTATGCCGGAGTTGCAGCCTTCATTCGAGACAGATATGGAAACGGGTAATTTCCGTCGGGTGATCGAAGTATCGTGAAACACAAAGTCAAGATTGTCCTTCTCCTGTACCTAGCTGGACTCTGCTGCGCGGGCGTTTCTGCGCAACAGGCAGCGAAGCCTGGCTCATACCCGAATGTGTCGGAGGGCAATGTCATTCTGGTTAGCCTGCTCAAACCCGCGTACCCGCCGCTGGCGCGGCAAGCAGAGATTTCCGGGGAAGTCAAAATAGCTGTTAAGGTTCATCCAGACGGGACTACAGAAGCGACATTGGAGAGCGGCCATCCAGTTCTCTTGCAAGCCGCCCTTGACAGCGCCACACAATCGCATTTCGAGTGCCGCATGTGTAGCTCCCCTGTTTCCTACATCCTTGTGTATGCGTTCAAACAAATTGAGGGGCACGACTGCTGCTCCGCAATTTCCGCGCCAGCAACGGTCGAGCAAGAACCGCAGTCAACAGACGAGCAGGGACGCCCACAAACCCGCATAACCATCACGGCGGAGCACGGTTGTCTCTGTGACCCGTCCTCTACGTTGACCCCATCCCCTACATTGACGATGAAGGCCCGCTCGATCAAATGCCTCTACCTTTGGAAATGCTCTGTACGGTAGCGGCGCGCGCGGTGCAACCAAGGGTGTCAGGTAAAGACTTATGACCACGGTAGAATGACCATGATCTTCAGGCGTAAGAATGAAAACCAGAACCATTTCCGCCGGCGCCTTCAAAGCCCGCTGTCTCGCCATCATGGATGAGGTTCAGGCCAAGCGCCAGGCTGTCGTCATCACCAAGCGGGGCAAGCCGGTGGCCAAGCTCGTCCCCGTCGAAAACGAAAAAGACGATATTTTTGGCTTCTTCAAAGGCAAAATCGAAATCAAGGGAGACATTGTCTCTCCGGCATTCAGTCCCGAAGAATGGGGCGATCTTTATTGATCCTGCTCGACACTAGACCGCGAAGAACAGCCGCAGAGCTCGCGAAGAAAAATTAGATCCGCTTCGCGGACTTCGCGGCTGTTCTTCGCGGCCTTCGCGGTTAAAAGCTTTTGATGCTGCACTTTCTCTTTCCCCGCGAATCTGCTTAAATCAAACCAAGACGCAACCCGCAGCGTGCGCCTGGGTTCCTACAATCGTGATCGACATTCATTCCCATATCCTTCCGGAAGTAGACGACGGCTCCAAGTCCTGGGAAACCTCCGTCGCCATGTGCCGCATGGCCGCCGCCGACGGCATCACGCACCAGGTCGCCACTCCACACGCCAACGATCGCTACCCCTACGACCGCGACTATCTTCAGGGCCTGGTTGCCCAATTGCAGCAAAAGATAGGCTATGTGCTGAAGCTCAGCTTGGGCTGCGACTTCCATCTTTCCTACGACAATATGCAGGATGTCCTCGCCAATCCCGCCCGCTACGCCATCGACGGAACGCAATACATGCTGGTCGAGCTGAGCAATTACAGCGTGCCCCAGCAGACCACGGATTGTTTTACACAGCTCGGCGACCGCGGCATCACTGCAATCATCACCCATCCCGAGCGCAACCCGATTCTGCGCGAGAGCCCGCAGCTCGTGCTGGAGTGGGCAGAGCAAGGATGCGTGATCCAGGTGACCGGCTCCGCGCTCACCGGATTCTGGGGAGATCGCGTGCGCCGCGCCGCCCGATGGCTGTTCGAGCACGACGCCGTGCACGTGCTGGCAACGGATGCCCACGATACCGAGAAACGAATCCCCGTACTCTCCACCGCTCGCGATGCCGCCGCGGAAATCTGTGGAGACGAAGTCGCTGACGCCCTCGTCGATGCGAACCCGGCTGCCATCCTGCAATCGCAGCCCCTTCCCTATTTCCCCCGGCCAGTGCTGGGAAGCTACCGCAAGACGTCTGGCGCATAAGGGCAATCGGCAATTGGCTTTTAGCCAAGCGGTCCTGCTTTGTAGATTCTTGAGCTGAGACGAAGAAGCTGGAAGGATAAATGCTAATTGCTGCCTACTGCGGTCCCGACTGGGGAGTCGTGACGGGCGCTACAGGAGTCGCCGGAGTCGTATTCATGTGCGTTCCCGGATCGGCGCTGTGCGACACCGGGGTCAAAGACGCCGCATGCGTAACCGGCTCCGTAGTCATCGCGCTTTCCGGATTCAGCAGGTGGTCGTGGCTCGGCCCCAGCCCCAGGCTGATCAATGCGCGCGCATCGGGCACCGTCTTCGATTGCCAGCCGTGATCGGCCTGATAGCGCCGCATGGCATCTTCACTGGACTCGTTCCAGGTTCCAGCTGCTTCTCCGCCCAGGTAATGCTCGCGAATCAGCGCCTCCTGGATCTCCTGCGCCCGCTGCGGATCGATCTTCTGCTGTCCCCGCGCCGTTACCTTTCTCTTGCCGCTCCGGTGCGAACTTGAGCGCTTCGCGTTGCTCTTGTGGGCAACAGCGGTTTTTGACTTTGCCGTCGGCGCAGCCTTGTCGGCGCCAGAATTCGACGCAGGCTTCACGGCAGTATCAGCCGCCTGTGCCACGGTCGGTCGCGGCCATGCGCAGGCACAAACCAGCGCCAAAGCGCAGCCTGCGCCCAACCATCTCCGCATTCCCGCATTACGCTTCTGCATGTTTTTCAACCCAACCCTCGAAGCTCGGAACGGGCGCACTCGAGAGGTCAAGTAATAATTTAGCCGCACAAACAACAAAAAGACCCAACTGGAACTGGCATTCTAATCATCCTCCATCGCAGGAGGCAATGCCAGTTCCGGCTGGGCTGGTTTCAGGTTACGGAAGTGTCCCCGCCAAAAATGCGGTTCCATCCTGGCGCGACGAACCACGTGGGCGCACCAGGAATACCACATCCTGGCCGCTCTTCATGCCCGACTCCATCCGGGCAAAGTCGTCTTCGCTATTCACGACCTGCTTGTTGATCTCCAGGATCACGTCGCCGCGTCCCAAACCGACATCCTCGGCAAATGACCCCGGCTTCACGTCCTGCACGATGACGCCCTTGCCGGACGGAATATCCAGCCGGTCGGCCATCTCCGGTGTCAGCTTGCGAACCGTGATCCCCAACTTGCTCTGCTTGGGGGTACTTTCGTCGTTGCCGCTGTCATCTTCGTTCAATCGCGCGGCAAACAGTTTGGCGCGGTCGGCAATGGTTACCGTCGTCTCCTGCAGCTTGCCGTTGCGCAGGAAGCCGAGTTGCACTTTCGCTCCCGGCTTGCGCGCGGCAATCTCCGCCACCAACTCGGTTCCCTTTGTGACTTTCTTTCCGTCTACCGTCGTGATCGTGTCTCCCACTTTCAATCCCGCTTGATCCGCCGGGCTCCCGGCCACAACGCTAGCCACCGTGATGCCGCTTCCGGCACCATACACGCGGTTGATCGCAGGGTTCTCGACCGCATCAAACTGAATTCCGATTGACCCCCGTGCCACGCGATGGTCGGGTCCAATCAGCTGGTTGTAGACCTGCACCACAGTGTTCGAAGGAAGTGAAAAGCCCACTCCCGCATACGCGTTGGTCTCGCTCAGAATGGCCGTGTTGATGCCGATCACTTCGCCACTCATATTGACCAGCGGCCCTCCCGAATTACCGGGATTAATCGCCGCATCGGTCTGAATGAAGGTTTGGAACTGGCGGCCCGGCACGATATCCCGGCCCTTGGCGGAAACTATACCCGCCGTCACGGTACCAACTTGCCCAAACGGGCTGCCGATAGCGAGTACCCAGTCGCCAACCTCCATGCCGTCGGAGTTCCCCAGCTTCGCCGAAGGGACTGGCCGGTCCATGTCAATCTTGATCACCGCCAGATCTGTTTCCGAGTCTTCCCCGATCACCTTGGCGTCATGCTGCACGCCTGGCGGGTCATCCTGCAGGCGCACCCGGATGCGGTCCGCCTTCTCCACCACGTGCCGGTTAGTCACGATATAGCCCTTCGCATCCACAATCACGCCCGAACCCAGCGAACGCTCGCGAATCGAGCCGTCGCCTCCACCCGGACCACCCTGCCCGCCAGGGCCTCCAAAGAAATGATTAAAGAAGTCATCCATCCCACCACCGCCGCCATTGTCTTCGTCATCGGGATTCTGTCCGCCCCGCCGCCGGCGCTGCGTCTTAATGGTCGATTCTGTGTTGATGTTCACCACGCTCGGCCCCAGCTGTTTTGCGATTTGCGAAAACGCATTGGAAAGCTGCTGCGGCGCGGGAACCGATAGGGGAGTCGCATCGGAGCCCTTCTGCCCCTCCTTGCCCTTCACTCCCGATGAAACCACCGTGCCAATCAAAATACCGAGTGCCAGCGTAGCTACAATGCTGAACGAATACACCCACCGGTGCGTCTTTAAACGCACCCAAATTGCCTGCGAATCCATATGCGTGCTTCCCTCCGAATCCTCTATGAATCTCTAATTATACCCGTTTGCCAAAGCCTCAGCCCCCACTTCCAAGACCGCCGTTGGGTATGCGATCCCCGTACGGATCATGGGGTATTAGACGCACGAATCCAGCTTTTCGTTTTATGGGATGAGAAGAAACAACTTCCTGCAAAGTGTTGATAATAGAAAACAACCACTCGCAGCACACTGGGCAGCAACCCCCGCCACCAGGCAGCAATTTACAGTGTCCCTTAACTCATTTCGCCTCGTACACCGTCTTCCCACCCACCACGGTCCGCAGAACTTTGATCGCCAATTCCTTTTCCGCGGACGCCGCCGTGATGTCGCGGTCCAGCACCACAAAATCAGCCAGCATCCCCGGCGCCAGCTTGCCTTTTTCTTTCTCCTCGAATTCGGCAAAGGCCGACCCAGTGGTGTAAGCCGCAATTGCCTGATCCATGGTCAGCTTCTGCTCCGGGAAAAATTCCTGTTTGCCGTTCTCGCTCTTCCGTGTAACCGCCGCATACAGCCCGCGGAACGGCGAAACCGGTTCCACCGGATAGTCTGTGCCGAAGGCCAGCGTCACACCCTTGTTCACCAATGCCGCCCACGCGTAAGCAGTCGCCGCCCGCTTCGGGCCCAACCGGTCTTGCTCCCAGCGTATATCGGTGAGCAGATGACTAGGCTGCACCGAGGCGATCACCTTCAGTTCCTTAAAACGCGCAAACTGTGCGGGTGTGGTGACCTGCGCATCCTCAATGCGCAGGCGATAATCGTCGCCGCCGTTCGCGCCTTTTACCTTGGCTTCCTTCGCCGCCTTCTCGGCCTCAGCAAAAGCCTCGAGCGCCATCTGGACGGCCCTGTCGCCAATCGCGTGAAACCCAATTTGGAAGCCCGCCAGCACGCGCTCCTGCGTCATTTCATTCAACTTCGCAGCTTCATACTGGGTCAGGCCCGACTGCTTCGGATCGTCCTCATACGGTTCCAGCAGCGCCGCCGTATGCCCGCCCAGCGAGCCATCGATGAAGCCCTTCACCATCCCCGTGTGCAACATCAAATCCGATTGCGGATGCAATCCTCGCTTAACTTTCAACTCATCGACAAGATCGTCAAAAGGCAAGCATTCGGAAATGCGCACCGTCAGCTTGCCATCCTTTTCAAGTTCCTCATAAATCTGGAAACTCTCGAATTCCGGCGAATAATCCTGCGCCGAGGTCACGCCGTGCTCCGCCAGATCCGCGAGTGCCGCTTCAATGGCCCGCCGTCGCGCTTCGCGTGTCAGCTGCGGAATTGCCGCTCGCACCGCTTGCTGCGCCGTCCCCTGCAGAATCCCCGTAGGCTGCCCATTCGCATCCCGGTCAATCTTGCCGCCTTCGGGATCGCGGCTGGCCACAGTGATCTTGGCCAACTGCAGCGCCCGCGTATTGGCCACGGCAAGGTGCCCATCCACGCGATCCAGAAATACGGGACGCCCGTCTGAAACCTGATCCAGATCCCATCGGCTGGGCAGAGTCGGAACCGGCCAGATCGTCTCGTCCCAGCCTCCGCCCAGAACCCATTCGTCGGGCTTGACCTTCTCCACCGCGGCCTTAACGCGCTCGCGAAATTCCTCCAGCGTCTTCACCCCAGTCACATCGATACTCAACTTCTGCAGCCCAGCGTCCGCCAGGTGCACCTGCGCATCGTTGAATCCCGGCATGACAAAACGCCCGCCCAAATCGATAACTTCCGTCTGCGGCCCTTTCAGCTTCAGGACGTCTAAATTCTTGCCCACGGCTTCAATGCGCTCGCCGCGCACCGCAATGGCCTCCTCGCGCAGAATCGAACTGAACGCCGTATTCGAAGGCACACCCGTGTAAACATTGGCATGGAAGTAGATCGCATCCGCTCGGGGCCGGGTATCTGTCTTCTCGGGTTCACTACTCGGCTTCGAAGTCGGCGCATTACCCGGGGCCGGAGCCTGGACATTACTCGGCGCCGGAGCCTGCGCACTGCACACGATGGCGATAAACACCAGCAGGAAAGCCGGGTGCCCCATTTCTCGCGTTCTTTGCGAGAAGTGGGATTCCAATGCTGCCTGCAGCTTCCGGGTGGCGCAGCGCTTCAGCGCTGCGAAAAGACTCTCGCACTTGTAAAGGGCTTTAGGCCCCGAGGTCGCGAACGTCCTCATCATTCCGCCACCCCCGCACCCGCCAGCGCCATCATCGTCAGCAGGATCCGCTTCAACCCCAGCTCGCGTCCATTGCCATCGAACCATTCCTGCAAGGTATGTGCGCCTCCGCCCGAGCCTCCGCCGCCGATCGCAATCGCCTCGAGGCCCAGCGATAGCGGAATATTCGCATCTGTGGACGCCCGCTGCACCTGCGCTGCGTTGTTCAGCTGCGTGTCCACCGCGCGAATCACATGCAGGATCCGCGCTCCCGCCGCCAGTTCTCCCGCCGGACGGTTGCCGATCGCCACTACTTCGCAATTCACTCCCGAAGGCCGCTTCTGCACCGCTGACCGCATCTCGGCCGCCAGCGTCTCATCTTCCACGGCGCGATTCAGCGCCAGCCGCAGCGCCTGTTCCAGCCGCTCCATCTCCGTCATCGAGGTCGAGCGGATATCCACCTTCATGCTCGCCGACTCCGGAATCGAATTCACCGAAGTCCCGCCGCGAATCACTCCGATGTTGAAAGTGGTCTTAGGGGTTGTTGGTACCGGCGTAGCCGTAAACGTATCGACCGCACGCGCCAGAATCACAATAGGATTGGGCGCGCCGAAATCGCTCCACGAATGCCCGCCCGGACCCCGCACGATCACCTCAAAGCGCCGGCTTCCCAAAGCCTCAGCCACAATCGTGTCCGCGCCAGCGCCGTCGAGCACCACACTGTAAGCAGTCGAATCCTTCCAGCGCGGCGTAGAAAAAATATGCCGCATCCCGCGCAGGTCGCCCTCACCCTCTTCGCCCACGTTGCCGATAAACACGAACGGCAGCGCATGCCGCAGCCGCACCGCCCGCAGCAGCGAGGCAATCCCCAGCATCGCCGCCACCCCTGCACCGTTGTCGGAAACCCCTGGCCCATACAACCGGCTGCCCTGCTGCCGGATATTCAATGGTGTGTTCGCGGGAAAAACAGTGTCGATATGTGCGCTGAGAGCGACATAGCGCTGTCCAAATCCGGGATGCACGCCAAACACGTTGCCCACATCGTCGATGCGAACATCATCGAGCCCCACTTCGCGAAAGCGCTCCGCCAGCCAGGCCGCGCGCGCCGACTCCCCAAACGGAGGCGCTGGAATCCGCGCCATCTCCATCTGCCACTGCGCCAGCTGCGGCTCCTGCGTGCGCAGCCAGTTGTAAGCCGAGCGCACCTCGGGAGAGGCCGCCAGGCGCGCCACATCCTGCTGCACCGTAGGCGCAACATCCGGCATGTCCGCGCGTGGGGGAACGGGGCTCATGGGGGTTATGGCCCATATTACAACGTATAGGAAAGAAAGGGGATTACCTAGGACGGGAACCGGACCCTGCCTTCGACCCAAGCCGATTCCCCCAGCTGGGTCGACCAGAAATGAACGTTAGTAACCTTCTGTCCTCCTGAGCGGCGCAATCGAACGCCTGCCTTGAGCGAAGTCCAAGGGGATCCCTTGCATCATGGCAGCCCCCGCTAGGCAAGGGATTGCGGCTCATGGAATTGCCTAACCTTACATCGCATGGGATGGAATGGGGATCGGCGAAAGCGGGGCATTGCCCCATGTGCACTATCCTAGGCTGCGCGGAGGTTTCTCAGCGAGGCCAGCAGGTGACCCTCGATGGTATCCCCTTTGGAGATCACATCTTTGATGCCTGCGGCTTCAGCATCCCTGCGAAGCTGTTCACTGGTGTGCATCGTGAACATCACTATCTGCACGTCAGGAGCAACGCGGGTAATCTCGCGAGCCGCCTCCAGCCCATTCATCACCGGCATGGAAAGATCCAGAATCACTGCGTGCGGCTTCAGTTCCATGACTTTCTTCACCGCAACCTGGCCGTTCTCGGCCTCTCCGCATACCTGCCAATCCGTATGATGTTTGATGAACAATCGCAGTAGCTGGCGGATGGAGGAACTGTCGTCGGCGATGAGGATTTTGAAAGCCATGCACGGGCCCGCTGTGCCTTGGCGGGTAGCTGGCGAGATCCGAATCGTGCATGAAAGATGCCGGCTGCGGGGAAAGGCACTGCCTGGAGGTTAGTCTCGTATCGGCACGGCGTACATACGCTACGCGCAACTGCTGGCCGTGCAGGTGACCCAGATCGCAGCCTGCAACCGGCTGCACGAGGTGAATGAAAGATTGGCCAGGTGGCTGCTGATGACCCAAGACCGCGTCGGCTCCCACGATCTTCCCCTGACCCAGGAGTTCCTCGCGCAGATGTTAGGAACACGACGCTCGAGCGTCACGGTTTCGGCGGGTACGCTTCAGAAAGCGGGACTGATTGCATACACGCGGGGGAGCGTCACCATCCTCGACCGGCGCAATCTGGAAGAGGCAGCCTGCGACTGTTATGGGCTGCTGCAACGGCAAGTCAAAGACTGGCAGGGCCAGGACGCCTAGAACGTTTGTCGCCGAGCGCCGCCGTCCAACACAAGCCACAGAAACGTCCTCATCCCCGTCGTGCCTCAGCCTCCGCCAACCACCCACGTCGCAACCTCTCAGCCGGAATGCTGGAGAGCAAGGGTTTGATATCAAGAATAGGAGTCCCATCCAGCATATCGACCGCTCGAACATGCAACTCGCTACCCTCCCGCCGAAGCAACTCGACGATAGTCAGCCCAATCGGGTTCGGACGCCGCGGCGACCGCGTAGCAAATACCCCGTGCGGCCGATTGTCGGAGGGCGGCGTGCCCAGCAACTCGAACCCCTGCGCCCGGTCGAACTCCCAGAGAACGACGAGATGCGAAAATCCCTCGATATCAGTAAGCCCCAGCTCGAACTCTGGCAGAATCTTAAGCACGCCATCCGCCTCGTGCCTGGCGCCAAGCCCCCTTGGAACCTGGCCGGTGTCTTTATAGGGACTATGCACAAATCCAATCGGACGCGAGGTGAACATACAGTCGTACCTCCATTTCTAAACCCACGCAGATAAACTGCGAATGAATCTTCCACCAGGCGACTTATGGCACAACCGGCAGAAAAACTATCCTCGCACATCCAGGTTATACCGGCCGCGCTCGAGCAAGAGCCGATTCTCGCGAACCTCCTCGAGTTGTACGCCCACGATTTCAGCGACTTCTACGATCTGGAATTGCGCCCCGACGGCAGATTCGGCTACACCGGCCTTTCACGCTACTGGAGTGAACCTCACCGGCATCCGTTCCTGGTCTGGGTGAACGGCAAGTTGACTGGCTTCGTCTTGGTCAAGAAAGGGTCGGAACTCTCTGGCGATCCCGCGGTCTGGGATATGGCAGAATTCTTTGTCATTCGCAGGTACCGGAGGCGTGGAATTGGAACTCAAGTAGCACATGAAATATTGAAGAGGTTTCCGGGGCCGTGGGAGGTTCGCGTAATGGAGGCAAATGTGTTGGCGAACCATTTTTGGGCGAGTGCCATCTCGGCATTTGCGGGCGGCGCGATCCGCCACGTTTCTATCGAGAAAGATGGTAAGCGCTGGCATCTTTTCGCGTTCCAATCGAGTCGCACCGCGCGATGAATTCCTGAACTCGAAATCCACAGCCCCGGTGTGACATCCAACCTTGCTCTCCACGCCTAATCGCGCGATCATGGTCCAGGCGGCCGACTGCCGCGCATTCGCAAGAGCAGTAACTCCTTGACAACTGAATATCCCCCCGGCTAACTCCTTAGTTCGCAATATTTTACAGACAAATCATTTGCCGTCAATGACTTAGAGGGGATCAACACTGACCCACTGACACTGCTGATTGATTCCAAAGGATTTAGCACAAACGGTGTGCCGCTAAGTAATTGATTGCAAAGATTTTACTCGTAAGCCTTTTGTAGTCAATATTTTATACGGACTTAGGCATGGGGATAAATCTCTAGGTTATTGATTCAATAGATTTTATGCCAACCGATTCTGGCGATTTTTTTGATCCAGATCTAGGCCAGCCGACGCTCTTTGAATCCCGCCCGTTCCTCCACTGCGGCCACCAGTTTCTTCGTCGCCGGAACCTCAATCCCGTGCCGCTGGGCTCCGCGCAGGATCGGCCCCGCGATCGCCTCCAGCTCGGGAGTCCTGTGCTGCTCCACGTCTTTCTGCATGGAACTGCGCATGTTTCCCGGCATCTTCATCACCCCGGCAATCACAGCGTCCGCATCAACTTTGGCACCTTCGGCCACGGCAACGGCACAAGCCTCCCGCAGGCAAGCCAATCCCAGCGGCCCCCAATTGGGATCAGCGAGGATCTCGCCCGTAGTCTTATCCGACGCGGTTGTAGTCAGCGCAAACGGCGCCAGAAAAACCAGCTTGCTCCACATCAGCGTCGGCTCATCGTCTACGAACCGGCACTCGAATCCGATCTGCTGTAACTGATCGAGAGTGTTCGCCAACACACCCCGTCCCGCGGAAGAAACACTGAGACGGGCAAAGGGAGAACGATGAACGATCTGCCCAGGACCAACCCGCTCGGTCTCAACCGCAATCGTCGCCGGAATCACCCGCCCGGAGCCATACCGGGCGCGGAGCAATGAGACATGGTCAATGCCGTTGAGCAAGGGAACGACAGCCCGCACTGCATCAGGATTCTTGAGAGCGGCGAGCGCCGCCTCCAACTGCGTGGCCTTCACCGTAATCCAAAGCACGTCAACGGCAGGCACTTCGGCAGCAGCGGAAACATTCACCGTGAAATTCCCGAAAGGACTCTCGAGATGCAGCTGTTTAGGATATTGTGCCAGCGCCTCGCGCCGCACCACCAACGTAACGGAATCACCAGCGTGCGCCAGACAACCGCCGATCAGCCCTCCAACGCCCCCAGCTCCGAGAATCGCATGTCGCATCGTTTCAGGCATTCAACCTCCTTTACGTCAGTTCTGCTTCACTCCCGCCGCCGAAAGGCACTCCGTAATCTCGACGTCGCTCAGTGTATGATCACTAGCCTTGGCGCGCTGATAGATGCGTTCGACCAGATCGTCAGTCGCCGAAATCCCGCGCCGCTCCAGCCAGAACAGCACATTCGATTTCCCGCTCATCGGACCGATGTCGATGACCTGCTCCAGCCCGAACACATGCGAGGGCACGCCCGAGTAAACCGTATTGGCCAGCACCTCATCATTCTTGTGATACGCCTTGATGATCGCCGCCGCATGCACGCCTGTAGCCGTGCGAAAGGCATCGTCGCCAATCACCGGATAATTCGCCGGAATCGGCACCCCCGTAGCCCGCGAAACCGCTTGGCAATACTGCTTCAGCTTGGTCAGGTCCTGCTCAGCCCATGGCGCAATGCCCATCAGCTTCAGGTTCACCAGCATCTGATCCATCTGCGTATTGCCCACGCGCTCACCCAGCCCGATCGCACATCCGTGAACGCAGTTTGCCCCAGCAATTACAGCCGCAATCGAGTTGGCGATCGCCAGGCCGCGATCATTGTGCCCATGCCAGTCCACCCGAATCTTCTCGCCGGAAGGCTCCACCACCTCATCGATCACAAACTTGACCAGCGCGGATGCACCCATAGGCGTAGCATGCCCGGCTGTGTCACAGATCACGATGGCCCGCGCCCCGCAACTGATCGCCGTCGAATAAAGCCGCTTCACCGTCTCCGGGTCGCAGCGCGACGTATCCTCGGTGACGTACATCGAGTCGAGGCCGAGCGAAACCGCATATTTCACGGCCTTCTCGGTGGTCTGCAAAAGAAAATCATCGGTCCAGCCCTCAGTAAAACGCCGGATCGGACTCGATCCAATAAACGTGGCCACCTCGATGCGCAAGCCCGTCTTCTGCACGATCTCGGCAATGGGACGAATATCGTTCTCATGCGTCCGCGCCGCGCAGTTGGCGCGAATCCTCATCTTGTGCGCAACAATCTCCCGTGCCAGCGCTGTCACATGCTCGACCGCGCGCGCTCCCGCGCCCGGCAATCCCAAATCGAGAGAGTCGATCCCCAACTCCTCCATCAGATGAAGAATTTCAATTTTCTCGGGGATCGAAGGATCGCGCACCGAAGGCGACTGCAGTCCATCGCGCAAGCTCTCATCGTTCAGCAACACCGGCCCCGGCGGCTGCAGTCCAGGCGGATGATTCTTGTTCCAGTCGTAGATGAGTTCGGAGGTGTTCATGGGCGAGTACCCAGTACCGAGTCCCCAGTACCGAGTCAACCCGCACGTTTCTTTGGCTGGGTACTAGGTACTAGGTACTCGCAACTACTTTTCTTTCGGCGGCAAGGTCAGCCCAAACACCGAAATCATTCCCTGACCAGCGACATTCACCTTGGCTTCCGCCGGATTCGGCAAATATAGCGTCTGGCAGTGCTCACAGCGGTAGACCTCGGCATTCGGCCCCCACGCCTTTTCTGCGTCGCCGCAGGCCTGTTCAATAACGTCAGTCCGGTAGAACCAGCGTTTCAAATGGCCGCCGCAGAACTTGCCTTTCTCGTTTTTCTCGTTACAGGCGCGCTGCCCGTTCTTCTTGATCTTGACCTTATGATGGGGAAGCTGAGGAGGAGTTCGCGTGCCCGAAGTGCTGATTGAAGCAGTGATTTCGCCAGTCGCCAAAGCGTTACCCTCGTTCGCGCGGCGCTCGCGCCGCCGGATTCGGCCCTACGAACGTCATTGTACTCGAAGGCTAAAGGCAAAGGCCAAGACGCCCGATGTCGTATGCTAGGCCTATTCTCGTGACCGGCAATCCAGTGCCAGAATGAGCGTCCTATGAACCGTGATCTGTTTTCCACGAAAAAGGCTTTCCTGACTGGCGCGGCAATTCTTGCCCTGCTCGCCCTACTGCTCGGCCCAAGCAACGCTCAAACTCCGCATAAGAACGATGCTCCAAGTGACACGCGAAGTATCCAACTGGAATTGGTGCGCACCGAGACCGGCTTCTTCGAAGCCTGGAAGACGAACAACCAAGCCTATTTCCGCGAGCACATGCCGGAGGGCGGAATCTTCTGGGGCGAGAACGGGACGTTCTCCCGCGACCAGCACCTCGCCGAGCAACAAACCTCGGCGAAAGCCTGCACCGTGGAAGGCTACGGCCTCTCCGACTTCGGAGCGCTTCCGCTCGCCACCGGCGCGTACTTGCTCACCTACAAAGCCGAGCAGTACGCCACTTGCAATGGAGAAAAAGCGCCGGTTCACATGAACGGCAGTTCGATCTACGTCTTCAAAACGGGCCACTGGCAGGCGATTTACCGGGCGGAAGTGCCGCTGAAAAATCAGGGCCCACTCCCAACCAGTAACTAGAACTCCTTCTTCGGCGGGGTCTGCTCGGCTCCTACGCGTCCAATCACGATCTCAGCCTTGTAGAAGTTCTCGGCCTTCACGGGTTCTCCCGCCAAGCGCCGCAGAATGGCAATCTGACCCACGTGAGTCAGCGCGTCGGCAATTGGCCCTTGAAAAAGCTTCTCCACCGGCGCCTGCAAGGGCTCTTCCGAAGCCAGGTAATCATCGAAGTTCTTCAGCGCGGCGAAAAAGCGGTCCACTTCCTTCTCCCATGCCAGCGGCTTGGAATCATGCCATTCGCGTTTTCCATTCGCCATCGAGAGGGCCCAATCCATCAGATCGCCAATGTGCGCCAGAATCTGCCCCGGCGCACGCACGCCCTCGTCGACGTGAAAAGGAGCAAACCCCTCAGGCGCGCCGCGGACGGCTTTGCCTCCGCGATAAGCCAGCGTAGCCAGAGTGTGACGCAGCAATTCGCGTTTCGGATCGTTCTTTGTCGAATCTGCATTTGTCGGATCGGTATTCGAAGGATGACTCACGAATCACCTCTGAGTTCCTCAGTTTTCAATACGAGGTACTAGGTACTCTCTTCACAACTGCTTCCGCCTCACCACGCCAGCCGCGCGCAACATGCCGCGGACACGCTCTCGCAAACCGTGCGCAAACTGGAAATCGATGAAGCCTTCCATCTGCCGAGAAAAACTAGCGCCGTACCCGTACCACCAGACTTTCTTCATTCCTGGCATGAGATCGGAATCCAGATACTTCAGCCTCACCATTTCTTCCAGGCCAAACCGCCCATGAGCGCGGCCCACGCCGCTCGACTTTACCCCGCCGTGCGGCGCCTCGCTGATGCCGAAACACGAAACCACATCGTTCACCATAACGGTACCCGCCTGAATGCGCCGCGCCAGGCGCTCGCCGCGAGCCCGGTCGCGAGTCCACACGCTTGCCGCCAGCCCATATTCCGAGTCATTGGCCAGCCGCACGACCTCCTCGTCACTGTCGAATGCCATCACCGGCAACACCGGACCGAATGTTTCTTCGCGCATGATGTTCATCTCGTGAGTCACATCCGCCAGCACGGTGAGCGCATAAAAATTTGTCCCGAGGTCCGGAAGCCGCGACCCACCGACCAGAACCCGCGCTCCGCGCACCACGGCGTCCTCCACATGGGCCTCGACAATCCGAAGCTGCCGTTCGTGAATCATCGGCCCTACGTCAGTCTCGCGATCCAGTCCGTGGCCCACGTGGAGCTTCTTTGTCTTCTCGGCGCACACACGAAGAAATCTTTCATACAGGCTGCGATGTGCGTAACAGCGCTCCACGGACAAGCAAGTCTGACCGGCATTGACGAACGCTCCCCAAACCGCCGCGCTCGAGGCAACATCGACGTCGGCATCGTCAAGCACCAGCATGGGATCTTTGCCGCCCAACTCGAGCACCACGGGCAGCAGACGTTCCGCCGCAGCCGCCGCAATGCGCTTGCCCGTGGCCACGCTGCCGGTGAAGACCAGTTTGTCAATTTCCCCGTGAATCAGCGCCGCGCCGGTTGCACCATCGCCAACCACAACCTGAAAGACATCCTGAGGCACGCCCGCCGCGTGCAGCAACGACCGCAACTCCAAAGCAACGAGAGAAGTAAATTCCGACGGCTTCAAAACGACGGCGTTTCCCGCCACCAGAGCCGCAAGTGTCTCGGTCGCAGGAATCGAAAACGGATAATTCCACGGCGAGATGATTCCAACCACGCCATAGGGTTCGCGCACCAGCCGCCCGCGCTTAAGCTTCGTGGCAAGATTTCCGTGCGGAACCGGTTCATCGCGCAGCAAGCGGTAGGCGTTGTCGATCAGGAACCGCGCCGCGTCCAGCACCACTAGAACTTCGGTGGTAAGAGCTTCGGCCACAGGCTTGCCAGCTTCTCGCGTAATAGCTTCAGCGATCTCTGACTTCTTTTCATGCAGCCTGCGCTGAAACTCGCGCAGTACCGCAGTCCGCTTCCCCGCTCCGAGGTCGCTCCAAGCCGTCTGCGCAGCATGCGCCCGCGCCACCGCGGCGCGAATCTGGCTCTCGCTCGTGCATTCCAGCTCGCGCAGCACCTCTCCCGTCGCGGGATTCACCGACGAAACCTTTCGCACTGCGATTTGTAGATCGGTAGCCATGACCGAAATTCCTGAGCCGTGGTCGCTGCGTCGTTCGGGCCTACCGCATCCCTGGATACTTCCCCAAATACATCAATAGCACATCCACCGTATCCGTCATTCCGTGCGCGATAATCGGCGCGGCCAGATTACGCCCGCACGCCAGATACAGAGCCCCGAGCAGCAGCCCATCCCAAACGTTTTCCAGGATTCCGGTGGCCCCCTGGCCGATGTGGGAACATCCAAAAACTATGCTGATAACGAACAAACTGACCGCCCGCGACGCTCGTGTCTCGTGAAATATTCCGGCCACCCGATTCATCAGATACCCTCGAAAAACCAGTTCCTCGCCAATCGCGAACAGCGTCCAGGTCAACGACAGGAAGATCAGCGTCATTTTCAGATTCCCATGGACCGCGGTGAAGCTTGAGAGGTCGGGCATTCTACCCAGCCACCGGGCAAGCAATGGCTGACTGACGAACAGCTCGAACACTTCAATGCCAACCCCGGCGGCAACTCCTGCAAAGAGTGCATTTCCCCAATTTCTGGGCCTCCCGAATCCAGCGTCCTTCCATCGCATCCCTCGCAAGCGCAGCGAGATCCATCCCAGTAAGAACAGGTAGGGAGTCTTGCTGAAAAAGATGTGATGGTACACATCCGCGACAAACAGCCCGGCAACGATGGCAAACTCGGCCACCGCCAGCCACACGCTGCTTCGTAATCGCCGCTGAAGAGGTTGTAAGTTCACGGACCCACCCGCACCTGGTACTCCACACCCAAGAGATACAACCCGCTGGCCGGCGCCGTCGCCCCTGCGGCTGACCGGTTCCGCGCCTCCAGTATCCGCGTCAGATCCTCGGCTTGCAGCGTTCCCTTTCCGATAAGAATAAACGTCCCTACCAGATTTCTCACCATGTGGTGCAGAAATCCCGAGCCTTTCACGACGTATACAAACTCGTCTCTCTGCCGCTCCCAGCTCGAAGAAAAAATGCGCCGCAAGTTGGACGGGGGCGCTCCCTCGCGTCCCCGCTCCGGATCCACCGCGGCAAACGAAGTAAAGTCGTGTTCGCCCTCGACCAGCGCCGCTGCTCGCACCATAGCCGGCTCCTGCAACGGAAACGGATAGTGCCAGACATACCTGGCCAGGAACGGCGGGCAGATCGCCGCACGATGAATCCGGTACCGGTAAGTCTTCGCCCGCGCTGACTTGCGTGCATGAAAATCCGCCGCGGCCTCTTCCACTTCCAAAACCCGCACTGAGGCCGGCAAAACGTCGTTCAGCGCCTTCACAAAACTCGCCGTGGGGACCGAAGACTCCGTGACAAATGTCACCACCTGCGCCAGAGCATGCACTCCCGCGTCGGTTCTGCCCGAGCCCTGGGGCAATACCTTTTCGCCCGTAACTCGTCCAATGGCTGAGGCCAGCGTGCCCTGTACCGTCACCGCGTCGGGCTGCACCTGCCAGCCGCCGAATTCCGAGCCGTCATAGGAGAGAATCAGTTTGAGATTGCGCATGCGATCTTTTATTTCCCGCAGCCGCGAGTCCCGCAGCCGCACCGCTTCATCCAAGTCATTTCATGGGGCGGGTTTGCCGCGAAACTGTGATTCCGCTCCCCGGAGATCGGCCATCGCCAGCACTCTATCAGTTTCAGCTCCCGGAGCGCGCCCAAGAGAAACGCAGCGGTCGGATATACTGGTACGTTTCAACAGGCTTTCGTCTCGCTCGCATTTTTTCCGGAACCCCAATGCCGCCGCTTTCGTACCAATGACTGAGTAGAACTTTCTTTTAGGGCAAGTACGGCTGCCTCACGTACAACCAGGTTTCTTGTTGCAAGATCTTAATCAACTGGTCTTAACCACTGGAGATGAGTAGATGCCATTCGCACGCTTAACCTCGACCGTCCGGCTAACCACCGCCGCAGTTTTGTTCGGAACTCTAACTATGGCAGGCTGGGCCCAGGACGCGCCTGCCGCGCCTGTCCCGCAAAACACGCCAGAGACGCGGCCGCTTCCGGTGCTGAATTACGCTCAACCGGTATCGCATTTTCCTAACCCGATTGCACCCTACACCGCGCGGCACCTTTCGGCGCCGAACCTAGCGAACACCGCGCGCATCGATGCCCTCATGCACGACGGCAAGCTCTACCTGTCGCTGAATGATGCGGTCGCGCTCGCGCTGGAGAACAATCTCGACATCGCCATCGCCCGTTATAACCTGAACATTGCCGACACCGACGTGCTGCGCGCGCGAGCCGGCGCCCCGACTCTCGGCGTGAATACCGGAGTTGTGCAGAACACTCCCGGCGGTGGCGTCGGCGGGCTGGGAGGTCAGGTCGGTTCCGGCACTGGAGGGACGACCCTTGGCGCAGGTGGCGCGGGCGCAGGCGCGGGTGGATTAGTCGGTTCTACGCTCGGCCTCGGATCGCTCATCACCAGCTTCGATCCCGTTGTCACCGGAACGCTGCAAGAGGATCACCTCGGCCAAACTGCAACGAGCATCTTCCAGGGCGTATTCCCGGGTACCAGCCTGGTTCAGGACACGGGCACGGTAAATTTCGCTTATAACCAAGCGTTTCAGTGGGGCACGAATCTCTCCATAGGTTTCAACAATACCCGGCAGACGACGAATAGCTTCTTTTCGAGCGTGAGCCCGGCGTTGAATTCCAATTTCAAGGCGACCATCACCCAACCCCTGCTGCAAGGGTTCGGATTCGCGGCCAATACACGCTTTATTCGCATCGCCAAGAACAACCGCGAACTCTCTGACGTGGCTTTCCGCCTGCAAGTCATCACTACCGTCAACCAGATTCAGACCATGTATTGGGATCTGGTCTACGCCTATGAGAACGTTCGCGTGCAAAAAGAATCCCTGGCGTTCGCCGAGAAGACACTTTCTGATACCAAGAAACAAGTGGAAATCGGTAGCCTGGCGCCCATTGAAGTTGTCCGCGCCCAGAGCACCGTAGCCCAGGACCAGCAGGCCTTGACGATTGCCCTGACCAACTTGCAATTGGAGCAGTTGCTGATGAAGAACGCGCTCAGCCGCACCCTGCGCAATCAGACCCTCGCAGGAGCCGAAGTGATCCCCACTTCCACTATGGAAGTGCCGGAGAACGAACCAGTCCAACCTACTCAGGATCTGATCGACGACGCGTTGCGTCATCGTGCCGATCTGGTGGAATCACGAATTCAGCTCAACACCACTGAGATCAGCAATAGAGCCGTGCGAAACGCCCTATTGCCGACGCTCAACCTGTTTGCGTATTACGGCGGAGCGGGCATTGGCGGTGACCAGAACCCCGCCAATATATGCTCGAACCCCCTGACCGATCTGCAGAAAGCATTCGGCTGCGCCAGCCCACCCAGTCCGGGCAACTTTGACGTGATATTTCCGACGACCAGCATCGGAAGCACCCTGCACCAACTGGTTAACTCCAGCAACCCCGACAAAGGCGTTGGCTTGCAGCTGAACATTCCCCTACGCAACCGCGCCGCCCAGGCGGTGCAGATCCGCTCGGAGCTGGAATACCAGCAGGCTCAGATGCGCCTGCAGCAGATCGAAAACCAGATCAGCATCGAAGTCCGCAACGCTCAGTTCGGAGTCGAACAGAATCGCGCCAGCGTGGCCTCGGCGCAAGCGGCAGTCGACTTCGCCAAGCAGTCGCTGGATGCGGAACAGAAAAAATATCAGTTCGGTACCTCGACGACGACTGCGGTGCTGCAGACGCAGAGCGCGCTGGCCACGGCGGAATCCACTTTGATGTCGGCTATGGCGGCGTATGAAAAGTCGCGCGTTGAGCTCGATCGTGCCACTGGCGTAACCCTCGACCACGCCGGCATCAACATCGATGATGCAGCGAAAGGCCAAGTCACGCGCGCGCCCAATGTACCCTACATCGCACCCCGCAAAGATTCGCCTGCTCTAACCCAGCCGGCGCCGCAGGCCGGCGCTCAACCGCAGCCACAGTAGCGGTTTCGAACCGAACAGGCGCGGTGCAAAAGCCGCGCCTTATTTTTCTTCCACCACACAATTCTTTACAATCTGCGCCCACTTCTCTCGCTCCCTCCCGCTAAGATGGATGAACGCTTTTATGTTTCCCGCATCCAAGTCTCGAAATCCATATTGTCGTTTCAACCCGATGCAAGACCGTTATTACCCAAGGAGACGAACCATGTCTTTGCCTTTGCTCCGAATGACCGCGACTAACTGGCGTGCCGTCCTGCTGTGGACGGCCTTGGCCATCCTCGCCTGCGCGCAGTCTTCACCCTTGCTGTGCGCGCAGGATGTGCCCGCGGCGCCAACTCCGCAGACCGCGCCGCCCCCCGCCCAGCCGCAGCAGGTTCACCTGCAGGATTACTCCAAACCACGTTCGGCTTTCCCCCATTTCCTGCAGCCCTACGAGCCGCAGGAGGTAGCCCAGCCGAACCTGGCCAACGCGCCGCGCATCGACTCTCTCATGCGCGATGGCAAAGTTTATCTTTCGATTGACGACGCCGTCGCCCTCGCTCTGGAAAATAATCTCGACATCGATATTGCGCGCTACAACTTGAATATCGCCGACACCGATTATTTGCGCGCCAAGTCCGGTGCCAGCATCCTCGGGGTCAACGCCGGAATCGTGCAGAACACTCCCGGCGGCGGCGTGGGCGGCCTCGGCGGCACGGTGGGTTCCGGCACCGGAGGCACTACCGTCGCCCCCAGCGGCGTGGGCACGGGCACCAACGGCTTGGTCAGTTCCACCCTCGGCATCGGGTCGACCATCACCAGCTTCGACCCCATCGTCACCAGCACGCTGCAGCTGGACAAAAACGATACGGAGTCCACTAGCGTCTTCAGCCCCGTCCCGGTCGTGGGGCAGAACACCTACACGGCCAACTTCGCCTATACCCAGGGCTTCCAGTGGGGCACAGCTCTGAGCGTGGGATTCAACAACAGCCACGTCACCACCAACAACCCAACCAGCCTGCTGACTCCAGACGTGAACGCGAATTTCCAGTTCAGGATCACGCAAAACCTGCTGCAAGGCTTCGGTTCGCTTCCCAACCTGCGCTTTATCCGCATCGCCAAGAACAATCGTGAAATCTCTGACGTGGCCTTCCGCCTCCAAATCATAACTACGGTCGATCAGATCGAGGATATGTATTGGGATCTTGTCTATGCCTACGAAAACGTTCGCGTGCAGCAGGAGGCACTCACCTATGCACAGAAGGCACTGACCGATACCAAGCAGCAGGCGCAAGTCGGAACCGTGCCCCCCATTCAGGTAGTGAGCGCTCAGAGCACGGTTTCAACGGACGAGCAGAATCTGATCCTGGCGCAGAACAATCTGGAGCTGGAAAAGTTACTCGTGAAGAACGCACTCAGCCGCAGCATCGAAGATCCGGTTCTGGCCGAAGCCGACGTGATTCCCACCTCCACCATGCAGGTTCCGCAGGAGGAAGCGGTGGTTCCCATTCAAGATTTGATCAATGAGGCTCTCGCTCATCGCGCCGAACTGGTCGAGTCGCGCATCGATCTCAGTTCTCGCGACCTCAGCAGTAAGGCCGTGCGCAATGCCATGCTGCCCACACTCGATGCCTTTGCCTACTACGGCGGATCGGGCGTGGGAGGGAACGTCAATCCCGCCCTGCTGCCCCCAACTTGTAATCCCCCCTCGACTTGCTTTAGCAGCTCCAGCGCGCCGCCTCCCTTTGCCAACGGCGGACCTGTAGGTTACGGCAGCACGTTGAACCAACTCGTCAGCTCGACCGCGCCCGACAAAGGCATCGGCCTCACGCTTTCGATCCCTTTGCGCAATCGCGAAGCCCAGGCCAATCAGGTGCGCGCGGAACTGGAATACCGCCAGGCCCAGGTCCGGCTGCACCAACTGGAGAATCAGGTGCGCATCGAAGTGCGTAACGCGCAATTTGACGTGAAACAGAACCGTGCTTCCGTACAGGCGGCCCAGTACGCCGTCGACTTTGCCCGCCAGACGCTCGACGCCGATCAACAGAAACTGAAAGTTGGACTCACCACAACAACCGCGATCCTGCAGGATGCTTCGGTTCTAACCACTTCTGAATCGAATCTGGTTTCGGCCAAGGCGGCGTATGAGAAATCGCGCGTTGAACTCGATCGCGCCACCGGACTGCTGCTCGATCACTCCGGCATCGACGTTGCCGATGCCACCCGCGGCCAGGTCACGCACTTGCCCAAGGTTCCTTACGTGGTGCCGCGGCAAGACGTGAATCCAGCAGGGCCGCCTGCACAGTCGCCGCAGTCCTCGGGAGGCCAACCCTAGAACTCACGCACTGTCACGTGAGGACAACCGCCTCGGCTGTCGGGCCGGAGCTTGCCCTGAGCGGACTCGACCGATGAAACCCGCTCCGGGTTTTTTCTAAGACCTGATAAACTCCCCCGTGATGGAACGACCCGCCCTCCCTGCCATCCCGCGATCTGTGTTTTGGATGGCGCTGCTCTCGTTCGTTCTGCAGTTGGCGGTGATCGGGGTTTTCCGCCAATACCACACCCGCCCTGGAGAAGATAACTTCGGCTTCGGCTTTGAGATGGGCCGCGTGGGCCGCTCGGTAGCTCTGGGGCAGGGTTTCAGCAACCCTTACGGAGGCAATACCGGCCCCACCGCCTGGGAGCCGCCGCTTTATCCCTACCTGATCGGCGCAGTCTTCAAAGTTTTTGGCATCTATACTTACGCTTCGGCGTGGGTTTTGCTGTCGATCAACAGCTTCCTCGCCGCGCTCACCACCGTTCCGGTTTTTCTGATTGCGCTCAGAACCTTCGGCCCGCGGGTCGCCCTCTGGTCGGCGCGGACCTGGGCGCTTAATCCCTATGTCTGGTACTGGTCGGTTCACTGGATCTGGGACACGACCTTTACTCCGCTGATGCTTGCGCTGATCTTCCTGGTTTCACTCGAATTGCAGCAGTGGCCGGGCTTGCGCGGATGGGTATTCTTTGGCGCATTGTGGGGCATCGGAGCGCTGGCCAATCCCGCGATGCTCTCTTTTCTGCCGTTCTGCGGCCTGTGGATATGGAGGCAGAGATCCCGGCACGATCTGCCGTCGCTTGCCGGCGTGGTTCTTTCCTCATTCGTGTTCTTTCTGGTTCTTTCGCCGTGGCTCATTCGCAATTATGAGGTCTTCGGGCGCTTCGTCTTCATTCGCGACGATTTCGGACTGCAGTTCCGTCTGGGAAACAATAAGATGGCGGACGGCATGCTGATTGCCACCCTGCAGCCCAACCTCAACAAGCTGGAGTTAGAAAAGTTTCAGCGCCTGGGGGAAATCGCCTATGAGGCCGACTGCCGGCGCTTGGCGTTCGAGTGGATCCACGCCAACCCGAAGCAGTTCGCCCTGATCAGCATGAAGCGTTTCTTTTATTACTGGAATGGCGTTCCCCGACCAACCGACAGTGTTGCCCCATGGGATTTCCGAAGTTCGCTCTTCCTCGCCTCGTCGGTGCTCGCAATCTGGGGACTCGGCCGCGCGCTGCGCCAAAAGCGGCCCGGGGCATGGCTTTTCGCCGGACTCATCGCAACTTATCCCACGGTTTATTACTTCGTGTTTCCCCATGCGCGCTACCGCCACCCCATCGAACCTGAGTTACTTATCCTGATGGTGTTCTCGTTGTGTGAAGCTCGCAGTCGCACCACACGAGGCATTGCTGATTCTTAACGCTTCATTGATGATTGACTATTAAAGATTGACGATTGAAAACCTAATTGGCTTCGGTTGCAATCATCAATCAGGAATCGACGACCAGCAATTCCCTATGACCATTTCTGTGGCCATCGTGGCGATGGATGAAGAGGCGAACATCGGCCGCACCCTGGCCAGCGTGCCTTGGGCCGATGAAATCGTGCTCGTCGATTCCGGATCGAAGGATCGCACCTGCGAGATCGCCCGGGAACATGGAGCCAAGGTCACGGTTGAACCATGGCGCGGCTACGTGGCCCAAAAGCAGTACGCAATCGAGCTGTGCACCAAGGATTGGGTGCTGCTGCTCGACGCCGACGAGGAAGTGAGTCCGGGCCTGGCCGAGGAGATTCGCGCCGCCATCGCCCGCCCGAACGCTGCGCGTGGATACAAACTTCCACGTAAGAACTTGTTCCTCGGCCGATGGATACGTCACGGCGGTTTCTACCCTGATCCCAAGCTCCGCCTCTTCCGCCGCGGTCAGGGATTCGTCACCGGCCACGATCCGCACGATCGCTGCGAACTGATACCGGAAAACCCGGGGGCGGCGCAGCAACAGACGCAACAGTTCAAGAATGCCCTCATTCACTACACCTACCCAAATCTCACTCTTTACCTCGGCCACATGAACCGCTATTCCTCGCTGGGCGCGCAGTTAGCGCGCGCCAAAGGCCACCGCAGCTTCAGCTTCAGCAACATCGTTCTGCGCCCGCTAGCCACATTCGTGTACAACTACTTTATTCGTCTCGGATTTCTCGATGGCCGGGAAGGCCTGCTGTTGCACCTCTACCACGCCGGCTACGTCTCATGGAAGTACGCCAAAGCGTGGGAACTCTCGCGCGACCCACAAAAATGAAGCACGTCAGACTGGCCCGTGGTTCTGAAAGCGATCTTCCTCAGAGCGATCGTCCGCCTTGCCTGCAGGCGCGCCCTTCCCTATCATCACAGCAGCACAAATGGGGTTATCATGCCGGAGCAGAAGCCCTCCAAGCCGCAAGTTGCCGAAAGTCCCATCGCTGATGTTCTTGAAAACCGCCATCCCTCTGCCAGCGAGAAGAATTGGGCAGAGAAGACCCTGGCGCCTACCATCGAGAAATCCCCCGAACGGCCGATTGGCGCGCCTAGCGGCGTGAATCTCGACGAGCACGGGCACGCCCGCTTCACGACGATTTCCGGCGTTCCGGTGCGGCGCCTCTATACCCAGGCCGATCTCCCCGAGGACTGGAGCCAAGAGAAATATCTCGGATATCCTGGCGCGCCTCCGTTCACCCGCGGCATTCACGCCACCGGATACCGCGGCAAGCTTTTCACCATGCGGCAGTTCTCGGGATTCGCGTCGCCCGAGGAGACCAACCAGCGCTACAAGTATTTGCTCGAGCACGGCGGCGGAGGGCTTTCCGTCGCGTTCGACTTGCCTACGCTAATGGGCTATGACTCTGATCACGCGGCCAGCGAAGGCGAAGTGGGTAAGTGCGGCGTGGCCATCGATTCGCTCGAGGACATGGAAATTCTCTTTGGCGGCATCGATCTCGAAAAGACCACAGTCTCGATGACCATCAATTCGCCTGCGTCGGTGTTGTGGGCGATGTATCTAGTTGTGGCGGAGAAGCAAGGCGCAGATTGGAAAAAGATTTCCGGCACGATTCAGAACGACATTCTCAAGGAGTACATCGCGCAGAAGGAATATATCTATCCGCCGGCCCCGTCGATGCGGCTGGTGATCGACACCTTCGAGTTCGGATCGAAATTCACTCCCCGCTTCAACACTATTTCGATCAGCGGATACCACATTCGTGAGGCCGGTTCGACGGCGTTGCAGGAACTGGCCTTCACTTTGTACGACGGCGTCGAATACGTCGAATGGGCGCGGCGGCGCGGACTTGACGTCGATGATTTCGGGCCCCGGCTCAGCTTCTTCTTCAACGCGCACAACGACTTCTTTGAGGAGATCGCCAAGTATCGCGCCGCCCGCAAGATTTGGGGCCAGGTGATGAGAGAGCGGTTCGAGGCCAAGAACCAACGCACCTGGCTGATGCGCTTTCACACGCAGACTGCGGGGGTGTCCCTTCCGGCGCAACAGCCCATGAACAACATCGCACGCGTCGCTCTGCAGGCCCTGGCCGCTGTGCTCGGCGGGACGCAGTCACTGCACTGCGACTCCTACGACGAGGCGCTGGCGCTGCCCACGGAAGAAGCCGCCCGCATTGCGCTGCGTACGCAGCAGATCATTGCTTATGAATCAGGAGTGACGCAAACTGTCGATCCGCTCGGGGGGTCGTACTTTCTGGAAAACTTGACGATCGAAATGGAAAAGGGCGCATTCGACTACTTCAGCAAGTTGGACGCCATGGGAGGCATGGTGAAGGCCATCGAGCGTGGCTATCCGCAAAAGGAAATCGCCGAGGCTTCCTATCAATACCAGCGCGCCGCCGAGGCGAAGGAGAAGATCATTGTGGGCGTCAACGAGTTCGTGATCGAGGAAGAGTCCCCGCACATCCTCTATATCGATGAGAGCGTCGCCCGGCAGCAGTCAGCCAAGCTGAAAACGCTGCGGGCGCGGCGCTCGAATGATGAAGTGACGCGCACGCTCGATGCGCTGAAGAAAGCCGCGAGCCTCGAGCCTAAGGCAGGCATAAACGGAAATATCTCGTCCGCGAACACCATGCCCTACATCGTGGACGCGGTACGAGCGTACGCAACCGTGGGCGAAATTTGTGAAGCGCTGCGCGAAGCTTATGGGACTTACACGGAACTAAGCGTCACCTAGCGCGGTATGGCATCCTCGATTCGGAATCGCGGATGCATTCACCCGGATGTCGTCCGGACGAATCAGACCAGAACGGGAAATCTGATGAAAATTCATTCTGTCTCCTGAAAGTATTGCAACCCCTTGGACTATGATTTTGAGGTCGCAATTTGCGACCTCAAAATGAAAAACTCAAGAAAAACAACACTGCTCCGGATGCCGAACCGCCGTGCGACACCGGCTTTCATCGTCGAGTCGCGCATCTTAATTCTCCGCCATCAGCGCGTCATCCTCGACGTAGACATCGCCGAGCTTTATGGTGTCCCGGTTAAGCGGCTCAACGAACAAGTGAAACGCAATGAGGAACGCTTCCCTTCCGATTTCATGTTCCAGCTCACCAGCACAGAACACGCCGCTTTGAGGTCGCAAATTGCGACCTCAAACAAAAGCCGCGGTGGGCGGCGGTATTCGCCGCATGCGTTCACCGAGCACGGAGCCATCATGGCCGCAACTGTCCTGAATTCCAAACGGGCAGTCCACATGAGCGTCTTTGTGGTGCGCGCCTTCGTGCGCTTGCGCGAGATGCTGGCCACGAACCGTAGAATCGCTGGCAAGATTAACGAATTGGAGAATCGTTTGGATACCAACGACTCTGTAATTCTGGACTTGATCGAAGCCATCAAGGAGCTTATGACCCCCGCTAAGCCGCGCCGCACCCGGATTGGATTCCAGTCCCCGTCAGCCAATGCAACCGGGTGACGCTCCATTCTGCGCGGTACAAGCTGCAATAGGGCGAGTCCGTAGCGTCACGTTACAATCCTGGCTTGACCCAACTGGACCAAGCTGCTGCCTCCGCCAGCGTCCAAGGCCCGCTTAACCAACGCCTGTGCGCCTTAGCCACTCTGTTCCTCAAATTGGGAACGATCAGCTTCGGCGGCCCTGCGGCGCATATCGCGTTGATGGAAGACGAAGTCGTGCGCAAGCGGCAATGGGTGACGCGACAACAGTTTCTCGACATGTTGGGCCTGACCAACCTGATCCCCGGACCGAACTCCACCGAACTGGCGATCAACATCGGTTTTGCGCGCGCCCGGTGGCTGGGGCTGGTGGTAGCTGGAGCGAGCTTCATTGTGCCAGCAGCGCTGATCACGATGGCAGTGGCATGGGCCTATGTTCGTTTCGGCACGCTGCCGCTGGCGGAGTCGCTGCTGGCAGGAGTGAAGCCGGCAGTCATTGCGGTGATTGCGGTCGCTGTATGCCGACTAGGAAAGATCGCCGTAAAGGATGCATGGCTGGCTGTGCTGGTGGCGCTGGCTTTCGCTGCATTTTTGGTGAGGGTGAGTCCGCTGCTGATCCTGGGCGGCGGTGGCCTGATCGGGATGGTCGTACAGCGAGTCCGCAACCCACAGCGCGGGACATCTTCCGATTCAACCAGGCTCTCGACTAGACTGATTCTCCTGAAAAAGTCCCTTTTGCTGCCCAGTGTTCTGCCCGGCGTGATGGCGGCGGCCGTCGGCATTCCCCTGACAAAACGGGTGCCCCTGGCGCGTCTTGGCTGGTTCTTCTTGAAGGTGGGCGCGGTACTTTACGGGGGCGGATATGTGCTGTTCGCGTTCGTCGAACAGGGGTTGGTCCGGGACCATCATTGGCTGACTCAGCAACAGGTTCTGGATGCGATCGCAATTGGCCAGTTCACACCCGGGCCGGTGCTTTCAACAGCGACCTTCATCGGATATCTCCTCGGCGGCGTATGGGGCGCTGTCGTTGCGACTGTAGCGATCTTTATGCCATCATTTTTCTACGTGGCGGCGCTAGGGCCGATCTTACCCAAGCTTCGCCGTTCCGTGTGGATGGCGGCATTTCTTGACTCCGTGAACGTCTGTGCGGTAGCTCTCATGGCAGGAGTAACGGTAAGGCTGTCGGCCGACGCGCTGCGGGGATGGCCGATGTGGGTCATCGCCGGATCGGCCTTTGCGGTGCTATCGAAGTGGAAGATCAATCCGGCTTGGGTGGTGCTGGGCGGTGGGCTAACCGGGATGGTGGTGGCAATGCTGAGGTAGATTCGTTTTTTATTCTCCTATAACTCAGGCTTGTGATAAAGATAATTGCATGCGAAAAGCTGTCACTCATCTTAAGAGATCCGATCCGGTCATGCGGGCGATCATCGAGCGCCTGGGACCATGCCGCATGCAGTTTGGGCCGCCGGAGTTCCACAGCCTGGCTGAGGCCATCGTCTACCAGCAACTGAACGGCAAAGCTGCGGAAACTATTTTCAAGCGCTTTGCCGCGCTAGCGGGCGAGCCGCTCACGCCCGAAGGCATCCTCAAACTGAGCGATGAACAGATGCGAGGAGCTGGGCTGTCGAAGCAGAAAGCGGCGTATTTGAAAGATCTTGCGACAAAGACCTCGAGCCGACTTGTGGATTTCGTGCGGCTGCCCGATCTGCCGGATGCAGAAGTGGTCGAGCATCTGACGCAGGTGAAAGGCATTGGGGTATGGACTGCGCAGATGTTTCTTATCTTCACATTGAAGCGCGAGAATGTTTTGCCGACAGGCGATTTCGGCGTGCGCATGGCGATGTATAAGCACTACCTCGATCGGCAGCGGGCGAAGGCCGCGAAGAAGTCTGCGGCCGCAAGGAAAACTCGCAAGCGCAAGATCAAGCTGCCGAGTCCGGAACAGATGGAGAAGATCGCAAAGCGCTGGGAGCCCTATCGCAGCGTGGCCTGCTGGTATTTGTGGAAGAGTCTCGATACGAAAACCCTTTAACCACACGCACTATGGGATGCAGACTCTGTGCTCCGCTGTGGGCTCTGTGTTTAAATGAAAGGTGATGGCTGATCTCAAGATTCGTGTGCTGGTGGCGAAGCCCGGGCTCGACGGTCACGACCGCGGCGCCAAGGTGATTGCGCGCGCGTTGCGCGATGCCGGCATGGAGGTCATTTACACCGGGCTGCGGCAGACCCCGGAGATGATTGTCAGCGCGGCGCTGCAGGAAGACGTGCAGGTGATTGGGCTGTCGATTCTGTCGGGCGCTCACAATGCCATCGTGCCGCGGGTGATGGATCTGCTCAAGCAGAACAAGATGGATGATGTTCTGGTGCTGGTGGGCGGCATCATTCCTGATCAGGACATCGATGCCCTCAAGAAGCGCGGCGTAGCTGCGATCTTCCAGCCCGGCACAGCCATGGACGACATCGTGAAATTCATTCGCGCGAATGTGAAGGGCGCGGGCGTTCCCACCGCAGGCTGATCGTGCCCACTCCCAATTCAGCCAGCATCCGGCAACAACTTGAACGCACCGTTGGTCCTGCGCCCTGGTATTGGAAAACCTTTCCTGCGTTTCAGTCTGCGGCGGGGCAGAAGTTTACCTGGACGCATCACGGCGAGCAGGGGCCGGTTGGATACGTGGTGTCGCTGGCTCCGTTGCAGGAGCCGGACAAGCTTCGGCTGGCGCTGAACACTTATTGCAGGCCATTTGTGGTGTCGCAGCGGTGTCTTGGCGTCTGGTGTCCGGAGGGGCGGAACATTCGGGTTCTTTGTTTCGATCCGGATCAGCTTGCGGCTTTCGATCTGGCTGAGATTGCCGGGTGGTTCAAGCAGTCTTCCGATCGCATCTATGCCAAGACCGCGCCGGTCGCGGAGTTTGAAGTGCCGCTTAACTTGGGAGCGGGCATGCACAAGATCGAGGTGCCGACGGAACTCGCGGCGGTGGATGAGTTGATCGTGCCTACGAGCTACAAGGCTATGTCGAATGACGATCCGGCGTTTGCCTTGTTTGTTCTGTATCTGCAGGCGGGGTTGGTGGAGGTGCTGCCGCAGAAATGGTTCACTGCTTCGCAGTACCAGGTGGGGAAGCAGTGGATTTCACGCGCGGCGCGCGATCAGGCGTCGCATCGCATCTTCGGCGAATGTTTTGGCGCGGGAACTTTTTTGCTGGAGGAAGATGGGTGCCGGCTGGGTGAGTGGATTTAGGGTTCAGGGTTCAGGGTTCAGGGTTCGGGGTTCAGGCGGCGGAAAATTGCTTGAGTGTTCCAGTTGGAACACATATGCAGTTTTACCGGAACACTGTGGAAATCTCGGAAAAGTCGGAAAACCACCTTAAAGCTATACTTGGTTGGCGGGAAGCGGCTGAGGGGGGATGGGTTTGGGCGAGTGCCGAAATATCGGCACGAAAATCGTGGGGCGAAGAGAAGGCGTCGAAAATCGGGTTACGAGGCTGGCAGTCTCCGATTCACAGTGCTAATTACATAGACTTGCGGGGAATAGTGAAGATTCCGTTTGTCCCCGGCGACAGTGATGAAATGTGTGACGGTGAACCCGTCGCGCGGGGGCATCTCATAGCTCTTTTGTTCGATTCGTACGCTGATCATCCCCCCGGTTTATCGGAGGCGTTGGCAGCCAAACGGCTACCACTACATACGCCCACCCAAGATGCGGTCGATCTGGCGAAGATGGTTCAAGTCGTGTGCCGCTTCCAAGCGGACGAACTCCTCGACCGTTTGCCGTCCGCGTACCTCGTGGACCCCATAGCACTCCACCCACCGTGCGCGCGGGACCGACTCCAACAGTCGCAGGTTGCTCTCGCGCAGCGCCCGAAAGACCCCTGCCGAAAGGCTCGCATCCTGCTGCGCGTAACCCAAGCGCTCCGCCCATACGGCCTGGTCCCACCACGTTAAGGCCACGCCCGGATTTGCCAGCATGTTTCGCAATCGCCACCCCATCGCCAGCTCCGCGTCCGCCAAGTGCGCTACGATCTCGGCGATTGACCACTTTTCAAGTGCAGGACGCCGGATCAACTCCTCGGGCGCGACATCGCGCAGACGCCGATCGAGCTGCGATGGGGTGGCTTGTTGGACATCGATGGGATCCTCATCGCCAAGATAGCTCAGGACTCGAGTTCGGTATGCTTCGAACGTCTCCGCCATTGGTCCTCCCTGTAGACTGCGTATGCGGCCGAAGATCACGTGGAAAAACTGGGGACAGACGGGACGTTGACTAATTTCCATTGCCGAAAAATGAAAAACGCCCCGTCTGTCCCCGGTTTTTGTCTTCTGCCCTACGATTTTTTCTCCATTGAAACTTATCGAAGCCCTGTTCCGTAAAAAGCAGTTGGGGGTACATCGATGACATCTCAAGAAATGACAATACGACATGATCCTCAGACACCGCCAGCGGACTCGATGACCAAGCGAATTTTCATTGGTCCGAATGGCTTGCGCGCGGGATGGCGCCTGCTAATCTTCATGGCGATCGTAATGGCAATGTCGGCCGTAGCACGAATGATCATTAAGCGCTTCTTCCCGGACGCGCTGGATCCGGCGCAATTGACACCTATGAGAATCGTCGTGCCGGATCTACTTGTCTGCTTCATCTTGGCGGTCGCGGCCTGGTCCATGAGCAAGATTGAAGGCCGCAGGCTGGGCCAATATGGCCTTCCCAGCAGCGAAGCGCTGAGGAAAAACTTTTGGGTAGGACTATTGATAGGCCTGCTCGCTACCAGCAGTACGGTGCTGGCAATTTTAGCCCTGCATGGAGTACGGTTCGCAATTGCGGCAATCCATGGCACCGCGATTTTGACCGCAGCGGCCGCCTGGGGGCTGGCATTTTTGCTTTCCGGCTTGGCCGAAGAATTTTTGTTTCGCGGATACGCGCAGTTCACACTGACGACTGGCATGGGATTCTGGCCGTCCGCATTTTTGCTCTCGGGTTTATTCGGGCTGGTCCACGCCACCAATGGCGGAGAAGCCGTTTTGGGAGATCTGTCGGTGGTCTCGTTCGGTTTGTTGTTGTGCCTGTTTCTCCGCCGGACTGGAAATTTATGGTGTGCGGTCGGCTTTCACCTGGGATATGACTGGGGTCAGACGTTCTTGTACGGTGTTCCAAATAGCGGCTTACTACCCTCCCAGAGTTTTCTCAACGCATCGTTGAGTGGACCGCGCTGGCTGACCGGCGGAACGGTCGGGCCTGAGGCCAGTATCTTTTGCCCGATCGTCTTGGCCATTGTGGCAGTCGTATTCAGCTTGAAATACCGCGACGCGCGATATCGACCGTTGAGCGCGCCGTCAGCTTCCTGAGCGAGCCACGGAGAACGCAGGGGATCTCAATCTGGTCAGTCTAACGGACATTCATCTTACTCCACAGCTGCTTCGACAGCTTTTCGACGTGGCACCTCCCTCGTTGGGGCGGACTACTGCGGCTCGTGCGTTCTGGGAAACCGGGGACGGACGGGACTGACCCCATTATTATTCCAGGAAATGGGGAACGTCCCGCCTGTCCCCGGTTTCCCTCCGGTTCTTATGCCGCTGAAACCGACTCCTTCCTCCGATTGAGCGCCGGTAGAAGAAGTTTCAGAAGCGCTTCATCAGAGAACGGGTTCTGACCTGAGATCAGCTCGCGATCCTGAAGGACATAGCTGCTCCACGGAGCGAGCACACTTACGTCACCGCCCGCCGTACGCAAGGCGAAGTCCGGGTAGAAGAGAACCTTACCACCAAGCTCAAGCGGTTCCCGCTGCTGCTCTTCCGCTGTTGAAAAGATAGTCATCTTATATCCAGAATAGATCCAACCCTGCGCCTTTGCGTGCGCTCCAGCGGCATCGCCCCCACTCAGCGCGGCGACCACCTCCTTCGAATTCGGAAGAGCCGAGAGAAGTGAGATCGGGCCATGGCAGAGCACTGCCGTAGGCTTGGATGTCTTATGAAAGTGTCTCATCACGGTGCCAGCGTCGGGATCATCGAGAAGATCGATCATCGGGCCATGACCGCCGGGGACGAAAACAGCGTCATATTGATCCAGGCCCGATGCGATGACATCCGCGATGCGGGTTGGATCTCTGAGTCCAGTCAGGCCGTCGCGGAATAGCATATAGTTCTGAAGCTTGGCCGCGTCCCCGCCGAAGAAATCGGCAACCTCTGAATGCACATCCACTTGGGGCGCGTTGCCTTTGGGGTTGGCGAAAGTGATTTCGTAGCCCTCCTTCATCAGGGCGCGAACCGGAACCGTCAGCTCGTTGAGGTAGTAGCCAGCGCCCTTGTAACATCCGCCATCTTTCAAGGGCAGGCCACGACCGCTCGAGACCAGCACTAAGACTTTTCCTTTGGTTGTCATTTTGTTCTCCTTTTTGAAATTGAGTCTGTTTCCGATGTTGGCGAATAAGTCCGTCGGACCCGAGATCCGGTTGAATGCAGGTTATGCCCCCGGGAATCCGA
Organism: uncultured Acidobacteriaceae bacterium; assembly: GCA_963787495.1. Classification (GTDB taxonomy): domain Bacteria; phylum Acidobacteriota; class Terriglobia; order Terriglobales; family Acidobacteriaceae; genus Sulfotelmatobacter. The sequence continues at coordinate 383,815 of CAWBDA010000004.1, forward strand.
ACATCAACCACGACTGATTGGCTACCCAATGCGGGTATAGCTCCGTCATCTGATCGAACAGCTCCTGGTCGGACTTCGCGGTTTTCTGCAGCCGATCGAAGTCCTCGAGGTAACGCTTGGTGTCCTGGATGGTCGAGGGAGAGTCGGGCGCGCCAGGCTTCTTGTGACCGGCGACAACCGTCGTCGGATTGAGCGCCGCTAACCGGTCTAGCGCCGCAATCCAATTCTTTCGGCTCTCGGGGGTAGTGTCGCCGACGTACATGCGGCATTGGTTGTACACAACGTCGCCAGCGGCGATCAGGCCGATTGATGGGACATATAAAGACGTCGAATCGGGACTATCGGTGCGGCCCTGCTTGATGATGCGCAATTCCTGGCCCTCGAGAGTGAACGTGTCGGGCTCATAGGGCTTAGGTGGAACCAACTTGGTGGCGACTTGGCCAGGAAAGAGCCGGCGGGCCAACCGCTCCACCAGGGGAGTGAAAGACATCTGCATGGCGTTCACCGCCTCAGGCGTTGCAATCGCCCGCGCACCCGGGAAACGGTCGAGCAGAATGCTCAGACCGTAGAAGTGGTCGAAATGGGCGTGCGTTATATAGATGGTCTTCAGGTTGCGATTGTGCAGAGCGACCCAAGCCGCGAGAGCCTCGGCCTCAGCCACTGTCCCCATTGCGTCCACCAGCACCGCGTCGTACTCGCCGAAGATTAAAGTCGACGTGATCGGGTCAAAGCCGAATGCTTCGCCGAAGGGCTTTGGCCGCTCGCCGACCATAGTCTTTCCCGGGGCGGTAAAAACGTTCACACTTAATGTGTTCGACTCAGGCGTGTTCGACGCGACAGGCGCGGGCGTCGTTATGCGCGTGGTCTCTTTCGGTATATTGGTGCCGTCCATTTGGTACTCCTTCCGATGTCAGAGCGAGTGACCGTTCAACGATGGATTAGGCCAGAACAAAATGGGCCACGCAATTGGACGTTGGTATTGCCAATAGCTTTGTATCGACTGCAATACCTTCACCGAGGCATACGGGGCGGGTGGGCCGGCTTTGAAGATGATGTCTGTGTGCGCCATTCCCACAGAGGGTGCCCCATCCTTGCGTTTTTTGCAAGGAGGACTCCGCTGCCCCAGATTGACAAGTCGAGAGGGATTGGTGAGAAATCTCAGACGGAGAATTTCGGATCGCCTTCGAGGATTTGGGTCTGGAGTTTGGGCGCTTCTCCGCTCTGCCACAGAGGAGTGCGACATTTGACGCGATAGCTTAGAGCGCCTCCGTCGGGACGGTCGCTGCGTTCGATGGGGCGCGGGATGCAGACGAATTCGGTCTCGATGAATTCGCTCGTGGCGTGTACCACTGAATAGCCGTGACCTCCCATGTCGACGAAGGAGACGTGGGGCGATAAATCGGGATTGGAGAGGCTTCGTGCTTTCGCGATGTCACCGCTGCGGGCGTACTCGAGACAGGAGCGCACTCCGTGGCGGATGAGCAGGTTCAAGGTTGGCTGCGGAGCGTGATCGCCAGGCCCCTGGCCGACGTAGAGTGATCGAAGCGGGTGATCCTTCGGCAAGATGTGTTCGAGTGCCTCGGCTACCGTCGGGGCGGAGATGGAACCCGTCACGAAGGCAATGCCGACCGGGACGAAGGGCTTCGGTGGGAGGGACTTGGCGGCGAATCCTGCCCAGAAGCTGTGGCGGTCTCCTGCGATCGTGGCGAAGCCAGTGATTCGGTTCGACTGAACGAAGTCGTAGATCTCGCCGCGCTCAACATATGCAGTGCCGTGATCTCCCATCGGGGAAGTTGCGTAACCGGTGACAGGCCAGGGCTTCGTTATCCCCAGCGGCAGGTTTTGTAGATCGGCGCGCATGTCGAGCGTCGCGGTGGTGTTGCCCCAAATCTTCCAGGTCGCTTTCGAATTGCGCAGGCGCTCGAGGAACCATGCCTTCTGCTCGGCGCCAAGGATGGTCTGAGCAGGGCGGTCCTGGGAGAAATTCGGAATGTCGACGCTGCCGAAACGGATTGACGCCGGCGGGCGGCCGCCATTGTAGGTTCTCCCGGCGTCGAGAATTTCCATGGCATCTTCGGGGATGAATTCGGGGAAGTCATCGCTGGAAAGGGATTTTGCCTCGGGCCGATCGGTGGGTTCCTCGGAGCGATAGGTGCGCTGGTCGGTGACGATCAACTCAACGTTGCGGCCCCAGCGCAAGGCGCGGTATCCCTTGAGGCTGCCGATGGCGGCCAGATTGTTTGGTTCCTGACCGAGGCCGTGGTCGTCGAAATGAGTTACCGGCGCATCGACCACCTGAGGAGGATCGAAACGATCAAGGGAGGGTCCGCTTGGTTTCGTGATGCGCGCGGGCTGGTATTCGAAGAACGCCTGATTGGCGGCCACTTTGCGGGTCTGCGCGGGCAGGGTTTTTCCTTCGAATCTTTGCAGGGATTGCCAGCCCAGCCAACTGAACTCGTGGTTATCCCACATGTTGACGAAGGGCCAGCGGGCGCGGGCGTCCTGGAGATCGGGATCGCTGAGATAGGCGCGATAAATGGAGCGATAGTCCTCGACGGTTGTCGGGATGTGAAAGTCGCGGATCTTCTCGCCGTGGGGATAGCGGACGATGTCGCGCAGGCGACGATCGTACATGCCCTGGGGACGGTCCTCCGGGTACCAGACAATTTCATAGATGAAGTCGCCGAGGTGAAGCACGAAGCCGATGCGGTCGGCTTCGGAAGCGCGCTCATCTTCGAAGATCATTCTGCGGTAGGCGTTCTGGGCTCCGTCGTTCGCATTCTGGCAACTGACAAAAACGAAATGGACGGGCCGCGCGTCGTCGGCCGCCGGGGCTGTAATCGTTCTGCCGATACGGCTGCCGAAGCCTTCGGGATCGGTGAAGCGGTACCAATACACGCGGCTGGGCTTCAGGCCGCCCACCAGGACGCGGCAGGTCCAGTCGGAGGCGGCGGAAACCGGGGCCGAGGCGGTCGCTATGACACGAGTAAACAAATTGTCTTCCGCGACCTCGACGTTCAAGTCGACCGCTGAGTTTGCAGCGGTTTTGTCCCCCGTCTTTTCCAGAATCGGTGGGCGCCGAGTCCATAGCAGTACGCTGTTGCTGTCGGGATCGCCCGATGCGACTCCTTCGGGAAATAGATCACGGCGTTCATGCCACGCGATGCGGGACTTGGTCCCAAACGGATTACCCCAGGCCGCCGTGGCGCCGATTGCAGCAGCCATTGCCAGGAAAGAGCGTCGGGTGATGGCAGACATCGGTTCTCATCCTCCGTGTTTGCGGTGCACAGTCGCAAGCTTACGCCCGACGAAGCTCGCCCTGGTAAGACTGTTCGGCCAGAGGAAAGGTAGCCGGCAGGGCCGCGTTCTTTCTGGCTTGGGTGCCAGGGGATTTTGAGGTTGATGAGTATCGGGAAGAACAATTCCACCTGGGGAAGGACAAGCGGGAAGGATTCGGAGCTCCCCAGCTCAGATTCTCAGAGTTGACGAAGCAGTTTTGCCCTCTCCCCCGTACCCGTCTGAGATCAGAGCTGGAAAGCCGTGAATCCTCCCCGCATCGGCCTGTTTGCCGTCCCGGCCGGAGGTTATCGGCCGAAAAAATGAACGGCGAAGTTCGGAAGTTGCGGTGCTTGCGTGGCACTTGACCCACACCCGGATACCTGGGAGAAAAGTGGCCCCCACCACCACGTTCGTGCTCTTCCGAGCCGTCGCTAGGCTCAGTTAGACTTCTCGCCGAACGGACTCTCAGGCCTCCAAAGGGAAGTGGCGCGGTTTGCACTGTGCCGCAGGCGGCACCTGGAAGTCCTTAGCGGACCTCATTTTTTTGTGAAGATTTTCTGAGGGCGTATGGATAAGGCAGTCAGGCACCACCTATACGAGTTCGGACCTTTTGTATTGGATCCGGGAGAGCGTCAGGTTCGCCACGGTGCGGCGCGCATGGATCTCCCGCCCCGGGCCTTCGACACTTTGCTGGTGCTGGTGGAAAACAGCGGCCGCCTGCTGGAAAAAAACGCTCTGATGCAAACTGTGTGGCGGGATACCGTGGTCGAAGAGAACAATTTGAGCCAAGTCGTTTACCTGCTGCGCAAGGCGCTGCGGGATGGGGAAGACGGGGCTCGCTACATTGAAACTGTTCCGAAGCGCGGGTATCGCTTCGTCGCCGAGGTGCGGGAGTTCGAGACAGCCGAAGGAAACGGCGGAGTTGGCAACGGTCACGGCTTTAGCCCACGACCGGCTTCATGGTCTTCGGGCAAGGGCGGCAGTTTGGTTGCGGCCCCGGCAGCGGTTGCGGAAGGTCCAGAGTTTGAGGGCGATTCCCACCTGGCTGCTGGTGCCGGCGCTAACGGTTTCGAGGCCCAAGCTCAAAATTCAGCCGCACGGCGCGGCTGGGTGCTCGGCCTGATCGGCGGGCTGGCAATCGTAACCGTGGTGGCCTTGCTGCCGTGGGCGGGTTGGAAGCAAAGGCTGTTCGGCAGGGCGGACTCTGGTCCGATTCGCTCGGTTGCTGTGCTGCCGATGCAGAATCTCTCGAACGATCCCAACCAGGAATATTTTGTGGATGGGATGACCGACGAACTGATCACCGATCTGGCGCAGGTTCGTGAACTCAAAGTCGTATCGAAGACATCGATCATGCAATACAAAGGGACGCGAACACCGCTGCCGGAGATTGGGCGCCAGTTGGGAGTGGACGCCGTGGTGGAGGGCTCGGTGCTGCGTTCGGGAGACCGGGTAAGGATCACGGCGCAGTTGATCAGAGCGGCTACCGATCGCCACATCTGGGCGGAAAGCTACGACGGCGACCTGAAAGACGTGCTTTCGCTGCAGGCGCGTGTAGCTGAGGCGATCACTAACCAGGTGAAGCTCAACTTGACGGTTGCGGAGAGTTCCCGCCTGCGCCGGGCGCCCGCTGTGAACCCAGAGGCCTTCGACCTCTATCTGCGCGGACGTTATGCCTGGAACCAAAGAAACCCTGAGGGGTTTGGAAAGGCGATAGAGTACTTCAACCAGGCAATCGAGAAAGACTCTAAGTTCGCGCTGGCCTATTCTGGCCTGGCGGATTGCCATACGCTGCTTACGCTTTACGGAGGTGGCCTGGGCAACCTGACCGAGGCCCAGTCGGCTGCTGAGAAAGCGTTACAGCTCGACAGCATGCTGGCCGAGGCGCACACGTCGCTGGCTGCGGTTAAGGTGCTTCGTAATTGGGATTGGCAGGGCGCCGAGCGGGAGTTCCACCGGGCGCTTGAACTTAATTCTAATTCCGCCCAGGCTCACCACTGGTATGGAAATCTGTTGCTGGGGCCGGAAGGACGCCCTGACGAGGCGATCGCGGAACTGCAGCGCGCGCAGGAACTGGATCCGCTCTCTTTGATCATCAAGGCCGACACTGGGTTCGCGAATTATCTGGCAGGTCGACCGACCGTGGCGCTGCAAGCGTATCAGGAGGTTGTGGCCGCGAACCCCAACTTCATTCCCGTGCACTTCTACCTCGCGAAATATTATCTTCAGACCGGCCAGCACGACCTCTGGCTCAAGGAAAGCGCAGAGGATGACCGGCTGGCAGGTGCTTCCAACCGGGCTCAATCTCTGCAACAGTCTTATGCCCAGGGTGGATTCCGGGCTGCAATGGAGGCGATGGCTAAGCCCTCCAGGACTGTCGATGTGGCCAACGGCAAGCGCTTCCGGATGGATTTTTGCGGGTCGGCAGAGGCGAACGCCGTGCTCGGCAGAAATGGACTGGCGTTAAGCGCGCTAGAGGATTGCTATAGGTGGTCCGAGCCCAATCTTCTCTATCTCAAGGTCGACCCGATTTGGACGAACCTCCGTTCGGAGCCGCGCTTTCAGGATCTGCTGGGCCGTCTCCATCTGCAGTAACCTGACCCTTGGACTTCCTGGGTCCTTCGTGCATGGGCTTCCCTGCGTGGGTGTGCCGTGCGTTGCGCGCTCCCGCGCGAGTGGTATACCGTAAACAGTCCGATCTCTTGATTCATATCGTTATCCGTATCCATGGCTGATCGCAGCGAAGCTCCTCCAGATCAATCGGCGAAGGCGTCGAACGTCCTGACGACGAGCGTCGATCCTACCTCGGCAAGATTCGAAGCGAACATGCGCTTTCTGGCCGACCTGATGTCGCAGGTGCGCAACGAAAACGAGAAGATCAGCGAGGGCGGCGGTGCGAAGGCCATCGAGAACCAGCATGCCAAGGGGCGCCTCACCGCTCGCGAACGGATCGAGTTGCTGGTCGACCCCGAAACATTCTTCGAGCTCGGAATTTATGCGGCCCATGGCATGTATGAAGAATGGGGCGGAGCGCAGGCCGCCGGCGTGATTACGGGTCTGGCGCGCATCCACACGCGGATGGTGATGATCATCGCGAATGACGCCACGGTGAAGGCGGGAGCGTTTTTTCCCATGACGTCGAAGAAAGTGATTCGCGCCCAGAACATCGCCATCGAGAACCGCATTCCAACGGTCTATCTGGTGGATTCGGCGGGCGTGTTCCTGCCGCTGCAGGAAGATGTTTTTCCGGACACGGACGATTTCGGCCGCGTCTTCCGCAACAACGCCGTCATGTCAGCCCTGGGCATTCCGCAGATCGCGGCCATCATGGGGATGTGCGTGGCCGGGGGTGGATACCTTCCGGTGATGTGCGATCACGTTCTGATGACCGACGGCAGTGGCCTGTTTCTGGCCGGGCCGGCACTGGTGCAGGCGGCGATCGGACAGAAAGTTTCGGCGGAAGAACTGGGCGGAGCGGCCATGCACGCGGGCATCAGCGGCACGGTGGACTTTCGCGAGCCGGATGACGCGGCTTGTCTGGCGCGGATTCGCTCGATCGTTGAGAAGTGGGGATACCGGCGGCAGTCTCCCTGGGATCGCAAGAAGCCGGTCGAACCGGCGCTGGCGGCAGAGGAAATTTACGGCATTTACGATTCGTCGCCGGCGCGCCCTTACGACATGAAAGAGATTCTGGCGCGCGTGCTCGATGGCAGCCGCTTCGACGAATACAAGGCGGAATACGGCAAGACGCTGATCTGCGGCTACGGGCGCATCGGCGGGTTTGCGGTGGGGATTGTCGCCAACCAGAAACTGCACGCGCAGGCTACCGATCACGAGGGCCACAAGCGACTCGAGTTCGGCGGCGTGATCTACACGGAGTCGGCCGAGAAGGCGGCGCGCTTCATCATGGACTGCAACCAGAACCTGATTCCGTTGATTTTCCTTCATGACGTCAACGGCTTCATGGTAGGGCGCGACGCGGAGTGGAGCGGCATCATCAAAGCGGGCGCGAAGATGGTGAATGCGGTGTCGAATTCCGTGGTGCCGAAGATCGCCGTGATTGTGGGAGGATCGTTCGGCGCAGGACATTATGCGATGTGCGGCAAGGCGTTTGATCCGCGATTCGTTTTTGCCTGGCCGACGGCGCGTTACGCCGTGATGGGCGGCGACGCGGCGGCGGGAACTCTGGTGGAGATCAAGGTGAAGCAACTGGAGCGCGGCGGCACGAAGCTGGGTGAGGAGGAAAAGAAGGAGCTGTACGAATCGGTGAAGCGCACTTACGACGAGCAGACCGATCCGCGCTATGGCGCAGCCCGGCTTTGGATCGACAAGATCATCGATCCGGTCGAGACGCGCGACGCTATTACTCAGGCTCTGGAAGCGGCGGCGTTGAATCCGGATGTGCCGGAGTTCAAGGTCGGGAGTGCTGCAAACATAGTAAGTTGAGTGATTGAGCGGTTGAGTGATTGAGTCATTGGCCTCCTCATCGCTCCGCCCGTTGTTAGCAATCGCTCAATGACTCAATCGCTCAATCGCTCAATATGTCCGATACGGTGAAACTCGATCGAATGTCCGCGCGATGCCTGGCAGGGGCTGAAGGGGCAGATTCCGTCTGACATCAAGCGAGCCTACCTGCAGGCGTTGATCAGCGCGGGATTCAAGCACATTGATGCGGTTTCGTTCGTGTCGCCGAAAGCCGTGCCGCAGATGGCGGACTCGGAAGAAGTATTGAAGGAACTCGATCCGCCCGACGACGTGGAGATCATCGGAATCGTGGTCAACGAGAAGGGCGCGCAGCGGGCCATTGAGACGCAGGCGGTGCACACTCTGGGATTTCCTTATTCGATCTCGGAGACTTTTTTGCGCAAGAATCAGAATCAGTCTGCCGAACAAGCGCTCGAGGAGCTGGAGAAGATTCAGAAAAAGCTGACAATGCGGCACTCGATGTGGTGGTCTATATCTCAATGGCATTTGGCAATCCTTATGGGGACTTGTGGAACGTGGAGGAAGTAATTGAGGCCATTTCGCTGATGGAAGTCGACAACCTGCGAATGATTTCGCTGGCCGATACGGTCGGCATGGCTACTCCGGAGCAGATCAGCGAACTGGTGGGCGCGGTGATGGCGAAGTACGATTACCTGGAGATTGGAGTACATCTGCACAGCCGTCCCGAGCAGGCCGCGGCGAAAGATTTTGGCGGCGTACGATGCCGGGCTGCCGGCGCTTTGATTCGGCAATCGGCGGGCTGGGTGGCTGTCCGTTCGCGCAGGATGCGCTGGTCGGCAACATCGCGACCGAGAAAGTGATTGAGGCGTTGCAAGCAGCGCGGCGCGGAATTGCCGGCTCTGAAGCCGCTGGATGCGTTGCTGCGCGCTTCGGCCGAGATCGGGGCAAGGTACACGGATTCCGTCGACGACGATTAGCCGTTTCCAGACATGAACTATAAAACGATCCAACTCGCATACGACTCCGGTGTGGCCACCATCACGCTGAACCGTCCGGACAAGCGCAACGCCATCAGCTTCGAGTTGATTGACGATCTGCTGCGCGCGCTGCAAGAAGTGGAGAGCATCCGACGCGATTGTGCTCATTGTGACGGGCGCGGGCAAGGCTTTCTCCTCTGGTATGGACCTGGACAATTTGAAGGCGCTGATTGGCCGGTCGCCTGAGCAAAACCTGAAGGATTCGGAGACGATGGTCCGGCTGTTCCGTACGCTTTACGAATTTCCCAAGGTCACGATTGCGGCGGTGAATGGAGCGGCCATCGCGGGCGGCACCGGACTGGCTTTGCTGTGCGACTTTACTCTGGCGGTGCCGGAAGCCAAGTTTGGCTACACCGAAGTGCGGATCGGCTTTGTGCCAGCGATCGTTTCCACCTTCCTGCTGCGGCAAGTGGGAGAGAAACAGGCGCGCGATCTTTTGTTGACCGGAAGGATTATTGGCGCCGAGGAAGCGGCGCGGATGGGATTGATCAACGAAATCGTCGATCCGGAAAAGCTGATGACGCGGGCGCGGGAATTGGCGGCACTGCTGATGGAGAACAGTCCGGCGTCGTTGCGGGCGACCAAGCAATTGCTCAGCGATCATGCCCGCGCGGAACTCGATTTACAGATTGAAGCTGCGGTGCGGGAGAACGCTGCGATCCGCACCACCGCCGACTTCCGCGAAGGTGTAGTCTCATTTCTCGAAAAGCGCAAGCCGGTGTGGAGCGGGAAATGAAGTCGAATCACCCACACGCGATCAACGAAACCCGGCTGCGCGTGCGTTATGCGGAAACCGATCAGATGGGTGTGGTCTACCATTCCAACCATTTCATCTGGTTTGAGGTGGGACGCGTCGAATTGCTAAGGCAGCTGGGCTTTTCCTATCGCGACATGGAGACCACGGATGGACGCTTCATCGCCGTGGCCGAGGCCAAATGCCGGTATCGCGCCCCGGTGCGCTATGACGAAGAAGTTCTGGTGCGCACGCAGTTATTGAATGTGCGCGAGTCGGTGGTCCACTTTGGTTATGAATTGCGGCGTGCGGAAGACGGCACTCTGCTGGCGGAAGGCGAGACCACGCACATTGTCACCGATGCAGAGATGAAGATTGCCGTCTCTGCCGGAGAAGTATCTGAAAGTATTTCGTGCAGCCGTGGGAAAGCGGAACGGGAAACTCATCTTGAACGCACTTCACATTAACGGCAACGATCTCACGCTGGAAGCGGTGCACGAAGTTGCCGCCGAACGTCGCCCCGTGCTTTTGTCGGCTGACGCGCGCGAGGCCGTGAATCTGGCGCGCGCCGTGGTCGAGGAGATCGTTGCCAGCAACAAAGTCGCCTATGCAATTACTACGGGAGTAGGCAAGCTCAGCGACGTGCGCATTGTTGGCGAGCAGATTCGCGAACTGCAAGTCAACCTGGTGCGCTCGCATGCCGCGGGCGTCGGCGAACCGCTCTCCGTGGCGGAAACGCGCGCCATGATGCTTTTGCGAGCCAATTCTCTGGCCAAGGGTTATTCGGGCGTGCGCGGGGTGTTGATCGACACGCTGTGCGAAATGCTGAACCGCGGCGTCACACCCTTCGTGCCGTCGCAGGGGAGCGTGGGCGCGAGCGGCGATCTGGCTCCCCTGGCGCACCTGGCGCTGGCGTTGATCGGCGAGGGGGAATGCTTCGACGCGGCGGGCGCGCGCATTGCCAGCGCCGACGCGCTGAAGCGGGCGCAGATCAAGCCACTGGTGCTGGAAGCGAAGGAATCCATCTCGCTGATCAACGGGACGCAGGGCATGCTGGCCGTGGGCACGCTGTCGTTGCTGGCGGCCGAGACACTAGTGGATTCGGCCGACGTGCTGGGCGGGCTCTGCTGCGACGCACTGAAAGGCACTGACACGGCTTTCGATGAACGCATCCACAAGGCGCGTCCGCACAGCGGTCAGATGAAAACGGCCGCGAATCTGCGGCGGATGCTCGAAGGCAGCCAGATTCGCGAATCGCACCGCGAGTGCGGCCGGGTGCAGGACGCCTATTCCCTGCGCTGCATCCCGCAAGTGCACGGCGCGGTGCGCGACACTCTGGCACACTGCCGCAAGGTGTTTGAGACCGAGGCAAATTCGGCGGTGGACAACCCTCTGGTATTCATCACTGACGCCAGAAATTTCAAAGGCGATGTAATCTCGGGAGGAAACTTTCACGGCGAGCCTCTGGCGTTTGCTTTGGATTTTCTCGGCATCGCGCTGAGCGCACTCGCCGGGATCAGCGAGCGCAGAATCGAGCGACTGGTGAATCCCGCGCTCAGCGAGGGTTTGCCGCCGTTTCTGGCTCAAGGTGCGGGATTGAATTCAGGTTTCATGATGCCGCAGGTCACGGCGGCGGCGCTGGTCAGTGAGAACAAAGTGCTGGCGCATCCCGCGTCAGTGGATTCGATTACGACCTCGGGCAACAAGGAAGACTACGTCTCCATGGGCATGACGGCGGCGATCAAGTTGAAGCGCATTGTCGATAACACGCGCAACGTGCTGGCGATTGAAGCCATGGCTGTGGCCCAGGCGCATCGACTTTCTCGCTCCGCTCAAGACTTCGAAGCGCGGACAGGCCGCGCTTGCGGCGATCCGGTCGGTGTGTCCTACGATGGAGAAAGACCGTGTCATGTATAAAGACTTCGCGCGGCTTGCGGAGTTGATTGCCAGCGGCAAGGTGGCGGAAGTCATCCGCTGAGGAAATTGTCTTTGAGGCATGACATCCTGCGGGAAGCCCTGGATTGACACCCGATTCACGCGACATCTAATCTTGCTGCACTCCTGATGGCACCCCCTACCGACAGCATCCAGAACAAGCATCAGCGCGCTCATTACATTACTTCTGACTCTAGCCGTGCTCGCCTGCCTGGTTCCTTTTTCGTGGCAAGGCTTTCAATATTGATGACACGTTGTTCGTTTATGAGGCGCGGCAGATCGCACAGCATCCACTTGATCCTTTCGGATTCAAAGTGAATTGGTTCATCGATGCAATACCGATGGCGTACGAAACCAGGAATCCACCTCTGGCGTCCTACTACAGCGCCGCGGCCGCTGTTTTCGTCGGGTGGTCAGAACCGGCGTTGCATTTCGCGTTTCTGCTTCCGGCGCTCGCCGTCGTATTGGGTACATACCGTATGGCGCAACGGCTTACAAATTCACCGCTGCTGGCTGCCCTCGCCACGCTTCTAACGCCGGGGTTTCTTGTATCTGCCAATAGCGTGATGTGCGACACGATGGCATTGGCGCTTTGGCTTTGGGCCATCATTTTCTGGCTTGAAGGACTTCAGCCGCAGAAACCGCGCTATCTGGCTATTTCTGCTGTCCTAATCACTTTGTGTGCATTGACGAAGTATTTTGGCATCGCGTTGATTCCCCTGCTGGCCGTGTATTCGTTGGCCCGGCAGCGGCGTCTCGGAGGCTGGGCTTGGTATCTGCTCGTGCCAATTCTGGCCCTGACTGGGTACCAGCAGTGGACGAAAGCAGTCTACGGACTGCGCATGATCACTTTCGCCGCTCATGTCGCCACCGGCGTTCGACAAGGAAGGCACGCTTCAATTCTAGCCAACGCTTTGGTTGATCTCAGCTTTGTCGGAGGATGCGCGCTGCCTGCGCTCATGTTGGCTCCTTTCATCTGGCCGCGCTGGAAATCTCTCAGCGTCTGCCTGGCGAGTGTGATTGCTGGGTTCCTCGTCAGCACGGGACGAATAGGTCTCGGCGAGACCCTGGGGCCGTCTGACTTCTATCGGCACTGGTTTCTGGTGGGCGTTCAACTGACGCTCTTCATTGCCGCCGGGTTCTCTGTGATGACACTGGCGGCTGTGGACGCTTGGAAACGCAGGGATGCCGACTCCCTGTTGCTGATGCTTTGGGTCTTCGGGACATTCTTTTTTACGGGCTTCGTGAATTGGACCATCAACGTCCGTTCCGTTCTCCCGTTAATTCCGGCCGCTGGCATCCTGCTGGCACGGCGAGTGGACTCCCTGCCTGCGATGCGCTGGCGGCCCGCGATGTTGGCCATACCTTTAGCGCTAGCGGGTGCGGTATCGCTCTGGCTCACATGGGCTGACACAAAACTGGCCGACTCGGCGCGAACCGCGGCAGCACTGATCGAGGAAAAGACTCGAAATCAGCCGGGTACGGTCTGGTTCATGGGGCACTGGGGATTCCAATACTATATGGAGTCGTTCGGTGCGCGTGCCGTCGTAGTCAATGACCCGCCGCACCAGCCGGGGGATTATCTCGCTGTGGCGGATAGCAGCCGTCTGTTCGAAATGCGCCCGGAGTTCGTCAGTTCACACAATGTAATTGAGATCCCCATGCGTCTCGGAATTACAACCGCCCAAAGTCAACTCGGCGCGGGTTTTTACTCCGCCGACACGGGTCCTTTGCCTTTTGCCATCGGTCCGGTCCCGCCCGAGCATTATGAATTAATTCGCCTCGGACCGAGGGTTGGACCGTAGGCTTTATGTGGATCCCGGGATCGATCATCGGCGAGAAGTAGCAAATGTTGCGGTTGGCTCCGCCGCGCGGTCCGGGTTAGGCTCGCGGCACCTTGGAAGCGAGCAGCTCCCGGAACTGTTCGACAGCTTCTAGGCTCGGAAATGCTCTTTTCGGTGTGATTCCAGCGACATCCTTTGTTTGATAGATGAGAAAGAGATTCTTCGTCTCTCTAAATTTCTCAAAGCTGCTCCACTTTATTTCGACATGCGCTATGTCGCTGTCCGATGTCAATCCGTCGTTATCAAATGTCACAGTGCGCTTCCCATACAAACGCGGGTTGCGAGAGTAAATCCGTCGATGAACGATGTAAGGCATGATTAGCTGCAAAATGATCAGAGCGGCAAAAAGTGATATGAAGAACACGCCGATTACCGGTTCGAGATATTGATAGAGTGCAACTCCGAGAAGTACGCCAACGCCGTAAAGGCAGATTCTCACTAGACGGCGCGCCGGGCGAATCCGAACAGTCTTGACCATTTCGAGGTGTTCGGCGGGCGTGATTTCGTACTGAAGTTGCACGCGGCTATGATAACCGGACACCGTAAGGTGTCAAGAATCCTGTGGGTGCGAACGGAGAGCCTCACACCATCTTCGCCGCACTGCCGTCCAATCCTAATTTGTCTGCGATTCCTTGCAGCGCTTCGATGCAGAAGGCGATGTGTTCGTCCAGATCAACGCCCAGGGCGGCGGCGCCGTTGACGATGTCGTCGCGGTTCACTTTGCGGGCGAAGGCTTTGTCCTTCATTCTTTTTCGAACTGACTTTGCATCCACTTCAGCCAGCGATTTGCCCGGCTTGATCAGGGCCACGGCGGTGATGAATCCGGCGAGCTCGTCGCAGGCGAAGAGAGCTTTTTCCATGGGCGTGTCGCGCGTTATGCCGGTGTATTCGGCGTGCGACATGATGGCTCGGGTGATCACCTCGGGCCATCCGCGCTCTTTCAGGATCTCGTTGCCTTTGTAAGGATGCCCTTCAAGGCTGGGATACTTTTCGTAGTCGAAGTCGTGAATCAGTCCGACGATTCCCCACAGGTCTTCCTCGGATAACCCAAGTGCTGATGCCTCCGAGTTTCCAGTTGCTAGCTTTCGGCTGCAGGCGCGCATGCAGGCCTCAACCGCCAGCGCGTGCTTGCGCAAGCTTTCCGACTGGGTGAACTCAGTTAGTAAACACCATGCGCTTTCGCGGTCAGTCATGCCTTTTGCCCCTGTTGCTGAGGGATTTCAGCGCTTAGTTTCGGCTTTCGCCGGCAAGATTCGCAGCGCTTTATGCATTTTAACCTTGACTTCCACAGGCCGTGTACTGCAGATTAGCCCTGCAGTCGGAACCACTCCCCCAAATTATCAGGTTCCATTGTTAGCGGTAAGGAGTAGCCGGCTCTGGCACTCCCACAACCCGATGGCCACGACTCTTGCCCCAGTAGATTCTAGGGAAGTTGTGCGTTGCGATCATTGCCTGCTGGTTCAATTCCGTACGGTCAATAACAATTGCCGGCGCTGCCACTCGTCCCTGGACGAGGAACCTGAACCCGAGCCAGTGGTGATGGCGCCGCCGGTAATGATGCCCATGCCTGGCACTGGGCGTGGACATCTGAACCTGGCCACGTCGATCCGCTCGCTGCGACTACGGAGCGGGCTGAGCCAGCGGCAACTGGCCGGACGTATGTCCGTGCCGCGGACTTACGTTTCGAAGATTGAAAACGAGAAAGCCACGCCTACGCTGTCGTCCCTGGAACGGCTGGCGCGAGCCTTGGAGGTGACCGTGCCGGAACTGCTCAGTGGCGGAGAAAAGAACCGCCAGGACGAAATCAGCGAACTGATGAAGGATCAGTTTATCGCGGAGATCCTGCCGTTTGTGTCGCAACTGAACGGGATGCAGATGTCGAGCGTCCTGACCCAGTTGCGGGACTTGACGGTGCGGCCGAGAAGGACCGCGTAGGGCGGCAGGTTTCAAAGTTTCAGAGGTTTCAAAGTGTCACGACGGGAGCGCCCGGGCTGTTGACTTTGAAACCCTGCAACTTTGAAACCTAGATTTATCCGGGCAACCAGCCAACTCAATGCCGGGGCCAGTCCCTTGGTCCCGGCTTTTTTCTTGGTTTGAGGCCCGTGAATCCGAAATAGATTGACTGACATCTATGCAGCATGGATCTGGAAGAAGTTGGGAGCGGTTTTTCTACCTTGTCGGCCCACCCTGCCTCTGTAAATCAACCTGAAGGGAATGGATGGAGCGAGGATTCTCCGCGGGAGTCCGCGCCCGCCACGGTTTCGGCTACCGACGACGATTCTCTGCTCGATGCTTACTCCCGTGCGGTGACGGGAGCGGTCGGACGTGTCAGCCCCTCGGTGGTGAACATTGAAGTGCATTCGGCCGGTGGCCGGACTCGATCGGGTGAGCCGCAGGAGCGGCGGGGCGGAGACTCGGGATTTGTATTCACTCCGGATGGACTGATTCTTACTAACAGCCACGTCGTGCACGACGCGCGGCGCATCGAAGTAACGCTGGCGGACGGACGCCGCATGCCGGCAAGTGCGATTGGGGACGATCCGGCGAGCGATCTTGCTGTCGTCCGTGTGGATGAACCCGGCCTCACCGTGGCTGCGCTTGGCGACTCGCAGCAGCTTCGCGTGGGACAACTTGTAGTTGCGATCGGAAATCCGTATGGGTTTCAGTCCACGGTGACTGCGGGAGTGGTGAGTGCGCTGGGGCGGTCGCTGAGGTCGTATTCCGGGCGACTGATCGACGATGTGATTCAAACCGACGCCGCGCTCAACCCGGGCAACTCCGGCGGACCGCTGGTCGACTCCGCGGGGCGCGTGATTGGCGTGAATACGGCGACGATTCTGCCGGCTCAGGGGATTTGTTTCGCCATCGGGATCAATACGGCAAAGTTCGTGGCCAGCCGTCTGCTGCGCGATGGGCGGATCCGGCGGAGCTATATCGGAGTCTCGGCGCAGACCGTGCCGGTGCATCGCCGCGTGGTGCGCTTCTATGATCTGGCGAAGGAATCGGGCGCGCTGGTTTTGTCGGTGGAGGAGAATAGTCCGGCGAAGCGAGCAGGGCTGCGAGATGGCGACATCATTGTCGCGCTGGAAGGCAAACCCGTCGCTGGCGTGGATGATCTGCACCGCGTGTTGACGGATGTTCGTGCGGGCGCGAGCTGCTCGCTTACGGTGCTGCGGCATACGGAGAAGCTGGAGTTGAAGATCGTGCCGGAAGAAGCCGCGAACTGAGAGCCAGCGCATATTCCTTTTGTCCATCCTTATAAGCGAATGAGAACCGTGTTCCCTCATCGGGAAACAGGTATTTACCAGTTTATAAACGGGGTGGTACCCCCCTCCCCCTTGGTCTATTTGAATCATCGCGGTAGCGTGAAAATCGGAAATAATCTAAGGGCTGCAACGACTTGCGGGCAAAATCTTGAGCCGGAAGGAGTTACGCCGGTGCACTTGGGTGTCAAAGAGCTTCGCTTAAACTTATAATTTGGCTCGTGCGCCTGAATGCGTCAAGACCACGAAAGTAGATATATGGAGGCATCTCTCGCGATGTCCGGCTTGGACGCGCGGGGCGCTTTGATGAGAGTTCCTTCTGCTCTCCGGTGCCAGGGCCTGTCGCTCAGGGGCTAAAGCCCCATCCTTTAATTACCTCTAACGGCACGGCTGAAGCCGTGCCCGATACGAGTCTCTCGGCGGCACGGCTGAAGCCGTGCCCTTCCCGATCGCTGCAATTCAGCCGAGCCTTTCCCGATCATGTACTCGTCCTGCCGGGACCTTCCCGACGTGCCTTGCGCGTCATTGCCACCTACTTTCCGGCTGTGTTAGCTTCAAGGCGAAGGGGATCACTTTGCAGGCCAAAGTTCCCGCCGGGCTGGATCGCAAGGAAGCGGAAGTCTACCAGCATCTTGATCCAGAGCGGCTCCCGAAACACATCGCTATTATCATGGACGGCAATGGGCGCTGGGCGAAACGGCGTCACATGCCGCGCGTGGCCGGACACCGCGCTGGAGTGGCGGCGGTGCGCTCGACGGTGGAGACGGCGGCGCGCGTCGGCGTTCATGCGCTCACGCTTTATGCTTTCTCCGAAGAAAACTGGAAGAAGCGGCCTAGGAGCGAAGTCGATTTTCTGATGGGCCTATTGAGCCGCTACCTGAAAGCGGAAGTGCCTACGCTGAACGAGAACAATATCCGGCTGGAATATATCGGCCGTCAGCAGCAACTGCCAGAAGATGTACAGGAGCGCATGGAATGGGCGCGCCAGAGCACCTCTCACAATACCGGAACGGTGCTGACGCTGGCGCTGAACTACAGCGCGCGCAGCGAAATGGTGGACGCGTTCCGCTCCATGGTGAACGCCGCTTCGCAGAACGGCGGGATTGAACATTTACGAATTGACGAAGACACGGTTGGCCGCCACCTTTATACGCGGAACCTGCCCGACCCGGATCTGGTGGTGCGGACCTCGGGCGAGATGCGGCTGAGCAACTTCTTGCTGTGGCAGTTGGCCTATGCCGAGATTTATGTGACGCCGACTCTGTGGCCCGATTTCCGCGGCTTGCATCTGCTGGAAGCGATTGCCGAGTATCAGAAGCGGGAACGGCGCTACGGTGGGTTGAACCACGGCGATGCGCATGCTTCTGCCGAGCCCGTAAAGGCTCACAAGTAGACCTCCAGTGTCCGGTTGCGTGGAGAGAAACAGCAGGTTCCTCACCGGGCTTTCAGCCCGATTCGGAATGACACGACTTAAATGACAAGGCTCAGTTGAGATGGACGAACTTTCTTGCTGAAGCGCATCGCGACCGCGGTCGTCCTGATTCCGATTGTGATGTTGCTGGTGCTGCGCGCGCCGGTGCCGGTGCTGGCCCTGGTGGCCGCGGCCGTGGCGCTGATCACGGTCCAGGAATTTCTCAAGCTGACCGAATCCTATGGTGTGCAGCCGCTACGGCTGCCGACCTATATTTTCGTGGGATTGTTCTTTCTGCTGTTGACGGCGAGCGCGATCGGGGAAACGCCGCAAGTCTCCGGGCTCAAATTCGTCCTCGGTTTGGGATTCGCCTGCGGGATCGCTCCTTTTCTTTTTCTGACCATCAGCATGCGGCGGGCACAGATGAGCGGCGCGTATCCGGCGGCGGCGGCCTCGGTGTTTGCCTTTGTCTATGTTGCCTTGCCCATGGCAATGCTGGTGCAGCTTCGCCAGCAGTGGGCCGGAGCGTTCGGGCTGCTTTATCTTCTGCTGGTGGTTTGGGCGGGAGACATTTTCGCTTACTTCGTGGGACGCTCCCTCGGACGGCATCTGATGGCGCCGCGCATCAGTCCGAAGAAAACCTGGGAAGGTGCGGCGGCTTCGCTGGCAGCAAGCCTGTTGGTCGGAAGCCTGCTCTTCAGTCACGCGCTGCAGGTCAGCTCATTTCTGCTGCGCATAGGGCTGATCGAGCGGCGTGACGGCTTGTTTGGGCTGGAGAAGCGGGAGCTGTGGCCGATTCTCTTGCTGACGGTCACATTGAACGTCGCGGCGCAGTTGGGCGACCTCGTGGAATCGCTGATCAAGCGCGGAGCGGGAGTGAAGGATTCAGGCACCATTCTTCCCGGCCACGGCGGCATGCTGGACCGCATCGATGCCCTGCTCTTCGCCGCACCCGTACTATGGTTCTACGCGGCTTGGCGTATCATGGAGTAGCGGTACAAAATGGCGAACTCGCCAAAACGCCCTTCCCTGATACCTCTTCACCTAGATAGCTCTCTCAATCCTGCCAAACTTGCGCAGATGGAGCGGCTATCAACTGAGGCCTTGCAGGCTTCGCTACTGCCGGGATTGCAAGGTTGTCTGAAAACCAGGCCGGATGGAACTATACTGGATGGACATCATCGAATTCACGTTCTTCGCCAGCGGGGCGTGGACGTTGACGCTCTTCCTCGAGAAATCGTGGTGAAGGATCAGGATTAAAGATGCGAAAGGAACTCTATTGGCTCGATGGATCGTGGCCGGGAAGGCTAGCCGTTGGCCCTCGTCCGCGCGGCGGAGATTGGCTAAGGGACGATGTCGCCAGCTGGAAGGCAGGGCACATCGATGCTGTGCTTTCACTGCTCACGCCGGACGAGGAAAGAGACTTGGACCTCAGCGATGAAGCTGGCGAAGTTAGAACACAAGGTATGGACTTCACTTCGTTTCCGATTCCCGACCGGCAGGTTCCACGGTCAGAAGCGAAGCTGTCTGAGGTTCTGGAAAGCGTCACGCGCGCTCTATCGACCGGCAAGAATGTACTCGTTCATTGCCGGCAAGGGATCGGGCGAAGCGGATTGGTGGCAGGCTGCCTGCTAGTGAAAAAGGGAATGAGCCCGGGAGCCGCAGTAGACTCGGTGTCGGCGGCGCGCGGCGTGCCCGTTCCGGAAACAGCGGAGCAACGAGATTGGATTGACCACTACGCCGTCGCGTTGACGAGTACGAAATGAGAGAATCTGCAACGGTTTCTGAATGACCATGAAACGCATTGCCATCCTGGGATCCACAGGCTCGATCGGACGAAGCACGCTAAGCGTGGCTGAGTCCTATCCCGATCGTTTTCAGATCGTCGCGCTGGCCGCGGGCTCCAACCTCGAGGCGGCATTCGAGCAGGCGCGGCGCTGGCGTCCCCGTGTAATTTCGATCGCGACAGAGCCCGATGCCGACGTCCTGCGAGCGCGCCTGAAGCAAGTGGGCCTGAGCGAAATCGAGGTGGTTCACGGAGCGGCCGGTACGGTGAAGGTCGCAACTCATCCTGGGGCCGACTTCGTGGTAAGCGCCATCGTGGGTGTGGCCGGGCTGGAGGCCACCTACGAGGCGGTGAAGGCGGGGAAGACCGTGGGCGTGGCCAACAAGGAATGCCTGGTCGCGGCGGGCGAGTTGATTACGGCCGAGGCGCGCCGGCAAGGCAAGCCGCTGCTGCCCATCGACAGCGAGCACAATGCCGTGCATCAATGCCTGCGGGGCGGGCGGATCGAGGAAGTGGAGCGAATCTGGCTGACCGCCTCTGGCGGGCCTTTTCTGAACACACCGCGCTCTGAGTTCAGCTCCATCACGGTGGAGCAGGCGCTCAATCATCCTACCTGGAAGATGGGTAAGCGCATCACGATTGACTCGGCGACCCTGATGAACAAAGGCTTCGAGGTGATTGAGGCGTGCAGGTTGTTTCACATGCCTGCGGCGAAGGTCGAGGTTCTGGTGCATCCGCAGTCGACGATTCACTCTATGGTTGAGTTCATCGATGGCAGCATATTGGCTCAGATTTCGGTGACCGACATGCGGCTGCCGATTCTGTACGCCCTAACATATCCGGAGCGGATTCAGTCGGATCTGCGCTTCCCCGTCGGTAACTTGCGTCATCTGGACTTCAGCCCTCCTGACATGAGTAAATTTCCTTGTCTTCGTATAGCGTACGAAGCGGCAGAGGCGGGCGGGGCTAAGACGGTCGCGCTGAACGCCGCTGATGAAGTTGCGGTCGCTGCGTTTCTCGAATGCAGCATCACTTTTAATGACATTCCCCGTATCATCGAAGACGTGGTTTCAGCATCTAATTCTGGGGCGCTGGAGTCTATTGCGAAGGTGCTTGAAGCCGACGCCGAGGCCCGCCGATATGCTCAAGAGCGAGTTTTGGAGAGAGGCCGGCGAACCGCGCACTCGCGGCCGGCATCTGTGGTTTAGTAGTCAATCTAATGGGGGAGCTGTTCCGTACTTCTTTTATGTCTGATTTCTTTATCTCTATCGCCGCCGTGGCTGTGGTTCTGGGGTTCATGATTCTGATCCACGAGTTCGGCCACTATGCCGTGGCCAAGTTGCTGGGGGTCAGGGTGGAGCAGTTCGCCATTGGATTCGGGAAGCGGCTGGTCGGCTTCCGCAAGGGCGACACCGACTATCGCATCAACGCCATCCCGCTGGGCGGCTACGTGAAGATGAGCGGCGAGAATCCCATGGACGAGCGCACCGGCGACCCGGCCGAGTTCATGTCCCATCCCCGGTGGCACCGCTTCCTGATTGCGATTGCCGGCCCGACGATGAATATTCTGCTGGCCATCTTCCTGCTTACCACTGTGTACATGGTGCATTACGAGTATCCGGTGTTTCGCGATCAGCCGGCGGTGATCGAAGGTGTGAAGCATGACTCCCCGTCGGCCCGAGCCGGTCTGCAGGCGGGCGACCGGATCGTGAAGGTCGATGACATCGAGAACCCCACCTGGGAACAACTGCAGCCCCGGGTGTGGCTCAGTCCGAATCAGCCTCTTACCGTAAGCGTTCAGCGCGGAGATCAGATCTTCCAGAAGACCATCGTCCCGCTGCCCGTCACCACGTCTGAGGTAGGTTCCGCGGGGTGGTTTCCGGAGGAACCGGTAATCGTCGACCAGGTGGAAACTAACACACCCGCTGCCCGGGCCGGACTGAAGGAGGGTGACAGGATTGTTGCCCTGGATGGCCAGCCGCTGCATGCCATCGAAGCCATGATCGATCAACTTCAGCAAACGAAAGAGAGCCCCGTCGATCTCACCGTGATTCGCGGCGGCCAGACTTTGAATTTTCGCCTGAGCCCCGTGCTCTCAAAGACCGAAGACCCTAAAGAGCCGAGATATCGGCTGGGATTCCTCAATAAGAGCGAGATGAAGGTAACTACCCTGCCTTTCGGCCAGGCATTTAGTCTTTCGCTCGAGCAGAACAAGAAATATTCATTGCTCATTCTGGAGCTGGCCAAGAAGATTGTGCAGGGAAAGGTGTCGCTGAAGGCCGTCTCCGGTCCGATCGGTATCGCGCAGGACGCAGGCTACGCGGCGCAGCAAAAGGGATGGACGCCGCTGCTGGAGTTGACGGCCGGGATCAGCCTCAACCTTGGCATCTTTAATCTGCTGCCGATCCCCATCATGGACGGCGGTGTGATCCTGTTTCTCTTCATCGAAGGGCTCATGCGGCGCGACGTCAGCCTGCGCATAAAAGAACGCGTTTACCAGGCGGCATTCGTGTTCCTGGTGCTGTTCGCCGTCATGGTGATCTATAACGACCTGATGAAGACCCTGCCTGGACTTATGGACCGGCTGCCGTAGGCTCGTCGTCGCTTAGGCTGCCTGGAACGGGAATGTCACGCGGCGACTCCCTGTCACTTTGTTTCTTGCTCCGCGATCCACTTGTTGGTGCGGGCCTCGAGAAGATCGAGAGGGAGCGTTCCGCCGTCGAGCATCTCGTCGTGGAACTTGCGGATGTCGAACTTCGGGCCTAATTCTTTCCTGGCGCGTTCCCGGAGTTCGCGAATCTTGAGCTGGCCGAGCTTGTAACTGAGGGCTTGCGCTGGCCACGAGATGTAGCGGTCGGTCTCCGACTGGATGGTGGGCTCGTCAACCGCTCCGGACTTGCGCATGAACTCCACCACCTGATCGCGAGTCCATCCTTTTGAGTGAATTCCCGTGTCTACGACTAAACGCACCGCGCGGAAGAGTTCGGAGGAAAGGCGTCCGTAGTCGGAGACGGGATCTTGATAGAAGCCGACCTCTTTGCCGAGTTCTTCCGCGTACAGTGCCCAGCCTTCGATGTAGGCGTTAAAGCCGAGACCATGGAGGCGGAACTTGGGTAATCCTGTGAGCTGCTGTTGCACCGATAGTTGCATGTGATGTCCGGGAACGCCTTCGTGGTAGGCAACGGCCTCATCATCAATCATCGAGCGCTCCGCAAACTTCGAGGTGGCGACCACGACACGGCCCGGGCGCTTGCCGTCGGGCGTGCCGGTGACGTAATGAGTTGCAGCGGCGGCTTGAAAGGCCGGTATCGCTTCGACGGTGACAGGAGACTTCGGAAGAAGAGTGAAAAGCTCCGGAAGTTTGGGCTCCATCTGGGCGATGTAATGCCGGAAATCGTCGAGGATCTGATCCGCGGAGGTCGGAATATATTTGGGATTGGTTTTGAGAGACGCCCGGAACGAGGCAAGATCGGCGAAGCCCTCTTTCTTGGCAATCGCAATCATCTCGGCTTGGATCCGGTCGATCTCGCGCAGGCCGAGCTGGTGGATCTCGTCCGGCGTCATGTGGGTGGTGGTCCGGGCATAGATGTTGTTTTCGTACCGCTTCTGGCCGTCTGCCAGAGAAGTGATGGAGAGGGTGGTACGGCCTTCGGGGGCGTATTCCGTCCGGAGGAAGGCGGCAAACGTCTTGTAGGCGGGAATGACGTCGACATTGATGACGTCGGTGATCTGCTGGGTCAAGCGCTTCTGGTCTTCTGGCGAGATATCCGTAGGATACTTTTTTGTTGGGAGCAGAAAAGGGTCAGCGTCGATGATTCCTTGACACTGCAGGGGAAGTTTCTCGGCAAGAAATCGGACGGGCATGAGCTTGTCCTTCATGCCGGCGCGAAGTACTTCCGCGGTCTGGCTGAGGACGCGGGGAATCTGGTGGAGACGGGCGACGTAGTCCTCGTAGTGTTTGACCGAGTCGAACGGGACGGAAAGTGGCAGATCGGCGAGGCTGGTGTGGATGCCATTCTGCTGGTTGATCGGCATCTCGTACTCTTTGAGGTCGAAATCGGCAATGCGCTGCTCGAGGACACGGACCAGGAGGTCGTGCGAGAGCTGGTCCTGGTCGGAGAAACCAGCACTCGGTATCGCTTCGAGCCGGGCGAGGAAGGCGGCGTCGGTTTTGTGGCGTTGGGCAATCGCGTCGAGTGAGTATTCGGCGAGTTTGTCGTTGTAGCGGTAGTCGCCGTAGGCCGTGGCACGCTCGGGAAAGTTCCGGAGATCGGTCTCGTATTGCTCTTCGAAAAGAGCCTTCTGGGCGGCGAGGCGATCGGCAACTGGTTTGAGGCCTTGGGCAAACATGGACCCGGTCACTGTAGCTAGGAGTAAGAGGCTTTGGGGAAGGCGCATGATTTAGGCAGAGTACCAGAAGGCCACGACACTGTCTTGACGCCTTATTTGACGTGAGATACAATGTACCTCAGCGAGGGATCATCATGGCCGCGACGGAGATGGTTCATGTTCGAGTGGAAAAGCGGATCAAGACCCAGGCCGCCAAAACGTTAGCCGCCATGGGACTGTCCGTATCGGACGCAGTCCGGGTCCTGCTGACGCGCGTGGCGGTGGAGAAGGCGCTGCCCTTCGAAGTGAAGGTTCCCAATGCCGCAACCGCAGCGGCGATGCAGGAAGCGCGCAAGGGCGGCCTTGCCTCGTTCGACAGTGTCTCCGACCTGATGGACGACCTGAATGCGGACGATTGAGCGCACCGGCGCGTTTCGCCGCGACTTCAAGCGCGAGAAACGCGGACCGCACCGGCGTGACATTGATTCCCTCGTTTCCTACGTCGTTACACTCCTAGCTGAAGACAAAGCCCTATCGGAGAAGAACCGCGACCACGGGCTGTCGGGCGACTGGCGCGACCATCGCGAATGCCACCTCAAGCCAGACTTGTTGCTGATCTACCGCAAGCCGGATGCGCAAGTCTTGCAACTTGTGCGCATGGGTTTGCACAGTGAGCTTTTCGGTTAACATTTGTGGCCTGGTTCATCAACGCCGCTCCTAACAGGTCCGGTTTCCGCGTGTTAAAATAGAAGTTCCCATGGCTATGATTCCACGCAGAAAGACCGTGACCGCCGTCGTCGGCGGGGTGCGCGTCGGTTCGGATGCACCGATTGTTGTGCAATCCATGACCAATACGGACACGGCCGACGTGCCATCGACCGTTCAACAGTGCGCCGCGCTGGCTCGCGCCGGGTCGGAACTGGTGCGCGTCACTGTCAACAACGAAGAGGCCGCCGCCGCCGTTCCCCGCATTGTCGAGGAACTCGACAAGCAGGGTTTGCGCGTACCGATCATCGGCGACTTCCATTACAACGGACATGTGCTGCTCACCAAGTATCCCGAATGCGCCCGTGACCTCGCCAAATACCGCATCAATCCCGGAAATGCCAGCATTGGACGTACCGGCGACTCGAATTTCCGCACCATGATCGAAGTGGCGGTGAAGTATCAAAAGCCGGTGCGCATCGGCGTGAATTGGGGTTCGCTCGACCAGGCACTGCTCACCCGCATGATGGACGAGAATTCAGCCCTCGCAGATCCGAAAGATGCCCGCGAAGTCACCATGGAAGCGATGGTCGTAAGCGCGTTAAACTCCGCCGCTCTGGCTGAGAAGTTCGGCCTGCGCCCGGATCAGATCATTCTGAGCGCGAAAGTGAGCGGCGTGCAGGATCTGATCGACGTCTACCGCGCGCTGGCCGCGCGCTGCAACTACCCACTGCACCTCGGTTTGACCGAAGCCGGCATGGGAGCGAAGGGTGTAGTCGCATCCAGCGCTGCGATGGGCGTGGTGCTGCAGGAAGGGATTGGCGACACTATCCGCGTCTCGCTGACGCCAGCGCCTGGCGGCGACCGTACAGAAGAAGTCCGGGTGGCACAGCAGATTCTGCAATCCATGGGCATTCGCAGTTTTACGCCACAGGTTACCGCCTGCCCCGGTTGCGGACGCACCACCAGCACCTTCTTTCAGGAGATGGCGGAGCAGATTCAGACCTACCTGCGCGAGCAGATGCCAACCTGGAAAGGCCGTTACTTGGGCGTCGAGGAAATGAAGCTCGCGGTCATGGGGTGCGTGGTCAACGGCCCTGGCGAATCGAAGCACGCCAACATCGGAATCTCACTCCCGGGAACGTTTGAGGAGCCGAAGGCCCCGGTCTACGTGGATGGACGCCTGTTCACCACGCTTAAGGGGGATCGAATCGTCGCCGAGTTCATCGGGATCCTCGATGAGTATGTCGACTCCCACTACGCGGCGCGGGAAGAAGTAACCGTGAAGGCATAGTTTTCTCGCTCAGGTTCTCTTCCGCGGTTCTTCACCAGTACGGCCGGGCAGTACGTCCTACCTTATTGCCCCGTAACCATGAAAACCGGCGTCTGCAACGGCACGGCAGGGATCGCAACCCCGGAATCGCTGGTGGAGGCCACGTTGGTGAAGGTGAAATAACACTCGAATTGTGAGCTCGAAAGCCCTGTCGCGAGTACGGTCAACGTGAATCCGTTCAGGTACGTCCCGGTGGTCAAGCCCGAGATTGAAACACTCTGTCCGGGAGAAAAGTCGTTCGCGGCCTGAAAGGTAACAATATTTGAAGTTATCGAGAATGCTGTGATCGTCGCAGCGCTGCTGCAACTGGCTTGAGTGCAAACCCCGAATGCTGTGGGCAGGTCGGTGACCAGGGTATCGGGCGGAGTTGGTCCACCGCCGTTGTTGTTCGTATTGCTGCCTGTGGTAATGATGTCGGCGATGGCTCCAGCATCACACATACTCACATAGACGTGGCTGCTGTCCGCCGCGGCCGTAGTAAACACGCGGAAGCGGGTAGCGCCGGGCGCGTAGAGAGCTGGCAGCGCCGGCGAAACGCAACTACCAACGGGCGGAACTGCATACTGACCCGCCGCGAATGGGTAAGACAGCAAAGTCAGAGTCGGCGTGCTTGGATATTTCAAGGTGAGGCTATTGGCGTCAAACACGCTGAGGCCTGGAATCACGCAGGCGGAGGACGCTCCGACGACTGCGTCAGGACAAGACGAAGCCGTCTGGTAGCTGGCCACATAAAACCTGCTGCCATCCTTCAGAGCCGTCACTGAAACCGGGGAGCATGCCGAGGGACCGGTGGGACATGGCGCTTTCCCCGCGGCGAAGGAGATGGCCGCCAGTTGAACCGGGATATCGCTGACTGCGTTGGTGACCGGAGAAACTCCGCCGGTATCGGAGAAAACATAAAGCGTGTTCGTGACCGGATTGGTCACATAAAGACGGTTCAGGATGGGATCGAAGAAAATGAAGTTGGCCCCGACGCCCACCGGAAGACTGCTCGTTACCGTGTCCGTAGCCTCGTCAATTGTGACCAGTTGCCCATCCCCCTCCGTGAGTACATAGACTTTCTGGCTGTCGCCGCGAGCCACCACCCAGACGGGATTTTTCCCAGCGAAACCAAACACGGTATTCGGGGACAAGTCCGCGATGTTCAAACTGCTCACCGAGCCATTCGGATCGAGGTTGTCCCCCTGGTTCGCTACATAGAGTTTGGTGAGGTTTGGGGTCGAGGCCAGACTGACCGGATGAGCCCCTACGGGCGCGCTGTTGGTGACGGCATTCACTGAAGTATTGAGCGCATAAACCGAATCGGCGTTGTAGTTCGCCGAGTACACGGTGTTGTTCTGGGCGGCGTTAACGAAGACGGGTTGCGGGGGGAAAGTAGCGGTTCCAACGGACGACAGTGCGGGGAGTCCCGGGGTCGGGTCCGAGTACGTGATGATTGTTCCCGTTACGTCAATCGAGGAAAGCGTAAAGCCGCCGTTGTACGCGTTTTGGGGGAGTGAGGTGCAGGGTTGAGGACTGCACGGGGGAATTTCCACGCCCGCGATGACGATCCAATATCCGGCCGGGACGTTTGTCACTGGGGAATTGAGTGTGACGGTCGTCAATGGGGAATTGAGTGTGACTGTAACAAGATTGCCGGCTTCGCTGATGGCGGTGATGCTGGACACCGCACTCGGCAAACTCGGGGAAAGTACCGGGCCGAACCCGGTCGCGAACGGTGACTGGGACGCCGGAGTAAAAGACGAAATACCATCGAGCCCACCCGAAACACTACCCGCACTTGCGACAAACACCCTTGAATTATTGGGCACAATGGCGGCATGGGTAGGAATCGCGCCCAAGTTGGGGGCACTTGGGTTCGACGTGGGAGTTTCGGCGATGATGGAGTCGCCGGAAACATCAATCTGCAGGGCCCCGCCCGGGTTGTTGAGCGCGTTGGTGCTAAGGGCGAAGACGGCGTGGAAATTGGACGGGATCGGAGGCGTTATCACGGGGCATCCCGGAACCCCTCCCTGTGAGCAAGGAATCACCACCGGACGGTAGACCTGGCCACACGACAGGCACAGCAAGGTGGGAAGCACCATGGCCGCTAATCGGCCCACGCGTCGAAGACTCATCGGCACCCCAAAAGGAGAATTTCCGGTTCCATAAGGAATTAAACATTCTAACGGCTGGCCACGATCTGTGCCAGTGGGCTACATCCCAGTTTGAGAGCTGTCTTAGGGTTTCGCTAGAGTACACCGGTGGGATGCAGATCGCGCTAAGCAAGTTGGATAGCCGGGGCAGGAGTGCCCCGATCCCGTTCACGCGACGCCGTCCGTTCCTTACCGGCCGCGCCGGGACTTGCCGCCCGCCGCGGCCGTCGGTTCTTCTGACTTGGCGGTGGCCGCGGGCTTCTTCCTGCCTTCCATCTGCGCCAGGCTCTGCTTGAGGGCGGCCATCAAGTCGACCACCGGAGCCAGCTTCTTCGGCTTCTCGACCGCTGCCACTTCCCCGCCCTCGAGCTTGGTTTCGATAAGCTTCTTCAAATTTTCCTGGAAGCTGTCTTTGTACTTTTCCGGATCCCATTCATCCGCCAGCGCCTCGATGAGCTGGTGTGCCACTTTTACCTCGGCTTCTTTCAACTCCACATCGGGCGCTCCGAAGCCTTCGACCTTCTTCACTTCTTCGGCGTAGTACATCGTGTGCAGCATCAGTCCGCCTTCATGGGGCCGCAGGAAAACCGTGTATTCGCGGTTATGCATGGTGATCTTGGCAATGGCGACGTACTCGCTTTCCTCTAACGCTTTGGTGAGCAGCGCGTAAGGACGCCGTCCAGCTTCTTCCGGCAGCATGTAATACGAAGACTCGAAATATACCGGATCCACGTCGCCCGCCTTGACGAACTCCAGGATCTCCATGGTCTTGGCGGTCTGCGGCTCGATCTTCTTGATCTCTTCGGGCTCGATGATGATGTATTCGTCCTTGCGGAACTCATAGCCTTTGACGATGTCGCTGCGATCGACCACAATGTTTTCGACAGGACAAATATATTGCTGTTTCACCCGCACTTTGTCCGTGCGATGCAGCATGTTGAAAGAGATGCCACTGCTGCGCGCGCCCGAGAACAAGCGCACCGGCATGGAGATGAGGCCGAAAGTTAAGTGTCCAGACCAGACTGACGCTGCCATAATCCCCCTCGCTTGAAAGGATGCAATCAGCACCCACAACGGGACTGAACGGCTCCCTAAACTGCCCAGAATTGCGAGTTTAGCCTACAAACGGACTTTTAGTTGCACAAATCTTAGGGCACGGGAACCGAAATGCGAAGCCGGAAGCCATGGGGTCACCTTCGTGGAGGCCCTAGGGGTTGTAGTTAACTGAAAGGGTTCCAGATTTCCGCAGAAGCGATACAGGTCGTACTGCGGCGCACACCTGACTATCTCCCCGCCTTCCTGAGCGCGGCCTCGACGGTCGCCAGCGGCAACATCAAAGTTAACGGCGCGTCCAGCAGCGGCACAGCGCCATAGCTGGCATACCACCCTGCCACTCTTTCATTCTTGGCGTCGATAACCAGCACGACGCCGCCAACTTCGGCCGCGGCCAGCAGGCAGCGCCTGCCCGCAGCGAGCAGAAGTTGTCCGCCAATTCCATGCCCCTGCCACCCGCGATCCGCAGCCAGGCGCGCTAGGCGGAAGCCCGGAACGTCGTGCCGAGCCAGCCCGCGGCGTACAATCTCCGGCGTCCGGGCATAGTCAACCGATGCGGGGCTCAGGCTATAGAAGGGTCCGCCTGCTCGACGACGGCCTTGGCGGCACGCAAGGCGTGATGAAGGAAAGCAAGAGCCGAGAGTCAATGCCAGTTCTTGCACCTTCCCCGCGTTGCGAATCATCCGTAAATCAACACTCTCGTTTTGGAGACCAAAATGACCGACCTGCGCTACCCCATCGGCAAGTTCCACTTCGACGGACCACCCACCGAAGAGCAGAGAAGAAAGTTCATCGACGAGATCTCCCAAGCCCCCGCCAACCTGCGGGCATCTGTAAAAGGGCTTTCGGACCAGCAACTCGACACACGCTATCGTCCAGATGGCTGGACCGTGCGCCAGGTCGCGCACCACGTCCCCGACAGCCATCTCAACGCCTATGTGCGCTTCAAGCTGGCTCTCACCGAAGCGGAACCGACGATCAAGCCCTACGCAGAAGACCTCTGGGCGCAATTGCCGGACACCGCGGCCACTCCCGTGGATGTTTCATTGACAATGCTGGATTCGTTGCACAATCGCTGGGTTCGTCTGCTGCGTTCGCTCAAGCCGGAGGACTGGAAGCGCAGTTTCCGCCATCCCGAGCTGGGCTTGGTGAGTCTGGAAAAGAATCTCGCACTCTACGCCTGGCACGGCCGTCATCACGTCGCGCACGTCACATCGCTGCGGGAGAGAAACGGCTGGTAGGAAGAACGGGGTCGGACGTCGGACCTCGGACATCAGGCGTCAGGCCCCAGCCGGAAGGCCACGAGGCGTTTTGTGTCTGAGGACTGAGGTCTGAAGCCTGAGCTCCGAAGTCCGCTCTTACGTCATTCCCAACTTCCACAGCAAATAGCTGCCGACTTCGCGCATCACCGCATAGGCGCGCTGCAGGGCGCCGTGCGGACGCGAGTCGGGCCGGGGCGCAACATAGACCGGACCGACGCCCTCGTGCTCCAGCAATCGCTTGATGCGGAACACGTGATAGGCGTCGCTGACGGCTACGCAACTATGCAGTCCGTTGGCCCGCATGATCACGGCCACCCGCACCGCTGACTGAGCGGTGTCGGAACTCTGCGTCTCAGCGATCAGGCTGCGCTCCGGAATTCCCCGGTGCTGCAGATAGTCACGCCCTACGCCCCCTTCACTGAACTTGGGATCAGACGCAGCACCACCCGTCGTGATGACGACGGGGGCGATTCCCCGCCGAAAAAGATCGAAGGCATGATCGAGGCGCGCGCGCAACACAGGCGAGGGATGGCCGGCATACTCCGCCGCACCAAACACGACGATGGCATCCGCAGTGTGCGGTTCCTGCAGCGATCCTTCATGCACAATTCCAATCGCAGTCAGGGTAAGGAATGCGGCCAACACAAACAGCGCCAACGCAAAAAGCCACAGCAGCCAGCGGCGTCGCGGATGCCGGTTCACAGAGTCGTCGCTCATCCTTTGGCAAAGAAGGTGGAAATCTCGTCGGCGGGGATCGCGCCCTCGCGGATGACGCGCCAGCGCGCCCCTTCGTCGGTGAGGTCAATGATGGTGGAAGCGACATCGCGCGGGGAGGTCCCCCCGTCCACGATAATGCTGATGCGGCCCTGAAGCTGGTCGCGCACCTGCTCGGCGCTCGTACATTCCGAAGCCCCGCTCAGATTGGCCGAGGTGGCCGTGATTGGAATGGCGGCAGCCGCAACCACCGCCCGCGGAATCTTCGCGTTCGGCACGCGTAGGGCCACGTTGCCAGTATTGGCAGTCACTTTCAGGGGAAGCCGTGATCCTGCTCTCACAATGATGGTGAGCGGTCCCGGCCAGTATTGCCGCGCCAGAGCATAAAACTCCTCAGGCAGCGATTTAGCCAGTTCCTCAGCTTGGTCCACGCTTTCGATCAGCAGCGACAGGGGCTTGTGGCGCGAGCGGGTCTTGATGTCGTACACGCGGTCGACGGCGCGCAGATTGAAAGGATCGGCGGCCAGTCCGTAGAACGTGTCCGTCGGCATGCCCAGCACTTCGCCGGCACGAATCTGGTCGGCGGCGTACTTTACCAGGGAACTCTCAGGGGTCTCACAATTGATTTTTAGAATTTCGGCGCGCACAGCGCTCCCTTCCTGCACGATTCCGCTTGGAATATTTTGTCCGTGGAACCTACCATAATACGGCAAAGGGCCGCAAGACGGGTGGGCGCGCGGTGGTGTCTTAAATAACCGTGGATATTTGATGGCAATTAAGTTGCCACGATGAGGCACGGCAACACAGTGTTTAAGACACTACCGGGCGCGGTATCATGCCATGACGATCGCAGTCACGATCCCGATGAAGAAGACCTCCGAAACCGCGCTCAGTGCGCAACACAGGCTGCGCCGCGTTGAGGGACGTCACAACCCTCTGGTCAAACAACTCCGTCAGGCTTTTTCGCGCGCCGAACTCACCGAAGGCGGAGATTGCGCCATCGAGGGCCTGCGCATTCTGGAAGAAGCCATCCGCAGCGGCCTGCGCTTCTGCGCCGTGTTCTTTCGCGAGTCCTCGCAGGATCGGGCCGAGCGCCTGCTGCCGCAGATTGGCTCCCAGGTCGAGACCTTGCTGCTTCCTGACAAGTTGTTCGACAGCCTCGTGCCCAGCGAATCGCCTCAGGGCGTGGCCGCGCTGGTGCGCCTCAAGGAATTCTCGCTCGGCGATGTCGTTGAAAAAGAGCGGCTGCAGCTCGGCCCGGTCGTTGTGTTGGCCGGACTGCAAGACCCGGGCAATCTAGGCACGATTCTTCGGTCTGCTGAGGCGTTCGGCAGCGCTGGAGTGGTGCTTGGCGAAGGCACAGTCAGCCCGTTCAACTCGAAGGTCGTACGCGCCTCAGCCGGATCAGTGTTCCGCCTGCCAGTAATTCATGGGCATGGGAAATCAGCAACCGCAAAGCTGGAGGAAGTTTCAGAGAAGTTACGAGCAAACGGCGTGCGCCTGATCGCGACTTCCTCGCACAAAGGAACGCCGTTGGACCAAGCAGATTTGACAAGCGAAGTAGCGATCTTCTTCGGCAACGAAGGCGCCGGCCTTTCACGCGAAGTGATGGCGAAAATGGATGACGTGATCGCCATCCCGCACACTCAGCAGGTGGAATCTCTAAATGCCGGCGTGGCCGCAAGCATCGTGCTGTACGAAGCGGCGCGGCAGAGGAAATGAGTTCGCATGGGACTTTTCCAACCCACTCCGAGCGCCGACAGCGCCACCGACCGCACCCGGCCGCTGGCGGACCGCATGCGTCCGCGCACGCTCGAAGAGTTCGCCGGCCAGGAGCACCTGATCGGCCCGGGCAAGCCTCTGCGCACGCAGATCGATCGCGACGACACTGGCTCGCTCATTTTCTGGGGACCACCGGGCACGGGCAAGACCACGCTGGCAAAGATCATCGCCCGCATGACCAAAGCGGAATTCATCGAATTCTCCGCCGTCTTGGCCGGAATTAAAGAGATCAAGCAGGTTATGGCCGACGCCGAACGCGCCCGCCAATACGGCACCCGCACTCTCGTCTTCATCGATGAGATTCACCGCTTCAACAAGGCTCAGCAGGATGCCTTCCTGCCTCACGTGGAAAAAGGCAACATCCGCCTGATCGGCGCCACCACGGAGAATCCCTCATTCGAGATCAACTCCGCGTTGCTCTCACGCACCCGGGTCTATGTACTGCAGCCCCTGACCGAAGACCAGATCGTGCAATTGCTGAAGCGAGCCCTCACGGATGAGGAGCGCGGCCTGGGCTCGATGAAACTGGGCGCCTCCGACGATGTTCTCAAGAGAATCGCCAGTTACACTAGCGGCGATGCCCGCAGCGCCTACAACGTGCTGGAAGTAGCGGCCGGCCTGGCGCAGCAGTCGGGCGGCCAGCCCCCGGAAATTACCGACGACATCGTTCGCGATGCGCTGCAGAAACGCACTCTGCTCTATGACAAGGCCGGCGAAGAGCATTACAACCTGATTTCGGCCCTGCACAAGTCCGTGCGCAACAGCGACCCCGATGCCGCTCTCTACTGGCTCGGACGCATGATTGAAGCCGGCGAAGATCCGCTCTACATTGCGCGCCGCGTGGTTCGCATGGCAGTGGAAGACATTGGCCTCGCCGATCCCAATGCGCTTTCGCTATGCATGGCCGCGCGCGATGCCGTGGATTTTATCGGCATGCCAGAAGGCAATCTGGCGCTCGCGCAAGCTGTCGTCTATCTGTCGGTCGCTCCTAAGTCGAACGCCCTCTATACCGCATACGGCGCCGTGCAACAGGATATCGAACAAACCGCCGCCGAACCCGTCCCGCTTCACCTGCGCAATGCGCCTACAGGGCTCATGAAAGGCCTGGGATACGGCAAGGATTATCAATACGCGCATGATGTCGAAGGCAAAGTCGCCAA
Organism: uncultured Acidobacteriaceae bacterium; assembly: GCA_963787495.1. GTDB lineage: Bacteria > Acidobacteriota > Terriglobia > Terriglobales > Acidobacteriaceae > Sulfotelmatobacter. Next base: position 418,022 of record CAWBDA010000004.1, read on the forward strand.
CATGCAATGCCTGCCCGACAATCTGCGCGACCGGGTCTACTACCGGCCGACCAATGAAGGCATCGAGAAGCGCATCCGCGAGCGGATGGAAGAGATCAAGAACCTGCACAAACCCGCCGCCGGAAAGAAAGCCTCACACCCCAAGAAAGAATCTTAGATATACTGCGCGGCATCTTATAGAGGAACAAACGTGTCTCGTTTGCGCCCACCTGCCACTTAAGAGGGGCTGAATTCTATGGCCACGATTCCTGGAGCCATCACCGCCGTTCCCGTGCGCCCACTGCGCATCGATCAAGTGGAAGATCTGCAAAAACTGCAGAAAGCGGCACAGAAGATCACGTCGATTCTCGACCTCGATCAACTCATCGACAACATCGTGAATGACGTAGCCCGTTCCTTCGGCTGCGTGGAGGCGGGCATCTACCTGCATGACGAAGAGCATGGCGAGATGGTGCTCGCCGGCGTGCATGGCTGCAGCGTCAACCATAAAGGCCATTGTTTGAAGATTGGCAAGGAAGGCATGGTCGGCTACGTCGCTTCAACCGGCCAGATGCGGTATGCCCCCGATGTGCGCAAGGACGATTATTACATCGGCTGCGAGGACTCCACACTCTCCGAAGTGGCGATTCCACTTCATGTCGGCGAACGACTCGTCGGTGTCTTCACCGCGTCCCATCCCGAACTGGATGGGTTCCCTCGCCAGCAACTGAGAATTCTCCAGTCTCTGTGCGATCACGTTGCCGTGGCAGTGCACAACGCGCGCCGCTTCCAATCGGAACGTACGGAGCGGGAAACCATGAGCCTCGAGGCTGCGGAAGCCCGTGTCATGCAGCAGGCGTTGTTGCCCAAGTGTTCGCCTCTCATACCCGGCTTTGTGATTTCCGGTCTGAGCGTGCCTGCCGGCGCCGTCGGCGGAGATTGGTACGACTTCATTCCGTTTCCTGATGGCCGCTGGGGCCTGGTGCTGGCGGACGTCTCCGGAAAAGGCACGGCGGCCGCGTTGCTGATGTCGGCTACGCGCGGGATGCTGCGGTCTCTGGCGGAAGCCGCTGCAGTCCGGGCGAGGTTTTGACCAAACTCAACAGTTTGTTGGTGGAGGACTTTCCCGCTGGCAAATTTGTCACACTGGTTTACGCCGTTCTCGATCCGGCAACTCGCAATGTAGTCTTCGCCAACGCGGGACATTTGCATCCTCTCTTTATCGATGACAACGGTGCGAAGTTCCTCGATACCGAGCGCGGACTGCCGCTCGGCATAAGCTGTGGAGATTATTCCGAAACCTGCGTGACTCTCACGAAAGGATCGCGGCTGGTTTTCTACAGCGATGGCATCACTGAGGCGGTGGACGCGGAGGAACAAGAGTACGGCCTTGAGAGGCTCGCAGAGCACGCAGCCGGCGCTGAGGCATCTGCCGTCAGCATTGTTGACGATGTCCGCTGCTTCGCGAATGGCGCGGGCGTGCGCGACGACGCTACCGTGGTCTTCGTCGGGGTAAAACAATAGGTCAAGCGCTAGAGACTCTGCTCAGCGGAATCGCGCCCGATGCTCCATGAGAATGCAGCGGTCCATCACGACGAACATACCAGCCTTGCGCGCTTTTTCGGCAGCGTTTTCGTGAATCACGCCTTCCTGCATCCAGATCGCTGGAATTTTCAGCTGAATGGCCTGATCCACAACCTCTTCCACAAACTCCGGCCGTCGAAAAATATTCACGATGTCGATCTTCTCCGGCACCTCGAGCAAAGAGGCGTAGGCCTTCTCCCCCAGACAGGACTCGATCCGCGGATTCACCGGAATGATGCGGTATCCATGAGTCTGCATATAGGCCGAGACGCCGTAGCTAGGACGCAGCGGATTGTCGGAGAGTCCGACCACCGCGATGGTCTTGGCACGTTCTAGTAGCTCGGTTACCGGATCGGTTTGCGGGAAAGAAGCCATGCCTTCTTCCTCTATTTCTTGTTCGCCTGGTCCAGCTTCTGCTTGTACATCTTCAGGGCTAGCTTGCGAACCGTCTCAGAGACTTCCTTGTTCGCGGAAACGTTCTTCAGGTCCTGGGGTTGCAGATGCTTCATCAACCCTAGCCCGAGATCGAGCGGCGTGCGTGGATTCGACACCAGATTCCGCACCACGATGTAGTTCTTCATGAAGCGGCGTTTCAGAGGAATCTGCCGCAGCACCGCTTCCAGCACATTCTTCTGCAGAGCAAACTTTTCAACTTCCCCGTCGGAAATTTTAGGCGCATCGAGCACCGCCAATGCCACCACCTTGGTGCCGTCGCGAATCAGAATCCCCCGCTCTTCCTTGTTGCCCTTCATCGCCAGCTGAATACGGCCTTTCACATCCAGCCGATTGATCTTCTGCAGGGTGTTGTCACGCTGGGCGGGCTTAGGGGCCACGGCAGGCCTGGCCTTTGCCGCGGCTGCAGAAGCCGCGCTGGCAGCCTCCGCGGCAGCCTTCTCGGTGGTGTCTGCATTCTCCGCTAATTCCTTGTTCTCCGACACCGGGAAATAATCAGATCCCAGCAATTCCACGATGCCGCCGACCGGCTGGAATGGCTTGTCCTGCTCCGCGGCAATTTCGGTCGCGTGCTCGGCGAGGTAAGTAGAAATAACTTCATCAGGAACTTCTCCGCCTTCGTCGCTCGCCACCGGGACCACTACTTCGTCAGCTTCGGCACTGTCCGCAGCAACGGCTTCAACAACTTCCGGCCCACTGTCGGCAACCGGAACGGAAGGTGCTTCGCCCTTGCACACTCGTAGCAGTGCCGCGACCGTGGATGTTTCGGTGGCCTTCAGGTACGGGTTCCCTAGAAGACAATCCAGAATGCCCACCGAAGCCCGCACCCGCGGGCTCTGCAGCATGGCCGCAATTGCTTCGGGAGATGCGGAGATGGCGAACTTGGCCAACTCACTTTCAGCAACCGATGGATTCCCCAGCAACGCTGGCAGCAGTTTTGGACGAAGATTCTCTGGCGAAATCAGGTAGTCGAGCACTTCTCGCGGAGTCTTCGGGTCAGAAGCCGCCGCCAGCGAGGCCTTCTCATCCCAGCCTGCCAAGGTCATGCGGGCGAGGTCGCCAAAGATCTTATTGTGTTTCGCGAGGTAGACCAGAATCTCAATGTTCTCATCAGGTGGCACCGACAACGCGCCCTTCGCCGCGAACTGCATCATGTTCGATGGCAGCTTGGAAGCGCGAATTAGATCGATCTGCCGCGGCATAAGTTCACCTCCTGGAACTGCCAGGACTGGCCAGCTTCGCTTTAGATTCGAGCTCGCGAACCGCCAGTTCCAGCTCTCGAACTAACCGGTTCGGTTCGCTGCGAAGAAATTCCTCAAGCAAAGCCCGATAGTACCAAAGAGTTCCCTCGCGCCCGCCGCTGAAACGGTGCCCAGACTACCTCTCCAACCTCCCGGTAGTCAGAAAGAATCGAACGCACATTGCTCAGTTTGTCCGCGGCGGAAACCAGCCGGATTTCCGCATCGGCGCTCTTCAGATGCCGAATGTAAGTTTCCTTGCGCTCCACGCCACGGCGGCTTAGGATCAGTATCCGAATCCGAGCAGCCATCCACAATCTTCGCGACGCGGCTCCCGAATCGCCGTCGCACCTCTTTCAGCATGGACGCGCCGCCGCAATCTTCGACCACATCGTGCAGCAGCGCCGCAATTGCCAAATCTTCGTCACCGCCGAACTCCAAAACCAGTGAAGCCACCCCCATCAGGTGCGCGATGTAGGGAGTGCTTGAGGCCTTGCGCGTCTGTCCGGCATGTTTCTCGGCGGCAAACTTAAACGCAAGCAGGAACCGGGGTCCAAGCTTTACGCTCTGCTTCCTCTGCGCCCTCTGGGGTGGATGCTTTTTCCCTGCCACAGCAGCGCTCACGACTTCTCCCCGCGCCGCGCCAGCAAATACGCCCGGATGAACGGCTGCAGATCACCGTCGAGCACGCGATCCACATCGCCGACCTCGGTCTTGGTGCGGTGATCCTTGATCATGCGGTAAGGCTGCAGCACGTATGACCGAATCTGCGAGCCGAAATCGTTGTCGAGTTTTGAATCCTCAATTTGTTTCGTGGCCGCGCGCTTTTTCTCCATCTCGAATTCGTAGAGCTTGGAGCGCAGCATGCTCATGGCGCGTTCACGATTCTTATGCTGCGAGCGTTCATTCTGGCAACTGGCCACCAGCCCGGTGGCAATGTGCGTAATGCGCACCGCCGAATCCGTCGTGTTGACGTGCTGCCCGCCCTTGCCGCTTGACCGGTAGGTGTCCGTGCGAATATCTTCCGGCTTGATCACCACTTCAATGCTATCGTCAATTTCCGGAGAAACATAAACGCTGGCAAAGGAAGTATGCCGCCGCTTGGCTTGATCGAACGGCGAAATCCGCACCAGGCGGTGCACGCCGATTTCGCTGCTCAGCAGCCCAAAAGCATATTCGCCGTTCACGGCAAAGGTGGCCGATTTCAAACCCGCTTCTTCGCCGGGCTGATAATCGTAAAGCACCGTTTCGAATCCCTGCCGCTCCGCCCAGCGCAGATACATACGCAGCAGCATGTCCGCCCAGTCTTGCGATTCCGTCCCGCCCGCCCCCGGATGAATGGTCACGATCGCATTGAGCGCGTCGTTCGGCCCGGAAAGCAGCGTCTCAGTTTCCAGCTTGTCGACCAACTCGCGCAGCGAGTCGATGTCGCGGCGCAATTCGCCGTCGACACTTTCGCCTTCTTTGGCCAGCTCGAAGTAGGCGGCAATATCATCGCCGCGACGGCCCAGATCAGCATCCGTGGCCAGTAAATGCTCCAGGCGCTTCTTCTCGCGCATCACCTGTTGGGATCGTTGCGGATTCGACCAAAGATTCGGGTCGGCGGCCTGCTTCTCAATCTCGGCTAGTTGCGGACGGAGCTTGCCCGCGTCAAAGATACTCCCGGAGTTCGCACACCTTCTTGTTCAGTGATCCGTATTCCTGCTCGAGCTCTTGATTCATTCGGAGCCTTTTGCCTTCCTGGAAAATGCGAAGCGCATAAGCAGCGCCCCTGCTGAAATTATCGCACACAGCCAGGCGAACCAATCGCCGTGCCGCGTGTAGAACGTGGTTACGGAAGTGAGGGCATAAGGAGCAACCAGCGCGCCCCGCTCTTTACGCGGAAGCCGCGCCGCAGTCCGGCCGTAGGGATCAATCGAAGCCGTCACTCCAGTATCCGTCGCGCTCAGGATCCAGCGGTCGTTCTCGATCGCGCGCATGCGCGTCTGATTCAGGTGCTGCGCGTAAGCCCCGCTGTCGCCGTACCAGCCGTCGTTCGATAGATTCACGAACACTTGCGCGCCCTCGTCGGCAAACTGCCGCACTTCGCCTGGAAACACGGACTCGTAGCAGATGAAGACTCCCAGCCGCGTGCCTCCCGCGTCCAGCGGCGCACGCGACCCTCCCGTCTGAAAACTCTCCGACTTCTTTGGTCAGGCCTCCTGCAAACGCAAACAGCTTGGGAAATGGCAGATATTCTCCGAAGGGCACCAGATGCACTTTGTCATAACGCGCAGTCCAATCTCCGGACGGGACTGACGAGCGCGGCCGAGTTGAACACCTGCGAAGCTGTCCCGCCGCTCTGGCATCCTGGACGTGCTCCCAATGGCGCCTGTCACCACCCAGGTATGCGTGTCACGGGCCATCTCGCTCACCGGCTCGCGAAACAGCGGATCGTTCGTGAAAAAAGGCGCCGGAGATTCCGGCCAGACGATCAAGTCTGCGTTGCAGACGACTTCGAACTGGTTGCGGACGAAGACTGCTTCAGGGCACTGCTTCCGCTCAGATCAGTCAGTTCGCGCAGCGTGCGTTCGAAAGTATCGCGCGTCCAGTTTTCATCCACCGGAATGTTTTCCTGCACCAGCAGCGCCGCATGATCGGCCGCAATCGCGGGAGCATCCACCAGCCTGCCAGCCTGCAGCACCGCCGCCGCCGTCAGCGACGCCAGTCAGCAAGGCGGTCCGCTTTTTCCTCGGCACCAGAAATGCCGCCGCAACCGCGACATTCACCAGCATGATCTCGAACGAAATCCCGTAAACCCCGGTCCAGGTGGTGATTCGGCTGAGCGAAATATTATCCACCTGCGCGGTGCCCAGCAGATTCCACGGAAAGCCGGTGATGCGCTCCCGCGCCAACTCCACCGCGACCCACAGAAATGGTGCGGCCACGAGGGCCCGGCGATTGTCACGACCCGGGCCAACCGACAAACTCAGCAACAAACCGAACAGCCCGTGATAAAGCCCTAGAGTAAAGACAGAAGAGAAAGAGAGCCAGCAGAGCCATCGGGCACACCCAGGCCGCCGTGTTCGTGCATGGTGTTATAAATCCAGTAACACGTGCCTGCGTACCAGAGGATTCCGGAAACGTAGGCAAGCAGAAAAGCCTGCCCCGGCTTCGCCGCCTGAAGATTAGTGGAGCCATCCATCTCCAGCACTCCCGCCGGTCGCGCACGCAACAGAGCCACGATCAGCGGAGCGAAGGCCACCCACGAGAGAACGTACAGCCCGGCGCAGAGGGAAAATGAGCACCTGCAGGATTGTCGAAAGATGACCAGCAACCAGGCGCTGAAATGAATTTGCCGCACGGGGAAGGATAACAAACCGGCTGTCAGTCGTCCGAGCGGCATCTGCCACTCATCTTGACCTTGTCATTCCGAAGCGCGCAGCGCAGAGGAATCTGCTGTCGCGTGCAGCGCCAGGGACCCGCACGAACTCGACAATCTCCGGCGTCACATAAGCGCGGAGGCGTGATCCGGAACACCGGCCGTTCCGCCACTGGCTTCAAAGAAACGCGCTGCCAAGCCGTTTCCCCAGTCCCCGAACCATCGTGAAGAATCACCGCACCCGCGCGGTCCAGAAACTCCTGCGCCGAATTTTTGAAGTCTTCCGTGCCCGGGTCGAGCACGGTCACGATACAAGTCGGGCCGCATAAACTTCAACACGCTATTCGATTCCACAATCACGTGGCGTGCCCGCTCCAGCCGCTGCCGCAGCGCCGGCATAGCTTCGGCCAGCCTGCCCTGCTCAGTGCGCACCCACAAAGCTCGTGCCGCCCCCGCCACCAGAAAGCGTGACGTGTCTGACTCCCCGCTGCGATCTTTCTCCTCTGAAATCGCCCAGCTGTGATCGTCCGTCGCGCAATCGCACGGTGCTCCATTGGCTGAGCAGACTCCGTGCCCATATTGCGTAATTTTCACGGCAGTCCAATCGTATTCACGCAACGCGGAAATCAGCCCCGCGACCACGCTGGTCTTCCCGACACTTCGCGAATGCCCGCCAATCACCACGATCGCCACGTCTACCTCTTCTTCGCCAACCGCGCCAACGCCGCCAACTGCTTCAGATACTCTCTCACCGGCTGCGCCGGAGTTCCCCAGAATGCCACACCCTTGCCGCGCAGCACTTTGTTAGGCAGCACACCGCCCTGTCCCGCCCAGCATCACTCCCTCTTCAATGCGCGCATGTTCACCAATACCTACCTGCCCTCCCAGCACGACGTCGTTCTCAATCACAATGCTGCCGGAAAGCCCGGTCTGCGCAGCGATCACCACATTCTGCCCCAGACGGCAGTTGTGCCCGATGTGCACCAGGTTGTCGATCTTCGTTCCCCGCCCAATCCGCGTTTCATCGAGCGCTCCGCGATCGATCGTCGTGTTGGCGCCAATCTCGACGTCGTCTTCGATCACCAGCCTGCCCACCTGAGGAAATTTTTCGTAGCGACCGCTCTTCGCGTCGCGCACATATCCGAACCCATCGCTCCCCAGAACCGCACCCGCATGCACAATGACGCGATCGCCCAGCGTGGTCCCCGCATAAATCGTGACCCTCGGATAAATTTCGCACTCCCGTCCAATCTTTACTCCTCGCCCAATCGCGCAACCCGCGCCAATCCGTGTACGTCTCGCCAATTTCCGCATCCGCTCCGACAACGCCGTACGCTTCCACCACCACACCCGCCGCCAGACGAACCGAAGAATGCACCACGGCAGTCGCGTGTATCCCCGAGTTACTCCCATCGCGATTCCCGTCCGCGAGAAAGCGCGCCGCACGCGCGAAGGTTAGCTTGGGATGACGGCTGATGAGCAGCGGCTTACCGGATGACGCCGCCGCAAATTCCCCTGCAATCACCGCTCCCGCCCCAGACTGCAATGCCCGAGAAAGATATTTTTCTTCCTCCACAAACACCAGGTCGTGCTTAGAAGCCGACCCAATGCTAGCCACGCCCCCGACCTCGACACTCCCATCCCCTTGCAGTCGGGCTTCAACTGCCTCGGCAAGCTGTCGCAGCGAGCGTTTCATGGCTCTCACTCTATAGCAGACCAGGGACGTGACGAAAGTGCTGGTCCGACCGCACTGCTGCCTTCCGGCATCCGCCAGCCTACAATTACTCTATGGAAAAGAAAGTCTTCTGGATTACCTTCACGGTACTCGGCCTGCTCGCGGACTTTCTGCTGCCGATTTGGTGGGGCTTGGCCGCAACCGTTCCCATCGCCTTCATGTCATGGTGGGTTGCTTACCGCAGCGAATGGTTCTGAGTTCGGGCACTCTCAGGACTGGTTCATGGTGAAACTGCCGCCCGCGTCGTTACATCCGGCGCCACCGGCCAATGACCAGTTGCCGGAGACCGACGCACTGGTCAACGTAGTCGACGTATTCGGCGGGGTCCCGGTCACAGTCGCCGTCCCGGTCACAACTCCAGTAAGGGTAAGGGTGTTGCCGCCCGACTTGACTGTGAATGTAAGGTTGCCGGTCACGGTGTCGTTCGTATTCACAACATAGTTGGCGATCTTTCCGGACACCGTCCCTCCATTAATTGGGAAACAGGGGGTGTTGCCGACGGTGTTTTCGGTAAGGAATTGGAAGCTCAAAACATTCAGCGTGAAATCGCTGTTTAGCGTGAACTGCGTGATAAAGCTGAACCCAGACGCGTCACCGACGCCGCCATACATCACCGCTTGAAAGATCCCGCTCGTCGTCGACTGAAGAGTCCGCGTGCTGCTGCAACCATCGAGCATGATCGCCATCAGCACCAGAATTGCAACTTGCTTCATGAATTGTCCTTGAGTCCGGAATCTGGTCCAAAATTGCTCATCCAAGATTACAGAGATGCGGGCTGGCCGGTCAATGGATGTAAGCGGGTCGACGATTCCCAGGCAGGCCGGCACCCGCTTGCCCTGCCGTCGTAACCAGTGTCATCCTGAGCGTAGCATCCACTTCGCGAAGCGAAGCGGATGCGGAGTCGAAGGACCCCCGCAATCCTAGAACGCTGCACAACAGCTTCAAGGCGTTCTCGCCGCATAGCCGCCAGTCTGTTCCGCCGGAATCGATTCCCCGAAGCGACACGCCACGTCGCGCCCATCACCTCTTCGTCAACCCGGCGATCATGAAAACGATAGAAAGCCCAATCAGAAAGCCGCCGGCGAACTCGGCATAGTTCGCATGAGTAAAGAACCGCAGGAGAATGCCTGCAACTAACGACAACAATCCTACCGGCGTAAGAATATGGATCCTGCGCGAGTCAACGCGGCCTCCTCAGAACGAACTTCTCACGAAGGAACTCAGAACCAGATTATTCCTTTACGCCCCTCGCCTCGTCTTCAGCTCCGCCAGCAACTGCTCAATGCGATCCTCTTTTTCCAGCGCGGCCAACCGGTCCTCCATATTGTCCCCAGCAATTTCCGCCTTCGCCTGTCCCACAGCCTCGGAATGCGCCACCTTACGCTTCATGCGGTCGAAGGCCGCGGCTTTCGAGCCATCGCCCATGGCCAGGCGCGCGTCGCTGGCCTTGCCCACGGCGCGGGCTCGGCGATGTTGCGCGATCAGCAGATCGGCCTTGGCCTGCGCCTCGGCCAACTTCTGCTCCAGTTGGCGCAGCGCCGACTTCAAATTCTCCACCTGCGCTTTCTGATCAGCCACCTGCTGCGTGAAGCTCTCGCTCATCTCGCGATAACTTTCCACCCGCTGCAGCGAAGCGCGCGCCAGGTCGTCCTGCTTCTTGTCGACCGACAACTCAGCCTTGCGCATCCACTCGGCCACTTTGTCTTCGTTTTCTTTCTGCTTTTTCTCCAGCAGGTGCTGATCGGCGATCGCGATCGCCACCTGCGTCTTCACCTGCAGCAGTTGGTTCTGCATATCGAGAATCACCTGCTTGATCATCTTTTCCGGCTCCTCGGCCTTATCGATCAGGTCATTGAGGTTGGCCCGGACTAATGTGGAAACACGCTCTAGTAATGCCATGGTGGACTCCTTTTCTCTAAGCTTCTAGCCTCTAGCTCCTCGTTCTTTGCCTCTACCTGCGAACTGTCATCCTGAGCGGAGTGGCTGGTTCGCGAAGCGGACCAGCCGCGGAGTCGAAGGACCCCTTGCACATCGGCGCCAGCACCGGCTCCGCAGAGCACTTCGGCCACCGCCCTCAGCTCTCCAATTGCCTCGTTCCAGTCTCGTGTTTCTGATGGATCACCGCGCACTCCGGACACCCTTGCTCCGCACGATGAAACGAGGCGCCTATCACCATCCCAATCGCAATTCCGATGCCCAGCCAGATCGCAATGTGCCCGACCAGAACACCGGCAACCGCGCCCAGCGCCGCTCCCAGCGCAATTCCCAATCCTGTAAGTTTTGATTTGTTAGCTATCCCCTTGCTCCTGAAATCTGCTGCCAAAAGGAAAACAGAAGAGGGACGGGCCAAAACCCATCCCTCGGATCATTACTTCGTCGCGCCAGCCCCTGGCTTCGCCGTCTTGTCTCCCAACTGCCGCACTTTCCCCAGCAGTTCGGCCAGCGGCATACCTGAAAGCGTCTCGAACAACGCCGGCACCTGTGCCGCCATCTTGGTAATGTCACCGGTGATTTTATTCATCCCGGACGCATCACCGTTTCCAGTCGAGACGATGGTGATCTTGTCGACGTTCGCCAGCGGACTGGCCAGCGCCCTCACCACCTCAGGCATTGCAGTGAACAGCCGGTCGATCACCGCCGCCTGGTTGTATTCCTGATAAGCCTCGGCCTTCACGTTCATGGCCTTGGCTTCCGATTCGCCTTTCTTGAAAATGATCTCCGCTTCGGCCTCGCCCTGCGCCCGTATCGACGACGCATGCCCTTCCGCTTCCGCGATCAGGCGCTGCTTCTCGGCCGCCGCCAGCGTCTCAATCCGCTGACGTTCGATCTCGGCTCCCTTCAACACGGTCGCAATCAATTCTTTCTCGCGGCGATTGATTTCCGCTTCCTGCACTTTGACCTGCTGCTCTTTCTCGATCTGCTGCACCTTTACCTGCTCCGCCACGACCTGCTGCTGCATGATGTTGGTCTGGATGTCATAAGCCTTATCCGCCTGCGCCTGTTGGCGTTTGGTGACTTCCAGGAATTGCGCTTTCTTCACCTCGAGGTCGCGCTGCGACTCCGCCTGCTTGGCCAGCGACAAAGTTTCCGCCAGCACGCGCTCCTGATCAGCCTGCGCCTTGGCCACAGCCGCTTCCCGCTGTGCCAGCGCGCGCTTGATCGCGGTGTCACGATCGGCTTCCGCAGTGGCGACGTCGGCATCGCGCTTGATGCGCGCCACGTCCGGCTTACCCATGTTGGTGATGTACTCGTTCTTGTCGCGAACCTCTTTGATCGTGAACGAGATCACTTCGAGCCCCATCTTGTTCATGTCCTCGGCACACGTGGAACGCATGCGGTCGGAAACCATTTCCGGCTGCTTCACGATTTCTTCCACCGTAAGCTGCCCGATGATGCCCCGCAGATGGCCTTCCATCACCAGTCGGATCAGTCCTTCGCGCTCCTGATCGCTCTTGGTCAGGAATTGCTCCGCAGCCGTCAGTACCGACTCCCGGTCTGACTTGACTTTGATTTGCGCCACCGCCTCCACCGTCACCGCTACGCCTTGCTTTGTGTACAGGTCCTGCTGCGGGGCAACGTCGAATGACATCAGTTCCAGCGACAAATCCCGGCAGATCTGCACCATCGGAAGCACCAGGGTGCCGTGTCCCTGCACCACGCGTGTTCCGCCCAGGCCATACACGATGAGTGCCTCGTGCGGCCCCGCTTTGCGATAGAGCCTGGCCATTCCGCTCATCAGGAACAGAAGGACCATCACTCCCAGCCCGACGAAAATCCAAATCTCGACCATCCTTGACATCTCTGGCATAACGCCTCCTCTTACGAATGCAGTTCCACAAACTCAATACCGTTTTGAAAGGGCGCGGCCTTCAGCCGCGCCGTTACCACGCTTTGCTACTCATTCCCCCGACATCTCGCTCCACAAGCGCACGTAAGCAATTCCCTTTTCGTAGCGCGTGACCACAACTTCAGTTCCTTTGGCGATGGCGCTGCTATCGTCACTGCGCGCACCGCACACTCGCCGCGTTCCCATCTGCGTATAAATGATCTCGCCCGTTCCGCCTTCGCGGATAAAGCTGGAGACTCGACCCAACACTCCCACCATTTCGTAGTCCGCGGGGTCCATATTCTCGTCCTCTGAGATCAACACCTTGCTCAGGAACAGGAACACAATGCTTCCACCAACCAGCCCGCTGGTAACTGAGGCCAGCAGACCAAAGCCGACCCAGAGGCCTGAGTAGCGCGTGAGCAGATAACCGGTGCCGCCAAACCAGGCCAGGAACGCGGTAAGCGTGACGAAGTTGAACGGGGAAACTCCGCTCGCTTGCTGCGCGTGCGTGCTGTCTGCATTCGCACTCCCCGCAACCGGGGCGTGTCCAGTCGTGAGCTGCCCATGTGCCGGCGGAACACCGGCGGCAGGAAAATGTGCGCCGCCAGCGTGCCCATGAAAATGCGGCAGATGCAGCCGGCCAGTGCGCGAGCCTCCAAATATGAAGGGAAAGAAACTGAGGCAGAAGCCGAGCGCGAAACAGATCAAGTAGAAGTCCGCCCAGGTCATCGAGTAGTTCATCGGATTCTCCTCCCTTCTGCATTCGCGGTACGACCGTGATTGTCATGACGAAGACTTTCGCGGCGATGATTTACGGTCGCCATCAACTCCGGCCGCAATGCTTCCAGCAGACGATCGGCCAGTCCCGGCGTATCGAGGATCGCGCCCAACAACAGCAGGCACCGTCTCGTGTCCTTCTCCCGCGCGGCTTTGATCAGTACGTCGCTTACTTCCGGATCGCTGACAAACCGCTCCGATCCCTGTAACAGCCAGACGTCAAGCTGGCCTTCCGTCGTGCGCAAGTCTGAGGTCAGCTCCGTGTGGTAGCCCTCAGGGTCATCCACCAGAAAGCCAGGATGCACCTTGAAGAACTTGGCCAGCAGCGCACGCGATGACTGCGTCATGTGCGGGCGCGCTCCGTTCTCGATCTGCGACAAGTATGACTGGCTGATGCTCTTCCGCAGCTCCTCTCGGATCGACTTCACCATCTCCTGCTGCGTCATGGGACGGTCCAGACCGCGCAGCGAGCCTTCCACCTCGCGCAGGTAGCGAATTTTTTCTCCCAGCTTCATATTTCAGATCGCTATATGTATATTGCAATATGCAATGTATGTCAAGAAATCGATTTGGCGTGTTTTGAAGGGGTTGCGAGGGCTAGAGTCCAGCTTCGATGCGGGAGCGGGGGTCGAGGTAATCGCGCAGGGCGTCGCCGATGAAGTTAAATGACAGCACGGCCAGCATCACGGCGAGCGCGGGAAACAAGACGAGATGGGGCGCGTCGAACAGATGCGCGCGTCCGTCGTTGAGCATCGTCCCCCAGCTTGCCGTTGGTGGCGGCACGCCGAGTCCGAGGAAACTCATGGTGGCTTCGGCGAGGATGGCTCCGGCCATTCCGATCGCAGCCTGCACGATCACCGGTTGAATGATGTTCGGCAGAATGTGGCGCACGATGATGCGCAAATCGCTTGCTCCGAGAGCGCGTGCGGCTTCGACGAATTCACGTTCGCGTGCGGCGAGGACTTGTCCGCGGACCAGGCGAGCATAGCCGACCCATCCGCCGAGTGAGAGCGCTAGAACCAGATTGAAGATGCCGGGACCGCGGAACGCGACGAACGCAATCGCCAGTAGGATTCCGGGGAACGAGAGGAATGCATTCATCAGGACTACGTTGACGAAGCGGTCGATGCCTCCGCCGTAGTAGCCAGCGATGGAGCCGATGATGAGGCCCAGCGCCAGCGAGGTGACGACGACGCAGCTTCCTACCAACATCGAGACACGCGCGCCGTAGATGATGCGGGCGAGAATGTCGCGGCCGAGTTCGTCGGTGCCGAACCAATGGGCGTGGGACGGAGTGTCAAGGCGCGCAGGCAAGTTGATGGATGCGGGATCTTGGGGCGCGATCCAGGGAGCGAACAAGGCGAAGATTACGAAGATTACGACCAACACCACGCCGGTTGCCGCCAGCGGGTTGTGACGCGCGTTTCCTGCTACCGAGCGGCCGAACGTGATGGTTGTGGTGGACATAGTCTGTGGAATTCTATTCGTTAATAATTCTGCAGTTCATCGGTTGCGAGGTGCTGCAACGAGTCGGAAACTCTTTGAATTTATCGAGACCCCCTCCCCCTGGGGTCTAGTGGAATCATCGAGTTAGCAAGAAATTCCCCGCAAAATCCGGAGCGCAAAAGAGTTAGTGGTCAAAATCTAGAAAACTCAGGACTTGCCTCCGTTGTGTTCTCGACTGTCTATACCGCCTCCGCCTTGACTATTCTGGGCTAGTTGAGAATCGATGGCAAGGTTAGATGTCACGGCGGGGCTGTGGAAGATTAACAATCCCCGGCCTTGAGATCGGTCACAAGTTGTGTTCCCATAGGGGAGTGCTGGAATCGTATCTGGGTTCGGCATTCGCGCCGTAAACCTCCACCTCTAGCCAACATTCCCAAGGAGGAAAAATCATGAGTAAAGTTTCGTACATTCCCAAGGACTACAACTCCGTCACTCCCTACCTGATCGTCAAGGGCGCTGCCCAGGCGATTGAATACTACAAGAAAGTTTTCGGAGCGACTGAAACCGTTCGCATGAATGGTCCGGACGGCAAGGTCGGTCACGCCGAGCTGAAGATTGGCGACTCGCACATCATGCTGGCCGATGAGAATCCCAGCATGGGGGAGGGGCACACCAGCGCGACCACCGTTGGCGGAAGCCCCGTGAGCCTGTATGTATACCTTCCCGACGTCGACAGTGTGGTTAAGAAGGCGGCGGCCGAGGGCGCAAAAATCCTGAAGCCGGTGCAGGACCAGTTCTATGGAGACCGCAACGGTTTCATTCGAGATCCATTCGGACACCTGTGGGGCATTGCCACTCACGTGGAGGATGTGTCGCCGGCGGACATGGCAGAACGGATGAAGAAGATGATGACGGCAGCGTAGGTTGATTCGGACTAGAGGCGGAGCAGATATGCTCCGCCTTTTGCGTGTTTCCCATCTCACCACACTTCCAGTTTGATCTCGCGATAACGATTGATTAGCTCGAAATCTGTCCGATTCGTCGTGATGAGGCGGGCTCCGTGGGAGCGTGCGGTGAGGGCGATGAGAACGTCAAAATGCAGGTCGCGCAATTTGTGCGGCTCGAAGCCCTGATCGGCGCGAATGCTGGCCAGTATCTCGCCCGACTCCAGCCAGTTTTTTTGCGTTGGCGTCAGGATCGGGTAGTTTCTTGCTAGAGAGCGGAGGAACCTGTGTTCCGCTGGCCCGACGACGCCACGCATCAGTTCCGCGAGAACGACGGATGATGTCCGGACCAAGCCGCCGACCGATGCGATGCTCATGCGATGACGCCCGGTGCGAGCCTCGTCGACCAGAACCGATGTATCGAAGATGACGAGGTCACTCATCAAGTCCGGAGAATTTGAGTTTGCCGGCGTTCTTTTTCATCAGGGCTTTGAAGCGCTTGAGCGCGACGATTTCGCGGAGGGCGATGTGAACCGCGTCGGTGCGGGATTTCGCGCCAAGGATCTTGACGGCTTCGTCGGCTAACTGGGTATCCAAGCGGATTGATGTCATGGTTACGGCCATAGTGCGCTCCCTGGCTTCTGCGTATATACAGGATAAGACAATGGTATATACAGGTCAAGAGCTAATTTGGCGCCATTGAAGTCAAAATCCCCACCTGTCGCAAAGAACGCGACAAGAGTGGGCACTCGGCGGCCCGTCCGCCGCTAACCGTTCATTCCCATCCAAGACCAGACAGATATTCTCCGGTCCGCAACCACCATCCAACCTCGCACCTTGTGCTTCAGAAAAATGGAGGTCTCGGGCTTTCGTGGGTTGTAATGGACGGAGACGTTTTGACCGACCATCTCCTGCTCCGCGGATTCGAGGCTGCGTTCGCCCGCCCAGAGCCTGATCTGGCCAGAATAGTAAGATCCACCGATTGAATAGGCGTAGGCCAACACCGTATGGGTTACATCGCGACGATTTGGACCACGTGATGACACATCCAGAAAAACATTCTCAATCCTCGCTTCGATGATCGGCCATGCCTCCGCTCTGCTGGCGAACCACTTCTTCCAGAAAGCGACGATTCCAAGCAGTCCAACGATGACAAGGCCGATCGCTAACGCGGTCTTATCGATGTGAATTGAGAAACCGGCAAGGAATTTCACTGCCTGATCCTCGGATTCGCGACCGAGTACAGCACGTCCGTCAGGAAATTTACTGCGACATACGTCAAGCCAATCGCGAGGATGCAGCCTTGGACCAGATAGTAATCGCGGTTCGAGATGGCTTGGATTGTTAAGCGGCCTATGCCGGGCCAGGAGAAGATGGTTTCCGTGACGATTGCGCCTGCTAGTAATGCTCCGAATTGCAGACCCAGGACGGTGATGATGGGGATCATGGCGTTGCGCAGAGCGTGTCTATAGACAACCGTGCGCTCGGGTAGGCCTTTGGCGCGGGCGGTGCGGATGTAGTCCTGACTTAGCTCTTCGAGCATCGACGTGCGGACCATGCGGGTTAGGATGGCGGCCAGGGCTCCGCCCATGGTGATGGCGGGGAGGATTAGGCTGGCGAAGGAGCCGGCGCCGGAGACGGGGAGCCAGCCCAGCTTTATGGCGAACAGGAGAATCAGGATTGGGCCCAGGGCGAAGTTGGGGAATGACAGGCCGAAGAGGCTGACTACGCTGAGGAGGCGGTCATCCCAGCGGTTGCGGCGTTGGGCGGAGCGCACGCCGGCGGGGATCGACAGGATTATGGCTACGAACAGCGATGCCAGCGTTAGTTGCAGCGTGTAGGGATAGCGCTGGGCGATGAGGCGCGTCACGCTTTGGTTGTAGCGGAACGACGGGCCGAGGTCGCCGTGGAGGACTCCTTTCCAGTAGTGAAGGTATTGCTCGCCCAGCGGGGCGTCGAGCCCGTAGGCGTGGCGCGTGGCTTGGATGTCGGCCGGTGGGGCGCCTTCGCCCAGCATCTGCTGGATTGGGTCTCCGGGGACCAGGTGGATCAGCAGGAAGACGAGGGAGACTACCAGCCAGATTACTGGGATGGTGTAGAGGACGCGTTGGAGGAGGAGTTTCAGTTGCAAGTACCCAGTAGCCAGCCGCCAGTTTCAACCTCGAGTGGGTAGCAGAAACTCCTTGCGGAGCTGGTGGTAATGCCGGCGGGTAAGGGGTCCTTCGCTCCGCTCAGGATGACAGGGTTGTGCATCTTCAATCTCCGGCGTGCTTTACTGATTCTGCTTTACCCTCGATGTTTTCTAACTTTTCGATCTTTACTTTGGCGATGCGGTGACCTTCCATCTCTTCTACCGTGTAGCGGTGGCCCTCGAATTCGAAAGATTCGCCCAGGTACGGGATACGTTGCAGGCGGGCTAGCACGAATCCGGCCAGGGTTTCGAAGCCGGCGTCGCGAGGCAGGAGCAGGCCGTGCTGGGCCTCGAGGTCGCGAACGCTTACCGCGCCCTCGATCACGAGGACGGACTCGTCTTCGAGCGTAGGCTCCTGTGGGGAAACGTCGAATTCGTCTTCGATGTCGCCGACCAGCTGCTCCAAAATATCTTCGACCGTGATTACGCCCGCGGTTGATCCGAACTCGTCGACTACGACTGCGAGGTGACGGCGGCGCTCTTTGAATTCGGCCAGCAGTTCGGCCAGGACCTTGGTTTCGGGGACGACGAGAACGTCGTGCATGATCTGGCCGATTTGGGTGCGCGCGATGCGGGAAGCTAGGGGCTGGCCCAGATTGACGAGACGGAGACGCACCCAGCGGACTAGCTCTTTATAGTAGAGGACGCCGACGATGTGCTCGGGGCCGCGTTGCGGGTCGTAGACGGGGATGCGAGAGTGCTGGCCTTCGACTACGCGGTTCAGGGCCTCGTCTAGTGTCAGGTCGGAGGGCAGGGAAAAAATGTCGGGGCGGGCGACCATGACTTCACGCACGGTGATGCTGTCGAGTTCGATGGCGTTGTGGATCATTTCTTCCTGCGACTCGGGGATCTGGCCGAACTGCCGGCTGGCGGTGACGATGAGCTTGAGTTCGTCGGGGGAGTGGACGGCGCCGCCGCGGCGGGCGTCGCGGGCACCGAAGAGGCGCAGGACCAGGCCGCCGGAGCGGCGCATGAAAAAGAGCACGGGGCGGGTGAGGGTGAGGAAGGCTTCCATGGGAGCGGCCACGGCCAGGGCAATTTGCTCGGCGCGCTGCAGGGCCAGGGTTTTCGGGACTAGCTCGCCGAGGAGGACGTGCAGGTAGGTGATCAGGCTGAAAGCGATCGCGATGGCGATGCCGTGGGCGTAGACGGCGGCATGCGGAACCTCCTGCACGAAGCGGAGAGATTCCACCAGGCGGGCGACCATGGGTTCGCCGATCCAGCCCAGGGTTAGGCTGACCATGGTGATGCCGAGTTGCACGCCGTTGACTACTTCGTCGAGATGCAGATGGAGGCGCTGGACGATGCGGGCGCCGCCGCGGCCGGACTCGATGAGCTGCTGGATGCGGGTGTCGCGGACGCTGATCAAGGAGAACTCCGCAGCCGCGAAGAACGCGTTTGCCGCCACCAGGAGGAGGATCAGGAGCACGCGGAGCAGCACGAAGGCTATCATTGAGGATTGCTACTGATGGGCTAATTCTAACATTCCAAAGGGGCTGGCATAACTTGGCACCCGTTGAGATTACGGCTTTAAGTCTTTAACACGGGGGGCACAGGAACATATTGGGTAAAACTTTTGGACCGGGTAGGCTACCTTTTTGCTATCAGGGCGGTCTAACTCACAGGTGGCTGGTCGTTTACGCTGCTGTCATTCTGGCTTCAAGTCGAAATCTTTGGAACAAACGCATCTCGGGCTGCGTACATCGTGAATGAGAGCGGGGGACGGCTTCTCTTCCAGGGCAAGCGGTCTCGTGCAGGCAGTTTCAGCAAGCATTTCCAGCAGGTATTCAGGAGGCGGTTGTGAACGGAAACGGAAATAATAAGAAGAAGAAACGTCGCAAACTGTTTATTTATGGCGGCATCGGAGTGGGGATCGTCCTGCTCATTGCGATCGGCGTGTTCGCAGCTACGCGTGGCGGCACCAAGATTGATCCGACTAAGCTGGCGAAGGTGGAGAAGGGCGACCTGGCAAAGAGTGTGGTGGCGACCGGCAAGGTGACGCCCATCACCAAGGTCGAGGTGAAATCCAAGGCCAGCGGCATTGTGAAGAAGCTGTTGGTGGACTACGGCGACAACGTCAAGAAGGGACAGTTGCTGGCGCAGCTCGATAAGGTGGAGATCGAGGCGCAGGTGGCACAATCGCATGCGGCTTTGGATGCGGCCGAGGCCAACCTGAACAGCTCGCAGGCGGACTACGAGCGGTCGAAGGTGGATGCGGAAGGTCCGGACGTGCCGCTGTTGAAGCGCGCCTATGACCGGGCTGTGGGCATGGCGAAGGATGGAGTGGTTTCCGCCTCGGCGCTCGACGACGCTGAGAAGAACTATGAAATGGCGTTGAACAAGCAGAACGTGTCGAAGGCACAGATCATCGTGCTGAAGGCAAAGATTGCGCAGTCCAAGGCGCAGGTCGCGCAGGATCAAGCCAACCTCAAGCAGTTGGAGGAACAGCTCAGCTATACCGACATTATTTCTCCGATTGATGGCATTGTGCTTTCGCGCGACGTGGAAATGGGCGATGCGGTGAGCTCGATTCTGGTGTTAGGGTCTTCGGCCACGCTGGTGATGACGCTGGGCGATACCAGCGAGGTCTATGTGAAAGGCAAAGTGGACGAGAGCGACATTGGGAAGGTTTATCTGGGACAGCCGGCGCGGATCAAGGTGGAATCGTTCAAGGACAAGACTTTTACCGGCAAGGTGACCAAGATTTCTCCGATGGGCGTGGAGAAGGACAACGTCACCACGTTTGAAGTGCGGGTTTCGATTCAGAATCCCGGCGGCGAGCTTAAGGCAGAGATGACTGCTAATGCTGAGATCATCCTCGAAGAACACAAGAACGTGCTGCAGATTCCGGAAGGCGCGATTCTTTACGACAAGGACAAGAAGGCCTCGGTGGAGATTCCTGACCCGAAGGGCAAGGAAGGTAAGGATAAGATCGCGGTCAACATCGGGATTTCGAACGGCGCGAAGACGGAAGTGCTTAGTGGGCTGAAGGAAGGGCAAGAGGTGGTGCTGCAGTAGAAAAAGCGGCTTCGGCGTTCGGCTTCCGGCTTAGGCGCAAACTCTAATGAAGCGCCCTCACGGTGTACCTGAAAAACAGGTGGAGTCACTACGACATGAGTAAGCAACCGATTTTGCGCATTCCAGTTTCTATTCCGGCGCGATCCTCAATCCTGGCGATCGCGCTGACGGTAGCGCTTGTTTCCGGCGCGGCTTTCGCTTCCACACCGCAGGGAACCTTCGAGAAAACCTTTCAGGTGAGTGGGCCGGTGGATCTTGAGGCGCAGACCCGCTCCGGCGACATTATTGTGCGGAGCGGACCGGCGGGCTCGGTCTCGATTCGAGGGAAAATCTTCGTGGGAGACCACTGGCTGGCGGGAGACCGGCACGCCGAGGTTGCGGAAATTGAACAGCATCCTCCGCTGTGGCAGGATGGGAACAGCATCCACATCGATTACGTGAATGCCCGCAACATTTCGGTGGACTACGAGATTACCGTTCCCACCGACACCACCGTGCGGGCCCACACCGGGTCGGGAGATCAGACGATAGAAGGCATTCACGGCAACGCCGACCTGCAGAGTGGTTCTGGAAATATGAAGCTGTCGCGCCTGACCGGGGAGATTCGTGTGCAGACTGGGTCGGGCGATGTGCGGGCGCGCGAAATTGCAGGTCCAGTGCGCGGAGGCGCGGGCAGCGGTAACCTTGAGGTGGAAGAAACCGGAGCGGGCGACATCGATCTGCACACTGGGTCTGGCAATGTTACGGTTCGGGGCATTCAAGGCGCATTTCGCGGGGAAGCGGGCAGCGGCGACATTACAGCCGAGGGTACGCAGATGGGCGGGTGGGAGATCCACACCGGATCGGGCAATATACGCGTGCGCTTGCCCGCGAATGCCGCTTTCGACGCCAACCTTTCCACCAGTTCGGGCACGCTGGACATTGATGCACCGATCACGATGACTGTGCAGGGACGGGTGCAAGAGACGCACAAGCAGATCGTCGGCAAAGTCCGCGGAGGCGGGCCGTTGCTGACCCTGCGGACGGGATCGGGCGATATACACATTCAATAGCAGGGGCTAGGGGTCAGGGGCTAGGGTTTAGAAAGTCTTGTCCACTCTCTGCCTTTAGCTCCTACTGGCCCCTGACCCCTAGCCCCTGACCCCTGCTTCTGTATTACCTCCGTGTCTTGACTCTGCATTCACCAGCAGTTACTTTCGACATTCTGGGAGTACTTCGTTTCCCCCGCGAGGAGAACCTTGGCTCGTCCGATTATTACTCTGACCACCGACTTCGGCAGCAATGACCATTTCGTAGGCACCATGAAGGGCGTCATTCTGGATATTGTGCCGGAGGCGCAGATTGTCGATATCTGCCACTCCGTGCAGGCCTTTGACGTGCTGGACGGAGCGCTCACCATTTCGCAGGCTTATTCCTACTTTCCCACCCGGACGGTACATGTGGTGGTCGTCGATCCTGGCGTAGGCACGGAGCGGCGGCCGATTCTGGCTTCGTGTGACAAGTATCATTTTATTGCGCCGGACAACGGCGTGCTTTCGCTGGTGTACGCGCGCGAAGAGCGCATGCATGTGCGGCACGTCACTTCCGAACACTACTTCCTGCAGCCGGTGAGCAACACTTTTCACGCGCGCGATATCTTTTCTCCCGTGGCCGCTTGGCTGGCGAAAGAGGTTGACTCGCAAAAGTTTGGGGAAGAGATCGAAGACTACGTTCGCTTCAATGCTCCGAAACCGAAAGCTGTGGATGAGAACCGCCTGCGGGGGGTGGTGCTGAAGGTTGACCGGTTTGGGAACCTCATCACCAACATCACTCCGCAAGACGCTCCCATGCTTTTCGGAGCCGATGGCCAGAAGTTCAAGATTGTTGTGGGCAGCCGCGAGATCACGGAAATCCGGAACGCTTATGCCGAAGGAGCTCCGGGAGAAGTGATCGCCATTCTCGGAAGTATGGGTTTTCTGGAGATTGCCGCGAATCGTGGAGCCGCAGCGCAGTTGACTGGAGCGGGCAAGGGAAACGAAGTGAGCATCATTCTCGGAGAGGCTGCTGCGGCCGGCAAGGCATAGGGCAAAGTTTCAGAGTTTCAAGGTTTCAGAGTTTCAGTGGACTCGTTGGGGTGAACCTTGAAACGTTGAAACTTTGAAACCTTAGGTTTTCGGTTTGGGGTGGGCGTAGCGGTCCATCTCACCTGTCCACTTGAGAAAGCGCCAGAGGCTGGTGCGCTCGCGCCACAGAAATTCCCAGAACTCAAGAAAGCCGATTTGCGTCATCTTGACGCCGCAGTAGGTTTCGATGCGCCACAGCAGATATGGACTGCGCCACGGAGCCAGACGATGGCCCCTGGTGGCGTTCCACAGAAAGCGGAGCCGGTAGCGCATGCGAGCATGATAACCCATGTTAGAATCCTGACTCCGCCATGGATTTCCTTTCTATGTCCGACGCAGATACCCGCCAGAAGGCCGAAGACCACTACTATGCCGCGCTTGATTTGATGGCGGATGGGAAGCTGGAAGAGGCCGTCGCGGCTTACCGGGAGTCGCTGGCTGTCGATCCTGCATTCACGGAATGCATGCACGGGCTGGCGCGCGCTCTTCAAGACCTGCAGCGCTACGATGAGGCAATCGGCGTGGCGGAGCGGATTGCGGAATTGGATCCGGATGACGTGCTCGCACACACCAGCTTGTCGGTGCTTTATCAGAAAAAAGGGATGATCGCAGAAGCTGAGGCTGAGGGAGCTAAGGCACGCGTGCTGGGGTGGAAGCAGCAGTTGAAGAAAGGCAGCTCCTAGCTGCTAGCTTCTAGCTCAATGAGCCGAACACAAAGTCCAGCGCCTAAAGGCGCATCCGCAAAAACACAACTTACGGTACGCCTGAAGGTGTGCCCTGATACGAATCTCGTGGTTATGGAGGGTGATAAGGGCTAAGGGTCTGGAGCTAGTGGCTAGAAGCTAGCAGCTAGTAGCTTTCTATAGTTCGTACTTCTTCATCAAATGCCGGAATGAGCGGTAGGAGATTCCGAGCAGGTCGGCGGCTTTGGTTTGGACGCCGTTTGAGCGGTCGAGAGCGCTTTGCAGCAGCGTGCGCTCGATGTTGGCTACGTATACTTCCATGCCCACACCTTCGGGAAGCACTGCGCCCGGAGCTACTTCGGACATTCCTGCAGAAACACCGGCTGCTGCGGCGCGGGCTTTGGGGCGCTCTGCCGGGAGCTCGACGTGCAACTCGTCCGTCATTTCGAGGGCGACCGCGCGTTCGACTGTATTTTCTAACTGGCGGACGTTGCCGGGCCATTCGTAATCGCAGAGAGCATCGAGCGAATTCTTGTTGACGCGCAGGATGCTTCGGTTGGCGGCGGCCGCGTATTTCTTCAGAAAATGGTTAGCCAGCAGCGGAATGTCTTCGCGACGTTCCCGCAAGTTCGGCACGCGGATGGGAATCACGTTGAGACGGTAGTAGAGATCTTCGCGGAACAGATTTTCGGCGACGGCTTTGTCGAGGTCGCGATTGGTGGCGGCGATGACCCGCACATCGATGGGAATCTCGCTGGTGCCGCCGACCGGGCGCACCGTGCGTTCTTGTAACACGCGGAGCAGTTTCACCTGCATGGCGAGCGTCATTTCGCTGATTTCGTCGAGAAAGATGGTACCGCCGCCGGCCACTTCAAACAGTCCCCGCTTGTTCTGATTGGCGCCGGTAAAAGCTCCCTTCAAATAGCCGAAGAGTTCACTCTCCAGCAGAGTTTCCGGGAAGGCTCCGCAATTTACCGAGACGAAGGGATCGGTGGCGCGCGGGGAACAGATGTGAACGGCGCGGGCTACTAGTTCTTTACCTGTACCGCTCTCTCCGTGAATAAGGACCGTGCTGGCAGTGGATGCGACGGTGCGCAGAGTCTGTTTCAGCTTATCCATGGGCGCACTGGAGCCGATGATGTTGTCGAGCGAGTTGTGGGAAGCGGCGTCGCGGCGCAGGGCGAAGTTCTGCTTGCTTAGAGACAGGTTCTCGAGCACTCGGTTGATGGTCAGCTTGATTTCGTCGACCAGGCCGGGGCTTTTGCGAATGTAGTCTGACGCTCCTCCGGCTTTTACCGCTTCCACCGCGGCTTCGTAGTCGTCGACGGCGGTGATGAGGATGACCGGGGAGTCGGGGGAAACGCGGTGGGCATGGCGCAGCACTTCGATGCCGTCGATGTTCGGCATCTTGATGTCGGTGATGATGAGGTCGTAGAGAGCGCCGTCAATCTTGTTCTTGGCTGCTTGTCCGGAATTCACGGTCTCGACGCGATGCCCGTCGCGGCGCAGGGCGATGTCGAGCATTTCGCAGATGGAGCGCTCATCGTCGCAAACCAGAATGTTAGCCACGCAGCCTCCCTTCCGCCGCGACGGCAGCGAGTTGTGCAGGCGCAGCCGGTTGCATACCGGGTGTCGCGAAGTTTTCAGTCGAGGTCGTGCGGGTCAGCTGCCGTTCTGCGGCGGGCTTCTCTGCGGCGGGCCGTTCTGCATCCAAGCGGCGCAGCCTCAGGACAAAAGTGGTCCCCTGCCCGGGCTTGGACCGCGCCCACACTTTGCCTTCGTGGGCTTGTACGATCTGGTAGACCACCGCCAAGCCAAGTCCGGTGCCGCCTTCAAAGTTCGATTGGAAGGGCTCGAAAATTTTTTCTGTCTGCTGCGGAGTCATTCCTGTTCCCGTATCCGCAAAGCTGACTTGCCAATCGTCTCCCAGGCGTTCGATGCCCACTAGCAGAGTGCCGCCGTTGCGCATGGCGCGGACCGCGTTCTCGGCGAAGTTCCAAAAGACCTGTTTGATTTTGTCGCCGTCAGCGAGCACCCATGCCTCAGGAACGGCAAAGCGGCTCTCAATCGAGATGGCGGCCTTCTCCGCGGTCATGCGGTGACGCATGAGGGTGAGCGTGTCCTCGAGCAATCGCACCAGGTCGGCCTTTTCGAAGTGATACTGTTTGCCGCGGGAATACGCGAGAAAGTCGGTGATAATGCCGTTCAGGCGCTGCGATTCCCTGGTGACAATTTCGAGCAGGTGCCGGTGCTCCTCGCTCATTTCGGGGATGCCGGAAAGCATGCTGACCGAACCAGCGATGGAAGTGAGCGGATTGCGGATTTCGTGGGCGATGGCCGCCGCCAGCCGGCCCACGGCCGCCAGGCGGTCCTGCATGCGGACTTCGCGCTCCAGTCGGCGGATCTCGGTAAGATCATCGAGGACGTAGACGTAGCCCAACGCCCCGCGCTCCGGCCCGTTCAGGGCGGCTACTCGCACTCGAACCGTTCTGCGGAAGCTACCCACCGTGTCGAAGCGAACTTCGGCATGGTTTCGCGACTCGGCGTTGGGCAGGGCATCAAGAAATAGTCCGGCGACCGGTTTTCCCAGCAACTGGTCCGGTGCGCGCTCCATAAGTTTCAGCGCCGCATTGTTGACCAGGGTGATGCGCCCATCGAGACCGGTAGTGATCAATCCGCTGCTAATGGACTGAATAATGTTTTCGTGCAGGATCTGAAGATCTTCGAGGGCTCCGCTGGCGTCCTTCAGCTGCACCCGCGCCTGGCGCAGCTTGGCAACCAGCAGGCCAGCCAGATAGGCGACGGCCAGAAAGGCAAACAGGTTCACGAAAATGATCGCCTGCAGCACTTTCAGTTCTGGATGGGTGGTGCAGTAGGAGTGCACGACTCCGTAATAGTTGAGTTCGAGGACGGTGCCGTAAAGAATGAAAGCGAGCGCTGCCACAAGTTGCGCCCACACCCGAGGGAGCAAGATGCCGGCTACGATGATGGCCAGAGGATAGAGGAAGTTCAACGAACTGTCCCAGCCTCCGGTCTCGTGCACGACCAGGCTAACCATGATGAGATCGGTCAGGACCTGCAAGGATGCCTGCAAACGATGCTCGCGCCAGAAGGAGAGCAGGACCACATAGAAGAGCGAAACGGTATACCACAGCACCATGGTGCTGAGGAAAAGGCGCAGGGGCAGACGGGTAGGCGTCAACTCTGCGACCGCCAGCTGGATTCCGAGCAGGAAGGTGAGGATCAGGATCCGTACTTTGACCAGCCAGGCCAGCCAATTCCGCTCGTCGAATGTCGATTGCATGGTCAATCCAGGTTTCAAAGTTTCAAGGTTTCAAGGTTTCAAAGTTTTTCAGAAGGAGCTCTCCTTGAAACTTTGAAGCCTCTCTTACCTTGAAACCTCGCCTTTATCCGGCCAATTTCGCGATCATGGCGAACAGCGGCATGTAGAGAGAAATTACGATGCCGCCGACGGTTACACCGAGCAAGCCGATAATCGCGGGCTCCAACATGGCCAGCATGTCCTTGGTGGCGGCGTCCACTTCTTCTTCGTAGAAGTCAGCGATCTTCTGCAGCATGCTGTCCATAGCACCGGTGGCTTCACCGACTCCGATCATCTGGGTCACCATGTTGGGAAACACTCCGCATTCCCGGAGCGGATCCACGATAGTGCGGCCTTCTTCGATGGCTTTGCGCACTTTCATCAGGGCTTCTTCCAGCACGGCGTTGCCTGAGGTTCTGGCGGTGATGGCCAAACCTTCCAGAATGGGCACGCCCGAGGTGATCAAAGTGCCTAAGGTGCGCGTGAAACGGCCCACGGCGATCTTGCGCAGCAGCGTGCCGATGATGGGCAGATGGAGCAGGAATTTGTCGAAGTAATAACGCCCCTTCGGGTTCTTGCGGATCGCCTTCAGGCCGAAGACGCCAGCCACCACGGCCACAATGAAGACCCACCAGAAACTCTGCACGAACCCGCTCAACCCCATCACGATACGGGTGGGAAGTGGCAGAGCGACCCCCAGGCCTGCAAAAAGGTTGGAAAAGATTGGCACGACCCACTTGAGCAGGGCACCGACAATCAGCGTGGCCAGGCTTATGACGGAGACGGGATAGATCAACGCCGACTTCACCGCAGCCTTCAGGCGAACCGCCTTCTCCACGTAGATCGCAAGGCGTTGCAGAATGATGTCCAGAATACCGCCGGTTTCGCCGGCTTCAATCATGTTGGTGGTGAGGTCGTCGAAGACGTTGGGATATTGCCGCATGGCGTTGGCCAGTGTCGCGCCACCTTCCACCGTGGTGCGAACGCCGGTCAGCGTTTTCTGGAAGGACGGGTTTTCCTGGTTGGCGGCCAGGATTTCGAGACACTGCACAAGCGGCAGGCCGGCATCGATCATGACCGAGAACTGGCGAAAGAAAATCGCGATGTCCTTGACCTTGACCTTGGTCGTTCCGAAGGTGGGCATGACAAACTCTTTGCCCTTTTCCCGGACTGCGCCCGGTGTAATGTGCTCGCGCCGCAATTGCTGCTGCAGCGCCTGCTTGTTGGGTGCTACGCGCTCTCCGGAAATTTTCTGTCCGGAGGCATCCTTGCCGGAAAATGTGAAAACTGGCATGGTCTTAGCCTCTCCTCAGTGTCATCGCTGATTCCTGAATCTCTTGCGGCTCAAACTTGTTGTGCCCTGCCCACCGCGCCAGCCGCCGTGCGCGGTGTGCCATCAAAATGTTTTAGCCTTTCGACGCTGCCCCTCGCGCCGCTGATCCGGCCGCGCCGCCCCGGTTCAACAAGCTGGCGCCCCGGTTGATCATTTCCTGCAACTCTTCCTGATTGCTGGAGCGTGCCAGAGCTACTTCCAGCGAAACCTGCTTCTGGAAGTACGCGGTGGCTAACGCCTGGTTGAAAGTCTGCATGCCGAACTTGTCTTGTCCGGACTGCATGGCCGAATACACCTGGTGAATCTTGTCTTCGCGGATGAGATTGCGCACCGCGGGGTTGGGGATAAGGATTTCCATAATCATGGAGCGGCCCTTGCCGCTCACGGTCTGCAGCAAGCTTTGGCACATGATGCCTTCGAGCACCAGCGAAAGCTGGGCGCGAATCTGAGGCTGCTGGTGCGCGGGAAACACGTCGATGATGCGGTTGATGGTGGAAGTTGCCGAATTGGTGTGCAGCGTGCCGAAGGTCAAGTGACCGGTTTCCGCGATACGCAGGGCCGATTCGATGGTTTCCAGGTCGCGCATTTCGCCGATCAGCACAACGTCCGGGTCTTCACGAAGAGCGGCGCGTAAGGCGTCGGAAAAGCTTTTGGTGTCGGCGTGCAGCTCGCGCTGGTTGACCACGCAGTTCTTGTTCATGTGCACGAACTCGATTGGGTCCTCGATGGTGAGGATGTGGTCGTGGCGCTCGCTGTTGATTTTGTCGATCATGGCCGCAAGCGTGGTGGACTTGCCGGAGCCTGTCGGTCCCGTAACCAGCACCAGACCGCGCGGCTTGTCACACAGCTTGCTCACCACGGCGGGCAGGCCGAGTTGGTTGAAAGACTTGATCTCGAAAGGAATCAGACGAAACACAGCCGCCGTGGCGCCACGCTGGTTGAACACGTTGGCGCGGAAGCGGGCCAGGCCTTTCAATCCGAAAGAGAAGTCGAGTTCGAGGCTTTCCTCGAAGCGATGCTTCTGCGAGTCCGTCATGACGCTGTAGGCCAGCTGCTTGGTCTCGGCGGGCGTCATCTGAGGAAGATCCAGCGGCACCAGGTGGCCGTGGACGCGGATCTGGGGCGGCGAATTGGTGGTGATGTGGAGATCGCTGCCATTCATCTCCAGCATGCGTTTCAGCAAATCACTTAATGACAGACCCATAATCGTGATCCCTTCCCTACGTCTTGAATCTTTAGAAACTAGTGAATCGTCTCGCGGGCAACTTCTTCCAAGGTGGTGATACCCGCCGCCACTTTGATCAGACCGCTGCGCCGGAGCGTGATCATGCCGCGCTCGATGGCTTTCTTTTTCAATTCGACCGCGGAAGCGCCTACCAGCACGAGCTCCCTGATTTCATCGTCCACTTCCATCACTTCGTACAAACCGCAGCGGCCCTTGTATCCCGTGTTGTTGCAGACGCCGCAGCCCTTGCCTTTCTGGATCTTGATGGTCTTGGCTTCCTCGGGCGAAAACCCTTCTTCGATCAAGGTTTGGACCGGAACGTCCACGGTCTCGGAGCAGTCCTTGCAAATCCTGCGAATCAGGCGCTGGGCGCAGATCAGGTGAACCGAGGTCGCAACCAGGAAAGGCTCAATGCCCATGTTCATCAAGCGCGTGATGGTTTCCGGCGCGCCATTGGTGTGCAGAGTGGAAAGAACAAGGTGGCCGGTAAGAGCGGCTTTGATGGCGATTTCCGCGGTTTCAAAGTCGCGGATTTCGCCGACCAGAATGATGTTGGGATCTTGCCGCAGGAAAGAACGGAGGGCCGCGGCAAAATTCAATCCAATCTGCTCTTTCATCTGCACCTGGTTTACGCCGCCCAACTGAAACTCGACGGGATCTTCGGCCGTCATGATGTTGGTGTCGGGCTGGTTGAGGCGCGAGATGGACGAATACAGCGTGTTGGTTTTGCCAGAACCCGTGGGACCTGTGACCAGCACCATGCCGTAAGGCTTGAGAATGGCCTTTTCGAACTTGACCAGAGATTCCGGTTCGAAACCAAGCTTGGTCATATCGAGGCGCAGGTTTTCTTTGTCGAGCAACCGGAGCACGATTTTCTCGCCCCACAGCGTGGGCAGGGTGCTGACGCGGAAGTCGAGCTGCTTCTTGCGGCCGCCGATATTCATTTTCAGCATGATGCGGCCGTCTTGTGGCAGCCGCTTTTCGCTGATATCGAGCTTAGCCATGATTTTCAGGCGGGAAGTGATCGCGTCCTTTAACTTCATCGGCGGCGACATGATTGCCTGTAGTACGCCGTCAATACGGAAACGCACGCGGAATTCTTTTTCGTAGGGTTCAATGTGAATGTCGCTGGCCCCGCGCTTCACTGCGTCGGTGAGCACAAGGTTCACCAGCTTGACCACGGGAGCCTCGTCCGCAGCTTTCTCCAGCTGCGACAGCTCCATCTCCTGCTCTTCCGCCTGCACTTCGATGTCGCTTTCGTTCATCTCCGACATCGACTGCATCACGGTTTCGAGATCTTCCTCCGCCTTGCCCCCGTAGGCTTTCTCGATGCCCATCAGGATGGAGCTCTCAGAAGCCACAACCGGCTCAATGTTGAAGCCGGTCATGAACTTGATATCGTCCATGGCGAAGACGTTGGTCGGATCGACCATGGCGATGGTCAGTGATGCGCCCACGCGGCTCAGCGGAAGAATCTGATAGCGCTTCGCGGTTTCAAACGGTATGAGCTTAACTACGGCCGGATCAATTTCAAAATACGAGAGGTTGATGGCTGGGACGCCATACTGCCGGGAGAGAAAATTGGTGACGTCTTCGTCCGTGAGGAAGCCGAGCTTCACCAAGGCAGAGCCCAGGCGGCAGTTCTGCTCCTTCTGCGCCTTGGTCGCTTGCTCCAACTGCTCTGGGGTTATGATCTTCTCTTTGACGAGAAGGTCACCCAGCCGTTGAGACATACGTCGATCTCCTATCCACGTAGTGGAACGAATGCCCGGCAGCTGCACCGGCATTTACACAAATCGCTGCTTTTGCTGTGGAAGAAGAGCAGTGTCTTTGTGGTGACACAAATTGTCACAGCAAGTCGATTACCGTACCAGTTACCGTGGTACTTGGACTTGTCGCTATCCCCTGGGTGCTGCTGGCTAAGTTTCAGAACCCGCGCCAGATGAGCTTTTTCCTAGGAAAAACCCAAATCTCGGGCTCAGGTACATGCACTTCGGTAAGCACTGGCAGGTCTAGTGTGATTAGTGGGCCCGGTTTGCGGCCCGGCGTACACTCCCGGCGTACACTCAACGATGAGGCCTGACTAACTTTGCGGGTTGACGATAGAGAGCATCAGATTCGAACCTACTATCATGCTTTATTTCACGCCTGGGGACCGCAGCATTGGTGGCCGGCCCAGTCGCGGTTTGAGGTGATCGTAGGGGCTTATCTCACGCAGAACACGGCGTGGACGAATGTGGAGAAGGCTTTGACGAATCTTCGTGCGGCGCGCCTGCTCAGCGTGCGAGCGGTCCGCCGGGCGCCGCTGACTGAGATCGAGAGCCTGATTCACCCGGCTGGATATTTCCGTCAGAAAGCTAAACGACTGAGACTTTTTGTCGCGTTTCTCGACGACCGGTACCAAGGCTCTCTGGCCAAGTTGTTTGCCCGTCCGACGGAGGAACTTCGCGAAGAACTTCTCAATCTGCACGGGGTCGGCCCCGAAACCACCGATTCCATCCTGCTCTATGCCGGGAACCATCCGGTCTTCGTGGTAGATGCGTACACGCGGAGGATTCTCGCCCGTCACGGGATTCTGTCGGAAACAACCAACTATGAAGAGATTCGGGAACTGTTTGAGAAAGCGCTGATTCCTTTGGACGAGTCCATTACCCCGGATGAAAGTTGGCATCCACCTTTGGCGACCGGATTCCCCGGCGGTGGGCACCCTCCGTCGGCGATGAGCACGGCAAAACGAACCGCCCGGGCCCAGGCCTATAACGAGATGCACGGTCTCATTGTGGGAGTGGGAAAGAATTACTGCAGAAAATCACAGCCTCGTTGTGACGAATGCCCTTTACAGAAGTTCCTGCCTCAGTCTAAGTAGAGAAGGTCTTGGATCACGGGATTCGGTCTTGAAAAACTCATTGTTTAAGCATTGTTGGCAGTTTGCAATTCTGGCGGGAGCGATGGCATCTGCCTGCTGCGCTCAGTCGTTGCGGCAGGAGGCGGAAAACGCAGGACTGCTCATCGGCACGGCGGTCCGTCCCTCACAGCTTTCGGAGACCGCCTACGCATCCACGCTGGCTCGCGAGTTCGACATGGTGGAGGCGGAAGATGCCATGAAGTGGTGGGTGCTGCGGCCGGATCGAGCCACCTACGACTTCCGGCAGGGCGACGAAGTCGCTCGTTTCGCAAAGGCCCATCAAATGAAGGTCCGCGGCCATTGCCTGGTCTGGGGCCGCTACAATCCGGATTGGCTCACGCAGGGTCACTACACCGCGCGGCAACTGTCGCGGCTTCTGCACGAGCACATCACCCGGGTGATGAAGCACTATGCAGGCCAGGTGTTCGCATGGGATGTGGTCAACGAAGCTCTGGATGAGAACGGAGCTGTGCGCGACTCCCTCTGGTACGACCAGCCCGGGGTTGGTTTGTCGGGGAAAGGGACGGCTTACATCGAGCAGGTATTTCGCTGGGCGCATCGGGCCGACCCGCACGCACTGCTGTTTTACAACGAAGCAGAAGGCGAAGGGATGAACCGCAAGTCGGACGCGATCTGCGCCATGGTCAAGGATTTCAAGCGCCGGGGAGTTCCGATCGATGGCGTGGGATTGCAGATGCACGTACCAACGCTCGATGCGGACATGCCGTCGATCGCTGCTGACATTTCCTCAAACATCGCACGGCTCACGGCGCTCGGAGTGCAGGTTCACATCACGGAACTGGACGTTTCTCTGCCGCTCGATTCTGGCGGCGGGCCTAAAGCAGAAGACCTGACCCGACAGGGCGAGGTTTATCGCAGCATCGTAAGAGCGTGCTTGAATAATCCGGGGTGCACGGCGATCCAGACCTGGGGATTCACCGACAAATATTCGTGGATTGGATCTCATTCGCACGGCGCCCGCGGACACGCGCTGCCTTTTGATCGATCGTACCAGCCCAAGTCCGGCTACCGCGCGATACTGGCAGAACTCTCGGCGGGACGGTCATCCCGCGTTGATCATTAATGGTGCCTGGCTACCGCCCCCGGCAGCCATTGAGTCATCTCCCCCGGCCGCGGCTGCATCTATAATGAGTTCCGGTCCGTTCAGCTGGACCCTGGACTCGCGTGGCGCAGACCGTTCCAACTCGACCTCCCAAGACCTCACGACGCAAGCGGGTCATTATCATCCTGGCGATTGCGGTTTTTCTCCTGTTCGCCATCCTGGTTTCGCAAACGGCGTTTAACCAAACCATCCTGCGCCCCGACACCAACCAGCAGGCAGTTGTCTTCTACGCGCTCTCACTGCTGATTTCTCTTTTGTTCGTTGCTCTTACGTTCGTGCTGGCGCGCAACCTGCTTAAACTGTTTGCGGAGCGCCGTCTGGGCGTGTTGGGATCGAAGTTCCGCACGCGAATGGTGGTGGGAGCTCTACTGCTTTCGTTCGTTCCCGTCATGGTGATGTATTGGTTCGCCTACGGGCTGATGAACCGCTCGATCAACATATGGTTTTCTACTCCGGTCGAGGAGGTGCGCGAAGATACCGATGCCATGGCTTCCCTGCTTGCCAACTATGCGTCGCAGAACGCGCGCGCGGAAGCGGTTTCCATTGCATCCTCGCCGGAGGTGCAGCGATCCTTCGACGGCCATGGATTCTCCTCGGCAGTCGAGGAATTTCGCAGCTATGAGCCCGCCTTGCAGGGCGGATTTGCGCTTGCGGTGGAAAACGGAGTTCCTGAGGCGAGCCTCGGGGTTCCGGCCCCGTGGCCGGTATTGAAAGAGAAACTGCCGTTGGCGCAGGCCGCGGCTGGCCAGCCTGCCCGTTTCACCTGGGCGCAAACCGATTACACGCTGGGCAGCGCCCCGGTGGGGAAGGACGGCGTGATCCTGGTTGCCATGCCGCTGCCGCCGGAGTTTTCGAAGACGGTCCGGCAGATCGAAGCCAGCCAGCAGCGTTATCTTCAGCTCAGCCGCGAGCGCAAACACGTGCGTCAGACTTATATGGGTCTGCTGCTATTGCTCACGATGATGGTGTTGTTCGTGACCACGTGGCTGGCCCTGTTTCTCTCGAAGCTGGTGACCCGTCCGCTGGCTGCGCTGGCCGAGGCGACGCAGGAAATCTCCCGCGGGCGTCTTGATTACCGCATCGACGTAAGAGCTGCTGATGAAATTGGGGATCTGGTCCGCTCCTTCAACCGCATGGCGGGGGAGTTGGAAACCAGCCGGCGGCAGATCGAGGCTTCCAGCCGCGATGCCAGCGCTGCCAATGCTGAACTCGACCAGCGCCGCCGTCAGATGGAGACAATTCTCGAGAGCATCCCGACCGGCGTGCTTTCTCTGGATGCCGCGCGCTGCGTTACTCACGCCAACCACGCCCTGCTGCGCATGTTCCACCCGGAGGGATATACGGACGAAGAGCGCCTGCTGCGCGGAGCGCACTTGGCGGACGTATTTCCACCGGAGGTGCTCGAAGATCTGGAACCGCTGCTGCGCCGCGCCGATCGCATGGGCATGACGACCAGCCAGATGGAGATGTCGCTGCAACGCACCTCTCTGAACGTGGCTGTGACCGTGGCTACTCTGCGCCATCAGGACGAGCGCTCGGGATACGTAATCGTGTTCGAAGATCTCTCGGATCTTCTGAAGGCTCAGAAACAGGCCGCCTGGCGGGAGGTGGCACGCCGCGTTGCGCATGAGATCAAGAATCCGTTAACGCCTATCGCGCTTTCTGTGGAGCGCATTCAGCGTCATCTGGAGCGTGGGTCTCCTCCTGACAAAGCATCGTTAGATATTGTTCGTTCCTGTGCCGAAACCATAGCAAGTGCGGTCGAAACCGTTCGCCGGCTGGTGGACGATTTCTCCGCGCTGGCTCGCTTCCCGGCGTCGAATCCGCATCCGGCCGATATCAACGAAGTCATCGAGAGCGCGCTTGCCATGTTCAACGGAAGACTGGACGGAATTGGCCTACGCAAGGCGCTCGCATCAGACCTGCCCAAAGTGATGGCCGACGCAGAAGCGATTAAGCGGGCTGTCGCCAACCTCGTGGACAATGCTGCCGAAGCCATGCAGGATTCACTGGTGCGGGAGATTCAGATTTCAACTTCGCTCGTAGCCAGCCGCGATGCAGTTGAAATCACGATCGCAGACACCGGCCACGGCGTAACTCGCGAGCTGAAGGAAAGACTCTTTCTGCCGTATTTTTCCACCCGAAAGCGCGGAACCGGCCTTGGCCTGGCCATTGTGAGCCGCGTCATCGAAGAACATCACGGATCCATTCGCGTGGAGGAGAACCAGCCGGTTGGAGCGCGCTTCATCGTTGAGCTGCCGGTGGTTCCCGAGCCCGCGCTGGCCGCGGCCACGGCACAGCATGCATAGGATTCTCATCGTTGACGACGAAACCGGCATTCGCGAATCGCTGCAGGGAGTGCTGGCGGACGAGAGCTACGAAACCACAGCGCTCGAAAGTGGTGAAGAATGCCTGAAGCTGTTGCGGCGCGACCACAGCTTTGACGTGGTGCTGCTGGATATCTGGCTGCCGGGCATCGATGGACTGGAAACGCTAGAAAGAATCCGTGAGATCGACAACCCTCCCGAAGTAATTATGATCTCCGGCCACGGTACCATCGAAACCGCGGTCCGCGCTACCAAACTGGGCGCTTACGACTTCCTGGAAAAACCGCTCTCCATTGACAAGACGCTCATCCTGGTCAAGAACGCGATCGAAGCGAAGAAACTGCGGCACGAGAATATCGATTTGAAGAAGCAGCTTCACGCCAAGAGCGTGATCGTGGGCGACAGCATTCCCATGAAAGCGCTGCGCCAGCAGATTACGCTCATGGCGCCCACCAACGGCCGGGTTCTGATCTATGGCGAATCCGGCACCGGAAAGGAATTGGTGGCCCACGCCATCCATGCGCAAAGTTTGCGCAAGGACGAGACTTTTGTCGAGGTCAACTGCGCCGCCATTCCCGAAGACCTGATCGAAAGCGAACTGTTCGGCCACTACAAAGGATCGTTTCCCGGGGCAGCTGTCGACAAGGAAGGCAAGTTTCAAAAGGCCAGCGGAGGAACACTGTTTCTCGATGAAGTGGGCGACATGAGCCTGAAGACGCAGTCGAAGGTTCTGCGCACGCTCGAGGAGCAGCGCGTGGCTCCGCTCGGAGGCGATGAAACCATCGTGGTGGATGCGCGCATCATCGCCTCCACGAACAAGGATCTGGAGGAGGAAATCTCCAAAGGGAATTTTCGCGAAGACTTGTTTTACCGGCTGAACGTGATTCCGTTCTTCGTGCCTCCGCTGCGCGAGCGGAAGGAAGACATTCCGTTGTTTGCCCGGCATTTCCTGAAAGACCTGGCCGCGACCTACGGGCGGCGCCCGCGCGAAATTACCGACGATGCCATTGAGGCTCTGATGCGCTATTCCTGGCCCGGCAATGTGCGCGAGTTGCGCAATGTGATCGAGCGCATCGTGATCATGAATCCCATGACGATACGATTCGACCGCAAGCAGTTGCCTCCGCTGGTTTACCGCGACGGCCATCGCCGCGCGGCGCGGCGGGAGTTCTCCACCCTGCACCAGGCCCGCGACGCCTACGAGCGCGATTTTATTCTGAAGAAGCTTGACGAGAACCACGGCAACGTCACCCGCGCCGCCGAGGTGCTGGGTCTGGAGCGCAGCCATCTTTACCGCAAGATGAAAACGCTGGGAATTACCGTGAAGGAATGAGCCGAAGAGGCGCTACCGCTTCACCATGCGAATTTCGGTGCCGTTCTTTCGGAACTCCACTTGGTCCATCAGTTGGTTGATGAGAAAAATCCCGCGCCCGTGATTGGAATAAACGTTTTCTCCGACGGTGCACGTGGGAATGGCTTCGGGCAAGAAACCAGGGCCGGGATCGCGCACCACGATCAGCACGCCACGATCGTCGTCGCTGCTAACCAGGCACTCGACTGTCTTCGTGGGGTCTTCTTTGGCGCCGTGAATCACGGCATTGGCCAGCGCTTCTTGCACTGATAGCTCGATCGCATCTTCTTTGCCGTCCACGCCCTTCATCTGGCGGACCACGCCCATGACTTCCTGCACCACCGGATCTACGGCCCGGCGGTCGGCGGAGAGGGTTACCCGCAAAAGCAAATGCAACGTGTCTGGATCAAAATCTTTTTCGGGGAGCGGTTCTTCGGAAGAGTCCGACAGTGGCATGTTTGGGCTCGCTTGCGATTCAAAGCTGCTAATCGGTTTATTCTAGCTGGGAAAGGCTCAATCCGACAAACTCAGAGGTATCAGTAAAGATCGCAGCTTGAGCTGCGAAACGGGCGCGGAACACTGGTCCGCTATATCGTTGCGCTTACCGCTCCTCGTTTCCGGGGCCCGTGTTCACGTTTGGGCGGCGCTTTCGGCAGTTCGACTCGCCCGTCGGTCAGGTGCTCCAACTGCCTTCTCCAGTCGAGTTCTTCCACAAAACCCCGCGATTCGCGCCAGTTCGGCTGCACTTTGACGTAGAGCTCTAGAAAGACTTTCATTCCCAACATGCGCTCGAGTTGCAGGCGTGCGGAAGTGCCAATCCGTTTCAGCATCTGTCCCTTCTTGCCGATCAGGATGCCCTTTTGGCCTTCGCGCTCGCAGTAGATTGTCGCGGCAATGCGCGTGAGCGTGGCGCCCTCCTCGAAAGAGTCAACGATCACCGTGGTTGCGTAGGGCAGCTCTTCCTCGGTCTCGACCAGCACACGTTCGCGAATGATTTCCGCGGCCATGAAGCGCGCTGGCTGGTCGGTGACCTGGTCGGGCGGGAAATAAGGCGGACCCGGCCGGTAGCGCGGCCGTCACCAGCTTCAGCAGAACATCGAGGCCGTCCCGCTTCAACGCAGAAATTGGGATGATTTCCTGGAATTGATGCAGCTTCTTGTACTCCTCGATCAAGGGCAGCAGCATGGCCTTGCCGCCTCGCAGCAGATCGACCTTATTGAGGACGAGGCAAACTTTCGTCGATGAGTGCTTCAGCATTTGTATGGCGAATTCATCGCGCCGATCCAACTTGCGCGTGGCGTCCATGATCAGCAGGACAAGATCGCAGCCTTCCAGCGCCTCCCGCACCTCGACCATCATCTTGCGGCCAAGGGAACTGTCTGGCTTGTGTACGCCTGGAGTGTCGATCAGAGACAATCTGCGCGGCATCACGGCCTTTGGCCTTGGGAAGGTTGACGATACCCTGAATCCGGTTGCGTGTGGTTTGCGGCTTAGGAGAGATGATGGCGAGCTTTTCGCCCACGAGAGCATTGAGCAAGGTGGACTTGCCCGCGTTAGGACGGCCGAGAATGCAGACAAAACCGGAGCGGAAGGGCATAAGAAAGCTTCTAGCTGCTAGCTTCTAGCGGTCATCGTTCTCGTGTGGCATTGCGAGCGTCGGCTTTCACCGGCCGAGCAAAGTCAAATCCAACCTCGTCACCGTAGCCGATGCTTTGCACTTCGCGACGGCGAACAAGGACGCCCTGTTGCGCCAAGTCTTCGAGAAAAGTCGTTAACCGAGTCAGCACGAGCTTGCGCTCGGGGTAGGGCAGCCTTTCAAGTCGAGTCCATAGAGCTGATTCTCGGAGAACTCTGCCCGCCGTCCATACGAATTTTCTATGCCGCTCTTCATCTTCGATTAGAGCGAGCACTTCTTCGGAAGACTTCGGAAAGTCGGACGTCATCTCTTCTCTACTACCGGGACCATGATAGGTGGTTCCCGCTCAATAGTCGAACCTCCGAGTCGCCGCTCGCTAGAAGCTAGGAGCTAGCAGCTAGAAGCTGCCTTCAGATCAGCTTCAACTGCCGGGGCTGCATGGCTGTGATTCTGACCCGCTCTACTTTGCGGTCGGTCGACTCGAGAACTTCGAAGCGCAGGCCGTCGTCATCCACCGTTTCGCCGCGCTGCGGGATGTGCCCCGCCAGTTCGCTGACCAGGCCCGCGACGGTGGCCGATTCCCTTCCTTCCGGCTTTGTCCCGAAAAGCTCGGCGAGGCGGTCTACGTCCATTCCTCCGGGAACGATGTAGGACTGGTCGTTTTCCCGGACGATCTCTGGCTTTTCATGCTCGTCGCGAATTTCACCCACGATTTCTTCGACCAGATCTTCAATCGTGACCAGCCCGGCCACCCCGCCGTATTCATCGACCACGATCGCCATGCGTATGTTGTTCTTCTGCATCTCGCGAAGCAGATCGCTCCCGAGCTTGCTCTCAGGCACGAAATAAACGTCGCGCCGCATCAGCGTTTCGAGTGTGCGTTTGGAAGCCTCGCTGTCCGGCACCTGCAAGACGTCCTGGGCGTAGACGATGCCCCGGATGTTATGAATGCTTTCCGCGTACACGGGCACCCGCGAGTAATGCTTGGTCCGGAGCATCTCGATGAAGCGCTCGACCGTGGTATCCACGGGAACGGCAAAGATCTCCGGACGCGGCTTCATGGCCTCGCGCACCGTTTTGCCGCTGAATTCCACCACGGACTGAATCAGATCGCGGTCCCCTTCCTGGATAATGCCTTCTTCCTGGCCCGCTTCGATCAAGGCATCCACAGCCTCGGCTGCGCTTTCCGGTTCCTCGCGCGTGTTTTGGCGAGTGAGTGATGCCACCGATTGCAGGAACCCGAGAACGATGGTCACGGGCAGCACCAAGTAAATCAGCACGGTCAGGAGCCACGTCCAGCGGATGAGCCATGCGCCGTTGGTGCGCGAGAAGAAAACAAACGGCAGGAATTGGTTGAACACAATGATGATCAGAATCAAGCTGATGGCGGCCTGCAGAATCTCATAGATGCTCCACCGCTGGTCGCCGAAGACTGCGAAGCCCACCAGCAAGGCGATAGTGGCCGTAGTCACTTGCTTGAGGACTGCCATGGAGAGCGACGCGCGGGCGCGGCTGACGTGTAGGTTGGGCTCGACTTTCTGCTCGAAGACGTCGATGTTGTCCTGAAATTCGCGCGAGAGGAACTTGCCAATCTCCTGGTAAACGCGGTCCACATAGGAAGCCAGGGCCAGCAGGCCCAGCAGCGGGATCAGCGCGAGTGCGACAGCCCAATTCATCCGGTTCTCCGCTTTGTGACGCGTGAACGACCGCGGGCCTGCGTTCTCTCGATCAGACTACCCTCCAGCTTCAGTTGCCGCCGCAACTGGCTTTCCTTGCGGGCCATCTGGCCATTATCGCGCTCGTGATCGAAGCCCGCCAGATGCAGAATGCCGTGCAGCACCAGAATCTTCACCTCGTCCGCCACAGAATGACCCAGGCGGCCGGCGTTCTCTCGCGCGATGTCCGCAGAAATTGCGACTTCTCCGGCAACACGTTTGGCCTGTCGTTCCGTCCGAGGCGGCGCTGGAAACGACAGTACGTCCGTGGCCTTGTTCGCTCCCCGGAATCGCTGGTTGAAGCCCCGCAACTCGGCGCTGCCGGTCACCAAGACATTCACCGGGCAACGCAGCCGAACCGCGCGCCGTGCCCGCAACACAAACCGTTCGAGCGTTGACGAGTTCAGCCCCACGATTCTTTTTCGGAGGATAACCACCTTGCTCCAGCCCGCTTAGTAATGCGAAGCGTGCAAAATAAACAGGAGGGCCCGGTTTCAGCCCTCCTCCGTGTTGCTACTTTATTCTGCCGAGGCTTCTCGGGATCGGTCGTCCGCTTTCGCCGTCTCCCGGTTCTTCACGTCAACACCCTTCATGTCAACACTCTTTGCCTCGCCGTTTCTTCCACCCGACGGCAACAGCATCTGCTGCTCGGCGACATGCGTTTTGTGCTCGTCGTATGCCCGGATGATGCGCTGCACCAGGTGATGCCGCACCACGTCGGATTCGTCGAAATGAACGAACGTCAAGCCTTCGACGCGTTTCAGAATGTCAATCGCTTCCAGCAATCCACTACGACGCGCGTTGGGCAAGTCAATCTGCGTGATGTCCCCGGTAATCACGGCCTTGGAGTTGAATCCGAGGCGGGTGACGAACATCTTCATCTGCTCTGAAGTCGTGTTCTGCGCCTCATCGAGAATCACGAACGAATCGTTCAGCGTGCGCCCGCGCATGAATGCGATGGGCGCGATCTCGATGACATTCTTTTCCAGATAGCGGTCGACTTTCTCCGGATCGAGCATGTCATACAGCGCGTCGTACAGCGGACGCAGGTAAGGATCGATCTTGTCCTGCAGCGTGCCCGGCAAAAAGCCCAGCCGCTCACCTGCTTCCACCGCCGGACGCGCCAGGATGATGCGGTTCACACGCTTCGCGAGCAGCGCGGAAATCGCCATGGCCACCGCGAGATAAGTCTTGCCCGTGCCTGCCGGACCAACGCCGAACACCATGTCGTGCTTCTCGATGGCCTCGACATAGCGGCGCTGATTCACGCTTTTCGGCTGCACCATGCGCCGTCCCAGCGAACGCTGGCGGCCGGCATCGGCCAAGCCTCGCAGGGTCGCGCTGGAATCCGCCGTCAGCACGCGGAGCATGCTGTTCAGATCGCCGTTGTTGAAACTGTATCCGGATTTCTGCAAGCTCTCGTAGTCGGCAAACACCTGCTCGGCGCGGGCCACGTCGCGGGCCGCGCCCTCCAGTTCAATTGCGTTTGATCGCAAGTCAATCGTGACGTTCAGGCCATCTTCCAGCACGCGCACATTCTCGTCGCGCGTGCCAAACAAAGTCTCGATGTTGGGACTAATCCCGATGCTTTTCTTCATTCAATCTCTTGGATATGCCAGGAAAATGACAAAACAGGATTATGCTTCGAGACGGGACCAGCCGGAATGCTCATGCCCAGGAGGCAAGTCACTACCATTAGCTAAAGCGTACCCCTCGCCGGGGTGGGAGTCAATGGGCGCTCCCCAAGGAGCTTAACCGTTTGACCAGTCACGACTTAGTCCCGTAGAATAACGTATTCGGTACTCACCGGAATATCTCGCTGTACACACAAAGGGCAACGAAGCAATATGGCTAACCATTTTTCGGCGCTCAAACGCGCCCGTCAGACCACGAAGCGCACCGCCACGAATCGCGCCAACACCTCGCGCCTGCGCACCGCACTGCGCACTCTGCGCGAGACCATCGAGAAGGGCGACAAGGCTGCCGCCGAGAAGACCTATCGCGAGACTGTGTCCGCGCTCGACAAAGCGATCCAGAAGGGCACGCTGCATGGGAATACGGCAGCGCGCTACAAGTCGCGGCTGGGCGCCCGCGTCAATGCGATGAAGTAGCCCTTTTTAGCTCTTGGCTTCGAACCGGCAGAGGTAAAATAACAGCATGACGCAGGAAGTTTCTGAATTGCTGAAAAAGGCTCTCGCTCTTCCCGCGGAAGCACGTGCCGCGTTGGCTGGTTCCCTTCTTGATAGCCTAGATGACACCGTGGACGCCTCCGCCGAGGAGGAATGGAACCAGGAGATCGCGCGCCGAATCCGAGAACTGGATTCCGGCAAAGTGAAGCCCATCCCATGGGCAGAGGCGCGCCGGCAAGTCTCAGCTATCCTCCATGGCCGTTAAGGCACTCGATCTCCATCCCGCAGCGCTCGCGGAACTAAAATCAGCAGTGGCTTGGTACCGAGCGCGAAACCAAACCGCGGCCCTTAACTTTGTCGCTGAAATGGATCGAGCTGTCGACTTAGTGGTCGCGTCCCCAGGGCGCTGGCCAGAAGGCGAGCACGGAACCCAGAAATTTGTCCTGCAGCGCTTTCCATTTGCGATAGTCTACCGGGAGAAGGAAGCTGTGGTCCAAGTTGTGGCCATAGCCCACGGGCACAGGCGGCCGGGATACTGGAAGGAACGGCTCTAACGCCGACGCCGAATCCCTCACACTGGCAACTGTTCCTGCATCCATCCCGGCGTTTCGAGTCTAGCCTCGGTAGTCAAATCCATCACCAGCCGTTCCAGCACCATCCGTTTGCTCACGGGATTCGACCTCAGGGCGAGATCAGCTTTTGCCACCAGGCGGATCGCGCGCGTCAAATCGCGGCGGGATTTGTAGCGGCGGGCCTGCTTGATAATGTCGTCGGCGGCGAATGGAGGCACGCGAAAGCCCTGCCACAACGCGGCCCAGAGCATGCGCTGGTCGCGCACGTTGCGTTCGAGGATTACCAGCATCTGGCGAAAGGTTTTCGCCAGCATGTAGATGTGTCCGATGGCGGCTT
Source organism: uncultured Acidobacteriaceae bacterium (assembly GCA_963787495.1). Lineage (GTDB taxonomy): Bacteria > Acidobacteriota > Terriglobia > Terriglobales > Acidobacteriaceae > Sulfotelmatobacter. The sequence continues at coordinate 461,337 of CAWBDA010000004.1, forward strand.
CCTCGCCATCGCCCGAAGACAGAATCGCATCCAGCACTTCCAGCGCACGCACGCGGTCTCTGGAGGAAATGGCATCGGTCAACTCATATAAAGACCGCTGCTTGGCAGCGAGGACCATGGTCTCCACATCGCCCAGCGTGATGCGATTCCGAGCGCCGACGTAGAGCATCAGCTTCTCCAGTTCGTTCGAGATCATCATCATGTCGCCGCCGAGCGCGTCCACCAGTTCGCGGGCGCCGTCGGGCTCGATCTTCACTGGTACGGCGCGGCTGGTGCAGTAATCGGAAATCCAGCGCACGGCTTCACCTTCTTCCACGCGCGCCAGTTCGACGATGCCGCAGTACTGGCCCATGGTCTCGCGGATGCGCTGGTAGCGCTCTTTGTCCTGCATCTCCATGCGGCGGACGTCGGCGGGGATGCTGATGTGGTCGGCGACGAAAACCAACATCGCGTCAGGATTCGGATTCTTGCAATATTCTTCGATCGCCGCGAGCTTTTCTTCATTCGAGCCGCGTCCAAAAAGATTCTTCACCCCGCGCACGAAAAAAACCTGGAACGGAGCCATCAGCGAAGGCGTGCGGGCGCGGTCGAGAACTTCGGCCAGGTCGTTTTCCGCAAGGTCGAATTCGAACACGCTGAAGTCGCGCAGATCAGCCGGAACCAGGTGCTCGAGAATGGCGTCCCGAAAGCGCTTGCGGAAGAAAGCTTCGTCGCCCACGAACACGTAGGCGGGACGTAGCTTGCGCGACTCGAGTTCGCTGACAAATCGATCCGCCTGGGCGAAAGCCCGCATCAGAAGTTCTCCGCGGTGCGACTGACGACCTTTCGCAACTCTACCATCTAGAAGCCCTCCAGAATGTTAGAGACGAGGGTACGGGCAAAATCCTGCGACAGCCGCCGCAGGGCGGGCGAATCTTCCTCGAAAAAGCTGGTGAGATCCTGCGAGACCTCGTACTGCTCGCGAAACAGATACGAGGGATTCTGGTAGAGCACCTTGCCCGTGCGGTCGGTGAGCGACACTCTCACGCTCACCACCACCAAGACGCTGGCGGCTTGTCCAGTCGCGGTGTTGTAGGTAAGCGGCGAGGAAGACGCCGAAAGCACAGTGCCGCGCAGCGTGGCGTCGGCAGCCTCGCCCGGATCATTAAGAATGTGATAGTGCGTTCGCGTGGTGAACTCGCGCATTACTGACGAGGTCAGCAACTGTTCGATGCGGTAAGTCGTAGTCTCGTTTACAAAAGCAGGAACGGCAATGGTCTTGACGTTTTCTGGAAGCTGCACAGCGTGGCCGGCCGTGTGATATCCGCAACCGGTGCTGGTCGCGAGCAAGAGCAGCCAAGCAGCCTGCCAGACTTTCATTGGATTTTTCCCAACGGTCGGGTTGCAATCATGCTCTCGGCACACTCGACCGCGGTCATGGCCGCAATGCGCAGGTTGTCGGCGGCTGCCCACAGCCAGATTCCGTTCGGCCGTGCCGCATCGCTCTTGAGTGAAACGAGAATGTTGGCTTGACCCGCCGTATTCACGTTGCTCGGCTGCGAATCATCTTCCGTTCCCGCCAAGGTCACGTGATCTCCGGCCAGGGCTTGCGACAATCGTTCCTGATCAACGGCTTGCTCCATCTCCAGGAAGATGGCCAGGGCATGACCGTGAAACACCGGAGGCTGCAGCAGCAGCATTGCGGGGTGGGGCGCATCCGTTCCGGCGATCTCCCGGTAATGGCGCCGCACGCGTGCTTCCAGCGACTCCAGCGACAGTTGCGAATTCTGTCCGTAGCGCGCCACCATGTTGAAGGCCACCTGCGCATCGAAAATGTCCTTCGGCAGGGGCTGGAATGACAACAAATTGACGGTTTGCTGGTGCAACTCGTCCATGCCTTTCTGTCCCTGCTCAGACGCAGGTTCAAGAACCGTGGCGGTCGCGCTCCGAATCGCGCCAGCCTTGCGCGCCCGCAGCAGCAGCAAAGCCAGAGTCACAGCGGCAGGATGAGCCACAATACAGGGAGCCGGCTGCAGCTCCGGCTGCCACATCTCGCCTCGTTCGCGTTCGATCCAGAGAGAACGCACTTCCGCGCCAGCTTCCTCTTCCAAGGCGCCGGAAAGATCGATGATCGCACTGCCGGCATCGCGGGCGCGTTTCCAGTTCTGCCGCGTGCACTCCGCGTCCGCGGCAAAGAAAGTAAAGTCCACGTGCGTAAACTGCTCCGAGCGCACGCTCTGGATGAAGTTGATTTCATCACCCGTCGCCTCGAGCTGGCCGATCGACTCATCGTCGTCGAGCAGGCGCACATCCACCGCCGGGAAGTTCCGCTCGTTAAGCATCTCGGCGACTTCCTTGCCTTTGAGCGTAGCCGCGCCCACTATGGCCGCGCGGAACAGCGGCCCGCGCGGAGATGCCGACGGAGACAATGACACGATTTTAGAGGGCGTACTCACGAAGTCTGCGAAGCCTCCTTAAAGGGAGGTGGCGGAGGCTGGTTCCGGCGACGGAACATCCACTGCAATCGCCAGAACACCCCAGAAAACGTATACAGCAGTGCAACCCCGAACAGCACCGGCTTGGAGAAGAACCAGATACCGGCGAACAAAGCGCCCAAAAGAATGACCAAGCGAAAAGGATGGCGGGAGCGGAAATCAATGTCCTTGAAGCTGTAGAAACGCCAGGTGCTCACCATCAGGTAGCCCACGGCAGCCACCATCGCCAGCCAGGTGATCGCCGTGTACCAGGACTCGAGGGGAACTCCTGACTGAAAGTGGACCACGGCCGCAATAACCCCGGCACCCGCCGGAATGGGCATGCCGACGAAATACTTCTTCCCTGGCCGGCCGGGATTCGAAGGCTGCGGGTTGGTCGTAATGTTAAAGCGCGCCAGGCGGCTGGCTCCGGCCATCAGAAACAAGAAGGCGGCAATCGCACCCAGCTGAGTGAGCTTGATGTTCCACTCGGTGAGCGCGACCGGTGGCATCAGATGAAATCCCCAAGTCCAGGCCAGCATCGCCGGAGCCACGCCAAACGTGATCACGTCCGCCAGCGAATCGAACTCCTTGCCAAACTCGCTGCTGGTTCCGGTCATGCGGGCGACTCGCCCATCGAGGCCATCGAACAACACGGCAAACCCAATTGCCTTTGCGGCATTGTTCAAATGCCCGAAGTTAGCCGCGCTGGCATGAACCACTTCGAGGATGGCGTAGAAGCCGGCCGCCATATTCCCCGTGGTAAACAGCGAAGGGAGAATGTACATCCCCTTGCGCATCCGCCGCGGGCGCCGTTCGTCCTGCCTGCGTCTTGGAATTGGGAGATCCATCAGTGCGTCCCTTCCACGGCGGAATAACGTCCTGCACTTGCCAGTTCGCCTTTGGGCTGCAGGTACGCTAGCACGCTCGCCCCGCCCCGAACCCGGTCGCCGACTTTCACTTGCAGCGTGGCGGCAGCATCGCACAGAACGTCTACGCGCGAACCGAATTTGATCAGACCCACGCGCTGCCCGCGTTCGAGCCGGTCTCCGACCTTGGGATGGAAGACGATCCGTCGCGCCAGCAATCCCGCAATCTGCTTGAAGACCACGACTTGGCCGTCACCTTCCACACGGACAATATTCTGCTCATTCTGCTCCGCGGAAGCCTGATTCATGGCGTTGAGGAACTTGCCGCGCTGGTAGCGAACCTCGCGGACCACTCCGGCAATCGGCGAACGGTTCACGTGCACGTCGAAAACGCTCAGGAAGATGCTGATGCGAACCCGTTTCTCGCCGCCCACGGTCACAATGGAAGTATCGGTGACCTTTCCATCTCCCGGCGCCACGACGGCGCCCGCCGCATCCGGGATGGTGCGCTCCGGATCGCGAAAAAACCAGAGGAAGAACACTGCCAGCAATAGAGGCACCACGGCCCAGGCCGGTTGAGAGAACCAGCCCAACAGAACCGCAGCCGCAATCAAAGCCAGCGCGTAAAGGTAGCCGTCACGAACCATGGGAGCAGTGCACTATTATAGAGCACAGGCGTGCGGCGCTGAGTTACGTCGGCTTAGAAAGGATCTAAGTCCAAATAAAGAAAGGCGCTGATCAGCGCCTCCGGGTAGATACAAAACGCCTCTAGCGGCGACGGCCGCCCACAAATGGCCAGGAATTATGCTACGTGAGTTCCGAACTGCTGCCGATATTGCCGCTCAATCGATTGCATCTGGTCCTTGAGCCGCAGCTTCAGCTTTTTAAGCCGGACTTCTTCCAGCTTTTCATCTTCGCTGAGATATCTTTTTTGGGTGAGAGAATCAAGTCGAGTGGAATACTGCATGTGCTCCTGAGCCAGCTTGCGGAATTCGTCATGGTTGGTCAAGAGAGCGTCATTCGAAGTCAGCATCCAGGCAGACCTCCAATAGGGGATTTCTAGGCCAAAGCTATCACAGCACCAAAATCGGTTCAATGCCGAATTCTGGTGCAATCTCGTTATGAGAAAGAGCTACTAAAGGCTTAGGCGACACAGGATTGCATCTTCGGGAGGGTTCGAGTAGTAACTCTTGCGTGAACCTGTTTCTGTGAAACCCGCCTTGCTATACAGAGCACGGGCGCTTTGATTCGACTCGCGGACTTCGAGAAAAACTGCATTCCCCCGTTCCGCCCGTGCGTGCGCGACAAACTCGCCGAGCAAACGCGTAGCCACGCCTTGGCGGCGCGCGGTTTCAGCGACCACAATGTTCTCCAACTCCCACTCCGCATCAATTCTGTGGGCTATCAGGAAGGCAAGAATTCCAGACGTTGCGTGGGAAACTCCCTCCGGCTGCGTTCCGCCGTCATCTTCCGCAAGTAATGCGATGCGTTCGGACTGCTGCGGGCCGCCTGGGGCCGCAAACAAGGCCTCATACTGATTCCGCGACCAGTGGCCGGCTGATGGACTCTGTCGTTCCAGATCCATGATGGCTGCAATGTCGGCCGTATTTGCTCGTCGAACGCGCACCCTACGATCCGCTTTTCTCGAGCATCTCGGCGTCGGTCCGACGGATATAGTTCGCCTCCAACTGCTCAGGCCCGACCGTTTGGCCCGACTGAATCTTGCGCCAGCCCAAGCGGGCAACGTCGGCAGCGGAAATCGGCTCTAGTGTCGTGACTGATAGTCCGGCCGCACCCGCCGCCCCTGCAAGAACAGAATCCGGAGTTACCACGGTCCATCCTTTCGCTTGGGAAAGGAATTCATTCCGCGTCAAGATGCGCTCTCGCGGAACTTGGCCCGCGCGGGCCGGGAGTTCGTACTCCCCCACATACACCTCAGTCCTGCCCGCATCCAGTGCAGCCATGATCTTGCCTTGGGCGCCGCTGGTGAAGACACACACTTCCAGCAGGGATACGGCAGCGATCGGCTTGCCCAGCACCTCGGCTAGAGCCTTAACCGCCGCCAGCCCGATCCGAAGACCCGTAAACGATCCCGGCCCCGAGACCACGGCGAAAGCGCCGATGGCAGTCTTCATGAACCCGTTGCGGGAGAGCAACTCAGCGATTTGGGGAATAAGTTGTGCGGAAAAAGTACCGCCGACGAGCGGCGCAATCTCAATCACCTCGAAGTCGCCGCCGTCGGCAGCTGGCTCCCCGGCGCGCGCCAGCGCGATGCTGCCCTGTTTGCCGGACGTATCGATGGCGAGAAGAAGCATAAAGAAAAGTTTGTTGCCCTACCCATGAAGATCCGTAGCCGATCTAGCCTTCGACCAGCTCCAGCAGCACTCCCCCCGTACTCGACGGATGCACGAACACATATTTATGCCCGCCCGCGCCGATCTTGATCTCCTCCGACACGAGGCGGACTCCGTCCTTCTTCAGGCGCGCAACAGCCGCCGGCAAATCCGGAACCCGCAGGCAAACGTGATGCAGTCCCTCGCCACGTTTTGCGATGAACTTCGCTATCGTCGAGTCTTCCGAGGTCGCCTCCAGGAGTTCCAGTCGGCTCTCGCCTACCGGAACCATCACCAGCCGCACCTTCTCCTGTTCCACCGTTTCCTCGGGAGAAACGGTCAGGCCCAGCTTCTCGTAGATTGACTTCGCCGCCGCCAGGGACTTCACTGCAATCCCGAGATGATCGATTTGCGCCATGTTCGATTTACCCAATCAGTGTTTTCCGACCTTGGCGGCGATTTCCTCAACCAGCGTATACGGATCGCGCTTATGCTCGGCCACTTCCGCCGCCAGCCGCGCCAGGTTGCCATGGTCGAATTGCGTCCGCGCCTTTTCGAGCATGGCGTCACGCAGCATTTCGACCAGCCGTTCCTGCCAGTTCTCCACGCTCTTGTTCAGCGCCAGATTCTCCTTCTTCAGATGGGCTTCGTATTCCGCAATCGCGTCCGCCAGTTCTTCGATTCCCGCTCCCTGGCTGGCGACAGTCTTCACGATCGGCGGCGTCCAGCCGTCGCGGCGCACAGCCAGCGACTGCAGCGAGCGGATTTCCCGCTCCACGTGCTCGGCGCCGTCGCGGTCGCTCTTGTTGATTACGAAAATGTCGGCAATCTCCATGATGCCGGCCTTGATGGTCTGCACGTCGTCTCCCATGCCCGGAACCAGGATCAGAATCGTGATATCAGCCAGCCGAACGATATCTACTTCATCCTGGCCCACGCCCACAGTCTCGATCATGATCAGGTCGCGACCCGAAGCATCCAGCACCGTGGCGATGTCGGCCGTGGTGCGCGCGAGGCCACCGAGTGAGCCGCGCGTCGCCATACTGCGAATATAAATCCCTGGGTCGGAAAAATGTTCCTGCATGCGGATGCGGTCGCCCAGAATCGCCCCGCCCGTGTAAGGACTGGTTGGGTCCACAGCGATGATCCCCACCGAGCGTTTGTGTTTGCGATAGAAGCGAGCCAGCTGATCGACCAGCGTGCTCTTCCCCGCTCCCGGTGGCCCCGTCAGCCCCAGCACGCGCGCCTTCCCGCTGTGTCGAAACAACGCCTTCAGCAGCTCGGACCATCCCGGCGCGCGATTCTCCACGGTCGAGATAGCGCGAGCCAGCGCGCGCACGTCGCCCGAGCGGAGTTGCTCAATCCATGCCTGGATGGGTTGGGTCAAGCGATCAGTGTAAAGCAGAGACGGGGGAAGAAGAAATCCGCGAAGAAGTTCGGGGCTGGGTTTTATTCCTTGAGCAACTGCCGCGCAATCACCAGCCGCTGAATCTCGCTGGTGCCCTCACCAATCGTACACAGTTTCACATCGCGGTAATACTTCTCGGCGGGATAATCCTTGATGAACCCGTACCCGCCATGAATCTGCACGCCTTCGTTGGCGCACTTCACAGCAACTTCGCTGGCGTAGAGCTTCGCCATCGAGGACTCCATCGTAGTCTTCATGCCGGCATCTTTCATCGACGCCGCGCGCATGGTGAGCAAGCGGGCTGCATCAATCTCGGTAGCCATGTCGGCCAGTTTCCACTGGATCGCCTGAAACTCCCCGATCGCCTTGCCGAATTGCCGCCGCTCCTTGGCGTACTTTAGCGCGGCCTCGTAAGCGCCCTGCGCCATCCCCAGCGACAGCGCTGCAATCGAGATGCGGCCGCCGTCGAGTACGCGCATCGCGTCGATGAAGCCGGCGCCTTCCTTGCCCAGCAGATTCTCTGCCGGAATCACGCAGTCTTCAAAGATCATTTCCGCCGTATCGCTAGCCCGCAGCCCGAGCTTGTTCTCTTTCTTCCCGGGACGGAATCCCTTCGTGTCTTTCTCTACGATAAAGGCCGAAAGCCCGTGCGTGTGCGCCGTTCGGTCGGTCACTGCCAGCACGACGATCACGTCGGCATAGTGTCCGTTGGTACAAAAAGTCTTCGTGCCGTTGAGCACCCAGCTATTTCCCTTGCGCCGTGCGGTCATGCGGGCGCTGCCCGCATCTGATCCCGAAGAAGGCTCGGTCAATCCCCAGGCGCCGATGAATTCCCCTGTGGCAAGTTTGCTGACGTACTTCTTTTTCTGTTCCTCGCTGCCGGCAAGGAAGATGTGGTTCGAGCACAGCGAGGTGTGCGCCGCAACAATAATGCCCACCGAACCATCTACCCGCGACAGCTCTTCGATGGCGAGCACATATTCCACGTACCCCATGCCAGCGCCACCATACTCAGTAGGAAAAACCGTTCCCAATAATCCGAGCTTGCCGAGTTCCTTGACCGTAGCCAGCGGAAACTCGCAGGCTTCATCCCACTTCATGACATTGGGCAAGATTTCGCGCTCAGCGAATTCGCGGACGGTCTTCTTCAGCTGCTGCTGTTCGTCGCTCAGTTGAAAATCCAAGACTCCTCCACCGCTTCGGCCGGTTTTTTGATTAGAACATAGCGGGCGGAGAGGGAAAAGTTACCTCGGGCAGGTGACAGGCAAAGTGCGGCAAGCCGCGTCATCACTGGGGATAATGAGCATGAAGGCCAGCAGCCCAACCGACCGGATGGTTTGCGTAAAAACTGAACTCCAACAGATTTCTCACGCCGACGCGAGAAATCAGCGAGTCACTTCGTCGGCCAGAATGAATCTTTCGAACACTTCGTTCGAGAGCAATCGCCCGCGCGAGGTCAGGCAGACGCAGTCTCCGCGCTCCTCCATCAGCCCACCTTCGATAAACTTCCCCACCGCTGCCTGTGCATCCGCAACCGCTTCCTCGCCGAATTCCGCTGCGAGTTCGCGCAGATTGACACCCCGCGTCAGCCTGAGCCCAAGGAAAAAACCTTCCTCCAAAGCTGCCCGGTGCGAGACCACGGTCCGCTGCAGACCTGCCCCGCTCATATACTGCTCCAGGGAGTCGCCGGGCGCGAAACGCACCGCGTCGATATCCGGCGCTGCAGAAGCCAGCATCGAATGCGCATCCACGCCAAAGCCGAAGTAGGGCAGCCGCGTCCAGTACTTCAAGTTGTGCCGCGCTTCGAAACCCGCACGCGCGAAGTTCGAAATCTCATACTGCTCAATCTCGGTGCACGAAAGCTGCTCACAAGCCGCGAGATAAAAATCCGCCATGGCTTCTTCATCCGGGACAAAGTGAGCGTGATAGCGTGTGCCCCCGGCCAGCAATTCCCGTCCCAGCCGCGAATCCTCATCTACCTCAAGCATGTAGACGCTGACATGCGGCGCGCCGGTCGCGATGGTCTCCGCCACCGAGAACTCCCAACTTTCTGCTGTCTGATGTGGCAACCCGGCAATCAGGTCGACGTTGATATTCGTAATTCCCGCAGCTCGCAGGCGGGCAACATCTTCCAGCACGGTCGCTCGCTTGTGCAGACGGCCAACTGCCGCCGCCTCGTGATCCACAAATGACTGCACTCCGAGACTCACGCGGTTCACACCGCAGCGCAGCAGGCTCTCCAGCATCGCGCTCGTCAACGTACCGGGAGCGCACTCAACTGTGACCTCGGCCTCAGGCCGCACTTCGAATTGAGAGCGCACCGCGCCGAAGATCCGCTCCAGTTGTGCCGCTTCGAGCACCGTCGGCGTCCCTCCGCCCAAGTAGATGGAATCCACCGCGCGCCCCAACTGTCCGCCCATCTCGGCCGCGACCTGCGGCGAGTTTGCAATGTCGGCACAAACCCGATCCACGTAGCGCTCGAAAACCGCCCGCGAAAACACGTCGGAGGCGAAGTTGCAGTAACTGCACTTGGTACGGCAAAAGGGCACCGAAATGTAAATGCCGAGTGGCATGCTACAACCATTATCCCATCTGCCATGCATCTCTTCCGGCGGCAAACGTTTTCCATCCTCAAGCCTGCTCCGGCCATCCAATTCAGGTACCCTGTTAGCAGCGCCGCAGGCTCCGCTTTACCGTTCGGTCGCCAAGAAACCGATGTCCCAGGAAGAAGAAGTATTAGGCAAGGCCTATGACAGCCGCCTGATGGCGCGGCTGCTCAAGTATTTGCGCCCCTACCGCTGGCAGGTGGCGATCGCGTTGGTTTCGATCTTCCTGAAATCTTTCGCCGACGTGCTCGGTCCCTATCTCACCAAGGTTGCGATTGATCGTTACCTCGCGCCCAAAGGGGCGGCCACCGCAACATCTTCCGGCATCTGGAGTTGGCTCAGCCCCAACGCCGTCACCGGCATCGCGCAAATCGCCGCCATTTATGTGGGACTGCTGGTCTTCAGCTTCCTGCTCGAGTTCCTGCAAACCTACTTCATGCAGTGGACCGGCCAGAAAGTGATGTTTGATCTTCGCCGCCAGATCTTCCGCCATCTGCAGCGCCTGCACGTCGCCTTCTTCGACCAAAACCCGGTCGGCCGCCTCGTAACGCGCGTCACCACTGACGTCGACGCGTTGAACGAAATGTTCACCTCCGGAGTGGTCTCCATCTTCGAAGACCTTTTTGTACTCTTCGGCATCCTGGGCGTGATGTTGTGCATGAACTGGAAGCTGGCGCTGATCACCTTCGCCGTGCTTCCCTTCATCGTGGTGGCGACCAAGATCTTCCGCGACCGGGTGCGCGACTCCTACCGCCGCATCCGCGTCGCCATCGCCCGCATCAACTCCTATCTGCAGGAACACGTCAGCGGGATGGTCGTGCTGCAGCTCTTCAATCGCGAGCGCAAAGCCTACACCCGCTTCTCGGAAATCAATCGCAGCCACATGGACGCGTACAAAGACGCGATCCTGGCGTACTCCCTTTACTACCCCGCGATCGATATTCTCTCCTCGATCGCGATAGCTTGCGTCATCTGGTTCGGCGGCGCCGGCGTGATGCGAAACATTTCCGTGACCAGTGTCGCCGTCAGCTTTAATTGGAAGACACTGCTCACATTCCGCCTGGTGCGCGGAGCGGCCGAGCTCGGCGTGCTGGTCGCCTTTATCCAGTACGCTCTGCGCTTCTTCCGCCCCATCATGGACTTCAGTGAGAAATACAACATCCTGCAATCGGCCATGGCCGCCAGCGAACGCATCTTTAAGCTGCTGGATACCCCCGTCGAGGTTGTTTCCCCAGCGATCACGAAGCGCCCTGAGGGCCCAGGTCGCATAGAGTTCGACCACGTCTGGTTCGCCTATCGCGAAGCGCCGGAGAAGGACGGCAAAGCAAGTGTGGAAACAGAAGCGCGTGTGGGGATGGCTCGTGTGGCGACGGCCACTCCTGCCCGTCCGCGACCCGCAGGGTCGGCAGCCCCCTCCCCAGATTGGGTCCTCCGCGACGTAACCTTCGCCATCGATCCCGGCGAAACCGTAGCCATAGTCGGCCACACCGGAGCTGGCAAGACTACGCTAATCTCGCTGCTGTTGCGCTTCTACGACGTCCAGAAAGGCGCTGTCAGAATCGATGGTGTCGACGTAAAAGACATGGATCTAGCCGACCTGCGCAGCCGCTTCGGCGTAGTCCTGCAGGATCCGTTCCTGTTCAGCGGCACCATCGGCGGAAATATTCGCCTGGGAACAAAACGCATTCAGGACCCAGACGTCGAGCAGGCCGCCGAAGACGTGAACCTGGCCGACTTCATCCGCGCCCTGCCCAAAGGCTTCGACGAAGAGGTCCGCGAGCGCGGCTCCACGCTTTCCACCGGCCAGAAGCAGCTCATCTCATTCGCGCGCGCCCTGGCCCACGAACCAAAGATTCTGATTCTCGACGAAGCCACCTCCAGCGTCGATACCGAAACCGAATTCCGCGTCCGCGACGCGCTCAATCGCATGGTCGAGGGACGCACGTCGCTGATCATCGCCCACCGGCTCTCGACCGTGCAGCGCGCCGACAAAATCATCGTCATGCACAAAGGCCAGGTGCGAGAAATGGGGACGCACCAGCAACTGCTGGCCCAGCGCGGCATCTACTTCAAGCTGTATCAGCTCCAATACAAAGATCAGGAGCTAAATGTGGGGAGTGTGGAGCGGGCGCCCTCGCCCGCGAATTAAGGATGGCGTCGGGCAGCCCGAAGTCACTGCCAGCGCGGATGATTGATCAGGGCGAGGAGCCTGTACCGCCCGCCTTTTTCTTCTGAATGAACTCCCCGACTTCGGCCCCCATTTTGGGTTCAAGCTTCGACAGCGTTTGTTGCTCGTAAGTCGCTCCTTCCAGGTTGCCCAATTCAGCAAAGGCATGAGCGAGCCATGCGTGCAAATGCGGTAGCTCCGGGCTGATTCTGATCGCACGGGTCAGCGCGACGGTTGACTCCTCATACTTAGCCATTTCTGCATTTGCCCAAGCCAGCCCTTCAAGAGCAGAAACCAGGTTGGGATTGATTCGAAGTGCTTTGTCGCATGCGTCAATCTCTTCCCGATAACGCTTCAACTCCTGATACGCTCCAGCCATTCCCATTAGCCCGACTTCGTCTCCAGGCCGGAGTTCGATGAGTCGCTGGCTCGCAGCAAGAGACTCCTCCCATCGACCTGCCTCGCCATATGCAACCGACAGGTGCAGGTACGCCTCCGCGTTGCCCGGCTCCGCCTGGAGGGCTTCTAAAAGGATGGCTATAGCGTCCTCAAACCTCCCTTGGTCCCTGCGCACTACCGCGCTGGCTATATGTGCATCAACCCCACGTGAGCGGAGCGCGATCACGGTCCTAAAGGCCTCCAGACTTTCGTCAAATCTGTTCAGCCGATAAAGAGCGACGCCGAGATCGTAGCGAGCGTCTCCGTTGCTTGGGTTGAGCAAGATCGCCCGCCTAAGAGGCGCCTCCGCCTCTTGAAAGCGCTCCAGCCTTACCAATGCCCAGCCGACGCCGAACGCGGACTCCCATTTCTTGGGGCTTAGGCGCTCAGCGGCTACGTAAGTCTCGAGGGCCTTCTCGATCTGGTCGAGGCGGCAATAGCAGAAAGCCAGAGGCTCTAGATAAGCGAGGCTGTCTTTGTACTTGGGCTGAATGCGGAACGCTCGATTGAGAGCGTCCACAGCATCTTGGTATCGTCCCAAGCGTGCCCACGAACATCCCTTTAGAGCATGTGCGTACGCGCAATTAGGTTCGATTTGGAGCGCTTCGTCGAAGGCGGCGATGGCTTTCTCATGTTGCTGGAGCTCTTCGTAAGACCACCCCAAGAGACAGTGTGCGTTCAGATGTCGCGGAGAGATCATGGCAGCCGACTGAAATCGACGCAAAGCGGCTTCTTGATTCCGCAGCCGCGCAAGAAGTCTGCCAATCTGCAGATGCCACACCGTTCGCATCCAATTGAGCATCTGCACGAGCTTACCGCAACGGGAGCTCTCAGCGGGCCATCTCTCGCGGCTGACAGATTGTGATCGTTATCGGCCTTCTACTTTTGCCAGACTGGCCGCGGCCTTACAATGCTCTCTTGCGAATCCTGATCTCAGCCGGCGAAGCTTCCGGAGAAATGTACGGCGCGCAGCTCATCGAAGCCTTGCGCCGCCGCAACCCGCAAATCGAATTCTTCGGCGTCGGCGGAGACCGCATGCGCGCCGCCGGTTGCGACACTGTCGTCGACGCAAAAGATCTCTCGGTGGTCGGCATCACCGAAATCCTCAGCCATCTGCCCAAGATCTACGGCCTGTTCCAACATCTGATCCAAGAAGCCGACAAGCGCAAGCCCGATCTCGCCATCGTCATCGACTCGCCCGCATTCAACTGGCGCGTAGCGCGGCAGATGAAGAAGCGCGGCATTCCCGTGGTTTACTACGTTGCTCCGCAATTCTGGGCGTGGCGCCAGGGACGCGTGCGCCTCATCCGCGACTATATCGATAAAGCTCTGGTAATTTTTCCCTTTGAAGAAAAGTTCTACTGCGACCGCGGAGTCGATGCGACCTTCGTCGGCCATCCCCTAGCCGACTTGCCAAACCCTACAATCGAGCGCAGCGACTACGCCACCCAGTTTCATCTCGACCCCACAAAGTATTGGATCACGCTCATGCCAGGCAGCCGTGTCAAAGAAGTACGCATGAACCTGCCTACTATCCTGGAAGCAGCCGCCCAACTTGGCCGCGACTACGAATTCCTGCTGCCGGTCGCACCTACACTCGATCGCACTTTCCTGCAAAGCCTGATTGACGAAAAGACGCCCGGAAAACAAAACATCACCCTCGTTCCCGAATCCTTGCCTGCGCTCTGGCACTCTCGCGCCGGAATCATCGCCAGCGGAACAGCCACGGTGGAAGCCGCCATGTTGCGCACGCCGTTCGTGATGGTCTATCGCGTCTCGCCGCTCACCTACTTGCTGGGCAAGCCGCGAGTCAAAGTTCCGCGCTTCGCCATGGTCAATCTGATCGCTGGAGAGCAAGTTGTCCCCGAATTAGTTCAACACAACTTCACCGCCGAGAAAGTGGTCGCGCAGATCAAGGAAATTCTCCCCGACGGGGCCGCCCGCAAAGGCATGATGGAGGGCCTAACCCAGGTAAAGGCTCGACTGCTCCCGCCGGTCGCCCCTGCTGGGCCGACTCCCCACCCGGCAGCCCGCGCCGCAGAGATAATCCTTACCCTCCTGCCGCGTAAATGACCCCACCACGATTGTCGTTCCGAGGGGCGCAAGCGACGAGGAACCTGCTGTTTGCCGACATCGGCAGAAGCAGGTTCCTCGCTTCGCTCGAAATGACAAAGGCCTGGGTAGACGATGACAAAGTGGGGGTAAACCTTGTGCTCCCAGCATCTTTTAGTGGAGAATCTTCATCATAGGGAAGTGGTAGGGCCATTTCCGGGAGACTCTCCTTAATGCAGATTCGCGTTCGGCGCGCCCAGAGCGTCCTGTCGGGTTCCCTTGCCCTGCTGCTATTGACTTTCGTCGCGATCCCCTCGCGGGCCGCCGAAAAGACCCGTCTGCGCGTCGAGGACTACCAGATCGAAGCCGAACTCACCCCTCATTTGCATCAGATTTCGGCGCGAGCGAAGGTCAAATTCACCGCGCTTCAGGATCTGACTGTCGCCGTCTTCGAACTGCACAACGACCTGCGCGTCACCCGCGTTCTCGACGACAACAACCAGCCGCTGTCGGCCGAACGCGTCACCCAGGACTCCACCATCCGCGTTCCGCTGCCCTCCGGTTTGGCTAAAGACGCCTCCATGACGCTGACCTTCGAATACGAAGGCAATCTCGAGACCCCCGACGACAGCCCGGTTCCCGGCCTCAAACTCGCCTACATCGGCGACGACACCAGTTACCTGCTGTACTCCGGACGCTGGTTCCCGGTAAGCGGCTATGGCCTGAACCGCTTCACCTCAACCATCAGCGTCACCGTGCCGGCTCACATGCTGGTGATCGGAAGCGGAAAGACTACAGTCACCGACAATCCACCCTCGAAGAAGCCCAACACCAACGGCCTTCCGACAAGAACATTTACGTTCGTTGATGCCAAACCCAGTTTCCCGGGCACTATCATCGCGGGCATCTTTGAGGAATACAAAAGCGACGAAGCCGGCATGGACCTGCACGTCTTTTTCAAGCCCACCCACAAGGCGCTGGCTCCCGAGTACACCACGACAGCAGTCCAGGAGTTCACCTATTTCATCACTCTTTACGGGACGCCATTGTCGCAGAAGCTCAACCTAGTGGAACTGCCCGGCGACACGGTTCCCTATGCCTGGGCGCCAGAAATTGCAGGCCTCGCCAGCCCCTCCATCACGGAGAAGACCAACTACCGTCTGCTCGCCAACGCCATCGCCCATCAATGGTGGGGAGTTTCGGTAAGCCCCGCCACCAAGGATGATTGGTGGCTGGTCGACGGATTCTCCCGCTATTCCGAGGCCATGTACGTGGAGAATGCCGCCGGTGCGGCCGGTCTGGAGGAAGCCGTCAAAGACATGTCGGTGGGCGCGCTGGCCTATGACTCGGTTCCGCTTTCGAGCGCCAGCAAACTTGATCCCTTCTCCACCGAGTTTCAGTCGCTCGTGACCGACAAGGGAGCGATGATCCTGCACATGCTGCGCTGGGTGCTCGGCGAAGACAAATACAACAAAACCATGCGCGAGTTCGCCGAGACCTACTCCGGAAAATCGGCCACCATGGACGACTTCCGCACCATCGCCGAGAAATATTACGGCGAGCAACTCACCTGGTTCTTCTCCCAGTGGCTCGACTCCACCGGGGCTCCCGAATTCAAAGTGAAATACACCACCTACCGCCTCGGCAGCAATAAGGGTTTCCGCGTCACCGGAGAGATTTCCCAGGACCTCGATCTGTTCCGCATGCCCGTCGACCTGCGTATCGACACCGATGGCAAAACTGAAGACAAGAAGCTCGAAGTAGTAGGGACCAACTCAACCTTCACCGTTGAGACCTTCGGACGCCCGCGCCGCATCGCGGTCGATCCCGACCATCACGTGCTCACCAACTCTTCGGACGTAAAGCTCCGTGCTTCGATTCTCCGCGGCATGGCCATGCAGCAGCAAGGCGACCTTTCCGGTGCGCTCGCCGAGTTCAACAAGGCGCTCGATCTTAACAAGAACAGTTCCTTTGCCCACTATCGCATCGCGGAAGTATTCTTCCAGCAGAGAAACTACCAATCCTCGGCGAACTCTTACCGCGCTTCCATCAACGGCGACGGGGAGCCCCGCTGGACCGAAGTCTGGAGCCATATCCAACTGGGCAAGATCTTCGACATCACCGGCCAGCGCGAGCGCGCCATCAACGAATACCGCCAGGCCATCCAGACCAACGATGATACCTTCGCTGCTCTAGAGGAAGCGCGGAAGTATTTGGCCAAAGCCTATGAGCGGCCTAAGAACAAAGAATAGGGATTGAAAGTACGGGACGATTTCAGCCGCTCTTCGTGCCGGTTTCCAACGCTTTGGCTTTCTTCTCCCGCGTTGGGTCGAACTGCAAGACCTCACCGCGCAGGAACTCGCCACTATGATCGTCCAACATAGGCACGCTGAATTGCCGCATCCCGTGAAGCTGGCGACGAATGCGCTGCAGGAACGACGCTTCACGAGTTTCCATGAAAGCCTCGAACTGCACTTTTTGCAGCGCGTCCGTCGGCATCGTGTCCGGCCGTAATCGATCCTGCTGTACTCGATCGTCTTGCAGCAGGTTGAGAATCCCGCGGCGCAGCTTCTGGATGCGCTCTACAGCCTTGTCGACCACCCGTGCGAACTCAGCCCCGTCATCACTCCTACGTCCCTCGCGCAGGCGGCGCTTGGCGTCCTCGACGGAAAACCACGTGCGATGCCGCCTGGACTCCCTGGGAGGGCTGAGCCGAGACACCTCGCAGAGATGGGCGTAGGCCGCAAGTTCTTTTTTGCTGGATCTTGCGGTGGATTTCCGCGCGCCGCCCCGCTTGCGACGAACATATCTGGCGAATGAAGCTTCCTCGATCCGGCCATGAACTCCCGCCTCCTCGAACGCCTCGAGAGCCGCCGCTTGGGCATGGGTCAACCCCGGTTCCGCGCTGCCTTTGGGAAACGTCCAACGCCCGCCGCCCCGGGTCCGAACCAGCAGAAACTCGATTCCCTCGCCGCGCACCCGGTAGCAGACCGCGGCGGCTTGTTCGCATTCGGACAATTTGCGAAGGTGCGACAGTCGCACGAACTCAAACGATGTCGCACGTACCCGATCTCTCATCGCAACAGAGTGCACGATCCATCCGCCTCTGCCTAGAGCACAGCTTGGTTCTCGACGAGTTGAAAGCTTGCCGGCATCGTTCGAGCCCGGGGGCTCACCGGAATCCTTCTACATACTTGCGCTGCGCAACTCCGCGAAGACAGTATTCATATTCGAGGGCCGCAATCCGCCCGGGGAGAGACCTTGGAGAACGTGCGTTGTCTTCGCTGCAATCGTGAGCTTGAAACCGGACAGAAATCTGTGGCCTTGTATATGTTTGCCCAGACCGTGGGCATCAAGCCGCGCCAGAAGTCGACAGCCCACCGCATCTCTTTCTGCCCCCAGTGCTCCGTCTCGCTGGCCATGGGACCACCTCCTGAAGGCGCTCTAAACCTGGCTGCATGGGATATGATCCGCGACCTGGTCGGCTCCGATCCCGCGCTCAACCAGGCCGCCTGGCAGAACCTGAGCGGAATCTTAGGCTTGCTCCCTGCGACCGGTACCGACGGCGCTCCTCGCTCCGCTCCAGCCGGGGGGTATTTCGAGTTCTGATAACAGATGTTGAACGTGCACCTTCCCCCGCACCGCGCTCGCCTCTTCAATTTTCACCCCCAGCTAACCCTTTTCCCCTTTCCGCTGTCTAACCATCAACCACAGCAGGGAACTTCGCATGACCCGGCTGCGTATTACTGATCAGATGCTTGAACAAGAACCGTTTGGGCGGGAAATGAGACCCCTCGCCTGAACGTTGCCCGGGACCCCCACGCACCTCCCCGGAGGCGTGGGGGTGTATCTCTCATGCGAATACTTCTCGACATCGTACGGCAGTCGCTGTCCACGCTCTGGGCGCACAAGCTGCGCTCATTCCTCACTATGTTCGGAATTGCCTGGGGCGTAGGCTCTCTGCTGCTTCTGGTAGGCCTGGGAGAAGGCTTCCGCAGCGGTCAGGAGAAGAACATGGCCGAACTCGGTGCGGATATTATGTTCATCTTTCCCGGCCGCATCCCGGCTGTCGCTGGCAGTTATCAGTCTGGGCAGCCTTACTATTTTACCTACGCCGACTATTTCGCCATTCGCGACCAGACCAGATTTCTGCGCGCGGTTTCTCCGGTGCTTGAGCGTGACGACATCCGCGCCGTCAGCGATTTCGGTTCCACCAACGGCCAGGTTTTTGGCGTGGTTCCCGAGTACAACCAGATTCGAACTCTCCCCACCGAGCCCGGACGCTGGTTCAATGACGAGGACAACTCCCAGCATCGCCGTGTCGCCGTGGTGGGATGGGAACTCCTCAAGAACATGTTCCCCGGGCAGCCCGCCGTCGGCAGCACAATCCTGCTCAATGACATGGATTTCAAAGTGATCGGTGTCATCCCCAAGATTGGCAAAGAAGGCGAGAACGGCACTAACCACCGCATCTTCGTGCCTTTCGAAACCATGCGCATGCTCTTCCCGCTCAAGGCGCAGAACACGGAGAATGCAATCTCCTTCATTAACTACCGGCCCGTAAAGAAAGAACTGCACCTCGAAGCCCTGCATGAAGTTCACGCCATCATCGCCCGGCGCCACGGTTTCGATCCCAGTCTCGACGATGCATTCATGGACTGGGACACCATCGACGGTGCCATCCGCGTGGCCAAGATTTTTGATGCGATGGATTATTTCCTCGGTGTCGTGGGAATCGTTACTCTCGGCCTCGGTGCGATCGGCATCATCAACATCATGCTGGTTTCGGTTAGCGAGCGGACGCGGGAGATCGGCCTGCGCAAAGCTTTAGGCGCCACGCATCGCAACATTTTGACGCAGTTCTTTATCGAAGGAGCTTTCCTCACCGCATTCAGCGGCGGCATTGGCCTGGCAATCACCACCACTTTCGTGGCTCTGCTGGCCCAGTTGCCTTCCCCGGAGGGATTCGACACACCGCGCATCGTGCCCGCTTCCGCCGTGATTGCCATTCTTTCGTTATCTCTGGCCGGCATCGTCGCCGGTCTTTATCCCGCGCGCAAAGCCGCGCTGCTCCCACCCGTGGAAGCTCTGAGGCAGGAGTAATCATGCTGAGCGATCTGGGCACACAGGCTTTCAACGCGCTCAAGCATAACCGCCGCCGCTCCCTGCTCACCATGCTGGGCATGGCCTGGGGCATTGCCACGGTCGTTTTGTTGCTGGCCTACGGCACCGGCTTTCAGGACGCTTTGATGATCGCTTTCCGCACTTTTGGAGGCAACTTGGTCGCCATCTTTCCTGGGCGCACTTCGCTGCAAGCGGGCGGCACCAAGGCCGGCATGCAGGTTCGCCTGACCCGTGACGATCTCGACTTCATTCGAGCCGAATGCCCCATGCTCACCCGCATTTCCCCCGAGGTGGACAAACAAAGCCTGGTGGCGTTCGGCACGCGCAGCGGAAGCTATGGCGTTCACGGAATTTATTCCAGCTACGAGAAAATTCGCGCCCTCGACGTCGGCGAAGGCTCATTCTTCGGCGAGCAGGACGATTTCACCCATGCCCGAGTAGCCGTCATCGGCGCCACCGTGAAGAAAAAACTCTTCTCCGGGCAGAATGCGCTGGGCGAATCCGTTCGCGTCGACGGAGTCTCCTACAAGGTGATCGCCGTCCTCCGGCACACCATTTCCAATGGCGACGAGGACATGAACTCGCTGGTTTATGTCCCCTACAGCTCCATGAGCGACCTCAAGAATACTTACTATCTTGACGGCATCATGATGGATTACGAAGGCGACCACAGCAAGATGGTCCAGGCCATCCGCAATTCCATGTCCTTCCATCACAGCTTCGATCCCAAAGACGACCGCGCCATCTTCGTCTTCGATGCGGTAAAGGATCTCGCCGATCTCACCGTAATCACGGTGGGCATCAAGATTCTGCTGGGCTTCATCGGCTTGCTCACGCTCGGAATCGGCGGCGTCGGCCTGATGAACATCATGCTGGTCTCGGTGACCCAGCGCACTCGGGAAATCGGCGTCGAGAAGGCCCTGGGAGCCCGTCGCTGGCACATACTTTTCCAGTTCCTGGCCGAAGCTCTGGTGATTACCGCGATTGGCGGCCTGCTGGGGGTCGTGCTGGCTTATCTCGTTTCCTGGAGTGTGGGCTCGCTTACCCTGTGGAGCGCTTTCATCGAAGACGCCAACGAAGGCGACATCCACCTCTACATCGACTTCGCCACGCTGGTCTGGTCGACGGTGATTCTCAGCTTCGTAGGAATAGTCAGCGGCATGCTCCCGGCAATCAAAGCCGCCAGGCTGAACCCAATCGAAGCGCTGCGCTACGAATAGTCTTTTATCAGTCCTGTCATCCTGAGCGTAGTGACTGCTTCGCGAAGCGAAGCAGTCACGAAGTCGAAGGACCCCTTACACGTGAATAGCACCAGCGGCCTTGCAAGGAGTTTCTATCCGCCAGATCCGGCCATCCATCCTGCTTTACAATCCTCCCGTGCCCGAAACCGCCATCACCCGGCTCGACCGAGTCCTGGCCCAACTCCGTCTCTACGAGCATCCCCTGCTGAATTTTTCCGCGCGTGCCAAAGGTGAGGGCGTGGAAATAATCATCCAATTCAACGACGCCTCCGTCCCGGTCCACACCTATTACCTCGATCTCCACCCCCGCGACCTCGACCACCCACAGTTCGAATGGAGCTTCCAGCGCCAGCTCTACGACGCCCTGCACGACTACTTCGTCGAAATGTTCATTCGCACCCCACAGGACCTGAGCGACCGTCGCGAGCGAGGATTGTAAAGAAGAGTAATCTGTGAGAACCAGCGTGCATGGCAACAACTCTTGTTTTCGTGCGGAGTTATTATTCGTTGGGTGCCAGAAAATACTTTGTGAGGTGCCCTTCCCGACAATCCGTTCCATCCTGATGTCAAAAAGGACAAAGTCATGAGGATCTTCCAATCCGCCACGCTCCACATGACGCTTGCGGTGATCCTAATCACTGGGTCAGCCCTCGAGGCGCAGCAAACCAATCAGAGTCCAATGTTGCAATCGCCTGTGCCATCACAGTTTCTAGCCGGCAAGAAGGTTTTCATTTCGAATGTGCCCGGAGCGTTATTTTCCTCCCCGCGCACCGCTGAAGACGATCCCTACCGGCCATACAACCAGTTTTACGCTTTAATAAAAGGCTGGGGATACTACGAGTTAGCCTCCGCTCCGGCAGAAGCCGACTTGATTTTTGAAATAAGCTTAGTTGACCGGCCGGCGATGGCGAACGCTTTGGTCCAGGCTAGTGTTCGCTTGCCTTATCTTGAATTGATTGTGCGCGACCCTAGAACGCAAGTCGTCCTGTGGTGGTTCGCGGAGCGCCTGCAGGGAGCGAACGGGCCGGCCACCGGCGAAAAAAACTATAACCAAGCCATGACCAACCTCGTAAACGACGTGAAAAAGTCGGTCGGGCAATACGCTGTTGCACCCGCAAATGCCAAACAATAGGGAATCGCATCCCATCCTGTTCGATGTAAATCGCCCGCGATGCTAACGCTGCGCCAGAGGATCGAGCAGGAAATCGACCAACGCGGCCCCATTCCCTTTTCGCACTACATGGAACTCTGCCTCTACCATCCTGAACTCGGCTACTATTCCCGAAATGCCGAGCAGTTCGGCAAGGCCGGCGATTTCTACACCTCAAGCGACGTCCACGCCGTTTTCGGACGCCTTCTGGCCCGCCAGTTCGAAGAAATGTGGCGCACGCTCGGCTCGCCCGGACACATCGGTCTGCTTGAACTCGGCCCCGGCCGCGGCTTGTTCGCCCAAGACGTTCTGGGCTGGTCAGAACAGAAGTTTCCGGACTTCTTTCGCGCTCTGCGCTACATTTTGGTCGAAAGCTCGCCAGCCTTGCGCGAGAGAATTAAAGGAAGCCTGGGCCGTCACCTCGACTCCGGAAAAGCAGAACTCATCGCACCCGATTTGCTGGGACAAGGGTCGGCTGGCGGCTCCCCCACCATCGTTTTTGCCAACGAATTCTTCGATGCACTCCCAGTCGAAATCCTCAGCGCGAAAGGATCCCTGCGCATCGACACGCGCGACGGCCGATTCGTCGAAACCTGGGCGCACTCCTCGCCCGAGGAACTCGAATTCCTCGACCGCTACTCAGTCCATCCCGACCCGGGAGAACGCATCGAGGCGCCTCTCGCCACACAACAATTCATGGATCGCATCGCCGCTGGCATCCAACGCGGATTCCTCCTCGTCATCGACTACGGCTACACTCGCGAAGAGCAGCTGGCTGGACGCCATCGCGGCACCTTGAAGGCTCTCCGTCAGCACTCAATCAGCGCCGACTCCTACGAGGCTCCCGGAGAACAGGACATCACCGCCGACGTAAACTTCACCGCGCTCGCCGCCGTTGCGGAAAAGCAGGGCATGCAAACGCAGAAGCTGATCACGCAATCCCAATTCCTGATGGGCATCGGCGAGGCCAATCAATTTGCCGACGCCTTCGAAGAATGCCGCCTGCCGCAGGAACGCGCGAAAGTCGCGCTGCAACTCAAGCATCTAGTCACGCCCGCAGGCATGGGCGAAAGCTTTCAAGTCCTGATTGCCAGCATGGGAGTCGAGCAGGAGAGAATCGAGTCTTTATCCGGTCTGAATTTCGGCCGCAACCGTTAACACGGGCCATGTAGAGACAGCCGCCTCGGCCGTCCCGCGGGGCGAAGCCCAGCGGCAGGGATACAAGGCCCGAGCCAGCCCTACTGTGCAACTTTTGCAGGCGAATCCCGGTTCGCCGAGACCTCTGGATACTCATACACGCCACGCCCCGATTTCCTCCCCAACCGCCCCGCCTTCACGTACTCCACTAGCAGCGGCGCCGGACGATATTTCTCTCCCAGCGATTTGTGCAGATACTCGAGAATATTCAGCCGCGTGTCGAGTCCCACCAGATCGACCAGCTCGAACGGCCCCATCGGATGGTTAAGCCCAAGTTTCAGCGCTTTGTCGATGTCCGCTGCCGAGGCAATCCCTTCCTCCAGCATGTAAAACGCTTCATTGCCGATCATCGCGTTAATGCGGCTGGTGATAAATCCCGGGGACTCCTTGATCACCACAACTTCCTTCTTCATCCGCTGCCCAACTTCAACCGCCGTGGCTAGAGTGTCGTCATCGGTTTCGAGAGCCCGCACCACTTCAATCAGTTTCATCTTGTGTACGGGATTGAAGAAGTGCATCCCGACGCACTTCTTCGCGCGGTAAGTAACGCTGGCAATTTCCGTGACACTGAGAGAAGACGTGTTCGACGCCAGAATCGTCGCCGGACGGCAGATCTTGTCGAGCAGAGTGAAAATCTCAATCTTCGACTCCATTTCTTCCGGCACCGCTTCAATCACCAGATCAGCCTCGCGCGCCGCCTCTTCCACCGA
This sequence comes from uncultured Acidobacteriaceae bacterium, assembly GCA_963787495.1. GTDB lineage: Bacteria > Acidobacteriota > Terriglobia > Terriglobales > Acidobacteriaceae > Sulfotelmatobacter. Next base: position 485,085 of record CAWBDA010000004.1, read on the forward strand.
ACCGGCATATTCCACCCGCCGAAAGGCTGCGTCGGCGTCAGGCGCCTGCACTTTCCCTAACTCGACAGCTTTATCGAGATTGGCCCGGATCTCGCTCTCAGCGCGGCGCAGCGCCCCCGGCAACAGATCCTCAAGAATGGTGCGATAGCCGCCAATTGCCGCGGCGTGTGCAATACCACGGCCCATAATCCCGGCCCCGATCACGGCGACGGTTTTAACCTCCGCCACTACGGGCCCACCTTTTCCAGATCCACGATCGCGGCATTGATGGCGCCGCCGGTAGCACGCAAACTCTCCGCCAACCGCTTGCGCTCCTCCGCGTTCATGTTGGGGATGTAAATGCAGATACGGCGCAGCGTCGCCGTGATGTCTTCCACATAATTCATTGCACGGATCAGTTCACCAGTTACTGGCATGAGGGCTCCTGTATACTTGTCAGCTTTTCCGGCTGACTCTAAACGGCTTCCTGCCTGTTTCACTGACAAGCACAGCGTCGCAAGCGGGACTCCTTATTCTGGACGCGTCTGCGAATTTAGTAAAGACAGGCATCCACCTTGTTTTCGAGGGGTTGAATCCCACCTCCGCGTTTTTGTGCTCGTTTGTTAACAACGATTTAACCTCTGCAACGTATAATCGCCATCGATTCTTTTAATGGTCCCTCCGCACACGTCGGGAATCTAACGACAATGGCTGATAAGCCCTTAAAACGCTATATTTTCGCAAGTGATTTCGACCAGACGCTCACCTTCAACGATTCCGGCTACGTGCTCGCCGAGTTAGTCGGCATCCCGACGGCGGAGTTCGAACGCAAGGCCAAAGGCATGGCCAAGATCAACCTGGTGCAGCAAGGTGCCGAACTCGCCTACCTTCTGCTCCATGATCCCGAGTTCAAAGCTAAAGTCCGGAAAGAACATCTTCACGAAGTCGGCAAGCGCATCCGGCTCAAAGGCGACATCCAGCTGCTTTATCAGATCCTCGAAACCGGCGTGGACGGGCACTTCTTCGACTTTTACGTTCTCTCCGCCGCGCCGGTCGAAGTGATCTACTCGGCCCTCGAGGGCATCGTTCCGGAGGATCACATTTTCGGTACGGAGTTTCGCTACAAGCCCTCCGGTGAGATCGATACCATCATTCGCGCCACCGCCGGCTACGGCAAGGTGGCGGTGCTCGACCAGTTGCTGGCCCAGCACGTGATCGGCCCCGATCATGTTATCTACACCGGGGATGGCAGTTCGGACATCAACGTGATGCTGCACGTCAACGCGCGCGATGGACTCACTATTGCTGTGTCGGAGTCGCCCCACATTTCACAGATCGCCAAGCGCACCGTGCTCAGCACCAGCGCTCTCGCAGTGTTGGCGCCCATTCTCGAAGAAGTCGCCGGATGGGAGCGCGCACGTATTCGCAGCTTCTTCGAAGCCAACGGCATGCTGATTCAGGAGTGGGAGCGCGTGCGCACCGACTGGCTCACGGTACGTCCCGCCATCACCGAGCCGTCAGAGCCCTTGACTGTGGCATGATGTCTCAGCTGGCTCCAGTCGCGACAGCAGAGCTTGCCCTGAGCGAAGCCGAAGGGGCATTCATTAGCCCCGAATGTAAGTCCGGGGACGATTGGCAAAAGATCGAGTCCCGCAGGGACGGCACTCACCTGCGACCTCAACAGCAATTCCATGCTGCGCGATAAAAGCCTGATTCCACTCTCCCACCAGCACCAGCGCGCACTGGCGCTATGCGTGCGCATCGATCGCGCGCAACCCATCCCAACCGCGGACCTGGACACCTGGCAGTCGGAAATCGACCAACACTTCGAACAGGAAATCAAATTTCACTTCTCGGCCGAAGAGCAGGTCCTGTTCCCGGCAGCTCGCCAGCTCCCCAAACTAATCCCACTGGTGGAAGAATTAGTCGCCGACCACGCCGCTCTGCGCAAATTTTTTTCACAAGCCAAGGCACGCACCCTGTCGGGCGTGACCTTGCCTGCATTCGCCCAACATCTCTCCACGCACATCCGCAAAGAAGAACGCCAGCTTTTCGAACGTCTTCAGCGATTGATGAGCCCCGAAGAATTGGCCAAACTAGGAGTGCGGCTAGAAGCTGCTCTCAAAGACGCCGCGCAGTCCTGCATCCTTCCGAGCCGGACAACAAAATTAAGATCGAAGAGATGAGTCGCGCTCGACCGCGCTGCCTATGTCTCCAGTCGGAACCGCGTTTCCGACAGCCCATAAAGCTTGCGCCACACCAGCCGGTTAATCGTCACCACGGTCGCTGCCATCATCATGGTTGCAACCAGCAGCAAGTGAAAATCGCCGCTGTCAGTAGCCTGCTGGATGGTCGCGCCCAATCCCGTAGTGGTGTAAATCTGTCCTTTGAAATGGAAATACTCCGCCACGATGCTGGCGTTCCATGCCCCACCAGAAGCCGTCACCAGCCCGGTCACGAGATAAGGAAAAATTCCCGGTAGGATCAGCTTCTTCCAGCGCTCGATGCCCCGAACCCGAAATACTGAGCAGCATTCCTTCAAGTGGGTCGGAATCGCCATCGCCCCCGCGATCACGTTAAAGAGCACATACCACTGCGTGCCCAGCAGCAGCACGACGATAGACGCCAGTCCAAGTCCGCCCCCCAGGCGAATAAGCACCAGCAAGATCACCGGCAACAACGCCGTCGCCGGCACCGAGGCTGCAATCTGCGCCAGTGGTTGCGCAATGCGGGCCAGTCTTGGATTAAAACCGATCGCCACACCAGCCGGAATCGTCCACAACGCGCCGATCAGCAAGGCAAGATTCACTCGCAAGAAAGTTGCGCCCAGGCCCAGGGCGGTCGCATGCAATTCGGCCTTCCCCACGCCGCTGAGAATAATCGCGACCCGAACCACACCGTAGCCAATGCCGCCGAGCGCCAGCACCGCCAGCCCGCGCAGCAGCCATTCCCGCCAAGCCGCAGCCGGCTCCTCCGGACTTTCTTCCGCATGCTTCCGCGCAAAATACAGCAGCAGCCGTTCGCCCAGCGGCCGCAGCGTCTTCTGTCGAATCCGGGCCAGCCCACTTGAATGCTGCACTAGGTTGAGCACCCACGATCGCGGAGCGTCCGTGCTCTCCACTTGCTCGACTTTGAACTTCTCCGCCCACGCGATCACCGGCCGCCACACAAACTGATCCAGCAACACAATCACCGCCACCATGGTGGCAACGCCCCAAAACATCGAGGCCGTGTCGCCCGCGCTGGCCGCGGTCTGCAGATACGAACCCAGACCAGGCAGGCGAAAATCGCGTGACCCCAGCACGAACATTTCGCACACCATCAGCGCGAACCAACCCCCGGCCACCGACATCATCGAGTTCCATACCAGTCCGATCGCCGAAAATGGCAACTCCATCTGCGTGAAGCGCTGCCACCAACTGAAGCGGTAGATCTCCGCCGCTTCCCGCATATCTTTCGGAATGCTTTTCAGAGAAGCGTAAAAGCTGAAGGCCATGTTCCACACCTGGCCGGTGAAAATCAGAAGAATTGCGCCCAGTTCCACTCCAAGCTGCCGCCCCGGAAACAACGCCACCATGGCTAGCATCACGCCGGGAAGAAAACTCAGTACCGGGATCGACTGCAGCACGTCCAGCAGCGGGAGCATGAAGCGTTCGGCGCGCGGGTTATACGCCGCCACATATCCGTACACTAAAGCGAATCCCAAGCTAAATACGTAAGCGATCGTAATGCGCAGCAGCGAGTAACCCGCGTAGGCCGGCAGCGCTCGCAGGCTGCGCGAAATCTCAACCGATGGCGTGAATGGTCCAAACCAAGAGTGCCCCACCGTCACCACGGCATAAAACAGCGCAATCCCCGCGCCGAACATGATGACGTCGGGCAAGCGCGAAACTTCGATCCGCGGCAGTTGCGTCCACAGCCGGTACGCCGAGAATCCCCGCAGCGTGATGCTCTTCTTCATGCGCTGGCTTTCCCCTCATTCGAAACAAATCAAGCCTTTGGTGTGGAAGTCGAACCGTGATTCTGTGTGGTCGGCACGCTTGCCGCCGTTTCGGAAGGCGCAGGCTCAGTTTGCGCGGCTTCGGTTTGCACCAGCCGGCCACTCTCCCGGTCATAATCAAAAATCTCCGCATAGCGCCCCCAGTTCGTGGCGGTGTCAAACTGGCGCTGCACTTCCTCCTCGGAAAAGTGTTCATCAAGAATGTCATGAAAGAATTCGTCGTTAATGGCGTGGTCGGACTTCCGTTTCAAAATGCTGTCGATCTGCTTCAGGATGGTGACGTGTTCAAGCGCCGCCTCGCGGAACAAAACTTTGCGCGCTTGAATATCGGCATCAGCGAACCTCACCCCCTGCCCCGAGAGTTGCACGTCGCCCTCCTTCAAACGAGCGAAGCCCAACAACTGGCAGGCCTCAAGAATGGGCAGCAGGTCTTGAACGTCCATGACCAATTCTTCGCTCAGGCGAAAAAGATCTTCGCGCCCTCCGCGATCGTGTAGCAGTTCGACGAGGCCGGCGATCCCACCCACGCGGGCATGCGGCAGAATCTGGTATTTGCTCGTCTTCACAGGCGCTTGGCCACGCTTCAACCCTCCCGGCGGCACCACAATCTCCCCTGTGCTCTCCGGATCGGGCAGCGCGTGGTCGACGTCCGGTTCGGTCATGATTTTGTAGATGTAGTCCACCAGTTCCACAAAACGGCCGGACTTGCGGTCGCGAGGATGCAGAAGTCGCACATTAAAATCCGCCCGGATGCGTGCCGGGTTCCGGCCCAGCACCACAATGCGGTCCGCCAGCATCACCGCCTCCTCGATGTTGTGCGTCACGATAAAGATCGCGCTGGTCGGCATCTTCTTGCTAAGCCACAGTTCCAGCAACTCGTTCCGCAGATTTTCCGCCGTCAGTACATCCAGGGCAGAGAAGGGTTCATCCATGAACAGGACTTCCGGTTCCACCACCAGCGCGCGCGCGAAGCCGACGCGCTGCTTCATCCCGCCGGAAAGCTCTTTGGGATATGCCGTCTCAAAACCATCAAGGCCCACGGTATCCAGCATGCGCAGGGCCCGTTTGCGCCGCTCCACAGCAGCCACGCCCCGCGCTTCCAGCGGAGCTTCCACGTTCTCCAGTACCGTGAGCCAGGGAAATAGCGCGAAACTCTGGAAGACGATGGCTACGTTCGGCGATTCACCGCCCAGCGGTTTGCCATGCCAGAACAGCGCGCCCGACGAAGGTTGCGAAAGCCCGCTCAGAATGCGGAGGAGCGTAGACTTGCCGCAACCGGACGCTCCCAGCAACGCAATAATCTTTCCCGGCTCGACGGCAAAGTCCGTGAGCCCCACCACCTGAATACGTGTCCCGTCCGGCTGGGGATAGGATTTCTCAATCGCTCGCGCTTCGATTATCGGTTCCGTCGCCAAGAAAATTCTCCGTAATCTCTATACACGATCCGCCCTAAGTCGCAAAGCGTCTGCTGCGCCTTAACACACCGTTCACAATCGGCGGGCTAAGTAGCGCCGGCGGTCTGCCCTGAGCACGTCGAAGGGTCTCGCCGGCCTGCCGCGAAGGCAACTAGCGCTCTCAGGCCGCGAAGTCTTCATCCGGCACGACGGGAAAGGCCTGAGGCAACCGATCCGTCACCTCGGCGAGGTGGGCAAGCTTGGCGGTCAATTCGCCTGTAAACTGCTCCGGAGCAAACCGCCACTTCCAATTCCCGCCGTGCAAGCTAGGAGTGTTCATGCGAGCCTCGCTACCCAAGCCCAGCACATCCTGCAACGGGATCAGGGCAAACTCGGCGGCCGAAGTTTGCGCCGCGCGAATGAACGCCCAATGAATCCCATCGTCGCAGCGACCGAGGTAGGCCTCCGCGTTGCGCCGCTCGTGATCGGCGGCGCCGGCCCGGAACCAGCCCACAGTGGTGTCATTATCGTGAGTTCCCGTATAAATGACCTTGCCCGCGGCGTGATGCGGCAAGTACATGCGCGCGCCTTCATCGCCAAAGCCAAATTGCAGCACCGCGATTCCCGGCATCTGCAACCGGTTCCGCAACGCATGAACCTCCGGAGTGATATAACCCAGGTCTTCCGCAAAGAACGGCAAACCGCCGAGCGCCTCACGCAGCTTCAGAAACAGGTCGTCTCGCGGACCATCCACCCAGCGCCCGTTAATCGCCGTCGGATCCGCTGCCGGAATCTCCCAGAACTGGTCGAACCCGCGAAAGTGATCCAGTCGCACGTAGTCGCAATGCCTCGTCGCCCAGCGCAAGCGCTGGATCCACCACTCGTATCCCTTTGCCTTCATCACGTCCCAGTGGTAAAGGGGATTGCCCCAGCGTTGCCCGGTTTTGCTAAAGAAGTCCGGCGGCACGCCAGACACCACTTCCGGCTCAAGATTCTCCTTCAGCCTGAAGAGTTCGCGGTGCATCCAGACGTCGGCGCTGTCGTAATTCACGAAGATGGCAACGTCGCCCACGATGCGGATCGAGCGCTCCGAGCAATACCGTCGCAGCGCCTGCCACTGCTCGTAAAAGGCAAACTGCAGCGCGCGGCGGATCTTCAGATTGCCGGCTAATTCCTTGCGCGCCCGCTCCAGCGCGCCCGGCTCACGCTGCGCCAACCCTGCCGGCCATTCGTTCCAACTCGCCAATTTCTGCCGCGCACGCAGCGCATCGAACAAAACAAAATCGTCCAGCCACCACGCGTTCTCCGCGCAAAAGCGTTCAAAACGCTGGTGCGCGCCCGCTGAAGCTGTAGTCACAAAATTGCGCCCCGCCTCAAATAGCAGCGGCATCTTCTCGGCAAACACATGATCGTACTCGACCGCACCTGAGTCGGAGGAAAGCGAGGAAATCTTTGTTGGATCGATCCAGCCGTGGCTGGCCAGACGCTCCAGGCTGATCAGCAACGGGTTCCCGGCAAACGCCGAGGTGGAAGAATAAGGCGAATTGCCGTAGCCTAGCGGACCCAGCGGAAGAACCTGCCACAGCCCCTGGCGGGCCGAAGCCAGCGAATCGACGAACGAATAAGCGGCCGGCCCCAAATCACCAATGCCGCCGCGCGAAGGCAACGACGTGGGATGCAACAAAATGCCTGCGGCGCGCGGAAACGGCATGCAACTCGATCACTACCTGGTTTCCTAGTTTGAAGTCCGAGTATGAATTCCTAAATAGAGTTCCCAATTAACTCAAAAATGTCTATCATCCCGAGCGAAGCGAGGGATCTTTGGTTCTTGCTTGCGCCGCGCCTGTAGTCGGCGTCAGGATGGCAGTTCATAAGAGATACATCAACCGCAGAACCAGTCTGCTAAGCCCCCGGCTCGCTTCCCGCACGGGTCAAGTTCTTCATTTCTTCCTGGTTGATCTTGATCTTGCCCGACTTCTCCATCTGGCCGCGCAGGTTAGTCACATACAACTCGAAGATCTCCTGCTGCTTGCCTTGCATCAGCATATCCCGAATCTGATCGCGCTTGGCCGCGAAGTCCGCTTCCGTTGGAGCCTGCACTTCGACTACGGAAATCACCACTCCGTTGACTCCGCTGTTGATCGGCCCGCTGATGTCTCCCGGTTTCATGCTGAATGCAACCGAGGCCTGACCGGTCATCGAACCAATATCCGGAACCTGGCCATCGGGCAACACGAAATCGCTCGTCTTCACCGTGGCGCCCAACTCTTTTGCGGCCTTCTTCAGATCATGTTCCGTCTTCGCGCGATCGGAAAGTTCCTGCGTCTTCTGCGACAGCAGAAGGCTCGAGCGCTCGCTCTTGAATTGCTCCTCCACCCGCGCACGAATCTCATCGAACGTAGGCGTCGACGGCGGCTTCACCGCCAGCAACTGGAACACCGCGAAGCCCTGCGACGTCGCAGCCATCTCCGGCGGCGTCTTTTCCGCCGCGCCAAATACAGCGTCCATCAACTGCGGCGCTGGCCCCAGTCCAGGCACCAGATCGCTGCGGCCAAAAAAATCCGAGGTCGTAACCGGTACGCCCTTCGCCGCCGCCGCTGCATCCAACCCCTGCGTCTTGGCCTGTTGCAGCAGATCTTCTGCTTGCTTCTGCGCAATCTCCTGCGTCTTCTGCTGCTTCACGATGGGCTCGATCTCGCCTTTAACCTCATCGAGCGTCTTCATGTGCGCGTCCTGCCGGTCATCCACCCGAATAATGTGGAAACCGTAACTGCTCTTCACCAGGCCGCTGATTTGCCCCTTGGGCAGTGAAAACGCGGCTTTCTCAAACTCCGGAACCGTCCGGCCCTTCCCGATCCAGCCTAGAGATCCGCCTTCCTTGGCGCTTCCTGGATCTTCGGAATACTTTTTCGCCAGGTCTTCGAACTTCGCCCCAGCCTTGAGTTGCTTCAGCACATCTTCCGCCCGCTTCTGCGCCTCGGCCACGCCCTTCTCATCCACTTTGCCGTCTGCCCCGGGAAGCGGCGTCTTGATCAGGATGTGGCTAACTTTCGCCTGTTCAGCCACGCGATACTGATCGCGATGCTGATTGTAGTAAGCCTGCAGATCGTCGCGCGTAACTTGCACTCCGGCCTGAACTTTCGCCGTGTCGAGCACCACGTACTTGATCTTGCGCTTCTCGGGAATGGAGTTCGCGTAAGCTCTTCTGGTGGCTGTCGTAAAAGGCCTTGAGTTCCTCCACTGTGGGATGAAGACCTTTCTTGATGTCGTCCTCCTTCAGCACGGCATAATCAAACTTCACCTTCGTATTCTGCTTGACGAACTCCTGGCGGATGGCCGCATCGCTCACCGACGCGCCGCCGGTGATCAGCGTCTGCAGCTTGCTGATCACAATCTCCTTACCCACGCTGTCTTCGAAAGTCGCAGGCGTGAGGTTGTGCTGCTGCAGCAGATTCTGGTACTCGGCCTCACCGATGAAGTTTCCTCCCGGAAAGAAGACTCCGGCATAGCGGCCGTGCTGCAGTTCGTCCTTTACTTCCTGAGGCGAAGACTTCAACCCCATGCGCTGCGCATCCGCCAGCAACGCCTGTTTGTCGATCAATTGCTCGGCAGCTCGCGGCGTGTCCTGCGAGATCAGAAAAGACATAATCATGGAAGCCTGCGCGCCGTACTGCTGCGCCTGCTGTTGCGCCATCTCGCGTGCCGTCTCCCGCACCTGCTCGGCAGTTACCTCTTCGCCGTTCACTTTGGCAATCACGCCCGGTTTGCTAAGCGTATCGTTGTTGCCGATGCCGGGGACGAAGGCGATCGCCATAGCCCCGCAAATCAGCAGCAGCAGTCCGCTCAGTACAATCTTCTTGACCGGTCCTTCAGTTTGCAGAAATCGAATCATCTTCTTATCACTCCGGAAGTGTGCGTAGAATCAATAATTATAAACTAATCAACCGTCCCTCAAACGCTTGTCATCCTGAGCGAAGCGAAGCGACCCATCGCAACCTGCCTTTGCGCTAAGCCGCTCGCACTCTGCGGCTTTTCGGTACCAACTCGGCGACACCCCTCCGGGGACCCGGACAAATCACCTATTGAAACGTATCAATAGAAATGTTATCCATCTTAGTGCCCGACCAAGGTCGCCGGAAATGAACTCACGCGTGAACCAATTGGCCACGCAACGGAGCAACATGAATTCCGCAAAAGCAAAAGAAAGACGCCCAGCCTCCTCCAGTCGACTCGCAGCCCAGTTGTTGCTGTTCTCTTTTCTAGGTGTGAACTCCCTCCTGGCTGCAGACACTCCGGCGTCCAAGCCCGCCGCCCCAGACACACACGCCGACAAACTGGCTCTCCGCGAGCATTGGACACTGCAATCCTCCGCCAAGGTCGATGCCAAGGGTGAGATCATTTCCACCCCAGCTTTCGTTCCCCAGGGATGGCACGACGCCACGGTACCCACGACGGTGGTCGCCGCACTGGTCAAAGACAAAACCCTCCCCGATCCGTTCTTCGCCATGAACCTCCGCCAATTCCCCGGCGTCACCTACCCCATCGGCGGAAATTTCTCCAACATCGCCATGCAGACGGATAGCCCCTACGCCGTCTCCTGGTGGTATCGCAAACAGTTCGCCACGCCGGCGACCTACGCCGGAAAAACCGTCTGGCTGGATTTCAGGGGCATCAACTACCGCGCCAACATCTGGCTCAACGGAAAACAGATCGCCAACTCCGATAACATCGCCGGAGCCTGGCGCACCTACGAATTCAACGTCACCGATGCCGTGAAACCCGGCCGCGAAAACATTCTGGCAGTGCAGGTCTTCGCCCCCACGGAAAACGATCTAGCCATCACCTTCGTCGATTGGAATCCCGCGCCTCCCGACAAGAATATGGGCCTGTGGCGCGAAGTCTACCTCACGCACTAGCGGCCCAGTTGCGCTGCGCTATCCCACAGTCGTCTCCAAGCTGGACCTTCCCGCCAACGATTCCGCGCAGCTCACCGTAACCGCTCAAGTCAAGAACGGCAGCAGCCAGCCCGTGAAGGGCAAACTAAAAGGCCAGATCGAGCACGTCGCCTTCGAGCAGGACGTCGAACTCGCCCCTAATGAATCCAAAGACGTCACCTTCACGCCTGACCAGTTTCCGCAACTCGTCTTCTCCAATCCGCGCCTGTGGTGGCCCGCGCAAATGGGCAAGCCGAATCTTTACCCGCTGAAAATGCGGTTCGAAGTGGGAGGCACCGTCAGCGATCATTCCACCACCGAGTTCGGCATTCGCCAGGTAACTTCGGAAATAAACGCCACCGGCGGCCGCGCCTTCCACATCAATGGCAAGAACATCTTGATCCGCGGCGGCGGCTGGACCCCCGACATGATGCTCCGCGAAAACTCGCAGCGCTTGCACGACGAATTCCGTTACGTCCGCGATATGGGATTGAACACCGTCCGCCTCGAAGGCAAACTCGAAACCCAGGAGTTCTTCGACATCGCCGACCACGAGGGAGTTTTGGTGATGGCCGGCTGGTGCTGCTGCGACTTCTGGGAGCGCTGGACGCGCTGGAAGCCGCAGGATTTCGAAATCGCCCAGCAGTCCCTGCGCGATCAGATCTACCGCCTGCGCAGCCATCCCAGCCTGGTAATGTGGCTGAATGGCAGTGACAACCCGCCCCCGCCCGACGTCGAACAGATGTACCTCGACATCGAAAAGCAGCTCCTGTGGCCGAATCCCGTAGTTTCATCCGCCACTGGCAAGCCGACGACCGTCACTGGAAACAGCGGCGTCAAGATGTCAGGACCGTACGAATACATAGCTCCGAGCTATTGGGAACAGGACACTCCCGCCGGCCAGCCCAACCGCAAGCTATGCAATCCCGGCGGCTGCGGCGGCGCCTACGGCTTCAACAGCGAAACCAGCATGGGACCCGCCGTCCCGCCCCTCGAAAGCATTCGCGCCATGGTCGGAAAAGATCACCTGTGGCCCATCGACGAGGTCTGGAACTACCACGCCGGCGGCGGAGAATTTAAGACCATCAAGGTCTTCAGCGATGCCCTCGCCAACCGCTACGGCAAATCAGACAGCGCGGAAGACTTCGCCGCCAAATCGCAGCTGCAGACTTACGAAGGCGTGCGCGCCATGTACGAGGCCTACAGCCGCAACAAATACCAGTCGACCGGCGTAATTCAGTGGATGCTCAACAACGCCTGGCCTTCGATGATCTGGCATCTCTACGATTACTACCTGCGCCCCGCCGGCGGCTATTTCGGCGCCAAGCGCGCCATGGAAGCACTTCATCCGGTCTATGGTTACGACGATCATTCGATCTGGGTGGTCAGCAGCCAGTATGAAGATGCCGACGGCCTGAAGCTCACCACAAAGATTTACAACCTGGACATGACCGAAAAGTTTTCCCAGGAGAACAAGCTCGACGCGCCCCCCGACAGCACCGCAAAGATTTTCACCCTGCCTGATGTTGCGGATCTCAGCCCCACATACTTCCTGGTCTTGCGGCTGGAAAACGCAGGTGGCACTCTGGTAGGTTCCAATTTCTACTGGCTCTCCACCAAACCTGAGACCCTAGACTGGGCGAAGAGCACGTGGTGGATGACCCCAACTGACTCCTTCGCCGACTACACCGCGCTGGCGCAACTGCCCAAGGTAAAGCTTAAAGTTACCCAGCATACCGAACTCAAGGGCGAAGACTCCGTCACCCACGTGACGATAGAAAATCCAAGCAACAATCTGGCCTTCTTCGTGCGCCTGAAAGTGGACAAAGGCGTGAAGGGAGAAGAGATTCTGCCCGTAGTCTGGGAAGACAACTACATTTCTCTATTGCCCGGCGAGAAGCGCGAAGTATCCGCCACCTACCGCGCCAGCGAACTGGGCACGGCGAAACCAGCAATAGAGGTAAGCGGCTGGAACGTGCAGCAAGAGTTTGGGTCGAAGATGCTTATGTAGGGACAGCCGCCTCGGCAGTCCCGCCGAGCAAAGCAAAGCGCGGCGCTTCTGCACCACGCTCTGAACTCCAAGTTTTTCCCACAGCTAATTTCACTCACGCATGCTGTGACACCGACAAAACATTACCGTCGGGATCCCTGAACCACGCCACCTTGTCCCCGCTAGGCGCGGTCCATATTCCGAGCGCATCTTGCTCGAAAAAACCAAACCTCTCGAACTGCACACCTTTCACCTGCAGCCCCGCCACCATTTTCTCGATGTCCAGCACTTGCCACCCCAGAATAGTGAACGGAGCCGGCGTGAACTGCGCCTTCGCCACCCGCACCTTGATCCCATTCGCATCCAGCACCATCGCGAAACCGTCATTCTTGACAAAGCGCAGCCCCAGCACGCCTTCATAAAAGGCTCTCGCCTTCTCAAAGTCCTTGGTAGGAACGAACGCCACGATGTCGATCGAGCCTAGCATTTACACTCCGATGGCCTTATTCGTCCGGCGGCAATTCGAAGTCGACCAGATTGCCTCGAAACCCCTTGGTCTTCCACGCGCCGATGGCGATTCCCACCGCCATCCAGATCGCCCCAAAGACCAGCGCCTTCTGGCTCAGACTAATCCAGAGAAAAAAACAGATGATGAAGCCCAGAACCGGCGGAGCCAGATTGCCAAACTTCTTTTCCGGCTCATGCAAATAGTAGCGGACGAATGCCGCAGCATTAACACCCATGAAGGCGATCAGCGCGCCGAAGTTGAGCAGGTTCGCGCCCAGATCATAGCCGGTGGTTGCACCGGCCAGTGCGGGAAGCAGAAATGCACCGGCCAGTGCGAGCGCCCCCACAAACAGGACGTTGTTGCGGGGCACGTGCCGCTTGGCATCAACCGCGCCAAAGAATGACTTCGGCAAAGCATTACTGCGTCCCATGCCATAAAGCAGCCGCGCCGCACCCAGTTGCGCGCCCATGCCCGAACCAAAATTCGCCACCACCAGCGTGAACCCTACAATGGCAAACAGCGGCGCCCAGGCGCGTCCCGCCACGAAGGTAAAAGCCGTGTCCATGTTCGGATACGGTTCGGAGGCCGGCCAGATAAGCTGAGCCGCATACACCTGGAAGGCCGATAGGATCCCGATCACCACACAGACCAGCACCGTCGCCAGCAAAATGTTTCGCCGCGGATTCTCGGCTTCTTCCGAGAGCGTAGAGATGCCGTCAAAACCGATGTAGGTCAGCACAGCAACCGAGGTGCCACCCAGCACCGCTTTCGTATTCCAACTCGCGGGATCGTAAAAGGGCCGCGTAAAGAACGCCGAACCATCATGAGGATGTCCGAAAATATAGCGAGCCGCCGCTACAAAAAAGATCGCAATCACCACTCCCATTCCCGCAGCCAGCGCCGTATTCACCCGAGCTGAAGTTTTCACGCCTTGCACATTCAAAGCCGTAAACATCAACGCGAAAATAACCGCCCAAGCAGCGTACGAGACTCCGGGTGCGAACACATGCGCCTGCTGGCTGATCCAGATAATGCAGATCATGGGATTAAGAAGGTAATCCATGACCATGCTCCAACCGGTTACATAGCCAAGCGCGGGGTTGATTTCCTGCCCCACATAAGTAAACGCCGAACCAGCGCTGGGATACGCCCGCGCCATCCGCCCATAGCTGATCGCTGTAAAAAGCATCGCGACCATGGCGATCAGAATCGTGGTCACAACGTGACCACGGCCACGATTGCTGAGCACGCCAAACACCGACATGGGCGCAACCGGCTGAATCACGATCACGCCGTAAAGAATCAGGTCCCAAAGTGTAAGCGTGCGGCGCAGGCGCGGGGCGGACGACACAGAGACAGCAGGAGTAATTTCCATGGGTCCGCCTATTGGATTATGGAGGGCGTTAATTGTCAAATACTAAAACGATTCTCTAGCCTTCAGCCTGGACTCACTTAGGTTCGTAATCGAACCAATACCCGCGCTGCTCATTTCCTGACATGTGTCGAGTGTTGTATTCGAGAAGATAGTTCACGTGCGCGTCGTCGGGCGGGAACGACTGCCCCGGCGGATATGGATAGTCGCCCATCTTCAGGAAGGGCAGCGGAGCGACGAAGTTGCCTTCCGCGGCATAGAAATCCATGTCTTTCTCATAGCCATAGGCCGCGAAGAAGTAATCGCGCACCCAGCCCTGCGGCAGCGCCGGCAATTTCGATGGATCAAAGTCGAGCCGCACTTCATCCCCCGAGCCGAATACGACCAACTGATCATCGAGCGCCGTAAGCAGCGGCAAGACATCGCCGTAGCGCGTGTAGGTTCCCATGGGACGCGTGTAGGGGCCGGTCGCACTCACCTTCTCGTAGACGTACTGCACGTTCCCCGGAGGAGTGCCTTCGATCTTCAGCGGGAATCCGTGGAAACCTAGATTTGCACGCACTAACGGCACCGGCGTCTGGCGCACGCCAGCATCCTGCGCTGCTCGATCGATCAGAATGCTGTCCCAATAAATCTGCAGATTGGTCGTGATGCGAATCTTCTGTGTCCCCGCCGGCAGCTTGCCCGTGAGATCGGCGGTCATCGTGCGCGGCCCGCCGGCGGGAAATCCCATGTCATTGATCACGCGCACCCACTTGCCGTTCCTGTCTTTCTCATTTCCAGCCAGCGCTTCCACATACGGAGAAATCGCCTGCACGCCGGCTTGCGACGCCGCGTACATGCTGTTTGCCGAAAAGTATTCGACTTCGCCATGCAGCAGCAGCCACAACGGGCCCCCGCGGTAAGCCTCGCCCAGATCGAGGACCAGGCTGTGCGGCTGCGCAAAACCCTGAAACCGCGTCAACGCAAAATCGCCGAAGTAACGATGCGCGAGCAGATCGGGCAACACATCGTGGCCGTGCTCATCCCAAGCGCCCGCGGGCGGCTGCGCGTCTTTGGCTTTGCTCACCACCACCTTGAATTCCGGATACGGCGGGTTGGAAGCGAAATATTCGTTGGGATAGACCTCAAGATCGGCCGGATGATCGACCGCCAGCACCCGCACCTGATCGAGATAGACGGCTTCCTCCAGCGGCTCCATAAAGCGGAAGCTGAGCTTGCCATCTTTCTCTCGAATGGCGTTGCGATCGATCTTGATGTACTCGACGGGACGCGGAACGTCGCGCTGCCCGGGCCCAACCCAATGTCCGACCACGCCGGCGCCGAGCATGTCTGCAACCAGTTCGTAGCGCTCGCCATTCCAAACAAACAGCGTAGGACAGGAACTGCCGCGACGGTCGATCTCGGTGATGTTCTGCTGCCGGTCGCCCGCAACTTGGATTTCATCCTGCAACACACCTGTAGGCCAAAGCATGCGCACGATGTCAGCCTCTTTAGAATCGCCCAGGCCGACCACGATGTCGGTCGAATTCTGCCCCAGGTATCCGTTCGAGCCGGCAATCTCAAACTTCTGCCGGTTTCCGCCCGCAAACACTTCCACCTTGGTGCCGATGGCGCTCTTGTTGTCGGCCAATCCCTTGAGCGAAAGCCGCAGCCAGTGATTCTGATTGCCGCCTTCATTGCGCAGCAGCACAGCGGGCCCGTGATTCTGCGTGATCAGCAGATCGGTCGCGCCGTTGCCATCGTAATCGCCGGTGATGATCGCGCGCGGCTCTTTGAGTTGAATCTTGTCGAGACCAACTTCGGCCGTGACATCCTTGAAACCATCCGCCCCAAGATTGCGGAACAGCCGCACCTCGCCCTTGCCTTCTTTGGTTTCACCGACGGCGACAAGATCGACCCAGCCGTCGTTGTCGTAGTCGATGGCGGCAATGCCCCAAACGTTACGCCACTCGACCTTTGGAAACTCAACCGGATCGAACTTCTTACCCTTATCGTTCCGCCAGAGGCTTACGCTTTTCCCGTTCGCCCACCCGGAGTGAGTGAAGGCCGTATCCATCCAACCGTCATGGTCGAAGTCGAGAACGGCTGCGCCTCTTACCGGCGCAGGCATGTCAGCGGACCACGGCTTTTGCAACAGAAATTTTCCTTCCCTCGGATTCTGCAAAATACTCGGCCCCAGTCCGGGAACCAAGATGTCCACCGCTCGATCGTTGTTGTAATCCGTTCCGATTGCGCCCTCTCCGCCGGAGGAGCCCATGCCCCAAAAACCTAGCTGTTCGGACACATTGGTAAAAGTTCCGTCTCCATTATTTCGGAACATATCTCCCCACTCAGCCTTGTCACCGCTGCGGGTGACGAGTAAGTCGAGATCGCCGTCGTGATCGTAGTCAATGAATGTCAGACCGAGGTTGAGGTCGTTAGCCCCAATGTTTGCGTCACCGGAGCCAACCTTCTCTTTGAACGTGCCATTCTTCTCGTTATGAAACAGGAGCACACCGTCATTCCTGCTAACCGCGATATCGGTCCAGCCGTCGTTGTCGTAATCGCCGGCCGTGCAGCCAAGTCCGTGCAAACGCGGATCTATACCAGCCTTCTTGGTAACATCCTCAAACTTGCCATTACCGAGATTGTGATAAAGCGACATGCCGCCCTGCGCACCATCGTCCGCGACGAAGATATCGATCTTGCCGTCATTGTCATAGTCGAGGAAGCAAGCCCCAGGACCGAGTTGTTGGTTGAAATCAGAGTTATCGGATGCCCTCGACACAATCCCCGCTTCCCGCGTCACATCCACAAACCGCACCTTAATCTGTGCAGGCGCCTTCAACACCGCCGATGCCGATTCGACAGCGCGCGAATATTGCCCCTGCTCGCCGTAAGCCAGGCTCACCGCCGCGCCGAGTTTGTTTTGCGTGATGTACTGGAACTTCTTCAAGTGCTCGCGGGCGTGATCGACGTCGGCCGACTGCTGATAAGCGCGAGCCAATCCGAACTCGGCGGAGGCGTGCAGCGGGTTGAGTTGCAGTGCGTGCTGGAAGGCCTCAATCGCCTGCGGAAACTGTTTAGCCTGGACGTAGGACGAGCCCAGGAAATACCAGGTGTCGGCATCGTTGGCATCGAGTTCGACCACGTGCTGAAAAGCATCAATCGCGGCCTGAGCATCACCGGTGTTCTTCGCAAGCAGGCCCAGGTTGTACCACGCGTTCGGATTGTTAGGATCCTGCTTGAGCGCGTCTTGCAACGCGGCCTTGGCTTCATCGATCTTCTGCAGATTCAGAAGCGCGATGCCTTCATTCAGCCGCGCGATCGTCAACTTGGGATCAAGTCCCGCCGCTTGCCGGAAGCACTTGAGTCCTTTCTCGAAGAGCTGCTGGTTCATGTAAGCAGCGCCGAGATTGTTCTGGCGCGCGGCCTCAACCGGATTCGCCTTCGGCTGAGTTTGTGGGGTAGTCGCGAACAGGCCAAACGCCGTCAGGAACATGCCGGCTAGAGCTGCTGAAATTCGGGGAGTCATTCGACTAAAGATTTAACCACAGAGGGCAGAACGAACACACGGTTAATCGGAAACCTGCTTCCGTGGCGGCGCAAAGGACAGCAGATACCTCGTCGCATTCGCTCCTCGGAATGACAGAGTTATTTTATGGGCGCGGATATGGCCTTGCCGTAGGGGCGGTTCGCAACGACACCTTTGCCTTCCTCGACGGTCACCGTCTGCCCGGCGCTGAGGTTCGAGAGCTTATCCACCTGGCCACTAGGCCATCGAACCTCAACGATGTCGGTCTTGGTTTGCGTGCCCAAGCCGAAGGTAAGCACCAATTCGCTCTGCGAAAGATAGCTCGAGCCGGAGCGCAGCATCTTCGCCTGTTTGTCGCTCGCTGACGTTACTTGCACCACTGCGCCGATGCCGTCTCGATTTGATTTTGTTCCCACGAGTTTTATACGCAGACTTTTGTTCGTCCCACCCTCGTTGTGAAATAAGTAAGCCGGGCCGGCGTTGGTGGTGACCAGAACATCCAGAAACCCGTCGTTCTCAATATCGGCGTAGGCCGCGCCCCGCGCCACTCTCGGAGCAGCAAACGCCGGACCCATCTGCGACGTTACTTCCTGGAACTTGCCTCCGCCCAGGTTGTGAAACAAGTGCGCAGGCTCGGCGTAGCTCACGCGCTTCTGCACCCGTTCGATCTGGTCTTCGATGTGGCCATCGGCGACGAAAATGTCGGGCCAGCCATCGTTGTCGTAATCGAAGAAGAAGCAGCCGAAGCCGAGCGTAACCAGCGTGGCGCGTCCCACTTCAGATTGCGGAGCCTCATCCACGAATAGGCCGTTCCCCTCGTTGTGATAGAGCGAAACCATCTGATTAGCGAAATTGCTGATGATCACGCTCGCGTGCCCGCTGCGGTCGTAGTCGGCGGCATCCACGCCCATGCCCGCGCGCGCCACGCCATCTTCGCTGAACCCTATACCGGAGGGCACGCCTCGCTCTTCGAAGGTTCCGTCTTTCTTGTTCAGGTAAAGCTTGTTGGGCTGGGTATCGTTAGCAATCAGGATATCGGGCCAGCCATCGCCGTTGTAATCGAGGATGGCGACGCCCAGGCTTTTAGAGGTTGAATCGCCGAGGGCGGCTTTTTGCGTAGCGTCTTCAAACTTGCCGCCGCCGAGGTTGTGCCACAGTCGCACAGAAGTTCCTTTGTACGACTCCGGCGTGCAATAAGACTTGTGCGCGCCATCGAGCGTGCAATAGAGATCGCCCTGCTCGGTCCACTGCACGTAGTTTGCGACCACAAGATCGAGTTTGCCGTCGCGATCGTAATCGATCCACGCGGCGCTGGTCGAAAACTCGCTCGGCCCCCACAGGCCGGCGGACTTCGTGACGTCAGTGAACGTGCCATTGCCGTTGTTGTGGAAGAGATGGCTTTGTCCTAACGCCGTAATGAAGATATCGTCGAAGCCGTCGTTGTCGTAGTCGCCGACGGCGACTCCCAGTCCGAACATCGGCACGGCCAATCCGGCCTTGCGGGTTACATCAGTAAAGGTTCCGTCGTGATTGTTGTGGTATAGCTTTGGAGTTGTCGGTCCCGCGTGAGGGTGCCCAGGCCAGTCTTCACCGTTTACCAAGAGAATGTCAGGATAGCCGTCATTGTCATAGTCAATAAAAGCGCAGCCTGGACCCATGGTTTCCGGCAGCCACTTTTTCCCGAACGCGCCGTTGTTGTGGGTGAAGTGAATTCCCGATTGGGCGGTGACATCGCGAAAGTGAACTTGTGCTTGGGTCGCCGTAGTCAGCCAGAAAACTAATAACCACGTAGACGCCGAGGCACAAAACAATCTCAAGGATTTCCGTGTCCGGGTCATCGGGATGCTCCTGTGGCAACGGCCGAGTTGAGCCGGGCTTTGCCCCACCGGACAGCCGAGGCGGCTGTCCCCACATGGCTCGTGAGCCCAGGCAGCGGCACGGAGACATGCTCATGAATTGCCTGCCTCTCGTTGTTGTCCTCCGGATGCGACTGGCGATAGGGTCCGGTGATCGCCTGCGAAGACTCATCCGCTTTGAAGCGCAGGTACCGTGCCTCGTGCTCCTTGGCAAGCTTTTCGTCACCCAAACCGTTGTAGCAAAGCATCAGGTTATAGTGCGCCTGCAAATCTTCCGGATCGATCGTTAACACGGACTGCAGCATCTTCACTGCTTCGGTGTACTTGCGCTGCAGGAAAAGAATCCGCCCCAGATCGTTAAGCGCGACCCGGTCACGCGGATACTGGCCGAGAACAATCCGCAGACGCGCAGCCGCACCGTCATAATTGCCGTCAGCGCGCAGAACTCGGGCATAGAAAAAGTTGGCCCGCGCCAGATTCGGAGCAAGGGCCAGAGCTTTCTCGAGCACGGCGCGGGCGCGCTCCATGTCGCCTTCCTGCACTGCGCAACGTCCGATATTCACCCAGCCATCGGGATTGTTCGGATCCGCCTCCGTCACCTTCTGGAATGCCGCCGCCGCGCCCTTGAGATCGCCCTGCAGAAACAAGCCAATTCCGTAATCGTTCCAGCGCTGCCATTCTTCTTTACGCACGATGGTCTTTGGTTCGGAGACAGCCGCGTTGTGGGCGAGCACCGGCAGCGTCACTTCGTTCTCCGCTACCGTGACGATGGGAAGGTCGGGAATTCTTTCTTCCCGGGCTGACACTCCTTTGATCGACTTGGTAAACACAAACGGACGATCGTCGTAATCGGGTGTCACCTCGCGGCCTGATTTCTCGTCGGGCTCGCCTACAAAAGAAAACTGCGTCCCCCACCACGAGAACTTGCGGTAGCACAAGCGCGCGTGCAGCGTGATCTTGTTGCCGGCATTCTCAGGAATCGACACGCGGTAATGCACGGTGTCGGCCGCGCCCGGAGGGATGAGCCGCACATACACCACAGCTCTCGTAGCCCAGGCATTGCGCTTGTTAATGGGATTGCCGTGGGCATCGACCTGGAGCGAGCGATAAAAGTGCGCGCCTTTCTCCACGGGACCTTTGCCATCACCTTCCACCATCCCGCTCCAAAAGATAGTCTGGCCTTTGTCGTCGGTGCCCTTCAGTTCGAGCCAGGTGTCGTAGGCGTCGACCGTGCCTCCGGGGAAAAAGTGGCCAACCTTCTTGGTGCGCACCACTACATCCACGCGCACGGTATCGCCCCGCCGCAACGC
Source organism: uncultured Acidobacteriaceae bacterium (assembly GCA_963787495.1). Classification (GTDB taxonomy): domain Bacteria; phylum Acidobacteriota; class Terriglobia; order Terriglobales; family Acidobacteriaceae; genus Sulfotelmatobacter. Next base: position 505,945 of record CAWBDA010000004.1, read on the forward strand.
GGGCTTCACCAGGTTCAACGGAGCCGTGACCGGCGCAACTTCTCCGCCCGCAGCCGGAGCGATTTTGATTTCCGCTTCTTCGCCCACCGCGAACGTCGTTGCCAGCTCCGATTGACCGGTCGCACCCGTTTTCATTACGGGCTGCAACAGTGGCTGCGCGGGCGATAGCGCAAAAATGTCCACCGTAAGAGCGCCGCTCTTCAGAAATGCCTCGGTGAGTTTCAGTTGGGCAGCATCTTCATTCGCCGTGGGCAGTGCCGTATTCGCTCCCGGGAAGCGGTGCGAGTGTACAAATCCGTTGATGTTTCCGGCGTCCTTCGAAGGCTCCGCGGGCATGTGGCAATCCGCGCACTGTTGCGGCTTGGGCGGATAGTAGAACGACCGCGCACCTTGTCCGGACACTCCGCTGGCCTGCCAGTTGTCGTACTCATTGAAGCCGCGAAACCAGCGGTAGTGATTCACCGGCACGTCGAGGTGCACCTTGTGGCAGGTGGAGCAGAATTCTGCGGTCTGCGTTCGCATGAACGGCTTGAGGAAGACGCGGCGGTGCGGCTCAGGATTCAACCGGATCAGGAAATCGTGCAGCGAGCGCGCCACGGGATTCTGCGTGGCCGCCAACTCGTGCAGCTTGGGATACTCCAGGTAAAAATCGCCCTGGCCCATCGTGCTTTTCACGTTGGCGATGGAGTGGCACATCATACAGCCGAGCCCAGCCTGCGATTCGGGTCGATTCACGATCTGCTTGATCGGCGTATCCATCAGCCCGGCGTACAGCACGGCCGGATCGTGACATCCACCGCACCATTTCGAAGGCTTGGTGCCGATCGTATCCTGCATGTATTCGATCGACTTGCGATACCACTGATTGTTGAACGAAGAAAAATGATGCGCCGAACTGAACCACTGGTTGTAAATGTCTTCGTGGCAACGCTTGCAGGAATCGGACTCCATGAAGAACTTGCTGGGAATTTTCTGCTTGCCGTAAACCTGCGCCGAACTGGGGAAGAACGCGCCCTCGGGCCCATCGCCTTCGCCGTTCATGTTGTCGGGCGGCATGGCGGGATTCTCGATGCGGCCTCGTGTCTGCCAACCCTCCCGCACATACTGCGCGCCATAGGCGATTCCGGCGAGTAGGACCAGGCAGATTGCAATGCGCAGAACAGAGGTTGCGGCATTCGCAGACAACCATCCGCACCGGCCCAGCTTGTCGGCGATCAGAAGGCCAACTCCGATGAGCGAGATGACGATGTGGAAGTAAAGCCACTTCCACTCGGTACGCGGCGTGCCGGTCTTGATGAGTATGATCCCGAGGACAGCGCCCGCCGCGACCAGCAACCATCCGGCGCGGGCAACAAAGCTTCCTTCCCGCAGAATACGAAAGAAGGCTGGAATCAGGAGAATTGCGGTAAGCACTCCGCCGAGCGCGTGTAATAGCACCACACCGGCATAGAAAATGCTGGGTTGCGGGAAGGTATAGAGGTATGCGGCCGAAATCACCAGAAAGGGCAGCAGCCAAGACAAAGCCCGGCCGGCGAAACCTCCGGACGATGAATTTTCTCGCATCATAAACCGTCGAACGCTAACAACGGCAGATTTCGATCACACTGACTGAAATCGCATGCCAAACCAAGTTACGTAGGCCTGTGCGCTGAGGAAATAGTGCAAAAATACTATCGGGGATCGAGATGCTTCACGCAATCGGTGGAATCCTCCAGGCGCCGCATTGCTTCTCGATTGCAGCGGCGACGGAAAGCAACTGCTCCTCCTCCCACGGCCGCCCGACGAGCTGCACTCCGATGGGCAGGCCTTCCGGCGAACGGCCTGCGGGAACCACAACGGTCGGATTGCCCAGCAAGTTGAAAAATTCCGCGTAGCTCCAGGCATCGAGATAGTTGACTGTTTGACCATCAACCCGCCAACTGCGTTCCCCGTGACGAAATGCTGGGATCGCCGCTGCCGGGCACAAGAGGATGGAGTACCGCTGCATCTGCCGCAGAAACCGCGCCCGGAGCTCGTCGCGCTGGATCCAGACTTCAAGCAGAGTTTCGCCGGTGAGCGCGGGCTCGGCGGCGGACCATTCCAGAAACTGCTTCAGCATCGGACTGAGGTCTGATTCCCTTCCCTTGAACATCGGCCGCAGCAGCATCCCTCCAGCGACCACGAAGACCTTGTGCCAGAGTAGGCGTGCTTCCTCGAGTCCTTCCGGCTGGAAGTGCTCCACTTGAAATCCCGCGCTGCGCAAGGCTTGTGCCGCTGTGCGCACAGCAGCGCGTGTTTCTGCCGTGACCGGCGTGCGGCCATCGTCTTCGAAATGACCGACTCTCAACTTTCTGGTTTCATCTTCACTTGGCCAGCGCAAAGGCACCGGGGCTGCGCAGGTGTCGCCGACATCGGGCCCTTGCATCACCTCGAACAGAACTTTCAAATCGGCGACGGTGCGCGCCATCGGACCGACGACGCCGATCAATGCGAACGGTCCGGCGGATACAGGATAGTGCCCGGTCGCAGGAATGCGGCCCGGTGTCGGCTTCAAGCCACAGATGCCGCTGAAGTGAGCCGGCACGCGAATCGACCCTCCACCGTCGCTGCCCACGCCGCCAGCGGACATCCCCGCCGCAATCGCCGCCGCTTCGCCTCCGCTTGAGCCCCCGGGAGTGCGTTCCAAATCCCACGGGTTGTTGGTACGGCCATAGAGCAGGTTATCGGTTTCCCACGCCATGAGCAGTTCCGGAGTGTTGGTTACGCCCAGCACGATCGCGCCCGCAGCCCGCAAACGCGCCACCAGCGGCGCATCTTGAGCAGGCACAAACCCAGCGCGCCGGCGGGTTCCCGACTCGCAACGCATTCCCGCTACTGCCAGAGAGCTCTTGATGCTGATGGGAACACCGTGCAGAGGGCCGAACGTCTCTTCAGGCATGACGGCGATCTCGGCTTCCTGAGCCGCCCGCCGAGCCCGCTCCGTATCCACGTGCACAAATGCGTTTAGTTTTGGGTTCAGCCTTTCGATCTGAGCCAGGTGCGCATTAACGAGTTCGACTGGGGAGATTTTCTTCTTTCGGACTTGCTCTGCCATGTGTACGGCAGGAAGGAAGATCAGCTCGTTCATGAGCGACCTCGCATCGCACGATCGAGCGTTCGCTTTTCGTAGCCGGTCAGTGGACGGTATTCGCCTCTCGCGAGATCGCCCAATTGCAGCGGTCCAATGGTCACGCGCACCAGCCGCAATACTTCCACTCCCATCGCCTCCATCATCCGACGGATCTGGCGGTTCTTGCCCTTATCCAGAACAATTTCAAGCCAGCAGGTTTTCTGTCCGGCACGCAGGTGGCGGGCCTGCTTCGCGCGCAACACTTCCTCGTCTTTCTGCTTCACTCCGCGAACCAGCGCCTGGACAAACTCCTCATCCGAGACCGTCCCCAACTGCACATGGTAGGTCTTGTCCAAATGCGTTTCCGGCGCAATAATGCGCGCGCCCCACTCGGAATCGTTCGTCAACAACAGCAAACCCTCGCTTGCTTTATCCAATCGGCCCACTGGTGCAACCCAGGGCTTCGCATCCAGCACTGTGTATACCGTGCTTCGGCCCTTTTCATCCGATGCCGTCGTCACCACACCGCGCGGCTTGTTCATCATGAGATAGATCTTCTCCTGCGGCTCAACCAGTTTGCCATCGACCGCAATTTGGTCACGCTTCCCCGAAACCGCGTCTCTGGATTGCTCCGAGTCTTTCCGTTCAGGGTGACGCGTCCGGCGCGAATTATCTCAGCCGCCCGAGATCGCGAACAGTAGCCCAGCTTCGACAAGACGCGTGCGAGGCCGATCTTCCGCGTTGATGCATTCGATCTCACTTGTTCATGCTAACCGAGAAGGCGGCTCTCGAGCTTCCGGCCCGGACCTCCTCGATGCACAATCGGGCAGCACTTGGTAGGATGTTTGTCGTCAAGTAACTGGGAAAGGAAACCTTCATGGCCCACCAACATTCTCCCCGCTTTCTGAAGATCGTGGACGACACCAAGAAGCGCGTGCGCGAAACCAATGTTGAGGAAGTGAAGAAGAAGCTGGATCGTGGCGAGAAGTTCGTTCTGGTCGACGTGCGGGAAGAGAGCGAATTTGCCAAGGATCATCTTCCGAGCGCGATTCATCTGGGTAAAGGCATAATTGAGCGCGACATTGAGGCTCGCGTGCCCGATCTGGGCGCGGAGATCGTGCTTTACTGCGGCGGCGGATTCCGCTCGGCGTTGGCCGCTGACAATCTGCAGAAGATGGGGTACACGCACGTCATTTCCATGGACGGCGGCATCCGCGACTGGCGCGAGAAGGGATATCCGCTGACGAAAGGCAGTACCTAGTAGCTAGTACCGCGCATTCCGCTTTGGTTTGTAACACGCGTCTCAGTTCTGGGTATTTAGGTACATTGGGTAGTTCTTCAACTATGAATGGTCGCATCTTCTTCTGGTCGCTGACATCGGCACTCGCGGGATTTCTCTTCGGTTTTGACACGGTTGTCATTTCCGGCGCCGAGAAAACGATTCAGACGCTTTGGGGCCTAAGTCCGGGACTGCACGGCATTGCCATGGCTTCGGCACTTTATGGCACCGTCGTTGGTGCGCTGCTTGGTGGATGGCCGGCTGACCGATTCGGACGCAAAGCCACGCTGCTGTGGATTGGCGTTCTATATTTTGTGGGTGCGGTAGGCTCAGGCCTGGCGCCGAACGTCGCCGTCTTCATCATCGCGCGAGTGATCGGCGGGTTGGGCATTGGCATCTCGACTGTAGTCGCGCCGATGTATATCTCGGAGATCGCACCGCCCAAGCACCGCGGCCTGCTTGCGGGCATGTTCCAGTTCAACATTGTCTTTGGCATCCTGATCGCTTACGTATCGAATGCTCTGCTGGCAGGGATCGGCGAGAATGCATGGCGCTGGATGCTGGGCGCGGCTGCGTTTCCATCGCTGATCTATGCTGCGTTGTGTTTTGGCCTGCCTGAAAGTCCGCGTTGGCTGCTTAGCCGCAAGGGGGACCGCCCGGCTGCTCTCGAAGTGCTGCAACGCATCGAGCCCGAGGCCTCGAAGACACAGCTCGCGGCCGAGGCCGACGAGATTATGGCGGCAACCGCATCGGAACAAAAATCGTCCTCCGGACATTTCTGGACGATGCGACTTCGAAAGCCAATTCTGCTCGCCATTCTGATTGCCTTCTTCAATCAAATGTCCGGCATCAATGCGATCTTGTATTTTGCGCCCCGCATCTTCGAACTTGCCGGCCTGGGCGCGAAAGCGGCACTGCTGCAATCGATCGGCATCGGCATCACGAATCTGGTTTTCACTTTTGTCGGACTCTGGCTGATTGACCGGCTCGGCCGGCGCACTCTTCTTTATATCGGCTCGGTTGGCTACATCACTTCGCTTGGCATGGTCGCATGGGGCTTCTTTACGGGTCACTTCGTGATTGTGCCGGTTTGCATCTTCGCTTTCATCGCCGCGCACGCGATTGGCCAGGGAGCGGTGATTTGGGTTTTCATCTCAGAAATATTTCCCAATCGGCATCGCGCGGAGGGCCAGAGCCTGGGCTGCGGCACGCATTGGATCTTTGCCGCCTTGCTCACTACCTTCTTCCCGAAGATGGTCTCCTCCTTTCCAATCGGCTACGTTTTCTCGTTCTTTGCCGGCATGATGGTGCTCCAGCTTATCTGGGTAAAGACGATGGTTCCGGAGACGAAAGGCGCGTCGCTGGAGCAGATCCAGCGACAACTGGGGATCGAATAATGAGCTAGTCTGCGCCGCTTCGCGTGGTGGATTTCGCCCGAAAATAAAGTTCGCTGGGATGCCTTCGTGAATCTCGCAAGAGCCAGAAACCCGGTATACCCCCCTCCCCCCGATCTATTGGAATCATTGGATTAGCACCAAAATTACAACTGATCTATTTGGCTCAATCAGTTGCGGGCAAAATCTTGATATCAAAGAGCTTCTGAGACGATCCTTGGGATCGAGCTGGCTTGTGCCAACCGTCACGGCCTCGACCATGATCGCGCGAATGACGCGGCCTAGACAAGGTTGGATGTCACAACGATCTGTGGATTTCCGCGGGAGCCTGCCCTTCGGCTTCGCTCACGGCAGGCTTTCTCGCAAAGTCAGCGAGAAGTGGGCCGGCGGATGTAACGGGTCAGTGAATGCAAACGCCTGTTAACACAGTTACTTCCGGTTCGCCCGTCATCCGCCCAGTAGCCGGGGCTCCAGGAAAAACAAGTTGCTGTCTATCGGGGGTAAGCGTATTGTGAGGTGCCTGTAGCACCAGCCTTGGGGATTCCAGCTTACTTAATGCATCGGCTTTAAGCTCTCGCACCCGCATTGTGATTGAGGAGTGGACTGTGGAAACACATTCTTTCCCATTAGTCACCACCGGTTCGTTCCCGACGATCCTCACCGTCGAACGGAAGGTGATCTTAGCCGCGTCACTCGGAACCATCTTCGAGTGGTACGACTTTTTCTTGTACGGTTCCCTGGCGGCGACTATCTCGAAGCAATTCTTCTCCGGGGTGGATGAGACCACCGGGTTCCTGTTCGCCCTTCTGGCGTTTGGGGTGGGATTCGTCGTCCGCCCATTTGGCGGGGCTTTTTTCGGCCGCCTCGGAGATCTGGTGGGGCGCAAGTACACCTTTCTGATGACCATGTTCCTGATGGGACTGACCACTCTCACAGTGGGATTGCTGCCGGGATATTCGCGCATCGGCATCACCGCGCCGATCCTGCTGATTAGCCTGCGCCTGTTACAGGGGCTCGCTCTGGGCGGCGAGTACGGCGGCGCAGCGGTGTATGTAGCCGAGCAGGCGCCGGCCGACCAACGGGGCTATTACACGAGTTGGATTCAAGCCACAGCGACGCTTGGTGTATTGCTCTCTCTCGTGGTCACCCTGTGCTGCCGGCTCGCGACCAAGTCAGCTTTTGACGTTTGGGGATGGCGAATTCCGTTTTGGTTCTCCTCGGTGCTGCTCGGTGTATCGCTTTGGATTCGTCTTTCCATGAAGGAGTCTCGAGCTTTTCTCCATGCCAAGAGCCAAGGCAAGCTATCTCGAGCCCCGCTTCAGGAAGTTTTTGGGAAGAAGGAGAATCTTCGCAAGGTGCTGGTGGCTTTCGCGGGTATGGTTACCGGAATGACCGCGGTCTGGTACACGGCGCAATTCTACGCTCTGTTTTTCCTCATTCAGTCGTTGCGCGTGGATTCCATGACCGCGAATCTGCTGGTGGGCGCGGCTTTGGTATTGGGCAGTCCCTTTTATATTCTCTTCGGATGGCTCTCCGACCGTGTGGGAAGAAAACCCCTGATGATGGCAGGGATGCTGATTGCCGCTCTGCTTCTGATTCCGCTGTTCAAGGGATTGACGCATTATGCCAATCCTCAACTCGCGAGGGCCGCGCGCGCCAACCCTGTCGTGGTGGCGGCGGATCCCCGCACATGCGGATTCCAGTTCGATCCTGTCGGCCGAAGAAAAAACTCCAGCGATTGCGATAAAGTCAAAGCCTTGCTTTCAAAGATGGGTGTGCCTTACGCCAATTCGAGCTTACCGGCTGGGTCCGGCATCGAGATCAAGGTCGGTTCGGGCGCGCTGACGGGATTTGATGCCCAGGCGATCCAGAGCGCACTCAAGGCAGCCACTTATCCCTCTCGCGCCGATCCGACTCAGATGAACATCGCCATGATCCTTGTGTTGCTAACGGCGCTGATTGCGCTGGCGGCGATGGGCTATGCTCCGCAGGCTGCTGCTCTGGTGGAGATGTTTCCCACGCGAATTCGCTACACGGCGTTGTCAATCCCTTACCATGCGGGGGTGGGTTGGATCGGAGGACTGCTGCCGGCCGTGGCGTTCAGTCTGGTGGTTGCGACGGGCAACATCTACTACGGTCTCTGGTATCCGGTAATAGTCGTCTCTCTCAGCTTTGTTATCGGAATGTGCTGCGTGCAGGAAGCCAGGGGCCGGGACCTGCATGCTGACTGAGGCAAGAACGTTGGCGTAAGGTCGAGGGGGCAAAGTTATCATGCCAGGCGACACATATCCGAAGTTCCGCGCCGCCGCGGTGCAAGCGGCTCCTGTATTTCTTGACCGTGACGCCACGATCGACAAGTTGGAAACGCTGGTTCACAAGGCCGTTGACGCCGGCGCCGAGCTGATCGTGTTTGGGGAGTCCTTCATTCCAGCGTTCCCGCTGTGGAACCTGATCTATGCTCCGATGGACCAGCACGGATTCTGCCGCAGACTGTTTGAGAATGCGGTGGAGGTTCCGGGAGCGCACACCAGGAGGCTGGGCGAGATCGCTAAGCGGCACCGGGTGATCCTATCGGTCGGCATTACGGAGAAGGGTTCGATCAGCATGGGGACGCTTTTCAACACCAACCTTCTGTTCGATCGTGACGGTAGGCTGCTGAACCGCCATCGCAAGCTCGTGCCCACATGGGCGGAGAAGCTCACCTGGGCCAATGGAGACGCGGCGTATCTGCGTCCCGAGGAGACCGACATCGGCCGGGTCGGCACCCTCATCTGCGGAGAGAATACCAATACTCTGGCGCGTTTCGCGCTGCTGGCGCAAGGCGAACAAGTGCATATAGCGACTTATCCACCGGCATGGCCCTTCCACCGCCCCGGTGGCGGTGCTCACAAATACAATCTGAGCGACGCGATCCGGATTCGCTCAGCCGCCCATGCGTTCGAGGGGAAAGTATTCAATGTGGTTGCGTCATGCGCGCTGGACGCTGATGCCATTGAGCAACTCGCGCAGGGAGATTCCACGATGAAGGAATTACTGTGTGCGGTGCCCGCCCCAGTATCGATGATCGTGGGTCCGAACGGCGAACTGCTGGCCGACGCGGTTGAGGGAGGCGAGGGTATGGTCGTGGCCGAGATCGATATTGCTGACAGCATCGAGCAGAAGCTGATGCACGATATCGTCGGGCACTACAATCGCTTTGATATTTTTCATCTGGAAGTTGACCCCACCCCAAATCGCGCCGTGTGGATGAAAACGTCGACGCGGCGGGACGAACAACCGCCGGACGAGTCGCCTCAGGTCTCACAAGACAAAAGTGCAGATTCCGTGAACCAGCGGCCCGTGGCCTTAGGGCGCGCCAAAGTTTCATGAATGGCGAGGCAGGAGCGTTTCTTTGCGGCGGAGACACGACGATTCTCCGGAGAGCCTCGCGCCTGCCCCGTTTCGTTTAGCGGCATCCGCGATGGCCACCACGCGTAGTCCGGTCCGGGTGCGATCTTGAAAAAAGGGAATAGCTGTTGATAAATCGCGATTTCACTCATTGACCCCGCCGGAGGCGGTTTGAGCGTAAACGCTGATTAAAACAGTTATCGTCTCTTACAAATCCAACTCGTTGATCTGGGGACTATTGGGAGGAAACTGGTGAAGACCAGTGAGCGTCGCGGAACTGCCATCGTCCCTCGCGGTACTCTGCAAGTCCCGTAAAGTATCCCGTTTCGGTAACGCTGTGGCCGGCGGTGTCGACTTGAATCTCGTGCCATGAGACCGCGACCACGGCGAACGAGTTGGTGAGCGGATCGACGCGCAAATCATCTCCCCATTTCAATTCAATGTGACGGATGGTTTGGGCAAACTTGCGAGTACCTTCCTGTGCCGCAGCACTATTCGGGAAGACCATCTGGCCATTGACTGCCATAAAGAATGCGGGACTCGCATCGAAATACTTGGCCCAAGCCATAGGGCCATCCTGGGTGACGGAATGGGAGACGGTTTGCATGAACGCGCGGACGGCTTGGTCGACCGACGAAGCTGCGTCCGGGGTCAGGGAGTGGGAATGGCTCGCGCCAGCCGCACAAGGAACGTAGGCTGCCAACGTGACCGCCAGCAGCAGGGAACGGATTCGCAGCTTGCGCGAAAGGAACAGAACAGGAAGAAAGCACGTCGAAGACGACATAGGAACCTCCATCGAATCACCGAGCCGGAATAGGGAACAAAGGGAATCTAGGGCGTCAATTGGCGAGACATCGCCGTTACGCTCATTGAGGGTCTTTGCTGTCGCTGTTATCGTCAATAACTCCTGACGGTCAGGCCAGAAGTCCAGCCTCCTGACACGCAATCTGGCGATGTCCCTGTCGGCGCGCCGCCGAAGACGCGGCGGTATTCTGTGCTGAGCTGAGAAGCGCTTAAATAGCTCACGTGCTGACTCGCAGTACCGGGTCCATTACCTTCGATGACGTGAGGCGCCTTGCCTCTTGCAGTCGCAGCAGCTTGCTGGATGTGCAGACATTTGCAGCGATCTTGGCGGCGTGATATCGTCGGCGACTGTTGAGGAGGGCTTGGATATGGAACAGGCTCCGCATCATCATCCGCATGGCCACGAGCATGGACATACGCATTCGCACAAGCATTCGGACTCTGGGATGGGCGGGCCGACGCGGCGGGATTTTCTGGCGTCGCTGGTTTCGGCGGCGGTGACTGCGCCGTGGGCATTGGGGCAGACGCAGCCTCAGACGCCGGCGGAGACGGCAGAGCGCTTCCGGCAGATGTCGGAGAATTATGAGAAGGAAGGGCTGGCGGATCCGTTCAAGGGGATTACGGCGGATGGCAAGGTCGAGTCCGGGCTGTTTGAAATATCGCCGAGTGGAGTTTCCGCTGAGCCCGTGCGGAATGCGGCGGAGAAATTCATCGCCACGCTGACAGGAGTGCAACTCGCGAGAACCATGTTTCCGGTGGAAGACGTGCAGTGGCGGAAGTGGATGAACCAGCATTTTTATCCGCGGCCGGGAATCGGTTTTGCCGAGATGAGCGATGCGCAACGCGAGGCGGCCTTTGGGCTGATGCGAGTGTCGCTGAGCGCGAGGGGTTTCGAGCTAACGCGCAACATTATGCGGTTGAATGAGACCCTGGCGGAGCTCGCCGAGGAGCACGTGTTCCTGGGGGAATGGCTTTATTTCATTTCGATTTTCGGCAGGCCATCGGCGAGCGAGCCGTGGGGATGGCAGTTGCAGGGGCATCACGCGATTATCAATTATTTTGTGCTGGGCGATCAGGTGGTGATGACGCCGCTGTTTGTGGGATCGGAGCCGGTGCGGGCCACCTCCGGGAAATATAAAGGAGTGACGATTCTTCAGCAGGAGCAGAACGATGGATTAGGAATGCTGATGGGCCTGCCGGAGGATCAGCGCAAACAGGCTGTGCTTAGTTTCTCGAAGACGGGCAATAACAATTTAACCGAGGCTTTTAAAGACAACGTGGTGCTGGATTATGCTGGCTTGCGGGCGAAAGAGCTACCGGACGGGGCGCGGCGGAGGTTGCGTGATCTGATTCAGCTTTATGTTGGCAACCTGGACGACGGGCATACGCGGGTGAAGATGGATGAGGTGGACCGGCACATCGAGAATACCTGGTTTGCGTGGATCGGGGAGTCGAAGCCGGATAGCGCGTTCTATTACCGGGTGCAGAGTCCGGTGATTCTGATTGAATTCGATCATCAGCGGCCGGCGAATCTGGCGAAGTTTGCAAGCGATCCCAAGGTGCCGACGCAGCAACACATCCACTGCGTGGTGAGGACTCCGAATGGGAACGATTATGGGAAGGATCTGTTGCGGCAGCATTACCTGGCGCATCCTCATGCCTAGGGGTTTCGCCGTATTCCTGCGTACGCCCTGCGAGCGCCTCTGGGCAGGCTGTCAACAATCGGAGAGAAGACGATTTCAGCGCAAAACAAAACGCCCCAGACTCGTTATGAGTCTTGGGACGTCTGTTGATCAGCCCTCCCCCAAGTGCTGCTCAAGAACGAGACTATCGCAGTACGGCAAACTCGTATATGGCTCGTGTGTGCCATTACCAGGCAGAAAGTGGGGGCCCTCCCTCAGTCCAGTAACTTCTTTAAGATCAGTGCGTTACGCGATCACTGGAATGTTACTAACTCCCACCGTTCCGAAGACGTGGCGGTAGCGTTCGATTTCCACAGGCGGGCCGAGCGCTTTCGCATAATTATCGGAAAGCTTCACAGCCGGGCGCCCTTCGACGCTGGACACCTTGCTGATCAAGCTAATGGGATCGAACCCTCCGTCGCCGCTGGGATCGCAGCCGCGAAAATCATTGGTAAGCAGGGTGCCCCAACCGGCGCTGAAGCGGATGCGACGGCCGGGAGTCCACTTGCGCCGATCATGGAAGTCGGCAGCGCTGCGAAAATCTTTGACGGTAAGCCCGCTGGCCAGAGCTCCACCGAAATAGGCATGCAAGCCGAGAATGTCGTCGACGTCGAGTGCGTCGGAGGCGATGATCAGTTTCTCGCGGGGATCGCGGCCGCGGGCCTTCAGCCATTCGATATATTCATCGCCGGCTATATAAGGGTCCTTGCTGTCAATGCGCTGGCCCGTCCAATCGGCGGCCCAGTCCGGAGCACCTTCGAGGAATTGCGTGGTACCGAACGTGTCGGGCAGCATGATGCGGAGAGCGCCGTCGTACGTTTTCTGCCACAACTCGAGGACATGATACTGCGAAGCTTTCAGGGCCTGATCATCATCCGGCGGCACCAGCGCGGCGAGGACCATGGGGAGCTCATGCGCATTGGTACCAATGGCCTCAAGGTCGTGTTTGTGGGCGAGGAAGGCGTTCGAGGTTCCGGTGAAGGCGCTCTCCAGATTCGCCGCCATGGCTTCGACCACATATTCCTGCCAGAGGAAACTGTGGCGGCGGCGGGTTCCAAAATCGGCGACGCGGAGATCGGGAACTCCACGCAAGCGCTCGATCTTGTTCCACAGTTTGGTCTTGGCTTTGGCGAACAGGATATCGAGGCCGAACTCACTCAGCGTCTTCAGATTCGCCCGGGTCCGCAGCTCATTGATGATGGAAAGCGAATAGAGTTCCCACATGGTGGTGTCGGTCCAGAAACCGTCGAAAGACAGATGAAAGTGGCCGTCCTTCACCGAGAGCTCGTAGTCTGACAATCGGAAGTCGCGTTCGAGCCATTCCAGGAAGGCGGGTTCAAAGATTCCGCGGCGGCCAAAGAACGTGTTGCCCGCGAGCCAGACCAGTTCAGACCTGCGGAAGCGGACTCGTCGCGCGTGATCCAGTTGCTCGATCAGTTCTTCGTGGGCGAAGGTGTCCACAGGGCCGCTGGACGAGCGATTGAAGAGCGTGAACTGCACTCGCGTCTTCGGGTAATGCTTCCAGATAAACTGCAGCATCAGCAGCTTATAGAAATCGGTGTCGAGCAGGGAGCGGGTGACCGGGTCGAGTTCCCAGTTGTGATTGTGCGCCCGCTCGGCGAAGTTCACGATCATGCACAACTATCCTCATATGAGGCCGCAACAAAAGCAAATCCTGGGCATGTTGCAAAGGCGGCGTTTCTCAGACAAACTGGAAGTCGAGTTCGCTTTCGAAGAAAAGCGCGAGGCGCTCGGCCTCGCGCTCAATTCCGGCGCGTTCTTTCTTGGAGAGCTTGCCGAATGGCTCAATATTTACCAGCAGCCTTTTGCCTTGAAGTTTGTGAGACCATACGCCCGCGATCGCGCCGTTGATAAGCACCACCGGCGAGATCCAACCTTGATTGCGATAGACGCGCTTATAGTGTTTTGGGCTCAATAAGTGGTCTTTCTCTCGATGAGCGAGTAGATAGGAATCGAAGAGGGGCAGCAGGCGAATCGAGCCTTTTGCCACAGCGCTGTTGTTTAGAACTTCTACGTCCTCGCGGAGCAGAAGACAATTCTTCTTGTCGCCGGAGATCTCTGCCACTTCGGGTTCGAGCAAGGCGCGCAGTGGTCTTACCTCCTGCATCGGGATGCCCGCCCAGTGCGAAAAGTCAGTCAGCGTAGCCGGGCCATAGGCGCGAAGGTATTTTCGGAGGAGAGCGCCCTGCGCCTCCGTCGAGGACATCAGCTCGAGCTTCAGCTTCGGCAGCCAATGGTCGACGCGTATGAAAACGATTGCGTTGCCCTCACCCCGGCCGTAACAGATCAATCCCTCTGCCACGGGGAGGCGAACCAGGCTCCAGGAGTTTTCCATCCAGAAACGCACTCGCTTGCTTGCTTTGGGACGAATGGCGGCGGCGATAGCGGGCCTGCTAAGTGGCCCGGCAGAGAGGGTCTCCATGATCAGGGGGATGAGTGCTGCGCTCTCATCGCGCGTAATGCCACATCTCTCCATGACGCGCATCGCCTGGGCGAACCGGCTTGGTCGGAGGGCAGCGATGTAGAGCGGGAATTCGTCGGTGGGAATGAGATGCAGGGTCTGGCGCATGAGCGACGTCTTGACCAGAGTGCGAGTCTTCCACAGCGTGTGTTCAATCTGCGCCCGCGTGATGGTGTGGTTGCGCGTCCAAAGCTGAAGATACGCGGCCGACATGACCTGCGCCTGCACGCCGCACATATCGCGACAGATTGAGACCGCATCTTGATCTTCGGGCGCGGCATCCAACAGATGATGACGTCGCAGCCGGAAGCTTGCGATCTGATCGCTCCGAATTCCTGACGCGGGTTTCATTTGAGCAGGAAGCCTTAATTTACTTGAGACTCTCCACGTAGGCGATCAACGCCTTCAAATCATCTGGCGGAAGATCGATGGGAGGCATGCCGCCCGCGTTCATCTTTGCAGTGGGATGTTTGAAAAGTTCGGCTAGCTGGTCAGGCGAGAATTTTGCTTTTACGCCGACCAGCGGTGGGGCTGCGGCCGTACCGACTCCGCCATCTCCATGGCAGGCATTGCACGATTGCCCTTCGAAGACGGTTTTTCCTTTCGCGGCTAGCGGGTCTGCGAGCGTCGCATTTGCTGCCGTCAGCGATGCGGCAGAAAGTTCTGGCTCAAAGGACTTGCTCGCGTACTCAGCTTCTTCCGCCTTCTGCTTCGCCAGTTGTTGGGCCACTCCGGGGTCGTGCCGATCCAAATACTGGCTGCGGAGACCGAGGCCCACCAGCGAGAACACCACGAACGCGTAGGCTGCCATCGCTATCGGACGTTTCCACGGGCGCCGCTCGACGCTGCGATCCAGAAAAGGAAGTGCAAGTACCGCCAGGACCAGGAGCGTCGGAATGACAAGCACTCCGATAATCGCGGCTGACCCGTGCCAGTATTTCAGCCATTGAAATATGGGCAGATAATACCACTCTGGGCGCGGCACGTACTGCGCATCCGCCGGGTTGGCAGGTGGGCCCAGTTGCATGGGCACGAAAAAACACAGCAAGCCAAGACCAGCGATCAGAAGCGCTGTCAGCGACAAATCCATCAGCACCTGGCGCGGGTAAAAAAGTTCCACGTCCTGGCTGGGATGGTAAGGATCTTCATTGACCGGACCGGCGGCGCCAGCTTTGCGGAACAGGAAAATGTGCGATGCCACAAGGGCAAAGATGCAGGCTGGAACAAAGAAAACATGAGCCACGAAAAACCGGGAGATTGTGAGTGTGCCCATGTCCGTGCCGCCTCGGACGAGGCGCTTAAGGCTCTCACCTATCCAGGGAACTTCGCTGATGGCGTTGGTTCCTACGGCAGTGGCGAAATACGCCCTCTGGTCCCAGGGCAGCAGGTAGCCGGTGAAGGCCATGGCGAGGACCAGGCCGAAGAGAACGCAACCGGAGAGCCAAAGAAGCTCGCGCCTCCCTTTGTACGATCCGTAGATGTAGGTTTGCGAGAGGTGCAGGAATAAAACAATGACCATCGCGCTGGCGCCGTAGGCGTGCAGGCTGCGGAGAAAAGATCCAGCCGTCACCGCCTTGGTGATGTAAGCGACGGTCGTGTGGGCGTGATCGGCGGAGGGAACGTAGTACAGGGCGAGAAATATTCCGGTGATCACCTGCAAAATAAAAATGAAGAGCAGCCCGGAGCCGAAGATGTAGGCGAACCGTGCGCCACCGGGGATGGGTTCATCGAGAGCGCTGCGCAGCAAATCATCCAGGCCCGTGCGGCGGTTCAGCCATCCCCATGCTCCGGACTCCCGTCGCAAGGAAGAACCGCCTTCAGTAGGATGTGTCGAGTGCATTCGCTCTCAACCTATGACTTCCTTATCGGAAACGAGTTGCCGGAAGTATTGGAATCGCACCATCAGTTGGCCGTCCTGAACCGAGGTTTCGAGAGTGTCCATCCCCCGCAGCGAGGGACCGCTGACGCGAGTTCCGTCGGCGGCAAAGGTGGCGCCGTGGCAGGGGCAGACAAACTGTTTTTTCTCCTTGTTCCAGGGGACGGTGCAACCCAGGTGCGGACAGATGGAAGTGAGAACGCGGAGCTGTCCCTGACCGTCCTTGGTCACATAGACTGCCTTTTCCGATATCGCTTTACGCCAGCCATCTACCTGTTCAATCTGAATAATGCGCATCGCGGGCTCGGCCAACTGAGAAAACTCGCTGAGTTCTCCCACGGGTGAACCCTTAAGTTCAGTCGTCCTCCGCAGCAACGGGAATAGCGCAAATCGAATGAGGGGCACGGCGAGAAGAGCGCCCACAAAGAGCGAGCCCAGCCCCAGCAGCACTCCGAGAAACGAGCGCCTGCTTTTGAGAGAGGATTCAGATGGTGAGGGTTTTGCGGTCGCGGATTCTGAATCTGCTGCGCCTTCGAACATGCGATGCCTCACGTCTTGAGTCAGGCCATCAGTCGTTGCTCAAGCCCCTTGGCTTGGCGAGGTGTTATTTCTTAAGCGCAATGCTTCGGATGTAAGCCACCAAACTCGCCACGCCGTCGGGCTTGATCTTGGTGCCAAACGCCGGCATTTTCCCTCTGCCCTTGGTGATCACTTCAGCCAGCGCGGCGTCGGTTTGCTTTTGAACTTCGTCGGATCGCAGGTCCTTGGCCTTCATGGCCTTGCCTGTCGGTGAACTACCGCTGCCATCGTCCGCATGACACAACGTGCAATTCGTCTTGAAGACTTTTGCGGCGTCGGACTGGGCTTGCGCGCCGGACACGCTCAGGCAACATAGGATGCTTGCCGCAATGAAATACAGAATTTGCTGTCGCATATTCTCACCAATGTGTTTTTCGTGGCCGGGCGCTCGTTAGGACCTCGTTAGTTGGTTCCCAGCCCGAAGTTGCATTTCTTTCAGGTTACGAGTCTACAGGATTGCGAAGCGATTGCCGAGTGGGCTCGCCACTCATCCTCTTTTTCGTGACAGAGGACGTTTTGATTTCGAATTTAGCTTGAGATTCGAATCAGCGTGATTCGAACCAGCATGAGTCGAATTCGTACGAATTCATTCGTGAGGAAGCGCGAAGCTGATCACATCGCTGCCCGCAGCGATAGCTACGTATTGGGTTCCGTCGACTGCATAACTCATGGGTGAAGCGTGCATGGACTGGCCGGTGTTGAATTGCCAGAGTGTGCGGCCGGTCCGCGCTTCAACCGCTTCGAGCGCACCGGTGTCGTCCCCGAAAAACACCAAGTCACCCGCCGTGGTCAGCGTCCCGCCCCAGGAGTTGCCCCGGCCGACCAGGGGATAGCGCCAAACGATTTTCCCTTCGGGCACGGAGTATGCCAGCAGGACTTTTTGAGCATGATCATCGGGCGCAAGCTTCGTGCCTGTATCGTAAAAAGTCTGGCCCTGCACAAACTCCTGCGGGTGCGCGAAAAAGACGCTGCAACTCTCCAGCGCCATGACGTAGAACAATCCAGTGACGGGATTGTAGGAAGGCGAAAACCAATTCGTGGCTCCGTCGACACTCGGACAGATTTGCGTGCCCTCGTCGGTGGGTATTTTTCCTGACAGGATGGGGCGGCCTGAGGCATCGATTCCCTTGGCCCAGTCCAGCTTTTTCACAAATGGTGTCGCCTTGAGGAACTTTCCGTCGGTCCGGTCGAGGACGTAAAGAAATCCGTTGCGATTGGCCTGGACCAGCAAATCACGCATTCGACCGTCTACTTTCGCACTCAGTAGCACGGGCGTTTCGTTGGCGTCGTAGTCGTACAGGTCGTGGGGAGTGAACTGGAAGTACCACTTCAACGCACCGGTGTTTGGGTTCAGAGCCAGGACGCAGGCAGTGTAGAGGTCGTCGCCGGGGCGGGAGTCTCCGACGAAATCGGGTGCCGCGTTGCTCGTCGTCCAATACACAGTGTCGAGTTTAGGGTCGTAGGTACCGGGCATCCACGTGGTGGCCCCGGCGTGGAGGTAGGAATCGCCGGGCCAGCTGGAGGAGCCGAATTCACCCGGGCCGGGAATGGTCCAGAAACGCCATTTCGGTTTGCCGGTCACAGCATCGTAAGCTGATACGAAACCGCGCACGCCAGAATCACCGCCCGAGGTTCCCACGATCACTTCGTCTTTTACGATCAGCGGAGCGCTGGTTGCACCGTAGTGTTTTGCCTTGTCTGCGTACATCGCGTCCCACAGCAGGCGTCCGGTGCGGGCGTCGAGACAAAGCAAGTGAGCATCATCGGTTTCCATGTAGACGAAGTTTCGCCAGACTCCGACGCCGCGGTTTTTATGAGCCGCGGCGTCATCGAGCAAGCCTGCGCTCACCGGCCGCTGGTGATGCCAGATAACCCGGCCGGTGCGGGCATCGAGCGCCGATACATCGTTGGCCGCGGTAACGAACATTAGCCCTCTGACGACAACGGGCGTCACTTCGAGCCTTTCGGAATTCGAAGCATGAAAGATCCACGCTGCGCGAAGGCCCGCAACATTCGCCGCAGTGATCTGGTGCAAGGCGCTGTAGCGGCGGCCGGTATAGTCGCCGTTATAGGACGTCCAGTTGGCTGCGGGAGGCTGGGTAAGGAGGTCGTCCGGGCTCACGTTCACGTCGGCAATGACGGGAGCCTGACCTTGTTGTGCCTTCTGTTGTGCCTTCTGTTGTGCCTTTTGTTGTCCAGCGACGGCAGAACAGAACAGACTGACGGCGGCCAACGCGGCCACGATGAATTCTTTCTTGAATGATTTCATTTCAGTGATTCTCGGGTCATTGCTTCTCGAGTCAGTGATTCTCGGGCTCGCTCACTTGAACTTCCTGAAGAGCGCCACGGTCCAGGCCGTTCGAGTCTTCGAGATGAAGGGAGATGCGGGAGGACTTTGCGGGAGGGGTTAACTCCGTCTCCAACACGACAAGCTCTGTGGGGTCTGCCTGGGTCAGAGGCATGGTCCCCACGCTGGCGCCGTGTTCGTTGTAGAGATGAGCGATCAGCCGCCCCGCGAAGAAAACTCCGAATGAGCCCGAGAGGCGGATGTGGCCACTTTCCAAGCGCGTAGCCTGCAGAGGACGCACCACAATGCCAGCGTCCTCAACGCCGTGGAACTCGCTGCCGGCGCGGGTGGGGAACCATTCCGTGTCGAGGTCGCGAGTCTCGCCCGGTCGCAACTGGACGAGCGGGCTATTGATCTCGGCTTCGAGATAAATAGGAATTCCATCGCCGCCGGAAGTCAGCGAAGGCTCACCCTCGGGATTCAGCCTTGTCTCGGGGCCATTCATCCAAAAAATCACCGAAGCCTTGCCGGGATAGGTCTCGTTCTTTTCGTAGCGGAAGCGCTCGACCATGGCATAGCGGCTGTCGCCATCAACAACCGCGAGCCAGCCGGCTGTCGAGTCGAGCCACAATTCGGCGGCAAGGTGGACGTAGTGCAGCGCGAAGAGACCATCGTCCCGGACGGAGACAGCTGGATTCTCTGCCGGACCGAAGCGCACGTGGTAACGGTTGAGATAGCTGCTGGATGGATTCGCCGGGGTGAAGGTCCAGAAATTTTGGTTTCTTCGCGTCGGCGCGGACGCGTCGGCGGTGTTGTATTGCGAAACGGATTGCATGGACCACTCGATGACGTGCCCCGATTTGTTTTGCATGGTGGCGTGAAAACGGATTCGCGGAGAATCGGCGTCGAGGTGAATCGTGCGGCGGATTTGAATCCCGGTCTGCGGATCGGCGGGGCCAATCAGCTCGATTTCGCACTGCTGACCTTCCGAAAGCTTTCGAAAGCTGTAGGGACCGTCGTCGATCAGATCGGAATTGCCTACCCACTCCTGTTCGTTGTCATTTCCCTCGGGCAGGAGCCAGAGCTTGTCGCCTCCGTAGTTAAACCACCGCGATGGGTCGGGCGGCAGATATTTTCCTTCGTACTTGGGATTCACGAAGAGGAAAGAATGTCCGGCGAAGATCACCTGCATCAGTCGTCCGCCATTTTGCGGTACGACTTCCAGTTTAAGCCAGCGGTTGGAAAGCTCCTGTGCGCTCCAACCCTTGTAATTCGAGGCCTCGACGCGACACGACGAACTCGGCTGACTCGGCTCAGGTTTAGCGTGGGCTGATGCAAGGTTCAGGTACAACAACGAAAGAAGCAAGGCCACCGCGTAGCGCCGCATCATGTCCTCTTTCTGAATCCTCTTTCTGAATCTGCGCTGCCATGATACATGTCCCGTGAAGGATCAGAGTTCGCATCGCGCCGCCGCCCCTTCAGGGCAGCGTTCCAGGGCGTATGCGCGTTTTCACGGAACGAAATGAAAACCAATCAAACGCAATAATTTGATTTGCGTCAAGCAGAATCTGTGGTATATCAGGTTGACCGTTGGTGCTGCCACTCCCTGCGAAAGTGTCTTTCGACGTGGATTATGAAAAGAGCGATTTGACCTGGCCAATCGTTCCCGTGTTTGGGTTGATCTTCATGCTTTTCGGCGCAATCGGCAATGTCCTTTGCCAGAACCCGAACTCATCCCAAGGGAAGAACATTTTCGAGGCGAAATGCACGACTTGCCATGGACTCGACGGCCTCGGAGGTGAGCACGCGCCGGATATCGTCCGCCGGCCCACAGTGAGAGGGCTCTCGGATGAGGCACTGCTCAGCTTGATTCACGATGGGATTCCGGAAGAAGGCATGCCAAGTTTCCCCAGTATTGGCCAGGAAGGTGGTCGGGCGGTCGTTGCTTATTTGCGCTTCTTGCAAGGCAAGTCCGCCGTGGACTCCGCTCCGGGTGATCCGGTGCGGGGTAAAGATCTCTTCTTCGGAAAAGCCGGTTGCTCAGCTTGTCACCAGATCGTAGACCGAGGTCAGTTCGTCGCCGGAGACCTGGCAGGGTTTGCGCGAGATCATCCAGCGAACGAGATTCGCGATGCGATTCTGCGGCCGAGCGGAGCGCAGCAGGAGACCGCGACCGCAATGGGACGGGATGGCCGAAAGTTCGTGGGCACGATTCGCAACGAAGACAACGCTTCCTTGCAACTGCAGGACGGAGATGGCCGATTTTATTTGCTTATGAAATCGAGCCTGGTCTCGGTGCAAAGGAAAACCGGAGATCCCATGCCAGTTGATTATGCGCACCGGCTCAGCAGCGCTGAGCTTGATGATTTAGTCGGCTACATCTTGCGCGAGGCCCACTCAGGAAAGGATGAGGAGCCTCATGCCCAGGATTGAAGGCTGGGCGAGAATGAAATCTATTGTGGAATCGCGAGCCCTGAAATTGCTGCTGTTATCCCTGTTGCTGGCACAAGGGCTCCGGGCGCAAGACCGGCCGATCGATCCCACTTGGCTGCATCGTTACGTTCCCGAGCTGGTAGAGGCGAAAGCCGAGCTCAGCTCTCAAACTTGCCATTACCGGCCGATGTTCGGGGAGGGGGACAAGGACAATCGATCTCTTCAAACGGTGACTCGGTTCGGCGAAGTTACCCTGGACGCTCGCGGGAATTGCCAGACCGTAACCTACGACCGCCAGGAGGAAATCTATTTTGTCGTCGAAGGTATCGGCTTGCTGCATTACGAAGATCAGACACAGGCGCTCCGCAAGCATGACTTCACGTACTTGCCTCCGGGAGTGAAACATTCGATTTCCAACAGTTCGGACCAGCTGGTGCGGCTGCTGGTCATGGGGTTCAAAATCCCGAAATCGATTTCGATCGGCACTGCGATGCCTCATCCGAAGATTGCTAACCTCGAAGATGCCAAAGAGGAGACGGTCAGCGGTCACCCCAATTCGGTTTTGTACAAACTTCTGGGGGGTTTGCGCAGTGGGAAGCGGGACTTGATTGATGAGGCCTACGTGATGGACAGTTTTTTCTGGATGGACTTCACGCCCGGAGGCACGAACTGGCCGCACCATCACGAGGCGGCGGAGGAAATCTATCTGGTGATCGATGGCCAGGGCGAAATGGTTGCCGGCAGCGGAATGGACGGTGTCGCAGGCCGCTATCCTGCGAAACCGGGGGATGCTTATTACTTCCGTCCCAATTGCACGGTCGGCTTTTACAACCAAAACAAACCGGGGGCGAAGGCTTATATTCTGGCGGTTCGAGCGCGCGTTCCTTTGCATGAAGATGAAGAGTAGGCAACTAATCCTGGAGGTTTTGCAATGCAGGTTATGAAATCCAGCCGTCGATCGTTTATGAAGTGGGCAGCGGCGGCTCCGCTGCTCAGTCAGATTGCTGTGGCGGACCTTTACGCCAAAGCTGCCACCGCTGTGGGCAAAGATCCGCGACAAAATTGTTACAGCCGCCTGGGGGTAAAAACTGTTATCAATTGTCGAGGGACCTGGACCTTCCTCAGCGGCTCCCTGGAGTTTCCTGAAGTTAGCGAAGCTGAGATCGAAGCAGGGAAGTATTTCGTAAATGTGCTGGACCTGCAGCGCGGCATCGGGCGGCGGCTGGCGGAGCTTACCGGCGCGGAGTCTGGAATGATCACCTCCGGTGCCGCCGGCGCCATGGCGGTTTCAACCGCAGCCTGCATGGCAGGCACAGATGACAAGCTCGTCTGGCAACTCCCGGATACTACCGGCCTCAAGAATGAAGTGGTCATGTCTGGCGGGCGGAGCGCTTTCGATAGTGCGATCCGGCTGACTGGCGCGAAGCTGGTGCTGACCTATTCACCGGAGGAACTCGCCAACGCCATCAACCAGAACACGGCAATGATTTACACCACGCACCTGGGTGACGAGTTGCAGAAGGAACTCGCGATCGCGAAAGATCATAAGGTGCCGATGCTGCTCGATGATGCCGCGGGTATTCCTCCGGCTGACAATCTCAAGCTGTACGCACGGATGGGAATCGACCTCTATACGTTTTCCGGCGGGAAAGGCCTGCGGGGGCCGCAGTGCAGCGGGGTGCTTCTCGGGCGAAAGGATCTGATCGAGGCAGCCCTGATGAATTCCAGCCCGCGGGAAGGAGCCGTGTGCCGTCCTATGAAGGTTGGGAAAGAAGAAATGATCGGGTGCCTCACTGCCGTTGAGACCTGGCTGAACCTGGATGAGAAGAAACTCTACCGCGAGTGGAACGACCGCGTGGATAACATTCGAAAGCTGGTCGAGACTGTGCCTGGGGTAGAGACGAAGATCTACATTCCAGACGATGGGAACCGCTACCCGACGCTGAACGTCTCGTGGGATCAGAAGGCTTGGGGATTTACCATCGCGGACTGCGTGCAGGCTCTGCGTGCGGGCGATCCGGTCATCGAAGTGCTTGGTGCGGATAATCCGAGCCTGGTAAAAGCGGTGCGCGAGGGCAAGCCAAACCCGACTCGCAAAGAGCGGCCGGCAGCGACCCATATCGAACTGGTGTCGATGACCATTCAGCCCGGCGAAGAGGTCATCGTAGGACAAAGATTGCGCAGTATTCTGGGAGCTGCGCAAAAAGGAAAAGCGGCATAGAAATCGCGCTTTCTTTCAAATGTTGAGGGCTGAATGAGATTCTTCCTTGCTGGATTGTTGCTGTGGGCCGCTGTCGGCGTACAAGCGCAGGCAGGGGCGGCACCTTCCCAAGAACTCGCTGCCGCGCATCGTGCCAGCCCATCCAGTGTGGATGCGGGAGACTATATCTACATTTCGGGTCAAGGGCCGCGCGGCGCGGATGGCGCATTGCCCGCAACTTTTGCGGCCCAGGTCCGGCAGACCCTCAATAATTTGAAATCGGTTGTCGAAGCCGCGGGGTTGACGATGGATCACGTGGTCTACACGACGGTCTATCTCACAGATATCAGCCAATACGCGGAGATGAACCGTGTATTCGGTGAGTTCTTCGGGAAGATTCCGCCGGCTCGCGCTGTGCTTGGCGTTGCCGGCCTTCCTGACCCTCCAATCGAAATCAATGCAGTCGCGGTACGCAATCTCGCGGAGAGGCGGGTGGTTTCTCCGCCGGGCTACAAGTCGGACGAGCCGTTTTCCCCTGGCATTCTTACTCATGATCGGTTGTTCGTCTCTGCGATGCCTGCTACTGCAGGTGACAAGGGTTCGGACGGTCCCGCAGCCCAGGTAGACTTCGCGCTCGACCGCATGAAGGCAGTGTTGGAGGCAGCTGGACTTGACCTCGCGCACATGGTTTTCGTCAATCCTTACTTGACTGCGAACTTCCCGGCGCGGGTCATGAATCAACACTATGCGAGCCGGTTTGAGTTCGGCAACACTCCGGCGCGCGCCACGATCGAGGTCTCGAGCCTGCCCGGAGGAGCGCAAATTGAGTACACCGGCGTTGCCGTTCGCGACCTGAAGGAGCGGCGGGCTGTTCGTCCGAAAAACATGCCGCCCAGCCCTACGGCGAGCCCCTGCGTCTTTGCCGGCGATACGCTGTATTGTTCCGCGAAGAGTGGGTTTATCCCGGGAGCAAACGGGGGAGTCTATACGTCCACCACAGCCGTGCAACTCCGGCAGACGATGCGCAACCAGATGGACAATCTCGAAGAAGCCGATATGGATTTCTGCCAGGTTGTATCGACAAATGTTTACCTCGATAACATGGCGGACTTGCCGGCATTCGATGAAGTGTATGGGAAATATTTCCGCGGTACGCTGCCGGCGCAGACGACCATCCAGCAGATCGCACCCGCAGAGCGCACTCCCGACAAGGATGGGCATTATCCCGACTTGGAGCAGGTTTCGCTGATCGCCGTGCGAAAAGACTGCCACCACTGAAAATCGTTTGCCTCTCGCCCCTCGAACAGTGGGCTCACTTTGCTGGAATGCTATTTTGCCCCTGCAATTTTCCTCGGAGCACAGTCAGAGACGCGGCGGGCAAATTGTACAGGGCATTTTCTCCACCGGTTATTTGCGAAGTTGCCGGCGGGCCGTCGGGATCGGCGTAGCCCTTCTTCCTGTCGGCGTGCCACTGGTATTGCGCCTTGCCGAATGTGATCATCGCGACCGGGCCTGTGAAGAACGTATCGCGGTTGTTGTCTGCATCGTGAAATGCGATCCGCACTTCATGAGGGTGGTCGTGATCTTTGTTAATGAGCATGACAGACCATTGACCATCGGGGCCTTGCAGAGGATAGGCGGTCACCAGGACGTGTCCGTCGGAGTCTTTCACGTCGCTCGAAGCCGCGTAGAGCCTGTGCTCGGCGTCTTTGGGTTGGGCCCACTCCTGCGTAAGAAGCTGCGCGCTGAAGAATTGCGCCGTCTTTTCCTGAATCTGGTAGTGATCGTCGACCATGAACATGTGGTAGGTTCCCCAACTGTTGGCGCAGGCGGGATGAGGCGGAGAGTAGGACAAGGCGTGATAGTAGTGCGTCGATTGCCCGCCCGCGGTTAAGAATCCGCCGAACGAGTCGGCGAGCCAGAGAGCGCCGAAGATGTCGACTGCGGCCTCGCCGCCGTGATCGTTGGTTTCGGTGTCGAGCAGCGGAATGCCGGGAGGCAAGCCGTCGTCGCGCCAGACCTTCATGATGTGCGTGATCAACTCGGGTTCCTGATAGAGATTTTCCCAAGGTGTTTCGCATCCGTCGTATGGATAGTGCTCGAATGACATGAAGGCTAGATCCTGCAGGCGCCCGTGAACTTTCAGGTAGTCGAGAAAGCGGCTCAGCCAAGACGTGCGGCCTTGGGCATCGGGCCAGGCTTTGATGTCCTCGGTGACGCCTTCGAAGACGGGGCCGCCCAACTTGAAATTCGGATCGACGCTGTGAAGAACCGTGGCGAATTGCAGATACAGAGTGGCGTAGTCCTCGGGCTGCATGTATTGGCCGTCAGGCTCTTCGCCCATTTCGATGTATGACACCGGATAACCACGCTTCTTTATGTATGCCATTTGGGCTGCGGCGTCCTCGGGCGTGCTGTACAACATGGCTACGGGAACGATGGCGGGCAGACCACGCGTAATTCCGCTGGTGAAAAACAGATCAAAGCCGGGCTGATCGCCTGATTCCATGCGGTCTGGCGCTATGTACAGGTCAGCGGGCTCGTGCCAAGGGTCGACCGAGGAGCACAGCGTGAGTGTTTGTTTTTGATCGGGCGAGTGATGAAGAAGATCGTTGAATTCATTCTTGTCGTTGATTGTTCCGAGGTAGAGCTCGCGAATGGCATAGCCGACACAGTTTCTGCGATCGCTTGAACCATGAGTGTCGCAGGTATTCGAGGATCGGGTCATCCACACGCGCACGAATTTCGTGGTCACGGGAGAGGTATCGAGACGCAGAGTGGCGGTGCGGCCCTTTCCATCGGTTACCGCTCCTGACGCGAACGGTTTCCAGACCCCTTTGTCCTGGTCGTCCATGGCGTCGCCTTCGCCCAGCCAATACTGCACTTCGTAGGCTTGCGCGTAGGGCTCTGCCCAGGCGATGCGAATCGCGTTGATGCTTTTTGGCTTGTCGAAAGCGATCACGACCCATTGCGGATGCAAAGCATCGTCTTCTCCCGTGAACTCTTTGGTGAGATAGGGATTGCTTTTCCAGTACGACTCGAGGTCTCCATCGTCGAGGCGCGAAAAGCCGTCGAACTCCGATCCGCCATTGCGAGTGAAACCGCGGTGACGGAGCGAATAGCCATAGGAGTGGCTGATCATGTCTTCCGTGGGAGTTGCGGATCCCGTGAAATATCCCTTGCCCGCGGGATCGCTCCAGGTGCCCCTGGGATTCCAATGCCAGGCTTGCACGAATAAATCCGTGTTCTGCCGGTAACTGATGACTCCCCAGCCGGCGGAGAGGACCTGCTTGATCTGATCGGGCCGGAAGAACATGTCGGTGGCGTTGCTGGGCACGCGGTCGACGGTCGAGCCCAGAGCGTAGAGAGGGCTGAATTTGTTTACGACGTGGCTGGAAGTCGCATCGACACGGATCGTTTGCGCTGTTCCGTTTAAGGAGGAGGCGAGGGCAGCCAACATGAAAACGAGTGCGTTTAACATTCGCACAATCAATTGGGGAAAAGATGGCAGCTTGCTTCGCATGGCATCCCTCTCGGAAATCTTAAGTATGATCTCCGCGTAGAAGTCATACATCAAATCGCAGCGCTGCCGCCATTGCTGAAGCGGGGGCTTTCACGTAATGAAACTCCGGTTCAGCGGGGTGTCTGTCTGGTCACACTCTTTTGTATAATTTGCCCACTCCGCGAGGCGCAATCCTGCGCTGTGCTACCGGGGCATTTCTTCATGCTCATCAAAGTATTCGAGGATCGAATGTCGCTGGGGCGGGCGGCGGCCAAACAGGCGGCTGCTGCCATTCGTCGCGCCATCGCCGAGCGCGGCCGGGCGCGCATCATTGCTGCTGCGGCTGCATCGCAACTCGAGTTTCTCGATGCTTTGACCAAGATGCCCGGCATCGACTGGTCAAAGGTGGAGGCTTTTCATCTCGACGAATACATCGGCTTGCCGGTGACGCATCCCGGAAGTTTCCGCAAGATGCTGCTGGAGCAGTTGGTGCAGACGACTGGAATTGTTGATTACCATTTACTGGACGGGGACGCCGCAAACCCCGCGGAAGTCGTGCAGCGCGAAGGTGGAGCACTGGCATCGATGCCCGTCGATATAGCGTTTCTCGGTATCGGCGAGAACGGGCACATCGCATTCAACGACCCCCCGGCCGACTTTGAGACTGAAGAACCGTACATCATCGTGAACCTGGATGAAGCCTGCCGGCGGCAGCAGGTGGGCGAGGCCTGGTTCGCCGACATCTCGCAGGTACCCAAACGGGCAATCTCGATGTCAGCCCGCCAGATTCTAAAAGCTAAGGAGATCTTGGCGGTTGTGCCTGGTCCGCGTAAGGCGCAAGCGGTGAAACTTTGCCTTGAGGGGACGATCAACCCGATGGCACCGGCGTCGATTCTGCGCACGCATGCTGACACCACCATCTATCTCGATAAGCAGTCGGCTTCGCTGCTGGGCCCGGCCTTGCAGAGTACGTTGAGTGAAACGTCGCAGGCGATGATTAATTCTTGACGCGCGGTTTGCGAGATATCACGCATGGTGAACGCCCGCAAGCCGATTGCTTCATTGCGCTGGTGGATCGGCGGCCTGCTTTTTGCTTCCACGGTCATCAACTATATTGACCGGCAGACGCTCTCGCTTCTCGCGCCTTATCTCAAGCTTGACTACCACTGGACCAACTCCGACTACGCCAATATAGCCATCGCCTTTCGCGTGGCTTACTCGATCGGGCAGGCCGCATGTGGCAGGCTTATGGACCGCATCGGCACCCGCCGCGGCCTGACCCTGACCGTGATCTGGTACTCGCTGGTCTCGATGTTGACGTCGGTGGCCAGCGGCTTTTACAGCTTTGCCACGTTTCGATTCCTGCTGGGCGCGGGGGAATCCGCGAACTGGCCGGCCGCAACCAAGGCGGTTTCAGAGTGGTTTCCTAAGCGCGAGCGGGCGCTGGCAACTGCACTGTTTGACAGCGGCTCTTCGATTGGGGCGGCGGTCGCTCCGTTTATTGTGCCGTGGATTTATTTTCGCTGGGGATGGCGGCCCGCGTTCATGATCCCGGGCGTGCTGGGATTTCTCTGGTTGATCGCGTGGCGATGGTTGTACTACCCGCCCGAGGAACACGGTCGGATTGGTCAGACTGAACTCGCGATGATCGTTGCCGACAAAGAGGAATCGGCTGCTCCACAGCAACGCAAAGCCCCGCTTCGGTGGAGCGACTTGCTGAAGCTTCCGCAGACCTGGGGCGTCATCATCGCAAAGACTTCTACCGACCCGATTTTTTTCTTCATCACGGAGTGGTTCCCCATTTACCTGGTGGCAAAGGGGATCGAACTGCGGACTGGATTGTTTGCCGTATGGATTCCGTTCATCGCCGCAGATCTAGGCAGCTTCTTCGCGGGCGGAGCGTCCGGGTACTTGATCAAGCGGGGATGGTCGCTAGGGGCGGCGCGCAAAGCGCTGATTGTTTTCGGTGGAATTGGCATGACTATGCTTATTCCGACGATTTTCACGACTAATCTTTATTTGATCGCTCTTTTGTTTGCGATCGCGACGTTTACTTATGCGGGTTTCACCACGATGGCGAATGTGCTGCCCTCGGACTTGTATTACAGCGAGTCGGTGGCTTCGGTTAGCGGGCTGAGCGGCGCTGGCGCCGGCATCGGAACGATTGTTGCCTTCAAGCTCATCGGCTATTTTTCCGACACCCGGCAGGCCACGGGCACTCATTCCTTCGACCCGATTCTGATTATTGCGGGGTTGGTGCCCTTCGTGGGTATGATTCTGATATTGCTGTTGGTTCGAAACACTGAGGCCACGAATGAGGGCGTGGTGCGGCGCATCTGACACCTTGGATACACTAGAGGCGATTGAGGAAATTAACTGGTGACGTTTAACTGGTGAGTTCAACCGGTGGCCACTCGAGAGGTGGGAGAACTTTGAGGAAGCATGGGATATAAGCGGCTGGAACTCGATGGCAAGGTGGCGGTCGTGATCGGGGGGAGTTCCGGAATCGGCCGCACACTCGCGCGCGGACTGGCCGAAGCTGGGGCCGATGTCGTGCCCAGCGCGCGGCGCTTGGAGCTTGTGAACGCGGTTGCCGCCGAGATCGAGTCTCTGGGCCGCCGATCGCTGCGCGTCAGTTGCGACGTCGCCGACCGTGGATCCTTGGAGAGATTGCTGCAGGCTTCTGTTCAGGCGTTCGGGAAAGTGGACATTCTTCTCAATGCTGCGGGATACAACCAGCGCGCTCCTACTCTGGATTTCTCTGAGTCGGACTGGAACAAGCTTATCGACACGAACCTTACCGGCACGTTGCGGGCGTGCCAGGTTTTCGGACGACATATGATCGAGCGCAATTATGGGCGCATCATCAATATTGCATCCATGGGCTCATTTCTGGCGCTTTATGAAGTTGCGGCATACTGCGCGAGCAAGGCGGGCGTAGCCTCCTTGACGAAATCGCTGGCTATCGAATGGGCACGGCATGGAGTCTGCGTGAATGCGATTGCTCCGGGCTACTTCCGCACGCCGTTGACCGAGAAGTTGCTAACGGGCACGCCGCGGGGGCAGGAAGTGCTGACCCGCACTCCGATGGGCCGCTTCGGCGAACTCGAGGAACTGACTGGAGCCGCCGTCTTTCTTGCATCCGACTCTTCCAGCTTTGTAACTGGCACTCTGCTTGCGGTGGATGGCGGTTATCTCGCGAGCGGCGTGAATCAATGAGTTCTGCCTTAGTTTTCGCCGTGTGACGAGCGCCGCACCACCCGTTGCCACCCAGCATCCGCCGGACTGCATCCCCGGGCCCTGACCCGTGCAGCTGGATGTCGTAAACGGAAGGCGAAAATACTTCTTTACGTTACTGTATGGTCACGTTATCATTTACTCACGTAATAGCAAATCGCTGCTACCTAGCAAGGAGAGGAACGTATGACCTTGGAAGATCTGACGCTGGACATTGAACAACACGTAGACATCAAAGCCGCACCGGAGAAAGCTTTCGCGGCCGTTTTGCACCGCCTGGGAAAAGGCAACACTAACCCCGAGGGCCAATCCATGCAATTACTGCTGGAAGCAAAACCGGGCGGTCGGTGGTACCGGGATCGCGGGAACGGGATCGGGCACCTGTGGGGGTTCGTGCAGGTCATCAAGCCACCGACGCTGCTGGAACTGAGTGGCCCGATGTTCATGTCGTATCCGGCCATTAATCACCTGGAGGTGAAGGTCGAAGCGACTGGAGGAGGGTGCCGTATCGTCCTACGGCATCGTGCGATCGGCATGATCGATCCTCAGCACCGCAAAGGCGTAGTTAAGGGCTGGAATCACATGCTGGACGACATGAAAAAGGATTGCGAGTAGCGCCGTGAGCGAAATCGCCGCTCGTCCCGCGGATGAACTCGACCCGGTATGGAAGGCGCTGTCGGACACGACCCGGCGGGCGATTCTGGATTTTCTGAGGGATCGTCCCCGCACCACGACGGAGATCGTAGAGTCGTTTCCGCATTTAAGCCGCTTCGGGGTGATGAAACATCTCGACGTGCTGCGCCAGGCGCATCTGGTGCAGACGCGCGAGGAAGGAAGGAAACGAGTGAACTCGTTGAATGTAGTGCCCATCCGGCAGATCTATGAAAGGTGGGTCGGTCCGTTTCAGGAGCTTTGGTCGGGTCAACTTCTGCGGATAAAGGAGATCGCCGAGAAGGATGGCAGGAGCGGAAAGGCAAAACCTTCGAGCAAGCGCAAAAGGCACTAGGCCGCCGGATGGCGGTCTGTAACCACAAACAGCAAGATAGCCACCGAAATAACTAAATTAGGAGAACGCTGATGACCACACTAGCTGCAAGCACAGAACTTCGAGAACACGAGGTTGTTTCGCCGAGAGAATGGATTGCGAGTCGAAAAGAGTTGCTCCGGAAAGAGAAGGAGTTCACGAAATTGCGAGATGAATTGAGCCGGCAACGCCGCGAACTGCCCTGGGAAAAAGTTGAGAAAGACTATGTGTTCGAAGGACCGAACGGCAAGGTGACTCTTGCCGATCTGTTTGGCGGCAAAAGCCAGTTGATTGTGTACCACTTCATGTTTGGTCCGGAGTGGGCGGAGGGCTGCCCGAGTTGCTCGTTCCTGGCCGATCATTTCGACGGGACTCTCGTACACCTGGCGAATCGTGATGTCACGCTGGCCGTTATTTCGCGTGCGCCCTCGGCACAGATCGAGGCGTTTAAGAAGCGGATGGGCTGGCAGTTCCGTTGGGTGTCTTCGTTCGGGAACGACTTTAACTGGGACTACCACGTATCGTTTACGAAGGAGGAAATGGAAGGCAAGGTGAACTACAACTATGACATGGTTGAGTTCCCCAGCGAAGAGGGCCCGGGCTTTAGCGTCTTCTACAAGAACGATGCGGGCGAGATCTTCCATACTTATTCTGCTTTCGCTCGCGGAGGCGACTTGCTGATTGGGGCTTACAATTTTCTCGACCTGGCGCCGAAAGGCCGGGATGAGGATGGCTTGGCCTTCACTATGGCATGGGTGCGACACCACGATCGATACACCGAGGGCTACTTCGTCGATCCGAAGGCGCAGTACGTGTCTCCGAAAAAGTCGGGGGCCTCGTGCTGCGCGGGGGAGCACCAGTCGTGAACACGCAGGCGTGCTGCCAAAGCATTTCGACCGGAACGCGGCGCGTAACGGGTGGATCGCGGATCGCCATCGGCGGTCCGCATCTTCCGGCGCTAGCGCGGCGGTGCCTCGACGCGGCCGGATGGATCGTTTCGGGCGGCATTCTGGCGCTGTTACCGAAGTGCCCGGCATGTCTGGCGGCTTATTTTGCGATTGGGACGGGGATCGGAATCTCAATATCAACTGCAACTTACGTCCGCATATCGCTAGTGGTTTTGTGCGCTGCGATATTGTCGTATATTTTGGCGAAACACGCGCGCCGCATTCTGGGTCAAGTCGGGGTTCCGCCAGGAAAAAGAGCCGGTCTTATTTGCGTCGAAGCCGACTTCCGGCACGGAATAGTCCCGCCGATCGGTGACAGGCCGAGGCAGGTACTTTGCGTCGACTAGCGTCTGGTCTCAGAACCCTTACTGCAATGCCGACTGGGTCAGCTTCACGGCGCAATAGGGGTTTGCCGCTCCGCCGGAGACGTTGCACTTCTGGCCGTTCACGGACCCCGTCGCCATGGTCGAGAAGTAAATGTTTGTCCCACCGTTCGAGAGTTGGTTGTCGATGACGATTCCGCTGGTTCCTCCGA
This sequence comes from uncultured Acidobacteriaceae bacterium, assembly GCA_963787495.1. Lineage (GTDB taxonomy): Bacteria > Acidobacteriota > Terriglobia > Terriglobales > Acidobacteriaceae > Sulfotelmatobacter. The sequence goes on from CAWBDA010000004.1 coordinate 538,681, forward strand.
GAACGCTCGGGGCGGTCACGCAACTTGATGTGGGTGCACCGGAGCAGGTCGGCGTGCTCAGCGAAGTTGTAATGGTGGAGGCCTCCAGGAATCCGTCTGTCGATCCCACGCCAAAGAACAGCCGGTCTGTGGTGCCGTTGTAAAACTCGGTTAAGGGTGAACACTCGTCCCCTTTCGTGGTGTTTATCTGAAAGGTGGACTTGCCCGTGCTGGTGATGACGTGACTGGCGAAGGGAAAGAAATACATCTGTGGAGTCGACGGTACGCCTCCAGACTGCACGAATCCGCAGGTGATCATGTGTCCCGATGTCGACCCGTTGAGCCAAAATGCGTTATCGAACGTTCCCGAGTGAACGTTTTTTCCCGTGCAGTCTCCGTTCCCGGACGCTGATCCCAGGTCGACGGTGTTCGTTGTTGAAGCCGAAGCAGTCGTGAAGTTCGCAACGAGCTGGGTAACTGCCCCGCCGACGCCCTGCACTATGCTGCATCCGGTGAAGGCGAACACCTGATCGGTTGCAGAGTTGGCGGGATCGGTGACTGCGATCGGCGGGTCAACGATCCCCGTCCCGGCTTTTCCGCTCCCGTCAGTGGTTCCGTCGTACACCCACCCGATCGTCTGCTGCGCTGCATACGTTTTACCCGGGCTGGCCAGTTTGACCGAGTATAGGTATCCCTCGCCATCTCCGATAAAAATCAGGCCAGCATTGTCGTCGACAACCGGAGCGGTCAACACCGTGTTGTACTTATTGGTGGAGACTGTGACCGGCCAGTTGCTCGCGTCGCTGACCAGCGCCGGCGCACCGCCGCCGAATACTGGCGTGATCTTGTACACCAGGCCATTGTCGGCCCCCACGTATGCTGTATCTGTGCCGTAGTCCACCCACGGCGAGGAATTCGAGTTAGTCGCGCTGGTTTCGATGGTAAGGGTGGTCATGCAGCCCGCCGTTGTCGGGTTGGCGCACGAGGTAGGAGTCTGCGGTGTTAACACCGATCCTGACTGCGACGGCGGCGTCGGAATTGGATTGGGAAGCACCAGAACGTGGAAGTAAGAACCCGCGGAGGTGCTTTCCACGAATGCCACCTTCGTTCCATCGACGGAGAGCGCAGGCGATGTCTTGATCTGGCCCCCGGTCTGCGTCACCGTGTTGTAGGCAAACGCCACCCAGGGTGATCCGCTATTACACTGCGGACTCGCTCCCGTGTAAAGGTTATTGATCCCGACCAGGTTAGCCTGCGTGCCTGAGGTCACGGTCAGCCCGAAGACGATGTAGTCGGAATTGCAATTCTCCGCCACCACGTCAAACTGGTACTTCGCCGGAAACTGGTTCTGGGGCACGTAGCCGTTCTCGAGCGAAACCGCCCAGTCGATCTTCACTGTTGGATGCGGAATTGGGCGCGGTGGCAGGCGCACTGGAAAGTGGGATTTCCCCTCTGCCACTTGCCGCATGACCATGTTGTAGACATGACGCGGTTCGCGCGTTCCCGCCGCGAGTACATCCTCAGCTCGCATGCCTGGCATCAACAGGTGCCGCGAACTCCAATCCTGCGGATACCCCAGGTGAATCTGTTCGTGGCTCGCGTCGGCTGGCGAGGTCGTATCCATCCCGGCTTGCCCGGAAAGCGGAACGCCCAGCAGGAGCGCTGCTGCCACACAGAACCAAGGGAATCGGTACCCTCGCATCGCGTATCTCCTCAAGATTTCAGATTATGACGTTCTTATTTTCGCCCGCGATTCGGGAAAGTCAGGCCTTACTTCGGTAACTCAACGTCGTTAACGCCAACCTGACGTGGTGTGACCTACGTGCGTCGGCGCGCGATCTTCAGGAGTGAGCAGACTGTCCCCTCTCGAAAGCAACTGGGTTTGCAATGAGTTAGCGAGGGAGTGGACTTCGAATCAACGCATCCGGGAAGGCCCGCGAGCGGCGAACTACTGCAACGCGGACTGCGTTAGCTTGACCGCGCAGTATGTGGCCGTGGTTCCGCAAATGGTGGTTGACGTCGCCAAAGTGCCGAAATAGATGCTCGAGGCTTGCCCATCGGTGGAATCGTTGTCCACGATCATGCCGCTTGTCCCGCCCGCGACATCGGTGGTGTTCGTCGCCAAAGTGGTTGGCGCGGCGCCTGAGGCAACGAGAAGCGAGCTAGGCAAAAGGAGGATATACACTTCGCTTGGATTTTCATTCGCTGCTACGAACATGTAGTCGGGCCCGCCCGTAGCGGTTGCGCCGGTCACGGTGCATCCGGCGCCGGTAGTCGCGGTGGGTACGGTAGCGTCGAAGGTGAAATTCGCTGCGGTCGCAGAAACAACGGTTTGTATTCCGCCATTGATGGCGGCGATGTCGGCGGCCGTGCAATTGTTGGCAGCGTTGGCAGCTACGCCTGACAGAGTGATCAGGTCGTTGGCTGCGAGCGTGTTGTTCGCGGTGACCGTGACTACAGTCGTAGAGGCCGTAACCCCGGTCACGGTGAATGCCTGGGTGTTGTAGAACTCGGTGAGCGGCGAGATGGGCGAAGCGTTGCTGCCCATTTGAGGCTTGTCGTTGTTGGGCGGCGTTACCTGCATGGTGGAACTAACGAACTGTAATTCTTTGAGCTGCTGGCCGCCGGTGCCGGAGGCGGCGCCGACTATCTCCCCATTGTTCGCCGCAGTGGCACTACCAATTCCCAAGGCATAGTAGCGTTCGTCCGGGGTGGGGGCGTAGTTTGGAAAACCAGCGACCGTACAGCTTTGATTCGCGCCCGTGTCGAGACCCGCGAACACAACTGCGGTCAGGGTGTTGCTGGTGAATGTGAATTGGACAAGGCCGGTGTTCCCCGCTGTTCCCGTGTCGGCCTCGCCGGTAGTGTTGGGGTTGCATGCGGTTACGACATAGCCCACCCCGTTCGTCGAGTCAATGATGACGGCGTCGCGAATGCCGCCATTGATGGCGCCTTGGTTCGTAGCCCCGTTTACGCCGAGGGCAAGCGCAGTGGCCGCAGTAGCTCCGGCTGGCGTCAATGCGTACAAGTTAGAGCTGCTATCGCCGACAAAAATATTGCCGGTGCTGCCCACATCGACCACCGGGGACGAGAGGAAGTTGGATCCTGGAATAATCGTCGCGCCGGTGATAGTGCACCCGGCGCCAGTAGTCGCACTGGGTATCGTGGCGTCGAAGGTGATCTGCGTTGCGCTCCTTGAGGCAGGAGTTTGTGGTCCATTGATGGCAACGACGTCAGCCGCGGTGCAGCCGTTGCCGGCGTTGGCGGTTACGCCCGCGATCGTGACCAACTCTCCGATGCTAAGCGAGTTGGGCACGGTGACAGTCACTACCGTTGTGGTTGCCGTCACCGCAGTCGGTGTGTCTGATGCAGGGGTGGCGCTTACCTTGACCGGAAAATTCCCTCCGGCATACGCTGGCGTTCCGTTGAACGTCGGGGTGATGGCATACAGGTAGCCGTTGTTATCGCCGACGTAGGTAGTATCGTTGGCATAGTCGGTGAACGGGGATGAGAAACTATCTACCGCTCCAGCCACTCCAGTGGCTGCATTGGCGGCAACCAAACCCAATGGAACCATGAAGTCTGTGGCGGTGCTTCCCGAGGTGCTTCCCGGGATCACCGGGCTGGTGGCGCAGGTCGGCAACGTGGCCCCGCCGTTGTTGTTACCGGTGCAGCTTGCGCTGGTTCCGTACTCCGTGCTGCCGCTGCCGAATGTCAGCACGTGCAGAATCGCTCCGATGTTCGGGTCATTCTCCACGTAGGCAAGTTCTGTGCCACCGACCGAGAGGCCGGGCGAGGTAGCGACCGGTCCGACGCCAGAGGCGTAGGAAAAGATGAATTCCGGATTCGTGAGATTACACAGCGATGCTCCGGACCCGCTGTAGAGGTGATTGAAGCCGACGATGTTGGCTTGAGCGCCGTTCGTCCCGGCAGTAACGGCACTCCAGCTAAAATTGGCCAGTGTCTCGGCGGTAGTCAAAGTCACGCGGGTTCCTGGAGTAAGCGCGTACACCGTAACCGTAGTTCCCGAAACAACCGCCACGATCCGGTCGGCAGCGGTACTGCTAAGATTCCGATTGATCGCCGCCGCCAGATTGGTCGCGTTGGTGGCAGTTGTGCTGGACACTTGGAAGTCTAGGGCTGTGTTTGTGGTGTTCGATGCGGTTAGGGTCAGAGTGACCGCGGTTCCCCCCGTGGGAGTTATGGTCACTGACACAGTCTGGCCAGATGTTGGTTCGCCGGTGAAAGTGCCAACAACCTTGGCGCGCGTGTTCCCGGTCGGAGCGTTGACAGGGAATATTACGAAATCGGCGGTGCAGCTCGGCGGCGCGTTCACGTTGAAGGAGAACTTGGCGGGCCACATGCCTTGTGCAACACCGCCGGCGCCAAGCGAGATGGCCCAGTCCTTTTTCATCGGATGCCTTCGCGGTGTTGGCCTTGGTGTTGGCCTTGGTGTCGGCCATGGTATTGGCCTTGGCATTGGCATTGGCGTTGGCCGCCAGCGCATCAGGCCAGAACCTGCTATCGCATTCCCATGCAGAAGCCACTGGGCGTAGGCCCGCGGCTCGTTCCACGTCTTCACCGCCTGTTCCGCCGTGTAGTCGCCGGTAAAGACGACATGCTTTGAACTCCAATCGATCGGCACCGGGATCGAACCATCCGGCCGGGCGAAGGCCTGCCCGAAGAGCGACGCCGTAAAGCTAGCCGCCAGCCCACACGCCGCCAGCAGCAGCGCGGCGCATCTGGCAAGTGAGGCCAGATTCGGGTTTCGCAGAGTTCTAGACCTATTCACAATTCACGCGCCTCATCTTGAAAAAGCGTGGTCGGGCGATGAGTTTGCCAGGGCCTGGATTTGAATCAGTGGACCCATGTAACCTTCACCCGCCCGTCTCAACATATTTGCCGAGGGGATGCCAGTTCTCTGGAAAGACTTTTCGCAATCTGCGGTGGACGGGCCTCGCATGTTTCCTTCCATGTAGGCCAAGCCGGGGCAGCGCGTGCACGTTCCCACGTGGGCGCAGCTCGAACAGGTCGGAAGATCCCTGGCATGGATCGACCGGACCTCCTTCAACTGCGGGGAATGTTGCCAGATGTCGAGGAATTTTTGCCGCCGGACATTGCCGCTGGGAAGAGGAAACTGCACACAGGGAAACACGTCACCGTAAGGCGAGATGTAGCAGGCGGTGTGGCCGGCGCTGCATGGGAAACCGTCCATGACGTCCTCGCCAGGTGGAGGCGGAGGAGCACAGAATTCTTCCACGTTGCCCACGAGTTCCTCGTTGTGGAAGATCTGCTTGAGGTCGGAGCCAGGAATGCGCAGGGCGAGAATGGATCGGTCTCCATCCATCTTCGGAGTGATGGTGGGGTCGAGCGTGTAACTGACTCCCAGTTCTTTCGCCAGCGCGATCACACCCTGCTGGTCGGAGAAATTGCCCGCCATGAGTACGTTGGCGAGAACGACCTTCAGCCCCTGTGCCTTCAAGAATCGAATCGCCCGGATAGTTCGCTTCAGTGATCCCGGCAGTTTGGTGATGGCATCGTGAACTTCCGGCCGATGTGAGTAGACGCTGATCTGTACCTGCTCAACCCCGAGCTGGCGAAGTCTCGCGGCTTCTTTCTCGCGGATCATCACCCCGTTAGTCTTCACCTTCACGTTGAACAACAGTTGCCTCGCCCGTTCAACGATTTCAAAGAAATCCCGGCGCATGAGAACTTCGCCGCCACTGAGCGAGAGGAAAAAGACGCCGGCATCGGCCAATTGTTCGAGCACATCGAGGATTTCCGCCGTCGTCATCTCGCCATGATCGTCGTGATCAAGATAGCAATGCACGCAGCGCTCGTTGCAGCGGTAGGTGATATCTAAGTGCACGCTGATAGGCAGGCCCAGGTTCAGCGCCTTTTGATTCATCTCGGCCAGAAGGCTCATGGGTGCTCCGGAGACGGGGAAGAATCTATGAGGGGCTGATCCGATACCAGCAGAATGCCGTGTTGCGAGAGTTCGTCGACGAAGCGGTCTGCGCCGCGCTGCGCCTGTTCCGGGTCGACGTCAAATTCCTGACAGACTTTGGCGGCGACGATCTCCGCCAGCGGCGTGCGCCCGTCCGCGGCCTGCCAAATCGCAGACGCGACTTCATTGAGCGTGAAAAAAGTGGAATCCGCGGCCGACATCACCATCATTTCGCCGCCCACGAGCCGGGCGGCGATGGCCTTGCTCCGCGCAATGTATTTTTCGGCCATCATGTTCTCCTGGGCTACTTCAAGAACGATTAAAGACAACTACCGTATTATGTCCCAGACTCGCTGGTCGGGGACGAATACTAAGCGGTGGATGGGAACCAAACTAGCAAACTCGCACGCCGACTGAAAAACCAGGTTCACGAGCTCCGCATCATCGGCGAAGAACAAGATGTTCCTCAGCAGCCTCTGGATCGCCTCCGTGGTGCCGATTGGTTCGATGCGATTCTGAGAGCCCTTCTCAAGTAAAAAGAGCGCGCTAAGGGGAGCGGAACAGTTCTCGCCGACCCGCGCCAACTCCCCCGCAAAAGGCGTCCCGTAGGCCATATACTGATTGCCTTCGCGCCGCACGTATGAGATTTCGTCGGTGAGCAGCGTCGCATCAGGTGGCGCCAGACGGGAGATCGTCGTCTTCCCCGCTCCCGAAACTCCGGAAAACAAAAAAGCTTTTCCTCCGCGAATCGCACTGGCGGCATGAACCAGGAAACCTCCTTGCCTCGCCAGGATAAGAGTGTGAACGATGCGTAACGCGCAATCGATGGAGTAAGGATTGCACGATTGACGGATACGGCCATGGTTCGTGTTCGGATTCCAGCTTGCTTGTAAGTCGCCCCAGTCGAGCAGCCATTCACCTGCTTCGATCTTCACCTCCAGATCATCGTTGGCTGCGGATTCCGAGGGCTCACACAAGTCGATCTCGAAGTTGACATGCGAACTCTGGGATGTTCCGACGAAACCTGCGTATCGATTCTCGATCAGCCGCCGAAATGAGGGATCGTGGGTGCGCAGGGCAATCGGCATTCCACCGATCTCGATGGATACAGTTTCTTGCCCGGTTGTGGTGAGGGGATTCGTCATGGATGAGAAGTGGTAGATGGGAGGGTGTCGGGAATCCCGCGCACGGCACCGGAAACGCCTGGGAACAACTGTCCGGCTCGCTCCGGGCCTGCCTTTAGGCGTGCCGCATGAATGCGCAACGCGAGATTGCGGAATCGGTCCCAGCGGCACAGCATCCACGCCAGCGAGGAATCGAGCAACGAAACGCGCCGGCTCGGAACGAAACTGCGATTGGCACGGCGAACGCCGGCCACTCGGCCCAGCAGCTCGGATCCGGATACGGGCGGATCGTTGTGGGGCATCGCGTCGCCCCTCGTGATCCACGAAAAACGATCCCGACCTCGTCGTCTCTCGACCAGCCGGTGAACCACGAAACGGTTATCGCGCATAACTAACACAATGTCTCCCGGGACGACCTCGTCGTGTGCTGTGCTTCGAATCGTGAGGAGATCGCCGGGCCAAACCGAGGGCAGCATGCTCGCTCCCCATGCCTTCAGGCGAATGGTGCCTCCGCTGCGAAGCATCTCGGCCGCAAGACCAAGCTTAGGATTATCGTGAACTTCCAGCGTGTATACCATGGATAGCGGCTCTATGAACTGTTCCGCTTGGCGGTGCACGAGAAACTAGTGGGCTCGATCTTGCCGCAGGTCAGGGCCATGGTCTCGAAAACCCGCTCGTGCCGGAATGCAGGTTCTCGATAGGGCTTTTTCGTCGTGCGGCGACCCTCCTCTGTGTTCTTGCTCGTATTCCAGTCCTGTTCAGCCATAAGAAATGAACTTCCGCAACCCAACCGCAGAGTCGAACTGACGAGCACTCGACTACGAACCACTTCTCTTCCGAAGCGTATAACAAAAAACGAATTTGGCCGATTGTCACTGCTGGTACATGCAGGTACTAGCCAAGACAGGCAGACATCAGAGGGCGAGCGACAGGAAGGATGGTGAGCGCGGAAGCGGTCGGTGTTGGCCCAACTGGCTGGACTCGGGAACGGCGGTGTGAGAAGATTTCGCCTGTCGCACCGCGCATTTCAGCGCCTACCCCAACCATGTCTTCCAGCAATTTTGCTAATCATTCCCGGCGGGTTGGCTGGTTCGTGGTGACTCGATTGGTCTGGCTGGCGCTGTTGCTTCCCATTGGACTGGCGCAGACCCCCCCGCAAGCTGACACTCAGAGCGGCATGAGCACCGGAGCGGCACGCGCGCCGGTTAAGGATGCGCTGCACCGTCCCATCACCGCGGGCGGATTTGTCGACGGCGTGCCGGTCGTCTTTTCCGATATCACTCACGCCGCCGGACTCGACAAGTTTCATCACAGGTCCGGCACTCCCGAAAAAAACACGATCCTGGAAACGCCCGGATCCGGGGTCGCGCTGCTCGACTATGACAACGATGGCTGGCTCGACATTTACCTGCTGAACGGTTCAACGTTTCCCGCGCTGAAAGGCAAGGAAGCTCCGCCGCGGGCGATGCTGTTCCATAACAATCACGACGGCACGTTCACTGACGTAACCGACAAGGCCGGAGTCGCGAACGAGCGCTGGGGCTTTGGCGTGGTGGTGGGCGATTTCGATAACGATGGCTGGCCCGACATTTACGTCTCCAATTTCGGCAAGAACCGCCTCTACCACAACAATCACGACGGCACGTTTACCGACGTCGCGGAAAAAGCGGGAGTCGCGCTCGGCGGATGGTCGACGGGTGCGACCTGGGGCGACTACGACCGCGACGGCTTTCTTGACCTCTTCGTTCCCGGCTACGTGAAATTCGATCCTGACAATCCGCCTATCGCCGGCAAAGGCGGCATCCCGCCCGGGTTCTGCCAGTTTCGCGGGATCACCGTGATGTGCGGGCCACGCGGGTTGCCGGGCGAAAGCGATCATCTGTTTCACAACAACGGCGACGGCACGTTTACGGATGTCAGTGTGAAGGCCGGCGTTTCCGATCCCCGGGGATATTACGGCCTGGCGTCGGTTTTCGTCGATGTCGATGACGACGGCTGGCTCGACCTGCTGGTCGCCAATGATTCGGTCCCGAAATATCTTTACCGCAACAAACATGATGGAACCTTCGAGGATGTCAGCTACATCTCAGGTTTCGCTCTGAATGACGAGGGGCGTGAACAGGCCGCCATGGGGATTGCGGTCGGCGACTACAACCGCGACGGCAAGGTCGACTTCTGCATCACGAATTTCTCTGACGACTACAACACGCTCTACCGCAACGACGGAGACGCCAGCTTCACCGACGTGAGCTATGCGGCTGGCATCGCCAACACGACCATTCCGTTTCTTGGATGGGGCACCGGCTTTCTGGATTATGACAACGATGGCCTGCTCGACGTTTTCTTCGCGAACGGGCATGTTTACCCCGGCGTGGATAAGCAGGACTGGGGCACGACGTTTGCACAGCGCCCGCTGTTGTTTCGTAATGTAAGCGGATCAAAGTTTGCGGAAGTTCCTCCGGCCACGGGCAGCGGACTGGCTGTGGTAGTCCCGGCGCGCGGGGCGGCCTTCGGCGACCTTTTTAATGATGGCCACATCGACGTGGTGCTCAACGTAATGGATTCGACTCCTGTCCTTCTGCGCAACGTGGTCAAGAACACGAATCATTGGTTGACGCTGAAATTGGTTGGCGGCTCGAAGAGTCCGCGGGATGCGATTGGAGCGAAAGTTTTTGTCACGACGGGCGCGATCCGGCAGCGCGGCGATGTGTTCAGCGGAGGCAGCTACGCTTCCAGTTCTGATCAACGCCTTCACTTCGGACTGGGCGCGGCGACAAACGTCGACAAAGTCGAAGTCCTCTGGCCCGACGGTGCGAAGGAAGAGATCAAGGTTCCCGCGATCGATCGAATCGTAACCGTGGTGGAAGGCAAAGGAATTGTAGAACCGTGAAGCCGGAGCCAATCAGCCTCAACCGTTTTGCTCTCCTGGCGATACTGCTCTATTGCTTACGGCTTTGGCCGACTCCACCCATGCCGTGCTCAGCAGCCTCATTCTTATCTTCGTGTTGTTATCGCGATCCAGCGAGTTCTGGAACGCCGGATAGCTTTTCGCATTCATCTTCGCTTAAGCGCAAGGCGGTGGCTCCAACGTTCTGTTCGAGATGTTCGATCGATGAGGTTCCCGGGATCGGCAGCATCATTGGCGATCGCCACAGCAGCCAGGCGAGAGCTACTTGCGTCGGGCTGGCATCGTGCGCTTCCGCGATTTGGTGAAGAATTTCACCGGCGATTCTACCGGCCCCCAGCGGAAACCAAGGGATAAATACGATTCGGTTACGCTCACAATAATCCACAACGTAGTCCCATTCGCGGTCCGCGAAGCTGTAACGATTCTGGACCGAAACAATGGGGACTATTTTGCGAGCCCGTTCGATGTGTTCTTGCGTAACATTCGACAGCGCGACGTTGCGGACCTTGCCTTCCTCTCTCAGTTGTGCGAGGGTCTCAACCGATAGATCAAAGGACACGGCGGGATCTGGAATATGCAACTGGTAGACGTCGATACGCTCCAGTCGCAATCTTTTCAGACTGCCCTCCACTGCCTCGCGAAGGTGTGCCGGAGTTGCATCGTGAGTCCACTGATTGGGGCCGGGGCGGTTCCATCCTCCTTTGGTCGCAATCACAACGCCGGCCGGATATGGAAACAACGCTTCCGCGATCAGTTCCTCGCTTATGTTGGGCCCATAGGAATCCGCGGTGTCGATGAACTGTACACCTAACTCGACAGCCCGACGCAAGACTGCGATCGCGCCTGCCTGATCCTTCGGCGGCCCCCAGATGCCTTCACCGGTTATGCGCATCGCCCCGAACCCAAGACGATTCACCGTGATCTCTTTACCGAGCGAAACCTGCCCGGCCTGACTTGCAGAAAGTTCTTTCTTGTTCATGTGCTCTCCTCCAATCTCCTTCTTCATTCTTTCCTTTCAGCATTGTTACGACTATTTCGAACTACGGCGAGAGGTCAGTTGGAACTCGTTGCGAGTTTTCCGCAGCATTCGGGACGTTGCGGCATGTCGCCGCTATCCCACCCGCCGCCCAGAGCCTCAATCGAGAGGACCGCGCTTGCCATGCGTCTGCCTAGAATATTGACGGCTGTAACCTCGTCGGCCAGATGGGCATTCTGAGCGGTAATGACCTCGAGATAGCTAGTGACTCCGCCTTCGTAGCGCGTATTTGACAAACTGAGAGATCGTTGCGCGGCTTCGACCGCGGTCGCCTGAACTCCGGCTTCCTGCTCCAGGATGCGCAGGGCGGCCAGGTTGTCTTCCACTTGTTGAAAGGCCGTCAGCACCGTTTCGCGATAGGATGCGACCGAGGTGTCATAGCTAGCCTTCGCCTGGTCGTTTACGGCGCGCCGCCGGCCTACATCAAAGAGAGTGACGACAGCAGAAGACCCAACCGCCTAGAAACCACTTGGCCCCTGGAGCAGAGTCGTGAGGCTTCCGCTTTCGAATCCCCCCGAGCCCCCAATATTTAGCAAAGGGTAGTAAGCAGTTTTGGCAAGGCCAACCTGCGCGTTCGCCGACGCTACGCGGCGCTCCGCAGCAGCAATGTCGGGCCGCCTTTCCAACAGGGTCGAGGGGACGCCAACCGGAATTGATGGAGGCGGGGCGGTAAGGGGCAATGGTGGTAGGGTGAAATCCGCCGGCGTCTTGCCAACCAACACCGCGACAGCGTGCCCTGTATAGACGAGCGTACCAGGGCATCATCGTCGACGATGATGACCGTGGCTGCGTCGGCCGGCGTCATTCCTGGGCCTCTGCAGTCGGGAGTGTGAAGTTAAATGTGGCACCGCGTTCCGAGTTGGATGAGGCCCATAAGCGGCCGCCGTGAGACTCGATGATCGATCGACTGATTGAGAGCCCCATGCCAGTACCTTGGGCCTTGGTGCTGAAGAATGAATTAAAGATCTGCTCGGCCTGCTCCGGGGGAAGGCCCACGCCTGTGTCACTAACCGAAATCAGCAGCTGACCACCTTCGCCCCTCAGGGATCGGATTGTAAGTTGGCCCCCGCTCTTCGTATCATGCATCGCTTCGATGCCGTTGAGCATGAGATTCATCAGAACTTGCTGCAATTGCACTCGGTCCGCCAAGACCCGCGGTGAGTCCGCGGACAATTCGGTCTGAATCGAAACGGAATACCTCGATGCTTCGCCACGCAACAGGATAACCATCTCTTGAATAACTTCGCTCGCGTCCACCACACTGGTTTGGGGCGCGCCCTTCTTGAATAGCTGTCGGAGGCGGCTGATGATATCGGACGCCCGAGTTATGGCTTTGACCATCCGCGCGGCGGATTCGCGAGCTTCTCCTATGTCCGGTTGCTCTCGGGCCAGCCACCGCAGGCAAGTCCTGGCATCGGTCACAGCGGCCGCGATCGGCTGGTTTATCTCGTGCGCCAGCGATGCAGTCAATTCGCCCATCGTCGTCGCTCGGTTGATGTGGGCCAGATCGGCCTGTACCTGACGCAGTCTTTCGCGTTCTTTCTCTGCCTGCCTTCTCTCGGTAACGTCCATCACGGTTCCCACGAATTCAACTACGTCGCCGGATGGGCTGAGAACCGGGTGGCCTACCGTGTGGATGTCTCTAACATCGCCGCCAGGATGAACGATTCGGTAATCTACCTCATAATCTACCTTCTCGCGGCCTGCTCTCTCGGCTGTTTCCCTGACCCTTCGCTGATCGTCGGGATGAACATGCTGCAAGAAGATTTCGAATCGGGGCAGCCCATCCTGCGGCTCAAAACCCAGCACGCGGTAGCATTCTTCAGACCAGTACTTCATCTCGCCGCTGGCGGATACCCGGGCCCAGCTGCCCGTTTTGCTTAGTTTCTGCGCTTCCTCCAGGTAGGCTTCGCTGCGCCGCAATTCCTTAGTCCGTTCCATGACCTTGATCTCGAGTAGGTCGCGGGCCTGGCTAAGTTCCAGTTCGTGGTCCATCAGTGCCTGTTCGGCCCGTTTCCGGTCGGTGATGTCAGTGCACGTACCGAACCATTTCACGATCGTGCCGTCTGTGTCACGGATGGGCGTTCCGCGCGTCTTAAACCAACCGTATGTCCCGTCGCTGCGGCGAATCCGGTATTCCACGTCATAAGGCTGACGCCCGGCCACAGATTCCGTCCAAAATTGCCGGGTAGGACCGCGATCCTCCGGATGCAGCGCATCCATCCAGCGCCAGCCGAGCAATTCGGTCTCTGGGATACCGGTGAAGGCTGTCCATTGCGTGCTGAAGTAGTCGCACCCACCATCCGGAGCGGCACCCCATACCAACTGCGGCAACGCCTCGGTAAGGCTTCGCCAGCGTTGCTCGCTCTCCCGCAGCGCCTCCTCCGCTGTCCGTCGCGAGGCGCTGAGCCAGCATACGATCAGCGCCAGAGATGCAAAGAATGTCAGGGAGAGAACACGATAGGGCACACGAATCCCCGCGAGCTCGACGTAAGGAACCAGGGGCTGGAAGAAATAACCAAGGCTCAGAATTGAGAGGAGTAGGGCAACGAGTCCTGGGCCCATCCCTCCAAACCAGGCTGTGAGGGCCCGGCAGTAAGGAAGAGTGCGCCGCGAACATCGAAACCCCTCCCAAAAGAGAGCGTCACCAGGAGCGCGGCTGCAACGGAGACGACCGCGAGCCCGTAGTGCCAAACTACCTGTCGAAGGATCAGAGGCGGAATCTTCCAGCCCGTCATGGCGTATCTATCCGCGGCGTAGTGCTGCGACGGCACCGGAAGATATTGTATTTAAATCGAGCTCCGATAGTGCAATTTCGGGTTCTCAGAACGCCGCGGCCTTCTTAATTAGAACCTTTCTCTCGGGACGATCGGGATTGCGACCTGAGACGAAGCGCTTTGGCATGGGGCTGAGACTCTTAAAACATTCATCTCTTAGCCCAGCCATTGCGGATTGGCGTATGTGCCATCAAACTGGTGGCTAGTCTTATAAAGTTCGAACTGGCCTGCCTCCGCAGCCTTTGAAGTCTTCGCCAGAAGAGCCGTGACTTGGGAGGAGTCCATCGGCTGAAAACTGCGGGCCGCATGAAGAGCCTGCTGCAGGATCTCCATCGAGTCGCAGCCGGTGATGACGACGCTAGTTGGCAGATTCATCGAATAATAGAGACACTCGGTCGGTGTTGCGGTCTTGCTCTCAAGGATGATGTGGTCGCCCATGGGCTTCATGCCAAGAACTCCAATGCCGCTCTCGGTCAAAACCGGGAGGACTCGCTTTTCAAAACTGTTGAAGTGAGCGTCCATCACGTTGAGAGGCATCTGAACCGCGTCAAACTTGAAGCCGTGTTTTGAGGCCGTGGCCAGCATCTTCAGATGAATGTCTGGACTCTTGTGCCCGGTGAAGCCGATAAAACGGACCTTGCCTGCCTTCTTGGCTTCCAGTACGGCCTCCATGCCGCCGCCTTCGGCAAAAATACGATCCGGATCAGAATCACGAATCACTTCATGGAATTGGAGTAGGTCAATTCGATCAGTCTGCAATCTTCGCAGCGATTCATTGAGCTGGGCGGCTGCGGCAGTTTTGGTGCGACCATCGATCTTGGTCATCAAAAACGCCTTCCCGCGATAACCGTCGTGCAGGGCTTTGCCCATTCGAATTTCGCTCTCTCCTCCGTTGTAGTCCCAGCAGTTGTCGAGGAAATTGATTCCTTCGTCGATTCCCGTCCGAATAATCCGTATGCTCTCTTCCGGATCGCCCTGTCGGGCCAGGTGATAGCCACCGAGCCCGATCGCTGAAACCTGTTCACCGGTGTGGCCTAGCGTTCGATACGGAATTCCGTTCTTGCGATTGCTTTCTGCGGACCCGCTTACCCTCCCTGCCATCAGCAGGGAGGCGGCAGCCATGCCGACAAACTCTCGCCTGCTGAAACCGGAATCCTGAATCGTGCTGTCCAGCAAAGGCGATTGAACCGTGCTGCCAAAGGTTGATCGATTCCCCTCAGTGTCGTTGATAGTCATGACGAGCTCCTCTTGCGCCGGCGGATCCGAACGCCTGCCATTAGTCTGCCGCTACTTCGAAACTAAATCAATCCGCGTCAGATCAGCTGCCGGATGAAACCGTTTTGCATCGTGATTGGAGAGACAACGAGCACACCGAACGAACGGCAGATTCTGGCTGCCGAGGGAGGTTGACCGAACCGTCGGTCTTGAAAATGCCTAAGTGGTAGTTCAGTTTCACATCAGGACGTCCTCCGCAGGCTGCCGAGACTCCGGCCCCGACTTGAAAGTTGAACAAAGGGCACAGTCCCCAACCAATACGTGAGAGCAATCGGTTGTGCCGTCTCCGGGCGCAGCATCGAGTTCTGCGGCGAGCTGAGATTTTAGGCCACGCGCCGCATTCTCGAGTTCAGCTTTTGCCTGCGCCACGTGGCCCACGATTGTGTGCAGCCGCTTTGGGCCTAGCACCAAGAGCCCGATGAAAAGCACGAACAGGATTTCCATGCCAAATCCCACAATTCACCCCTTGGTTGCGTTTTGCTCGTTAGCGACAGTCGCTGTTATGCTGGCCGGCTTCTCTTCGTCGGCTTTCATTGCTGACTTGAAGCCACGGATACCCTCTCCGATTCCTTTACCCAGCTCGGGAAGCTTCTTAGGTCCGAACACCAGCAAGGCAATTCCGAAAATGATCAGCAGATGCATCGGTTGAAACAGACCTTCTAACATATATGCTCCTCAATTCATCGTCGAAAGCGTGTGAGCAATGCGTGGTTGGTGAAAGGCAGGCGCCGCGACCCGTGCTTCAAGTGCGACGCCCCCACTTGTACAACTTGGCGATCCGCATACGGCGGACAGTTATGGTTCAGGTTACGGCGCTAAGCGCACTGCGGCATCGGCCTCGACAGCCATCGCTTGCACTGTCTTGAGGAACTGCTGACTTTGGCCGATGAATAGTCCATCTGCGGTGAAGCTTTTGATCGTCGTCACGGCACCTCCAAATTTATCGGTCAGTGGACGAATGATCGAGACCGGGGGAAGGTGGGGCCTGAATTCAGCAGGAACGGGGAAGATCAGGCTGGGCTGGATCAATGGGTTGAGGGGGTTGAAGAAATTGGGAAATGTCAGTCCGGAAATGGAGTCTGTAAACGGTGCCACCATGGGTTGCACTGCGTTGCCGGAAAAATCAACCCATTCCAAAAAGTGAGCGATCTCGTCTCCACCAATGCCCAGGGTGATCTGAAGCACTTCCGGATCCGTCACCTTTTGACTCAGGGCTGCGTAAAGGCTCGAACCGCCTTGCTCGATGTATCCGAAGTGAAACGCGGCTACATTCGCGATCGCCTGAATGTGTGCGTTGCCGGGAACGTTGAAAGTGGGGTCGATAACGCCGAAATCGTCGTCGGTTCTGGGAATGGCGGTAACCCCTTTGAGAGTGATCGCCTGTGGGAAGGTTGCGCCAAGATCCGGATTGGTCGCGCTGCGGTAGCGAACGTACCAACTGGTGTCGACGTTGAGCTTCATGAGGTTCGTCAGCCGACCAATGCCCGTTGATCCTTGAGCGGTGCTTCCCGGCAAAGTTTCGAACTCGTCGAAGTTCACCGGCTCAGCTCCTCTGGACTCGAGATAGGCATTGAGGAAGGTGGCGTGGGTGAGTTCATCTTTCCAGTTGCTGGTTATGTATTGAGGGCCATCGGAGTCAAGATTCGACAAGGCCACCTGATAGTTGTTCAACGTCTGGGTCGGGTCAACCTCAATGGGTGAATTTATGCCAATGCCGCCGAGTTCGGCATACTGAGTCCAAAGGTCTGCTTCGATCAGTTCAGCGGCTGCTAGAAAACGGAGGATAGCGATATCGCCCTTATTGAGGGAACCGCTTGATTGAGTCCGGGCTTGTGCGCGGGCCAGAGGTCCAGTTGCTAACAACCCGGCGCCCACTGCGGCGCCTCCTGCCAGAAGGCCACCTTTCAGAAAAGAACGGCGGTCCACTGGACGACTAATGCTGTAGGGGTGAAGCTTTTTCTTCATGTTCGTGCTCCAATTCCTTTGCTTATGATTTTGTTACAGCAGTACTGTGCGTTAGACGCGACGATCGGCGCCCAGACACGTCGAGGATGTCATTTGATTGTCAACTCTTGGGGGCGCCGCGGTGACAAATGCCAATGTTGGACAGAGAGTCATGTTGAACATGTAAACGCGATGCCGATATCTCGACTTTCCCCTGGCTGCGACTTCTCCCTTCTGTATGTAAAACTCCGCTAGTCGACCGTTATTCCCGAATTACATGCAAAATTCCTTGAGATCGAGCGGTCTTGACTCTAGTCACACTGCAGACACCTTCTAACTGAGGCACGGTTGTGGAGACTGCAGCGGGAGAATCCGTAGAGACTGGAGTAAGGAGATAAAGAGGACGGAAGGAGAGGCGACCACCCTGCGGAGGCCGCCTCCATGAAGCCTTCTGACTAGAAGCTCTCTTCACTTCAGAAGATCAGCTTCAAGCCGAAGAGCAGTTGCCGCCGTCCGATGCCGTCGGTGTTGACGTTGCCGGCAAACGTCGCACCGCCGTTGGAATTGAAGGCCGTGCTCTGGAATCTCCCCGTCGCGACGTCGTCCAGAATCGGATCGGGAACACCAAGGAACTGCGTGTTCATGATGTTAAACGCCTGTGCCTGGAACTGAGCCGTCACCCGCTCGTTGATCTTGATGTTCTTGAAGACAGCGAGATTGGCGGTACTGATGGGCTGCCCGCGAAGCGTGTTGCGGCCAACGCCTGCATATGGCGTGCCCACCACCTGGGCCGCAGTCGGATCGTTATGGATCCAGTGTGCACCAGTAATGGGTGTTACGGCACATTGGTTTTGTCCACCGCCACTTCCAAGACATGGGTCTGTGAAACTGACCAGTGAGCCAAGGGGCAGGGCCGTGCCTCCGGCAGTTGGACAGGTTGCCAGAGTTCCGTCGCAATATTGTCCCACCGATGCAATTGGCAAGCTCGCATTGCTCAGAATGGGACGGCAGGCATCAAATGTGCCGCCAAAATCAGCGTTCGGATCGCAGAGGCTGCCGTTCGCGTAACGCTGGATTGCAGTGAATGGCTGTCCTGATGTGTAGCGGTAGGTGGTGTTAACCTGCGAGCCGCCCAGCAGGTGCCCAACAAGACCTTGCTGACCTTTGTAAAACGGCAGATCGTACACGATTGCCACGCCAACTATATGCGGGAAATCCGTCCCTGAGTCGCCCCGTTCAGGTGCGCCAGTCGCGAACGGATCCTGCGCATACGCCAGTGTGTTTCCGCCAGCAACTGTGCTGAAAACCTCGCTGGCGTTGTCGATTGCCTTGCTATAAGTGTAAGAAGCGGTGGCGCTCACGCCGTGCCAGGCTGCAATTCGCAATTCGGTTTGCAGCCCATTGTAACTGGACGACGCCGTGTTGGCGTATTCAGTTACATTGCTGAAGTTACAGTTGACATTTCCGGCTTGGAAGCCGGGCGTCCCCGAGGTTGCGCAGGGTGTCAAGCCAGCGGGGATCACATTCTGAAACCCAGCCTGAATGAGCGGACCCAGCGCCGGATTTCCGTTCAACTCCTGGAACTCATGGACGGTATGGTTGCCCACATAGCGCACTTCGCCCACGATGCGACTGGTGAAGGAGCGCTGCAAGCCGAAGTTCCATTGCTCGGAGTAGGGGTTGCGGAAGTTGGCGGGCACTTGCGTTTGGTTAGCAAAGCCGGGGTTTCCCACTGGAGCCAACGGCTGCAGGAATGGAATTACCTGCGTTCCGAAAAACCCGCCTGTGGGCAAGCCCGTGGACTGCCCGCCTACGACCGGCCCCAACGTGGCAAAGTTTACGGAAGGTGCGGAGGTTGCCACATTCAAGAACAGGTTATAGAACGCGGGATCGTAGGCAAGGCGAAAACCGCCCCGGACGACCGTCTTATCATCGCCGAAGATTTTCGGAGTCCAGGCAAAACCCACCACCGGAGCAAAATTATGCAACTGGTTAGGCACAGACGGCACGGTGGTCTGATTTAGAGGAAGGTTAGTAGACCACAGCGGGAGTGGCCCCGTCTGCTGGGCGACCGACCGTTGGTGCAACAGATTGATGGCCTGTTGATACCAGTCCCATCGCATGCCGAGGTTCAGAGTCAAGTTGCTCTTCACCTTCCAGTCGTCCTGCACATAAAGTCCGAGATCCCACTCCGTAAAGGGAAGGATGGGGCTGCCGAGTGCGATTTGCGTTTCAGAAGGATTGTTAGCAATAAGGTCACTGAAACTCGGGAACACGAATTGCCCATTGTTTAAGGGTAGAAAAACGTTGGGGGAGCGCTGCTGGTCGAGCTCGCCACCGAACTTGATAGCGTGAGGCCCCTTCAGAAGAGACGCATTATCCTGCAACTGGTACACATTGATGAGGCGCCCTTGAGGAAACCCAGGGGCCACGCCAAAGCTCACAGCATCCTGCGCTGCCGACCCGATGAGAGCCACGTTGGTCGGGCAATCGGTGGGGGTGTTGGAGTTGCAAGTTGGGAAGGATTGCTCCTGGAAGAATACGCTGGAGCGCGAATAACTGAAGCGAACCTGGTTTACGAATGCATTGCTGAAGTTGCGCGCCCAGTCCAACCCGATCTGCTGGCTCAGAGCAGGAATATCTTGATAGTCACCCACATCGATGCCGTTACCGTCGTTGACGCCGCCATTAAACGTCTTCTGGTAGATGTAGCGGACAAAAAAGTTATCCTTATCGGTCAACTTGAAGTCGACTCGCCCCGTGGCTTCGTAGTCGTTAAATGGGCTGGGTACGAAGCGTGAGATGCTACCGAACTCGATTGCAGTGCAGCCGTTCTGGCCAGCGCTTCCAGAAGGGCATGGAAAGGCGAGTCCCGTGGCCGGATTCCTCTGGTTCGTCACGAGGATAGCGTTAGGGTTGGGTGCGCCATTTATCGTAGTCGGTATAACGCCCGTGAAGGTTGGATTACCCGCGGTGACCCCATTAGGTCCAATGGTGCTCTCAACCAAACCAATCGGACTGCCAGGAAAAGCCGCCTGCAACTGCGCTACGCCTGTCGGAGTTGGTACAAGGTTGGGCGCCGACGAACTGGGCGAACCGGCAAAACGCTGGCGCTCTATGTTGCTTGAGCCGAAAAACCAGATTTTGTCCTTCTTGATCGGACCGCCCACGCTGCCGCCGAAGCGATTGTCCACGAAGCCCGGAACTGTAGGCGCAGTGCAACCCGTTTGGGGAGATACTCCGGCGGGGCAAAAGCCGAATAACGGACTCTTCTCCTGGTTTTCCAGAGAATCAAAGATTGAACCCTGCCAGAACTCGTATCCCGTTCCGTGGAATTGATTCGTGCCCGCTTTGGTGACGTAGTTCACGACTGCCCCCGTGTTGCGGCCGAACTCGGCATCGTAGTTAGTGACCACCTGCACCTCGGCGATGGCGTCCTGGTTGCCGAAGGCAATTGAGGGGCCTGCGATTGAGTTATCGTTGTTGCTTTGCCCGTCAAGCTGGAAGTTGTTGGAGCGAGCGCGCTCGCCATTTACGGAAATCTCGGCCCCGTTGTTGTTGCTGAAACTGGCGTCGCCGGCAGTGGCGACACCGGGAATGAATAGCGCCAGCGAGTCAAATGTATTCCCCACCGGCAGGCTGCTTACTTTCTCCGCGCTGAAGGTTTCTGAGATCTGGTCCGAGGTGGACTCGACCAGCGGCGGCGCGCTTTCCACTGTGACTGTTTCCGTAGCCGAGCCCAATTGCAACTTGACGACGGCTAGAGCGGTATCCTTGCCTACTTCACAGAAACGTTGCTGGCCTCATAAGGTTGAAAGTTGCCACTCTCGATGCGAAGGCTGTAGGCGCCGGGAGGCAAATCCCGCAGCGCAACAAGACCCGCTGAATTTGTTTCTGTTTTGAACTCCCGGTTCGTATCCAGTTGCTTGGCGGAGACTTTGGCGCCGACCACAACCGCGCCCTGAGGGTCCTGCACAACGGCTGAGATGGACCCCGTAACGATTCCCTGAGCAAGAGCAAATATAGACCCGAAGATTGTAAGTCCCAGAACCAATACCGAAGCAAATCTAACCCGGAAACTAGCAGTGGACCATTGCTGACCGCCATCTTTCATATTAGTGCTCCAATTTGCTTATGATTTTGTTCCAGCAGTAGCCGTAGACGCAGCGAGCAAGCGACGAGATGCAAGGAAGATGTCACATGATTGTCAATTCTTCGGAACTGCCCATGACAACCGCGCTGGGATGTGAATGTGAGAAGCTGGCGCAAGACATGGCGACTAGGCGGGGCCTGCTGCGCGCTCACGCGTGGAATTCACTATCCATGCCACCCCGATACTGATGGCATAAAGTGCGACCATGGGAGCAGCAAACAGGCACATGTTCAGGATGTCAGCCGTGGGTGTGACGATTGCTGCCATAATAAAGATGACCAGGATTGAGTATCGCAGATTGCGCAACATCCACCGGGCTGTTATCAGCCGCATCAAAGCCAGAAAGAACACGAGGATTGGCATTTCGAAAATCAGCCCGAGACCGACGATGATTGTCACAAACAGCTTTGTGTATTCTCCAATCGTTATCATCGGCTGGAAGCGTTGTCCGTAACCGATCAGGAAGTCCAGGGATGCCGGGTAAACCATTTTGTAGCCAAAAAGACCTCCGGCCATGAACAGAGCAACCGTACTGAGTAAGAACGGCATGACATACCGCTTCTCCGTTCGATACAGTGCGGGAGCGATGAACAACCACAATTGATAGAACACAAATGGAGAAGCCGCGAATAGCCCGCCTACAAGCGCCACCTCAAGATAGAGATTGAAGGGCTCAGTTGGGTTTAGGTACACCAACCCACCGGCGATCCCGTGGTGCCGCAGCGCCCCAACAATGGGTTGCTGCATTAAGCCGAAAATGCGATCTGCAAAGGACCAGCATGAGATAAATCCGACGAGTACCCCAAGGACTGAGAAGATGATTCGTTTCCTCAACTCCTCCAGGTGCGCCAAGAGTGGCATGGAGTGCGCGCGTAGTCTTTGTCCGGAAGCAGTTGCATCAGCCATTGAGAGCCTTCCCTGACCCGCGATCGTTTTGAAAGCCATCGTTGTGGATCGCACCGCGAACAGTGTCAAACGGCGGCGCTCCTGGACAAGGGCGCACCGAAGTGCGCCCTTGTGGGGCGTTTGCTTTAGTGAATGGAGACGGTTACGGCGGCAGTTTGGCTCAGAGAGCCGGATGTGCCGGTCACCATCACGGTGGTCTGCTGAGACGAGGGCGTTGCTGGGTTTGAACTGCTGCCGCATCCCAGGGCGAACAGGGACACGAAAAGCATCAAGCCCAGCAGGCTCATCCACCCAATGCTCTTGCGGGTAAGCCGTTTGCCTTTGCCAGTTGTGAGAAGGGTCCCGAACAGTCCCAGACCAGGCAACAGGGCCATCATGCCGGGCACGTTGTAGCCCGTAGGCGGCGGCGTCGAGACAGCAGAAATGGTCAAGGTGGAGGACGAAGTGCCCCCGGGTGAGATTGTTGAAGGACTGAAAGCACAGGTCAAACCAGCAGGCGCACTGCAGGTAAGAGTAATCTGACTGTTGAATCCGTCCACCGCGGCAGCGCTGACCATGACGCTAGCCGAACCACCCGGATTGACGGTTGCGCTCTGGGCCGAGAGACTCAGAGTGAAACCTGGGGTGTTGGCCGCGGCCACTGGGACAAGACTGGCGAACACAGCCGTTGCGCTTCCTCCAGCCGGGAAATTCGGTTGGCCGGCGCTGCCTCCAGCGGTGATATAGAGAGTGCCAAGAGTGCCCGGATCATTACTGGCACCGCCGCCTCCGCCAAAGACCATGTCCCACAAGCCTGGATTTACCAGTACCTTGCCTGCGGAGTTGGTGAGCTGCCCGAGAAATTTCCCCGTGGTGTCGAATGCACTGATGGTGCCGTCGCCGAAATTGCCTACGAGGATATCGCCAGCGAACGTTCCGAAGCTGGCCGGAGCCTGCACTACGCCCCAGGGCGCGTTGAGGTTGTTATTGGCGCCGGCAGCGACGAAAGTGCTCACGAACTTGCCGGTTGTATCGAAGATATCCACCTGCCCAGCGCCAGCGCCGGGGACGGCATCGTGCTTCGGAGTATCCTGCATCGCATAGGCGACATAGACCTGGTTACCGATGACGTGGATGCCGTGGGGAGCGAAACCCGCGGGAAGGTTTGGATCGGTGAACGTGCCGCCCAACGAAGTGAGGGCGTAGTTCGCATCGTAGACGTCTACCTTGCCGCTGTTGAAGTTGGCCGCCAACAAGTTGGTGCCGAGCAAGGCGAGGCCTTTGTAAACTGCGCCGCTGGCAGAATTGTCTTTACCGATGATTGCAGTGTTGCTTGAGCCGTTCCAGAAGACGACGAGACCGTCCTCGGTGTCGAAAATGAACGAACCGCCACTGAAGTAGGAGCCGCTGGCGTTGGCGACGGTTCCCGTCGGACAACCAGGGCTGCAATTACCGTTTGGATTGCTTGTGGCCCCCGGTATGGTCACGACCAGCCCAGTGTCTTTGTTGCCATTTTGGTCATAGAGCGTGGAGACGCCGCTGTTGTTGTCGGCGATCCAGAAATCTTGGCCGGGGAGAACGGAAATCCCCCAGGGGTTCAACAGTTGAGGGTCTGTGGTGGTGGCTACGCCGGTAATATTGGAGACCAGGTTGGCCTGGGAATAGCCGGCCTGCTGAGCCCATAACCCCGACGGAATCGTCAACGTCATGAGCAGTCCGAATAATAAGAGTGCTTTTTTCATGTTGTCCTCCTTAACTTTCTTTTATGATTTTTGTGACTTCGCTGAATACCGCTGTTTTCTTTCCACCGTGAATCTGTTGTTGCGGAATGAAGGGGGAATTCGGGTAGACTGACCTACTTCTTATCCCGGAACTCCCCCACCAATCGTTATGAATGCTAATGTGGTCTTTGACTCAGTTAGTGCCACCCGAGGACACTGTACCTTGATCCTTCGTCTGCGCCAGCGCGACCATCGCCTTCGGTAATGCAAAGGTATAGAGCCTCCCGGTGTGTCAACCTCGGTCAGGAAGTACTTGTCCCCTACGCGCTCGAAGCTGAGCTTCAGCGCCTTAGCGGGAGTTCCATCTACAACCATGGGCAGAGCAAACGCTCCATGACCGTAGTTGCGGATTGCTATGCCTGAAGATGCATCAGCGGAGATACGGCCAACCGTGTACGTGCCCGCAGGCAGGGTCGCGCCTCCGGCGACGAATTCAAATGGAACTTTAACGCTAACTCCCTCGGTGTCCTGGGCGTGGGCACTTATGCCTACCCCAAGCAAGCACGTCAGAGTAAGTACAGCTGCGAAATATGATTTCTTCATAATTTCTCCTTATTGAAATGGTGTTACTTGTTCATTAGTGATAACTGCGATCGTGAGACTATATTCCACACGTCTTTGCTTCGCTCACTTATCCGCTGTTTTCACAATGTATGAGAGTTAGACGCGACGATTAAAGGGCGAGATGCTGATGGGATGTCATTTGATTGTCAACTCTTTGTCGAGATCTCGTAAACGTGCGGGAACATCACTGGGAGTGAGCAGGGAGAGTACTGCGAGGCACTGCCTGGCTATAGCGTGGATCACACATTGCTGAGGTGACAGTCGATATTCTCAGTCGCTGCCGTAGTGGTCGCCGCATGCATGGCGGACTCGGCAACCTTGATCGAAGGTGATCGAGATATTGTATTGCGCAAGCACTCGGCAAAAAGGCCGAGAATCCTTCCTGTCCGCCTGCCTGAAGGGAATAACTGCGCTCGCGCAGCGTGCGGTCGCTTGCTGAAGTACTTGGTCAGACCTTCGCGAAGCTGCAGCCGAGCTCGCCATAGCCTCGCCTTCACTGCCGTCTCACTCACGCTCAGCACCTCTACTGTCTGATCTATGGTGAGCCCTTCAATATCCCGCAGCACAAAGACTGTTCGCAAGATTGGGCTTAGCTCTTCCAAGCACTTGATCAGGATGTCTCGCAATTCAGACGCCCAGTAGAGCTGTTCAGGATTAGGAGCCCAGTCAGTGACTTCTTTTGGAAGTGTGTCGCCCTCGGCCTGAAAATCCTCATCCAGGGACGCCTCTTTTGTGGCGCGTTGCTTTCGCAGCTTCATCAGCGACTGGTTCACAGTGATGCGAATCAGCCAGGTGGAAAATTTGGAATCCTCGCGGAATGCGGCCAAGTTCTGGTAGGCCTTCAAGAAGGCTTCCTGAACTGCGTCCTGGGAATCTTCCCTGTTATGCGTGATGCTTTGAGCAATCCGGAGAAGTTTGCGATCGTATCGCTTTACGAGTTGCTCGAAAGCCGCAACGTCTCCATTCTTGGTGGCATGGACAAGATCCAGGTCATCGTTTGCCACTTCCCTCACTGCGAATTGTGCCGAGTCTCTAGTCATATTCGTGCACTTGGACAGGCTGCAAAGCATTGTTCCGCAACAGCGCTGCCCACGCCCTCTAGAAATCTGCGCTCACTGCACCACGACTTTGCCGGTCATCTTCGGGTGGATCGTGCAGTAGTAGGGATACGTTCCCGCCTTGGTAAACGTGTAGGAGAATTTTTCGTCCGTATCCAGCACCTTGGACTTGAACACACCCTCTGTGCTGACCGACGTATGGGGAATGTCATCAGTGTTTGTCCAGGTAACTGTCGCTCCGACGGGTACCGTGATCGTCTGCGGCCCAAAAACGAAATTATCGATTTTCACCGCCGCGTTTGCCGCGGAGGGCTGGTCATTCGCCTTGACGCTCGGTGATCCTGCGAACAGCAACAGCATCGCAATCAGTACCGGCATCGCCACACCTGCAACCCACATATTTTTCTCTCGTCATTGTTTTGTTTCCTTTCTAGTTTGATGTTCTTGCTTGATCTTTCTTGTTTGGACCGGATCTCCTGTCGGTCTCTAGCCATGGATCGAGTCAACTACCGCCAGGGGCTCGCCTGCATTCCCTGAAGCCGAAGCGCCCGAGTCCCCGAGCGGTGAATCGACAACTGCGAGGCTGCGACCGCTGACCAGATAGTTCACATCGGTGATACCCAACACCCGCTGCAACTGGTCGGCTGGCACCTTCATAGGTCCGGCCGAGGGAGCGGTTCCTGGCGCAGGTTGAGGGAAGGCGGTCGACATCGCGGTGTGGAACGAAACCTTGCCTTCCACCTTCTGCATGATCTGGTGAATATGGCCGTTCAACACGGTCACGGAACCGAAACGCTTGACGTAAGACAAGGCTTGTTCGCTGTCGTCGGTTCCCCAGCCCCAATCGGGATAGATGGTCCACAGTGGAATGTGCGCAAAGAGCACGATCGGAGTGCTGGCGGAGCGGCCCTTGAGATCGTCCTCCAGCCACTCCAGTTGTTCGTGACCGAGCGACCCCATGCCTCCAGCTTTCAAATTGGCGACATTCACGAGACCGACGAAATGCACACCTTTGTGATCGAAGCTGGACCACCCTGTGCCCTTCGTACCTTTCCCATAGCGCTGGAGATATTGCTCGCCGTTGTCGGTCAGCATGTCGTGCTCACCGGGCACAAAGAAGATCTGTTTCGCGGACGCTCCTTTTAATACCTGGTCGAGCGTATCGAACTCACTCGGCTTCGAGAGCTGACTCAGATCGCCGGTGTGAATGATGAAATCCGGCGTGTGGGGCATGGCGTTGATCTTGTTGATCGCCGTCTGCAGAGTAGCGGTGACGTCCGGGTTGGCCGGCTTGTTAAAGCCGATGTGGCTGTCGCTGATCTGCACAAAGCTGAAGTCCGCGCCTTTGCCGGCGTCTTTGCCGTAGCCTTTGGCGAAGGCCCGAGACACCGGAATGCCGCCGCTCATGGTCCAGACCAGGCCGGTACCCGCCCATGCCATGCATTTCAGGAACCCGCGACGGTCGACTCCGTCGTTGTTGAGGTCTTGCAACTTCTGATCGATGAGATCGTGCTTTTTCTCCGGCATTTTCCCCTCCGTGATTTTCCTGCGTTCTGAGTTGATAACTGGCACGAGTCTCTTTTATTCCCGACAAAGTCGAACAGCGACCATAAATTTGTGAAGAGTAGTGGCAGCTCATTCAGCGGGCGGCGGGATAGAACTACCTCACTCTCCACAGTGAAGAAGGTAACCTTAGTGAAGGTTGCGGTTGTCAGCAAGATGTAACCACTGTGTAAAGTTCAGTGAAGATTCTTAGCAATCGTCTGTTGTGGCTCGGACCGACCGCGGTGACGCCGAAGGGATAATCTGGCAAGCAATCTTGTCGCTAGTGGGCACGACGGAGCTCGACTGAGCTTGTAAGAGTTTGCCCTGCTGATCGGGATCCCTAGCCGGGTCCGTTTACGCCGCTTAGAAAACCGCCCAAATGCCCGGTCACCGCAACAACAGCAACTGCCACAAGCTCGACCATGAGGCGGTAATTCGGCAGAAGGACTGTCCGGCGTCGCGCGCGGAAGTGCACCCACCATACCAGCCAGATCATCACCGTCGAAACACACGCCAGGACGAGGTGCAGCAATAGGATGCCCTTCAGTTTCTGTCCTTCGAGTTGGAACTGCCACGCGAGCAACCCAGTAGCGAGAACCGGAACAGTCGAAATTGCCGCCATGAGCAGGTTGTAGTATGCCGCGTCCGCCAGGCCTCGGCGCTTCGTCCACTGCGCGATAAAATCGAACGCCACCGCCGTGATGAACAATGCGATTGGAAAATGGATCAGCACGACATGTTGCGCGTGCTTGGCTAAGAACACCGTTTTAGGGTCGAAAGGATTTACCATCGCCATACCTCTTCCAGATTTGCAGCCGCTCTCATCTCAGTCTGAATTCGCACGAGCGGAAAAAAATCCTCACCCCCCGCGAAAGGAGAGGACCAAACGCGCGGGGTGAGGCTCGAACACGCTACGGTAAGTAGTAGCGGAACGAAGTAAAAATCATTCCGTCCAGCCCGTGCGGCTCTCCGCCCACCCCGGACCAGGTGTTGCGGTCGACATAGGAAAACTGCGGTCCCCACTGGATGCGGCCGCGGTTCACCTTTTCTCTCGAGCCGTCATAAGGCTTGAACCAGATGCCGAAGGTGCCTTCGATCAGCACGCGCGTGTCGGCCGTGCAGCTCGAAGGGCCGGCGGGAGTGAACCCGTTGTTGACCGTTGGCGCGATTTCAGTGAAGCAGCCGGAATTGCTGAACATGGGCGATCCGTAGCCCGACGTACTTCCCGGAGACCGGATCGAAATCCGATGCCCGGCCGGCATACTCGGCGCCTGCGTTCATGTAAACGTCCAACTTCGGGGCGTGCCACTCGAGAGTTCCCAGGGCCTGGTAACTCTTGATCAGATCGAGCGTTCCGTCAGCGTGGATTGAAGCGTCGGGAAGGCCGCCGGTACCATAACGGCCAACTCCGCTTCCGCCAAAAGCGTGCAGGCCGAAGTCGAGGTGCTTGTTGTCGAACGACCAGCGGGCATTGGCGCCAATACCGCCGCCATTTTTCGAGGCGTTGCTGGCTCCAAGAGCGTTCGGGCCGGCAACTGCGCTGCCGCCACAAAGTGTGGTACTGCTGGCCACCTCGCCGCAGGGAAACACACGATCGCGGAACCGGCTGTACACGCCGAAAACTTCGTAGTGTCCGAAGCTGGGTTCAAAGGCCAGCTTCGCGATGACATCTGGTGAAGGATTAAACGAGTAGTTGGCGATGTTGGCCCCGGCGCTAGTGGCGGCAGCGTTGAAGAGGCCGCCACTGGCGCCGGCGGAACCTAACAGAAAATTGTCACCATTGTTGTGAGTAGTTAGAGTGGCTTGCGGATTTTCTACCGCCACCGCCAACCACGCCTTGTTGTTGAAGCTCTTGGCGAGGCGAAGCCCATATTGTCGTGCCCAGCTGAAACCGACGGTGTACTGCGCGTCGATTGTCATGGGAATAGCTTCGGAGCGGTTGTCCACACCATGCTTGGTCTCCGTGACCAGGCTCCACATTTGCCCGCCGGTGAAGGTGAAGCCATTGTCGAGCGCGACCTGCCCAAAGGCTTGGCGTTGACGCAGCGAGTAGCTGTTACTCTGGTTATTGTTCGAACTCGCGGCCGCCGAGAGGAAGTCGGCCTCCACGTAGCCGGAAAGAGTCGCGCTTTGCAAGCGTCCCCCAGCCAGCATGGAAATACGCGACTGCCGGCCTGAACCAAAGAATTCTGAGAGGCTGCTTTGCGAAGCTCCCGGCACGGTGAGCGAATTGAAGGGAGTGTTCACGTCGGCGGCCAGCGCTCTGGATCGCCGCACGAATTCGGCAACCAGGAAGCCGCCTGGAGTAATGGTTATCCCCTTGTAATGCAGTGCCAGAGGACTCTCCAGCGCCGCGTTCACGTTCTTCTGCGTGTCCTGTAACGCCAGAGCTGTGTTGCTGACGGTGCCTTGGAGGCCGCTGACGTCGCCACGGATCGCCGTAATGCTCTGCTCCTCCTGTGTATTTTGCGAAGTTGCGGCCTCGGCGGCTTGTTGCGCCTGTGAAGCCGAGCTTTGCACTTGATTCATCCGTTGTTGCAGTTCCTGGATCTGACTGTCGCGGCTTTGTACTTGTTCCACCAGATGCTGAATCTGTTGTTGTTGAGCTTCGATTGACTTCTGCATTTCTGACAACCGAGCTGCCACGGCATCGGAACTGGACTTCTTGCTCTTGCTGCTGTTCGACGCGTCACTTCCCTGCCCGGCAGCGAAAGTGCTTGCCGCCAGGAACGCGGCCAATGCCACTGTTACCTGCCTCATGTGTTTTCTCCTTAGTTTTGAGTACATGAACAGGGGCTCCTCACTACAGTCCTCAAGAATTTGTTTAGGCCCGCCTCTTCGTGCGGGCTCCTGTAAATTGATTGCCGTAAGTTTGGGCGGCAAGAGTTTCACTGGAGATAACCGACTTTCTGATCTTTTATTCCAAGCTCGCCTTAAGAAAGTTCTCCGGCGGGGTTCTATGCCTTGAGAAGTGAATTGCGGGTTGCGACGGAGATGGCTGGAAGGAACTAACTCCGCCGCAACCTGCGAACTCGTTATTGCCCTATTTCTCGCGAAGGGGTCGTGCGAGCCTGTGCCGCCTCGGACCCGCTGCCATCCACGCGCAGAAGCATCGCGCTGCCCTTGTCGATTTTCACCACTCTGCGGTTGGAGGCCAAAGTGACTTCACCAGGCGACTCGGTGCGTCCGGATTGGAGGATTCTTAGATCGCCGAATCCGTATGCGCCGCAGGCATTCACGGAAAAGAGCCAAAATGCTTGCGGTTGGGCATTGCTGTCAATCGTGACACGACATGGGGTCCCCAGGTCCTGGTCCACGTTGGCCAGCACGCCTTGGCGCGTATATTTCCCCACGACCTGCGATCCCACCATTACCGGCTCACCTTCGCCGTAAGAAATTTGATCGCCTCCGATTTCAATCGTGTTGTCGGCATTTTCGCTCGACGTGAGCTCGGGCGTGGCGGCAGATACTTCAGACCTTGACGCTACTGCGCGCAGGGTTGTGGTGATCGGGATGGTCTGGTTGCCAAGTCGGACGTGGTCCAATTGAAATGAGATCTTTGATTCGTCGGATCCCTTTCCAGGCGTGATGGCTTCGACCACATGGCCTGTCAGCATGGATCCCTTACGTAGAGTCTCTCCCCTGCCCAGAGGCACGTCCTGCATGATCGTAGCGATTATGGCTGTCCCACTTCCGTTCTTATCCGAGCGCAAATCAGAATTCAAGCTGACTGGAAGAATGGTGCCCGCCGGAATCGGTTGTGCAGATTGTGTGTTCTGCTCTTTGGCGGGTTGATACTCCTGTTTCAGATCCTGTCCTGTCCTAGCGTGCAGGCACATCGGCAGCATGCACAACGTCAAGCCAAGCATTTTCAGACTGTTTTTCATTTTGTTCCTCCTCAAGGTTGCTAGAGAGCGTTGGTTCTTCCGCACCAGCATTTCCTCGGTGACTCCAGTTCGCTCTGTGACTCGTTGTTTAACGTGTGCCCGTGGCGGACTCGCTATTGCCCTGTTTCCTGCGAAGGAATGGCGCGAGCCTGTGCCGTCTCGGGACCGCTATCACCCACGCGCAACAGCATCGCGCTGCCTTTCTCGATGTTCACTGCTTTGCGGTTGGAAGCCAAAGTGACTTCACGCGGCTCGGTGCGTCCAGATTGCAGGATTCTTAGGTCGCCGAATCCGTATGCGCCGCATGCCTCCGGGGAAAAGAGCCAGAATGCTTGCGGAGTGTGGTTGGCGTTGCTTCCAAGCCCGCACTCGGCGGTCCCTTCGGGACTGGTGTGGATTTGGTCCTCACCGATTTTGAGTAGATTCCAGGGAGCTTCAGAAACCCCGTCCTCTGACTCCGTCGGAATCTGAGCCGCCACTACTTCAATAGACGACGCCACGGCTCTGAGGGTCGCGGTGATGGGAACAATGCGATTCTCAAACCGGAGTCCGTCGAATTGAAATGAGATCTTTGATTCGTCAGAACCCCTTCCAGGAGTAATGGTTTTGACCACATGTCCCGTAACCTTGGATCCGCGGCGCAGAATTTTTCCCGCGCCCAGCGGGATGTCCTGCATGAGAGTTAGAGTCATCGTCGCTCCGCTTGCACTCTTGTCCGAACGCAAGGTGGAATTCAAGATGACGGGAAGAATGGTACCCGCTGGAATCAGCTCTGCAGCTTGATACGTTTGTTTAGTACCTTCGCCCGTGCCGGCATGCAAGCCCATCGGCAGCATGCACAACACCAAGCCAAGCATTCTCAGATTGTTTTTCATTTTGTCCCTCTTAAGGAATTGCTAAAGAGCGCGTGGTTCTTCCGCACCAGCATTCCCTCAGTGACTCCAGTGCGCTCTGTGACTCGTTGTGCAGAACCGGCGGCAATCGGTTTTATTCCGCGGTATTTTTGGTTGGACTATGGGAATAAAACGACCGTCTCACGGTTCACCCTTGTGTGCATGTCGGAGAGAGCCTGCCATCGGAGTCGTTCGAACAACTAGCCATGCCTCACTTCGAACGGCTTTATAACTTTGCTTGCTGGCTAACACACGACCGGCAAGAAGCCGAGGATCTCGTACAGGAGACCTACGCCAAAGCGCTTAAGGGTTTCTCTTCGTTCCAGCCGGGCACGAATTTTCGCGCTTGGATCTACCGAATCCTGCGGAATGCGTTTCTAAGCTCTCGTACCGGGCTGAAGGCGACCCACACCGTGTCGCTCGATCTTGAAGGTGAAGAGGATGTGTTACCCGCAGTCAGGCAAACCCCTGAGAGCATCCTGCTGCAGCGTTCGGATGAGCAGCTTGTACGGCAGGCCCTGGAGCAACTCCCGGTCGCCTATCGCGAGATATTGTTGTTGTGCGAGGTAGAAGAGATGTCCTACCAGGAAATCTCTACCACTCTCGTCATCCCGATGGGAACAGTGATGTCGCGTTTATCGCGTGCCAGAAAAGCGCTACGGGGGGCTTGCAGCAACAGTTTGCAAAAAAGGATGAACTAAAATGGTGACCTATGGTTTGTGAGTCTTGGAAGGCGGAACTTGACACTTACCTCGACGGTGAGGTTCCAGAGGGGGAGATGCGCACCTTCGACCCTCATGTGCGCAGCTGTCCCTCTTGCTCGGCGGACGCCCTGACGCGCGTACAGATGAAGCGCGCAATTCAGACCGCTGGGAGACGTTACACCCCTAGTGCTGAGTTCCGGAAGCGGATGCAGCAGAAAATTGCTCCGAAACCAAAGCGCAGTTTCCGTCTGGGATTGATGTTAGCTACGGCGGCCGCCGTCGTTCTTGTGGTCGGAACGCTGACTTCAGCCTATCTGGGAACTCGATCCGGCGGAGATCGGGCTTTTAGCGAGGTTGCAGACTTGCACGTGGCGGCGCTGGCAAGCTCATCTCCGGTGGATGTGATCTCGACCGATCGGCATACGGTGAAGCCCTGGTTCCAGGGAAGAATTCCCTTCGCGTTTAATTTGCCGGAACTTCAGAACACAGAGTTCTCTCTGCTGGGGGGCCGGATGACTTATCTCGATCAAGCGCCGGGCGCGCATCTCATTTACGACGTGCGAAAGCACCATATTTCGGTACTCGTGTTCCAGGAACGGTCGCTTCCGGTCAGGTTGGACGAAAATCCTGTCTCAAAGAAACAACCGTTCAACATGGAAACATGGAGTCAGGGCGGGCTTCGCTATTTCATAATCGGCGATACGAGTTCTGCGGACATCGATAGGCTTGCGAAATTGTTTAAGGCCGCGTCATAGATGTGACGTCGGTAATTCTCATGCTGTGCACGGTTCTTCAGGATTGCTCTGCTTAAGGCAGAAACTTATAGCCCCGGCCGTGCACTGTGAGAAAGTGTGACGGGCGCGAGGGGTCGCTCTCGAGTTTCTGTCGTAACTTCAGCATGTGGTTGTCCACCGTCCGCGTGGAGGGGTAGTGCTGATAACCCCAAACTTCATTGAGAAGTTCATCCCGCGAAATCACCCGTTGGGCGTTCTTTGCCAGGAACTTCAGAGTCTTAAATTCCTTTGGAGTTACTACGACTTTCTCGCCGCCACGAGTGATCTCGGTCTTGTAGAAGTCCACCATCACGTCCGCAAAGAAATAGAGGTCAGCGGCCTCCGGACTGGAGCGCGATGCGCGCCTGATTAAAGCGCGCAAACGCGCAATAAGCTCTCGTGGGCTGAACGGTATGGTCACGTAATCGTCGGCGCCCATTTCCAGGAGAAGGACCTTGTCTGCAACCTTCGAGCTCGCGCTAAGGATCACCAAGGGAAGATCGGGAACCAAGTTCGCAATCTCCCGGCAAAGGTCGCACCCCGAAGATCCCGGGTGCGGTAGATCGAGTATTACTGCGGAGGGCAGTCGGTGGTGAAGCATCTCAAGGCACGCCGCACCTTCTGGGATAACATCGACCTCGTATCCTTCCAGGGAGAAGAGTCGCCGCAGAATCCTCTGCAGCGCACGATCGCGCTCAACCACCGCAATTCGATCTATTGTGTCAGGCTGTAGTTCGGAGGTTGCAGTGGTCGAAGTTACTGCCAAGGTGGTGGCTGCCATAAGCTTTTCCTCCTTCTAATGCGCCGCGATGTGACGAGACAAGTCTCTCGATAGCGATGCGCCAGGACTGCTAAGGAGTGACTCGCGAACTGCCTTCCGGGCTCGGGCTAGACGTGACATCACGGTCCCCATGGGGATCGTCAATATTTCCGCGATCTCCTGATACGACATTTCCTCCACTTCGCAAAGAAGCAGAGCCTCCCTGTAATGCACCGGCAAATTGTCGATGGCGCGCTGCACCAGTTGGGAATGAAAGCGATTCATTAGAATCGTTTCGGGAGTTTCCCTATCAACTGCCAGTTCAGGTCCGTCCTCCTCCGAGTCCATCGCAAAGGTCATGCGCCGCTCGAGTTTTGAGCACGAACTTAGAAAGTTGTTTCTCAGGATTCGAAACATCCAGGCACGGAAATTGGTGCCCGACTGAAACGATGCGAAGCTGCGTAAAGCCTTGAGGTAGGTTTCTTGCACCAGATCTTCGGCGTCGTGCGAATCGTGCACCAGCCAGCAAGCGAAGTTGTAAAGGGCATCGAACAGGGGCATGGCTAACTCTTCGAACCCTGCCAACGGTTGATCGTCCCGAGACGACGGATCCCCGAATCGGACAATCTCTTGTGAGCCACGTCCAATAAGCCTCATTGGCCTTCTCCTGCAATCAGCTCGAACTCCGGTCGCAGCCCACTCTGGAGCACAGTTGTTCTAGCGTCAATTAACTGCGGACTTTTTCCACATATCCAACTCATTGCCTGTTAAGTGATTGATGGCTAACGAGTTGGTGCTGCAGATATCCTGAGTTGGGGAGGTTTCCGTGACCGAAGTGCTAGACTTCTGTGCGCGAGCCCAAATGCAGATGGAATCCCTTCGGCCCAACTCCGTCGTGCGATTCGGAACTTATGAGGTTTCTTTCCAGTCGGGCGAAGTGCGCAAATCGGGTTTAAGAATCAGAGTGCAGCAGCAGCCGATGAAGCTGCTGGAGATCCTTCTGGAGCATCCGGGGGAGGTCGTCACCCGGGAGGAATTGCGCAGCCGAGTCTGGCCGAACGAAAGTTTTGGTGATTTTGATCAGGCTCTCAATATCTCCATCGGGAAGCTGCGGAGTGCTTTAGGAGACTCGGCTGAGAATCCGCGATTCATCGAGACTCTTCCAAAACGCGGCTATCGTTTTATTGCGGACGTGTCGGTCGTGGATGCAGACGCCCGCCCAAGAAGGCAAGAGCCTGTGGCTGGGGATCTGCCTGGGTCACAAGAAAAGTCACAAGAAGAGAAGACAGACTCCGGGCATAGGATCCCCAGTGCGGTGTCGGCGGTTGCGCCCCAACGCCGGCTGTGGCCGACGCGTTCGGTCACCGTCGCCTTGGCGGTCGTCATTATTGTTAGTTTGTCGATTTTCCTCGCTTGGCGATTTCGTTCGCGGGCCCCTGCGCCCACGGGCATCCGATCCATAGCGGTGCTTCCGCTGGAGAACCTTTCTGGCGACGCTTCCCAGAATTACTTCGCCGACGGCATGACCGATGAGTTGATCACTGACCTGGCCCAGATCAGCGCTCTACGCGTAATCTCCCGCACCTCGGTAATGCTATACAAAGGAGCACGCAAGCCCCTGCCGCAGATCGCTCGCGAACTGAACGTGGACGCTGTGGTAGAAGGCACTGTCCTCCGCTCCGGCGACCAGGTGCGTATCACGGCGCAATTGATCGAGGCCTCTACGGACAAGCACATATGGTCTCAGAGCTATGAAGGTGAGTTGCGCGATACCTTGGCGCTCCAGAACCGCGTGGCTAGCGCCATTGCAGATCAAATTCGGATCAACTTGACTCCGCAGGAAGAAGCTGCCCTCAGAAACGTAAAGATTGTTAACCCGGAAGCTTACGAGTCTTATCTCAAAGGGCGCTACTTCTGGAATAAGCGAACGGCGGATGGTTTGAAGGTCGCCCTGGCTTATTTCAAGCAGGCAATAGACGAAGACCCGAGATATGCCCAAGCTTATTCTGGCTTAGCTGACACTTATGCTTTGTTGGGAGACTGGCAGTACGCAGTGATGACTCCCAAAGAAGCGTTCCCCAAAGCCAAAGCGTCGGCGATCAAAGCTCTGGAGTTGGACAGCACGCTCGGCGAAGCTCACAACTCGCTTGCCTTCGTCCTGGACGGCTTCGACTGGGATTTTGACTCTGCCGGGAAGGAATTTTTGCGGGCCATTGAACTGAATCCAGGCTACGCTACCGCTCACCATTGGTACGCCTGGCACCTGAGTCTTTTGGGTCGATATGACGAGGCGATTGCGGAAATGAGAAAAGCGGAAAATCTTGATCCGCTATCTCTTATCATTAACGCAGACTTGGCAGAACTCCTTGGCCTCGCGCACGCTTATGACGAATCCATACGACAGAGCCGCAAGACGATCGAAATGGATCCTAATTTCGCTCTCGCCCATAATCAACTCGCCCAGGCGTACCTGCAAAAACATATGTACGATGAAGCCGTCGGAGAGCTACAAGAAGCGGTGAAGCTTTCTGGGGAAAGCCCGACATGCATAGCCAATCTTGCTCGCGCCTACGTCGCATCCGGCAACCGTAGCGAAGCCCTGAAACTACTGGGCGATCTGAAGAAGCGCTCAAACCCTGGTCATTCGAGTGCTTCGGAGATTGCCATGATCTACGCATCTCTCGGAGATACGGATCAAGCCATGAATTGGCTCGAAAAAGGCTACGAAGAGCGATTTAACCCCGGCGTCCTGCTGCGGCCGGGCTTCGATCCTCTCCGCTCCGACCCGCGCTTCCAGAATCTCGTGCATCGCATTGGCCTACCCCGGTGAAATCTGCAGTCCAAGTGCACGTCGTTTTCCGGAAAGAAACCGCCCTTCACCGGACATTGCTTACAAAGGTCAAAGCCCTGCTTAAGTGGATGGGCCGCAGGTCCCAATATGGACTGATGCGTGCGCACGTGGCTGGCAAGCCCGCCAAATGCAACTCGACTCCGGTTAGCCTTTCACGATGGATGCAAGGCGGAAATCTAAGGATTGCGTCTATCGCGCGG
Source organism: uncultured Acidobacteriaceae bacterium (assembly GCA_963787495.1). Lineage (GTDB taxonomy): Bacteria > Acidobacteriota > Terriglobia > Terriglobales > Acidobacteriaceae > Sulfotelmatobacter. The sequence goes on from CAWBDA010000004.1 coordinate 575,725, forward strand.
ACTATCGGATTGTGCCTCCGGTGACAGGCACTCGCGCCACTAATACAATTCGCAACAAAGGAGCAACAGAATGAACGACTCAATGAATCCTGCGGGAGGAGTACGAGGAATGTTTCAGTCCCTTTGCATCGTATTATTGCTGTTTAGCTGCGTGCTCTCAGCGCAAAACGTTTCGGCGCAAAATCAGGAGCATCGCGTTCGAAATATTGTTCTGGTTCACGGCGCCTGGGCAGATGGTTCCGGCTGGAAGGGCGTCTACGACATTCTGGTCAAGGACGGCTACAACGTCAGCATCGTGCAAGAACCGGAGACAACGTTCCAAGACGATGTCGCCGCTACAAAGCGTATTCTTGCTCTGCAAGATGGACCGTGTATTCTTGTCGGTCACAGCTATGGTGGGGCAGTAGTCACTGAAGCCGGGAATGAACCAGCGGTTGCCGGTTTGGTGTACATCGCAGCCCACATGCCAGATGCGGGAGAGAATGAATCTGACGATGGAAAACGATTCCCCAGTGACCTCAGCAAGTCTAACGCCATAAAGAAGACCCTCGACAGCTTCACGTACCTCGACCCGGCGCAGTTTCATGAATACTTTGCAGCCGATCTGTCGGCTGAGCAGGCCGCATTCATGGCGCGGTCACAGGTGCTGAATAAAGCTGAAAATTTCAAAGCAGTCATCACCGCAGCTGCATGGCGGAGCAAACCAAGCTGGATGCTGGTGGCCGGAAGCGACAGAGCCATCAACCCCGATCTCGAACGGTGGTATGCCACTCGAGCCAAGAGCCACAAAGTCGAGGTCCCGGGCGCCAGCCACGCAGTCTACGTTTCCCATCCAAAGGAGGTCGCGGCTCTGGTCGAAGAAGCTGCATCGCATCCTCAGTAGAAGAACTTGTAGGCGCAGGATCAGGTTTCAGCGATATCAATAGGAGCATGGGCGTGACCCGCGCGAAACCATGTGAGCGAAATGGTGTCACGGCGTTGGCCTGCGTCAAAAGCCGTTTGGAGGGCGTAGCCGCCGTACATCACGGTCGGGAGCGCAATCCAGGAATAGATCATCCATCCACGCGGTTCCCTAATACATTTGGCTCCTGTATATCGACGCGAATAGAACCTGGGCCATTCTTTGATGGCCCTTCTATGGTTTACGATCTCTTTCTCTTACTCGAACTGTAGCATTACAATTTCGGGATTCGATCCCAGCCGCAACGGCGGTCCCCAGGTTCCTGCTCCGCTCGAAGTGAAAACCTGCATCTTCCCGATCCGGCTTAAGCCATACACAAACTGCCGGTAAATCCGCCGCGCCATCCAACTCCAAGGTAGGAACTGCCCAAGGTGCGTATGGCCAGACAGCTGCAGAGAGACACCGGCGGCCTCCGCGATTTCCGGATGGTCAGGCGCATGCGTCAACAGAATGCTCGCGCGGTCGCGATCCAACCCGATGTCATGCAGCACCGACGCAAGCTGCCCGTTCTGTGTCGCGTTCCGGTACGGAACGCCAATAATCTGCAAACCGTCCACTTCCACCTTTTCATTGCTGAGCACGCGCACTCCGGCCGCCGCGATGGCATTCAGATATTTGCTGTCGTCTCCAAATTGCTCATGATTTCCCGCGACGAAATATACACCCTGTGGCGCCACGAGCTCGTTCAATGGCTCCGCAGCTCGCCGGGCGTCGATGGCCGTCCCATCATACAAATCACCGGCGACAAAAATCGCGTCTGGCTCTTCCCTTAAGATTTTCGCAACCAAGCGCCGCAGAAAACTGCCGTTTCGCACGTGCCCAAGGTGCACATCGCTGATCAGCGCGGCTCTTCGCCCGCGCCATGCGGCCGGCAAGTTCGCGAGCCGCACCGTTGTTCGCGTGATTCGCGTCCAGCCGGCGTTGAAAACCCCGTAGAGTCCGGCCGCTGCAGCAGCACCGAACAGCAATTCCACCGTCCGATGGAAGTTCATGTTCAGCCCCGCCAGCCGCGCGACTCCGAAAATAATCCAGGAGGAAACCGCGGCGAGAAAGAGGAAGCTCAGCAGACCCATCCAAACCGCAGCAGCCCTGTATAACGCGCGCAGAGCAGCATTTGTATAGCGAAAGGCAAGTAGTGAGGCGGCAATAAAGCTCACAGACAACAATCCTAGGACGAGTTTGATCCAGAATGCGCCGGGGGTTTCGGTCCTCGCGGGTGAAAAGGTCCAGGTCTCATAGAGGAGATAATGGGTCAAGAAAATAACTGCCTGAATGACTGTGACGAAACCAATTAATTCCCTTCGTACACGCATGGTGCATTAGACTCCCCAACCCGCCATTCGGATTCTTGGCGTAAGATCCAGGAAATTTGCTTTCAGGGTAACCACACGAAATGGAATTCACCTTAAAGCGCGCTCCCGTCAACGTTTCCGGCGGCGCGGTCCGCTTGCGAATCGGCCTCTTCCACCTTGCAACCACCAGAATGACGCCGAAAAACGACACAAAGTTCACGACAAATGCCGTGGCGACGCCTGCCGCGGCTATGAGTACGCCCGCGAGTGCAGGTCCAACGGCCCGGGCGAGATTGAATTCGATCCCGTTAAGCGCCGATGCTGCTGCAAGGTCGTCCTTGGATACCAGTTCAGGCAGAATTGCGCGCCACGTCGGAGTTTCGAACGCATCTCCGGCGGAGAGCGCAAACGTCAACACGAGCAGAAGCCAGGGCGACATGAAACGAGCGATGCTCAAGACCGCGACAAGCAGCGCTACGCCCATCATCCACGTCTCGGTGGCCAGAACCAATTTGCGGCGGTCAAAGATATCGCCGGCCGAACCCGCCGGAAGGGCCAGTAGAAGGTAGGGTAGCGAAGAAGCGGTCTGGGTGAGCGCGACGTAAATCGGCCCGGCCCCGAGTGACACCATCAACCATGCAGCCCCAACGTTCTGCATGAAAGCGCCGATATCGGAAACCACATCTGCGACCAACAGATTGCGGAAGGTACCTGTTATGTTTTCCTCCTGTCATTGTTCGTCAGACTGTAAGAACTACCCTCCCGAAGGGGCGGCCTTCGACGAGATAACGCAGAGCCTCAACAGCTTCGACCAAAGGAAACGTCTTAGCGACGATCGGTTTGATCGCGGCGGATTGAAGCAGAGAGACAATGGCCTTCCAAGCGTCAGCAATCGTCGCCTGCGGCTGACGGAACATATTGAGACCCCGGATGCTGGCTTGTGGCACGATGACGTCTGTCACGTCAATGGTCGTCTTGCGGCTTGCGGAATACCCCAGTGTTATGAGGCTTCCTCCCAACGCGAACGCTTTGAGCGCCTCGCCTAGAACTTCGCCACCGATCCCGTCGACGATAATATCTGCGCCGTAACCATCCGTGATACGACGCACGCCGTCATCTAACTTTTCCAAAGAAGTATCGATGACCTCATTGAAACCGAGGGCCTTCGCCTGCCCGGCTTTGCCATGGTTAGTCGTGCTCGATATGGCGTGTTTTGCTCCCAGAGCGCGCGCCAGTTGCGTCACCGCGTTGCCGACTGATCCCCCGATCGCCGGCGCGAGAACGGTTTTGCCCGGACGAAACCCGGCCAGGGTAAGAGCCACTTGCGCGGTGAGATACGCAACCGGAATGCCTGCGGCGCTTATATCGTCGACGCTATCAGGTATCAGGCAAAGATCTTCCTTCCGTACGGCAACCCACTCGCGGTAGGTTCCGTCCTCAAAAGCGCCATAGGCACCCCAGAACATCACGCGTGAGCCTGTAGGAAAGTCCGCTCCACCTCCCTCCGCCACCACGCCCGCTCCCTCGTTGCCCAGAACTAGCGGCACCTCCGGGATGTGAAAATTCCCAAAGAGAATCGTATGGTCGAGCGGCGTGACGCCGGCTGCCGTGATTCGCACCAGTACTCGTCCATCCGAGACCGACGGCTTTGGAATGTTCACTAGCTTCAAATCCTTATAGCCGCTGAATGCTTCTGCTCTCATTGCACGCATAATCGTTCTCCATTTCACGTTATGTTGGTGTGACTACTGCTTCAACGCATTAAGATCACTCGATCGATCTGCCCTCGTCCATTCTGGTTGCATTATGCAACCACGAATAGGATGCCCGGCACTGGTATAATGATGCAACCAGATTTAGACGTGAACAAATACGACGACTTATGCGACACAAATCCTTCAAAACCAACCTGTGCCCCGTGGCACGCTCGCTCGATACCATCGGCGAATGGTGGTCTCTGCTGATCGTTCGTGACGCCCTCTCAGGCATACGACGGTTCTCCGATTTTCAGAAGAGCTTGGGATTGGCAAAGAACATCCTGAGCGCACGCCTTAAGAAGTTGGTCGCGTGCGGAATCATGGAACAGGTGCCGGCTTCGGACGGCAGTGCCTACCAGGAATATGCCTTAACCCAAAAAGGCCGAGACTTGTTCCCGGTGATCGTCGCTTTACGACAGTGGGGAGAAGGTTATCTCTTCTCCCGGGGCGAGAAACGTCTTCAGGTTCTGGACAAGCGCACCGGGAAGCCCTTTAGAGTGGAAGTGCAAAACGCGAAAGGGGAGACCCTCACGGCGAACGACCTTGAACTGGTTACTGTCAAGAATTGAACGGACTTGGTTGCGCTTTTTGTGAAGGCGGCGTACGGGAATATTGTGCGACCATACGGTCTCTTCAGGACTCTATTAGGGAAGAGCTTTGGCGGGATTGAAAGAGGGGCTTGTGACAGTGACCTCGCGCGAATTGCCAGTGCAAGTGGCGATTAATTCATGGCGCCTTGTTTTGGAGAGAGCGAACAAGGCGTTTTCAAACCTCACGGACGACCAACTTTTAAAAGAAGTAGCGCCGGGAAAAAACCGCCTCATCTATCTAAAGGAGTGGTCAGTCGGGCCTCCAGATCCTCAGGATTTAGCCCCGTGTACGTCCAGGCGACGGAAATAACCGGGATGTCTATGTTCGGAAAGATGTCGGTGGGGGTGCGAAGAATGACCGCCGGACTCAGTAAGACAATAAGGATCGCAACAACAATGAACGTATACGGGCGATTAAGAGCTAGTCTGACTATCCACATGGACTTACCTCCGCTTGGCCACGGCATTCACCGGAAGATCGAAATAACCGCTCACAGCCCACTTCCTTCCGAAGCTCTCCGAAACCTGAACGACTGATCTCCTAGTCACGCGTTTCGTCTCAATTCAAGTCCGATGCACGATGCGACCGCTCGGTCTCATTTATATTATGCTGAACGCGGTTTAGAGCTGCCCTTGATTTAGAAGCCATTGCAGATTAGGTCTGGGCCTGCACAGCAGGTCTGCCAAAGCCGCTCGGAGAAGCTCCGATCAGCTTGTTAGATGGTGAAGCTAGTACGCGGTAGCGCCGTTGAACCATACTTTGTTAAGCCTGCTAACGATGCTTCGCATGCATGGCAGTCTAAGGCATAAGTTATGCGACCGACCGGTCCCTTCTGTCATCAACAGAGTGAGGAAAAGAAGCGCAGGCTTAGGCCTCGTAGACTTGTGATGAGCGACCAACGCAGTTTCATCTCAGCCGATCAGTTTCATCCTGATCCGTACACCCAATCTCGGAATGCGGAGCGTACCCTAAACGCTGCCATCGCTCATGCTGACATCAGCCGGAGCTACGAAGACTACTTGGAGATCTTTCACGAGTTTTATGCCGACGATATCGAGGGAAGCAGCGAAACCATGAAGGAGCCGCTTCGCGGAAAGGAGAGAGTGCGCTCACTTCTTTTCAGTTTCCTCGCTCCCCTTCATGCAATGGCCGAGGTCGGTGGTGTGTCGATATCCGTTCGACAAACACCGATTCCTGGAGATGCCGTCGACGAGACCCATTCGGCGTGGACACTGGACTTGGTCGGGGCGACAGGCAAGGTCTGCACCGTGAGCTGGCGTGTCTTACGAAAATGGAATGAATCGCGCGTAGTGCTGGAGCATCATTACGACCACCAGCAAGGCGGTGAGCCACTGACCGACGGCGATCTTAGGTTCGATCCACCTGAGCCCGGTCAAGGCTTTCAAAGGCCCTCGTAAACGCATTGGGAGTTGTTACCGAAACCTGAAGCGGGCATTGAAAATGGGCGGTCCCGTCGCATCAAGTGCGACCCGGGACCGGTCGGTCTCATCCAACCACTTGTATTCGGGCGGCCAACGACCATATTATCGCGGAGTTGGCGCTGCTGGGAGCAGAAACATGCGTAAAGGCGAGCAGACTCGGCAAGAAATCATTCGTAAGGCGGCCCCGATCTTCAATCAAAAAGGATACGACGGCGCTGCGCTCTCCGATCTCATGCGAGCCACCGGTCTCGAAAAAGGCGGGATTTACAGGCACTTTGAGAGCAAAGAAGAGCTTGCCGGAGACGCCTTCGACCACGCTTGGAAAGTTGCCATGCATGCGCGCTTCGAAGGAACAGAGGAGATCCCGAATACTGTTGATCGTCTCAAACAAATCGTGCGGAACTTTCGCGACCGGCGCGCCGGGCTGGTGCCGGGGGGCTGCCCGCTGCTGAACACGGCTATCGATTCCGACGATGGCAATCCTCAGTTGCGAGCCAAAGCCCGCCGGGCTCTCAGTTCCTTGCTTGATCGTCTGCAATCAATTGCCGAGGAGGGGCAACGACGAGGCGAGGTTCGTGCCGATGTCGATTCGGGGAAATTAGCCACCTTGATTGCAAGTACACTTGAAGGCAGCATAATGGTGAGCCGTCTGCAGAAGAAGGAGGAGCCTCGTGACCTTGCCGTCCGTCATCTGGAGGAATACCTCGAAACCGGAGTTCGTGCGCGGAAAGCGAAGGCCGGAGCCTACAAGTCATGAGCACTCAAGAAATTCCCTCGCAAGCGGACTTTAGGGAGCGAGCAAGAACGAACGACGTGCCAATCGCGCGTCTGATTGGATTTGAGGCGAAAGACATTGCGGACGGACGGGCGACGGTCGTTTTGGCAGCCGGACCGCAACATGCAAATCCCATGGGAACGGTGCACGGCGGTATTCTTTGCGATATAGCTGATGCCGCAATGGGTATCGCGTTTGCGAGCACTCTCGCGCCGGGAGAATCCTTTACTACGGTGGAACTGAAAATCAATTTCTTTCGACCTGTCTGGCAGGCGCAACTCAAAGCGGAAGGAACGGTCGTGCGGCGGGGCCAGACGATCGGCTACGTGGAATGCACCATTACCGACCAGGAGAACCGATTGGTCGCGAAAGCGGCTTCCACTTGCATGGTCCTTCGCGACCATAAGGCCGCTGGACGGTAATCCCGTTAGGTTGCCCCCTGCTTCTTTAGTGGAGCAAACTCGGCTCACAGAATTATCCTCACCATCAATCGAGGACCAGATCCAATTGAATGCGTTCCCACTTGTGTTTGGAGGGCGCTCGATCTACGGGAGCCTGACGGGAACGCCGATTGATGGTGAGGATACGCTTGCCTTCAGTGTTCTGGAGAACATCCGACCCATGATCGAGACAGTGCCTCTCGAACAAGCAGCGGATGCCTACGCTCGCATGATGCAAGGCAAGGCACGGTTCCGCATGGTGCTGGTTACGGTGCAATAGAGACTCTTCGGCCAATCAAGACAGGTAAGGAGAAACCCATGCCATCCGGAAGCTGGCGGCCGAGGCTGAGGCCGCCCGTTCTGCTTCGACATTAGCTCACATCAGACAATTCGCGCCTTGTTTCGATGAACTGAGAGAACTTTGCAGGAGGCAAACGCATCAGCATCCATAAGGTCATCGGAAAACAAACGGAAAAATCGCGCAAGATTCTGAATCGGATCGAGCCGTCGCACTACGTTATCAAGCATGCGCGCCTGACGCTTGTTGCCTACTGTCCGTGCAAGTCACGAAGATCAGACTCGAGCTTCGCCGGGCTCTGGAGATATGCATCGAGAAAGCGAAGCAGGAACGGCGTTTGACTGCTAACGCCGTCAAAAAGCAGGACCGGAACATCTGGCTTGATCCGCTTCATCTCCGCCCGAACCGCACTGCCAGTAGCATCGGGAAGGTCGTATTCGAGGAGAACACCGTCTACATCCAGAGTTGTCAAGAGGCGCAGAGCTTGGTCGCCATTCGTCGCTGCTGTGACCTCGTAGCCGGCTGTTTCCAGCGTATATTTCAGCGCGCCCATATACTCGGGATGACTCTCGACGCAAAGAACTCTTATGTGGCTCATTAGCAGCTGTTGTGCCCCTTCGACCGGCACAGGTACGGAGAACAGTCCGCAGTTCAGCGGTCGCCTGGCGGTGTGACCGTCGCGCGGCTGAGAATCGGCACTTGAAATGAATTGCCCAACATATCGTTGTAAGTAATCGTGTCCTCTCGGACCAGAACCAGGAGCTCACGACCTGTTTCATACCGTACGTTATCTGTGCCAACGGGCGCTGCGTACAACACTCCATAAGCTGTGTTGCCGACTCTCACCGAAACCTCGCAGCTGGCGACACGAGCATCGGCATCGGCGGCTTGATGGCACTGCGCGGCAGTGATCGTGCCCACTTGGTATTTGGACTTGCTCGCAGTCTCTTGTTCGGAGGCCGCGATTGCCGTGTCCGGCAAGGCTGATCGCTTCAAGGTGTCCGCGACGTTGTGTGCCAGGTTGTGAGTAGCTCGCGGGTTGTCGCCGGTGAACCCAACATTAGTTTCGACAACATTGTCCAGAACGAGGCGGCCTTCCCGTGTGTAAAGCTGGATGTGGGCGTTCAGCTTGTTCACCCCACTCACCGCGCTCCATCCGCAGAGCCTGAGCAAACCTTCCGCGACTGCTCCCAGCACGCCCGTGTCATCCAGAGCTCCACGGCGAACCTCGCTACTCGGCGCGTATTCTTGCACTGTCGTTTTCAAAATCAGCAGGTCAGGAACGTCATTCGCGCTGCGGTCACCGCCAGGGAGCACTTGCTTGAAGCACTTCGTCTTGGCTAGCTCTCTTAAGAGACTTCTGTGGAGGGCGGATTGGAAAGATGGATCCAGGCTCACTTCGCCGGTGTCGAGTTTATCGACTCGCAGGCTCCACTGCTGGGAGCCGCCGTTCTTTCCCTCTGTGGGGGATACCGCAAGCGCAGATGGAACGAACAATAGAAGATGCAACGCAGCAAGCGCCAGGATCAGAGCCGATAGGCCCCCGCGCCGCATGTTGTCGCGAACCAAAGGGGACAGGCTGAACGCAGTCCTAGCTACAGAAAAAGAATGCTCTCTACGTGTTTTCATTCTCAGCCTCTGGACTGTGTCTCTCGACGCCTGCGCGATTGGCTTTACCACTCCAGTTCCTGCACTCTCTTTCAGCCATCGTGCACTTCCTCTGAACATTTGGATTCTGCAGGAATATCGCGGTTGCAGTCATCCCAAAACAATCCCTTCAGCCACGAAACCGAGGAGCTTCTTCACCTCCTCGCACTAACAGCGCTTCCCAGGCCGGCCGCTCGCAGGGCCGCAAGAATCGAGCCGACAATACAAACACCGATCAGTAAAATCAGAGCGCTCAAACATAGACCGCCCAACAACTCAACCGTGCTTTCCAGCATGCGAACGTCCTTCCATCCCTAATGGCGTTTGCTCGAAGTCTCAGCTCTCCTAGCGCAGCTCGCTGATCCTAAGAGATTCCCGTGAGCAGCAGCTGCACGGCGACTGGCCATATCTCCGCAGCTATCAAAGCGCCTTGACAGGCAGGAAACCCTGCCCGCCAGGAGCTTTACGATCAGAATCGGAAAACAATTCCAGCGGACGGTTGCGCCGTGTGGGTCCAGCTGTCAGTGTTGAGGGTCTTGATGCCAAAATCTGCATCTTTGTAGACATAGCCCCTGTACTCGGCGCGAACAGACCAATGTTTGGTCAGCGTGTAGTTGACGCCACCGCCATAGAGAAAAGCACCTTTCGCCTGGGTATCAGCGCCGGACACAAAGCCACCCGCGTTTCCGGTTGGATGAAAGACCAAACTGCCGCCTCCGCCAAGAACGTAGGGATTGAGCCGGCTAATCCGGAAGGGAAGGCTTATAACGGCATCGGCAGTGGCCGTGTGAACGTCAGACTGAATTCTCGACAGTCCGCCAGTAGAGAAATACCTCTGGGTATCGCGATCAAAGCCGTAGTTTGCTTCGCCGGAGAGCCAGCGATTGAAGTGATAACGGTACCCAACGAGAAGACCGCCGGTATTTGTTGTCGTCCGCGAGACCCCCTGGCCGCTGGCGTCCTGCGTAAAAAAGCCCGTGCCTTCCACACTGATCTCCGAGCGGCTTTCTTGAGCCGTGGCGCCTAAAGCTAAGAGAATGATAAGGCCTGCAAGCTTAATTGCAGTTCGTCGCATGATGTGACTCCTCCATATTTGAATCTGTGCCGAGACTCCTCGACCTTGGTGGTCACAGTACGTAAATCGTGCCGCATCGCATATCGGCATCTGGGGTGCCAAAGTTGCGCGCGTGTGGCGTTGTTCGGAAATGCTTGAGTGACGGCAGGTTGCGTACTTCAACGGGGAAGTTGACTATGCGATCTGTCGAGCGCGCCGACACGTCGTTTGACATGTGGCGAAGGCAACGACATTTTGTCGAAGCTTTCTGCCGCTTCGCTACATCAGATCAAACATATCTACGAATCCGCAGCGCCCCACTGGGGGGCGTTAGCCGTGGTTGGGGTGTTGCTAATCGATGTGACAAGCGAACAAGTCTATGAGCATTTTGGCAGCAACAATCTCAGAGACGTACACCCAACGCTATGAGGCGCTTCTGCGCGCGACCAATGCGATTGGGACGTGCAGCGATTGCGATGCCGCTGCTGACGTGCTTTTGAAGACACTGCTCGAGGTTGTTCCCTTCGACTACCTGCAGCTTGTCGCGTTTGAGAGTGGCACCAAGACAGTCGGGTGGCATCTGCTCTACTCAAATGGCAGAAGGCGCGATGTGCCCGAGGCGGACGTTGTTCTGGAAGATACGCCCATTGCGTGGGTACACGAATCTCAGGAGGCTCTCGTAACGGCAGACTGGAAGGCGGAGGCACGGTTTGCGGAGCATGGGGAATTCCTGAATGAATTGGGTATCGCCTCTACTTGTGTGCTTCCGCTCGCGAGAGCCGAGCGGAGGATCGGTGCACTGAGCTTTGGCAGCACCCGCCCGCATGCCTACTCCGAGGAGGAAGTCCGCTTTCTCTCTCTGGTCGCCGACCAGATTGCCCTCGCGATCGATGCGGCGGTGAACTTCTACTTGTCACAGCAGGCGCAGGATCGGTTAAAGCTCATCCTTGATCTAACCAACCAGGTCGTCTCGAACCTGAATTTTCAGGAGCTGCTACGAACGATCTCGGCGAGTGTTCGGCAGGTCATGCGCTGCGACGCCGCAGCGATTATGCTTCCCGAGCCAGACGGCGCGCACTTGCGGGTGCACGCTCTCGACTTCCCAGATAGCAGGGGATTTTTCACAAAACAGGTATTGATTCCCATCGCGGATTCGATTCCGGGTCAAACTTACCAAAGCGGCAAGCCCTGGGTCTTGAACCGACTCGATCCCGCTAAGGTGCCTCCCGAGATGTACGCCAAGGCCTCAGGGGAGGGTATAAATTCGTTCTGCGACATGCCTCTGATCAGCAGGGATCGCTCGCTTGGTGTGCTCGCCCTGGCGAGCCGGGAAGAGAATGCTTTTGATCGGGAGGCGACGGCCTTTCTGGCTCAGGTCGCGCAGCAGGTCGCGATCGGCGTGGAGAACGCGCTGGCGTACGGTGAAATCGCTGATCTCAAGAACAAGCTCGCGCAGGAAAAACTGTATCTGGAAGATGAAATCCGCGGCGAAATGGACTTCGAAGGAATCGTGGGGCAGAGTTCGGCTCTCCGCCATGTCCTGAACCTGGTGGAAACCGTGGCTCCCAGCGACTCGACGGTTTTGCTTCTGGGTGAGACCGGCACCGGAAAGGAATTAATCGCGCGGGCGATCCATGAACGCAGCCGTCGTAAGGAGCGGACCTTCGTAAAGCTAAACTGCGCCGCAATTCCCACGGGGCTGCTCGAGAGTGAACTCTTCGGACATGAACGAGGCGCCTTCACCGGCGCAATTGCACAGAAGGTTGGCCGCCTCGAACTGGCCGACCAGGGCTCACTGTTCCTGGACGAAGTCGGGGACATCCCCATCGAGATCCAGCCCAAATTGCTGCGAGCGCTGCAGGAACGTGAGTTTGAAAGGCTAGGCAGCAACCGAACCAAGAAGATCGACGTTCGACTGGTAGCGGCCACCAATCGCGATCTCGAAAAGATGATGGAGAATCGGGAGTTCCGCAGCGACTTGTACTACCGTCTGAATGTATTTCCGATCCGCATCCCACCTTTGCGCGAGCGTCCGGAGGATATCCCACTGCTGGTCCGCTACTTCACGCAGAAGCACGGCCGTCTCATGAACAAGGAGATCGAATCGATTCCCGCCGCAGCCATGAGGAAGCTCTCGAGTTGGCATTGGCCGGGGAATATTCGTGAACTGGAGAACTTCATCGAGCGTTCGGTGATCCTCACTCACGGCACAGCATTGCAGGCTCCGATCGCCGAACTAAGCAACAATGGCAGGACCACTCCAGTGGCTGGGACGCGCGAGGCAAGTGAACGCGATGAGATAGTCCGCATTTTGAAGACCACGAACGGGCGAGTCGCAGGCACTGACGGAGCCGCGGCCCGCATGGGCCTCAAACGCACGACTCTCATCGCTCGCATGAAGAAGCTGGGCGTCGACGCGCGAAGAGTGTCGTCAAGCTAGACAACGCCGAGCCTCACGACAGCACTCTCTTGCCTGAGCAAGCCTTGCAGCCCCACAGATCTCATTGGGCGACTGCCACTTCCCTTGCTTCGAGCGTTCTCTATCCCTTTGCTCTATGGCTCATCTGGGCTCCAATGTCTGCAAGTGTCAATTCTGATTTTGACATTCGTTGACACCATGCTCCGACGATTTTGCTCTCGACCAATGGTTTCAATATCTTGCAGGCGTGCGCCTTTGGCATGAGCGTTGCGCTTACCTAATCGTCCCGAGATCCAATATGTTCAAGATTTCCATTTCGGATACCCGAAGTCAACGCAAGCTGGTGGTGGAAGGAAAGCTGAGCGAACCCTGGGTCGATGAGCTTCGCAGCAGTTGGAGAAATGCGAGCCGTGACTTAGATGGCCGCAAAGTGGTTATAGATTTAAGCAGTCTGACCGTCATCAGCCGCGCGGGAGAAGATGCGATTTTCGATCTTATGAAGCAAGGCGCAAAGTTTTCCTGCTCTGGCATTCTTACCCGACACGTGCTGAAGGGACTTGCGCGAAGATGCCAATGCGGACCGTCACAGATGCTCGAAACGAAAGAGTGAGACGCTGAACAGCATCGGAAAAATAGTTTTGGTTATCGATTTTTACCAAGCTCAACCGACTAATGCATGAAAGACGGAGGTGAATATGCCGGAGGCAAAGCAAATCACGAGACCCATGCCGTACGCAAGCAGTGACGATTTCCGGCGGGTTTTCGACGAAGACATGAGCAACCTCTACCTGCTCTCGTTCCTGCTAACCGCGGATCGCGAGAAGGCGGAGCAGTGTTTTGTCTCCGGCCTGGAGGACGCGGTAGAGGGCAACCCGGTTTTCAAGGAATGGGCGCGATCCTGGGCTCGCCGGGTGATCATCGTAAACGCCGTGAGAGCAATCGACCCACGACCAATGGAAGAAAACGGCGGTTCGAGCTCTGCCACGGTCAGCAATGGCAAAACGCCGCCGGCAGAGCAGGTCGAGATTGCCGCAGTTCTTGCACTCGAGCCGTTTGAGCGCTTTGTCTACGTAATGACGGTTCTTGAGCGCTACTCCGATCAAGATTGTTCTCTTCTGCTGGACTGCGCACGGCGCGACGTGGTCGCCGCGCGCACTCGCGCTTTCGAGCAAATTGGAAGCGCAATGGCATCGCACCCCAGGGAACTGCCGGCTGCCAGCTCAGAAAAACCCGTACCGGACGAGCGCCGCAGTTCCCTGCTTGAGCTGGGTCAATGTTTAGCGACTTCAGCGTAAATCAAGAACCCTTTCAGGCAGGCATGTGGTCATCGACCCGCAAGCGGTCAACCAGATTAATCAATTCACCAGCGTGACCCGGTTGACGAGCGCACAGGAAGAAATCCCAAGGTAAGAGTTGCCGACGGTTCGTGTCAGGATGCAAAATTGAATGTTGACCTGCTGTTTCAAAACGCTCTTTGGCATAAGGAGCTTGATTCACAGGGACGGACGTTCGGGAGTGTCGCGTCACGGATATCGCACCGCTGGCGGCGTTCCTGGCATCAGATGAATCAGCCTGGGTCACCGGAGAGGTCATTCGTGCTGCAGGCGGTCTAGTTGTCGCCACCTGAGCGCAATGTGCTGACCTCGCAACAACAACGCAGTCATGGCAACACAGAAAGGAGAATACAATGCAAGTTCAGAGTGACTACTTCAGTGCTTATCACAACCTAAAGCTGACACGAGATGACAAAGGCGTGCTGGTTGCTGAATTCCACACTAACGGCGGGCCGTTCATTATGTCCGCACCATCTCACACGGAATTTGTCGAGGCCTTCTACCGGATTTCGCAAGATCGAGCGAATAAGATCGTAATCCTCACGGGCGCCGGTGGGGATTTCATTACTGATGTCGATTGGTCCTCCTTCGGCAACCCCGCCGATCCCGGCGTTTGGAGCCAGGTCCACGATGAAGGTGTTCAGGTTTTGGAAAACATAGCCAACATACGCGTCCCAGTCATCGCGGCCATCGAGGGACGGGCCCACGTACATTCAGACTACGCGCTACTTGCCAGTGTAATTGTGGCGGCAGATGGTGCGACTTTCCAGGATGTGGCCCACTTCTCCCAGGGCGTTGCGCCCGGCGACGGAATTTTCACCACCTGGAGTTATCGCGCCGGAGCAGGGCGAGCGGAGGCATTTCTGCTGAACCCGCAGCCGCTGCCGGCGCGTACTGCACGCGAATGGGGAGTGGTTGCCGAGGTTGTGCCGAACGGCGAGGCGCTCAGTCGGGCGCGGGAATTGGCCGAGCTGTACCTGAAGGCTCCGGAGGTGACCCGCCGCAACACACGCATCCACTTCATTCAACCGTTGAAGGAGCGCATCGTGCGAGAAGTTGGCTACGGATTGTCGCTCGAAGGAGCGTCGTCAGCCGACCTCGTCAAATCAATGCGAACCAAGAGTGAACCTGTCGCTCAGAAAGGAAAAGTCGCCTGACCACCGAAGGCACCTCATCCGCACTGAGGAACTGGTGGACGGTGGACGCGTGACCCACTCAAGCCCGACGTTGGCTTGAGTGGGTCAGTTCTACACCTGGACAAACTCTTCCCGCTGCAAGTTGCTGATTCCAGATATTTTGACAAATCGAGGGGAGGTACCGGACGCCTCTCCTCGAGCAGAATGACCCAAACTCCAAGAAGTCAGCGGCGGGGGAGTTTTCCCTTTTCCTGAGAAACGAAGCAAGACCCGCTTATGGCTATCTGTACGAAAAATCGACGTAATTCCCAACTCGTTTTGGGCACAAGAATCAAGCATTTCCTGGCCGTGAACTGAAAGGAGATGATGATGCCGAAAAGCGAATACCAAGTTTTTGAGGCTCTCAATCCTTTCTTCGAAGTCGTCATGGAAGGCTTACGCGGACTCGTTGATGGTCACCATTATTTCGACACGATTGCCGAAGACGCAATCTTCGAGTTCCGATATCGCTTTCCCGGTTGGCCGCCGACGATTCGAGGACGAGCCAACCTGATGGCTAGCTTCTCGGGATACGGCAAGACGATCAGGCTTCAGTCCGGCGACGCACTTGTTGTACATCGCTCTCAGGATAGTCGCGTCGTGATCCTCGAATACGAGGTCCACGGCAAGATTCTCTCGGGCGGTCCGCCCTACGACAACAGGTTCATTTCGGTCATCACGATTGAGAACAGAAAGATTGTTCATTGGAGAGACTACATGGACTCTTTAGCCGCCTGGAGCGCGCTGAACAGCTCCGCTTAATGACCATTGAGTGCAAACTACCAGCGATGGATGGGTGGTGTTGCCGGAACAATATCGCAAGCGCTGTTTCCTGTTCCCAAACTTTGGCTCTTTACACTCTATGCCAACCCCGGCGACGTGGGTGATCAGAGCTGTCCAGGAATCCCGCTTGAGGAAGACAATGGATGGCAAGTCCTTGAAAAAGATGGTGAGCGCGGGAGGAATCGAACCTCCAACCTACTGATTAAGAGTAGGCGAGCCTGGTAGGGCCTTCCACATCTGAGCACCATTAAATATCAACAACTTACCGACAATCAGGCCCGCACGGAAGCAATCTGCTGTGGTATTGAAAAGAAGCGATTTAGCGCACATGGGATCGAAGCGCACGGCACACTTACGGCACACCTCATTGAGATGAACCGCAGCAGGGTAACGAACCAGCGCGCGACCCACGCCTTAAAAGGGTCGCCAACCCAATTACAAACAACAACTTGCACGTCCAGCTTACTCCATGCACGACACAACAAAATCAATGAGATGCCAACAAGACATCGGTGTGGGTGCCCGGAATCTGGCCTCTCAAAGAATGCCACTTCGAAGGAATCAATTCGCCGAACCATCGAGCATCCGGCTTCTTCAGAGTGCCGTTAATGAGTATTTACAACGGCCGAAGAATTCTCTACTGGACTCGTAGATTCGGCTTTCCTGTAGCGCGTGTTGGTACTGCCGCGAGCTTCACCGCTTGCAGATGGATTGCGATCAAAACATACCGATTCTAGAACCTCCGAAGATAGAAGAGAGTGGAATTCGAATTCGCGTTAGAACGTAAATTCAAGAACATGCAGCGCACTGGCTGCGCGTTTTAGGCATGTAAGGTTGGGTGAAATCGAACGGCATCAAGCTCAGGCACAGCCGGAGCAGACTAATTCTTAGCATACACTGGGCCTGCATTGCGGTTGGGCGGATCGGAGATTGCACGGATATAGGTTATTAGCGCTTGAATGTCGGATTTGCTGAGAGTGTTGCCCCATGTCGGCATTAGTGCAGATTTATTGAGAGCGGGACCGCCGTGGCTGATGATGGCAGTGAGATCGGCATCGCTGATCTTATTGAGCGTGTCACCCTCGCTAAAGGGATGGGGCTTGATTTCGAGGTTGTCGAAGTTCGACACCCGCTCCACAGTCGACTCGGGATTGTGGCAGCGCTCGCAGTATTGATCGTTAAGCTGGCGTCCCAGAATCTGCTGATAACCGAGAGCGATCTCTTCAATTTTCAGGGCGACCTTCTTATGTGCCTTGTCAGAGGTGGACGCGGTGAGTTGATAGCGGCCCGCCATACCTCCGAGAGTAACGTTGGTCGTGACCTGGCCGCTGGAATCGGAAAGGCCATAGGCCGGGTCGAAGGTCACTCCTGGCGCGGCGCTGAATTCGACGAGCGCACCGGCAACTGCAGCTCCCTGCTCATCATTCACCTGCACGACCAGAGGCTGCGGCAGCGCCGTGCCTGCCTGTGCGATCTGCTTTCCCCCGCTCGATTCGACGATGGCCGCGCCGAAGGCAGGCGTGGGCAAGGGAGCAGACGCGGTCTTGTTCGAACAAGACGTCGCAAGCGCGACAGCTAACGTGACAATAGTCAGAGAGGGACGGGTCATTTTCTTGTCTTTGCGACCTCCGACTTGCCTGCGCCTTTCTGCGAGATGAGGAACGCGGTCAGAGCGTGGGCATCTTCGTCATTCATGGCGCGGTTGGGCTCCATCGTGCCCGGGCGCAGGGCTTGCGGATTCTTCATCCATTCAAAGATCCAGGCAGCGGTGAGGCGCGAACCGACTTGCGTCAGGGTCGGGCCGATGTAGCCCTTGTCGGTCTTAGTGTCCACGATGTGGCAGCCCTGGCAGGCGTATTTACCGTAGAACAGTTGCCTGCCCAGCTCAACTAGGCCTTGAGGGTAGCCGCTCAGCGGCATGGAATCGCGGTCGACCGCCGGACTCTGGTACACGGTCATGATGTAATCCGTCAGTTCATCGACCTCGCCATCGGTGAGGTTAAATCTTGGCATGCGGCGGATTAGTGAAGGCCGCAAAGTATTCGGGTTCTTCAGGAACTCCGCCAGCCACTGGCGCTGCACGGAACTGCCTTCCCAAGTGAGATCGGGGGCCATGTCGCCGCCGTGGCCGTTGATGCGATGGCAACTGAAGCAGGCCAGATCGTTCATCAGTTTTCCGGCTTTGCCTGCGGGCTGGTAGTCCGAATCGGGCGTCGCCGCCACGGTCAATGATGGTGGCAATGTGGCGGCGCGATCGTTGAGCGCGAGCAGGGCGGTGGCCAGCGAATCAATCTGTGCCGCCGTGAAGCTGTATTGCGGCATCTTCAAGCCTTGCCCAAAGGCACGCGGCTGCTTGATTTTGGCCGCGATGTAATCGGGGAGCGTGTGTTCCATGCCGGGCAGGAACACCAGTTGAGTGACGGGCTTGTTTCCGATACGACTGAGTTCGGGCGCAAAGTTCTCCGGCTTCTTAATGCCGGCGATCTCATGACACGACGCGCAACCGTAATCGGAAACCAGACGCTTGCCGTGCGAGATCTGTCCGGGGGTGGCGGCCTCGAGATGGACATTGGCAAGCAGATCAGAATCAGTCTTGGCCAGCAGGAATCCGGAGAGCGTCGAGACTTGAGGATCGCTGAAGCGGTAGTGCGGCATCGCAGTCTCCGCATCATAGGAGCGCGGATTTCGCAGCCATGCCTGCAGCCACTCGAGTTTTACCTTGTTGCCTACACGCGTCAACTCTGGGCCAACATTGCCGCCAACCAGATTGCCGGCGGCATTCTGTACCGCATGGCATGAGGCGCAGAAGGATTCTCCGTATAGGGTAGCGCCGGCCGCGGGATCGGACGATGCCTTCGCCGAAAGTGCAGTAGTGTCCCCAGGCTGCGGAGTGCTGTTAGCAATCAAGAACGCGGAGATGTCTCGCGCATCGTCATCGCTCAGCTTGAAATTGGGCATTGTCGCCGTGCTCGCGTAGGCTTGCGGGTCTTTCAGCCAAGCATAAATCCACTCGCGCGTGGTCTTGTCGGCGATGTGCTCAAGAGAAGGTGGATCGTCGGTCGGCTTCAATATTTTTCCGTCGGGCAGCTTCACCGTATGGCAATGCAAGCAACCATAGCGGGAAAGTAGATGCCGGCCTTGATCCAGTTGAGGTGCGCCCGGGAGGGGCTCGCGATGGCACTCCCCGCATGAAGACTCGATGTATTTCGCCGGCAGAATCGGTTGCTCCCACGCTAGCGTGCTGTTGTGGGCTTCGGCTACGGTGGTCGCTGCTCCCTGACCGCGATGGCACATTGTGCATCCGAATTGGTCGAGCTTATGCGGAATTGCGGGATGTGGGCGGAAGGGCTGCACGTTTACGTCGTTGAGGCTGCCTTCTTTCAAACCAACATGGCAGCTCGTACATCGGTCGACCACGCCGAGGTCGGGCAACCATATCTGCTGAATCCCTCCCTGGAAGTGGCGTTGCAGCGTGACCGCATCGCTGCGGTTCCGAATCAGCTTCAAATAGCCGTGCTGATAATGACGCCATTCGCTGAAGTGGTTTTTCGCGGGCGCGATCGCGAGTGAAACCAGAAACACCAGGCTGACCACGCCGAACGCGCGAACGCTGTCCCCGAACAACTTCTGCCAGAGCGATTTGAGTTTTTCTTTCATGAGTGCTTTAGGACCCTTGCCACGGCCAGACCCAGGCCCATCCCGGCCCGCGGAAAAATGTGCCGATCGCGGTCAGCACCACGAGTTCGAATAGAAACCATGTCATAACCCAATAGGAAAGCGGCCTCGCCGCCAGATAGCGGCGGAAAGCCGAGGACGATTGCGGAGAACTCTGGGCAGCCAAGAGCATCACGGCACCCATAATTAGCGTTGGCATGAGAGCCGCGTACACTTTGAAAAACAAGAGGAACAACGACAGCGCCGTCGCGACTAGATAGAAGATTCGTAGCCGCCGTTGGCGATCCTTCAGGAAGAGTCCTTCCGCTTCGATGTTTACCTTAAAGTATGGAATGACGATCAGCGCCATCACCACCAAGCCGGGCACAAGCACACCTGCAACGACTGGTGGAAAGTAATGCAGCATCTCCTGCAGCCCGAGGAAGTACCAGGGAGCCTTTGCCGGATTAGGAGTGTGGGAAGGATCGGCCAGGCCTTCCAACGGAGCGTTGAAGACGAGCGCGATCCATACCAGTGCAATGGCAAGTACTTGAATGGCGACGGCCGCACGAAACAGGACCTCAGGAAATGTCTGTATTTGATCTTCGGTGTCGGCCTTCACTTGAGCCGAAGTGCGCCGGGTAATGAAAACGATGCGGCGCGGAGACTTCTTGGCGTTGGAATCGATTCCCGCAGTGAAATCCTTAGAATCGGCCATGATTACTGCGCCTCCTTCGCGGTAACGTCATCGCTCGCGGCCTTTGCACGCACTGTTGCCGGTTCGCTGGTATGGGAATAGAGGCCGCCGTCCTTGCGGATACGCCAAAAATGGATCGCGACGAAGAACATCGCCGTCAACGGCAGAATCATGCAATGCAATACATAGAACCGCAGCAGCGCGTTGGCGTTGACCGCATTCCCGCCGAGCATCAGGAAGCGAATCTTGTTGCCCATGAGCGGCACGGCAGAAGCGATGTTCGATCCCACGGTAATTGCCCAGTAGGCAAGCTGGTCCCATGGAAGCAGGTAGCCGGTGTAGCTAAGAAGCAGTGTCATCAACAAAAGAATTACACCGATCACCCAATTGAACTCGCGAGGGGTCCGGTAGGCGCCTCGGTAAAACACTTTGAACATGTGCACAAAAACCAGAAAAACCATGCAGTGCGCCGACCAGCGATGCAGATTGCGCAGAAACAATCCAGACGAGACGACGAATTGCAGGTCCTTCGTGTCGGCATACGCTTGCGGAGCGGACGGGTGGTAGTAGAGCATCAGAGGGATTCCGGTCGCGACCAGAATCAGAAACGTCCCCAAAGTCAGCGTACCTAGATACCACGTCGCACTAAAGCTGAGCATGCGCGTGCGCACCTTGGTGGAGAACAAGTGCAGAAAAACATTCTGCTGGATGGCCAGCGCACGCTTCAGTGTGCTCGAGCCCGTACCGCTGCGGAAGATCGAGCGCCACACCCGCGTGCCGCGTAAGTCGTCGAAATATTGGTCTACTGTCTTAGCCATTGCTTAGACCCTCACGAAGGAATCCCGCTGCAGAGGAGGAACGTCGGTAGAGCGGTCCACCAGCAAATCTCCGTCGTCGTTAAGCCAGATGCGCTTCCACGGCAGCGGCCTGGGTGCCGGACCCTCGATTTTTTCGCCATTTTGTTTGAACTTGCTGCCGTGGCAAGGGCAGGCAATGATCCCCAGTTCCGGTTTCCAAGCCGTGAGGCAGCCAAGATGCGTGCACACGGCGCTGAGCGAGAAGTAGCCCTCCTGAGAGTGAATGATGTAGATTCCCGAGTTCACATCGAGAGTGACGGAATCGAGCGGATACCGGTCGGGCTTGCCGGCGTTGACGACGGGCGAAGGTTCGTACAGAACATTCGGCTCGAGGAACTGATACGCAAAGGCCGCCGTGCCAGCAGCGGCGATGCCGAGCGATCCCAAGCCAAGTTTCGCAAAGAATTGGCGGCGGTCGACCGCGTTGTCGGAGTTTGCGGGTTTGGTTTCGTCTGCCATGTGTATCTCTGTTCCCTATTTCGACTGCACCCCAGCTCCAATTGCGGCCACCGAGATCAACCCTGTCGGTTCGGCGGGAATAAGGTTGTATGACTCCATGGTGATCGTGCCCACCGGACAACGCATCGCACAGAGACCGCAGCGGATGCAACGTGTTTCGTCTTTCAACATGACGGAGCCGGTGACGACTCCCAGCTCATCAGCCGCCACTTCGTCGAATTCCACGCCAAAACATTCCTGGTTGTCGCGGATGTGCTGCACCGTCTCTGGTTCGAACTCGATGCGATTGAGCGAAACCAGTTCCAGACATTTTTCCGGGCAAACATCGACGCAACCGCCGCACAGAATGCACATGCTGCCGTCTTCGGGCGTACCTTCAAAAATCGTGTTGACCCAGCAGTGCAGGCACCGTTGCGCTTCCGCTATGGCTTCCGGGGCATCATAGCCAACCTCCACTTCAGTCACGCCGGTGCGGCGCTCCAGAGGAAGCATGGGCACCGGCTGGCGGTTGATGTCCAGATAATCGAGCGGCATGCTATGCCGCTTCAGGATTTCGACCTCGATGATGGGTTCGGGATGTTTATTCTTGCGGAGGTATTCGTCGATTCCGACTGACGCGCGTTTGCCATCTCCTACGCTATCGATAATCAAGCGTGGACCGAAGACGCAATCGCCGCCGGCGAAGATGCCGGGGGCCGAAGTCATCAGCGTTTGCGGATTGACGGCGATCAGTCCGCGTGGAGAGAGTTCAACTTTATCTTCCGGCGTGAGGAAGTCCAGGCGCGGAGCCTGGCCGATTGCCATAATGATCGTGTCACACTCGATCTGGCTTTCGCTACCTTCGAAGAACGCCGGATTGAAACGTTTGTTCTGATCGAAGACCCACTTAGTCTTGAGCGTCTCGAGCGCCACCACTTTGCCATCTTTGCCCAGCATTCTCTTGGGGCCAAGGCCCGCGTGAATTCGGATGCCTTCTTCCTCCGCCTCCTCAATTTCTTCAAGAGCGGCGGGCATTTGGTCGCGGGGTTCCAGGCAAACCAGATTCACTTCCTGCGCGCCCATACGCAATGCAGAAAGAGAAATGTCTACCATTTCCTTGGTGGCGACCGCGCTGACGTTTTCCGCTGAAGGCTCGGCGTCCTGCACGCCGCTTGCGTGTTGACGAACCACTTCACGCGCAGCCGAGCGCGCCACGTCCATGGCCACGTTGCCGCCGCCGATCACAATCACTTTCTTGCCAATGGTGAATTTGTAGCCCAGGTTCACGTTGAGCAGAAAGTCGATGCCTTTGTGTACCCCGTCGAGATCGACTCCGGGAATGCTGAGATCGCGGCTGCGGTGCGCGCCGACCGCAAGCAGCACGGCGTCGAAACCCTGGCGGCGCAGATCGGAAACCGTGAAGTCGCGGCCGGCTGCTTGATTCAGCTTGAGCGTGATGTCGCCGGTTTCGAGAATCTCGCGCACCTGCGCTTCCACCACACCGCGTGGCAGGCGGTATTCGGGGATGCCCAGATAGAGCATCCCGCCGGCCACCGGCGCTGCTTCGAAAATCGTGACGGCGTACCCCATAAGAGCAAGATCGTGTGCGGCCGAGAGTCCCACTGGGCCGCCACCCACGACCGCTACTTTGAATGGAAGCTTCTTTTGCCCACGTCCTTCATTAATGTGGATGGGGTGTTTCGACTCAGGGCCAAACTGCTCGGTGAGATAACGCTTGAGAGCACGGATGGAAATGGGCCGGTCAATCTCGCCGCGGCGGCAGGCGGTCTCGCAAGGGTGCGCGCACACTCGTCCGCAGATGCTGGCCAGCGGATTGGGGTCGCGCGCGATGCGATAGGCCTCTTCGAACCGGCCCTCGGCGATCAGGCCGACGTACCGCCCGGCGTTGGTGTGCGCCGGGCAGGCCATCATGCAGGGGAAGTTCGTCTTCAGCCAGTCCCCGTCGACCTTTTTGTTCTTGTATCGCTTCAGCATAAAGGGCACTTTGTAGTTATTAGGACGGCTGAACGTCAACCAGCTTTTCCGGATCACGGCTGTCGAAAAGAGAGCGATTAAAAGTACGGGGAGCAAGCGTCGATCGCTCTGCCCCTCCCCGTTACTCTCACTTCGTTACTCCCTACTTGCTCAGGGTGAAATCCGCTTTGCCCCCGCCGGCCACAGTCACCGGCTTGGACTGGTTCTTGGCACCCTCGTGCCACGCCGTTACGGTGTAGCTTCCGTCGGGAACGTCTTTGATCTTGTAGTTGCCGCCGTCGTCGGTTTCGGCGAAATAGGGTGTTGGGCTGACAATGACATATCCCGCCATTTCCGGATGTACATTGCAGAGCACCGGCACGACGCCTGCTTTATCGAAGCTAAAGGATCGCTTTTCACCCTTGGGCCAGGTGCCGAGATTGTGTCCTGCTTTCTTATCGCTGCCGATCGCAGTCCAGAAGACGTTGTGCTGTACGGTGTCGCTATTCAGGAAGTCAACAGTTGTGCCCTGTTGTACAACCATGATGTGCGGCGCAAAGACGAGCCCTTTTTGATCCATCACCGGGTGCTGTGTGGGAGTAGGAAACGTTTTGCCGGCAATGGCCTCAACGTAGACCACCGAGTGCCCCTTCATTCCCGTAGCTTTGCCCTCGATATCGCCCGCCCACGCCGCACTGCACAGCGCTGCTGTTAATACAACGA
This sequence comes from uncultured Acidobacteriaceae bacterium, assembly GCA_963787495.1. Lineage (GTDB taxonomy): Bacteria > Acidobacteriota > Terriglobia > Terriglobales > Acidobacteriaceae > Sulfotelmatobacter. The sequence goes on from CAWBDA010000004.1 coordinate 600,036, forward strand.
GTACGCATGCCCTGCACTTCATTGAGTTGTTCTCCTTTAGAGTTGTTGGAAATTGCTTACGTCCGTGTCAGAAAAAGATTCTCGCATCTAGATAGACCGTGTTGTTAGCGCTGGCGTTGCGACCCGCACCGTCGTAGTTCGTCGCTGCGCCATTGAAGCGCGTATAGCCGGTGTATTGCGCCGCGAGTTGCAGGTTCTGCCACGGCCAGTAAGAGAGGTTCAAAATGTATCCCGCGCTTCTCGGGTCGCCATTGAAATTGCCGGTCACGGCAGTCCCCGACGGATAAAATGCGAGATCAGATGTCCCGGTTGTATTGAACCAGCCGAACGTGCCCGTGTACTTGTTGCCGATGTGATATTCGGCATTGGCCATGACCGTGTTCAAACGGTGCGAACCTTGCGACACCAGCGGAGTCGAACTCCCTGGACCACCGCCCTGAAACAGCAGGCTCAACAGATCATTGTTTTCCCGGATATACGTAGCCCGGAATGAAAGCACGTCGGTTCTGACGATTGTGCGGTCGATTTGCGTGTCGATTGCCCAGTCCGTGTACGAATCCGTTGGAATGCTGGCCCCGGTGGGATCGGTGACTTCATTGGGGGTCGAACGCAAGTGCATACCATAAGTTCCGATTTCATACTGCGTCTTTCCTGTTAACTCCTGCCACGCCAGCCGCCAGTAGGGAGCGACGCCGCGGATATTGAAGCCCGCGCCCACGCCGGGGGCGCTTAGTCCTGGGTTCGGCTGCGGCCCCCCCACGTGTTCAGAGCGATAGATGGCCGCGTCCAGATAGAGATGGTCGTTCCACATGCCAAACACGCCGAGGCCAGCTACGTCCTGGGCCAAACCGCCGTTGATGAAAGGACTGGCGTTGGGAGTAGGAGCGTTGTCGCTTGCGATCCACGGGTAGCCCCACGCGGGCGTGCTGTTCCAAAGATCCTCGACGGTGGGATTGTTATTGAGATCGATGCCGTAAACCAGTTCCTTGCCGCCCATCTTCGTCTTGTTCGCGAAGCGGATATCCGTGTTGTCGCTGGTGAAGTGATCGTCCTGCGTGTCGTACGTCACCTGTAGAAAGCTTCCTACGTGGCTCGTCCATGCGCCCGAAAGGAACAGGGAGATATCTTGAGGGAACTCGAAGTTGCCGTTCTGGGTTTGCGGCTGCGCAGTCTTGAGCGAGGTAAACGAGGTCTCCAGCATGACGGATAGCGGCAGTGATGCGAGCAGATCGAGGGGAGCACGCTTTTTGCCTCCATCGGCCTTTACGGTTTTGGTGTCGTCTCCCCTATCGACGTAGCCGAGCAGTTTGAATCTTCGACCGGCAGGGTTGAGTTCCGGGGGAGTGTAGTGGCAGCCACTGCACGCCAAGCCCGTCTGTCGGGCATAGCTCGGAACCGCTTCCACTTTCGGAGGATTCAGTGCGCAGAAAAACAGCAAGACCGTGATCAGTGCGAAAGAAAAGAGCAGATATATCCGACGCGGCGTATCCATCTGATCGCCTCCTTGGCGGCACAGTTGTTGAGCATTCGGTTCAGCTAGGACTCCGATTCGTGGGCTATTATCGGGGAGGGGATCGAGGCTTGCAGCGACAGGTGTCACACGCGTATGTGATCTCAATCACATTTTTGGAATTGGCGAATGTTTGTCAGTGATGAAGACCAACCGAGGCGGCCTGCTGAACACACCTTCATCCCGGGACCTGTTTCGGGGCGGCTCAGAACCGCCCGGATTCCGCGGCAATGACGGAAAGATCCAGAAGAAGATCGTTCTCGCTCATCAACTCTTGTTCGACTTCCACTACCAGATCGGCGTGCCGTCTTTGTCTCGAAAGAGGAAGGTTTCGCTGCCTCGCGTGACTTCCCGGGCAAAAATGGTTTCCACACCTTCAAACTGCACCTTCACGCCAACCACTGTGACTACATCGCCCTTGTTGAAGACTAAATCGTAAGTTTTTACAAACTTCGTGGTTGCGAGGTGTACCTCAATCGTATTGCCGGTGGACAGCATCAGAATCAAGTGTGAGCCCGTACCACCGCTCACTGGGCACTGGCGGTTCCGTATCTCTTCCACCGTTCCTTTGAATGTGCCCTCGGCCGTCCGATCATATTTCGGAACTGCAACGCTCGCTTCAGCCTTCTGCGCCGGAGCGGTCGGAGCTGTTGTCAGGAACAGCGCAACAGTCGCAAGAATCAGAGGGATAATCCGTAAACTTTTCATAAGCCCTCCCGCTAAACATTCAGAACGCAAACTTCTGATTTAAGTGTCGCGCTCTTGCGCCCATCCCGCCGTGACGAGGGTCACCGGTCGCTGTGAGGAACAAGGATGACGAACATGTCCCCAATCGGTAGGAACGGCAGCTGTGACGAATATCACGGTCAGATGTGCCTTCTGTCATAGCTGGGGACAGGCCTGAGGTCGAAGACTCACAGGGAGAGGAGACACAATCATGAAGATCACAAAACTCGTGATTCTGGTAATGACAATCGCGATGGCCCTGTACATCCTGATTCCCCATCCGTCGTGGGCTGCCGATGACGGAGCCACTATCTACAAAACAAAATGTGCCGCCTGCCACGGAGCGGATGCAACTGGCAAGCCCGCGGCCAAGATTCCAAGCCTGGTCTCAGACGAAGCAAAGAAGGCGTCGGATGACGACCTGACCGAGGCTGTTACATCCGAGCATGGTGAAGAGCCTGGCTCCTGACCAGGTAAAGATGGTTGTGTCGTACGTGCGTAGCTTGCAGAAGTAGGAAGTTTTCTGGGGTATTCCTCTTTGAGCACTATCTCAGTGTGTCAGAACAAACAATCGATTGTGCCGTCGATCACTGCAATCAGAAGGGAGGTGGACCAAGAATGAATTGAGCAAAGAACTGTGTACAGGAGAAATACCATGTCGATAACGAAACTGATCTTAACATTCCCGGTACTGATCGTGAGCACCTGCATGATCGCCGCGCAGGACCAAGCCCAGGACCAAACAAAAACAACCATTCAGCATGTCACCATCAAGCCCACGTCGCCCGCATCCGGCAAGGAAATGTACACGTCATACTGCGCCGTCTGCCATGGAACGGACGGCAAAGGCGGAGGCCCTGCAGCAAGCGCGCTGAAGACTCCTCCCGCCGACCTTACCATGTTGAGCGAGAACAACCGAGGGAAGTTTCCCGATCTGAAAGTCAGCTCTATCCTTCGTGGCACATCCGACCTTCCCGCTGCCCACGGATCCAAAGAGATGCCGGTGTGGGGACCGTTGTTTCGGAGTATGAGCGGTGGACACGAGGGTGAGGTACAGCAACGCGTGGCGAACCTTACCGACTACGTCGAATCTCTGCAGGCGAAATAGGGCGTCTGACGAGCATTTGCCGACCGGCACAGAGCCTGTCGAGCATGAGCGCTGGCTTGTGTCCGCCGCTCGTCTGTCGCGGAAGCGACCGCCTCGTGAGTCTCGGCCAGTCGGCGTAAGCCATCGGCTTGTCATCGCGACAGTTGTGTTCTAGTCCCCGCTAAGAATTCTCCAGGCCTCGCGGGCGGTGACCTTTACATGCTGCACACTCTTGACTGCCTTCATGTATTGCGCCCGCTCGAAGGCGGAAGGATTGGGGCAGCGGATCTGACTCATGCTTCCCTTCATCTGCTGAACGGATTCGTATTCGTGTTTTTCCATCCAGTCCAGTAAGCCCTCTTCGATATACTCAAGATGGCCGATACCGTTCCGCAACAGCGTAGAGCAGAGCATGGTGACATCGGCACCTACCATCAGCAGTTTTACGACGTCCTCGGGGCCATGCACGCCGCTGGTGGCAGCCAGGCTGGCACGGGTGCGACTGTAAAGGATGCCGATCCAAGTCAGCGGAAGGCGCAAGTCCTGCGGGGTGCTGAGCAACACGTTCGGTTGGATTTCTAACTCATCAAGATTGATGTCCGGTTGATAAAAGCGATTGAACAGCACCAACCCATCGGCCCCAGCTTCGTCGAACCGCTTCGCCATGTTGGCGATATTGCTGAAAAAGGGGCTAACCTTCACCGCGACCGGAATGTGAACTGAAATCTTTACTTCTCGAAGAATGTCAATATAGGTCTTCTCGACGTCGGAACCTGCTATATCCGGGTTTGTCGGAATGAAGTAGATATTGCACTCGATGGCGTCGGCTCCGGCTTGCTCGATCTGCTTGGCATACTTGGCCCACCCGCCAAGGGTCGTACCGTTAAGACTGGCGACGATCGGAATTGTCGCCGCGTCCTTGGCTCTGCGGATGTGATTCAGATATCCCTCAGGTCCTAGGCGGAATTCATCGGGCTGGGGAAAGAAACTTGCAGCCTCCGCAAAACTATTTGTCCCTTCCAACAGGTGGTGTTCAAGCTCGAAGCTTTCCTGCCGCAACTGTTCTTCGAACAGCGAATACAGCACGACGGCGGATGCGCCAGCATCCTCGAGACGGCAAATGCTGTCGATCTCCTGCGATAGTGGCGATGCAGAAGCTACGAGAGGTGTACGAAGCTGCAAACCAAGATAAGTGGTTCTGAGGTCGACCATGATTTCTCCTGTCATCTTCAGCGCGTTACTCGGTCTTAGCCGGTTCTGCGTCAAACTTCCGCTGCGCCAGATATTCGTAGAGGCGAAAGCGGGTAACGGCATCGTGCTGCGCTTCCTGCCCACAAGTGCTTGGCATCTTCCGGCCTGCTCTTGGTGAGCATCTTGAAACGCGTTTCCATCAGCATGAAGTCCTGGACTTTACGTGTTGGTGTCCGTGAATCGAGGGTCAGCGGATTCTCTCCCTGGGCAGCCCGTTCAGGGTTGTACCGATAGAGCAGCCACTGTCCGGAATCGACGGCCGCTTTCTGATTCGACATCGCAGTTGTCATGTTGATGCCATGAGCGATGCAGTGCGAATAAGCGATGATAAGGCTAGGACCGTCGTAAGCCTCAGCTTCCAGAAAGGCTTTCAGTGTGTGCTCGTCTTTGGCGCCCATCGCCACGCTCGCGACATAAATATTGCCGTAGCTCATGGCGATGAGTCCCAGATCTTTCTTGGGACCAGGCTTGCCCCCGGCGGCAAACTTCGCCACGGCGGCCCGCGGAGTTGATTTGGACGCTTGGCCTCCGGTGTTGGAGTAGACTTCGGTATCGAGCACGAGCACGTTGACGTTACGCCCGCTGGCCAACACGTGATCAAGGCCGCCGTAACCGATGTCGTAAGCCCAACCGTCACCACCAACAATCCAAATGCTTTTCTTGACGAGCAAGTCGGCGACAGCAAGCAGTTGCTGCGCGTCCATAGACTCCACGCCGTGCAGTTTTTCTTTTAGTAGGTCCACGCGCTGGCGCTGTTCATAGATGTCTGCTTCGTCTTTCTGCGGAGAGGTGAGAAGTGCAGTGGCGAGTTCGTCACCGACCGTTCCGGCCAGCGCGCCGCACCAACTCCTGCGCGAACTCGGTCTGCTTATCAATGGAAAGCCGGAAGCCCAATCCGAACTCTGCATTGTCTTCGAAGAGAGAGTTCGACCATGCGGGTCCACGGCCGGCTGCATTTTTTGTCCAAGGCGTCGTGGGCAGGTTGCCGCCGTAAATCGATGAGCATCCCGTAGCGTTGGCAATGATGGCCCGGTCGCCAAACAATTGCGACATCAGCTTGAGATATGGAGTTTCCCCACAACCCGCGCAGGCACCGGAGAACTCGAACAGCGGCTCCTGAACTTGCTGTTGGCGGATGTTGCTGACTTTAATGTTGCGGCGGTCGAGATCCGGGATCTTGAGAAAGAAATCCCAGTTTTCACGCTCGGGCTTACGCGCAGCGGAGGTTGCGGCACCATGTTGATCGCTTTGAGCCGCGTTTCAGCCTTGTTTTTAACCGGGCAAACTTCCACGCAGATCCCGCAACCGGTGCAGTCTTCCGGCGCCACCTGAATCGTGTACTTGAGACCTTGCCATTCTCGGTCGCGCGTCTCAGTAGACTTGAATGTTGCGGGAGCGCCTTGCAGCTCTTTCGAGTCGTAAACCTTGATGCGGATGACCGAGTGCGGACAAACCATGGCGCATTTCCCGCACTGGATGCAAATCTTCGAATCCCAAGCAGGAATTTCGAGCGCCAGGTTACGCTTCTCCCATTTCGCGGTTCCGGTGGGGAAGGTGCCATCTACGGGAAATGCGCTGACGGGCAGTTCGTCGCCGCGACCCGCGTAGATCATGCCAAGAACATCGCGCTCGAATTCGGGCGCTGAAGGCGAGAACGGAGGCGGCATCTCAATCGTGCTGGTGAGTTCCGCCGGGACTCTCACTTCGAACAAGTGAGCCAGAGTCTCGTCGACGGCTTTCATGTTCTGCTGCACGATCTCTTCGCCTTTCTTGCCGTAGGTATCGCGAATCGATTTGCGAATCGCCTCGATTGCCTGCTCTGCTGGCAACACTTTGGAGATGGCGAAGAAACAAACCTGCAAAATAGTGTTCATACGGCTGCCCATGCCGGTATCGCGCGCCACCTGATAGGCGTCAATCACGTAAAACTTCGCCCGCTTCGAGATGAGCTGCTGTTGAACAGCGCGGGGGAGATTGTCCCAAACGTCTTCCGCGCCGAATGGACTGTTAAGCAGAAACGTGCCGCCGGGAACTAAGGCGCTCAGCATGTCGTAGCGCTCAAGGAATATCCATTGGTGGCAGGCCACAAAGTTGGCGCTTGAGATCAGATAACTGGAGCGAATGGGCAGTGGCCCGAAACGAAGGTGGGAAATGGTTGCGGCACCTGACTTCTTCGAGTCGTAGACGAAGTAGCCCTGGGCGTAATTGTCAGTATTCTCGCCAATAATTTTGATCGAATTCTTGTTGGCGCCTACTGTGCCGTCCGCCCCAAGACCGTAAAACATTGCCCGGACAACATTTTCAGGTTCGGTTGAAAAACCGGCGTCATGGGACAAACTGGTGTGGCTGACGTCGTCCTGGATGCCGATGGTGAAGTGATCCTTGGGTTGGTCGGCCTTCAGGTTATCGTAGACTGCTTTGACCATGGCCGGAGTGAATTCCTTGGAGGAGAGCCCGTAGCGTCCACCCACGACCGTTGGGGGAGTTTGCCGCGCTATTTGGCCGTTCTTCACTCCTTCGTGAAGCGCGTTCACGACATCGAGATAGAGCGGTTCGCCAATCGCTCCCGATTCTTTGGTGCGATCGAGGACTGCTATTTTCCGGACGCTAGCAGGCAAGGCCTCGAGGAACGCCTTCACCGGGAAAGGACGGTACAAACGGACCTTTAACAGCCCCAGCTTTTCTCCTTGCGCGTTGAGATGGTCGATAGTCTCGTGCGCGACTTCGGCGCCCGAGCCCATCATAACGATCACGCACTCGGCATCGGGAGCACCCACGTAGTCAAACAGGTGATAGGAGCGGCCCACCACGTCCGCGAACTTGTTCATTACCGATTGGACGATTTGCGGGCAAGCCTCGTAGTAAGAGTTTGCCCGTTCGCGCATCTGGAAAAATACATCGGGATTCTGTGCAGTACCGCGCAAGACAGGATGATCGGGTGAGAGCGCGCGCTGTCGATGCTCGAAGATGCGATCCATGCTGATGAGCGAGCGCATATCGTCTTCCGTGAGCATTTCGATCTTATTCACCTCATGCGAGGTGCGAAATCCGTCGAAGAAATGCAAGAAAGGGATGCGCGACTCCAGCGCAGCGGCGTGAGCGATGAGTGCGAGATCCGTAGCCTCTTGCACAGAATTGGAGCACAGCATGGCGAAGCCGGTAGTGCGGCAGGACATAACGTCCGAGTGGTCGCCGAAGATCGAGAGTGCGTGCGTAGCCAACGTGCGCGCCGAAACATGGAACGCCGTGGGGGTAAGTTCTCCCGCAATCTTATTCATGTTCGGGATCATGAGCAGGAGACCCTGAGAGGCGGTGAACGTAGTGGCTAGCGAGCCGGTCTGCAGCGCGCCGTGGACAGCCCCGGCAGCGCCGCCTTCGCTCTGCATCTCGATCACATGCGGCACCGTACCCCAGATGTTCTGGATTCCCTGAGACGACCACTCGTCCGCCCATTCGCCCATGTTCGAAGAAGGAGTGATCGGATAAATGGCAATGACTTCGTTAACCCGGTAGGCGACGTATGCGACCGCCTCGTTTGCATCCATGGTCTTGAACTTGCGCTGCATGATCACCCGCCTGCCCTTCCATTGAACTGGTGTCTGTCGTCTTACCTCTTCCCACTTGCCCACATAAGCATGGACCGTGGCGAACATGAACGCAGCAAGGCAAGTCACAGATGCATGTGATCCGCGTCACAAAAACCCGTTGTGAGGGAGATCACAATGGCCTGTGCCTTGCAGCACAGCCAAGCGCTTCGTCCCGGCGGACACTGATCTCAGACCAAACGGGTTCAACTCGCTAGCGGACTGACAAGATGCGACCACCTAAGTGAGCTGAACCTGAGGTTGCCCTATGGACCTTGCACAGGAGGCTGCCGCATGCTCTCGCCATACGGACTGGAAATTGTAGAAAGCTGCATTACCTGCAAGCTGCGTGCTGATCGTATCTTCTGCGATCTGCCCGGTAGCGCGCTGCAGAACTTTGAAAACATCAAGTTCGCGACCGCCTATCCCTCAGGGGCTGTGCTGTTTGTCGAAGGGCAGGTGCCGCGAGGCATCTTTGTGCTCTGCAAAGGCAGCGTAAAGCTCTCCATTAATTCCCCCAGCGGCCGAACGATGATTGTGAAACTCGCTGAGCCAGGGGAAGTGCTGGGATTGAGCGCCACCATCTCCGGCAAACCTTACGAAGTGACGGCGGAGACAATCGATCCCTGCCAGGTCAATTTCGTTAAGCGTGATGACTTTCTTCGGTTTCTGAAAGACGATGTGGAGGTCTGCTTCAAAGTGGCAGAGCAGTTAGGCGAGAAGTATCACAACGCGTGTAAAGAAGTGCGCTCGCTGGGACTGTCACACTCCGCCGCAGAGAAACTAGCCGCGTTGCTTCTGGAATGGAGCGCCAAGAACGGGGAAGCCGCTAAACCCGCATCCCGGCTGACGATTAGACTCACTCACGAGGAAATTGCGCAGATGATCGGAACTTCGCGAGAGACGGTTACCCGGCTGTTTGCCGAGATGAAGAAGCGGGAGATCGTGCAGACGAAAGGGTCGACTCTGGTGATTCGTAACACGGCAGCGCTGCGCGAGATCGCAAACCATAACTAGCCGCGCACACGCGCCCCGGCTTGCATGAGCGCAAGCGAAATGGCCTACGCGTCCGACATGCCTGGAGAATGCCGAACCGGCCCCAATACCTCACATTCAAAACGGTTTAGGGTCTCGTGACCCGGATCACAATTCCCGGTGATGGCAGTCACCGCCGGAAGATTCGTTCTCCTTTATCGTTGCTCCGTGGGTGGGGCGAAGCGCCCGGTTCAAATGGGAGGTAACCGCATATGACTAACGTGATCTGCGACGGGCATCATTCAAATCAAGTAAGCCAAAACAAGCCACGCCTGATTTTCTGGGAGTTGACCAAAGGATGTAATCTCCGCTGCATCCATTGCCGGGCCAGCGCTACGGAACTGAGTTCTCCCTCCGACCTCTCGACCCAAGTAGCGCTGGACATCATCAACCAGATTGCAGCGGTCTCGTCTCCCATCCTGGTGCTCAGTGGTGGCGAACCCCTGTTCCGTTCCGACATTTTCCGGTTGGCGCGCTATGGCACGGACAAGGGCCTGCGCGTGGCACTGGCCACGAATGGCACTCTGGTTACGAAGCACGTCGCGCAGAAAATCGTCGACAGCGGCGTAAAGCGTGTTGCCATCAGTCTGGACGGCGCGGACGCGCTTACTCACGATACATTCCGCGGCATTCCTGGTGCATTTGATGCCGCCATTACCGGTTTCCTCAACCTGAAGGATCTGGGTATGTCGGTACAGGTCAATACAACGATCGCCCGGCACAACGCTCATCAGCTTCCGCGATGTGCTCGCTCTGGCCAAGTCGATCGGGGCCGATGCGCTGCACACCTTTCTATTAGTACCGGTAGGCTGCGGCGTGGATATCGCCGCCGAGCAGATGGTTCCCCCGGAAGAATACGAGCGGATGCTGAACTGGTTTTATGATCAGTCTCTCGAAGGTGGCGTCGAGCTGAAAGCGACCTGTGCTCCGCACTACTTCCGCGTGGTTCGCCAGCGGCACGCGGCGGAGGGCCGGTCCGCGGCCGCCGCTGCGCATGCTGCACTGGCGGTCGTTAAAGCGGCTCCGGGCTCAGCGTTCGGCCACACCGCAATTGGACCGACCGACATGACTATGCCCGGCTCGACCGGCATCGAGCTGAAACCTCAGGGTATTGGCAAGGCCGTGGGGCATCCGGGAACGCACCCTTCCGACATGAACGCCATGACCAAGGGATGCCTGGCCGGAACCGCGGTCTGTTTCATTTCGAATCAAGGCGAGGTCTATCCCTGCGGATATTTACCGGCTCTCGCCGGCGATCTGAAAAAGCAACCGTTTGCCGACATTTGGGAGAACTCAATCGTATTCAATCAACTGCGCGACGTGAATAACCTGAAAGGAAAGTGCGGCTGCTGCGAGTTCCGCAATGTCTGCATGGGTTGCCGCGCGCGCGCTTTTGCTGCCACCGGAAATTATCTTGATGAGGAGCCGTTCTGCGTCTACCAACCCCGTGCTGCAACTTTGAAGGAGAAGGGCGCTGCCCCATAAGCGCAAACTTAAGCAAAATTCCTTCCGGTTTGCCCGTCATCCGCCCAGAATCCGAAACCGTCGAGGTCGTGAGCGCTATCTAGATTACAACAACCAATCCGCAACCCCTGGACGAGTGTCGTCACTCACGTCTCAATGTGATGGGCGTTACAGAAAAAATCCCCTCGGCAGGCTAATCTCCAATGTCCCTCCGGAGAAGGGGATTATGTGTTGCCTGTCGTGCGGCTCGCCCAATCAGGCGGAATTTGGTGCTGAGATCATGATCCATTTCAGCGGCCTCAAGAATATTGAAAGCCCTGGCGTCTTGGCATTCCCCAAGCTCTTGGTCTGCTTGGATCGCGGTCTTTCGCGGTTTACCACGTCGGGAAACCGAATTGGCACTGCTTAAGGAGCGTCCGACAGATTGAATCGCTGTGCTGCGCCATGCGCTCGTCTGCACTAGAAGTCCACTGATGAATGATATGGTCGCGGCACTGCTGCAACGTTCACATTTGTTTTCTCTGCGTCTCCGTCGTGAAGGGGCCTACCATGGAGCGAAAAGACACGAGTCCAGCGTGATATCCCGCAATCTTGCCTCATCAACCCCGCTTCCTTCGCGTGAGAATCACTCTAACTAATTGAACATAAACACGATAGTTGTTCGGGTGCAGGGGCCCCTCTTTGGTAAAGCAGATGCTTTTAGTAAGCAGTGGTCTGGCAGGAGATGAAGCTTTGGAACCCACTTTAATGGTCGTTGGCCTAAACCACCGCACAGCCCCAGTGGCGGTGCGGGAGCATTTCTGGATCAGCGAAAACCGCCGGTATGAAGCCCTGGTGCAGTTATCCAGAGCGGAAGGCATCGAGGAAGTCATCGTGCTGGCCACCTGTAACCGTACTGAGTTCGTCCTATGGGCCAACGATGTGACGTTGGCAGCAAACTCGGTGATGCGGCTGCTGGGAACCGAATACGGACTCAAGCTGTGCGATTGGAAGCACTTCTACCGCTTGCTGGATGAGGCAGCCCTCCTGCATATCTTCCGGGTTGCATCCAGCCTCGACTCGATGGTCGTCGGCGAGCCGCAGATCATCTCCCAAGTGAAACAGGCTTGGCAGCAGGCGCAGAAAGTTGGAGCAACAGGCCGGTTCCTGGATGCTGTGTTGCAGAAGGCGCTGACGGTCTCGAAGCGCGTGCGCAGCGAGACGGCAATTGGCAACGCGGCGGTTTCGGTTCCTTATGCCGCCGTGGAACTCACACGTCGGATTTTCGGCACACTGGACAACAAGAAAGTGCTCCTGTTAGGGGCGGGTAAGATGAGCGAACTCTCAGCCCGTGGCTTGCTTAACCATGGCGCCAGCTCCGTCCGAGTAATCAACCGCACCCTGGAGCACGCGGCTGAACTGGCCACGAAACTGGGCGGAGTTGCGATCGCGTTTGAGGCGCGTTGGCAACACATGGCGGAGGCCGACATCATTATCAGTTCGACCTCCTGTCCACACACTATTCTCAGCCGCGAGGAAGCCGAGCTCCTGATTCACGAGCGTCAGGTTCGTGAGCGCGACGATCGACCGCTAGTGATCGTGGATATAGCGTTGCCTCGTGACATTGACCCTGCGGTGCGAGAGGTCAAGGGGGTTTTCCTCTATGACCTTGACGACCTGGAAAACGTGGTAGACCACAATACGGGCGAGCGTGAGGCCGCCGCCGCCGAAGCACAGAAAATTCTGGAGGCCGAGGCGCAAGGCTTCCGTCGCAAGCTGATGGCGGAGCGCGTAGTGCCCACTATCATTGCACTGCGCCAACGGCTGGACGAGATTTGCCGGCAAGAACTGGATTCCTTTCGGCAAGAGAGCGGACCTTTTTCCAAGGACCAGGACGAAATGTTTAATGCAGTTATGTCCCGAATGACAAAGAGGATCGCAGGGTCCTTGGCCCGTGAACTCAAGGAACTTCCAGAAAAGGTGGAGCAGGAACAGATGACCACCGCGGTGCAGCGGCTGTTCCACCTGCAAACGCCTGAAGCGGCGCTTGCCGGCACCATATCGTGAGAGAGGAGTCGGACCATGGCCAATACCGAGCGAAACGCATCCCAGACCGCCGACCGCGAAAACTGGACTAGCACTCAGGCGTACATACTGGCGTGCTTCTGTCTAGTGCTGGGAGTCGCTCTCGGTTACCTGTTTCGCGGCTCAGCTTCGCCCGTCACCCAGACTGTCCAAGCGTCTGCTGCAGTTAATGGTAGTGCGCCTCAGGGCGAGTCGACCCAACCGCAGTTGACACCTGAGCAGCAGAAGGCGATGGTAGACCAGGCCGTTGCACCCCTGCTCACGACCTTGAAGACCAGCCCCGATGATTTCAACACCATCGTGCAAGTGGCGAATCTGTACTACGACGGACGGCAATATCCAGAGGCCGTCAAGTATTACCAACTTGCGGCGAAGAGCCAGCCCACGAATGCAGACTTGCTAACCGATCTTGGGACATCGATCTGGTACACGGGGGACGCCGACGGAGCCATCGCCGAGTTTCAGACAGCGCTGAAGTATCGACCGGATCATCCGGGAACTCTGTTCAACCTGGGCGTGGTTCGGTGGCAAGGCAAGCTGGATCCGAAAGGCGCGGTTCAAGCCTGGGAAGAACTGTTGCGGCGGAATCCGAATTATCCGCAGAAGCAGGAAGTCCGGGAATATATCGAGCGGGCCAAGCAACACGCCAAGGGGTAAGAGCAAGATCACATACGCCATGCGCTAGGTCACATACGGTGCGCAGGGACACTGCCGACTATGGCGCTAGGTGCCGCTGGATGAAGAAGAATCCAATTAGAACCAAACTGCGGTGCGCTCGCCACAAACTAGACATACATTTTGGCGGTCCGAATACAAATTCATTCACAGGAGACAAATTATGGCAAAGACAATGAAGGCGGCCTTCGTCGAGAAATTCGGCGAACCGTTGAAGATTCGGGAAGTTGCAATTCCAGAACCAGGGCCGGGAGAGGCACTGGTAGAGGTGATAGCGAGCGGTGTCTGCCACACTGACCTGCACGCGGCGGAAGGCGATTGGCCGGTAAAACCAACTTTGCCCTTTACCCCCGGGCACGAAGGCGCCGGGTTCGTGGCCAAGCTGGGCAAGGGCGTAACCCATTTGAAGGAAGGCGACCGGGTCGGGATCGCATGGCTGCACAGCGCCTGTGGGCATTGTGAATTCTGCCTTACCGGCTGGGAAACACTATGTCCAGCGCAGGAGATGTCTGGTTATTCCGTAAACGGCAGCTTCGCCGAATATGCGTTGGGTCAAGCAGATTATCTGGGCCGGATTCCGGACAACCTATCCTTTATTGATGCCGCGCCGATTCTCTGCGCCGGCGTCACCACCTACAAGGGCTTGAAACTAACGGAAGCGCGCCCTGGCGAGTGGGTAGTGATCTCGGGAGTGGGCGGGCTCGGCCACGTCGCGGTCCAATATGCGAAGGCCATGGGCCTGCACGTCGCCGCCATTGACATCGGACCAGAGAAGTTGCAACTGGCCCGCAAGCTTGGCGCCGAAGTGACCGTGGATGCGAAAGAAGAAGATGTGGTCCAGGCGATCCAGAAGCAGACCGGAGGCGCTCACGGGGTATTGGTGACAGCCGTATCTCTTCCCGCGTTCAAACAGGCCCTTGGGACGCTACGCCGTGGCGGGACCTGTGTGCTGAACGGCCTGCCTCCCGGCGAATTCCCAATCTCCATTTTCGATCTGGTGCTGAATGGCCAAACCGTCCGAGGTTCGATTGTGGGTACACGCAAGGATCTCGAGGAAGCGCTGCAGTTTGCCGCCGAAGGCAAGGTGAAGGCGACCATCGAGGAGCAACCACTAGGGTCGATCAACGATATTTTCGACCGGCTCAAGAAGGGCAAGGTCAACGGCCGGATCGTTCTCGATATCGCCGCGGAATCCGGTGCGAAGACAGCTGCCGACGCTAAGACATCCAAGAGGCAAGCCGCCGCATGAACTCTTGGATCTAATCTGATGCTTCTTAGCGTCCTGTAAGCGGACAATTGCAGGGCGGTGCATCGCACTCGCCCTGCATTTTCTTAGGCGGCGGTGCTCACTGATCTTCTCTCACTGATCCTCGGTCACTGATCCTCGGTCACGCTGGCCTCGGCGCCTTCTTCATCTCCGCCGATCAAGCCGAATTTCTTTAGCTTGTAGCGAAGCGCGTCACGGCTGATGTCGAGCAACTTAGCGGCGTGGGTCTGGTTCCCGTTGGCTTGGCGCATGGCCAGCTCGACCATGGCGTGCTCCACTTCTTCCAGCGACGTTCCACCTTCCGGGATATACAGCCGCGGCAGGGTGCGGCCGTTGGGCAACGGCTGTCCGCCGTCGGCCGGCGACGTTCGCTCAAAGACAGTGCGGCCGCCCGATTCGCCTACGGAAAATGGCAGATACAAGGGTCGCAGGAACGGTTCGTCCTCCAGTATCATGCCGCGCTCGATGGTGTTCTTCAACTCGCGAACATTGCCCGGCCAGTTATGACTGAGAATAAGGCGACGCGTCTCATCGGTAATGCCACGAATCGACTTCTTGAATCTGCGGTTGTAGCGCTCGATGAAGAAGTCCACCAAGGGCATGATGTCTTCTTTTCTGTCCCGCAACGGTGGGATAAAGATCGCGATAATGGCCAGCCGATAATACAGATCCTGGCGAAATTGATTTTCGCGAACCGCCTTTTCGAGATCGCGGTTGGAGGCGGCGATCACGCGCACATCCACCTGCATATCCTTGATACCTCCCACCCGGCGGATGACTTGGTCTTCCAGCACGCGCAGAAGTTTCGCTTGCAGCAAGGGTGAGAGTTCGCCGATTTCGTCGAGAAACAGCGTGCCGCCATCAGCGGCCTCGAACAGACCCTTCTTCATTTGTTTGGCGTCGGTGAACGCGCCTTTTTCGTGGCCGAAAAGCTCGGCCTCCATCAGCGTTTCGGGGATGGCCGAACAGTTGATTGCGACAAAAGGTTTCTCCTGGCGCGAACTTTCGTAGTGGATGGCTTTCGCGATGAGGTCCTTGCCGGTGCCACTTTCGCCTTGAATCAGAATGGTGGTAGCCTCGCTGGCCGCAACCTTTCGGACGAAGTTCATGAGCTCGGTCATCTTAGGCGAGACGCTCACCACGCTGTCGTAACCGGCTCCGCGGCGCACTTCACCTCGCAGCGTCTGCACTTCGGTGCGCAGGCTCGTGGCTTCGAGTGCGTTCTTGATGGTGACGTGAAGCTCATCGAAATCGACCGGCTTGCCCACGAAGTCGTAAGCGCCAAGCTTGAGTGCAGCCTTGACATCGTCAAGCTGCGGATCGGCGGTGATCATGATGACAGCGCGGGCGTCTCCGCTTTTCTTGAGTTGATCAAGCACCTCGATGCCGGTGAGATCGGGCATGCGCACATCGAGCAGGACGAGATCGGGTGATTCATGCTGCGCGAGTTTGAGCGCAGGTTCCCCGGAATCGGCCTCGATCACGTGGTAGCCCCACTCCTCGCACTTCTGGCGCAGCGACCAGCGCACCAGGCGTTCGTCGTCCACGACCATGATCTTCTCAGCAGCCATCGGTGTTTAATTTACTACGAAATGGAGAGGGCTTGCTTTGGCAGCTTCTCCGATGGAACAAGAGCTTTAAGAAGCGGCGATGTGAGCGGTGGGCATGCGAAATGGCAGCAGCACCGTGAACGTGCTTCCCTTTCCCACCGCACTGCTAACTTCGATGCGGCCATGATGGTCTTCCACGATACGGTGGGCCAAAGAAAGGCCAAGACCGGTGCCATCGCCCTTGGTGGTGTAGAAAGGCCGGAAAATGTTCGGTAGGTTCTGGGCAGAGATGCCACGGCCGGTGTCGCTGACAACGACACTAGCGTAACCCTCTCGCGAGCCGATCTCTACATGCACGGTGCCCGCTCCCTCCATGGCCTGGACTGCGTTCAGCAGCAGATTCAGAAGCACCTGGTGGACCTGATCGCTGTCGTGCTCGACTTCGGGCAGATCGGGATCCTTCTGGAGTTCGATCTTGATTGGTCTGGAGAGCACCTGCTGGCGAGCCAGCATCACGGCGTGTTCCACGGTCGTGTTGAGGTTGCTCCGGCGAACCTCCGGCCGGCGAGGCCGCGCCGTTTCCAGAAGGTCGGTCAACGTGCGACTGATGCGCGTGATCTCCAGCCGAACATCTTTCACGACTGCCCGCGCAGGACTGGTCGAAGGCAGATCGCGGCCGACGATTTCGATGACTCCTGCGATTCCGGCCAGCGGGTTGCGAATCTCGTGAGCCAAGCCAGTGGCCAACTCGCCGAGCGTCGCCAGATGCTCGGCGCGAGACATTTGCGTGCGATGCAGGCGCTCAATCTCTTCCCGGCTCTCGCGCAACTGCTGCATCATGTGGTTGAAGTTGCGGCCGAGGTCGCCGATCTCGTCGTTGCGCTCAGAGAAGCTGACCGCGACGTCCAGATTGCCTTCACTTACTTGCCCGATTTTTTCCTGCAATTCAACCATGGGCCGTTGAATCAAATAGGCAAGCACGAACATCGATACGGCACAGATGGCAACCGCCCCTGCTCCCGCAACGATCAGCACTGCGTGGCGTTCCGGGTCCCGCAAAGATACGGTCGCGAGAGTGAAGAGCAGGAGCCCTGCCAGCAGCACGAACCCTACCGGCAAGATTGCTTTGAGCTGCCAATTCACGCGTACGGAACCTCAGACGGAAGTCTTCTGATCGCGGCGAATCCGTGGACATGATGTGCTCGCTTCCCCGCAGCGAATGGCGGGGCACGATAATCGTGTCGACTGTTTCTGCCAGTCGCCCAGTTGCCGCGGACTGAGGGCGGTTAGGCATAAGCGTGCAATCCGGGCAGCAAGTAAGTGACGCCGAAGAAAGTAAACATCACTACAGCAAAGCCCAGGATGGCGAAGTAAGCGGCGCGCCGGCCACGCCATCCACGCGTGATACGCATGTGCAAATAACCGGCATACACCAACCAGGTAATCGCCGCCCAGGTTTCTTTTGGATCCCAGCTCCAATAAGAGCCCCAGGTGCGATTGGCCCAGTAGGCGCCCGCCGCGATCATCAGGGTGAGTAACGGAAATGCGATCGCGATGGTTTTGTACGTGATGCGGTCCAGTTCGTCCGCGCTGGGCAGCATGCGCTCCAGATCTTCGCGCCTCCACAGCAGTAACAAGTACAACAGCGAGACAAAGATCCCGCCTACGAGGCCCGATAGAATGAATGGGCTGGCTGCCAGCCTAGTTGAGAACAAGCCATCGACATCAAGTGAAGCATAGCGGCCATCCCGCGCCCGCAGCACAAAGAACAACAGAGCCAACATCTGCAGCAGAATGCTCAGGAAAACGGCTCGATTGGCCCAGTCGAGCAGTCCCTGATCATGAGTCTTGCGCCAGACGAGATAAAGAACCAGCGGCGCAGTCAGCGCCGCTAAGACGAGAAGGAGTAACCAGCCGAGATCAGGAATTACAACGAAAAGCCGTACTCCCTTGGACAGAAATACTTCCGACTTTTCCTCCGGATTCCATGCGACGACGCTGAGTCCTCCCCATTTTTCAAAACGGGTCAGGACGCCCACATACGTCGCGACGGTAAACAAGCTCGTCGCTGCCAGAAACGTTTCGGTCTTCATCTTGTCCTGGATCAAGAACATCATCGCCAGAGCGAAACTCAGTGCGCATGCCGCATAGGCCAGCATAGCCAGCGTCACGTGCACGTGCAGCCAGGTGGATTGCAACGCTGGCACAAGTGGATGCACCTCGGTGCGCAGCAACTGCATGAGCACGACGCCTACAATCGCCACCGGCATGGTTACAGTGCCGATGACTTTCACTCCATATTGCTTCTCGGCAATGAGCGTGAGTGCGGCGAGTGTCCACACGAACATGAGCAGCATCTCGTAGATGCTTGCGAATGGCGGATGCCCAGCCTATACCAGCGATGCGCCACGGCACCGGTATTGGCCAGCAATCCCGCCCACGTGGCCAGGGAGGCGAAGCGAATGTAAGAAGGAGTGCCAGTAATTCCGAATCCAAGATAAAGCGTTCCTGCGCCTGAATAGAAAATGAGCGCCGCGTAGAGCAGATTGGAGTCGTTGAGCAAGTTGCCGCTCTTTACCACGTTCAGAAATGCCATGAACAGCAGGAAAGCAACTCCCAACCCAACCATCACCACCAAGGTTGCGCCGCTGGCTACTGGTTGCTGTTCGACTCTTGCGCGCGCCATAAGACTTCCTCCATCGCCGGAACTCATCTTCCGGTCAGTACCGCTGCAGGCGCCTCAGCACCCGCCTTCACTGAAATTTTGAGTTCGGATTCGATTGTTTCCACCAGATCGCGGAAACGCTGCTCAAAGGTTTCTTTATTCTTGTTCGCAGTTCCGCCAATCCAAAGCTTGAGTTGACCGCGGGCATCGCGCACCGGTACAGCCCACACCCGCACGTGGACCAAATAGAACACCACGGCCAAGCCAATCCCCATGAGGACTACGCCCGCCCAAACCGCCCACTGTCCAGGCTCATGCGATACCTCAAGTCCAGTGAAGTAAGCCATCTGTATGTCTTTGCCTTTGAATGCGTACGGCGAAGATGCGTTCTGCTCAAACCCTGGAATGGGAGGCAGCCAGACGTTGATTGCCTGGCCTGATTTCTTGGATTCCACCACCAGGTGAGCCGCTGGATTTTGCAGTTCGTTCGAGCGGGCGTAAACCTGACCATCGCTCACCACATAGTCGGGAATGAACTCGGCGAGGCGAACTGTGGTGTCAGCATCCAGCGAAAGAGTCTCATCCGGAGCAATCGTGATGTCCCTGGGCGCCCGTCCATCGCGTGTAGTGGCGGTGAGCACGAGTTTGTCGATCTTTCCGGTCTTGCCATAGCTCGCCTGATAGAACCGTATGCCGTGATAAACCAGCGGATCGTTGACTACGATCTGCTTGCGCAGAACTACCTGCCCATCGTTAAGAACCGCCAGATCGGACCACCAGCGTTTCGGGGTGCCGTCGGCGTAGTTCTCCTGCCCAGCGCCATCGCAGCGGATCGCAAACGGCAGGTTGCGCGTGCTGCCCTTCTGCGGTTTCACTTGGCTCGACTGTTGCCCGCGAGTCAGCGTGACGAATGCGCGCCAACCGAATAGCGCATCGATGTTGCCGCCTAAGAGAATCAGAAGCAAACTGGCGTGCACGATATACACTGCCATTTCGGAAATGCGGTTGCGCTCGCCGAAAAGAGAGAAGCTGTTCTGGCGTACAATCCGCTCTGGCCTGAAACCGGCCTTCTGCATTACTCGTTCCGCGACGCTCAAGGCTGCTTCTTCGTCTTTAATCGGAATCAACTCATGGTTGGGCAGCGCTTTGCGGAAGCTCTCGTCAGGGCTCTTATAGGGACGCGAGAAGAATCTCCAGGCATTGGGGAAGCGCTGGACCGAAGCAGCAACGATGCTAAGGCTGACCAGGCTCAGCAACAATACGAACCACCAGGCGTGAAAAACGTCGGTCAGCCCCAATCCATCGAGCAGGCGTAGCACTTGTGGCGAATAAGCCCGCTGCATCTCGTCCGCCTCGGTCGCGGGACGCTGCAGAATCACAGTTCCAGCCGCTGAGAGGATGACGACGAGAATGAGCAGAATGACTCCGGTTTTAATCGCGCCGAGGGTTTGCCAGATTTTCCGAGGTACGGATACGGCCATGTCTTTCCCCGTTCGGTCTGTAGGAAAAGCACGTGCCGCGCCATTGTCGAAAAATTGGCCAAGTTGTTGAAACTCCTGATCATAATTCGAGCTCGTTTGAAGTTTTGAGAGACCCATTGTGAGCCATATCACACAGCGAGTTCGAATTAGGGGGGAATTTTGGCGCAGGCTGATCATGCGGTGCTGTCACGGTCCTAGCGACGTGCACTTCCCAATTTTCTGACCATCCATAACCCGGCAGTAAGCCGGTTACTTGCGTCATTTTGACCATTTCACTGTGGGATAAGCCCCCAACCCAGTGAAGCTTTCAGCAGTTGCCACTTCTTGCTGACTCGAATTCGATCCTCAACTCACTCTGTTGCAATCTGTTACGCGGACTGTTAAGAAATCTATCGAGGCCAATAAATTAAGGCGAGACGCGTGCAAAAGCAACGGAGAAGGATTAGAGAGGGAGAGTGACCCTGAAATCATTCAAATCGTGTCTGGGAACCAGTGGTACTCTCAGCGCCCTCGCATGTTTCATCTTGGTCTTGATCTTCGTCGGCCGTTCGTTCGCTGCGAAACATCCGGTTCCACTTGACCCGAAGGCGGATCCCTCCACTTGCCTCACCTGCCATGAAGACAAGACCAAAGGCAAGTCGGTTCATTCCGCGATCGCCATGGGCTGCACGAGTTGCCACGAGATTCGCACTACGAAAGATCTCACTCGCGTAAAGCTGATCACGACCACGTCCCATGCCCTTTGTTTGACCTGCCACTCCGATAAGAATGCCGCCGATATAAAGGGCACGATTCATCCCCCGGCGGTGCGCGATTGCGTGAAGTGCCATGATCCGCACACCTCGGATAATAAGAATCAATTGTTAAGGCCAACATCGGGAGATCAAAAAGAGAATCTTTGCCTCAGTTGCCACAAGACCGGCGTGAATGTTCCCGAGAAAGGCAGCCGGCATGCGGCCCTCGATATGGGCTGCGACACCTGCCACGTCACGCACAAAACGGGCGAGATGGGCAAGGCTGAGTTCGACTATCACCTCACTAAGGCGCCGCCGGCACTTTGCATCGATTGCCACGATGTAAAGAGCGCCGACCTGCAGAAGGCGCACCAGAACCAGCCATTCGAGACGGCGAACTGCGTGAGCTGTCACGATCCGCACGAGTCAGCCGCGCCCAAGCTGATGGCGAAGTTCACGCATCCGCCATTCGCGGACAAGCAGTGCGAAGTCTGCCACGCGCCAGCGAAGGATGGAAAAGTGGTGCTCACGCAAACCGATGCTAAAGCGTTATGCGTGACTTGCCACGACGACAAAGCCAAGCTGATCGACACAGCCAAAGTTCCGCATCCCGGCGCCGCTGGCGATTGCACGGACTGCCATAACCCCCACGCCAGCCGACAGCCGGGGCTTCCTAAAACCAATGCGGTCGACATCTGCCTAGGCTGCCACAGCGATATCGCGGACGCGGGGAAGAAACCATACCATCATCAGCCGGCATTCAAGCAAGGCTGTGCCACTTGCCACCAGCCGCACGGTGGTGAGAACGACCATCTGCTGCGCGCCGCGACCACGAATTCCCTGTGTCTCGAATGCCACGGTCCGGATCGGCAGCCGAAGAAGCTGGAAGCCGAGCACCTGGTAACAATTTTCAATGGAAGCGTGAAGCTTCCCGACGACTACTTCTCAAAGAACAAAGTTGTCAGTGCTGCCGTTGAAATACGGCATGGGCCATCCCGTGGATGGTCACCCGGTTTCTGACCTGAAGGATCCGGCAAGATCCAACCAAAGTGCTCACTCCACTGAATTGCCTGACCTGCCATCAGCCGCACTCTTCGCTTCAGCCCGACCTGCTGGTGAAGGATCAGGCCAACAACATGGCGTTCTGCTCCACGTGCCACAAGGATCTGAAACAGCGATAGCTTGGAGCGGGAGAGGTGACTACGATGGCTACAATTCGAACTAACCTTAAGCGACGCGGCCCGGTCTTAAGCAGATCAGGATTTCTGGCGCTGCTTGTTCTTCTAAGCTTCGGGCTGGCATCGCCAGTCTCCGTCTTTGCCGGCAAGAAGAAGAAAGATGCCGCAGCCGCCGAAGGCGCCGCCGGTCATCGACTATTCCAACATCGTTTGGCCGAACCCGCCGGCTATCGCCCGCATCCGCTACCAGGCTTCTATGCCGCCGAAAAACTCTCCCAGGTGGAAACTCCCAAGACCAAGAAAGACTCCTGGATGGACCGCCTGGCAGGCACCCAGCCCGCCACAGACGAATAGCGAAAGTTCCTGTGGCAGCTTGGCAGAGCCTTACGGCATGGCGATTGATTCCAAGGGCAACCTCTACGTTGCCGACCAGAAAGTCGGCGCCATTTTCATTTTCAACACTGAAACGCGGGAAGTGGAGCTCATCAAGAATAAGACCCATGGCCACTTCGTCCGCATCATTGGCTTGGCCATGGACGACAATGATCGGCTGTTCGTCTCCGATCCCGGGCTAAGCCACATACTGGTTTTCAATGCGGAGCACAAGGCAGAGGACGTGATCACTGACGGCTTGGTGAGTCCGGGGGGCCTGGCCATCGATATCGAGAACCGACTGCTGTATGTCTCCGATGTCGAGCAGGATCAGGTTCTGGTTTACGATGCTGACAGCTTGAAACTGAAGCGCAGGATCGGTACCGGCGGTCAGAAGCATGCGCTCACTACTCCCGGCGATTTTGCCCGGCCGGCTGGATTGGCGGTGGATAGCGACGGCAATCTCTATGTTGCTGACACGCTCAACAACCGCATTGAGATCTTCGATGGCGACGGCAAGTTCATCCGTACCTTCGGCAAAGCCGGCGACGGGCCGGGATACTTCGCGCGGCCCAAGGGCGTTGCCATCGATAGCGACGACCACATCTGGGTGGCCGACGGTATGCAGGATCGCGTGCAGGTCTTCAACCAGGAAGCGCAATTGCTTATCAGCTTCGGCGGCCACGGACTTCTCCCCGGAATGTTTCAAGGCATAGTCGATATCGCCATCGACAAGCAGAATCGCGTCTTCACCTCGGAGATCTTCCCCGGCCGGGTGCAGCAATTCCGCTACGTGACCGACGCTGAGGCCGAGCAGCTGCGCAAGGAAAAGGAAGCGGCGCGGGAGAAGAAAGCTGGAGCTGCCGACAAGCAGACTGCTCCAGTGTCGACTCCCACAGCTCAGGCAGCCGCTCCGCCAAGCAAATAGCAGGCGGGCGATCAATCCCCGGTTATCAGTGCCCGGTGGTCAGTGAAGCCAAGACTGCCCACCAGCCCCCTTTTTGAGGCATTTTCGCAATATTTCTCCCTAAGCACAGCCACTTAACCCGACGCATAGCGCCACAATCCACTGCGGAATTTGACCAAGCGGTTAGGTCGCCGATGGCTCTTTTCCCCCACTTGAACCAGTCATGAAGCCGACCACGCCCACTCGCTGATCAGGTTAAGTCCTTGACATTACTGGAGTTACACCTAATATGGCATCTGCACAGCTTTCGGTTAAGAAGTTGCTTAAATATGACGGGGGCAGCTCCGAGAGTCGCAGCCCGGGCCTAAAGCCTCCAGAGTTTGTAACGCGTTGCAAGAGACAGGAGGTTTTACCTTTTTATGAAGAAAGTAATCGTATTAGCGCTATTCGTCCTTGCCGTGTCGGGACTGATGATGGCCCAGAATTGGTCGTCAACGGTCGACGTACTCGGCGCACATAATAATCAGGGCCGCGGTTGCGCGGGTTGCCATGCTCCGCATAGCGGCTCGTTCGGTTCCGGTCACGGCGGCGCGGCTGATGCCGGCAGCTATGCATTGTGGGGACAGGACGCCAGCCCACTCTATGGCAAGACCATCGCATTCGGCGACAGCGGCAGGTATACGGAAGTTCTGCCCACCAGCATCACCAGCGGCAGCACCGAAGTCGGCGGCATCCTGCTCTGCCTCAGCTGCCATGACGGCAACGTTACCGCTTCCAACATGATGACCGGCCAGTCGTACGAGCAAGCAATCGGCCTGTTGACGAACACCGCTTATGGCACCAAGCCGATTCCGACCCTGCTTGGCAATGACGGCACCACAGCCGGCAACTACACCAACGATCACCCGGTGGGCGTGAACGCCAACATCAGCACGACGCAGCCTGGCCTGGTTTGGAGCGGAACAGCTTTCAGCGTTACCGCTGGCAGCCCCTATGCCCAGTTCGTGGCCAACTACGGATGGCCGGCCCTGGCGCCCGGAAAGTATTCGATCGCCCTACGGCGTAAACGCCGCTGGGAAGCCTTATGTGGCTTGCACGACTTGCCACAACCAGCACGTGATGACCGTTTACACGTCGAGCGCGAATAGCCCGATCGCGGGCGACGGCGGCGGCAAGTATTATGCCACCTACTTCTTCGTGAACGGCCCCTACAATCCGAACCTTCAGACCTATGCCAAGACCTCGGCGCCTTCGACGACGCAGTTCTGCCGTCAGTGCCACTTTGGCGAAGCGAACGAAGCTAACAACACCAACAACATCACCACGCAGTTCCAGTAAGAATAGTTTGAACCGGGGGGAGAGATATCTCTCCCTCTTTTTTCTGAAAGTTCTTTTGAAGTGAGCGAGGAATTATGAAATATAAGCTTTCAGTCTGCATCCTGCTGGTGATGGCGCTGGCCGCCGCAGCGCAAGTGGCTTCCCACGCCCCAAGTGGAATGGGGACAGCGCCAAGCGCCGCGCCAGTAGCGGCCGCCACAGATCAGCGACAAGCCAGTGGCTCGGGTGAATGGAGCGGTGCTGACTGACCGCGACCTTCTGCGCGAGATGTACACGATCTTTCCCTACGCCAAGCAGCACAACGGATTCCCCAAGGCGCAGGAAGCCTCCATCCGCCAGGGTGCGCTGGAGATGATCATCTTCGAAGAACTGGTGTATCAGGAAGCCGGTCGACGAAAACTGGCCATTCCTGCGGCGCGCGTCAATAACGCTGAGGGGGAGTTTCGCAAGCAGTTTCATAGTCCCGAGGAATACGAGCAATACCTGCAGTTGGAAATGCACGGCTCCCGGAAGTTGCTGCGCAAGCAAATCGAGCGCTCGATACTGATTGAGCAAGTGCTGAAAGCTGAAGTGGAGGACAAATCTGCCGTAACGCCGGCCGAGGTTCGAGACTTATTACGATAAGCATCCGTCACGCTTTCAGCGGCCCGAGTCATTCAACATACAAAGCATTTCCATTCTCCCTCCGCAAAAAGTCAACCCGGAAGTGGTTGCCGCAAACCGTAAACGCGCACAAAATGCATGGCACCAAGCCCAGGCGACAAAGAGTTACCAGGACTTTGGTCTGCTCGCGGAAAAATTCTCCGAGGACGACTTCCGCGTAAATATGGGCGATCACAAGGCTGTGGACCGCGACAAGTTGCCACCACAAATTGTGAACGCGGCGCTGGCCATGCAAGCAGGGCAAGTGAGCGGTTTGATCCAGATCGAAAACGCTTTTACCATCTTCCGATTGAACGCGCACAATCCGGCGACGAAGCGGCCCTTCGCCGAAGTGAAAGCTGACCTGCGAACCGAATTGCAGAAAAGCAAGTATGAAAAGCTACGTTCGAATTTTGCCAAGCAACTAAGGGCCAAAGCGAAGATCGAAATCGTGTAGGAGAAGTGCGTCCACCACGAAGGCACAGAGACACAGAGAAAGTCTTTACTTAATTGCTTTTTCTCTGTGACTCTGTGCCTCTGTGGTTAGCCCTCCTTTCCCCGTTGCGGGATTCAACTCGCTGAGCGTGCGATATCGCGCAGGCGCTCTAATCAGACCCCTTCCGATGCCTGGCGCGAAACAAACAACTCCTTCATTTTCAGCCATAAGCGGATTCCTGAGGATTTGCCGCAAGTGGCAAACGTTGTGCCTTCAATAATTGTGTCTGGCCTGGATATTAGAGGGATCCGAGGGGTGAAAAGCAGAGGCACAGTAACGCAGATAGCATCAGGCATCATCGGATTGTTGCTGCTGCTGACGATATCGCCGGCATACGCCCAGCTCCAGGTCGGGGACGATCTCAAGATGAAAGTGGGCGGCCTGTTCACCGCCGGGTATCAAGGAGTATACGGAGATTCGAGCCAGATCGAATCGAGTCACGGTTTGGATTTTGGTCTCAACGGCAATATCAACGGTTCGTACTACAATCCCAATTTTCTCTCGTTCAACATAGTCCCTTACTTCAACCAGTCGCAGGCGAACTCCAGCTTTCAATCGATCACGGGCGCCAGTGGCGTCAGCGCCACCGCAAATCTGTTCAATGGCAGCCACTTTCCTGGCTCCATCACATATCGCGACGACTACAACAGCACCGGAACGTTTGGACTCGTAGGCCAGCCCAATTTCACCACTCATGGCCACGGAGACGGTTTCGGTATTGCATGGAGTGCACTGCTACCGAACTTGCCCACGCTCTCTGTCGGCTACTCGCAAGGCAGCGGGTCAGGCACGGTTTACGGCACCAGTCAGGAGACCGGCACCGATACGAAGCTGTTCAATGTGAGGTCTACCTATGCAATCGAAGGCTTTCACCTGAACGGGTTCTTCGATCACAACACGCTCGACGCAAAGTACCCGGCATTTCTAGCTGGCGAGCAGGAATCGGTATCAAATACGAGTGGCCACGATTTTGGTTTTGGCGCAAACCGCAATCTGCCTATCAACGGCTCCTTCTTTGCCAATTACAATCGTTCGACCGCATCCACCGATTTTCTGGGGGCGGATGACGCTACTAACAGCTATACCACGAGCACTGAGACTTCAGGGGTCACTTTTCACCCAACGCAAAAACTGAGCGTCTTCTCCAGGGAGAGCTACACCGATAATCTTTCGGGATATTTGAACCAGACCCTTATCAATAGTGGAACGGTACAGACCCCGATCTCGTTAGGATCAGGCTCGCGTTCTTTGGAACTCGGCGGAGGCGCTTCGTACCAGTTCACCAATTTTCTTTCCACGCAAGCGCAAGCCACTTATTACGACCAATATTATTTCGACAAGAGTTACACCGGAACCTTCATCACCGGTACAGTGAATTATGCGCGCCGAATTCTCGATATGTTTACCTTTTCCGCGGGAGTGTTGGAGGAGTCCAATGGGCAGGGCAGCAATTCGGTAGGTTTCGTCGGCAACGCAAATTACTTTCACAAGATCAAGGGCTGGGAAACTTCAGGATCTTTCAGCTACGCGCAAAACGTGCAGTCGGTGTTAGTCACGTACACTACGTCTTATTATAATTACACGGCGCGGCTGCACCGCCGCTTCGGGTACGGCTTGGCGTGGATCGCGACGTATAGCGGCAGCCGCAGTGGCCTGACCAACCAGGCAGGCACCGACAATCACAGTGAGGGCTATTCGACATCCATCAGTTCGCGGCGCTTCACCGTGACCGGCAACTATACGAAGGCGACCGGACAATCGATCCTTACCAGTGCCGGTTTAGTGGCGCTTCCGCCTACGCCCGGCGTGGCGTCAAGCAATCTTATCCTCTTCAGCGGGGACAGCTATGGTGGCGGTATTTCCGCGACGCCACTGCGTCGCCTGACGGTTTCAGGAAGTTTCAGTCGGGCCATCAGCAGTACGCTCAGCGACGTGACCAACTCACGCAACAATACGGAACTCTTCAACGCGCAGCTGCAATACCATCTCCGGAGGATTGGCGTGCTGGCCGGGTTTACCAGGTTCAGTCAGGGCATCAGCGCCAGCGGCTCGCCGCCGGGAACCGCGAATTCATATTTCATTGGAGTGTCGCGATGGTTCGATTTCTTCTGAGCGCACGCGGTGTGGGCCAATTGCGCAGGGCTGGGATTGTTGCGGGCCTGATCGCATCGCTCGCTATTACGGCCTCCCCCGCGAAACAACCGAAGACGGCATTCCGCCAACCCCCTCCCCCGGAGTTGTTGCTCGACGGCGGCCGCAAGCTCACATTCGAGCGCAGCTTCAGCCTGGAGCGCGAGGTGAAGCCGAAGCGCAGCTTCTGGACTCGCGTGGTCGACGTGATTGCGGGCGAGCCTGATTTCCACTTTCTGGTGAATCCGTACAGCATCGCGACCGATTCGCATGGACGCGTCATCGTTACCGACCCGGGCGCGGATGGGATCCACATATTCGACTTCACGGAAAAGAAATATAAGTTCCTGTCGCGCAAAGACAGCGGCAAGAATCCCATGATGTCGCCGCAGTGCATTACGGTTGATGCGCAGGACAACATTTACGTGACTGACTCGCAGGCGGGAAAGATTTTCGTATTTGATCCCAGTGGGAAATTTCGGCGTATGATCGGCGCTCTGAAAGGCGGTGAAGGATTCTTCAAACGTCCTACTGGAATTGCGGTCGATTCCGGCGGAGCAGCGCATTTACATCACCGACACGCTGCGCAACAAGATCTTCGTCATGGATATGCAAGGCAGCGTGCTGGCGACGATCGGCAAAACAGGCACCGGGGAAGGCGAATTCAATTATCCGACGGAGGTGCGGCTGAATGGGCCGGAATTGTTCGTCGTCGACGCCATGAATTTTCGCGTGCAAGTCCTCGACCGGTCCGGCACTTTTCACTATGCCATCGGGAAGCTCGGAGATTCAGCCGGATCAATGTTTCGCCCCAAAGGAATCAGCTTCGACTCCGAAGGGCACCTTTACGTGGTAGACGGCCTCTGGGGCATGGTGCAGGCCTTTGACCGGCAGGGCCGCCTTTTGTACTACTTTGGGCAGCGAGGGACCGGATTCGGAGATTTCCAATTGCCGACGGGATTACAGATTGATCACAACGATCGCATCTATGTCGTGGATTCCTTCAATCACCGCATCGAGGTATTTCATTACTTTGCCGCAGCAAAACCGGCCGATGGAGGAAAACCATGAGGTGGACGATTACGTCCAGTTTGCGTCTTGGTTTTCACTCAGAGCTTCGCGATCGCACAGGCGCCCGGAGATGTGATGGGCATGCACAACCTGACGCTTTCCAGCGGGGCTTCGGTCTATTCTCAGGGAAGCCTCGGTTGCACGTTCTGCCACGCGCCGCATAGCGGACTTGGCGGAGTGACTCCGCTGTGGAACCAGACGTTGTCGAAGGCGACCTATACTCCGTATACCAGCACGACCTACAACGATCAAGGAAACACCCAGCCGACTCTCGGAACGACCAGCAGCCTATGCCTGAGTTGTCATGATGGCACCGTCGCGGTGGGACAGTCGGCGGCCTATGGAACGCTGCCGGTGACGGGAGCCATGAACAGCATCGATTCGTTCGGGATCGAATCTAAGCGGGACGCATCCTTTCAGCCTGGTGTTGCCGATGAAGGACGCATCGAATCTGGTGGCGTCGCTGGTTTCGCAGGGCAAGACGGCGGACCCGACCGGAGCGGTGAAGCTGATCAACGGGAACATCGAGTGCACCAGTTGTCATAATCCGCACGTGCAGGGAACGGACAGAATCGCCCAGAATTTCCTGGTCCGCGACAGCTCCAGCGGTCAGATGTGCCTGGCCTGTCACGATCCTAATCGCGTGCTTCAGGGCCAGCCGAATCCGCTTGCTGGCTGGACGAATAGCATTCATCAGACCGCGACGAACCAGCCGTCAGCCAACGCGTATGTTGGTTCTTACAGTACCGTCACTCTCAATGCCTGCACTTCGTGCCACATGGACCACAATTCGACCGCGCCGGCGCGACTGCTTCGGCCCACTACACCGACTGCACCAGGTGTGGATCCGGTGACCCAGGATTGCATGACTTGCCACAACGGCGGAACGCTGTTGTCGCCGGCGGCTCCGAATATCATGGCTGAGATTGCCAAGATAAGCCACCCCTTGCCGGCGGGGACGAATGTTCATGACGCCGCCGAGACGCCAGTGCTTAATAACAACCGTCATGCCACTTGTGTGGATTGCCACAGCGCTCATGGTTCCAATCAGGTGGTCGCGTTTGCCGCTCCCCCCGCCGTTCGGCCCTCGCAAGCAAACACTACCGGAATCAGCGCGAATGATGGGACCACCGTTCTGCTTCCTGCCGTCAATCAGTACGAGACTTGCCTGCGATGTCACGGCACGAGCATAGGCAAGCAGAGATTGCTGATCTACGGGTACGCGCCCGCACGATTAGTTTCGGCTCCGGATCCCCTGAACGTCATTCCTGAGTTCAGCGCGACCGCAACCTCGAGCCATCCTGTAACGCACGTCAGGATGAGCCCGCTGCCGCAGCCCAGTTTGCTCACCAACATGTTGAATCAGAACGGCACTCCGGGGCGACTGATGGGAATCCAGATTTTCTGCACCGATTGCCACAACAGTGACGACAATCGCGAGTTCGGTGGTGCGGGGCCAAACGGTCCTCACGGTTCGGTCAACTCCCACATTCTGGAGCACAACTATCAATTCAGCCAGGCTGCATCGCCAGGCGGACTGGTAACCAACACGTTTCCTAATCCCGATCTCAGTCTCAACGGACCGTATGGCATGTGCGCCAAGTGCCACAACCTGAGCAACGTGATAAGTAACGCCAGCTTTCTCAAGCACAGCAACCACATATCGCAGGATGGCTTCTCGTGTTCGGTCTGCCACACGGCGCACGGCATGGGCTCGGTTTCACCAAGCGTCTCGGGCGAACGCCTGGTGAATTTCGACGCCAACGTAGTGGGGCAAAACAATGGCGCCCCGATTTCCTATAACCGCAGTAGCAACACTTGCGTTTTGACCTGTCACCAGACTGCCCACAACGCCGATGGCTCAATCTCCAGCGCCCACACGCCTATCCAACGGCCGAAAACAAGATAGGGAAACAAAAAGCTAGATTTACCAGGACTTGAGCTGCCCAAGTTGGCAGAAGTCAACGCAGGGGCAAAACACGCTCGCAGTGAGGCTAAAAACCCATTCTGCCTTGTGTTCCATGGGGGAGTCTTTCGCAATCTAATTTGTAAATCCCTGAAATCAGAGCTGCAATCGAGTCAGGCACGCGAATTGCGGGTTTGGCAGCTCCGATGCATTCCGAGGTGAGGAGTCTTAGACCGCACAGTTCCGAGGGGAGCGTCAGATCATTGTGTTTCTTGAGTCACAAACCTACAACTCTCCAAACCTAGGAGGCAGCATATGGAAGGAAATCGGCAGCAAAGGGTATTGATCGTTGACAACGACGAGCGCGTCTTGCGCGTTATGGATGAGTTCCTGGCGAATGCCGGTTTTGACACAAGAACCGCCTGGGATGGGCGCAGAGCGCTGGATCTTCTACATTCTCAGGAATGTGATCTTGTGCTTGTGGCCGATCACCTTTCTGATTTTCTCCTCGACGGCTTCCTAAAAGCTTTGCAGGGCTTTGCCACGCGGCCGTCAGTTATCGTGATGCAGTCGGAGCCGCCCAGATCATGGGATGTGGGCCCGTACAGGTCCCTGGGCGCAAGCAGAGCAGTAAACAAGTACCGCCCGTGCGAGGTTCTGGGGGCCGCGAGTGAGGTGCTCTCCTCTGGTCTACCCGGGCTGTAGCTTTGGCAATTTCCCATTCACTCCGATTAACGGGCCTTTGCGGAGTTTGCCCGATACACACGGAAACAGCCAACCGGAGTTCAAGAGATGGTCGAGAAACCGAACGCAGAGGCCACCTATAGGTCGGTTGGCAGGCAAGACAGTTAGCGATCGTGTGCACCGTTGGAATACGAAGGGGAATTCATGACAACTTGGAAGATTACGCTGATAGCGAGTTTGATCGGAACGGCGGTCGGCTTTCTGGGCCTGGAAACTTGACTTGACGAAGATGGTCTGGCCCGGACATCCCCAGCTTGCGGGCTTTTTCCTTACCCTCATTGCCACCGTTACGGTGCAACTGACCTGGCCAACGGACAAGCCCAAGACCTAGCTTGCCGAAGAAAATGGAACCCGGGAGCATCTGCCCCCGGGTTTCGGGCTGGCGTTCATTGCCTAGACCGCCAACGCCTCGACGAAGTGCTCGCAGACTGCGGTCTCGAGTTTGTAGTAGTTCACCCTGACCGGCGTGGTCAGGAACGGCTTCAGAATGTCCAAAGCCTTCGGATAGAACTCTCTCTCATAGCGCTCGGCATCCGATTTGGTCGTCCACAGGCTGATGGTGATTACCTTCTCCTCTTTCATCTTCTCGGGGAAAAAGGGCAGAATCTCCAGGAAGCCGATCTGCTTCTTGAGGATGGGCACGATTTCGTTCTTTACGACCTTCACGAACTCTTCTTTCTTTTCCGGTTTCACTTCGAAATCAAGAATACGTGCAAACATGATGGTTCTCCTTTTCGATTTGAGATAAGGGTTGTAGGCGGGGGCCCTCGGTCTAAGGAGGGTTCAGTGTTTCCCGAATGCCGGGAGCTCGGGCCGAGTCAAACGTTAGCACAATCGGTCTTGCCGACGCAGTGACGGATGACTATCACGGTGGTGCGCTTTGTCACAGCGTTCGATGTTCGGACCGTCAGGAGGGCTCTTCATCCTGCAACGGTGAAGTGGGGAGGGTTTGCGCGGATCGAGAGAGCCCCTGACCGGTGACTACGACTTATCTTCGAAGCTGCCTGTTTGCAGGGAAAGGTAGCGCTCGTAGCCCACTTCTTTGATCTGGTGAAGTTGGGCCTCGATCCAGTCCACATGATCCTCTTCATCTTTGAGCAGTTTCACTAGCAGATCTCGGCTGCCGTTGTCCTTTTCCTGCGTAGCGATCTGCACTGCGGCGTTGTACTGCTTCACCGCTCCAAGTTCGAGCGCCAGGTCGCTCTCAATCATGTGGCGCACGGTTCCGCCAACCGTCAGCTTCAGGGGTTCCATGGAAGGTGTTCCATCCAGAAAGAGAATCCTCTCGATCAGCAATTCAGCGTGCTTCATCTCGTCGATGGATTGCTTCTTGATGTAATCAGCGAGTTTCTTGTAGCCCCAGTTTTCGCACATTTCGGCATGCAGGAAATACTGGTTGATCGCGGTCAGCTCTTCCCGCAGAGCATCATTCAATTCTTTAATTACTTTTTGATTGCCTTTCATCTAGAATTTCCTCTTTTGAACCAGAAAACGCGAGCAATTGTACACCCCTGCGCATTCAACGACGTGGTGAGACGCTCATCACCCGGAACCGCACTCGATGCGGGATCCGTACTGACCATGAAGAAGGGCGTGCGGCCATGTTCCCGACCATCTTTGCAGAGGCAGGCCGGGGTTACGGTGACGGTTATCACGACTGCCTGTGACCGATATCACCTACCTGGAGGTCCTTTACAGGCAAGCAGGTTCCGACATAAATTTAAGAACCGATAGTCTGAACAGTGGAGTTGTATGCCGCGACGTTCCTCTGGTCACAAGCAGCCAGCACCTGTACCCTCGGCCAAAACCAAGGCTAAGGTACTCCTTTCCACAGAGCTCTTGGAGACCCTTCCGGATGCCATCGTCGCCGTCGATCGCCACGGAACCATCGTTCAACTCAATTCACAGGCACAAGAGCTATTTGGCTATGACCGCGACGAATTGATCGGCCAGAAAGTCGAAATTCTAGTCCCTGAGAGCTATCGCCGCCAGCACCACCATCACCGCGAGAATTTCGCGCAAACCCCGAAGACGCGACGAATGGGCGCAGATCTGGATCTCTACGGAAGACGGCGTAATGGCTCGGAATTCCCCGTTGAAATCAGTCTCAGTCCTCTCTCCAGGGAAAACGGAGCGTTCGTGATGAGCGCAATCCGCGACATCAGCGATCGCAAAAGAATCGCGGAAGAACTGCGCAGAGCGAACGAAGAACTGCATCGGAGGACGACCGAGCAACTTGGAGAATACCGGTCAAGGCTGGCCTCGATCATCGATTCATCGGAGGACGCAATCCTCAGTAAAGATCTGAACGGCGTTGTTACCAGTTGGAACAAGGGAGCCGAACGCATCTATGGGTATGCGCCAGAAGAGGTTGTCGGAAGGCACGTATCGCTTCTAACTCCTAGTGATCGTCCGGACGAAATCCCGGAGATTCTTCGGAAAATTGCGCGAGGTGAAAGGATCGAGCAACACGAATCGGTGCGGGTAACCAAGGACGGACGCCACCTGGATGTCTTTGTCTCCGTGTCTCCCTTGCGCAATGCGGCCGGCGACATCGTGGGAGCATCTGCGATTGCGCGCGACATCACAACCCAGAAACGGGCGGAGGGGCAGCTTCGTCAATCCCAGAAGATGGAAGCGATCGGCCGGCTCGCAGGAGGAGTCGCGCACGACTTTAACAATGTCCTTGGGATCATCAACGCCTGCGCTGAATTCCTCCGCGACCGCATCGATCCCGCAGCCGAACCGTCGCTCTATGTCGAGAACATCAAGAAAGCCATCGAGCGGGGCACGTCCTTGACCAAGCAAATGCTCGCCTTCAGCCGCACGTCAGCAATCCAACCCCGCGTCCTCGATCTGAACGAGCGGTTACGGGACATCGGCAAGCTCCTGCGTCCGTTGCTGGGAGAGGATGTTGAAGTTCTCATCGTGCCCAGAACGCCCTCGGCAGTAGTCGAGGCTGACCCCGGGCAACTCGATCAGATCGTAGTCAATCTCGCAGTGAACGCGCGCGACGCTATGCCCCATGGCGGCAAGCTTATTCTCGAAACCCACGTAGTGAGATTAGACGAGCCCTTCGCCGAGCAGCATCAGGCTATGGCACCAGGGAAATATGTCATGCTCGCGGTCAGCGACACCGGTATCGGTATGGACGTGACTACACTGTCGCGCATCTTCGAGCCTTTCTTTACAACCAAAGAGGCCGGCATGGGAACTGGCTTGGGCCTGGCCACCGTATACGGCATCGTTAAGCAAAGCGCAGGACACATCCTGGTCTACAGTGAACCTGGACATGGGACCACGTTCAAGATCTATCTCCCCAGTGCGGAACACAAAATCGGAATCGGATCCCAGGCTGAAATAGAGACCGTCAGTCCGAAACGGCAGGGGTCTACAATCCTGCTCGTAGAGGACGACGAACTCATGCGCAGCTTGACTCGAAAACTCCTTCAGGAGCACGGCTATACCGTAATCGAAGCGGACGACGGGAAGTCCGCGCTCGAATGGGTGGAGTCTCATCCCAATCCAATTGATCTGTTGTTGACGGACGTAGTGATGCGCCGCGTGAGCGGTCCTGAACTAGTCGACCGCCTGAGTGCGTCTCACCCGAATCTGAAAGTCGTATACATGTCCGGATACACAGGCGAACTGATGGCGAACCGCGAAGTGTTGAAGACCGGCGTAACCCTCCTCGAAAAGCCTTTTAGCCGAACCGCTCTGCTGAACACGATCCATACGACGTTGGGGTGAACGCACGAGCCGATCTGAAGCTTCAGCCAACCGAGCATTCGTGCTCTGTAACCAGTCGACCGGTGATGGAGATCACACATCGCTGAGGGAAAGCACCCATTTTCAGCTGTCACTCCGGCGGGACAGCAAGCATCGCAATAGCTTACAGTACTAAGACAAAGCCAGTCTTTTGTTTCAGTTAGCCGAATCTTGGAGAAAGTCTACCGCGCTTCTGAAGAGTGGCCAGGGAGTTGCCAAACCAGGAGTGAGCGGAGGCAATATATATGGCCACACATATCATAAACAATGCCCAGAAACCTGCTCCAGCCGACAAGAACTCTTGCGATCTTCCTCCAACCGTAACCGATGTCCTGGAGCAAGAAGCAGTCACCACCACCTATCCCACCGGAGCGGTTTTGTTCGCAGAAGGCCAAGCTCCGCGGGGAGTCTTCATCGTCCGGCGAGGCCGAGTGAAGCTTTCCATTTATGGCAGCGACGGCAGGACGCTCATTCTGCGAATCGTCGAAGCCGGTGACCCATTGGGAGTGGCCGCCGTAGTTTCCGGGCGCCCGTATGAAGCTTCGGCCGAGACCCAGGAGCCGAGCGAGATTAGCTTCCTGCGGCAAAGCGATTTGCTGCGTCTCATGCGCCTTCACGGCGAGATTGCCCTGTGGGTGACTCAACACATCAGCCAGGACTACGCCGCCACGTGTCGCGAAATCCGCGACCTGATACTTTCTGATTCGGCCAGCGAAAAGCTTGCCCGACTACTGGTGGGTTGGCTTGACCAAAACACTGAAGCCAGAAACCCCAGCCAAATGAAGCTGGCTCTGACTCACGAGGAGATCGGACAAATGATCGGTACTTCGCGAGAAACTGTCAGCCGACTCTTCGCGGGCTTCAAGAAGCAGCGTCTGATCTTTCAGAGCGGCTCTACTCTCGTGATCCCCAACCGCGTTGCCCTGGAATCCCTTATCACGGCGTAGAAGAAGGCCGCTCTGAGGCGACAGCGATTTGCACTTCGCTCGCACTGCGCGGAGCCTATTCCGGTTTTCCAGTGTAGTGTTGTTCGTGGTGAACCTCGGCGTGGTCTTCCAAACACTCCAGGTGAGTGATGACCTCGGCGGGCATCCCCAGGTCGGTTGGCAGGCGTTCTTCCAGAATTGTCGCCAGGCGGTGGGCATCGCTAACCGATGTCAGTCGCGGGAATAACAAGTGTACCTCGATGACCTGGCGATATCCGGTGGTTCGGAAGCGTACGCCATGATATTGAACGTTCAGTTCCGAGCAAAGGGTATCCAGCTTGTCGCGAATTTTCCGGCCGGCTTTCGGATCAGAATAATCCATTAGTCCGACTGCCGAATGCCAGACTAAGCGTCCTCCTGACCACAGGATATTTACGGCGACAGCCATCGCCACCAGCGGGTCAAACGGTTTCCAGTGCGTCAGTAGCACCAGCCCCAATCCTCCCACGACGCCGAAGCTGGTCCAGCTGTCGGTCAAGACGTGTTTGCCGTCGGCTTCGAGAATAAGTGAATTCGTGCGCCGGCCCGTCCGCACGAGATAATAGCCGAGACCGGTATTCACTAGTCCAGCGATCAGGACCAGCAATGCGCCTGCTCCCAGGTGCTCCAGCTGTAGTCCGGCAATCCACTTCCGGATCGACTCATAAAGAATGGCGATCGCGGCCACAACAATCATGGCTCCTTCAAATCCCGCCGAAAAGAACGTGATCCGTTCGTAACCGTAGAGAAATTGAGGGGATGCCGATCTTGTGCTGAGGCGAAGACTAAAACTGGCAAACCCGACGGCGATCACATGGACGACCGACTCGGCAGCGTCGGAGAAAATGGCCGCCGAATGCGTCATGAAATAGACTGTGGTCTTGCCGATCAACATTGTGAAACCAAGAGCCAGTGAGAGACGCATGGCAAAGCGCGCATCGCGCAACTCCCGCTCGTCTCTCCGTGTTGCCGAACTCACTACGGCTTGTGTGGGCACTCTCTGTATCCCAATCAGAAGCTTAGCATTTGCCATTTCTTACCGACTTCTACTCCGTAGCTGGTGAGTCATCGCTTAGGGCGCTGGCAGGACCCTGGTCAAGGCCGTAAGCGGCAGACTCCGTGGGCCGCTCAACGAGGTGGGCCCGCTCCAGGGCGCGGAAATATTCCGGGCGGGAATGCCGGTAATGATCGGCTGGGACTTTGCCATTGAGCCAAGCCGTATCCATCGGATAGACGAGCGGGATCGAAGATCACCATGTAGAAGTGCCACAGCAGGATCGAGAAGGTCGCGAGTACCGCCTCATAGTAGTGCACGGCGGTGGCCGCATCCGACACCCACTTGGGGAAATGGCGCAGCGTGAAATTGTTAAACCATAATAACAAGCCGGAGACCATCATCACCAGCGTGCCCCACAGAAATGCCCAGTATTCCAGTTTTTCCGCGTAGTTGAATTTCGCGAAGCGGGGTTCGGCTTTTGTGAGTCCGAGATTGTAGGAAAAAACCCGCACGAGATCAGTCGCATCCTTGAACTGAGGCAGCATCGCTTTCAGGAACAAGCGGTCCCTCCGGTTTACCGCGAGGTGAATCACGTGGTAGACCGTCGCGGCGATCAGCACCACCGCTGCGATACGATGCACCTCGCCACGAAACGCGAAGTGGCCCTCCCATAGCAATAGTGGACGTGCCCACCAGGCTTCAGGATACTTCAGTGCGAAACCTGTGAAGACCAGGGTTGGGAAGCTCAGAATAATGCCCGCGTGAGCAATGCGGAAGTTTCGATTCATCCGTGACACTTGCGCGCCGGTTTCGTGTCGCGGCTGCCGGCGGATCAGCTTCGCCAGAAAGTCCAGCAGGTTGTGCACGATCATGAAACCAAGTGTCAGCGGGATCAAGACCAAGTAAGTCCAACGGATCCACTTGACGACGGGATGCGCCGGTCCGGCCGAAATACGCACGTGCACCGGCCCGATAACGAAATGGTCTCCCGCTCCGGCGTGACAATTTCCGCACGTTTTTGGAAGGTTGGCCGTATTTACCGTGGAGCGCCCGTCGGTCGACCTAAAGATATTGTGCACCCCATGGCAGGAGGCGCAGTTGGCAACACTCTGGGATCCGCCCCGCATGGCAAGACCGTGGTAGCTGTCGGCGAAGGAAGGAATTCGGTCGGCGGGCAGATTGTAACGCAACTCCAGGCGTTCATCGCTGTGGCATCGCCCGCAGGTGGTCATCGAGACGCGCGATGCGTTCACCAGCGATGCCGGCTCCTTCGGACCCAGGATCAGGTGTTCCCCATGGCAGTCGCTGCACACCGGGGCAGCGGACACGCCGTTTTTCATGGCTTGTCCGTGCACACTTTCCAGGTACGTCTTGGCAATGTCAGTGTGGCACTGTCCACAGGTCGCCGGAATATTGAAGTGGTTGATCTTGGAGCGCACATCTTGCGACGGAAGAATTCCGTGGCTCCCGTGACAATCCGAGCAGGATGCGGCAGCCCCGTCTCCATCTACCACGGCTCGTCCGTGCACGCTTTGCCGATAGAGCTCCACTGGGTGCGCGAATGGAATCTTGTGTCGTGAAAGAAACTGCGGGTTGCTGTGGCAAGATGCGCAAGTGTCGGGCAGATTCTTTTTGGCTACCAGCGAGCCAGCATCGCTCGAAACCCGAATCTGATGCACCGGCCCATGGCAGGAGACGCACGTCGGTGCGTCCGGGTCACCTGCCGTGGCCGCTTGGCCATGGATGCTTTGCCGGAATTCCTTCACTTCGTCGGCATGGCACTGCGCGCACTTTGCAGGCATCATCTGGGCCGCAGTCGCCACCTCATGTGGATCGCCGTGGCAGGATAGGCAAGCTCCGTCGCCGAGCGCGCTGTGCACGCTATTGGGCACGTGGGTGGCCTCGTCGCCGTGGCAAGTCGAGCATCGAACCTCTCCAACTTTGGCGGGGTGGGGGTAGTCCTTGATGGTCACGTGGCAGTCGGTGCAGCCTAGAATGCCGTGGATGCTGGCCGCATGTTTCGCGGGATCAATCGAGATGCTTTTGCCGTTGGCCGAGGTCATTCCCGCCTGGCCGTGGCAGGCCAGGCAGTTTTCATCCTGCTTGAGCGGTTGGGACAACTTCGCTTGTGCCCGAGCCCGAGCGTGTATCGGCGTGCAAACGGGAAGAATACAGGCCGAAAGAAGCAAGACCAGACTGACGAAACTCAATCGTCTGACTGATATCTGCCGCGCGTCGCGTCCTCTTCCGCAAGCTCAGACTCCCACTTCGCAGCCCTGCTTCATCCTCACCAATTTTGAAGGCTTCGAAGGAAAAGTTCCGTGATTCGTGTCACATGTGCTTGTTAGTTACGCACTCGGAAGACTAGAGGGCGAGACGCATCGGCTAGCTTCTTGAATGGCTCTATTCGTGATGCAGGTTGCAGTTAGGAACCTCAGCAGACACTCACTTCATTCCCAGGTCGGTCAGTACCTTGGGATGTTCTTCACCCGCTGCCAGAACTTCGTGGCACGCCGAACAATCATTGGTGATGGTCTGGCCATCGGCGCTGGTGTGGCTGCCGTCGTGGCAACGAAAGCAGCCCGGCGAATCATTGTGCCCAAGATTATTCGGATGAACGCCCCAGGTCACACGCATGTCTGGGAAAATGTTGCGAAGGTAGATGGCCGCCACCTCATCGCCGGCTTGCTGCACCAGCGTGCGCCGCGTCTGATAGATCTGCGGATAATTCGTCCGATAGAAATTGTTGAGTTCGTCCAGTGATGCGCTGCTTGGCCACATCGCGCGCGGGATAATCCACCTTGAGAAGCTCGACCGCCTTTTTCTTGATGAAGGGAAGCTCTGGGCTGATGCGCCCGAGCGACATTTGTTTGTCCACTGCGTTTTCGGGCAGGTCGAAGGCATGCGTGGGCCGGTTGTGGCAATCCACGCAATCCATCGTGCGATGTTCTCCCTTATCCAGTTGCTGTTGGGTCGGCTTCGCATCCGTGGAAATGAATTCGGTGGTCTTCCCCTGATCGTCGGTGTAATACACGGCCGGAATCGTCTGCCGCTCGGGATCGGTCGAAATGTAGCGGATGCGCGCGTTATCCGCGAGATGGTGACCGTGGATGCCGACCGAACCCTGCCACGTGCGTCCACCCACTTTCAGCAGTAAGACATCGGTCTGCGGCGTGTTTTTTTCGTCGTCCTTGTAACTGGTATTCACCAGAAACTTGTCGCCCGTAAAGCGCTGCGGCCAATGACACTGCTCACAGGTTTCGCGCGCCGGGCGCAGGTACTTTACCGGCGAAGGAATGGGGCGCGAATAGGTGTGGAAGGTTACCGCGGCAACCTGCCGCAGACCGGAAAGCTTCGATCGCACAAACCACCCTGCTCCGGGCCCGATATGGCATTCGACACAAGCCACACGCGAGTGCGGAGAATTTTGATAGGCCGTATACTCCGGGGCCATCACGGTATGACAAGTCGTCCCGCAGAAACTCGTCGAATCCATGTACTGCACGCCGCGGTACGATGCGGTCCCAATAATGAGCAGATTCAGCACGGTCGCCAATGCCACCCACTCCAACGTGCGCCGCACCACCGGCAAATGCAGGTCGATGGCCGGGTAAATTCCCGGCAGATTCCCGCTCTCGCGCAGACTTCGTCGTCTCAGCCAGATACCAAGAGGAATCAGCAGCAAGCCGAGCACAAAAATGCCAGGGAGGATCAGGAAGACCAGAAGGCCAATGTAAGGATGCGGCGGCCCCGGCAGGAAGATGTCATAGAACCAGAAGGCAATGGTGGTAAGCGCCGTGCTCGTCGTGATCACGGCGCCCGTGAGCGTGATGGGATTCTGCCCCAGAAAATAGATTGGCTGCGACCAGTCTCGGATGCGTTCTCGCAGATTCATTTGAAGTGCGCTACTCTCTTTCTTCTAGCTTCGGTGGGCCGCTCGCCAGACACACTCCACACCTTTGCCGCGGATGATCCGCCGCGTTGAACAATCTCCCCGGATCTTAACGGCAGCGAACCAGCTATTTTTTCAGAGTGCGGATGTAAGCCACCAGTCCCTTAACTTCTTCTGGCTTCAGAGACCCATACTTCGGCATCTTATTCTTGCCGTTCGTGATGATATCCGTGAGCTCCGCGTCCGACATTTTCTGCACGTCGGCAGTAGTGAAATCGTGGGCGCC
Source organism: uncultured Acidobacteriaceae bacterium (assembly GCA_963787495.1). Lineage (GTDB taxonomy): Bacteria > Acidobacteriota > Terriglobia > Terriglobales > Acidobacteriaceae > Sulfotelmatobacter. The sequence continues at coordinate 641,821 of CAWBDA010000004.1, forward strand.
CATTTTCTTGCCCATCGCCGAACCGGTCCCGTCAGCGGCATGGCAGCCTGCACATTTTGATTTGAAGAGTGCTGCCGCGTCTTGCGCACGCACCGACATGGGAAGGCTAAGAACAACAGCAAATGCTGTTGCAATAGTAAGCAGTTTGATGTCGATCCTCTTCTTCATCTTCTAGCTCCATTCGAGTTTTCTTAGTCCAGCATGGCAATCAGAATACAGCTACAGAGTGCAATACTGAACTGTTGCAATATTGAACTGTTTGAGGGAGCGGGTTCCGTGACCCATGTCACAAGTGTATGTAACGTCAACCTTTCGGGCGAAATAGAGGGCCGAATCGGCATGCGTCGGCCAACTTCTTCAGGTCGCTCCAAGGCTCACGGTCTGGCTGAACCGGGGGCTCGGCGGATGTGAGGCACTTGTGCACTGTGAACAAGCCGTGTGATCGCCCTCACCGACAAGTGTGATGCTGATCACGGCATAACTCTATGCGTAGGACCACACTATATGGTGAGGATGAGTCTATGCCAACGGATAATCGCAATCTGCTGGACGTGCTGAAGTTCGAACTGGAGTTTCTTGAGCAAGGCGGTTACGGACGATTGCCGCGCGAATCTTGGCGAGCGCGATTTGTTTTCGAAGATTCCCCCACTTGCATGAACTTTAACTCCAAGGACCGCGAACCATGCAGCGAATGTCTTCTGATGCAATTCGTTCCCGAGAACGCGCGCAAGGAGCAAACTCCTTGCATTCACATCCCGTTGTCTCCGAGCGGAGAGACTCTGGAATCTTTGTACCGCACCGGAACGCAGCAGGAGATTGAGGAAACGCTCGGTGCCTGGCTCCGGGTGACGATCCACCGGCTTGAAGCGGAAAAAGCGAAGGAAGCCGCGTCCGCTTCGCCTCGCTAGGAGATCTTTCGATGTTCAATCTTAGACGATTGCACCCCAAAGAGACCGGAATCGCAGCAAGACCATCTCATTCGGCTTGACACATGCAGGAGGCACTTATGTCAGCGCTTGCACAGATACACGATCAGAAGCAGAGTGTTGGATTCAAGCAGGTTTTAATTGCCACAGACTTCTCGGATACGTCACGGTGAGCGCTCGCTTATGCAATTGCGATCGCACGGCGATATAGTTCCGCGCTCTCCATCGTGCACGCAATTTTGCCCGAACCGCGGGAACCGATCCCACTGGAAGCGTTGCCCCGCGAACTGAACCGCCGCCGGCTGGAAGCGGAACAGGAGATGAAAAACCTTGGCGAGGAAGCTCAGATTGATGATCTCAACCATCACGTGCTGCTTGAACGAGGTCGAGTGTGGGATGTCCTTGGTTCGGTGATACAGCGTGAGAGCGTTGATCTGCTGGTGCTGGGGACCCACGGAAGGGGCGGACTGAAGAAACTCGCACTGGGGTCGGTCGCGGAAGAGGTCTTGCGCTTGGCTCCGTGCCCGGTGCTCACAATTGGTCCGCATGTCCCGCCTGCAAGCTCGGGCCCGGTCGAGTTCAAGCGGATTCTATTCGCAACCGATTTCGGCCGCGGCCGCCAACAGAGCCTTTCCTTATGCCTTGTCCCTGGCAGAAGACTGTCAGGCGAAGCTTGTCCTCTTGCACATGGCGCCCCCGATGCCGGTCGCTGATCTCGGCCCAGCAGCCTACGGACCGTCCTGCTACGCTGCTGAGGAATATACGAATTGGCAACGAGCTACGCGAGACGAGAGCATGAGAAAGCTGAGGAAATTGGTTCCTCCCAGTGCGGAACTGGCGGCGGAGGCAGAATGTGTAGCGGGAATGGATTTTCTCCCAGAGGGGATCCTTGAGATAGCCGCGGCACACCGAATTGAGCTGATCGTCATGGGTGCGAACCCAACAACCTCGCCACGAATGGCCGCGCATATGCCCTGGGCTCTTACCCATGAGGTCATATGCCGCGCTAAGTGTCCCGTCTTGACTTGTGTGGCATGAGTAGACAACCGCGGCGATGAACACTCATCGCCGCGCGGCCATTCCGCTTCGTTCACTCCTCCAATTCACTGTGCCTCTGGGACGCAGCAAGAGATCGAAGAGGCACTCGCCGCGTGGCTCCGGGTGATGATTCAGCACCTGGATGCCGAGCAAATGAAGGTGGAGCAGGCTGCAGCAAATCGTTAAGGGGGTTGGTAGGATCGCTGATATCCGTCCCTAATGATCCGCCGAAGCAGCGCCCGACCCGCCTTGACTTGTTCTTGGTCTTTCCGTGCGTGCATGTTCCTTAGTACCCCTCCGTCTTCTACCCGATGGCCTCGACCCCTGCGATAATGTGAAAATGGCGCATGTTTTCTTAGAAGAACGCTGGCTCCCGAAGTCTGTACTCTGTCTGCGCGATTACAATCGCCACAAATTTCTGCTCGACCTGATCGCCGGAATCACCGTCGGCCTTGTCGCTCTCCCGCTGGCCATGGCCTTTGCCATTGCCTCAGGACTCACGCCGCAAGCCGGCATCTACTGCGCGATTGTCACCGGCTTCCTGATCTCCGCTCTCGGCGGATCCAAGACTCAGATCGGCGGACCCACCGGCGCCTTCGTCGTGGTCGTCGCCGGCATTGTCGCCGCTCACGGCGTCGACGGTCTCTTCGTGTGCACCGTGATGGCTGGCGTCCTCCTCATCATCATGGGCGTGACCGGACTAGGCACCGGCGTGAAATTCATCCCGCGCCCCGTGGTCATTGGATTCACCAACGGCATCGCTGTCCTTATCGCCAGCACACAGATCAAAGACTTCTTCGGTTTGCATCTCGACAAAGTTCCTGGAATGTTCTCGCTGCGTATGGAAGCGCTCGCGCGCGATTTCCACACTATCTCTTACGAGGCTACCGCGCTCGCCGTGTTCACGCTGCTGACGCTGATTGTCTGCCGCAGCGTTTCTGCTCGTATACCAGGGCCAATTGTCGCTCTGCTTCTGGGAACGCTGGCCGTGTATCTCTTCAGGCTGCCGGTGGAAACGATTGGAACCCGTTTTGGCGGAATACCCAGCGGCCTGCCTCACCTGGTGATCCCCAAGTTCCGAATCGACTTGATCCACGGACTGCTCGGCCCGGCCTTCACCGTAGCCATGCTGGGCGCGATCGAATCGCTCATGTCCGCGGTCGTGTCCGACCGCATGAGCAACGACCGCCACAATCCGAATGTCGAGTTAATCGGACAGGGTGTCGCCAACATCTTCTCCCCTATGTTCGGCGGATTGCCCGCTACCGGAGCCATCGCCCGCACCGCCACCAACATCCGCTCCGGCGCGCAGTCTCCAGTCGCGGGCATGATTCACGCTCTCACCCTGCTCTGCATCCTGCTCTTCGCCGCGCCCCTGGTCAGCCACGTTCCGCTGGCCGTGCTCGCCGGAATCCTGATGGTCGTCGCCTACAACATGGGCGAGTGGCGCGAAATTCCGCAACTGCTCAAGCTCACCAAGACCGACATCAGCATCTGGCTGGTCACCTTCGCCTTGACCGTCTTCGCCGATCTTACTGTGGCCGTCGAAGCCGGCATGATCCTGGCCGCGCTGCTCTTCATCAGCCGCGTGGCAGCGACCACCACTGTCTCGCAGGTTACCGACGACTACGTCGAAGATGGCCGCATGCACATCCTGCAGGACAAAGATATTCCCTACTACGCCACCATCTTCCGCATCCACGGCCCGTTCCTGTTCGGTGCAACAGATAAGATTTCGGTTGTGACCGAGAACCTGCACAAGCTGCCCCCGGTGGTCATTCTGCGCCTGCGTAACATGACCGCCATCGACGCGACGGGGCTCTTTGCCCTGGAGGAGGTTGCCAAGCAACTGCACTCTAGCAAACGAACGTTGATCCTCTGCGGCGCCCGCGAGCAGCCCGCCCAGCTGATTCACCAGGCTGAGTTCGAAGAGGTGGTTGGGCCGGAAAACATTTGCAACAACGTGCAGGAGGCCCTGAGCCGGGCGGAGGAAGTGTACGAGCGGCTGGAAGCGAAGTTTGTCGTCGCCAAGAACTAGAATTCTCCCGAGTAGACTGCACCCAGGATTGTGATTGCCATCACGAACAACAGTGACTTCACGCACGGCGCAGGTCCCGCCTCAGAATGGACAATATCGTAGAGGTGAGGCTAAATCAGCCTTCGCGCTCCGAGGTGGCTTATGACGCCGACAACGCTTTTCGTTCTTGCTCTTCTCGGCATGGTGGTCTGCTTTGTCGTTTTCCGCACCATTCCTGTACTGCGAACTTACTTCTTGTATCGCGGCAAGTGGCTCGTAAACTGTCCGGAGACACTAAAGACGGAAGCGGTGGATGTTGCTGCGAGAACCGCGGCTGCGAGTGCGTTTCTTGGCCGGCGTACTCTTCGCTTGGATCGATGCTCGCGCTGGCCCGAGCGCCAGGATTGCGGTCAGGTGTGTCTCAAGCAGATCTCAGCTGATCCAGAAAACTGCCTTCTGTGGAATATCGTGTCGAACTGGTATCTAGGGCGGAGCTGTGTCTGTTGTCATAAGCGTTTTGGTGTGCTGCATCGTCTCGATCACGCGCCGGCGCTTATGCGGGAAGATCACACAACTGTCGAGTGGGATCAGATCCGTCCCGAGGAAGTCCCCAAGATCTTCTCCACTTCAAAGCCCGTATGCTGGAACTGCCACATTGCGGAGACGTTCCGACGTGTGCATCCTGAGTTGGTTGTAGACCGGAAGAGGACAGCTGCTGCATGATGGGACGGGATTCGCACATCCCGCGCCGTTTTTCGCGCAAATCGTATCACCTGCCCCTTGTGCTCAAGATCACAAAAAGCCGTGACCACAAGCACGGTCTCCAGAGCCCTCTAAGAGGAGAATCTATTACGTACACGAGTTATGGAAGCCGTGCAGATGGAGGTCTCCATGAGCACCGCAACCGAAGTCAGAGAGCCGGAAGTTCAAGAGCCGGTCAAGGTATGGCGTCCGCCTCAAGTGCCCCCTTCGCCGCGACAAGCGCTGGCGGGGCCGCTGTTTGCAGACGTTCTTCTGGAAACACGCGGCCTGCAACGTCGCCGCCGCACCCTGGCGACCGTGCTGTCGCTTGTTTTGCAATGTTCGCTGTTGGGTGTCCTGCTGCTTGTGCCGTTGATGTATACGGAGACTCTACCCAGGCAGCAATTCCTTTCGTTTCTAGTGGCGCCTCCGCCCCCGCCTCCGCCACCACCCGCCGCCTCCGAAGCAGCCGCGAAAGTCACGCAGCGCGTAGAGAGTGACATCGCAGATGGCCGATTACGCACTCCCGGCAGGATTCCTCAGAAGGTGCAGATGATTCAAGAGGAGGAGGCACCGCCAGCCTTATCTTCTGGAGGAGTCATCGGCGGAGTTCCGGGTGGAATTCCCGGTGGTCAGCTAGGCGGCGTGATCGGTGGGATTATCAGTTCGACGTCGACTCTTTCGGCCGTGCGAAAACTGGCGACTGCCGCGGTACCCAGGCGCATTCGGATCTCCCAGGGTGTGACGAAGGGATTGTTGATTCAAAAGATCGAGCCTCCATATCCGCCGATTGCACGAGCAGGCCGAATCCAGGGTCAGGTAGTGCTATCGGCAATCATTTCCAAGACCGGCGAGATCCAGAACCTCGTTTTGGTAAGCGGACATCCCATGCTGGTGCCGGCTGCTATAGAAGCCGTCAAGCAGTGGCGCTATCGTCCATTCTTACTTAACGGCGAACCGGTGGAAGTGGAAACCACGATCACCGTAACGTTTCAACTTTCTCCCGGCTAAATGCACGATATTTGAAATCAAGAGGTAGGAGGTCATTATGAAAACCTTAGAAGCAGGTAAGCGGGTCGCGCTCAAGAATGTCTTGTTTGCCACCGATTTTTCTCCTCATTCAGATGTGGCGTTGCCGTACGCGTTAGCGATCGCTCGTCAATACGGGGCGACCGTATTCGGTGCCCACGTTGTGCCTTCGGAGGATTACCTCTTCACTTCGCCGGAAAGCTGGCCGGCTCATATTCAACAGGAGGAACAATTGCTGCAAGAAGTAACGGCGCGTCTTGAGCAGCAGCTTCGAGGAGTACAGCACGAAGTACTCTGCGGCGTGGGTGACGTCTGGCACGTCCTATCCCGGCTCATCGTCGAGCATGACATTGATCTGATTGTTGTTGGTACTCATGGCCGCACCGGCGCCCGCAAGTTGTTGATGGGCTCGGTCGCCGAGAAGATATTCCGGCAGGCTACCTGTCCTGTTCTGATTGTGGGACCGAACGTGCCCGGTATTAAGAACGGCGGAAGACAATATCAGCGGATTTTGTTCGCAACAGATTTTAGTAAGGAATCTTTGGCTGCTTTGCCCTATGCCGTTTCTCTAGCTGAGGAAGGTCAGTCACAACTAGCATTACTGCACGTCGTCGAGCAACCCTCCGCGAGCATCCTGGATCTGGAGGGAGTTACGGCGTCTCTGGTACGCCGTCTCAAGGAACTAGCCCCACCTGAAGCTGAGTCATGGTGTCATGTGGAATTTCTGGTCGAGTTCGGCCACCTGCGGCAGTTCGCTCCGCCTGCGGAGCAAATTCTGGAAATCGCCAGAGAGAGAGCGGCAGACTTGATTGTTCTCGGTGTGCGCCCGGCGCATGGAGCAGTGAGTACGGTTACCCACCTGGCCCATACCACGGCCCAGCATATCGTGGCGCACGCTGCGTGTCCCGTGCTTACGATTCGGGGTTGAACTGAAGGACAGTACCTGAAGCTATGGAGGCCTGAAGCGAATCCCAAACGTTCGCCTATGGTCTATCCTTGACTGGCAGTTTTCGCCGCCGCGAGGTTGAGGGTGAGGAGCTTTTGTGAGTTCAACTGAGGCTGATCTCGTGGAACAGGCACCGAATGAAGAGAAACGGACAACACCAGAAAAGTACGGCCTGGATGCCATGTTCACTCCCGGTTCGGTGGCGATCATCGGCGCGACCGATCGTCCCCGCACCGTGGGCCGAACCGTCCTGGAGAACCTGCTGCACGGCTTTCAGGGCGCCGTGTATGCCGTCAACCCAAAGCATGAAGAAGTGCTTGGCCTCAAGGCCTACAAGAGCGTTCGCAACATCCTCCTCCCTGTGGACTTGGCTGTAGTTGCCACCCCCGCAGCAACGGTCCCGCAACTCATTGGAGAGTGCGTGGATGCCGGCGTCAAATCCGCGGTTGTCATTTCGGCCGGATTCAAGGAACGCGGTGCGGAAGGCATTGCCCTTGAACAGCAGATTCAAGAGCAGTTGCGCCGCAGTTCCATGCGCTTGATTGGACCAAACTGCCTGGGCATCATGAACCCGGAGGTCGGATTGAACGCCACGTTCGCCAAAGACGCGCCAAAGGCGGGCAACGTCGCTTTCCTGAGTCAAAGCGGAGCGTTGCTGACCGCGATCCTCGACTGGAGCCACCGCGAGCAGGTCGCTTTCAGCGCAATCGTTTCTACCGGTTCGATGCTGGATGTTGGTTGGGGCGACTTGATCTACTACTTCGGCGACGATCCCACCACAAAGAGCATCCTGCTCTACATGGAATCTGTAGGAGATGCGAGGTCGTTCTTATCTGCAGCCCGTGAAGTCGCACTTACCAAGCCGATCATCGTGATCAAAGCCGGTCGCTCGGAAGCGGCCTCACGCGCTGCGGCCTCACATACCGGGGCGCTCACGGGCAGTGATGAAGTCTTGGACGCAGCCTTCCGCCGGTCCGGAGTTTTGCGGGTACACAATATCGCGGACCTTTTCTATATGGCGGAAGTGCTCGGGAGGCAACCCCGCCCCAAGGGGCCTAGGCTTACGATCCTGACCAATGCTGGCGGGCCCGCAGTCCTGGCCACCGACTCGCTTGTGGCCAATGGCGGAGAACTGGCCGAGCTTTCTTCGGACAGCCTGCGTCGCCTGGATGAGTTTCTTCCCGCCCACTGGAGTCATAACAATCCCATTGACGTCCTTGGCGATGCCGATTCTGAGCGCTATGCTCGCGCCCTCGCAATTGCATCCCAAGACCCAAATAGTGATGGCCTCCTCGTAATCCTGGCGCCGCAAGGAATGACCGACCCTCTGCAAATTGCGGAACGTTTGAAGCCTTGCGCCAAAGAATATGGCAAGCCCGTACTCGCCAGTTGGATGGGAGGGAACAGCGTGGCTGCCGGCGAAGCGGCCCTGAATTCGGCGGGCATTCCAACCTTTTCCTATCCCGATACAGCAGCCCGCGCCTTCACCTATATGTGGCGGTATACATACAACCTGCGCGGACTCTACGAGACCCCCACGCTTACGGAACATTCTGAGCTGGGAAGCGCATCCCGCAATCGGGTCGAGCAGATCATTCAGAATGCGAGAGGCCACGGTCGCACTCTGCTTACAGAGCTTGAATCGAAGCAATTGTTGTCGCGTTATGGCATCCCTACGGTTGAGACGCGCGCCGCGGCTAGCGAAGACGAGGCCGTGAAGCTGGCTTCGGAAATTGGCTTTCCAGTTGTGCTGAAGGTCTTTTCTGACACCATCACGCACAAAACGGATGTTGGTGGCGTCAAACTGAATTTACAAGACGAGGCGGCAGTCCGCTCTGCCTATCGGGTCATCAAGTCTTCCGTTGCGGAGAAAGCTAGCCCTGACCAGTTCTCAGGTGTCACCGTGCAGCCGATGGTGAAGCTGGATGGCTACGAATTAATCCTCGGGAGCAGCGTCGATCCGCAGTTTGGACCCGTGGTCTTGTTCGGCTCTGGTGGCCAGCTTGTCGAAGTGTATCGAGACCGCGCCCTGGCGCTTCCACCACTGAATACGACTCTCGCTCAAAGAATGATGGAGCAAACGCGGATCTTCGCCGCGCTTAAGGGAGTCCGGGGACGTAAGCCGGTGAACATGGAAGCCTTGGAGCAGCTGTTAGTCCGCTTTAGTCAGCTTGTGCTCGAACAGCGTTGGATTGCAGAAATTGACATCAATCCTTTGCTGGCTTCACCGGAGCGCCTGCTGGCTCTCGACGCCAGAATACTGCTGCACGGTCCCGCCGCGAGACTTGATCAGCTGCCAAAGCCCGCCATCCGTCCATATCCCGTACAGTATGTCGCGCCCTGGACCATGAAAGATGGGAACCAAGTTACGATCCGCCCGATCCGCCCCGAGGACGAACTCCTGATGGTCAAGTTTCACGAAACCCTCTCCGATCGCAGCGTCTATTTGCGCTATTTCTGTTCTCTTAGCCTGAGCAGGCGGGTGGAGCATGAGCGACTGCTGCGCATCTGTTTCGGCGATTACGACCGGGAGATGGCGCTGGTCGCCGAGCGCACTGATCCAGTCACGGGAGAGCGCAGGATCATCGCCGTCGGGCGTATGAACAAACTTCATACCGGCAATGAGGCGGAAGTCGCTGTGCTGGTTTCAGACCAGTATCAGAAACTTGGTTTGGGGAATGAACTGCTCCGCCGTGTCGTCCAGATCGCCCGAGATGAAAAGTTAAGCCGAGTGTCCGCCGAAATGTTGACCGACAATGTGGCTATGCAGGTCATCACGAAGCATCTTGGATTTCGTGTTCACGCGACTGACGATCTGACTTCCGTCCGGGCCTTCCTGGACCTCTAAACGACTCCCCCAAACCGAGATTGCTTATTGCAGCCCGTCGGCACAGCCACACTCTGATCTTACCTACTAGCAAGCGACATGTGCCTTGTATCACCAAGACTTGTGATCATGGGCACGGATTTTATGTACGTGATGGAACAGAATCACGACGAAGCCATTTCCGGTTGTTCCCAAACTCGAATGGGGGAGCATATATGAAAACCGCGCACACGGCTTTGCCAATAGCTCTAACAATCGCTATTTTCTTCTTGTTGTCGGTCGCTCCAACCAACTCTTCAGCCGGTGATAAAGAGCCACCTCTCAGCACGACAGCCCTCAGCATTCTGTTGAGAACCGCAAAGACACCGTCTGAGCACCGGAGGATCGCCGAGTACTACCGCCAACAGGTCGAGCTCTTAACGAATAGCTCGACGGAGCACCGGGCATTGGCCACAATTTACGAGAAGAAACCATCGCTTCCAGCCATGGAGTCGAAGCATGGCACTTCATTCGGACAAGCCGCAAGGCTTTGCCGCCGTTGGGCACAATTGGAAGCCGAGCAAGCCAAATTAGCGGACGTCTTAGCGACACTTCACGAAGACGTGGCAACCGCGGAAGAGAAATAACTCTGTTCAGACACAATCTGGACAGAAAGTGATCCTCGACAAGAGGCCCTAGCAACCCAATCGGGCAACAGATAAACGTTTGGCAAAATATGCGATTGTATCGTATATTTTGCATATGTGGATTCCCCGCGCAGTTGAGCCCCGCCTGCAACGCTCCGCGAAGACGCGGCCTGTCGTCGTGCTGACCGGAGCCAGACAGACTGGCAAAACCTCCACCTTTCTGCGTCTGTTCCCGAAACATGACTTTGTCTCCCTCGACCTCCCCGCCGAAGCTGAGCAGGCTGAAAAGGAACCGGGCACTTTCCTCCAACGTCATCCGCCGCCCGTTCTCGTTGACGAGGTTCAATATGCGCCTGGCCTGTTCCGACACCTTAAGGTGGCCGTCGACACCAACCGTACACGCAACGGACAATTCCTGCTTACTGGTTCGCAGAAGTTCACCCTGATGAAGAACGTTTCCGAATCGCTGGCCGGCAGGGCTGATATCGTGGAACTTGAAACCCTTTCATTTGCCGAAATTCGAGGGGCCTTGCCACAAACCAGGATCGAAACAGCCGTCGTGCGCGGCGGCTTCCCAGAGTTGTACGCCAATCTGGACATTGATCCTGTAGCCTTTTATAACTCCTATCTCGCCACGTATCTCGAACGCGATGTGCGCTCGTTAACTAATGTTGGCAGCCTGCGGGACTTCGAGAGATTCCTGCGCGCCTGCGCACTTCGCTCTGCAAACCTCTTGAACAAAGCAGATCTGGCACGCGATGTAGGCATTGCCCCTTCAACCGCTAACCATTGGCTGTCTATGCTGGAAGCATCTGGCCAGATCGTATTGCTTGAGCCCTGGTTTTCGAATCGCACAAAGTCCATCGTAAAGAGCCCAAAACTCTATCTCACTGACACTGGTCTGCTCTGCGCTCTGTTGAATATTCGGTCCGAGGAGGCTCTTCGGCAATCGCCGGCGGTAGGTGCGGTCTGGGAGACATTTGTTTTTGCTCAGCTTCGGGACCGCGAACGCCGCGGCGGACGTACAGGCAGCCTCTTCTTCTGGCGCGACCGAACTCGCGAAGTAGATTTCGTCGTGGACACAGGCGGACGGTTAGAACTGTTCGAAGCAAAGTGGACGGAGTTGCCAGATGCTGGTGACACCGTAAATCTCGACTTCGTGCGCAACGTAGTGGGCAAGGCGCGGGTAGCCGCTGCTGCCGTCGTCTGTCGCGCAGCAAACGGCTTTCCGCTTCCGAATGGATTTCGGGCACTTCCCGTGACCGAGCTCAGATAAATCTGCGTCGCCGAGAGATCGAAGAAATCGGAAGGGTGTTGCAGGAAAATCTGACATCCCCCGGATAGCTGAATGATAAGCCGAGGCGCAAAGGCCAGTGTCAAGGCTCTTCGACCGCGAACGCGGCGCGCGAAGCGCGGCCTTGACACTGGCCCGGCCTCGGCTATGCTCTGGCTATCCCGGCATGTCATTCGGGAATCCCGCATCACAGACCTAGACCGATACCCTGACTGATCTGATTCGTGTGAGTGGTTTGTGGTTCTATCGTGTGCGCCACTGGGTCTTGCTGAATCGCGGGGGAATGGGATACGTCGCGCGCGAGTTCCTGCCCCAGCGTCGCTGCGTTGTTCGTATAAATCTGCGCGTCATAGCGCCCACGCGAGACCGCGACATAGGCCATGCGGCTGTTGAGCAGATCCTTCGCGCCCAACTCGGTGTCCACATGAATCAGGACACGGTCGGCAGTTTGTCCCTGGCTGGAGTGGCTGGTCATTGCATAGCCATGATCGAGATGCGGATGCTTGCACGGATCGAGTTCAACCGTTCGGCCACCGTCCATCTTCAAGCGCAGCCGCCCGTCTCTGTCGATGCTCTCGATGGTCCCCAGCTCGCGGTTCGCAACTCTGAGGTCGTTGGCCGGCGCGGTGAACTGAATGCGGTCGCCTACTGAAAAACCCCGCATATCCTCCCGGAAGACCGAGACGCCCTGCTGTCGGCGCGGATCGTAAGTGCGCTGCGTGCCATCCTGCAGTTCGACTGTCACCCGGTTTCTCGGAGCGTCGATGCTCTTTACCTGTGCGTACTCGCCTTTCCCGATGCCGGTCTGCTTCGATGCGCGCGAATACCGCAGCACATCGCCCACCCCATAGCGCTGGGCCCATGTGCGGTCCGCGCCGGTGAGGTCTTGGCGTGGCACTAGCGTCGGGATGCGGTGTTCCTCGTTCCTGACGAGGCCACTCCGCTGCAATTCCGCATGGATGCGCTCGTTGATCTCCGTGCGAGAACGATTATCGGGAGAAATCACCAGCGTGTTCTCCGGCGATTTTGCGTACTCCTTCGCGATAGCCGGCGATGCGCTCGTCGTGGCCTTGAATCTCATGGACTCGGCCCTGCCGGTCAAGATTCTGTATCGCCTCGCGCACTTCGCCGCGAGCAATCTGCTCGACTACCTGTTTCAGTTCTGGGTCTTTCTGGCGCACGATCTCTTCGAGCTTCACCGTTTTCATACCGGCGTCCTGCAGCTGCGCGAAGGGCCTCCCGGCCTCAACCGCTTCATGTTGCCGCCGGTCGCCGACGAGCAAAACACGGTCATTCGGATGGAGCCGGTCCAGAAACTCGTGCACCTGCCGGGTCGATGCCAGCGAGGATTCGTCGAGCACATAGAGCCGTTTCTCGCTGGTATCGGGTTGTTGTCCGCGCGCCAGATACCTTTGTAGCGTCGATGTCTCCATGCCTGCTTCGCCGAGCTTTTGCGCCGCGCGAGACGTGGGCGCGAAACCTTCCACCCTGTAGCCCTCAGCCTCCGCGCCTTCGCGGATCACGGCCAGAGTTGTTGTCTTCCCCGCGCCTGCGACGCCATCTAAACCGACAACCTTCTCCCGCGAAAGAAAGATTTCGTCTACTGCTTGGCGCTGCGAAGCATTCAGTTCGGGGTGGCGGTCTTCCGTGGCGATGCGCACTTGCGGCGAAACCAGCATGGGATCGCTGTAGTCGCGCCGATTGCCTTCCTGCATCCGGCCAACGATCTCACGCTCCATGCGCACCATCACGGCGGTTGTGTACTGTCTGCCAGCACCAACGTGCGGGACTTCGCGGAACTCTCCGGCCTCGATCCGGCGCTCGAACTCATGCCGGACCTGGGCATAGGTGGTTTCTCCCATGCCGCGCACCAGCGCTGTTTCGAGGATCGCGCGGCGGTCCTGCACAGCCGATCTCTCGAAGACATGATCGCGCGCCCATGTCACGGCCTGCTTCGCCTGAACCTCTGGCTCCGGCATCTGGTATTGCCCATGTTGGCGCGCCTGGGCGATGACACGGTCCGCCTGATGCCCGTACCGTGCGGCCAACTCGCGGTGCCGCTGTAAGACTTCTCCAGGCGACAGTAGTTCTTTGTGGTCGCGAGTATGGTGGGCCGCGATCTGTGCCGCCGCGGCTCCGTCGATTCCTTGTTGCCGGAGATGGTCTTTGATCTGTTCACGCCTCGGACTGGACGCTTCGAGATATTCCTTCGTGTAGCCTTTTACTTCCGGCTGTCCATGCTTGCCGCGCTCCAGTTCGTAGCCCAGCTTTTCCAGACGCAGAGCCAACTCGGATCGGTAGAGCGCCGTGACGTAGCGCTGTGACACGAACATCTCGTGTGGCTGCAAGGCTCGCATCTGTTTCCCATTTTCGAGACCGTTCTCGCGCTCGGTCATGTTGAAGATCACGGCATGAGTATGAAGCTGGGGCGCAGCATAGCCATCGACGGGCCGTGCGGTGTCGTGCTCGAAAGTGGCGGCGATGAATTTCCCGGTCGTCTCTGGGGCATGGACATTGCCGATCCGCGCCTGAGTGTATCGCTCAAGTTCCTGAAGCGCCATACGAACGCTCTCCCGATGGGCCTCCCGCACCCGCTCATCGCCGCCCACAAGCGCGGTGAGCGATACAGACTTCGGCGCAGAGAAGGTGGCGTCCCACCCGGCGCGATGCTCCGCGCTGGTGACTTCCTTGCCGAACTTGCCTTCATAGGTTCTCGAAACCTGATGCCGGACAAGCTGCTCTTGGGTGTGCGGATGTTGGCCCTCACTCAGTCGTGCAAACTGCTCGGAACCGACGCCACCTTGCAACCCCCATTGCTCTGCGAGTCTGCCCTGCCACTCCGTATGACCCTGCTGATCGCGACTCCAGTAGTTCTGTTCCTGCGAGGCAAACTCCCGCACATGGTAGGTCTGCGCCTGGCTGGCTGACAGCGGTTTCGAGATCGTGAGCATTCGGAGCGTTCCTCAACAGTGAAGTGGTGTTGTTGGCAATTTGTCTCTCATTCGATTCCCTTCGTTTTCTCCCAGGCGAACACCTCTTTGGGTTTGGTCTCGGACGGACCGATAGTCGAACCAGAGAGTCCGAGCATCGGCTGGGCAGGCTTCTTCAGCGGATCGGCAGGAGCATTCGCGGGCACTGATGGCGCTGGTTTCGGCGCGATCTCTGGGATCTGCTGCTGCGAGAATCTCGGCAGTCTGAATCGGATTCTGCCCATCTTTATCCTCCATCTCTGGATCAAACTTGGCCGAGGTCGGCCCCATTCGATCGTCTCCCTATCCCGCCCTTTACCTGGGGACCGGTGCTGCAACACACTCCGCACCGCCAGTAGCAAAAGCAACATCGCGGCTACCCAAAGCAACGGCGTCAAGAGCGAAAAGCTTCCAGGAAAAGGCATGGCAGTCATGGCATACGAGCACTTTCCTTGCCCTCGCGAGCGAAGAAGTTATCAAGCAGTTTGCGCGCCTGCTGAAGCTTTCGTGCGTCCGCCTGGTCGCGAATTGTGAGGACAGAATCAGGCGACAATTGTCTGCCTTCCGATGCTGCTTGAGAGGCTGCATGGAAGAGATTCAATAGCGCGTAACGCACCGCCCAGACTTCGGCCAATACCAGTTCGGCGGGATCAGCGGGCCGCTGTCGCGCAGCGCACAGAGCGGTCCCGCGCAGCCACTCGGAAAGAACCTGTCCCGCTCTTTCGGCGGCAGATTCTATTTCTCCCAGTTCTTCGGGAGTCAGTCTCGTGGCCGCGGTCTTGGTGCGGAAGCCGGGCTTCGCTTCTTCTCCGAACGGCAAACTGGACTGAGGATTAGCCTGGACGCGGGGACTACTCATTGGACGAACCACCTAGTTGCACCACTGCGCTTGATTCCGGCTGCGTAATTGTTAGTTCACACCAAGGTCTTGCGCTTCAACGCGTTTACCTGATCGACGATGGGCAGCACTTCGTCGCAAACAAACGTGATCGTTCGCTACCGCGCTCATTCAGCTAATCACCAAATTTGTTGGCGCAGCGAAAGTTAACCTGGGTAAACATCGAAGCGCTGTCTGGCGCTCCGCAGTTCCCAACTTGGGGGTGACGTGTCCCCCACTTCTTCCGGTGCGAAGCACCGCGTTCTTACAACTCGCCATACTCAAGAGCCAGCGCGTCCCAAAGGCGGCGTACTTGCGGAGCCTGCCACGCGCGTCGAAACAGCTTCTTGATGGACTGCCAGTCTTCGCCGCGAAAGTTAAACGTAATTCCGTTGTCACGAGCGCGAAAATTCACGCCGATTTCGCCCTTCTCATCTGCCTCCGTATACGCGAGAAAATAGCGGCCATTCCAGGAGATCAGCACCCGCCTTACATCCAGCCGTTCCAGGATCGTCCTGAATTCCGAAATCTTTGGGTATCCCTCCACGGGATAGAGCGGCGAAAGCCTTCCTGGGAAGGACAACCAAACGGAAAAACCTTCGCTCGGCGAGCGCACGAATTCGAGACGGTACTCGCCTTCCTCAAATTTCGGTAACGGCGGATTCAGCAGAGCGTCCATTGCCCCTGTGGAAGAGTTCGGATCTCGCAAGGGCTGAGCATAGTGAAAATAGTGGCCGCGGGCGCACACGCGCCACAGGGTCGGCCAGTACGGGCGAAGCGCCTCGTTTAGCCTCTCGATGTTGGGAAACTCTAGCTCGTCGAGGAGAAAGTAAAGATTCCGGGCGACAAAGATGGGTCTCTGCCGCTCTTCTGTCGGGGTTTTTAGCATCCGAATGGTATGGGTGACAGCGCGCCGAACATCGTCGCTTCCGATCGCTTCCGGCTTCTTCGCTTCGGCTTGCCGGTCGGGCGGGAGATGTGCGACGAAGAAAGAGTCCAAATGGGTCTTGTTTGGTTTGCGAAGCAATCCGTAAACCGCCTGGAATGCCTCAAGGATTCCGGTAAGAGCTTCATATGAAATCTCTGTCTGTGCGGTGTTGGCAAATCTCTCCACTCCGTGCAGACAGAAATAGGCAACGACGGTCCATTCCGCTTGCGAAAGCGGAAGCTTTGAGTCTGCCTTTCGGCGAATCATTATCAGAGAATCGGTCGGCTCGGTAAGCAGACTTACCAGCTCAAGTCGTTCTTCTTTTGAGGACTCAAGAAGCTGCTTTGCCGCCTCCGATGTGGAAACAGGTTCGCCGCTCTTCATGGACATAAGCACCTTTAAGCCCTCAAGCTTTAAACGCAGAGCGTCGGAAATACGAATGGAGATCACTGGCTGCTGCACCGTCGCTGCCTTCTCCGTCGTGAGCTCTCTTTCGGCCAATTTCTCCTCCTAAATGTAACGTTATATCTTGACTATATGTGTACACCTGCGCTAACGTCAAGGGCAATGTCGTTAAGAGGAGCGAATGTGTCTCCCCTCAGGAGTAGATGAACCATGCCCCAGCCAATTGTGATGAAAAAACCAGCCATGCCTCACCTCGTCAACACGCGCAACGCCGCTGTGATTCTCGGACGCTCAGCAGCAACACTGAAACGATGGCGCGCTGAGGGAGTCGGGCCGAATTGGATAGAACTGCAAGGTCGGGTCAGCTATGATGTGAATGTTCTTTTGGAGTACATCCAGAAGAACACGCGAGTTGCTTCCGTGCGGGCTGCAATGGAGGAAGCTCGTGAAGCTGTTTAAGAAAGCGAAGTCCAAGTTTTACTGGTATGACTTCACGGTCCGCGGACATCGCTACCGTGGGTCAACCAACGAAACAAAAGCGGCCAGGGCAGCAAAGGTGGCTGGTCTGAAACTCGCCCACGTGGTCGAGAATACAGATCCGCTTCCCCAAAAAGCCCCTGAGTTGCTGGAGTTTTCCCGGCGCTTCCTGGAATGGCTGGGCAAGGTCAGACTGGAAGACAAAACCAAAACCTACTACCGCGATGGCTGGCGGCTCCTCAAGACGACAACCGTCGTGAATATGCGATTAGATCAGATCACCGGGGACGTTATCGAAACACTGAGGTTCTCGGGCGCGTCCTCAAATGCCAATTGCGCGCTGCGAACGTTAAGAAGGATGCTGCACAAGGCGGAGGAGTGGACACTGATTCGCCACACTCCGAAACTCAAACTGATGAAGGAATACGGACGTTCACTCAGGCTTGACGATGAAGCGGAAAAGAAAGTGTTGGCGGGCGCTGCTGCCTGCAACTGGCGGAAACGCAGCCTTCAGCTTTTCCAGGACATCGTCATCTTGATGCGTGATACGGGCATGCGGAACGAAAGAGAGCTTTACCGGATGCGCATCGAGAATCTGGATTGGGAAAGCCGCGTGATCTTCGTACCGGATAGCAAGACCGAAGAAGGAAGGAGACGCGTGCCAATGAGCAATCGCGTCTTCAACGTTCTTAAACAGCGGTGCGAAGGAAGGCGCGAAGGATGGGTTTTCCCATCGAAGCGCGCCGAGTCTGCTCACCTCACCACAATGGCGAAGAGGTTTCGCGAAGCCCGAGTCAAGGCTGGGCTACCAGAAGATCTTGTCCTCTATTGTGGACGGCATGATTACGGCACCCGGATTCTGAAGAGAACCGGAAACCTGGCTGCCGTCATGAGAACCATGGGCCACAAGGATGTGAAGACTGCCATGCAGTATCAGCATCCCGAGCTAGAGATCGTGCGCGCTGCGCTCGATCAAGACACAGCAGCAGTAGAGAAACGGGGGTAGCCGGATTAAGTTACGGCACACTTTACGGCACACCCAAAACATCAACCCCGGTAAGTGATTGAAAAGATGGTGAGCGCGGTAGGAATCGAACCTACAACCTACTGATTAAGAGTCAGTTGCTCTGCCAATTGAGCTACGCGCCCCGGCCTTTGCTTTCAGTTAATTACGGACAACGCCACTTCGGTCAAGAGTAGCATTGTGTCTTAATTGTGTCGACCTATAGACCGGCTGAAATGGCTCCCTCTCCTCATAACCCACTCTTGGCACTAGTTTTCATCTTTAGAATGAACGATATGCAGTTTCGCGCGGTTAGAAAACGTGCCAATATGTTTTAAAGCGAGAGAGCGACTGATTTCAGAATCAGTTGCTCGACGGAAGATTCTGACTGCGTTATCACCAAAGTGTCGGCAAGTAGCCTGTCTTGAAAACTTTCCTGTTCTTGCCGATAATCGCATTCGCCGCATGCCCAGAAGCAAACTTGACTTCGACAAGGTGCGCAAGGTCGGCTTGGCTTTGCCCGGCGTGGAGGAGAGCACAGCCTACGGGTCGCCCGCGCTCAAGATTCGCGGAAAACTCTTGGCGTGCGTGCCTACTCATCGTTCGGCTGAGCCGGGTTCGCTTGTGGTTCGCGTCGGCTTCGACGACCGCGCAGAACTGCTCGCAGCCGCTCCTGATGTTTACTACGTGACCCACCACTATCTCGACTACAGCGCCGTGCTGGTTCGCATGTCCCGCGTCACGCCCGATGTCCTGCGCGACTTGCTCGGCATGGCTCACAAGTTCGTGACCTCCGACGCGGCGCGCCGTCCGCCATCTCGGAATAAACGCAAGCGCATCTGATTTCATCAAGCCGTGAATGCCGCCGCCATCATAATCATCGCCATCGCCGCCGCGGGCGTGCTCATGATGCGGTTCCGTAAGCGATGGCTGGCGAAGATCAACATTGCCTTCACGAATCGGATCACCAGTCTATCCTCAGTGGTCACCCCAAAAGCGGCCAATGAGGGTCACCTCAAAACCGGCCAACGGAAGGGGCCGGGGACTTAGTTGTTTTACCCTGCAGCTTCCTGTGCAGGCAAGTCTAATTTTGTACGCCAACTCCGCGGACCGCATTTGAGTACGTGACCATGATGGAGAAGGCGATCAAGCATGGCGGTGACAGCGGCGCTATCTCCCAGGAGTTTGCCCCAGTCGTCCACTGGTCGGTTCGATGTAAGTAAAGTACTGGTGCGCTCATAGCGTCGCATCACGATCTCCAGCAGTTCCTCGGCGGCGGTGACAGGCAGCTTGCGCATGCCCAGATCATCAATGATGAGGAGCGGAACCGAAGCTAACAGTTCCATGTGCTCCTTGCGCGTTCCATCGATGGTGGCTTCGGCGAGATCGTCGAGCAGTTTGTGGGTTTCGCGATACAGTACGCGATAACCTTGCTGAATGGCGGCCTGGCCGATGGCTTGAGCCAGATGACTTTTCCCGGTGCCGGGCGGTCCTAAAAACAAAGCATCTTCATGACGAGCAAGGAAGGCTCCGGTGGCCAGGTCGAAGACCAGACTGCGATTCATCTTCTTATTGAAGTTGAAGTCGAAGTTGTCGAGGCTCCTCTGTGGGTCGCGAAACTCGGCCTGCTTGGTTCTTCGCTGCAGCAGGCGATCACCGCGACGGGTGAGTTCGTCCGAGACCAGGCAGGAGAGGAAGTCGATGGGAGGCATGGCTTCGGCTTGAGCTTGGTGGAGACGAGTTTCGAGCACGGCGGCGATACCGCCCAGCCGTAGTTGCCGTAAAGCACGATTTAATTCGATGAGATTCATTCTTTTGGCTCCTGGGTTCTGAGGTTGATGAGATCGCGATACTGCACCAGCTCGCGAATGAGGGGATCGACTTGCCGTAAGGTCAGTTGAGGACCACGTTCGAGATAGCGACGAACGAAGCGGTACTCATACACCCCCATTTCGAGGGCGGCCGCGCAAGCCTCCTCGACTGCCGCCAAGCCGAACTTCTTGGCCAGCGCGAGGACGCCCAAAACGCGGCGGACACCGGGTTCTCCGAGTTGGTTATAAATAAGGTTGCAGAGGGTGCCGATGTGAGTACCGGCGCGGCCGGCGCGCCACAGTAACTGAGAGACGCGCAGCGGTCTGTGTTTCGGGTGGTCCTCTTCCTGGATGCGATACCAGCCGCGTTTCTGGCGTACATGCTCCCGCAGCAGCAGACCGTTGTTGGGATCGAGGATGCGAACGTAGAGTTCGTCCCACTGCACTCGGACTAAGCGTCCGATCCAGCCCGGGGGGAGGCCGTAGTAGGCGGCCTCGACTTCGACACAACCGTCGAGATGTACGACCCGTTGACCGTGCTGGTAGTAGCGGAACGGTTCTAGCGGCAGTGGGAGCAAGAAAGGTTTCTCTTCGGCAAACATGGTGGCGACTTGCCGTTTGGTGGTGCCGTGGATGCGCGTATCGGCGCAGCTGGTTTCCCAACGGTCCAGATAGGCTTGTGCTTCTTCCAGGCTCTCGAAGCGTTTTCCCTTGAGCGGCGTGTTCTTGGCGTGTCCGACGCCGCGCTCAACCTTTCCTTTTCGATCGGGATCCTGGATCCGGCACGGCAGAGCGACACAGCCATAGTGCGTCAGCACGTCACGATAGAGGGGATTCAGGGTGGGATCGTAGATGTCGGGGACGAGCACGCCTTCACGCAAGTTATCGAGGACGACCACTCGCGTACTGCCGCCGAGTCGACGGAAGGCTTTCTCGTGCAGCTCGGCCCAGATGCGAGAGCTGGAGCAGATAGAGAAGCAAGCGTACCGCCTTGCGGCTGCATCCGAGCGTCAGCACGAACAATCGTGTGCGTCGATATTTGCCGGTTTGCGGATCGCGGACCATGGGGCCGGTGCCGTAATCGACTTGGCACTCTTCTCCGGGTGCGGTAATGATCACGGCTCGCGGCTGCGGGGGTTGGTTTCCGCGAAGCTTGCGCACGAAGCGCTTGACGGTCTGATAGCCGCCGTTGAACCCGCTCTCGGACACCAGGTCCTGCCAAATCCCGATGGAATTGCGACCCTGGCTCAGACCCAGTTCGATCGCCTCGCGAAACGGTTCGCACAAACTGGCGGACGGAACGGGATTACGAGGTTTGCGTTCTGAGGCGCTCAACTCCACGCCAAACCCGGTGGTCACCGCATTCTCGTTGGCCGGTTTTGCGGTTCTTGCTTTTGCTTTTCCCCTAGTGGAAAGGTTTTCGGGGTTGGGGTTGGGGTTGACCGTGGGGGGCGGTTTTGCCGCGTCCGACCCGGTGGTCACCTCATTTTCGTTGGCCGGTTTTGCCGGCGGTCGCCGTCCCCACGCACCTGGCGGACGCACTCCGATCCCGGCCGCTTTCAGATAGGCTCCGGCGGTCTCCCGACGTACCCCGGTCTCTTGCTCGATGCGCCGCAAGGGCCATCCGAGTCGTCCCAGGGCTATGACTTGTTGTTTTTTCGCTTCGCTCAAGACGTTGCTCATACCAACGAAGGCTACCGCCTTGCGTTGGAATCAACGTCCCCGAGCCTCACTCTCGTTGGCCGGTTTTGAGGTGACCCTCATTGGCCGGTTTTGGGTGACCCCTGAGGGTCTATTTGCAGGCTGGCTGCCAGGCTTCGGCATTCTCACTCATGTGGGTCGAAAATCGGGCAAAGTCTACCGGACCCCGGTGAACATTTTTCGAGCATCAAACGGCTTCATTATTGCCCTCACCTACAGCAGCCAATCCGAGTGGGTAAAGAACGTCCTCGCGGCGGGCGGCTGCGAACTCAAGACTCGCTGGAAGCACTATCAGCTTTCCGCACCGCAGATCGTGCGTGACCCTACGCGTCGGCGATTCCCGTCGCCCGTGCGGATCGTTCTGAGGATCGTGGGTGCAGATGAGTATATGGAGCTTTCGATTCCTTAAGGTGAACTATGAGTGAGTCCGCGTCACATCAAAAGGAACCGCTCTGTCCGAAATTCGGAAAAGATGTTACGAGCAGCTTCGCGCACACAAGTAGACGCGGGAGACGAAGTTTCGTCCTTCTTTTTCGGTAGCGAAAAGAACTGACACATTGAGGGTACCTCGTTGACCAATTTGGAAGCCTGCGATCAGAGACATTTATAATTCGCTTCACCTCGATCCCTCTGGTGCGACTCCACGGTTGGGAAACTTCCAGAGATCCAGGTTGTCCTTATCCATAACGGAGAGGTTTCCGCGCCTACAATCGAACCGCGGCCGATAATCGTGTCCCCGGGATTCGGACGCCACCCTGAGATGGCCGCGATGGATTCTGGCCCGCGAAGCGGCCGAGAGCGCATGCTGACAGACCTTGCGTTTCTCGCGTCCGCGCCCGTTGCCTCATTTTTCCACAAACTTTCTGGAACTTTTCTCCCGTTCGCTACGAAGACAATATGAAAGTCTCTGCATCGAACCTGACGAGACATGGAAATCCCCTACGAGCTCTCGACCCGCTCCGACGCTGAACTGTTGCGACTCGCGGCAGCCGGAGAAGAACAAGCCTTCTTGCTGCTGTATGGAAGGCTGAAGCCCGGGATTTTTCGCTATGCGTTCTATATGACCAGTTCGAAGATGAACGCGGAGGAAGTCACACAGGAGGTTTTCATCACTCTGCTCAAAGAATCGCACAACTATCGGCAGGACCGCGGCGATCTCGCCGGATTCGCCTTTGGCATCGCTCGCAATTTTGTGCGGAGAATCGACCGCCGCGAACGGCGTTACGAGGCGCTCCCAGAAGACACGGCCCTCGCGACATTGGCTGGCAATCTTATTTCGGAATCGGATGTGCTGCCCGCGCAAATGATTCGCACTGAACTCGCTGGCCTCGTGCAGGCCGCGGTGACTTCGCTCCCCGATCACTATCGTCAAGTTGTCGTGCTCTGCGATCTCTGTGAGTTTTCGTATGCCGAAGCCGCGTCCCGCCTGCGTTGCGCTGTAGGAACAATCCGGTCTCGCCTGAGTCGAGCGCATGCTCTTCTAGCGGAAAAATTAAGGCCGCTCCGCAGCCCGCAACCGGAGATTGGAGCGGCTGGGCCGGAGGGATGTCTCATATGACTTGCCACGAACTTCGCTTGTATTTTGAGGAGTCCTCGCACATGGATGCCGAATTCCCCCGCGAGGCCGAGCATCTCGCCCACTGTACCAAATGCGCCCGCTTCGTCGAAGGGCGCCGCGAGCTCGCGGCCGGTCTGCGTCTCGTTCGCGAGTCAGCTCCACAACCTTCTGCGGCGCTCGATGCCGCTGTTCTCGCGAATTACCGACGATGGATCACTGGCGATCCGCCACTGGTGCGGTCGAGGACACGCAGATTCACGGTAGTCTGCGGGACCGGGGCAGCAGCCGCAGTGGTGGCTCTTGCAGCCGCTCTTCTTCTTCATCCCGCGCGGAGACTGGAGACTTCGAACTTAAAGATAGAGTCGGCGCAGTCGCCAATCGGGCAGCCGGGTACCTCCGAGAAAGGCGCAAACGGGGTTCCTTGGACAAACGCTGCTTCCTCGCCGAAAACACGACTGTATTCCGCTCGACAAGCCCGACGGGCTCCTCAACTGGCGACCGCGAAGAGTCCAGTTTCCGAAGATTTTCGCAGCTTGATGTACTGTGACGCGCTCAGTTGCGGAGGAGCCATGCAACTGATCCGCGTGCAATTGCCATCGTCGGCGTCCGCATTCGAGCCGGCTGCAGCCTCGCCCGACGGCCCGATTTATGCCGATGTGCTCGTTGGCTTAGACGGGATCGCTCGCGGCATCCGCGTCGTGCAGTGAAAACTTTCTGTTTGCAGGAGGAAAATAAATCCTATGAAGTGCCTGAAGCTTACCGCTCTCGTCTCAATCGCAAGCCTCGCGCTGAGCGCAACTGTGGTCGCGCAGGGACCGCAAGAATCCGGCGCAGTCGCGGCATCTGCCACGATGCCTCCCGCTAAAGCCGCCATGCTCGGCATGCACCTGGAAGACAACATGGACGTTACTCCCGTCAAAGGTGCGCCGTTCTGCGCCGCCGTTACCACCGAGCACACACAGGCGTTCGCCGACGGCAACCGCATTCACACCGCCGAGAATTCAAGTATCTGCCGTGATAGCCTCGGCCGCACTCGCCGCGACGCCAGCCTGAATCTTCTCGGAGGCGGCCCGCAGGCCTCGGCTCCCCAGTTGATCACGATTCTCGATCCGGTCGCAGGTGTGCGCTACATGCTCGACAGCGAAAACAAAGTTGCCCATAAGATGACTCTTCCGGCGCCCGGGAGCGCTCCCGACAGAGGTCTGCCAAAAGGGGCAGAAGTGTTCATTATGCGGAGCGCGGGTGGTGGCGCAACAGGACAGGCATTTTCCACTAATATGTTGTACAAAAAAGCGGGGCAGGATTCCAACGAACCCGCGCCCACCACCGAAAATCTTGGCGATCAGACGATCAATGGCATCCACGCCACCGGCACGCGCATAACCACGACCATTCCCAGTGGAAAGATGGGAAACGACAAGCCGATTGTCGTCACCTCTGAGCGCTGGTACTCCCCCGATCTGAAAGCGACCGTGATGACCAAGCACGACGATCCCTGGGCCGGAGAGTTGGAGACACAATTCACGAATGTCAACAGTTCCGAGCCGGATCCGTCGTTGTTCACGGTTCCCAGCGATTACAAGATCGTCGACGACAAAGACGGGCCGGTCAGCATCCGCATGGTTAGCCCCGTTCCACCGGCGAAATGAGGGTTCAGCACCAACGCTTCTCTGCCAGATCTGCACCTGCCTTCGCATCGGTACAAAGTTCCGCTGGATGCGGTCGACGTCAACCGAGATGCAGTCGATAAGCCTTTCTTCATCGCGAATGTAATAATGCGGAAATGGCTTCTGTGACCCTGAGTCCAGACAAGAACGTTCTACGCCAAATTCACCGGATTCAAGCGCTCACAATCATCTGGATGAGTGTTGAAGCAGGTGTTTCTCTTGCCGCCGCGCGGATAGCGGATAGCCCCGCGCTCGTGGCATTCGGGGGCGATAGTGCCATAGAACTTCTTTCAGCAGGGCTAGTTCTATGGGCATTCAGTCGAAAAGTCAAACGCCACGGGGAAACCCGCCCCAACCGAATCGCGGGTATTTTGCTTTTTGCGCTGGCCGGGTACGTAACCGTCGTTTCAGCGATGGTTCTGCTGGAGCATAGCGAACCGAAGCCATCTTATCTGGGTATCGCGATCCTGATTGCCGCAGCAGTGGTTATGCCATTGCTCGCACAGCAGAAGCGCAAGCTGTCAGCAACCACAGGCAGTGCTGCGCTGAGGGCAGATGCCGCTCAGTCGGGCGTTTGTGCTTATCTTTCCGTGATCGCTCTAGTCGGACTCGCGATGAACGCGATATGGCGCGTTTCATGGGCCGACCCCGTTGCTGCCTTGGCGGTTACACCACTGATCTTGTGGGAGGGCAAGGAAACAACTCAAGGGAAGTCTTGCAAGTGCTGCTGACCCTGCAAATGGAAGACTAGTCGGTCATCCGGAGACTGACCACAAAGGGGCTTCTGGGAAAATGCTAGTCTTCTTGAGGCTTATCGGCAGCATCCCTCTACTTCGCTGCCTGTCGACCCACTGGACGCAGCAACCAATAGAATCGTGGTGGATGTACATCGCAGCGCTGTCCATCGTCCTGTGTCTTGCCTTCCTCTTCTACGAGGCGAAAACCCGCCCGGCGCAAGCGACGCCCCCGACGACCTCCTCCGGCGCACGACTCGAAATAGATTTAGGTTGGTTTCCCCTAAGCCGCTCGAAGTTTCTGGTCGTGGGAATCATCGTCGGCGAGCGAATCCAGCGGCAGATGCGGTCAATGAAAATGGATATGCGAGTGACGTTCCTGACGCTGAACCGCCAGAAGTAGATTGTAAGAGGGTCACCATTTTATGCCTGCTTCAATATCGCGGGACGCTCTCCGCGCAATCCAGCGCTATCGCGTTCCGAATTGGAAATAAATTTGATTGCGTCGAGATGCTCTGCAATGTCCGCATTGACTTGCCTGATTTCACTTGCTGCATCAGTGCGAGCCTGCTCGACCTCTTGACGCAGAGTTGCGACTTCGGTTGTCAACCGTTGCTCGATTGCTGCGACCCTGTTCTCGACATTGCGGACATCGATAGCAAAAAATGCTGCAATGCGTTCGTACGTGCGAACGAGTGCTGTTTGAATACGTGATAAAAAGTCGTTCATGATTCTCCTTATGCGTGCTAATGCGGCAACGTGTTCTGACTCGCGGAGTGACTTCGGTCAGATACGGAAATAAGTCGGTAGTGGTGCAATTGAACAATCCACAGGGGCTAGCATCCTGAACAGGGCCTATGGGAAACTATCGTCATGCCAGTTCTTACAGCTACGGTTTTAAATGACGAAAATCAAAGGCCAATTGCGTGGAAGTGCTCTGTTTGTGAAACTGTTTTCGCGTTGGACCGTGTAGATGCGATTCTCACTAAAAAATCGACAGAGCAAATAAACAAAGATTTCGAGATGCATTGCAAGGAACAGCACCCCGGATTACAAATCAGTGGCTTGGGATTGCCTGCCGAGTAATGTTTCGTGGGAATCCTGAGTTTAGAAATCGCCACCACACTCCCAAACGTTCTGAGTGCGCACGCCAGGCCCCCCATCAGGGTTACGACGGCTTCGCGCCTTTCGCACCCGTTTTGCTGGTTAGCATCGGCTTGAGCATGACTTGGCTCCATTACCTAGTTCGAAATCAATCTTAACGCCCTGTCCTGGGCGGCATCGTCGATCACTTTAGGCTGCCTTGCGATCGCGAAGAATCGACTCGACTCTGGTTTGGAGCGCCGCTTCCATGTTTTTCTTCGCCTCTTCGAAATTGCTGCCATGAACCGCGACCGACAATTCGACACAGGCACCTTTCCAACCATCGTCCTCCGTCCAGAATTCACATTCCATAGGGACGGAAGCAGTTACTGCCAGTTTCACAGCGTTGGGTAACATAAAACTCCTCTCCTCCCAGGGGCCCAGAATGTAGCTGGCGTTTTGGCGCCTGGGACCTCTTACAGCCTTCCTTGACGTAGCTATCACGGTCGACGGGCGCTCCTTATTTCGAAATTTCGAAGGCCTTCAATGGCAGGTTCTAGCCCGTTGTTACTCCTGATCCGGGACAGGTGTCGTCGGAACTCCGCCCTTGGTAAGTTCTGTCTGGAGCTTGAATTTCTGATTGGCTACAAGCGTGACTTCGGTCTCGAAGGTCTGGTACCCAGTCAAGCTGATCGTGATCTTCCGTCGTCCGGGGGCGACCAGCAAGGCTCTGCCAACGCCGCCGAACTCGGCCGCGTGCCCGGCGAAAACGCCATCGACAAACACCGCTGCTCTCTCCGGCGTCACAGACAATTTGATCTCCGCCGTGACCGTAGGAAACTGAACCCGCAGATCTTTCTCCAACGCCACACGGACGAGTTGCTTCATCCCAGGTTGAACCAGGACTTTTTGGGAGAAATCTTTGTATCCCCCCTGCCTGACCACGATGTCGTGGTCGCCAGGTAGCAGCAGAATCTTTTTCGATCCCTTCAGTTCCTTCAGGTACCCCACATACTGCCCATCTATCCATACTCCAGCGATTCTCTCCACCTTGGTGGCGCCCACTAACTCGATCTCTCCTAACACGTCATTTCCTGCGTGCAGCGTCGCGACGAGCATGCAGACACCACAAAGAAGCACGCCATAAGCTAACAGTTTGGTCCTCCGAGAGCCTGCCATTGTCTCTCCTTTCTACGCCGCCAATAGTTCCAAGTGGTGAACCGGTCTGTCAGCGGTGCGGCTGAGGCGGCACGGTTGTGGTGGAATTTTGAGGGCTGCTCTGCGGTTTCATCAAGCCCGATGTGCCGCCAATTGGCGTGCCGATGACTTCACCGGAAACCACCAACTCGACTCGACGGTTCTGTTGTCGTCCGGCCGGGGTTGAATTTGCTGCCACCGGCTGAGTCTTTCCGAAGCCCATGACCGCCACGGACGAAGTTGGGAGGATCCCTTGTTGCACGAGATAAGTCGGAAAGCCGTAGAGTTGATTTCCACGGCACTACCTCTAAGCACGCACGAGGCCGCAACAGTAACTGCATCATTTGCAAGGGGATACAATTGGCCGAGAGGAAAAACACGTAGGTAATTTAGGCGGGACAGGCCGCCTCTTTTTCATACAGCGACATACCCAGTTTCACTCTGGCGAGAGGGTAGGTCTTGTGCACTCCAAAAGTCTGGACGCGTTGAACCTCGTTCTATGCGGCATCGCGTTCCTGGAACAAGTCTTTTATCGCTGTTAGCAAATGCTCGACTATGCTGTCCCCCGACTTTGCCACCACTCTACTGATCCCGGCACTTTCCGCCTCTCTTATGAGCTGCTCACAATCATTGGCGGTGAATATGATCATTCGGGTACGAGGAGCCGTCGCTGCGATTTCCCTAGCAACTTCCAAGCCGTTCCTGCCCGGCATCGATAGATCAAGAACCACGATGTCTGGATCCAGCTCCCGCACCATGTTCAGCGCGACGTTGCCATTTTCTGCCTCACCACAAACCTGCCAGTCGGTCTTCGATTCAATGCAGGACCGAACGGATTGGCGGATCGCTTCGCTGTCGTCGACGACCAGAATTCGGAGCGGCATCCTTCAGAGAACCCCTGTTGCGTAAAGGTCAAGTGCGTTCGCCTTAGGGTGGGCATCCGGCCAGAAGGAATGAACAGCCCCCCGAATACAGCTTAGTTGAAGAAATGCAAGGGAACGGTTGCCCGTCGATATCCTTAAGCCTTCAAATGGGACGAAAAATCAGGATGCCGATACTGGCTGGACTGTAGTACCTGGTGAACCGGGGACCTTATCCCTTACCTCTTGTTCATCACGGGTGACGCGAATGCGTGCTGTCCCGCTTCCGGAATGGCGATGAATGTTAGTGAGGCATTCCTGGACGATGCGGAAAATTGCAGTTTCGGCGGCCGAGGAGAGACGACCGAAGTCTGGAGAGAGTTCCAGAGACACCGCAATTTTGCTGCGTTCTGCGAACCCTTCTGCATACAGCTTGATCGCCGACGAGAGGCCTACTTCATCCAGCAGCGGGGGGGTGCAGCAAATGGGACATGGTGCGAAGATCTTTGGACATTTGTTGCACCAGTTCCTCGCAGTCATAACAAGCCTTCGCCGCCGTCGGACTGAGGTTGTGAGCCTCGGCTTCGATCGAAGCCAGTTGCAGGTTTAACGCGGCGAGAATCTGGCCAGAACCGTCGTGCAGTTCGCGAGCGATGTGCCTCCGCTCATCGTCCCGTAACCTCAGTAGCTGCCCGGACAGAATACGCAAATCTCCTTCCGCCCGCTTACGCTCAGATATATCGGTGTTAAATTCCAGGAAGCCCAATAGGCTGCCTTGCCTGTCCCACCATACCGACCAACGGCTGGCCACATGAACCTGTTCGGTCACAACTGCCACAAGGATTAAACCGGTCACCGACGTGACAGCGATGAACGCCTGAAGTAGAACAGCATTGTGAAGCGGATTGTGCTTCACAAAGGCGCCGTATCCTGCAGTGGTACTCCAGACTGCAATGCCAGCGATAAGGAACGTCGCAAGCGCCGCGCCGGCGAAACGGAAGCGCATGGCTGCCCAAATCACAAAAGGAAACACCACAAAGGCCAAAACGCTGCAAGTACCGATTAGTCCAAACAGGAGTGCCAGCAGCTCGATTACCCTCGGCCACTTAAAAGAACGCGGCGATGTCTCGACCTACCAAGAACAGCGGAGTCACAATTAGGATGCCCATGGCGTCGCCCAGCTTTGGAGTGGACAGATCCGCTATTCGCCATGGGAAACTGGGGTCCCGAACTAGTGGGAGCCGCTGGCTTATTATTCTTTATCCAGATACTCTCCGGGAACATCATCCTGCGGCACCTCGTGCGTGTGAACCTCCTTCTGGTCATGGTCACCAGCGTGTTCCACGCCCGCCACTGCGTCGGCCTCGAACGCGTTTCCTTCCTCGATCAACTCGGACACGCTCTCCGAATCTGCACCTTCGATGTTGGACAATCCCTGTAAATCTCCCGATTGCCCGCCCGACCTCTCTCTCAGTGTTTCGGGTGCAAATGCCTCCGTATCCACGCTCTGGCTTTTTCCCCGAACCCGTGCCCTGAGTGCGGTCAGCGTCCTCGCACCGGGTGTCTTCTTGCCGAGGACCTTCGTTTTCACCGCCGCCTTTTTCAAAGCGGGCTTCTTCTTCGCCAATTTCTTCTTCGGAGTTCCCCTCTTCTTAGCCAGCTTCCTTTTAACCGTCTTCTTCATCGGCTTCTTCATCGGCTTCGCTTTTTTTCTAGCAGATAATGCCTTCAGCTTCCTGCGCTTCTTATCAGTTTTGTTCTTGGCCATACGCGCAGTCTACCACTGGCCCATGCGTGCCCACGAAACCGAGCTAGAGGCATAGCGAGTAAACCCACAGGACCAGTTCCCCAGTTTCGGCAATACCCTGCCCGCCTGTCGGAATCTCATCGCGGGGTTCCACCCGGCACCCGCATGACTCCGAAAAACGCTCTCTGGTGAGAACCTCGCCTTGGCATCAGGTTTGTGTCAAGCTATATGCATGGCAGAGAAACGCACCAAAGCCGACAAATTAGAACGGCAGACTGAACAACTGCAAGAAAAGACAGATCGCCGTCCAGACAAGATCGGGAAAAGGAAAACTACCGCTAGGAATTGACAATTGGCCGGCGTCAGGAGGCTGCGCGATGACAGTTCAGCAGATCGTTGAGGTCGTAATAATCGTAATTGTGATCTACGTCGCGGTTCGTTTTTTCAAGAAAAGGGGGTAAGCTGACTCGCTGCGCCTGTGGGTGACGGTTTACCCAACCCCCGTTGTTCCGCACATCTTAATTTCTAACAGTCAACGTCGCTGTGAGCAGCCGTCCTAAGATGGCACCAGCCACCAATGAAGCGTAGGCTTAAGGGATGTACACCACGACTAGAAGCACGGCAGGTGGCACTCTGATGACATGCAACGACTGCGGGCACGCGATCAGCATGAACAAGATTTGTGAGAAGCCTCTTGAGTCCGCAACGGACATTCTGAAGCACATGGCTGCCCACAACGCCTCCCGAGCGTTTGCGCCGGTGGTGCCCACATTGCCACCGCAAAAACGGTGATTGTGCAAGGTCAGCCGTAATTTCAGTATGGCGGCTACAGCTTTGAGCTCGTGGATGCCTGGTCAGTGGGTTGGGCCTATAGCCATCCGTTGACGGACGGCCTGAACGCGAGATTCCCAGCAAACAGTCGTCGGAAAACATCCAGCTGAGCTGACTCGTTATCCGGCAGCAAGAGGACGCCCCGAGATGTTTTATGGTGAGACTAAGTAGCGGCACGTAGCCCGAATCAGCAGTCACCAGAATTCCGTGTTTCTGTTGGCACAACCAAGCCACTTCCTACGATGGTCGTCAATGGAAACCTAAAGGGATGACACCCAGTTCTCGCACCGCTAGCACGCGTGCCAATCATGCAGGAGGCCGCGGGTCTGAGTCCTGTCGCTCCCGCCACAATATATCGAAAACGATACCAGTCTGAGACGGGAACTACCGTCAAGACAAACGGAGTTTTTTCAGAGAGGCGCGAGCGATTCCGCCACCGATGTTCGGCTTTATGACTAGTTCGAGTATAGTAACGCCCGAAAGATCCACTTGATATTCTTCAACTTCACGTATCGATTCAGGTGGACTGAAATTCCACTGCTGGCGAACAATCTCCTTGAGTGAACTCCCGCCACCCGAAGACCACTGCAAAACGAACTCTTGCGTACGCCCAATTTCTTTTTCCTCAAAAATGAGGGATATGTGCTTGAGCCTTTGCGGCTGATCGAAGACCAGACGAATCGTTTGGCTCCCTGGTAGGGCAGCACGCCAACCTCCCGCATCTCCGGAGCCAAAGGCGGACTCGACAGGACAATCTTGGTCTTCCGACGTGACCTCGACCACGGCGGCACGCTCGACATCCAGCCAACCTTCGCCGCGAGTCCGAATACTCTCGGAGGTTGGCGTGATGAGACGTTTACGCATAGGCCAAGTTTACTACTCTTCAGCAGGCCCATTCTTTATTGGAGTTTCTGACGGACACGTACAGATACAGTGTCAACCGTATGGCGAATCCCCGCCGGGAACTTTTGTTGAACATTCGACTTCTTGATCAACACTTTTTTGCCGGATGGGCTCAGATTTCGAAATGATCGCAGAAGCACCGCTCGCGTCAGCCTTTTTCTCAAGAGCAGAACTAACGAACGCCGTGAAAACAATCACAGGTACTGTGGGCATCAATTTCCTGAGAGCACGGGCTTCTTCCAGACCGTTCATCACGGGCATCGTATGCGCAGAAGCAGAAGATGGAAAGGAAGCAATCGAGAAAGGCCCAATTGTTTCATCCAGCCCTGATCGTGACTGACTTATCGGCCAAACATTTCGTTGTTAATGGGGGTTTTGGCCTGTGCGATCAGTGCTAATCGTCGACGACAAGCCACTGATCCGGCAGACGCTCCGGGAACTGTTCACACGCGAGGACGAGTTTGACCATTGTCTGATCGCGACGGTTCGGCTCCTTGACCAAATGGCTGCTTAAATTTTTCGCGACCCACCCACAAACTCTGGCCGTTGAACCTCCAGATTTTGAACCCTTCCCCTGTGTGTTATATCGAACTTACTACTGTTCGTACAGTGTTCTCGTTATTAGTACCGACACGAGTCTTCAGGATTTTCCGCATCAATCTCCAAGAGTGATGCAGGTAAGCTGCTAAACACGGCCCAAACTCTGCTCAACGCTGCCTAGCAGGGGCGAATTCTGAAGGTTCTCTGAGGTTAGAGCAACCCGCTGCCCGTTTTCTTGGGTAGCAGGCTCTCCCGAAGGACGTAGAACTGGCAGAAGGGCAGTCACCCGTGTTCCGTGACCGTTCGACTGGATTTGCAGAGTGCCGCCTAACTGGCGCAAGCGTTCTCGCATTCCGCGAAGCCCGACTCCGGTGTGAGCTGACAATCTGAATAAGGACTCCTTTTCAGGCGGAATCCCTTTACCCGCATCTTCGATTTGAACTGTTAAGCAAGTCTCATCCTGCGTAATACGAACTGTGGCCGTGGGACTCCCGGCATGACGATGGATATTCGTGAGGCATTCCTGCACGACCCGGAATATCGAGAGCTCCATCTCTTTGGACAAACCCGCAAACTCCTTCGGAATGTCGAGCCTCGCATCAATTTTGCTGCGCTCGGAGAATCCCTCAACGTAGCAGTAAAGCGCAGATGCAAGACCTGCTTCATCCAGCAACGGAGGATGCAACAAGTGTGAGATGGTGCGAATCTCCTTCGTAGCCTCCTCGACCATTGTAGCGTTTTCATGGACGCGTTTTGCCGCCTCAGGGCTCAACTTATGTGCCTCCGCCTCCACCAGAGCACTGTTCATACTCACGGCAGCAAGTAATTGCCCAACGCTGTCGTGCAACTCGCGCGCGATGCGTCTTCTTTCTTCATCCTGCAAGGTAGTCATGCGGGCATTGAGCGCTTCTAGTTGCTGCGTCTTGCGATGCAACTCCGCGAAGACCCTGACCTTTGCCCGCAGCAACTCTGGAACCACGGGAACGGAAAGGTAATCTACGGCTCCGTGTTGGTATCCCCTCAGCCGGTCGAGATCCGTCATCTGAATCCCGGAGATGAAGACAATCGGTGTGTTTTGAAAGCGCGGGTGCCCGTGGATCATCTGAGCAGTTTCGAAACCATCCATTCCGGGCATGCTCACGTCCATGAGCACGAGGGCGATGTCATTTTTCAACAGGTGTTCCAGGGCTTCCATTCCCGAATGAACCTTGATGAGGTTCCCGCCCAGTTCGCCCAGCATGGCTTCGTAGCTCAGGAGTTTACCGGGCTGGTCATCGACCATCAGGATGTTGATTTTTTCATCCACAATGTTCCGCACTGATGAGCTTGCAAGAATTCCTAGAATGATTCCTAGAAAGATCCGTCGAGAAGATCCTCGGCGCCACTACAATTCCTTATATCTTATGTCACGCGCAGTTTTGGCCACAAGAAAATAGAAATAGAAGGGATCCCGTATTGCAATCGTGATTGGTGGCCACAGAACAAAACCCAGCACCATCTAGGAAGTTGCGAGGTTAGGCGCCAATCTTTACCCAGTGGCGTCTCCCTGGGAACCTAGCGGCCATAGCCAAGCATATCTTGCGTAAAGACTTAGAGGTGGACGTTAGTCGGCAGACCAATGGCTCCCCCCTTCTATCAAGCGGGCGGATCCTTCGCTTCCGGCGATGAGGGCCATTATTTCAATGCCGGTTCGACGGCGAGGACGTGATCTTCGGACGAGCGGAAGGATACTTCTTGGCCATAACGGCTCCTTGCGCAGCGAAAACGCTATCTGAT
Source organism: uncultured Acidobacteriaceae bacterium (assembly GCA_963787495.1). Taxonomy (GTDB): domain Bacteria; phylum Acidobacteriota; class Terriglobia; order Terriglobales; family Acidobacteriaceae; genus Sulfotelmatobacter. The sequence goes on from CAWBDA010000004.1 coordinate 676,332, forward strand.
TTTGCAAGGAACCGTCACCCAGGGGGCGCGGCGGAAAGATGCTAGAAGCGACCCTTTTAGAGTACCCTTCCTCAGACGTAGGAGGGAATATCAATTTTGGCGGGTTGTTCGTACACTCGTGACTTCATTCAGCAGCGACGGAGTGGCGACAGGGTTTAAAGCGCATGTTGGACGCGCGGCGAAGCCCGGGGGCGAAGCCTGCAAATTATTCGGGTTCGGCATAGCAGAATGTGGGGACTTTTGTGTCGCACGAAAAATAGCATGTTCGTAAGTCATTGAACGCGTTGAGCGTTTTGAACGGCGATTTTGGCAATCTCTGTGCGGGACGATGGTTAATAAGTTGTTTGTTTGTAACAACTAACAGCTAATTTTCCGCGCCTTCATGCGGGAATTAAGAGTCAGTTGCTCTGCCAATTGAGCTACGCGCCCACAGCGGGGAATCTTATCGGCGGGACAATTTGTGATTGTAACATTTCCCTCGCGTCCGGTCATTGCGCACACTCGCACGCTCAAGAGCGCTCGTTAAGAGGTTGGAGAATCGCGCGCATAGGAAAAATGCCGAGGTGAGTTGCGCGTCGAGCAGCGAATCACCGACTCGAACGAACCACCGCGAACGAACTGGGACTAGGAGCGCTGCCGCAGCTCCGCAGCCAGTCCAGGGGAACCTTCGCTGACCGCGTGGCGACGCGGGGGCAAGGAGTCCATCCCCATCTTCGGCACGAGTCGGCGCTCGACAGTGCCGATGACTGGAGCATCTTCCATGCCATCGGCGTAAGCCATGGAGACGAACCTCTGCTCGGAGCACAAGCGCTCGAGCATCCGCTGTTGCCCGGCGCTGAGCACGGCGTGAGGAAGAATGGGAAAGTGACGGAACATCCAAAGAAAATAGACGCGCTGAAGAAAAGAGGGCATCACATAACGCGGCCCGATCGGGGTTTGCACCTGGACCACACCGTCTGACAATTTCTCAATCCACATACTAGGCCCACCTGAGTTCCTGAGTTTGGCCAGAGCAATTCTAGGGCCGCCATTATTGCACCAAGGTCTGTGCTATGGGAAGCATTTTCTCGAAGATTTTCAGAGGCTTCTTCCTGACCCTGGCACTTCTTGCCGGGAGATGAGGAACTTTTGGCTGTTTCGAGGTTCCCAGGCAAGAGCCGCCGGCCTGTTGGCAGGGATTTGCATGCGCCGATTAAGGTGCGGCACCAGAAATTCTGCCAAAGGGGCAGTGCAGCCGCGCTGCCGCCAGACAAGAAAGCTAGGCGGGAATTTCTGGCAGGATATCCATGCGCCGGATCTCGGCAGCGACCCCGAAGTCCTTGCCCGGCCCTTGCTCCACACGCAATACACGGGCATGACAGCATACCCAGCACTTTTCCCCGGAGGTCAGTTCGGGCGGGAGAATCAGAACCAATTCCACATCTGCGCCCTCCGCCAGGCGGGAATCGGTATAGAGGAACACGCCATTCGTGCTGACGTCGCGAGTCTGGGCGCTCACTTCCGCATTCGCCGCTGAACCGCGGACGCGCACCGGCAGCGTGGCGACCACTCGTTGGCTAGAGCGTCGATCAATCTTAGAGTTCATTAATTAAGAAGACGTAATTACCAGCGAACATCAGCATGAAACGCATCCCGCTTCCGGCTGGCGTTCGACAGTATAGACCAAAAGGAAAAGGAAAGTTACAAGCAGCTTACATCTCTGGGCGGCGGAGACGAGCGGCGGGTACCACAAGGGCTTGCTCCATGGTGGGAACGTTGGTGCCGCGGAGCCGGGCCTCGGCCTGAGCCAGCTTGTCGGACTGATTGGTCTGGTAGTAGGCCTGCACCAGAAGTTCCATGGTGAAGGGGTTATCCTGGTCTTCTTCCAGGCAAGTGATGGCCTCTTCGAATTTCTTCTGGTCTATAAGCAGAGTGCCGGCGGCGCCGTTGTAGGAGCTTTGGACGACGCGGTTGCGACCGCTGGCCGCCAGGGCTTCAAGTTGCTTTAGAGACTGGGCGGCCAACGCCGAGTTGCCGGCGTGTGCGGAACGCACGGTGCGGTTGCGCAGAATGCGAGAGAGTTCCTCATCTTTATCGCCCTTGGAGATGGTGCGATGACCCAGCGACTCCTCTGCCTGCTGCAGATATTTCAACGCGGCGTTATCGTCGGTCTGATACTCGGCCAGATGGCGGTAGGCCTGTGCTTCCTGCAGGTCCTGGTCCTTGGCGTGGGCTGTCTGGGCGATCTCCTCGAACGCCTTGTCAGCCTCGGCGAATTTGCCGTCGCGCACCCAGGTCATCGCCTTCTGCATGCTGTAGGTCAACCGGTCGCCTTCGTTATGGGCGTAGCGAATCGCCTTCTCGTATTCAACTCGCGCCTGCTCCTGATTCCCCATCAGAGCATATGTGTCGCCCAGTCCGACCTGCGAGGTGACAAAGTCCGGATCGATCTTCAGCGCGGCCCGGTAGTGCTGCAGCGATCCCTCGAAGTTTCCTGCCATGCGCAGCAGCTCGCCGTAGGAGTCCTGGGGGTTCGGTTCTCTGGGCAGCAGCGCGACGTAGCGGTCCATGTCTGCAAAGGCTTTGTCGAATTGCCGGTTGCGGGCGTACAGGTAGGCCAGATCGTTCAGCGCAGCAGGAAAATTCTTGTCGAGGGCCACTGCCTTTTCCATGATTTTCTGGGCTTGCTCGTCGCCGTTCTCTCCCATCAACCAGTTGCCGGCCAGATAAAACAAATGCTTGTCTTTGGGATACATCTCGAGCAGGTCGTTCATGGCGGAAATGCCGCCAATGAAGTCGCCTTCCTGCACTTTGGCGATCCATTCGATCATCAACTGCTCTCCCGGGGTCAGCTTGGAGGCGAGAGCCTTGGCCTTTTCGCGGGCAGCGCTCGCTTCCTCGGGATTGCTGCTATTGAAGGCAATCCAAGCCCAGGCAACGGCCAGATTGGGATCGGCCTTCACGGCCGCTCGCCAGTCGTCGTTGCAGCGCTCCAGATAAAGATTCTCGTAGTCCTGCATGCCCTTCTCATAGAGCGAGCGCGCTTCGGCCGACGAGGTGGTCACCGGCATCGAGGCCGTCGCAGCCGGCTTGACATGGTGGGCATAAAGTGGCGAGACAAAGCACACGCCAAGAATAAGGACGAGGACGGCACAATTGAAGCGACGCATCAAGGTCTCCGCAGCAGACGCTTTGAGGGAAAAGATTACGACAGCAGCGTAGCATCGCCGGAATCCGGTTACCTAGTGACGGAAGTCATACGACGGCTGGGAGGCGCGCGAAAGGAAAAGCGCCTGCCATCGTCGGCCGGGGCCTGAACTTCTAAGAAACGGCTAGAAGTTGAACTTGGCAGCGAGCTGAATGCCGCGCGGTCCACCTCCGCCGAGGAACGGGTTGCCGATGCCCACGTCGCCGGTGGCGGTAATCTGATAGGCGCCGTTGCCCGCCTCGCGGCCATTGACGGGCGCGGCAAAACCGCATCCGCAGGCCAGGTTGATGTTCGCGGCCGGATCGGCGATAAAAGCTGGAAGTATCGGGTTGGCGAAATTGGGATGATTCAGAATGTTGAAGAAATCCGCACTGAGTTTCATCGTCACTCGCTCAGTGATCGCCGTGGTCTTGTAGATCGTGAAATCCCATTGCTTGTAAGTCGGACCACTCAGGGAGTTCCGGCCCAGGTTGCCATAGTGCCGCGTGCCCGGAACGCAGTCGGAAGCAAAGCCCGAGTAGCCACCGTTGTTCGTGCAGGGCATGGCGAACGAGCTAAGTTGGAGGAAGTTTGCCGGGTTATGTTTGTCGTAGGTAACCGGTCCGATCACATCTGGACGGTCGTATCCGTCGCCACCTCCGCTGTAGTCGTCCTCGGCGTTGTAGTTTAAGGTAAAGGGTTGTCCACTCTGCAGGTTCATCGAACTGCTAAGGCCCCAGCCGTCTTTCAACCGGGCCATGCTGCCGCCCTGTTTCGGAAGCTCATAGCCTGCAACCCAAACGAAGCGGTGCGGGACATTGAAGCTTGACGGTCCGTATTCCGCTCCCGGATTGTTGCTGTTCTGGGGCTGTGCTGCGTTGGGAATGAAATCCTCACCGTCGCTTGAATTGTCCAGGGATTTCGACCAAACGTAGTTCACGAGTGAGGTAAACCCGTGGTAGTTGGTTATGCGCAAACTGGTTTGCAGTGAGTTGTAGTTCGACTTGCCGGTGGAATTCTCCTGGAAAATGTAGACTGCGCCATAATTGGTGAACGCGCTCGGGAAGTTTCGCGGCACACTGAAATCATCGATGCAAGGCGCCGGCGTGCACGCCAAGTCTGCTGCAGTAATCTCAGCCTGGCTCGGCTGGTTGAGATCGAAGAAGCGGAACAGTCTGTGCCCTTGCGACCCGACATATCCCAATTGCAACACTACCTTGCTCGACAGTTGCTGCTGGAAATTCAGGTTGTAATTCTCCATGTAGGGGGTCTTGATGTTGCGGTCGAAGGAGAAAATGTCGCACTCGACGGTGCAGCCCGGAGTTCCGTAAAGCGGCTGGCCCATATTGTACGCGCCCGTGATGGGATTGACGGCAGCAGTGTTGAGGTTCGCCATCTGGATGGGATCAGGGTTCCCCGGGAAGTCGTTATATGCCGGTCCAGGAGCGAAGAAAGTGGGGTAAGGCAAGTGGCCGAGCATCATGTCTTGCGAGAAGGCGTCGAAGAATAGGCCGTAGCCGGCGCGCACGACGGTCCTGCCCTTCCCAGTTACATCCCATACAACGCTGGCGCGCGGAGAGAAATCCTTCTTGTCCGGACTGTAGAGATTCGGAAGCCCGCCGGGGCCGACTTGTTCGAGAGCGCCGGTTGACGGGAGGAAATCCGAGAAAAAGTGGTTCCTCTCTGCTACGACCCCGTAATAGTCCCAGCGCATGCCGTAGTTCACCACCAGCCGAGGCGTGACGTGGTAGGCATCCTGGGCATAAAAGCCGAAGCCGTTCTCGTAAGTGTGGCGCAGTGTGTTGCCTGTATAGTCGAAGGTCCCAAATGCGCCCGTCGAAGGAACCATTTGGAGCAGGTCCTCAAGGGTGGTGAACCTGAGCCGCCCGCGGGAATACTTGTCGAGGTATTGCTCGATGCTCGTTCTGCGGAATTCGCCGCCGAACTTCAGGTCGTGTTTGTTGCGCTTCCACGCAAAGCTGTCAATAATCTGATTGTTGGTATCGACGCGATGGCGAGGGTCGCCCGAAGTCGCTCCCACTTGGGAAAAGAATGCAGTGCCTCCCGTTGGCGTGGCTGAAAGCAAAATAATCGGCAAGCCCGAGGAGTCGCACGTACCGAAGGTTACCGGAACGTTGCACAGGCCGATCGAATTCGGATCAAAATTCCGATCCTGCGGAAAGAAACCCTCCGCGAACCGGTTCCAGCCGTAGCGCAGATCGTTCACTTTCGTCCCCAGCACTTTCACATAGGAAATCGACACCAGCTGAACTCGGGTTGGGGTCACCGTGTCGTATCCGGGAAGTTGGCCGCCTGTGGCGTTCAGCGCCAGCGGAAACTGCTGGGTGCTGTCGCCAAAGAAGTAGCGCCCGCTGATGTTGTTGTTTGGATTGAAAGAGTGATCGATCTTCGCGATGAAGCTGCTGAGATTGTTGAGCGAAGGAGCAATGGCGGTGTAGTCGGGGACATATTGAGTTTGGGGGGTTATTGTCGGGGTGTTGAAGCACCCCCCGGCGGTTGCACCCACGCCGTCCAGCGAGTAGGTGTTGGGTATATAGTTTGCGGGGTTGTGGGGCCAAAAGTTGAGCAGGGCCGAGCCCACGGAGCTTACGCTGCCACCTCCAGCTACAACGGCGGCTGAGTCTGCTGCGATTTGCGCCGGTGTCGGCACGCATGCCAGGGAAACAACGCCCACGTTCTCGCGCTGCCCCTCGTAATCGACGTAAAAGAAAGTCTTGTCCTTAACGATTGGACCGCCGATCGATCCGCCGAACTGATTATTGTGGAACGGTGCTTTGGGAGAAGATGAAGCGTCAAAGTAATTGCGGGCATCCAGTGCGTCATTGCGGAAATATTCGAAGAAGTCGCCGTGGACCGCATTGGTTCCGCTCTTGGTCACAATGTTGACGACTGCACCGGCGTTCCTGCCGTATTCCGGCGCGAAGTTTGAGAGCACATTCATATCGGAAATCGCGTCGATGGGCAGAATGGCGGACGGCGTTCCAAAAACCCCGGCCTGGTTGATGGCCGGGTCGTTACGGTAGCCGTCGTTCATATCGGTACCGTCGAGCAGGTAGTTGTTGGAGCGTCCGCGCGCTCCGTTCATGCTGAATTCGCCGTAAGAGCCGGGAGAGTCGGAAATCTGATCAGGTGAGCCGGCCACGCCGGGATTCAAGAAGATCAACTTCGTATAGTCACGCCCATTAATGGGCAAATCCTTGACCTCGGCCTGAGTCAACACGCCTCCCAGGTCATTGGTCGTAGTCTCCACCTGAGGCAGCAGATCTCCTGCGACCTCGACTCTAGTTGAAACCTGGCCCGGCTTCATCGCCGCATCCACGCGGCGTTCGGTGGAAACGTCCACTGTCACGCCGGTGGTCGCAAAGGTCTGGAAGCCGGCCTGCGTAATCGTCACCGTGTAGGTGCCAATCTGCAACTCCGGCACGGAGTAGCTGCCGTCGGCGCTGGTCTCGGTGGTGCGCTCCAGTCCTGTGCCTACGTTCTTCACGGTCACCTTGGCTCCGGCGACAACTGCGCCCTGGGGGTCCGTAACCGTGCCGAGAATCGTGCCGCGGAAGGTTTGCGCCGCTAGGCTCACAGCGGCCAGAAGCACAAACACCAGGATTCTGCGCACCTTCATAGGGTCTCCTTTAGAGCTGATCAATTTCTCGGGAGTGATGTTCAATGCGGCAGGCCAGACTATCGGGCCCACTCCGAGGAGGCGCGCAATCCCTTGCCTGCTAATAAGATGCAGCGCCCCGACCGCAAAGGTTAGACACAAGACAGTATCGAAACCTCGTCCCAAGAGTCAACCTTGGAGTTCTCAATGTAAGCGATAGATTTTACGAATGGGATTCTGCGAACGGGATTTCGCGAATGGGGATTTTGCGAATGAAAGATTTCCGATCTAGAAGCTGATGCTCACGCCACCGCGAATCGAGCGTGCTGCCTGGACCAGATAGACGGTCTGCCCGTCCTGGCCTACGACCGGCACATAGCCTTGCGCCAAGAGGTTGCGCAGGTCGATAAGCGCTTCCATGTGGGCCGGGAGGATGCCCATGGTCGGAATCGCCTGGCGGATGAAAAGATTGAAGAAGGGATCGCTCTGTCCCGGTGAAGCGTTAAACATATCCACCGGAGTTAACGCGGCGCCGTTGACCCAGCGATAGGAGGCGATCCAGCGGGTATGAGTATGAGGAATGGTGCCGGTAAGTTTGGCAGCTAGGGCTTGACGGCGTTGGGTCGCGATCCACTGCTGGGCTTGCTGGAGTTCGACGTCAGGCTTGGCGAGATCGAGGACGCCGCCGTAGGCATAATCCAGCGTGGCGGTAAGATCGGAACAGAACTTGCGCTCGAGTACGACTCGCACTCCCCGCGTATCGAGAGTGTCACCACCATACGTAAAAGTGCCCGAGTAGATATCGGGCAGCAAGAATCCGCCGGCAGTTGTAACCGAACCGGCGCCTATCAATGCTGTGTTCGCCACGCGATCGCTGAACACAGCCACCTGCATACTGTTGTCGCCGATGTGCCTTGAGACACTGAACTCCTGGTGGTGGGCGCGTTCCAGGCGGGTGGAAAAGTTAGTCATGCTGACGCGCGGATCGGCTTCGCTTAGATCGGCGGGCGCTGAATCGAACCCCTTCTCATCCCGCGTGTTGGGCAACGATGTCGCGTAGTCATAGGACAAAACCGTGTTGGGTGAGAGGTGCAGGTCAAGGGAACCGTAGGGCCGGAACGCGGTCACGCGCCCGAGAAACTGGATGGTCTGCAGTTCACTTCCGAACCTCAACTCCAGCACATCTCCTATCGCGAAATCGTCTCCCGCATTAACCGCCAGCGCCTGCAGCGCGGCGTAATGCAGAATAGGATCGGAAGGCGCAAAACGGCGCATGGTAACAGCCATGGAGGGCCCCGATCCGTCAGGCAAGGCATGCGAATAAGTAGCGCGCAGAACGGCTGCGGGAAGGCTGTCTCCGTAGCCGACATTTCCGCTCAGGCCGACACGGCTGGCGGAGAAAATCGAGCGCTCCACCGAGAAGCCTGTGCTCATGTCCGAGCCGCTGCCGTAACCCCCGGCCGCCGACCCAGCCAGGAACGAAAGGCTAGCCTTGAGATCGTGATCCTGATGTTCCGCGCTCGCGGCGGGATCGTCGAACACCCGTAGAACGGGACGATTCGCCACAGAACGCAGAGTCCACTTCCAATCGTCATCATCGGTGGGCTTGCGCAGAGGCCCCACTCGAATGGCATTCAGCAGCGTATTCAGCGTAATGTTCACATGCACGATGTTACCCGGCTGCAAACCAATTTTTTCTTCCAGGGCGGGAAGGAACGAAGGCGCCGAAACTTTGATGGAATACTGTCCTGGGAGCAGGTCGGTCGCGGAGTAGAACCCTGTGACGTCGGTAAACACGGTCAGGGTGTGGGCCAACGCAGAGCCGGCAATCTCAACCACCGCGCCCATCTGGGGGATCCCCGAGGCATCGCGCACGTAACCCGAGATCACGCCCGACCGTTGTCCGGCCCACGCAGGAAGGGACAACGCGACTATCACCACCCAAGATCCGAAATGGCGAAGCTTCACTCCAACCCCCGGGAGACTCAATCAGCTCGTTACTCGACAGCAAACGTGGCTGAAGGGTCAATAGTCTGCTTGGAGACGTTGTCGTTCACTTTGATGTCGATTCGATATACGCCCGGCTGCAGGTTCGCCGAGGTAATCGATTTCTGCAATGTCACCTGTTCGCCCACGTTCCCCATGGTATCGGTTGATTCCATCTTCTGGATCACCGGTTTGTTCGTGGCAATGTTGACCACGTCATACTCGAACGTCGCGGAAGGCTTGTGAGTCTTCTCGTCGACGCCGAGATTATAGACCTGCATCCAGAAGTTTACCTTCTGGTCCCGACCTCGTTTGAAGAGGGCAGGCTTGCCGTTTGCCGGGGCCACGCGCGGGCGCACCTTATTCAAGCCAATCACGAATTGGCCCGTGCTTACATCCTTGGTCGGCACCGGCTCCATCACATCGGCCACAATGAGCGACGAGGTCGAAAGCTTGTCATCGGAATACTCGGGCACCACAATACCGCGGCTCCACAGGCCTTTGCGGTCGCCGTTCACGTCCTTCACCGCGATTTCCACCTTGTAACGCCCGGGACGCAGCGGCAGCGCCTTCCAATATACCGCCGAATTCTCTGCCGTACGAGGTAACAATTCTGCCGGGACATCGATCTGGACGGGATCTTCCTGGGTCTGCACAATGCGCCCGGTCAACGTAGTCACGCGCATAAAGATATTGACCGTGCCCCGCTGCACGCCATCTTTGTTGGCGAACGTAATGTCGCGATACTTCAGTTGCACGGTGATGGGTACCAGCACGGTATCCCCGGTGACCTTCACGAAATCAGTGCGAACATCAAACGGCATCAGGTTGGTGATGAGCTTGGTGTTGACGATTTCTTCTAGATCTTTGTATTTGACCGGCGGCGGCGCTTGCAATTTCGCGTACGTCTCCAAACGGTCGAATTCCTTGGTTTGCAACTGGTTACTCATCGGGCCGGCGCCCAGTTGCTCCAGGCCGCCATTGAAGCGGCTGGTCTTGTTGGCCATACCCATCTGTTCGTAGAGCGTGAGACCGGCGTTGGGCGTGTATTTCAACGCGTCCTTCTCCGACCGGTCCAACGTCATGTGAAAGTCGCCGCACATGCAAGTGTCGACGAATTCAATGATGATTTCCTGCCCAATGCCTTCCAGATAGCGGTAGCGCCAATCTTCGAAGGGGAACGTGGAAGTCTCGCCGCCGCCCTCCTCCATTGGCCTCTCGTAGGTACCGCCGGAGGGATGCGAGTCAACTTCGTCGGCTGGACCGTACATGATGTAGATGCGTCCTCGATCACTCTTCCAGCCAGGAATCCCCGCGGCAAAATGCTCATTGGCGTAAGCGATGCGGCGGTAGTGTTCTTCCTTGTATTCGTTTTCTTCGGTGTCGGGCGTGGGGTCGCGGCGCTGCCAGAAGGCTTCAATAAAGTTGTCGCGTTCTTCGTCGTTCGAGAGCTGCTTGAACGCCGCTCTTTCCTCGTCGGTAATAATCCAGACGACGTCTTCGTTGAGCCACTTCTTGTAGGTTTTGCTGAGCTCGATGTTCAGGTTTCGTTTCTGCTGCTTTTTCTGTTTTTCCGAGGGCGCGCGCTTGAGAGGATCGACCTGATCGGCAGGCGCCGTTTGAGCGCCAGTCCCCGTCGCCTCCGATTTGGGATCGTTCGCAGCGGAGGCCTTGTCGGTTTGGGCCCGAACCGGGCCAACAAGACCTGCGACCACCAGGAAAACGAGACTTAAAAGGTAACGTGAACCAACCCGGAACATGAGAGGGACTCCTGCCACGACAAACTTCGTCTGCCTATTCTAGGCCCTCAGTTGGGCGAAAGCAAGGCTAAGTCACTTCAAAAGAATGGATTGACGCCCCCAGCCAACCGTTCCGTTGGACGCGGCCACGCTCCTGCCGAGTTGCCCCGAAAGCACGAATATTGCAACCCTGGGCCGGGATCAAGCTATAATTTCAAGCTGTTATAATTCTGCCTTCCGGCAGCCCCTGTTCTCCGGGTCCCCAGGGTTTCGGCGCTCCATTCCAGATTGGAACTTTCCTGCTCACAGGATCGTATCCCTGAATGTGTGCCCGTCGCCCCAGCGGAGGGAGTAGGTGTCTGCCAGGGAATCGCCGAAGTAACCGCCTGGGGCCGAACTGTCGCTGACCTGGCCGGGCGGTAGTTCTTGACCTAATTTTGGACAACGACGGGAACAATGAAGACCTGGAAAAAAATTGCGATTGGCGTCGGCGTGGTGGTCGTGTTGGCCGCCATCGTCGGTTTTACGGTTCATCAAAGTGGCAAGAATGTAGTCATGGTGCAGACCGGGAAGGTGCAGCGGGAAGACTTGTCGTCGGTAGTGAGCGCCTCGGGCGAGATCAAGCCGAAGACTTACGTCAACATAGGCGCGAACGCCTATGGCAAGATCACCCACCTGTACGTTAAGGAAGGGGATCACGTGAAGAAGGGTCAATTGCTGGCGCAACTGGAAAACGTGCAGTCCTCGGCCGACGTGAGCGCCAATCAGGCCTCGGTGCAGGCTGCCGAGACGGATGCAATCGCCGCCGACGCGGCCCTCAGGACCTCCGACGCCGATCTTCTGCGCGCTCAGGCGGACTACGAACGCAACAAGCTGGATTGGGAACGCGCGCAAAACCTGTACAAGGACGGGCTGATCGCGAAATCCGACTTCGACAGCCGCCAGAACGCATGGGCTACTGCGGACTCCGGACTGGTGCAAGCCAAGGCGCGTGTGTCCCAGGCCAAGGCGCAGAAAGACTCGGCGGACCGGCACGTCTCCCAGGCAAGAGCCAATCTCACCCGGGTCGCCGATGTGCTGCAAAAAACTACCTACGCAGCCCCCTACGACGGAGTTGTCACCAACTTGCCGGTGCGGGAAGGCGAGTCCGTGGTCATCGGCATTCAAAATGCGCTGGGCAGCACATTGCTTACGCTGGCCGACATGTCAGTCATCACCGCCGAGGTAAAGGTTGACGAGACTGACATCGTGAATGTGCGCCTGGGTCAGCCCGCCGAAGTGACCATCGACGCGATTCCCAACAAGATTTTCCATGGGACGGTTTCCGAAATCGGAGACAACGCCATCGTTCGCTCTACCGGCGTAGCCACCTCCCAGGCAGCCTCGGCCAGCGAAGAAGCCAAAGACTTTAAAGTGGTGGTGACCCTGACCGATCCTCCTCAAGATCTGCGCCCCGGTCTCTCCACCACCGCCAAGGTTACGACGGCTGCCCGCAGCAACGTGCTGACGGTGCCGATTCAGGCGCTCTCCATGCGAAGCAAAGCCCAGTTGGAGCAGGCGAAGTCCACCCCTGGCTCGGTTCATGCCGCGGCGCCGGCGCCCAAGGAAGTGGCATCCAAGGACAAGAATGGTAGTAAAGACCAGAAACAGGATATCCAGGGCGTCTTCGTCATTCGCAACAAGAAGGCTGAGTTCGTGCCCGTGACCACCGGCATCGCCGGAACCAGCGACATCGAGGTGGTTAACGGCTTGCAGGAGGGGGACGAGGTCATCACCGGCAGTTACAAGATTTTGCGTACGCTCCGATCCGGGAGCGGCGTCAAAATCGACAATTCCGTCCCCAAGAAGGAAGACGAAACATAACGTTCGCCAGCTTCATCCGTCCAATGGAGAAGCCTGTACGGATCTCGAACAAAAACGGAGCTCTCGGAGTCGAATCTAATCTCGGAGAACCAAGTGGCACCGGAGCAGGAGAAAAATATGGCAGCCGCAGAAGTGATCAGCATGCCCAGCAACGCCGTTTCAGTGCCACCGCCGCAATCCTGCATGATCGCGGCTGAGGATCTTTGGAAAACCTACGACATGGGCTCCGAACAGCAGGTTCACGCCCTGCGCGGGGTCAACCTCCGCATTGAACGGGGAGAGTATGTCGCCATCATGGGACCCTCCGGCTCGGGCAAGTCCACGCTGATGAACCTGATCGGCTGCCTCGACACGCCCACCAAGGGCGAATACTGGCTCAACAGCCAGTTGGTCAGCGAACTCGATGACGATGAACTGGCGCGCATCCGCAACAAGGAAATCGGCTTCGTGTTCCAGACCTTCAACCTGCTGGCCCGCGCCACCGCTCTCCACAATGTGGAACTGCCGCTGATCTACGCCGGCATTCCGACCGGAGAGCGCATCGAACGCGCCAAAGCCTCATTGACGGCTGTGGGCATGGAATCTCGCATGACGCACAAACCCAACGAGCTTTCCGGCGGCCAGCGTCAGCGCGTCGCCGTCGCCCGCGCTCTGGTCAATCGGCCTTCGATCATCCTGGCGGACGAACCCACCGGCAATCTCGATTCCGCAACCGGAAACGAAATCATGGCCTTGTTCGACCGCCTGCACGGCGAAGGAAACACCATCGTGCTGGTCACCCACGAGCACGACATCGCTGAGTATGCTCACCGCGTGGTAAACATCAAGGACGGAGTCGTCGAGCGCGACGAGCGCAAGAAATAACCTCTTCATAAAATATGGGAAATCCGCCACAGACAGATCTTGTAGGTCTGCCAGGTGTTGCATCAACGCACCCCTCTGGGTTATACGCTTGGTTTTCCACCGACATGGCAGTCGCCTATCTGTTGGCGGCTGTCGCCGTTGCCCTGCAGATGGCAACCAACGGCCGCTACGGATATTTCCGCGACGAACTCTACTACCTGGCTCTCTCGCATCACCTCGACTGGGGATATGTAGATCTCGCTCCCATGGCGCCGCTAGTGGCGTACGTCGGGCGCGTACTGTTCGGCGATTCTCTGCATGCCATTCGACTGTTCCCGGCGCTCGCTCTCGGCGCAGAAATTCTGATCACCGGATTGATCACGCGGGAACTCGGCGGCAGGCGCTTCGCGGTGCTGCTGGCCTGCCTGGGAGTGCTCGTAGCTCCAGTAATCCAGGCCAACGCCGGGCGCTTCTCCATGAATCCCTTCGAGCCGTTGTTCTGGATGGGTGCGATTTACTTCCTGCTCCTCGCAATCAACCGTGATCGGCCGCAATTTCTCGTCTGGGTCGGAGTACTGGTGGGGCTTGGACTGGAGAACAAACATTCCATTGCTTTCTTCCTGATCGCGTTGCTAGCGGGGTTGCTGGCAACTTCTCAACGGCGTCTGTTCCGCAGCAGGTGGCTTTGGATTGCCGCCGGCATTATCGTATTGCTCGCCCTGCCTAACTTGATCTGGCAATATCGGCATGGATTCCCCACCTGGGTCGATCTGAGCAATGTAAAAAAGATTCACAAGAACGTCGAACTGCCCCCGCTACCATTCCTGAAAGAGCAGATTTTGATGCTGCAGCCGCTCGACGCCCTGATCTGGATCGCTGGTCTCGGCTTCCTGCTGTTTCACGGCGAAGGCAAGCGCTACCGCGTGCTGAGCGCAACCTATCTCGCATTCCTGGCAATCATGATGGCTCTCCACGGGAAGAATTACTACCTCGCTCCGATTTATCCCATGCTGTTCGCCGCGGGTGGAGTGTTCTGGCAGGATTTAATCGCGGCACGTTCCCGGCTGCGCTGGGTGAAAGGGACGCTGCCGCGGGTGCTAATAGTCTCGGGTGTAATCGCCCTTCTGCTCGTTCTTCCCATTCTCCCTCCCGATAAAATCGTCCCTTACATGCAGAGGCTGGGCGTGGGTATACCTCGTACTGAGACGCACATGAGCAGCATTCTTCCGCAACATTTCGCGGACGAATTCGGATGGCCGGAGATGGTGGCGCAGGTCGCCGAGGTCTACAACGCAATGCCCGCCGAGCAACGCGCCAAAACTGCCATTCTGGCTGGAAATTATGGCTCTGCCGGGGCGATTGATTTTTTCGGCGCGCGCTACGGACTGCCTCCATCCATTAGCGCTCATCAGAATTATTACTATTGGGGATTCCGGCAATACACCGGTGAGAGTCTAATCATGCTCAACTGGCAGCTCGACGACGCCCAACACTGGTGCAACAGCGTCGAAGAAGGCCCGAAGGTAGCGTATCCCTACGCCATGAGCTGGGAACACTACACCATCCTGATCTGTCACGGACTCAAGAAGCCGCTGGCGGAAGCCTGGCCGCACTTCAAAGTTTGGGACTAAGCCAATCGCCCTCTCATGCACCTTGAGAAACTAACTCCAACTGGCGGCGGACTGGCCTACGCCAGGGATCGCCGTCTCGTCGATCACCAGCGCCGATGCCACCACCACCAGGTCGCGGCCGCCGCGTTTGGCTTGATACAGGGCGGCATCGGTCGCAGCCATCAATTCCTTAGGCGATGTGCCATGTTCGGGGAAGGCCGCCACGCCCACAGAAATCGTGACCATTCCGAGCGACTTGCCTTGATACATAATCGTCAGTTCCCTCATTTTCAATCGCAAGCGTTCGGCTCGCGCACGCGAGGATTCCAAGTCCGCCGTCGGCAGGATCACGACAAATTCCTCTCCTCCGAAGCGGCATACGAAGTCTTCAGCCCGAATGCCTTTGGCCAGAAACAGTGCGGTCTCACGCAGCACCGCATCCCCGGCGTCGTGACCGTAGGTGTCGTTGAAGTTCTTGAAGTGGTCTAGATCGATCATGAGGAGTCCGAGAGATTGCGCCGCACGCGCGGCCCGTCGGACCTCGCGTTCCAACGTCTCCTCCAGATACCGGCGGTTGTAGAGGCCGGTCAAGGCGTCTCGCACGGACTGGGTTCGCAGCGCTTCCCGCAACCGAATATTGGCGATGGACAATCCAACTTGCGCCGCAAACGTCGTCTTGAACGAGAGTTCCGACGCGTCCATTTTCGGCGTCTCATCGGTGGCCTGAAAATGCACCATCCCAAGGGTTTCGCCCTGCGCCAGGATCGGAGTGCACAAATAAGTATTCTTCACCCCAGCCGCGTGCGCGCAGGGCGCCGTGGAGTCACCTGCCAACACCAAATGCGGGTGCCCCGTGCGCAGCGTCCAGCAGGCTGCCGGCTCAAATACCAACACGGGAAGGCGGCAGTCGCTCCATGAGCCAATCACTTCCGCGAGGTTCCGCGACGCGTCCAGCAATGCCATCGCCCCCGGAACTGCAGGAAAGATTTTGGGCGCATAACCCAGGGCGGCAGCGAACACTTCGTCTCGACTGAGGCAACTCTGCAGGAGTTCGCCCATCTTGGCCAGCATGGCGGCCCGCTCCGAGCGTTGCGTAAGCTCTTCCAGCATTCTCTCGTTTTGCCGGTCGAGTTCGCTGCGGGCGAAATCCTTCTCTAACATTTCTTCCTGCAGCCGGGTGTTCGTGTCCGCTAATTGCACCGTTCGTTCTAGAATTTGCTCCTCCAGCACCTGCTGGTTCTGCTTCTGATTCTCAATGTCGGTACAGCTGCCAAACCATTTGACAATTTCTCCTGCGGAGTTCCGAATGGGATTCGCCCGGCCCAGGAACCATCGGTAGCTTCCATCCTTTCCGCGCAGGCGGTACTCCACGTCGTAGGGATCGCCGGTGTGCAGCGCATTCTTCCATTTCGACGCGCATCCACCCAAATCATCGGGATGGATGATCCTCTGCCAACCCAAGCCCTGTAATTGCTCAAGGGTCAGCCCGGTGTAATCAAAGCACTTCTGGTTGAAGAAATCGTCCATACCATTTGGGTCGGCAGTCCAGATAATCTCAGGGACCGCTTCCGCCAAGGTCTGGAAATACAACTCGCGCTCGCGAGCTGCACTGACATCGCCTTTCCGCGATGCCCCCGCCCGGCGCATCACGAATAGAGCAGCCCCGGAGGCAGCAATCGCCGCCGACAGCGAAAGCACTACCAGCCTGTAGTCGTAGCTCCCGCTGAGTACTGCCATTGAATTCATCTCCGGCAACGACCCTCCAAACCAACTGAGCCTCTACGCTACCTATCGGCAGGATTCGCCGTTTTCGTGACCGGCAGCGGCCATGTAGGGACAGCCACCTCGGCGGTCCTCAACGGAGCCGAAGTGGCTGTCCTGAGGTCGCAAAACAAAAAAGGCCTCTCTGCCGAGAGGCCTTGCTGAGAACTGATTTAAGAGTCGATTACTGCGTCGTGCTTGCAGGTGCAGACGCGGTAGTATCCGTTGGAGTGCCCGCGATGAAGAAGTTGTGATCGTAAAGATTACGGTACATCAGGCCCGCGATCTCGGCCGCCTTCGGGCCAAACGTGGGACGCCCGCCCTGCAGGAAGACCACCACCACGATGCGCCCGCGACTGGTATTCGCGTAGGAGGCGAACCAGCCAAAGCGAGTGCCGGCGTGGGAGCAGGTCCCGGTCTTGCCCAGAATTTCTTCCTCACTAAAGTTAAGCCCCAGCCGGCGCGCCGTACCGTATTGCACTGCCGCCGCCATGCCGTCAGAGATTTCCGGAATCAGAAGAGCGATATCCAGTTGTCGCTTGATGCGCGGCTGGAAATTCGTGATTTCTTCCGGCGTCGTCGGGTGTTGCAAGTAATACAACGTGCCTCCGTTGGCGATGGCAGAAACCATGGCGCCCAACTGCAAGGGCGTCATCGAAATCCCTTCGCCGAACGAACACATCTTGCCCACACCGCCGAGCTTCTGCGGAATCGCTTCGTCGGGATACAATCCCAACTGTTCACCCGGTATATCGTAGCCAGCCAGTTCGCCCAGGCCATACTGGTGAGCGTAGTAGGCGACCTTCTCGAATCCCAGCTTGCGTCCTAATGCCTCGAAATATGCGTTGTTGGAATGCGCCAGAGCCTCGGTGAGGTTCATCCGGCTGCGCGCTCCGAGCGGGATTTCGGTTTCCTTCGAGACCACTCCCTCGTTGAGGGCGGCCAGCGCAACAGAAAGTTTGATGGTCGAGCATGGCTGCGCGCCGCTCGACAGCGCCAGCTTCTGATTCACCATCGCCAGCACACGCCCGCTGGTCGGCTCAATCGCGACCACCGTGCCGTTCATATTCCCCAAGGCATCCACCGCAGCCTGGCGCACAATCGCGTCTTCGCCTTCGATGACGTCGCTGCCGGTGAGGCCTTCGGCGAACGAACTCACAAAAAAGCGCTCGTGATATCTGCGATGCGAACTGCTGGCCGCGGTCCGCGTCAGGCCTGCGCTGTGGCTGCTCGCACTGTGAACCGCGGTGCTGCGGTTGCTCGCCAGATGGCGCATGCGACGCCGCGTCCGCTGGCTCTCACTCACTCTTTTGGATTTCGGTTTGCTGGTATTCAGCGCGTGCGGGTCGACGTGCGCCGCCCACATGGCCGGCGCCAACCACAAGCCTCCCACCACCACCACCAGACGAAGACAGCGCGTTCCCAACTTAAACATCTTCGGTTCGTTCCCCTGATCTCCGGTGTTATTCCCGGATTTCCTACCTATTCCGATGCACGAACCCTGCCAGCGGCCAGCTCTGGCTGGTAACTTCGCCCAACTCCGCGATACTACGAGAGTTAGGCCGTTTCAGGCAATAACAAAGTTTCTACTGAATAAAATATTAATTTTGATGTAACCCATTATGGAACAAGCGTTTAAGCGGGAATTACCTTCGTTCCAGAGCCTCCAGTAACAGTTACCCCGTTACTGAAAAGATACGGCCCGCTGCGCAAAGATTTTCCTCTAGCAGTGGCCAGTGGTCAGTCGTCAGCAAAACAACATCAAGCATGCAGCCAGCTTGTTTGCTGGCCACTGGTGACTGGCCAGTGCCCACTGTCTTCACATCACTTCGCCGCGCTTGCGCAGAAAGGCCGGAACATCCAGATCGTCCTGCTCGAAGTTTGCCACCATCGCGCTGCGCATCGTGTCGAGCGAGATCACTTCAGAGGCCGAATGAGTCATCGCTCCCTGCGCCATCGCCGGAGACGGCTCAGCCATTCTCGGCTCCTCCCTCCTCATGTCAGTCGTCGGCTCCTGATACGGCTCAGGAAATGACGACGCCGGCGACGGACCAACGGGATCGGGGAAATCCATAGCATCGTCGTGCGAGGCCGCGAACGAATGATGCGCCTCCGCCCGCCGCGGGTGGGTCCGGCTTACTTCCCGGAAACCGGTAGCAATCACCGTGATCTTCACCGTGTCTTTCATCTTCTCGTCCAGTACCGCTCCGAAAATGATATTGGCGTCCTCATGCGCCGCGCTTTGAATAATGGTGCAGGCCTGCTGCACTTCGGCCAGCTTCAGCGAAGCCGATCCAGTAATGTTGATCAGAATGCCGCGCGCTCCGTCGATCGCGCCGGCCTCGAGCAGCGGCGACGCAATCGCCCGCCGCGCGGCGTCGGACGTGCGATTCTGGCCGCTCGCCGTAGCCGTACCCATCACGGCATAACCCATGCGCGCCATGATGGTCTTCACGTCGGCGAAGTCGCGGTTGATGATGCCGGGAATCGTAATGATGTCGGAAATCCCCTGCACCCCCTGCCGCAGAATGTCGTCGGCAATGCGGAACGACTCGAAGAACCCAGCATTCTCGGCCACCGCCAGCAGCTTCTCGTTAGGGATGACGATCGTCGTGTCCACCGATTCCATAAGCTCGGCGATGCCCTTCTCCGCCTGCGTCATGCGCCGCTTGCCCTCAAATGAAAACGGCTTGGTGACGACGGCGACAGTGAGCGCGCCCATCTCACTGGAAAGCGACGCGATGATCGGCGCCGCCCCCGTGCCCGTGCCTCCACCCAGGCCGGTGGTCACGAACACCATGTCAGCACCCTCGAGTGCTTCGATGATTTTGTCGGAGTCTTCGAGCGCCGCCTTGCGCCCCACTTCCGGATTCGCGCCCGCGCCCAGCCCGTTGGTCAGCTTCACGCCGAGCTGCAGCTTCACCGGCGCCCGCGACATGCGCAACGCCTGTAAGTCAGTATTGGCGACGATGAACTCAATGCCTTCGACTCCGGCATCAATCATGCGGTTGACCGCGTTGCCGCCGCCGCCGCCCACGCCGATCACTTTGATCTTGGCATCGTTAACCGGCTCTTCGTTAAAGCTGATGCGAATGCTCGAATCTTTTTTCATTTTGTCCACCCTGGTGTAAATTTCGTCTCCCGCTGTGCACCGACTGTATAGAAGTGGTCAGTGGCCAGTGGTCAGTGGCCAGTAAAATCTGGCCAACAGATCCGATTCCGGTTTACTGACCCCTGACCACTGATCACTGACCACTGTTTTTTCACCCCACCAACATCGCCTTCAATCTCGATCCCCACCGGTCCCCCTGAAACCCGCGCGCCACCCGCGCTCGTTGTCCGTAATGCACCATGCCGAGAACCGTTGCGAATTCCGGCTCAGCCAAAGTCACCGGCATTTTAGCCAGGGGCGTAGGCCAGGACAGCCTCACGGCCTTGCGCAGCACGGACTCGGCCACGTCAAAGATTCCCGGCAGCCGCGACCCTCCGCCGCTCAGCACGATGCCCGCCAGACAAGCCTCGAACATGCCACTCTGACGCAGTGTTTCGCGCATCATCTCAAACAGCTCGCGCGCCCGCGGCTCAAGAATCTCCGCCACCAGTCGCTGCGGCAGCAAGCGCGAAGGCCGGTCGCCCACCGACGGCACTTCCACTTCATTCCCCTCCGGAATCAAGGTGACGATCGCGTTTCCGTACACCTTCTTGATTTTTTCCGCTTCCGCCAACGGCGTGCACATGCCCACCGACAAATCGCTCGTGAAGTGGTCGCCTCCGACCGGAATCACTCCCGTATAAGCCACCGCGCCTTGCAGAAAAACGATCAGCTCCGTCGATCCCGCGCCAATATCCGCGAGACAAACTCCCAACTCCCGTTCGTCGGCCCGCAGCACGGAATCGGCCGCCGCCAGCGGCTCAAACACCGTGTCATCCACGTGGACGCCCGCACGATTCACCGCCGTAATCACGTTCTGCAATGCACTGGTCGCCGCGGTCACCAGATGCACCCGCACCTCAAGCCGCGCTGCCATCATGCCGAGTGGATCGTGCACTCCAGCCTGATCGTCCAGAATGAATTCCTGCGGCAGCAGGTGCAGCACTTCACGATCCGCCGGCAGCGGAATCGCCCGCGCCCGCTCCACTGCCTGCTTGATCTCGTCGCGCCCAATCTCCCGCGGACGCGTGCCCAGGCTGATCCCGCCATGGCTGTTCACCCCGCGCACGTGCGCTCCGCCGATGCCTACCGTGGCGTGCTCGACCGCCGCACCCGCCACGTCCTCGGCCGCCTCCACTGTCTTCTGAATCGCTGCGACCGCCTTATCCAGTTCGACGATCACGCCCTTGCGCGAGCCCCGCGACTCCGCCACCCCGTGCCCGCGATAGCGCAGGCCGCTGTCGGTGACCTCCACCATCAGCGCACACGTCTTGGCACTGCCCACATCAATTGCCGTCAGAAAGCTTCCCTGCTGATTCGCCATTGTTCAATTAGTCCCTAAAATAAATTATCCAGTTAGTATCCCGGACTTCTTAAGCTGAACCCTCACTGCGCTGGCCCCTGACTCGCCTGGCGCTGATTCGTCGGAGTCTGATTTGTCTGACTCTTCGCCACCGCCGGACTCGGTTTCTGCCCGCCGCCGGCCAAAGGCTTTGCCGCAGGTTTAGGAGCAGCAGATGCAGGCTGTTTTGCGTTCGCCGCGGGGCGCGCTGCAGCGTCATGACCAGCCGGTGAACTCGGCTTCGCCGGAGCCGCGCTCTTGGCCGTGATCGATGCCAAAGGTTTCGCTCCAGGCTTCCCTGCTGCCGCCTTCGTCGCTCCCGCAGTCGCTTTCCCCGTCTTTACCACAACCTTCTTTCCCTTGGTTTTAGCGGCCGCCTTCTTGGGTCCCTTAGCCGCAGCCTTCGGATCAAGCTTCTTCTCCGTCAATTCAAACGCGGGTCTGGGCACCGCCCGATCATGCGGCGTTAAGCGAGTCACCAGCGCCACCCGCTTCACTCCCGCCGCGACCGCCGCTTTGGCAACCGCCGGACTCAGCGCCGGCGCGGGCTTCGCGCTCCGCTGCACCTCCGGATTCACGATGATCTGGTTGTCATAGCGCAGATCCACCGACTCCAGCTTCTGGAACTGGTGCCGCCAGCCCTGCGCGTGGGTTACATAAATCTTGTAGCGCCGCAGATAGTCCGACGACCCCAGATGCACCAGGACATCGCCCGCCGGATCGTTCACCCGCACCTTCACGTCTTCCAGATCGGTGAGATCCACTTCACTCAGATCCTGCGAGTAGCGCGCCCCGCCGGAGTCCAGGTCGCGCACCATCTCCGCGTAAGTTTTCATGCGCGGCGCTCGCGTCGAAAGCGGCTCCCCTGGATTCATCCCTAGAATCACGGGGAAGGAATACCGGCGTTTCGGAGCCAATTCCATCAGCGTTCCGCCGGCGTCAATCAACGACATCCGCGGCCCCACGCGGGCAAAAGCCACCGGCGTACGCTCGTGAATCTCCACCTTTAGGCGGTTGGGAACAAACCGCATCACGCTGGCCGATTCCACCCACGGAATCTGCTCCAGTTGCGCTTTCTGCTGCGCCAGCGGAATGAAAAAAATGTTGCGCCCAATGTCGGCGCCCATCACTTCCATGATCTGCGCCTTAGTCACGTTCTGCATGCCCGTGACCTCAATGTTGTCGCTCGATTCCACGCGAAAGCGCCACGAGCGCTCGCCATAGTGATACAGCCACGCCGCAGCGAGCGCCGCAACGCAACACGCCGCAGCCGCCATGGCAGCCCACAGCAGTCCGTTTGCAGTTTTCTTGGGAAGAGAACTTCTACGAGCGGAAACCCGCTTTTGCCCTCGCAGGAACGGAGATTCCTCGTCTACATCCAGGTCTACCAGACGCGCGTCGTCCATCTCCTCGCGCGCAGCCTCAGCGCTGGGTGGGTACAACTCCTCCTGCAAGATGGTGGAACCCGACTTCCGCGCCATCAGTTCAGGTCAGTTGTCGCAAGTGAATCGCTGAGCCTTCAAACTATAACTTCATTTCGCGATTTGAGATAGACAAAATGTTGGTTCTTTTTCACAGGAGGGAATCGGATTGGGCATCATGGAGGAGAGCTCGAGAAAAGAACCGAATAGAGCAACCTGAGGATGGGGCCGGCAAGGCCCGTGTGGGGACGGGCGCTTCGCGAGCCTGCCCTGAGCGAAGCCGAAGGGTCCCGGCCTGGGCGAAAGCCCGGCCGTCCCCATCCCATCTCCGTCCACAAATAAAAAAACGGACGCGGCAGTTTCGCCGCGCCCGCCTTTCCGGAGAACAAAAACTCTAAATCGGTCCACCGCTGGTTTCAACCCGCACCACCGGCGCCGGAATCATGGGAACACGCGGAACACTCACGCGGGGAACATTCACCCGCACCCGCGGACATGCCACCACCGGCATCTCTAAAGTGTTAAACGCCACCGGCATCATACGCACCCGGGCAACCCGCTCCTCGATCCGCGCCCGATTGGCTTCCACCCGGGCCAGCGCCGCTTCTTCCCGGGCTGTCATCGCTTCAAAGTGCGCCAATCCCGTCTGCCTGCGAGCCATCTCGGTCTGGAAACGCGCCATAGCGGTGGCCAATTTGCACGAAGTGGTTTCGCCCCGCGCCGCCGTCAGGTCGACCCGTTTCATCAGCTGATCAACCGTCCCCGAAGCCACATCCACCAAGGTTCCCGACCGATCGGCGACTCGGTCCAGCACCCGGTGGGCCCAGGCCGCGCCACCGTCCTGATAAAAACCGTTCAATCCCAGCGCCAGCACCCCAGCCGCCAGCCATCCCCAACCCTGTGAATTTTTCATCGCCCTATCTCCATCTGGTAATTTGGACGAGCCCCGCCCCAATCCGTTAGCAATGGAGAATACGCGGCCGCCTGGAAATTTGTTCCGTAAGGAGGGAAAGAAACCAAGTGGAGACACCCGCCTCGGCTGTCACGCCAGGACGAAGCCCGGCCGCTCGCAACCGGACCTTGCCTTTCTGAACCGCTCAAGGCAGGGCGACAACCCGCTCCTTCAACTTCTCCAGAATCATCGGCCCCAACTGCGAAACGCTCCCCGCCCCCAGCGTCAGAATCATGTCTCCGTCTTCAGCCACAGCCGCAGCCGAATTCACCGCATCGGCGAAAGACCCAACATATTGCGCACTCCGTCCGCCCTGCTCGCGGATCGTCCGCGCCAACGCTTCTCCGCTGATCCCCTCAATCGGCTTCTCGCTGGCGGCATAAATGTCGAGCACAAACAGCGAGTCCGCGTCCCCAAACGCAGTGCTAAAGTCCTTAATCAGATCACGCGTCCGCGTATACCGGTGGGGCTGGAATACCACCCGAACCTTGCGAAACCCGCACGACCGTGCCGCCGCCAACGTAGCTTTGATCTCCGTAGGATGGTGCCCGTAATCATCAATCACACTCACGCCCGCCGCTCGCCCCCGCAACTGAAACCGCCGATCGACTCCGCGGAACTGGTCGAGCGCAACGCGAATCGCTTCCAGTCCCACATCCAACCCCACGCCAACCGCAATCGCCGCCGTAGCATTCAGGACGTTGTGCATGCCCGGTACATGCAGGGTGAACTCCCCCAAATCGTCGCCACGGTAGCGAACCTGAAAAGAATTCAGTGGGTGCCCCACCCTTGTCTCCGCGCCTTTTGCGGAGACAAGGTGGGGATTTTGACCTTTCGCAACCTCGGATTCCGAGAGTTTGATCCAGAAATCCGACCCGCGCTTCGTCCCATAGGTCACGGTCCGCCTCCGCACTTCGGGCAACAACCGCCGCAGCACTGGATCGTCGTTGCACGCCACGACCATCCCATAAAACGGCACCCGGTCCATGAACTCCAGAAACGTTTTCTTTACGTCCCGCATATTGCGGTAGCAATCCATGTGCTCGCGGTCAATGTTGGTCACCACCGAAAGAATTGGGGACAATTTCAAAAACGACCGGTCGCTCTCATCCGCCTCCGCTACCAAATACTGCGACTTCCCCAGCCGCGCATTCGATCCCATCGCATCCACGCGCCCACCCACAACCACGGTCGGGTCAAGCCCACCCCCGGCCAGTACCGCCGCCACCATCGAAGTCGTGGTCGTCTTGCCGTGCATCCCGGCGACGGCGATGCCGTACTTCAACCGCATCAACTCCGCCAGCATTTCCGCCCGCTGAATCACCGGCAGGTGCAGCTTGTGCGCTTCAGCAACTTCGGGATTCTCCGCCGAAATCGCCGAACTAGTCACGACGACTTCGGCGCCAACAATATTCTCCGCGCGATGCCCCTCAAACACGGCAGCACCCAGCCCAGCCAGCCGCTCCGTGACCGCAGAACTCTTCAAATCCGATCCCGAAACTTTGTACCCAAGATTCAGCAGCACCTCGGCAATCCCACTCATGCCGATCCCGCCAATGCCCACGAAATGTATCTGCTGAATCTTGGCAAACATGCTCTGTCATCCTGAGCGAAGTAAGTGGTTCGCGAAAGCGAAGCACTTACGCAGTCGAAGGACCCCTCTCACTCAGGCGCGACCGGGGACTCGTCAAGGAGTTCCTCCCGCGCTCTCAGTCCCCGCCATCCGCGCCGCCATCGCAGCAATATCCCGCGCAGCGTTAGGATGCGCCAACTCCCGCGCCGCCTCACTCATGACGTGCAACCGTCGCGCATCACCCAGCAACGCCGCAATCGTCTCCGCCAGCCACACTCCCTCCAGCTTCGACTCCTCCACCACAACCGCCGCTCCAACGCGCGCCAGCGCCTCCGCATTCACCCTCTGATGATCATCCGCCGCCCGCGGAAACGGCACAAAGATAGCAGGCTTGCCCGCCGCTGTAATCTCCGCAACCGTGCTCGCGCCCGACCGGCACACCACCAGATCCGCCCGCGCAAACGCCGCCGGCATATCCTCAATAAACCTGAAGACCTCTGCGGACTCATCCCCCGCGCTGGAGAAAGCCTGATATGCTGCCAGCGCGTCATTATAGTCACGCTCGCCCGTCTGATGAATGATGCGAATCCCCCATGCCTGCCGCCGCAACTCCGGCAAGCACCGGATCATCGCCTCATTGATGGCATGCGCCCCCTGGCTTCCGCCAAATACCAGCAGAGTCGGAGTCCCGCCGCGCTTAGCCGGAATCTCAAAGAACGCCTGCCGCACCGGCACGCCCGTTACTTCCGCATGACGAAAATATTTCGCCGTCTCCTCAAAATGCACCGCCGCTCCCGACACGAACCGCGCCACCACCCGGTTCGCAAACCCCGGCACCACGTTCGGCTCAAACGCCAGCGTCGGAATATGCTTCACCACCGCCGTCAGCATCGCCGGACCCGACGCATATCCGCCCACCCCAATCACTACGTCCGGCGCGAATTCATTCAGCATGCGGCTCGCGTCCCAAACCGCCCGCGGCAAATCAAACGCCGTCTTAGCTCGCGTAATCAAGCTAACGTTCTTCAGTTGCCCCACCCGCACCAGTCGCAACGGATACCCCGCCGCCGGCACCAGACGGTTCTCAATCCCGCGCGCCGTCCCGATGAACAGCACCTCAGCCGCATAACTTTTCTTGAGTTCGTCAGCGATAGCCAGCGCCGGGATCACATGCCCGCCAGTCCCGCCGCCCGCCAGTATGGCCCGCATGCAGTGACTATAAATGATTGAGCGATCGAGTCATTGGGTGACTGGGTGATTACGTCATCGGACGATCCAATCAATCGCTCAATGACCCGATCACTCAATGACTCAATGGTTTCACTCCGCTTGCTTCGTAATATTCAGCAGCACGCCCACGCAGGCCAGCGTCACAAACAACGACGACCCTCCATACGACACCAGCGGCAGCGGAATCCCCTTGGTCGGCATCATGCCCAAGACGACGCTGATATTGATAAACGCCTGCAAAACCACCATGCTCGTAATCCCCACCGCCAGGTATCGCCCGAAGACGTCTTCCGTCCTCCACGAAACCCGCATCCCGCGCCACAGGAAGATGGCAAACAGCGTCACCACAAACAAGGCGCCCACCAGCCCCAACTCTTCCGCAGTCACGGCAAAAATAAAGTCCGTATGCGGCTCTGGCAGATAAAACAGTTTCTGCTTGCCTTCCATCAACCCAGTCCCGGTAATCCCCCCCGTGCCCACCGCGATCAAAGACTGAATCAAGTGAAACCCGGCCTTCTGCCGCTCCGCATACGGATTCATAAAAGCCAGAATCCGGTCACGCCGAAAGCTCACATGAAATATCAGAAAATACAGCGGCACCAGCGACGCCCCAAACGCATATGCGAAATACCGCATCCGCATCCCCGCCACATAAAGGATGCAAGCCGCAATCCCGGCACAAGCAATTGCCGTACCCAGATCGGGCTGCAGCACAATCAGCCCCAGCAGCACCATGACCGGAGCGGCCGCAGGCGCCAGCGTATTGCGCCAGTCATCCATAGTTCTTGTGCGCGTCTCGAGAAAATAAGCGAGAAACAGAATCATCACCGGCTTGGCCAGTTCCGAAGGCTGAAAGGAAAACCCGCCTGCGTGGATCCAGCGATGCGTGTTATGCGAACGGTCCAGAAAGAACACGGAGATCAGCAGCAACGTAGTCAGCCCCATCAGCGAAAACACCAGCGCCGGATGCTTGTAGCGCCGGTAATCCACCCGCATCGCCACCACCATCGCCACCACGCCTGCCGCCGCCCAGATCAGCTGCTTCAGCAAAAACGCATACGGCGACCCAAACCGTTCCCGCGCCATCACCGCCGACGCCGAAAACACCATCACCAGCCCCACAAACACCAGCAGCATGGTCACAGTAAACAGCCAGCGATCGACACTAACCCGCTTCGCCATGGGAAGTTCATTTCACCACGGACTCACGAAGTCACGGAAAAGGAATTGTCGATTGATGATCCCGTATGTTGATTGTCTTGGTTCCAGGCGCCCTGTCATCCTGAGCGTAGCAAGTGCTTCGCGAACGCGAAGCGCTTGCGAAGTAGAAGGATCCCCTGTACCACCGCGCGACCGCAGCCTCAAAAGGAGTTTCTATCTCTGCACTTCACGCCAGCCCCCGCACAATCTCCTTAAACACCTGCCCACGCTGCTCATAATTCTTAAACTGATCAAAGCTGGCGCAAGCCGGAGCCAGCAACACCACATCACCCGCCTCCGCCACCGCGTTCGCCTTGCGCACAGCGTTCTCCAAAGTCTCTGCACGCACGACTTCAACCCCTTTAATCTGCGACTCAATCTTCCCCGCCGCCGCCCCAATCGTGTACACCCGCTTCACCCGCTGCCGCAGCAGCTCGTTGAGCACGGAGTAGTCGCTACCCTTGTCCTTGCCGCCAAGAATCAGGTGGATGTTCCCCGGAAACGACTCCAGCGCCTTGATGGTCGCATCCACATTCGTAGCCTTCGAATCGTTGTAATAATCCACGCCGCGGATCGTCGCCACAAATTCTAGCCGGTGTTCGACCGCCTTAAACTCGCGCACCGCCTGCCGGATCTTCTCCGGAGCGCATCCCATCAGCGCACCCGCGCATACCGCAGCCAGCACATTCTCAAGATTATGAGCCCCCTTCAGCGGAATCTCGGAAACCAGCATAATCTCGCGTTGCCCCCGCGCGTCGCGGAACAAAATGTTCCCCTCGCGCACCCAAGCTCCCTGCTTCACTTCCTTCTGCCGGCTGAACCAGAACACCTGCGCCCGAGTCCGCGCCGCCATCGCTACGCAAGCCGGATCATCCTCGTTGAGCACCGCAAAGTCGTCGCCCCGTTGATTCTCAAAAATGCGCGCCTTCGCATCCACGTAAGCCTCAAACGTCCGGTGCCGGTCCAGATGATCAGGCGTAACATTCAACACCACGGCCACCTTCGGACGAAATGTCTGAATCGTCTCCAGTTGAAAGCTGGACACTTCCAGTACAATCACGCTCTCCGGCTTGGCTCGCTCTGCCAGCGAAATAGCCGGAGTGCCGATATTCCCGCCCACCAATGTAGGAAGTCCGCCGGAAATCAGAATCTCGCCCGTCAGTGACGTCGTCGTAGTCTTCCCGTTCGATCCGGTGATAGCCACAATCGGCCCCGGCAGAAACTGCGCCGCCAGTTCAACCTCGCCAATCACCGCCTCGCCCATGGCCCGAGCCTGCACCAGCATGGGCAAATCCACAGGCACCCCCGGGCTCACCACAATCAGATTTTGCCCGCGAAAAGTTCGCTCGCCATGCCCGCCGGTCTCAACCGTAATCCCATGATCAAGCAGCGCCGGAATCTCATTCCGAAGCTCATCTCCACTCTTCGTATCGGAAACGGTAACCCGCGCCCCATGCGCCTTTAAGAAAAGCGCCGAAGCCACCCCAGACTTGCCGAGTCCAACCACCAGCACGCGTTTGTCTTTGAGTTCCATGAAAAGAAGTGGTCAGTGGCCAGTGGTCAGTGACCAGTAAAACCAAGAATGAATTCTATCGGCAAGGCTTTGCTGGCCACTGACCACAGATCACTGGCCACTGGTTTCCTACCTCAGCTTCAGCGTCGTCAGCGCGAACAGCGCAAACACCAGCGACGCAATCCAGAACCGCACAATAATCTTCGATTCCGACCACCCCATCAGCTCAAAATGATGATGCAGCGGCGCCATCTTGAAAATCCGCTTCTTGCGGAGCTTGTACGATCCCACTTGAAGGATCACCGACAGCGCTTCAATCACGAACACTCCACCAATAAACGGCAGCAGCAGTTCCTGCTTGATGATCACCGCGACCGTCCCAATCGCCCCGCCCAGCGCCAGCGATCCCACGTCGCCCATAAACACTTCCGCGGGATGCGCGTTGTACCACAAGAATCCAATCGACGATCCCACCATCGCCCCGCAAAAAATAGTTAGCTCGCCCACCTGCGGCATGCGCGGGATTTCCAGGTAAGTAGCAAAGGTCGCGTGCCCGCTCACGTACGTCAGCACCGAGAGCGCACCGGCTGCAATCACGGTGCAGCCAATCGCCAATCCATCCAGTCCGTCGGTAAGGTTCACCGCGTTGCTCGCTCCCACAATCACGAACGCCACGAACGCAATGAAAGGCAAAAACGCGAGCAGCCAAAGATGCGGAAACCGTTCCAGGCTCTGCACCACAAGATCCGGATGAAACTGCTTGAGGAAAGGCACAATCAGCTTGGTCGAATACATCCCATAGGTCTGCATCGTGATCAGCATCACGGCAATCACAATGCTGGTTGCAATCTGCAACCCCAGCTTGGCCCGCCCGGTCAGTCCGAGATTCCGGCGATGGGCTACCTTAGTGTAATCGTCGGTAAATCCAATGGCCGCAAATGCGCACGTGGCAAACACCGCAATCCACACAAACCGGTTGCTCAGATCAGCCCACAGCAGAGTAGGCACCACGATGGCGATTGCAATCAGCAACCCGCCCATCGTCGGCGTTCCAGCTTTCTTCTGATGAGCTTTCGGACCTTCTTCCCGAATGTATTGCCCAATCTGGAATTCCCGCAGCCGGTTGATCACAAGCGGACCCACAATAAGTGCAGTAAAAAGTGCGGTAAGACTGGCGAACGCTGTGCGGAACGTCAGATAGCGAAAGATGCGGAACGGCGGAAAATAATGTTGCAGCTTCAGGAACAACAGCCAGTAGAGCAATCAGCCTCCGTCCCGCGACAGTCTCAATTCCCGCTCTCGCGCCGTGCCTTCCAGGTCTCCAGCGCTTTCTCCAGCTTCACACCCCGCGAAGCCTTCAACAAAACCACGTCGCCGTCCCGTGCCTCGCGCGCCAGCCATTCCCCAGCTTCCTCGGGACCTGCCACAAATTCTGCCCGAGTTCCCGATTTCCGCGCGCCCTCGACCATCGCCTGCGCCAGACCACGCACGCCGAGCAGTGCATCAATCTTCTTCTCCGCGATATGCCGCCCAGCCTGCCGGTGCATCTCTTCTCCTGCCGGTCCCAACTCCAGCATCTCGCCCGCCACCACGATGCGCCGCTTCGCTGCCATCCCAGCCAGCGCATCCACCATCGCCTCCATCGCCTTCGGATTCGAATTGTAACAATCGTTGATCACCGTGATGTTACCCACTTGGAGAACCTGCCCGCGCTTGTCCGTCGGAGCCAAAGTCGCCAAAGCCCCCACCGCCTCCGCAGGCTTAAGCCCGCGCTCGACTCCCACCGCCACCGCCGCCAGCGCATTCAGCACGTTATGTTCTCCCACCAGCGGCACCGTCGCATGTTCGCGCACGCCCCCGATCATCACATCGAACTCCGCGCCCTCCGCCCCTTTCGACCGGACAT
This sequence comes from uncultured Acidobacteriaceae bacterium, assembly GCA_963787495.1. Classification (GTDB taxonomy): domain Bacteria; phylum Acidobacteriota; class Terriglobia; order Terriglobales; family Acidobacteriaceae; genus Sulfotelmatobacter. The sequence continues at coordinate 707,207 of CAWBDA010000004.1, forward strand.
TCTCCGCGCGCACATCCGCCGTCGCCCGCGTGCCATACATCACCACCTTGCCCTTGAAGTCCCTCCCAAACTGCGAGACATACTCGTCATCGGCATTCAACACCGCCAGACCGTTAGCAGACAGCGACTCCACCAACTCGTATTTAGCCCGCGCAATCCCCGCCAAAGAATCAAAAAACTCCAAATGCACCGGCGCAACGTTGGTCACCACTCCAATCTCTGGCTGCGCAATCCTCGCCAGCGCCCGGATCTCCCCCGCATGCGACATCCCCATCTCGACCACCGCCGCGTCATGCTCAGGCTCCAGCTTCAGCAGCATCAGGGGCAAACCAAAATGATTATTGAAGTTTCCCTCCGACTTCAGCACCAGAAACCGCGCGCCGAGAACGTGTGCGATCGCTTCCTTCGTGGTCGTCTTTCCCGCCGATCCTGTCACCGCAATCAGCGGCTTGCCCCAAAGCTTCCGCACCGCCGTTGCCAGGATCTGCAGCGCCACCAGAGTGTCTTCCACCGCCAGCAACCGCATCTCCCGCGGATACCGACTCAACTGATCCTTACGCACAACCGCCGCAATTGCCCCGTTTCTGAGCGCCTGCTCCACGAAATCATGACCATCCAGCCGCTCACCTTTCACCGCAAAGAAAAGCTGGCCCGCCCGCACGCTTCGGGAGTCGATCGAGTACCCCTGCGCCAAGTGCCCGGGATCAAACCCTCCCACCGCGGAAACAAACTCGGCAACCCTGTCAAGCGTAAGCTTCATAGATCTGTCATCCTGAGCGAAGGTTGTGCTTCGCGAAGCGAAGTACAACCGCAGTCGAAGGACCCCTTGCACTCCGAGGCCATCAACCGGCCCGCCAGGCATTTCCACCGTTGCTCGAGCTTCTTCTTTAGTTGGAGGATCTCAAGTTCTCCTTACGATCGCGCCACCGGCGCAGCCTCGCACTCAAACCCCGCCGCTCGCAGCGCCTCCCGCGCCACTTCCAAATCATCGAATGGAATCGGACCCTCCCGCGTGACCTGCACCTTCTCATGCCCCTTGCCCGCCAGCAGCACAATGTCTCCCGGCCGAGCCTCGCCAATGGCCAGTGCGATCGCCTTGCGCCGGTCAGGCTCCACGCTGTACTTCACGCCAGTCTTCTGCAGCCCCACCACTGCATCATTAATAATCGCCACCGGATCCTCACTCCGCGGATTATCCGACGTCAGCACTACGAAATCGCTCCCCCGCCCCGCAGCCTCGCCCATCAGCGGACGCTTCTTCCGGTCCCGATCCCCTCCGCATCCAAACACCGTCAACACTCGTCCCTTCGCTGCTGAAACCAACTCCCGCCCCAGCGCCGTCAGATTCCGCAGAGCATCGTCGGTATGCGCATAGTCCACGACCACCGTAAAGGGCTGGCCGCAGTCCACTCGCTCAAACCTTCCCGGAACGCAAGCCAGCTTGTCGATCCCGGCCGCAATCGACGCCGCCGAACACCCGCGCGCGTAACCCGCCCCTGCTGCCGCCAGAATGTTGTACACGTTCACCCGCCCAATCAGCGCCGAGAACACCGCAATTTTCCCCGCCGGTGTCACCAGATCGAACCGTGTCCCGCGCGTCGTGATTTCCACCTTCTCCGGATGAAGGTCGCCGCGCTCCCATCCATATTTCAGCACCACGGAACTGCGCTTCCGGCTGAACTCCGCCAGCTTCGCTCCGTATTCATCATCCCCATTCGTCACCACGGCTCGCGGCGCATCCGTGCCGCAGCCCGCAAACAGCACCCGCTTGGCCGCGAAGTACTCTTCCATCGTGCCGTGATAATCGAGGTGGTCGCGCGTGAGATTAGTAAAGACGGCCACATCAAACGGCACCCCAAACACCCGCTCCTGTGCCAAAGCGTGTGAGGAAACCTCCATCACCGCATCGGTCGCCCCGTTGCCCAACGCCTCATTGAAAATGCGATTCAGTTCCAGGGCCTCCGGCGTGGTATGCGGAGCCGGCAACACTTTCCCCGCCACGTGATACTCAATCGTCCCGATCAGCGCGCTCTTCCGCCCTGCCGCCGTCAGTATCGATTCCAAAAGAAACGCCGTAGTGCTCTTCCCATTCGTCCCCGTGATTCCCGTGATCGCAATCCGCTCCGCTGGCTTCTTATAGAGGTTCGCGCTAACCCGCGCCAGCGCCCTCCGCCCGTTCGGCACCACCGCCCAGGCCACTCTCGGACGCGGCTTCTCCTCCGCCGAATCCGTCACCACCGCCGCTGCTCCAGCCGAGATTGCCTGATCGATAAACCGGTTGCCGTCGCTTGACTCGCCGTGCATTGCAACGAATACACATCCCGGCTTCACCCGCCGCGAGTCATATTCCACACCACTCACTCCCGGATCCCCGCTGTGCGCGAGAACTTCCGCTCCATCCAGCACCTGTTGGAAGGTCATTGCCGAGAATTATATGGCACGGGGACTGCGGCATAGCCGCGGAGCGGCGGCAGAATGCAGCCCACAGCTTGCCCTGAGCCTGCCGAAGGGGCGTAAGAAGAAGTCGCGCCACACCTTAGCCCCGACCTCGGTTACCAACGGAACGTTCCCCATCTCGCCCCGCGGCGTTAAATTACTCCTATGTCCACCGGAACCGGTTCCGCCAAATACCGCTGCGCCCAATGCGACATGCCGGAATCCCAGTGCGAGTGCGAAAAGTACTGCTGCCTCTGCCAGACCGTCCTCGAAGTTCGCCTCTGTGAGGACGGACTCCTGTACTGCGAGCCCTGCCGCGTCGCATGCGATTACAAAACCTCAGGCTAGAGCCTCAAATCACCACCGCTTCCTGGTACTCTCCAAACACCCGCCGCATCGCATCTGAAATTTCACCGACGGTCGCGTAAGCCTCAACCGCCTCCAGAATCCGAGGCATCACATTCGCCCCCGACCGCGCCGCATCCTCCACGCCTTGCAGCGCGGCCTTCCAACGCCCCGCGTCCCGCCGCGCCCGCAACGCCCGCACCCGCTCAATCTGCCTGGGTTCCAGCGCCGGATCGATCTTCTGAATCGGAATCGCCTTTTCCTCGTCCACCGCAAACCGGTTCACCCCAACCACGACCGCATCCTTGCGATCCACCGCCTGCTGATATTCATAGGCCGCGGTCTGAATCTCCTGCTGCACAAATCCGCGCTCAATCGCCCTCAGCATCCCGCCCATCACTTCAATCCTTCCCAGATACTCCGCCGCACGCTTCTCAATCTCATTAGTAAGCGATTCAATATAGTAAGACCCCGCCAGCGGATCGATCGTCTGCGCCACCCCCGACTCATACCCAATCACCTGCTGCGTCCGCAAAGCAATCCGCGCCGCCTGCTCCGTCGGCAGCGCCAGAGCCTCGTCATAAGAGTTCGTGTGCAGCGACTGCGTCCCGCCCAGCACCGCCGCCAGCGCCTGAATCGCCGTCCGCACAATATTGTTCTCCGGCTGCTGCGCCGTCAGCGTCGACCCCGCCGTCTGCGTGTGAAACCGCAGCATCCACGACCGCGGATTCTTCGCCTTGAAGTGTTCCCGCATGATCCGAGCCCACATCCGCCGCGCCGCGCGAAACTTCGCCACCTCCTCCAGAAAATTGTTGTGCGCATTAAAGAAGAAAGACACCCGCGGCGCGAACTGATCCACATCCAGCCCCGCCTTGATCGCCGCCTCTACATACGTCATGCCGTTGCCCAGCGTGAACGCCACTTCCTGCACCGCCGTCGATCCCGCCTCCCGCATGTGATAGCCGGAAATCGAAATCGTGTTCCACTCCGGAACGTTCTCCTTCGCCCAGGCAAACATGTCGGTAATCACGCGCAACGCCTGCTGCGGCGGATAAATATACGTCCCGCGCGCAATGTACTCCTTCAGCACATCGTTCTGCACCGTCCCTGAAAGTTTCCGGATGTCCGCGCCCTGCCGCCGCGCCACCGCCACATACAACGCCAGCAGGATCGATCCCGTCGCATTGATGGTCATCGATGTAGAAATCTTGGTCAGATCGATGCCGTCGAACAACCGCTCCATGTCTTCGATCGAATCAATCGCCACGCCGACCTTGCCCACTTCGCCCGCGGCCAGCGCATGGTCCGAATCCATCCCAATCTGCGTCGGCAAATCGAACGCTACGGAAAGCCCCGTCGTCCCGTTCGCCAGCAGATACTTGTAGCGCTTGTTCGACTCCTCGGCATCGCCCATGCCCGCATACTGCCGCATGGTCCACAACCGCCCGCGGTACATCGTCGCCTGCACACCCCGCGTAAACGGATACTCGCCCGGATACCCAACTTCGCCCTCATAATCCGTGCCCTTAAGATCCGCAGGGGTATACAGCGGGTTCACCGGAATGTGCGAAGAGGTTTCAACCTCCGCCCCAGTCTTGATCTTGCCCGCCATAATTGTCTTCCCAAAGGCATAATTCTTGTCATTCGGAAGCCGCATCATCTTGTCATTCCGAAGCGCGCAGCGCAGAGGAACCTGCTGTCGCCTGCAGCGCCTCGAACCCGCGCCCTCACCGCGCCCCCCGACCCTTCACCCAAACCCTCCAGAACGAACTCACCCCGAACCACGCAAATGTCACGGTGAAACAAACTGCAACCGCCACGCGCCCGACCCCAGCCCGCCCGGCCTCATATTTCGCATACTCCTTCGCCGAAGCGACCCCGCCACTCGCCGCCATCACCAGGAAAATTAGCCCCGTAACCTCCAGCCACAACTGGTGCAGCACCCGTCCAAAGGCCCGCGCCGTCGTAGTCGCAGCCTGAGTCGCAGCCCGCACCGTCCGGCTACGCTTAACCTGCTGCCCCGCCACACGCGCCACCACCCCGATCTTTCGTGCCGTAGAAACCTTGCTCACGGCCTCGATTTTAACAGCCTCCGGCGCTACAATGGCGCAAGCCCGCGCCCGCGATCGAAACCGTTAGCGGCCGCAGGCATCTAAGCACAGGTGGGGATGTTCAGAGCCAGGGCAGACGGCGATCGGGGGGACCAAGTGGACCAGCAACTCAAACAACTCATGAAGGAACTCGGCGAGGCCATCAACGAGTCTCTCTCCGATTCCGAACAGATCGCCGAAGTCGTCTCCCGCATCAAAGAGGGCGGCTACGACATTTTCCTGGTCCTCGAAGCCACCATCGGCGTCAGCAAGCAGGGCGAGAAATCCTCCGACAAGACTTCTCTCGTCACCACCCTCTCCACCAACCCCGAATTCAAAATCAGCGACCAGGACCTCAAATTCCTAAAGTCCCTCCGCATCAAAATCGAAGAAGAAAAAGAAAAATAGAATACTGATGTAGAGACGGCCGCCTCGGCTGTCCCGGCAGGAGCGCAGCTCCGCCGGATCTTCCAAACTACCGGTGGTCCACCGCTGCCGTCTTCGTACCCTGGATTATCCGAACCCGTGGGTAGTGTCCTCATTCTCGTTCATCGACCGGAGCTAAACGTCGCTTCCAGGCGATGGCGATCAGAATCAACAGCGGGAAGCCGGGGAACACGGCCGCGTACCCGTCACGAAGAATGAAGAGATGCGTCAGGATCGCACCTGCCATCGTGCAGGCTAACAACGTCGCAGCAATCGCCGAGGTTTCAGGAATCACTAGTAAAACCGCACAAACTACCTCGAGGCTACCAGTGAAATAACGAAACCATTGGCCCATGCCGATCTTTGCGAACAACCCTATCCAGAAAATTCCGTGCGGGCTGAACTTGCTCACGCCGAAATATAAAAACACCGGACCAGAAGGCCCTGCAGAACCCAAAGCGTGAGGTTCAAGACCCGGTCCCATGCAACCTTCACGGCGACCTCCTATTAACAGGGCATAAACGCAGCTCCCTGCTCAAAGCGAACAAGGCTCACCGCAACCTCTGCCCCTGTGCTACCATCTACTGTTTTTCAGGGTAGCTCCATGTCCATGAAAGACACTCTCGGAGTCCTTCTTGCCGGCGGCGCCGGAGAACGCCTTTATCCTCTTACCCGCGACCGCGCCAAGCCCGCCGTCACCTTCGGAGGCATGTACCGCATCATCGACATCACTCTCTCCAACTGCCTTAACTCCGACCTCCGCCGCGTCTACATCCTCACCCAATACAAAGCCCTTTCTCTGAACCGCCACATCCGCGAAGGCTGGAACATCCTCGGCCGCGAGGTAGGAGAGTTCGTCGAAGTCCTTCCACCCATGAAGCGCGTCAGCGACCAGTGGTATCAGGGCACCGCCGACGCCGTTTACCAGAACATCTATTCCATCGGCTCCGAGCAGCCCAAATACGTCCTCATCCTCTCCGGCGATCACATCTACAAAATGAACTACGGCAAGATGATGACCCAGCACCTCGATTCCGCCGCCGATATCACCCTCGCCACCATCCAGATTGATCCCGCCGAGACCTTCCGCTTCGGCGTAGTCGACGTCGACAAAGACGGCCGCATCAACGGCTTCGAAGAGAAGCCGAAAGAGACCAAGCTGCGTTCCCCCTGGAACCCCGAGAAAGTCGACGGCTCCATGGGCGTCTACCTCTTCAACGCCGACGTCCTCATCCCCGTCCTCCTCAAAGACGCCGAGGACCAATCCTCCAGCCACGACTTCGGCAAAGACATTCTCCCCAAGATGGTCAGCGACTATCGCGTCTTCGCCTACGACTTCATCGACGAAAACAAGAAGGAAGCTCTCTACTGGCGCGACGTTGGCACGCTCGAGGCCTACTACGAAGCCAACATGGATATCGTCTCCGTCTCCCCCATCTTCAACCTCTACGATCACGACTGGCCCATCCGCACCCACCAGCGCCAGTACCCGCCCGCCAAGTTCGTCTTCGCCGAGAAAGAACGCATGGGCACCGCGCTCGATTCCATCGTCTCCAACGGCTGCATCGTCTCCGGAGGCCTGGTCAAGAACTCCATCCTCTCGCCCGACGTCCGCGTAAATTCCTACTCCGAGGTCGACCAGTGCATCCTGTTCTCCCACGTAGCCGTTGGACGCCATTGCCGCATCCGCCGCTGCATCATCGACCGCAACGTCCATCTCCCCGAAGGCACCACCATCGGCTACGACACCGAAGCCGACCGCTCCCGCTACTTTGTCACCGATAGCGGCATCACCGTCGTCACCCGCGACTATTCGCTCTTCGAAAACCCCGTCACAGTCGACTACTTCACGAGCGAGTAGGCGGGCGAGCTTGGCGCTTGAATCTCTAGAGCTTGCAACACCCGGAGAAGGGGGCACTTGGGATTAGAACGAAAGCTTGTTACGACCTGGCTCTCGCTCTTGGCGCTAGGGGCTCTCACCCTTGCGTTCGCTCTCCTCGCTCCCGGCATCTGGGGCAAATCCGGGAAATGGATCCTCCCAATCGTGGTCAGCATGAGCGTGGTCCTAGTTCTTTCAATCATCTTCTTCGGCATTGCAATCGCGATTCGCATGACCGTAAGGTTTCTTAAACGGCGTCCCTGAGGGTTCGTTCTTGTCTGCGGCGGCCGCGCGCTGAAATCAGAGGTCTCTTCCCGCTGCTACAATGCCCTGTTTCGAATAACTTTTCGAATAACTTGCGGCTGCGCCTTTGATCCGCGAACTTACGGGACTACATCGCCGTACTGTCTTGTGAGGTCAAGCTTTTCCGGGGGAGCTTCGTTTGGAAGACGTCCAGGTAGTCGCGATGCTGGTGCGCCGCTGCGTTGCCGGCGACGCCGCTGCCTGGGAAGAAATCGTCCAGACCTACAACCGCCGTATCTATAACATCTGCTTCCGCTTCGCCGGATCCGCCACCGACGCCGAAGACCTTGCCCAGGAAGTCTTCATCAAGATGTATCGCACCCTCGCCACCTACGACAGCTCCAAGGGAGCATTCGTCACCTGGGTCACCACCATCACCCGCAACCTGCTGGTCGATCATTTCCGCAAGACCAAGCAGGACCGCATCACCGACTCGCTCGACGCCACCTCCCCGCACGAAGACGCCCAGCCCCTGAGCGAGCAAATTCAAGACCAATCCGCGCCTCCCGACCAGCACGTCCGCCGTCGGGAGGCCTCGGAAGCCATCCATGCCGCCCTCTCCAAACTCTCTCCAGAGCTTCGTGAGGCAGTGATTTTAAGGGACTTACAGGATTTTGACTATCGTGAAATCGCAACCGTTTTGAAGGTGCCGGAGGGAACTGTGAAATCTCGAATAAATCGTGGCCGGGCGGAACTAGCCCGCCTCTTACAACGTACCTATAGGCAGGTGATGTGATGCCGAATCCCACCAATCACGGAATGCAGTGTCAAGAGTTCGATAGCCTCCTCAGCGACGCGCTCGATGGCGTCCTGACTGGCTCTCAACTCGATGCCTTCCACGCCCACGCCCGGACTTGTTCCGCGTGCGGGCCGCTGCTCGCCGAAGTCACGGCGGGCCGCAACTGGCTGAAGGATCTCACGGAGGTGGAGCCTCCAGTCAGTCTGGTCACAAACATTCTGGCATCCACAACGGGCGTTGACACCCAACGCCTGCGGGTGAACGTGTCCGCTTCGCGAGTTTCGGGGCTGGGCGTTTCCTGGTGGGAACGCGCGCAAGCCTGGGCCTCGGGAGCAATGCAACCCATCTGGGGCACAGTCCGGCAGCCACGGTTCGCCATGTCGTTTGGCATGGCGTTCTTCTCGCTGTCGGTGGCCTTGAGCGTACTCGGCGTAAAACCCGCCGACCTCCGCCAGGTGAGCTTGCGTCCCGCCGCTCTGCGGCACACGTACTACAACACGCAAGCCCGCGTAGTCCGGTACTACGAAAACATCCGGTTCGTCTACGAGGTGGAATCCCGCGTGCGCGAACTCAAGCGCACCGTCGAGCCCGCCCGGCCTTCGGGTGAAGCCGCGCCGGAAAAAGATAAAGAAAAGAAAGATCCCAAGAACGACACAACACAACAGCCCGAGCAGAAGCAGGATCGCGATTACAGCCAGAACGAGAACCATCTCATTCTGGCCCGCGCTCCTCTGGGTCCATCTGTTTTCTATCCGCTAAATCCGGATCTGCCTGTAGTGTCGGTGACCACGTACAGGAGGTTCGTATGAACTGCGCCACGCACACAGATATTGCCGCAGTGGCTTTCTGCCGCACCTGTGGCAAGCCCCTTTGCGGAAACTGCACCCGCGACGTTCGCGGAGTAATTTACTGCGAGCCCTGCCTCGCAGCTCGTCTCGAAGGGACCGCCCCGGCCGCCGGATTTGTACCTCCGCCAGCCGTGTATCCACCAGTAGGAGCAGTTCCAAGGCCTTCGCCGGGCCACGGCCCCAATCCCGCGTTAGCCGGCATCCTCGCCGGATTCTTTCCCTTCGGCGTCGGCGCCGTCTACTGCTCGCAATACGCCAAAGGACTGGCGCACCTGCTCATCTTCGCCCTGCTCATTTTCGGTTCGGATCACGCCGGGAATTGGGACTGGATTTTCGGCATCGGCATCGCCTTCTTCTACGTTTACCAGATCATTGATGCCGTGCGAACGGCCCGCGCTCTTCAAGAGGGCCAGCCCGCACCCGATCCCATGGGCCTCGGCCAGACCTTCAGCATGGGCGAGAAGTTTGACAGCGGCAAGCTGCCCGTCGGCGCCGTGATTCTGATCGGCTTAGGCGTGCTCTTCCTGCTGCACACCATGGGCATCATGGAATACGGCTTCGAACGCTTCTGGCCGCTGATTCTCATCTTCCTCGGCGGCTGGATGTTTTACCGGAACTGGGAGCGTTCCCAGCGAATCTGTGGCTGTGGACGTTGCAGTACGCGTTGGCTGATGGGCCCATCCATGGTGCTTACCACCGGCATCCTGTTCCTGTTCCACACCATGAATATTGCCAATCTTGACCGCACCTGGCCGGCATGGATTCTCGTCGTCGGCGTCGTCAAACTGCTGCAGAGCAACGCCTCGTCCGACGGACACGTCGGTCCGCTACCCCCGGGTCCGGGTTCTGTCGCGCCGCCTCAACCACCCCCGCCGCAGGAACCGGCAGCAAACTCTTCTTCCGGGGAGGTTCGCCATGTCTAGCCCGCTTCAGCCTAATCCCGGTCAGCCCAGCCCGGTTCAATATCCTGTACCCGCGCCCCTTCCACCGCGCCCGCGCCGCCGCTCTTTCGCCGGACCTGTGGTTCTGATCGTGATCGGCATCGTCTTCCTGCTGGGCAACCTGCACATGCTCTCCTGGATGAGGCTGGGAACCCTGTTTGCTCACTACTGGCCCGCGCTGTTGATCCTCTGGGGCGTTATCAAACTCGTCGAGTACCAGCAAGCGCAGCGCGACGGCGTGCCCGCTCCCGGCATCGGCGCCGGCGGCGTTTTCCTGGTCATCTTCATCGTCGTCTGCGGACTCATGGCCACCCAGGCAGCGCGCTTCAACTGGGGCGAGCTTCGCGACAACATGAACATCGACGACGGCGACCTCGACAACATCTTCGGCGAAACCTTCAACTTCGACGACCACCTCGAACAGGACGTCCCCCCAGCCACTACCAGTCTGCGCGTCAACGATGACCACGGCGCCGTCCGCGTCACCACCTCCACCGACAACAAAATCTCCGTCACCGTGCGCAAGCGCGTGGGCGCAGATGGCCAAGGCGACGCCGACAAATACAACCAGGAAACTAAGCCGGCCCTCACCGCAACCGGCGGTCTGTTAACGCTCGACGCCAAAACTCAAGCCGCCGGCAATCACTCCGTGCAAAGTGATCTCGATATCTCCATCCCTCGTAAGATGAGCGTGCAGGTAACTTCTCGCTGGGGCGAAGTCTCCGTGATCGGCCGCGATGGCGAGGTCGAGATCAACAACCAGCACGGTGACGTCTCGGTCGAAGACGTCACCGGTAATGTAAAACTGAATCTCGAAAAAAGTTCCGCCAAGGTCGAGCAGATCACCGGCGACGTCCACATCGACGGCCGCCTGAACGAAGTCTCCGTCACCGATATCAAGGGAGCCGCCCAGTTCGACGGCGAATTCCAGGAGAGCGTCAAACTCGCCCGCATCAGCAAAGGCGTTGCCTTTAAGTCATCCCGCACCGACCTCGAGTTCTCGCGCCTCGATGGCGATCTCGACCTTGATTCCGATGACCTCCACGCCGACCAGCTCGCCGGCCCCCTGCACCTTTCCACGCGCTCCAAGCAGATTCGCCTGGACGAAGTTTCCGGCGATGTCCGCGTGCAGGATGAAAACGGCGGCATCGAAGTCTCCATGCGCTCTCTCGGCAACGTGCAAATCGACAGCCGCAACGGCGACATTCATCTGAGCGTGCCCGACAAGGCCGGCTTCCACGTCGACGCCCACACTCGAGACGGTGAGATCCAGTCGGACTTCCCCGAATTGAAGATTGACAACGGCGAACGCGAGGCCAAAGCCACCGGCACCGTGGGCAACGGCGCTTCCCACATCGTGCTCAACAACGAGCACGACGGAATCGCGGTCCGCAAGACCTCAGCCAAGGCCGCCCCAGCAGCGCCCGCAGCTCCAGCAACCCCGGCCAAGCCGGCAAGAGCCCTGCCTCCGCCCAAATCCAAAGTCGAACCCACAGAGAACTAGCTGGATGCCGGCCCCTTTGTCATCCCGAGCGAAGCTTGGTCGTCCGAAGGACGATCATGCGCAGTCGAAGGATCCCTTTGCCCGCCGGCAGCCGCTAACAAGCCCCGTAGGGCGTTTTACCCCGCCCTTTTAACCTCTTTTCCTCACGGCTACGCCGCCTAACCAAGTCCTCCGACGCAGGGCGCAAGCCTTGCTCCGCCTTCCGTGCCTTCACAATCTTTGCCTTCCACTCCACCATCTGCGAAACTGACTCTGTCCCCACAGCCACTGAGAACTGAGAACCGAGAACTGAGAACTGCTTCCATGGGCCGCATCCATGTCCTCCCCGAGCACGTAGCCAACAAGATCGCCGCCGGCGAGGTTGTGGAACGCCCTGCCTCGGTAGTAAAAGAGCTGCTCGAGAACGCGCTCGACGCAGGCGCAACCCGCGTGAAGATCAGCGTCGAAGCCGGCGGAAAGAAACTGATTCAGATCACCGATAACGGATGTGGCATGGTCCGCGACGATGCCATGCTCGCCTTCGAACGCCACGCCACCTCGAAAATCAAGGACGCCGAGGATCTTCTGAGCGTTGCCACGCTGGGATTTCGCGGCGAAGCCCTCCCCTCGATCGCTTCGGTCTCCCGCCTGCGCCTGGAAACCCGCGCGGCCGTGGAGTCGTCAGGAGAAAGAGAAGCCTCAGCCGGAACCATCCTCGAAATCAACGGCGGCAAGATGGCGCGCGTCGAAGAAGCCGGCCTGCCCGAAGGAACCTCCATCACGGTTCGCGACCTCTTCTTTAATACTCCCGCCCGCAAAAAGTTTCTGAAGGCAGAATCAACCGAACTCTCCCACATTGCATCGCTGGTCACCCATTACGCGCTGGCTCATCCGGAAAAGCATTTCGAATTGCATTCCGCTACCAGTGCCATGCTGATAGCCCCGCCAGTAGCCGGATACAGTGAGCGCGTCTATCAGGTCTTCGGCAAGGAAACCCTCGATCAGTTGATTCCAGTCGCTGCCGTGCAGGCCCTCGAGCGCGTAGGCCTGCCCCAGCCCCCGCCGTGGCGGCGCCAAGAACAAGAAGAAGATGAGAATGGCAATCCTGCCAGTCCGGCAGAACCAGGCGAGATGCGCCTCCATGGTTTCGTTTCGAAGCCCGAGATCCAGAAGCTTAATCGCAATTCCATCTTCATCTTCGTCAACGGCCGCCTGATTCGCGACCGCCTCGTCCAGCACGGGTTGACCGAGGCCTATCGCAACATAATCCCGCCGACCGTGTTCCCGGTGGTGCTGCTGTTTCTGGAGTTGCCCCCGGGCGAGGTCGATGTCAATGTTCATCCCTCCAAAACAGAAGTCCGCTTCCGGCAACCCGGTGTGATGCACGACTTCGTTCGCGACACCGTGCGCGCAGCTCTGATGAAGGCCCGCCCCGCACCCCAATTCACCACCGAGATTCATGCTCACGCCACCGCCGGCTCCGGCTTGACCCCAGGCGCACGAGAGTGGGAGCCACCCTCCGACCTGGCCGCCGCTTCGGGAGCTCCCGCCCGCCCGCTGTACGAGCCTGCAAGCGGATTTAGTCTGCAAGCGCCCACGGCCCCGCCAGTTTCCGCGCGCTTCCAGTTTGAAGGCGGAATCGCGGTCGAAGCCAACGCCGCAATCCCAGTAGCCCGAGGACTCGAAAGCCGCTTCTCCGAAGCGATTCCAGAGACCATCCCAGACAACGGCTGCGCCCCGGCGATTGATGTCACGGGGCCGGAGAATGACAATGCAGGCGAGCAGGACTCAACCCTGGCCGCGCTCTCCACTCTCCGCCCTCTCGGACAAATCCGCAATTCGTTCATCCTCGCGGTCAACGAAGATGGCTTGTGGATCGTCGACCAGCACGTAGCCCACGAGCGCGTGCTGTTTGAGCGCATCCTGAAGCAGCGCACCGCGCAGAAAGTAGAGAGCCAGCGCCTGCTGATGCCGATCGTGCTCGAGCTGTCTCCTGCGCAGCAGGCCGTCTTTGCAGAAATAGCCGACGAACTGCAGCACAACGGTTTCGAGGCCGAACCTTTCGGCGCCCGCAGCGTAGCCGTGAAGGTCGCGCCCGCTGGCGTGGACACTGCCGCCGTCGAGCACATGCTCCACGAACTCCTCGATCAGATCTCCCGCGAAGAGCAATCCCTGAATCTGGAAAAGATTCGCGCCCGCATCGCCGCCTCCATCGCCTGCCATGCCGCCATCAAGGTCAACATGCCGCTCGAGCAAAATAAAATGGACTGGCTCCTCGCCGAACTCGCGAAAACCGACCACCCCATGTCCTGCCCCCACGGCCGGCCAGTCGTCCTGCGGTATTCTGTAAAGGACATTCAGAAGGCATTCAAGAGAATCTAGCTTTCAGGGAAGGTATCAGCCATCGGCTTTCAGCCAAACCTGAGCGATTGCGAGCTAGAAGCTGAGAGCTGATAGCTGACAGCTGTTTATGACCGAATCCGATCTCCAGCAACTCCGAAGTGAAAAGTGGCGCCTCGATGGCAAGCCCATCCGCACCATCGAAGAGGCGCGCGGTTTCGTCGAGGCCGTGGGATTCTGTCTGATGTATCCCGTCCGGCCGACAATGCCCGTGCCCACCTTCATCGGAGCTTTCGTCGGTTCCGACAATCGTCTCCCCACCTGGCAGCATGCCTATTCCGATCCGCGCGCCCTGGCCGCGACTGATCTTATGGTGCGCCTGCTGCGCGAGCGCGCGGCTTACGAAGCGAACCTGTTCGACGAGAACAATGCGTTCCTGGTCGCGGCTTCCGTGTTTCCTTATTTCTATGCCCTGGTGGGCGAGCGCAATCCCAAACTCGCACCCAAGCAGGGACCGCGATCTCCCTACTCACCGCTCGCCTGCGATGCTTTCGAACTGATCCGCCGCGACGGTCCCATCTCCAAACAAAAACTGCAGGAAGCGCTCGGCGGCAGCGTCTCGTTAGCTGCTCTCGACAAGGCGCTGGGAGAGTTGCTCGCCAAGCTGCGCATTACGCGCGTCGACTACAAGCCCGGCGAAGGCTCGTTCTGGGACCTGCTCTACCGCTGGTCGCCCGATGCCGTCCGCGAAGGCGTAGGACTCTCAGTCCAGGAAGCGCTCTCCGCTCTACTCTCGAAATATCTGGACTGCGTGATCGCCGCCGAGCAGACCGACCTCGAAACCTTCTTTGGAAACTTCGTAGCCCGCTCCCGCGTGAAAGAAGCGGTAAACGCCCTGCTGGCAGCCCGCGAACTGAGCTTCGTCCACGTCAGCGGACGATCGATGTTGCAGATCACTCCCGCGAAGGAACCGGTGGTGTCGAGTCCTCGCCCGCTCCCGCGAGCGAAGGAAAAAGCGCGGCTACGTTAGACTTATGTGGCTATCCGCTTTACCCTGTGTTCCTCTGTGTCGCGTTCCTCTGTGTCCCCTGGTAAAGCCCTCCTTGCCTCCGTGTACAATGCTCATTCCTCACGATGACGGGTCCTCCTCAACGCAAACTCATCATCGCCATCGACGGCCCGGCGGGCGCGGGCAAAAGCACGATCGCCTCCCGCCTGGCGCGCAAGCTCGGCTACGTGAACCTCGAGAGCGGCGCGATGTACCGCGCTCTGGCGCTGAAAGCCATCGACCACGACATCTCGTTCGACGACGAACCCGCGCTGGTAAAACTGGCCGAGGAATCGCGTATTCAGCTTGAGCCCACGGTAGGCGGGAACCGCACTCTGCTCGACGGCCACGACGTTTCTTCGCGCATCCGCGAGCGCGACGTAACCGAAGCCGCCTCTCGCGTCTCCGTCCATCCCAAAGTGCGCGCCTGGATGGTCGCCCGTCAGCGCGAGATGGGCGCAGGCGGTGGCGTGGTCATGGAAGGCCGCGACATCGGCACAAAAGTTTTTCCCGATGCCGACCTGAAAATCTTTCTGGATGCCGACCCGGTAGTCCGCGAGCAGCGCCGCATGGAACAGCAAAAAATAAAAGGTGAGGTAGCCGCCAGCGTAGCCGCCGACCTGCGCGAACGCGACCACCGCGACCGCACCCGCAAAACCTCCCCGCTGCAAGCGGCGGCAGACGCGATTGTCATCGACTCCACTAAGCTGGGTGAGGATGAAGTGCTGGCGCGAGTGGAAGAATTAGCGGTTTCTCGGCTCAAAAAATAGTTGGCGCTGACTGTAGTTCCGGCCTTGCAGTGCCATCAGATCCAGATAAAAAAAATTACAGATCAAATCTTCTTAATTCCCTTGAATCAGCAGCTTGCAAGACCTCAGTCCGCAATGAATCTGACTAAAATATTGATTCGAAAGAACTTATCCGCAAAACATTGGATTGATTGGAGTTAGGTGGTCGTATTCGGTTGTCAAAGAGCGCCTAGAGATTTGGATTCAGTATGAGAGATATCGAGAGTGAGGGGCAAGGTCAGATGTCACAAGTGGTTGTGGATTTCTTGGTTGGGGGTGTAGGGGGCCGCGCCACCCAAAGGCAAATTCCTCTTTAGTCCCTTACCTTACGAATTGCGATCCCCAACTCCTTCAACTGCGACTCGCTCACGGGCGTCGGCGCATCCACCATCAAATCCACGGCCCGCGCCGTCTTCGGGAACGGAATCACTTCCCGCAAACTCTCCGCCCCGGCGAGAATCATCACGATTCGGTCGAGACCCAGTGCAATCCCGCCGTGCGGAGGCGTGCCGTACTCAAGCGCTTCGAGGAAGAATCCGAACCGCGCCCGCGCTTCTTCCTCGGTCATGCCCAGTGCGCGGAAGATTCGGCTCTGCACATCCTGGCGGTGAATACGAATCGATCCCGAGCCCAGCTCCGTGCCGTTCAGTACCACGTCATACGCCAGCGCGCGGACAGCGCTCAGCGGAGAGAGCGGGTCGTGCAGCGCTTCCACTCCGGACTCCAGCTTCACCATGTCCTCTTCATGGGGCGAGGTAAAGGGATGATGCGCCGCCATCCAGGTCTTCTCGCCCTCATCCCACTCGAACATGGGAAAGTTCGTAACCCACAAGAACCGGAAATCCTTGGCCGGATCGCCGGTCTTCTGGAAGATTCCGTGGCGGTCGGCATACTTCTGCGCCAGTGCGAGACGCAGCAAGCCTGCGGGCGCGTAGATCGCCAGTTCCTGCGGCGTGACTTTGCGATGCGCCTGCGGGCCGCCTTGCGCTGAACCAGATTGTGCTGAGCCAGATTGCGCGGACCCCGCGACTAGCACGATCAGATCGTTCTCTTCCATGCCGGTCTTTTTCGCGATTGCCACCGCGGCTTCCGGAAACTTGTTTGCAATGCGCTTGAAGTCCTCAAATATCTTCGCCCCGCCCTTCGAGTGAAACATCGGCTTGATGTCATCGCGCTCTTTGCGCGAAAGCTCACCCGCGTTCGGCATGCGAATCGCAACTACCGGCAGATTCGCATTGATTGCTAGCTCCTGGAGATTCTCGGCCGAAAAACATTCCCGAACATCGGTGAAGGCGGGCAGCCGCAAGTCCGGCTTATCGATCCCATACAGCCGGATCGCCTCGTCATAATCCATGCGCGGAAACGGCGTCTTGATCGCATGCCCAGCCGCGGCGAAAGCCGACGTCAGAAATCCCTCTACCACTTCCCAAACCCGCTCCGGCTGTGGATACGACATCTCCAAATCGATCTGGGTAAACTCCGGCTGGCGGTCAGCGCGCAAATCTTCGTCGCGGAAACAGCGCACAATCTGAAAATATTTGTCGAAACCCGAGATCATCAGGATCTGTTTGAACAGCTGGGGCGACTGCGGGAGCGCATAGAAAGTTCCCGGCTGCACCCGGCTCGGCACCAGATAATCGCGCGCACCTTCCGGCGTAGACCGGGTCATGAACGGGGTTTCAATCTCGAAAAATCCCTGCCCTGACAGATAATCCCGGATCGCCTTCGCTACCTTGTGCCGCAACTCAATGTTGAACTGCATCACCTCGCGCCGCAGATCGATGTAGCGATACTTCAGCCGCGTCTCTTCATTCGTCAGCGCCGTGTCTGACGGCAAGAACGGAGGCAGCTTCGACTCATTCAGAATCCGCAACTCCTCGGCCACCAGCTCGACTTCGCCGGTCGCAATGTTCTTGTTCACCGTGCTGGCATCGCGCAGCTTCACCGTGCCCGTCACGGCAATGACGTACTCGTTGCGGAGAGCCTCTGCCTTCTTATGGATCGCCGCGTCGCGCTCCGCATTGATCACCACCTGCGTCACGCCGGTGCGGTCGCGCAGGTCAACAAAAATAAGGCTGCCCAAGTCGCGCCGCTTGTTCACCCACCCCATCAGGACGGCTTTTTTGCCGGCGTCGGAGGCGCGCAGGGCTCCGCACATATGGGTTCTTCGTAGATCGCCGAGAAAATCGAGCAAGCTGTATCCTTACGGTGAGAATGCGGCGGAAAGCCGAATCAAAGATTATAAACGGTGGGAGAACGGTTCAGGGAATGCGAGAGGCCGAGCCTGAAATAACACGACCCGCCGGACAACTACTTCTTCGTGGCCTTTCCGTCGACCGCGGTCGTCCACTTCGCCCCATCCGGCGACATTTCATAAGCGAAGGTGTACGACGACGGCGAAGTAAACTTCATGGTGAAGCGGCCCTTCATCATGGTGTCGCCCATTTTCTCGTCACTGGTCCATGTCCAGGTGTCGCCCTCGATCGTACCTCTCGAATCCTCGAACTCGCCCCAACTGTTGAATTCGCGATACGTATAGGCCCTTTCGCCCGTCGAATACCCGAGCACTGACAGGCCTGACCCGTTGCCCGAGCTCGCGCTTTTGAAATCAACGTGGCATATCAGGAAGAATCCACCTTCCATCCACTCGCACTTCTCAGTCTCCGAAACTTTCCCGCCCGGCCCCATGGCACCGGGCTTTACGTCTCCTTCCAACACCCAAGAGCCGGCCAGCATGTCGAGCTTTTTGTGCTCGGGAGCGGGTTTGGGCGCGCCCTCCTGCGCTATCGCGACAGCCGTCAAGACCAGCCCAGCCATCAGAATTATTCCAGCCCATTTCATTGCGTTTCTCCTCGAAGAGTTTAGAGACCGCGAATTGAGACCATCTAAAGATTAGACGTTCCGCGCCAAAAAGCGAAAGCGGTAAAACCGCAAGGGAAGCCGCTTCCGGACGGAACGCGAAAGCCGGGAGCCTACCAGTCACCCCAATGCGCTGCCGTAGCCTGATGAAACTTTAGCTTCCACGTGTCTCCCTGCCTCACCCACACTGAACTGAAATGCTGATAGCGCGGCGGAGGCCCCTGGTCTTCTTCCGGCGCCTTGCGCACGACTGCGTCGTAAGTAACGATCGCCACGTTCTCACCCACCGCCACTACTTTGATGTCGTAAGCGGTCAATTCCAGCAGACCGGAATCGCCCAGCTCATCCACAGCTTCCTGCTGTTGATGCAGTTCGCCATCCACCCCGACCAAAGTAAAATCCTCGCTCAGCGTTCGCTTGAAAAATGCGCCGTCATCTTTCTTCTTGGCTTCAATCAGACTCTTCTCGCTGGCCATCAAAGTCTGCTCCAGTGGACTAAGAACCCTAGCCGGAGCAGCCTGGGCGACACTTGGACCGGCGCTGGCTAATAAAAAGATCGCGCAAATACCAAACCCACTTTCATGAAATGTCCCTCTGCCGGCTACCAGAACCCTACCCCGATACTCCTGGAAGCCCATCGATACTCTGTCCGTTCTTCTCCTGCCGGTAAGCCTTCAATCCCTCCGCCCCGCGGTGCCGCGCCCAGGCATGGAGCTGTTGCCGCTCGCCCTCATACTTAAAAAGAGGAACGCCGTATCCGCACGAGTCCGTAACCCGCGTACAGTTCGACAACAATAATCGAGCGCGCGTTCTCGCAGGGAGGAAATGAATCCGCCAGCGCCGCGAATTCTGCCTCATGCTGCTCGACAACCCGCCCGTGACCGTACAGCCGGAAAATATTCGGCGGCCCCTGGAACGCGCAGAACATGAGAATAATTCTGCCGTTCTCTTTCAGGTGAGCGATCGTCTCCACTCCGCTTCCGTTGAAATCCACGTAGGCTACGGTAGTCGGCCCCAGAATCTGAAACGTGTCCAACCCCTTCGGCGAGAGATTCATGTGCCCACCAGCATCAAGCGGCGCCGAGGCAACAAAGAATACGTGCTGCGCTTCGATAAACCGCCGAGCAACACCGTCGATCATGGAACGAGTTCTGCCCATGGCTACTCCTGAATCCTCCGCGCCAAATCCGCGCGCGGTACTGAAACCTGCTCGCCCGTGGCCAGATTCTTCAGCGCAAATGCGTCCGCCTTCACTTCATTCTCGCCCACGATCAAAATGTATTTGGCACCCGCCTTGGTGGCCACCTCAAACGATTTCTTCAGCCGGAAGCTCTCATCTCCCAAATCCACTACCAGATCATGCCGTCGCAACTCCCGTGCCAGCCGCGCCGCTTCGCCGTTCATCCCGGGGCCTAACGGAGCGACGTACACATCCGGCTTCCGCACCACGCCCTCTGCCGAAGCCGACTCCTGCAGCGACATCACCAGCCGGTCTTCCCCAATCGCAAACCCGATCCCCGGAGCGGCGGGCCCGCCCAGCGCCTCGGAAAGCCCATCATAGCGTCCGCCGCCGAGGATCGCGTTCTGCGCACCCAGCGCCCCGTGCGTAAACTCGAACGCAGTCCGAGTGTAGTAATCAAGTCCGCGCACAAGGCGGTCATTTAGCATAAATCGGACGCCCACCTTGGTGAGAATTTCCTGCACCGCCTCAAAGTGTTCGCGGCATCCCTCATCCAGAAACTGGCTGATGCGGGGCAGCGCGTCGATAATTGGCTGATCCTCCGGCACCTTGCAATCAAAGACACGCAGCGGATTCGTCACGGCACGCCGCTGGCAATCCACGCACATCTTCCCCACTGCCGGCTCCAAAGCCTTGCGCAGCGCCTCATTGAAGGCGGCGCGATCTTGCGCGCACCCAACCGAATTCAGCTCCAGAGTCCATCCCGTGATTCCAAGCCGGTCGAGCAGGGTAGCCAGCATCTCCAGCAACTCGGCATCGCGTGCCGGAGAATCGCTGCCCGCCGATGCCGGCCCAATCGCTTCGGCGTCGATCTGATAAAACTGACGATAGCGGCCTTTTTGCGGGCGTTCGCGCCGGAACATCGGCCCGATGCAGTAGAGCTTGTTCAGACCACGATCCCAGAGTTTGTGCTCAATGTAGGCACGCACGATGCCTGCCGTGGCCTCGGGACGAAGGGTGAGAGATTGTCCCCTATCGCTCTCGGCCCGCCCGCGATCCTCCCACGTGTACATCTCCTTAGCAACAATATCGGTTTCTTCCCCGACGCCGCGAGCAAACAATTCCGTCGACTCGAAAATCGGCGTGCGAATTTCCTGGAAGTTGTAGACGCGGAACACATCCCGCACCGCCGACTCCACGAAATTCCACAGCGCCGTTTCGGGCGGCAGCAGGTCTCGCGTTCCTCGGACTGCTTTAATCATTCAGTTCTTTCAGGCATCCCTAACGGGACGCTGTTCCTGCTGCCTACGCAGACCCGGCGTTGAAACGCCGGCCTATGATCAAGCGTCCCTACGGGACGCACCACGTTTTAGCTGACGGCTGATTCGGCTATCTTTCTCGCAAATACTCCTCCACATACCCCAAATAATTCCGCGCATACTGCATGATCGATTCCTGGTCCTTCTCCTCCAGCTTCCTCTTGAACTTCCCCGGAGAGCCCATCCACAACGATCCTGGCTCGACCACCGTCCGCTCCGGAATCAAAGTTCCAGCCGCAATAATCGACCCCGCCCCAATCTTCGCGCCGTTGAGAATCACCGATCCCATCCCGATCAGGCACCGGTCCTCGACCACGCATCCATGCAATGTAACCGAGTGTCCCACCGTGACGTACTCTCCCAGCGTCACCCCATACTGATCCTTCATGCCATGCAGTACGCTGCAATCCTGCACATTCGAATGCGCTCCGATGCGGATCGCATACACATCTCCGCGCACCACCGCATTCATCCACACCGACGCATGCTCGCCGAGGACCACATCTCCAATAATCTGCGCCGACTCATCCACGTAACAGCTGGCTGGAATCACCGGTCTCATGCCCTTAAAAGATCGAATCATGATCTTTAGTATGGTTCTGAAGACGTGTCATCCTGAGGCGAGCGCCCTTTGCCCGCCGAAGGACCTATGCACCTTGCCGCCACCACCATCGCACCCAGCGCCAACGGAACACTGAACATAGCACGCCCCCACTCCTCTCAGTAAAGCAGAATTCCCACTCCGGGACGCATCCCAAAAAAACAGGCTTCATCACCGCCAGCCCACTCCCCCTCATGCTACAAAGGAATGTGGTTTCCTCACCCGCTCGCCTCCGGACCCCGCGCGGGCTTCACCCCTCCGAGCCTAATTCCAGCCACAGGTGGCACTCTATGCCGCGGATTCCGCTCAGCATCCTGATCTTCTCCTTATCACTGTTACCACCACAGCTCACCCGCGCCCAGGACGCCGCCACCGGCGCCATCCACGGCACCGTCGTAGATCTCCACGAACTGCGCATTCCCGGAGCCTCGATCGCAGTAGTCAACACGGCTACGGGCGCACGCTACTCCGCTACCTCCGACGCCGAAGGCCGCTTCGCCCTCGATCTCCTGCCACCCGGCGACTACTCCGCCCGCGTCGTAGCCAAAGACATGTCCCCGCAAATCACGCCGCAGCTCCACGTGGACGTAGGCGCCGCCGCCGAGCTCCAATTCCGCCTCAGCGTTGCTGGTGCTCTCGAACATATCTCCGTCAGCGGCACGCCTGCCCTGGTTGACACTCAACCCGCCGCCGTCTCCACTCTCCTTGACGAGCGCGCCATCGCCGATCTCCCCCTCAACGGCCGCCGCTTTTCTGATCTGATGCTGCTCTCACCCGGCGTGACGCAGGACCCGCGCAGCCTGACCTCCGACACCAACGGCGATCTCTCTTTCGGCGGCCTGCGCGGATTCCAGAACAGCTTCCTGGTCGACGGCGGCGACTTCAACAATGCCTTCTTCGCCCAGGCCCGTGGCCTCTATCGCGCCCCCTACCAGTTCTCCAACGAAGTCGTACAGGAGTTCCGCGTATCTTCCAATTCCTACGGCGCCGAACTAGGACGCGCCGGCGGCGCCGTCGTCAACGTGGTCACCAAGTCCGGCACCAATCACTGGCATGGCACCGGCCTCTATTACATCCGCGACAGCGGATTCGGCGGCGCTGCCGATCCCTTTATGACCTTCAAGCCTCACAGCGAGCGGCAGCAAGGGGGAGCCACCCTCGGCGGTCCCATCAAACAGAATAAGATTTTCTTCTTCGCCGGTTTCGATCAACACTACTTCCACGTCCCCGACGTAGTCGAATTCCTCGACGGCTCCATGCAGGTCGTGCCTCAGGCGGGAACGGGACCCTACTCACCCGGCGACTATGAAGCCAGCGACCAGGCCCTGGTCTTCGCCGCCGCCGCCCAACTCAGTTCGCTGGCCGGCTCCTATCCCGCCGCGCAAATCGGCAACGCCTCCTACGCCAAGCTCGATATCAATCTCACCCCACGCAATCAGCTGGCCCTGCGCTACAATTCTTCCCGCTACTGGGGATCGAACAACGTCTTCCTCGATCCCGCCAGTCCGGTGACCTACGATTCCATCTCCAACAACGGAACAGAGGACGTTTCCACCGACACCGGTTCCGCTTCGCTCACTTCAGGCCTCACTCCGCGCCTCATCAGCCATCTCCGTGCCCAGTTTTCCCGCGATCTCCGCCAGTCCTATACCAACACCAACGACACCCTGATTAAAGTCACCGACATCATCGACGGCATCGGACGCTCCGACCAACTCCCCCGCGCCACCCGCGAACATCGCGCCCAGCTCGCAGAAACCCTGAGCTTCGATACCAGCCGCCATTCCTTGAAGTTCGGCGGCGACTCCTTAATCACCTGGATCTACGATTACTTCCCCAGCCAGCAGAGCGGCGAATATCTCTTCGACATCATCAAAGTCGATCCCTTCACCTTCGAGCCCATGGAAGCCGGACTCCCACTCACGCCGCTCCGCGCCTATGCCCACGCCGTCCCGAAATACTATCTGCAGAGCTTCGGCCCATCCTCCTCCAATCCCAACAGCAACGACTATGCCGCCTTCGCCCAGGACACCATCCGCGTCACCGATCATCTAGCCATAAATCTAGGCGTTCGCTGGGATCTTCAAACCTTCACCACCGCCGGACTGGTCTCAAACCCGCTTTTCCCGCCAGCCGGTAAGGTTCCCTTCAATCCTCATAACTTCGGTCCGCGCGCCGGACTGGCCTACTCCATCGGCAGGACGCACCCGCTCGTAATCCGCGCCGGCTATGGATTGTTCTACGTCCGCATTCCTCAGATCTACAACTCCGCCATCGCCACCGATAACGGCGTCACCGACGCTCAGCTATTTCTCAACACCTCCGACTATTACGACCACCAAGTCTTTCCCACCTATCCCAACCCGCTCGTACACTGCCCGCTAACCTCCGCGTCGTGCAGTCTCCCCGCCGGGTTCACCCAGGGCGTAACCAACGACGTTTCTGCCTTCGCTCCTAACTTCGTAACCCCGCGCGTGCAGCAAACCAGTCTAACGTTCGAGCGCGAAGTCGCCGGCCGCACTACCGTCGCCGTCTCTTATCTCTACGTTCACGGCGAACATCTGATTCGAGCCCTCGACGTAAATCTCCCGCCGCCGGTCGGGCTAACCTACCCGATCTTCGATTCCACCGGCTCGATCTTTCAGGGCGGATACTACACCGTCGACTCCTTCGCCACATGGCAGTACACCCAATCGCTGACCTGCCCGTTCCCACCCTGCATCAATCCTCTAGGACGACCCATCGCCCAACTCGGCTCCATCGACGAATTTCAAAGCGCCGCCTCCAGCGTCTACAACGGCCTGACTCTCTCCATCAACCGCCGCATGGCCCACGGCACATACCTCCGCCTGTCCTACACCTACGCCCGGGCCATTGACGACGGCCAGGACGCCCTCGTAGCCGGCGAACCCGCCACCGTCCAGAATTCCTACAACCCGAACGGCGAGCGCGGCCCCAGTGTCACCGACCAGCGCAATCGCTTCGTTGCGGCATTTTCGATCGAGCCTCGTCCCTTTCACCGCGAACACCAACTCCTCGGCCACATGTTTAACGACTGGAAAATTTCCAGCATCGTCACCGCCGGCAGCGGACGCCCCGTCAACGCCACCGTCTCCGGCGATCCCAACCAGGACGGCAACTACGACAACGACCGCCTCCCCGGCTACAGCCGCAATGGATTCACCGGCCCCGACTACGCATCCACCGACCTCCGACTCGTCCGCAAGATCCACGTAGCCCAGGGCTACCGTCTGGAGTTCACCGCCGACTCCTTCAATCTTTTCAATCGCGACAACCAGCGCGTAGAAATCACCTCCAGCGGCCTGACCGTCGAAGCCACCACGTTCACGCCATACTCCGCCTACGTAGACGGAATTTTCTATCCCGCCTACTACCAGCAACCACAGAGTTTCCTGAAACCCAACGCCGCCTTCGCCCCCCGCCAAATCCAGCTAGGCCTGAAGTTCATCTTCTGAAAGGCAGTGGCCAGTGATCAGTGATCAGTGGTCAGTGGTCAGTGATCAGTGGTCAGTGGCCAGTCGAACGAGGATTCGTGGAATCGTCTTAACTGGTCACTGACCACTGGCCACTGACCACTGCCCCAATTGCACCCACCCACTACTGAACAGTAGAATCCTTCGGAACTCTCGGAAAGGACGAACATGAAAAAACTAATCGGACTGCTAACCGTATGTTTCCTGTTTTCGCTGTTAGCCTTTGCGCAACATCGCGCCGCCGTGGGCGGAGGCGTGAAGAACATCCCCGCCCATGGCCCGACTCCGGTGCGCACCCCAAAGCCGGTCCCCGCAGCCCCTCACTATAGCGACAAGGCAGGACATCCCGAAGCTCCTCACGTCCACTCCAACGGAAAATGGATCGGTCACGACACCGGCCGTGATGATCCCCAGCTACCATCTCGATCATCCCTGGGAACATGGACGCTTCACCGGCGGCTTCGGCCGCGGCCACGTCTGGCATCTCGGCGGAGGCGGTCCCAACCGCTTCTGGTTCGGCGGTTTCTATTTCAGCGTCGCTCCCTATGACATCGGCTTCTGCGGCGACTGGCTCTGGGACAGCGACGACATCGTCATCTATGAAGACCCCGACCACGACGGCTGGTACCTCGCCTACAACGTAAGACTAGGCACGTACGTCCACGTGCAGTACCTGGGAAACTCATAGCCAGATTACAAACTCTGTGGGGACAGCCGCCTCGGCTGTCCCACAGGCTAATCCCTTTTTTCACCCTCCCCACTTGACTTCGAGTCAAATCCTTGTAATAACTATTCGGTCCTTCCGGACGGGTTTGGAGGTGTGTCTGTTTGGCAGAAATTCGACTGCAAGAGGGTGAATCCCTCGAGAACGCTCTGCGCCGTTTCAAGCGCAAGGTGCAGCAGGAAGACATTATTAAGGAGGTCAAGCGCCACTCCTTTTACCTCAAGCCCGGTGAGAAAAAACGCGTGAAAGCCGCGCTCGCTCGCAAGCGCGCTCGCAAAAAGGTTCGCAAGGAGCAAGACTGAAGCAGTAAAGGGTCGCCCATCCCGGGGCGACCCTGCTCGATCTGGCCCCCACCCGATAGAGCTGCGGCAGGGATTATTCAGTACTCATCATTTATTCGGCATCAAGTAGGAAGAGCTGTACCCACGCCTCGTTCCAGAGGCGTGGCGGGCCGAGTCCAGGGGCGGTTTGAGGGGGATGTAACACAACCTGTGTTTGCTCTGTGCCACCGCCTTCCCTGCGTGTGGCGGGGTGCTGCCACAGGCACAAGGGAGTAACGGTTTGTCACCCTGAGCAAGCTTTTTTTGCTCAGCGAAGGATCTGGGCGAGCCGCGCGAAGCGTCGCGGTTTTTGCGACGCAACAACCGCGCGTTTGGCTCGCTTCCTTGTCGAACTGTCCACTCCCCACAAGGGAGCCATCCTCAATGGAATTTCAGGACAAGGTACTGACCTGCATCGACTGCGGCGCGGAGTTTGTTTTTACCGCCGGGGAACAACTGTTTTTTCACGACAAACAATTCAAGAACGAGCCCAAGCGCTGCAAAACCTGCAAGTCCAAACGCGTAGCCGTTCTTTCCGCCCCGCCCTCTCCGGGCAACGGGCACCACTACGCTCGCGTAGAAACTCGAGCCACCTGCTCGCAATGCGGCAAGGAGACTACAGTCCCCTTCCGCCCCACGCAAGGCCGTCCCATCTTCTGCCGCGAGTGTTTCACGCAGAAGAAGACCGCTGCGGCCTCCTGAACCCTGAGACGACATCGGACGAAGAAGGCAGCGCGACATTGGGCGCGGGCAGCGGTATGAGCTACCATGGTCAGGTGCCCACCTACCACGTAGAAAACTTCGGATGCCGCGCCACTCAGGCCGACGGCGCCGCCCTCGAACGCCAGTTCGAATCCCGCGGCCTTGCCCGCACCTCGGCCACGCAAGCCGACCTCGTAATACTGAATACCTGCACCGTAACTAATTCTGCCGATCAGGACGCCCGCGCCGCTATCCGCCGTGTGCAGCGCCAGAACCCGCTGGCAAGAATTATCGTCACCGGATGCTACGCCCAGCGCGCTCCTGAGGAGATTGCCGCCCTGCCCGGCGTGAGCGCTGTGATCGGCAATTCCCACAAACATCAACTCGCCAAAATCGTACTCGGTGAAAAGCCTCGCGAAGATACGACATTCCTTCCTGTCTCGACTTTAACTGAGAACCGAAGACTGAGAACTGAGGACTCGATCTTTGTTTCCGACATATTCGCTCACACTGAACTGCTGGCCGCTCCCGTCTTCGAGTCTGCCAGCTCTCAGCACTCCGATCGCACTCGTCCCAACCTCAAAGTGCAGGACGGATGCGACAACCTCTGCTCCTTCTGCATCATCCCCAGCGTCCGTGGCCACAGTCGGTCTTTGCCGTTACCCCAGGTGATTCGCGAAACGAACGCGCTGGTATCCGCAGGCTACCGCGAAATAGTTATCAGCGGCATCAATCTCGGCCGCTGGGGACGTGATCTCGAAGCAGCGAACCCGAAGCAGGATTTCGAGGAGCTGCTCCGAACCATCCTGTCAAAAACCGATCTCGAAAAACTCCGCATCTCCAGCGTCGAGCCCATGGATTGGAGCGACGAATTCATCGCGCTGGTCGCTTCCTCGCCGCGCATCGCCAAACACGCCCATGTGCCCCTGCAATCCGGCAGTGACGCCGTGTTGCGCCGCATGCACCGCAAATACCGGCCCTGGCACTATCGCGAGAAGATTGAAACGATTCGCGCCGCCATGCCCACGGCCGCCATCGGTGCCGACGTAATGGCTGGATTCCCCGGCGAGACCGACGCCGAATTCGAAGCCACCCGCTGCCTCATCGCCGAGTTGCCCTTCACCTACCTGCACGTCTTCACCTACTCCGCGCGCCCGGGCACGCCGGCCGCAGGCATGCCCAATCAAGTCCCAGTCCACGTGGCCCGCGCGCGCAACAGAATCCTGCGCGACCTGGCCGCAGAGAAGAAGCTCGCATTCATGCAATCCCTGGTCGGAGAATCGCTCCAAGCCATCACTCTTAACTTGGCGCACGAGGACGCTGACGGAGAATTCACCGAAGCGCTGACCGACAATTATCAAAAGCTCCATCTGAAGGGACGTCACCAGCCTAATCGCTGGATCACGGCGCGGGTCGCGGCAGTGCGAGACGGGGCGTTCGTGGCCGATCTGTTGCCGACAACCTCACCGACGAACCGAGGATGAACCGAGAGCGCTTTCTTGCCTTCGTGCCGCAGAGAGACCAAAGTCTCTAACTTACCCGGAAACTTTCCTTTAAGATCAGGGTTGTTACCCGAAGCTCTTCGCACGAATCGCCGTGCATTCTCGCTGATCGGGCGTTGCGCGCGAACCAACAAGAAGGAAGTCAGATGGGCGTAACCCAGGGTCGTATTTCAAGCAAGACTCGCATGGTCCCCGCTTTTCTAGTTGGGCTCCTGACGCTTGTTCCGGTTCTGTTCCTGTCTCGACCTGCGGCCGCACAGGCCTTCACTGAGCTTTACGCATTTAACAACAGCGGGAGCTTGTCGGACGGGGGTTCGCCCGAGGCTGGAGTGACGCGGGATGCAGCCGGCAGCCTGTACGGCACCACCTTTTTCGGCGGAACCGGCACGGGATGCGACATCTACTTCGCGGGCTGTGGAACGGTCTTTAAGCTCGACACCAGTGGCACTGAAACCGTGCTGCACAGTTTTGGCGGTGCGTACGATGGATGGAATCCAACCGCAAGACTAATTCTGGATGCAGCCGGCAACCTGTATGGCACAACCGGGTACGGTGGGGCTCACGGCCACGGGACGGTATTTGAGGTCGATAAGGCCGGCAAGGAAACGATAATCCACAGTTTCGCTGGCGGGACGGACGGCGACAGGCCGAACGCGGGACTGGTGCAGGACGCGGCCGGAAATTTCTATGGCACGACGCAGTACGGCGGCAGAGGATGCGATGGCCATGGCTGCGGAACCGTATTCCGAATCAGCCCCAACGGCCGCGAGACTGTCCTCTACCGCTTTGCCGATTTTCCGGACGGCGGCAGCCCTCTCGGTGGCGTCGCGCTCGATTCGTCGGGAAACATCTACGGCACAACGTGGCTCGGCGGAACTTATAGCTTTGGGACGGTGTTCAAGATCGACATGTGCGGCGGCGAGAAAGTGCTGCACAGCTTTGCTGGCGGAAGTGACGGAGCGAATCCGCTGGACGCGCCCGTTCTCGACAAAGCTGGGAATATGTACGGAACCACAGCGGCGGGCGGCGCGTCGGGGAGCACTCCTCTTGGTCTAGGAACTCTGTTTAAGGTGGACACTGATGGCCGCGAGAGCATCCTGTACACGTTCACCGGCGGGTCGGATGGCGCAAATCCCTATGCGCACCTGCTTGTCGACGCTTCCGGAAATCTGTACGGTACCGCCTCATCCGGTGGCTGCTGCGGGCAGGGCGCGGTCTTTAAGTTCTCTAATGGCTTGTTAATACCTTTGTACGGATTTAGCACTCCGAATTCCAACGGGGAGAATGCCGACGGGCAGTATCCCATGGGCGGGTTGATAACGGATTCGGCCGGCAATTTCTACGGTACAACAGTGCAGGCTGGAACCAACGGCTGGGGCACAGTGTTCGAGGTTCAACCTTGATGGCGATCGGCAATGCCAGGGCTACATTAAGTACAAGCGGGATGTTTCAATTGCGTGCTCGATTGATCGCCGGCGCGGCAATTTCGATAGTCGGCGTCTTTGCCGTCTGCTCGGCCAGGGCGCAGACTCTCGCTCCGATTTGCCAAGCCAAAATGTCGGCGCCCATCGAGGTGGTCTCTTCCCGTCAGCGCTACGACGCCGGAACCAAAGCGCAGCCGCCGATCACTGAAAACCAAGGCTTCGATTGGCCCGACGCACAAATTTCGGCACTCAAGACCGACCGCGGTTACTTTTTTTTCAGCATCGACGCCGGCGCACATTTCCGCCAGCTCTGGCACGGACACGAGGTTGGCAACAACAATTCCGGGTCCGTCGTACGCACTACCGGCACACTTGACAATCCGCTCGGCTCGGCGCCACCGGTTGACGTGGTCATCGATCACAATCCCGAGCCCAAGGTAAATCCGCACAACTGCGATCCCACAAACTATCCGCACAGCTTTTGCTACACCTACATCGGGGGCGGGCCGGTCTATCTGGTCCCGCGGGGCCAAGTTGGCGAGGGAAACTGGCTGCTGGTCTATCACGCCGAATACAACGATCCTGCGTATTTCCTGTTGGGTATGGCGATATCGTCTGACCGCGGCGAGCACTGGACCGATATCGGCGAGATCATCCGGTTCAATATGCCTTTCAGTTACCAGGGCAGCCCGGCCAGTACCGCCATCGGCGACCCTCCGCTCGTTACTTCGCCCGATGGCAAGTACTTCTACATTTACTTCCAGGACTGGCTGAAGGATGGCGTCTTCACGATGGCTTCGGTTGCCCGGGCCTCAATCGACTCCGTATTAAAAGCCGCATTCGGTGGCGAAAAGCACTACGCCGCACCCTTCTCCAAGTATTACGAGGGCAAGTGGGATCAACCGGGCATCGGCGGTGCATCGACCGACCTGCTTGCTAACGCGCGCTACGGCGGCGGGCTCAATGTCGCCTATAACTCCTACCTTCACCGTTACATGATGCTCAACAGCGACTCG
Source organism: uncultured Acidobacteriaceae bacterium (assembly GCA_963787495.1). Classification (GTDB taxonomy): domain Bacteria; phylum Acidobacteriota; class Terriglobia; order Terriglobales; family Acidobacteriaceae; genus Sulfotelmatobacter. The sequence continues at coordinate 738,014 of CAWBDA010000004.1, forward strand.
CAAAACTACAGCTACGCGGAATCAATCGACGGCCTGCACTGGACGGACACCGTTTTCCTCGGCATGTTGGGCTACGTCCCGAATATCGCTGGCTACTCGGGGCCGATCGGCTTGGGCGATGACCCGACCATACTCGGAAAAGAGTTTTATGTGTATTACACGCAATTCCGCGGGCCGTGGCCGGGAGCACAATCGGTAAAACGGTTCACGCTCACCTGTCGCTGAAGACTACTGCAGCTTCGTGTACTCTACTTTGGCTTCCTTCAGGACGGGAACGTCCGGATCAGCATCTTTCCAGAGAGCGAAAAAGTCCTGGTAGGCAGTGCGGGCGCCGCCTGTGTCGCCGGCTTCCGCCCGCGCCCGACCGAGCTGCAGGCGGGCCAGTCGGCAGGTGGGAAGCGCCAGCATGCAAACGCCCGGATGATCAAGAATCTTCTGGAACTCCACCCCGGCTTCCTTTCCCCGATGAAGCTTCAGATAGGCCAGACCGCGCAAGTAGTTGGGCTGGACACCAGCCGCAAAACCGAACTCGTAGGGAGTCGCAGTTTGCAAGAGTTCAATTGCCTTTCCGGGATTTCCCTGGTTCAAAGCAATTCCAGCGCGGATGGTCGGCACGTTGACTGCATTGATCAACGTATCGGTGGAATGTTCCTTAACGAGTTCCTGGGCAGCGGCCTCCGCTTCTCGTGCGTCGCCCGCCAGTGCCAGCGCCCGCCCTGCAAGGGCAAGAGTGGTGCGCGTCCGCGAACGAGAAAGCGCCGTCGAAGCGTCATCGTGGGCAGCCTTGAAGTTTCCCACCTCCGTCTCAAAAACAGCTTCCCGCGCCAGGGTTGTCGCCGCGATTTCCTCGAGTTTTCTCTGGCGTTCGAGATCGACCGCCTGTTGATAAGCAGCCCTGGCCGATACCATCTTGCCTGAAGACAGGTCTATCTCGGCAGCGGTCTCCACCACTGCATACTCATCCTGGCGGCCTTTCGCCCACTCCACCTCGTGCTGCATTCCGGCCGCGCTTCCGTCCAGGAATGCGAACACATACAGATTGGAATGGTCAAAGGCGCTGTCGATTTTCTTCTGAACCTCTTCTTCGCGGATTGCCTTACTTTCGGCGAGTCGGTTGAGCCCCTGGTAGGCCGCGCTCAGGGCGTTGTAACTAAACGCCGAATCGGGAGCCAGTCGCATGGTTTCCTGTGCTTCTTCCAGAGCCTGCTGCCATTTCCCTGTAACTTCATAGCCAACCGCGAGGTTAGTGGACGGGATGTCGTCGCGCGGGTAGGTTCGCCGCCATAGCTCTAACGCCTCCAACTCCTTATCTGTTTCCCCAGTCACAATGTTGTAATAGTGGGTCTCAATGTAGAGCTTTTCCAGTTCGCTGCAGCGGTCCCGTCGCTCGAATGCTTTTTTGGTATTTTCTATAGCCAGCGCACTCTCGCCGATGTTGGCGTAAGACTGGCCCATCCGCGCATAGGCCACGGCAAAATTCGGATCCAGTTCAAGGGCGTGTTTGTAGAACGGAATCGCGGTCTGCTCGCTGCCTTTGTCTCTCTCTGTCTCACCCAGGCTGAAGGACTTGAGAGCCTCGAGCGAGGAGGTAGTTGCTTCTTCCACCGGTGCGTCGAACTTTTGCAGAGAAGCCAGGGACTCACCCAGCTTGCTTCGCAGATTAGAAGCCACCTTGCCCACAGCTCCCAGAACCTGCTCTTTCTTATCGACAGGGATCTGCTCACGCGCGAGGTCGTCGCCCGTCAGGCAATTCACCGCTTCCACTCCAACCACATACTGGGTTCCCACCGCGGAGATGGAACCGTTCAAAACCGCCTTGACGCCTTCGCGCTGGCAAACCTGACGGGCCAGGTCCGGAGTTACTCGTTCGTCGGGAGAGTGACCCATGTAGCGCAACGTGTCGCGGACCCGCTCCTGGGGAAAAATATTCAGATAAGGTGATTGCTCCAGTTGCACTGCCAGCGCCTGCCTCAGCGTTCCATCGAACACGGGGTCGCCCGTGGTGTTCACAAAATCGGAGAGCAGGATGGAATCCTTCGCCGTGAGTGCACGGGCGTGATGACTATAAAGAAAGACTCCGCCGGCGACGGCCACAATTACAATCGCTACCGCAACCCACGGCCATCTCTTGTGTCCGGTCGGCATTGCCGCAACGGCGGTCGAGGTAGGTGAAGATACAGGCGCCGCCGTCTGCACTCTCGCCGAACTTGATGAAGACGCAGAACCCGCCACTGCCGGCTCTGCAATCATCGCCGCGGCACTCGCTGCGGAACTTTTTCCCGAGTCCATCTCGCGCTTCAGACGCTTCAAGTCCGCCCGCATCTCCGACGCAACCTGGTAGCGAAGATCAGGCTCCTTCTCCAGCGCTTTATTGATGATGCGTTCCAGCTCGGCGGGCAGATTCGGATTCAGCCGTACCGGCGCAGTGGGTGCCCGATTCAGGATGGCATCGAAAATCACCGCTGATGTGTTGCCAGTAAACGGTTGCCGTCCGGTGCCCATCTCGTAAAGAACGGTGCCGAAAGAAAACAGGTCCGTGCGCACATCAAGCTCTTCGCCGCGCGCCTGTTCCGGCGACATGTAAGCCACCGTGCCTACGGTGCTGCCAGGGCTGGTGAGGTTCGCCGGATCCACCGCCGCTGTGGCCAGGGTCACTCCCGCTGGCTCCAGTTGCGGCAGCGGACGCGCGGCCACTTTCGCCAGTCCGAAATCGAGCACCTTCGCTTGCCCGCGTTTAGTGATAAACAGGTTCGCGGGCTTGATGTCGCGATGAACGATGCCCGCTGTGTGCGCCACATCCAGCGCATCCGCAATCTGCGCGCTCCAATCCACCAACTGCTCTACCGAAATCGGCTTCCCCTCGATGCGGTACTTCAGTGTGCTGCCTTCCAGGTACTCCATCACGATGTAGTGACGTCCCTGATCTTCACCGATATCGTAGATCGTGCAAATGTTGGGATGGTTCAGAGCCGACGCGGCCTGAGCTTCGCGGCGGAAGCGCTCCAGAGCCTGGGGGTCGCTGGCTACTTCATCGGGCAGAAACTTCAAGGCGACAAAACGATGCAGGCGAGTGTCTTCCGCTTTGTAGACCACGCCCATCCCGCCACCGCCGAGCTTCTCAATGATGCGGTAGTGGGAGACGGTTTGGTTGATCATTCCAAGACACTCGACCCAAGACGCTCGACTTTCGAGTCGCTTCATATTACGGATGCAGTATCCCCCAGTCAACGAGCGCAGGGGACCGAGTTGAACCCGTGTCCCCAGGAAAACTCTCCACCCTAAGGTGCATTTAAGGTCAGGATACTTTTCGTGGAGGCCCGGCACCCCGGTGACCTGTTACGCCTTACGAAAACGCGGTATAAACAGACGATGCGGTTACCCGCCAAAAGCGCCCTATCATCAGTTCTGCTCTGCCTGCTGATCGTCCCGGCCGCGCGGGCACAAGAAAGTCCGCACAAGACGACTGGGTCCCGCCTGCTCTCCCGGCGTGAGGGCTTGGCGATCGTGCGCACGGCACTCGATTCCCGTCATCACGCCCCAGACTGCTCTCACCTGACCCACGCCCTCTATGAGCGCGCCGGCTTCCCCTACGACTATGCCCCCTCGTCCGACCTCTACGCGGGGATTGACGAATTCCGCCGAGTGGCAAATCCCCAACCCGGCGACCTGGCCGTCTGGCGCGGACATGCCGGGATTGTGGTCAATCCCGCTCGGCATTCTTTTTTCAGCATGCTTAGTTCAGGCCCCGGGGTCGACTCCTGGGATTCGGCATATTGGAAACCGTGGGGACGACCTCATTTCTTTCGTTACCTCAAGCAACCCCCAAGTGGGGCCCTCTCCGGCTCGATTCGCACCACGACCCTGAAGCCCTAGTCCGCCGCCCAAACCGCGAAGCCGAAGGGGCGGGACTTCGACCCCGACCTACGAATTGCGGAAAGGTGAGGGTAGCGTGCGTTGGCTTCGACCAGGAAATCAAATCTGTTCAGGATTGTCGGGATCGGGCTCACGCACCGGGCCATCTGGGCTCTCAGGTGGGTTCGGCGGTTCTTTGATGGGGGCCGGAAAAGGCTCTGGGGGCGTGCGCAGTCCGGGGTGAACGGGCGAGGACATTTCGAATCGTGCTGAGTTTGGCATGGAACTCTGATGCCAAAACCTCATGCGGGGATGGGGATAGTATGGCGCCGAGCACTCGCCGTCGCAGAGTTCGTGCTTCAGCCCATGCAATGCGCCCGTGTTCGCGTTACGCGGACTTTTCCAAGTCCACTCCGTAACGCTTTGCGGCCGACTCGATCCGCTTCCATGCCGCGCGTCGTTCTGCTTCCGTAACGCCCTCCACCTGATTGAAACGCGCAGCCGCGTTACGTACGTGGGAGGCGTTCTCCAAAGGCTCCTTGCGTTGCTTGGGGAAAGCGAACTTGCTGGTGGATATTCGATCACGAGTTGGCTTGGTTAGCTTTGCCATAATGTTCCTCTCCTTGGTAGCATTTCCCGCACGCCCTGAAACCTGGCCCTGAGACTTGGAGACCAGCGCCATAAACCGTTTTTGACGCAAATGATTGTGGCCTGGTTGCTTTTTTCAACCGGCCAGAGGAATTTACTGCCTGGACTGGGAGCAACCCCTGCCGGACAGGTTTCAACCCGTGTCTTTTTGAACAGATATACCAATCCCTGAAATGTAGCATCTCAGGGGCGGAGCAATAGTGCCCTTAATTAACGGCGTCGGAGGTTTGGACTATCGAAGATGAACAGTGTCAGAGGGTCGGTGGAAGGTATGAGGGCAGCGAAGTTCAGATTTTTACTGTTTCTCTGAATGGAGCCAACATTTTATCTACGCCGATCCAGAGTCCAGCACCGCGAAAGCGTGGAGGAACGTGAACGACGACAACGGCAAAGTGGAGAATCGCAAAGAAAACAACGGCAAAGCCGGGAATGGCGCTTCAAAGTTTGACTGGGTAACCGAACGTTCCTCCTGCTCCCTTCCGAAGGTTTTCACTGCCCTCAGAGTGCAGGTTGAAGCGGACGTTAAGACGCGCAACGGCCTGCGCCCCGGCAATTCTCCTTACGAGTTTTCCGTGAAGGAGGATAGTGGCGAATTTGCGGTTCTCTTGAAGGCTCAGCAACTACAACAGGCCGTTGTATTCGTCCTCGCCGACCATGCGATTTTAGTGCGGGATGACAAAAGCAATCCGATGTTTGAGGTGACCGCGGCTTTCAGCGATAGAGGTGACTGCATGCTGAAAGTGAATGGCGAGGAGCGCGACTTTTGGCAGGTCCGGCGGATGGCTCTGGAAGAACTGATGTTCCGCGGTCTTTAGGCCGGCCCTCTCCTGCAGGACTGGGCCGCCGTCACTATTCTCCCATGTTATAATCCTTTATTCCCAGTCGCTTAAAGCGCGGAGGACCGTATCGACAAACGTTTTATTCGAACCAACGACCGCATTCGAGCCCGTGAAATTCGCGTGATCGGAGACGAAGGCGAACAGATCGGCGTGATGCCCCCCTTCGAAGCGCTCAAGTTGGCCCGCAGCAAGAACCTTGATCTGGTTGAGATTTCGCCTACCGCGCAGCCTCCCGTGTGCCGCATCATGGACTACGGGAAATATCTCTACCAGCAGGAAAAGAAAGAGCGTGAGGCCAAGAAGCATCAGAAGACGATCACTGTAAAAGAGGTCAAGTTCCGCATCAATGTGGATGACCATGATTACGAGACGAAAAAGAATCACGTGCTTCGCTTCCTTGATGGCGGAGACAAAGTAAAGGCCACCATCTTTTTCCGAGGGCGAGAGATGACCCGGACCGGTCTTGGCCGAGCGATATTGGAGCGGCTGATTAAGGATGTGGAAGCGCAGAGCATCGTAGAGTTCCGCCCGCGGCAGGAAGGCAACACGCTGCACGCCATCCTGGCGCCGAAGAAGACGGCGGTGGAGCGGGAGAAGGAAAGAGAACGAGAAGCCAAGCAGAAGGCGAAGCGGGAGAAGAAGCTGGCGCAAGAAAAGGAAAAGCAGCAACAGGCGCCTGCTCTGGCCGCCGAGGTTCCGGATCCGGTTTCGCAGGCTTAGCGGTTCGCCTGGTGGATGTACGAGCAATTTATTTGGCGTTTAATATCTAAAGCTGACAGATGAAAATCTACCGCTGGCAGCTGATTCCGAGGACTTATGCCGAAATTAAAATCGCACAAGGGCGCGTCCAAGCGCTTCAAGAAGACGGCCAATGGCAAGGTGAAGCGCGGACATTCCGGGCTGCGTCACATGCTGAGCTCCAAGGCCAAGAAACGCAAACGCCACTTGGGAACGGCCACGCTGGTAAGCGACGGCGACCTCCGCAAAGTAAAGCGGATGATTCCCTATCAGTAAGAATTCTTTCTTCATCAATAGAAGGAAACGCGGACCAAAGGTCCGCATGGCGGGCTGAGGTTGAGCCTGCAGGCGCGTGAAGAGGCCAGAGATCGCCGCAACGGTGAATCGTCCTTGCCTCCAGCCGCCATAAAGAGACAGCAAAAAGGAGAACACCATGCCACGTGTAAAACGCGGAACCAAACGCCGCGCCAAGCGCAAGAGAATACTCGACCGCGCCAGCGGATATTTCCTCACCAAATCGAAACTGTACCGTTCCGCCAAAGAAGCCGTCGAGCGCGGCCTCAAGTTCGCATATTCGGGACGGAAGCAACGGAAGCGACAGTACCGGTCGCTTTGGATCGTGCGGATCGGGGCGGCTTCGAAGCTGAACGGATTGAGCTACAACCAGTTCATCCACGGATTGAAGAAAGCTGGAGTGGAACTGGACCGCAAGATCCTGGCGGACCTGGCAGTTAAGGACGCGCCGGCGTTTAAGAGCCTGGTGGAACAGGCCAAGGGCGCGCTGGCTTAGGGCGGGCTTCAGCTATCGGGCTGCGGCAAAGTCACAATCGTTCTCGCTTCCGGGAGCTTTGGCTCTAGTAAACGTGAGGGAAACTCCTGTTGAGCCGGTGGTGATGCAAACGTGCAAGGGGTCCTTCGACTCCGCGAACCGATCCGCTTCGCGAATCGGTTTGCTCCGCTCAGGATGACAATTCTTACATAGAAGGTGCGGCAGAGACGTGGCCTATACCGTTTCCAAATTGACGGATTATTCGGCGGAAGCATTAGAGAAGGCTGCTGCTGAGTGTGTTCGTGCGTGCGCGGGCGAGGCGGGGGCGGCTCGTAACGATGCCGAACTGAAGGCATTTCGCGACCGGTGGATGGGGCGAAAGAACGGGATTCTGACACGAATCAATGATTTGTGGTTGAAGGGCGCTCCCAAGGAGGCGAAGCGGGAGACTGGGATCCGCGTGAATGAATTGAAGGCGCGGATTACGGAGATCGTCGAAGGTGCGCGGGAGGCCAAAGCAGTCAGAGAGATGGCAGGCGTTCTCACCTCGGTAGAACCGGACCAGTCTCAACTTTTTCGTCCTGAGATGCGGGCTGCCCACCTGGCTGGAGCCACTGTTGTCGATCCTCTCTTTGTGGGCCCCAACCGAGTCGACATTACGCTCCCCGGAGCTAAACGCCCCATCGGCGCAGAGCATCCTGTTATCAAGACGACGAACGAGATGGTTCGCGTGTTCCAGAAGCTTGGTTATTCCGTTGCTGATGGGCCTGTGGTCGAAACGGATTATTACAACTTTGAGGCTTTGAATTTTCCGCCGAATCATCCGGCGCGGGATACGCAGGATACTTTGTTTATTGCGGGGCAGCAGGGGAAGGCGCAGCGGGAGCGGTTGCTGCTGCGGACGCATACTTCTCCAGTGCAGATTCGGACGATGGAGAAGATGCGGCCGCCGATCCGGATTGTGATTCCCGGGACGGTGCATCGCAACGATCCTCCGGATGCGAGCCACTCGCCGATGTTTCATCAGATCGAAGGACTAGCGGTCGACACTAACATTACCTTCGGCGATTTGAAGGGGACGCTCGATCATGCCATGAAGGAGTTTTTTGGTTCGAGCGTGAAGACCAGCTTCCGGCCGTCGTTTTTTCCGTTCACCGAGCCGAGCGCGGAGATGTTTGTTTCCTGCTTCATTTGCGGCGGGAGTGGGAAGCGCGGGACTGACCCTTGCCGTCCGTGCAAGCAGACGGGATGGATTGAGATTCTGGGATGCGGAATGGTCGATCCTAATGTGTTTGAGTTTGTGAAGGACAACGGGTATGACCCTCGAAGAGTTTCGGGGTTTGCGTTTGGGATGGGCGCGGACCGGATCGCTTTGTTGAAATATGGGGTGGATGATTTGCAGTTGTTCTTCAACGGAGACGTCAGGTTTCTGGAGCAGTTCGCATGAGTGTGGCGAGTGTCTTGCGGTGCTGAGGGAAGCAGGTTCCTCGACTACGCATGAGCTTCATTTCATGAAGCTCATGCTTCGCTCGGAATGACAAAACTTCTGTGGGTTCGCTGAGAACCCGACATTTAGCACAAATGAAAATTTCTCCACAATGGGTGCGGGAGTTTGTTGAGCTTGCCGTCGATGACCGGCGGCTGGCTGAGGATTTGACTGGCGTCGGAATTGCAGTGGAAGGGATCAGTGGGTCAGGCGCTGGCGCAGTTTTCGAAATGGAGATCGGGACGAATCGCCCCGATGCGATGAATCATTATGGAGTGGCGCGGGAGGCGGCGGCGATTTACGATTTGCCGCTGAAACAGCTCTCAGCTCTCAGCTCTCAGCCGTCAGCACAATCGTCGCACGATGCGCCTTTTTCGATACAAGTTGAGGAACCACAGCTTTGTCCTCGATTTTCTGCTCGGGTCATCCGCGGGACTAAAGTCAAACCATCACCCGCGAAGATTGCACGTCGCTTGCAGTTGCTAGATCAGCGACCAATCAGCAACGCTGTCGATGCTACCAACTATGTTCTGTGGGAGATCGGGAAGCCAACGCATGTTTTTGACATGGATTTGCTCGAGGGTGGTCGCCTGATTATTCGTCGAGCTCGGAATGGCGAGAAGCTGAAGACGCTGGACGGCGTCGACCGCACGCTGACTTCCGACGATCTGGTTGTGGCCGACGCCAGGAAGCCGGTTGGACTTGCCGGGGTGATGGGCGGGTTCGACACGATGATCACAGACAGGACGCGGAATATTTTGATCGAGTCGGCCTGGTGGGATCCGGTCACCGTGCGCAAGAGTTCGCGGCGGCATGGGCTGCACACCGACGCTTCGCACCGGTTTGAGCGTGGGGCGGACTTTGAGTCGACGACTTTGTCGTGCGATCTGGTGGCAGGGTTGATTCTGGAGTCGGGTGGAGGAGAACTGATTGGCGATGCCGTCGATGTGGTTTCGAGGAAGCTGGACCAGGCGCCGGTGGTGCTGCGCCTTTCCGAGGTGCACCGGATCCTCGGCGGCAATCTGAATACGGGACAGATTTTCCGCATCCTGAAGAACCTTGGTTTCACGCTGATCCCTGAAGGGCAGGGCACCGCAGAGTTTCGGGTAGAGATTCCGAGCTGGCGGCTGGACGTGGAGCGCGAGATTGATCTGATTGAAGAAATCGCGCGGCTGCATGGCTACGACAAGTTCGAGAATACTTTGCCAGCTTACAGCGGCGCGGTGGTTGAGCCGCCGCATGCGGCTATAGACGCCACTTTGCGCGGACGAGCTTTAGCGCTGGGATACAACGAGGCGATTTCGCTGACATTTGTTTCCCATGCCGACGCGGAGAGATTTTCGTCTGCCTCGGTGCTGGAGCTGGAGAATCCACTGAGCGAGGAAGCTTCGGTCATGCGGACTTCGATGGCCCCGGGCATGCTGGACATGCTGGCCTGGAATCTGAATCGCGATTCTGAGGACGTGCGACTGTTCGAGATGGGCCGGGTCTATGAAATGCGGGACGGGGAGCGGGTTGAGCCGGCACGCTTGTGCCTGGGGGCGACGCTGGCGGCAGTGAAAGGATCGTTGCCCGCAGGTAAAACGTTGGATGTGAGCAGGGGTGAGCACGCGGCTGCGGCCGAGGCGTTTCGCGGCTTCAAAGGTGAAGTAGAAAATCTTCTGGCTGCGTTTGCGGGTCGCGAGTTGAGTTTCGACCGAGAGACGGCGGAGTACTTTCATTCCGGCCGATCGGCGCGGGCGCTCGTGGATGAGGCTGTGGTGGCGCAGTTCGGGCAGATCGGCGAAGGAGTGAAGGCGCAGCGGAAGTTGCGGCAGGACGTTTTTCTGGCGGAGATCGATCTCGAGCAGTTGCATGCGCTGGGGTTGCGGACGGTGCGGTTCGCAGCGTTGGGAAAGTATCCTGCGGTGGAACGGGATTTTTCTTTTGTGTTTGGGGATGAGGTGGAGTTTGAGGCGATGCGGCGGGCGGTGATGGGGTTGCGGTTGAGTGCGCTGCGTTCGTTTGCCCCGGTCGAGATTTTTCGGGGCGGGGCGATTGGTGCCGGGAAATATTCCATTCTGCTGCGGGCGCGGTTGCAGTCGGATGAGGGTACGCTGCGGGATGAGCAGATTGCGCGGTGGTCGGCGCAGATCGTTGGGGCGTTGCAAGCGCTTGGGGGAGTACAGCGGGTTTAGACGCGGTGGTGCAAACTCCTTGAAGGGCTTGGGACGGCGGAGACGGGCAAGCGGTCCTTCGACTCCGTATTTGCTTTCGCTTCGCGATAGCAAATGCTCCGCTCAGGATGACAAGTCGTGGGTGACTTCGCTGTGCTAATCTGCCACCTATGGCGGACGTAATTTCTTCTCTATCCAATCAAACCAAGCAATTTCTTAGCGACAAGGTTTCGCATTTCACCGAGTCGGTGATCCGGGAGATGACGCGGCAGGCGGCGCTTTATGGAGCGGTGAATCTGGCGCAGGGGTTTCCGGATTTTGCGGCTCCGGCGGAGATCAAGCAGGCGGCGCGCGCGGCGATTGATGGCGACGTGAACCAATATGCAATCACCTGGGGCGCGAAGAATCTGCGCAACGCGATTGCCCGGCAGATGGGCGTATGGCAGGGGATTGCGGTTGATCCGGAGAAAGAGATCACGGTTTGTTGCGGATCGACAGAGGCGATGATCTCGACTTTGCTTGCGATTTGCAATACCGGCGATGAGGTTGTGATTTTTGAACCGTTTTATGAGAATTACGGTCCGGATTCAGTGCTGAGCGGGGCGCGGCCGCGATTTGTGAAGCTGAGGCCACCGGCGAGCGACGTGAGCGAGTGGACTTTCGACGAGAAGGAATTGCGGGCGGCGTTCCACAAGAACACGAAGGCCGTCATTCTAAATACACCCAACAACCCTACTGGGAAAGTTTTCACGCGGGCGGAATTGGAACTAATTCGCGATCTGTGCGTGGAGTTCGATGTGCTCGCGATCACGGATGAAATTTACGAACATATTTTGTATGACGGCACCGAGCATATATCGATAGCGTCGCTCGAAGGTATGCGAGAGCGGACGGTGACGATCAACGGAATGTCGAAGACTTACAGCGTGACGGGATGGCGCGTGGGATGGGCGGTGGGGCCGGAGAAGATTACGAATGCGATCCGGAAGGTGCACGATTTTTTGACGGTGGGCGCGCCGGCGCCGCTGCAGGAAGCGGGCGCGGCGGCGCTGAGTTTGCCGGCGGAATATTACACGCGGCTGGCGGAGGGCTACCGGGTGCGGCGGGGTCATCTATTGGTGGCGCTGACTGCGGCGGGGTTCAAATGTTTTCGTCCGCGGGGAGCGTATTACATCATGACGGATATCTCCGCGTTTGGGTTTGCGGATGACGTTGAGTTCGTAAAGTATCTAGTGAAAGACATTGGAGTGGCGGCGGTGCCGGGTTCGAGTTTTTATCGGGATGCGCGGGATGGAGCGCAGCAGGTGCGGTTTGCGTTCTGCAAACGTCCGGAGACTTTGTCCGAGGCGGCGAAGAAGTTGGAGCGGTTGCGAGCGCGGAAGTGAACACGAGCCCTCGCTGCGCTCGGTGGACCGCCGAGGCGGTTGTCCCCACATGATCTGTACCATCCCTCAGGCTATTTTGTAATTACGCCGCAGGCTATGCGGTCGCCGGAGTTGCCGGAGGGATCGGTCTTCATGTCGTCGGCTTTGGCGTGGATGACGATCGCAGTGCCGCCGTTGCTGAAGAGGGAGTGGGCGCCTTCGCCGAGGGTTACATCTTTGTCTTCGAGGGTTTTCTCAGCTTTGCCGTTGGCGTCAACGGTCAAGTTCAGCATATCGCCGGCGTGGTGGCCTTCCGGACTCTCCAATCCGTGCTTCTTGCCTTCGGGATTGAAATGCGGGCCAGCGGATTTGAAATCGGGAGCATCGCACTTTGGGTTCTGATGAAAGTGGATGCCGTGCTCGCCTGACGGAAGATCGTGAAGGCTGAGCTTGAGGGCAACACCCGGTCCCTTTTGCGACAAAGTAATGGTGCCGACGGACTTGCCTTGGGCATCCTTGAGTTCGACTTGGGTTTTGGCGACGCTCGGGAGCGCGGTGACGGCCAGCATTGCGGTGAGGGCGGTTAAGGAAAATCCAAGATGTTTCATGCGGGGATTATAGCGAATTTCGTGGCGACACGACTACGCAGGCACGAACGGGCCATGGTTCGATCCACAGGGCGGTGGAGTATACTGCGGGAAAGTTTGACAATCTTTCTTGGGAAAGTGCAATCATGGCTTTGAATGCAGTGGAACGAGAGGCGGAATCGGCTGCGGTGGACGATTTTCAGGCTCTGGAAAATAAGATCTATCGCACGATCGAGATGTATAAAGCGGCGCGGCAGGCGCAGGCGGCGGCGGAGCGCGATGTGCAGCGGGTGCGGCAGCAACTGGAAGAACGCGATGAGCAATTGGTGGTATTGCGGCGCGAGGCAGTACAGTTGCGGAAAGAGCGGGAAGAGATTCGCGGGCGCGTGGAGAAAATGCTGGAGCAGATTGAGTCGATTGCGGAGGAGCGGGCGAGTTAGGCGCTCCCGGCTTTTAGGCTCTCGGGCTTCGCCGATGCTAGCGTGATGGACGGGTGCTGAGGGCGGAACGGATGGATGCTGAAAGCGGGTTCCTCGGCTTCGCTCGAAATGACAAGGAACTGGGGAGCAGGAGCAAGACGTTATGGCTACCGCTACTAAGGAGTCGACGGTGAAGGAGGCACAGACTGCCAGCGTCCGGGTGGAGATCTTCGATCAGGCTTATAACCTGCGAGGGTCGGATCCGGAATACATCTTGAAGCTGGCAGAGTATGTGGACTCGAAGATGCGGGCGGTGGCCGAGGCGACGAATACGATCGATACGGTGCGACTGGCGGTACTGGCGGCGCTGAACATCGCGGATGAATACCATCTTTTGAAGCGGAATCAGGACAGCGGTGCAACCGATTACCAGAGGCGCGCGCATCTATTAGCAGACGCGCTGGATGAAGTGTTGGGCGAGAAACGCAAGGCAGGATAGCCTGGGACGGGCTGGGGTACATCTTCTTCTGTTGACTCTGCTGGGCGGCGGCGCGGCTTTAGTTTTATCCCAAGAAACGACCTTCCATAGCCAATCGAATGTGGTAGTGATTCCCGCGCTGGTGGAAAGCGCGAAGGGCCAAATTGTATATGGGCTTGCCGCTAAGGATTTTATCGTCGAGGACGATGGGGTGGAACAGGCAGTGCATCTGGATGAGGCAGCAGAGGGTTCATCCGTGGCGCTGGTAGTTGCGATTCAGCGAGGGCGGCGGGCGAATTATGAGTTTCCGCGGATCCGCGGGCTGAGTGCGATGCTGGACCCGCTGGTTGCGGAAGGACATGGAAGAGTAGCAATTGTGGAGTTCGACAGTGAGGTGCGGTTGATGCAGGACTTCAGCAGCATTTCCGAACAGACTGCGAAGACACTGACGGACCTGCAGCCGGGGGATGGGGGCGCGGCGATCGTGGATGCGGTGGATTATTCGGTAAAGCTGCTGGAGAAGGTTCCGAAAGAAAGGCAGCGGGTGCTGCTGCTGATCAGTCACAACATCTTCCACCTTGGCCTCATGGCTGCCGTGGTCACGCGTCTCGCTCGGCGGGCTTCGTTGGTTCAGGATGTAACCGAGCGCGTGGCGCTCGAGGAGAGACTCCGTCAGTCCCAGAAGATGGAGGCAGTTGGCCGTCTCGCCGGCGGCGTTGCCCACGACTTCAATAACCTTTTGACCGTCATCATGGGCGACAGCCAACTCCTTACTGACGGGCTCCCTGGCGCCAGCCGCCTGAAGGACGCGAGCGGGGTATGCTCGAAGTGAATGCGCAACTTCTGCTGGGATTGGCGAAACTCTTCCTCTGCGTGTTTGCGATCAGTGATATCGCGGCAAATGCCGAGCAAGCCGATGATCTCGCCGCTGGAATCGCGATGCGGACCCTTGGTCGATAAATAAGTCCGCGCCGCGCCGGCAGAGATTCCGAGTTCCTCGTAGGTTTGAGTCTTTCCTGAATCGACGACCTTCCGGTCTGCGGCCATAATCTCGCGGCCGCTTTCCGAAGTGAATAGCTCGACGTCATTCTTGCCGATGACTTGGTCAACTGTCCGCCCCAGCAGACGAGCACCGGCGGAATTGATCATCAGGTAGCGGCCTTGCAAGTCTTTCACAAAAATGGAATCGGTGGTGCCTTCGGTAATGCCCTGCAAAAGAGAGAGGTTCTTCTGCAATTCCTGAGAACTATGGAGCAGCTGGCTCTGAACTACGAACAGCCGCACGCTGGCGGCGGCGAAGGAGACCGCCACCAGTAAAACGGACCAGAGGAACTGCTCCTGTGCGATTCTCAAGACGAGGGAAAAAACGATGGCGGGGATGAGCAAGGGAGAAAACTGCGCCAGCAGTTGCATGGTCGGCGACCAGGGCTCAACCGTCTCCGGCGAGTGCTGACTGGTGTCGGCCCAAGTCGCGGCAATGACAGCCAGAAGACAATAGCTAAGTGTCCACGGGAGATCGAGCCAGGTTCCCTGCCGATAAGTTCCAGTAGCGATGGCGTAGCGGGTCATGTTGGTTGTAATTCCGAAGACGAAGAAGAACGCTGCCAGCCGAAAGAAGAAAGCACGCGCGGTCGGGAGAGAAGTGAGCAGGGCCCGCACCAGGAAAGCCAGAGCCAAGGCGCCGAAGAAGAAGACAGCTACATGGAAGGTGCGAACGAACATGGCTGGCTCGGAGGACTGCCATCGGGAGGGGATATAAAGGAGCGAGAGCTCAAGAGCAAGCACCAGGATACAAACCTGCACGAAATCGCAGAAGCGCAGCCAGCGGAGTTCCCCGTCCGGGTCTCCCGGACTGAGGAATATCGTCATCATGGCAGGCACGGCCCAGAAAAATACCAGGACGTCGCTCGGCCAAAGGGCGGCGGAGGGAGCGTGAAGATAGTCGAAATAGTAGGTATAGGCGAACTGATTCAGGAAGGCGAGAACAAGAGACAAGGAAACCAGACGCCAAACGCGCCTGGTAAAGGAATCCGATCGGCGCGCAGCAGACCAGCAGACGGCGGCCGCCAAGAGGGCCGATGCCGCCCCGGTCCAGTTACCCCAAAGAGAGGCAAACTGGGTGCCGTGGCGGACTGTGATCAGAACCAGGTGTACAGCGACCAGAGTTGCCGCCGCTGCGATCGCGGACGTGCGGTGCTTGGACATCTAAGCCTCTGCCCGAGTCTGGCCCTGACACCAGGGAAAAACTCAGACCCAGAGTGTTGCGATCAGAGTATACATCGACGTGCTAATTCCACCGCCGAATCAACTGCTTCCTCGGTAAGGTGCAGGCGCGCCTTTGGTATTTTTCGAATCGCAATCTTGTCTGTGTAGTTGATTCCAGAACCAAATAGCAAGCCCGGAGTGTTGCACCATCGTTACTTTGGTTGCAAGTGCGCTGCCAACTATTTGCAGTTCCCCTATTGCTAATCCACTGGGAGTTCTCCTAGCATCCAGAGTGAAAGCCGGCCTGCGGGGTTGGTGATGATGGTAACCGATTTTTGAACCAATGCTGAATGAACGGGGACTCGACTCGAACTAGGATCCGGTGTGCGACGCTCCGTCATGCGGAGATGCCTAAAGGGTCTCGGCGGGTTCCCAACGTCTACCGACGGGTTCATTCTCGGCCCGTCACACGGCACAGTGGGTCGGCTTGATTTTTTCCCAACAATGCTCCGGTGGGGACAGCCGCGTCGACTGTCCAGTCGAGCGTCGCGAGGCGCGTCCCTGCTACACTGATTCAGGTATGAATTTCCTCGTTTCTGCATCCAACTAACTGTGTATCCACAATTAGTGCATTTCGGGCGGTTTTTCCTGCCGACTTATGGCTTCCTGGTTTCTCTAGGAGTGCTGATCGGGTTATGGATCAGTGTGCGCAATTCCGAGCGGTTGGGGATTGACGGCGAGAAGGCGTGGAACCTGGGGATTCTGGTGGTGCTGTGCGGGATTGTGGGCGCGAAGGTGCTCTACATCATCAATGACTGGAGCGTGTACGCGGCTCATCCTGGCGACATTTTCAGCATTGCCACACTGCAGGCCGGAGGAGTCTTCTCTGGCGGCTTGATTGCGGCGTTCATTGCGGCAGCGTGGTATGTGCGCAAGCATCACATGCCAGCGCTTGGAACCTGCGACGCCTTTGCGCCAGGACTGGCTTTGGGACATGCGATTGGACGCATTGGCTGCTTTGCTGCCGGATGCTGCTACGGGAAAGAGACGCATCATTTCTGGGGAGTGGTGTTTCGCAATCCGCTGGCGAATCAGATTACCGGGACTCCGCTGAACGTGCCGCTGGAACCGACGCAGTTGTTCGAGTCGGCGGTGGAACTAGCGAATTTCTTCTTTCTGATGTGGCTGTTGAAGCGGCGGAAATTCGACGGGCAGGTGTTTGGCGCGTTCATGTTCATCTATGGAGTGGCTCGGTTCTTTTTGGAATTCATTCGAGACGATCCCGGCCGCGGGTCGGTGTTTGGCGGGGCGATGTCTGGGACGCAGTTGGTCGCGATTGGGCTGGTTGTGGCTGGTGGGCTGATCTGGTGGCTGCGGCCGGGGGCTAAGAATGTTACGGCGCAGGCGGTGGGGGCGACGCGTTGACCAGAAGAGCTGTTCTGTGCTGACCTTAAGCAATATGCAACGCGTGCATTCGATGGCGAGACTCCTTGTCTTTCTGGTTGTTTCCTGCATCAGTATTTCGGCCTCCTCCGCTCCTCGCACTAAGGTTGAAAGCATCTCAGGGCGAATTGTCGCCTACGCCAATCCCGTGACGTGTGTGAACGGAAATGCCTATTGCTCGATGATCGTTCATGTTCAAGATCCAAGGGACATTCCTTCGGAATTCATCCAAGTGCCATTCTCTCTTCCGTGCGGAGAGGCACCGAACTGGATAACTGCCAGGTCGTCACTCCAGAAATTCCGCCTGATCCGGGAGAAGGACTCCGATTCAGTACTGAAGGAGTTTATGGAATGTAGCAGTGATTCTCCGAGCAACCATGCGGCCCAACCTTGTGCACCTATGCCGATCTGGAAACGCGTTCCCCACACGGAACGCGACCCGCTTCCATTTGGGCAGCGGGTGCCATGCTACCGATCTGCAGACCTGCCTCTTACCCCTGTCGTTTGACGACCGATGCCATGGCGGAGCGATTTCAAAAGATAGCCTGTAGTATCCTTCGCAGCGAATGCCCGAATCATTTCCCATTCTCATTGCTGTCGCGGCCGACGATGCTGGCAAGCGGCTTGACCAGCTTCTTGCTTCGCGCCTAGACTCCGTGAGCCGCGCTCGCGTGCAGGAGATGATCGCTGAAGGCAAAGTTCTGGTGAATGATTCTCCAGCGAAGGCTTCTCTCAAGCTGCGCGGCGGGGAGCACATCAGCGTGCTGGGCGAGGCTCAGCGGGCTCCGATGAAGGCGGTTGCTGAAAAGATTCCGCTCGACATTGTTTATGAAGATGACGATCTCGCCGTGATCGAGAAGCCTGCGGGGATGATGGTGCATGCCGGCGCGGGATCTACCGACGATGCCCGCAATCGCGGGACGCTCGTGAATGCGCTGTTGCATCATCTGGGGAGTTTGTCGGGGGTGGGCGGGGCGTTGCGGCCGGGGATTGTGCATCGTCTGGATAAAGAGACCAGCGGGCTGATTGTCGTGGCAAAAAACGATGACGCGCATCGCAAGCTGAGCGCGCAGTTTGCCGCGCGGGAAGTGAAGAAGAAATATGTGGCGCTGGTGCATGGCTGGGTGAAAAAAGACTCGGGGACGCTGGCCCAGAGCATCAGCCGCGACCGGGTGCGCCGCACGCGCATGACTACGCGGCTGGAGGGTGGAAGATCAGCGGTGACGCATTATCGCGTGGCGCGGCGGTTGGATACGAAGTTTGGGAAGTTCACGTTGCTTGATGTAAAGATCGATACTGGGCGGACGCATCAGATTCGGGTGCATGTGGCGGCGATGGGGCATCCGGTGGTGGGGGACACGATGTATGGGGCGCCTCGGCAGGCGCAGGGGAAGAATGCGGTGATCGGGTTGGGGCGGAATTTCTTGCATGCGGCGGAGTTGGAGTTCCACCATCCTCAGACCGGGGCCGTGATCGCGCTCAAGAGTGAGCTGCCCGAGGAGTTGCGGGAATTTCTGCGTAAAGTCGAGGAGTAGGGTTACGCGCCGTGCACTGAAGCCGCGCCCTTTCAGAGCCGTTGCGGATATAATGACAGCTAAATGAAGGGCATTCTCACAAGCGAAGGTTTCCGGATTTCACTGATCCGTTTGGCAACGGTTTCGTTGCTGATCGCAGGCGCGTGCGAGTTCGGGGCAGCGCAGACCGCAACGGTGCCGGCGTCGACGACTGGCAGTCCGTCTCAGTCGTCCCAGCCATCCACGGCGCAACCTTCGCCGCCAGCGACCGGGACCGTGCAAACTGGGGCACAGAAATCCGGCGGGCAGGATCCGGATTCTGACATCCCGCGCATCAGAGTCGGTATCAACGAAGTGAATGTGGTTTTCACGGTAACGGACAAGCATGGCAAGCGTGTGACCGACCTGAAGCAGGGAGATTTCCAATTTGTAGATGACAACAAGCCGGCAGTGGAGATCCGAAGCTTTCACGCCGAGGCGAATTTGCCGCTGCAGGTGGGGTTGCTGATTGATGCAAGCAACTCGGTGCGGGACCGGTTCAAGTTCGAGCAGGAATCGGCGATTGAGTTTTTGAACCAGACGGTGCGGCGGGGCTACGACCAGGCGATGGTGATAGGGTTCGACGCGACGCCGGAAGTGACGCAGGATTTTACCGACGACACGGAGAAGCTGGGACATGGGGTGCGGGAGTTGCGGCCGGGCGGGGGAACGGCGCTGTACGATGCGCTGTATTACGCGTGCCGCGACAAGCTGCTGAAGCAGGCTATGGGCGGGCCGTCGCGGCGGGCGATCATCCTGCTGAGCGACGGGGAAGACAACCTGAGCCATGTGACGCGTGAGGAAGCGATTGAGATGGCGCAGCGGGCGGAAGCGATCGTGTACACGATCAGCACGAACGTGAGCGGCACCAAGGGAGCGGGCGACAAGGTGCTCGAACGGATTGCCGATGCGACGGGAGGGCGAGCATTTTTCCCGTTCCAGATTCGCGATGTGTCGAATGCGTTCGCCGAAATTCAGGACGAGTTGCGCAGCCAGTATGCCGTGTCTTACAAGCCGGCGGACTTCAAACCGGACGGACACTTTCGCACCATTGAGATTGTGGCGAGTGACCGGAAGAATTTTCGGGTGAGAGCGCGGCGCGGGTATTACGCGCCGGTGCAGTAGAGCCTGCTTCCGGTATCCGGTTTCCGGCTACGGGCAAAGAGCTTTTTTCACGAGCAAGCGGGATGCCGGGATATTCTGGGACACCACTTCCGAAAAAATTGGGAATCAAGGCTGGGTTTCGCGTGCGCCTGGCGAATGCTCCGGCGGAAGTGCGCGTGGAATTGCGCGAGGCGCTGGCGGAGTGCGAGATGAAGGCGGGAGCGCTGCTGGATTTTGCCATGATGTTCACCAAGTCTCGTGTGGAATTGACCAAAGAGTTTTCGCGGATGGCGAAACTGCTGGCTCCGGCAGGGATGTTGTGGGTGAGCTGGCCGAAGAAGAGTTCTGGCGTGGCTTCGGATCTGGATGAGAATCAGGTGCGCGGAATTGGACTCGACGCGGGGCTGGTGGATGTGAAGGTGTGCGCGGTGACGGAAGTGTGGTCGGGGTTGAAGTTTGTGCGACGGGTGAAGGACCGGTAGGTGCGGCAGTAGGCAACAGAAAAAGCGGGCGGTGATAGGAACGCCTTGCGAGGCCAGTGGTGGCAGAGGCGGGCAAGGGGTCCTTCGACTTCGCAGCTGGTTCGCTTCGCGCACCAGCCGCTACGCTCAGGATGACAGGGCGTAAGTGATGACTAAGGAGACGCGATGGTGCGGGTGGGGCTGATTGGATTTGGGCTGGCGGGGCAGGCGTTTCATGCGCCGGTGATCCGGGGTGTGCGGGGAATGGAGCTGGCCTGCATCCTCGAGCGCCGGGGAACTCGCGCGCGGGAAAAATACCCTGAGGTGCGGGTGGCTCGGACTCTCGATGAGTTGCTGGGGGATAGGAAAATCCAGGTATGCGTGATCGCGACTCCGAATGATTCGCACTTTGAGTGCGCTCAGGCTTGTTTGTTGGCGGGGCGGGATGTGGTGGTGGACAAACCGTTCGCGCCGACGCTCAGGGAATCCGAGGAACTGGTGCGGCTGGCGGGGGAGCTGGGGCGGCTGATCACGGTGTATCAAGACCGGCGGTGGGATGGGGATTTTGGGACGGTGAAGAAGATTGTGGCGTCGGGGAGGCTGGGGACCGTGGTGGAGTATGAGTGCCGCTTTGACCGGTTCCGCCTGGAACCGAAGGCCAATGCGTGGCGGGAGCGCGCGGATCAGCCCGGAGCCGGAGTGTTGTTTGATCTGGGTCCGCATGTGATCGATCAGGCGCTGGTGTTGTTTGGCGAGCCGCGGGCGATCACGGCATCGGCATTTTGCCAGCGGGAAACTTCGCAGGTGGATGATGCGTTCGATGTTTGCATGGAGTATCCCAGACTGTGGGCGATGGGGAGGGCGCGGATCATCGCGTATGCGCCAGGTCCGCACTTTCTGATTCATGGGACGAAGGGATCGTTTGTGAAGTTTGGCATGGATCCGCAGGAAGAGCGGTTGCGCGGAGGGAATTTCCCGGATGGAGAGGATTGGGGCGCGGATTGGGGAGTGGAAGACGAACGGTGTTGGGGCACGCTGAACCCGGTGGGCGAGCCGAGCGTGAAGGTGAAGACCGAGCGCGGAGATTATCGCGGGTTTTACGCAAACGTGCGGGACGCGATCGAGAAGAAGGCGGCGCTCGATGTCACGCCGGAGCAGGCGTTGCGCACGATGCGGGCGGTGATGCTGGCGCACAAGAGCAGCCGGGAGCGGAGAACGGTGGAGTGGGGCGAAGCGGTAGACTAGAGGCACCCGAGTTGCAAGGTAGACGCGGTATCACGCCGGTTTGCCGTGTCGAACTGCGCTAGAATTGGCCGAGGTGGTTAGAATTAAGTCTATGGCCAGTCCATTGAATACGCCGGACCCCGAAGAACAAAAGCCGCCGTCGTTCGGACCTAGACAGTTCCTGTTTGTAGTAGTCCTGGCAGTCATCTTTTTTCTGCTCGGCCACAGCATGGTGCGTCACCGATTTTTTCAAGGCGGCCGGTTTCACCGGAACGGCTCCCTTGGGCAATAGCAGGCGCTGAGGCGCGACACGCACGGCAATGCAAAGCGGCGGAGCTGTTAGGCTCCGCCGCTGCTTGTTTTCATGCGCTGCTATTTTCGGGAGGACTACGGCTGGCGATGTTCGCCGCCGCCATGCGACGCTGCGGCATGGGGTGCATTGTGGGCCGCTCCGTTATGCGCTGCGGCTGCGTGGGCGCCGCTATTGTGGCTAGCATGTGCTGGCGCTGGGCCATGTCCCCGGTTGGCTGCATAAGCGCGCCCACCGCGGTTCTCGCGGGCGCCGTTGTAGCGTCCTCCGCCCACGTACCTGCCTCCCCCGCCGCCGCTGAAGCGATGTTCGCCCCAACCGTGGCCATATCCCCAGTGCGCCCATGGGCCCACTCCGAGGAAGATGCCGTTATAGAAATAGCCCGGCCCGTAAAAGCCCATGGGTGCGCAACCATAGGGTGAATAGTCGTAGTAGCCGTAGGAACAGACAGGCGGATTTACGCCTATCCCGACGCTGATCTGCGCGTTGGCCGCTGGCATCAAGGCAAAGGGCACGAGCAAGGTTGTTGTACCGGCCAGAAACAGACTGCGCATGGCGGCTTTATGAGTCCAGCGCGTCACGTTCTTGAATTGCCACATTTTGTTTTCCTCCAGAATTTCTGTTGGCGTGCGAAAGGTATGTTTTCAGTATCAGGGGCTGGCGCACGGATAGCTGGTCAATACAGACCGTTGTCCGCACCATTCGTTTTTGGAGTCGAAACGGTGAGAAAAAACTAATGATCTTTAACAAGCTGCGCGGGAGGAGTTGGCTTTTGGACTTATTGGGCAGAAACCTTGAGGACGGGATCAAGAACAAGAACTGGAGCAAAGTCAAAGGCAGCGGGCGTGGCCGCCCGCTCTACACGAGCAAGTCACGAGGGCAGTTCTGCTTCTCTTCGCTTATTCCTGCCTGGCCTTACAGGCGTCAGCGAGAAAGCTGTGGCGCCGCTCATTACTTTCTGCAGCGCGGCCTGAAATTTTTCCATTTCTTCGCGCGTACCGACCGTGATGCGGGAGCAGGTGGGCATGATGGGCCAGATGCGTCCGATGAAAACATTTTGCTGAGCCATGGCGTCGATCACCTGCTTGGCGGGGCGTTTGGTGTCGAGCAGGAAGCAGTTGGACTCAGAGGGAATATAGGAGTAACCGTTGCGGTCGAGCCATTGGAAAGTTTCCTGGCGGACGCTGGCGTTAATGCGCTTGCGTTCGGGGACGAGGCCCGGGTCTTTGAGGCTGGCCGAAGCGGCGACCAGAGCGGTAATGGGCATGAAGTTCCAGCCGGAGCGGTCCATGATTTTGTCGAGCAGTTCGGGACGGGCGACGGCGAATCCGCAGCGCAGGCCGGCCATGCCGTAGGCTTTCGAGAAAGTGCGGAGAACGACGACATCCTTGCCGGCTTTTACGAAGTCGAGCGCAGAGGGAGCATCGCAAAGATGGATGTAGGCTTCGTCAACCATCACCACGGAGGCCTTAGGTTTGTTTTCGACGAGGTATTCGAGGTCGGTGTGGGGCGTGAGCGTGCCGGTGGGGTTATTCGGATTGCAAATGTAGAAGAGTCCGGCGTCGGGAGCGGCGGCGATCATGGCCTTGACGTCGTGTGCGTAAGTCTTGGTGAGAGGAACGTTGACGACCCGAGCTCCGTTGGCGGCGGCCACGTGTGGTCCAGCTTCATAACCGGGATCGGCGGCGACGTAGCTCCTCTGCGGCGACGTGAAAGCAACGACTGTGAAGCGCAGCGGTGGCGTGGAGCCGGGAAAGACGCGGATGTAGTCCGGATTGAGGCCTTCCTGCTGAGCGAAAGTATGGATGAGTTCGTCGGTGAGGTTGTCGAGATAGCGTCCGCCGAGAGGAAGGATGGCGGACATGGCGTCGCGCGCAGGTTGGCTGGGGCCGAGCGGATTCTCGTTGGAGTCGATCATTACTGCGTCTTTGGAGAATGGCCGGTGACGAGCCGCGGCGGCGAGCATGGGTTCGGTGACCATTTGGAAGGCTGCGGCGGCGGCTGAGAGTTGCAGGAATGTGCGACGGGAAGGCGAAAGATCTCTGAGCATGGGGAACCTCCGGTTCATCCGGCGTCATACAGGCTAAATGTTTTTGGGGTTGAGGGCTAGGGATTTCGACAGAAGACCGTGAACTCCACGCAAAAGCAAAATCAAAGTCAAAGGCAGCGGGCGAGGGCGTCCGCTCTACACTATTGCGGCAGAGGTTCGCGGGGGGTGGCGTAGTATCCCGCGCGGCATTGGACTTTGTAGCTCTGTTTGGATTTCACTTCCAGTTTGCGGTAGCTGCCGTCTTGCACGGTGTTCGTGGGGGTGTAGCCGAGGTTGTACTGGCTGCGGAGTTCGGCGGCGATCTGGTCGAAGGCTTCGCGCAGTTTATCGAACTTGTTGCCGACGTTGATGACGCGGCCTCCGGTGGCTTCGGTGAGCTTGCGCATTTCGCCCTCGCCGGAGTAGCCCACCTGGAACGATCCATAGAAGCCGCGATCGGCGCAGAGCAGAACGTAAATGATGGCATCCGACTTCTGGGCGGCTTCGATGGCATCCTTGATCTTGAGCTGGCTGCCTTCGTCCTCGCCGTCGGTAAGCAGGATCATCGCCTTGCGGCCGACTTCCTTGGAGAGCATGTCGTGGGCAGAAAGATAGACGGCGTCGTAGAGCACGGTCCCGCGCTGGGAGCCGGGCGCAGTGGGGACGGGACCGCCCGCACCCGGCACCGGACTTGTGAAGCCGGTGTTGATCTTAACTTTGTTGAGCGCAGCCTGCAGGCGGTGAACGTCGCGGGTGTAGTCCTGTATCAATTCCGCGTCGATATTGAAGTCGATGACGTAGGCTTCGTCTTTGTCGGTTAGAATCTGGCGGAGGAATGCACCGCCGACTTCCTTCTCCATGTCGAGAACTCTGAGCTGGCTGCCTGAGGAATCGATGAGGATGCCGAGCGTGAGCGGAAGATTCGATTCGGCAGCGAAGTACTTGATAGTCTGCGGCTTGCCGTCTTCGAGGACTTCGAAGTCATCTTTGGTGAGGTTGGGCATGAGCGCGCCGTGCTTATCTTTGACGTTGAAGAAAAGTCCAACGACGTTGACGCTGACTTTGAGGGTTTCCGCCGGAGTTTGCTGGTCCTCGGGCTTTTGCGCGTCGGCGGGCTTCTGGTCCGCGGGGGCCTGAGCGCCAGGCTGGGACGCGGCGCCGGAAGATGGAGGGTTCTGGGCCAAGGCAGATGGAGCAGCCGACAGGGCGACGAGGAAGACTAGAATTAGAATAGATGCACCGGTCAGGACCGGAGAGAACCTTCGGTAGGCGGATAATTTTGGCATGCTGGGAATCCCTCTAGGGGCTTTTGTTAGTCTAATCCTTGGAGTTAGATGCACCAAATGGGCGAGCCATGGCATCCCAAAGAAAGAACGGACGGTATTTTGTGAAGATGGAAACGGCGATGGGTAACCAGGAACGGCGGGACAGAACGAAGTGGCCGGCGGGCGCGCTGGTCTTCCTCTTGGTCTGCGCATGTTTCGGGGCATGGATTTGCGCGGGCGTTCCTTTGGCGGAGGGACAGTCCTCGGCAAGCCAGCCGCCGAGCGGCCAAGGTCAACCGGCCCAAGCTCAGCCTTCGCAGAACCAGCCGCCGAACCAAGTTCAGAACCAAGTTCAGAACAACGACATTCCGGATGCGCCCATGGTGCAACCCGCCGCGGAGACTCCGGAGCCGCCGCCGATTCCAAGGCCTGAAGAAAAGAAGCCGGTGGAGAGGGATCCGTGGACGAACCAGCCGATTAACAAGCCAGCCGCGACCGAGCCTGCCCCGGCGCCAGCAGAAGAAACCTCTGCCCCGCCGCCGATGCCGCCGGTGAAGACTGTGCCCCCGGGAAGTTCGGCGAAACCGGGCCTCAGTTCGCAGGATCAGCTCTACACCCTGGTGGTACATACCAACTTTGTGCAGGTTCCGGTTACAGTGAAGGACCATTCCGGACGGAGGGTGGACGGACTGCTCTCCACGGACTTCACCGTGAAGGAGAACGGCGTCGAGCAGAAGCTAAGCTTTTTCACTGCCGATCCGTTCGGGCTTTCAGTGGCGGTCGTGCTGGACCTGGGCATGTCGGATGCGGAAGTGCAGAAGATCAACCAGACGTTTCCGGCGCTGATAGGGGCATTTGCTCCCTACGATGAAGTGGCTCTTTATACCTATAGCAGCACGGTGAGTCAGGTCAGCGACTTTGCGGGAGCAACGAAGAAGCTTACCGCACTGTTGAATCAGATGAAGACGGAGACTGGGCGCAACAACGGAGTGCCGGTACTGAACGGTCCGCTGGCGCCGAACGGGCCGATCATCAATGGAATGCCGGTGGGAACGGGGACGGAGCCGGTGTATACGCCGCCGAAAGAATTCCATGTTCTGAACGATGCCATTCTGCAAGCAGCCCTGGCTCTGCGCAAACGCGACCGGACCCGGCGGAAGATCATTTTCGTGATCAGCAACGGACGGGAATACGGCAGCAAGGCCAGCTATAACGATGTGAAGAGAGTCCTGCTGACCAACGAAATCCAGGTGCAGGCGGTGTCGGTGGGGAGCTCGGCCCTTCCGGTCTACGACAAGATCGAGAAGCTGCACGTGCCGCTGCAGGGTTATGGCGACATTCTGCCGAAGTATGCGTCGGCCACCGGCGGAGCGGAATACCGCGAGCTCACCCAGAGCTCGATTGAAAATATGTACGCCCAGGTCATGAGCGAGGCGCGCAGCCAGTACACGCTGGGCTATACGCCGGTCCGACCGAAGACGCAGACCACGGCGTCGATCTACCGGAATATCGAAGTGGTGGTGCACCGGCCGGGACTTAAGATTTACGCTAAGGATGGATACTATGCGCTGCCGCCGGCGGCGCGGTAGGCGTAGTGATGGTTGATCGCTGACGGTCGATTGCCT
This sequence comes from uncultured Acidobacteriaceae bacterium, assembly GCA_963787495.1. GTDB lineage: Bacteria > Acidobacteriota > Terriglobia > Terriglobales > Acidobacteriaceae > Sulfotelmatobacter. The sequence goes on from CAWBDA010000004.1 coordinate 764,569, forward strand.
GCCGAAAAGCCGGGAGGTTAAGGGGTTTCAATCGGCAATCAGGAAATCAGCGATCGGCATTTGTTTCCTCCCCCACCCCTGTGCCGGGAGGGGGTCACCTGAGTAACCTGCCTGGGACCGACCGCCTGTGATATAAAAGCCCGAAGCCCCCATAGGGATATTTTTGCGCGCGGAAGGTGTGCGGCCCCGCGCTATTGAGGAAAGCCTTGAGTTTCATCAACTTCGCAGCCCGCGAAATCAATTGCAAGATCGTGTACTACGGCGCCGGGTTGGGCGGCAAGACCACGAATCTGCAGGTGATCTATCAGAAGACCGCGGAGCAGCAGAAGGGCAAGATGATCTCCCTTGCCACCGAGACTGAGCGCACCCTGTTCTTCGATTTCCTACCGCTTGATCTGGGGTCGGTGCGCGGGTTCAAGACGCGTATTCATCTCTATACCGTCCCGGGGCAGGTGTTCTACGATGCCAGCCGCAAGCTGATCCTGCGCGGTGTGGATGGCATCGTCTTCGTGGCCGACTCGCAGGAACAGCGCATGGACGCGAACGTTGAAGCGCTCGAGAACCTCATGTCGAACCTGCAAGAGCACGGCTACGACTTCAACAAGATTCCCTATGTGCTCCAGCTCAACAAGCGCGACCTGCCCAACATCCTGTCCCCCGAAGAACTCAACAAGGAACTCCGAAAGAAGAATGAAGCTGTGGTAGAGGCGGTGGCATTTCAAGGCGTGGGCGTGTTCGAAACGCTGAAGGAAATCGCGCGGCAGGTGCTGACGGAGTTGAAGGCTGGCGGGTAGGAAGACAGTTCTCAGTTCTCAGTTCTCAGTCACTCATCGTGCAGCGCCGTGGAAGAGCGGCTCTTCAGCGCCGCGTAAAGCTTCCAAAATCGAAAACGGCTTCAGCACGGCGGATCTATTGCATCGGCTGTCCCGCCGCCAGCACCCCTTTACCCGTGCACCACGGATGCATTTCAGGCTTAAGCAGACCAGCCTTCACGATCGGATCATCCTTCAACAACGTCGCAGTCTGCTCCGTTCCCACGCGAAAAATGCTAGCTCCCCTTAACTCACCCTGATCGTCGAACGGGAACGGTCCCGCAATCGCCAGGCTTCCCTGATCTGTTATCTGCTTGACGAACGCATGATGCTGTTTCATCACATCCATAAACTCCGGCGCGTTTGGGTTCCACTTGTCGCCACGCTTCATCAGAACCAGCGTGTACTGCTCGAACCCGGGAGGCTCGACCGGATCGTGAATGGCGCCCGGGTCAATGCGCCACGGCCCGTGCACCTCGGGCGCGAGCCGGCCGGCTTTTACCGCCGGATCGCTATCGGCCCACGCTTGTGCCTGCACCGCTGACTCCGCCTGCAACACGAAGATGCCCCGCAGCGTCGAGTCATCCAGGCAAGGCCCGGCAATCACAAGTTTGTGTTCGGCAGACAGCTTACGAATGTTGGCCATGTGCTCCTCCTGAAGCTTCTCACCAGCTTCTTTGCTCAGTTGCGGAGCATTCGCAGGACGATTCAAGAGCACCAGGAAGTACTGCGCGGAGTTTGCGCTCGACTGGGCCGGCGCTTGTGCGAAGGCCAAGACGGCGAGCACGAACAGACTGAACGGAAGTACACCGGTGAACAAAGTTCTTCTCATAATCGACACCTATTTGCCGGACAATTCTACTGCGCCCGGAATGTAATCGCATAGCAGAACGGTCAGATCGTCGTCCTGTGACGCGGACCATCGCTGCACCGCGGAGATGATCTGATCCGATGCCGCCGAGGGCGGGAGTTCTGCCGTCTGTCGGAACAGCGCCGAGAGCGCATCCTGCCCAAACGAATCTCCCCGGCCGTTCACAGCCTCGATAAGTCCGTCAGTGTAGAGCAGGAGGCGATCGCCCAGCTGCAGCGGGTGTGTTGCATTGCTGTAGGTAGCAAAGTCGAAGGCGGCAAGAATCAAACCATTCTCCACGATCTCTGCCACTTTCCCGTCGCGCAACAGAAGCATCGGTGGATGCCCGGCCGCGGAATATTGCAGGGTCTTCGAAGTCGAGTCGAGATGAACGTAGGCCGCGGTGACGAACTGGTCTTGCGTATTTCCATAGAGAATCGCGTTCATTCCCGCGAGCAAGCCGGCGGGATCGGCGGCATTCGCGCGCTGAGATGTAGCTGCTACTTTCACCATCGAGGCGATCAGCGCGGCTGGGACGCCGTGGCCGGAGACGTCGGCAATCAGCAGTCCAGCCTGCCGGTCGTCGGCCGCGATGAAATCGTAGAAATCTCCAGCAACGGAGCTCATGGGCACGTAGCGGGCGGCGACGCGGAAGCTGGCAGAGCTGGGGAACCCGGCAGGCAAAATCGATAACTGGATCCGCTTGGCGACCTCAAGTTCCTTTTGAATCTCGCTGAGTTGCAGGTCCCGTTCCACCGTCTGGCGGGCAGCCACATATCCCAGGGCCGCCAGAAACGCCATGAAACCAATCACTTCAATGTTCGGGAAATTAAGTCCAAGAAAGCTCCGAATGTTCTCCCATAAAATGAAGGCCACAAAAATCAACCCGCCGCGCCGGACCACCACCATATCGTGACTGTCCGCGCTCTGGCGCACCGATCGCACGATCACCACAATTACGCCAGCGATGACTAACACGTTCGCAATCTGGAAAAAAATCGCGTGTGCCCCCAACGCGAACGTAGCCAGCGCCAGGAAGCCCAGCACGATTCCCATCACCCAGCCCGCAATCGTGGCCTGGCGCCGGAGAAGTCCGGCAGCCTTGAAGAAAAAGAACGCCGGAATCGGCACCGTGAAGTCGATGGCGTACATCAGCCGGGAGTAGAGCCACCAGCCTTGCATTGACATCTGCATCAGGCTTGACCGCATCCAGATGCGCAGGCCGTACAGGATGGCAAAGAGGGCAAGATAGATCAGAACAGCATCGAACTTCCGCCGGATGGCTGAAAGCGCCGCCGCCACCAATCCCACCGCCACGATTATCGCGCCCAAAAAAAGATTTGGAGCGTCGTGCCGGAAAGCCTGCAAGACCTGGTCCGCAGTCAACTCGGGAGCGGGAGCATACATGACACAGGATGCTAAATCATTTTCGATCTGCTGGCGCGCGCATCGATCCCTCAGAAGAAGAAAATGACATCTCCTGCCGCGGTTAGCTGGCTCTTCTTCGTCCCGTTCTGATAAGCCGGGGCATCGTAAGAATGCTCGTACCGCACTTCAGGCCGGAACAGAACCGTGGTTCCAATCCAATGCCCCCAGCCGAAAAGGTGCTCGGTGTAACGCGTCTTGGTTCCGGTGCGCTGGCCGACGATGTCATCGAAGTACTCATTTCGAATCGAGATATAGTTGTGGGCCCCAAACTGCCGTTCCAGATAGTTCACGATCGCCCACTCCGGCGCGTAGCAAGTGAAGGCAGTGTGGCTGCTGCAGTAGGCTCCATTGTCGTTGGTCTCCGGCTGAATGGGATCGACCGGAGGCAAGGTCGAGCCCTCAGGCGGACTGTAGGCAAGGTTCGGCACTTGCTTCATCCACTGATACCAGCCCTCGGTCGACGAATGCCAATTCTTGTCGATCACGTGATACCAGGTCAGGTAATAAGCCTGCAGGTTGTTGTAGGCGTACTGGCCGCTGTCTTTCCCGAGGTTGGTTTCGTTGTCGCAGAGGTAGAGATTGTCCTTGCTGGTCCGCCAGGAATATTGCAGGCACCAATTCAGCGTGAGCTTCGAGTCCGTTGGGTTCCAGGGCGCAGAATCGCAGCCCGGCGACAAGCCAACCTGAGTAGTCCAATGCGAATTCAACCGGGTGGTCGCGGTGATGCCGGTCTGCGTGTAGCAATCAAACGTGTAGAGCAATGAGTGGCTGTAGGTATAGTTGTTGGGCGCAAGCTGGGCTTCGATGTCGGGCAGGGAAATGTAGCGTCCGATGCGGACGTCGGTGCCCTCGCCGATGTGCGGGAAATACAGATCGAGATACATCATGACCGGGTCGAAGCCATACTCTTTCCCCGGTGGATGCCCAAGCAATTGCTGGCTGAAATAGCCTTTCGCCGTGGTGAAACGATAGTCCAGTCCCCACAGCCCGGAAAGGCGGAATCCCCAATCGAAATGGTCAGTTTGCACCGTGTCCGGCTGGCGTTCGATGTAGAGCACTTCCTGATCAGGCTCGATCGCGTTCGGCACTTCGTCATAAGCCGTAGGAAAATTGTCATACTTCCCCGCCGCTGGATTCACTCCGCCTTTCGACGTGCTGAAGTTTGCCCCCACGTTGAGCCAGCCGTAGATCTGAATCTTGCTTCTCTTCCAGGCATCGCCATGCGGTCCCTCCCAGAGCGCCGTCATCAAAGGCCCAGCCTGTGTCCAGGGCTGGCCAATCGATACCGTTCCTCCAATGGGCCAGGTGGAAAAGGGAAACGGAGGTCCACTGACCGGTGCGGGGTCTCCACGAAACGGCGGCGCCGGAGCGCTGGCGTTCGCCGCTGCGGGTTTCCAGTCGTCGGCGTAGGCCTTGAAGAACCGATGAAAGAAGCTGCCTGGATCTGCTCCTGTGTTGAGCGCCGAATCGGCGCCGCTCGCGCCAGTCGGCGATTGGCCGTAGGCCGCGGGGCCGCTAAAAAGAACCATAATCTCGAGCGAGCACAGAAGTACAAAAGAGAAAGGTTTCTTGAAAGAGATCACGCGACTGGTAGCCCCTTGAAATGGCTAAGATGCCCTCAACGGAGAAAGCCTATCTGGCGGGATATAAGGAAGCCATAAAGGTTTTGACGCAGAATTTCTATCGTTCCCATTCGCTTTAGACTGGTCGATTATTTCCCGAACTGTTCCCGACCTGACGGCGGTCCAGTGATTCGTCTAGAATGGCTGCCGCACTCCGCGTGCCAGTTGCCACGCGGTCTACGGAAAGAGGCCATCATGGGCAGATTGAGAACTCCATTTCTCGGGTTGTTGTTTTCCTCGCTGTTGCTCCCGCATCCTTTGTTCTCGCAAAGTTCATCCCTTCACGGAATCGACCTCACCGACCTTGATCGCAAGGCGGATCCCTGCAACAACTTCTATGAATTCGCCAATGGCACGTGGCGGGCGAGCCATCCGATTCCGGCATCCATGACCCGCTGGAGCAAGCGCTGGGCCGCGGGGGAGTCGTCCAAGGACAAGCTCAAGGAGATTCTGGACACGGCCTCCGCCGACAAGAGCGCGCCCAAGGGCAGCCCGGAACAGATCATCGGCGACTACTACGGCGCCTGCATGGATGAGTCGCGCGTGAATGCGCGCGGCATGGAACCGCTGAAGCCGTGGTTTGCACGAATCGATGCCGCAAAGGATATGCCGGAACTGCAGCGCGTGATAGCCGACATGCACGACATCCTGGTGTCTGATCCGTTCGAACTCGGCAGCCAGCAGGATCCGCACAAACCATCCTGGGTACTGGCTGACATAGGCGCCAGCGGGCTGGGGCTGCCCGATCGCGACTATTACCTGAAACCGGAAGCCCGTTTCAAAGAAGCTCGAGAGAAATATGTCGCGCATATCGCGGCCATGTTCAAGCTCGCGGGATGGGACGAGAAAACATCGTCGGCCGCGGCCCGGACAATCATGAGCATGGAGACCAAGCTCGCCGAGGCCTCGCTCGACAACGTAGCTCTGCGCGATCCCGCAGCCACCGACCACAACACGACCTTTGCCCAGTTGCAGGCCATGGCTCCGCATATCGAATGGACGGAATATTTCAAGCACAAGCAGATTCCTCAGGATGTGGACATGAACGTCGACCAGCCGAAGTTCATGCAGGAGCTCGACCGGCAGGTGCACGAGGCTCCGCTGGCCGACTGGAAGGTGTATTTGAAGTGGCATCTGCTGAACTCGACCGCCAGCTCCCTTGCGGCACCCTTCGTGGAAGAAGATTTCGCCTTCACGGGTAAGTATTTGAGCGGCACCACCGAGATGAAACCGCGCTGGAAGCGCTGCGTGGAGTCAACGGATCAGCTTTTCGGCGAAGCCCTTGGCAAGAAGTATGTGGAAAGGTATTTCCCGCCTGAAGCCAAAGCGCGAATGCAGGAGATGGTGCGAAACCTCCTTGCGGCGATGCGCGACGACATCCTCAGCCGGCCGTGGATGAGCGACGACACTAAAGAAAAAGCAATGGCCAAGATCGCCACCTTCAACCCCAAGATCGGATATCCGGACAAGTGGAAAGACTACAGCCACGTCGAGATCCGCCGCGACGCGTTCTTTGAGGACATGATTGCCGGCAGAAAGTTCGTCGAAGAAGACGACCGCCTCACCATCAACAAGCCCGTCGATCGCGGCCGCTGGGGCATGACGCCGCCCACTTCCGATGCTTATTACGATCCTCTGATGAACGAGATCGTGTTCCCCGCGGGCATCCTGCAGCCTCCCGCCTTCGATATGACGGCGGTGGATGCAGTGAATTACGGCGCAATCGGAGTAGTGATCGGCCACGAAATTTCCCACGGCTTCGACGACGAGGGCGCACAGTTCGATTACCTGGGACGCCTGCGCAACTGGTGGACGGACGCCGACCTGAAGCAGTTCCAGACCCGCGCCGCTTGCGTCGCCGATCAGTTCGAGAGCTACTTCATCGAGCCCGGCGTTCATCACAACGGCAAGCTGGTGCTGGGCGAGAGCATCGGCGATCTGGGCGGCGCGAAGATCGCGTTCCTGGCGTACGAGAAGTCGCTTCAGGGCAAGCCGCGTCCGGCCGATATCGATGGCTTCACTCCGGAGCAACAGTTCTACATTGCCTGGGGACAGTTCCGCGGCGATGAGACCCGCATCGAGGCGCAGCGCCTGATGATGCAGACCGACCCGCATCCCGTAGCGAAGTTTCGTGTAATCGGACCACTCTCAAATCTGCCGGACTTTCAGAAAGCGTGGAGCTGCAAAGCGGACGCGGCCATGGTGCGGCCCGAAGGAAAGCGGTGCGAGGTGTGGTGAATTGGCGTTGAGGAGACGAAATGCCCGACTGGAAAACTCACGGCCTGCGCATTATTCGCAGCGGCGAACTTGACAGCAACACGCCGCAAACGCCGGGCATGACCCGCGCCGAAGCCATCTCGCGCGCGCGAGTCGGTGCGCAAAAGCTCTGGGCGGGAACGGTAGTGGTGCATCCCAATGCCAAGACCGGTCCGCATCATCATGGAGAGCTCGAAACCGTGATCTACGTAGTGCGCGGCCGCGCCCGCTTTCGTTGGGGAGATCATCTCGAGTTTGTCGATGAAGCGGGACCGGGAGACTTCGTCTACGTTCCGCCCTACGTGCCTCATCAAGAGCTGAACGCTCGCAAAGACCAGCCGGTGGAGGCAGTGATCGTGCGCAGCGGCCAGGAACCAGTCGTCGTCAATTTGGATATTCCGAGCCCGGAAGACGCGCCGGACTCTCCGCAGGACGATCCCTTTCACTCCGCGCCGGGAAAGCGCTGAGCCGCGCCGAGCGCATTGGACAAAGAAACTCTGGCGCTGCGATTTTCAGTGGAGCGCGTATCCGGCCGCGCCCGGCAGCAGGCCGTCGACCTTGATCACTTTCATTCCGGGCTTGACGTCGCGGGCATTCACCAGACTGACTGCCCCTGGGAAGAGCCGCATGGCCTCTTTCTGCATGCCCACGGAGGGAACGGTCAATGGCTCGGCGTCGGCCTCACCACGAAACACCTGAGCGGTCCAATATTGCTTGTATTCGCTTTCCGACATCGCGAGAAGCTTCAGCAACACGACGCGTTCAGGGCACCCCGGACCACGCGTGATAAGTTTGATCGCCTGGCCGCCCGGCCATGAGTGTTTCGCGCCAACGAACGTCTTCCGCAAGTCTCCGAGGCTGACATTGGTGGCAGGATTGTCAGGACTGACGACCACGGCTATGTCGCCGGCCTGAGCCATCGCTTGCGGGTTGAGCAAGAAAATGGCCAATCCCAGGAGAAGCAGCTTTGTTATCGACTTAATCCCCATGCTCTCTCCTGCCTCAAAAAGCAAATGCAAGCTGCAGATGCAGCCCATTCAGATCCGGCTCGCCGCGGCGCTCGGTGTGGTCCAACTGGGCCTTGAAGGCGAGGTAATCGTTCAGGTCGTAACGAGCGCCGAAAGAAGGACCGAAGCGCAGACCGACATCGTTGTAGATCGAGTCGTTGGGGCTCGCGTTCGCGTACTGATAACGGACAAACGGACGAAGGTGGCCGATCTGTTTGGAAATTTGGGAGTAGAACGCAGGCGTGTTGAAGAGCGCGTCGCTGGAATGCAGAGGCGCGTCGCGAATGAGGAAGCCTTCGTTGAGAAACTCTATCCCGTGACCCACGTAGACAACATAACCGTTGACGATGCTCTGCCCGTATCGCAACGACGGTCCCTGGACGAAATTGCTGATCTTGTCGTGGTAGTAAGAGGATCCGATTTGCAAGCCCGGGACAGCATCAGGACGAAGATAGAGCCCGACGTTCACCTGATTGCCGTTGTTCTCGTCGTTCACTAAACCGTCGCCGTTAATATCAGGCCGCTTGGTGTCGGAGGATCCATATTCAGCGACGTAGTTCAAACCCAGCTTCCCGGAAAGAATCGAACCGGTCACCGAAACACCGATCGCCTGCGTAGGAAGCAGACCGCCATTGCTGGCGTATTCCATTATCAGCGGTCGATCCGCGGTGGTTTGCAGCCACGCGGCGCTGAGAAATGCCCAGTTGTAATACCCGATGCTCGTCTGGTAGCGGCCAAAAGACATCTTCAAGTGGTCGTTGTATTCGTACTTGAGCAACATCCTGCGCAGATCTACGTCGTACCTCTGCGCGTCGCGTTCCTCGAAAACAATCTCGGAGAGCACACTGGTTCTGTTACTAAGTCTCGAAGTGAGAAACAGGCCGAAGTCGCCGGTATAGAAGTTTCCCGCCGAACCGGGGACAAACCATAAGTCCCCAGTTCTGGCCGACGCTGGTCGAGGGCCTTGAAGTCGACTTCCCCGAAGCCACGCCACTGGATGCCGCGTCTGTCATGCCAATCGCGGGGCACGGCCACCGACGCCGGTGGTGGCGGAGTCTGTTCCGCGACCTGCGGGGCTGGGGTCGCTAAAGATCGATCGGCCTCGGTCCCGGGTGAGGTTTGTTGCTTGGCCTCCAGAATCCTGATCCGCTCTTGCAGGTCACGATCTTGCTGCTGCAACTGCTTGATTTGCTCGACCAGTTGAGCGATGGTTTCCTGATCATGATCGCCGGAATTGGGGCCAGCATTCTGGGCCCAACTGCAGGGACCCAACAATATGGCAAGCAGCGCGCAATGAGTGCGAGCCCCGAATCTCATTCTTGGCACAGAAGCTCTCCTTGACCGCCAAGGCGGATGAGGAACATTCCCTGCACTGACCTTCGGCAGGACAGGCTGAGAGCTTCGGGTTACTTTGGTATGTCGCGGCAAACTCAAAGCATTGCCGCTAAGAAAAAAGGCGCCGGAGGGTTCCGGCGCCACGAGGCTCGCGAGATGCGGTCAAGCGAGTCCGACAAATTCAGGTCGACAAATTCGAAGAAACTTATTTGCTTTCCCCGATGGGGCTGGCTCCCAAGTCGCGGCGGTTGTTAACCGCGGTGCGCGCCGCGCGGGCGGCAGGCATATTCGCGGCAGCGGCCCCGTAGCGCTCCAGCAGAACCGGCGCCATGGTGTTTTCGGCTTCCTTCACGAAGATCATTTGATTCTCGGAAGCCATATCGACGCGGACAAAGTCTCCCAGCTTCACCTGGCTGGTAGCCACCAGATTGGCCAGCGGGAAAACCAGATGCCGTTCAATCGCCCGCTTCAGGTGGCGCGCGCCGTAACGCGGGTCAGTGCCTTCCTTCAACAGGAATTGCTTAGCCCCGGCGGTGCAATTGAATACGAACTGGTTGGCGCCCGCAGCCATCAGCACACGCTGCTGCACCATGCCGAGCTCGATATCAAGAATCTGCGCCAGATGCTCGTCCCGCAGAGTCTTGAATACGACGGTTTTGTCGATGCGGTTCATGAACTCGGGCGTGAACTTGCGCCGGGCGGCTTCGACTGCGGTGCGCTGAATCTTGTCGTCGAAATTGTTGTCGACTTCCACCACTTTGGGCGCAAAGCCCAGCCCACCGTCGATCAGATTCGTCATCTCACTGGCGCCCAGGTTCGAGGTCAGAATGATGATGCACTGCGATAGATCGACGCGGCGATTGTCGCCGAGTGTGAGCGTGGCCTTATCGAGAATGCCGAGCAGCAGTTGCCATAGCGAATCGCTCGCCTTCTCGATCTCGTCAAACAGCAGAATCGAAAGCTTCAGCTTTTCCGTGAACCACTGATTCAACGCTTCCTGCGTAAGCAGGGGATGAGTCTCGCGATGTCCCAAATATCCCGGAGGCGAGCCGATCAGCTTCGCAATTTCGTGCGAATGCTGAAACTCGGCGCAGTCGATCTTGATGCACGCATGCGCATCGCCGAACAGCGCCTCAGCCATGGCTTCCACCACGCGCGTCTTGCCCGAGCCGGTCGGCCCCAGGAAAAGCAGGTTGCCCACAGGGCGTCCGGGAGCGTTCAGGCCCGCCAGAAACATCTGGTAAATCTCGGCGACCTTTTCGACGGCCTGGTCCTGACCCACGATGCGGCGTCGCAGAGCGGCTTCAAACTCCCCAGCATCAGCGCTGCGGCGGTTCGGATCGAGAACGGTAGCAAGGTTCGGTCTCATAAGGTCGTTATCTTTCAGCCTTCCCTGTCCTAATCTTTCCTGCACCAGGCTGTACGGTTCAGCCTTTGCCTGCTTTTCGCCCAAAGGTTCCAGGCTTCTTGTTCTTCGCGACTTCCCACCGTTCAAAGTTGACAGAATTTGTCATTCGGAACCCGCCGCCTGCCTGGCTCATTACCTCGTCCCGGCTACCTTGGAATCAGCAAGCGTCTGGCCACCGGCCGTGGCTCGTTTCAGAACCCCAAAAACCCCTTATCTGGCTGGATTTAGCTGCCCCCCGTTGATATTAGAACGGGGAGCAGGTCAAAGTTAAGAGGGGGGATGAGAAATAGTTTGCGCAAGGAGGAAACGCCAGTACCGAGTACCTGGGACCGGGCTCCGAGTCGCGGAACCCCGGTAGACGGCCCCCGGAAAGGCCCAGAAAGAGTTCAGAGCCAAAACCGAGCCAGCGCCGCGTCCTCTCGGCAGAACTCTTGCAGTCGAACGAGGGGGAGATGACCGCTAGTAACTGGAAACGCCGATGGGTGCGGGATAGCATCCAATCAAGGTCGATTTCCGGAGGAAATTTTGCGCCGCTCGTCGGTTCTCACGATTGCTGCTGTCACGTGTCTTCTCTTTGCCCTGGCCGCGATGCGGCTGAACCCGCAGTTGTCCCGGGCTTTCGCAGCTCAGGCGCAAACTGCGCAACCAACAGCGGCAACGCCGCAGGGTACTCAACTGCAGCCGGCGAGTGCGACACTTTCTCCGACTGAAAAGCCGGCAGACATTCGTTCCCTGCAACCTTCTTCTTTGCATCTTTCGCTGCCGCCGTCTTCATCCCAGCAACCCAGGTTGCAGTTCTCATTAGAACCTTTGTTGCTGCCTCTAACTGCGCCCGCGACCGAGATTTACACCGCGAAGCGCGGAGAAAGTATTCCCGCGATCGCCCACCAGTATTTGCACAAGACTGGGTACTTGACGTCTTCAGAGCTGGCCGAAGCCATCCGGCAACTCAATGGCAACCGTTCCAGCAACCTTCTGAAAAACGGCGAGCAGATCACGATTCCCGGAATCCTGCCCGCGCCCATCGTCGAAAAGACGGTTCCGGTTCCCAAAGATTTTGAAGTCCGCGCCATCTATCTGACCGGCATCATGGCGGCCAGCGACCACGGACTCCGCATCATCCGCCACTGGCGCGAAGTCGGCGGCAACGCCGTCGTCTTCGACATCAAAGACTCCGACGGCAGCGTGACTATTCCCTTCGAGCATCCGCTGCTCGGCAAACATCAGGTCTATATCCACGACCTGCCGAAGTTTGTGCACTTCCTGCATTCCGAGAACATGCACGCCATCGCCCGCATCGCCATCTTCCGCGACGAGCGCATGGTGGTCGAGCATCCCGAACTCGCCGTGCAGTCGAAGAGAACCAGGCAACCGTGGCGCGAGAACGGCAAGCTGGTCTGGACCGACTCCTCCAACCCCAACGTTCAGGATTACAACATCGCCCTCGCCAAGTTCGTGGCCCAATCCGGCGCCGATGAAATTCAGTTCGACTACGTCCGCTTCCCTGCCGAAGGCGATCAAAAAGACGCCAGCTTCGTCTTCCAGAGTCAGCAGGAAAGCCAGCAGGAAAGCCACCAAGAACCATGTGGAGACGGCCGCCTCGAGAGCCTGCCCCGAGCGAAGCCGAGGGGTCCCGCCGCTGCGAAGCAAGGCGGAACCACCACGAACGCGGTTCCCTGCAAAGCCAAAGCTTCACATGATATGCAGCGCTCCGACGTAATCGTAGCGTTCCTGAAAAAAGCCTACGCCGAACTGCATCCCACCGGAGTCCTGCTCTCGCTAGACGTCTTCGGCGTGATGGCCTGGCAGCGCCCCGTCGATCTCTCCCACACCGGACAGGACATCGTCGGCATGGCGAAATATTGCGACGTGCTCTCGCCCATGATCTATCCCTCGCACTTCTTCGGCATGGACAACATCGAGCACCCCGGCGACGCCCCCGAACACTTCATCGGCGAATCCATGCAGCGCTTCGAGCTGATCACGAAAGGTAGTGGCGTAGTCATCCGCCCCTGGCTGCAAGCCTTCCGTTGGCGTACCAAGACCTATTCGCCCGAGTACATCAAAGTGCAGGTAGCAACGGCCAAAGAAAAAGGCGGCGTAGGATTCTTGTTCTGGAACGCCGCCAACGACTACAGCAAGCCCTACGAAGCCATGCCCGAAATGAAAGCCGCCAGGGATAGATACTTTCGCGGAGATGAGCTGCCGACATCAGCAGTGAAGGCAAGCCTGACGCCTGCAGCCGCACCGGCACCCACAGAAACCGCAAGCCACTAAGAGGTTCATGTGGGGACAGCCGTCCTCGGCTGTCCGGCGGCCCAAGCGTATCGGGCCGCTGCCTCCGGGTATACAATTCTCCCGTTTCTCGCACCAATCGGAAAGCTCCAGCAGCCCACGGGGGCTTAATGGCCACAGTAGCCCTGCCCTGCAACACCGCCGACAAACTTCCCGGCCGCCAATACGACAACTATTTTTTCTCGGCGATGGCGCTCCTGATCCTGGTCACGGTTTTCGTCGGCTTTGCCCGGACTTATTTTCTGGCCGGCGTCTTCCGCGCCCCGCTGCCCAGCCTGCTCGTCCATTTTCACGGCGCGGTATTTTCGACCTGGATTCTTTTACTAATCACCCAGATCGCGCTGGTCTCCGCCGGCCGCGTCGACATTCACCGCCGCCTGGGCCTCGCCGGTTTCGCCCTGGCGTGTCTAATGGTCATCCTGGGCGTTATGACCGCCACCAACCTGATGGCGCGCGGACGCTCCCCCATCCCTGTCTTCGATGCCCAAACTTTCTATGCCATCCCCATGAGCGGCATGCTGATGTTTTCCACGCTCGTCTTCTTCGCCTACCGCGAGCGCATCAATCCCGCAGCCCACAAACGTCTCATCCTGATCGCCACCATCGCCCTCCTCGACGCCCCCACCGGCCGGCCGCCCTTCACCGTGATCACCGCCCGGCCCTTCATGGACGGCGTAGTCGTCTACGCATTCCTCCTACTGCTCATCGCGTACGATCTCTGGTCTACGCACAAAGTTCAGCGCGCCACCATCTGGGCCACCGCCTTCGTAGTAGTCGTAGGACAACTCCGCGTCCCCATCGGCCAAACCGCCGCCTGGCACCACTTCGCAACATGGGTGCAAACCATAGCCCGCTAGTCATGTGGGACCATCGGCTTGCTGGCATTTCGACCTAACCGCTGAGGCCTAACGGGTTGGTATTGCCAGATAAGCGTGGATGTAACCAGTGTTCGGTTCGAATGCGACACCGTCGATTTCACCGCTGGAATTGATCTTGCAGGCGGTCTCCAAGAAGAGAGGGGCGCTTCCCGCGATGAGACTATCGAGATCGACGAGTTCTCCGTTCTTGCGTAAGAATGCGCGAACGATACTAAAGTCCGCGTTCGCCGAAGCACCGACGATCTGCCGCCGGTCGTTAATGCGATCGCGATACTCCAGTAGTCCCCGGCGACGGTACCTAGGTCTTTCATCCTTTTGGTTTCCGGGGATATCATTTTCGCGCTCAAGGTGTTTGCGCCCCGAGATGATCAAATGGTTAATCGGGAATCCACCGTATTGCGGGCGAGCCGTTTTGTTCGTATATGTACTGGTTGTCGTCTACTTTGTCGCCGCGAATGCTTCCCCGTGACGGGTGTCGAGTAAGAATCTGCGGATCTGCGAAGGATCACCGGCAGTTGTTTTCCGTTTTCAGTACAGTGCGGTACAAGTTTGAGTGGAACGAGACTCTCGCCGTCTGGTTGGATACGGAGTACGACGTGAGCTCGGTTTTCTGGCTTTTATGGCTCTTGATCCTGGTAGCCCTCCCTTGCCGAGCCCTTGCGCCCTCGGACTATTACAACCATATAGTGTTCGACAACAGCATTACGGCTGACTACTACTATTACAGCAGTGGGCGATCGGTGTTTCCCAGCACGATACAGTTGCTATCTGGAGCGCTGCCCGTCGACAGCAAGAATTTTTTCACCCCGCCCAATGCGCTGCGCCTGCAATGGCGTTCGGTAACAGGTGGAAGCTGGGAGGCGGAAGTACGCGTGGTCAGTATGCGCAACCGGTCTCTGGATTTCCGCGGTGACACGCTTTACATGTGGTGCTATTCGCCTGAACCAATCCCTGCCGCCGACCTGCCAGTGATTCAGTTGGAGGATGAAGAACACGATTTCACGGCACCACTGAAGCTAGACGGCATCACCGGGGACATGCCCGCCAAACAATGGGTTCAACTCCGGCTTCCGCTCGACAAGTTTGCGACTGCTTCCATTCATGCTTTTCAGCCGCGCAAACTGCACAGCGTGCACTTCGGCCAGAGCACATCAGATGACACGCCGCGGACCTTAATCATCGACGAGATCAAAATCGACGACAAGAGCGCGGCTTCGCCGGTCTCGCCCGAGGTAAGGAATCCTCCGCCGACACCGCAAAACGTGCAAGCTAAAGGCTACGATCGGCACATAGACGTGAGATGGGACCCGGTTGAGGACAACGGTTTGCAGAGCTACGCGATCTACCGCTCCCTGGAAGGGCACAAATTCCAACCTGTCGGTATTCAGACCGCTGGCATCAATCGCTACACCGATTTTCTAGGGCGGTCAGGGGTGAAGGCTGCTTACCGGGTTAGGGCGGTGGACCGCGCTTACCGCCAGTCAGCCTTTTCCAGCGCGGCCAGCGCCTCGACCAGGGAGCTGTCCGACGACGAGCTACTCACCATGTTGCAGGAAGCCTGTTTTCACTATTACTGGGAGGGGGCTCATCCCGTCGCCGGGGCAACGCTGGAAAACATTCCCGGAGATGACCGCATCGTCCCGACCGGCGCCACTGGATTTGGCATCATGGCACTCATTGTGGGAGTCGATCGCGGTTTCATCACTCGCGAGCAAGGCATCCAACGCCTCACGCAAATCTTGGACTTCCTCGAGAAGGTGCCACGCTACCACGGTGCGTGGCCCCACTTCTTGAACGGATACACCGCTCAGAGCATGTTGGTTTTTGGCATGTTTGATAACGGCGGTGATCTAGTGGAGACATCATTCTTGATGGAAGGGTTGTTGGCCGCCCGCCAGTACTTCAAGGGAGCCAGTGCAGATGAGCAAGATCTTTACCGGAGAATTACCCAACTCTGGGAAGCCGTGGAGTGGGACTGGTACCGGCGTTCCCCGCAAGACGACGCCCTGCTATGGCATTGGTCTCCGCAGTGGTCCTGGTACATCGATCACCGGCTCACCGGATTCAACGAAACCATGATCACTTACCTGCTGGCGATTGCGTCGCCAACGCATGCCGTTCCAGCCGATCTTTACTACACGGGATGGGCGGGCCAGTCACGGGCCGCGATTGCCTATCGCAGCGGATGGTCGGGTTCAACCGAAGGAGATCAGTATCAAAACGGCCATACTTACTACGGCATCAAGCTCGACGTGGGTGTTGGCACTGGTGGACCACTGTTCTTCACGCAATACTCGTTCATGGGCTTCGATCCCCGCGGCATCCACGATCGGTACACTGACTATTTTGAGAACAACCGCAATATAGCGCTCATTAATCTAGCGTATTGCGAGGCGAACCCGGGACACTTCCAAGGCTACGGTCCGCAGGATTGGGGGCTGACGGCAAGCGATGACCAGTTGGGCTATCTCGCCCACGCTCCAAATCTCGCGAACGACGACGGCACGATTACTCCGACAGGCGCGCTCTCGTCGTTTCCCTACACACCCGAAGCCTCGATGGCTGCCTTCAAGTATTTTTATCGGGAACTGGGCGATCGGCTCTGGGGAGTTTACGGTCCGCACGATGCCTTCAATCTGTCGCGGAATTGGTTCTCTCCCGTCTATATGGGCCTCGATCAGGCCCCTATTGTGGTCATGGTGGAGAACCATCGCACTGGCCTCATCTGGAAAATGTTTATGTCCAATCCGGAAATTCAGCCTATGTTAGATAAGATCGGGTTCCAGAGCGATAAGGCTGCAAACACGCCCGCTACCGGCCACTAGCCAGATCATCTCTTTCCTGACCCTCGCTGCTAACCGCCAGAATCGCTGCTCAATTTGCCGACAACCTTTTCTTCGGTCGTGTCATCAGAATCGTCGCTTCAAGTGAGGAGCGCCAGATTCTTCTTCGCTAGAGAGCCAAATGGCTGACGGGATTCTCTCGCCGCCGCCTTTGCAAGGGTCGCCGACCTAGTGAGTGCGCCGTTACCAATCGAAGGAGCCTTTATGCCGCATCGAAACCTGCCGGTAATTCTAGCCTTGGTAGTCACATTCTTCGTTGGAGCTGCGCAGGCTCAGTTTCGCGGTTCCCTGCGCGGGACCGTCACTGATTCCCAGGGCGCAGTGGTTGCTGGCGCGACCGTGACCCTTACGGACACGGACACGAACAAGACTCTGGTGTTCACCTCCGACGCCAATGGCATTTACGAATTCAACGCGCTCGCGCCCGACCCCTACCGGCTTACGGTGGAGCACGAGGGATTCACCAAGAAGGTGCTCGAGCACGTTGTGATCATCCCTGAGCAACCCAACGCGCTGAATTTGCAACTTGAGGTGGGTCGAGTCCAAACTACAGTGACGGTCTCGGGAACAACCCAGACACTGGACACAGAGACGGCAACGCTGAGCGGCACGATCACCAGCAACCAGATCCAGAACATGCCGTCGTTCGGACGCGATGTCTTCCAGTTGGTCCAGTTGGCGCCGGGTATGTTTGGCGACGGCGCGCAGGGAAGCGCCGGCGGCGCTGCACAGCTACCCGGCACACAAGGCCCCGGTGGAACCGGCGGCAATGCAGGCATTTTTCAAACGGAAAACGGTCCCCAGGCTCTGGCCCATGGCGGACAGTATGAGAACAACGGCATTTCGATTGACGGTATTGCCACCACCAGCGCTGTGTGGGGTGGAACCACCGTCATCACCCCATCTGAGGACTCCGTTCAAAACGTAAAAATCGTCTCCAACAATTATGATGCCGAACTCGGCCGGTTTAGTGGCGCCCAGATTCAGGTCACTTCCAAGAGCGGCACCAACCAGGTGCATGGCAGTCTTTTCTTCGCCATCCACCGTCCCAACCTGAACGCCACTCAGCGATACAACGGCCCAGACAACCAAAAAGACCTTAGGGACCCCAACTTTTTTGATCAGTTCGGCGGCAGCGTCGGCGGCCCCATCTGGAAAAACAAGGTCTTCGCTTTCTTCAACTATGAGACAGTTCGTACCCCCCCAGCGGTGCCCACGCAGGCCAATGGATGGTATGAAACGGCGGCTTTTGATGCACTGGCATCGGCCGGCGGGCCCATCGCCAACACGTATCTGACCTTTCCCGGTAATGGTGTCATCGCGACCGGCATCAATCCTTCCAAATGTACCGATGCTGGGCTTACGGAAGGGGTAAACTGCCACATGATTCCGGGCCAGGGGCTGAATATCGGAACACCCTTGACGACGGGAGTGGGAACACAGGATCTCGGCTGGACCAGTGCCACGAGCCCCGGCTGCGGCGGCGCGGGCACGGGTTGCCCGTCGAATGGCAGCGCTCTCGGCACTGTAGCCGACATTGCGAACTTCCAAACCGTCGCCACGATGAGTTCCTCGCACGCTCAATATAACGGCCGCCTTGACGCAAATCTCACCAACAAAGATAGCCTCGCCTTTGCCATTTATTGGGTGCCACAGTCGTTCAGTCAACTCAATGGCCCCGCCCGCGCATATAACCTGTTTCATTACTCGCAAATCAATGATGCGTTCTCCATAGTCTGGAACCACACCATCTCCTCAAGCTTCCTCAACGAAGCGCGCGCCAATGCTGGTGGATGGCGCTGGAACCAGATCGCATCCAACCCGCAGTCGCCGGTTGGGCTTCCCGCGGATAACGTTGACACAATCGGCAGCATCACCCTACAGTCTTTTGGGCCGAATGTTGGCAGCATCTACGACCAATGGACCTATACCTACAAAGATGTGGCCACCAAGATTATCGGCCGCCACACCATTAAGTTCGGCGGTGATCTCACGCGCCTTTCTTACCTGCAAAACGATGTCGGCGCCGCCATTCCACATTACAATTTCTTCAACCCGTGGGACTTCCTCAACGACGCGCCGGCCACTGAATTTGAGCAAGTCGACCCCACCACCGGGGCCCCCACGACGATTCGCCAGGATGATCGCGAAAATCTATGGGGCTTTTTTGTCCAGGATGATTACAAACTCCGCAGGAACCTGACCGTCAATCTTGGCGTGCGCTACTCTTACTTTAGCCCGCTCTCCTCCAAAGAGGGCAACATGTTCGTGGCCACTCCTGGCGCGGGATCGAATTATCTGACCGGCCTTAACGTTCATAAGGGAAATGCCTGGACCTCGCAGAAGGATAACTTCGGGCCCGAGCTGGGTTTCGCCTGGAGTCCGGGTCAATTCCACGACAGGATCGTGGTGCGCGGCGGTTACGGCCTGAACTACAACCAGGAAGAAATCTCTATTTCGAGCAACATCGTCAACAATCCCGGCCTGGTCGTCGCTCCCTTCCTGGGCAGCGCCACGCCTACATCGATAAATCCTGACATACTCTACGGCATTTCGACGAACGTGCACTCAGTCTACGGCTATCCGCCAAACCCCAACACGATTTCTACCTTTGGCTCGAATGGGCTGCCTACTACCGGCTCGGTTGGCGTCACGATCTTCCCCAACACCCTCCCTACAATGTACGTTCATCACTACTCGCTGGATATCCAAAACGATCTGGGACATAACTGGATCATGTCGGTGGGATACATAGGAAGCAAGTCGCGTAACCTCTTTTTCCACCAGAACCCGAACGCTACCCCCGCGGCCGATGGCTTCGCTCTGAACCCCCAGATTGCCGGCGGGGACAACTGGAGCGTGAATGGTTACGGCAACTACAACGCTTTGCTCGCTGAAGTGAAGCACCAGTTCTCTCGCCAGTTTATGTCCGACGCACAATTCAGCTGGGCCAAGAGCATGGACACTGGCTCCGCGCCGTATTCGAACACGGTCCCTCCGTACGCTTTGCCAATGTATCCGTATAACCCAAGCCTGAATTACGGACCCTCGGATTACAACGTCGGCAAGGCGTTCAAACTCTACGGCTTGTGGCAGCCGGTCTTGTTCCATTCAAGCAACAATTGGGCGGAAAAAGTCGCCGGGGGCTGGACGCTCAGCGGCATCTTCAACTGGCACTCTGGATTCCCCTGGGATCCTTACGCGAGCGTAGTGGGTGGAGATCTCTATTGCGGCAGTTGCGGTTACACCAACCTGCCTGCACTCTACCTGGGCGGCGCGGGTAACAGCACCAGCAACAATCAGTTCAAGAACGGTTCGAACTTCCCGTTGGTTGCCACCCAGGGCAATGCCTTGGCGTATTTCGCGGCGCCAGCCTACACTCCCTACACATGTCCCACCCCTACCACCTGCCAGTTCGGAAACGCGAATCCCCAGGTCGCGCATCGCAACCAGTTCACCGGCCCCGGATACAGGGGCGTGGACATGACGCTGGCCAAGAGCTTTGGCCTGCCTAACGCTCCAGTACTCGGGGAAAACGCCAAGCTTGAATTGCGAATGGATGTCTTCAATGTGTTCAACAATTTGAACTTCAACCCGACCAGCATTGTGTCCGATATTAACGCCTCGAACTTCGGCGTGGCTCAGTCAGCTCTTGCTGCCCGTGTCCTCGCGCTGACGGCCCGCTTCAGCTTCTAACTCGCAACCCGTCGCCTGCCCGTCTGGCAAGGGGTTTGTGGGCGCCGCGACCGTGGAATCGCACTACGATTGGTTGCTGCCCGGCAACCGGCAACTTTGACATAATGCCTGAATGGGCGCACATCGCCGTGAAAAACTCCCCTCGCGTCCATTTCGACATCTACAAAGACGAAATGATCCCCGAAGTTTCCAACTACCCCGCTGCCCCGTGGCGCAGAAGCCAGCGTCGGCCGCCCACACCCAGGCCGGCCCGCTGGCGCGAATCCCGCGATCCACGCCCGTCAGCATCACTCGTCCCCGGCCGCCAATTGTCGCCTCCCAGCCCGAACCCGCCCGCCCCAAACCGCCCGCCGCGGTCAAACCCGCGCCCCCACTCGCAACGCTGTTCGCAACATCGCACGCCGCCGCTCGGGACCAAGACGAAGATGAAAACGTCCCCCGGAGGACCATGATGCTTCAGCTATAATGTTCTGTAACGCTGGTTGGGTTCGCGCCTCGTTCCCCTGCAAGTGCCAGAGGAAAGATTCAGCCCTCGTTACAAGACTTCACAACCTCCCTCCGAAGGAGTCCGCATGGCGATCGAGAAATCAGAACGCATCTGGCACAACGGCAAGCTCATCCCCTGGGATGATGCAACGCTTCACGTGATGTCGCACGTGGTCCACTACGGCTCCTCCGTATTCGAGGGGATCCGCTGCTACGCGCCGCCCTCGGGGCCGGCGATCTTTCGCGCCACCGAACACATTCAGCGCCTGCTCGATTCCGCCAAGGTCTACCGCATCGATGTCGATTACACCCGCGAGCAACTGGTGAAGGCGATGCTCGAAACCGTCGGCAGCAATTGGGCGTGGCCGTGCTACGTGCGGCCTATCATTCTCCGCGGCTATGGTGAGGCGGGAGTGAATCCGTTCAATTCGCCCACCGAGGTCTACATCATTAACTATCCGTGGGGGAAATATCTGGGCGGTGAGAACGACGGTTGCGACGTCTGCGTTTCCTCTTGGACGCGGATTGCGCCGAACACCTTGCCGGCCATGGCGAAGTCGGGCGCGAACTACATGAACTCGCAGCTCATCAAGATGGAAGCTATTGTCAACGGATTTGCTGAGGGCATCGCGCTCGACATCAACGGCTATGTGAGTGAAGGTTCGGGCGAGAACGTATTCATCGTGCATCGCGAGAAGCTGATCACGGCGCCGCTGGGCAATTCAGTGCTGCCCGGCATCACTCGCGATTCAGTGCTGCAGATCGCGCGCGACCTGGGCATCACGATCGTCGAGCAAATGATCCCGCGCGAGATGCTCTACATCGCAGATGAGGCCTTCTTCACCGGAACGGCGGCAGAGGTCACTCCCATCCGCACGGTGGACAAGATCAAAGTGGGCAAGGGCGTAGTTGGCCCGATCACCAAGGCGATCCAGAAAGAATTTTACGCCATCGTGCGCGGCGAAAAGACTGACCGCCACGGCTGGCTTACGCCGGTGCCGGTGCGGACCAAGCAGCCCGTCAGCGTATAATCGGTTCGTTATCGAACTTAACCCGAGGGGCGATTCCCGCGCCCCTTTCGGCTTGTTATTCGGCGCTTTGGGGAACGGCTGCGGCGGCTGCGTCGAAACCGATCTTCGAATGGGTTCCGTCGCAGAATGGTTTGTTGGTGGAAGCACCGCAACGGCATAGAGCTATTTTCTCTCCCGCTTCGATCCGGTTGCCGCTCACATCGAGAAGAGTGATCTTCCCCGCGACCAAGTATGGGCCTTTGGGCAGAACCTGAATGGTTGGATCCGACATGTTTTTCTCCTTTGAGATTAGGTTAAAGGCAAACTGAAATTAATTAAGAAGCTTTCCCGACCTGCAATTACTTCGCGCGAGCGTCCAGACTCCACGGCCCGGCACCCGTCTGCGAGATGAAGAGTGCGCCGCCGAGCATCGAGAGATTCTTCATGAACATGATGAATTGCATCTGGTGCATCATGGGGTCGGCGACCGTCCAGAAGTTGTGCATCATCGGAGTGACTGCGGCCAGGAACAGCACGATCAGCCACGCGCCGATCCTGGCGCGGTAGCCGAGCAGGATGGAGAGGCCTCCGGCGAGCGCGATTACACCCGAGAGTGGAACTGCGATGGACGCCAGCGGAACGCCCTGCGACGCGGCGTAAGCGATGATCGGACCGGAAAAGTGCATTGGGGCCGACATCAGGAAAATTAAGGCAAACAGTAAGCGACCTAGCAAAGCAATGGGGCCCGCTCCTTCCAGGGAAATGCTGGTTGTTTGTGCCCGGGCGGACATGGTTGAACTATTGGCTGACATGTTGGTTCTCCTTGTAAGTTTTGGGTAAGACTTCCCGCTTTTCAGAAGGGTTGGATGACCCGCTCCGCTGATTGGTTACAATAAAGAAGTACCGGCTCTTTACATATCAGGAACTTTTTAGTAACTTAGTATCCCTATGACTCCTGTACGACGATCGGCTAAGAACCCGTCTCCCTGTGCGATCGGGGGGATGCTCGAACTGCTTACGCGGCCCTGGACGCTGCACATCCTGTGGTCACTGAGCACTAACGGCCCCATGCGGTTCGGCGTGCTGCGCCGGCAGGTGGAAGGCATCTCCTCGCGGGTGCTGACGGAGCGACTGCGCACCCTGGAGGGTGCCGGGTTTGTCTTCCGGCACTATGAACAGACCATCCCACCGGCCGTGACTTACGGGATTACCGAGCGCATGAAGGATATTGAAAAGGTGCTGGCTCAGCTCGAAGGGCTGGCGCGGAAGTGGCAGGGTGAGGGAACGGTGGTCGGCGCTGGCCGAGGGGCTTCCGCGAGGGAGGGCGCTCACGCGTAAAGGGCATCCTCGCGGAGGGCAGGGTCAATGAGTGCAATCGCCTGTTCTCAGCCGTTATCATTATGGCGAATATGGGGAACAACCCGGACTGGATTTTCTACCGCCACGACGGACCAGTTGAAACAGATGTCCTGCCGCGATTGGTCGCGAAGTTTCCGGGATTTCGACCCCGGTGGGAGAAGCACATC
Organism: uncultured Acidobacteriaceae bacterium; assembly: GCA_963787495.1. GTDB lineage: Bacteria > Acidobacteriota > Terriglobia > Terriglobales > Acidobacteriaceae > Sulfotelmatobacter. The sequence continues at coordinate 788,021 of CAWBDA010000004.1, forward strand.
GAGTGCTGGGAAGGCAAACCTGCGGGATACTACAACGACATTACCCAATTCGTTTATTTTGTCGTTAGAGAGCTGTATCCAAGCGGGAAAACCGAAGAAGTGCAGCATGCGTTTGACCTGCTGGAGTACTGGCTCAAGAGCGGCAGTAAAGGCGTTCGAGAATTAGTTGTGATTGGGTTTTTTGAAGATCTCCAAAATCTCGCGTCGCAGCAGACATTCGGAAAAGAGGCATTCGTCCCGTTCCTCGGGCCCAAGTCGCGTGAGACCTGGGATGAACTTGAGAGAACTTGGGGTCGCGGATCTTTGCCTTCGACGTGACCAACTGTAACGTGATCGGCCTCTGTGGCGGAGGCTGCACCGACGTTGGTGCGCGCAACTCACCTGCCCCTAGGCGGAGCGGCGCACCACGCGGGCGAATTGCAAGTGACGGCCTAGGAATCAGTTCTCAACTGTTGAAATATCCCCATTACACTCATTGACTTGGTTTGGGAGCGATAAGCGACCGTGACTGTAGCGATCTCCGTTTCCAGGAATCAAGGGGCGGCGCTGACACTTCCTGCGGGCTATGTCCCCGCGGCGACGGATGTGACAGTGATCGTGCCGCCGTTAAGAGCGCCTATAATTTGCACACGCTGTCCAGCTACTCGTTTCAACTCCTCTCGATCTCCTTCGAGAAGATAAGTCCGATCCCCATTGACGAAGGTGAAATTAGCTCCGTCACGGATGCAGACGCGCGCGCAGTCGGTGGCGGCGGCCCCGATCTTGGGAGAGTGTTTGGCGAAACAGCGCGAACAGGTCACCATGCCAACATAGGCTTGCTGGTGGTCGGGTTGGGCTGCTGACTGTGGTGGCTCGGCGGTTTGTGCGAAGGCCACGACGACGGCGCCCACGAACGCAAGCGCGAGCGCGAGGCCAAAGGCAGCCCCCGCGCAAAGGGTGATGACTTCGATCCAGAAGCGGTTTTTCCTCATCGCAAGCCCTCCAGACAGCGACGCGCATACCGGTGCAGTCGCAATCGAAATGCCAGACAGGAGACGCACCGAAGCTGTTCAGAAGGCTGACTTTGTGGAATGGGCGAATGCTCGCGCACGGCGTCCCCAGCCCGAACGTGGAAAAAAGTTCTCGGATGCGACTCCGGGAAACTCCTTGAAGTTGCGATAGATTGCCGCGGACCAAAACAGCGGATATACGGGATATAGGGTATTGAATCGAACACCCTTGCTTGCCAGACTCAGTGATAGCCCCAGGTTCGGCTTCGCTACAAACCGGTGGCGTCAATGGACACTAATCGAGCCGAAGCCGACATTGTCATGAAATCAAAAACGCTCATTGAGGGTCGGGTCAATAATAATGAAGATAATCGGCTGATTACAAGACTTATGCCGGGATACAGCATTCGCTGTAAGCCAAATTTTCCTGGTCCTTCGCCGAAAACTCTTGGCAGTTCGACTGATCATTTCGGCTTGCCTGCACAAAATACAAGTTGCAAATCAATGGCACGACGCGTGCAGTCCCAGCAAAGCGGCTAAGGATCGGAGAAGAATATGCTAAGTATCCATATGGAGAACATCGGCGAAATGGCGGTCATTGAGTGCGAAGGCCGAATTGTCCGGAGCGAAGCCGCTTTCGAATTACGCAAAGCCGTCAACTTACAAAGCGATGCCCGAATCATTGTCCTCGATCTCTCGGAAGTCACCGCCATCGAAGGCGGAGGGCTGGGCATGCTCGTGTTTCTGCAGCGATGGGCTCACGACCACGACATTCGACTTAAGTTGTTCAATCCCCGTCAATCTGTGCGCGACAGGCTGGAGCAGGCCAGTTCGATGCGAGAGTTCGATATCGCCAGCCTAGACGAAATGATGGCTCTCCTGGCTTGCGCCGATGGCCGATACGCCCAAGTGGCCTGACTCTGTTGCGTCACAATGGTTCGTCGACGTATATCGCCACTTCACTCATTGACCCAGATCGGCCGATTCTGAGTGAAATCGCCGGACTACAACAGCGACAGCCTATCGAGCACATTTGCTCGTCAGACGGAGTTAGATCAAGGGTGCGAATTCTCAGCTATAGAGGGCTGCAGCAGACGTAGTCCTCCAGTCGGACACACATCTGGATAGTCAGCGTAGTCAAAAGACTTCCCATCGTTAGGTTGGAAACGTCTTAGCCAATCTACTAGTTTGGACACCGAAGCTGGAAATGGGTTCTCGCCGTCTGGATTCAACCACTGCAGACGCCAAGCTTCATGTTCAATCCAATTCCCGGCTTCATCCTGGTGCCATCCGTCCTCGCGCAAAGGGATCTCCGCTGCAAAACTCTCAGCTTCCTGCCGAATCAGGCCACCATGATACCCCGAGAGGTTTCGCAATTCAGCCGCTTCCAGCAGGTTGGTCAACTGGCGAGATTCTTCCTTCGGCATCTTGCCATGTAGCCTCTGGGTTTGGCCGTTGTCCAAGGCCCGCACAATTTGATAATCTCCATCGCGGGAAACAGCAACACACACGTGGTGTACACGTCCCGATCGCACCACGCCGGAATTGTCGTAGGAAAACCGAGCGAGCAGGTTGGGATCAGGGGGGTGGAGCCGTTCCTGAGCGATTGAACCGGACGCGACGAGAAGAATCGCTGATGCGAGCAGCATTCTCGAGTATCGATTCATTGCAAACCTCCAAAAAGCGGCTAGAGCATTGTAACTTGGGAACGTGCCCGACCGCACTTCTTGCGAACAGGGCAACATCATTCGCGGCTACATTCCAGAATCAGATAGCTATATGGAATCCGGAGCATGTCATGACGGATTGTCGAGTTCACGGTCGAAAACGAAGTCGACGCAAGCGCCACGTATTGCTCCGCATGCCTTACGAAGCGTCCCCGGTCTCGGCTTAGCAAGAATTTGGCAAATCTCGATTGACCGGCCACCCAGACGCCATCGAGGGTGATCAGCCTGCCTTGAGGTTTTAGGGTACGACGAGCCATGCGAAACAGTTGAGCAGCTTCCGGATCGTCGAGGTGGTGCAGGATACCTAACGCGATTACGATATCGAAGTATTCGGACTGCGGCAGATTGTACTCATTCACACGATCGCAAGTGAAATGTGCTTCCGGAAAGCGTCGCCGCGCCTGCCGGATGTAATCAGGGTTTGCATCGACGCCGACGTATTCTGACGTAGGAAGATAAGGAACCATGCTTCCAGGCCCGCAACCGACGTCAAGGATCCTGTCGCTTTGTCTGGCTCGGATGTGCTCTTTTGCGAGGGTCTTCCTATATCCATTCGAGCCTACGACGCTGCCCCACATCTGGTACGCCCACGGCAGGTTGAGAATCGGCCGAAACGTTTCAATCATTGAATACCCTTTTGGCGGGGGACGTTCAATCCCCGGGTTCGGTCATTGCTGCTTTGCAGGGCCGGAAGTTAGAGGAGCAAGGAGGGCGGCAACGTTGCTATCCGCGAGAGCGCGATTCAGCGCGGGAAGATCCTCTTTCATGACTCTCTGGTAGTCGGCATCCGCTGCTGCCATTTCTGTTTCGAATGTCTGAAGTAAATCCAGTTGGGTATCGGTGGGGGCGAAGTCGGCGCCACCGGCTACGTCGGCGCCTCCAGTGCCGACCTCAGCGTTCAGCCAGATCAGATTGAGATAAACCTTGTAGCGCTCGACGAAGTACTTGTCGTCACTGTTGAGCAGGGCCGGAGAAGCAAGCATGTATTCGACTGCGGACAACTTCTTGTCGAGGTCTTCTGCAGCTTTCAGGAGTTCGGCTTTGCGTTTTGCTTGAGCTTCGTTCAACGCCGCTGGCGGTGCGGGTGCTTGCTCACCTTCGTCGTCATCATCGTCGTCGACCACGGGCTTGTCCTTTTCTTTCTTCTTGGGCGGCCGGAGCATGGCCTCGATCACCTCGATTTGCTTGCGCAGCCATTCGATTTGGTTGACCGTGTCGGAAACGCGGTCGATATCGGCGGTGATGCGGCGCAAAGTTTTCACGGAAAGCTCAATGTCTGCGTCGGAGCCGGGGGCGCGCGGATCGCGCAAGATGGCGAGAGGCTGGGTGAAGGACTGGTCGGCGATCTTCAGGCGTACGGTGTAGTTTCCCGGGGCTACGACGGGACCGACCTCGGCCGGTTTAGTGCCCCAATGGGTAATGGGGCGGGAATCGGAATCCCGGAAGCGGGGTTCGTCCCAGATGTGCGGATTGTCGGGGGCTGTGGTTCGCAGAGCAATCAATCGCGGAGATTCGTAGCGCAGGTCCCACGACACGCGATTCATGCCGGCGCGACCCTTGGTTTCGAGCTTTCTGATTACCTTCCCTTCCGCGTCGAGGATTTCGAGGTGTATCGGATCTTTGGTTGCGGTTTTGAGCGAAAAGTTGAGCATGGCCTGGCCGCCACGGCTGAAGCGGTAGGTGTGGCGCGGTTCGAACAGCGTGACTGCGGCATCCGAGTGATTCTTTGCCTGCTGTTCGAGCGGCGTTATGTCGTCGAAGATGTACAAGCCTCGACCGTAGGTCGAAATCACTAGATCATGAAAGTCCTTTTGCACTACGGCCCAGGTTACCGGGGCGTGCGGCAGGCCCGTCTGGAGCGGGGTCCAGCGGGCTCCGTCATCGAGAGAGTAGAAAAGACCGTTGCCGGTACCGGCGAAGAGCAGGCCTTCGCAATTGGGATCTTCGGCGATGGTACGAACATAAGACAAAGAGTGTTTTGGGAGATTGCCGCTGATCTGCTTCCAGGTTTTGCCGAAGTCTGTCGTCTTGTAGATGAAAGGATCGCGATTATCCACGAGATGGAAATCGACGGCGATGTATGCGGCGGCGGGATTGAAATTTGAAGGCGCGATGCTGGTGATCGTGCCCCACGGAGGCAGCCCGGGAACATTCTTTGCGACGTTGGTCCAGTTCGCACCATCATTCGTATGCCAGACCTGACCATCGTTGGTTCCAGCCCAGATGAGTCCCTTCTGAATCTTGGAAGGCGCGATGGCGAAGACAACTTCTCCGTAGAATTGTCCGAGGTTGTCGCCGACGATGCCGCCGGAAGGCACGATGCGCGCCGGGTCCTGGGTGGAAAGATCGGGGCTGATGACCGACCAACTCTGTCCGGCATTCGTGGTCTTGAAGATTACCTGGCAGCCGTAGTAGACGGTGTTGTGATCGAAGGGATCGACGGCGAGCGGGGCCGTCCAGTGACAGCGATACTTAATATCGTTTGGTGGTGAGTCGAGGGTATGCATCCAGGGACTGACGGAGCGCGCGTGCTTGGTGCGGGCGTCCCAGCGGGTGACTTTATTCCCATAACATGTGGCCCACACGACATTGGGATCGGCTAAGTCGGGAACGGTGAAGCCGGATTCGCAACCGCCCATCTCGTGATCCCAGCCGGTTTCGCGGGAATCCACGGGCAGACTGGGGCCGCGCATGTTTCCGTCGTCCTGCATGTTGCTGTAGAAGTAGTAAGGAATCTGATTATCAACATCGACGTGGTACATCTGGCCGATGGGGAACGTCGCGCGATGAAAGCCGCGACCGTGTACCGTGGTGATGCTGAGGCCGCCGTCGTCGGTGATCACGAAGCGATCGGCGTTGGTTGGGTCGAACCAGATGTCGTGCGTGTCTCCGCCCCAGGGAACTTCCTTAAAGTTCTCGCCTCCGTCGAGCGACTGGTGGAAGGAACTGTTGGCCACTAGAACTTCATTGTCGCTGGCCGGAGAGATGGCCAGGCGAATGTAGTAGCCTGCGCGGCCGATCAGGGCTCGCTGGTAATTGATCGCCTTCCAGTGCTCGCCGGCGTCGTCGGATCTCCAGACTGAACCCTGGTCTTTGGTTTGAATGAGGGCGAAGACGCGATTGGAATTCGTTGGAGCTACCGCGATATCGATCTTTCCCAGCGGGCCGTGAGGCAGTCCATGTTCTTCGATGCGGGTCCATTTCGTTCCGCCGTCGTGGGAAACGTAGATTCCACTGCCTGGGCCGCCGCTGAATTCGCCCCAGGTGTGCATCTCGACTTGCCACATACCGGCAAATAACGTGCGCGGATTGTGAGCATCCATCGAAAGGCCGGAGCAACCCACGTTTTCTGCCGCGAAGAGCACACGATCCCAATGCTGACCTCCGTCGGAGGTGCGGAAGACGCCGCGCTCGGGTTGGGGACCGGTAGCGCGTCCGAGAACGCAGGCGAAAACGATATCTGGGTTCGTCGGGTGGATGACGATGCGGCCGATGCGGCCGCTCTCCGGCAGCCCCATGTTGGTCCAGGTTTTGCCGGCGTCGGTGGATTTGTAAATTCCGTTGCCCATCACGTCGCTGTCGCGGATCATCCAGGCCTCGCCGGTTCCCGCCCAGACTGTGCTTGGATCTGAAGATGCCACGGCGAGCGCGCCGATGGCGGCGACCGGTTGCTTGTCAAAGATCGGCGCCCAGTGATTGCCACCGTCGGTCGATTTCCAGACTCCTCCAGAGGCAGCTCCCGCGTAGTAAGTGCTGGGATCGCCCGGCACGCCGGCTATTGCCGCGATGCGATTCCCCACCCTGGGACCTACAAAGCGGAAGCGGAACTGGCCTTCGTCTTCGGAGTCCGGTTGTTGCGCATGTGCGGAAAAAATACTGATCAGCATTGCCATCGCAGCGAGACATAGGGCCAATCTCTTGATGACCATTCCTAAGGTCCTCCGGTCTGACAAGCGTGCATCTTACATGTCTGAAAGCAAGGGGCCAAGTCGAGTTACGGGGAATACTGGTGATGGAGAACCGGAGTGCGCGCGGAGCGAAAACAGCAGTGAGCGTATGCTCACGGAAAGTTCGACACCTTCGGCGTTACGCGGGGATGCATCGCAGTCGCCTCACCCGTGTCGTCGATGACATGGTTGATCCCGCCGTGATCTCCCAACGCGACGGTGATCATGTCGTGAAACCGTATCTCTGGATTCTTATTGCCGGGATCCGGCGTCTCGATTGCCCGGGTCACAACCACATCCGGATGATGGAAGACGCTGTACACGCCCACCCCCCACGCCTCATGACTCGTCACTCCATCCGCTACCTTGTATGAGGCCCAGCCCTTCACTCCCGGCGCACTCGTATAGCTCGCCTGGTTCGGAGGATCGTAAGGAATCTCGGACTGATAGAAATACGTCCGCCCGCCATTGCCCTTCCACAGAACCTGGAATTGCTGGTGATGCTCCACAAACAGGCCATAGATCGTGACGCCGCTTCCGTTCACGACCAGCCCGTTCTCGCTGGTATTCAGCTCCCAGCCCACTCCGGCTCCGTGGTCTGCTCTCCATATCCATGTATGGTCTACGAGTGTGTCGTTGCTGTTGATCCTCAGATTCACCTTGGCCCGGCCCACGCCCGCGCCGCCCACGCGAAAGAAAACATCGTGCAACGTGATCGGGTCCTTGGCATGGCTCGCCCGGCTTCCCTCGGGCCCCACCTCGAGCAGCACGGGAGACTCGATCGTCCCGGCATCGAAGAGCAATCCGGCAATCTCGATGCCTTCCGCGTCGGCGGTCGTCATCGCCGCCGTGCCCTTCACCGGACGCAGCGTCGCAAAGCCGAGCCCCAGCACCACCGTATGCGGCCGCGTCACGCGAATGGGAGCATTGAGTTCATAGATCCCCGGCGTAAGAATCAGGTTCTTGCCTTGCGCAAGCTGCGCGTTAATCGTCTCCGCAGTGTCCACATCCGGACGCGCAATGTAAAACCGCTCAATCGGAATCGTTTCTCCCGCCGTCTCTCCGCCACGCCACGTAATCCCGACGCTGTCGCTGTACAACTCCGGAACCCGCACGCTGAACTCGCCCGCAGCATTCACTTGCAGAAACGGCTTCTCGCGCACTACAGGCGTCCGCACTACTTTTGTGTACGGCGGCGAAGGCCATGCGCCTTCCGGTGGATGCACTACGCCGACAAACACCATGTTCCAGTTCGCGCCGGTCCAGCTCTTCCAATCACAGTTGCGCGAGATCCATTGCTGCTGGCTGCCGGAGCCGACATTCTCGTCGACGAGCGAATCCGACATCCACCCGCCGCTTGCCCATCCGTGATTCTGGTGCAGTACTAGGTCACCGCGCACGTGCATGCGCCGCAGCGACACCGCCTGCGAGACCGCCCACTGCATCGTGCCGCCCGTCGGCTTTATCGAGAGGCCTTCCGCATCTCTCCAGAAGGTTGTCGTCGCATTGTTGTGCTCACGACTCGCATCCGCATGCACGCTGCCCTCAATCCGCGTGGCATCGGGCGACGCGCCCAACCCTATCACCTCAGTGTAGAAACCCACCGGCACGTCCACCGAATAACTTCCGGGCAGGAACAGCAGCGCATTCCGCTGTGGCCCAAACTCGTTGTGTTGCTGTATCGCATACACCGCATCGATCTGTTTCTGAATCATCTGCGATGGCATCGATGGATCGAAGATCAGAACATTGGGTCCGAATACAGGGGGTCCGAGCACAGTCTTCGCGGCCTTCGCTGCAAGCGCTGGCAGCGTCGCTGCCAGCAGCCCCGCCGTGAAGCCCAACCGTGCTAGAAGTCGAAGCGCGCGCCCACCAGACATAAGCCCTCGCTTACTCCGAGGGTATCACCGCTTGGAAGTCCTTTCCGTCGTAACTTGTCGGGGCCGAGCATTGGCGGTTGGAGGATCGAGCGGATTCCACCCTTTAGCAGCCAGCGGCCTATCTGAGAACTATTGAGAAGAGGCGCGAACGAGTGCGCTTCCCAAACTTAAGGTGCTGTCCACCTGCCGGGACGGGGTCATTACCTAGGTCATCTTGGGGAAGGTGACGATTCGAGTGATGATAGGGAGAGCTTGGAGGCTGACGGCCTCCCAGGAAACCTCTCCAATGAATATTGACGATCTGCTGCGGATTGCTACGGAACGGCGAGCTTCCGACTTGCATTTGAAGGTGGGGAACTATCCGCACCTGCGCGTTGACGGCGAACTCACGCCGTTGACCGAACAGCCGCGGGTGAGCGCGGAAGACATGCTGAACATGGCGTTCAGCATGATGTCGGCGCGGCAGAAACAGAAGTTCAAAGAGACTACGGAAATCGACATGGCCTATGGCGTGGCCGGCCTGGGACGGTTCCGTGTGAACATCTTTCAGCAACGCGGCAACGTAGGACTGGTGCTGCGCGTCATCCCCACCAAGATTCGCGCGCTGGATGAGTTGTTCCTGCCCAAGGTGGTGGAACAGATTTGCGAGATGCCGCGCGGGCTGGTGCTGGTGACGGGCGTGACCGGCTCGGGTAAGTCGACCACGCTGGCGGCTATGGTGGATCGGGTGAACTCCACTCGAGCCGAACACATTATTACGATTGAAGACCCCATCGAATTTCTGCATCGTGACAAGAAGGGCTACGTGAATCAGCGCGAGATCGGGGTGGATACTCCCTCGTTCAGCGCGGCCTTGCGAGCTTCTTTGCGTCAGGATCCGGACGTGATTCTGGTGGGCGAAATGCGCGATCTGGAAACGATTTCGACGGCGCTGCACGCGGCGGAAACCGGCCACATGGTGTTTTCGACGCTGCACACGCTGGATGCGGTGGAAACCATTAACCGCGTGATCTCGATTTTTCCGCCGCCGGAGCAGAAGCAGATTCGCCTGCAGTTGGCAGCAGTGTTGCGCGCGATCGTGAGCCAGCGTCTGGTGCGGCGCTGCGATACTGACGGGCGGGTGCCCGCGGTTGAAGTGATGATCAACACGGCTTTCATCCGGGAATGCGTTCTGGTTCCGGAAAAGACGCGGTCCGTGCGGGACGCGATTGCGGCTGGCACGTCGCAATACGGCATGCAAACCTTCGACCAGTCGTTGTGGGATCTGTTCCAGGCGGGGCTGGTCAACTACGAAACCGCGCTGGAGAACGCTTCGAACGCCGACGACTTCAAGCTGCGCATGCAGGGTATCGCTTCGACTGCGGATATTTCGCGACAGTCGATGCAGTCTGCTGGATTCGGCGGGCGGTAGATCGGGCTTCTGGCTTCTGTTCGATGCGCCTGTTCCGGACAGCGGAAGCCGGGAGCCGTTTTTCCTCCGGCTATTCTTTTCTTTCCTACCATCAAAAGGTTTATCGTTAGCGGGTATGGCTTTTCCGCGTCCCAAGAAAAGGTTCTATACCGAGGATGAGTTGTACGAATACGCCGTGGGCGCGCTTGCGCGGCGCATGCGGACGGTTGCGGAGTTGAAGCGTCTGCTGCGCGCGCGTGTGGAAACCGACACGGAGTACGGGCAGACGCTGGTGGAGCTCATCATCCGGCGATTGAAGGACCGCGGATATTTGAACGACTCGCAGTACGCCGCGTATTTTTCTTCGTTGCGGCGGGATAACCAGAAGTTTGGCCGGCTGCGCGTGGTCACCGATCTGAAGGCGAAGGGCATGCACAGCGACGTGATCGATAAGGCCGTGGACGCGGCTTTCGACGGGGTGAGCGAGGAAAAGCAGGCTCGTGAATATCTTCGCAAGAAGCGGCTGGTGAAACCCAAAACTCAGAAGGATGCGGCGCGCGTCTTCCGGCAACTGGCTCGGGGCGGGTTTGGAACCAAGACCATCTTCTCCATTTTGAAGAAATGGGATGTGGACGAGGAAACCTTGACCGCGTTGGAGAGTGAAAGCGCATAGCGCTGCGAAAACGTGGAACCGGACCTCTTCCGAAGGCTCCGCAGCATCCAATCATGAAGATGTACTTGGCAACAGGCGTTTCGATGTTGCATACTCCAAGACCGATCCCAATACCGTTTCTGAGGAGGACCTTATGAAGTTCCGTTTGAAAGCAACTCTCGCGGCAGTGTTGTTCAGCGCCGTACCCATGGCGTTGGCTCAAGATGCGGCCACGGATGTAAAGAAGGGCGCCGATGCCACCGGCCACGAAACCAAAGTAGTGGCCAAAGACACCGCGAAAGGCACCGAGAAGGCAGCCGACAAGACTGGGCACGCAACCAAAGTTGCGGCCAAGGACACGGCGAAGGGCACTGAGAAGGTGGCCGATAAGACCGGCCATGAAACCAAGGTGGTCGCCAAGGACACCGCAAAGGGCACGGAGAAGGTGGCCAAGAAAACCGGCAGCGCCGTTAAGACGGGCGCCAAGGACACTGGGCACGAGATGAAGAAAATCGGCGGCGGCGACAAGCCTGCCGACAAACCTGCCGACACCACGAAACCACAGTAACGGCTTGGAAGGTTATATCGAAGGGCCGCGCGGGAGTTCTGCGCGGCCCTTCTTGTTTTTGGCAGTTCGTTTGACAATCGTTCACTGCTCTGCGCCCTCTTTGTCCGGAGCCTGCCTTGAGCGAAAATCGAATGAGTGTTTTTCATTTAGAATTGTTTTTGGCGCTCACCTAAATGCTGACTGGATCTGAAATTCGCCGCAAGTTTCTCGACTTCTTTGTGCAGAAGGGGCACAAAGAGGTGCATTCGTCGTCGCTGGTGCCGGCGAATGATCCCACGCTGCTATTCACCAATGCGGGCATGAACCAGTTCAAGGACGTTTTTCTCGGCCTCGAGAAGCGCGACTACTCGCGGGCCACCACTTCGCAGAAGTGCGTTCGGGCCGGGGGCAAGCATAACGATTTGGAGAATGTGGGGTTCACCAACCGGCATCACACGTTTTTTGAGATGCTGGGGAATTTTTCGTTTGGCGATTATTTCAAGAAGGATGCTATTGCTTATGCCTGGGAGCTGATTACTTCGAAGGAGTGGTTCGGGGTCGATAAAGACAAGCTCTACGTCACCATCCTCAAAGGCGAAGCTGGAGTCGAGCGCGATATCGAGGCTTACGACCTGTGGGCAGGGCAGGGCGTGCCCAAGGAGCGCATCTTTGAGATGGGGTTGAAAGATAACTTCTGGCAGATGGGTGATACCGGACCCTGCGGGCCGTGCAGCGAGATTCATTACGACATGGGGCCGACTGCTTCTGAGCAGGGACATGCAGAATGCCACTTTCCTTGTGACTGCGGACGGTATGTCGAGATTTGGAATCTGGTGTTCATGCAGTTTGACCGAGACGCTTCAGGGAAGTTGAACCCGCTGCCCAAGCCTTCGATTGATACCGGAATGGGGTTGGAGCGGGTGACGGCGGTGCTGCAGGGTGTGATTTCGAATTATGAGACGGATTTGTTCAAGCCGCTGATCAGACGGGCGGCAGAGCTCATGGGTACTACTCCCTTGCTAACCAAGATGGTGAGGCAACCGGAGCATACAGCGGCCTCTTTACGCGTAGTCGCCGATCACTCCCGCGCCATGACGTTCCTAGTCTCCGACGGTGTTCTTCCCTCAAATGAGGGGAGAGGTTACGTTCTGCGAAAAATAATCCGACGGGCCATTCTCCATGGTCGCAAGGGATACGCGGAGGGGCTCTTTCTCCACCAGATGGTCTACTCCGTTGTCGATCTGATGAAGGATGCATATCCCGAGCTTGTTGACGCAGCAGATCGGGTTGCGAGGGTTGTGAAGGAGGAAGAGACGCGATTCGCACGTACCCTCGACGCCGGGCTGGAGAAACTCGAACAGGACTTTCAACCGCTGCGGGCGTCGAAATTCCTCGCTGAGCATCCGACCAGCACCCTGGAAGTATTGAAGGAGATGTTTGGAGAACGCGTAACACCGTCCGATTGGGGGAGCATGGCTCCAAACCTGCGGCCGGTCTACAGAGGCGATAAAGCCTTTCGCCTCTACGACACGTTCGGTCTGCCGCGGGACTTCATCGAGGATGCCTGCCGCGACAACGGATTTGTTCTAGACGAGGCGGGTTTCGATCGCGCAATGGAAGAGCAGAAGACGCGTGCCCGCGCCTCTTGGAAAGGCGCCGCCAAGCAGACGGCGAACCCCGCGTATCAACAACTTCCGAAGTCGGTTTTCGAAGGCTATTGGCAGACGCACTCGGAAAATTGCGAAGTGCTGGCCATCATCAAGAACGGGCAAGGAGCGCAGGAAATCAGGGCGGGCGAATCTGGCGAGGTTATTCTTGATCACACGCCCTTCTACGCCGAATCCGGCGGGCAGGTTGGCGATCAAGGATTGTTAACGATTCCAGGCCACTTTCTGCGTGCGGGAGGGTCGCTAGAGGTCCGAATCCCATACTTTGGGTCACTGTCTCAGCCTTACATCGTTGCCGATGTTACGGGATGTTATTCGCCGATTCAGGGGGTGCGGGCGCATCAGGTGGTTGCTAAACAGGCTCTGCGCGTCGGCGACAAAGTCGATGCTGTGGTCAATGCTGACGTTCGTGAGTCCACTATGCGGAATCACACCGCTACGCATCTGCTTCATGCTGGGCTGCGAGAAGTTTTGGGGAAGCATGTGAAGCAGGCGGGGTCTTTGGTTGCTCCGAATCATTTGCGGTTTGATTTTTCGCACTTTACCGCAGTGGAAGACGAGGAGTTGCAGGATATTGAGGACATCATCAACAAGGAAGTGTTGCGCAACCAGATCGTTGAGACCATTACCGACGTTCCCATCGACGAGGCGATCAATACGTATCACGCGATGGCGCTGTTTGGCGAGAAGTATGGCGACAAGGTGCGGGTGGTGCGGATTGGCGACTTCTCTACTGAGCTCTGCGGCGGGACGCACACTGGCGCTACCGGAGAGATTGGGCTGATCAAGATTCTGAAAGAAGGCAGTGTTTCGTCGGGCGTGCGGAGGGTGGAGGCGATCACTGGCTTGGGGTCGCTGGCGCACTTTCGTCTGGATCATGAATTGGAAGGCGTGGTGTCGGCGTTCGCGTCACCCACCCTTGCGCCAAAACCGCGCAAGGATGGGGCACCCTCGTCCGAGGAGATTTCCGCTCACGTCGAGACGGCCTCTCCCGCGGAGGCTTTGAAGGCTGAGCTTGATAAGAAAGATTCGGAGATCAAGCGACTTACGCGCGAACTGGATCAGGTGCGGATGAAGTCGGCTTCGTCCAGCACTTCGAACATCGGCGACAAGGTCAAAGATGTTAAGGGCGTGAAAGTGCTGGCGCATCGCGTGGACAATCTGGAGCGGGCGCAGCTGCGCACGCTGGTTGATCAACTGCGCGACAAGATCGGTTCGGGCGTGGTGGTACTGGGCTCGGCTTCGAATGGGAGCGTGTCGTTGATTGTTGGCGTCACGAAAGATTTGACCAACCGCGTACAGGCAGGGAAAGTGATCGGCCCGGTAGCGCAGAAAGTTGGCGGCAAGGGCGGCGGCCGTCCTGACCTGGCCGAGGCTGGGGGAAAAGACGCGGCCGCGCTGGATTCCGCGCTGGACGGGGCTTACGCGGTTGTGGAGTCGCTTCTGTGACGACCTCGAACAACAGTTCTCTCGAAGAACGCCTGCGATTCATCAAGCACAAGGGCCATGCCATCTACTCGATTGACTTGACACATTGCGCCGCGAAGGAGTTGTTGGTGCTGCTTGACCTGATCCGCGCCGATATCGCGCGGCACGCACCTGGATCGGTTCTCACTCTGGTGGATGTCACGGGGGCGGAGATCGATAAGCAAGTGGCCACCCGAATCAAAGAGGTTTTGGTGCTCGATCGTCCTTACGTGAAGAGATCGGCATGGCTGGGCACGGAGAGTCTGCCGCACGTGTTTTATGAACACTTCAAGAGCTTTTCGCAACGGGAACTGCCTGCCTTCAAGACGCGGGAGGAAGCGCTGGAGTGGCTGGTGGGCGGCGAATAAGAACGACACTCGCGGTAGTCGTTAAGCTTCTTCATAGGATTGAAGCTGGCCTGGCAAGATTCTGCTCCGTCCCGGTGTCGGCATTCGCGGGCGAGGGCGCCCGCGCCACACTTAGCTCTCCACAGTTAACTTCTCCATTTCAGCGTAACTTGGCCTGCCAGGGGGTGCTTCATCTCCGTCCCCGTACGTTTCGCTTCTAGATGAGCTGCCTTCAATCCGAAATACCATTTTGCGGGGCGGTCGGCGTCGTCGATCAGCATGAGATGGGGATTGTGCTTCAGGCCTTCAGCTTGAAGTTCCATGGTGCGGCGGTCCTGCTCGACGAATTTGGCAAAGACGAACTTCAGCAAGTCGGGGCCGAACGGCAACCAGCGGAAGATGTTCCAGGCAGCGACGACGTCGATGCGGCATTCATTGCGGGTGATGGGCGTAACGGTGGTGAGAGAAGAAAACCAATACTTCCCTGCCCGGATGATTTCTTTGCGCAGGTTGGGGAGAACGAAATCGATGGTGGTGGTGATTGAATCAGCTGCAGCGCACAGGCGCAGAAGCTTGTAGGGCGCCGAGTTTGAGCTGGGCGTGTGCGCGCTCATGCGGAACCCATTGGGAATCGGCTCAAAGTTTTTCTTCTTCTCGTGGATGCTATGGCGGCTGCGCCACCACCAGGCCTGGTGCACGAACGGTCCGTGGGCTGGATCCATGAGGCCGATGATGCCGTGATCGATGCTGACGGGCATGTCGGCGGTGAGGTAGGCGAGTTTGTATCGGTCACTGAATTTCTCGATCAGCGGGGCGGCATCGGGAGCTTCTTCTCGCATGGTGAATCCCGCTCTCTGCGGTGCCGGGTCCGGAATATAAACCCAGATAAAATCGTCTTGCTCTTCACAGGGATAGCTGCCGGCGTAGATGCGGTCGACTCTCAAATTCTGGTCGGCGGTGAGTGAGGGGATAAGCTCGCACTGGCCGTTGTGAGCATCGAACTGCCAGCCATGGTAGGAGCACTCGACGTTTTCTCCGTCGAACTTGCCACAGTGGAGCGGCATGCCGCGGTGAGGACAGGCGTCGCGCAGAGCAAAGGGTTTGCCCTGGCGATCGCGGCCGATGACGAGCGGAATCTCAAGCAGCCTAGCCTGATGGAGTTGGTTGCGATGGACCCTCTCGGCGGGCAGCGCGCGATACCAGAAGCCCGTGAGCATGTACGAGTCGGGCGCCTGGCGTTGCGGAGAGTCGAGTTCGGGCATGGGGTGGGGATTGCCGATTGTGATTTCTGATTCCTGATTGAAAAACATATGCTAGCATCCGCAGGTCGTTTCAGCGCGTACGGAATTGCATGGAATTCATCGGCCATTTCCGCAGGCTCACACCGGTGCAGCGGAATACGTTCATTGCCTGCTTTCTGGGCTGGTCGCTGGATGCGTTTGATTTCTTCATTCTGACCTTCTGCGTCAGCGCGATCGCCACCCAATTCCGGACGAAGGTTTCGTCGGTCGCGGAAGCCATTTTCCTGACGCTGGCGATGCGCCCGGTAGGCGCGTTTCTTTTTGGAATAATGGCGGACCGGTTCGGCCGACGGGTCACGCTGATGGTAGATATCATCGCGTACTCGGTGTTTGAGCTGGGGTCGGCGTTCGCACCTTCCTTGAAAGTTCTTCTCATCATGCGAGCCTTGTTCGGAGTGGCGATGGGAGGAGAATGGGGCGTGGGCGCGGCGTTGGCGTTCGAAACACTCCCCGCAGAGGGACGCGGCTGTTTCTCCGGAGTGTTGCAGGAAGGCTATGCAGTGGGCTATCTGATGGCGGCGCTGGTTTACGGAACGGTATTCCGCTTCGTAGGCTGGCGCGGAATGTTTGTAATCGGCGCGCTGCCGGCGTTTCTGGTGATCTACATTCGTACGAAAGTGGAAGAATCCCCGGCCTGGTTGCAAGGACGCGTATCCAGGGAAACGGAGAGCCGCCTGGGCAAGGACATTCTCACCTATGTGGGCACGTTTGTTTTCCTGGTTGTGCTCATGTTCAGTTTCAATTCGTTCAGCCATGGGACCCAGGATCTTTATCCGACGTTCCTGCAGAAAGACCACCACTTTACGCCGCAGACGGTCGGGTTGATCGCCATCATCGCCAACATCGGAGCGCTGCTGGGAGGAATTCTTTTCGGGACTTGGTCAGAGAAAATCGGGACGGCGGAAGGCAATTGTGGTCGCGGCGCTGTTGTCGATCCCGGTGATTCCGCTGTGGGCGTACTCGCACACCGTGTTCATGCTGGCGCTGGGTGGCTTTCTGATGCAATTCATGGTGCAGGGCGCGTGGGGAGTGATCCCAGCACACTTGAATGAACTCTCACCGCCCGCGGTGCGGGGAACGTTTCCGGGTTTCGCCTACCAACTGGGAAACTTGCTGGCTTCATCGGAACGGGGTAAAACAGGCCAGAATCGCGGAACAGCGCTTCGGGGGAGTATTCGCGCCGGTGCTGGCCTGGACCGTCTTAATCGTGGCGACTCTGGTGGCGGTGATCGCAGGGAGCGGCAGGGAACGAAGAGGCATAGACCTGTCAAATGCCAGTTAGAGAGTATGTTCCGAGCTCGTGTTCACACGAAGTGTGCAAGATTTGGCGTACTCCGCAGGGGGCACGATGGTGGCATTGTCACCGGGAAGCTCCTGTGGTACGGTAGGTGAAATTTCACGCCTTCGTAAATTCTTTTTCAGGGCCCGCTAGTTCTCAGGTCTGCGCGAATGCGCGTGCAGGGGTAGCGCCACGATGAAGGAAATCATGGATTCAACTCACGTCCAGCCGTCAGGGGACGAGGAGAATTTTGCCAACCGGAAGCTGATCCGTCCGGCGCTGCCGCGCCCGGATCACAACCACGGAAACCACAACTCAAGTCATCCCCAGGCGATGGAACGCCGGGACCGGCACGAGCGGCCGGAACGGGGCTTTGAACGCGGTGACCATGGCGATCGTGCGATGGGGTCTGGGGGCGGACGCAAGGCCGCGCCTCCGGAGCAGACCAACGCCGAGAACTTTTATTATCAGAAACAAATGCAGTCGAGGACGCCGATGGTGATCGTGCTGCGCGACGGCGAGGAAGTGCACGGCATCATCGAATGGTACGACAAGACATGCATCAAGGTGATCCGGGATGACGGTCGACCCAACCTGATGATTTACAAGCCTTCCATTAAGTACATGTTCAAGGAAGAAGAGAACGGGCGGTAAGGATTGAGTAATTGGGCAACTGAGTTATCGGGCAATTGAAAAATCTCTGGACTACCTCCTGCCTCATCTGTCTTGTGTCTTGAAAAATCGCACAATCTCCCGATCACCTAATCGCCCAACGGGTTTACGATGCTGATGCTCCCGTTGACAATCTCCCTTATCTCCCATAGCATCAATCACTTGAGGGATGATTCTCAGACCGCATCCGGGAGCCGTTCGTGATTAAGCTCGATATTATCAACGAAGTGGTAGCAAGAACCGGCATCACCAAGACCAAGGCCGAGTTGGCGGTGGAAACCGTCTTTGAGAGCATGAAGAAAGCGCTGGCCCACGGCAATCGCATTGAGCTGCGGGGATTTGGCGTGTTTAACGTGCGCCCGCGCAAGACCGGCATCGGGCGCAATCCGCGCACCGGAGCCGAAGTGTCGATTCCTCCCGGCAAGGCGGTGCGGTTCAAGCCGGGGAAAGAATTGCAGTCGATTGACTGAAGGCGGTACCCAGTACCTAGTACCTAGTACTGGCTTGCGCATTCTCCAGCCTTTGTCCGATCTCTGATTTTTCTTCTCAGCTCCCGCCTCTAGCCAGAGCCTTGTTTTTTCTCCGGTACTAGGTACCCGGTACTAGGTACTCCTCTCTCGTAGTAGCATCTAACAGCAGTGCCTCGCGGAATCGCGGGCCGAAAATCGCATGTCGGAACCGACTCCTCCCATCGCATCCTCCACCGTGGAATACCTTCGGCCGATGCCGGTGTATGCGGCGCGCCAGCCGCGGCCGCGCTACTGGCTGCATATTCTGCTATTGCTGGCCACGTGCTTCACCACGCTGGTGATGGGTGCGCGCATGCAATACAACTTTCAACATGATCAGCCAGCCCTCTCGATCGGCGACGACTCGGTTCCATATTTTCCGGCGAGCTGGATGTTCTCGCATCCGGCGCGGCTGCTGCGGCGGCGTGCCCTTCATGGCGACGTTGATGCTGTTTTTTCTGGCCCACGAAATGGGCCATTATTTATGCTGCCGCCGCTACGGCGTTTATGCGACGCTGCCTTTCTTCATTCCGATGCCGACTCTGATCGGAACGATGGGGGCGGTGATCCTCATCCGCTCCCGGATTCGCTCGCGCACGGCGCTGTTCGATATAGGAATTGCCGGGCCTATCGCTGGGTTCGTGGTGGCGCTGGCCGTGCTCATCGTGTCGCTCGGCTGGTCGAGGCCCGCCCATCCAGGTTTCGGACCGTCGGAGTATGACCTGGGATATCCCTTGGTCTTTCAGTGGTTGCATCGGCTGCTGGCGTGGATGAATTTGTTGCGCGGACCGGCAGCTCAGCCCTTGCATCGCGTGTTGCTACACCCGATGGCGATTGCGGCGTGGGTGGGGATGTTCGCTACTTCGCTCAACTTGTTGCCCGGTGGACAGCTCGACGGCGGACATATTATTTTTTCGATTTCTCCGCAGGCGCACAAACTTGTGTCGCGGCTGACGATCCTGATTCTTCTGCCCATGGCCTACTATCTGTGGATGGGATGGTTGGTGTGGGCGATTCTTCTGCAAATCAGCAGCTTCCGGCATCCCCAGGTGGCGGAGTGGCCGCGAGTTTCGGGTGGGCGAACATGGCTGGCCGTTCTTGCACTGTTGATGCTTGTGCTCACGCTGACCCCGGCGCCGTTTGCTCACGCGTCTCTGCCTGAGTTTGTACGGCAGCTTCGGGAGCGGTAAATTTACAGGTTGATGACTTCCAAGCGTTCCCCGTGAAGTAGCAAACTCGCCCCTTCACTCTCTTCTTTCGTATACTCCTTTATTCAATCGTTTCAATTCGCGAATTGGAGGTTTTCCTGCCTTGAAAAAGCTAGCCGCAGTCTGCCGGGGATTTTTGCTTGCGCGCTTTCCGCCGTAAGTCAGACCATCTCGATTGACATTTCACATCCCACGAACCATTTCGTGCCCAAGGAAACGCTGGGGGCGGGCGTGGATCGCATCGCCGTGGAGGCGATCGACAAGGATCTGCTGCAGCCGACGCTGGAAAAGACGTTGGCTTCGGGCTGGCAGCCGGTTACGTATCGCCAGAATACGGAACTCGCGGTCGAGGCGTGGCACTGGAATCCGCAAGGGACATGGAGCGATGGGAGCGGATCGAGCGGCAAAGGATATTTCACGGGCTCGTCGACTCCAACGGAAATGCTTCGATACTCCTACGGATATCCGCTGCCGCGCCGCGGGTTCACGCGCAACGACGGCACCGATAACGTGGGCTTTTCCCGGCTGACCGATGGAGATGTGAACACTTTTTGGAAGAGCAATCCGTATCTGACGCAGCACTTCACCGGCGAGAGCGATGCGCTGCATCCGCAGTGGGTGGTGATGGATCTGGCGCAGGTGCAGCAGGTAAACAGCATTCGCATCGCGTGGGGAGAGCCTTATGCCCGGCGTTACGTGGTGCAGTACTGGACGGGAGACGATCCGATTAAAGCGCCGACGCGCGGAACCTGGCAGACGTTTTCGCAAGGAACGGTTGCTGACGGAAAAGGGCGGGTCGAGACGATTCACTTGAGCGGAAGTCCCATGGCAGTGAGATTCGTGCGGATCTGGATGACTGAATCTTCGAACACCTGCGACGGACGATGAGCTCAATCGATCCGCGCGATTGCGTCGGCTATGCCATTCGCGAACTCTACCTCGGCACGACAACCCCGGACGGCGCGTTTCACGACATTCTGCGGCATACGCCGGATCAGGAACAGACAACGACTTATTGCTCGTCAGTCGATCCGTGGCATCAGGCGTCGGACCTGGGATCGACCAAGCAGGCGCAGATGGGTTTCGATCTGTTCTTCACCAGCGGCGTGACGCGCGGACTGCCGGCAATGGTCCCGGTCGCGATGCTGTACGACACTCCCGACAACGCCGCGGCGGAGATTGCGTATCTGAAGGCCCGCGGCTATCCGATTTCTTACGTCGAAATGGGCGAGGAAGCTGACGGGCAATACATGCTGCCGGAAGACTACGCCGCGCTGTACTTACAATGGGCGACTGCGATTCATCGCGTGGATCCGGCGCTGAAGCTGGGCGGGCCGTCGTTTCAGGGAGTGAATAAGGACATCGAAGTCTGGCCGGATGCGAATGGAAAAGTTTCGTGGACTGCGCGGTTCGTCGATTACCTGAAGCAGCATGGACGAATGAACGATCTGGCATTTTTCTCGTTCGAGCATTATCCCTACGATCCGTGCCGGACGCCGTGGGGCGTGCTTTATGACGAGCCCGAGTTGGTGAGCCACATCATGCAGGTGTGGCATGAGGACGGGGTTCCGGCGGATATGCCGATGTTCATCACCGAAGGAAATCTTTCGTCGGGCGCAAGTGAAACCTATCAGGACATTTTCGCGGGAGTCTGGCTGGCGGATTACATCGGGTCGTTCTTAAACTCCGGCGGGAAAGGCGTTTACTTCTTCCATTATCTGCCGCTGCAGATGGAGCCGGGATGCAACAGCTCTCCGGGCACATTTGGAATGTTTACCATCGACGCCAATTATCAGATTCAGCAGCCGCTGGCGCAGTTCTTTGTGGCGCAGTTGATCAATCTGGAGTGGGTGCAGCCCGCCGGCAGCGAACATCAGGTGTTTGCCGCGAAGAGCGATGTGGAGGACGGCGCTGGTCATGAACTGGTGACGGCTTATGCGGTGAAGCGTCCGGATGGCAAGTGGGCGGTGATGGCGGTGAATCGAGATCAGCAGAATGCGCACCGGGTTCGGATTGCGTTTGAGGGAGCCGGCGGACAAATCGAGCAGCTTCGCCGGGCCGGTGGAGGTTTCAACCTTCGGCAGCGCGCAGTATCAATGGCATCCGGCGCAGACTCGATTCATGGCTCACGCTGAGAATGCGGCGCAGCCTACGATCGTGGCCACGACCCGGGGCGCGGCAGATCCGGATGGGCCGATTGTTCATACCAAGCTGACCGCAGAGAAAGGCACGATGTACGATCTGCCGGCGGCGTCGGTGGTCGTGATTCGGGGAGACGTCGGCGGGAAGTAGTGATTGAGACCTCGGTGGTGCGTTTCATCTCTCACATCAGCCATAACGCGTCCACATCCACTATCACCTGCGTTCGCGGAATCTTTTTCGCCGCAGCGTAGGCCAGCATGGCGCGCAGCGTGGAGTTGAGCTTCTCGCGGCTGGGCGACTTCA
Source organism: uncultured Acidobacteriaceae bacterium (assembly GCA_963787495.1). Taxonomy (GTDB): domain Bacteria; phylum Acidobacteriota; class Terriglobia; order Terriglobales; family Acidobacteriaceae; genus Sulfotelmatobacter. Next base: position 810,048 of record CAWBDA010000004.1, read on the forward strand.
GCACGAAGTGATAACGGTAATCGCGCTTCAGCCGCAGGATGGGCGCGGCGGCCGGGCCGAGCACGCGCACGCCTTCATGGCGGTTTTGCTCAAACCATTTTCCCAGCGTGCCCGACCATTGCAGAGCTTCGTCGAGTTTGTCGCTGCGGATGAGAACGTTGGCCAGCGCGGAGTATGGCGGATAGTGCATCCAACTGCGGAAGCGCAATTCTTTATCGTAGAATCCGGCGAAGTCGTGGCGGGCCGCGTATTGCACGGCGTAGTGGTCCTGAAAATAGGTTTGCAGAATCACTTTGCCGGGAGACTGGCCGCGCCCGGCGCGTCCGGCAACCTGGGTCAGCAATTGGAAGGTGCGCTCGGCGGCGCGGAAGTCGGGCAGCCCCAGCGCACTGTCGGCGCCCACCACGCCGACCAGGGTGACGCCGTGAATGTCGTGGCCCTTGGCGATCATCTGCGTGCCGACAAGCAAGTCGAGTTCGCCTTCGCTGAGTGCGTTCAGAGTGCGCTCGAAATCTTCGTGTCCGCTGACCGTGTCGCGATCGAGGCGGGCGATGCGCGCCTGCGGGAACATGCCGTGCAGCAGTTCTTCCAGCTTCTCCGATCCGGTGCCGAGGAAATACACATACTCGCTGCCGCAATGGACGCAGGCCTTGGGCACGGGCGCGGTGTAGCCACAGTAGTGGCAGACCATTTTGTGCTCGCGCTTGTGATGAGTGAGGGCGATGGCGCAGTTCTGGCATTCCAGAGTCTTGCCGCAGGTGCGGCACAGCACGACAGGAGAATATCCGCGGCGATTGAGCAGCACCATGACCTGCTCTTTGCGGTCGAAGCGCTCTTTGATCTCCGCGGCCAGCTTGCGCGAGATGACCTGCTCATGGCCGGTTTCCTGGAATTCCTGCCGCATGTCGATGATTTCAACTTCCGGCAGAGGACGCTGCTCCACGCGATCGGGCAACTCGACCAGCGCATATTTATTTTTCTTCGCGTTGAAATACGATTCCAGCGATGGCGTCGCCGAGCCCAGAACCACCACGGCATTCGCCATCTTGGCGCGCATCACGGCAATGTCGCGGGCGTGGTAGCGCGGCGTCTCCTCCTGCTTGTAGGAAGAATCGTGTTCTTCGTCGACGATGATCAACGCAAGATCGGCAACCGGCGCGAAAACCGCAGAGCGAGTGCCGACGACCATGCGCGCGTCGCCACTCTTGATGCGGTGCCACTGCTGGGCGCGCTCTTTGTCGGAGAGCGCGGAGTGCAGGATGGCGACTTCGTCGCCGAAGATCTGGTGCAGATCGGCGGCTACCGCCGGCGTGAGGCCGATTTCAGGGACGAGAAGGATGGCGGAGCGTCCGGCTTCGAGCACGGAGCGCATGCCCGCGAGGTAGACGGCAGTTTTGCCGGAGCCGGTGACTCCGTGCAGAAGGATGCCGGAAAACTTTCGCGCCTCAACCGCTTCGCGCAGACGTTTCAGAGCGGCTTGCTGTGCCGAATTGAAATCGAATGCAAAGGGCGAGGGACGGGGCTTTGCTGCGCGAAACAGCAAAAGCCGCCGGTTCTTCGATGATTTCAACCAGGCCGCGCTTGACCAGCGTGCTCAGAGTTGTTCGCGGGACTTCGAGCGCTTGCAGCGTCTCCACGGGAACTTTGCCGCCGGAAGCGGCAAGAGTGTCGACAAGTTTCCGTTGATTGTCGTTCAGTTTGCCGTCGGCGGATTTGAGCAGCGCGATCTTGATCGTTCGGGTGGCGTCGCGCACGGCTGAGACATCTTCGCGCACCAGCCACTTCTTCCGCACCATTCCACTCAGGATTAATTTGGAGACGCGAGTGGCAGAGCGCAGGCTTTCTTCTCGGACTTGGAGGGTCTCTCCTGGCGCAGGCTCTTGCGCAGCCAGATAATCGAGCACGCGGAATTCGGCGGCTTGCTCTTCCGGAGTGCGGCGCGAACGTGCGGACGATCCCGACATGCCCGCCAAATGCAGCGCCAACTGGCCTTCTTTGGTGATGCGGTAAGCGACGGCGCGTTTGAACTCCGCGTTCAGAGGCAGCATGGTGCGGAAGACTTCGCCGATCGGAGCGAGATAGTAGTCGGCGATCCAACGGCCGAGGCGCAGCAGTTGCTCATCGAGCACCGGAGAGACGTCGAGCACGCTCTGGATGGTCTTGGTTGTAACCGACGGCTTGCGGTCGTGCAGTTCAACCACGATGCCGGTCAGGCGCTGCTGGCGGAAGGGCACCAGCACGCGGCCGCCGACCACGGGAGTGGCCTCGGCGGGGACACGGTAGGTGAAGACCATGTCGAGCGGCACGGGCAGAGCAACGTCGCAGAACTCGGGCATTGATTGGAGGATAAACTACCGCGAATACATCATCGCGAACTGTCATCCCGAGCGGAGCGAGGGATGACAACACCTTGCTCGGCTACTCGGCAGCTTTTTTCGGCGGCTCGATCCCCAGATACTTCATCACCATCTGCAGATCCTTCCAGGCTTCGCCCTTCTGCCGCGGATCACGCAGCAGGAATGCAGGGTGGTAGGTGACCGCCAGGCGCGCGCCCGGCCAGGCGGGGTCGCTGCTGCGAACGCCCGCTGGTTTGAAATCATAAAAGCGGCCGCGCAGTTCCGACATGGGCGCGTTGATCGCCAGCAGATTCTTGGCCGACACTGCGCCCAGCGCGACCACAACCTTGGGCTTGATGACCGCGATCTGCCGCATGAGAAATGGCGAGCAGGTCTCGCATTCGTCGCGCTCGGGCGTTCGGTTGCCCGGCGGCCGGCATTTGACCACGTTCGCGATGTACACATCTTCGCGCCGCAGGCCCATTGCTTTGATCATGTTGTTGAGCAACTGGCCGGCGCGTCCGACGAACGGCTCGCCCTGTGCGTCTTCGTCTGCCCCTGGGCCTTCGCCCACAAACATCAGCTCCGCGCGCGGATTGCCCACGCCGAAGACGATCTGCTTGCGGCCCTGCTTGTGCAGTTTGCAGCGGGTGCAATCGCCGAGATCTTCGCGAATCAGCTTGAGCGCCGCGACTGGATCGGCCACGCCATACTCCGGCTTCGGCGTCACGATTTCGAAAATATTGTCTTCGGCGATTACCGGGACGGCAGCGGATTTTCTGGCGGACATTTCCTCTCGCAGTTCTGAATGAGTCGCTGGAGACAAGGTTGCCGGAACGGCCTCGGCAACAACCGAAGTGGTTTCGCGCCGGTAGAAATCGTAAATGCCCAACTCATGGCAGTAGCGCACGCGTTCAGCAAGAGCACGCCGCAATTCCGGGTCAAGAGTACGAGCCACTTCCTCAGTGCTCCACATCAAAATAAATCTTCGTCGTCGCCCGATACAGCCGCACCTTCGCTCCATCCAGTTGCATGTCGAGCGAATCCACGTGCGCCCACTTGATGCCGCGCACGGTCTTCGCGGCTTCGGCTACGGCGTTCTTCGCCGCCTTGGCAAAGCTTTCCTTCGACGTTCCAACCACTTCGATCACTTTCTGGGTCATCGCACACTCCTTAGATAAAAGAGAAGTTCGACGGAATTGTACGCTAGCAAGCGATCGACTGCAGCGGCAGGATCCTTCGTCAGGCTTTCACCGGCGACTTGCGGCGCTGGAGCAGGCGGACGACCTGGTCAAGCACGCGCTGGGCAACTTCCCACTTGGTGGTTTCCGGCACTTCGACGACTTCGTCGTGAGTAATGATGGTCACTTCATTGCGGTCGGAGTCGAAGCCGATGCCCTCGCGGGAAACATCGTTGACCACGATGGCATCGAGGTGTTTGGCCGCAAGCTTCTGGCGGGCGTTTTCGAGGACATTCTCGGTTTCGGCGGCAAAGCCCACGACAATTTGCGACTGCTTGCGAAGAGAAAGTTCTTTAAGAATGTCGGCGGTAGGTTCGAGCTCGAGCGAGATCGGGCCTTTGCGTTTTATTTTCTGCGGGGAGGCCGACTTCGCGCGGTAATCGGAAACGGCCGCGGTCTTGATGACGATCGTGGCCTGGGGCAGAAGGTTGAGCACGGCATCGCGCATTTGCTCGGCCGATTCCACGCGCGTGAGTTCGGCCGCTCCCGGCGGAGTGAGCGCAGTGGGTCCACTGACCAGCAGCACGCGGGCGCCGCGACGCAGGGCAGCTTCTGCCATGGCGTATCCCATGCGTCCGCTGGAGCGATTGGTGAGGTAGCGCGCGGGATCGATCTTTTCGCGCGTAGGCCCGGCGGTAATCAGCACAGTTTCACCGGCAAGATCCTGCGATGCACCCAGCGCCTCGAGAACCGCCGCGACGATGACTTCATTTTCGGCAAGCCGCCCGGAGCCCGTCATGCCACAGGCCAGATATCCAGAGCCGGGTTCGACGATCTTCACTCCGCGCTGGCGAAGAATTTCCAAATTCGCCTGCGTCGCCGAATGATTCCACATGTTGACGTTCATCGCTGGAGCGACCACGACCGGCGCGGTGGTTGCGAGATAAAGCGTAGTGAGAAAGTCGCTGGCAATGCCTTGCGCGAACTGCGCCAGCACGTCGGCGGTTGCAGGAGCAACCAGCAGCGCGTCAATCGACTGCGCCACGGCGATGTGCTCGATGGCGGAATCGATGTTGGCAGCGTGCTCTTCGCCGGGCGAAAACATTCCGGTAATCACTTTTTCGCCGGAGAGCGCCGCGAAGGTGAGCGGACGAACGAACTCCTGCGCCGCGCGGGTCATGACGACCTGCACGCGAATGCCGCGGTCTTGCAGAAGGCGCACAATCTCTGCCGCTTTGTATGCGGCAATGCCGCCCGTTACTCCGAGAGCAACTTTCATAATTTCTCAACGTCGACGCGTTAGGCGTCTCCAAAAGCCTTATCCAGAACCTCTGCGGCCTGCTCGGCCGCGCTGCGAGTTTCGGGGATCTCCCACTTCACTTTGCCCGCGCGGATTTCATCCTGCGCAATGCGGCAGGGTTTGCGGGAATTCGTTTGAACCACCGGCGGAGCTCCAGATTGCAGTTGCCGGGCGCGCCGGGCGGCGACCAGAATGTAGCGATAGTTGCTGTCGAAGCCTTCGATCAATTTCATGGATTCTCTCCCCTTGCTACCGGGATGCAAGATTTTGATTGCCGAAAGTTGATTGTTCGAAAGTTGCTGCGCTTCGTTCTTCCGTCTGCGACGCCACAGACGTCTCTTACCATTTTCCCACGAAACTCAAGGTTACGGGGGCCCCTAGCCCTCTAATATAGTTACCGAGGTCTAACCTTTCCCGGAATCGCCGGGCGGCTTAAACGAGGCCAATATCGGCTTCAGACGGTCGCGGACATTGGCCAGACGGCAGCGGTCCGCGAGAGCCACGGTTTTGCTTTCCTCGGGGGATAGCGACTGCCCCGCCCGCACCAGGCGTTCGCCCCGCACAATCGCTCGCAACGCTTTGATTGAGTCCTCGAGTTGGTCGTTCACGAGAATGTAGTTGTACCGGTCGTAATTCTCAATCTCGCGACTGGCCGTGACCAGGCGGCGCTGTATCACTTCCTCCCGATCTTCACTGCGCTTGCGCAAGCGTTCTTCGAGCGTCTTACGATCCGGGGGCAGGATGAAGATACTGGTGGCGTCAGGAAGTTTCTGCTGAATCTGTGCCGCGCCCTGTACATCAATGTCGAGCAAGAGGTCGCGGCCGTTCTGTTCGGCTTCGTGCAGGAAGCGGCGCGCCGTTCCGTAGTAATTGCCAAAAACCTCGGCATGCTCGAGAAACTCCCCGTCGCGAATCATCTTCTCGAATTCAGCACGCGAGACGAAATAATACTGCCTTCCATTGGTCTCGCTGCCGCGCGGAGCTCGCGTGGTGTAGGAAATGGAGAATTCGAGATTACTTACCTTCTTCAGCAACTCGTTGACAAGGGTCGATTTGCCCGAACCCGACGGGGCTGAAATGATATAGACGATGGGCTTATGGGCCGGAGAACTCATTCCAGGTTCTGCACCTGTTCGCGTGATTTTTCGATCTCCGCTTTCATGATGAGTCCAGCTTCCGTGATTTTCAGCGCCTCGCCGGCCAGGCCGGAGGTCTTCGAAAGCAGAGTGTTGGCCTCGCGGTTCATTTCCTGCAGCAGGAAGTCCAGCTTCTTTCCGACTTCTCCATCTCCGTCGAGCAGACCCAGGAAATGCTGGACGTGATTTTCGAGCCGGACGATTTCCTCCTGAATGTCGCTACGGTCGACTAGAAGCGCAGCTTCCTGCAGCGCCCGTTCCTTATCGGCGCTGGCGCCGAGCAGTTCCTGCAAGCGCGACTGAAGACGTTCCACATAGCTCTGCAACACCGTGCGCCGGTGAAGTTGCACGGTCTTGACAGCTTCGCGCAGGTGGGTCATGCGCTGGCGAAGTTCGCGCTCGATGCCTCCGCCTTCCTGCTCCCGCATCTGATTCAGGCGATCAAGCACCTCACCCGCCCTGGCCATCACGGCCGACTCGAGCGCACCATCTTCAGGGTCGCGCGCAGAGTCGAGCGCTCCGGGAATGCGCAGGATCGCGTTTAGATCGGGCTCGGCGGGGACGGCAAACTCAGCCGCGGCCGCTCGAAAAGCCGCGATGTAAGCGCTTACCAGCGGGCGATTCAGGGCCAGGGTTTCACCGCCTCCGCGCTCCAGGCTAAGGGAGACCTCGACGTGTCCGCGGGCAATTTTTTCTTTGAGCAGGCGGCGCAGCTGCATTTCGAGCGAGTCGGAGCCAGAAGGCAGACGAAAATGCAGGTCGAGAAAACGGTGGTTCACCGATTTCAGCGAGAGCGCGAAAGCGAGATGCCCATTGCTCTGGGAAGAGGGGGGGCCTCCGGGCGCAGGACTGGCGGTTCCTTCAGCCTGGCTCGTGAGCTCGCCTTTGATCTGCGCAAAACCAGTCATGGAGCGAAGAGGCATTTGTGATTTCCCGAACCTTCTCTGAACTTTCGATTCCCCGGATCAACTGGGTCGTGCTGGTTCCAGTTTCGGCTCGAAGTCAGCGAACTGCAACTCGTACAAACGCCGGTACGTACCCAACTTCGTCATTAAGTCTTCGTGGGCGCCAATGTCGGCGATAGCCCCGTTCTCGATCACAACAATCCGGTCAGCGCGGCGCACCGTCGAGAGCCGGTGCGCGATCACAAACACTGTGCGGCCACTCATCAGATTGTGCAACGCCGATTGCACCAAAGCCTCCGATTCGCTATCCAGAGCCGAAGTAGCTTCGTCCAGAATCAAGATGGGCGCATTCTTCAAGATTGCGCGGGCAATGGCGATGCGCTGGCGTTCTCCGCCGGAAAGGCGCACACCACGCTCCCCGATCACTTCATCGTATCCCGCGGGTAAGGCTTGGATGAAATCGTGGGCCAGCGCGGCACGGGCCGCGGCCTCGACCTCTTTCAGCGCCACGTGGGGCTGCCCGTAGGCGATATTGTTGCGGACCGTGTCGTTGAATAAGACAGTTTCCTGCGTGACGATTCCGACTTGTTCTCTCAGGGACGCCAGCGTCACATCACGCACATCGTGGCCGTCGATGAGCAGGCGGCCTTGCGTGGCATCGAAGAACCGCGGGATCAGGTGAACCAACGTGCTCTTGCCCGAACCGCTCGAGCCAACGATCGCGACCACTTCCCCACGGCGAACTTCTAGATCGATGTCGTGCAGCACGCGCGCGTCTTCGCCCTCGCTGCCATAGGTGAAGCTCACGTGATCGAACTGGACTGTTTTCGCGAATGGGGGCAGGCGCTTGGCGTGAGGCTTTTCGCGGACATCGTCTTCAATGTCCATGAACTTGAAAATTTCACTCGATGCGCCGAGAGCCTGCTGGAAGTTGTTGTTGAACTGAGCGAACTTGCGGACCGGGTTGTACAGACTGAATACTGCCGTAATGAAAGTGACAAAAACCCCGAGGGTCATGTCGCCGTGCTTGATCTGCTCGCGGCCCAGCATCAGCAAGAGGGCGATTCCAAATACGCCAAAAATATCCATCAGCGGCGAACTGATAGCGGTGGCGGCAACCGAACGCAGGTTCGCGCGGAACAGGCGGCGCGCCGCTCCGCGAAAGCGTGCAATTTCCCATTTCTCGCTATTGAACGCCTTCACAATTCGATTGCCGGTGATAGCTTCGTGCAGGATGTTTTGGATCTCCGCGAGTTTGTCTTGTCCGTGCCTTGTGGTGCTGCGCACGCGAGATCCGATCTTGCGCGAGGAATAAACGATGACCGGAACGAACAGCAGCAACACCCAGGCCAGGTTCCCGCCCAGGATCACAACCACGGCGGCCACCGCTAGAAAAGTGAAGAACTGCTGCAGGAACTCGGCCAAAACTGTTGACATGGCGTACTGCACACGCTCGATGTCGTTGACGATCGTCGAAAGCAAGGTTCCAGTCGTGTGCTTGGAAAAAAATGCGGCCGAGCGCCGCAGGATTGCATTGTAGAGATCGTCGCGCAGATCGGTGATCATGCCGTAACCGGCGTGGTTCACCAAGTATGTGCCAGTGTAATCGAAAATTCCCTTGAGGATGGTGGAGCCGACCAGAGCGACCGCAACCATAGTCCACGCATTCGTGAAATGCGAAGGCACTAACTGTTGCAAATAAACCGGATGATGGGTTATAGGAATGACAAACAGCTGTATGTCTTTCGATCCCGTAGACGGATTCAGCACACGGTCAAAGATGGGCCGTATCAGCAGGAACTTAAACGCGTCGAGCGCTCCCACCAATGCCATAAGTACAACGGAAGACAGAATCTGCCACCAATAGGGAAGTGCGTAGCGGACGAGGCGCGCTAGCTGGCGCATACCGCTCCCAGGCGCGGCCCGTTGCAGTCGCTTGCTACCAGTGGAATTAGCATGGGTGCAAGCCGCTATTCTACCGCTCTGCGACAGGTTTGTGGTTGACTGGAGTGGGTCCGCGATCGCGCAGCTGCCCACCTCACGAACCGGCTGGAGAGCAGCCGCCCGGCTCTTTTTCGGAGAGATACTTGCCTCCCGAGGCAACTTGCGGGAGAATCTCTGAGTTCAAACACAACCGGAGGCCGCCATGACAAAATCCTGGGCTCCGATCCTCGCAACTCTTTCCGCTTCGTTGTTTCTGGCAGCAACTTTGGCATGCGGCAGTAGCAACCGCCAACTGCAGTCGATCGCAATCACTCCTACGGGGGCGATTGAGGGGAACATGATTCAACTCCAATTCGTCGCAGCGGGCGCGTTCAACACTTCACCCACAGCGGTAAATCCTTTGCCTGTAAGCTGGTACGTGGTCCCTCAGGACACCGCTGCTGTCTACACGCTAACCGGTCAGCCCTTCTCAATAATGTGCCAAACTGGCTCCTCGGTCATCGCGCTTGCACCGATGAACCCTAACGCACCCAGCAGCGGTACGATACCCACCCAAGTCTTCCAGGACTTGGTCATCAATCATACGATTACTGCGGAGGGTGGCTTCGTCGCGTCCAACGCTCAGTACGCCGCATGCCCCTAGCGGGATAGCCTCGCGTCCTCGACGCGAAGGGCGGTGATCGCCCACGAACCAGCAGCCGAGATCCGACTTGGAGCACACTTCTAGTCAATCATTTCGGCATATCGCGATGCACAACCTTCACGCGGTATCCGGCTTTGTGCAGGCGCTTGCCGACTTCCTCGGCGATCATGACCGATCGGTGCTGGCCGCCAGTGCAGCCGAAACTGATGGTGAGATAGCTCTTGCCTTCGTGGATGTAGTGCGGCAGCAGGTAAACCAGGAGATCGGAGATACGATGCACGAATTCCTGGGTCTGCGGAAATGATCGGATGTATTTGGCCACCCTCGGATGGCGGCCCGTCAGCCCTCGGAATTCCGGTACGAAGTGCGGGTTGGGCAGAAAGCGCACGTCGAAGACCAGGTCCGCCTCTTCGGGCACTCCATGGCGAAAGCCGAAACTTACGCACGAAACCAGAATGCTTTTCTCCGCCGCCTGCTCGCGAAAACGCTCCGTGATGTGGGCGCGCAATTCGTGCACGTTGAACTTCGAGGTGTCGATGACAATATCGGCCAACGCCCGGATGGTCGCCAAGTGGCGCCGTTCGGCCTTAAGCGAGGCGTTGACCGGCGTGTCCGTGCCCAGGGGATGCGGGCGTCGGGTCTCGCTGAAGCGGCGCATCAATACCGCATCGGAAGCTTCCAGGAAAGCGACCTTGGTTGGAATCATGCGCCGCACTGCCTTCAGAATGCCGGGAAGTTGTTCCAGTTGGGAGCCTTCGCGCACATCAACCACCAGCGCTGTGCGGCGGATCTCGGTCGATTGCAACGCCATCTCCGCGAAGCGCGGGATCAGTTCGACGGGAAGGTTGTCGACGCAGTAGTAGCCAAGATCCTCGAAAGCCTTGAGCACGGACGCTTTGCCGGAGCCGCTCATTCCCGTGATGATGACCAGTTCCGGGGCATGCGCAGGCTTATGCGCCGGACTGCGGGCCGGTTTACGTTCGATGGCCTGCGGCGCCTTGCCCGCTCTGCGCGGAGGCTTCGGGCGCTTCCGCGACCCCGACGATTTCCGAGGCGTCATGAATTCGATAGTAGCACTGAAGGCGGGGAGCTTCTAAGTCTCGTTTCCGATTTGTCTAAGCCCCACTTGGAAAGGTAAGCTAGGTCGCCATGAAGAAGTTTGAGGAACTCACGGAACGCGAAGTGTTGGCTCTGGCTATTTCTCTGGAAGAGGAAGACGAGCGCGTATATGCCGACTTTGCCGAAGGGTTGCGACCCGATTACCCAGCGTCAGCTGCGATGTTCGAGGGCATGCGCGAAGAGGAATCGGGGCATCGCAGGCGCCTGATCGAGCTCTACCGGCAGAAGTTTGGCGAACACATTCCTTTGATCCGTCGCCAAGACGTACGCGGGTTTGTGGAGCGTCCCGCGCTTTGGCTAATGCGTCCGCTGCGTATCGAGGCGGTGCGCAAGGAAGCCAGCACCATGGAAGTGGAGACACGCCGGTTCTACGAAAAGTCCGCGGCACGTGCGCAAGATGCCAGCGTCCGGCAACTGCTTGATGATCTCATCAATGAGGAACGCGAGCACGAAGAGCGCGCCTTGGAACTGGACAAGGAAAAACTTCCCGCCAACGTGAAAGCCGACGAAGAGCTGGCGCAGCGCCGGCTGTTCGTCCTGCAGATTGTGCAGCCGGGCTTGGCGGGGCTGATGGATGGCTCGGTTTCCACGTTGGCGCCGGTGTTCGCGGCGGCTTTTGCCACCACAGACAGCTGGACGGCTTTCAGGGTAGGTTTAGCTGCTTCAGCCGGCGCGGGCATCAGCATGGGATTTGCCGAGGCGCTCTCCGATGATGGGAGCTTGACGGGGCGCGGACATCCTTGGGTGCGCGGGCTGATCTGCGGAGCGATGACCGCGCTGGGCGGAATCGGACACACGCTGCCATTTCTGCTGAAAGATTTTCGCGTGGCACTCTGGGCCGCGAGTGCCGTCGTGATCGCGGAGTTGGGCGTGATTACTTGGATTCGGCATCGTTATATGGATAGTCCTTGGGTTTCGGCTGCGCTTCAGGTTGGGCTGGGCGGAGTGTTGGTGTTTATTACCGGGTGGCTGATCGGGAGTTCTTGACACATTTCCTCGCTGCCTAGCCGTAGCAAGCTACGTCTCTACGACAGCGCTTCCATCTGCATCTACGGTTGCGTGTCCAGCGGGTGCTTGCTCTTTTCGTAGAATTCGTTTTGCAGCTTCAGGCTGACTTCGTCGGCTTTGACGGCGCGGATCGCCTTCACCACCGCGTCGATCCACCAATCCATCTGAAATTTTCCTAGCTCTCTTGTCGCCGCAGAACCCTCGCCGGAATAGTGGTTGGGGAAGCGCGCGTACCACCAGATTCCGGTGTAGACGTCTTCGGGAAGGTTCTGGCGGTGCTGGTCGGCGCCGGATTCACTGTTGGCGCGCTCGATGTGGACCGTGTCGGGGCGGGAGATCATCATTTTCGAGGTTTCGCTCTCGCCGGCGTGCATGTCGATCGTGGTTTTCTTCGGCGGGCCTCCTGATTCCGGAGTTCGGCGGTCGAAAACGTAGACCACGTAGTCGTGGGGTCTATCGAGCTGAGATTGGGCGAAAAACGGTAGCAGGTGCTCGTTGCCGCCGTGGCCGTTGACGATGATGACTTTCTTGCAGCCGTTGCGCGCCATCTCGTCGGTGGTTTCCTGCAGCAGCGCGAGTTGCATTTCGCGGCTGTAGGCGACGGTTCCGGGCTCGTGGCGGGCTTCGGCAATCTGTCCGAAATAATATTCGGGGAAGACGATGGCGTATTCCTGCTCGGCGGCGTGCAGCGCGGTGTAACGGACGTCGAGCAGGTCGGTGCCGAGGGGGAGATGCGGTCCGTGTTTTTCCAGAATGCCGAACGGAAGGAGGCATGTGCCTTGCGAACGATGGATGCCTTCGCGGAAGTCGGCGGCGGTGAGTTCTTCCCAGTGGACGGAGAGCTTTGATTGCGATGCAACCGATTGGGCTCGTACAAAACTCGACGCCGCCAGCATCGTTAAGAGAGAAAGCAGTAGCAGAACGAAACTCTTGGCGTAGTGGGTGCAAGTCTTCATGTTCAAATCAATTTCCCAAATGGAGAGTTTAGGTGAAAAAATTCGCATTCAAGGTGACCGACGGAGGCGGGCGAGGGCGCCCGCCCCACACGCAATCAGATTATCGTTATTTCAGGTAGATTTCCTGGAGCAGTTCCGAACTGACGAGTTCGCGGATTTCGGCGCGTTTCTCGGTGACCTGCTGACCTTGCGTCTTGCCACCCAGAATCTTGTCGCGAACCATTTCTCCTTTTGCGGCCAGGCCGTCCATGGCGGCATGGTTCTTGTATTCAACAGCCAGGCAGACGTCCCAATCTTCCGGGTTGTTCCTGGTTTCCTTGAGAAACAGCTTGTAGTCAACAATCACTCCCTGGCGCTTTTCTTCCTCGAGCAACGGCTTGGAAGATTGACGCAGGCTGGTGAGATAGGCATCCATCTGAGTGGGTTTCACGCGAACCAACGATACACGCCAGATGGGGCCTTCGGTGTAGTGTTCCTGAGCGAGCAGCGCAGGGGCGAGCAGCAATACGAAAACGACGAGGCTGTAGAGCTTCTTCATAGTTGTCTCCTAGTTTTGGTGAGTTAACGGCGGGAGGATCATACGCTTCGTTGAGGAGAATGGAAAAGCTGCTTCCGTTTTTGCGGTCCTTGTCTCTGTGAATTTCTTGCTGAAATAAACCTGTGCGGCGGCGCTCCCAGTTCGGGAAAACCTGCGTAAATGCGGGGTACCCCCCTCCCCCCTAGCCTCGGAAAGGCTTGCTGGGCGCGGGGTTTGCAAAAAGTGTTGGCAAAATCTTGATGTCAAAGAACTTAAAGGTCAAAATCTTGAGAACATTGAGCTTAGGGACTCGCCAGTGAGGCTTGCTCTACCACGCCCGCTTCGGCCATGATCGCGCGATTGGAGTAGTGGAGGCAAGGTTGGATATCACACGGGGCGGTGGAAAACTCTGCGTTGGCCGTTACGTGCCCAGAATCCGGAACCAGACCGGGGTCGTGAGCGCCATCGCCTCATAGCTTCAGTTGACCCGAATTACATTAGCTGTGTGGGATTTTCACTTTGCTGGCGGATCGCAGGGCAACCCAAATCAGAAACAGAACAATCGGTAGCCCAATGAGAGCTTGTATTGGTTCTTCTCCGCGGGCGACTTCGATAATCCCGAACAGCGCCCCGAACACGTAAATCATGGCGCCCCAAATCAGGCGACGACGCAAATATTTCGGGTCTCGCTCCATCCGCTCGGCTGAGCGAACAAGCCGCCACATCATCCATCCCATTACCGCCGTGGCCACGAGTACGCCGATGATGACGGCTGCCATTGTCACCGGAGTTGACATGTCAACCCTGCTCCGAAGTATGTCGGATTTCTATCACATAAAGGCCGGTTGGCACTAGTAGTCTAGTCAGTTGGCTTAACATCTCCATTACAATCACAACCCGGAATCGTCTGGTCACGTGGCGTGTTTTCGGTGACTAGGGAGTTGAAGACTCCTCGCTCAACGCGTATTCCATTGTTCCTCCCGAAGCTCTACGCGGCGCTGAAGCGCTCGCTCTTCCACGGTGGTGCAGGCGTGGTAGAAACTCCTCGTTGAGTCTCAGGCGCTGCGAACAGGAAAGGGGTCCTTCGACTGCGTGGCTGATTCTCTTCGAGAATCAGCCACTTCGCTCAGGATGACAGGGCTCTGGGTGCTCATGGTACCGTAGCGCTCCCAGAACAAGCCGAGCTTTGCTCGGCGGACGGCCGAGGCGGCCGTCCCTACACAACTCACAACCTTAGGTTACGTGGCGGAGTTTGGTTACTCGGCCTGATTCGACCCATTCGACTACGAAGATGTTGCCGGCGTGATCGAAGCAGGCGCCGTGAGGGCAGACGAATCTGCCGGGCGCAAATGTTCCGGGGGCCTGATTCCTAACTGTGCTCCAGTCCTCTCTCGAATATTCGGATTCGCCCAGGGTTGCAGCTACGTTGTTCTTGCGGTCGAGAATGATCACCTTGCTTAGCAGGTCAGGGATCACGACTTCGCCGTTGCGCTCTTGCAGATTGCAGGGCATCTTCGAGGTGCCAGCGATCGAATCAACGTGTTTGCCATCGAGGGTGAAGCGCTGCAGGCGGCTGTTGCCGCGGTCGGTTATTACTAACAGCGGAGTTTCTTTGCTTGTTTCAACTCCGCGCGTATCGACCCAGAGGCCGTGGGGGCAATCGAGCTGGTCGTCGGCTTTTCCCAGTCCGCCGAAGGTGCGGATGAATTCGGCTTTCTGGTTGTACTGGTTGATGAAGCTGGAGCCGTATCCGTCTCCTACGTAAATGTCGCCGTTCGGGGCGATGGCTACGTTCGTCGGCCGGTAGGCTACGGTTGAGAATTTGTCTTTTGGCTTGTAGGCTTCGGATTCTGCGGGATATCCCAACGTGAAAACCTCTTCGCCTTTCAAGGTGCGCTTGGTTACGATTCCGTGTTCGTAATCGCAGAGATAGAGGAACTCTTCGCTTCCCTCTTTGCGGAGGGTTAGACCGTGGGCTCCGCCCTTGAATTGGCGTCCCCAGGAGCGGACGAACTTGCCCTTTTCGTCGAAGACCACCATGGTGTCGAGGCTTTCGCTGGTGGCGTTTACCGTGTGGTGGATGTAGATGTTGCCTTGGGAATCTTCGCAGACACCGTGGGTGTTGCCGTATTTGATGGTTCGCGGGAGTTCTCCCCAGTCGTGGATGGCTTGGTATCGGTGCTCGCCCTGCCCGAGGATGGGCGCTTTACTGCCGGTTTTGTCAGTCGTGCCCAGCAACGCAGGAGCGGCGGCCGCCGCGGCGGCCGTGACTAGAAAACTGCGACGCGTGACTTGCATGATCGGGCGCTCCTGATGAACTTACTTGGTCGCGACGGTCTTTTGGTCGACTAGTTTCGGATCGGCGAATTGCAACCAGAAGCCCATCATCTCTTCGTCGCTGGGCTCGCCCCAGCGAAGAGCTTTCGAGGGATCGGGATTCTGGGGGTTGTCGAAGGAATTGTCGTAGTAGGCAGTGGTCACGAGCTTCGTGCCTTGGGGCAGTAGGAACTGGTTTTTCAGGAAGTACGTTTCCTGCCAGCGGAAGTCGTAGTGCGGGACGTTGAGGATCACTTCGTGGTGGCCGTCGGGATAGATGGCTTCGGTGGTCATGCTTTTCCCGCGGAAATGCATGTGGGCAGTGTAGGCGAGAACCGTGACATCTTTCGGTAAGGTGTAACAGGAAGTTACGCGGTGATTGGCGTCGTTGGGTGGAATCAGGAAGAGGTCGTTCCAGATTTCGTACTGGGCAATCTCGTGCTTTACGGGGTCACGGGCGAAGACCAGGCCTATGCTGGTGCGATCTTTCACGTCATCGCCAGTATGGTTGCTGTAGTGAACCTGAAACTGCAGATAGGAGCCGGCTGGAATTCTTAGCGCGTAGCCGGGGGGACGAGTCTCTGCCAAATGCCCCGGCAGGTAGATGCCGGGCACGATATTCAGGTATCCCGATGACATGCCCGGAACACCGCCGCCGTCGGGGGACGAGCAGCCATCGTCGATTACCGGTGCGTCTTGCCTTATGTGTAGCACCTTGCCGGTGCGGTAGTGGTATTTGTCGACTCCGGCGTCGGCCTTCCCGTGTTCTGCTTCTTCTTTCGCTACTTTGTCGGCCGCGATTACGGAGACGGTGGCGTGATGGACTACGCGGCGGTCTCCGGGAAGAACCTCGGCGGCCTGCACCCATTTGTCCTCAGTGAAGTTGGTGGGCACGTAGATGTATTCGTAGTCGTCCTGACTGGCGCCAAGCACCGTAAACTCGGGGATGGTGAACACCTGATCGGGCTTGATGTGCCAGCCTTCGGCGAATACGGGAGCGGGAGGCAGATCTTTCGGGTCGCCTTCCTTGGTGCCGGTGCGAAACCAGGCGTCGATGGTCGCGATGTCGGCGTCGCTGAGCCGGGGATCGTTGACGAAGTCGCCTACCTTGGGATCCGCGTGCCAGGGCGGCATCTTGCGCTGCACGACTGCTTCACGAATTTCACGGCCCCAGGGACGGGTGTCCTTATAGGACATCAGCGACATGGGAGCGATGTCGTTGGGGCGATGGCAAGTGACGCAGTTCTTATAGAGAATGGGAGCCACGTCGCGGTTGTAGGTAACTTCTTTCGGAGGACTCGGCTGCGGAGAACTTGAGTTGTCCTGGCCGGCACCCAGGAACAGACTGCCAAGCGCTATTGCGACAAAGACCAGAACGATTCTGCGTGGAATCATGTGCCCCCCCAACCGAGGCCATTCTAAGGCGCAGTCTTCTGGAGCACAAGGAGTGGGGGCAGGTCGGAAGCTGACGCTGTGAAGGCTTGGCGTGAATACCGGACCGCTGTCCAGACCGACGCAAGTTCTGACGGCGGAGGGAGCCGGTCGATGAGTGTAATGGGGATCCTTCAACAACCATCCTCTTGAGCAACCGCCAACCCCATGACTTTCATTGACTTGCTCTTGCATCCCACCTACCATTTGCGCGATGCCATGATCGGCCAGACCATTTCGCATTACCGCGTCGTCGAGAAGTTGGGCGGCGGAGGTATGGGTGTGGTTTACAAAGCTGAGGATGTCAAACTCGGTCGCTTCGTGGCTCTCAAGTTCCTGCCCGACGATGTAGCGAAAGACCCGCAGGCACTCAGCCGCTTCCAGCGCGAAGCCAAGGCGGCCTCTGCACTGAATCATCCGAACATCTGCACCATCTACGAGATTGACGACCAGCATGGCCAGGCGTTCATCGCGATGGAGTTTCTGGATGGAGTGACGCTGAAGCACCGCATTGCTGGCCGACCGATGGAAGCCGGGATGATTTTGCCGCTGGCCATCGAGATTGCTGACGCACTCGACGCAGCGCACGCCGAGGGCATCGTCCACCGGGACATTAAGCCTGCGAACATCTTTGTCACCAAGCGAGAGCGCGCCAAGATTCTGGACTTCGGACTGGCGAAGGTGTCGTTCAAGCCGGAAAGCGTGACTATGAGTGCCCCGACCATCGAGTCCGAGGAACATCTGACGAGTCCCGGTAGTACGTTGGGCACCGTCGCCTATATGTCGCCGGAGCAAGTTAGAGCCAAAGAACTGGATGCACGCACGGACTTGTTCTCATTCGGCGTCGTCCTATACGAAATGGCGACGGGCATACCGCCGTTTCGAGGCGAAAGCTCAGGTGTGATTCTTAAAGCCGTTCTCGACGCCACTCCCACGTCCGTCCTGCGCCTGAATCCAGACGCGCCGCCCAGGCTGGAAGACATCATCAACAAAACTCTGGAGAAAGACCGCAACCTGCGCTATCAGAGTGCGGCGGAGATGCGAGCCGACCTGCAACGCCTGAAGCGGGATATGGACTCCCACCAGTCGATGCCTGCGACTGGCACAACCGGCTATGTGGGAGGTGATGCCGCCCGACCGGGCCGATCGAGGCTCGGCGCATATATCGCGGGTGCAGTCCTGTGCGCTGGCCTCTTCGCCACAGGTCTCTACTATCGTTCGCATCAAAGCAAGACCCTCACCGACAAGGACACGATCGTGCTCGCGGATTTTGCAAACACCACAGGCGATCCAGTATTCGATGACACGCTCAAGCAGGCGCTGTCGATCTCGTTGCAGCAGTCGCCGTTCTTGAACATCCTCTCCGATCAAAAGACGAAGAAGACGCTGAGCCTAATGGGACGTTCCGTGGGCGAGCGGCTCACCGCCGAGATGGCTCGAGAGGTCTGCCAGCGGACGGAGAGCAGAGCAGTGTTGGCAGGCTCAATTTCCAGCCTGGGAACCGAATATATCGTCGGGCTCAATGCATTGGACTGCCGAACCGGAGACCAACTGGCTCAAGAGCAGGCGCAGGCAGCGCGAAAGGAAGAAGTGCTCAATGCGCTGGACAAGGCGGCGACGAAACTGCGGGCGAAACTGGGTGAGTCGCTCACGACGGTGCAACAGTTTGACACCCCTATTTTCGAGGCGACCACGCCTTCGCTCGAAGCCCTTAAGGCATTCAGTCTGGGACAAAAGGTTTTGCTGGAAAAAAGCGGGTTTGACGCGATTCCATTTTTCAAGCGAGCCATAGAACTTGATCCCAATTTCGCGATCGCGTACTCCGAACTGGGAACGGTGCAGGGCGCCCTGCTGGTTGAGCCCGGTCTCGCCGCAGAGTACATCCGCAAGGCGTATCAACTGCGCGACCGTGTGAGTGAACGGGAGAGGCTCGAGATCGATAGTAACTACTACGACGGTGTCACCGGCGAGAGGGAAAAGGCCATCCAGAACGACGAACTGTGGTCTCAGACCTATCCGCGGGACGCTGGACCCCACAATTCCCTGGCCTACGACTACGAACTCTTAGGTCAATATGAGAAGGCGGTGGCGGAAGGATCGCAGGCGATCCGGCTGTTCCCGAACGGGGCGGTGGACTATTCCAATCTGATGGAGGCCTACACCGCTCTTGACCGCCTGGATGAAGCTAAGGAAGCGTATCGCCAGGCTGTTCTTCGCAAGCTTGAAGACCCATTCTTACACGATGACATGTATGCCGTCGCCTTCCTCGTTGGTGATACCGAGGAAATGAAGCGCCAGGTCGAATGGTCCGCCGGCAAACAGGGTGCCGAAGACCTCCTACTCTCAGCGCAATCCGATACAGCGGCATTCTACGGGCAACTGGGGAAAGCTCGGGAACACTCCCGGCAAGCGGTAACCTCCGCCTTGCAAAGCGATCTCAAGGAAACTGCTGCGCTGTGGCAATTGAATGCCGCACTGCGTGAAGCCGAGTTCGGAAACGTGGAGCAGGCTCGGCAGCTAGTGACGGCGGGACTGACTATCTCCTCGACTCGCGATGTGCAGACCTTGACCGCGCTCACGCTGGCATCTGTCGGAGAAATGGCACGTGCACAGGCGATCTCAGAGGAACTCGAGAAACAACATCCGTTGAATACGTTCATCAATCACTACTGGCTGCCTACAATCCGCGCGTACAACGAACTTCACCGCGGCAATCCGAGGCAAGCGATCAGGCTTCTAGAGGTAGCCACTCCCTATGATCTCGCGTTCCCCTCACCTCAGTTTGAAGAAGGCGGACAGCTCTATCCCGTATATGTGCGAGGGAAGGCGTACCTGCTTCTGAATCAAGGCGCGGAAGCGGCCAATGAGTTTCGCAAAATGCTCGACCACTCCGGCCTTCTCATTAACTCTCCGTTGCGAGCGCTGGCGGAGCTGCAACTCGGACGTGCCTTGACGATGAATGGTGACACCCCGGGTGGTCGCAAGGCCTATCAGGACTTCTTCGCCCTGTGGAAAGACGCCGACCCCGACATCCCCGTCCTGAAAGAAGCCAAGGCGGAGTACGCGAAGCTGCAATAATCAACTGACGCAAACGGGCGATTAACGCTCATTGACCCACAGCCGAACGCAGAGCGGAGCCCGCGAGGTCAAAACCCCGAAGACAAAGAGAACCTGGGCAACCCAGTGCTAACGCACAGACCTGCCTTAGATCTCCGATACGCAGACCGGCCGAACTAGGTTGCCCGCTCCTAGGGCGCTTTTTCCTATCGACCTTGCTATGGAGCTTCGATCAGCTCCATCTTGCCGTCACGGGTGCGGTGCAGGATCATCACTTTTCCTTTGGGATCGCGGAAAACGAAGACGTCGCGATCGCGGAAGTGGGCTTCTTTGATGGCCTCTTCGAGAGTCATCGGGCGCATGGCGACGGCTTCGTCGGAGCGCACCAGGTGCACCTCGGTGGTTTTGGCGACTGCGGGATAGCGGTGCACAACGACTGCCACGGCTGTCTTTTCAGTTAAGCCGACAGCGGTCTGCACGGTTTCGGCGAATTGCGGAGAGTGGCCGTTCCACTTTTTTACTTCCTCGCTCTTGCGGGCGGAGCGCTTTTTCGATTGCCAGCGAGTTTTGTATTTCACTGCCTGCTTTTCCAGATGGTCGAGGGCTTCATTGACGGCGATGGACATGTCCTTGGCCTGGGCAAGGCCGACAAGCGGGCCGTTGCGCGGGCTGATGGTGATTTCGGCTTTGTGGCGGTGCTTTTCTACGGCGAGAATGACTTTGGTTTCGAATTTGTCGCCGAGGATTTTGCGAAGCTTAGCGATGCCGGTTTCAACTTCTTTGCGGATGGTGGGAGTTACTTCGTAGTGCCTGCCGGTGTATTCCACGTTCACGAGCGGCCCTCCTTGAATTCTTGCTCGATCAATCGGGCACTGCTTTGCCGGCGAGACGCCGGCGCTACTATTCCTTTACTCTGCGTTGATGGGTACTGGGGATGCGCATATCTTCACGATACTTCGCGACCGTACGGCGCGTGACCTGGATGCCTTGCGATTGCAGGATGCGGGTGAGCTGCTCGTCGGTTAGCGGGCGGCTCGGGTCTTCTTCCTCGATTAGCTTCTTGACGCGGCGTTTTAGGATCAGGAGCGATGTATTGCCGCCCTCGGGTCCCTGCACGCTCTCGCTGAAGAAGTAGCGCAACTCGAATACGCCCTGCGGCGTGTGCGCGTATTTACTGGCCACGGCACGGCTGACGGTGGAAGGATGCACGCCGATTTCTTCGGCCACCTCCTTGATCATCATGGGCTTTAGCTGGTCGATGCCTTTTTCCAGAAAATCCTGCTGGCGGGCGACGATGCAGTAGCAGACCTTGGTGATGGTTTGCTTGCGCTGCTCGATGTTCTTGATAAGCTGGATGGCGCTCTTGTAGCGCTCTTTCACGTAGTCGCGGGTGTTTTTGTCATTGGTGTCGCGAGTGATCAGCTTTTTGTAGGCGGGGTTGAGGCGGAGCTGCGGCAGGTCGTCGTCGTTCATCAGGACCAGCCACTCGTCTCCGTGTTTAATGAAAGCGACATCGGGCTCGATCAGGCGGGCCTGGACTTTGTTGTACTGCAGGCCGGGGCGGGGATCGAGGGTGCGAATGTAGTCGACGGCTTGCTGGACGGCATCGACGGGGCGTCCGATAGACTTGGCGATTTCTTTGTGCTGCTTGCTCTGCACGGCACGCAGGTGCTGGTCGACGACGGCAATGGCATCTTCGAGGACTTGTGCGGTGCCGTTACCGGGCTTTTCGTTGCTGGGCTTGTCTGTGGCGTGGTCTCCGTTCTTTTCTCCGTTCTTGTGGTGCGCGAGTTGGTGCTGGTGATAACGCAACTGGAGTAGAAGGCATTCGCGCAGAGTGCGGCAGCCTACGCCGGGAGGGTCGAGTTGGCGAACCACTTCGAGAGCTTCCTGGAGATCTGCCGGCGTGAAGTTGGCTTTGTAGATAGGGTGCGCTGGAGCGGGCACCGGTTCGGGAGCGGGAGCGGCGGCGGCCGCGGCATTTCCATTCCGTCCAGGAAGGAGAGGATCCGGCGAGAGGCTGGCGGAGGATAGGAGATCTACTTCACTCGAACTTCCGACGACAGCATTCGCGCCGGAGAATTCCGATGGGTTCGACGACGCGTCGATCAGTTCTTCAACATCGGACGCAGAAAGGCCTGCGTTAAGATCGTCTTCGGAAGCTGCTTCGGCTTGCTCCAAGCCCAAGGCGAGCGCTTCGCTGGCAATATTTCTGGCGGCGGCTTCATCGGCTTCCGGAGGCGCAGGTGGAGCTACACCCAACATTTCTTCGTCGCTGGCGATCAGGTAGCCGTCTTCGTTGAGGTTGCCGATGATCTGCTCGGCGGCCTCGCGGACTTCGCGGCGCAGGCTGAGCGCGCCTAGTTGCCAGGCCAGGTGATCAGTGAGATTTGTGGGTTTCGAGAGGAAGTTTTCGAATGACGGGCGCTCGATCTCTTCCATCTCGCCGCGGGTGCGGTAGCCGGGATCGAGATAGTCCTGGAAGAACGAACCGAAATCGATTTCTTCAAAGGGGTCTTTCTTTTCGGCGGTGATTGGCGCTTCTTCGCCTGAGGCCGGGGTGGGGCGATCGCGTTCTTCTTCTTTGCGTCCTATTTCGTCGATCAGCGGGACGGAATCTTCGAGTTCTTCGAGAACCGGGTTCTCGACCATCTCGGCGTTGATCATGTCCTTGAGTTCGAGCTTGTTGAGCGCCAGAACGGAAACCATCTGCACCAGACCCGGAGTGAGGATCTGGCGCTGGGATAGTTTGACGCTCAGTTTGTGCTGTAAGAGGACCATAAAAATCAGTGGCCAGTGGCCAGTGGTCAGTGGTCAGCCATTGAACAAGTTGCCTTTACTTCGACAACTGGACACTGACCACTGACCACTGCTTTCTCACACCAAAGAAAAACTCTCTCCTAAATACACCCTTCTTACTTCCGGATCGTTGGCTAGCTGTTCGGGCTGGCCTTGGCGGAAGATGCGGCCGTCGTCGATGATGTAGGCCCGGTCGGTCACTGTTAGCGTCTCGCGCACGTTGTGATCGGTGATCAGCACTCCGATGCCGCTGGCCCGCAGGCTGCTGATGATTTTCTGCAGGTCGAGGACGGCGATGGGGTCGATCCCGGAAAAAGGTTCGTCCAGCAAAATGAACGTCGGACTGATGCACAGGCAGCGGGCGATTTCCACGCGGCGGCGCTCGCCACCGGACAGTGCGTAGCCTCGATTTTGCCGGATGTGCTCCAAGCCCAGTTCATCAATGAAATTCTCCATCTTCTCGCGGCGCTCGTGCCAGGACATAGGCTGCGCCTCTAACACCGCGAGGATGTTTTCCTCAACTGTAAGTTTGCGAAAAACTGAAGCTTCTTGAGGGAGATAGCTGATGCCATACTGGCGGGCCCGCAGATACATGGGAACGTCAGTGATATCTTGACCGTCGTACAGCACGCGGCCGGTGTCAGGGGGGGTCAGGCCCACAATCGCGTAGAATGTGGTCGTCTTGCCTGCGCCATTAGGGCCAAGTAAACCAACAACTTCGCCCTGCTCGACGCGCAGGCTGACACCATTTACAACGCGGCGGCCACGGTACGATTTGCCAATTTCATCGGTGGCTAGGGTACGCATTTATCTTGCCATTAATGGGCCACTCGCGTCTGAGTTACCACAGGAGTACTTGCTTCGCCTTCTACGAGCACCCTATCATCGCCCCTAAAGAAAGTCAACGAAACGCCGGTAATCTTGCCTCGTTCGGCATCAAAAATGCTAGGCGGTCCGCCGGTGAGTACGAACTTGTCGTCGGCGGCGGTGTAGACCAGAGTTTTTCCTTCAGCCCTTCGAGTCGGTTGTTGGATGACTACATTGCCCTTAGCGACCAGGTGGTCGAGCTGTCCTGGTCCCGCAAGTGATTGATTGCTTGAGCTTTGACTTCGAGGACGAAGGTAGGCGTCCATGATGTTGGACGAGGCGGTAAAGCTGGTGCCTTTAGCCATCACGCCTCCCTCATAGTGAGCCAGGCGCTCGGCATCGGCGTAGGTGAGCCGGGCTGAGGTTATGGTTACGGGGTCGTCCTCGGCGGGCTTTTCCTCAGATTTGGTCTTCGCTTTGGGCTTTCCCCCGGCCTGGGCCTTGATGGCGGCAGCGTTATCCGGCTGGGCCTTACCTGTTCGAGCCAGATCTGGTTGAGGCAGCTTCGCCTGGACCAGCACCGTGGAAACAGGTTGCGCGGCGGTACCCTGGGCCACCAGGAGACGGCGGTCGCGGTCGAATTGGATCGAGGGGGCTTCGACGATGTTCGCATCCTGCCACAGACGAGCGTTGCCCCGGTAAAGAGCGACGGCGGGAGAGTTGTGAGCCGTCATGGTGGCGGCCGTGACATGAATCGGCGAGGCCGACGCCAGCAGGGCACCATTCGGCTGTTCCTGTAGTTCGCTGTAGGTGCTTTTCACGTTTTCGTCGGCGAAGGCGTCATCGGTAGCGCGACTGATGCGGATGGTCTTGGCGGTGGTGACCATGCCACCCTCGGCGACACGCGGACTACCGGTCAGCACGAGTATCCGATCGGCGGGAGTGTAGAGCGCCTTATCCGCCCAAGCCTGTGTGCGCTTGCTGGGAGCCTGGCCGTCGCTATAGGCGACGGTTCCCTGCTGGATGACGGATGAAATGCCTCCCTGGGGGAAGAACAGAGCGTCGAGCATTTGACTGGTGCTCACGCGGTCGGGAAAGCCCGGAGTCAGATTCACGATCTTGGCGTCAGGCACGCCGTGGATCGAAGTGAGGCGGCTTGAGCTGTCGGAAGTTGCGGAGAATTTCGCGTGAAACTGGCCGGCTGTGATCACG
Source organism: uncultured Acidobacteriaceae bacterium (assembly GCA_963787495.1). Classification (GTDB taxonomy): domain Bacteria; phylum Acidobacteriota; class Terriglobia; order Terriglobales; family Acidobacteriaceae; genus Sulfotelmatobacter. The sequence goes on from CAWBDA010000004.1 coordinate 834,715, forward strand.
GTATGAGCGGAAGGATGCGCGTTCGCGGGGCTCGAGGTCTGGGACGGAGAAATTGTGATCTGCGCCGCGCCGGAGGTTTCGGCGTGGTCCAGGCGGCGGCCGTCCGCGACAACGAAGTCTACGATGGGAGCGGTGAGATCGAAATTCTGGGGTTGCGAAGCATGTTCTGATGCATTCGTTGCCGGTGCGTTGGTGCTGTCAGGATGCTGCGCTAGATGGACTCCATCCATGGCATGCACTTTCTGCAACTGATTCCGGCCGAGGAAATCCAGGATGGCGCGTCCGGCATCGCCCTGCATGGGTTGAGATCCGATGCGCTCAACGTGGACATTACCCGTCAGCGTGGCGGTGCGCAGCAGGTTTTGTTTGCCGATCAGCAACATCTCGGCTTCATCGGCGCGGGCACGCATCTGGTCGGCCTCTTGGCCGTTGGACTCTGCGTTCACGTTCCCTGTGGCTAGGACGCGCTGCACTTCGTTGTCCGGTCCCAGAAAGAATGTGGCTTCCTCGGCCTGCATCGTACCGTCCTCACGCTGCAAACGGGTGTTCTCCAGCACCACTTCATGAGGGTCGTGGGTAATTCGGCCGTGAGTGGCGAAAAGAGTTGCGGCGCCAGGCCCGCCCAGCGTTACATGAATCTGCGAAACCATTGTGAGGGTGTTGGTCTTGCCGGAATACTGCACTCCCACGGCCCACCCGGTAACCTGGGGTGTCCGGAAATCAACCCGCGCGGTGGTGGAAGCGTCTCCGCTGGTTTGGTTGAAGATCAGGTCTTTGGTTTCGAGATGAATGGGATTCTTGAGTTCCTTGGGAGTTTCCTGATCAGGTCCGGTGAGGCCGGAAGGGTTGGCTTCCAGATCGATCTGAACTTCTCCGTGAGCGGTGACGTTGCCCGATTTCTTGTCGTAAGAGAAATCGTCCCCGTAGATCTGATCAAAGCGGGAGGAATCGCGGCCGTAGAGAACAATGCTGACGTGGTGCAGTTCGGCACTGCCATCGAGCTGGAATTGCTTTAGGCTGCCGGCCTGGACGGTGAAAAGGGTTCGCTTGCCGTCGGACTTGGAGAACTGAAAGCCAGCCGCGGTCTGCTTGATGTCGATGCCAATCTTGTTTGGAATTTCCTTCAGCACATTGCGCTGGCGCAGGCGGGCATAGAAATACATCCCTGCGACCACCACGGTAAAGAGCACGGCGATCACAGCCAGCCAGCGTCGCAGTCGGTAGATGGGGAGCGGCATCGCTTACAGTCTAATGCAAGCCGCTGAGTGCGATTGCCAGGCGTGCCTGAATCCAGCATCTCATCTACACTTGGGGACGATGACTGCGGAAACACCGCCACTGCTGGATCTCCGGCACATTCGGGTAATGCGGGGGCAGAAAGTCGCGCTTGATGACTTCAGCCTCCGCATCCGCGCCGATGAACATGTCGCTATCCTCGGGCCGAACGGTTGCGGCAAGTCCACGCTGATCAAGACGATTACGCGCGAGTGTTATCCAGTGGTGCAGGAACACTCGTCGATGGCCATCCTGGGGCAGGAATGCTGGAACGTGTTTGACCTGCGCGCTCACCTGGGCATCGTGTCGAACGATCTGATGCTGTCATGTACGGGAGACGCGGCCGGAAGAGATGTAGTGTTGTCAGGGTTTTTCAGCAGCACCGGCATCTTCCCCAACCACGCTGTCGATCCCAGGCACCGGGAGCTGGCGGACGCCGCTCTCGCGCAGTTGAAGGTGTCCTATCTGGCGGAACAGCCGGTTTGCGAGATGTCGTCGGGAGAAGCCCGGCGAATCCTGATCGCACGGGCCCTGGTGCACAATCCCCGCGCGCTGTTGTTCGATGAGCCGTGCAACTCTCTGGATCTCGCGGCCCAGCAAAGTCTGCGCCAAACTATGCGCGCTCTCGCGAACTCGGGGATTGGAATTGTTCTTGTGACTCACGAACTGGCCGACATCGTTCCAGAAATCCAGCGTGTGGTCCTGATGAGCAGGGGAAGGATCGTCGCCGACGGTCCTAAAGATAAAATTCTGCAGGGTGAGCGACTGGCAGCGCTATTCGGGGTACCGGTGGAAATAGCCCGACGCGACGGTTACTACAACATGTGGTAAGACGGTGGCCTTCTCTTATGCTCAACTAGGGCTGGCCTGAGCCGGGCTCCTCTTTGTTTCCTGGGCGGTTGTTTCACTCTTGAAATCGCACAGTGTTAGTTCGAGGCCGCCGAAGTCGGGGTGGTCGTTGTGACCTATGGTGAAGGCGATGTCGATGGCGTCTCCGGCCAGAAGCGGCGAGTGCTGTAGGCGTTCGGCCATGTGCCAGCCCAGGGCGTTGAAAATGGTTTTGACAGTTCTCAGTTCTCGGTTCTCAGTTCTCAGTTGAAAACCTTTCGCTTCAGCTTTTTCGTCTCGGCGGATGGCTGCGCCATCGGGATGACAGCGCGGAGTGGTTAGGATCGCTACCGGCAATAGTTCTTCTTTCCCGGGGTCTTCTTCGGCTGGATCAGGGGAGAATTCGTGTCCGCCGTCGTCCTCACCCGCTTTTAGTTTTAGTTTGATGTGTTTGTCTTTCAGAATCTTTGGTGGAGCGACCAGACGCACGCCGCGGGCGGCAAATGCGGGCTCGTGGTTTCCTGCTCCGTGGGGTTCGAGCAATCGCAATACTTGAAAGAGTGCGGGAGTGATTTCGTCGAGATCGAGTTCCGCCTCGACATCAAGCACGGGATCGAAATCGGCCGGGGTCAGGCGTGTGCGTGCGAAGGCATCAAGCTGCGTCCGGAGTTGAGGCACATTGGCGGAGGGCATGGCGAAACCGCAGGCATGGGAGTGTCCGCCGTAGCGGGTGAAGAGATTGTGAGAGGACTCGACCGCTTCGAGCAGGTGAAAGGGACGAATGGAACGGCCGGAACCGAAGGCTTCCTCGCCTTCGCGTGCGATGACAATGGCGGGGCGGTGGTAGCGCTCGACCACCCGGGTGGCCGCAATGCCGATGACGCCACGGTGCCAGCCTTCGCCATCCACCACGATGCAGTAGGCGTCGCACAGCGCGGGGTCGCTGCTGATGCGCTCTTCGACTGCGCGCACAATGCGGCGCTCTTCTTCTTGACGATCGGAGTTGAGGCGATCAAGTTTAGCGGCTAGATCCCGGGCTCGTACGGGGTCTTTCACGCTGAATAGTTCGATCACATCGCGGGCGACGTCCATGCGGCCTGCGGCGTTGATGCGCGGCGCGATGCGGAAGGCAACTTCGGTGGACGTGGGCGGACGCTTGGCAGAAATCTGCGCTACTTCGAGCAAGGCCTTCAGACCGGGATTCACGGCGCGGCGCAAGGCATCGAGCCCAAGCCGGGAAAACACGCGATTCTCGCCGGTGAGCGGCACGGAGTCGGCGATGGTAGCAATCGCTACCACCTTCATGAACGATCGCAACATGCGGAGCCGATCTTTTTCCTCGACGCGCCTCTGCATTAATCCCTGCGCGACTTTGAAAGCGACGCCTGCTCCGCAAAGCTGTTTATACGGATATTCGCATCTCGCCTGATTGGGGTTGACTACTGCCAGTGCGCTGGGCACGCCGTCGGGTCCGGGTAAGTGATGGTCGGTGACGATCAGGTCTACGCCCAGGCGGCGCGCGGTCTCGGCCGGGGCGAAGGCTCGAATGCCCATGTCGACGCTGATGATGAGGCGAATGCCCGCGGCAGCGGCGCGTTCGATCACATCGTCGCGCAGGTCGTAGCCCTCGCGGATGCGATGGGGAACGTGAAAATCGGAAGCGCCTCCGCAGAGTTCGATAGCCGTCTTGAGGATGATGACTGCCATGGTGCCGTCGACGTCGTAGTCACCGTAGATGAGGATGGGCTCTTTACGTTCGATGGCCGCATCGATGCGGTCGACGGCGGCGCGCAGGCCAAGCATTTTTTCAGGCGCATGCAGGTGATCGAGTGCGGGGAAGAGGAAGCGGGCAGCGGAGTCGGGCTCGGTAATGCCGCGGCGGATGAGCAAGCGTGCCAGCGTTTGGAGTGGGCGGCCGTTGCCTGGGTAATCCCGGGCTCGATTCGGAAGCGGCAGGTCGGGCAAATCGCGGAGAGCTGCGGCTAAGGTCTGCACGCGAACTGGGTCCTCTGCAGCCAGTTCCCAGCGCACGCTAGTTCTCGTCGTCCTGGTCCGGTTCGTCGATGGGGATGCCGCCGAAATCTTCGGAGACTTCGAGCAGACGCTGGTAGCGGTCGTACCAGTCGGTGCTGACTTCGCACAGAAACATTGATCCCTGGTACGCCCAGCCTAACTGCAGAAATCCTACCTTGCCCAGGTGGGCGCGGAGCCAGCGTGCATCTTCGACATCGTCGCCGTCGGAGAACTCGGAGTGGTTCAGCCGTTCCACCAGTTCGTCCAGTTCTTCGCGCTCCAGTTTCCAGGAATGCATGGTCAGGAACGGTGCGCCGGCGCTCTTGGCCAGCTCGACGAAGTCCTTCCAGCCGTCGGGATTCGTTCCCATTTCCCACATGACGCACTGCACCTCTTCGTAATCGACGTAGCCGTGGAAGCGGCTCATGCCATGGCCTTCGATGAAGGCGATCATGTCATCTTTGATGATGGTCAAATCTTCTGGCGTGGGCGACATAGCGGATTCCGGCTAAGAAAGTATTGTATGCCGTTTGGCAGGGAACCTGCCAGAGCGAGAGGCTGGCGCGGGCAAAATCGTCTTCCAAACCCGGTTTGAAGTAGCGCACTTCCCTCAGGCGCTAGCCTCTTTTCCCCACTCCATTTAGAATCCTCTGTCCCACTTACAAGGACGTATTTACAAGTAACGACAGGAGGCGCATCCGCCTTGATTCCGCGTTATACCCGCCCGGAAATGGGCCGCATCTGGAGCGACGAAAACCGCTTTCGCACCTGGCTGGCTGTGGAGGTTGCCGCGACCGAGACTTTGGCCGAGGCTGGCATGGTGCCGAAGGAGGCGGCGCGGGCGATCCGCGAGCGTTCTGATTTTCGGGTCGAGCGTATCCACGAGATCGAGGCCGAGGTGCGGCACGATGTGATTGCTTTCACCACGGCCGTGGCCGAGATCGTTGGCCCGCATGCACGCTGGTTTCACTATGGACTTACCTCCAATGACGTGGTCGATACGGCGCAGGCTTTGCTGATCAAGCAAGCTTCGACGCTGATTGCGCAGGACCTGGAACGCCTGGCCGAGGTGTTGGAACGTCGGGCCTGGGAATTCAAAGACACGCCGATGGTGGGGCGCACGCACGGCATCCACGCCGAGCCCATTACGTTTGGCTTTAAGATCGCGAACTGGTATTCCGAGATGCAGCGCAATATTGCGCGCTTTGCAGCGGCGGCTGAGGATATGCGCGTAGGGAAGTTTTCCGGCGCGGTTGGAGTCTTTGCGCATCTGACGCCGGAGATCGAGGAGAAGATTTGCGCGCGCCTAGGTCTGAAGGCAGCGGCAGTCTCTTCGCAGGTGATCCAGCGCGACCGGCATGCGCAGTATCTGGCGACGCTGGCAGTGATTGCTTCGACGTTGGACAAGATCGCGACCGAGATTCGCCACCTGCAGCGAACCGAGGTGCGCGAGGCTGAGGAGTTCTTCAGCGAGAAACAGAAAGGGTCTTCGGCGATGCCTCACAAGCGGAATCCGGTGACCAGTGAGCAGATCAGCGGGTTGGCGCGCGTGGTGCGCGGCAATGCCCAGGCGGGATTCGAGAACGTTACTTTATGGCATGAGCGCGACATTTCGCACTCTTCGGCGGAGCGCGTGATTCTTCCGGATTCGACCACGCTGGTTGATTATCTATTGAACAAAACGTCCAACCTGGTCGAGACGATGTTCGTGTATCCCGAGCGCATGCGGGCCAATCTGGAGAGCACGCACGGGCTGATCTTCAGCGGGCAACTGCTGCTTGACCTGGTGGAGCATGGAGTTTCCCGCGAAGACGCCTATCGGCTGGTGCAAGGGCATGCCATGCGGGCATGGAAGGAAGGTTTGGACTTCCACCAGTTGGTGCTTGCCGACAAGGAAATCACGGGAAAAGTTCCGCGCAAGCAAATCGAGCACGCCTTCGATTTGGCGCGTCAGTTGAAGAATGTGGATAAGATTTTTGCCCGCGTGTTCGGTGCCAGCCGGCCGGCGCGAAGCGCTGGCCTGTCGAATACCGCCCGGCCTGGCAAGCGCACGGCCAAAAAACGGCGCTGACTTTTGCCGCAACTGACTTCCTCCGCAACTTCTCGAGACCCGCCGGGTTCACCTTATTACAAATTAACCATACGGTTAAATCGTAAAGATTTGTAAATTGGGGTCGGAGGTGACCTTATGACTGCAAGAAGTTTGCTGAAGGCGGCGGGATCTTTGCTCGCGGCGGGTTTATTGAGTGCGACGCTTATTGCCCAAACCGCGGCCGCAGCCCGCTACGACAATCAAATTCAGACTGCCGTTGTCCAGAAGCTGGCGAAGAAGAGTCAGTTCGGTGATGTGAAATCGAGCGTGGAAGACGGCATCGTCACGTTAACGGGTACGGTCGATCTCTACCAGCGCAAACTGGACGCGGCCAAGCTCGCTCGAAAAACTGCGAGCGTGCAGGGCGTCCGCGATCTGATCACGGTAGCCGGGCCGAACGTTCCCGATGAGCAACTCGAGCAGAAACTGGCTCGGAAGGTTACTTACGTGAGAGAAGGCTACGACAGCACATTCGACTACTTCGCGCTAGGCGTAAAGGACGGCGTGGTTACGGTAGAGGGCGCGGATCGAACCGGCGTTGGCCGCGATGAGGCTCTCGCTGACATTTATTCGATGCCCGGAGTGAAAGACGTGATCGCGAATATCTCTTTGGAACCCGTCTCGCCGATGGACGATGGACTGCGCGTGCGAGCAGCTCGCGCGATTTACCGCGACCCGGTGCTCAGCAAGTATGCGCTGGATCCGGCGCGGCCGATTCGCATTATCGTGGTGAACGGGCACGTGACGCTTTACGGTTCCGTGGATAACACGATGGACAAAACCGTCGCCGGAATGCGCGCCAGCCAGATTCCTGGCACTTTCAGCGTGGACAACAAGCTCGTAGTGGAGAAGAATTCGGGACAATCGGGAATGTAAACTGGTTGGCGGTTGACGGGAGGGGCGCGGGCAAGCCGCGCCCCTTTTGCTCTTACAGTCGGTTGATCAGCGACGCTACGTAGCCTGCGCCGAATCCATTATCAATATTCACTACGCTTACGTTCGAGGCGCAGGAGTTCAGCATGCCGAGCAGCGCCGTGAGCCCTTTGAACGACGCACCGTAGCCGACGCTGGTGGGCACGGCGATAACCGGAACACCGACGAGGCCTCCGACGACGCTGGGCAGGGCGCCCTCCATGCCGGCGCAGACAATCACCACGCGGGCTTTGGTCAGGGCTTCCCGATTGGCAAGGAGACGGTGGATCCCGGCGACTCCGACGTCGTAGAAGTGCTCCACTTTGTTGCCCATGAGTTCGGCGGTGACGACGGCTTCCTCCGCGACGGGGATGTCACTGGTTCCCGCGGAAACCACAGCGATCATGCCTTTACCGTAGGTCTGCAGGTCGCACTGCAGCACGATGGCCCGCGCGAGTTCGCGATATTCCGCGGCACGTACTTTCTTCTTTACCGCGGCAAATTGCTTCTTATCGGCATGGGTGGCCAGGACGTTGCCTCCGTGCCTGGCCAGGCGCGCGAAAATCTCGGCCACCTGCGGCGGAGTTTTGCGCTCTCCGAAGATCACTTCAGGCATGCCCGCACGCAGGCTGCGATGATGGTCGACCTTAGCGAATCCCAGGTCTTCGAAGGGTAAATGGCGAAGGCGTTCGACGGCTTCGTCGGGCGTGAGTTTGCCGTGCCGGACTTGCTCGAAGAGTTTGCGAATGGATTCGGCGTTCACGGGAACGATCAGAGATCAGTTTAACGGGTTCTAGATTAGCATTGGCGGCGTGGCAGGGGAACGCGTGCCGTCCCTGACGGGACTCGGCTCTTTTGCATGCGCCTACCCCGGACTTACGTCCGGGGCTAATGAATATCGTCGCTTCGCGACTGTGCTGTGTTACGACTTTGTGGCGGTGCGGATTCTCGAAATCACGGCGGTGCAGACTTTGCGGGCCAAGCCGGGCTCGTCGAGGTGAGTGAGGAACAGGCGGCGCAGGCCGCTTGGCTTTACCCTGCCCGCAAGGTAGACATCGTAGAGCTGGCTGCCCAGGCGGTATCCCCAGTCCTGTGCGCTCGATTCGAACTTCTCTGCGTCGGCGCGGAGGGCCGTCTGAGCAGCTTTTTCGAGTGCGGCGCGCGACAACGCGAGCGCATCCTCGGTTCCGGATGCTGGCCTTGAAGGATAAAGAACGCGCGAACCGAAGTAGGCTACGGCATCTTCGATGACTCGCGTGTAGAACGCATCTGCTGTGGCGGTCGGGTTTTCCTGCGCGCTGCTGTCGTTTTCGCCGTGTCCATTCAGGCGCTGGGGCAGACCCCGGCAGGCGTGATGCAGGAAGCGCGTGGCGTCTTCGGCGGCGTGCATCATTTGAAATTCGCGGATGTGAAATGCATTCACCTGGGGAAGATAGGCGCTGCCGCGCTCTTCCACGCTCGCCAGCATGGACTCCAATTGCTTTTCGCTGATGCCTTTGCGCGAGAGCAGTCGGCGCAAGGTTGCATCCGACGAGTTGCCATGAACCTCGGGCAGCATGTCTACCAGAAACTTCGGTTGTGTGCCGTTGTGCGGGGAATAACGGTTGATCTCGAGAAAAGTGGCCAGGCTGTCGATCAGGTTGTAGATAGTGGGAGCGAAATCGGGAGCGCTGTCAGCGCGGCTCCACTGGTCGAGAAAAAGGCGGTAGCTTTCATACTTCTCGAGTGGGGTGGCATTGAATACGCACAGTACGTCGTCATTGACGCGTACGGCGTCGACCTTGTCGACGCGCTCACCCGCGGCGCGCCAATACAGCGCATCTACATTCTGCAAGACAGTGAGGATTTTGGCGCCGGGCAGTTCCTTGTGCAGTGCGCGCGGGAGGTGTCCCGGGGCAAGATGCGACTCGCCGAACAAGGCGAAGATCACCGCGTTGGGATGGCGCTCGCGGATCTCGGAAATCTTGGCCGCGGCGTGACGGTCGCGGGCACCGATCTTGCGCAAGTTTTCGCGGGGCATGCAATCGAGGCCGTAGATGGCCTCGGCGTGATCGCGGGCCGTTACCAGTAGTTCGTGGAACGGCGTCCAGTCGTATCCCCAGTCGAGATCAAAGCGGATGCGCTGGCGCAGTTCGTCCTCATCGATTTCGCGGCGCCACCATTCTTCAAGGATGTGCTGATCGCGGGCAAAGATGGTTTCGACTCCGAGCACAACCGGGCGATCACCGGCTAAAGCGCGCTGCTCGAGTAGAGATGCGGCATAGCGCTGGGCGCCGGGCAGGGCGTGGTAGTCGCCGACCAGGACGATGTCGGCGGCGTGCAGAGCGTTCTGAAGCTGTTGCGAGTCGAGGAGTGAATCGTAGTTGCGGAACGCCTGGCTGAACTCGCGAAGATACTTTCGCCGGCTGTGGGAATCCTGGGCCCGGATTTCGCGCTCTACTCCAGCCAGCGCATGGAGTTGCGCCACGCTGCGTCGGGATCGCAAGTTGACCGTAGAGGCCATGGCAGTTCTCAGTTCTCGGACTGCTCACCTTGACTTCCTGTTCTGCTACTCCCTATGCTCCAAACTTCGGGGCGCTCTCGCCCCGTTGGGGGCTGTTTGCCTAACCATCTACCGCAGAATCTGACTATCGCTACTACCGGTGCGAGCGGATCGGCGTTTCTGCGGCAACTGCTGCTTGTGGTTGAGCGTGACGCTCGCGTTCAGACCGTGAACTTCATCGCCTCCGACTCCGGCCTGCGCGTGCTGGCCGAGGAACTTGGCATCAAGGGGCGCTCGAAACTTGTCCCACAGATCCTTGCCGGCGAAAAACCAAAATCGTCAGCCCGTGCCGCGAATGCTTCGTCAAAAATTAAAGAGCAATCGAACGCTGACATCGGAGCCAACGTGGCTAGCGGCTCGTATCCCGCGGACGCCATGATCGTGATCCCGTGCAGCGTGGGCACTTTGTCCCGCATCGCTAACGGCGTCGCCTCGCACCTGATTGAGCGCGCCGCCGATGTCTGCCTGAAAGAGAAGCGTCCGCTAGTGCTGTGCGTGCGCGAAACGCCGCTCAATAAAATTCACATCCGCAACATGTACCGGGCCGCCGATGCGGGCGCGACCGTTTTTCCGCTTATCCCTGCCTTCTATTACCGGCCCGCAAGCTTGGATGACATGGCCCGCGAGTTCGCCTACCGCGTGCTCGCCCACCTGGGCCTGCCCCAGCCCAATGCCTTTCGCTGGAAAGGCTGAATTATCAGCGACTTACGTGCCTACATTCAAAAATTCTTTGACCTAGAGGAAGATCGTAACTAGGTTGGGGAATCTCAAGTGTAGAGTGCCAATAGTGCAGGTCCCAGATGCCCGCCGGACATGTACGAGAGGGGTAAGCCTGGGCGCGCCCGAAACAGGAAAGAGCAGGCAGAGTGCGATATATCAGTCAGGCAGCGACGAGACGACCGTGAACACTGCGATTCAGACCCAATGTTGCATCGTCGGCGGAGGGCCGGCCGGAATGATGCTCGGGTTTTTGCTGGCTCGTGCCGACGTGGATGTCGTCGTGCTCGAGAAGCACGCCGACTTCCTGCGCGACTTTCGTGGCGATACCATCCACCCCTCCACTTTGGAGCTGATGTACGAGCTTGGCCTGCTGGAGGAGTTCCTGAAGCGTCCTCATCAAGAGGTGCGCGAACTGGCTGGCCAGGTTGGTGAAGACGGGGTCAAGATCGCCGATTTCACTCACCTTCCGACGCAATGCAAATTTCTCGCATTCATGCCGCAATGGGATTTTCTCAATTTCATCGTTGAGCAGGGCAGACGTTATCCGCGCTTTCAAGTCAAGATGCGGACCGAAGCGATCGATCTGATCGAGCAGGATGGACGCATCGTTGGAGTGAGTGCAACAACTCCCGACGGCGCGATGGAGATTCGCGCCAGTCTTACCGTAGGAGCCGATGGCCGGCATTCCGCGGTGCGCGAACGCGCTGGCTTGGAAGTAGTGGACTTGGGTGCCCCCATGGATGTTTTGTGGATGCGGATCAGCCGGCGCCCGAGCGATCCCGGGCAAAGCCTTGGCCATGTCGAAGCCGGCAGGATGCTGGTGATGGTCGATCGCGAGGATTACTGGCAGTGCGGTTTTATCATCCCGAAGGGGGGAGTGGACGAGATTCGCACACGAGGGATCGAACAGTTTCGCGAAGAAATTGCAACGCTGCAGCCTTTCTTGCGGGATCGTGTCAGCGAATTGCGAGACTGGAAGGACGTGAGCTTGCTCACGGTGAAGGTGGATCGTCTGCGGCAATGGTCGCGGCCAGGGCTTCTGTGCATAGGCGACGCGGCGCACGCGATGTCGCCAGTGGGAGGAGTGGGAATCAATCTCGCTATTCAGGACGCGGTGGCCGCAGCCAATATTCTCGCAGCCAAGCTGGCCGCAGGTAGCCTGCGCAAGCAGGACCTTCAGGCTGTTCAGCGGCGAAGAGAATTTCCCACCCGGGCTACGCAGAGGCTGCAAATCATGGTGCAGAACAGGGTGATACGCCGCGTTCTGGCAAGTGCGCAGCCGCTCACGATTCCGTGGCTGCTGAAGCTGATGCAGCGATGGCCGCTTCTCCGCCGCATTCCCGCTCGCGTGATCGGGATGGGATTCCGTCCCGAGCATGTGCAATCCCTGAGATGACTCGCCCGTCGTCGCCGGAAATTTGTAACTCAATTTGCGGCGATGGTAAGATCCGTTAGTCTTTGTGTCTTCAACCCCGCATTCAATTGTATTTTTCTCCTTCAGGCGTTCGAAAGGCACGGTCCATGTCCACAAAACACAGGCTGCCCGTGATCCGTCGATGGTCAAGGCGAATAATTTTTTCGGATCCACGATTGGTCTTGATAATCCTGTTGGTGGGTGGCGTCACAGGGGCGTGTTTTGCCGATGATCACAATCCGTATGCGGGCGATCCCAAGGCGGCGAAGGCGGGCGAGTATGAATTCCGCATCAATTGCGCGCTTTGCCACGGACTGGGAGCGCACGGCGGAGGGCGCGGGCCGGACTTGACGCGGGCCCAGAAGAAGCATGTTCATTCCGATGCGGAGATGTTTCAAGTTATCAGCAACGGAATTCCGGGGACCGTCATGCCGGCCAACGGAACCAACGGCCAAGGCGTTGGCATGACGGACGAAGAGATCTGGCAGATCATCACCTACATTCGCAGCGTGGAAGTGAAGGCGCCGGCACAGGCTGCGGGCAGCGCCGCGCATGGCAAGGAACTTTTTTATGGAGACGCGAATTGCTCGCTGTGCCACATGGTTGAGGGCAAGGGCGGGCGTGTAGGGCCGGAACTCACGGCGGTGGGAGGGTCGCGCACGCGGGAATCGATCATCGATTCGGTGCGCAATCCCAGCCGGCGGCTGGCCTGGGGATTAACAGAAGCGACAAAAGAATTTCCGCAGGAATACGAGACCGTCACGGTGGTGACCGGGGAGGGAAAGCAAATCAAGGGCGTCGCGCTGAACGAGGACAACTTCAGCCTGCAGATGATGGATCGGGACGAGCGGATCTACCTGCTGGAAAAAGATAAACTGCGCTCCTTCAAGAAGAGCCGGGAGTCGCTGATGCCGGCGTACAAAACGGATGTTTTGAGCGATAAGGATCTCGAGGATATTGTGGCCTACCTGATCAACATGGGGGCAAAATGACAGGGCGTGGGATCTTCTCGATTCTGTGGATGGGTTGCCTGGCTTGCGGGCTGCTCGCGTCGGAAACTCACGGGCAGGTGACATTCGAGCGGCTGGTGAATTCAGGGAAGGAGCCGCAGAACTGGCTGACTTATTCCGGGGACTATTTGGGGCGGCGCTTCAGTTTGCTCGATCAGATCAACGTCAAGAACGGGCGCACGCTGGTGGCGAAGTGGGTTTATCAGACCGGAGCGACTGGCAAGCTTGAGACTTCGCCGCTGGTGGTGGACGGGGTTCTTTACGCCACGGCGCAGGACGACCGGGCTTTTGCTCTGGATGCGCGCACCGGGCGGCCCATCTGGATGTATCAGCACCAACTGCCGGGGGACATTCGACCGTGCTGCGGGCGGGTAAATCGGGGCCTGGCCATTCTTGGCGACAAGGTTTTCCTGGGGACGCTCGATGCCCATGTGATCGCGCTCGATAGCAAGACCGGGAATGTGATCTGGGATGTTGTGGCGGCAGAGTATCAGAAGGGATACAGCTTTACGGTCGCACCGCTGGCAGTCAAGGATCTCGTAGTGATTGGCGTTTCGGGAGGCGAGTACGGAGTGCGGGGGTTCATCGATGCCTACGACGCCGCGACCGGCGCGCGGAAATGGCGATTCTACACGGTGCCGGGACCGGGCGAGCCGGGACATGAAACGTGGGAGGGGGATTCGTGGAAGACCGGTGGTGCTCCTGCATGGAATACCGGAACTTACGACGCCGTGACCAACCAAATTTTCTGGCCTACGGGGAATCCTGCCCCATCGAACCGCGGGGAAGGGCGTGCTGGGGACAATCTGTACAGCAATACTCTGCTCGCACTCAACGCTGATACAGGGAAGATGAACTGGTATTTTCAGTTCACCAAGCACGACGAACATGATTGGGACGCGACCCAGGTGCCAGTGGTTATTGATCTCGGGGACTCCGGCGGCAAGCGTCTGATCGCGCAGGCCAATCGCAACGGATTCTTCTACGTGCTTGACCGCACCAACGGCAAACTGATTTCGGCGAACGCCTACGGCAAGATTACCTGGAGCGACAGCAAGGATGCCGAGGGGCGTCCCGTGGCGAAGAAGGAAGCTTCGCCCACGTTCGCAGGGCACACCGTGTGTCCCGGGGCGCTGGGGACGACGAACTTCATGGCGCCGACGTTCGATCCGCAGACGGAGCTGTTCTATGTGACGGCACGAGATCAGTGCGACATTTTTTCGACTGCGCCGCAGCCTTACGAAGCCGGGCATGCGTATTACGGCAGCGCGTATTTTCCTTCGGATGAAGCTGAGCCGTATCGCGGATTTCTGAAGGCGATCGACCCCGCGACCGGACAGATCAAGTGGAAGTTCGAGCACACGTCGCCGACATGGTCGGGAGTGCTGTCAACCGCTGGAGGCCTGGTGTTTACCGGGGACGCCGAGGGAAATTTCATCGCCCTGGATGCGGCGACGGGCAAGGCGCTATGGCACTTCCAGATGGGCGGCGCGGTCTACGCTCCGCCGATCGCCTTCGCCGTGGACGGGAAGGAATACGTGGCGATTGCGGCGGGCAGCGCAGTGTATGCGTTCGGGCTGCCGTAGAGACCGTGCGTCAGAACCGCAGAACAACTCCTGCGGAGAATCGCAGGTTGACCTGGGTAGTTGCATTGCCTTGGATCAAGACACCAAAGACACTCTGGTAATACTTATCCAGATTGAGGGTGGCGTGATAGTAGTCCAACTGTCCTACGCGAACAGCAAAACGTCGCGATATCTTGTAATCGACGCCGCCTCCCAGCGCGTAGGCGAAATCGTTGTACGTCGTGGCCGCGGCCGGCACTGGGGCTGAGGGGCCGGTGATGGTGCTTGAACCCTGGCTGGTTCGCTCCCAACCGGCCAGCGCATGCAGAAAAGGTGTGACTCTTGATTTCGTCCGGTAGGAGAGCACCGGTCCAGCCAGAAAAGAATAGGTGCTGCCGGTGGGCATTCCGGAAATTCCGGGCGCGCCGGTGAGTAACGTGCCGCTGCGGCCGCCAACGTCGGCGGCGAAACCGAGCCAGCGGTCGACGTTATACTGGCCTTCCGCGCTCCATCCATTGAAGGTGTTTGCCGTTCCGAAGGCGTCGGTAATCTGTTTCAAATCCTGGTCCACGTTGGCGATGTTCGGTCCGCCATGGATGAGTTGCATCAGGGAATACCCGGCAAAGGCCTGCACTTTGGGTGTTGCGTCTTGAGCCAAGGCAAATGAACCAATCAGGACGGTTAGAGTAATCGTTGCGACGGCGAAGCGAGTCATTCCACGTTCTCCCCTTTGAGAATAACGCATTCGAAGGCCCACATCCCAACTTGTGTCCATGAATCAGATTAAGAACACGGAGTCCCGCGGGCAGGTTGTATGTCGAACTGTAAATATTAAGTGAAGGCTGGCAAGTGGGACGTGCGTTAGGGTTGCCGTTCGGGGTCGATGGCTTGGTCGAGGTAGATCCAGAGGACGCGCGCAAAAAGCGTGATCGTGGGAGCGAACGGCAGGAACAACACAACTGCCCAGATGGTGTCTCTCGTGATCCACCAGCCCGTGATGGACCAGAGCAGCGCGGCGAGGAGCGCTACGATCACAACTCCCAACCCATAGCTGACATACATGGCGCCGAGGAAATATCCCGGCTCGCGGTCGAAGCTGAGATCACAGACGGGACAACGGTCATGCATCTTGGGGAATCCGCGGAAGATGGAAGCGCGGAAAATGTTTCCCGTGCGGCAACGAGGACAGCGCTGGCGAAGGATGTCTCCCACAGTCGCGAGCTTTGTGGCCGTTCCCATCGTCGTGCATCATTTCATCAGCCGAGACTTCTAAGCTAACAGATAGAGGGAGTGCCGCTCTGGGCTACCCAACCTTCGTGCCGGTTGACGCACACGCGGACTTCGTACTAATCTGCGATTACACCGGAAAGGAGGTGGTCGAATGACAA
This sequence comes from uncultured Acidobacteriaceae bacterium, assembly GCA_963787495.1. GTDB lineage: Bacteria > Acidobacteriota > Terriglobia > Terriglobales > Acidobacteriaceae > Sulfotelmatobacter. The sequence continues at coordinate 850,474 of CAWBDA010000004.1, forward strand.
GTTCTGAATGTGGTAATTGTTGTGGGAGTCTAAGACCAGGTGAGGTGGCTGAGACTTAGAGCTGGTTGCTCTAAGCGGGGCTTTCGGACGCAGATCAGATCGCGCCGGGAGCTACAGCCCGCACACTAGCCGGTGAGTGGGGATGGAGGCATCGCGTAGGTCGCGCGAAGGCTTTTCATTCTAGGGACTTCGGCCCTGAGCTTCAGTCCCAGACCCGGGAGTTGCCGTGAGAGGCCACGTAGAGTGACCACCTCTTGGTCAATCCCAAACAGTCCACCGGACGGCCCGCAGGCTCGTAAGAGCTGGCGGGCCGTTTGTTGTTTGCACGCCTTATTGTGGAGATAGCCGCCCTCGGCTGTCCGTCGAGCGAAGATCGACTGCTTCCGTCAAAGCCAGCAAACACTGTTGTGCGAGTTGGCCGATGACCCGGACTAGAAGTATGCTTGCCAAGTGCCATATCTGGACGAATCCTACCTGGACGAACAACGTGAGCGGCGCCGGCTGGCGGACAACTATGCTGGCATGACCGATGGCGAGTTGCAGCGGCTGGCGCGGGGTGCGGAGTCGCTCACTGAGCTGGCCTGCGATGCGCTGGAAGATGAGATGGACCGCAGGCATCTGGAATTCCCTGATGATCCGGCGCCGGAGCCGCGGCAGAAGATGGAAATGCGGGAACTGGTGACCGTCCGGCAGTTTCGCGATTTGCCGGAGGCGCTGCTGGCGAAGGGCAGTCTGGAATCGGCGGGCATTGAATGTTTTCTGGCGGATGAAAATCTGGTCCGGCTGGATTGGTTTATTTCGAACTTCATCGGCGGGATCAAACTGAACGTGCGAGCTCAGGACGCGGGGAACGCGCAGAAGTTGCTTGACGAGCCGATTCTCGAAGGCCTTTACGTTCAGGGCGTCGGGCTGTACGAGCAGCCGCGCTGTCCCAAATGCCAGTCGCTGGATGTGAACTTTCAGGAACTGGACCGGCCTATCGCCTACATGAGTGCCTTCCTGCGCGTGCCGATGCCGGTGCAGCGCACGGGGTGGCGGTGCCATTCGTGCGATGCGGAGTGGGAAGATGACGGCTCCGTGAGCTAGTGTTCCTTGGTTGACGCGGGTACGAAGCAGAACTAAGATTCCGCGCACATGACAGAAGACCAGTTTCCAATCGGCCGCACGATCTCCCACTATCGCGTTCTGGAAAAACTGGGTGGGGGCGGGATGGGCGTCGTGTTCCGAGCCGAGGATACGAAGCTTCGCCGCTTTATCGCGCTCAAGTTTCTGCCGGAAGGAATCGCGCGCGATGAGGCTGTGCTCGAGCGTTTCCGGCGCGAGGCGCAGGCCGCGTCCGCGCTTAACCATCCCAACATCTGCACCATTCATGACATTGATGAGGCAGACGGGCATCCCTTCATCGCGATGGAATTGCTGAAGGGAGTTACGCTCAAGCACCGCATCGGCAACGTTGCGCTGCCCCTGGAGACAATTCTCACCCTCGGAATCGAAGTGGCCGATGCGCTGGATGCGGCGCAGTCGGAAGGCATCATCCACCGCGACATTAAGCCTGCCAATATTTTCGTGACCGAACGCGGACAAGCCAAGGTGCTCGACTTCGGCCTGGCCAAAGTCATCTCCAGCACCAACGGCGAAACTCTCACCGGAGGTCCGGCCACCAAGGGGGAAATCAATCTCACCAGTCCGGGTACTACGCTGGGCACTGTGGCTTACATGTCGCCGGAACAGGCTCGCGGACGCGATCTTGATGCCCGCAGCGATATTTTTTCCTTCGGTATCGTGCTTTATGAAATGGCCACGGGGCGGCCGGCGTTTTCCGGCAGCACTTCCGCGGAGATATTTGACGGCATCCTAAACCGCGCGCCGGTGTCGCCAACTCGGCTGAATCCGGAAATACCCGCAGAACTGGAACGGATCATCAACAAGTCTTTGGAGAAAGAGCCCGGGCTGCGTTACCAGCATGCCGCTGACTTGCGTTCTGATTTACAGCGGCTCAAGCGCGATACGGAATCCAGCCGCCGGGCCGCACCGTCGGCGGAGATCGCCCCGGTCAGTTCCAACGGGACGGCGACGATGTTGAATCCGGCCGCGCAAGCCAGCGGTGCGACTGCGGTTCCGGGCAGCGGCCCGGCCCAGCCTGCGCGCACCAGCAGCTCCGCGGTAGCGGTCGCCAAGCAGCACAAATGGGGAACTGGCGCGGTTGCGATTACGGCGGTCGTCGTCCTCGCCGCGGCCGGTTATGGGGTTTATTCGATGCTGCATCGGCCCGGCGCTGCGCCCTTCCAAAATTTCACGGTCACCCAGGTCACAAATTCCGGAAAGGCAGCGCTCGCCGCGCTCTCTCCGGACGGAAAGTACATACTCAGTGTCCTCGACGATAACGGTCAGCAGAGTTTGTGGCTGCGCAACGTGCCCACGGCCAGCGATACCCAGATCATTCCGCCCGCGCCCTCTACTTACAGGACTCTTGCATTCTCGCCCGATGGGAACTACATCTACTTCCGCAAAGCGCAGAATGCGACCAACAGCGATTACAACCTTTACCGTGCGCCGGTGCTGGGCGGGACGCCGCAGACGGTGGTCCGGGACATTGATAGCGACATTGCGTTTTCTCCTGACGGCAAACGGATGGCATACCTGCGCGCGAATGATCCCGACATCGGCAAGAGCAGACTGCTCAGCGCGGATCTGAGCGGCAGCGACGAAAAAGTCTTGCGGATTGTGCCGATCGGCGAGTCGTCGGTATACCTGACCTGGTCCCCGGATGGCCAGGAGATCGCCCTGGGCAGATTTCAGCCTGACCAGGCCCTCGGCGGAATTGATTTGTTTGATCTTGGAAGCCAACAGACCAGCCGATTAGTCACTTTCAGCGACAAGGCCCCTTTTGAGTTGAAATGGCTGCCCGGCGGCCGCGGAATTCTGGCCGATTACCAGCAAGCGGGACCAAGTTTCTCGCGGGCACAGATCGGATTCGTTCCGAGCGGCGGAGAACAGATTCAGCCCATCACTCGCGATACCAACCGATATGCAACTCTGACGCTCTCCGCTGACGGCAAAACTCTGGCCTCGGTTCAAGTCAAGATCACGCAGAACCTGTATATTCTTCCCGGAAATGGCCAGAATGCGGATTCCAAACCCGTGTTTCCGCAAGGGCAGGAAGTTCGCGGGTTTAATTGGGCGGCCGACGGAGGTTTGCTGGTGAGCGACGGCTCCCGACTGCTGCGCCTGGCAGCCGACGGCAAGAATCAGACCCAGCTTATCGGCGATTCGACGGCTGGAATTGTTGATCCTTCGGGCTGCGGAAATGATCGTGTGCTCTTTTCGTGGTTTTTTCATGGCGGCACGAACACATTGAATCTTTGGCGCGCCAACATGGATGGTTCGGGCCCGGTAAGACTGACCGAGGGGAAACGGGACATTCGCGGCGTCTGTTCTCCGGACGGGAAATGGGCTTACTATTTCGATCAGGGCGCCGGACGGATTTCACGTGTGCCTCTGGATGGTTCCGGAAAAGCCGAACCAGTTCCGGGAAGTGTTGTGCCCAATAGCTTCGTTGCGGGCGGAGGAGTTGGACTGTCGGGCGATGGCAAGGTGCTGACCTATCTCGTGGAAGTCGTCGATCCAGGCACCCAAAACGGTGTGCTGAAGGTAGCGCTGCTGGACCTCGGTTCGGCTGCGCCGCGCCTGCTCGACGCGGATCCACGGGTCACCCGGGCCGGCGTGCAATTCGCACCGGACGGCAAGAGTGTGGCGTATGCCGTCCACGAAAACGGCGTGGACAATCTCTGGATCCATCCGCTCGATGGCTCGCCCGGCCGCCAGATCACCAACTTTACGTCCGAGCAAATCACGTCGTTCCACTGGTCGGCAGACGGAAAGAGCCTGGGCGTGCTGCGGAACCACTCGGAATCGGACGTGGTGCTGCTGCAGGAAGCTAAGTAAGGCTCTCGTTAGGCTCAGCTCGTCCGTTCGAAACCCTTGCGGATTACATCAAGGGTATCTTCCGCTAACCTCAGCTTTGGCAGTTCTTCGTGCCTGAACCAGCGAACTTCGGCGGCGTCGCTGGCGGCGGCTAGGCCTCCCGCAACCCGGCGGCAGAGAAAATCAATCAAAACGTAGTGATATTGAACTCGCTGGTTGGCATCGCGCAGGACGCGGTCGTAGACGCCGAGGAGTTCGCCGGGGTCGATGGTGAGTCCGGTTTCTTCGCGGGCCTCGCGGATTGCCGCTTCGCGCACGAGTTCGCCGACTTCGAGCACGCCTCCCGGGATGGACCACTGGGCTTGCAGCGGCGGGTGGGCGCGCTTTACTAAGACCACGCGGGCGTTTTCGATGATGATGGCGCCGATGCCTACTAGCGGGACTTCGGGGAATTCGCGTCGCATCTCGCAGGGATTCTATAGCATCTTCACGATTGAAATAGCCCGTGAGAGAACAGCAGGTCCCTCCACTCCGCTTCCCCTTCCCTTCGGGAAGAGGAAGCTCCGGTCGGGATGACAAGCATTTTCTGTCGTACGGGTCATTCTTTGTGATTTGGTTTTCTCCGTGACTCTGGGTCTCTGTGGTTAAATGGTTTCCTCCATGGCCCTCGAAGAGTACAAGCGGAAGCGGCGGTTTGAGTCGACCCCGGAGCCTCCTCCGAAAGTTGAGAGCAAGGCGGGGCACCGGTTCGTGGTGCAAAAGCATGATGCGACGCGGCTGCATTACGACTTTCGGCTGGAGATGGAGGGCGTGCTGAAGTCGTGGGCCGTGCCGAAAGGGCCTTCGCTCGATCCGGCGGACAAGCGGCTGGCTATGCAGGTGGAGGATCATCCGGTTTCGTATTTCGATTTTGAGGGCATTATTCCGGAAGGCAATTACGGCGCGGGCACGGTGATGGTTTGGGATGTGGGCACTTGGCAGCCTTTGTCTCCGGTTGCGGTGCAGGGGAAATATGTGCCGGGAACTGAGGCTGAAGCCGTCGCGATGCTGGCCAAGGGCGATTTGAAGTTCCGCCTCAACGGCAAGAAGTTGAAGGGCGATTTCGCGCTGGTGAAGATGAAGGGGCGGCGTCCGGGGAGCAAGGGGAACGAGTGGTTAATGATCAAAAAGCATGATCAGTATGTGGTCGAGGGCTACGACATCGATGCATATGACGAGTCTGTATTGAGCAAGCGCAGTTTGGCTGAGATCGCCGGGGACGCGGGATCGGCGGAGTGGAAGAGCCGTCCGGCGGGCGGCGGGAAGTTGAAAGCGGCTTGGCTGGCCGACGCCGTGGCCAAGCTCGATAAGAAGAAAGCCGCGGCGAGCGGGCAAAAAAAAAAGCAAAAACAAGTGAACACCGCCGAGGACGCTGAGAACGCCGAGGTGAACAAGAGAAAAACCTTAGAAACTTCTGCGAATATCCCTTCAACCGCTTCACTGCGCCCATCCAGCAAGGAATCGAAATCCTCAGCGCCCTCGGCGTCCTCTGCGGTTGCTGATCTCGACGGTGCGGTGAAACGGCCTATGCCCACGACGATTCATCCCATGTTGGCAACGTCCGTGGATGAGCCGTTTGACGGCACGGGGTGGCTCTTCGAGATTAAGTGGGATGGATACCGGGCGATTGCTTTTATCGACGATGGCAAGCTGCGGCTGGTTTCGCGGAATCAGAATGAGTTGACGGAGCGTTTCCCCGAGTTGAAAGACCTGCCGAAGTTCGTCAAGGCGAAAAATGCAATTCTCGATGGCGAAGTGGTCGCGCTCGACGAGGAGGGGCGGGCATCGTTCAGCCTGATGCAGCAGCGCACGGGATTTCGTCCCGGCTGGCGGCGTGGGGCGGCTAAGGCCGACGTGCCCGTGCTGTACTACGCGTTCGATCTGCTGTATCTGGACGGCTATGATCTGCGCAAGCTTCCGCTGGAAGCTCGCAAGAAGAAGTTAGCCTCGCTGCTTCTCACGGGAAGTTCTCTCCGCTACTCCGATCACTACGAGAAGCAAGGCAAGGCGCTCTTCGAGATGGCGCGTGCGAAGGGCCTGGAAGGCATCCTGGCCAAGAAGCGCGACAGCATTTACCAGGAGCGGCGGTCCAGCGAATGGCTGAAGATCAAGATCACGCACCGGCTGGAATGCGTGATCGGGGGCTACACGGAGCCGGAGGGCAGCCGCGCGCATTTTGGGTCAATTGTTCTGGGACTCTATGACAAACAGGGCCGGCTAATTCATGTGGGACAGGCGGGCAGCGGATTCGATCAGGAGTCGCTTGACGAAGTATGGAAACTGCTGAAGAAACGCGAGACCAAGAAGAACCCGTTCTACGGCGAGGTCGAGGCTCTGCGGAAAGTGTATTGGGTGAAGCCGGAGCTCGTGGCTGAGATCGAGTTCGCGGAATGGACCGGAGGCGCGAGCGCGGGAAGCGGGCCGAAGCTGCGCGCTCCGGTGTTCTTGGGGCTACGTGACGACAAGGATCCGAAGGATTGCCTGCTGGACGAGGCCCGCCCGGAGAATTGAGAACCGAGAACGGCTATTTGATCTCCTTCGTCGCCAGCAGTGTGCCGTAGTCGTGGCCGGCGGGGTCGACGGCGCGGGCGACGACGGCGGCAAACGCGTCTCTGAGTTCGGGATACTTCGCGAGCAGCGCTTTCATCACAGCAACATTGCTCTGATAAGCTTGCGGGGTGTTGGAGATATCAGCCACCTGATACTTCACGATCAGGTCAAGGTCATTGCCCACGGCCTCGGGAAAGAGCGCTGTGAGCTTGTAGGTTGCGGGTCCGGCGGCGGTTTGTGTGGAAAGATCAGCGGTTTTGCCCTCGGCAGGCAGATCGGCCGGTAGAAGCTTCTGCGACTCGTCGTAAAGCTTGTCGGTAGCCGCAGTGCTCATCAGTGGGAGGGGCGAAGCCAGCGAGCGCGCCTCGAGATAATAAAGCCAGGCGTTGCGCATCTGGCCCTTGGACTGGAAGCCGCGGGCGCGCGCGGCAAACCAGTCACTGTCGTGTCCGGCAGAGTTCGCCGTTTTGATGTAGAGCTTGCCGAGTTTCCAGTCCGAGGATTGTTGCTGCAGTATCAACGAAACCATGTATGCGCCCTTGGGCGAAGGTACGTCGAGGATCACAACCCCATACTTGCCGGGCGTGAGATTGTTGAGCGAGAAAACAGCGCTGTCGCTGGTCTGGCCTTTGCTGCCGAAAACACCACACAAGAATTCCGCCTCTGGGATGGCCGCTGCGC
>CAWBDA010000005.1:0-269003 GCA_963787495.1 uncultured Acidobacteriaceae bacterium
TGTTCTTCAGAAGAGTGGTCTTTCCGCCGCCTGTTTTCGCCATCACCAGCATGTTCGCGTCGCTCAAGCCGGGATCAAACGGCGAGAAGGGAATGAGCTGGCGGTACGGAGTTTCAAGCAGGAACAGTGGTGACCGCGGTGTTCCGCGCCAAGGTGTCTCTACCGGCACAAGATCCGCCGCATTCGAGGTGAGCAAGTCTTGGTCTCGCTTGTCGGGCTCCGCCATCGCCGGAAGTGAACTAAAAAACAAGCGCTTCTTCGCCAACGACTCAGCCACCGCCTTGGCGCCGTTCATGCGGGAAATCGCGTAGAGAAGCTGTTGGCGCTGGTTGTCGATAATTCGCTCTGATTGCTCCAGTTCCTCGGTCGTTATTGCTGGGCGTGAAGTGCGCGTTCCGATGACCAGGCTCAGCTTGGCCGTCTTAACCGAACTCGAAATGATGTCCTGTTGCACCCTGACCAGTTGGGACTCGGCAACCTGGGCTTCCACGTTGGTCCGAAATCCGCCGTTCGAGTCCCGTTGCACAGCCTGCATCTTGCGCAATCGGCTCTTATAGCCTTTGAGCACTTTCGCCTGGTCAGGAATCGTGATCTGCGCATTGACAATGAGTGGAAAATCAAGACCGACCAGTTCTCTGCAGGATTCCGGGAAAAGTAGCATCCGGGAGTTCTTTCAGGCTTACAAAGGAATAGAGGATTCCACCGACATTCAGATATGTGTCCGTTTCATCAGCGATACTCGTGTCAACGATCTGCTCCCGTGCGCTCCTGTATTCCAGTTGCTCTTCACCCCGCCTGTAAGGCCGATGATCCGGAGACAAGGGATTGAGAGCTCGTTTTGCCTCAAGAAACAGATCCTCGTCGGTCAGCCGGCGTGCGCCGAGTTCTGCGGCTTCGAGCGTCGTTTCGAGGCCACGCAGCAGACTCTCGAATTCTGCCAGCAGTTGCTGATGCTCCTGACAACTGCGCTCAATGCACTTCCGCGCCGATAAGCTGAAGGGTTTGCCCGTCGGCTTGAGCGGTTTACCGGCAATACGGCGATGAACGACCGGGTCCCAGATGAAGTAAACGTGCAAGAGAGGCCGCATGTAGTGGCCGTTCGCCTCTTTCATTCGCCATCGTTCGACGCGCAGCTCATCGAGTGCAATTACCTCTGCGCGTTCCGATTGCTGCGCTTCGGCATAACGCTCAAGCAGATCTCCGAGATCCTCCACTACTTCGTAGCGGAACTGCACTCTCATGCTCTGTTCCGGCAGAGAGCGCAGGAGCGCCTCCAGCATCAACTTCCCCCGGTCTCGGCCTTCGTCGCTCGCGAAATACGATGCCAAACCCTTCAACTCGTAGCCCGCAACAAAGGCGCCATTGGTGCGGACGACAATGTTGTCCAGGTAGTCGCGGACCGGCAGTTGCTCACACAATGCCGGATCGTGGAGTTTTCGCTCGTGTTGTTCAAGCGTTAGCGGCACTGCTATTCCTCCCTCAGATACGCCGACCGGATTTCGCGGTCGCGTGCTATCGCGCAGTAGGCATGAGGTTTCATGTACCAGAAAGCAAGATCGCGAACGTAGCCTCGCGGTTTGCCATACTTGAAGGCCATCAGCACTGGCACCATCAGCAGTGGCACTCCGTACTGGAGGACAATGCTCATTGGCATTCCCGCGACCTCACCTCCCACGAAATGACCGACCACGTTCATGATGGCTGCCGCGCCAAGCACGATGAAAAGGTCCTCCAATTCCAGAAGCATGAATGTCACTCGCGTCTGTAAATTGCGATTCACTGGTGTCACTTGCAATGGCATCTCGTAACTCCTTCCTAGCGCACTCCGGCCGTTCCGTGTTGAATCCAGAATTCTCCTAAGCGCAACAATCCCGACAGTCCGAAACAGCACATTGCGGCAACCAGGTTTCTTACCCAGGCTTCGCCAATCGTCATCCGTTCGAGCAATCCCGCGAAGTGCACGACCGCGAGCACTACCTGGCCAGCCCCGTACAGTGGCAGCAGAACGTTCCCGACCCAGTTCACAAGTGTCAGGACTGAGATCCAGTAGCGGTCTGGGTTGTTCCAGGATGCTTGGTTGCTGAAGGACTCCATGGCACGCAACAGCCCGGAGCACATCAGAGAAGCCAGTGCCGCGTAACCGAGATGTGAGTACGGGTGCGCCTTGCTGAAGCGGTAAATCGCGGCGGCGGCGAACAAACCTGCCATGGTCGGCATGATGACGTTGCCCAGCCAGTTCGTCAGGTTGAGCAAACCGTTTGAAAGATTCACAGGATCACCTCCAATCCTCATCAGCCGGCCATGGCCTGGACCAGCTTCCAAATGGCCGAAACACTCAAGAAAGCAAGACCCGATCCCACCAGCGGCATGAATGGCCGATGGCGCGCGTAATTGAAGATCGCTCCCACAATCGCCAATCCTGCTGCTTCCGGCAGGATCGTCCCCGCGAGAAAATTCCAGGCTGCGGTCAGCATGTCCGTGGTTGCGAACTGTGACCCGCTATTCCAACTCTGGAAAAGCTGGACTGTGCCTGACGCAGACAGCAGAAAAATGGCGGAGACGATGGACCCCAGCGGGCTGTACCCCTCAGCCGCATCGAGCGCCGCTTTCAGCACGCAGAAAGCGGCGAGCACGGGAGCCAACCGGGCAACCACGACGTTCGAAACAAAACCGCTGAAGCTCGTTTGCAAGCTCGCGACCCACGAACTGCTGATGCCTCCGCCTTGCGCAGGCATGGCGATACCCTGCGCCGCAAACCAGGAGAGCAACTGCGGAAGCGTCAAGAGAATTACCGACCACAGCGCCCATCTCTGGAACCTGCCGCCCGCCTGGAAGTTCACGCCGCCTTCCTGCCGCAATGCGATTCCAGCCAGCACCATCGTGCAGATGGCGGCCGGAACTGCCATGTCGAATAGCAGTGTCAACAGATCGACGATGATTTGGGGCAGCGTCATTGCCTGAGCACTCCGTAGTGAGCGTTCCTACTGCACGCCCGCCGTACCGTTCTGAATCCAGAACTCGATCAGGCGAGTGAGGCCTGAGATCACCAGCAATCCGGCCGCTGTTACCGCCCATCGCGCGACACCGCGTCCTTGGGAATAAGAGACGACTGCCATGACCACCGCCAGCGCCGCTCCGACAGGAGAGATCACATTGCCGACCCAGTTCACGAGATTGAGAACTGTTCCTTCGGGTTGGGCCGCAGTTTGACCCTGAACAGCCTGCCCTGTGGCAGGCTGCGTTCCCAGGTTCTGGGCATGAGACACCAACGGATACAACTGGAATGAACAAATCGCCAGCACATAGACGAGAGCAAGGCGAAGGCGGGTGTTTCTCCAATCTGACAATTTCATATGCTCCTCTTCTGCGATCGCGTTGGAATCGCGCTTGAGTTTGATTTCCGCGTTGCAGGCGAGAACATACGGGCATTTCAGATTTCGGGCAAATCAGGCCGGACGCTTGGAACTGCTTTTCAGAACCGTGTCGCGAGCCTGCAGCTTGCCGAATAGCGATTCGAATCTTCGAGAGCATTGTGATGCCCATTGATTTCAAAGGCCGGGGTTCGCAGTGGGAACGTGCGCGTGGGAGCAGAAGAATTATGAGATGAACAAATGTTTGAGTTTGGTGCATCTCACAAGCACGATTGGACCTGAATCAAGCGGTTCGGGTCAGTCAAATTCTCGGTTCCTGAGACGCCCAAAACTTAACCCCGATTCGGCGGGCACCAAATCGTTCTCCGGTCGGCTGACACCCATTGCGGCGGCACCGTGTTATGGATTGAGGCTCAATTTCCGAGTCGCCGACCATTCGGGAACGACGTCATTCCTAATTCGTAGACAGAAGCGCGTTTATCGTTACCTACCTAGCGAAACTTTCCCCAAGAGGACCTCTGGGTCGAAATGAATCTCCGTACTGCTCGTCATCGGTCCGTAGTCGGCTATATGCCAGTAGAATCCGCTGACCTCTAAAGTCAAGTGGTGGGTGGTAGGAGTGCAACGTTGCTGAACTGTCTACGGAGGATTGGCGATAGTGCCTCTTCAAACGCAACTTGGTGATGCCGCCATCGCCCGGGATAGGGAAGACTGACGTGCAGCCCTATCCAATCCGCCCTCTGCTGGGCGCGCTCGACGTTCGTCGAAATAGAACGGACGACTGTAATTACGGTCTTTGGCTGAAGCTGCCTAATTGTCCTCGCAAGTCGGGTCTCGCTTTTCGCGCAAACTCGCCTGCGCTCCTCCTTATCCAAGCGATCTACTGGCCTTGCGCACATATCCACCAAATAGCAACCAAGCGCTTGAAATGAGGCGAGAAAATCTTCGCTTCGGAGAGCGGGGAACGCAGTGACGAATGCACTTCGAATCGCACGGTAGAGTCCCGAATCGGCACGGTAGAAAAACAAACCAGAAGCCGGGGGTGCCTCGCCGACAAACAGTAGCCGTACGTGAGCAGGACGATATCGTTCTCGCAGAACCTCTTTGGCATCCGCAGTTTTCGATTCGGCTCCCATGGGGCTCGTTCCTGCTAACATTCTCTGTCCAGTTCGAAACAGCCTGCAACTCGAAGGTTGCTCCTCCGCTCAAACAACATAACAAGCCAAGGTGGGCTCGCCATCGAATCACCACAAAACGCGTGGAGACAAGCATCTGAAAGCAAGACATGGTTAGGACTTGCCGAGCTTCATTTTCTTCATTCGGGAAGCGAGAGTCGTCGGTTTCATCCCGAGAATCGCCGCCGCTCCATCGACCCCATAGATTTTGCCTTGAGCCCGTTCGAGAGCCTTCACAATATTCTGCTCGTCGCGGCGTTCCATCTCTTCTCTGGAGAATATGGAAGCGCTGACCGGCTGCACTGTGTAACTTCTTGCCACAAGGTCCAAGAACCACGTCGACTCGCAACGGGCCACCCTGTGAGACGATCACAGCGCGTTCTATTACGTTTTGCAGCTCTCGTACGTTGCCTGGCCAGGCATAGGCCGTAAGCAGTTCTATGGCGGAGTCTGTGAGCCGAGCATGGGGGATCTTCAGACGCTGTGATGCGAGTAGTGCGAAATGCTCTGCCAGGAGGCGGATGTCTTCCGATCGATCCCTTAGTGGCGGCATTCTCAATGGAAAGACACACAACCTGTAATACAAATCCTTTCGGAATCTTCCCGCCTCGACATCCTCGAAAAGCTCTCGGTTCGTTGCAGCAACGACACGCACATCTACATGGCGCACGTGATCGTCTCCGACGCGTTCAAGTGTGCCCGTCCTGCAAGACCCGCAACAATTTGCTTTGCAGTTCAAGAGGGAATTTCGCCGACCTCGTCAAGGAAAAGTGTTCCCTTGTCAGCCAATTGGAATCGCCCGATTCGATCGCGAAGGGCTCCCGTGAAGGCGCCCTTCACATGACCGAAAAACTCGCTCTCGAAGAGTTCGCGCGGAATCGAGGCACAATTCACGGTAATTAAGGGCGCGTTCGTGACGCTGAGCTGAGATCATGGATCGCACGCGCGACCAGTTCCTTGCCAGTGCCCGATTCGCCGCCGATGAGAACCGTAGAGTTAGTCGGGGCGACCATCTGGATCTCGCGCAAGACATCCTTGAAGAGCCTCGACTCTTACCGAGGATCTCTCCGAACTCGAAGCCCTGCTGCACCTGTTCCTGCAGATACTCCTTTTCGCCTTCGAGTTGTCGCCGAAGCCTCTCCACCTCTTCGAATGCGCGGGCGTTGGCGATCGCGACTGCGGCCTGATTCGCAAACAAGCCCAGCCAGGTAAATTCTCGCTCGGCAAGAGGTCTACGGCTGAAGACTCCGATAACCCCAACAAATTGTCTCGGAAGATGAGAGGATGGCCCGCAAAACTGCGAATGCTCTCACGCTCCGCCCAATCGGGCCGAAGAATCCACTCGTCGTGAGGGGCGAAGTCCTTGATGAGGATTGGATTCCGGCTTCCCGCTACCTGTCCAACCTTTCCGGCATTTAGCGGGACTCGAGCTAAAGTGTCCCCGCAGAGAAGACCAGTCTTCGCCTGGAGAATTGACTGGAGTTCCGGCGCTTGCCACAAGATGGAGAAAGTCTGCCTGTCCTGGAGGATTGGTTGGTGAGTGACCGGCGCCACAGGAGATCGCCCGAAGGCAGCAGCCAGATCCGAGCCAGGGCCACACCGGGCTGTGCCGCCAGCCCTTGAACAACATTTTGTAGAACCGGCTCGACCTTGTGCTCTGATGTGATAGTCACCGCCAAACAGAGCAACGGCTCGGCCGCTAGTGACGTCTCCACAAGATCACCCCAATAGAACCTCAAGAATACAACGAAAATTCGTGGGCAACGAGATTTCGTGGCTCCCGTGTGGACTTGATCTGGGCTTGCGACTGAGATTGTTGCCGCGCTCGACGCAGCGCGGTCATCGTGTAACGCCCTCAGATACACAAGGGACCAAGGGGTCACTTCTTTCCTCAGTTAGGTAGCGACCAGACTCAGAGGCAATTCTGGCACGGCAGTTGCACTCTCTTCTTTCGCAATGGTCAGACGCGACCACGACAGGGGTGTAAATTGAGAAGACGTCATCAGGCAGGATCAAAAGATCTCAGCGGGGTCGCTGTTACTGGGTCTGCATTCACGCGCCGCGACATGCTTCTTGGTGCCGCCGCTTTGGCGGCAACCATTGGGTTCCGGGCCACAGCAAGCGGTACGCAATTGAACTAACTGCGAGCATCTCTTGCTTCGCCAAAACTCAATTCAGGAGAAAATCACATGAGCACGATTACAGTGAAAGATGGTACGACGATCTACTACAAAGACTGGGGCAAGGGCCCAGCCGTAACGTTCTCGCACGGTTGGCCGCTGAACTCCGACGCTTGGGACGGCCAGATGCTCTTTCTTGCCCAACACGGCTATCGGTGTGTTGCAGTTGACAGGCGCGGGCATGGTCGATCCAGTCAGCCCTCTACGGGAAACAACATGGACGGATATGCAGATGACCTCGCGGCGGTAATCGAGGCGCTGGATCTAAAGAACGTAACACTCATTGGACATTCGACTGGGGGTGGCGAAGTCGCGCGCTACGTCGGTCGTCACGGTAGTAAGCGGGTCGCCGGGGCAGTTCTGGTCGCTGCTGTTCCCCCAATCATGCTGAAGACTGACGGCCAACCCCGAAGGTTTGCCAATGGACGTTTTCGACCACATTCGCGCTGGCGTTGCCGGTGATCGGTCGCAGTTCTACAAAGACCTTGCGGTGCAGTTTTACGGTGCCAATAGGCAGGGAGCGAAGGTGTCGCAAGGCATCTTGGATCAGTTCTGGCTCTGGAGCATGCAGGCCGGCGCTTTGAATGCATGCGAATCCGTCAAAGCATTTTCAGAGACGGATTTCTCTGAAGACTTGAAGAAGTTTGACTTCCCAACACTTGTTCTTCACGGGGAGGACGACCAGATCGTTCCCGTCAAGGATTCGGCAAAGAAGGCCGCGAAACTGATTAGGGGTGCGAAGGAGATCTACTATCCGGGCGCTCCGCACGGCCTCACGGCCACGCATCAGGATCAAGTCAACGCCGACTTACTGGCGTTTCTGAAGAAAGCTCAGAAAAGCTCTACAGCTGCCTGAGTTCAAGACGGAGCGGCGGATCGTGATCTCGTGCAAGCGATCTGCCTCGCTGTCAAGAACGAGGTCGTGTAGATCCTGATCGAAAACTTTCACGAAAGATGGCTGCAGTTCGGGGCGTCCTTTGACCGTGAAAACCGACATCAAGTGCTCGGGGCACTCGCCGTTTACAGGCGCTTGCTGTGGTTAAGCAACTCGAAGCCGGTAGCCTAACGAAAGCTATCGTGCTCCCGCGTCGGGATTAGTCCTGATAAGTCGGCCAGCGTTTACCGATGCTGGTCGGATTACGGGTTAACCCGAAGTTGAGTTGTGGCGCGCCGGGACTGAAGCACCCAATGCGCGTTCCTGCCAAACCTTCATAGCTGACAACCATTCGTCTACTGCGCTGCTTGGTTGCTCGTGGACGTTTGATTCAGCTCTTGCTGGAGCTGCAATAGTTGACGGAGTTGCTCAGCATTGGCTGAGTTGGATGTTGGAACGCTCCTCGCACTTGGTTGCTGGGAAACCTGATTGGTCTTGGGGGTCTGCTCGAGGACCACGTAGATCGGAGTATCCGCCGAAATCGTCACCACAATGTGCTGGGTGATCGCTAATCGGGAAACCTCCTCATCTCCAGCCTCGCCGACATTGTTGCTGACGCGCTCCCGCATTAGGTCCGACTCGCTCAGCGGCTGGTTCAGACTGCCTTGTCCCACCAACATCGAGCCAGCTTGGCCGATTCCTGACAGCGATCTGACCAGGACGTTCTTTCCCGTGTTCTTACCCTCAACTTTTCCTTTGAGCGGCCGCAAGTCCAAACCCGTGGCGGCGGCCTCGATGGGAACGACCGCACCATCCGGCATCAGCAGAGAATCGAACTGGATGTCAACGTAACCTGAACGATCTCCGTTCCGGATGTGCCCAACCGCTTTTGCTCCCGCAGGGACGATAATTTCTCCGTCCCGCTCATAGTTGTACTCGATCACCGCCAGGACCGGTGTTCGCACTGCCGTGCTGGCCGCTGATTCCAGGCGTGCACGCAATCGCGTGCCCGTGGCCAGACCCAATCCCAGTTCCGATGCTGGATCATTGAGGATTTCGCGGGCCTGAGCACTAGCCGAATTGGCAGAGACGTTTCGCACGTAGATTAGCGAAGACTTCTCCATGGCCTCGCGCTCTGCTTTACCCAAGTCTGGAGTCTCGGCGCCGGCACCCGAGCCTGGCTGATACGGCGGCGCTTGCCAGGGCTGCTGGTCTCCGAAAGGCGGTATCGATCCCAAAGTTCCCGCTCCGCTCGCCACCTTTGTCCCCGCTGCCGGCTTGGTCGCAGTTCGTTGTAGATCTCGTTCGTTCAGGAAGCCTTCGTGAGATTCTTTTGTGACGGGCCGGCCAGAATCAGTGATCGGAAATAGGCTCTTATCGTTGCTCGCGGTGCCGCTCTCCAAGGCCAAGTCTTCAGTAGCAGTGGCACCACGACTCTTCACTTTCTGTGGCGCGCCCCGATGGGGCATAGACGTAGCAACAAAGATCAGCAGCGCGATGACGATCGCTCCCGCCCCGATGATTACAAACCGGTTCTGTTGGATCTGCTGCCGGGCTCTCTGTTTTGCTCTGGTTGCGAGCTCGGGCAATGGGGCGGTTGCGTCCGGAGGGAGTGGCAGGTCGTTGTTGCGAGCTTCATTTTCCTCTGGCTCCTGAATGACTGCAGCGTTGCCGTTGTCGTTGTGTCCGTTTGGATGAATCACTTTGCACCTCCCGAGACCGGAGCCACAAACGCAATCGGCGCCAGGACCGGACGGTCGACCTCTTCCGCTTGGGCAACCGCGAGCAAGAGCCGTTCCCTGGATTCCTTGAAAGTAGGACGGTCGAACACAACGATGCCGTCGGCTCTGGCGCCAGGCGCGAGTCTACGCGAGGTAATCCAGTAGTCCTTGATCGCGACCGGCTCGGCCTTGATCGCCTTTCGATGCTTGTCTTTCGATGTCCCCGCAAGCTGTACTTGCGGCGGCAGTACTTCAATGGTCCGTGCAGAAGAGTTCAGAACGGCGAACGGCACGGCCATCTGTTGCTCTTTCTCTATCGCCTGTCCTACCGCAACCTGCAGTTGCTTGCCTTCCCAATGTGGATTCTCAATCCGTTCTGCCCTGAGCAAATCCTGCTCTTGTCTGCCAGGCTTCTCTGGGGCAGTGCTGGTTGGCTGATTTTCTGTAGCAACGTTTTTTGTTTCGCCAACCACAAACACGGGATGAGTCGACGCAATCAGAAAGCTGCGCGGGCGCTCACAGTTGAGGACATAGTCCACGGGCTCACTACGGTCTGACTTGCCTTGGCTCACCAGGCTCAGCGAGATCTCATGGCCTCCTCTGGTGGTAATCAGGGCGTTGGTTTGCGCAGGTTTTGCGCTGGTTGCTTTGAAAAACACCAACTGCGGCTCGGCTTCGGAGTGGTCGGCCTTAAAAGCCCCCGGGTCGCCCAGTACGACCGAGCTCACCTCCTCCAGCACCCGCACCGAACTGACGTATCCTGGCCGCAAGTGCAAGACCACAACTTGTTCTGGGTCAACATTCAAGTTCACGATTCGCGCCTGCGGAAGATCGGACTGCGCTGAAGCTATATGCAGCAGCAGGAGACTGGCCGTTGTCAGATGCACCAAACTCAAACAAATTTTCATCTCACATCTCTTTCCGAACTGGTGTTCGTAGTTCTTGGTTTAATTCCGGCTTGGCGGAGGTAAGTTGTTCTAATTCTTGCCACGTAGGCAATTACGTCGGGATTTCGATAGCCGAGGTCTCGTCTGCCGATCACGTCTTCGCCGGCATAATAAGCGGCAGCCACTAGCCTGAAATCATTGTGAAACTGTTGCATCAGCCATGCGAGGTAGCGCACGCCCCCGGAAACGTTCTGATCGACACTGCACCGGTCTCTTACCCCGAGTCGCTGAGCGGTTAGGGGCATTAACTGCATTAGTCCTGCAGCGCCTTTGGGAGAGACCGCGCATGCTTGCCAGTGCGACTCGCGTTCGACAATGGCGCGTACCAGCGCGACGGGCACCCGATAATGTTGGGCGTAGGCTACGACGTAGTATTCGGCTTCGAGCCGTGCCTGTGGTTTGGGCGATTGCGCCCAGCAGATCGAGATTGCAGAAAGCACTTGCGCCAAGATGAGTGCTGGCTTCATGCCGCGCTCCTTCGCAGAGCCTCGGCGCTGTACTGCTGCGCGTCATAGATCAAACTGGCAAACCCATCCCGCAAGAGCAGCTTGCGTCGATCAGCCTCGGTTTTAGCCAGCAAGGGCAGGAGAATGTCTCTCATTTCCGCCGTAATTTGTTCAGTTCCCAGAACTTTGAGTGCCTGCGCGAGATCGAGAATCTCTGAGACAGAGGGTGGTTTCTCCATGCTCCAGCCACGCAAAGCCTTGGCGAGTCCCGCCATACCGGCATGGAATTCGTGGCTTGAATCCGGCGTTCTCAGCGCCACAATCTCTGCTTCTCGCTCCGCGGTGGGGTGTTCAACACGAAGATAAAAACTGCGCCGACGCAGGGGATCGCCGATGCGCCTCTCTTCATTCGATGTCAACACAACGAACGGAATGCTCCTGGCTTTGATGGTGCCCAGCTTCGGAATGCTCAACTGCCACACGCTCAGCAGTTCCAGCAGCAAGGCCTCAAATGCGTGGTCCACCTTGTCCAGTTCGTCGATCAGCAGGACACAAGGCCTTTCGCACTGCAACGCGCGCAGGAGGGGCCCGGCGCTGAAAAATTGCTGGCCATGTAACTCCGTCCGCAGGGACTCCCAATCAACATTGGCGGACTTGGACTTCAATTCGACGCAAAGCCTTTGCAGCGGCTCATCAAATTTGCCGATGGCCTTCTCTTCGTCAATTCCCTCGTAGCACTGCAGGCGCTCAACCATCGTGCGGCCTGCCTCTGCAACTGCATAGGCCAATTGCGTCTTCCCACTGCCCGCTGGCCCTTCCAGTAGCATCGGTTTATGGAGTCTCGCCGCTAGGTACACCGTTGTCGTGGCGATCGAATCGGCGATGTAGCCAGTAGACCTAAGCCGTGCGCTGACTTCTTCAAGAGAGGAAAACATTTGTGGCTCCTGTCCCGAGAGCATCCTTCCGATCCGGATGCGTCAGAAACGTAACGCCGAATAGAATTTCGGTCAAATCGCCCGACCAGCGCTTCGTCTTACCGAAATTATGATTTGGGGACGGCATCTGGATCGGGCGCAAGATTCCGAATCTCTTAGGCTGAGGGAATCTTGTGGCTGTATGCACTTTGGGTGGTGGACCGTGAGACACCCTTGGCTCGTCACAAGGGAAGCTAAATACATGCTGCCCAAGAGGGCTGTCAGTGGCAACGGTTCTGCTTCGATCGAGTCGAGGGCCAGCGATTGAGGTCGTTTGACTGAAATCCACTTTCGGTCTAAAAGAACTGCAAATCACGCGCTCCCGCCAAACCGTCGTAACCGGGTCGCCACACCGCGCCGGCAAATTGTGTCACAGGCTTGATGCGCGTCTACCGCGGATGACAGAGATCCCGCGACGATGAGGAGCCAATGTCAACCCAGCCTAGTCCGGTCAACCCGGTTATTCCGCCTCACCTCGAACCTTACGTTGACAGTAAACGGGCAGCCGTATTCCTGGCCCTTGACTGGAAGAAGGTGCAGAAGTTGTCTCGTGAGGGCAAAATTCCAGCACACCCGGTCCTCAGCGGACCCCGCAACCGCCGCAGAACTTGGCGGTACAAGCTCAGCGAACTTGACCAGTGGGCTCGAACTCAGCGAAACTCCATACCAGCCGGGAGTGCCACCTCTTCAAAGGAGAAGTGATGGCACGATTTCAGAATGGGTGGCTTCAGAAGAAGCCACGCAAATCAGGGGACATTTGGGTGTTCTGCTACCGTCGGCAGCGACCGGAAGATGGCGATTGGGTGCAAGCCACGCCCATCAAAGTCGGCAAGATCAAGGACTATCCGAGCGAGGAAGCAGCTTGGCGGCGAGTAGACGAACTCCATCTCAATCCTAATCAATCACCATTTGAAGTGGGTGCGAAACCCCTGTTCGGGGAACTTGCGGCCCACTACATACAAAAAGAACTACCCGAGGATCAGACGCAGGCCACGATCGAAAAGGCCTATTCGACAATCCGCAAGTACAAGCGCTATCTCAGTCGCTGGGCCTTGCCACGTTGGGGAACCATTCCCGCGCTGGCAGTCCATCCGCCTGATGTAGAGGACTGGCTGAGGGAACTCAAGAAGAAGTTCGAGCTCAGGAATCCAACCCTAGGCGAGATCCGCAAAGCCATGAATAACGTCTACGTGCACGGACAGCGCCAGGGGTTTCTACCCCGCACAACGGACGGGAATCCCATTGGCTTCGTGCGCCAGTCGCTTGCCAGCGACTTCGAACCAGTCATCCTCACCTTGCCCCAGGTGCTTGAAATCTTCGATAACCTGGATTTGATGCGTCGTACCATGGCTCTCACCGATGCTGCGACGGCACTACGCGTTAGTGAAGTCCTGGCCCTCAAGTGGAACGACCTGGATTTTATTGACCATCTGATCCAAGTGCGGCGCGCCTACGTCGATCGACGTTTCGGCCCGCCCAAGTCGAAGGCATCGAAAGCTCCGGTGCCCATGCATCCGCTGCTGGCGGCGCATCTTCTTGCCTGGCGCAAGGAGACGCTCTATCCCGGAGACGAAGACTTCGTGTTTCCCAGTCTTCGCCTGAAAGGGAAGAAGCCGCCCGCCGCGAACATGCTGGTCGCGGATTACCTGAGAGTAGCGGCGAGGAAGGCCGGAGTGGTCGCTCCACCGCGTACCTTCGGTTTTCACACTTTCCGAAGGACGCTGGCGTCGGTGCTGGTCAAGATGAAAGTCGATGTCAAGACGGTGCAGGAGATTCTGCGGCACCAAAACTTGAAAACGACTCTTGAGATCTACGCCAAGTCGATGTCGGAAGACAGGCTGCTGGCCCAGGGAATGTTTCTTGAGCTTCTGTTTAGCCACAAGAAACCCGAGCTACTGGATGGTGTTGTGTTGCAGCAATAGCACGCAACTGCCGGTAAACTGCCGGTAATATGAAGAATGGGAAGTGAGGTTAACTGCTTTGAAATGTGGTGGCCAGGGACGGAGTTGAACCGCCGACGCCAGCCTTTTCAGGGCTGCGCTCTACCACCTGAGCTACCTGGCCACGTATCGAAACCCACTCACCTGCCGCGGGCTGCGAGGATTGTTCACTTCACGCTGATTATTGCGGGATTTCCGACCGGGTGAAACACTTCACTGGAACGCGTGCGGAACGTTTTCGATTATAGCAATGGCCGCGAGTTCACTCAACACAGACGGCCGCGCGCGTTATGCTAGCGTCCCATTCATTGTCGTCATCGCGCACCGGTTGGCACCGAACCAGTAAGGAATCTCGCGGTAATCTTCGACCGCGAACACTGCCAGATCGGCATCTTTGCCCGGTTCTATGCTGCCCTTGCGGTCCGCAACGCGCAGTGCCCACGCCCCGTTGATGGTGGCCGCGGCGATTGCCTCCGCTGGCGACATCTTCATGTGCGTGCAGGCCAGCGACATCGCCATCGGCATACTCAAGGTCGGCGACGTGCCGGAATTGTAGTCCGTCGCCAGCGCCACCGGCACGCCCGCGTCAATCAACTTGCGCGCCTGCGGATATTCCTTCAGCCCCAGAAAATAATTCGCTCCCGGCACTAGCGTGGCGACAGTGTCGTGCTTGGCCAGCTGCGCGATGTCTTCTTCGTTCACGTGGTCCATGTGGTCGAAGGATGCCGGATTGAAACGCAAGAAGGGTTGCAGGGCCGTTTCTGTGAGTTGACACATGTGGCCTCGCACGCTGAGACCGTGCCGTTCAGCGGCTTCAAAAATCTGCTTCGCCTCTTCCGCTGTAAACGCTCCCTGGTCGCAGAAAACATCAACGAACTGAGCGAGCTTGCGCTTCGCCGACTGCGGAATCATCTGTTTGCAAACGGTCGCAACATAGTCTCGTGAACGCCCCTGAAATTCTTTCGGGACCACGTGCGCCCCGAGCAGCGTGGATATGACGGTGCCCGGCCAGCCGGAAGCAGCGTCGCGGATCGCCTCCAGCGACTTCAATTCTGACTCGACCGTCAGCCCGTAGCCAGACTTGGCTTCAATGGTAGTGGTGCCGTGCGCGGCCATGTCACGCAAAACGGCTAGAACTTTCTTTGCCAGAGAACTCTTCCCTGCCTTGCGCACGCCCTCCAGGCTGGACCGTATGCCGCCTCCTGCTGCAGCGATCTCCTCATAGGAAGCACCTTCGATGCGCTTCTCGAAATCCACCAGCCGCGGGCTGACAAAAACGGGATGGGTGTGCGAATCCACAAAACCGGGCAGGACAACTTTGCCCGCGCAGTCGATCTCGAGAACTTTCTTGCGATTCTTCTTCAGCCAGGGATCGCGCAGCGCATCCTTGGTCGTTCCGACGGAAACAATCTTCCCGCCGAGACACAGGACCGCGCCGTTTTCGATGATGCCAAGTTCTTTGAGGTCAGCGCCGCGGCGCGGGCCGGGCTTACCGGAAGAAGATTGCAGCGTGAGAAGCTGATCAATCTTGGCCAGCAATAGCGCCGTTACCTTATGCACTCTGCGTCCGTGGCGGGTATTCATTTTTCGGTCATCGGCACTCTCACACCGTTCTTCTTCGCGAACTCCTTCGCCTCGTCATAACCCGCATCGGCATGGCGAATAATACCCATCCCCGGATCCGTCGTCAGCACGCGCTCAATGCGCTTGGCCATCGCATCTGTACCGTCAGCGACGGTGACCTGCCCGGCATGCAGCGAATATCCAATGCCCACGCCGCCGCCGTTGTGAATCGACACCCACGAAGCGCCTGCGGCAGTATTCAAGAGCGCATTGAGAAGCGGCCAGTCCGCGACCGCGTCCGAGCCGTCTTTCATGCTCTCAGTCTCGCGGAACGGAGACGCCACCGAGCCGCAGTCGAGGTGATCGCGTCCGATAACGATAGGCGCTTTGATCTTCCCTTTTTTCACCAGATCGTTCATCGCCAGGCCGAACTGCGCGCGCTCGCCGTAGCCCAACCAGCAGATGCGCGCCGGCAGCCCCTGAAACTTGATGCGCTTGCGGGCCAGATCAATCCAGCGCCGCAGAATGCGATTCTCGGGGAACAAATCTAGAACGAGATCGTCAGTAACATGAATATCCGACGCATCGCCCGACAGCGCCACCCAGCGGAACGGTCCCCGCCCTTCGCAAAACAGGGGACGAATATACGCAGGCACGAACCCGGGAAAATCGTAAGCATTCTTCACCCCGCGCTGAAACGCAAAGGTGCGAATGTTGTTGCCGTAATCGAACGTGACCGAGCCCATCTTCTGCAGCCGTAGCATGCCCTCGACATGCGCCGCGATGGCATCAAGCGATTTCTCCTGATATGCCTTGGGATCATTTTTCCGTAGCTCGACGGCTTCGGCGAGCGTCATGCCGTTCGGCACATATCCATTTAGCGGATCGTGTGCCGAAGTCTGATCGGTGAGAATGTCAGGCACGACACCGCGCGTGGCCAGCTCCGGAATAACATCCGCGCAATTCCCCACCAGCCCGACTGAAACGTTTTCTCTCTTGCGCACGGCATTTTTCAAGATGCGCAACGCCTCATCGAGTGTGGTGACCATGAAGTCGCAATAGCCAGTCTTCAGGCGCTTCTTGATGCGCTCGGGATCAACGTCGATCCCGAGAAACGCCGCGCCCGTCATAGTTGCGGCCAGAGGCTGAGCCCCGCCCATGCCGCCCATGCCACCGGAGACGATCAGCTTGGCCGCCAGATCGCCGCCGAAATGTTTCTCGCCCGCTGCGGAAAACGTCTCGAACGTCCCCTGCACAATTCCCTGCGAGCCGATGTAGATCCACGAGCCCGCCGTCATCTGGCCATACATCATCAGCCCGGCGCGCTCCAGTTCGTTGAACTTCTCCCAGTTCGACCAATGACCAACTAAATTTGAATTCGCGATGAGCACCCGCGGCGCATGATCGTGCGTCTTAAACACGCCCACAGGCTTGCCAGACTGCACCAGCAAGGTTTCGTCGTTCTCGAGCTTCTTCAAAGTCGCGACGATAGCGTGGTAAGCCTCCCAACTGCGCGCCGCACGCCCCGTTCCCCCGTAGACGACGAGGTCCTGCGGGCGCTCGGCGACTTCCTCGTCCAGGTTGTTCATGAGCATGCGCATGGCGGCTTCCTGCTGCCAGCCCTTGCAGGTGATGGAGTTGCCCCGCGGCGCGCGAATGGAGATGGGAGCCTGAATTTCAGTGTCGACGGGCATATAGAGATGTTACTGGTTGAGTGCGGAAGTGTTCAACGTCGAAAAGGAATGCAAACTCGCGCTACCAATCGTGGTACGTCGAGCCCTCGCTGGAGATCGCAGTCGACGCCGAATGCACGTCGTCGATGCCGGGGTCCTGCTGGTCCACGGTCAGGAGCACTTCTTCCTGCTGCGGTTCCCAGTTCGCTTCACCCGTCATGGGATCCTTGGGAATGGCCTTGATGTAGCCCCCAGACACCAGATCATCCAGCGACTGCGGCGCTTTTTGCTTGTCGAGCGTGTACTGGGAGATCAGCTTGCGCAGTTCGAACAAGTCGTTTTTCAGCACGGCCTCGCGCGATCGCACCAGCGCCTGGTTGTAAATGGGGAGCGCAATCGACAACAGGATGCCCATAATGATGATGACGATCATCATTTCGAGCAAAGTGAACCCGAAGCTGCGCCCAGTTTTCAGTCTTCTCACCATTTACCAATCCTTGTACTTCGTCTCGTCCAGAGCCGTGCCCTGCGATTTGGTGAAAACATCAAACACGCTCTGCCCTCCCCAGGAGTCCGATTGCGGATCATCCTGCATCGAGCGCAGTCCCCACTCCGTGGTGCCAGTCATAGGATCAGTGGGAATCCTGCGCAGGAAGCGAACCTTCTTGCCCTGCACATCCTCGCCCTTCACGAGCGTTTCGAGATCAGGGGGATAGTTCTGGCTATCGACCTTGGTCCGGAACATTTGCCTATCGGCCGCGTCTTTGTAGCGGTCGATGGCATCGCGCATCTCCCACAAATCTTCGCGCAGCATGCGCTCCTTCTCCCGCTGAATGGTCACCCGCGCCAGCGGAACTGCCAGGCTTGAGAGAGCTACCAGGATGGCGGTAGCGATGATCAACTCAAGGAGCGTAAAACCCCGCTCGAGTCTGGCCCTCCGCCCGCAATAGAATCCGTGTACGTTCATCTTGAAATGCCGGATTGACGAGGCCGCGCGACGATCCTATTGCACGGTCACCGACGCCTGTGCTCCATTCACCGTGATGGCCTGCTGCGCAGGATCCCGCGCTCCACCTCGAGTAATCGTCAGGGGAGACTGTCCACTGGCCTTCGCTTGAAATGTCATCGTAACCACCGCGCCCTGCCCTGAAACTCCACCCGCTCCCGGCGGCCGCGTGGCTGTGATCTGCAAAGTTCCGGTGGTCTCATCTTCGCGGTGCACCAGCGCTACGGCCTGCCCATCCTGCGAAAGGAACCCGCCGTTAGAAACGTTCACCAATTGCAGCTTCGCCGGATCATAGTTCATCTGCACGGGCACGGAATAAACATTCTGCGCTCCCGAAATCAGCAGGTTCACGACAAAGGTGTTGCCCTTCACCGCCGTAATCTGTCCCGGATCAAACAGGAAGTTTGTACCCCCTGGCGCCGCCGGACTCGCAGCAGGATTCGCAGCCTGGTTGGGAGTCGGATTCGCCGGCGAACTAACCGATGGCTGATTGGCCGGCGGTTGGACTCCCGGCGCCTGCGGCTGTGCCGCCGCGGGCGCAGCTGCCCGGCTGACGTGCCGCAACACAATCGTGTTCGCGGTCCCGATCTCAATTTGCCGCTGGTTCAACTCGCTGATCGTGTTACCGCGGATGATGTGCGGAGTGATGGCGAAGACGGTCTCGTCCTGCGACTTATCCTGCGTAACCTGCCCGAAGAGATATCTCAAGATTGGAATCTGCGCCAACCCCGGAATGCCGCTCAACGACCGGGTTTGCGAATCGTCAAAGATCCCGCCAATCAGGCTCGATTCCCCGTCCTTAAGCCGGATTTCGTGCTCGATTTTCTTCTGGCCGATGATGGGCTGGCTGATGCCGCCGATGCTCGACTGACCCACTACCGAAGAAATTTCCATTGTGATCTTCAGAGTAATTTCCCGGTCAGCGTGCACGTGCGGCGTGACATCGATATTCACGCCCACGTCCAGATATTGAAACTGGGTATTCACCAGCGGGTTGATGCCCACACCGCCGATTCCCGGCTGGAACGATCCTGTGGCCACCGGAACCCGTTCGCCAATCTTAAGCGTCGCTTTCTGGTTATCCAGCGCGCGAACCTGAGGATTCTGCAACATCTTGGTGTCGCTGTCGCCCATCACCGCCGACAGGTTGGCGGAAGGAATCGTCACTTGAAAATCGGTGGCGTTCAGGTTGCCCAGGGTATTCAGCTCCAGCCCGCCGGTGCCCGTCGAGGTCGTAGTCGTGCCCGTGGTCGTTGTCGTAGGAGTCGTGGTGTTGATATTGCTCTGCAGGGCGACTGTAGCGCTGGTCGGCCAGTTCATTCCCAGAGTGCGCGACTTGTCTTTGCTCACCTGCAATACCGCGATATCGACGATCACTTCCGGACGCGCCCTATCCAGGTCGTCCACCAGCTTTTCCGCCAGCGCGATCTGGTCGGGCGTGCCCCGCACCACCAGCGCATTCTGCGAGAGCAGTTGCTGCACGCGCTGCACATCCAGCACGGCGCGAATCGCGTTCACTACATCCTGCAACTCCGTGGGCTGTGAAATATTCGAGAGATAAAAAGTCTTGAGGACGCTCTGCTCCAGCTCCTTGCGTTTGGCGGGATTATCCTGCGCCACGAAGATCGTGTTTCCCGTCACCGGACGCCAGAAGGTTTTCGATTCCAGCGCCGTAATTTCCAGTGCCTCTTCCAGCGTCACTCCATTCAGTTCGACCTTAATACGCCGCGAGGTGTAATCCGGATCGAAAAGAACGTTAATCCCCGCTAACTGCCCGACTGTTTGATAGATGACCTTGGTATCTTCCGTGAGCTTCACCGTGATGGGAACGTTGGAGATGGGGGCAAGTTCCACCGGACCCGGTGCGTCCCTGATCTTCTTTTCCAGTTGGTTGGGCGGACCGGCAGCCTGAGGCGGAGGATTGCTGGCATCGTTAATCATCTGCAGCGTGCGATTCACCTCCTGCTGCGCACTGAAAAGCGAAGGATCGATCTGCGCCGCCTTTTGAAACTCCGCCAGGGCTTCCTTCAGCTTGCCTTGATCGCGCAGTCCCTGACCCTGATGGACAATCGTCATGGCCGCTTTAGATCGCAGCCGCTGGAACGATGCCTTATAGCGCAAATCTTTAGGCTTCAGGTCGTAAGCCTGCTTGTAGAAATTGTAAGCGGCTTCAAAGTTCTCCCGCGCCTCGGCGTCCTGGCCCCGATCGTAGGCAGACTTGGCCTTATCAGCGATGGCGGGCAATATGGCGCACACGACCAGCAGCACTGCTGCTGCAGGCATCAGACGTCTCATTCTTTATTCCTCGTCTACAAAATCTTCGCCGGAAAAGCACTGTTTGCCCCAGCCGCCGGCGAAACTAGGATTCACTCGAACGCTCCACTCGAACGCTTTACTGCCCCCTGCAGCAGGGCGCTTTGCCTGCGATTATAGCATCGGGTTTCGCGTCTCCCCATGTGATTGCACCCGCTGCAGTTACACTCTTTGGGCTTAGTCCAAAAGGAGACTCGGCTTCCGCTTTTCGGTTCTTCGGCTTCGGGGTTTCCGAAAGCAGATGCCGGAAGCCGGAAGCCGCCTCACGAACTCGCCTACGCTGTTAAGATAAAGCCGAAACCATCGATGCCCCGCCAATCGACACACCAAACCAAGCCCAGCCCCGAGAAATCGCCGCGCCGCGAACCGACAGCCTCCGGCCAGCGAGACGCCGCCGTTAATAGGATCGCTTCTCATAACTACTTCTTGCTGGAAAAATTTGAGTGTGGCGTGGTTCTTACCGGAACCGAGGCCAAATCCGTCCGCGGCGGCCTCGCCAACCTTAAGGACGCCTACGGCCTGGTGAAGGACAGCGAACTCTGGCTGCTCAACGCCCACATCGGCCCCTACGAGCACGGCAATATCCACAACCACGCTCCCCTTCGCACGCGTAAGTTGCTCATGCACAAGGAAGAAATCCGCAAGTTGATCGGCAAAACCCAGCAAAAGGGACTGACCCTGATTCCCGTCCGCATGTATTTCAAGAACGGCAAAGTAAAGGTCGAACTAGCCCTTGCCAAAGGCAAGCAGCTCTGGGACAAACGCGAAACCGAACGCCGCCGCACCGCAGACAAAGAAGCCCGAGAAGCCATACGGGGCCGGAAGAGGTAAGTAACGCCGGTCGTTCTGTAAGTACATCGGAACCATCCCCGCAGCTTCAGCGCGCTTGACAGTTGTCTACGTAAGGCAACCGCGTCAGTGAGTGTAATCGCGTCAGCGCTCAAACCACGTCATCGGGCTCGATGACCGCATTGGCGATTACTCACTTATCGAGGTTCGCTCTCCCCATCAAATGCGCGACTCGGATTATTCATCGTTTTTTCATCGCCGGTTAACTTGGGGTGAGGCGGCTTTCTCTACAATTTCTGGCTATTGGCGCATGTCTTAGGAGGTCATGCAAACATGAGGAAACGTCTTTCGATTGTGTTTGCCGCAACTCTCGCGGCAGCAATGGTAGTAGGATCAATCCCCGTCAAAGTGAATGCGCAGGAACACGACCGCGACCACGATTTCCACGGTTTTGTGCCTGGCAGCATCGTTTTGAGCGGCACAGTCTACGTTGGGAATGCCGACACTGTAACCCCGGGCGAAGTATTACCGCACGGATGTCTGAACACTGGCCCGGTCACGACCCCTAATCCTGCCACCGTGAATGTGCCTCTCCTTCCTGCCGACCAAACCCCCAATAACACGACAACGGCCGTGACGGTCACCTGCGGCTATGCGAGCGACAACGGCGAAGCACCTAATCTCAACGACAATCACAACGTTTGGAACAACGACAGCAACGATCCCAACTTTGGCGTCTCCTCGCCCATCGTTCTCTGGAACCTCAGTACCCATGGCGACTTGCTAGGTACGCTGCCCGTTCCGAGTAACGAGATCGTGACTAGCTTTAGCTCCAAATCTGAACTCGCCCTGAATCGCTCAGCGGATGGCAGGAGTCTGACCTTCATGGGCTACCGCGGCGGTCCCGGCTGCCCGACCCTCACCCTGGACCCGACGACCAACATCCTCACGCAGGGCACGAACGTGGGTCCCATCTCGCCGACTGCACCGAACCTGATCGATGTTTCGGCCTCCAGTACGCCGGGCCTCTGTGACCCGACCAATCCCTCGGTCGAGACCTATGCCGGCGCGTCCAATCCGACTGCCTACTACCGCTCCATCGCCGAAGTGGACGCTTGGGGCCACTTCTTCTACACCGATGGCGACGCCTACAGCGGCGACAACTCCCGCGCTGTGATCAAGGCGGACAATGGGCTGTATTACTCCGTTGGAAACGACAACAACGGGGGGCTGACGAAGAAGCAGGTGCCGGTCACGCAGCTCGGCTTCAATCTGTCGCACTCGACGGGCGCCGAACTGTTCGTTCCTGGCGCAACGCCGCTAACCCCGCCCGACACCAACATGATTTCCTTTTTCTTGACCATCCCCGGAGACAAACCCGGTAAGGACACGAATTTCCGCGGCGAGACGATCTTTAACGATACGCTGTATGTCGCAAAGGGCAGCGGCGGTAACGGCATCAATACCGTGTATCAGCTCGGTACTCCGGGCGTTCTACCCACCACAGCCAACGCCCCTGCGGGCGGCCTCAACTACGAACCTTATGCGATCCTAACTGGATTCCCCAACACCAGTGCCAGTACGAATAGCCCCGGTGGTGACTATCCTTTTGGGATTTGGTTCGCTAATGCCACTACTTTGTATGTCTGTGATGAGGGCGACCTGATCTATACGCCGAATCAGTTGATCAATGGTCAGGTGAACGTTGCGGACTCCGGTACGCTGGCGACCGCCGGCCTGCAAAAGTGGGTCCTCACCACGACGGCGAGTGGCCAAACCTGGGAGCGCGCGTACGTCATCCAAAATGGACTCAACCTGGGCGTGCCCTATAGCGTCCCGAACTATCCCGCATCGATCGAGCCCGCGACCGGCGGATGTCGCAACATTATCGGCGTCGTCAACCACGACGGCACCGCCACAATTTACGCCATCACGTCCACAATCAGCCAAAACGGCGACAACGGCGCCGATCCCAACAAGCTGGTGAAAGTCACCGATCTCATCAGCGCCACCCAGCCAGCGACGAACGGTTACCTCGACAGGTTCGTCACGATTCGCGCGGCCCGCGCCGGCGAAGCGTTCCGCGGCGTCGCCCTGGCCCCCGAGGGAAGACGGTAGATAGAAACCAACAACTGCGTGCCACAATCAAGGCTCCCCGTGCGAGTTCAACTCGGGGAGCCTTGTTCCTTGTTCGCACAAGCCGGTGACGTCTCAATTGACAACTTCAGGGCGAGACACTCATCTGACTGAGTGCGATTACCCCATTGATCTTCTTCCCCGACTTCAGCAACTGGAAAAACCAGGACTCGTATCAGGATGCCTTCCAGCGCCTGATCAGCGGCCTGAAAGCATCCGGCTCCAAACCGAAAGGCGACAGCGGTGCCACTTCTCGCCGCATGGCCTCCGGCGGAAATCCACAACCCCGCTGTGACATCCAACCTTGTCCTCAGCCCATCACATGCGCGATCATGGTCGAGGCCGTGACGGTCGGCACAAGCCAGATTGTTGCGGGTCGAAGTCTTTTGTTTTGAAGATTTTAGTATCTAAGTTCTTTGACATCCGGATTTTGCAGGGAATTTCCTGCTAGCGCGATGATTCTAAAGATTGAGGGGGGAGGGGGGATACCCCGATTTCCAGCCTAGGAGCGCACCATCCAATGCCCGCTGCAACCGCAACCCGAACTTTATTTTCCGGTGGGAATCCACAGCTGCGAGTGGTCAGTGGCCGTTGATCGGCAGTCAGTGGAATTCAGGACTGGCCACTGGCCACTGACCCCTGACCACTTTCTTCCATGAAAACCGTAAACCTCAAATCCGACATGCCCCAAGTTCACGAAGCCCTCCAACGCCTGGATCGTGAACTCGCGCTGGCACGGCAGGAAAAAACGAACTTTATGAAGCTGATCCACGGCTACGGCTCAAGCGGAGCGGGCGGCGACATTCGCATCGCAGTGCAAAAGCGTTTGCTGAAGATGATGCAAGACGGTCAGATTCGTGCCTGCATCTTTGGCGAGAATTGGTCGAAATCAGACGACACAGCCTGGAAACTTCTGCAATCGCACCCCGAACTCAAGAGCGACTCCGATCTCGGCCGCCGCAATCGCGGAATAACGATCGTCTTGCTCTAGCAGGCGTCGACAAAAAGGAGCACTATTCGGGTTGTGATGAATCTCGCGCGTCTGACTATTTGGAAGCTGCCACCGGGGCAGGCCGCGCTCCTTGCGGAGGAGCCGTTTTCGCCGCGTGTTGCTTCACCAGCAGCGAAAGCACGATCACTGAAATCAATGGGAAAAACAAAATCAGCCACCGAACCTTCATGAAGCCCACCTCTCTATTGCCTGTGGGATGGAATCATATCCCATGCAGCCGAACGCCGTCATCAAGCATTGACCATCCGGCGGAAGCAGGCGCACAATCCCTCCGACAGCCGGCTTACGAAAAGGAGGCGCATCATGAAGGCCGTTCATCAGGGAGACCTCGAACTCCTGCAGCATCCCGCATCGCAGGAATTGCTGCGCTCGAAAATTCCAGCACGCCTGGCCTATGTCTGGACCGACGGCACGCCCCGGGTGATTCCCATCTGGTATCACTGGAACGGACGCGAATTCGTCATGGCAACTCCACCCAAGGCTCCGAAACTGAAGGCTCTTGCGAAGAATCCGAAAGTCTCTTTCACCATCGACGACGATACTTTTCCGCACAAGGTGCTTCTGGTTCGCGGCACTGCGCGTCTCGAACCCGTCAATGGCATCGTGCCCGAGTACGCCACCGCCGCCGAACGCTACTTCGGACCCGAACAGGGACGGGCGTGGGTGAATCAGTTGCGCACTCTGATTTCAAGCATGGTCCGCATCACGATTGCACCGGAATGGGTTGCCCTGCTCGACTTTCAGACCCGCTTCCCCAGTGCTCTGTCCTCTTGATCGCGTGCGATGCCTCGGTTGAATCGCTCTCGCTCTTGCGCTCGCACCCGTTTGCCGACGATACTGGAGTGTCACGCGATAACTCCCAGACGACATCCATGAAAACGACAATCTCCCTCTCTACGCCCGCTCAACTCGAAACCGAATCTCTCGTTGCCGTCGTCCTCGACCAGGCCGATCAGGCACAAAAAAACAAGCATAAGGACGCAAAACCTCAGCTCAAGCTGGCGACGGCCGACGCCGCCGTGCAGTCGGCCGCCGCTGATCTGCTGGCCAGCGGTGAATTGACGGGCAAGCCATTTGAAATCAACTTGCTGCACAAACCTGTTGGAGTGAAAGCGAAGCGCTTGCTGCTCATCGGCGGCGGTTCGGCGAAGAAGTTTTCGAGCTACGATCTGCGCCGCATCGCCGGAGCCGCTGTCCGCACGCTTAAGTCGCGCGGAATCCGCAGCTTCGCCTTCATCGCCCCGGCCAGCATCCCTGCCGAAGAAGCGGTGAGCGCGATTGTTGAGGGCGCTCTGGTCGGCAACTTCGATCCCGACTACTATCGCAGCGATCGTAAAGATCAAAAGATTGACGCACTTACCATCGTCGCTGCGGGTGACAAAGCGGCACTCGAAAAGGCCGCGAATGAAGCGCAGATCATTGGCGAATCGCAGAACTTCACGCGCGATCTGGTGAACGAGCCTTCGAACCGCATGACCCCCACGATTCTGGCCGATCGCGCTAAGAAGATGTGTCAGGAAGTCGGCCTCAAGTGTGAGGTTTACGGCGCCGATAAGATCAAGGAAATGAAGATGGGCGCGTTTTGGAGCGTAGCCCAAGGTTCCGACGAGCCCCCGGCGCTAATTGTAATGCGGTATGAACCTTCCGGAGCGCCGGAAAAGCCCGTGTTAGGCCTTGTGGGCAAAGGAATTACGTTTGACACCGGCGGTATTTCGATCAAGCCGGCCGACGGCATGGAGAAGATGAAATATGACATGGCCGGCGGCGCGACCATGATCGGCGCCATGCGCGCCATCGCGTTGCTGAAGCCGAAAGTGAAAGTGATCGGCATCGTGTGCGCCACGGAGAACATGCCTTCCGGCAAAGCGCAGAAGCCCGGCGACGTGCAGATTGCTATGTCGGGCAAGAGCATCGAAATCATCAACACGGACGCCGAGGGCCGACTTGTGCTGGCGGACGGTCTGTTCTACGCGCGGCATCTGGGCTGCACTCATCTGGTGGATGCGGCCACCCTTACCGGCGCAGTCGTTGTCGCCCTCGGCTACGCCAATGCCGGGATCTGGGCCAACGACGACGCCATGTACGAACGCTTCCACAAGGCGAATGAGGAAGCGGGCGAGAAAATGTGGCGGCTGCCTCTGGATGACGAATACAAAGAAAACATCAAGTCGAGCATCGCCGATATCGTCAACTCTGGCGGACGCTGGGGCGGAGCCATCAATGCCGCCATGTTCCTGAAAGAGTTCGCCGAAGATACTCCGTGGATTCATCTCGACATCGCGGGCACAGCCTGGATGGAAGATCAAAAGCCGTGGATCGCCAAAGGCCCGTCGGGAATCGCGCTGCGCAGCCTGGTTGAATTCGTAAAGGGCTTCGCGAATTAGGAACCGTATTAGAGAAGCCGCGCCACGAATGCGGTTTCCTTACAGCCATTTCACCACAGTCGGCATCCTATGCGCTCGGAACGGATCGTCCGCTTCCGGCAATGCTGATTCAGGAGGCATTCCTTGAAACCTCTGATGCTGGTTGGAGTTGTGGTGCTGGTGCTCGGCATTCTTTCGTTCTTCGTTCCGGTTCCGCATTCCGAACATCACGGCGTCAACATCGGCGACGCGCATGTGGGCGTCACGACGCACGACGAAGACAGAGTCCCGCCGGCCGTGAGTATCGTTCTGGTAGTCGTCGGGGCGGGTTTGATGATCGCTGGTAGGAAGAGTTAGCCCGCAGAATAAAATCGGCCACGGATTTTCACTGATCGCCGCGGATCGATGACCGCACCATCAGCCTTCCAAGAAATATCGGTGCAGATCCGTGACTCGCCTTTACTTTGCTGTTGCCTGCTCGAAGGCTTTCTCCAGATTCGTGACCAGCGGAGCTTCGCTCGCCTGCAAGCCGCTGCGGCCGGTCATGCGCCACAGGTATTGATTCTGCGGCCAGCCGTGCGCGTTGTACACCGCCAGGACGTCTTCGGACGGGCGGCTCATGACCATCAGGATGATGTCGGCCTGCTGTGGCTCATACACGAGGATGAACTTCCCCCACTTCTGTATTGCGTCCTGCACCGTGCTGATGGCCTGCCGGTCTTCAGGGAACAGGTTGGGGTCGAATTGGTCGCCGTCGTAGCTGGTGACGTATACGAACCGAGCGTTTACCAGCGTCCCGGGAAACGCCGGAAGACTCTGCGGAGTGTTCACCTTGGGCGCTTTGGGTGCGGCAACCGCTACCGTTGTCGCCAATAACATCAGGATGGCGCTTAAACGAACTCTGCTTTTGATGAAGTTCTTTTTCATAAGGTCGACCGGGTTTGACGCCTTTTCAATGACTTAGATGGTCGCAACCCCGAGAGCGTTGCACGCCGCGAGGACAATTCCGCCCAAGTCATTCAATCTACTGTAACTGGAAGATATTGACGAAAAAGAGCACTAGAGGACCAACACTGGTGGTTCGGACTCGCGCAAAGAATGCCGCTTCTTGATCAGGAAAAGGCCTTACGAAGGCGAGTAAGAGAGCGCGCGGTGCCTCATACTCTCCGCAGAGGACGGGGTTGCGCTCGGAGTTCGGACGAGGCAGCGCTTGGTATATCTGCAAGATAACATCAACACATCATCAGCTACTCACGCGCCGAATCTCTCCGCGGCGCGAGCCCTCGCCTTGGCCGCTTCTTCCTCGCGATTCTTCGGCGGCGCATTGGTTTCGAGCGAATGGAGAAGACGAGCCGAGATGGCAGCGACTTCGTCCACCGCAGCGAGGAACGAGGCTTCGTTGGCCTTCGACGGTTTGTTGAAACCGCTGATCTTTCTCACGAACTGCAGCGACGCGGCGCGAATTTCTTCGGCATTGACTGGCGGATCGAAGTTGAAGAGAGTTTTGATATTTCGGCACATTCGTCATCACCTCAGCTTGTCAGAACTCCGGAGTGGCGCGAAGGCATTAGTTTGCCATACCCGCCGCACGCTGCAAACAGGCTCAAAACAGCCGTCCGATTGAGAAGTTCACCCGCGACTGTCCCGTGGGGCTTACGCTGCCCGCAAGAGCGATGGGACCCACGATAGTGTCGGCGATTGACCTGCCCCCTGCTTTCGTTCACGTAAGCATACGACAGCTTTCTGCTTTTCCATCTTCGGTTTGAGCCGGGATGGGGGAGCGCGAGGGGCAAGGGACGGCGTTTGAGTCCCTTGCCTCTCGCACAGCTGGGTGGAAGGCCGCTGCCTGCGCCGCCGCAAACTCTTTCGGCGTGCGGTATCCCAAACTGCTGTGCGGGCGCTCCTCGTTGTACTCGATCCGCCATGCCGCGATCTTCCGCCGTGCGTCGAACAAATTTTGAAACCAGCTCACCGTCAAGCACTCATCTCGCAGCCGTCCGTGAAAACTCTCCACCCGCGCGTTCTGCGTCGGCTTTCCCGGCTGAATATGTACCAGCTCGATCTGCCGTTCCACGCACCACGCCAGAAAATGCCGACTCGTCAACTCCGGCCCGTTGTCGCAACGGATGGCCAACGGCTGTCCGCGTTCAGCGACGATCCCATCCAACACGCGCGTCACCCTCCGGCTGGCAAAGCTCGTGTCCACTTCCAACGCCAAACACTCCCGTGTATACGCATCCACCACGCTCAGCACCCGGATCGTTCGTCCGCACTCCACCGCATCATGCACAAAATCCAGCGCCCACTCCTGATTGGCCGAAGTCCGTGCCAGCAGCGGCTTTCCTTCGCGCACGCAGTGCTTGCGCTTTTTCCGCCGGATCATCAACCCTGCCTCCCGATACACGCGATGCACCCGCTTGTGGTTCACATGCTCTCCCGAGCGGCCCAGCAACACATGCAGCCGCCGATACCCGAAGCGTGGCTTCTCCCGCGCCAACTCCACCAGCTTGGTGCGCAACGGTTCATCGCTGCGCCGCGACTGATACCGGTAGCTCGCCACTGCCATCCTCACCACCCCGCAGGCCCGCCGTTCACTGAAGGCGTACTTCTCGCGCACCTGCTCGACGGTCGCCTTCAGGACCGCGAGCTCCACCCGTTTTTTTCAATCACCCACTGCAGCGCATCCTTGTCCAGACTCAGATCCGCCACCAGCTTCCGCAATCGCGTGTTCTCATCCCGCAACTGCTTGGCTTCCTGCGCCTGGCTCACGTCCATCCCACCGTACTTCGCCTTCCAGGCGTAGATCGTGTGCTTCGATACCCCGACCTCGCGCGCCACATCCTCCGCCTTCCGACCCGCCTCCAGTTGCTTCAGCGCCCCGATCATCTCCGCTTCCGTGTGCCTGCTCTTCGACATACTCCTTCCCCTTTCCTTCGTCCGAAATCATACTCGGACTTGTTCGGAAAACGGGGAGCAGGTCACGATGAAACCCAGATTGAACGTACCCCGGACGACGATCGTGTTGGGATCATTGAAGGCGCTTCCGGCCTCGTACCATCCGCCCCAGTAGATCTTGCCACCGACGAGTTGCGGCAAGTGGTAGAGTTCGCGACGGAATCCCAGAGACGAGTATGCGTAGTGGTTGCCGACGAATTCCTGCGGAAGATAGGCACCGAGATGGAACGCCCCGCCCAGAGTAAAGATCTGGAATGGACCTGCGGTACCGCGGAAGGTGGTTCCACCAGAGGCCAGAAAAAAGAGCGAAGTTTTGGGACCCGTGGGGATGAAGGTGGAGGTTTGTACGTCGAGTTGGTCGATAGGATGAGCCAGGCCCGGACTCTGCAACACGCGGGAAAGACTGGCAACGATGCGTGCGCCCCGGCTGGGAACTGCGCGACTATCCTGGCCATCCCAGACGTAGCGTGTGCGGAATTCTCCCGTACTGCCGCTCACCGAGGAGAGTCCGGCGCTGCCGATCAGGGGTGCGAGTTTCCCGCTGAAGATCTCGTAGCCGAAGCGGAGTTCGCTGCGGCGGCCGGTGTTATAGCCGAAATCAAAGCCTCCGCCAGCGCGCTCGTCGCCGAAGACGGCGACGCGGGTCTCGCCGGTGAATTCGTTGCGGGGAACCTTGGAAGCGAAGGCATAAGGTGCGACGAAGAGATGTGTGTTGCTCAAGGGCTGGTAGAACTCCGTGGCAGCCAGGTTGCTGGAGCCGAGCAGGAGGTCGTTACGCCACTCTCCGCTGTGATGTTCGACATCCATAAACGTAATGCGGGCACCGGCAGAGAAATCGAACGCGGCCACGCCGGAGCCGTCGACGTTGACGGCCAGATCCACGAACGGCGGACCGTAGTTCTTCTGCTGAGCCACGACACGCAATCCGGGAACGCCGTTCTGCACGAAACCTTCGTAGCCCAGGCTCTCGAACTGGCCGTCGCCGGTGATGCGGGTCAGGCGCGTGTCGAGCTGATCCAAATCGAGGGGCTGATGGAGAAAGCGCTGGAGCCGCCGTTGCAGGTGCCTCTGCTCGTCTCCGCTCACGCCGGAGACTTGAAGAAGGTCCGCAGCGGCTTCGGGCTTGCGTTTCCGGGCCTCGCGCTGGGCAAGGTATTGCTGCCATTCGACGTCGGGCAACGCATATTTCCGCAGCTCGGCAGCCTTGCTGGCCGCGCCTTGATATCCCAGACGGATGATCTCGTCGGCATGGGGGAAGTCGAGGACGGTGAACGCACCCAGGTCGGGTGCGATCTGGGTGTCGGCCAGGCGCAGGGCGCGGCGATCGTTCCCCAGGGTCATGATGTCGACCGCCTGAGTAAGAAAACTTGTTATGCTCTCCAGATCCTTGCGTCCGATCAAAGGCGTACCGATGTTCACAGCGATTACGATGTCTGCGTTCATCTGGCGCGCGACATCGGTGGGAATGTTGTCGACCAGACCGCCGTCGGCGAGGATCTGGCCGTTGAGTTCCACGGGCGTGAACAGGCCGGGAATGGCCATGGTCGCCCGCAAGGATTGAGCCAGGGAACCCTCTTTGAGAATAACGGCATCTCCACTGAGCATGTCGGTGGCGACGCAGCGAAAAGGAATCGGCAGATCGTCGAAGCTGGTTAATGTGGAATAGGGGAACGCGATGCGGTCGAGCAGCAAGCCCACGCCCTGGCCGGCGCTGAAGCCAATGGGACCTTTCAATCCGTTCTTGAGACCGAGCTTGGATGGTATCTGGTCGGTGCGGCGATCTTCTTTGCGGCGAAAGGAGAGTTGGGAATAAGTGGGTTCGCTGGCCATGGCTTCATCCCAATGAATGGCTTCGACAAACTGGCGCATTTCGGCGGGAGAGCGGCCGGTGGCGTACAAGGCGCCGACCAGGCCACCCATGCTGGTGCCGGCAACGGAATCAATGGGGATGTGATTCTCCTCCAGCCACTGCAAGACGCCGATGTGCGCCAGACCGCGAGCGCCGCCGCCGCTGAGGGCAAGACCGATGCGTGGACGGGGGGCGGGCTGAGACGGGCCAGCTTGCTGGCTTGGCGGCTGGTCTTGTGCCGGGGTCAGGATGCTGGACAGCGCCAGTAGCAGAAAGAAACAGAGCCGCGCCGCACAACTGCGGCTATTGCGGAGCCAAGACATGTTCATCCTCCCGAATGGAGCAGGTCGAGCCGGCTGGGAAAAAACTCACATTAGCAGGTTTAATTGGTGATTGTTGTCTAACGCTTGGGCTCCGGCGCGAGGTGCGGTTGACGAGCCTGGTCCACGACACTGTGGACCGCTTCGATCACGAGGTCTGGGCGGTCGAGTTGGATGTAATGGCCACTGTTCTTCGCAATCACTTGCTTTCCTGTAGTCGAGAGATGCGCCAACTCCTGCTGCATCTGTTGCCAGGCGTCATTGGCGGGCTTGACCAGGTCGTCCGGCAAGTCGGGCTGGGGCATGTCGGGATCGTGCGAGAGCACCACGAGAGGCACGTCACCGAGTAAGCCGGTGGTGGCGGTTTGAGCGGCACTCTCGGAAATTGCCTTCAGCTCGGCTACGCTTTCGCGCACGCTGTGAAAGTTGCACTCGACGGCCCGGACTGCAGCATCGTTGCCGCAGAATCCGAGGAAACGTGGGATTCCGAAGGGCATGGTGAATTCAAAAAGCTGCTGCTCTCTTACCCACGTCGCGTCGAGATCGTTCAACTCCGGCGGAAGGCGTTTCTGCTGCTCGGGATGGGAGGAATCCACCAGAACCATGCCCACAACCTCGCTGCGATAGAGGCTGGCGAAGAGGCGAACGTCGAATCCGCCCATGGAGTGGCCGACCACGACGTAGGGCGGTGGGACTCCGGCGTTATGCAGAAGGGTGTGCAACTCTTGGGCGAAGTCTTTGCTGGTGCTGGGACGCGGGCTGGAATCGCTGTACCCGATGCCGGGGCGATCGTAAGAGCAGACGCGGGTGAGCTTTGCGATCTCAGGCTGCACTTTGTGCCAGGAGATGAACGAATCTCCCATGCCGGCGTCGAGAATGACTGTGGGCGATCCCTGGCCGGTGCAGTAAATGTGCATTTTGTAGCCGCCGACGTCAACAAGCTGTCCGGGCATGGGATGGAAGCGGCGTTCGCGGGTTTCGGAAATGTTCTGGTAAAGGCCACCGACAAGGAGGGCAGCGAGGATGAGAGTAACGAGCACGCGAACCGCACGGCGCAGCCACGATTGAGAAATGGTAGAAATTGGCGTGGCGGGCATGCTCTCCTTTAGCCAGCGAGCGGCGGCCGCTCGCACCAGCGGATTTTACATGACCGGTGGCACGGTGACGCCCATGACTGCAAGCGCGCGGATCAGTTCGCGGCGAACCACTGCGACCGTGGCCAGCAGGAATTGCTTTCGCTTTTCATCTGGCTCGCTCAGGATGGGATGGCGGTGATAGAAGGTGTTGAAAAGTTGCGCCAGTTGGAAGGCGTGCTTGGCAAGGTATGCGGGTTCGGTCGTAGCAATGCATTGATCGACCAGGTATGAGGTTTTCGATGCGGCCAGCCAGAGTTCCCAAAATTCGTCGGCATGATCGCCCGCCAGGAATTTGGCTAAGGCTTCAGCCGAGATGTGGTTTGCAACGTCCCGGCAGAAATCGTCTGCATCGATTGCGGCTTTCTTGAAGATGCTGGTGGCGCGGACTACGGCGTACTGCGCGTAGGGGCCGGTTTCGCCTTCGAAGCTGAGAGCCTCTTTGAAATCGAAGGCGATGACCGACTGTTTGGTGAACTTCAGCATGAAATAACGCAAGGCGCCGATGGCGATCTGCGTGGCGATGGAAAGGCGTTCGGCTTCGGCGAGCTGAGGATGGCGCGAGTCGACTTCGTTCTTAGCCGAGGCGATGAGTTGGTCGAGCAGGTCGTCGGCTTTCACACCGAAACCCTTTCGTCCGGAGACTTCGATGTAGGAACGCGCCTTGTCTTCTTCACTTAGCGTGTAGCCGAGTTCGGCGGCGCAGCGCGGGGTGAGCGCGACCATCTCGTAGGAGAAATGTGTGTAGTGGTCGGCGGCTTCGTTGTGGCCTAGTCCGCGGAGGGCTTCGATGACCGTGTTTTGCGCTTCGGACTGGCGGGCGTCGATCACGTTGTAGATTTCGGCGACGTCTCCGAAGTGGGGATGATCCTTCTCGCCTTGCATCGCAGAAATCCAGCAGTCGTGCTGATTGGGGTAGCGATAAAACTTTCGATAGGCGAAATCACGCCCCAGTAGGCCGAATTTCCACATGTGGTAGGCAATGTCTTTGCCGACGTAGCCGACGGTACCGTTGGAGCGGACGATTACTTTCTGGTCTTCTTCGGAAATCTTCTCAGCTTGCTCCGTGTTGTCTGCGTCCTCGGTGGTCGCGGCGGTTCCGGCACGGCGCATGACCCAGCAGCCTTTGTTTTTGCCTTCGTTTTCGTAGGTCAGCACTCCTGCTTCCTTCAGCTTGACGAAGGCGGCGTCCCAGAAGTGCAGGTGCAGGATTTCGCTCTCGCGCGGTAGGAAGTCGTACTCGATGTCTAGGCGATCCATGGTTTCGAGGTGGCGGCGCAGGACGGCGGTCGAGATCAGCTCGGCGATGGCGGCGGTTTCGCTGGTCGCGTCCTCAATGGCGCGCAGAGTGCGGGCGCGGACTTGCAGGTTTTGTTTGTCTTGTTCGTACCACTGCGAGACGCGGGCGTAGAGATCCCAGCAGTAGTAGTCAAAGCGGGGCTGGCGAGTGAGGACTTCGATTTCCGCGCGCGACTTTTTCTCGATGTGCGTGAAACCCACAACCACGTCGGCAACCTGCACGCCGGTGTTGTCGATGTAGTTCTGAATGTCGACTTCCCGGCCCGCGAAACGAAGGAGGCGGACAAAGGTGTCGCCGAGAATCGCGTTGCGCAGGTGGCCGATATGCGCGGCCTTGTTGGGATTGATGCTGGTGTGCTCGACCAGAATTTTCCCTGGGGCGACGTCAGCGGGCGGTTTCTGGTCGGAAGCGAGGGCTGTGGCCATCCAGGCCCGATCGATTCTGACATTCAGATATCCCGGAGGCGCGACCTGCATTTCCACGATGCCTTCGACGCGGCCGATG
Source organism: uncultured Acidobacteriaceae bacterium (assembly GCA_963787495.1). GTDB lineage: Bacteria > Acidobacteriota > Terriglobia > Terriglobales > Acidobacteriaceae > Sulfotelmatobacter. The sequence goes on from CAWBDA010000005.1 coordinate 34,545, forward strand.
CCAGTGCGGATGGCCTCGGCAACCTTGAGCGGAGCCGTGCGCAGTGGCTTGGCAAAGGGAAAGAGGGGGATAGCGAAATCGCCGAGCTCGACTTTCGGAGGCTGTTCGATGACCACCTTGGGCAGAGTTGCGTCGGGATAGCGGCGGCGAAGAAAGTCTACGATGCGTCCGGCGAGAACATGTTCGAGATGACGATACAAGGCTTTCCTCTGAGCTATGTAAGAAGATAGTGATTCTAGCAGAGCGGGCGTAGACGCTGGTTTGACGCAGGGTGCATGCTTCCCTATGATGAAAAATCAGCCTTTGATCTCCATGCGCATAGCTTACCTTGAATGTTTTTCCGGCATGAGCGGCGATATGTTTCTGGGCGCCCTGGTGGACGCCGGAGTTTCGGCGTCGGTGTTGGAAGAAACGGTGACCGCACTTGGGGTGGGGGCGAGGTTGGAGATCTCGCGCGTGGTGCGCAGCGGGATTTCGGCTACCAAAGTGGACGTTTACGTGGACGGAAAGAAGGACTTGCCTCGTGAGGAGTACTGGGAGGGGCAGGAGCATATCCAAAGCCATGAGCATTCCGATCATGAACATGTGCATTTTGGGCGTTCACATCGCCATCCTGGTGAGACGCGGACAGGAGTGTCCGCGCCACACGAGCATTCTCGAGGGCTGACTGAGATTCGGGAGATTATTTCTGGCACTGCGATTTCGGAACCGGCAAAGAGAACTGCTATCGCCATCTTCGAGGCTTTGGGACGAGCAGAGGCTAAGATTCACAACACTTCCATCGAACGTGTGCACTTCCATGAAGTGGGCGCCGTAGATGCGATGGTCGATATCGTCTGCGCGGCCGTGGGGTCCGCAGCTTTGGGAGTGGATGAAATTATTTGTTCACCTTTGAACGTTGGCGGCGGGACCGTGAAATGCCAGCACGGCACGTTTCCGGTGCCGGCTCCGGCGACGGTGGAACTATTGAAAGACGCGCCTGTGTATTCCTCTGGTTTGCAGGCGGAGTTGGTCACGCCTACGGGCGCGGCAATCGTGAAGACGCTGGCTTCGCGCTTCGCAGCGTTTCCAGAGATGAAGATTGAGAAGTCAGGGTACGGTGCGGGATCACGGGACTTTCCTGGGCATCCGAATGTGGTGCGGTTGACGGTTGGGGAAACGGCGTCGGCTGCTCTGGCTACAAAGACTGCGTGCGAAACGATTACAGTGCTGGAAGCCAATCTCGACGACCTGAATCCGCAGGTGTTTGGCTACGTGATGGACCGGTTGCTTGAAGAAGGCGCACTGGACGCCTTCGGCATGCCGGTGCAGATGAAGAAGAACCGGCCGGGAACATTGTTGACGGTTTTGTGCAAGCCCGAGGATGCGAGCACACTGACGCATCTGATCTTCACTGAGACGACCACGCTGGGCGTACGGCGGCGCGACGAGATGCGGCAGACTCTGGCGCGACGGTGGGAGAGTGTCGGGACACAGTGGGGCGAGGTGAGGATCAAGATCGCGAGCATGAATGGGACGGTCACCAACTTCGCTCCGGAGTATGAAGATTGCCGGCGCATAGCGGCGGAGCATCACGTGCCGCTGAAGCAGGTGATACAGGAAGCCGCGCGGGCGTACTCGAACAGCGGGAACCAGTAAGAATCCGCGGCAATTAAGTCACTCAATGATCGAGCAGAAGACCAGCGATGTGCAGTCGAGCTATGACCGCGTAGCGGAGGAATATGTACGGCATATCTACGATGAGTTGCGGCACAAGCCTCTGGACCGGCAACTGCTGGATAGATTTGCAGGCCGTTTGCGGGGAGCGGGGCTAGTGTGCGACCTCGGGTGCGGTCCTGGGCAAGTGGCTCGTTATCTGTATGAAAGCGGACTTGCGGTGTGCGGCATGGACTTGTCGGCGGGCATGGTCGAGCGGGCTCGTCAGCTCAATTCGGGCATTGAATTTTGCCAGGGCGACATGAGGTCGCTCAATGTGCCGGACGAGGCCTGGGCTGGGATCGCGGCGTTCTACGCCATCGTTAACCTTCCGCCTGCCGAAGTCGCGCAGGCGTTGCGAGAGATGAATCGGGTCATGCCGCCGGGAGGCCTGCTGCTGTTTAGTTTCCACATCGGCGAGGAAGTTTCTCATGTGGAGGATCTGTGGGGCTGCGCTGTGTGTCTTGATTTCTATTTCTTCCGGACCACGGATGTTGCTGGGTATCTGCATACCGCAGGTTTCGAGATCGATGAGATTGTCGAGCGGGAGCCGTACGCACCCGAGGTTGAATACCAAAGCCGTCGGGCATACATATTTGCGCGGAAAGCAGCGATAGAAACGACACCAGAATGACCAGGAAGTTTTACATTACGACGCCAATTTACTACGTGAATGCGCACCCGCACATTGGGCACGCCTACACAACTATTGCGTGCGACACGATTGCGCGGCGGCAGCGGTTGCTGGGCGCGGAAACGTTTTTTCTTACGGGCACGGATGAGCACGGGCAGAAGATCGAGCGGGCGGCGCAGGCCGCGGGAAAGACTGCGCAGCAGTATGCCGACGAGGTTTCGGCGGAGTTCCGGCAGTTGTGGAAGCGGATGGGCATTTCGAATGACGACTTCATCCGCACCACCGAAGACCGACATAAGAAGCGCGTGCAGGAGCTTTTCCGGCGCATTCGCGATAACGGCTACATCTACAAAGGCACTTACACCGGTCAGTACTGCGTCTCGGATGAGCTTTATGTCGATGGCGCGCAGCCGGGTGACCCTTGTCCCACTTGCGGACGCATCACCGAGACCGTGAAGGAAGAGAACTACTTCTTCAAGCTCTCAGAGTTTCAGGACAAGCTGCTGGCCCTATATGCGAATCCGGAGTTCATTCGTCCCGAGTCGCGGCGCAATGAGGTGATCTCGTTTGTGAAGTCGGGGCTGCGCGATCAGTCGATCACCCGCTCGACGTTTTCCTGGGGCATCCCAGTGCCGGACGATCCCAAGCATGTGATCTATGTTTGGTTCGATGCGCTGGCGAACTACATCACAGCGATCGGCTACGGTTCTTCGCACCCAGGGGCGCAGGAGGCGTTCAAGAAATTCTGGCCGGCGGATGTGCAGATGATCGGGAAAGAGATTGTCCGGTTTCATTGCGTTTACTGGCCCGCGTTCTTGATGGCGGCGGGGCTCCCGCTGCCGAAGACGATTGTGGCCCACGGATGGCTGCTGTTTGAAGAGAGCAAGATGTCGAAGTCGCGCGGCAACATCGTGCGCACGGAAACGATTCTCGACGTGCTGAGCGCGGATGCACTGCGCTATTTTCTGCTTCGGGAGGTCGTATTCGGCCAGGATGGATCGTTTTCGTTCGATGCGCTGGTGCAGCGCTATAACTCTGATCTGGCAAATGGACTGGGAAATCTGGCCAGCCGCACTTTGACCATGATCAACCGATACTTCAGGGGCGAGGTGCCGTATCCATCGCGCGGAGCGTCGAGAACCGCTGCGGACGATGCTGTCGCCGAGGCGGCGCAGAAGACGATTCGCGAATTTGGGACACTGTTTGATCAATTTCAGTTTTCGCGGGCGCTGGAAGCCGCGTGGGCGCTGGTGGCGGCGGTGGACAAGTACATCGTTGAGAATGAGCCTTGGGCGCTGGGCGAGAAACAGGATGAAGACAGCCGCTCGCGCCTGGCGACAGTGCTCTACACCGCGGCAGAAGCGCTTCGAATAGCGACCGCGCTGGCACATCCAGTAATGCCGGACGCGACGGCGAAGATCTGGTCGCAGATGGGGTTGGGAGATATCAAGAAGCTTGCTCTCGGCGACCTGGCCTGGGGACAACTGCCTCTAGGCACGAAGCTGGGTGAGGTGCAACCGGTATTTCCGCGCGCTGACAAAAGCGCGATCGAAAGGATGCAGAAGATGGAAGAGGAACAGAAAGGTGCAGTGCTGACAGAGGCTCCGGCAGCAGCGCCGGCAGCGAATGTGACGAAGATAGCTCCCGTGGCAGCGCCTCAGGCGGCCATAGCTCCGGCCGCAGTTCCAGCGGCTGGCGAAAAGATTTCGATCGACGATTTCGCCAAGATCGAGCTGCGCGTGGGGCTGGTGAAAGTCGCCGAGAGAGTGCCCAAGGCGGACAAGCTTCTGCGCCTGGAGATTGATATTGGAACTGAAGTGCGGCAGGTGCTGGCCGGGATCGCAGAGGCCTACGCGCCGGAGGCATTGATTGGTCGGAAAGTGGTTATTGTGGCCAATCTTGCGCCGCGGAAGCTGCGCGGGATGGAGTCGAATGGGATGATCGTGGCGGCGTCGCTGGAAGACGGGAAGCCTGTGCTGGCGGGGTTCCTGGAGGATGTGCCAGTGGGGGCAAGGCTGAAATAGAGGACGGCCGAGCTTCGCTCTGGCCGGACAGCCGACGGCTGTCCCCACATGAACTTCTATGTTTGTTGACTCTCACGCCCATCTTGATGGGCCGCAGTTCGACACCGACCGCGAGCAGGTGATTGCTCGGGCTCGTGATGCTGGAATCCAAACCATCGTCGCTATCGGCAATGGTGATGGTCCCGAGCATCTCGATTGCGGAATTCGACTGGCAGAGAAGTTCGATTTCATTTACGCGACGCTGGGCATTCATCCCCACGAAGCCCGGCTGGCCAATGAAGCCGCTTATCAAAAAATGGAACGCCTGGCACGGCATCCGAAGATAATCGCCTGGGGCGAGATTGGTTTGGATTATTATTACAATCACTCACCCCGCGACGTGCAGAAGGAAGTCTTTACGCGTCAGATGGAGCTGGCCGCAGGCACGAAGCTGCCCATCGTAATTCACTGCCGCCCCTCGGAAGCGAGTGACAATGCCTGGGAAGATTGCCTCGGGTTGATGCGAGAACATTGGGCGGCGAAGGGACTGGGCGGCATCCTGCACTGCTTCACGGGAAACTGGCCGCAAGGTAAGAGCGCACTCGACATGGGGTTCATGATTTCATTCGCCGGCAACGTGACGTTTCCCAAGGCACAGCAAATTCGCGATGCGGCGCTCGAAGTTCCGCTGGAGCGCATGCTGGTTGAAACGGACTCGCCGTATCTGGCACCCGTGCCTCATCGGGGCAAGCGCAATGAGCCAGCGTTTGTAAGAGAAACGGCGCAGAAGTTAGGCGAACTGCGAGGACTGACGGGGGAAGAAGTCGGACAACGGACGACCCGCAATTTCTACAATTTTTTCAAATTGACTGAAACCGCTGAAAGCAAAATTTCGGCAGGCTGACCCTCCTCTGGGAGGGCTTCTTCTGGTAACCTCAAGGTCAGATTCCATCATTTCAGAAAGAAATGAAATCCGATGCCCGAAAATACTTTTGACATCGTGAGCAAGATTGACCTGCAGGAGGTGTCGAACGCCATCCAGCAGGCATTGAAGGAAGTTCATACCCGCTTCGACCTGAAAGATTCGAAGTCAAATATCGAACTGGAGAAAGACGCGATCGTGCTGCACTCCGCCGATGAGTACAAGCTGAAGGCGGTGAACGATATTCTGCAGCAGAAGCTGGTCAAACGCGGAGTCTCGTTGAAAGGGCTGACTTACGGCGCGGTGGAACCGGCGGCGGGCGGTACCGCCAAGCGCCGAGTCACGATGCAGCAGGGCATCGCCATCGAAAAGGCGCGGGAGATCGTGAAGTTGGTTAAGGATTCCAAGAAAAAGGCGCAAGCTTCGATCCAGGGAGACCTGGTGCGGATCAGCAGTAAGGACCGGGACACGCTGCAGGAAGTAATCGCGATGCTGCGGGGACATGACTTCGGCATCGATTTGCAGTTTACGAATTACCGGACGAACTAGAAGGGATTTTCACCGCCGAGAACGCCGAGTACGCCGAGGAACTAAGGATCGAGTACGGAGACCGAAGCAATTGTCTATCTCCGCGCGCTCGGCGTCCTCGGCGGTAAAACGAGTTTGATCGGAACCCTATTCCAGTGAGCGCACCTGCCGTCATTAACGGGAAAGAGGTATTCGAGCTGCTGCGGGATGACCTCGCGGCTCTGGAGGGCGAGTTCAGCCAGGATACTGTCTCGGGTGTGCAGGCCATTACGGAGATTGGGGAGCATCTGCGGAACGGCGGAGGCAAGCGGATTCGTCCGGCTTTGCTTTTTCTTTCCGCCAAGCTGTTCGATTACGAGGGACGGGGCGCGGTGAAGCTGGGCGCGGTGGTCGAGATCATTCACACCGCGACCCTGGTGCACGACGACATTATTGACGAAGCCAAGACGCGGCGCGGGCGTCCCGCCGCCAACACGCAGTGGGGTAACTCGAAGTGTGTGTTGGCGGGCGACTGGCTCTACATGCAGGCCTTCAAGGTAGCAGTGCAGGAGCGAAACTTTCGCATTCTCGACACGCTGATTGAACTGACCCAGCAGATGGTCGAAGGCGAACTGCTGCAGATGGAGAAACTGGGCCAGTTGATTACCCTCGATGAGCACTTCGATCTCATCTACCGCAAGACGGCCTGCCTGTTTTCGGTTTGCATGCGGCTGGGGGCGATTCTGGGCGGAGCGACAGAGGCGCAGGAAGAGGCTCTAGGCCAGTACGGGCACGACCTCGGCATGGCCTTTCAGATCGTGGACGATGTGCTCGACCTGACCGCGTCCGAAGATGTTCTCGGCAAGCCGGTGGCGAGCGATCTGCGCGAGGGCAAACTCACGATGGCGGTGATCCACGCACTGGAGCGCTGCACGACGGAGGAACGCTCCAAGATTGAAACCATTCTGCGGGACCGCGCTTTCAACGGCGTGACCCATGCCCACATCATGGAGATTCTGCAGCGCTACGGCTCGCTGGAAGCGGCTACCGACCGCGCCGCGCGCTACGCGGAGTCTGCGCGGAGGTCGATCGACGTCTTCCCGGATTCCGAGATCAAGCGAGCGCTGTTGTGGGCTCCGGAGTTTGTGGTGGCGAGAGAGAAATAGGGCGTCAAGTCGTTTTTACTGAACCCTTTCCTCATTTTCTTTATCCAAGATTGTCTATGAATTCGTATTTGCTGATGGCGCGGCATGGGTATGCCTTGACTTTCGGCCTGTTGCTGGCGGAAGCGATCGGGCTTCCCTTCCCGGCGGCGATCGCGCTGGTGGCGGCGGGCGCCGCGGTGGCAGCTCACACTTTGTGGGGTCCCTATGTCCTGCTCGCAGCCATGGTCGCTCTGCTGCTGGGCGACACCGTGCAGTTCTGGCTCGGACGATACATGGGCTGGCTGCTGCTGGGATTCTTGTGCCGCGTGTCGATCAATCCGGAGACCTGCATCCTGCGCTCAGCGGAATCTTTTTACAAGCGCGGCAAAGCCACACTGGTGATTGCGAAGTTCATTCCTGGAGTCAACACCATGGCTGCGCCCCTGGCCGGCAGCATGAAGATGCGCTTCTGGCAGTTTCTGCAATTGGACTTTGCCGGCGCCTTGGTGTATTCCGTCACCTATCTTTCAGTGGGATATCTTTCCCGCGATTTCCTGGCGGTGATCCTGCGCGGTTTTCACGCGGCCGGGCTGGCGGTGGAAGCTGTTGTGGTCGCCGCGCTCGTGGCGTATGCGGTTTATCGCGTCGTGCAGTTCCGCAAGCACAGGATGTATCGCGTGGTGCCGCGGATTCAAGTTCAGGAACTGGCCGCGCGCCTGGCTTCGGAAGATGCTGGCCGCGTGCTCATCGTCGACGTCCGCAGCCATGGCTATTACGACTCAGGTTCGGCGCGCATCAAGGGTTCTATCCGCATCGAACCCAACAATCTTGATGAGGAGATCAAGAACCTTTCCAAGGATAAGGACATTTATCTGTACTGCACTTGAGCGCGCGAAGCGACCAGCGCCCGGGTGGCGCACCTGCTGCGGGAAAAAGGATTCAACACGTTTGTGATCGTTGGCGGATTAGCTGCCTGGCGCAAGGCCGGGGAACCGCTGGAATCGGTTCCGCAAAACGATCTGGTGAAACTGCCGACGTTTAACTAGTCGTCAGCCGCTGCCTCGACGTACGCCGTCAGACCCCGAACTGCCGCAGATGATGATCGAGGTGTTTATACATGCCGGTAGCCCACTGCTGCGGAGTGAACGGGCCGAAGAACGAATGGGGATGCTTGGTGCACTTCGCTTCCCCTTCGTGAAACTGCCGGACGCGACTCTTGAGTTGCTCCTGCTCCCGAGCAAAATCCCTTTTATCGGCGATAAGGAACTTCTTGTCCGTGGGGGCGTTCCTGGAAAGCGGCTTATCGCTGGTGAAAACAGGACGAACGAACGGTCCGAGTATCCTGCCGATGAACATCCTTGGCAAAACGACGCGTCCGGAAGCCACGTCGAGGGCCGCGGAGCAATGTGCCATCATCTGCGCGACATCCATTTTGCCCCACTGGCGTTGAGTGGTGGGTTGGAGCTTGTCGATGCGAGAGATCGCCTCCGCGGCGGCTTCGGACTGAAATAGGCTTTGCATTTCAAAAGCCCTTCCCTTTGGACTAAACGTCGAGAATCATACCACCATCAGGGCTGAGTTCCCGCCCTGGAAAAGGGGCGGATAAATTTCCGAAGAACCGGCAGGGATGATGTAGCATTTGTCGGGCTTTGCCACGATGAGCGACTCGGTTATCCACGATTCTCCGCGCGCCAGCGGGATGAACGGCGTCCTGTTGCTGCTCGGCCTTTCCGTTTTCATCAACTATATCGACCGCGCCAACCTTTCGGTCGCGGCTCCGCTGCTGAAGGACGAACTGGGCCTCTCGCACTCGCAGTTGGGACTTCTGCTTTCGGCATTCTTCTGGACCTACGCCTGCATGCAGATTCTCGCGGGCTGGCTCGTGGACCGTTTCGAGGTGAAGTGGGTTTTAGCCATCGGCTTCTTCGTGTGGTCGCTGGCTACCGCGTTTACCGGCGCACTACAGGCCTTCGCCGCGCTGCTTGCGATTCGCGTGGTTCTTGGAATCGGAGAGTCCGTGGCTTACCCCGCCTACGCCAAGATCTTTGCCAATCATTTCGTGGAGAACCGGCGCGGCTTCGCCAATTCCATTGTTGGAGCGGGTCAGTCTCTGGGACCTGCGCTGGGTATTCTTTTCGGCGGAATTCTGGCGGCGCGTTTTGGCTGGAGACCGTTTTTTATTGTTCTCGGACTAGCCAGCCTTTTGTGGCTGCCTCCGTGGTTTCGCTGGATGCCGCGCACTGCCGCCACCGGTCCGCTGGACATGAAACAAGGTCCTGGGCTTGCGGAGATTGTCCGCCACCGATCGACGTGGGGGACTTGGATCGGCCACTTCTGCGCCAATTACTTTTTCTATTTCTTGCTTACATGGCTGCCGTACTATCTTCAGCGCGAGCGCCATTTTTCTCCCCATGCTATGGCGAGGATTGGCGGGACGACCTTTCTGCTGGCTGCCTTGTCCTCTCCGGTCTGCGGGTGGCTTTCCGATCGCTGGATTTCCTCTGGCGCCACTGTAACGCGCGTTCGCAAGACTTTCATGGGTGTAGGAATGGCTTGCAACGGACTCTTCCTGGTTGGCTGTGCGGCGGCACCCAACCGGCTCTTGGTTGTGCTGCTACTTCTTGCCGGCGGGTCGTTTGGGTTGGTCAGCTCTAACCTCAACGCCATCACGCAGACCCTTGCCGGCCCGCACGCCGTTGGGCGATGGATGGGCGCGCAGAACTTTGTGGCCAACCTGGCCGGCGCGGTAGCCCCTGCACTCACTGGATTCCTGGTTGGGCGAACCGGAAAGTTCTATTGGCCTTTCTTGATCACGTCGGTGATTGCCTGGGTTGGGGCGGTTCACTACGTCCTCGTGGTTGGCCCGGTTGAGCCCGTAGTCTGGAAGATGCAAACCAAGGCGATCACGCCTGATATTCCCAGAGGCGTCGGAGGATCGTCGGTCCGCGTTCCGTAATACAATCTTGCCCGATGAGCCAAGAAGTCGAAATCAAGTTTCGTGTGGTCGATTTACGTGCGCTGGCGCACAAGCTGCGCGTGGCTGGATTCCGCGCGACGACGCTGCGGAACCACGAGCTGAATACCTTGTACGACCTTCCCGGGGAAGTGCTGCGCGGACGCAAGGAGCTACTGCGGCTCCGCAAATATGGCTTGCGATGGACTCTGACTCATAAAGCCAAGGGGAGAGTTGGACGACATAGCAGTCGAGTCGAGCTGGAAACGTCCGTGGGTGACGGCCAGAAGATGGATTTGATCCTGTGCGCACTGGGATACGAGCCATCGTTCCGCTACGAAAAGTTTCGCGCCGAGTGGACCGACGGGAAGGGGCAAGTCGTCGTGGACGAGACGCCGATCGGGAATTTCTGTGAGATCGAGGGCGCGCCGCGGTGGATTGATGCAACTGCGAAGAAGCTCGGAGTGACTTCGGCGGATTACATCACGAAGAATTACGCGGGGTTGTTTGCGGAGTGGAAAGAACAGACAAATAGCCGGGCGGAGGAGATGACGTTCAAATCGGTGGCGGTTCGAAGCAAAGATTAGTCGGCGTTCGTGATCGCTTTGCGCCTCGCTGCGCTTGGCTGGACGGCCGAGGCGGCCGTCCCCACATGTCTCGTGGCGGCCTAGGTCACGCCCCGTGGCACTTCTTGAATTTCTTGCCGGAGCCGCAGGGACAGGGATCGTTGCGGCCCACTTTTTCCTGTCCACGAACCACTTGTTGAACCGGCTGCACGTCGCCGGCGCCGGCCATGCGCGCCTGTTCGAGTTCGCGGCGCTTGCGGCGCATGAAGGCTTCTTCCAGATCATCGGCGGAAGTTGCAACCAGGCGTGGCGGACGATGTCCGTTCCCACCAGTTCCCTGTTGCGATGGCACTCCAGGCTCCGGTCCGTGGCCGGCGGGTTCGCCTCCCTGCGGACCACCAGCGCCGGCGTCCGGCGGACGCTCGATAATCTGCATCAGGTAAAGATAGCGGGCCGTATCTTCCTGGAAGCGTTGCAGCATGGCCTCGAACATCTCGAAGGATTCCTTCTTGTACTCGACCAGCGGATCGTGCTGGCCGTAGCCGCGCAGGCCAATGCCCTCCTTGAGGTGATCCATGCTCAGGAGGTGATCCTTCCACTGTGAATCGAGAACGCTGAGCATAATCATGCGCTCGTGATGGCGCATGGCCTCGGGGCCGATCAGCTTTTCTTTGGCGTCGTAACGTTCTTTCAGTTTCTCGAAGATCGCATCGCCAAGTTCTTGCCGGTTCAAGCTTTCCGGCTTCACGCCCTCCGCGATGAAATCGACGCCAAAGCGAGTAAAGACCGCGTCTTTCAGGCCTTTGATGTTCCAGTCATCGGCGTGGCCCTTGGGCGGGCAGTACTCTTCCATCAGATCGCCGAGAATTGCCGAAACGTAATCCTCGAGGATCAGATCTTTCTGATCCATGCCCTCGAGCAACCGGCGGCGCAGGCCGTACACCGCCTCGCGCTGCTTGTTCATCACGTCGTCGTATTCGAGCAGATGCTTGCGGGACTCGAAGTGCTGGCCTTCGACCGCCTTCTGCGCCGTTTCTATGCGCCGGCTGATGAGCTTCGACTCGATGGGGATGCCTTCTTCCATGCCCAGGCGCTCCAGCAGTTTCGAGACCCACTCTTTTGCGAAGATGCGCATGAGGTCATCTTCTAGTGCGAGGTAGAAGCGCGAGGAGCCCGGATCGCCCTGACGGCCGGCGCGTCCGCGAAGCTGGTTGTCGATGCGGCGTGACTCGTGGCGTTCGGTGCCGAGAATGTGCAGGCCGCCGACCGCGGTGACCTCGTCGTGCTCTTTATCAGTTTGCACTTTGTAGCGGCTCAGCGCCTCCGTCCACTTGTCAGTCGGGACGGTGTATTCATTGCTGTTGTAGTAAAAAACTGAAATTGTGCCGTCTTCCTGCGGACCTTCGATCTTGCCTTGAGCCACGCGAAGTTGCTGCGCGATTCCCTTCTTCACCATCTCCTGCTTGGCCATGAATTCAGGGTTGCCGCCCAGCAGAATGTCGGTACCGCGTCCGGCCATGTTGGTGGCGATGGTGACCATGCCTTTGCGGCCAGCCTGGGCAACGAATTCAGCTTCGCGCTCGTGGAACTTGGCATTCAGCACGACGTGCTGCTTGAGGCCTTTCTTCTTCAGCAACTCCGAAAGCCGCTCCGACTTTTCCACCGACGTGGTACCCACCAGCACAGGCTGGCCTTTCTCGCTCAACTTCTGGATCTCGTCGGCAACTGCGAAATACTTTTCCTTCTCCGTGCGAAAGACGACGTCGGGATTCTCCAGCCGCAGCATCTGCTTGTTCGTAGGAATGACCACTACGTCCAACTTATAGATGTTTTCGAACTCGGTGGCTTCCGTCTCCGCCGTTCCGGTCATGCCCGAGAGCTTCTTGAACATGCGGAAGTAATTCTGGAAGGTGATGGTCGCGAGCGTCTGGTTCTCGCGCTCGATCTTGACGCCTTCCTTGGCTTCGATGGCCTGGTGCAGGCCGTCAGACCAGCGCCGGCCGGGCATCATGCGTCCGGTAAATTCGTCGACGATGATCACTTCTCCATCTTTAATCACGTACTCGACGTCGCGGCGATAGAGCGCATGCGCTTTGACCGCCGTCTCGACGTGATGCTTGAGCGGCCAGTTCTCAGGGTCGGCGATGTTGCCTATGCCGAGCAAGCCTTCGACCTTCGTCCAGCCCTCGTCGGTAACTGTGATGTTGCGATGCTTTTCGTCGACGACAAAGTCGCCAGTAAGTTGCGCGGGTTCGCCAGGAGCGACCTCCAGCTCTTCGCCCTTTTCCAGCTTGGGGATGATCCGGTTCACCTTGTAGTACTTGTCGGTAGATTCCTCGCTAGCTCCGGAAATGATCAGCGGGGTGCGGGCTTCGTCGATCAAGATGGAATCGACTTCATCGACGATGGCGAAGTTGTGACCGCGCTGCACGCAATCTTTCAGGTCGAACTTCATGTTGTCGCGCAGGTAGTCGAAACCAAACTCGTTGTTGGTGCCGTAAGTGACGTCGGCGGCGTAGGCGGCGCGGCGCTCCTCGTCGTCAAGGTCGTGAACAATCACGCCCACCGTGAGGCCGAGGAAACGGTAGAGCTTACCCATCCACTCGGAGTCGCGCTTGGCCAGATAATCGTTGACGGTAACCACGTGCACGCCGCGTCCGCTGAGGGCGTTGAGATAAACAGGAAGCGTGGCCACCAGGGTTTTGCCTTCGCCGGTTTTCATTTCCGAGATCATGCCCTTGTGCTGCACCATGCCGCCGATCAACTGGACATCGAAGTGGCGCATGTTGAGCACGCGGCGTCCGGCCTCGCGCACCACGGCAAAAGCTTCTACCAGGATCTCGTCCAGAGCTTCCTGCAGAGCTGCGTATTGCTCTTTCTCGATCTGTTTCAGGCGATCGGGATCAGCTTCAGTCTCGGCCTCGGAGTCTGTCGCTGAAGCACTAGCGACAGGACTCAGACGCTCCTGACTGAGCCTCTCCTGAATGCGCTGTCGGAACTCGTCCGTCTTGGCGCGCAGTTCGGCGTCGGTGAGCTTTTGCATCTGCGGTTCGAGAGCATTGATAGCCTCGACCTTGGGCATCAAGCTCTTGATGACCCGCTCGTTCTTGGTCCCAAAGACCTTACCAATCAGAGTGTTAATCAAACCGTGAAATCCTTCAGAGGGCGGGAACCCCCCAGCATATCTCTTTTAGCCTAGCATATTTAGATGAGCTGCACGGGCGTTAAGGAACAAGCTGACGCAGCTTGTTCACCGCGAGAACGCTGAGAACATCGAGAGGACCAAAGAAGACATTCTTGTTATCCTCGGCGGTCTCGGCGAGCTCGGCGGTAAACATATTTTTCGTGTATATTCCACACGACTCATGCCCACTTTCTACGACCGTTTTGTCGAATGCGCGGAGCGTTGGCCAGACAACGTCTCGCTGGAAATCCAGCGCCACGGTCACCTCGAGAGTTGTACCTACGCTGAGCTTCGCCGCATGGCCGAATCAGTGGGTCGATGGGTCACCGAAAATGGATTTGCTCGCGGATCGCGGCTGGCCATCGTGGCAGATAACCATCCACGGTGGGTCGCGGCGTATCTTGGAATCATTGCGGCAGGATGTACAGTGGTCCCGCTCGACACCGCGCTGCACGCCGACCAACTGGCCAAACTTCTAAAAGATAGTGGCACCTCCGCCCTGTTCTGCGACGCCAGGCACACGCAAGCGGCGCGGGAAGCGGTAGCAGGCCTCAACATCGGTCTCGTGCTCATGGACCCGGACCGCGCGGCGGACAATTCCATTCGTGAACACTGGCTAGGAAACCTGCCCGCGATTTTCGAAGGCGGCCCAGGGAAGTTTCGGTCTGCATCCTCGGCCGTGGAAGACCTCGCTTCCCTGCTCTACACCTCGGGCACCACGGCCGACCCCAAGGGCGTAATGCTTACCCACGCCAACTTTCTGGGCGAGGTGGAAGCTGTATTCGATTGGGTCGACCTCGGACCCACCGACGCGCTGCTGGGCGTGCTGCCCATGTTTCACGTGCTGGCTCAAATGGCCAATCTGCTGTTGCCCCTGGTGAAAGGATCCCGCGTCGTTTATCTGGAGACTCTGAACACGACTGAGTTGCTGCGAGCTCTGCGTGAACGCAACATAACCGCCTTCGCCGTGGTGCCACAATTCTTTTATCTGATTCACGAGCGTATCTTTCAAGAAGTCGCCAAGAGAGGAGTCCTGACGCAAAAAGTGTTTCAGGGCCTTGTGCGCTGCAATCGCATATTGCGCAAAGTCGGAATCAACGCCGGTCCCATCCTCTTCAGCAAGGTCCACGAAACCCTCGGCAAGAAGATGCGTTATCTGGTCACCGGCGGCTCGCGCTTCGATCCTCAGATTGCCGCGGACTTCCATGATCTCGGCATCGACGTGCTGCAGGCTTACGGCCTGACGGAAACCACCGCGGCCGTCTTCGCGAATTCGCCCACAGATAATGTGATCGGATCGGTGGGTAAGGCGTTAAAAGGCGTTGAAGGGAAGATCGTCTGCGCGACAAACGACTCGCAGCCGCACGAGGAAGACGGCCCCGCGACAGGCGAAATCGCGCTTCGCGGCTCGGTCGTGATGAAGGGCTACTGGAACCGTCCCGATGCGACTGCGGCGGTGCTGCGCGAGGGATGGTTTTACACGGGCGATCTCGGCTACCTCGACAGCGACGGCAACTTGTTCCTCACCGGCCGCAAAAAAGAAGTGATCGTGCTCAGCAACGGGAAGAATATTTATCCAGAAGAGGTCGAGGCCCATTACCTGAAATCGCCGTACATCAAAGAACTGGCGGTGATGGGATTGGAAGGCAAGCCCAGCGAGGCAGGAGACCGGCTGCACGCCGTGATCGTGCCTGACTTCGATGCGCTGCGGCAGAAAAGGATTGTCAACGCCAAGGAGGTTGTCCGATTCGACATTGAGAGCCTGTCACAGCAGATCGCTTCCACCAAGCGCATTGGCAGCTATGAGATCTGGCAGGAAGATTTGCCTCGTACCACCACGCGCAAGATCAAGCGCTTCGAAGTGGAGAAGCGGGTGAAGGCAAATCAGGCGCGGCGGCCTGACGACGATGCTGAATTGCCCTCCGAACAACCGTTGTCCGCTGACGAGATGGCATGGCTCGATCAACCCAAAGTGCAGCAAGCCCTAAAGATCGTGCGCGAGGCTGCGCGCGCCGCGCCGCCCACCTTACGGCCCACTCATAATCTGGAGCTCGACCTTGGTCTCGACTCCATGCAGCGCGTCGAGTTGCTCAGCCAGATCGAAGACCAACTGGGAGGCAACGTCGAAGAATCACGGCTCGCCGAGATTTATACGGCGCGCGATCTAGTCGACGCCGTTTTGCAAAGCGCCGCCAGCGGCGAGGGCGGTCCAGGGACGCGCACCGCCTTTGCCGGGTGGAAAGCGATTCTAGCCGAAGAACCGGATGCTGCCGACGTGATTTCTCTGGCACGACCACAGCCGATTAGCGAGGCATTCTGGTACATGGTCTCGCGACTCATTCAGGTAATTGCTCTCGACCGCTTTAACTTACATGTGCGTGGTGTTGAGAAGCTGCCCCGGAGTGGCGCCTATATTCTCTCGTCCAATCACCAGAGCTATCTCGATCCGCTCATCCTGGCCAGTGTGCTGCCGCCACTAGTTTTTGACAAGGTTTTCGCGGTGGGGACGAGCGAAATCTTCGGCAAAGGATTCATGCTGCGGCTGGCGCGATCGCTGCGCGTGGTGGTAGTGGACCCAGACGCGAATCTCATTCCCGCCATGCGCGCCGGCGCGTTCGGCTTGCAGCAGGGACGTCCGCTCATTCTTTATCCCGAAGGCGAGCGCTCGATTGACGGCACCCCAAAACTTTTCAAGAAAGGCGCGGCCATCCTGTCGATTCACCTGCAAGTGCCGATTGTTCCCATAGCCATCGAGGGATTCTACGAAGCCTGGCCGCGCAACAAACCGTTCCAGGGGTTTACGCCACTGAAGATGGTGTTTGGCGATCCGATTCTGCCGCCGCCGGAGAGTGAGGCATCCGAAGCGGCTTACGAGAAGCTGACTACAGAGCTGAAGACGCGTGTGGTCGAGATGTGGGAGGGCCTGCGCGGGGAGCGGCACAAGGATTAGGGTTTATTTCGCGCGGGGATGTGTTTGGTCGTACACCTGCAGCACGTGTTTCATCGACAACTGCGTGTAGCGTTGCGTAGTCGCCAGGCGCTCGTGGCCAAGCAACTCTTGAATTGCGCGGAGGTCGGCACCTTCTTCCAGCATGTGCGTTCCGAAAGCATGGCGCAGCGTGTGCGGGTGGACGTCTGGCGAAAGACCTTTGGCAACAGCAATCTTCTTGATAATGCGGCCGACGCTACGCGTAGTCAGGCGCCCGCCACGCCGGTTGATGAGCAAGGCAGCGATGTGCTTGTTGGAATCGGCGAGCACCTTCTGGCGTTCGGGGAGATACGTTGCAAGCGCTGCTTTCACAGAATCGCCAAACGGAACGTAGCGTTCTTTTTTTCCCTTGCCGCGGATGAGAATGGCCTCGGCACTCAGCCGAATGTCGACGAGGTCGATTCCAGTGAGCTCTGAATTGCGGATGCCGCATCCGTAGAGCAGCTCCAGCATGAGACGGTCGCGCTCGGGGAACGCCGCCACTTCTGGCATTTGGCCGTCAATCACGGAGTTCATTTCTTCAATCGTGGGCACGCGCGGCAGTTTTTTGGGAAGTCTTGGCGTCGCGACCAGCTTTGCCGGATTCTGCTCCACCACTCCTTCCCGCGCCAGCCAACGATAGAGAGACCGCACCGCGGCCAAAGCGCGCGCCACGGAGGTCTTGCTCAATCCCTTCTCATAAAGCTGCGAGAGAAATCCCCGCACGGCGATGTGGTCAATCTGTTTCCATCCGCGCGAACCGGCGTAGGCGGCGAAGAGCATCAGATCGCGGCTGTAAGCCTTGATGGTGTGCGGCGATGCATTGCGCTCGCCCAGGTGGCGCAGGAAGTCGGCGACGGCTTTGCTGACGATGCTTTTAGCGTGCTTGTTCTCAGTCATGAAAGTTCAGAACTACCAGGTAGGCACGGAGACACAAATAATATTCATGGTTTTCTCCGTGCCTCCGTGGTGAATTTGATCTTCGCAATCAATCTCATCTCGCCTTCGCCCTCGGATGATGCTTCTGATACACCGTCCTGAGCCGATCGAGCGCCAGATGCGTGTAAACCTGGGTTGTCGAAATGTCGGCATGGCCGAGAATGGTTTGCACCGTCCGAAGGTCGGCGCCGTTCTCCACCATGTGCGTGGCGCAGGAATGGCGCAGCATGTGCGGAGAAGCCGCACGCCCCGAAACGGCTGAGGCAGCACGCACCATCTGCCAAACGCGCTGGCGGGTCAGTTTGCGCCCACCCCGCGCGATAAACAGCAGGGGTGAGTTCGTAACGGAGGCGACTATTTTTGGCGCCCCGCTTCGCTTCCCTGCCGCCAATGCCGGGCGTGATTCTGCCAGATATTGCGTGAGCGTGTCCTGCGCTGATCTTCCGACCGGCACTACCCTTTCCTTGTCGCCCTTGCCCCGCACCAGCATGTAGCCGGCCTCGAGCTTCAGGTCCTCCAATTTAGCGTTAGTGATTTCCGAAACCCGCAGTGCTCCCGCATAGAAAACTTCGAGCATGGCGCGATCGCGGATCGCTAGTTCGACTGAGTCCTTCGTGTGTGCCGCGCCGTACCGGGTGAGAGGAGCGGAAAGCGTCGCTTCCATTTCGTCGCGAGCCAGGGCCTTCGGAAGAACCTTCCATTGCTTCGGAGATTCGATGTTCAGCGTGGGATCGTGTTCGATTTTCTTATCGAGCAACAGGTAGCGATAAAGATGACGAAGTGCCGAAAGTTTTCGTCCCACACTGCGGCCGTCGACCTGATGGGAAAAAAGCTGTTGCAGGAAGTCTCGCACTTCGACACGGCGAGCGGTCTGCAACAAGCGCTTGCGCTTTTCCAGGAATTCCGAGAATTGGCAGATGTCGGTCGTATAGGCGCTGATGGAAAGAGGAGCCAGCCCCTTCTCGATTCTCAGGTAGTCCAGAAAGCTGGAGAGCACGCGCGAGTTTGTTTCCGAAGCCATAAAGAAGGGATGAGAAGAGTATGCGCGTTATCGGACGCTGATAAAAGTGACGAGGCAGATGCTGTAGAAGCCCAGCCGCGGTCGTAGAGACGTAGCTTGCTACGTCTGGCCGGCACCACGCAGCAGGTCCACCGCGTACAGTGCGCCCTCCGGCGTTTCCTCATGCTTGAAATAGGCGAAAACGTCGCGGCCGGCTGCCATGTGCTCTCCGATGCGCGCGACCATGTGGCTGCGCTCTTCTCCCGTGTAATTCGGCTTGCGGAATCTGTAATAGACGAAGGCCGCGGTGGCCACATCCGGCGTGGTTCGTTCTTCGGTCTCCGCCACACACAAGGCCGCTCCCCGCGCCTTCAGCAGTTCCCATGTCGAATCGCTAAACCAGGAATCGTGCCGAAATTCAAAGGCGGCCGGCAAGCTCCGCGGCAGAAGCGCAAGAAAATCCTTGAGCAGCACGGCATCTGCTTTCAGATTCGGCGGCAATTGAAAGAGCACAGGCCCAAGCTTGCCAGCGCTGGCCAGCGGTTCGATCGTCGCCAGGAAGCGTGGAACAAAATCCTCCGTCCCCTTCAATCGCTTGATGTGCGTGATTACCTGGTGAGCCTTAATGCCGAAGCGAAAGTGCTCCGGTGTCTCCTGAATCCAGTTCTGGATGGTGCTTTCTTTTACGAGTTGCCGGAAGGTGAAGTTCACCTCCACCGTATTGAGCCGCGTGGCGTAGTAACCGAGAAACTTTTTCTGCGCGAGCTTGGCGGGATAGAAGTCCGGCTTCCAGCTCGGGTAGGCCCATCCCGAAGTTCCGACCAACAGTTGAGGCATAGCAAGCTCTCGAAGTAAGGTCTCAAAGCAAACTGGAAGCGGTCGAGTTTATACCTTGCGTCCCGCCTTGCGCGCCTTCGGTCGCGCCCCGGTTTTTCTCACTGTGCGCGGCCGAACGCGCCCCGGTTCTTCTTCCGCCTGAGCAGCAATCGAAATCGGCGCCTCCTTTTCAGCACCTGCCGAGGCCACAACTCCCTTCAGATCGGGCAACCGTTGCTTCAATTCGAGCACTGGAGCGAACAGGTCGCCCATCTTATCAACCCGCGCGACCACTTGCTTCGCTTCGAATACAAGCAGGCCCGCATCTTTTTTCTTGAACGAGCGCTCGACCTCCTCCCACGTCACCGGCGTCGACACCGTAGGATGCTCCCGCGCCCGCAGCGAATACACGGCTACAGTGGTCTTGTGTTCGTCGTTTTGACTCCAGTCGACGAAAACTTTTCCAGTTCGAACCTGCTTTTTCATGTCCGACACAACCAGGTCTGGATGCTCATGTTCGAGCAACTGCGCTAACGCATGAGAAAAAGTCTTGGTCGCTTCATAGTTAGTTGGAGTGTTGAGCGGAACGTAGATCTGCAATCCCTTGGACCCCGAAGTTTTCGGAAAACTCTTCAATCCAAAGTGTTCGAAGATTTCCCGCAGCCACAGCCCAACCTGGCAGCATTGCACGATGCTTGCAGGCGGCCCAGGGTCGAGATCGAACACCATCATCGTAGGGCAAGTGATGTCTTTCGCGAGAGAAAGTGACGGGTGCAATTCGATCGCGGCAAGGTTCGCCAGCCAGACCAGCGTGGCCAGATCGTCGGCGAGAATGTAATGAATGGTGCGCCGGTTTCTCCCGCTCCAGATGGGAGCAGTCTTCACCCAGTCGGGCCGATACTGGGGCGCGTTCTTCTCGTAGAAAAACTCCTCGTCCACGCCATTGGGGTAGCGCTTGCGCGTCAGCGGACGTCCAGCCAAATGCGGCACCATCGCCGGCGCAATGCGAACGTAGTAGTCGATCACCTGCTGCTTGGTAAAACCCGTCGCCGGATAGAGGACCTTTTCCAGATTCGACAGCTTGAGCTGCTTCCCCTGAACTTCAATGGTCGAATCCATCGCAAACACTCCCGCAGGCATTGTGCCTTAGACCACGCCCCATGCAAAATGCAACCCTCCCCGGGCCTTGCCTGAGTCCAGGCATTCGACCGGTTTGACAACCTCCCTTTCCTCCACGTAATTTCAAACTTCTGCCTTTCACGTCCGTCTAAACATGGCTGTCTCCTATGTCTGTCCGAAATGTCCATCCAAAGTTCGCCCAAGTCTATTTGGAGGTCCAATGAAACATCGCATTCTCCGGGCCCGAGTTCTCGTACTGGTTCTCATCCTCACGACGTTAGCCGCCGCCCAGGATGTCGCGTCCTTTGAAAAGCGCATCACGGTCAAGAAGCTGCCGAATGGCCTGACCATCCTCATCTGCGAGCGGCCCGAGGCGCCGGTGTTTTCCTTCTTCACCATGGTGGATGCAGGTTCAGCGCAGGATCCATTGGGCAAGACCGGCTTGGCTCACATGTTCGAACACATGGCCTTCAAAGGCACGGATAAGGTCGGCACCACTGACTATGCCGCCGAGAAGCCTGCATTGGAAAAGGTTGAGACTGCCTACGCCGCCTACATTGCGGAGCGCGACAAAAGCGTAGGCCGTGACGAGGCCAAGCTGAAGCAACTCGAAAAAGCCTGGAAGGACGCCATCGCCGCAGCCGACAAGTACGTAGTGCCGAACCAGTTCGGCAAGATCATCGAACAGAACGGCGGTCAGGATCTCAACGCCTTCACGAATTACGACGAGACCGCCTACCACTACTCGCTTCCGGCGAACCGGCTGGAGCTGTGGGCCTATCTCGAGTCGGAGCGCTTTCTTCACCCCGTGCTGCGCGAGTTTTACAAAGAGCGCAACGTGGTGATCGAAGAGCGCCGCCTGCGCACAGATAGCAACCCGATCGGCCGTTTGCTGGAGCAGTTTGATGCCGCGGCATTTGAGGCTCATCCCTATCACCGGCCGACCGTGGGATGGATGTCCGACTTGAATTCCTTCTCAGCCACGGACGCGAAAAAGTTTTTTGATCGGTACTACGTGCCGGCGAACATGGTGGTCGCTGTGGCCGGTGACGTGAGAGCTTCACAGATTTTGCCGATTCTCGAAAAGTACTTCGGCCGCCTGCCAACACGCCAGAAGCCCGACGAGACCACCACTACCGAGCCTCCGCAGAATTCTGAGCGCAAGGTCGTGCTTAAGGAAAAATCGCAGCCCCTCTTTCTCGAAGGCTACCACCGCCCCGACTACATGACGAAAGACGATGCGGTCTATGATGCGATCACTGATCTGATGTCGGAGGGCCGCACCTCTCGCCTTTACCGCGCACTGGTGCGCGATAAGAAAATTGCATCGTTCTCCGCAGGATTCAGCGGGCTGCCCGGCACCAAGTACCCGCACCTGTTCGCGTTCTATGCCTTCCCCCTGCCCGGACACACCACGCAGGAAGTGGGAGACGCGATACACGTTGAAATCGAGCGGCTGAAGAAGGAAGACATCAGCGACGACGAGTTGAAGATGATCAAGACCCGCACCAAAGCCAACCTGATTCGCGGCCTGGCAGACAACCAGGGACTTGCGATTCAGTTGGCGACTTACCAGACTCGCTACGGCGACTGGCGCGAGTTGTTCCGCTCGGTCGACCGCATCGACAAGGTGACGAAGGCCGACATCCGGCGGATCGCCAACGAAACCTTCAACGACAACAACCGCACCATCGGCGTGATCGAGACCGCCGGGGGCGCAGGACAAGGCGGTGAGCAGGGATCGAATGAAGGTGCGTCCGATCAGGCTGCGTCCAGCCAGGGAGGTGCGCAATGAAAACGCCGCGGATTGTTTTCTCTATGATTCTCCTAGCTTGTGCGGCCACCATGTTCGTGCAGCTCCCAACGTCCGCGGCACAAGCGACGAACTGGCGGCAGATCCCGGTCCCGCCTCTGCCCGCTTTCCACCCTCAGCAACCGAAGCGCATCGAACTCTCCAACGGCATGGTGATCTTCCTGCAGGAGGATCACGAACTGCCGCTGATTGAAGGTTCGGCCCGTATCCGCGGCGGTTCGCGCGATGAACCGGCCAGCAAAGCGGGGCTCGTGGATATATTTGGCGAAGTCTGGCGCACCGGTGGCACCAAGGCACAAACCGGCGATCAACTCGACGATTTTCTCGAAGTGCGCGCCGCCAAGGTTGAGACCGGAGGCGGTGCCGATTCCACCACCATCAGCTTGAGTTGCCTGAAAGCCGATTTCGACGATGTTTTCAAAGTCTTCGTCGACCTGTTACAGAACCCCGAATTCCGCGCCGACAAGCTTGATCTGGCGCAGAAGCAGGCGGAGGACGGCATCTCGCGGCGCAACGATGAAGTGGGAGAGATTGCGGCGCGCGAATCCACCAAGCTGGCATATGGCTCCGATAATCCCTATGCGCGCGTGCCAGAGTACGCCACCGTGAGCGCCGTGACGCGCCAGGATCTGCTCGACTGGCACCGAACGTATGTGCATCCGAACAACATCATCCTCGGGTTCAGTGGGGACTTTGATGCGGCCGCAATGGAAGCCAAGCTGCGCGCCGCATTTGAGGCATGGCAGAAAGGCGCCGACTTGCCGAAGGATGACATTCGGTACCAGCCCGCCAAGCCCGGCTACTACCTCGTGCAAAAAGAGGATGTGAACCAGAGCACCATTCTCATGGTCACGCTGGGCACCACGCGCAACAACCCGGACTACTATGCCATCTCCGTTTTCAACGAGGCGTTTGGCGGCGGATTCTCCTCGCGGCTGTTCAACGACATTCGCACCAAGCGCGGCCTGGCGTACCACGTGGCCGGCGGCATTGGCACCAATTTCGGGCATCCTGGCGTTCTGCAATTCGTCTTGGGGACCAAGAGCCAGAGCACGATCGAGTCAATTCAGGCACTCGATGAAGACATCGACAATCTGGCCAAACAGCCCATCACTGACGAAGAAATCCAGCACGCCAAAGACGCCATCCTGAACGCTTTCATCTTCCGCCTGGACTCTCCCGATAAAGTGCTCGCCGAGCGACTGACCTATGAATTCTACGGTTACCCTGCGGATTGGCTCGACAAGTATCCGGCGGAGATTCAGAAGGTGACGGCCGCGGACGTCAATCGCGTCGCAGCGAAGTACGCGCATCGCGACCAACTCGCGGTGCTGGTGGTCGGCAACACCAAAGAGTTCGACAAGCCGCTCTCGTCACTCGGACCCGTGAAGGAAATCGATATCACCATTCCACCTCCTCCGGGCGCGAAGGAAGAAGAGAGCGCAAAACCCACCTCGTCGAATGAAGAAGGTAGAGCTCTCGCCGCAAAAGTAGTGGCCGCGATGGGCGGCGAAGCCAAGCTGACCGCGATCAAAGCCATCAAGGCGGAAGTGACCCTCACCCAGAAGACTCCGCAGGGCGAGTTCCCCATGCAGATGGAAACCTTCATCGTTTATCCCGACCACCTGCATGCCGCAATGCAGACCCCGAATGGCACCATGAACATTGTGGTCACGCCAGATGCTGCCTTCATGGCTTTTCCCGGTCAGGGTACGCGCGACTTCCCTGCTTCTCAGAAGGCAGAAACTCTGGACCAGATCAAGCGCGATCCCATCTTCATCGCGTCGCACGCGAAAGATCCCAATGTGTTTTTCCTCGCCGGAGGAACCGAGAAGGTCGGCGACACCGAGGCCCGCATCGTGGATGTGAATGCCGCGGGCACCGCCATCCGGTGGTTTGTCGATCCGCAGACTGGCCACATCCTCAAGGAAACGTATCGAACGCTGAACCAGGGTCAGCCGGTGCAGGGTGAAACCGATCTGGAAGACTGGAAGTCGGTAAACGGCGTGAACGTTCCCTTCCTCCGCCAGAACAAACAGAACGGTCAGGATTCAAGTAAGGCGGAGTACACCTCGTTGGAGTTCAATCCGGCGGTCGATCCGAAGTTGTTCGAAAAGCCCGCCGAAAAACCGCCAACCCAACCCTAGCGCCGTCCCGGTGGCTGGGAAGTTGCACCGACCGAAGTCGAGGGGCACGACACTCTTGAACTTCAGCCGCTCGCTCGCTCTGCCACCAACATAGACTGCAGAATTTGATCCGAGACTTCCTTGACAGCCGTAGGGGAGTGAGACAGAAATAAAGTGTTGGTTTTGTCGTTCTCGCCAATGGACTTCAGGGTGTCGAAATACTGCGTGACCATCACCAACTGCATCACTTCCTTGGCCGACGCCCCCTCCACCACCTTTTGGAACTGTTCGATCGAAACCTGCAGGCCTTCGATGATCGCCTTCCTTTGATTGGCTATCCCTTGCCCCTGGAGGGCTTTGCTTTCCGCTTCCGCCTCGGCCTTCTTGACCACCAAAATTTTCTCCGCCTCGCCCCTCGCGTTGGCCGCTACCTGCTCGCGCTGTGCCGCATTGATATCGTTCATGGCGGACTTCACCTTAGCGTCAGGGACGATATCGGTGACCAACACATTGACAATTTCGTATCCGAATAACGCCATATCCGCATCCAGTTCCTGCTTGACCGCGGCGGCGATACTGGACTGCGTGGCAAACACTTCGTCCAGCGTCATCCCCGGGACATGCCCCAGGATCACCTGCTCGACGTAAGATTTGATCTGCGCCACCGGATCGGAGAGCTTGTAGTAGGCATCGTAGACTTTTTCCGGACGAACGCGATTCTGCACGGAGATCGGAATGGTGACGAACACGTTGTCTTTGGTCTTGGTCTCCATGGTCAGCGTGATCTGATTCACACGCAGACTGACTGTGCCCGTCACGGAATCGAAGAATGGCCGCTTCCAGTTCAATCCTGGCTGCGCGACCCGAAGAAACTTGCCGAATCGCGTGATCACTGCTACTTCGGCCGTGCGCACCGTGAAAAAGCTCCCCAGAATCAGGTATAGCGCGATGAGAATCGCGATAACAACCGGTATCCATAACAGTTGCATTGTGACTTCCTCCGTTGCTTCGTCTCGATGCAGGCCAAGATTATACCTTTGTCGCCTTTGATCGCTTTTGCCAGCCGCCATTCCCTGCCTCTCTTGACAAGGTCAAGCGAACTTTCTATAGTAGGCGAACACAAGGCGAATATGTCCAGCCTCCCTTTGTTCGCGCTTCCTGCCAAATCCCCGCTGGTCGGCATCGCCCGCCTCGCGTCCCAGGGCGAATCTCTGCGCGAAGGCCATAACGTTGAATACTTCACTCTCCCGGCGAAGTCTCTGCTGAACCGCTGCGTCAGCCGCCGCGCGCTGCCCTTCACCTGGACCATCAATCCCTACCGCGGCTGCGAATTCGGCTGCCAGTACTGCTACGCCCGCTACACCCACGAATTCATGGAAATGCGCGACGGCGCGGAGTTCGAGCAGAAGATCTACGTCAAGCAGCATACCGCGGACCTGCTGCGGCGTGAACTGCGGCGGGTCAAGCCAGGTGAGGCCATTGCCCTCGGCACGGCGACCGATCCTTACCAGCCCGCCGAGCGCCGCTACGAAGTCACGCGCGGCATTCTCGAAGAGTTCGCCCGCCACCGCGGCTTCGAGCTGGGGATTGTCACCAAATCCAATCTCATTGTCCGCGATGTGGATCTTCTCCGCGCAGTCGCGCAAAATAACGTGCTGTCGATCCACATCACCGTGACCACCTTGAACGTCGACCTGGCGCGGATTCTGGAGCCGCGTGCCCCGCGCCCCGATTTGCGGATGGAGGCCGTGCGCCAGCTCAGCGCAGCGGGGCTGACCGTAGGCGTGAGCTGCTCGCCCGTCCTGCCCGGCATCACCGATTCCCCCGCAGATCTGGAGGCCGTAGTGCAAGCCGCCGCAGCCGCGGGTGCGCGCCACATCTTTGCCGGACCGTTGTTCCTCAAACCCTGCTCGGCCGCAGTTTTCCTTCCTTTCCTTGAGCAACACTTCCCGCAGTTGGTCGAGAACTATCGCCAGCGTTATCAGGACCGCTCGTTTCTGCCACCTTCCTATAGCAAGCGGATAGCAGAGTTAATCGGACGATTCCGCCAGAAATACGGCATCCTCCGCGCCGATCCGCGTGGAGGGATGCACGACGACAAGCGGCGACAGCAGGCTTTCGACGAGCAATTGGCACTGTTCTAAAGGCAGTGGTCAGTGTCAGTGGCCATTCTTCAGGTAGCCGGTATTCAGTGGCTAGCCAAGCGAAGCTTATCGAACTCCGGCCACTTACCACTGGCCACTGATCACTGACCACTGATCATGGCCACCGGCCACTGCTTTTCTTCCTCTATAATCACCTGACTCCCATGGCGACCGCATCCCCACCGGCCCCACCTGCTTCTGCGCAACGCCCTCCCATCGGACTGCGGCTACGCCGGTTTTGGCAGCGGGTCACCGAAGGGCTGGAGCTCACTCAGCTCTGGTCGCAGTTTGAAACCGAAGCGCGCAGCAGTTACCGCCTCTATTCGCGCGACGTGGCCGCCAAAACACCCGAGGGCCTTACCAGGCGCGGCCACCGCCTGCATGTGGTTAAGGAATTCTTCTGGGCAGTTCTAGAGAAACTTTCTCCCGCGCGCCGTGTGCTGCTGCTGGCGGCCCTGATCATGCTCGTATTTCCCAGCAGCGGTTTCAGCTATCGCGGCGCCGGAAACGAAGTCCACGTCGTCGAACTCGACTTCCATTTTTGGGGCGGCCTGCTGCTATTCGTGCTGCTGATTCTGGAGATTGCCGACCGGGTCGTGATGAAGCGCGATTTGCAGATCGCGCGCGAGATCCAGACCTGGCTGCTGCCCGGCGCTCCGCCGCAGATTCCGGGAATCTCCATTGCCTACGTCACGCGACCCGCCAACACGGTCGCCGGCGACTACTACGACGTGTTCCCGCGCCCCGGCAAAACCAACGAAGAAAATCGCGTAGTATTCGCGGTGGCCGATGTCGCCGGCAAGAGTATCCCCGCAGCCATGCTGATGGCTACCTTTCAAGCCAGCCTCAAAACTCTTTCCACCACGCAAGTCGCCCTGCCTGAGCTGGTCGCCGACATGAACAAGTACGCCTGTTCCAACAGTCAGGGAGGATTGCGCTTCACCACTGCTTTTCTCGCCGAATACGACGCGGCCCGCCGAGTCTTCCATTACATCAACGCCGGCCACAACAACCCAATCCTGCGTCGCGCCAGCGGAGCAATCGAGCGCCTCGACGCCGGAGGACTACCCCTCGGCATTCAGCCCGAAGCGAAATATGAATCGGCCAGCGTCACGCTCGCGCCCGGCGATTGGCTGATCATCTTTACTGACGGCCTGCCGGAAGCAGAAAACGCCCGCCAGGAGGAGTATGGCGAGACCCGCCTGCTCGCCGCCATCGCAGCCGGCGCCGCGACCGCTCCCAGCGACATGCTCCAGCGCCTCATGGCAGAGGTGGATCTGTTCGTCGGCTCGACCCCGCAGCACGATGATGTAACCTGCCTGCTCGTAAAAGCGGAGAACGCGTAATCTGGGGACAGCCGCCCTCGGCTGCCTGCCCTGAGCTTCGAAGGGTCCGTCGAGCGCAGCTCGACTGCCCTCTCCACCGGCCCATTTCCCCTGCAAGCAGCCTCCGAACCCTCGTTCTCCCATAGAAGCCAGGGCAGTTCCAAGCTGACACGAATTGTCAGGGGATGCGACGCATTTTGGCAGGAAACAGCCCCTGGAAAGCCGTAAGATTAAGACCACAGTTTGCCTTTGCACTGAAAATAAGGGAATTGCCAGGACCTGGCCGGAACCAAGGTAACTTTCGGCTTTGGCCCGGCAAATGCGAACATCAATCCCGACTGCGTCATTCCATGACCAGCATGAACTTCAATAAAAGTCCGAAACGAGGGAAAATAGAGATGCGGAAACAACAGAAGGGTTTCTCACTGATTGAGCTGCTGATCGTGGTGGCAATCATCCTGATCATCGCAGCGATCGCGATTCCTAACTTGATGCGCGCCCGTATGGCAGCCAACGATTCGTCTGGCGCTGCTTCTGAGCGTACCATCGTCACCGGCGAAATCGGCTATTTCGCGGCTTATCCGACCGTTGGTTATGCGGTTCTGGCCAACCTCGGTGGGGCATCGCCCTGCACGCCAGCGGTACTCACTGGCTGCCTGATCGACAACAACCTGGCCAGCAACGGTGCGGGCGGCGGCAAGAGCGGTTACAACTTTGCTGCTTCCACACAAGCTGGCGCGGCCAGCCCGATTCCGAACGAGTTCTGGACGACCGGAACTCCGATCAGCGTACAGACTGGCACCAAGGCGTTTTGCGCGTTTGACGACGGCGTCGTGCGCACCCAGCCCGCGGGCACGGTCACGCTGGTTGCTGGTTATGCCGCTTGCCAAGCCCTGTTGCCGATGGCGAACTAGTTAGCAAGTCTGGCAAAGTACCTGGGGGAGGGTACAAGCCGCGAGCAGCGAAGGCAACTTCGCTGCTCCTTTTTCTTTTATGCGTTCATTGCAGATCGGTTCCCGGCCTGCCAACTTCTGTCACTCGAAACTGACTGTTTGTGGCTGCAGCGGGGGGGTTGCGCGGCTAGTTTACAGCCCTGTCCTCTATAACCCCTGAAAACAAAGGATCTACCACCGCCCATCACTCTGGCATCCGGAATGCAACAATAAGTGCATCTTAATGTTACGGCTCCGCTAACGACAGAAACAAATTGCTTGGGGAGAGAAGAGACATGCCAAGATATCGAGCTGATAAAAACAACGCCAAGGGTTTCTCACTGATTGAGCTGCTGATCGTGGTGGCAATCATCCTGATCATTGCAGCGATCGCGATTCCTAACTTGATGCGCGCCCGTATGGCAGCCAACGATTCGTCTGGCGCTGCTTCCGAGCGTACCATCGTCACCGGCGAAATCGGTTACTTCGCTGCTTATCCGACCGTTGGCTATGCGGTTCTGGCCAACCTGGGTGGGGCATCGCCCTGCACGCCAGCGGTACTCACTGGCTGCCTGATCGACAACAACCTGGCCAGCGACGGCGCGGGTGGAGGCAAGAGCGGTTACAAATTTGCTGCTTCCACACAAGCTGGCGCGGCCAGTCCGATTCCGAACGAGTTCTGGACGACCGGAACTCCGATCAGCGTACAGACTGGCACCAAGGCGTTTTGCGCGTTTGACGACGGCGTCGTGCGCACCCAGCCCGCGGGCACGGTCACGCTGGTTGCTGGTTATGCCGCTTGCCAAGCCCTGTTGCCGATGGCGAACTAGTTAGCAGTCCGGCAAGTACCTGGGGGAGGGTACAAGCCAAGGCAGCGAACGCAAGTTCGCTGCCTTTTTTCTTTTTACCGTGAGTTTCATAGAACCTACGGCTCAAAAAACGGAGCCCCAGTCCCAGCCGGATTCGAGTCTTCGGCCGTGACACTCAATGCTCCGAGCGTAGCGGGCAGCGCCCCGCCCGACGCGGCATTAGTAGCGATTGCGAACCGGCAGCCATTTGCGTTGGCAATCTCGTCCCCCGCCAGGATGTTGCTGGAGCCGCCACCAACGCCGAAGGGCTGGATGTCGGTTTCACTCGCGGTTTGAGCGAAGTAATACGTGCCGGCACTGAGAGCGACGGATGATATGGAAAGGGTCTGGACCACCCCGTCCTGGGTGTAGTAGCCGTTGAACGGCCCGGAATCCAGCAGCAGATTGCCGGAGGCATCGTAAATGCCGAAGTTGAAGGTAGTACCGGAAAAAGACCCAGAGCCAAGCACGGTCGTAATGTGGCCAACTGTGAACGAGCTCAGGAGGGTGAACTGCCGGACGCGAACCTCGTCAGCGGTCGTCACGATGGTCGTATCCAGCGATATGCTGTTCGACCAGCTGTGCATATTTTCACGGAGCCCGGGCCCCCAGAAACCTGTTTGGGCCGAGCCGCTCAGACTGCCTACGACCGCGAAGAACACCACGGCCACGAAAAAGCGTATTGGACTCCTCATAAATGACTCTCCTTCGGAAGATTGGTTATGCCGCGACCCGTACCTGGGGTGCGCAGCGTGGCGGGGCCAGCCTTATCGTCCACAGATAGCACGGGAAGCCTGTGCGAAATACCGAAGGTGCGGTCTTGTTACGAAGGCCGAACAGGCAACCCGCAGGTGCTAACTTCCATCACCCGACAGTGACCATTCGTAGCCGCGAAGAGGTTGCGCGATTGCTGCAGCATGTCCTTTTGACCTCTACGCAGCCCGAAAACAAAGGGCTTTCGCTCGCCCCGCTCCGGCCCCCGGCATGCAATAATGAATGCGCCCTAAGCTCGCGCGCGGCTGACGACGGGACCAAATCGGTCGGGGAAAAATATAGATATGGGAACAAACCGAGCTAACAAAAACAACGCCAGGGGTTTCTCACTAATCGAGCTGCTGATCGTGGTGGCCATCATCCTGATCATTGCAGCGATCGCAATTCCTAACTTGATGCGCGCCCGCATGGCAGCCAACGATTCGTCTGGTGCTGCCTCCGAGCGTACTATCATCACCGGCGAAATCGGTTACTTCGCTTCTTACCCCACCATTGGCTATGCTTCCTTGGCGGCCTTGGGTGGTGTGTCGCCCTGCACGCCAGCGGTACTCACTGGCTGCTTGATCGACAACAACCTGGCCAGCAACGGTGCAGGCGGCGGCAAGAGCGGTTACATGTTTGCTGCTTCCACACAAGCTGGCGCAGCCAGCCCGATTCCGAACGAGTTCTGGACGACCGGAACTCCGATCAGCGTACAGACTGGCACCAAGGCGTATTGCGCGTTTGACGACGGCGTCGTGCGCACGCAGCCCCCGGGCACGGTCACGCTGGTTGCTGGTTATGCCGCTTGCCAAGCCCTGTTGCCGATGGCGAACTAGCACCTGTCATACCCTGAGCGAAGTAACCGCCCACGAAGTGGGCGGCTTACGCAGTCGAAGGATCCCTACCTCTCATCGATCCTGCCGCGCAGAGCGGGTTCCCAGTCCAACGCGTTGACCGAGCCAAGGCCGCGCACCGTCGCAAAGTGACACAATTTGTCAAAACAGCGGGATTTACTCTCTTCCAGGGACCTTCACTCAGCCGAGAATCCAGTGCTTGGATCCGGCAACGGCTTGAAAGCAAGGCAGTTGCCAGGTTCTAAACCTAAGTGTCAGATCGCTCCCGTTTGGTCCTCGGCATGCGACTAACCCTGTACGACCCCACAGGAATCAAGCCTCGGGGCCGGTGCGGGCAACGCTCTTAGAGAGTAAAGAGCACTCGATGCAGAGACAAAAGGGTTTCTCACTTATCGAGTTGTTGATCGTGGTCGCGATCATTCTGATCATCGCGGCGATCGCGATCCCGAATCTCATGCGCGCCCGTATGGCGGCTAACGATTCTTCCGCGGCCGCTTCTGTTCGCACCATCAACACTGGGGAGATTGCCTATTTCAGCACCTATCCGGCCATCGGGTTCCCGCTGGCTCTCACGACCCTGGGCGGCGCGTCCCCTTGCACGCCAGGCATTGGCACCGGGTGTTTGATCGACAACTTTCTGGCCACCAACGGCGCCGGAGGGGGCAAGAGCGGCTACCTCTTTAACGCCACCGGCTCAGCCAGCGCCGGAAGCCTGGTCAACGACCAGTTCTACTCCACCGGCTCGCCCATCAGCGTCCAGTTTGGCACGCGCTCCTACTGCTCCATCCAGGACGCGGTATTGCGCGTACAGCCCGCGGGCACCATCACTCTAGTCCCCGGCTACGCTGCCTGCTCAGCGTTGTTGGCCATGCAATAATTGTGCCCGGTCCCTTAGCAATCCTTGAAGAAGGCGTCATCCCGAAAACCGGCGCAGTCCAGCCGGGTGAGAGCCTGCCCTGAGCGAAGCCGAAGGGGATCTCCCGCTGGGGTGCTCTGGACGCGCCGCGGCTCCGCCGCCCTGGCGCATCGTTGTACATGTGACGGACGTAACTTTCCACCCAGTCCCAAAAATTAAATCCATTGCTTATAATTTGTCACGAAGGCAGTCTTCAGCTTTCTCTTTTTCGGAGTGGCCATGCCTGCAATTGAAATTCTTGGGTTAGAAAAAACTTACATGGTCGGGTTCTGGCGCAAGCGGCCCAGGCGCGCCCTCAGTCCGCTGCAGTTGACAGTGGAGGATGGCGAGATCTTCGGCTTCCTCGGCCCCAACGGCGCCGGCAAAACCACTACCCTGAAGATGCTCATGGGATTGGTGTTCCCGACCTCCGGATCAGCGCGCATCCTGGGTCGTGATTGGACAGACCCTTCGGTCAAGGCGCAGATCGGTTTCCTTCCCGAGCAGCCCTATTTCTACGACTATCTCACCGCTCACGAACTGCTTGAATACTACGGACAGCTTTCCGGCGTTCCCGCCAAACACCGCAAGCAACGCGTCGAGCAGGTTCTCGAGCAGGTTGGATTGCGCGACGTAAAGGGCGTGCAGCTGCGCAAGTTTTCCAAGGGCATGCTGCAGCGCGTGGGCATCGGCCAGGCCATTTTGCACGACCCCAAGCTCGTGTTCTTCGACGAACCAATGTCCGGGCTCGACCCCATGGGCCGCCGCGAAGTGCGCGACCTGATGGACCAGCTCAAGCACGAAGGCAAGACCGTCTTCTTCTCCACCCATATTCTGTCCGACGCCGAGGCGCTCTGCGACCGCGTTGCCATCATTCACAAAGGAGAACTTCGTGGAGTAGGAGCAGTCGAAGATTTGACCTCCAGCGTTCAGGGCAAGGTGGAAGTGGTCTGGCAAGGCACGCAGGTGCCGGCCTCAATCAAGGCCCTGGGCGCGGAGTGCCACGTGACTGGAGACCGGGTCCGCGCCGTCATTGCCGAAAATCAGCAGGACGCGGTGATCGATGCGCTCCGCCGCGAGCGGCAACGTTTGATTGCCATCATTCCGGTACGCACTTCACTCGAAGCTTATTTTGTCGAGAAGCTGCGCCGCGCCGAGACCACGGCTGGTTCGACAAAATGAGGCTCGACGAAGTGAAGACCAACCAAATGAATACCAACGCTATGAAGAGGACGGTATGAACACCCGCATCGCCTACATCGCCTCCAACACGTTCCGCGAAGCCGTGCGCGATCGCGTGCTCTACAACCTGATCGCTTTTGCATTGCTGCTCTCAGGCGCCGCTATCCTCGTCGGCCAGATCTCCATTGAGATCGAGAAGCTTGTCGTCATCAATCTTGGACTCACCGCGGTCTCTCTGTTCGGCGTTGTCATTGCGATCTTCATCGGCATCGGCCTGGTCTCCAAAGAAATCGAGAAGCGCACCCTTTACACCGTGCTTTCCCGTCCCGTCCGCCGCTGGGAGTTCATTGTCGGCAAGTTCTTCGGCCTGGCCGGCACGCTGGTGGTAAACGCTTTCTTCATGGCCGTCGGAGTGTTCGCCGCTCTGTTCTACGTTTCACACAAGTTTGTGCGCGCCGATGCGCTGATTCTGGTCGCTTTGTACTTCATCATTCTCGAATTCCTTATCATCTGCTCGCTGGCGTTGTTGTTCTCGTCATTTTCTTCGCCACTGCTGTCTGCCGTCTTCGCATTCTCGTTGTTTGTAATCGGGAGCTTTGCCGAAGACCTACGCAATTTCGCCGGAATGACCCATGGGTTGACGCGCTGGCTGGCCACGGGCGCGGCCTACCTGGTGCCAAACTTCTCCGCGTTCAACGTGATCAGTTCGATCGCCCATGAACAGCCGGTGGCCGGGCAACTCATCCTGCACAACACGCTCTATGCTCTGTTCTACGCCATCATGGCCTTGAGCGGAGCCGTGCTGATTTTCGAGAACCGTGACTTGAAATAAAATGACGCATTGCCGGAAAATTTCGATGATTGCTGGCGCCTGTCTGGTGCTGTCGCTGGCCGCCAGTTCATTTCTGCTTCATCGCATCGACCAGCTTCGTCCGCAGGCTACGCTCGACGAAGTCCTTTTCCTCAATTCGCCCAAAGTGATCAAGCGCGCCAGCCTCGGTTACGACGGCTTGATGGCCTGCATTTATTGGACTCGTGCCGTCCAGTACTTCGGCGACCGGCATCGTTTCGCCGCCACCAGCTACAAACTGCTCGCGCCGCTGCTTGAAATCACGACCCAACTGGACCCGCATCTAGTGGTTGCGTACGAGTTTGGCAGCAGCTTTCTTGCACCTAAGCCGCCGTTCGGCGCGGGCCAGCCCCAGAGCGCGATCGATTTGATGAATTACGGCATCCAGAACAATCCCGACAACTGGAGGCTCTATTACGACCTGGGCTTCGTCTATTACACCGAACTTAAGGACTACAAGGGAGCAGCGGAAGCCTTCGCTCGCGGAGCACAGGTGCCGAATGCTCATCCTTTCCTGAAGGTTCTCGCGGCGCAGATGGCGTCTCATGCCGGCGATTATGAAACGGCCCGGAAGCTGTGGGTGACAAGCTACCAGAACACCCAGGACAAGCTGATTAAACAGAACGCGTATGACCATCTGCGCGCCCTGCGTGTGGATGAAGACGTCGAGCATCTGCAAGAGGCCGTAACCCGCTTCGGAGAACGCACCGGACGCCTACCCACAAGCATGGGAGAACTCGTAAACGCAGAGGGATTGCCCGGAACTCCGGTCGATCCCGACGTACATCCCTACAAAATGACTCCCGAGGGACGAATTGAAGTTCGCGTACCAAAAGACTTTCCTTTCGCCACCAAAGGTCTGCCTCCAGGATATAAACCGCTGCCGACGTTCGACTCCCCGCAGCCGTAGCGTCATCCTCGCTGTCTCATCATCGCTTATGATGGCGAAGAATGCAGAGCATCGATCCCTCCGCTTCGTCTCGAATCAGCCTGCTACGTTCAGTGTGGCGATGGTGGAATGACGTGGCCGCGCGCGAGGGCCGCCTTGCGGCAGCTTGCCAACTGCTGGCGGCGCTGTGGGAGTTCCTTCGCGACTCCACTCCGGAACGCCTGCGCCAGCGCTACGGCGACGCCGAATACGATTGGGATCATCGCGTCGACACGACTAGCGCGGCGGTGAGCTGGCGCAATCGTCTGCTCGGAGTTTTCCACTCGCCGTATCAGCCCACGGAGCCAGCCTTATTCCGCGAAATGCTTGCGGCTTTGGCTGAAGAAAGTCACTCTGACTTTCACGACTTCGTCTTCATCGATCTCGGATCTGGAAAAGGACGTACTCTGCTGATGGCTTCGGACTATCCCTTTCACCGCATCGTGGGCGTGGAGCTTCTGCCTGCTTTGCATCAAGCCGCTCAAGAGAACCTCAGCAAGTACCGAAGAGAATCGCAGAAGTGCTTCGCGTTGGAATCGATCTGCTGCGATGCTACGAAGTTCGCTTTCCCCACCGAGCCAATCGTGCTCTATCTCTTCAACCCGTTTCCGGAGGCTGGGTTGAGGCGGATGATGGAAAATCTGGAGCGGAGTCTGCGGGAGCATCCGCGCGCGGTGTTTGTGCTCTACCACAATCCGCTGCTTGAGCATGTAGTGTGTGAGAGCGCTGTGCTCGGCAAGATCGGTGGGACGCATGAGTATTCAATTTATTGGTCCTGAGGTGACTAAAGAAAGCGACCAGCTGCTCTAAGCCCTACTTCGCCCACTTATCCTTGTACTCCTGCTGAGAGACTGCCGTCGGGTCCGTATACATAACGCGGGTTTTCACACCGCACCACTACCAGGCCTGCTGGCGAATTCTCACTCCCGGTGCAGGGCAGCATGACAGGCAACGCACACGGCAATCAGATTCTCTTCCGCATCGTTCCCGGAGTGACTGCGAAACTGTCTGTGATGGACCTCCAGGTTCAACATCGTTCCGCACAATTGACACCTCCAGCCATCGCGACGCAGTACCCGCTCCCGCAGAGTCTCGTAAGAGGCCCGATCCAGCCGCGAGAGCGTGGACTTTGGGTCAGTCGGCCTCATGACACCTTCTCGCTGAGACTTCCAAGAAATGCCTGCTTCTGCTCTCCGGGCAGGAACTTAAAGAATCTCGTCATCGAGAACAGCAGCATCTCCGGGTCTCCATGGTCCAGGTTGGCCCCCGCCAGGAAGTCTGCACAGATCATTTCCAGACAGTAGCCTCGAGATCGGTCGCTGCCCAACATCAGAGCTGCTGTCTCAATCGCCCGCTCAATCACCGGCATCTGGCTCTGATACAGTTTGAAGTAGACAATCTCCCACGGTTCTGTTATTTTTCCGGTGAGTTCGCGTTCGACCGCCTGCTGAAAATCCTCTTTCGACAACTCACGAGCTTTGTGCAACCAGGTTGCACAATCGAAGCGCTGCCCGTCCCTTCTAGCCAACTTGGCTAGCTCCAGTCCCTTAGTCCATCCCACTTTCTTCAGTTGTTTCCTTGCCTGCGGCGGCAGGTGTTCGTGAATCGACATCAGATAGTAGGCCTTCCGCCGCGAACCCGGGAACCGTCTCTCCAGGAACTCATCGAAACTCTTCAGGTCCACTAACCGCCAGTACTGTCCCGCCCGCACCTCGCATAGATAGCGCCCCAGTTCCACGAACTTGGTGTCGCGCTCCGTCTCCTTCCGCTGTTCCCAAGCCAGAATCTCGTCGATCTTGCCCAGTACGAACAGGGCGCGGCGACGATTGAACTTCGGCGGCATGGGTGGGTCCCTAGTAATTAAGCTCGTCAAGCCAATCAAGACTTTCTGCTCCTGGACGCCGCACTAACCTCGCGTCTGCCATCTCCTGCTTTCCAAGACAAAGCCCCACGTACGGACAACTGCTGCAGGGATTCTGCGGGAAGCGGATACCGCTGTGCGGCAGAAAGTCTGCCGCCTCGATCCGGCGGATTGTGCTTTCCACCAAGTGTCCGAATTCCTGCCGCTGCTCGTCGGTAATCGTTGTTCGCAAGTACTGAACCTCCACTAGCCGTTTGCGAACGAATACGACCTGCGCGACTTCGACAATGCCCGTCATCCATGAGTAGCAAACCAACTGCGGGTCAAGAGAGAGCAGCCCTTCGGGCTTTTCCGGATATCGGCTCGCGGAAGTTTTCCACTCGAGCAAGCAGCGCGTGCCGTCGAGTCTGCCAATGGCATCGATATACGCGACAAAGTCGTTGCTTCCGGCAATTGGCCGAGTGAATTTGATTTGCAGATTCCGTCGAGGCTGGTGAATTTGAATGCGATCGTCCTGGCAGAATCGAGTCAACAGCATGATTCCCTGGCGCAGCATGCGATCCCACGAGTCTCCGTTGGAATAGTGCAAGCCCTGGCTCTGACACTGGGACCATTCGGAGAACAGGACTGCCCCGGGATCTTCCCGACGAAAATAGGCGCCCAGGGCTTGCTCGAAGGCGCGGCCGAACAGCATCGCCGCACGGGTGTCCTTCTCCTTCCAGCCATCGAGGTAGCGGTGCCTGTATCGCCTCGGGCAGGTCAAGTATTGGCTGATCTGGGTGTAGCTGTAGGTCATTCAGGCCACCTGCGGGCTGTCCAGATTTGCCGGCGAAAGCTCGTCCCAACGATCTGCCGAAGCAAAACCGTCGAATCGGAGTAGCGAAGCGCCGTTAAAGACGAGGTGACTGGTCTTAACCACACCCTTCAGGCCGACGAGTTGGGTTTCGTCGACCTCATCGCGTTCGAGCGGTTCGGTGTCGTACCCAAAGTCGCGAAGGAACCAGTTCAGCTTCCAAAGGGCTTTTGGGTTGCAATAGAGGCGGCTCGAAAGGGTGTGACCTGAAAAGCGACTGGGCTCAAGAATGGCCAGAGTGAGTGTGTAGTACGGCTTTTGTGCCTGCCGACGAAAATAGACACGTTGCACGCGAACGAGGAAGACTCCATCGGGGACCTGGTCGGCGGCGCAGCGATCCGCGGCGTGTAGACCCGTGATCTGACGCTTCATGCGGCACCTTCTTTTTGGCCGAGATAGCTGTTGAGCTGGCAGAGCAGGGCATTGCGGTCTTTCTCGGCCCAGTCGGCCAGGTGAGTGACGAAGTTTTCCACTTGTTCCCGGGTGGCATCCCGAAGCGTCTTGACCGCGCAGAAGTCGGTGGCGTAGGCCTTAACTAAGTCGGAGTCCAGCTGATGCTGCCGAATCAATTGGCAAAGTCGATCGCGAACTGTGGGGCTGCCGTGGCTTCCGTTGCTGGGTTGAGGAGGGAGCTTCTTTGACTCTTTTGAAGGCTGCGAAGGTTCGGCGAGGGAACCGATTTCCTCGACGGAACAGATTCCGATTCCGTAGGCTTTTCGGAGGGCGCGGTTGACAGCCCTAGTTTCGGCCACCCGCATCTCGGCGCCATGAACGAGGAAAGAGACATTAGAAGGGTTCGCATCGCCGTAGCCTTCAAAGCCCTTGCACTCAGGAGATTTGTACACCGTGGCCCTGAACGCCCATCGCGCCTCAGATGGTTCCGAAAACTCTTTCACAGGTTCGACGTGGATCCCGACACACCGACGTCGGCGGGCCAGTCCCAGGAGACCGGCGTGAGTCACATACCAGCCGTTCTCGAGCAAAAGCAAGTCGCCACAGACAATCGAGAATCCGTGGCTGCGGGTCAAAAGCTTCAAGGCCCGGATCCAGGACACATTTATCCGGTCTGGCCATCTCCTCTTTGCTTCGGAAGAGTTTGCTCTGACGAAGCTGTGTTTCGAGCCCATGGAATCTCCTTTTTGATTGTCATCCATATGGATGACAAGTGGCATCCATAAGGATGACGCATGGAATCCGCTAAGTCAACTGTGCATTTCGCAAATTTCGAATTATTGGGGTGCTAAGATTGCACAAATGAAGAAGGACTCTCGCCTGACCTTCAGAGTGAATTCAAGTCTGAAGAGGAATGTCGAAGCAATAGCTACTCGCGAAGGTCAGAGCGTGGCGCGGATTTGCGAGGCCTTTCTCCTGGCTGGTTCCGACGCTTACGAGAGACAAGGTGCGAAGTTCCTGCAGCGCATCTTGGGACGGTTAGGCACAAAGCCCGTGGATTGAGTTACGCTCCAGCGCTCAAACACTCGCAGATCGTTGAACTACAGCCCTGCCGCAATGGTCTCTTGTTATTCTGTATGTCCTATTATTTCATTACGTTACAAAAGTAATCTAAGATAGATGATTCAGAGACAGAGATAACCCACTCAAACCAAGGATATTTCATAAGATATCCCGGTGGAAATTCCTCCGGAATCGGCTATAATTTTGATTGTCAGCGACCGAGACTTTTGTTGGGGGAACAGAAACGGTGTCAGGAAGACTCTCTAATCTAAGCAAGCGCTTGGTCGCGGCCGAGCGCAAGCTCGGCGATGTCGCGATGCAAGAACAGCTAGGCCAATGTAATTGCAACTTCTCAGGGTTCTGCTGCACTGCGAACCCGGACTTTGAAGCGAAGATGAATACTCCGTGTCCTGCCCATGGATTTCGTGACCTAGGCCCGGTGTTCAATACTGTGATTGTCGGCAAAGACGGACCGGTAGACCCTGTCGGCGATGCAAAGCGCGAGCGGCTGGTAACGATCTACGAGGACCGTCGCGCTCGTCATTAAGCCGATCTAAAGTCGAAGGAATATGAGTCTGAAGAATTGTAATTCCCGTTGTCAGGCCCGCGCCAAGAGCGGCAAGCCTTGCCAGGCCGCCGCGACCGCGGGCGGCCTTTGCTTCTTTCACGCCAATCCCAACAAGGCGTCGGAGCTCGGTC
Organism: uncultured Acidobacteriaceae bacterium; assembly: GCA_963787495.1. Taxonomy (GTDB): domain Bacteria; phylum Acidobacteriota; class Terriglobia; order Terriglobales; family Acidobacteriaceae; genus Sulfotelmatobacter. The sequence goes on from CAWBDA010000005.1 coordinate 74,517, forward strand.
GGGTCGGAGGTAGGAGCAAGCGCCCTTCTGCCGCAGCGATTGTCGATCCGCTGCCCAAATTGGATAAAGTGATTGCAGTGCAAGACGCCGTAGAGCAGTTAATCACCGATGTTTATGCGGGCAAGCTTCACCCGCGGATCGCGGCCGGTCTTGCCCCGCTGCTGAATTTGCAGTTGCGCGCACTCGAGGCGACTGATCTCGAGCGGCGAATCGCAAAGGTGGAGAAGCTCTTGGCTGAGAACGAGAACGGTTCGCGAGGCCATAGTCTTGCCCCACCGCTTTCTTTGGGCGATCTTCCCAGCCACTTCGGCCCAGCCGGTGGAGCCGCTAGGCATATGGCTAGACGCATAGCTTAAAGCCCAATAGATCACAGCTTGAGACGGCTCAAGCAGTCGCGATCAGAAGGCATCGAGAAGTAGCCCCATTTTGCAACGCGAACGTGCTCCTGTACGTGGGTCCAGCCGGATGTAGTGAATGTGCGAAACGAAGTACACTGGACCCATGACCACCACCACCCTCAACTCCCTGGCCCGCGCTTCTTCCGCCTACCTGCGTTCTGCCATGCACCAGCCTATTCAGTGGCATGAGTGGGGCGAGGAGGCGTTTGCTTTGGCGCAGCGGGAGAACAAACCCATGCTGCTTGATATTGGCGCGGTGTGGTGCCACTGGTGTCATGTGATGGACCGCGAGTCTTACGACGACGCTGAAGTTGCGGCCATCGTGAATGAGCATTTCATCGCGGTGAAAGTGGACAGGGACGAACGTCCTGACATCGACAGCCGGTATCAGGCTGCGGTCAGCGCGGTTAGTGGACAGGGCGGATGGCCTCTGACCGCTTTTCTTACCCCCGATGGCAAGCCGTTTTACGGGGGAACGTATTTTCCGCCGACGGATGGATATGGGCGTCCTAGCTTTAAGCGCGTGCTGACCAGCATTGCCAACGCCTACAAGGAAAAACACGGCGACGTGGTGGAACAGGCGAAGATGGTAGAGAGCGCGATCGCGCAGGCGGAGTCGTTTGCCGGACGCGGCGGACGGGTTTCGATAAGCATCATTGCTGCGATTCAGAAGTCTGCATTTGGCATGTTCGATGCGCAGCACGGGGGATTTGGGCAGGCTCCCAAGTTTCCGCATCCTTCGGCGCTGGATTTGCTGATTGAACGGTATGCCGGAAAGGTCAAAATCCCCACTTCTCGCGCAGAGAACGCGCGAGAAATGGGGCACCCTGATCTTCATTCCGACCTTCGCAACCTGATCATAACCACGCTTGAGCACATGGCGAATGGCGGGGTTTACGACCAGTTGGCTGGCGGATTTCATCGATACTCCGTGGACGAACGCTGGGTGGTGCCGCACTTCGAGAAGATGTGCTACGACAATTCCGAACTGCTGAAGAATTATGTGCACGCCTATCAGGCCACGGGCTCGGAATTCTTTGCTAGCGTGGCTCGCGACATTATTCGATGGATGGATGAGTGGCTGAGCGATCGCGAGCGTGGGGGTTTCTATGCTTCGCAGGACGCCGACATTTCCATGGACGACGATGGCGACTACTTCACCTGGACGCTCGACGAAGCGCGCGCTGTGCTTACGGAAGAAGAAGCACAGGTCGCGGCGCTGCACTATGACATCAACGAGATCGGCGAGATGCATCATAATCCGGCGAAGAACGTGCTATACGTGCGTGCGCCGATCGAAGAGATTGCGCGCCGGATGAACCTAAGCAGCGAGCGTGTGCGCGGGCTGCTCGATTCGGCAAAGAAGAAAATGTATGCGGCGCGGCTGCAGCGGCCCACGCCTTACGTCGACAAAACGGTTTATGTGGGATGGAACAGCATGTGCGTATCGGCTTATCTGGAAGCGGCGAAGGTGCTTAAACTGGAACCCGCCCACCACTTTGCGCTACGCTCGCTGGACCGCGTTCTGGCGGAAGCGTGGAAGCCGTCGGCGAAAGCGGGCGAGGGCGCCCGCTCCACACGACCACAACTGTTGCATGTGGTCGCTTATTCCGATCCTGCGGCTTCACATCGCGACGTTTCTGGCCTGCTCGACGATTACGCGGCGACGGCGCTCGCCTGCCTCGACGCTTATGAAGCGACTGCCGACCTTAGCTACTTCAAGTTCGCGCGGGCTATCGGCGACGCCATGATTGCAAAGTTTTTCGATGCGGTCTCGGGAGGGTTCTTCGATGCTGAACCGGCAGCCGAGGGCAAGAGCCTGGGCGTGCTCGCGACGCGGCGCAAGCCACTGCAGGATTCGCCCACGCCGGCGGGAAACCCCATGGCGGCGATTGCCCTGCTGCGCTTGCACCATTACACCGGCGATAGCGGATATCGAGACAAGGCGGAGCAAACGCTGGAGACGTTTGCCGGCGTGGCCGAACAGTTTGGAATTTTCGCCGCCACTTACGGGATCGCGGTTCTGCATCTGTTGGAGAATCCTGTGCAGGTGGTTGTGATTGCGGACCACGCGGAGGAGGAAATGGCGAAAAGTCTCGCTTCTGTCGCGGCTTCTGCCTTCGCCTTCAATAAGAGCGTGCTTCGGCTGACGACGAACCAGGCGGTTGCGGGGAACCTTCCTCCTGCACTGGCGGCTACAATCCCGAACCTGCCTGGGTTGAGTTCAGGAAAATCCTTTGCGGTTTTGTGTTCCGGCTTTGCTTGCCAACCACCGGTCGCCGACCCGGCGGAGTTGAGGCGGGCGCTGGAATCCGCCCTGCGGAAGCAGCCCTAGACGAAGACAGGCAAAAAAACGGGGCTGACGGTTTATGTATGAAGTCCGTCAGCCCGAAGATTGCGAGCCCTGGTGTTCGGCCCAGTTACCTACAGGTTACTTTGGTGACCTTGCGTCTACCCCAGACATCCGGTTAACTGCTATTTCACCATCGGTGGTAAACCGGTGCCGTTGGTGCATTTGCCTACACCTAGTTGTTGTTGAGGTGGGCACAGTAGAATCGGGCCTCCATCCGGGGCGGGAACCTGCGGAACGGCGGCTGCGACATACGTGCCCACTAGTCCTAACATCAGGATCGAAATCCTGATTGCGTGCTTCATGGGTCAACTCCTTCCGCGTCCTAGCGCCCCAAGCAAGAGGCTCTCCGACGCGGAGAGGATTATAAGGCACGAGTCAAGCCCTTTCCGCAAGAATTTTCCGGCATAGCTGGCAGAACTTCGCTTCCGATTAGGCTACACGCCTCCGAAAAACGTGTAAATACGGGGAAATCCGTAGATAATCTAAGGTTTTTCCCCTACTCGCAAAAAAGGGATCGCCGCGGGACCAGGGGAGCCTTCTGCTGCCAATTATTTACGAAATCCGGAATTGCATCGCAGCGAGAGCAGCTGAACGGGCCGGACGCGAGGCTTGGTCGACTGGCTAGCGCTTGGATCCGACGCCCTCAACCAACCCAGAGATAGTCAACGCACTCATGGGCACGACCGTGGCGCGGGTGGCCGTAGCCGCGCCGCCGTTTTCTGGTGTGACCGATGGCGAGACCCGAGTCCGCGACAGAGCCCGGTCCACCATACCTTCGAACATCGGGATGAGGGAGTCCGCGGGCAGCGGGTGCTGAATGTCTGACAGGCTCTGTTCCCAGCGCTGCGGCCGCAGCAATGTGGAGGCAGCGTCGCGAGCAGGGCTTTTCGCCAGCGTGTAACCCCACCAGATGAATAACGCGGCGTTGTACGCCCCCATGTTGATCAGGTTCACCGCGAGATTACTCAAGTGATCGCCCGTCCAGGACGCAATCAACGTCAGTTCTACGAAGGCAAAAGCCCCAAAGCCCAGGGCGATTCCGAAGCTGTGCTGGCGGCGGCTTACTCCGAGGTAGCGGGCAAAGAACAACAGGAAAAGCACCATTCCGACTTGAATAATACGTACGCAGCGCTGGGCGGTCAGGATGGCCTGCACCCAGGGCGGCGTATCCAAAGAGTTTGTGGAAACCGAGACTACCCCAGCTACCAAGAGCATCACCAGACCTGCCCATTTGAATAGCACGGTACCCAGGTCGCGCAAGGTGTGGAATGGCCGGAAGACATCGAGAAAGGCTTCGTGGATCACCTTGAAACCCAAAGCCACGCTGACCGCGATGCCGAACCACGAAACGTAAAAGAGAGCCGGATAGTAGTACAGATAAGTAGGAAAGACGACGGCGAAGGTCACAATCTGCGCGACCACGTAAGCAAAAAAATATTTGAATTCACGGTGCTGGCCGCGACGAAGCATAGCTAAGGCGATGACCGTTTGGAGAACGGGATGTGCGAGCCAGAGAGCGTAGTACAGAATCTTGATTTTCTCGCTCATCGGAACAAACTCAATTCTCGAACGAATACTGGCGGCCAGAACCAGATTTGCGGCAACGCGTCAAAGGGACGATTCCTCTTAATAAGAGGAAGTTAAACCTTTTGGCCCATGTGTTCAATGTACTCAGGTAACCCAAAGTAACGTTACTTTCGGGCCATGTGGGGGGAAGTCTTAGTGAAGTGCTTACTGAAATCTCCTTTCCTGGATCGTTTTGCGGGCCTAGATACACGCCCGGCGGCCCGGAACGCGCCTCCTTGCCGCGCTCTAGGCGTCTGGGACCGAGTGGATGTAGGCGCGCATCATGCGCACTTCATCATCCTTCTCGTTCAAATCGTGCAGCAAAATGTCGCGCAGAGAGACTATGCCGACGAGTTGTCCCTGGTGGCAAACCGGCAAATGCCGGAAGCTGTGGCGGCGCATGAGCGCCAGGCAATTCTCCAACTCCTCATTCATGTTGATGGTGAGCGGGTCGTCGGTCATGACCTCCGCAAGACAGGTGCTGCGTGGATCATAGCCTTCCGCCACTACGCGCTTCATCAAGTCGCGTTCGGAAAAAATCCCCACCAGTCTGCCGTTGTGCACCACCGGAACCGCGCCGATGTTGCGTTCCACCATGGCACGCACGGTTTCGAGCACGGTTTGACCCATCTCCGCCTGGTAGGTTTCCTGGTTCTTGATCAGCTCGCAGATTCGCATTTCGATCCTCCGGGTATCGATTCCGAGCCGTTCAAAAACTATACCGGGGCGCGAGTATACGGCGAAACCAGATTCCTGGGAAGGGCCAAAAGGTGGGGGGTGAAGAAAAAATCCGGGCCAGTGAGGCGATTAGGGGAATGTCAGGCGATCGCCGAAACATCGTGAGCTTCGGAAAAAACAGCAAAGACCAAGCCGCGAAGAGCCTCTCCTAATCCTTGTCTTTTCGCATACCGTCTTTTCGCACACCGGTCGCGCCCTCGCTCGCGAGAAAGACGAAATACGAGCAGTTCCACCATGCGGTAGGCAAGCTTCCTCGCGGCTGCGCGGTAAGAACGATGTTGTATTCGCCGGTGCTGCCGAGATCTAACTCTCGAAACAAACCGGCTTGCGGCCCCGGTACGGCCTGAGCACCCGTCTGGGGCGCGATCACAGCCAGTTGCGCCAGGAACTCGTGCAGGTCGGCGCCGCGGTTGTGCCCGGTGATGAAAAATGAGACTTCCGCGGCCAGCGACGAGAAGTGCCAAGCGAGCGACGCCGCCAGATTCACGGCCCGTTCGTAGGCCTGACCGGAAATCACTCCGGCCGAAGGGTTGTCGAAGACAATGCACAGTTTGCGCTCATCTTCGCGGCTGAATTCACGTACCTTCAACGAGCCGGATTTGGCCGTCGCTTTCCAGTCGACGTGGCGGGCCGAATCTTCTGGCATGTACTCGCGAATGCGGTATAGGTCAGAGCCCCGCCCGCGCACAAAACTCTCCCACTCCCCGCGCACCAGAGGCAGGATTTCAAACAGCTCGTCGGGAGGCTCGACCGGGGGATACACCAGAATCTCTCGCTCCAGCGCAACATCCCGCGTCTTGGTCAGGAAGGCAAAAGGAAACCGCGTAGCCACGCCGAAGCTTGATTCGCGATACCGTCCACGGCGGTCGAAACGCAGCTCAAGATCGGCAGTGAGATCAGCCCGAGGCGGCAAATACGGGAAATAGATCATCCCTTCGAAGATTCCCTGGGCAGGCGGCGGCGCCGGCACCCGCTGCACCCGCCAATCGCGCAACTTCACCCACTGATTCTCCGGGGCACGGTTCGGGGGAAAAGCGAAGGTCGCGGGTTCCCAACGCCACTGCTTGCGGGGCCTTTTCCCTTTTTCTCTGCGCGCCGGCACCACGCGAATCGAAAACGAGGGCAGGAACCGCCGCGGGTTGCGCAGAACGATGCGCCCCGCTACCGGTCGGCCGGCAAACACATGCTCAGGCAGGCGAACCTCAAGTTCCAGGCCGCGCAACACCAGCGCGGAAACCACTCCTGATACCAGGATCGCCGACAGCATGGCCGCCACGACGATGTACAGCAAATTGTTTCCGGTGTTCAGCGCCGCGATGCCGATCACCAGCGTGACCAGCACATAAGCCACGCCCGCCTTCGTAACATCGTAATGAAATGTCTGACGCAGGCGCTCGATCGCCACGCGGCGGGCCAAGTAGGGCACCGTAACCAGCCCAACAAAGGCCGCCATCAAAAGTGCGAGCGATGCCAGAATGACCGATGCCCACAGATGACCCGCTTCGCCGGAGGCCGTCGAAAGCAATGCCGCGGCGAAGGCCAGCCCCAATCCCACCAGCGCCAGCAGAAACTTCAGCCACACTTCCGCCGTCGCCGATTGCAGCCACGCTACAGCGCGACCGCTCGTGGCCTGGCTCGGATTCAAGGAATTCGTGTATACGGAGTCCACTTACTTGCAGCCTAGCATCGCCCCTGGGAACGGGCAATCCAGATCGCCTCGCGGGGAAAGCCTTCGTAACCTGATGCAGGCAAAGCCAAAGGCAACTCATTTGACGCGCTCCATGGCTGACACTATACTGCGCTCAATGATGCGAGGCCACGATTCACGTGCATCGTGGCTGGCCACGCAGTATGCACTGTCCAACCTGGGAGGTAGCAGTGATTCACTTCAAGGTTGCAAGGGACCTCCGGATCGGCTCGTTGCTGCTTGGTTTGCTTCCGAGCTTGTTCAGTTGCGGAAGCGGAAGCAAGCCAATCAATATTGCGGGAAACTGGACGGGCACAGTGACGGATAGCTCTTTTAACCTGCCAGGCCCCGCTACCCTCAGCTTGACGGAGGACAACGACGGGAGACTGACCGGCGTGTTTTCTGCCTCCTCCTCCGCCGCCGACTGCGATTGGGAGGACGGCCCACTAGGCGGGCGGTTGGCAGGCGTACAGGTTTCCCTCTCCCAAGTGCTCCCGAACCCATCGCCGACGAGCATCCAAGCCACCCTGGATTCGACCGACCAGCATCTTAACGGAACCTACTCTTTCGAATCCGGCGTATGCGGTTCGGCCGGAACACTTACGCTTAGTAAACAGTGAAGAAAGGCGCGGTTCGCCCTTAATACTCCGCTAGCTCTTTCATCGCGCGGAATAGATCGTTCGGCTGCGGCAGGATGGCGTCCTCGAGAATCGGCTGATAGGCCACGAAGGTATCGGCCGCAGCGACGCGGCGGACGGGCGCATCCAGGTGATCGAAGAGTTGATCCGCGAGGCGCGCGGCGATCTCGGCGCCGTAGCCCCAACTTAATGTATCTTCATACGCCACGAGGACGCGATTCGTTTTTCCGACCGAGGCGGCGATCGTTTCCCAGTCAAACGGATTCAGGCTGCGCAGATCAATCAACTCCACTTTGAAGCCGTGTTCGCGTTCGAGCTTTTGCGCTGCCTGCAGGGCGCGCGGCACCACCGCGCCGTAAGTAATCACGGTCAGGTCGGTTCCCGGATTGACGATCTTCGCCTTGCCGAACGGAATCATGTAGTCGGGACCGGGATACGGTGCACGGCCGTAGGTTTCGCGGTACAGCCGCTTGTGCTCCAGGAACAGCACTGGATCGTCGCAGCGAATCGCGGTACGCAGCAGTCCTGCCGCATCCAGCGCGTTCGACGGAAAGATCACGCGCAGACCCGGGATGTGGGTGAAAACGCTTTCGCCGCATTGCGAGTGGTAAATCGCGCCGCCCGTAAGGTATCCGCCGATCGCTGCTCGAATTACGACTGGGCAGGAGAAGACATTGTTAGAGCGCCAGCGGATCACCGACAGTTCGTCGCGAATCTGCATCATCGCGGGCCAGATGTAATCGAAGAACTGAATCTCCACGACCGGCTTGAGCCCGCGGGTGGCCATGCCGGTGGCGCGGCCCACGATGGCGGCCTCGGCGAGCGGAGAATTGAAAACGCGGTCCGGGCCAAACTCGTTCTGTAAACCGAACGTCAGTTTGAAAACTCCGCCCTTGCCTTTCACCAGTTTGCGCTTCAAGTATTCTTCGCGGCTGCAATCGGCAACGTCTTCCCCGAAGATGACGATGCGCTCGTCGCGCTTCATTTCGTCGCGCAGGGTTACGTTGATCAAATCGGCCATGGTCTTAGCTGGCGGCTTCTTGCCATCGGCGGAATCGGGCCCGACCACGGGCTGCGTCTCGAACGTTGGAGAGGTGGGATCCAGATCGGGCGAATATACATACTGCATGACGCTCTCGGGGGCGGGGGGTAGGGCTGCCAGAGCCAAGTCCACCGCGACCTGCAGTTCTTCTTCGACCTTCTTTTCCAGTTCGTTGATGCCTTTTTCGTCGAGAATCCCTTCGCGCAGCAAGAACATCTGCGTACGTGAAACGGGATCGCGGGCGGCATCGCGCTCGCGCTCGGAGTCGGGGCGGTACAACCGTTCATCGTCGGAGAGAGAATGCGAATATGGGCGAATCACGTGGGCATGGACAAACGCCGGCCCGTGACCTTCGCGGCAATACTTCACCGCCCGACGAAACGCGGCCGAACTCGCCACGGGATCGGTGCCGTCGATTTCTTCAAAGTGGAAATTGGGGAAGCCAGAGACCAGCCGCGAGATGCTGCCTCCGGCGGTCTGTATTTCCACGGGCACCGAGATCGCGTAGCCGTTATCCTGCACGCAGAAAATCACAGGAAGCTTGCTGAGCGCCGTGGCGTTCATGGCTTCCCAGAACTCGCCCTCGCTGGTGGTGCCGTCGCCTAGGGAAACGTAGGCAACCTCATCCCCGCGGAACGTGACCTCTTTGAACTGGCGATAATCGGGGCGGTCGGTCGCAGCCGGGATTTCGGCCGCATTGGGACGCTGCGCAAAATAGCGTCCGGCCTCGGCGCATCCCACGGCCTGCAGAATCTGGGAGCCCGTGGGGGACGATTGGGTCACGATATTCAGCCGCTTGTATCCCCAGTGCGAAGGCATCTGCCGTCCGCCGGAACTGGGATCGTCGGCCGCGCCAACCGCTTGCAGAAACATCTCCAAGGGCTTGGCGCCCAGCGCCAGGCACAGCGCGCGGTCGCGATAGTAAGGATAGAACCAGTCGTAGCCTGGCTTCAGTGCCATTCCGGCGGCCACGCCGATGGCCTCATGCCCGGCCCCCGACATCTGGAAGAAGATTTTCTGCTGGCGCTTGAGCAGGATTTCCCGGTCGTCGATGCGCCGGGAGGTGTACATGATGCGGTAGGCTTCGATCAGTTGCTCGCGCGTAAGTCCTTCGTAGGTCTGGGACTTCTTGCCGCTCGCGACAGACAGCTTGGGGTCGGTTTTTGTCGTCGCCATCCGGTTTCCTGATGAAGCGTTATAAATGCGCCGGCTTCTTGAATAGGGTGCTAAATATTACCCGGCAAGTTGCATTGTAAATCGGAATCGGGGATTGGAAAACATGCAAGTTCTTGTCCTGGGAAACTGTGGTTATAGGCCCTACTATTCGGCTGGGCTGACTCGGACGGGAACCAGCCAGCGGAAAACGGCGGTGGCCACCAATGCGCCGGCGAGTTGAGCTGCGATGAACCCGGGCGCGTCGGCGGGACGGATCCCAGCGAACGTATCGCTGGCCGAACGAGCCAGTGTGACCGCGGGATTCGCGAACGATGTGGAGGCCGTGAACCAGTATGCCGAGGTGATGTAGGCTCCGACCGCATATGCCGTGGCTGATGGACGGAAACGCGAGCAGGCCCTGATCACAAATATGAGTCCGAAGGTGGCAACGAACTCGCTCCACAGTTGAGCTGCGCCGTGCCGGGTGTGATTCGAGGCGAAAAACAAAGGCAGGCCAAACATAAGATGAGCCGAGGCCACTCCGGCGAAGGCCCCAACAATCTGGGCGGCTAAGTAAGCCGGAGCTTCGCGCCAGGGCAGATCTCCGGTCACGGTCATCGCCAGGGTTACCGCAGGATTGAAATGTGCGCCCGAGATCGGTACAAGCGTCAGCACAAGCACCATAAGGATTGCGCCTGTGGCGAGCGTGTTCGCCAGCAGTGCGATGGCGACGTTGCCCCCGGCCAGCCGCTCGCCCATGATGCCAGAGCCGACTACTCCTGCCAGAAGAAACGCAGTTCCCAGGAATTCCGCGACCGCTCGGGAACGCAGATCGAATTTCATTGTCGTCCGATGCTGTCGATTTCTTTCTTCAGTGAGAAGCCGTCCAGAGTCGCGAGAGGCAGACTCAGGAAGAGACTGATTCTTCGATCCAGCAGGAAGAAAGCGTCGCGGAAAGCTTTCTCCACTTGCTGTTCCGAGCCGCGCACCGCCGCCGGATCGGGCACGCCCCAGTGAGCGGTCATCGGCTGGCCCGGCCATACCGGGCAGACTTCGTTGGCCGCGTTATCACAGACTGTGAACACGAAATCGAGTTTCGGGGCGCCGGGTTTGGCAAACTCGTCCCAGTTTTTGCTGCGAAAACCCTGGATCGGCAGGTGAGCCACTTCGAGTTGCCGCAGAGCCTCAGGTCGAACCGATCCGGAGGGATGGCTGCCGGCGCTGTACGCGGTGAAATTAGGCCGTCCCTTGTGATTCATGATGGCCTCGGCCATGATGGAGCGCGCCGAGTTGCCTGTACAGAGGAATAAAACGTTGTAGGTTTTTTTCACGCTCATATCGAAGCCGCCGAGACGGCGGCGCTACGCTTTTTTCGGCTTTACGGCGCGAATGAAAGCGCTCATGAACTTTCCATCTACTTGCGGAGCGATGGCGGCGGCATCGATTCCCTGCCCCGCAAGAAGCTCGCGGGCGTCTTCCGCGCGGTAGATGCGGGTGGGCTCTACGTCAATCTGCTCGAATCCGGCGCTGGCCAGCTTGTTGCGGTAGTCATTCTCTTCGAGCGCACCCGCGATACAACCTACCCAGGCCATCACGCTTTGACGAATCTCGGGCAGCATATCCCCGCGCGTCACCACATCCGACACGGCAAAACGGCCGCCCGGCTTGAGCACCCGGAAAGCTTCCCGCAGTACTCGATCTTTATCCGCCGAGAGGTTGATGACGCAATTGGAGATGATGACGTCCACGGAATTGTCGGGCAAGGGAATGTTTTCGATCTCGCCTTTGAGAAACTCAACGTTCTCGACGCCTGCTCGGCGTTTATTTTCGTTAGCCAGGGCGAGCATTTCGTCGGTCATGTCGAGACCGTAGGCCTTGCCGGTTGCGCCAACGCGCTTCGCCGAGAGCAGCACATCAATGCCGCCGCCGGAGCCTAGATCGAGCACGACCTCGCCGGAGTTCAGCTTCGCGAGGGCGGTGGGATTGCCGCAGCCGAGCGAGGCCTGCAAAGCCTCCTCTGGGATTTGTCTGGCTTGCGTGGCGTCGTAAAGATTAGCGGTGATGGGGTCACAGCCACAGCCGCTGCTGGCAGTGGCGCCGCAACAGGAACTGCCTCCGGATTTCACGCGAAGAGCGGCCTGGCCGTATTTCTCTTTGACGACTTCCCTGATGTCGGCGGCATCGGTGCTGGTATTGGTAGTGCTCATGGACTTCTCCTATTTGCAGATTCGAACGATCTGTTCCGGCTTTAGCGCTTTGTTGCGGGTGCAGCACTCGGCATAGAGGAATTGCAACAACTCTTGCAGAGCGCCGGTGTCCGCGGTGTAGCGAAGGAACGTCCCCTCACGCTGAACTGCTACCAGACCTTCGGTCTTCAGCTTTTCGAGATGGTGGGAGAGAGTGGAGTTCGGAATCTCCAACTCACCTTGAATGTCACCGACCACGAGGCCTTCGGGATGCGCCGAGAGCAAGAGCTGCATGATGCGTAACCGCGGCTCGGTGCCCATCGCCGAAAACATGTCGGCGTATTTGGCGACGCGTTCGCTGGACGGGGTGAGTGTGGACGTTGGCATGTTTCGACATTACTAGCAATATGGATTAATGTCAAGAAACCCTCCACCTGATGCCAACGTGAATTTAGCGGTTGAGTTGGACTGCCGAGCGCTGACGGCAGAATGCCGCCATCATTTATCCTGAAAGCGAATGATTCGAACCCATCGCGCCTTTGATCCGCACCCGATTAAGCTGGTGATCTTCGATCTGGACGGCACGCTGATCGATTCGCGGCTCGATCTGGTGCACTCGGTGAACGCGGCGCTGCGCCACATTGGACGGCCGGAACTGCCGGATGATGTGATTGCCAGCTATGTCGGCGACGGTGCTCCGATTCTTATTCAGCGCGCGCTCGGGGGTGAGGCGGTTGGCGAGGCAATCGTGCGCCAGGGCCTGCAGTTTTTCCTGTCTTATTACCGCGAGCACAAGCTCGACCATACTACGGTCTACGCCGGGGTGCGGGAAGCGCTGGGCGACATTCAACGCGTTTCGGAGGGGAAGCCTCGCACCATGGCAGTGCTTTCCAACAAGCCCGTTGGCCCCTCGCGGGCCATCGTTGAAGCGCTCGGACTGGGCACGTTCTTCACGCAGATCTACGGGGGAAACAGCTTTGCCACCAAGAAGCCGGATCCCGAAGGCGCGCGCAGGTTGCTCGAAGAAAACGGCGTGCGCCCCGAAGAGACGGCGATCATTGGCGACTCCCACGTCGATGTTGAAACCGGACGGAATGCCGGGCTGTGGACGGTGGGCGTGAGTTACGGCTTTGCCCCGCATACGTTGCAGGAGCGGCCACCGGACGTGCTGGTGGAGACCCCTCACGAATTGGCCGAGGTGTTCGGTTAAACAGTACCTAGTACCGAGTAGGGTCAAAGGCTCAGGGCTTAGTAGGCGGTACTGGTTCTCAGGTAAACTCATCCGACCATGAGCGATTCCACGGGTGGTTTCACTGCTTCGGAGCTGCGCAAGCTGCGCAGCATGAAAGATCCGTACGGCATCCAGAAATTTCTCGACGATGCTCCGTATCACCTCGAGGATACGGCCTGGTCGCCGCGGCGCGTTTTGGCGGAGCAGACGGCGCACTGCCTGGAAGGCGCGATCTTCGCGGCAGCGGCGCTGCGCGCCAATGGCTATCCCCCGTTGCTGCTTGATTTTGAAGCCGACCACGATACTGATCACGTCGTGGCTATCTTTCGCGAGAACGGATGCTGGGGCGCGGTCGCGAAATCGAACTACACCGGATGCCGTTGGCGCGAGCCTATCCATCGCACGCTGCGCGAGTTGGCGATCAGCTATTTCAACGGATATTTCAACCTGCGGCGGGAGCGCACACTGCGGCGCTTTTCGGTTCCTGTCAACTTGAAACGCTTCGATCGGCAGAACTGGATGACCACCGACGAGCCAGTGTGGTTCATCGTGTATCACCTGTTCGAGATCAAGCATTACCCGCTGATCACTGCAGCCATGGCGAAACAACTGCATCGCGTGGACGAGCGGCTGTTCGAGGCGGAATGTCTGGGGAAGGCTTACAAGACGAAGGCAGACGAATGACCGTTTTCGTGCATCCTGACGGAACTCGCAGTCTTCTAACGACTAACGACGTAATACCCCTCATGAGAAGACTGGGTCTCACTCCGCTTACTCTGTTCGTTATTCTGCTTGCTGGCCCGTTCGCGTTCGGGCAGGAACAATCCGCCCCGGCTGTCGCGGAAATGCCGCCTGTTGACTCTTCCCTGCCCGACTTGAAGCCTGATGCCAACGGCAAACTCTCGCAGAAGCAGATGCAAGACTTGCTTCGCATCGTCGCCGACAAGGATCTCGAAAACGACAAGCGGCTGCGCGACTATACCTACGTCGAACGCGACGAGGAGCACAAGCTCGACGGCAAAGGCGAAGTGAAGTCCACCGAAGTGAAGACCTATGATGTGATGGAACTCTACGGCGAGCAGGTGCAGCGGCTGATCGAGAAGGATGATAAACCGCTCGACCAAAAGGATGCGGCCAAAGAGGAAGAAAAGATTCAGAAGGTCATCGACAAGCGCAAGAACGAATCGGAAGGCGATCGTAGGAAGCGCGAGGAAAAAGAAGAGAAAAACCGCGAGGAAGACCGTAAGTTCGTGCGCGAGGTAGCTGACGCCTTCAATTTCACGCTGGTGGGGACGGAACTGGTTGGCGGGCGCGAGGCCTGGGTGATTGAGGGCGAGCCGCGTCCGGGATTTGTGCCGCAGTTGAAGGAATCCAAGTATCTGTCGAAGTTCCGTGGGCGCGTTTGGATCGATAAGAACGATCTGCAACTGGCCAAGATGGACGTGGAATGCCTGGATACGATTTCCTGGGGATTGTTCCTGGCGCGCTTCCACAAGGGTTCACGCTTCATGTTGGAGCAGACGCGGGTCAACGACGAAGTATGGTTGCCGCTTCATCTCACGGCTAAGATCGATGTGCGTTTGGCTTTGCTAAAGAACTTTGATGTGAACCTGGAGCAGACTTACCGCGATTACAAGAAATTCCGCGCCACGGCGAAGATTGTGAGCGTGGGGGACGTAAAGCCGTAGCCGACAGACCGGCGTGGACCCTGGACTGGACTCGCGTCATCTAAGTAACGTCCGTGGCGGCCCGGCAGCCACGAGTGTGTGTACTCCGCCTCTCGTGAAATATGTCTTCTCCAGTCATCATCGGCCCGGTTGGTCCCAGTTCCGGCGGCTCCGGTCCGATGTTCTCCAGCGGACCGGTAAATCAAGAGCAAGCTTTCCCTGCGCTTACACCTTCTCAGATCGACCGCATCCGCCCGATCGGCCAGATCCGGCAGACGAAGGTTGGAGAGATCCTGTTCGAGCCGGGGGATACGACCGTTCCTTTTTTCGTTCTGCTTTCAGGGGCTTTGGAGATCGTGCAGCCCACAGTGACGGGGGAGCGTTTGATCGTAACCCACCAGGCCGGGAGCTTTACTGGCGAGATGACGATGATCTCGGGCCGCGGTGCACTGGCGCGCGGCCGCGTGACGGCCGCCGGCGAGTTCATCGAGGTTACCCCGGAAGCGTTGCGGATTCTAGTGGCGCGAGATGGGGAGTTGAGCGCAATCTTTATGCGGGCGTTCATTCTGCGCCGGGTGCTGCTGATTTCGTCTGGTGGTGGGAACGTGATCCTGCTGGGATCACGGCACTCTGCGAAGACGCTGCATCTGCGGGAATTTCTCACTCGCAACGGGCATCCGCATACTTATATCGATCTGGACACCGACACGGGGGCACAAGAACTACTGGACCGGTTTGCCGTAACTCCTGCCGAAATTCCGGTGGTGATCTGCAATGGGGAAACCGTGCTGCGCGGGCCGTCGATCCAGGAATTGGCGAAATGCCTGGGGCTCAACGCGCACATCACTACTGCGGAAGTGCGGGATCTGGTAATTGTCGGCGCCGGCCCTGCGGGTCTGGCTGCGGCCGTTTATGGCGCGTCGGAGGGCCTGGACGTTTTAGTCATCGAGGCCGAGTCTCCCGGAGGACAAGCGGGTTCGAGCTCGAAGATTGAAAATTATCTGGGCTTTCCCATGGGAATTACAGGAAATGAACTGGCGGGCCGTGCGGCTGCGCAGGCGCAGAAGTTTGGCGCCAAAATGCTGGTCGCCAACAGTGTGACGAAATTGAATTGCGAGCGGCATCCCTACGAGTTGAGCGTGGACTGCGGCCAAGTGATTCGCGCGCGCGCCGTCGTGATTGCCAGCGGGGCGCAGTATAACAAGCCCCAAATCGATAACCTGAAGAAATTTGAAGGCCAGGGCGTTTATTACGGAGCCACTTACATCGAAGCGCAGCTGTGCGGGAACGAGGAAGTGATTGTAATCGGCGGAGGAAACTCAGCCGGACAGGCAGCCGTCTATTTATCGCAGACGGCGAGCAAAGTTCATATGGTGGTGCGGGCGCGGCAGTTGTCGGACACGATGTCGCGCTACCTGATTCAGCGGATCGAGGAGAATCCCGCGATCGAACTGCACTACGGCACGGAGATCGTCGGCCTTGATGGTGATACGCAACTGGAGCGCGTCACCTGGCAGGACAAGAAAACTGGCGAGATCTCAACCCATGATCTGAGGTATTTGTTCATCATGGCGGGAGGTTCTCCGCGAACCGAGTGGCTGAAAGGATGCGTGGCCATGGACGGCAAAGGGTTCGTCCTTACTGGGCGGGATCTGGATCCGGTTATACAGGACTTCCATTGGCCGCTTCCGCGCGTGCCGTTCATGCTGGAGACGAGCCTGCCTGGAGTGTTTGCCGTGGGCGATGTCCGGGCCGGAAATGTGAAACGCGTGGCCTCCGCCGTGGGCGAAGGATCGATCGCGATTTCTTTGGTGCACCGGGTGCTGGCGGAGTTGTAGCGGTTGCACATCAGTGCAAGAGCTTTGCCACGGATCTGCGCGGATTTTCACGGATTCTTCTTGCTGGGGTCTTCTCCGAACGACTGTTTTTGCCAGCGTTATAATAGAAAGATTCTCTGCCGTTGAAATTGCCGTCTGTGAGGATGGCGGCGAGGACAGCAGATTCCTCGCTTCGCTTGGAATGACAAACTGGCTAGAGCTGGGAGCTAGCAGCTAGAAGCTAGAAGCTGCTTTTCATGGACTTCAAACTTGTTTCCGATTACAAACCGCAGGGGGATCAGGGGCGCGCTATTGAGTCGCTGCTGCGTGGGGTGTATGACCGCGAGCAGCATCAGGTTTTGCTGGGCGTGACCGGCTCGGGCAAGACTTACACCATGGCCAAGGTGATCGAGGCGGTGAACCGCCCGACGCTGGTGATGGCGCACAACAAGACGCTGGCGGCGCAGCTTTATCACGAGTTCAAGAATTTCTTTCCCCACAATGCGGTCGAGTATTTCGTTTCCTACTACGACTATTACCAGCCCGAGGCTTACGTTCCAGCCGCCGATCTTTTCATCGAAAAGGAAGCGACTATCAACGATGAGCTTGATAAGCTGCGGCTTTCGGCGACCAAGTCTTTGTTTGAGCGGCGCGATGCGTTGATTGTGGCTTCCGTAAGCTGCATCTATGGCCTGGGATCGCCCGAGGCTTACTACGGGATGATGCTGTTTCTGGAAAAAGGCCAGAAGATAACGCGCGAGGACATCACGCGCAAGCTGGTCGACATTCTTTACGAGCGCACCAATGGCGAGTTCAAGCGTGGGACTTTCCGTGTGCGCGGCGATGTGATCGAAGTCTTCCCTACTTATGACGATATGGCTTATCGCATCGAGTTGTGGGGAGATCAAGTGGAGTCGCTGGCGCAGATCGATCCGCTATTTAGCACGGTGAAGCAGAAGTATATGCGGCTGCCGATTTATCCCAAGACGCATTATGTGATGAAAGATGAGACCCGGGCGTCGGCGGTGGAGTCGATCAAGAAAGAGCTGGCGTGGTGGGAAGTGGAACTGGAGAAGCAGGGCCGGGTGGTCGAGTCGCAGCGTGTTCACCAGCGCGTGAAGTTTGATCTGGAAATGATCAAGGTGATGGGCTACTGCCACGGCATCGAGAACTATTCGCGGCATTTTACGGGAAGGATGCCGGGTGAGCCTCCGCCGACTCTGCTGGATTATTTCCCGCGCGATTACCTGATGTTTATCGACGAGTCGCACCAGACGGTGCCGCAGTTGCGCGGCATGTATGCCGGAGACCGCTCGCGCAAGGAAACGCTGGTGGAGTACGGCTTCCGCTTGCCTTCGGCGCTGGATAACCGTCCGCTGACATTTGAGGAATTTGAGCACCGCACCAATCAGCTGGTTTATGTTTCGGCTACACCGGGGCCTTATGAGCTGACGAAATCGGCGGGTGTGGTGGTGGAGCAGATCATCCGGCCGACAGGGTTGATCGACCCCGAGGTTGAGGTGCGGCCGGTGAAGGGGCAGATCGACGACCTGCTGCACGAGATTCGGGCGCGCGTGGAGAAGGGTGAGCGCGTGCTGGTTACTACCTTGACCAAGCGCATGTCCGAAGATCTGGCCGAGTATTACGCTGAGGTGGGCGTGAAGTGCCGCTACATGCATTCGGAGATCGAGACGCTGGAGCGGGTGAAGATTCTGCGCGACCTGCGCAAGGGCGAGTTCGATGTATTGATCGGCATCAATCTGCTGCGTGAGGGCCTCGACCTACCGGAAGTTTCGCTGGTGGCGATTCTCGATGCGGATAAGGAAGGCTTTCTGCGGTCGTGGGGATCGTTGATCCAGACGATTGGACGGTGCGCCCGGCATCTGCACGGGCGCGCGATTCTTTATGCCGATCGCATGACCGATTCTATGAAACGGGCGATGGATGAAACCTCGCGGCGGCGCACGATTCAGACCGCATACAACGAGGAGAATGGAATCACGCCGGAGTCGATTGTGCGTCCTTTGGACATGACGCTGGCCGGAATCGTCGCCGCCGACTACACCGACCTGACCGGCGGCGAAGCCGAGGGTATGCCGGAGTTTACGTCGCAGGAGGAGTTGGATGGTTACATCGCGAAGCTTGAGAGTGATATGCGCGAGGCAGCGAAGCGGTTTGAGTTTGAGAAGGCGGCGAAACTGAGGGACACGATTAAAGAGTTAAGGACAAAGGAGTTTCTGTTCGCGTGAGGGGGCTAGAAGGCGGCCACGACAGCCGCCGGGACGGCGGCGCTACGCTAACGTCCATACGCTGCGCTGGCGGCGAGCGGCTTCCGATGGTAGGTATAGCCGTCGAAGGTTTCGGAGCGGAAGTTCAGGTTGGGGGCGCAGAGCTTTTCGGTCTGGCTTAGGAAAAGGTATCCGCCGGGTTCGAGGTAGAGATGCAGGCGCTCGAGCAGGGCAATCTTCTGAGCGCGGGAGAAGTGAGGCAACACGTCCATGCAGAAGATGCAGTCGAAGCGTCCGATGTAGCCGGGGCGGGCCAGGTTCATGCAATTGAAAGTCACCAGACTGCGCAGGCGAGGCTTCACCAGCAGGTGGGCCGCGCTCGCGGGAGTGGCTTGCGCGCCGTTGGACGCGCCACTCTTTGTACGAAAGTCGGGACGGTATTCGGGTTCGTCCTGGGCTTCGCTGGGCACGCCATTCGGCGAAACCACCGGCGAATTGATCTTCGAGAAATAATTGCGGATGGTGGCCGGCGGCAGGCCATCCAGAGCGGACTGGGGATACACGCCGCGATCCGCGGCCTCGATGTTATGCGGGAGCAGGTCGCTGCCCACGATGTGGATCGACCATCCTATACCGAGGTTCGTTGATCCCGAGGCAGTCAGAGCGCTATCGGCGATGCCCCCGCTGCGCGCGGCGGCGGACTTTCCGTTGCCATTCCCGCTGCCGCTTCCGCTTCCGCTTCCGTTGTTCGACCCGTTTCCGTTATTCCCAGAGCTCGCTCCGTTGTGGCTCAACGCGTCGCAGACGGCCATAGCAATCGAGTAGGTCTCTTCCCCGGTGGAGCAGCCGGCGCTCCAGATGCGGAGCGGGCTCGGTCCGTCGGCGGACTTGCGCGCGCAGAGCTGCGGCACCACCTGCCTTGCCAGCGCATTGAGCGCTCCGGGATGACGGAAGAACCCGGTGTTGTTATTGACCAGTCCATCCAGCAGGGACGGCAGGCTGGAAGGATCCTGGTCGGAGGAGCGAAGACGGTCCAGCAGCGCGGTCGATGATCCCAGGCCTTGGGCCTCGATGCAATCGGCGACGTGAGCGGCCAGGGCGCTGTTGGGACAGTCAAGAACGACTCCGGTTTGGCGCTCGACCAGCAAGCGCAGCTCCGAGAGCTCATGTTCAAGGATGGTGCTGGTCGCGATTAACTTATGCATAGAGTCTTTCCCCAAGCGCAACGAGAAACTTCGCGTGCCTGTCGAGCCAGATCAGGTCGGCATATTCCCAGGGGAGGGTGAATCAGTTCTAATCTTGTTTCAGTCGCATTGCTTCAGTCGCCCGCAGCGGCGGCGACGCGATACTTGCCTGAATCGCGTTCCACCTGCTGAGCCACAACGTTCATTTCCTTTTCAATCGACGAAAAACGCTGCAGCACCTCGTGGATGCGCAGCGTCATGTTGCGAATGGTTTCAATCTGCGCGCGGGCCTGGGCCGAAAGGCTGCCGGGTTCGATCAGCAGCAGATCGGAATTGCCCAGAAGCGAAGTGAGCGCGTTGTTCAGGCCGTGACGCATCTCGAGCATGTAGCGGCCGAGCATGGCCTGGCGTTCGAGCGTGGCGCACGCCTCTTCGGACGAGCGGGCGCGGGCTTCGGCGGCGGCGCGAAGCACGGCTTCACCAGCCGCCGGAATCAAAACGTTCAGCCAGTTTTCGTCACAGCGCAGAACCGAGGTGCGTGGCCAGCGCTCGCGCACCAGTTGCGCGATAGGCGCGTCCTGACAGACGCAAAACAAGGGTTGCTGGGTCGAGTGCAAGGGTTCCAGGACAACTGAAAGCACTTCGCGACGCAGGGGGCCGACAATGGCGACGGCGAAGTTATCGATCGAACGTGGCCAGAGATCTCCGCTGAGCAGCGTGAACGTGGGCACGTGGCGCTCCATTTGCCAGCGCGCGGTGATGCTCCGGGAGAACTCCACGTCGTCGGAGATAACGAGTACGGTCGGATGATCCACTTGCCAGTTTCCTTTTCGTGCTTATTTCTTTTTGCCCGGTTGCGAGTCCGCATCCGGAGTCCACTCGGGCGGTTCGGCGGAGATTTCAAAATCAGGAACATCGGCGTTAGCGACGGCAAACTTGGCTTTGGGCTTCGCGGCCGGATTTGGCGCGGCTACCTTCGGTGCGGCGGCCGGCGGTGCAACCGGCTTCGGCGCAACCGACTTTGGGGCGGCCGCCTTAGATGCAGTCTGGCGCGCCTCTGCCGGCTTCGCAGCTTTGGCACCACCTGCAGCCGCCGCCGCCGCCATGGCTCGCGGTGCGGCTGTGGCCGATGCAGATCCCGCGTCTTTGGCGGCTGAACCGCGACCCAGAGCGCCATCTACGGAGGCGCGAAGGTCCACCAGCATACGCAGCGGCTGGCCGGAGGAATACTCAGCCTGGAACATGACCTTCCAGGACTGGCAGATCATGCGCAGGCGAATAATCGGTTCTTGCGCGGAGAACTGGGCGCGCCGGCAGTCGATGGTCGCCACGCCTTTTTCTTCCAGCTCGGTGAGGCCGTCGAGAATGTTATTGAGATCGGCGAGCATGAGGCGGAAGAAGGCACGCCGCATCAAGTATCCGAAACGAGTAAACGCGACCAGCGCCACTGGCATGTAGAACAGATCACCAGCCTGGGTCTTGGCCTTTCGTCCTTGCTCAAGCACGCCGCCGTGCAGCAACTCGTCGAGCGAGCGGCAGCGGCGAGAGGAATCGAGTACTCGGTCCAGAGCGTTCAACCACACTGGAGTCTTGAGTTCGACCTTGCCGAGAACCGGTTCCAGAGCCTGGGCCACATAAGCGATGTCTGCGTTGTTGTCGTCGAGTTCGGTGGGAGCGCTTTGGCTGAAATACTGCACCAGCAGGAAATCGATCTTGTCGCGGACGGAATCGTTGCGTGTGGTCTTGGCCAGGAAGTGCTGGAGCAGGGCGATGAGACCGTCGGGATCTACGAGCGAACTGGTTTGGAGGAACTGACGCAGCTGGTGAACCTGGATTTTGTCATCCATCTGGTTCAGCCACTGCTGGGCCTGCTCGACGGACTCACGCCCGGGGGTGTCCGCCTGGGCCTCAAGATCGGCGCAGCCGGGCAGGTCGATGACGAACTCGCGGGCCATTTCGGCATAAATGGGATGAAGGCGGCGCGCACTCGACCAAACGGCCGGCAGATCCAGAGCTGGCGCTGGTGCTGGTGAAGACGACGGCTGCGACGACGGCGGTTGCGATGAAGTCATGGTTTCACGATCCAGTTGGGAACTGAGTGGAGAAAGCGGGCTGCCACGACGGTTGTGGCCGGGTGGTATTGCACCGCAACCACCGAAGCTTCCGTATCGAGCGAGCCATCCGAGTTGCGCAGCCGCAGGATGTCGGCGAACTCCAGCGGCGTGGTGCAGGCAAACAGAACTTCACGCGCGGTTCCGAATTCGATGACGGTACTTTCCTGCACGTCCGCCCTCCCGGTTTGGCTCGGATTACTCGCGTTACCGTTGCGCGTGAACTGAACCGGAATGCGAACCGGCGTAGCTTCGGGGAAAAAGCGCGCCAGTCCGGCGACGGTGCTGGTTTGCCCGGTCCGCGACTGAGCTGTGCCTTGTTGCGCCAAACGATGCCAACCTTTCCCTGCACTCCTGTTGGACGGCCCCGCTTCGACAAGCTTGGTCCAGCCTTTGGCCGTCGGCCGGGGCAATACCCGGCATAAATGCGGTTGGGCTCCCTCCCTTTCCGGTTAGGAAGAGTTCTTGGGGAGCCAGAACGCGCGGTTACGGCAGAAAGAGATGCACGACCGAGACCACAGTGCAAAACGGAAGGACTAGCACTGGGGAGCTAGGGTTTTCAGCGAGTTAGCATCGCCGCGAATGGGGCAGACCCGATGTTGGGCAGACATCGGTCTCAAGGTGAGACAAGCGTCTCACCTCAGAACATTTACTTGGAACTCGGGTTGATAGAACTAGGGTCAGGTTGATCTGCTATCCTTGGTGGCACTAAACAATCCACTGAGTGTGCCGGGCGCAGGGCGCTTGGGTTCGGGACGCTCGTCTTGAAGTTCCTGTAGGACATGCTCGGGCAGGTCCTATTTTGGCAACCAACTTCGTCCATCTATTTTGGCAACAAACTTCGTCCATAGACGTTGACGGGGATTCCGCGAGGCTTCGGGTTTCGCGAAGGATGCTTGGGAGGAATTCTATGAAAACAACTCTGAAGAAATTGGGCTGGTGGGGCGCCGTGCTGGGCATTGCGCTCGCCACCATCACCGTATCGACAAGGTCCGCAGCTCAGGATCAGGACGACCCGCCTGGCCGCGTCGCCCGGCTCGGCTACTTGCAGGGTTCAGTTTCATTTCAACCAGCCGGGGAAACGGATTGGGTAGGAGCGGTGCCCAACCGTCCCATGAGCACGGGCGACCAACTGTGGACCGATCAGGATTCGCGAGCCGAAGTACAAGTGGGCTCGGCGGTGATTCGATTGGGGGCCAATACCGGCTTCTCTTTCCTGAACCTCGACGACCAAACGGTTCAGATCCAGCTCACCTCGGGCGCGATCAATATTACGGTGCGCCGGCTGAGTGACGGCGATGACTTCGAAGTGGATACGCCCAACCAGGCATTCACGGTTTTCCAGCCTGGGCACTATCGCGTGGAGGCGAGTGCCGACGGAAACTATACGGTCATCAGTGTTCGCGCAGGAGAAGGCGAGGCTACCGGCAACGGCCAGAGCTTTGCGCTGCGTGGCGGACAGAGGGGCACATTCAGCGGCACCGACTCGCTCTACGCCGATGTCGAGCCGATTTACGATCCCGATGAATTCGACACCTGGTCCGAGGGTCGCGATCACCGCTACGATTTTTCCCGTTCGGCGCAGTATCTGTCGCACGATGTCGTCGGCTATGACGATCTCGATGATTACGGCGACTGGCGCGACGATTCGAACTACGGCCATGTGTGGTTTCCCAACCGGGTTGCTGTCGGCTGGGCTCCGTATCACGAGGGCCATTGGGATTGGATCTCTCCCTGGGGATGGACTTGGGTGGATGACTCCTCGTGGGGCTACGCGCCCTTTCACTACGGACGCTGGGTGAGTGTTGGCGGACGATGGGGCTGGGTGGCCGGTCCGGTGGCGGTGCAGGCGGTTTACGCGCCCGCGCTGGTGGTCTTTATTGGCGGCGGACCCGGTGGCTGGGGCGGCAATGTGGGCTGGTTCGCGCTGGGCCCGCGGGAAGTATACGTGCCGTCGTATCACGTCAGCGAAGCGTACGTGACCCGGGTCAACATCAGCAGTACGACCGTCACGAATGTCACAGTCACAAACATCTACCGCACGACCATCATCAATAACACAACCAACGTTACGAACATCACTTATGCCAACCGGAATGTCCAGGGTGCGGTGATGGTGGTGCCGCAGCACGCGTTTGTGAGCGCGCAGCCGGTGGCAAAAGTGGCGGTTACGGTAAGTGCGCGTGATATCGCGGCGGCGCCGATGAGTGCGCGGGTCGCGGTGGCTCCTACGAGAGAGAGTGTTTTGGGCGCTAAGGCTGCGACGGCGGGCCGCGTAGCCGCGCCTCCGGCGGCAGTCGCGAACCGGCAAGTGGTCGCCAAGAAAACGCCTCCGCCTCCACCGGTGCCTTTTGCGAAACAGCAGCAGGCGTTGGCGGCGCATCCCGGACAGCCGCTTGCGAGAAGCGAAGTGCAGACGCTGCGTCCGGCCGCCACGGCGGCAGCGCGGCCGATGGTGAAGGTGGCTCCTCCAGCAAAGCCGGCGACACCGAATGTGGGACATCCGGCCAACTTGCCGGGAAGTCAGCCAGCAGCCGCACGACCGGGTCAACCCGCCAGCGCTCCGGCGGCGAATCAGCCGATGAATCGACCGGCCAATCAACCTGCTCCGGCTGAGCGTCCGGCCATGAACGAGCCGAATAGTCGTCCGGCACCGACACAGCCGAGCAACCGTCCGGAGCCGGCGCAGCCAAGTAACCGTCCGGAACCAGCCAGGCCGGAAGCTACTCAGCCTCCGCCGAACAGAACTCCGCCTGCACCGGCTGCGAGGCCGCAGACTCCTCAGCCGGCCGACCGCCCAGAGCAGCGCACGCCTCCTGCTGCGGCCAAGCCCGCGGCGCCTCCGGAGCACGCGGCTCCTCCTGCGGCGGCTAAACCTGCACCCGCTCCGCAAAAGCCGCCACAGAAGCCGCAGACGCCGGAAGAGAAAAAGAAGGAAGAAGAAAAGCAGAAGAAGGAGCAGCAGAAGCCTCAGGGCGAATAGAGGCTAACCTGAGAAATGTAAATCGTAAGAGCACCCTGAGTTTCTCAGGGTGCTTTTTTTTGACGGTGTTTCTCTTCGCCTATTTTAGTTTGCGAATCCATTTTTCGGTGATGAGCGCGAGCAGTGGAACTCCCAGAGCTAGATTCAGCAGACCTGCGACTCCCACTTGTCTGGGGGAAAACTCGCTTGAGTAACAAAATATAAAGATCAGTATGGGAGTGTTCAGACAGAATATGACCACGACGCATAACGCTTTCTGCTTCGGCGTTAATGGCTCTCTCATGTCATCACCGCTCAGGCAATCACTCACCTTTACTGCAACGTGTGGCTGGACGCTCCGGAACCTGCGGTCCCGCTGATGTTGTAGCGTTTGAGTTTGCGGTAGAGAGTGGCGCGGCTGATGCCGAGCATGCGTCCGGCGAGGGCCTTGTCACCTTTGACTTGCTCGAAGACGCGCTGGATGGTGGCGCGTTCGATATCTTCGAGGTCTGTAGTTGAGAGCGGAACCATGCTCTCACCGGAACTCGATTCGGCGGAGGCCGCGAGATCAGAAACCAACTCCGGCGCGGAATCCGAGCCCGGCTTCGATGCAGTCGAAGTTAATCCTGCGGAACCCATGGCGGCGATGGTGGGCGGCAGATCGCCGAGATCGATCAGGGTTCCATTGCCCAGAGCGACGGCGCGCTCTACACAGTTTTCCAGTTCGCGCACGTTGCCCGGCCAGTCGTAGTTCATAAGCGCCTTCATGGCGGTGTTGGAGACTCGCAGATCCGCGCCGGGAGCGTAACGCTCGCAAAACCAGTTCACCAACATGGGGATATCGCTGCGGCGCTCGCGCAATGCGGGCACGTGTACTGTAACAACGTTCAGTCGAAAATAAAGGTCTTTGCGGAAGGTTCCGGCCTTGTAGGCGGCTTCAAGATCGCGGTTGGTGGCGGCGATGATGCGCACGTCCACTTTGACGCGCTGGTTGCTGCCCACGGGACGCACTTCCTTCTCCTGCAGCACGCGCAACAGTTTGGCCTGCAACTCGAGGGGCAGCTCGCCGATTTCGTCGAGGAAAACCGAGCCGGTGTCGGCCGATTGAAACAGTCCCTGTTTGGATTTCAGAGCACCGGTGAAGGCTCCTTTCTCGTAGCCGAAAAGTTCGCTTTCGATCAGCGTTGGCACGAGCGATCCGCAATCCACGGCTACGAAGGGACGGTTGGCAAAGGCGCCGCGGAAATGAATGGCGCGGGCGATCAGTTCCTTGCCGGTGCCGCTTTCGCCGGAGATGAGCACGGCGGTGCGCGTGTCTTTGAGCCGCGAGGCGACCCGCAGCACTTCCTGAATCTTGGCGGAGGAGCCGACGATGCCATGCACGGCGGTTTCGGAATCCATGCGCTGTCGCAGGAATTCATTTTCCTCGACTAGGCGAACTTTCTCAGCCATGCGGCGCAAGAATAGCCGGAGTTCCTCGAGCGGAGAGAACGGCTTGGTGATGTAGTCGTAGGCGCCGAGTTTCATGGCTTGAACTGCGGTCTCAATGGAGCCGTGTCCCGTCATGAGTGCGACTTCGGTGCGGGGCAGAAGTTTCTTTACCTTCTCCAAGAATTCGAGGCCTGACATGTGTGGCATGACCATGTCGCTGAGCACAACGTGAACTGGCTGTTCTTCGAGGAGCGCCAGGGCCGACTCGCCGCTGTCGGCTTCGAGGCAAATGAAGCCCAGGGCTTCACCGACGGTGACGCAGAGCTTGCGGATGCTCTGCTCGTCGTCGACGATCAAGAAACGGACGCGGAGGTCTTCTCTGCTCAGATCTCTGCTCATAGCGGGTCCGCCGAGATCTCTGTTGAGAGCGGTCTTGGCTAATGGCGACTTGCCGAGCACAGGATTCACCGGGCTTTCCCCATTGTTTTTTCGACAGCGGAAATAAGGTCCTGCACACGGAAAGGCTTCTCCAGATAAAGAGCGCCGATGTTGCGCAGGGTGGTCACAGTTTCTTCGTTGGCGTAGTCGCCGGTAATGATGACGACTTTGTGTTCAAGATCGGGACGATTGGCGGAAATCCAGGTGTGCACCTGGGCGCCATCGACGCCGCCGGGTGTGCGCATGTCGGAGACTACGCCCAGGTATTGGCCTTTTTCCAGCAGGCGCAGGGCTTCGGCGCCAGACTCGACGCACACGACGTCGTAGCCGTTGCGCTCGAGAGTGGCGCTCACCAGAGCCATGATGGATGGCTCGTCTTCGATGAGCAGAACAGGTAAGAAGGCCGGTCGAACGGCGGGGGTCGTCATTTTTGTATTACTCCTGCAGCCACACTCAGAGAAGCGGTGTGGGGCGCTGTGGGAAAGCGGACAATGAAGGTGGCTCCCGGTCCGTTGGAATTATTGCGGCAGAGAATCTCGCCTCCGTGCTCCTTCACGATGCCGTAGCAGATGCTGAGGCCGAGACCGGTTCCCTTGCCGACCTCCTTGGTGGTGAAGAAGGGATCGAAGATGCGATCGGGATGGGAAATGCCGTAGCCGTTGTCCGTAAAAGAAACTTCGACGGCATCGCCTACTTTAGTGGTCATGATCTCGATGCGGGCGGGGCGGCCGACTTCATGCACGGCATCGTAGGCGTTGTTCAGGATATTCAGGAAAACCTGCTGCAGTTGGTGGGCGTCGCCGATGACGTCGGGGAGTCCTTCGTCGAGGTGTTCGATGATTTCCACCCCGTGACTGTTGAAGTCGTAAGAGCGCAACTGGATGGTGCGGCGCAGGATGGGGTTGAGCTGCACGGGATTGCGCTGCGGCGGCATCTGGCGGGCAAAGCTGAGCAGGTTCTGCACGATCTGTTTGGTACGCTGCGCTTCCTGCAGGATGACCCGCAAGTCTTTTAACGCAGTGGCAGGGAGGTCGGGATTCTCCAGAAGCAAGTCGGCAAAACCGAGAATCGCGGTCAGGGGATTGTTTACCTCGTGGGCGACGCCGGAGACCAGTTGTCCGACGGCTGCCATTTTCTCGGCGTGAACCAGTTTGTCGCGAAGTTCGGAAGAGTCGGTGATGTCGGTCATGACCACGACGATGCTGTTGATGTTGCCCTGTTCGTCGCGCATGGGGCTGAGATTGACGGAGAACTGGCCGGCATGACCGTTGCCTCGCAAAATCTGCAGTTCCAGGTTGTCGACCTGTCCACCGCGAAGAATGGCTTGCAGCGCATCCGACAAAGGCCGAACATAGCCAGGAGCGGCCAGTTCTAACAGGGGACGCCCTAGAAGTTCACGCTGCTCGAAACCGGCTTCGTACCAGCGGCGGTTGGCATAGCTGATCAGGCCCGCGGTATCGGCGACCAGGATGAGGCTCTGAGTGTTCGAGAGAATCTTGCCCGAGAAGTCGCGCTCCCGTTGCAGTTCCGACTGGAAGGTATGGAGGCCGGTGACGTCGAGCATTAAGCCGCGAATCTGCAGCAGGCGCCCAAGATTGTCGAACATGCCGAAGGCATTGATGAGGACATAGATCGGGGAACCGTTCTTGCGGCGAAGCGTGGCTTCAAAGTTGCGCAGGTGGCCATCTTTTTCCAAGGCTTCGGCGTGCAGCTGGCGCTGCTCGGGAGAAAAATAAACCTGCGTGGGGATATCCACCTGCAGGAGTTCTTCGCGGCTGGAATAACCCAGCATCGCCACAAGGGCATCGTTGACTTCGACGAAACGGCCTTCCGGAGTGCTGAAGAACAATCCTTCCTGGATGTTGTCGAACAATTCGCGGTAACGGCGCTCGGCCTCGCGGCGGTCCGTGATGTCTTTGAGCACATGAATGGTTTGCAGGCTTTCGCCGGAAGCGCCATGCACGCGAGAAGTGGAGACCAGATAAGTGCGGTCCAGAGCGGGATGAACGAATTCGTCGCCGTCTTCGCCCATGGAGCGGCAAAAAGGACAGGAATAAAGGGTGGCTTCGCTGGTCAAAGCCAGCAGGGCGCGCATGTTGACACCGATCAGTTCGCTGGGAGCCACGCCGATCATGGCGGCCAGAGAGCGGTTCACGCGCAGGACCTTGTCGGCTTCGTCGTGCACGACAATGAAGTCGGTGATGGCATCAAAGATTTCCAGCCAATGGCGGTTCGCCTGTTCGATGCGAGTGAACAACCGGGCATTTTCCAGAGCCCGTGCGGCATGGCCGGCAACGGCTTCGAGAAGTTCGCGGTCTTCAGGCGTGAGCGGGCGGGCGCGTCCGGAGAGGCAGAGCACGCCAGTGAGTTCTCCGTTGGAACCGGGAAGGCGCACCACTACGCAGTCGTCCCAGCCTAAACTTGAGGCGACGTCAGCACCGAGCAGTTCGGAGGCTGAGCCGGAGACGATCGCCTCCGTTCGCTTCTTGACCAAGTCGGACAGGGCATGGGCGAATCTCTGTTGCAACCCGTGATCTTCATTGGGACGAGCTTCGTTGGGACGAGCTTCGTTGGGACGGCCTTCATTCGGACGGTCGTCATTCGGACGATCGGGAACCGAGCCAGCCGCTCGAGCCAGCGGATGCATCGCGACCGTCTGAAATCGTCCCTCCTGAAACAGGGCGACCGCACCGGCGCGGGCGCCGGCTAATTCGGCGGCGCGCTCGACAAATTTGCGGGCGCAATCCGGCAGGCGCAGCAGGCCATCAATTTCCTGCCCCAGTTGCTCCAGAGCTTGCGAGCGCCGGCGGTGTTGCTCGGCCTGGTGAAGGTTGTGCGCAACTTCGAGAACTACCGAAACCTGAGCAGCCAGGGCGCGGGCGCGGCGAATATCCTGCTGGGAAATGCCGGTTCCATCCAGCCGATCGAGCACGCCAAACATGCCGAGCACAAGCCCCTCGGCGCCCAATAGCGGAACGGCCAGCAACTGCTTAGCGTGGTATTGAGCAACGAGCTCCAAATTCGCGCCGGCCAGTTGTCTGACATCGTCGGACCAGAAGACTTCTCTGGAGCGCAGGGCGCGAGTGGCGATGCCTTCCGGGAATAGGGTATCCACGCGCTGCGGCTCGCCCCGGTCGACGGCATAGCGAACGTGGAACTGCCCTTCTTCGAGCAGGGCGATGAAGCAGCGGCCGAAACCGAGGAAGTCCGTGGCACGCACCACGAAGGCCTGCAGAAAATGTTCGAGGTCGGCGCTCGAGCTGAGTTCCGAAGAGATCTCGAGCAACTGGTGCAGTTCATGCGCCTGGCCTTGCGCCGTGGCGCAGAGTTCCGCGTGCGCGACCGCGACTGCGCCGAAGCCGGCGATGGCCGAGACCAGCGACTTCTCCTCGGCGGTGAAGACTCCGTCGTGACGCGGATAGATGAGGATTGCCCCCTGGGTGCGGGAAGTGCGGAAAGGTGCGGCAATCAGCATTCCCGGGGAGATCATGCTGCCGAGCGAGTGCTGATCGCTGCTCATGGCGATGGTGATGGCCTCTCCGGCGGAAACTGCACGCTGGGCAAGATCAGTGGCGAAACGAATGGTCTGGCGGTCGTGCCCGGCGCGGAAGGAATTCGCCAGTTGGGGGGTTTCCGCGGACACGGCACGGAGCTCGAAGGGTCCTTCGCGGCGCAGAAGAACGGAGACCAGACGCGTACGCAGGAGCAGGCGGAGACGATCCGCCAGGGCTTCGATGACGGCGGCTACATCGGGAGTTCCGTGCAGGGCGTTCGCGACCTCAGCGAGGATTTGGGTTCGACGGTGCTCCTCGCGTGAGGCTTCGCCCAGCCGGGTTGCTTCCAACAGGCTGCCCAGTTGCCCGGCCAGGATGGTGGCTTTGGCAGCGAGGTCGTCATTAAAAAATCCTTCATCGGAATCATGCAGGAAGGTTGCCGCTCCGATGACTTCATCGAAGACCACCAGGGGAGCGGCCATCAGCGAGCGAGCCTCAAACTGGAGCAACGCGGGAACGGTCGGGCTCGACTGCAAGTGGTTTACGAAGATGGTCCGGCGGCCGCGCACGGCGTCGGTGGTGATTGCGCTCTGTTGGGGCAGCAGCCGGATGCCGACGAAACGCTCGGCCAGCTTGCCATCGGCCTGCTCCCCAACGAGTTCGTCGCCGGAGTGACGGCGCCAGAAATAAACCCCGCTGACCTGGAAGAACTGGCGGGTGGCATGGCAAAAGAGCTGAATCAGGGAGCGGGCGTCGGCGCGTTCCGCGGCTTTGGCTGCGATCCGCAAGAGGAGCTTCTGAAAGGCATCGTCGGAATCGGGCAGTGCGCGGGCTTCCGGCGTCGTCGTCGAGTTGCCTTCGGTCATCTTCAGAAAGTCACCGCTGGCCAGGGCAGGATTTTCATGATTCTCACAAGTGATTGAATCTAATGGAAAACTATCCGCCATCTCAATTTGAGTCAAGGGAAATGGGTGAGCGGGTGCCAAAGTGTGAAATCCCGAGAAAAACAGGGGGACGCGGATCTCACTGTGAGAATCAATTGTATGCAAAGGCGAAGATGAGACAAGCCTAATCCTGGCCGGGGGTAGAGGAAACGGGGGTCCGATTGCATTAAGTGCTGATTTTTCAGCCATATCCCCGGAGTTACCTTGGTTTTCTCAAAAACCGAGGCGTGGCCCCGCCGTTGCTCCAATGGCATCGCCACGATTATTGCCAAGGAGGAACTGTGTCTTTACGGAAGGTAGGAGTGTGGTTGGCCGTAACGGCAATGACGGCTGGCCTGGGAGTGACAAGACTTCGAGCGCAGGATCAGCAAGTCGAGATCACGCGCCGGGCCAAGACCAAAGTGCAACCGGTGTATCCCGACCTAGCGCGGAAGATGAAGATCACGGGCACGGTGAAGATCCAGGTCGTGGTGGCAGCGAATGGCACGGTGAAGGATGCCAAGGTAGTGGGCGGACACCCGGTGCTGGCCGGGGCGGCGCTGGACGCAGTCAGGAAGTGGCGCTTTGAGCCGGCAGCGGTAGAGAGCTCCGGCGTAGTGGATTTCAAGTTCGAACCGCATCAGTAGACAGCATCAAGAGAAGGGCAAACAGGCGGCCGGGAGAAAACGGCATGACGATCGGCAAAAAGCTGTACAAGAATTTCGGAATCATCCTCATCATGGTGGTGATGCTGTTCATCGTGAACCTGGTGGCGGTGCTGAGAGAGCACGCCGCGAAGGACGCGGCCAAGGTGTCGCTCGACCTGGCCGGCGCTACCAACGACGTGCGCTCTCAGATGATGCAGAACCAACTCTATCTAAGCAACTACCTCCTCAGTGGTGACACCCGGGAAGTGGAGCGGATGAGTGAGGGCCTGCGAACGCTCAACGAGAAGCTGCAACAGGGAACGTCGCTGGCTAACTCCGAGCAGGAGCGCACGGCGCTGGCCAAGGTGGGACAGCTGGCGCAGGCCTGGGGCAAGGAGTTCGCCCAGCCTCTCATCGACAAACGCAAGGACGTGGATTCCGGCAACGCCACCGTCGCTGAATTGCAGATTTACTACCTTCAGAAGGATGCTTCCTCGTGGGTAAAGAATTTTACCGACGCGCTCGACACGGCGGATGAGGAAAACCGCAAGCTGGTGGAACAGCGGCGTAAATCGGATCAGACGGCGAGTACGCTGACCATTTTGTTCTCCTCCGTAACCCTGGTGGTCGCACTGGTTGTTGGCATTTGGGTCGCCATCACTACGGCCAAGTCGATCACTGAACCGCTAACCAATCTGATGAAGGTTTCGCGGCAAATCGGCGACACGGGTGACTTAGAGCACAGCATCGACGTCACGCGCGAAGACGAGATTGGAGAACTGGCCCGCACCTTCGCCAAGATGGTCACTTATCTCAAGGAGATGGCGGGGGTTTCCGAATCGATCGCCGGAGGGGATCTGACGGTTCAGGTGAAGCCGCGCTCTCCGCACGACACGCTGGGCAATGCGTTTGCCCGGATGGTGGAAGGGTTGGGCCGGCTGGTCCGCAGCGTGCGCGACGCCTCGGCGCAGGTGGCAAGCGCGAGCGGACAGGTGGCCAACGCGTCCGACGATTCAGCCAAAATCGGGTTGCAGGCTTCTTCTGCCATCGACGAAGTGACCAGCACCATGCACGAGATGAGCGTGAACGTGCAGAACATGGTGAAGAGCACGCAGGTGCAGGCTTCCAGCGTGAGCGAGACTTCGGCGTCCATCGACCAGATGGTGGCTTCCATCCAGCGAGTGGCCGATACGGCCAAGGTGCTGCTCGACATTTCGAACCGCTCGCGCGAAGAGGTGCACAGCGGCATCGCCACCATGGAAAAGGCCACCGACGGGCTGAACCGCATCAACACCACGATCACCAGCTCGGGAGAAATCATCGGAGCTCTGGGGCAGCGCGCCGACGACATCGGCAAGATCATCGAAGTCATCGACGATCTGGCGGAGCAGACCAACCTGCTGGCGCTGAACGCAGCCATTGAAGCGGCACGCGCCGGCGAGCACGGCCTGGGTTTCGCGGTGGTAGCCGATGAAGTCCGCAAGCTGGCGGAAAAGTCGGCGCAGTCGACCAAGGAAATCTCCGAACTGATTCAGAGCATTCAGAAAGAAGCGCGCAAGGCGGTCGAAAACATGGACCGCTCCACCGGGATCGTCAACGAAGGCCTGGATCTGGGCGGCGAACTGAACGGGGCGCTGCGCAAGATCTCGAACGTGGTCACCGAGGTTTACAAGTTCGCCCAGGAAATCGGGGCGGCCACCAACGAACAATCGCATGGCTCATCGCAGATCGCGCGGGCCACTACGCGGCTGAACGAAATCACCCATGAAATCAACTCGGCGGTCGAAGAACAGGCTTCGGGAGCGCAGGCCGTGGTGAAAGCCATGGAGCGGATGCGCGAACTGGTGCAGCAATCGACCTCGGGCTCGACCGAACTGGCGGCATCGGCGGAGCAGATGTCGAAAATGTCGCGTGGCCTGCTCGAGTTCATGGATCGCTTCGCCCTAGACGAGGCCGCGAGCGCGCGGCAAGCCACGATGGCGGAGGAGAAAGCGCAGAACGGCCGCCGGGCAGCGGCGGCAGCTTCCCGCCTCTAGAACACGCGATGAGCCGGTGATGACGAATAACTAAATATGAGCCGTGAACTCCATATCGTGGGCTTTCAGGTCGGGCGCGAGACTTATGGCGTGCCCATCACCTCGTTGCACGAAATCGTTCGCGTGCCGGAGATCACTGCCGTGCCCGACGCGCCCGATTATCTGGAAGGCGTGATCAACCTGCGGGGCAAGATCGTTTCGGTGATGGACTTGCGCAAGCGCTTTGGCGACAAGCAGGCCACGCTAAAGAAACAGAACCGGATTCTGGTAGTAGAGCACTCCGGCAAGCTGGCCGGATTGATTGTCGACTCGGCGTCGGAAGTGCTGAAGATTGCGAGCACCGACGTGGAGGCTCCGCCCGCGGTATTTCAGGAAGGCGGACTGAACTGTGTCACGGGATTGGGCAAGGTTCGAGGCCGCCTGATCGTGTTGCTCGATATGACCAAACTGCTGGCTCCGGCCAACCTGCTGCAAGAGCGCGGCGGCGCGGAGGGCAAGACCGCCAAGGCGGAAGCCAGAGGAGCAGCGGCGCGTTAGGACAAGGTTTCAAAGTTTCAAGGTTTCAGAGTTTCAAGGTTTGAGAAGTTTCTGAGGTTGCGTAGTTTTAAGGCAAAAAAGGAGGGAGCGTTCCCAATCTTCCGGCCTTTGAACCTTGAAACTTTGAAACCTTTGATTCAAGGAACGAGAGAAAGCATGAGTACATTCGGAGCGGCACCTGCTCCTGTCTTGACGGAAGCGGAACTGCGACTGCTGCAGGCGCTGGTGTATCAGGAGTGCGGCATGCACTTCGACGAGCGCCGCACTCACTTCCTGCAGGACCGCCTGCTGCGACGGCTGAAGGAATGCCGCATCGATTCCTTCTACTCCTATTACCGGTTGCTGATCAGCAAGGAAGGCAAGGCGGAACTGGCCAAACTGGTGGAGAACCTCACGGTCAACGAAACCAGCTTCTTCCGCCACAAGGCTCAGCTGGACCTGTTTCAGAAACACGTGCTGGAGGAGATGCTGAAACGGAAGCAGGCGCACCGGGAATATTCGATTCGGGTATGGAGTGCGGGCTGCTCTACCGGCCAGGAGGCTTATACGCTGGGCATGATGGCGGCCGACACGCTGGCCTACTACTACCTGCGCAATCCGCTGCCGGTCGAGATGGCGATGCCCAAGCCGTTGATTCCCCCGCCCTGGCGGGTGGAGATCCTGGCCAGCGACATCAGTTACTCGGTGCTGCGGACCGGGCAGGAAGGCGCATACAACGAGCACCAGATGTCGACAGTGGATTACAGCTTCCGCCTGCGCTACTTCGACAAGGTGGGCGACCGCTATGCCATTAAGAAAGCGCTGAAAGAAATGGTTCACTTCGACTTTCACAATCTGAAGACGGAGTACTTGCCGCAGCGCAACGACGTGATCTTCTGCCGCAATGTGATGATGTACTTTGACCAGGCGGAGCAGAAGCGGCTGATTGAAAAGTTTTACCGCTGCCTGAACCCCGGCGGCTACCTGTTCGTGGGCCACGCGGAAAGTTTGCTGGGCCTGACCGAGAAATTCCAAATGGTACACCGCGACAGCGGCACGGCTTACCAGCGGATTGAGGTGCGTGAGTGACGAATCCTCCCGATGAGCGTGGAGCGGAACTGCGAGAGCTGTTTTTTGAAACCTCGCAGGAGCTGCTGCAGGCGCTGAACGAAGAATCCTTGAAGCTGGAGAAGCATCCCGGCGATGAGGAGATCGTGCGTTCGATCCGCCGCACGGTGCACACGCTGAAAGGCGATTCGGCGGCCTGCGGGCTGCGCGAGTTAAGCGAGCTGGCGCACTTGTTTGAGGATGCGCTGACGCTCGAAAGTGCGGCCGCCCACGCGGCGCTGGCCGAAATCTCTTTTGCCGCCGCCGACGTCTTTGCGGAGATGCTCGCGGCCTACCATGGCAAGGGCGCGATGCCCGCCACGGAGAATCTGCGGCAAAGAATCAACGAGCTGACTGCGGCCCCGGTGGTCAAGAAATCTCGCCGCCGGAAAAAATCCGTCGAGCCCGCTCGAAGCTCAGGCAAAGACTGGACGGATGCAGAGAAGCGCGCCTTCGCCCAGGCCCAGGTTGCCGGCCTCGGGCTGTATGAGATCGTGGTGAAGATCGATCCCAACTGCACCATGCCAATCGCCGCTCGGCAACTCATTCAGAATGCGATCAGCGGCATCGGCCAGGTCATATTGGTGCGCCCGGACGCAAAGTCGCCAGCCGCCTCCAAGCAAGTCGAGTTCGTGTTTGCCAGCGCGCAGCCGCAGGAGCAGATTGCCGCCAAGTGTCACATCCCGACCATTGCCGGCGACGTCACCGTCACCCTCATCGAGGCCTCTGCGCCGGCCAAGACATCTCTGCCAATCGGCCAGCAGGAAGCGGAGCTAGCGCCTGGGGCTGCTCCGGCGCTCCCAGTTTCGGTGCCACCAGTTTCGGCGTCGCCCGTTTTGGCAGCCCCATCTTCGGCCAAGCGCACTCCCGCCGAGGAGCGAACTCCGGTGCCAGAACCTGGCCTGTCGCAGGCTTTGGTGGAAAACATTCTGCGTGTCGAAGCCGGGCGCATCGACAACGTGCTCAACCTGGTGGGCGAACTCATCATTGGCAAGTCCATGCTGCAGCAGGCGCTCGGCGAGTTTGGCAAACGCTATCCCAAGGAACTTTTGCGCGGCAAGTTCGCCGATGCCATGGCCTTCCAGGCGCGGGTTTTGAACGATCTGCAGCGTTCCGTGATGAAGATTCGCATGGTGCCGGTCGACCAGTTGTTCCGACGCTTCCCGCGCATCGTGCGCGATGTGGCGCGGCAGTGCGGCCGCGAAGTGGATCTGGAACTCTCCGGGCAGGAAACCGACCTCGATAAAGGTATTCTCGACGCTATCGCCGAGCCCTTGACCCATCTGGTGCGGAACGCTGTCAGCCACGGCATCGAGCCTGCCGAGCAACGCAGGGGCCAGGGCAAGCCGGCGCGGGGAAAGATTCGATTGAATGCGTATCACCAGGGCAATCAGGTGGTGGTTGAGATCAGCGACGACGGCCGGGGAATCGATGCCCAGAAGATTCGTGCCAAAGCCATAGAACTGGGAATGGTGACGGCGGAGGACGCGGCGCGCTTGAGCGAAGCCGAAACCCTGGACTTTATCTTCCGGCCCGGATTCAGCACGGCAGAAGAAGTCACGGAAGTTTCCGGGCGCGGAGTCGGGATGGACGTAGTACAGAGCGTGCTCCAGCGGCTGAAGGCAACGATTCACGTGGAAACTCACGTGGGCCAGGGCACGACCTTCCGCCTGAAGCTGCCGCTCACGCTGGCCATCATCAAAGCGCTGATGTTCTGGGTGGAGCAGCGCTTGTATGCCATCCCGCTGAACGCGGTGAGCCAGATTGCCCGCACCATGGAATCAGAAGTCCACCAGGTCGACAACTACGAAGTGCTGCAATTGCGCAATCAGGTGCTCCCGCTGCTGCGCCTGGGACGCCCCTCCGCAGCCAACGTTGACCGGAAATCGAGCAAGCTGTTTGTGCTGGTGATCACCGTCCTCGAGCGGAAGTACGGACTGATCGTCGACTCCCTGGAAGGCGAAGAAGAACTGGTGATCAAAGCTTTGGACGACCAGACTTTTGCCACCGACCTGGTAAACGGCGCTTCGATTCTCGGCGATGGGAAGGTTGTGCTGATCCTAAATCTGCCCGCCGTCGTGGAACACGTCGCGCGGACGCGTCCGGAAACGGCCGGCATGGTCAATTGCGGACTCCTGCT
Organism: uncultured Acidobacteriaceae bacterium; assembly: GCA_963787495.1. Classification (GTDB taxonomy): domain Bacteria; phylum Acidobacteriota; class Terriglobia; order Terriglobales; family Acidobacteriaceae; genus Sulfotelmatobacter. The sequence continues at coordinate 112,212 of CAWBDA010000005.1, forward strand.
GAACCACGCCGATCGCGCCCGGCTGCCCTTGAGCAGCGCGGGAGGCCAGGCATGATGCCAGACACGAAAAAAGTACGCGTGCTGGTGGTGGATGATTCCGCCATGATGCGGAAGCTGATCCCGCAGATGCTCGAGGCCGATCCCGCGATCGATGTGGTCGGTACCGCCATGGACGGAACCTTCTGCCTCAAGAAGATCGAAGAGCTGAAACCCAACGTGGTCACGCTTGATCTGCAGATGCCGGGCATGAACGGCATCGACACTTTGAAAGAGATCATGCGCCGCCATCCGTTGCCGGTCATTGTGGTCAGTTCCCACTCGACCGAAGGCGCTTCGGTCACGATGAAGGCGTTGGGACTGGGGGCGTTCGACTTCGTCGCCAAACCCCAGGACGCCACGTCGCACATGGCCGAGACCGCGGCTGAGTTGATTGCCAAAATCAAAGCGGCCGCCGACTGCAAAGTTGTCCGCCCAGGAACGTTCCGGGCCGCAGCGCCGCCGGAAAAGATCTCGATCGGAAAGTCGACGCCGCCACCGAGCAAACTGGTGGCGATCGGAATTTCTACGGGAGGTCCGCAGGCACTTGAGTTCCTGCTGGCGCAACTGCCTCCGGATTTTCCGGGAGCGATTGTGATCGTGCAACACATGCCCGAAGGCTTCACCGAAATGTTTGCCCGCCGGCTGGACGAGTTGTCCTCGCTGCGCGTGAAAGAGGCTCAATCGGGTGACATTCTGCAGGCCGGGCGGGTTCTGGTTTGCCCGGGCAGCCGGCACATGAAAGTAAAGCGCCTGACCATGGGCGACATCGTGGTACTGAATGACGAGCCCCGAGTCAACGGCCATCGGCCGAGCGTGGAGGTTTTGTTCCAAAGCGTAGCCGAGGAATTCGGCCCGCGAGCAGTCGCCGCGCTGATGACCGGCATGGGCGACGATGGCGCGGAGGGTCTGGGCGCGGTCAAGAGAGCCGGCGGCATGACCATCGCGCAGAGCGAAGAATCTTGTGTGGTCTTCGGCATGCCAAAAGCTGCCATCGAACGTGGCTATGCCACGCGGATCGTGGCTTTGGACGGGCTTTCGGCCACTTTACAAGCTCTTTGTGGCCGCAACGAGGGCCACGGGGAAACCGGCGGGGCGGGAAAAGCACTCCGCGCCGGGCGTTAGAACGAACTTTTTGACCCAGGTCCTATGGACCTGAGTTATCTGGCCGGCGGGTAACCGCTGTGATGGAATGTTAAGGGGAGGGTGTTATGGAGCAGTTTGCACCAGTGAAACGCAGTAAGGACGGCCAACCGGTCCGCTACTTGATCGTGGACGATTCCGTGTTCGCGCGCAAGAATCTGGCCCGCATGATCGAGAGTTTTGGCGGGCAGGTGGCGGCCGAGGCCGGTGACGGGTTAACTGCGATCAGCGAATTCGAGCGCACGCATCCCGACATCGTACTTATGGACATCACCATGCCGCAGATGGAGGGCATCGAGGCCGCCGAGAAGATCGTGCAGGCGCATCCCGAAGCTCGCGTCGTCATGGTGTCTTCGGTCGGCTACCAGGAAAACATTGTGGCCGCATTGCAGCGCGGGGCGCGCCATTTCGTGCAGAAGCCGGTTAAGCCCGAAGTGCTGTACGAGGTCATTAAATACGTGCTTGGAGAAGACGGCGCGGTGGCCGGGGCCGCCGGCGCGGGGGTCTAATCGCATGAAGATGGATCTGATTCAGCCTTTCATCAACGCGGCTGATGCCGTCCTGTCGCAGGGACTTTCCGGCACCACCAAAGTGGGCCACCTGGCGATGGAGGAGGATGGCTATCGCCGGAAAGGCGTAGCTGGCATGGTGGCGCTCTCGGGCGACATCGAGGGCCGCATCATTCTGGACCTCGAGCCGCAAACCGCGGTGCGCGTGGCCAGCCACTATGCAGGGGCGGAATTGCCCGAATCCGACGGGCTGATCAAAGAGACTATCTTCGAACTCGCCAACCAGGTCGTCGGCAACGCCGTTTGCGCGCTCAACGACCAGGGCTTCCACTTCCGCGTGCATCCCCCGCTGCTGCTCACCAGCGAGGAAGGCGACAAAACCAGCGAGGATGTCGAAGCGCTGATGATCTGCTTTGAAACTTCGATGGGCAATGTGTTTATGAACGTCGCGCTGCGCCACAACAAGCAACGCCTGTCCGACCACGCGAAAATGGGCGCGTAAGAGCGGTTGCCCTTTGCCAGCCGCCAGTTCAGGTCTTGCCGAATTTCCCTCTATCCACATGTGCGTTTGGAGCCGTGCGCTGCGTTCCGGGCTGTAAGTTTATCTTTTAGTTATCCCACCCCCCTCCCCCCTCAATCTCTGGAATCATCAGCTTAGACATGTTTTGGCCCGCAAAATACAGCCGATAAAGGACTTAGAGGTCAAAATCTAGACAACACAGGACTTAGAGGTGCGACGAATTGGCTTCAGCCAACTGTCACGGCCTCGACTATGATCGCTCAATTGATAGGCTGTGGACAAGGTCAGATGTCACACAATGTGGCTATGGAAAACTTTGGAATGCGCGGCGGGTCCGCCCTGTCGAGAAAACGTTGCGATCAGATTGGGCCTTTGCCCTATAATTGGGATGTGCTGACGGAAGAAGACAAACAGTGGATTAGCGGGCGGTTAGAGAAGGTTGAAACCACCTTGCTGACCGAGTTTCACAAGTGGGCATCCCCGGTCGAATTGCGTCAGAAGAGCCATGCCGCTGCTCTTCGCGCGCTGGACGCCGAAGTTGAGTCCCTGTCCGACCGGCTCAAGAATCTCGAAGGCCGCTGATCGATCCCTCGCCGCGTCCCATCCCTTCGCGGAGCACTCGAAATTCCGGGCCTGCTCACCTTCTGCTCTACAGGCTGCACCGCGGCCCACCTTTGCAAAGGAAGTTATGGTTGTGGGGCAAAGGTGAGCAACCCCCTATTCCGCGACGGCTATCCCTAGACCGACAACAGCTAGGGCTTCTTCATCCGTTTCGGCAAGCTGATCGGTCAACGCTTGGATAAGGGATGCTTCGACTGCAAGGGATTGTCTTACGGACAATGCCACTTCGCTCAGCATGACAGCCTAGGGGACAAAGTCCTGCTGGAAATCCCTTGCGAGGCCGGTGCTTGCGCCTGCAAGCATGGGGTGCTTCGACTGTGTTGCCGTGCGCTGTCGCGCACGGCAACTTCGCTCAGGATGACAGAGTGAGCTGGTCTTCGGCTGCATCCGCGATGTTTCTCAGCTCGGGATACTTCTGGATCAGCGCGGGCGGAGCCAGTACTCGCTTCCCGCTTATCATGGCCTTCAATTCCAGCGCATTCACGCCGGCCTTGCTCTCGAAGTGATTGTTGGTGATCACATAAGTTGTCACCGCCCGTTCGGCGACCCTCTCGATTCTTTCCTTCCAGCCCGCGAGTTCGCGCTGGTTGTACAGATAGTTATAGCGGTCGTTGCGATTGTCGGAATCAAACCACTGCTCGTAGTTGCGGCCATGCAAGCGGACGTAGCCGATCGCAGCCGTGACGTGTTCAGTGGGCGCAAGTGATCGTCCGAGCACAGGCTGGTCGATGTTGCAGAAGCCGACATCCTTTTGCGTGAATGCAGCCAGGGTTTCGGCATCGTTCCAGCTGGAGTGCCGCACTTCAACCACTCGCGGATATTCGATGAACTGGCGCAGCAGACGGTCGAGATACTCGCGATTGAGAGAAGTATTTTTGAACGACACGGGAAACTGGATAAGCAGCGCGCCCAGGCGTCCTTCACTCGCAATCGCGTCGAGGCCTTCGCGGGTGCGGATTTCGTCTTCGTCGGTGGGACGGATGGTCGCAGCCGAGGTAGGCTCCATCACCGCGATGGGCGAGTGCGTGAATGCCCGGTACAGCTTCGCCGTGAAGAGGAAATTCTTATTCACCGCGGCGACCTTGCGGCACCAAAGCTTCGCCCACTCCGGCTTCAGCGGTCCATAAAACGAAGTGTTGATTTCGGTGGTATCGAAGAAGCGCGCCAGATACTCCAGCGGATGCTGCTTGCGGTGCGACATGCCCGACGGATAGAAAATGCCTTCCCAGTCTTTGTACGACCAACCCGCCGTGCCGATGCGGATATCGTGAGGGACAACCTGGGGCAAACGAACTTGAGCCGAGGATTCCATACATGGAACCGCAGACGGAGGGCAGGGGCAAGGTTAGCACAGGGACAGCTGGTGTGGCCTTGCCCTGGCAAGCAGCTCAACCCGTCAGTCGCGCCGGTTGGCCCAGAGAAGGAACTTGCGGCAGCCCGCAATTTGTGCGACATAAAAGAATGAACTCGCGTTTAACCCCCGCCCTCACTTGCTGCCTTTTTCTTGCGCTGCTAACCCCTGTGGCAGCCCAGGACAAACCTGACGCTGCCTACATTCGTTCGCTGGAACTGCAATGGACCGAATCGTACAAGCATCGTCAAGTTGACATTCTCTCTTCCCTGCTGGCCGACGACTTCGTCATCACCATTGAAGATGGCAGCACATACAGCAAGACTGGCTATATCAGCCACAGCGCCGAACCTTCGGTTCACGTGGAAGTGGCAGAGATGTCAGATCTCAAGGTTCGTATGCACGGGAACACTGCCGTCGTAACCGGCGCGTATCACGAGATAGGCGAGTCCAACAGCAAACGCTATGAGTATCACGACCGGTTCACCGATATCTGGATGAAGAACTCTGGCAAGTGGCGGGTCGTGGCGTCGCACTACAGCGTTCCTGTGAAGTAGCCGCCAACAAAAAACACGATCAGAATAGCTCCACGGGCCGTAGGGCTTTATTTGCCCTTGCGTCGTTTCATTGGGTTCGAAGAACACCTTGTTACAACCCTCACACTTCCTGCCGATGCCTCCCGCGCAGCGGCTTTGCGGAGCCAGGGGTATGGTTTGCCATTAACGCCGTAGCGTGGTTTCAAGTTAGACAGTGCCGTAAAATACGCTTTACGTAACGGATAAGTCTGTTTATACTAAATTGTGATCCTCGGTTACCGCGACAAGCGGACCAGAGACTTCGCAGTTGGTAAACGAGTCAAAGCCCTTTCGGGTATCGAGCGTCCGGCGCGACTAAAACTTGACCGTCTGGAAGCGGCTGTCACCCTGCGGGATCTCGCCGTTTTGCCCGGCAACCGTCTTGAAGTGTTGAGGGGAAACAGAAAGGGGCAATACAGCATCCGCATCAATGACCAGTGGCGTGTGTGCTTTGACTGGAGGAAGGTACCTCTGGCCCTTCGAACGTGGAGATTGTCGACTACCATTAGGAGAATGCTATGCCGGTAACTGCAATTCATCCCGGGGAACATTTGGCCGAAGAGCTTAGCGCGTTGGGAATGAGCGCCGCCGAGCTGGCGCGGCAACTCGAGGTTCCAACCAACCGCATCACTGAAATCCTGAATGGACGGCGCGCCATTACCGGCGACACGGCCTTGCGCCTGGCCCATTTCTTTGGCACGACGGCGGAATTCTGGCTGAATCTACAGAGCTTGTACGAAATCCGGCTCGCCGAGCAAAAGGCTGGCAAGTCCATCAAGTCATTGCCCACTCTGAAGCACCTCGAACAGATTCACGCCTAGGGTGCGATTTCTAGCGCTCAGTCCAACGACAGGACGACCCAATACACGCCCGTGGGGTACGTCTCAGTGCGGGCATAGCAGGTGCCCACCGAGAAGCTGCGCAGATTGTGGCCGGCCAGCACGCGGCCGGCATTTGCGGGCAGCGTCTCTGGATGCACGCTGGTGTAGGTCAGGACGGTGTAGCGTTGCGCGAGCTGATGAACGGCGCCGGTGCCGAGCTTGTCGGCTTGCGCCATGGAACAGGCCGCCGCGTCTGCGTTAGGCAAATCGCTGCGGAGGAGATCGGGTTGGTTGGCCTGATGCCGCGCTTGCGCCACGGTGGCCGCAATCCGCTCCTTCACCTCCGCCGTTGAGTAGTTCGGGAGGGCGTGGCCAAAGTCCTGCACAATGTACAGCCGGTCACCGCTGCGGACCACGCCCAACCCGATCACGTTATAAGCCGGGTTGAGCAGGTTGGCGCGATGCGGAGGAGACAGCATGAGATGTTGATGTCCTTGTTCGGCGTCGAAATCGAGCGCGACATTCTCGCCTTCCTGATCGAGTTGCGTAGAAGTCGCAGTGGCCAGGCGTTGCGGAAGAGAGGGTTCACCTTCAAACTGGTGTGAAAGTTGCCGCGCCGCAAACATCGCGTCGGCGTGCGCGCGTGCCGCGCGGGAAAGACCGGCATCGAGCGTCAGACGCGGTGCACCGGCCTGCGCCCTCGCCTCATTCGCCAGATCCAGAAGCTGCTGTTCGGCCTTCGAATCGTAATCGCTGAAAGAAATGTCGGGAGCAGTTGAAGCAGCCGGCTTTAGAGTCGCGTGCTGCGCGGATTGGCCCGCAGGACCGTCGTTTCCCCCGGAGGCCGCCATCACTTGAGACGACGGCGAAACCGAGGCGGCACCCGCCACCAGCAAAAGCCCTATCACGAATCTTTTATTGATCACTCGGTTGATCCCTCATACAGGCTTTTGGCATTGCCTGGCCCACTCAACTCGACCTGGGGGGATCTGACTGCAGGTTCAAAACTTGCCGCTAGTGCTAGGCTAGAGGCTGGAAGCCAACCTGAGAAGTTACTTTCGCTATGGAACCTTGGATCATATGGGTCATCGGCCTGTTCTTTGGCAGCGTGCTTGCCTGGCTCGTGCTGCGCTCGCGAACCGCTACGCTTAGAGCGCGCTTGTCCTTGATGGAAAAGGAATTAGAGACCGGGAAGGCCGATCTCGTGAGGCTTCAGAAGGCCCACACCGACCTGGTCGCTGCCAAGGCCAGGCTCGAGTCCGATCTCGCATCCGAACGGAGGAACAACGCCGAAAAAATCGAACTAGTCACTCGTGCGAGCGAAGACTTGCGCAATGCCTTCAAGGCCATGGCCTCCGACGCCCTGAAGAGCAACAATTCATCTTTCCTGGCGATCGCTGAGGAGACCCTGAAGCGCTTTCAAAGCCAGGCGAAAGGCGATCTTGACGCGCGGCAGAAAGCTGTAGCCGATTTGGTCGCTCCGGTGCGCGATTCGCTGAATAAAGTGGATGCCCAGATTCAGCAGATGGAGGTCGCGCGCGGCGATGCTTACGGCGAACTGCGCGCCCAGGTCCAATCGCTCATCACGACTCAGAAAGAGTTGCAGTCGCAGACCGGAAATCTGGTGCGGGCGCTGCGCACTCCGAACGTGCGTGGGCGCTGGGGAGAGATTCAGTTGCGCCGCGTGGTCGAGATCGCCGGCATGCTCTCTTACTGCGATTTCACTGAGCAGGAGTCGGTGACCACAGAGACGGGACGACTGCGGCCTGATCTGGTGGTGAAGCTGCCCGGCGGCAAGAACGTTGTCGTCGACGCGAAGACGCCGCTGCAGGCCTTTCTCGATGCGTTCGAGACGACCGACGAAGAAACCCGGCGCACGTGTTTGGCCAATCATGCGCGGCAGGTTCGCGATCACATGAAAACTCTCGCCGGCAAGAATTACTGGGAGCAGTTCGATCCCACGCCCGAGTTCGTGGTGATGTTTCTTCCCGGCGAAACGTTTTTCAGCGCGGCGCTTGAACAAGATTCCAGCTTGATTGAGCAGGGAGTGCTAAGTCGCGTGATTCCAGCATCGCCGACCACGCTGATCGCGTTGCTGAAAGCGGTGAATTACGGATGGAATCAGGAAAAACTGGCGCGCAATGCCAAGCAAATCAGCGAACTCGGCAAGGAACTGCACGACCGGCTGCGGCTTCTCGCAGGGCATATCGCCCAGGTGGGCACGGGACTCGACCGCGCCGTCGAGTCTTATAACAAAGCCGTGGGGTCGCTCGAGAGTCGGGTGCTGGTTTCGGCGCGCAAGTTTGCCGAGCTGGGCGCATCGGTGGCCGACGACATTCCGGAACTAGCCCCCATCGAAACCACAGCGCGGGCGCTCTCGTTCGAGTGGGATGAAGAGGACACCTTGCCGGAAGCCACCGAAGACGAACGCAAAGCGGGATGAAGGCCTCCTAATGTTCCGACACCCTTAACCGGAGCGGCTTCCAGTCTGAGAAATCTCTAAACCTCCAGCGCTGCATTTCGATCCCACCCAAAGGGGTACAGCTCCGCATACACTCTCGGTCTGCCGGAACTCGCCATCAATCCACTTTCAGCCTAAAGATAGCCCCTGCCCCGCCGATAACCTCATTGAAGAGGCTGCATCGCAAAGCATCGCTCTCCCCTCGTTCAATCCCTCTTCGCGAAAGCAATGTGGCAAGGAGTCATCGGGCCCGTGAAGCGTGCTACCGCATCTCGCCTCGACAAAGTAGGGATCGCCAGCCTTCTGGCCTCCGTTGTCGATTCCTCCGATGACGCCATTATCAGCAAGAGCCTGGACGGGACGATCACCTCCTGGAATCGCGGCGCCGAGATCGTATTCGGCTACCCGGCATCGGAAGCCGTGGGCCAACCGATGCTGATGCTCATCCCGCCGGAGCGTGTCGATGAGGAGTCCGACATTCTCGGGCGCATCCGGCGCGGGGAGAGCGTGGATCATTTCGAAACTGTCCGGGTGCGGAAAGAGGGCAGGAAAATTGACATTTCCGCGACGATTTCGCCGATTAAAGACAGTAGCGGCGCGATTGTCGGCGCTTCAAAAATTGCCCGCGACATCACTGAACGCAAAGCCGGTGAAGAGGCCATACGTCAGAGTGATGCGACAAGAAGCTTTGCGCTGGAAACGGCGAGGCTCGGTTATTGGGAGCTCGACCTCGCCACGCTACAAGCCACCCGTTCTTTGCTGCATGATCAGATTTTTGGTTATCAATCGCTCCAGGTGGAATGGAGCTTTGATATTTTCCTTCGCCACGTCCATCCCGATGATCGGGAAGACGTCCGCAAGAATTTTCAGAGTTGCGTGAGCCAGGGTAAGCGATGGGAATTCGAATGCAGAATCGTTTGTGCGGACGGCGATATTCGATGGATATGGGCATGCGGGGACCACTATCGCGAGTTGTCGGGTAACGCAACCCGGATGTTTGGCATCATCGAGGACATTACCGAGCAGAAAAGTACCGCTAACGCACTGGCCGACCAGACGGAAGAACTCTCCCGGCAAGCCGAGGAATTGCTCCGCTCGCAGCAAGCCCTCGAGACTCAGACTCTGATGCTGCAATCGGTGCTGGACAGCATGGCCGAAGGGCTGATCGCCGCCGACGAGCAGGGAAAATTCATCTTGTGGAATCCCGCCGCCACCCGGATCGTCGGCATGGGTGCGGAAAATGTTCCCCCCGGCGAGTGGAATAAACACTACGGCGTTTACCTCCCCGACACCATCACCCCCCTCCCGAGCGAGCAAAATCCCCTGTCGCGTGCCATTCGCGGCGAGGTGAGTACAGTCGAGATCTTTCTACGCAACCCGGAGCTCGAGGAGGGGGTCTGGATCGAGATTAGCGGCGGCCCATTGAAAGGCAAGGATGGAGCCACACGCGGCGGCGTAGTGGCATTCCGCGACGTCACAAAACGAAAAACTGACGAGCAGGAAATCCGCAAGTTGAATGAAGAACTCGAGGACCGGGTGGTACAACGCACCGCGCAGCTCGCGGCCGCCAATCAGGAGTTGGAAGCCTTCACCTATTCCGTTTCCCACGATCTAAGGGCGCCGCTGCGGCACATCGGCGGCTTTTCGAAGATTTTGATCGAGGATTTCGGCCCCAGAATGGACGCGGAAGCCCGCGAACATCTGCAGCGCATCGCAGACGGGGTTCAGCGCATGGGATTGCTAGTGGATGAACTGCTGAATCTGGCGCGAGTCGGCCGTCACGCTTTGAATCTCCAGCCCACCCAACTGAATTCGGTGATCGAAGATGTCGTATCGCTGCTGCAGCCGGAAACCGAGGGCAGAGCCGTGACCTGGAAGATTGCGCAACTGCCCACGGCGGAGTGCGATCCCATCCTGATCAAACAGGTTTTTCAAAACCTGATCGCCAACGCTCTCAAGTTCACTCGGACTCGGGACCGCGCCGTCATCGAGATCAGTCAGCGGCTAGAAGACGGGCAGATGGTCATTGCCATTTCCGACAACGGCGTCGGCTTCAACATGAAGTACAGCGACAAATTGTTCGGAGTTTTCCAGCGTCTGCATCGGGCCGAGGATTTCGAAGGCACGGGGATTGGCCTGGCCACCGTGCATCGCATCGTTCACAAGCACGGAGGCCGAGTCTGGGCGGAGGCGGAACTGGATAAGGGCGCAACCTTTTATTTCACCCTCGAGATCGCCGTGCCTGCCCAGGTAAAAGCCAGCACTGTCACCCATCACGCCGCTGTCGCCGGAGTCCAGTCATGAATTCGAATGAAGTCGATATTCTTTTGGTCGATGATAGTCAGGAGGACGTAGACCTGACTTTGCATGCCTTGCGCACCGAGAATCTGGCCAACCGCGTCTTTATCGCGCGTGATGGCGAGGAAGCGTTGGAATTTCTATTTTGCATGGGACCCCACGTTCAACGGTCTTTCGATCATCCGCCCAAGCTGGTTCTACTCGACCTTAAGCTGCCCAAAGTAGATGGAATGCAGGTGCTCAAGCAAGTCAAAGACGATCCGCGAACCAAGATCATTCCCGTCGTCCTGATGACTTCTTCCCGGGAAGAGCGGGATTTGGTTCGCGGGTACAACTTGGGCGCCAACAGCTACCTCCAGAAACCGGTGGACTTCGACGAGTTTCGGAAAATGGTGAAGCTGCTGGGACTGTACTGGCTGGTGACGAACCGGCCTCCGGTAACGAATGGCAGTCCGCATTCGGCGGGGCAGGCGATATGACGAGTACAGGAACCAAGCTTGAAAAGCAAGCATCCGTCCAGAACGAGGTCAAGCTGCGGGTGCTGGTGGTGGAAGACAACCCGCTCGACGCGGCACTGGCTGTGCGCGCGCTGTGCAAAGATGGCTTCGATGTCACTGCCGACGTAGTGCAGGATGAATCTGCATTCATCAAGGCACTTCACACGAACTCACCCGAGGTGGTGCTGGCCGACTACAACCTGCCGGGCTGGAAAGGGATGGACGCCCTCAGCGTGATCCGCCGCGAAGGTCTGGATATTCCGATGATTCTGGTCTCAGGTGCGCTGGGCGACGTTACCGCCGTTGAATGCATTAAGCAGGGCGCTACCGATTACGTGCTCAAAGATGCCCTGGCACGATTGCCGGAAGTCATTCGCCGCGCCTTGCGGGAAAAACACGAACGCGGCTTGCGCCTTCAGGTAGAAGCAGACCTGGCCAGGAAAGTGGATGAACTGGCCCGCTCGAACGCCGACCTGGAGCAGTTTGCCTATGTGGCCTCGCATGACTTGCAAGAGCCGCTACGCATGGTGACGGCCTACACCCAGCTGCTGGCCGAACGGTATCGCGGCAAACTCGACGAGAATGCCGACAAGTTCATTGGCTACGCCAGCGAAGGAGCTCTGCGGATGCAGGTCCTGATTCAGGATCTGCTGGCATTTTCCCGAGTCGGACGGAAGGAGGCTAGCAAAAGCTTTGATTGCAATGACGTGGTGAAAGAAACCCTGCTGGCTCTCACCTCCGCGATTCAAGAGAGTGGCGCCGTCGTGACCCACGGCGAACTCCCTACGCTCTGGGCAGATCGCACGCAGATCGTGCAGCTGTTCCAGAATCTGATCGGAAACGCCATCAAGTTTCACGGCAAAGAACCGCCGGCAGTTTCAGTACAGGCTGAGAAAGTGGGCGAGCAATGGCAGTTTAGCGTAAGCGATAACGGAATCGGAATCGAGCCGCAATACGCGGAGAATGTTTTTGTGGTCTTCCAGCGTTTGCATGGGCGCAGCGAGTATGCGGGCAACGGCATCGGCCTGGCCATCTGCAAGAAGATCGTCGAGTGCTATGGCGGGAAGATCTGGGTGGAGTCACAAGGCGGTCCGGGCTCCAGCTTCAAGTTCACCATGCCCTGCCAAGGTCCTGATGAAGTAAAAGGAGCGCGCCCATGAAGCTGCCGCTCGAACTCCTGGTGGTGGATGACAACCCCGCCGATGTGGCCCTGCTTCGCGAGGCGCTGGCGGGAAGCAAGCATCGCAGCCAGATCAACAGCGTAAGCGACGGTGCAGAAGCGCTGGCCTTCTTAAATCAAAGGGAAAAGTACGTGAACGCGACCCGGCCCAATCTGGTCATCCTCGACCTGAATCTGCCGAAGCGAGGCGGTCTGGCGGTGCTGGCTGCGATGAAGGCAGGACCGGAACTGCGGCGCATTCCAGTCGTAATCTTCAGCACCTCCGAGCTGCGCCAGGATATTGTCCGCAGCTACGAAATGGGAGCGAATTGCTACATCAGAAAGCCGGGAAACATGAGTGATTTCTTTTCCGCGGTGAAAGCGATTGAGGAATTCTGGCTGGGCTCTGCGGTCCTGCCGCCACAAGGAGAATAATGGATCACCAAACCACGCAAGTATTGCTCATCGAAGATAACCCGGGAGATGCGGACCTGGTTCGATTGCGTCTGGTCGAAGGGCAATCTCCGGTGACCGTGAATTGTGTCAACCGGTTGTCCGAAGGCCTGGCCTCGCTGACGAAGGAAACGCCCTCCGTGGTGCTGTTGGACCTGAACCTGCCGGACAGCCACGGCGCGGAAACATTTCGGCGTGTTCTCGAACACTCGCCCAACGTGCCCGTCGTCGTGCTCTCCGGCCAGGACGATGAAGCGCTGGCTATGAAGGCCGTGCATCAGGGAGTGCAGGACTACCTGATCAAGGGCAACATTTCCAGCAAGCAGCTGGAGCGCGCCATCCGCTACGCCGTGGAGCGTCAGGGTTTGCTGCGCGCCCTGGACATGGCTCAAAAGCAACAACTGGAATTCAAGAACCAGTTCTTGTCGCACGTTTCCCATGAGTTGCGCACGCCCCTGACCTGCATTCATCAATACGTGACTTTGATTCTGGACGGATTAGCAGGGCCCGTGGCGCCCGAGCAGTCCGACCACCTGAAGACCGTGTTGAAGAGCGTGAATCAGTTGCATGCCATGATCCGCGACCTGCTCGAAGCCACTCGCGCCGAGAGCGGCAAGATGCGGGTCGAACCACGATGCATTTCCCTGCGCGAACTGGTTCAGCAGGCGGTCACCATGCTGAAGCCCACAGCGGATGGGAAGAAAATCGGTCTGGAAATCGGATTGGATCAAAGGCTGCCCCTGGTGCATGCCGATCCCAGCCGGGTGCTCGAGGTGCTCATCAATCTGGTGGACAATGCGATCAAGTTCACGCAGCAGGACGGGTCAGTCGTGGTGAAGGCCTGCATGGTGGAAGCCGACCCGGGCTACGTCTACATTTCGGTGAGCGATACCGGCCGCGGCATCGGTCCGGAAGCCAAAGCTCTGATCTTCGAGCGCCTCTATCAGGACCCCGATTCTGTTGACAACAGCCGCTCCGGGTTAGGACTGGGACTCTTCATCTCCAGGGAAATCGTGCGCATGCATCAGGGACGAATCTGGGTTTCGAGCGAGCTGGGACAGGGCAGCACGTTCACCTTCACTTTGCCCGTTTACTCCCTGGCCAAGCTGCTTACACCGGTCATCACCCATGAGGATCGTCTGCGTCCGGCTTTTGTGCTGGTGCGCGTCGAACTCGCGCCGCTCTCCAGTCTTCCCCGCGGCAACTGGAAGGATACCTGGCGTCAATGCCTGGAAATCCTGCGGCATTGCGTGTATCTCGACAAAGACCTGGTTCTGCCCCCGATGGGAACCTCGGCAACGACCGAGACTTTGTTTGTGGTGGCATCGACGGATTTGCAGGGTTCCGGGGCCATGACGTTGCGCATTCGCGAGCAACTGGAGCGCCTGGGCAGTCTCAAGACTAAATGCACGCTGACCGTCACCACGGTTCCCGTTGAGCTTCCTCCCCCAAATCCGGGCACAGGCCTCGAGCAGCAGGTTCAAGACGTAGCTGATCGGGTGACGCAGATGATTCTAAAGAGTATGGAACGAAAACAGTTGGGCGTCAGAAAAAGCACCAAGGATTCCAATTGATGAACCAAAAAAGGAGAACTCCAATGCCAAGACCGAAGATTCTGCTGGTAGATGATGATCCCGATCTATTGCGTGCCCTGCGGCTGCGGCTGCGGGCCAACAACTACGAAGTCACCACCGCCAGCGATGGTTATGCCGCTATCGCCGCAGCCCAGAAAGAGCGCCCAGCGCTCATTATTCTGGATCTCGGCCTGCCGGTCGGCGATGGGTTTGTCGTCCTCAACCGGTTGCAGAACAGCGACGCCCTCTCGGGTGTGCCAGTGATTGTGCTGAGCGCCCGCGATCCGCAGAACAACGAAGAAAAAGCCCTCAAGGCTGGGGCCGCGGCATTTTTCCAGAAGCCCGCGGACAATGACGAATTGCTCAACGTAATCCGAGTCAGCCTTGGGCCTGCGGCGCCCGCGCAGTCAGCGGCGGCTTGGCCGTCTTAAGCCTGCCGGGTACGGTTGGATGAGGAAGGCATCGGCAGGCGCAAGCATTGGCGCGCCGCAGGCAGATGTCAGGGGACACTTACGTTTCCGAATGCAGAGTGCACAAACGTACGGCCTGCGGTGTGATCCGTAACAGTGTCATTAATTCAACCTTGCGCTCCAGTTCAGCACCACAGACATGGGTGTCATTTCTGTCTTCAGTTGCGCGTTGATGAGGAATTTCTGCCCGTCGTTGCTGACGTCGTAGGAAAACAGCTCGGAAGTAGCAAACATTTCACGAGGATTGGCCTGGAAAAGCGCTGTCGGGGTGCCGGCGTCGAAGTTCGATCCCGTTTTCACCGGAACAGACATAATCTTGCTGTCGGTGGAGAGGTAGAAGAGTTCCTTACCATCGCCCCGCCATCTCGGCTGATCTCCTCCGGCGTTCGACACCTGCCATTTCCCATGTGCTTCGGGAAAAGAGGTTACATAAATCTCCCATCGTCCACTCTCATTGGAGGAATACGCTACCCACTTGCCGTCCGGCGAGAAGCGGCCGCTCTTCAAAGTTGAGGGCGCTTTGAGAAACTGAGTGGCTCGGAGCTCCGGAAACGTCAAAAACCACAGGTCCGGGCCGCGTCCGTAGAGCACATATTTCCCATCGCGCGACCAGTCGGTCGGAAATCGATCAGGACCATCCTGCGGAATGACCTTCTCCTCTTGTCCTCCATTGGTATCCTTCAAATACAAGTCGAATTTGAGTTCACGATTTGAGGCAAAAACCGTTCGACTTCCATCCGGACTCCAGATCGGCAGTGAGTCCAATGCGGGATCAAACGTCAGCCGCTTCGCACTCCGGGTTTCGAGATCGTAAGTCCAGATGTCCGTATTCTGGCTGGCAGGATCGGTTGTATCTGACGCTACGGCTCTGCCGTTCGGGGCCAGCATTATGTTGCCGTAGATGCCGGGCTTCAGCGCGACTCCGATCTGTTGACCTTTACGGTCAAACCACAGCAGTTGCGAGGCGCCGGAATCTGCATTTCTTTGGGCTACCAGCAACCCGGCAGTGGAAGCGGCAAATACCGCTTGAGAAATCCGCGGAAAGAATTGGACATCCGTGAGCAGGGGAACAGGTTCTCCTGTAAGCTCGGATTTTCCGGTGTCGAAGTGTTGCGCGAAAAGAGTTTGATCCCGATAAAAGAGAAGATACCCCGGAGCCGCATACGCCCCGTTGCCTTTCGCTTTCACAACAAGCCGCTTCTCATTCGAATTCAGCGAACCGACGTAGATAGAATAGAGGTCTCTTCGTCCCGAAAGATTGATCGCGGAATACAAATAATGGATTCCGTCTGGCAGGAATACCGGCCACCGGTTGCTGTCTTCGCTCAAGGCTTTGTCGGGAACTGTGACCTGAGTCGGCGTTCCCCCTGAAGCTGAAATTCGATAGAGGCCGACTCCCAGCGTTCCGCTAGGGGTAAAAAGGATGACACCATCCTTGTTCCAAGTGCCACCGCGACCTGTGGATGCATCGCACAGCGTCTGCACTGGGCCGCCAGCTAGATTCAGCTTCTTCAGTTTCCCATCTGCGAAGAATCCCAGCGACCGCCCGTCAGGAGACCAGAAGGGGAAGCTGGCGCCTTCCGTGTTGGCAAGGTTGGTCGCTTCCTGCGATCCTGGTTCATAGATCCAGAGCACGTTATTTTGCTCGGATTCTCGATGACCAACAATAGCTACCGTATGGCCGTTGGGAGCTACAGCAATGGCCCGCGCCGCGAACGGGAGGGGCGCAGAAAAATATGTCGTCTGCTCTACCCCTTTCGATCCACGCCACCACAGAGCGGCGGCGATCAGCATCACGGCGAGTCCGCCTGCGATCACCCAGGCGAGTAGCTCGCGTTTGTTTCCCGTTTCTTCTTTGGACCTGGGAACCGGTGTCCCGCCCTCGGCAATCCACTTCAACTGCAGCGCAACGTCATGCGCAGTCTGAAAGCGGTCCTCAGGATTCTTAGCGAGGCAAGCGGCAACGATGTGCTCGAACGCCGGTGGCGTGAGGGGCTGGACCGCAGAAATTGCCTCCGGCTCCTTTTCGAGAATCGCGCTTGCAACGCTGATCTGGCTCTTGCCCTCGAACGGCCTTGCGCCGGTTACCATTTCATAAAGAACAGCTCCCAGCGCAAACAGATCCGATCTCGCATCTGCCTCCTTGCCCTCAATCTGCTCCGGCGACATGTACTGTATGGTTCCGATCATCGTACCCGCCGTTGTGAGCGGTGAGACGGGACTCGCTTGGCTCATCGTCCGGGCCGCCGACAGAAGAGGCGCGCTCGATGCTCCAGCCGGAGCACAGGCAGCCGCGGACTTCGCCAGCCCGAAGTCCATCAGCTTCGCGCCTCCCTTCGTCAGCATGATGTTCCCCGGCTTCAGATCACGATGCACGATGCCCTGCCGGTGCGCCACGGCAAGCGCTTCAGCTACGGCAGTCCCAATCTTTAGAATTTCGCTCAGCGGCAAAGCACCTTTACGAAGGCGCTCAGCCAGAGTTTCCCCTTCGAGAAACTCCATCACGAGATAGTCAGTGCCGTCTTGTGAGCCGATGTCGTAAAGACGGCAGATGTTGGGATGGTTCAGCGAAGAAATGGCACGAGCCTCGCGCTCCATCCGTTGCTTCAGTTCGGGTAAAGACGAAAGATGGGAAACGAGAACTTTAATCGCTACGGTTCGATCCAGGCGGACGTCCCTAGCGCGATACACCTCGCCCATGCCCCCGGCGCCCAGCGGAGACTGGATCTCATACGGCCCGAGTTTCGTGCCCGAGGCTAGAGCCATTCGTGGGCGCAATTATAATACCCACCAGCACCCTGCCGGGGATGCGACTATTCCGGGTGGGGGGTGGGTGGCGGCGAGCCTCCAGGCATCCCCCTTAAGTCGCTCTACCCATTCAGATACAAGATTCCACACAAACCTCCAGAAAAGCGTACGTAGTTTCCTGAAACCCATCTATAATCTTGGAAGTCGCTTTAGATAGGGCACTTAGCAGTCCCAGGATGGAAAACGACATGGCAGCGAAGTTGCTCATTGAGCGTCAGCCAGGCATTGAGTTGCCGGGGGGTGCCCTGCGGCCCACCAGCCACCCTACCGGGGGGTCGCCGCTGAAAGCCATGAACCGGGAGAGCCAAGTTCGCTCCGTTGCTGTCCTGCTATTCCTCCTGACCGTGGCTGCGGTCGTCTTCGCTGGCTTCAACCTCAACTCCGAGTGGAAGGTCCAGGTTCCCGACGATGGCGTCTGGTGGGTGGAACAGGGCGGACATCTAACCGCCGACCGGATCGATCCCAATGGGCCGGGCGCCAAGAGCGGAATTAAGCCCGGCGACCAACTGCTTTCTATCAACGGGCAAGAAATCCAGAACATATCTGGACTGGAGCGCCAGCTCTACCGCACCGGCATCTGGTCGAAAGCTGCCTACTCCCTGCTCCGGCAATCGGTCCCGCTCGATTCCAGCGTCATCCTGGTTCCGGCGGAGCGGTCTCTCAACAACTGGCTGCGCCTGATTGCTTTGATCTATCTTGGCATCGGACTCTACGTCCTGCTGCGCCGTTGGACTGCTCCCGGATCCACGCACTTTTATATTTTCTGCCTCGTTTCCTTCATCGCCTACGCCTTCAAGTACACCGGCAAGCTGAACGATTTCGACTGGACGATCTATTGGGGCAACATCGCCGCTGGAGTGTTGCAGCCTGCCCTGTTTCTTCACTTTGTTCTCACCTTCCCCGAGAAACGCGAGACCGTGCGCAAGCATCCCTGGCTCCTGGCGCTGGTCTATGTGCCGGCAGCAGTGCTCCTGGCTGCGCACAGCACCGCGATGCAGTGGCTTCAGGCCAGTGAGCGGTTGCGCTGGAACCTCGACCGGATGGAAATGTCCTACGGGTCGGTCTTCTTCCTGGTCGCTGCCGTCGTGCTCTGGTACAGCTACCGGCATGCCAGCACCACCATTCTGCGGCAGCAGTTGAAGTGGGTGACCCGCGGAACCATTCTGGCCATCGTTCCCTACACTTTGTTTTATGTGATCCCTTATCTCATGGGTTCGCTGCCCGGTGCGACCATGAAGGTTTCCGCGCTGTCGCTGGCTTTGTTGCCGCTCACCTTCGGCTATGCCATCTTCCGCTATCGCTTGATGGATGTGGACCTCATCTTCAAGCGCGGTGTGGTCTACACCGTCGCCGCGGCGATCGTCCTGGGATTGTATTTCGGGCTGGTAACTGGCGTGGCATTGCTGGTGCACAATTGGCGGCCGAGCTCCGGTCCGGTCGGCCTGATCCTGGCCGTCGTGGTTACGGCGCTGCTGTTCGATCCGGTCCGCAAGTGGATTCAGGACCGCATCGATCAATTCTTCTACCGCACACGCTATGACTACCGCCGTACCCTGCTCGAGTTCGGCCGCGAACTGAGTTCAGAGACCAACCTGAATACCCTGCTGTCGTCGCTGATCGACCGGTTGTCCCGCACCCTTGCGGTCGACCGCATGACGATTTTCCTGGCGGGGGAAGCGACGGGAGAATTTGTGCCGGCCAAGTCTTTCGGCATGTCTGTGCCCGGCAACATTGACCTTGCATTCCTGAGCGCGCCGCGGCCGGAGCAGGCCGGTCATCTTTTCTTCGAGAACACGCACCAGGTGCCGCGCGAAACGCCGGAAGCCCAGCAAGCCATCGCCCGGCTCGATTTGAATTACTACATTCCCTGCCACGCCCAGCAGAAGACCGTCGCCGTGCTCGGCCTGGGCAAGACCACGAAGGGCGACTTCCTCTCCAGCGAAGACATGGAGTTGCTGGAAACCCTGGGCGGCTATCTCGGCGTCGCCATTCAGAACGGGCAGCTCTATACCTCGTTGCAGCAGAAGGTGGCGGAGTACGAGCGCCTGAAGGACTTCAACGAAAACATTGTGGAATCCATCAACGTGGGCGTGATGGCGCTCGACATGGAAGACCGCATCGAGAGCTGGAACGCGCAGATGGAAGTGATGTACGCGGTGCCGCGCTGGCAGACTTTAACCCAGCCGCTGAAATCTATTTTCCCGCCGGAGTTCGTGGAAGAATTCGCACGCATGCGGCAGGAGGCCGGCATTCGAAACCTCTACAAGTTCCGCTTGAAAACGCCTGCAGGCGAAGTGCGGACGGTAAATGTGGCCATGGCGCCGCTCGTGACGCGCAAGTTCCAAGTGATCGGGCGCCTGATCATCATGGACGACATCACCGAGCGCGTCGAGCTCGAAGCCCAGCTTTCGCAGGCCGATAAACTTTCCTCCATCGGGTTGCTGGCCGCCGGCGTGGCCCACGAAGTGAACACGCCCCTGGCCGTGATCTCCTCCTACACCCAGATGCTGAGCAAACAACTGCAGGGCGATTCGCAAAAGGCCGGCCTGCTGGAGAAGATCACGCGGCAAACCTTCCGCGCGTCCGAGATCGTGAACAACCTGCTGAATTTCTCGCGCACCAGCGGCAGCGAGATCGGTGATGTGGATGTGAACAAAGTAATCGCCGACACCCTGGCTCTGCTCGAGCACCAGTTCAAGGTGGCCAAAGTCGAGGTGCAGAACGTACTCGAGCCCAAGTTGCCCGCCATTCAAGGCAATGCGGGAAGATTGCAGCAAGTGTTCCTGAACCTGTTCCTGAATGCCAAAGATGCCATGCCCGACGGCGGCACGCTGCGCGTGGCCACGCTCAACGGCGAGAGCGTCAGCGTGTGCGTGTCCGATACTGGAACCGGCATCGCGCCCGAGCATATTCAGCGCATTTACGATCCGTTTTTTACCACCAAAACTTCCCCTCGGGAAGGCCAAGCGCGCGGCACCGGCCTGGGCCTTTCGGTCACCTACGGCATCATCCAGGAACATGCCGGCAAGATTCGCGTAGAGAGTCATCCCGGCGCCGGAACCACCTTCACTTTGGATTTCCCATTGAGCCGGAAGGCCGTCGCCTCCAAGGCCGAATATGTCTGACACCGCCGTCATCTCGCGCTCGCCGTTAAACGGAACGCCAGGCCTGGCGGGCGCCGTGCTCATCATCGACGATGAGGCCGAGATTCGCGAATCCTTGCAGACTCTGCTGGAGATGGAAGGCTTTGCCGTGGAAACCGCCGCCACCGGCGAAGCTGGCCTGCAGCGCCTCGGCGAACAGCCTTTCGACCTGATCCTGCTGGACCTCGCCCTGCCCGGCCGCGATGGCATGGACATTCTCACTGAAATTCACACCCACGAAGCCCGCTTGCCGGTGATCATGATCACGGCTTACGGCACGGTGGAGAATGCGGTACGCGCCATGCAGTCCGGCGCCGCCAACTTCATTCAGAAACCCTGGGACAACGAAAAGCTTCTCGCCGACGTGCGCGCCGCCGTGGGCTGGCGCCGGGCCGAAGAAGAAAACATTCAGCTCAAGCGCGCCCTCAAGCAGCGCTACAACTTCGAAAACATCGTGGGCAGGAGCGAGGTCATGCTGAAGATTTTCGACCTCGTCGCCCAGGTAGCTAACAGCCGCTCCACCGTACTGTTGCAGGGCGAGAGCGGCACGGGCAAAGAAGTCATTGCCAAAGCCCTGCATCTGAACTCGCCACGCCACGACCGGCCGTTCGTCCCGGTGAATACCGGCTCCATGCCAACGGACTTGCTGGAATCCACACTCTTCGGCCACGTGAAAGGCGCCTTCACCAGCGCCATCGCCTCCAAGAAGGGCCTGTTCGAGATGGCGGACCGGGGCACGCTGTTTCTCGACGAAATCGCCACCATGGGCCTCGACACGCAGGCGAAAATTCTCCGCGTCCTGCAGGATCGCCGCTTCATGCACCTCGGTGGAGTGCAGGAGGTTCAGGTGGATGTGCGCATCATCGCCGCCACCAACATCGATCTGCGCCAGTCGGTGCGCGAGGGCCGCTTCCGCGAGGATCTGTTCTACCGGCTCAACGTGATCACCATCGATCTACCTCCTCTGCGCCAGCGTAAAGAGGACATTCCGCTCCTGGTCGATTTCTTCCTGAAGAAGTATGCCGAGGAAAATGACCGCCCGGTGCGGCATATCACGCCAGAGGCGTTGCGGCCCCTGATGTCCTATTCGTGGCCGGGAAATGTCCGCGAACTCGAAAACGTAATCGAACGTGCCGTCGTGCTGTCTTCCGGCCCCGAAATCACCCTTGACCTGCTGCCCGATAATCTTCTGGGCCGGGGATCGGCCTTCGCCCTCCAGGATCCACCCTCGGATTACTCCCTGTTTGAGATCGTGGAGGACGTGGAGCGTCGCATCATCACTGACATGCTGGAAAAGTGCAACTGGAACCAGACCGAAGCCGCCGAGCACTTCAAAGTGCCGCTCTCCACCCTGAATCAGAAGATCCGCCGTTTGAACATCGAAATCAAGAAAAAGACCCGGGGATAAGAACAGTGGCCAGTGATCAGTGGCCAGCAGCCAGCTATCCGCACTTCGACCGAACATGGGCTTGATCTTTCTGACCACTGACCACTGGCCACTGGCCACTGTTCTGTTATAGTTTCGTGGAAGCGCGGCAGCCCTGTCGCCGCGCTTCCCGAGCCGCATGGAACTCACCTCGCCCACGTATCTCGTCAAGAAAAACATCCAAACGGTTCAGGATTACGTTTTATTCTGTGGCCAAACGGTTGCCAATCTCTTCCGCAAACCTCTTTACGTTTCCGACATGGTCACGCAGGCCGACACGATCGGTGTGGGGTCCCTTCCCATCGTCGTTCTCACGGGCTTCTTCACCGGAGCGGTCCTGGCACTGCAAGCCTCGAACACCCTCGAACGTTTTGGCTCGATCACTTTGGTGGGGCAACTGGTGTCAACTTCCATGGTGCGCGAGCTGGGGCCGGTGCTGACCAGCCTGATGGTGGCCGGGCGGAATTCCTCCGGCATGGCCAGCGAGTTGGGGTCAATGGTCGTGACCGAACAGATCGACGCCATGCGCGCCCTGGGCACCGACCCCATGAAGAAACTGGTCACGCCGCGCATGATCTCCACCATTTTCATGATGTTTTTCCTCACCATTATTTCTGACGTGGTGGGCCTGACCGGAGGCTTGTTTATCGCCAAAGTGCTGCTGCGTCTCGATGCCCGGCAGTACTGGTACAACGCCTGGCAGTCGCTGGTTTTTCAGGATGTGTTCATGGGGTTGATCAAGCCGGTTATGTTCGGCTTCATCATCGCGACTATCGGCTGCTTCTACGGCATGAATGCTCGCGGCGGAACCCAGGGGGTGGGCCGTGCCACCACGCAAGCCGTGGTTGCTGCTTCTGTCCTGATCCTGGCGGGAGATTTGTTCCTTACGCGATTCCTGATGGCTGTGCTCGCTTACCATTAGCCTTATGTCCACACCCACCTTGCCGCTCGATTCCGCCGCTGTGATTACAAAGAACGACTCTACACCCGCCATCGTGTTTGAAGATGTGGCCCTCTCCTTTGGAGAGAATAATGTTCTGCGCGGAATTTCTTTCCGCCTGGCCCGCGGCGAGACCAAGGTCCTGTTCGGCGTGGCGGGCTCGGGAAAGAGCCTGATTCTTAAAATGGTGCTGGGACTTATCCGGCCAGACTCAGGACGCATTCTCGTGCTGGGGCAGGACGTGACCCAGATGCAGGAAAAAGAACTATTCCAGTTGCGTGGCAAGATTGGGATGGTCTTCCAAGAGAGTGCGCTGTTCGATTCTCTCAGCGTGAAGGAAAATGTTGCGTACCGTCTGACCGAGGAACACGGCATCTATGACGATGACATCGACCGCCGCGTGCGCGAGGTATTGCGCTTCGTTGAACTGGAACACACCCTCGATCTCGATCCCGCCGAGCTTTCCGGAGGCATGCGGCGCCGCGTGGCCATCGCGCGGGCGCTGATTACGCAGCCGGAACTGCTGCTTTATGACTCACCTACTGGAGGTCTCGATCCGGTGACCTCGAACACCATCATCGAATTAATCGTGAAGCAGCGCGACGTCTACCGGACCAGCGCTCTGCTCGTCACGCACCGTCTGCAGGATGCTTTCACCATGGCCACGCATCAGTTCGATAAGCAAACCAACCACATCGTCCCGCTCCCGCCCGGACAACATTGCCTGGTTCCACTGAGTTTTCTGATCCTGCGCGATGGCAAGGTGATCTTCGATGGCGATCTGGAACAACTAGCTCACACCGAGGACGAGTACATCCGGGAATACATCTCGTAGAAACCGTTCCCAAGCGGATTCTAGTCGGAGGCGAAAAATGACCACGAACGAATTTCTTGGGGAAAGAGCCAGGGAACGCGACCGTTTTGAACTCGAGTTAGGCGACGCCTTCGACGTAAAAGCCAGCATTGTTCTCTTGATCCTGACGTTCCTCGGGACGATCTCGGCTACCATGCTTACCGCCCAAATCCTGACTAGAGTTCCAAAACTCGCACAGATTCCCGTGATTGCGGCGATAGTGGTTTCCGGGGTATTTTGCGTTGCTTGTTTGTGGCCTAAGAATTATTTGTTGGATGACCTGCCCGCAACCTACACCAATTGGCTTGCCAACTTGGAAGAATCTGACCCTGCGCGACTGGAACGCATCACTGGTCTAAGCCTCGAGCTGGCAAACGGAAGAATCACCCACAATCACGCCTTAAACAAAACCAAGGCTTGGGCCCTCAACGGAGCATTTTGGTCCATGGCTGTCGCGCTCTTCGTTGAACTTGGCGCAATTGCTTATATCGCCTTCGCTATCCGCCCTTCTTAAAAGGCTGATTCTGCGGACGCGGCGGAGGCGTAGCAGGTTGCCGCTTGGGTTGCGGTTCCTGCCGTTGCTGTTGTGGAGTGGCCATATCAATCCCTCACCCCTAGTATACCAGCGAACCAGCGATGAGCGAACCCATTCGCTGCAACTGCTTTCCTCACCTGCCAGCCATCAATTTCTCCACATCTTCCGCTTTCGAGGGCAACGCACCGCTCAACTTGATCAACTTGCCATCCGGATCCACATAGAAGTCGTCTTCGATCCGCACGCCGAGATTCTCCTCAGGAATGTAAATTCCCGGCTCAATGGTGAAAGCCATGCCCGGACCGAGCGGAACGCTGTAGTCGTTAGGGTCATGCACGTTGAGCCCGATATAGTGGCTCAGGCCATGAATGAAGTACTTTCCCAGCGGCTCCCCATGCAGATCCTTGCCATGCGTGTTGATGTAGTCAAAGGCGACCTGGTAGAGCGAATCCGGCCCGCCGCGGCCGAGAGTCGACTTGCCGGACTGGAACGCGGCCATGGCGGCCTGTTGCGCGCCCAGAACAATGTCGTAGATTTCGCGCTGCCGCGCCGTGAAATGTCCGTTAATCGGAAGCGTGCGCGTGATGTCGGAAGCGTACATCGAGTATTCTCCAGCAGCGTCGATGACCACAACGTCCCCGGACTTCATGATGTTGTCATCGTCCGAATAGTGCAGCACCGTGGAATAGTAACCTGAGCCCACGATGGGCGCATAAGCTACCCGCTCGCAGCCCCGCTTTCCCCACTCGTACTGCATGAGCGCGGAAATCTCGCGCTCGTTAACGTTCGGCTTCACCGCTTTGAACGCGGCAAAGTGTGCGGCCACCGAGGCATCGACCGCCTTACGGATCAGTGCCACCTCTCCCGCGTCCTTGGTGGTGCGCAGCGACGAAATCATCGGCTTCACGTCCCGAAAGGACAGATACGCGTTGAAACGCTTCAGAAACTCCAGCGGCTTCAACGAAGCAGAAGTCTCATCATCCAAAGCGACATCGGTGTAGAGAACAGGGCGGGCGCCGGTTACGTAGCGGGCAACGTCATTGGGCAGTTGTCCCATATCCTCGACATGATCGAAGCCAGTAATCCCTGGTGCTTCGGGGTTCTCGGCACCCAGCTTGGGTCCAGTCCATTTCTCCTGCGTGAGATTGCGCGGGGGGAGAAAAAGAATCTCTGTATAGGGACGCGCCGGTGTGTCCCCTTTGGCATCGGCGGCCGACGCAATCAGCAAAGCTCCGCCCGGCTCCCTTGACCCAGAGAGATAGTAGAAATTATCGTCCTGGCGGAATCCGTAAAGGTCGTTGGGGCCATCGTTCTCGGTAGCGGCAAAGAGAACGATCACGCCTCCCACTTTCTTGGCCAGCGCTTCGCGGCGGGCATGATAGTCGGCGTTGGGCTGGCGGTCGAACGCGAAGCTCGACTCCACTGCGGCGAGAAAAAAAACGCCAGCAAACAAACTTGTCAGAACAATCCACTGCAATTTTCGCATCGTGTATTCCATCCTCGACTCAAAATCACTTGCCTTGAAGAACCTTCCCGCAATTCCTGCTACGCCACTCGGGTTCATCGCCGCACACGTCGTTCCGGAACTTCGAGATCGAACACCCAAGCGTCACCAGGGCATGCGGGTAAGGTTGGGAAGGTCCTCGCGTGGATTCCGGCGAGAAATTAGCAACCGTGATCTCTTGCACACCATCGGAATGCTGAACTTTGATATCCCACTCCATCCAGGAATCAAAGACGGGATGCATTAGCTCGTATCGCCTCTGCACCTTAGGCAACTCAGGCTGATCGATCGCAGCTTTCACAGTTCCAAATTCTTTCGGTGTTAGGACCTTCTTCTTGACGACGCCCGTCCCTTCGCCGTAGTGGTTTCGGAGTTGACAGTCGGCAGTTCGATCGAAGAATACTCTCAAATATACGGAGGGTATTTTTTCCCCGACAGTGAAGTGCCGGTTTATGACTTCGAGCATGATTCGCGCGGACGAGTCATCAACAGGTCCAGCGGCCGTTTGACCGCAAAGCACGCCAACTCCAAGTACAGAGAGCCAAGCACCCAGCAGAGTAAGCGCTTCGACAAAACCCAGTCTTCTCGTCATGGATTCCGTCCGTTCCGTTTGACGTCCGATCATCCCAAAAGTCACCGGCTGGATCAAAGCGTTATTCGAGCGTGAACTGTAACCGCGTGGTCGAACCAAGGAAACTAAGATCACACTCCCACCGGAAAGGGTTTGGTGTGGGTCTCAGCGCTGAGCCCCACGCCTGTGAAGCGGCCCTGCAGCAGCGACATCAATCCGGTGCACCAGTAACCCACCACGAACAGAAGCAGGAACGGAATCGTAACGTAGTTCTCGTTTTGAAAAGCGTAGTACACGGTGAGCGCGAAATACGCGCCGATCGCCAGTTCAAGCCAGGGTACCCATCCCAGGCGCTTGCGGTATTTGGTGGCACCGACTTTGTCCTTCCTCGATTCCACGTGGTACTTGGGCGTGCGCGCGAAAGCACTCTCCTTGCCGATCAGCGCTTCGATCACAGCTTTGGTATTGGTGATCGTCAATCCGATGCCGAGAGCCATCAGAAACGGAAGATACAGTAGCGCCCGCGGCCAGCTCTTGGGAAAGAGTTCGCGCTGCGAAACCAGGTAGAAACTCGAAATCGAAAACGTCGAAGCCATGAAGAGCGGCAGATCGATGAAAAGCATCTGAAACCATCCCTGATAAAAGCGGATGATCATGGCCGGCAACATCAGCACCGAGAGCACAATCATCAGCGGATAACTCAGGTTCGCAGTCAAGTGATACCAGGCTTCGATCTTGGTGTGCAGCGGCGCATCGCTGCGCAGCACCCGCGGCAGGATCTTCTTTCCCGTCTGAATCAATCCCTTCGCCCAACGCGCCTGCTGCGTCTTGAACGCGGTCATCTCCACCGGCAACTCGGCCGGGCATTCGACATCCTGCAGATAAATAAACTTCCATCCCTTGAGCTGGGCGCGGTAGGAAAGATCAGTGTCCTCCGTTAGCGTGTCATGCTGCCAGCCTCCGGCTTCGTCGATCGCCGCGCGCCGCCACACTCCGGCCGTGCCGTTGAAGTTGAAGAAGACGCCGCTGCGGGCGCGTCCGGAGTGCTCGAGCACAAAATGGCCGTCGAGCAGGATGGCCTCCACCTGTGTCAGAAAAGAATAATTCCGGTTGATGTGCGTCCAGCGCGTCTGCACCATCCCAACCTTGGGATCAGTAAAGTGATGAATGGTGCGCAGCAGAAAATCCTCCGGCGGGGTGAAGTCAGCGTCGAAGATCGCGACGAATTCACCTTTCGCCGTCTTCAGTCCCTCGGCCAGCGCCCCCGCCTTGAAGCCTTCGCGATTGCTGCGGTGATGGTAGCTGATGGGATTGCCCAGCGCGGCATAGCGCTCAACCAGATTCCGCGCCACTTCCACGGTCTCGTCCGTCGAATCGTCAAGCACCTGAATGTCAAGCTTCTCCCGCGGATACTTCAGCTTGCAAATCGACTCCAGCAACCGCTCAACCACGTACTGTTCGTTAAAGATAGGCAGTTGCACCGTCACGCGCGGCAGTTCCTCGAAATACGTAGCCGGCTCGGTGGTGCGCTTTTCTTTGTGTTTGTAATAGAGATAAACCAGAATGTAGCGGTGCATCCCGTAGGCCGCCAGCAGAATGAGCACAATGAAATACGGAATCAGCAGCGCGCGATCGAACCCGTCAGTATGGTAAAGACCCTGAAAAGTCTTATCCAGCAAATGCTGGCGGAGGTAGGGCCCAATGCCCCTGGGGGCAGCCCAGACGGCCAGCGCAGAAGACAAGATGAGATCAGAACCGAGCAAGGGGTCGGGTGAAAACTTCTATTCTACCGGATTCGGCGGCTACTGCCGCATAGCCCAAGCCAGGCCATCTGGATCTCGGCCGGCCTCGATGCGACCAGCCACTTCCAGCGAACGAAGATTGATGACAGCCACATAACCATCAGGAGAGCAAGCAACAAAGGCGCGCGCCCCGTCTGGCTGCATTTGACCGTGCCCAACTGCAATGCGTTTAACGGTTTTGCGGGTCGCGGCGTCGATGATGGCAACGTCCGAGCCGCGCAGACTAGAAATAAGCACCAGTTTTCCGTCAGGCGTGAACTTCAGCCGGTTCGCGCCGCCCACATCAGCCGCCAGCGTCTGCGTCACCTGCTTGCTGGCAACGTCAATGATCGACACGGTTCCGTCACCGGCGTTAGCCACCCAGATTTCTTTGCCGTTCGGTGAAACATCAAAACCTTCAGAGCCATTTCCGACGCGCACCACCGTCTCATTCCAATCCGCTCTGGCAGCGCCCTGGGGCCCGCCTCCTGGACCGCCCGCCGCGCCAACCGTCTTCTCGATGATGCTCACCGTTCCGGAACTAACGTTGGTAGTCACAATCACCCTCATATCCGGCGAAACGTAGATCATGTGCGTCCGGTTCTGGCCGGTACCAAGAATCCAATCAACGCTCTTAGTCGCCGGATCATAGCTGCCAATCGCCTTCGCGGCCTCCGCCGTAAACCACGCCTTTCCTCCAACAAAAGTCACTCCATGCGGACCGCGCAAAGCCCCAAGGTCGATGGAAGGCAACGCCTTTTGTGCGACCAGATCCACGACCGCAAGCGTGTCGTATGCCCCAGATCCGTAGTTGGTCGCGTAGGCAATCCTGCCATCGGACGACGCGATCACTTCGTGGGGATCATTGCCAACCGGCACGCGCGCGACCACCTGCAAGCTCGAAGGATCGACAATCAAGAGGATGCCGTCGCGCTTCGCCAGTATCAGCAACGCGTTCGCGGGAGTCTCCGCAGCACGAACCAGCGTCGCAACAAGCATGCTGCCGAGCAGAACGAGGAAGGTCACTAAGCGTCTCATAATTCCGAAAGGATACGCCATCGCGGCGAGTCTAGGCGAGGAAGCGGCAGGGCTACTCTCGATCTTCAACCGCGGGAATCGTCTTCAGTTGCACACTCGCGCGGTCGCCCTCACTCACGCGCAGCGCTTTCCCCTGGCCTTCACAGCTCTTGAGGAATTCGGGATTGTAATAAGCTTCGCCATCGACACTCTCCCAGGCAAAGACCGTGTAATCGCCGGGAGGCAACCCGCGCAGGGAGAAGCGTCCACTCTGATCGGTGAAAGCCTTGCGATAGCGGTCGGGATGGCTGCGGAAGCGAGCTTCGGGCACGGCAACCACCACCGCGTCGGCGACGGGCTCATCTTTCTGATTCGTAGCCAAGCCCTCAGCTTTGCCTCCATTAGAGCTCGCCAGCACGTCGAGCGTAATTGCACCACCGCCGACGCTAAATCCAGAGTCCGCCGCCTCGCGCCCGCCCGCGGCCACAGATTTCAGAAACCAATCCGGCATCGAGCTAACGTCTGAGAGCTGCACGTAATAATGTCCGGCGGATACATTCTTCCACTCAAAGCTGCCATCGGCATTCACGTGGGCCAGAGTCGGAGAACCTTCTCCAACGGTGACCCCGCCGATCGCGTCGTCCTCGCCATCAGCGGAGCGCAGCAGAAGAAACATTTGGCCAGGATCGGGCCGGGCAGCGCTGCTGGCTTCCATACGCAAGCGTCCACGAATCGAGCCGCCGGCTTGCGGCGCCAGCTGCAGGCCGTCCACGTTTGCCGACGTGATCTGCAGCGCCTGCCGGGCCATCATAGGCGCCGCAGCGTTATCGACGGTCGCGAAAATCGTATAAGCCCCGGGAGAAACATCGCGAATCTCGAAGCTGCCATCCTTGTGCATCTCCGCGCCGTTCAGCACCAGGCTGAAATCTTTGGATTGCAGCATGATCGCGGCCGTAGTCCCAGGCGGCAGGTTCACCACCGTGCCGCGAATGGTCAAGCTGGGGCTCGGCGTCAGCGAGAAATTCGCCGGAAAGTCATCGCCAGCATGCAACTGGATTGGCGCGGCCTGCCCGCGATCTCGAGTGCCGGGATAATAAGTAGTCTGGTAAGCGGCCGGCGCAGGCTTGTCAGAAGTTGCTCCACTGCGAGGCGCGGGAGCGCTGCCGGTAGTTTCGATCAGACTTCTGAAGTCGGGTGGCGGCGTGACCGAAACAAAGTAGTTGCCCGCTGCAAGTCCAGCGATGCGGTAATCGCCCAAGTCGTTAGTGCGCTCGGCGCCAACCTGCTCCCAGTGACTGCGTCCCGCAACAAAAGTCTGGCGCAGGACGGCGACTTGCGCCTCAGCCATGGGATCGCCGTCTTCATCCGTCACGCGCCCTTCTACCACCGCCGCGGCTTGCAGACGAATGACTAAATCTTTCAGCTCCTGCCCGGCGCCCAGCGTGAGCACGCGGCCTTCGCTCCGGCGCTGGTGCTTGTCGATTTCCTGGTAGCCCGTGCGTTCCACAAATAATCGATAGCGCCCGGGCACGATGTTCTCGATGCGAAACCCGCCATTGACGCCGGTAAGCGCGGTGTAGTTTCCGCCATCGCTCTGGCTTTCGGCGATCAGCTCGATGAGAGCTTTCTTAACGGGCTCGCTGCCGGGATCTTTGGTGATGATTCCGCTGAGCGTCGCCCGCGCAGGTGTCGAAGTTTGGGCGGAGGATGAAGGCAAGCTCTGCGCTGAAAGTGCGGCGGCTGCCAGCACGACTAGCCAGACCAGAGCTGTGGGATGAAACTTCATCGTGTTTGAATGCGGGAGGGGGATTCCAGAGTTCGCCCGAGTTCCGACCGTCAGGATCGAGCAGGTTCTCCGACCAGCTATTCTAACCCGATTAAGCAGCGCCCCGAAAGAAACGAAATGGCGGCTTCAATCCGGCGAGCAGGTTACCATTTTGTAACGGGGTACCCCCTCCCCCCTCCCATCACTGGAATCATCAGGTTAGCAGGAAAATCCCCGCAAAATCCGCATGACAAAGGACTTAGAGGTCAAAATCTAGACAACAAAGGACTTACTGGTGCGACAGTGTGGGTTCACCCGACTGTCACGGCCTCGACTATGATTGCGCGATTTTTTCGACGGCACAAGGTCAGATGTCACATATGCGGACTGTGGAAATATGTGGGAGCGTGAGGTGTCTCCTGGCGTAGTCGTGGGTCTAAACTCGGTCTGTTTCAAAACGAAACTCTGCTGCAATAAATGCAGGATAGACGCCCGAAGCTTTGCCGCAACTGAAGTAAGCTTTGGTTCGTGGGCCTGTGGTGTAATGGCAGCACAGTTCCTTGCCAAGGTACGGGTGAGGGTTCGAATCCCTTCAGGTCCATTCCTCATTGCTTGAGGATGTCTCTCAGGGACAGTGGAGAGTTCGCAGGGCAAGGTGCGATCCTCCTTAAAGTAACTTGATTTGCGGCCGGATTGTTTCGATAATAAAGACGTTGCCTTGGCAGGGAACCAGTTACTTGCTGTCGCGACGGCCTTGGAAGTTCCGGGGCCGTTTGTATTTGTATGACTTTGTGGAAGCTGCTTGGGACTCAGTTCGCGCCGGCTTGCTGAAACTTTCCTATCAGTGCATTCAACGGTGATAAATCGATATTCTCGAGTATGTAGACATTGCCTAGAAAATTAATCATCTGAAAAGTACAGTCAGCGAGCACTCTGTAAGCGACCTGTGGAGGGTGTTCGATTACATCTAGGGACGTGGACAAAACACCGCCATGTGAAAATTCATTTACATAGTCTTCGGTCTTCTTAACGAGGTCAACAAATTGGCCTGACATGAATTTCTTACGTTTCGACAGGGCTACGTCAAGTTTCGCGGCGCGCCTCCGCACTGATCCGACCTCCTTGCCCTTCATGGTCATAGAAACGAGGCGGTTAAATTCGGTATCGTCTGCCGCGTAGCCTAAGTAAAGTCCGTTGATTACCGCATCAATGACACTTTTCTCTAGCGCGAATGCGGCGGAAAGATGCTCGTGCTCGACGAGGATTACGACTCCAGACACCAGCCCAGCACAACGGACGAAGTAGAAATACATCAACTGATGGCGCTTCGTTTGTATCGACTTGGCCCGACTATGCCCGAGATCGGTCAGTGATTGCACGAGCTTACGATACCGCTGGATTTTCTCTTGATTGACGGCTTCAACCATTTCAATTCAGGAAGTACTGGCGGTAGAGCGTGTCGCGCTGGGCGGGTCGGAAGCCGGCGTCGCGGATGATGCGGCGCAGTTCTTCTTCGGTGGTGCAGTTGGTCACGCCTGCGGCGCGGACTACGTTTTCTTCGAGCATCACCGAGCCCACGTCGTTGCCGCCGAAGCGCAGGCCCATCTGGCAGACTTTCAGGCCTTGCGTGACCCAGCTGGATTGCACGTTCAGGAAGTTCGAGAGATACAAGCGCGAGATGGCCAGCACTTTCAGGTATTCGACGGCGGTGGCTTCGTCCCAGTGGCGGCCACCGAGCGCGGTGTTGTGCGGCTGAAAGCTCCACGGGATGAAGGCGGTGAAGCCGCCGGTTTCTTCCTGCAGATCGTAGAGTTGCTGGAAGTGGTTGACGCGGTTTTCGTAATTTTCGCCGACGCCGAACATCATGGTTGCGGTGGTGCGCATGCCGATCTGGTGGGCGGTGCGGTGGACATTAATCCAGTCGTTAGTCAGGCACTTCAAGCGGGCGATCTTGTAGCGGACTTCGTCGTCGAGAATTTCGGCGCCGCCGCCGGGGATGGAATCGAGTCCGGCATCGCGCAGCCGAAGAATCGTATCCCGAATGCTGAGGCTGCTGTACTCGGCGATAGCGATGATCTCCGAAGCGGAGTAGCAGTGCAGATGAACTCGCGGAAAACGCTCTTTGATCCCGCGCAGCATTTTCTCGTGCCAGTCGATCTTGAGGTCGGGATGCAGGCCGCCTTGCATCAGCACGCCGGTGCCGCCGAGTTCGACGGTCTCGCGAATCTTTTCGTAGATAGTGTCGAAATCGAGAATATAGCCCTCCTTCGCCGCGGGGCCTTTCAGCGGACGATAGAAGGCGCAGAAGGTGCAGTACTCGGTGCAGAAGTTCGTGTAGTTGATATTGCGGTCGATGATGTAGGTGACCGTGCCTTCGGGATGAAGCTTGCGGCGCACCGCATCAGCTTCCATCCCAATGCCGATCAGGTCATCGGACTCGAACATCTCCAGAGCTTGTTGCTTGGTCAGGGACATGTGCAACTCAATTCTAACGGAGGTTGGGGGCTTGGGCCAAATGCTGGCATATCCGGCAACGTCTCTACGACGAGGCTGTGGTTGTTGCTAACTTCTGCTTGTATCGAAGGTATTGCACCAGCGTCACCGCCGTGCCGATGAGTGCCAGAGCGATCAAGATGGCTAGCGCCGGTTTGTAGTATTTGGTGAAGAACCGCAAAATATGTCTGCCGTAGACGAATCCCAGGGCGGCTTCGAGGAAGTAGCGAATCCCGCGGCCGATCACCAAGGCTGCAAGGAATTTTTTTC
This sequence comes from uncultured Acidobacteriaceae bacterium, assembly GCA_963787495.1. GTDB lineage: Bacteria > Acidobacteriota > Terriglobia > Terriglobales > Acidobacteriaceae > Sulfotelmatobacter. The sequence continues at coordinate 145,806 of CAWBDA010000005.1, forward strand.
GCGAGTACTGCATGGCGCCGGCTGCGAGCAAGAACGGGAGAAACGGAAACGGCGGCGGCAACAGGGCGGGAATCACAATCGCGGCGAATCCCCAGCTGGCAAACGCTTTGGAAAATTGAGCCGCTCGTTTTTTCGAGAGCTTGCGCTCCATCATTTCCTTGCCGCCCTTGCGGGCCAAGCTATAAGTAATGTAGCCACCAATCACCGCGCCGAGGGTCGCCATGACGGCGTAGTAGGGCCATGGTTCCTGGTGACGGGCGGCGAGCCAGATGGTGAGGACATCCATGCTGCCAGTCACCGGTATCACGGAGTTGTCTACGAGTCCCAATAGGACTAAACCAACTCCACCGAGGTGGCGGAGTTGTCGCCACAGGGGCACTGCGAGCAAGGGATGTAGAGAAAGCAGCATCTGGGTATGTTAGACAATTGCGGCGTTCGCCGGGACATTCGCCCGAACATTTGCCGGGACAAGGAAACGCATCTCGGGCGCGGCCGGCAATGCGCCGATCTCGGACGCATAGCGATAAAAGAGTTGCAAGCCTTCCAGGCAGGCGGCGTCAAGGTGGTAATAAATGTTTTCGGTGAGGTAGGTGCGTACCGCGGATTCTTTGAGACCGAGGCGTGGAGCCCATTCGCGGGCGATCTGGTCGAGGTTGGCGGTTTCGAGTCCGTGGTCGCGGGATTTTTGAAATATTGCTGCAAGGTCTTGCGACGGCGCAGTTTCGCGCAATGCTTCTTGTCGAACTGCCCAGAAAGCGAAGACGAAGGGCTTGCCGGTGTGGCGAATCCACTCTTCGGCGAGGTCGAGCGTGACGTAGCGCGAGCGGTCGATTTGCAGCGCGGGATCGCCGATCAGTAATCCGGCGTCGTGCTGAGCGAGCATTTTGTCGATGTCCGGCGCCATGGAGGTGAATGCCCTGCCGCCGCCCAGCCATTTTTCGAACAGAATTTTCGTCAGCGCGACGGAGGTCAGGGAGGACGTATCCAGAGCGACGGTGCGAATCTTTTCGACCGGCACACGGCTGACCAGAAGGATAGAACGCACTGGGCGGCGCGAGGCAATCGCTACGCCGGGCAAGACCATCAGGCGGGGGACTTGGGCGTAAGCCGCGGCTGGGATAATGCCTATGTCGGCGGTTCCGGCTTCCAGAGCGCGGGCGCAGGCCGACGGAAGAGTGTAGGAAATTTCGAACTCGCTTCCCGCCTCGTTGTGTTCGAAATCCCACATGAGGGGAGCGGTGTTGAGGTAGGAAATCGCAGAGATGCGCAGAGGTCTCATTCCTGTTTTGATTTTAGCAGACCTTTTTTGACAGGCCTTTGTGACGTCTTCCCTTGACACTGCTTTCGGCCAGTAGGTAGAGTCCGCCCAGTCTCCATCTGGAGGTCAGGAAAGACTGGGGTAGACGTGCCAAACGCCGTTGCTGTATCGCCTTCTGTTACTCACATTCTGGAGTGGCTTGCGATCTCGCTGACGCCGGGTCTGGGGCCGACGAAGGCGCGGAAGCTGGTTGAACATTTCGGAGGCGCTGAAGCGGTCTTTCACGCTTCGCTCACCGAACTGGAAAGCACCGGAATGCAGGCCGTCTCGGCGCAGTCGATTGCCACGGGGAAGTCGGCGGAACTGGCGCGGGAGGAGATTGCTCGGGCTGCAGCTGCTGGAGTGACGGTGGTGTCGCTTGAAGATCCTTGTTACCCTTCGCGGCTGAAGGAAATTTATGATCCGCCGCTGGTGCTTTATGTTCGCGGCAATCCGGAAGTCTTGACGCAGCCCGGCATTGCTATGGTGGGCACGCGGCATCCCACGCCTTATGGTTCGGGGATGGCCGAGCGGCTGGCGTGCGACCTTGCGGCGCAGGGGCTAGTGATTATCAGCGGCATGGCGCGTGGGGTTGACACCGCCAGCCATCGCGGGGCCATCTCGGCCAAGGGCAAGACGGTTGCGGTGTTTGGCACGGGTGTTGACGTGATCTATCCGAAAGAGAATTCGCGGCTTTCAGAACAGATTCTTGCGCTTGGTGGGGCGCTTATTTCGGAGTTTCGTCTGGGAACATTTGCGGCGCCGCAGAATTTTCCGATCCGCAACCGGATTTTGAGCGGAATGTCGATTGGCGTCCTCGTCGTTGAGGCTGCGGAATATTCGGGAACGCGTATCACCGCGCGGTGCGCGCTGGAGCAGAACCGCGACGTTTTCGCGGTGCCGGGAAACGTCACGAACAAGAATTCCTGGGGACCGAATACCCTGATCAAGCAGGGCGCGAAGCTGGTCGCGACCTGGGAAGACGTTTGGGAAGATCTGCCGCCGGAAGTTAAACTTGCGCTGACTCCAGCGGCCTCGCCTGAATCCGGGAGAGGCTCGTCGGCATCTCTATTCCCGGACGAAGGGCTTCCGCCGCACGAGAAACGGATATTGAGCTTGCTGAAAGCTGATGAGGCCACGCACATTGATGAACTAGTTGAGAAACTGGAGAATGAGTTGTCTTCATCCGAGATTTTCGCGGCGCTGTTTGAATTGGAGCTGACGGGTAAGGTCAGGCAGATGCCGGGGAAGAATTTTGTGAAGAGTTTTTAGCTTCTAGCTCCTAGCTTCTAGCCACACCGGAGAGTTCCTGATGGAGGATTTCAAAGATCTCAAGGTTTGGACAAAAGCTCACGCATTGACCCTGGCGGTTTACAGGCGGACACGGGTGTTCCCGAAGGACGAGGTGTACGGACTAACAAGTCAACTGCGTCGAGCGGCTGCCTCCATAGGGGCGAACATTGCGGAGGGCTGCGGGCGAAGATCAGATGGCGAGATGAAAAGGTTTCTTCAAATCGCCCGCGGCTCTGCCAGCGAACTGGAATACCACTTCCTTTTAGCGAGAGATTTGCAGCTTCTCGATAACGATGAGTTCAGGAATCTTGAAGGCAAAGTGCTCGAAGTACAACGCATGTTGGCCTCCTTGGTCCAGCGCTTGCAGGCGTCGGCTTTGGCTAAGAGCTAGAGGCTAGAAGCTAGAAGCTTTTCACCCAGTAACTTGTTGCCGCCGTCCCATTCGTGCTAGGTTCAAAGCGAAAACTTAAGAACTGAGGTTCCATTGGTAAAGAGTTTAGTCATTGTCGAATCGCCGGCTAAGGCGAAGACCATCCAGAAATATCTGGGAAAGGGATTTACGGTCGAGGCCTCGCTCGGCCACGTGAAAGATCTGCCCAAGAGCACTCTGGGCGTGGACACGAGCAACGACTTCGAGACCGACTACGTCGTCATTCCGGGGAAAGAGAAGGTTCTGGCCAAGCTGAAGAAGCTGGCGGGGCCGATGGATGCGATCTATCTGGCGCCTGACCCGGACCGTGAGGGCGAAGCGATTGCGGCTCATCTGGCGGGGGAACTGGCGCGCAACGGCCACGCGAAGAAAGCGAAAAAGAAGAAAAAAGAGGATGCGGAGGTTCCGCCGCGCATTCAGCGCGTCACTTTTAACGAAATTACCAAGCGTGCGGTGCAGGCGGCGTTCGAGCATCCGCGCGCCATCGACCAGAATCTGGTGGACGCGCAGCAGGCGCGGCGCGTGCTTGATCGACTGGTCGGGTACCAGGTTTCGCCGCTGCTTTGGGATAAAGTTCGCCGCGGACTTTCTGCCGGGCGGGTGCAGACTGTCGCCTTGCGTCTGATCGTGGAGCGCGAACGCGAGATCAAGGCGTTCGAGAAAAAAGAATATTGGACGATCGACGCGCACCTGGCGGCCAGCAAACCTCCCGCATTCGATGCGCGCTTTCTGGGTAAGGGCGAGGAGAAGATTGAGGTCACGAACGGTGAGGATGCGGAGAAGGTCCGCGCGGCACTGGAGCAAGCTGACTGGATCGTCCGGTCCGTTGATAAGAAAGAGCGGCGACGCAATGCTGCACCTCCCTTCACGACCAGCAAGTTGCAGCAGGATTCGTCGCGCAAGCTGCGTTTTAGCGTGAAGCGCACCATGATGATCGCGCAACGGCTGTATGAAGGTGTGGAACTGGGCGAAGAAGGACTGGTTGGTTTAATCACCTACATGCGTACGGATTCGACCCGGGTTGCACCGGAGGCGATTCAGGAAGTGCGGGAATATGTGGGCAAGGAATACGGCGCGGCCTACCTGCCTGAGACTCCGAATACATATAAGGAGAAAAAGGAAGCGCAGGCGGCGCACGAGGCGATTCGGCCGACTTCGGCGATGCGGCATCCTGATCAGGTTAAACAGTACTTAAAAGAAGATGAGTTCAAAGTTTACAAGCTGATCTGGCAGCGCTTTGTGGCGTCGCAGATCATGCCCGCGGTGTTCGATCAGACTACCGTGGACATCGACGCGAAGGGTAAGAGTGAGACCTTCTGGTTCCGGGTGACCGGATCGGTGTTGAAGTTCGACGGCTTCCTGCGCGTTTACGAAGAATCGAAGGAAGGCAAGGACGAAGAAGACGAAGAGCTGAAACACAAATTGCCGGCGCTCGAAGCAGGACAGAAGCTTACGCTCAAGGAGTTGAAGCCGGAGCAGCATTTCACCGAGCCGCCGCCGCGCTACAACGAAGCGTCGCTGGTGAAGGAACTGGAAGAGCGCGGGATTGGGCGTCCGTCGACCTATTCGGCGATTCTTTCGACGATTCAGGAGCGGCAGTACGTGCAGAAGTTGGGCGGGAAATTTACTCCGACGGAGATTGGGTTGGTGGTTACCGATCTGCTTGTTGAAAACTTCCGCGACATTTTCGATGTGGCTTACACCGCCGGCCTGGAAGAAAAGCTCGACGACATCGAAGAAGGCAAGGAGAAGTGGACCGATACACTTGCCGAGTTCTACAAGAAGTTTACGAAGGATCTCAAATATGCCGAAAAGCATATGGAGAACATCAAGCGGATGGAGAAGCCCACGGACGAGAAGTGCGAGCGCTGTGGGGCGCCGCTGGTGATCAAGTGGGGTCGTCACGGATCGTTCTACGCGTGCAGCACCTACGACAAAGAAGATCCGAACACATGTACGTTCACAAAAGAAAATCCGATCAACTTGCCCGACCTTGATTCGGCCGATGTGCAGGAGACTACGCAGGAGGAATATTGCGAAAACTGCGGGCGGGTGATGGTGCTGAAGCGCGGGCGCTTCGGGCAGTTCATGGCGTGTACGGGATATCCGGACTGCAAAACTACACGGCGGCTTGATCAGGGAAAGAAAGTTCCTGACATTCCGCTCGATGAGCCTTGCCCGAAGTGCGGGCGCAATATGATGATCCGGCACGGACGCTATGGCGAGTTCACGGCTTGCAGCGGATATCCGGAGTGCAAGTATGTAAAGCAGAATTTTATTGGCGTGAAATGCCCGGAATGCAAAGAGGGCGATCTGGTCGAGAAGCGGGCGCGCAAGGGCAACACGTTCTACGGGTGCGGAAACTATCCCAAGTGCAAGTTTACGTCGGCACACAAGCCGATTGCGGAGAAGTGCCCGAGTTGCGGCAGTGAGTATCTGGTGCAGAAATTTTTGAAGGACGGGCCAGTGATTGCGTGTCCGAATAAAGAGTGCGAGTACGAGCGTCCGGCGCCGGAACTTGCGGCGACTACGAGCGCGTAGTCCGGCTGGCCCCGCAACATTTATTGATTCTTTACCAGCAACCTGAACGTCTAACCCAACCGGTGTGACCAAATAAAACGGAGGAATCGATGCCCAAGAAACCGACCGCTGCTGACGCTCAACTGATCATGCAACTCTACGACCTGCGCCGAGAACCGGAAATGCGCAAGGCGCGTGCCTGGTGGTTCAACGAATTTTGGCCGCAGAGCGCCGATGACTTCCTGAAAGTCGCCTTCGCCATGGGCACGCAGGAAAACAACTGGCTGCGCCAGGTGAACGGATACTGGACCATGGCGGCGTCATTCGTGCTGCACGGGGCCTTGAACGTGGATTTATTTATCCAACCTGCGGTGAGTGGAGAAATGTTCGTCATGTTCGCGAAAGTGCATCCCTTTCTCAAAGAGTTGCGTGAAAAGGCTGGCGACGCGGAGTTATTCGGTACCATCGAGAAGGTCATCACGGGCTCGAAGTACGGACGGGAACGGCTGAAGTTCATGATCAAGCGAGTCGAGACGATGCGCGAGAAGAGGGGTTTGGCGAAGGCGAGCTAGTCGAGCTTCGCCCGACTAGACGGCCGAGGGCTGTCCCCACATGAAAACACCTCCACAGACTGAGACATTGGACCATCTGTTATCCTAGACGGCTGTGCGGATGATCTGGTGGTTCCTGATCCTGGGCGTGAGTACGCTGGTGGTGGTGTGCGTCGCGATCGCTTTATATATGCGTTTGCGGCGGCATCTACAGGCAGCTCATGCAGCGCGGGACGGAAGAACCAGCGAAGTAGAACACGAGCATCAGGCGGGCGACCTTGAGCATTGATGCTCGGCGTTGAAGATTCGGAGACTCTTCCATGGCAAAGCCGGCGATTCAAGCATTGAGCACTTCGCAGGAACGCATCTTCGAAGGCACGCGGCAGGTTGCTCTGGTGGTTGGGGGCAGTCTGGTGGTGGCATTGTCTGCGCGCATCACGATTCCCTTGCCGGGTACGCCTGTGCCGCTGACGGTTCAGAACTTCGGAGTGCTGTTGGTCGGGCTGTTGCTGGGCAGCCGGCGCGGATTTGCGGCGCTGGCGCTTTATCTGGCGGAAGGCGCGATGGGGATGCCGGTGTTCAGTCCCACGGGTGTGGGAGGGATCGCGCAGTTGTTCCACGGGGCAACGGCGGGATTTCTGCTGGCGTATCCGCTGGTGGCGTGGCTTGCGGGTTTTGTCATGGAGCGAGGACGAAAGAACATTCGCTCGCGCTGCGCTGGGCAGCTTTCTAGGCGAGGTTTTGCTTTTCACCGGAGGTCTGGCCTGGCTGGCCGTGTTGACGCATTCGGTGGCGCAAGCTTTTCGCTGGGGACTTTACTGGTTTGTTTTCGCTGAAGTAATCAAGGTGATGATGGCTGCGGGAATTGCGGCGCGCTGGCAGCGCCGTTTGGAGGCACAGCGGTAAAGAGTGCGACCGTAAACAGTTTGGAGTTCAAATAATGACTGTAACTTCGGAGCAGGAAACGAAACAATCGAGCGGCGATCCTTCTTCGCAGGTGCGGGAGATCTCGATCGCTCACAGCCCGGATTCCGACGATGCCTTCATGTTTTATGGTCTCGCTACTAACAAGGTTCGCGTTGCGGGACTCCGGTTTACGCATACTCTCTGCGATATCGAGACCCTGAACCAGAAGGCGCGCGAGGGCGTTTACGATGTGACCGCGATTTCGTTTCACGCTTATCCTTATATTCAGGACTTGTACGCGCTGATGTCTTGTGGCGGGAGCGTGGGCGAAGGTTATGGGCCGATGATCGTTTCGCCGCGGCCGTTTACGCAGAGTGAAATCAAGGAAAAACGCATCGCCGTGCCGGGCACGCTGACGACGGCGTATCTCGCGCTGCAGCTATTTGCGCCCGGAGTGGAGACTGAAGTCGTGCCTTTCGACCAGATCATTCCGCAGGTGCTCGAGGGCAAGTACGAGGCTGGGCTGATCATCCATGAAGGGCAGTTGACCTATGACAAGGCTGGGCTGCACCGCATTGTCGATCTCGGAAGATGGTGGCAGAAGATGACGGGCTTGCCTTTGCCGCTGGGAGGGAACGCTATTCGCCGCGCGCTGGGCCCGGAGCTGGTTGCCGCGGTCAACGGTGCGCTGCGCGACAGCATTCAGTACGCGCTCGAACACCGCGAGGAAGCATTGTCTTATGCTATGCAGTTTGCTCGCGATCTTGATCCGCAGACCGCTGACCGATTCGTGGGCATGTACGTGAACGAGCGGACGCTGGATTACGGTCCGGACGGGCGCGAAGCCGTGGTGAGGCTGCTTGATATGGGGCATAAGGCGGGGATTATCGGGCCTGAGGCGCGCGTGGATTGGCTGGGGTAGAACGCTTTTTGAAGGAGCATCCGCGCTTGTCCGGTACTGCCGAAAGCATCCACCAATCCCAGACTCTGCTGATCGACGCGGACGATACGCTCTGGGAGAACAATATTTATTTTGAGCGGGCCATCGTCCGCTTTATTTCGTTTCTCAATCATCACGAGTTTTCTCCCGAGCAGGTGCGCGAAGTTTTAAACGATGTGGAGCGGGAATGCATCGTGAAGCACGGTTACGGGCTGCACAGCTTTTCGCATGCGCTGGTGGATACGTTTGAGCGGCTTAGCGTGCGGCCGGTTACGCCGGAATTGCACGCTCAGATCACCGGTTTTGCTCACTCGGTCGCGGACCATGCGATCGAATTTCTTGCCCGACGTCCCGCAAACTCTGCAATACCTTTCGAAGCGTCATCGGCTCATTCTGGTGACTAAGGGTGCGATCGCGGAGCAATCGGGAAAGATCGAGCGGTCGGGAGCTGAAGGAATATTTCGCGGCCACGGAGATCGTCGCGGAAAAAGATCCCGCGGCTTATCACGCTTTCGTCGAGAAACATTCGACTCGCGCGCGATTCCACCTGGATGATCGGCAACAGCCCGCGGTCTGACATCAATCCGGCGCTGGCTGCGGGATTGCATGCGGTTTTCGTGCCCCACGGCGATACCTGGATCCTGGAACATGAAGAAGTGAATGCGGCTCCGCCGGCGCAGCGCCTGCTGATCCTGGGGCGGTTTGCGGAGTTGCGCGAGCATTTTTAAGGCGCTCTCGGTGCGTTCTCGTCAGCAACGAGTCATGAGGGTTACGCGGACACCTTGTCGAGTCTTATTCATACGCCCCGCGACGCACCAAACTAACCAACAACCCTGCCTCGCGGGGCGTTGTTCCCGCATGCTACGCTCATTCTGCTCTGCGTTCTCGGACCACTCATCTTGGCCGTGGAGACCAACCATTTCCGCAGGCTGTTGCGCACTGTTGAAGCGCTCTCCGACCTGGGGCCGGAGCTGACGGCGGAGCGCGAGTTTTCAGACACTTCGCGCCGCATGCTGTCGGCCGTGATGGAGGCCGCAGGCGCGCGCGAAGGTGCGCTTTTCGTTTTCAACGAGAAGCCCACCATGCTGACTTCGGCGGCGATGTCGACGGATTCGCCATGCTGCCCGAGCCGGCTTTTATTCCGCTTCTGCCCAAGCACGCTCACGCTCTGGCCGCGGCGCGCGGACCGATTGTGCTGAATGCTTCCACGTATTCGATCTTCCTCAGCTCCAACGGCAACGTAGCTCCCGAACTTTTCAAGTGCCTGGCCCCGCTTAAAGCCTCGGGAAAATTGGCTGGCGTGGTGGCGCTGGGGCGGCGTCCCGGAGACGCAGCCTTACGAAGAAGCTGAACTGGACGCCATGGAGCTGCTGTGCAACTACATTGGGCTGGCGGTACAAAACCATGCCCTGTCGCAGACGCTGGCGCAGCGCGTGACTGAGAATTTGCGGCTGATGGCTTCGCTGCACGGGTTCTATGACACTGCGCTCGAGGCTTTCGCTACCGCGATTGATGTGAAGCACGTCAACATTCACGGCCATTCCCTGCGCGTGGGCCGCTATGCCGCCGCGATCGGTGAAGCGATGGGAGCGGATGCCGGCGAAGTGGCTGCTCTGCGCAGCGCCGGATACCTGCACGACATCGGCAAGGTGGCGGTTGACCGGCGGTTGTTCAGCAAGCCGGGAGCGCTCAATCCCGAGGAGTTTCGCGAGATGGCGGACCACACCGTGGTTGGCCATCAGATTGTCAGCAGCGTCGAGTTTCCCTGGCCGAAGATTCACGAGGCGGTGCGCTGGCATCATGAGCGCAGCGATGGTTCGGGTTATCCCGACGCGCTCGCTGGGGATGATCTGCCCATGCCGGTGCGCATTATGGCGCTGGCCGATACGTTTGACGCCATGACCAGCACACGTCCTTATCGCGAATCACTTTCCCTGGGCAGCGCGTTGAGCGATCTGGTCCGCATGACTCCGCAAAAGTACGATCCGAATGTGGTGCAGGCCTTTTTGATCCAGGTGCGGCGCGACGCTGTGGGCAGCAGTCGTGCTCCGCTGTTGGCTGAGCATATGCCGGTCAACATTGCTCCCGGCGACATCGATCAACTGGCTGCGACCTTGCAGCACAAGGTGTCCCGCGGCAAGATGTATTTGACTTAATTCGGCTTCTAGCTGCTAGCTCCTGGCTTTTAGTGTCAATGCGCGTCCGATCTTTTGGTAACCAGGTCCTGCAACCTTTTCCTTCCGTCTGGGTTGATAATAAAGGGAGCTTTTTGTCTTTCCCTGGGGAGTCCCCATGCGTCTGGGCCGCACGAAGTTTTTCATCTTCCTTCTCGGTTTGAGCCTGGCGTGTACCGTCCCGCAATTGCTGGCTAAGAAGAAGGACAAGGCCGCCTCCAGCCCAGACGATCAGAGGCGCGCGCTGCACGCACTCAACCGCCTGACCTTCGGTCCGCGCCCTGGAGATGTTCAGCTCGTGATGGCGGTGGGGGTTGAGCAGTGGATTGACCTGCAATTGCATCCGGAAAAGATCGACGACAAGGCCCTTGAGGCTCGCCTGGAACCGCTTCGCACTCTCCGCATGAGCACGAGGGAGATTGCGGAAGACTTTCCGGACGGGCAAGAGATCACTCAAGTCCGGAACGGCAAGAAGCCTATGCCGTCGGATCCGGTGCGGCGCGCGGTGTTCCAGGTGCAACTGGCGCGCCAGGAGGAGAAAAAAGAACGCAAGGAAGAGCCGGGCAAGAATGCGGCAACCGCCACTCTCCCAGACAAAGCCAGCAGCGCGCAGCCTGATGCGGCGATGATGGCGGCGAATACGGCGACCGACCGCGCTAACAGCAACACGGCCCATATTGCGATGAACACCGGTACGAATGGTGCGATGAGCGATGCAACGAGTTCCGGCGGTGCCAGAAGCGATCCCTCCTCCGACGCAAAGAACACTCCGCAAGATCAGGACATGATGGCAGCCGCTGCGCCTACGTCACCAACGAAGTTGACGCCCGAAGAAAAAGAACAGGCGCGGCTTCGCGAGGAGCAAGTTTACGCCGACCTCGAAGTGCAGCATTTGCCGAGCCTTCCGCCCGACCAGCGCTTCAAGAAAGTTCTCAGCATGTCGCCACAGGCGCAGCTTTCGCTGGCCGATTCTCTGCGCGGAGGCAAAGGCCAGCAGTTCCTCGAAGGCCTGGACCCGAAGCAGAAGGAAACCCTGCTTGCCATGAACAACCCCGGGGGCGTGGTCACCGGCGAGCTGGCTCAAGCGAAACTTCTGCGCGCCGTCTACGGCCAGCGCCAGTTTGATGAAGTGATGACCGACTTCTGGTGCAACCACTTCAACGTTTTTATGGACAAGGGTCTCGACCGGCTCATGGTGACCAGCTACGAGCGCGATGTGATCCGCCCGCATGCACTGGGCAAGTTTGAGGATCTGCTGGTGGCTACGGCAAAGAGTCCCGCGATGTTGTTCTATCTGGATAATTGGCTGAGCGTCGGGCCGAACTCGGCGCAGGCTCTGGGAATTCCGGCGAATCCTTACGGGCCGTATGGGCGTCCCCGTCCGCCGCGGCCGAATCCGGGCAAGCGCACCAGCGGGCTCAATGAGAACTACGGGCGCGAGTTGATGGAGTTGCACACGTTGAGCGTGAACGGCGGCTACTCGCAGCGTGACGTGACCGAGGTCGCGAAAGTTTTTACTGGATGGACTATCGACAAGCCAGCGGAAGGCGGCGGATTCAAGTTCGATCCGCGCATGCACGAACCCGGGCCTAAGTTCGTGCTTGGGCATAAGATCAAGCCCAAGGGTGAAGGCGAGGGCCTGGAAGTGCTGCACCGGCTGGCCACGAGTCCACAGACCGCGCATTTTATTTCACTAAAGCTGGCGCAGCGCTTTGTCTCCGACGATCCGCCGCCGGCATTGGTCGATCGCATGGCAAAGACGTTTTTGAAGAAAAAGGGCGACATCCGCGAAGTGCTGGAGACTCTGTTCCATTCGCCTGAGTTTTGGGACGATACTACCTACCGCGCCAAGGTGAAGACGCCACTGGAATTTGTGGCCTCAGCGGTGCGGGCAACCGGCGCCGAGATTGACGATGCGCAGCCGATGGTCGGGCAACTCAACCGCATGGGGATGCCTCTCTACGGCGCGCAGCCGCCTACCGGCTATTCCATGAAGGCGGAGACCTGGGTGAGTTCTTCGGCACTGCTGAGCCGCATGAATTTTGCGCTGGCATTGACCAGCGGCAAGATCAAGGGCGTGAAGGTGGATGCGGCGCAACTTGCAGGAAGCAGCCCGTCGCCGACGGACGCGGCCGCGACGCTGGCCACGCTTGAAGCAAGTCTGCTGGTCGGCGGCGTGTCGCAGCAGACGCACGATTCGATCGTGGCCCAGATCGACGCCGCGGGAAAGAATGGCGCACAACAGAAGCAAGACGACAAGGCGGGGGCGCGTAAGCCTGGGGGTGCGGCGCGTCCGCCGGATGTGAGTACGATCGCTGGATTGCTGTTGGGTTCGCCGGAGTTTCAGAGGAGATAGCTTCTAGCTGCTAGCTACTAGCTTCTAGCTAAGCCTTTGATATCGGGATCGGGGAGGCTTAGAAGAGAAGTGGCTAGGAGCTAGAAGCTAGGAGCTGTTTTTATGTCGATTACCCGCCGGGTTTTTCTTCGCAACAGCGCGCTTGCCGTCGTCGGCACGGCGGCGGTGCCGAGTTTTCTTGCTCGCGCCGCCATGGGCGCGGCTGAGCCGGGGGCGCGCACCAAGCGCCTGGTCGTCATATTCCAGCGCGGGGCGGCGGACGGTCTGAATATTGTGGTGCCTTATGGCGAGCCGCAGTATTACTCGATGAGGCCGAGCATCAACATCCCGCGCAAGGCCGTGCTCGATCTTGACGGATTCTTCGGCCTGCATCCTTCGCTGGCGTCTTTCCAGCCGCTCTGGAAGCAGCGTCAACTGGCGATTGTGCACGCGGCGGGATCGCCCGACCCGAGCCGCTCGCACTTCGATGCGCAGGACTTTATGGAGGCGGGAACTCCTGGCGTGAAGTCGACGGAAGATGGATGGCTTAACCGCTCGCTGCACGAGCTGCCGCGGGTCGCAGAAATCTCCGTTCCAGGCAATCGCCATGGGACCGTCGATCCCGCGCATCTTGAGCGGGCTTGAGCCGGCCATCGCCATGAATAACATCAACGACTTTTCCGTTGGCGGACGAAATCCGAAACCTTCTCCGGTCGCGAGCGCGTTCGAAGCCATGTACAACCACTCAACGGACACCGTGCTTCACGGCACTGGTGAGGAAACCTTTGACGCGGTGAATATGCTGAAGGCTGCCGATCCGTCGAAGTACAAGCCCGCGGCGGGCGCGGATTATCCCAAGGGACGTTTTGGTGACAGCTTGCGCCAGCTCGCGCAGCTCATCAAGGCGAACCTGGGCGTGCAGGTGGCGTTTGCCGACATCGGCGGCTGGGATCACCACGTGAACGAGGGCGCAGCCGAGGGCCAGATCGCAAACGTGCTGCGCGAGTTCTCGCAGTCGCTCGCCGCCTTCTGGACCGATCTTGGAGACCTTGGGGAAGACACGATCGTCGTGAGCATGTCGGAATTCGGCCGCACCGCACGCGAAAACGGCAATCGCGGCACTGATCACGGGCACGCCAACGTGATGTTCGTTTTGGGCGGTCCGGTGAAAGGCGGCAAGGTTTACGGGCGCTGGCCGGGGCTTGACCAGTCGCAGCTCTATGAAGGCCGCGATCTGGCGTTGACCACGGATTTCCGGCAGGTGCTCGGCGAGGGCGTGGCGCGGCACATGGGGAACAAGAATCTGGCGAACGTCTTCCCGGGCTACGACAATCAGCCGGGAAGATTCCTTCGCTACCTGGGATGAAAATGCTGGTCTGGGGACAGCCGCCCTCGGGGACCGGCATGTATAGTGAGTTGCATGACCACGGAAGCGGACGCCAAACATTTTGCCCGTCGCTGGATCGCTGCGTGGAACTCACATGACCTTGACGCGATCATGTCTCACTACGCGGAGGATATCGTACTGATTTCCCCAACTGCAGCCAGGCTCCTGGAAGATCCCTCCGGAACCGTCAAAGGGGACACCGACTTGCGGAACTATTTCAAGCGTGGGCTCGAAGTGTATCCAAACCTTCACTTTGAACTTTTGGATGTGATGTTCGGCTTGTCCAGTATTGTGGTTTGCTATAAGAATCAGAAGGGAACAAAGACAGCCGAGTTCATGGAGTTCGGCAAGAAAGGCAGAGTCACGCGAGTGGTTGCGAACTACGGCGGATGATTTTCTGCTGCTCTCAGCTTAGGATTTCAGACTTCAACCAGCACATCGCCGTTTTCGATCTTCATCGGATACACCGCAACCTTCGCGCTGGGATTCTGCTCGGGCGCGCCGGTCTTTGGATCGTACGCCCAGCCGTGCCACGGGCAAATTACTTTCCCGCCTTCAATCATTCCCTGCCCCAGCGGGCCGCCTCGATGCAGGCAGACGTTGTCCATGGCGCTGTAGACACCGTTTGCATTGGCGATGCAAATGGTTTTTGCGCCGCAGGGGAATTCTTTGGCTTCGTCGGCGGGTGGGAGGTCGGATTCGGTGGTCAGCTTCGTGAAGTTTGGCATTAGTCTTTGAATCCTTCGATCTAAATCCTCTGGGAAGAACTGCCTCGCTTCGCTCGGCGGACAGCCGAGGCGGCCGTCCCCACATGGTCCTGCTGGCTTTCCCACCAGTGATCTTGCTGACGGCTGATAGCTGACAGCTATTTCGGTTGCAGCGTTTGCGCGATCATTACCTGGCGCTTGAAGTTCTCCAGCATGTTTGGATCGAGGCGCACTTCCGTGGGCCTCTTTGCGAGCGTCATGGTGTCGATTTTGTCCTGGAGCTTGAGCAGCGCGTAGAAGAGATTCTCGGGCCTCGGCGGGCAGCCGGTAACGTAAACGTCCGTAGGCACGATTTTATCGACGCCCTGCAACACGGCGTAAGTGTTGAACGGGCCGCCGACCGAAGAGCAGGCTCCCATCGAAATCACCCACTTCGGGTCGGGCATCTGGTCATAGATGCGCTTTACCACGGGCGCCATCTTCAGAGTTACGGTGCCGGCGACGATCATCAGGTCGCTCTGGCGCGGGCTGGGACGGAATACTTCGGAACCGAAGCGTGCAATGTCGAAGCGCGCGGTCGAAGATGCGATCATTTCGATCGCGCAGCAAGCGAGGCCGAACGTCATCGGCCACACGGCAGACTTGCGCGCCCAGTTGAAGACATAGTCCACCGTGCTGATCATGAAATTTTTTTCGAACTTGTTTTGCAGCCAGCCCATGCAGTGACCCCGATCTGAAGCACGGTCTAAAGAACGATCGTTGTAATTATACAGTTCAGCGCCTGTCGATGGCGGGAAGCACGCCAGTCTAGGGATGGGGGGTGCAAGTGTCAATCACTCGGAGTGGTGGTTAAGTTGCCCCCAAGTCACGAGTCAGCTACAAATAGAATCACTCATGGATTCCAGACCTGCCGTGGCTGCTGACCGCGCACGCACTCCCACTCTTCTCGTTAACGCGTGGGCTCATATCCGCACTTCGCGGTTTTGGATGGTTGGCATCGCGCTCTTCCTGCGCGTGGGTTGGATCATCCTCGGCCACACTTACAAGTTCAAGAGCGCGGACGATAACTTCGGCTTTGGCTGGGAGATGGGCCGCATTGCCGCCGCTATCGCCTCGGGACACGGCTTCAGCAATCCCTTTGGCGCGGCGACAGGGCCGACTGCGTGGGAGCCTCCGCTCTACCCTTACGTGGCTGCGGGGGTGTTCCATGTCTTCGGCATTTATACTCGCGCCTCGGCGTTCGTGCTGCTCTCACTCAACAGTGTTTTCTCAGCGCTTACCTGCATTCCGATTTTCCTCATCGCCCGGCGGATTTTCTCCGAGAAAGTTGCTGTCGGCTCCGCGTGGACCTGGGCGCTGCTCCCTTACACGATGTATTGGTGCACGCGGTGGGTCTGGGAGACGAGTCTCTCGCCTCTGCTGCTGGCCGTGATCCTCTGGCTCTCGCTCACCATGGAAGAACGCGACGGGCTGAAGCCGTGGCTCTGGTTTGGCGTGCTCTGGGGCGTCGCCGCGGTGGACAGCACCGTGCTGCTGTCGTTCCTGCCAGCCTCGGGGCTGTGGGCCTGGTATCACCGCGCCAGGCGGGGCAAGCAGTCGCTGGCTGGCGTGGTGCTGGCCTCTGTCGTTTTCCTGGCTTGCGTGGCGCCCTGGACGGTGCGAAATTACGAAACCTTCGGCAAGTTCATTTTCATCCGTGACAACTTCGGGGCGGAGCTGCGCCTGGGCAACGGCAGGGGCGCCGACGGCACATGGATGCAGCAAGTGCATCCCACGCAGGACGTTTACTCCATGCGGCAGTACACCGCGATGGGCGAGCTGGCATACATCGCGATGCGCAAGCGGCAGGCGCTCGACTACATCGAAGCCGACTACGGGCGGTTTGCTGTCCTCTGCCTGAAGCGTTTTATCTACTTTTGGGCTGGGCCGCCTCGGCTGGCGCAAGTCTGGTGGCTGGCGCAGGTGAAGAACTCGCTGTTTCTGGCTTCTTCTGTGCTCATGTTCTGGGGACTGGGACGCGCTTTGCGCCGGCGCCAACCGGGCGCCTGGCTGCTGTTCTGGCTGATCTTGCTCTATCCCGCGATTTACTATGTGGTGTTTCCAGGGCAGCGCTACCGGCATCCGATTGAGCCTGAGATGACGATCCTGGGAGTGTACTTGCTGACCGAAACCGGCAAGAAAAGCAGGACGGGGGACGCACCCCCAGAGCAGCGCGATTAACCCTGGTCAGCGTTATTTATTACTCTCCGTTCCGCTCGGCGACCGCTGGCTGGTGGAAGCTGCAAAGACCGCACGACCCAACCCCACTCAAGCCTTTGATGAGATTGTCTTCCAAGCTAAGCAAGGGAACATCACTGAGGGACCCTTCGTATAGCAAGGTGGGAGCGGCGAGCCTTTTTGGACCTGCCCCTCACCAATTGCGAATCGCCGCGTCTAACCCGTTGAAACGGAGGAAGCCAATGAACCGCCAACGCCAATTCCCCACCTGGTTCGGTGCCGTTCTGGGAACCATCTCTGCCCTGCTCGTGCTCGCGCTCGGAGCCCACGCCGCCGATCATCGGGGCGCATTCACCGAAGAATTCCATCAGACCTACGCCCTCACTCCGGACGGCCGCGTGGAGCTCGACAATATCAATGGCGCGGTTCACATCTCCACCTGGGAGAAGAATGAAGTCAAGGTGGACGCCATCAAGTATGCCGACGCGAAGGACCGCCTCGACGACGCGCGCATCGAAATTGATTCAGGCAAAGAATATCTTTCGATTCGCACCAAGTATCGCGACCACGACCTCACGTTCAACTGGGGATCGCACAACAATCCTCCCGGCGTCGAATACACACTGACCGTGCCGCGGACGGTCCGGCTGGACGAGATCAAGCTGATCAATGGCTCGCTCGACGTCACGGGCGTAACCGGTGAAGTGCATGCTTCCTGCATCAACGGCAGACTGGAAGCGCACAATCTCGCCGGGCGCGCTGAACTCTCTACTATCAACGGGCATCTGGATGCGAAGTTTGATCAGCTTGCCGGCTCATCCATCGACCTGAAATCGGTCAACGGCTCGGTCGAGTTGACTATCCCTTCGGATTCCAGAGCGGAAATCGAGGCGAGCACCGTTTCCGGCGGAATTGATAATGACTTCGGCTTGCATGTGAATCATCACAGATTCGTTGGCCACGACTTGCGGGGAGAGTTGGGCAGCGGCGGCCCGCGCATCAAGCTGGAGAACGTAAACGGCCACATTGAGATTCGTCATGCCTCGGACGGCCGCGCGCTCAGTCCGGTTAAGGACCTGAGCCATCGCGACAAGGACGATGACGAGATCTAGTAAGAACGATCAGTAGATCGTGTACCCCGGCGCAGGAGTTCGCAGGTCAGGCTTCGTCGCTATGAGCAACAATGCGCCTTCGCGTTTGAACGCTCGCAGATCGTCCAGGCTGTGGAACGATTTTGTCTGGTAGTCGTCGGGCGTGGGCGTGTCGTCGGGAATGCGGCAAGCCTCGACATTCTCGAAGGCGTGCTTCTTCAGCAGCTCGACGTATTCCACCTGTGAGCGCACGTGCACCGGCACCTTCAGCTTGTCGACCCACTGCAGCGAATACGGATTGTCCTTGTATAGATTGATCAGGATGAATAGCTTTCCTCGGGGCGCCATCACGCGAAAAAGCTCCATCAGCGCGCGGTCCTGATCGGCATAGTAATAAAAAGACTCGACCGACAAGACTTTGTCAAAGAAGTTTTCTTCCCAGGGAATCTGCTGGGCCGATCCCCAGACGTAGAGCACGTTGTCGAAATCTTTCGAGGCCGAGCGAGCCTCGCGAATCATCTCATCGGCCACGTCGAGGCCCACTACCTGACCGAAGCCGTCGGGGCCTTCGCCGACCAGCCGCGCCAGCAGCCGGGTCGCCCATCCCGAGCCGCAACCCAAGTCGAGCACGCGCTCACCCGGACGCAGCTCCATCCGGCGAATCGTCTTCGCCGTAATGTCGAGATGATGGCTCTCCATCTTCGGGCCTTCGCCGGCAGCGGCCCAGCGGTTGAATTCCTGCTGCAGCTTTTCGTCGGGAGTCGGAGTCTTTCCGGACATTCTTCGTTTCCCTCTTTAATATTTGTCGCTCTCGCGATGCTCTTTTACAAGTTTATTACGTCCATAGGGTTCGGCCGCCATACTCCACCAACATTGTCAGCTGAGACCCGAGGGCGTAATATACCGCCGATGAATCCGGTGCGTCCCCGGAAGGCTGAGTATGCGTTCTCTCCTCGCCAAGATCGGTGTAGTGGTTTTGTCAGCGATTCTGGCTTTCCTGATCCTGGCATTCACAAGCGCCGTCTGGGGAGCGCTGATCACGAGCAACATCAAGAGCAGCCCGGCAGTTCCTTGGGCAGTTCCGGTGATGGCCTTGGTCCTCTGGCTGATGTGGCAATACTTGGCCGGGAGGTGGTGGCCGCGTAAAACTTCCGAAGCTCGTCGCCGTTATCTGCGCGCCAACCCAGTGTCAGGCGAACGGTTCGCCTGGTCCTTCGTGGCGGGCGTGCTGGCGATCATAGCCCTGGCCGGATATTGGATCGTACTCTTCCAACTGGTGCCGATGCGCCCCGACGTTCTTCCGGACTATTCCAAGTACCCAGTGCTGACCGTGGTCCTGATGCTCGTGATGAGCTCACTGGTTTCTCCCATTTCTGAGGAGGCTGGCTTTCGGGGCTATTGCCAGGTGATGCTGGAACAGAGGTTCAGCGCTCCGGCAGCAATAACCCTTTCGTCATTCTTCTTTATGCTGGCGCATGTGAATCATGGTCTGTTCTGGCCCCGGCTCCTCGTGTACTTTCTGGCAGGCGTAACCTTCGGTGCAATCGCTAACCTCACCAATTCGATCCTGGCCAGCATTCCACTTCACATCATCGGGGACCTGACCTTCTTCACCCTGGTATGGCCGCACGACTCGGCTCGGCGCCTGATCTGGCAAGGTGGCGTGCCCATGGAGTGGTTCTGGATTCACGCCGCGCAAGCCGTCCTCTTCTCGGGGCTGGCAATCCTGGCCTTCGGCCGTTTGGCGAAAGCCTCCGCAAGTGCGCACTCGGCCGGACCCGAGACCGATAACGGCCTACCCTTGACAACGGTTTGATAAAGCTCTTCCTCGCGGCGAAATACCTAGTGCGGCAACAGAAGACGCTGTTGTATGGCCCTCAGCAGCAGGACGCCACCACTGCCTCTATGCTACAGTTTTCTTCCTCATGGCGACACGTCCTCAAAATCCTCCGCCTGAACCCAGTCCCGGTTCTTTGTACTGCCCAAACTGCGCCGAAGAGGTGACTGATCCGCTGACGTGCGGCGACTGTTCCTCCGTGATCTGCCGGCGCTGCGGCACGCCGCTGGAATCTCCTGACGAACTCGGGATCGGATAATGGACTCCGCTCCCGCCGCACCCACGACCGAAAGTCCAGCATCTTCACAGCCCGCTCCGGCTCAACCCACTCTGGTTCGCGGACTCAGCCTGCTTGACTCCGTACTGCTGCTGGTCAGCGGCATCATCGGCTCTTCGATCTTTCTCACCGCGAAAGACATTGCAGGCCCCTTGCCGCAGCCCATGCTGTTTCTGCTGGTCTGGGTGATTGGAGGCGTGGTTTCGCTGTTCGGCTGCGTCGCCTTCGCCGAACTTGGATCCATGTTTCCCGAGTCCGGCGGCCAATATGTCTATCTCCGCGAAGCTTACGGCGATCTGGTGGCGTTTCTCTACGGCTGGATGCTGTTCGCAGTGGCCAACGGCGGCACTATCGCCGCGCTCTCCGTGGCTTCGGCCGCATATACCGGACAAGTCTTCCCCATGGTTTCGCAGGAGCACGTCGTGCTCGCGTTCGCCGGAATCACCGTCACGCGCGCGCACTTGTTCGCTCTGCTTCTTATTGCCATCGTGACCTACGTGAATGTCGTTGGCCTGCGTTGGGGTGCGCTGCTGCAGAACGTTTCCACCTGGACCAAGTTCGCTGCCATGGCAGCCTTTGTGGTGCTCGGATTCGCCATCGGCAAAGGCGACTGGTCTCACTTCCATCCGCACGGCGTCGGCCTCACGATGGGACTTCATCCCGCGCAATTTATCTCCGCCCTGGGCGTGGCGCTGATCGCGGTGTTCTGGGCCTATGACGGATGGGTGTACATCACGTGGGTCGCAGGAGAAGTGAAAGAACCGCGCCGCAACGTGCCGCTGGCCATGGTTCTGGGAGTGCTCGTGGTCGGCGCGATCTACATGGCCATGAACGTGACTTACCTGTACGCTTTGCCGCTCACTGAGATCGCCCGCCACGAAACCATCGCGCATGCTGCGGCGGCCGCGCTGTTTTCTCCGCGTGCTGCGGTCTGGCTCTCGCTGATGATTGCGGTCTCGTGCTTCAGTGCTGCGGCCACTTGCACGCTCTCAGGCGCGCGCGTGTATCTAGCTATGGCGCGGGACGGCGTCTTTTTCAAACGCATGGCAGTAATCCATCCCAAATGGCGAACGCCCGCCTTCAGCCTTATTGGACAAGGCATCTGGGCTGCGCTGCTGACCCTGAGCGGCCGCTATGATCAGCTCTATACCTACGTGATTTACGGCATGGTGCTCTCTTACACTCTGACCGTGATCGGCTTGTTTATTTTGCGCTGGAAACATCCTGATATCCCGCGTCCCTACCGCTGCGCGGGATATCCCTGGCTGCCGGCGATCTACGTGCTTGTGGGCACGGCTTGGACGCTGAACACAATCATCACGCGTCCCACCGAAGCTTTTTGGGGCACCGCAATCGTGCTGATCGGCGTCCCGGGATATCTGTACTGGAAACGCAGCCACCGGACTGACTAGAAATTCTTCTGCAGAAACTCCCTCAGACTGTCGAGGCGAAAACTGGCGTCGCCAATCTCGATCTGCAGCAGCAGTTGCGCTGTAGTCAACTGGTTATGGAAATCGAGGGCTGCAGTAGTATCGGCGCTGCCTGCGAGTTGAAGGCTGCTTTCGATTTGCTTCTGTTGCTCCTGAAGAGCTTTGAGCCGGCTGTCTTGCGCGGAAATGCCGTCTACCACCTGCTGCTTGAGGATATCGGCGTTGCGGATGACGTCGCCTTCCTGAACTTTTTTCCAATCGTCGTAGGCATCCGCGGCGTGGTCGAGGTGTTTATTGATGGCATGGCTGGCGAGATTGTAGCTGATCGACACTTCGCCGTACGCTCCTCTGCTGTCAACCCACGGATCAATCTGCTGGTGCTCGCCGACGGAGAGTGCCACATCCCAGTTGTTCTGGCGATTCAGTTTGTCCAGAGCCTTTTGCTCGTTCACTTCCCTGCTCTGCTTCTCGGCGACCAGTTCCTTCACTGGCCTGCCGCTCAGCGGCGGTGTATAGAGAGAGACGATCTTCGTCTGCGTGTCCGAGCGATCTGCGTCCAGCTTGATTTTGGTGGTTTGCAGGGCGAAGGCCATGGGGCGGGTCATGTTCTGCGCCTCCACCATCTTGGTGGTGGTGGCGAGGAGTGCATTTAGGCTTTCAGACGCTTGTTGGATCAGATCCAATCTGTGCTGCAGCGCCTGCTTTTCCAGGCTCGGCAGCGCATACTGGATATCCTGCTGGGTAGAGGTGGTTGCGCTGTAGAGTTCGCAGTTCTTGCGCGCCGCGTCCATCGTGAGCACGCCCTTCCTCACACCGGCGAGACTGCCGGAAACTCCCCACACTGCTTGCATGGGCAAGCCGGTGTTGGGCTGGGTGATGCCCGCAACGGCATTTGGCACCATCAGCAGTTCGCGTTGCGCCGTGGCTTGCTCGGTTACGTATCTGCAAAAGGCCTGCTGGTCTTTGTTCTTTGCTTCGGAATCCTTAGGGTCGGCCGCGAAGGCAGTGGGGGCCAACAGCAACGAAAGCGTGAAGGCTGCACAAAAGTTTCTCTGGAATGCTTTGCGATTTGCTTCAGGCTTTACCTTAGACGTGGGCATCGAGCGTCTCCTCAGAAGAAGATCAGAAGAAAAGCGGCTTGTGGTTCAGGAACACGGTCTTTGATTTCGCGGATTCGGGATGATCGAGCTGCATCTGGATCATGAAGCCGCGGATGTCGGTCCTGAAAATGGGATGGATCGCATGTTCTTCTCCAGCAAAAATCTGCTTGACCGTGCCCACCTTCCTGCATAACACCATGTTCAGGTAGCAGTCGTAGACGGCAGATCCAGGGGAGGCGCTGCTCTGGTTATCATAGGGCACAAAGGCGAAGTTCACAGCGGTGGCTCCAGACACGCTCAGGTAGTAAGGCGTCTGCTTGGCCGTGCTGATCGCCTCTTTGAGCCGGTTGACCTGTTTTGTTTCTTCGGAGATTTGCTTTTGGGCCACGCCGATCGCAATGTCAAGCTGCGCTATCTCGGAGATCAGCTCGGCCTGCTTGTCGAGCACGTCCAGCGTCTTGGTGTCGGTAGTGGTCTTCTCCAGAATATTGTCGGTCAGCAGGACCGCGCCGATCTTGCTATCGGTATAGGAACTCTGCACCTGATTCAGCGCGGCGCGTTGGGTCGCGGCATCGCCTTTCGTGATGAGGCCGGCCGCCAGATCCTTGTCGATGGCGGCTTCCACTTCTTTCACCTGCGCCATGACCTTTTGCGTCTTCAAGTTGTCCGCCTGCTTCTGCTTGTTGAGTTCCATGAGCTGGGGACCGGTGGCCAGGTTGTGCTGTTTTTCGCGCGCGATCGCGGTTTGAAGTTCGGGTTCGAGCGCTTCCAGCGCAGTCCGGTGCTTGTTCATTTCCGCGACGCCATCGTTGAGCTTCTTCAGGTCAACGTTCAGATCTTCCAGCGTCTGGCGGCTGGTCACCAGCTTCTCGGTGAAATCGAGGCTTTTGTCGTCGGCCGGAGAAAGAATCACCGGAGCAGCCCAGGAAGTATTCAGGGCATAGAAACCCATGACGAAGCCATAGGCCAGCACGCCGGCGAGCACCGCGTAGAGCGTTACAATCGCGAAGATGCGGTAAACCGTGACCACCGACTTGTACACCATCGGCTGGATCACGGAAGGTTTCGCGTCAGGCGCTTTCTTGAGGACTTCGGTCGCCATCGATCACCTCCGGTTGCGTTTCTTGTTCTTTCGTGCGCGTGCCCCAGTCTCTGGAGTCGAGGGTGCACAGAGCCAGGGTAGTTAGAAATAAACTGCTGACGACGGTCCAGGCTAAATAAGCCCCGAAGGCGAGCGGATTGTTGACTGCTTCCCGGGCGCTGTATTTTCCGATCACCCAAGCGAGAATCGCACCGATCGCGAGATAGCCAACCAGCGGCCCCGGACCGGCCATTTCCATCGGATTGCCCGACATCATGGTAAGAACCACTAACAATCCAAGGAGAGCTCCGAGTGGTGTAAGCACGAGCGTGAGCACGGTGTTTGGGTGCAGAGTCCAGACGTGCTTGGGCAGAGTCCGCAGGGTGTAGAAGAGATCGCGGATGATGCTGCGCTTCCAGCGCAGTTGCTGCTTGAACAGTTCCGGCAGCGTGGAGGGCACGGTGGTCCAACACAGGGCGTCATTGTTGATGTAAGTCCCGTATCCGCGCAACAGGGTCTGGTGAGTAAGGAAGCGGTCTTCGCCCTGGTTGACCGGAATGCCGAACCAGTGGCGGCTGCGAATCTTGGGCTCGATCTCGAGCAGCAGCTCGCGGCGGATCGCGAACAGGCATCCGCTGATGCAGCCCACGCTTCGCGTCCAGTTCTCGGGAACCTTGTAGATCTTGAATGCGGCGTAGTAGACGAACGTCTGGATGGCGGTGATTGCGTTTTCGTTGGGATTTCTTACTCCGACCCGGCCACCGACGGACCCGATCTTCGGTTCGGAAAAGCAAGCTGCCAGCTCCCGGATCGCGTCGGGATGAAAGATGCAATCGGAGTCGATGGAGATCATCAGCTCTGCCGTGGAGTGCTGTAGAGCGTTACAAACCGTGCGGGCCTTTCCGCTGTTCACTGTGTTACGTCCTACCCTGACTTTTATATTGGAGAAGTCCCGTTGCGCCTTGAGCATCCACTCGTAGCTGTCGTCGACCGAGCAGTCGTCTTGTGCGATTACTTCAAACTTGTCGTTGGGATAATTGCTGTTACTGATGCTTTCGATCGTCTCGTAGACTGTTTTGCCCTCGTTGAAACAAGGCATAAGGACGCTGACCGTAGGCTGGTAAGTGTAGTCCTTCTTGACCGTCGCCCCTGGAATCGACCACTTCAGGATCAGCGCGAATGTGTATTTGATCACCGAGATCAGCAGGCAGAGGAACAGAATGAGCCAGACTAGAACCGGAGCCACTTGTGCCCTCGCCCGTGACGGCTTGAAGCCGTCTCAAAGATTCTCGAACTTCACGAATTGCAGATGATTATGGCCTGAGGAGGGACAAATGGGAATAGCCGCAACGGGGCGCGGGGGTTAGATTCCGGGCACCATCAGCTTTGATTGTGATGTTGCGATCAGTCGGCGGCGACGGGCAGATTCACTTCACCCTGCGGGGCGCGGCGGGGGGCGCGGTTGGAAGGCAGGCCGGCGTCGCGGATCTTGTACAGCAACGCCCGGTAGCTGATGCTCAAGGCGCGGGCGGCCTGTTTGCGGTTCCAGTGATGATGCTGCAGCACCTTGAGGATGATCTTGCGTTCCAGTTCCCGGACCGCTTGCCGGGTGATCTTTTTCAGTGAAATGGGACCGTCGACGGAAATGTCAGAGGCGAAGAAATCCTGTGGCTGCGACCGCAGGTCACCGGAGATGGACTCTTCGGTGCCCAGGATCACGTAGCGCTTCATCAGATTTTCCAGCTCGCGGACGTTGCCCGGCCAGTGGTATTTCTTCAGGGCGTTCATCAAGTCGGCGGAAAGCGGGGTGGCGCGCGAGTTGAATTTGTGGTTGTAATACTCGAGGAAATAGCTGACCAGTTGCGGAATGTCGGAAGCGCGCTCGCGCAGCGGCGGCATATGCAGATTCACGACATTGATGCGGTAGAAAAGATCCGCCCGGAAGGCACCAGCGGCGATTTCCTCTTCTAACTTTCGATTGGTGGCGCACACCACGCGGACTTCAACTTTTTTATCTTCCTGCGCTCCGATACGGCAGAACTGGCCGTCCTGCAGCAGTTGCAGCAGCTTCGACTGCAAACCCATGTCAAGTTCGGAGATTTCGTCGAGGAACAGAGTGCCGCGGTGCGCCATCTCGACGCGGCCGGGCTTGGTGCCATAGGCGCCGGTAAAGGCTCCCTTCTCGTAGCCGAACAGTTCGCTTTCGAGGAGCGTGCCGGGAATCGCGGGGCAATTTACTTTCACCCACGGACCGGTCTTCCACGGCGAAGCGGCATGGATCATGCGCGCGATGATGTCTTTGCCCGTGCCACTCTCTCCCTGGATCAACACGGGGACGTTGGCGCCGGCTATCTTGGCTAACCGCTCACGCAGAGCCCGCATGGCCTCCGTGCCGCCGAAAATGACGGAGTCGGGAGGCATTTCCCCCAGGGGCTGGATCAGGGCGCTGACTGGATTTGAAGTGCTCATAAGTGTTCCGGGATGTAGGCCCAGCTTCCGCAGCACAGGCTTATGGGGTAGTGTGCACCCGGAGAACCAAACGCAGGGGGAACGGAGACATACCCCATGAGCCTAGTCTATGTGATTGATGAAAAGCAACTTACCAAAGATTGACAGACAAAGCAAGTAGTAATCAGCGGGGTGGGAGGGCGGTCCGGAAGTCTCAAAATGCAAGGGAAAAGGTTTTCACACCGAAGAAGCCAGTTTCCGTCGGAGCGGTTTGGCGAGCGAGTGCGAGTTGAGCAAGGGCCGGGAGAATTTCAGACCAACCAGGTTGTAGCCTTCGCCGTGCTGCATCCGCAAAACCTTGGCGCGCAGGTTCCGGGCGACCCGGGGGAGGGCTGCTAACGCGGCCAAGGGCGCGCTCGGAATTTCCAGCAAAACCTGCGCTGTGGACGGGATTGAGCGCCGCACGGCGACCAGCATGCCCCCGGCGGAAACGTTGAGGGCGGTGGCAAACTCGAGGAACTCCTTGTCCGATTCTGCCCGACTTCTGACAAAGACCGGAATCGCCAAAGGAAGGCGGGGCCACTGGCGACGCTCTGACGCTGCTCTCTTACCGTTCACCTACACCCCTTGCTACGTCGTTTAACCTAGTATTTCCAGCATCCTAGGGGCCAAATCCTGAGTTAGGAGCCAAACCGAGGGAGGAGCCGGGGTCAGACCCTGGGGAACGCGGTTAACTCCGGGCGTTGGGAGGGCTAAAGCCGTCAGAGTGGGTAGCTTGCACTGGCCCTTGACGCCGGCTCGGCGTCCGCCAGTGGGTGGGGTGTTTTGGAGCTTAACCGGCCGTCAAGTGCAAGGTTTTGCCACACTTGGGTAATCAGGTTGCATTTTTCGTTGACAAGGAAAACTGGCCAGCATACGATTTTTGTACAGCCTTTTCGATAGCAACCCGAGCGGTTCATCCTCCCTCTATATTAGACCGCCGTTCCCTTATGGCCAGCGTGCAAAAGAATATTTGTGTTCCCGAGCCTGGTGCAGGAAAGACGAGCACCCCACTGCCTATGGCACAGGGGGACGTGATAATCAATGCGCTTGAGTTGCTGCAGGCGCACTCTGAGTTGCAGGAACGATTCCAGCGCACGACAAATGCTCTCGGCTCAGCGGCTCACGATCTGAAAACGCCGCTCGCAATTCTGAACGGATACGTTGAACTGCTGCAGAGCGAAAAGCTGGGATCGTTGAACGACCGCCAGCGCGATGTGCTGCACGACATGCAGTCGAGCGGCAAGCGGCTGCAACAATTCATCCAGGACTTCCTGACCTACAGCGCTCTGGAAACTGGCGGCCTGAAGATGCAGTTTGCCGCAGGCAACATCAACGAGTGCTTGTCCGAGGTTTGCCGCTTGTGGTCCACCCGCTTTCAGGAAAAAGGATTGGCTCTTTATTTTCTGGCGAACGACAAGCTCCCGGTTTTTCCTTTTGATTCTCCCAAGATCGAGCGCGTGATCTCCAACTTGCTGGAGAACTCTTTTAAGTTCGTTCCACGGGGCGGGACGGTTTGGTTGCACGCGGAGCCTCACATGTGGGAGCGGCGCTCCACGGACCAGCCGGCATCGGCAGGCGAGAGGCGGCGACAGGATACTTCGCAGCCCAATGCCGTGAAGGTCAGCGTCTCTGACACTGGGCCGGGAATCCCGGCCGAGTATCAACAGGAAGTTTTTGACGACTTCTTCCGCCTGCCGGGCAACGAGAACCAGGAAGGCATGGGACTTGGTTTAGCGATTGTGCGCCGCCTGGTGCAGGGGATGGGCGGAAAAATCTGGGTGGAAAGCGATCCTGGGGCGGGCTGCAAGTTCTCATTTCTGATTCCCTTCAAGCCTTCCTCGAATCCCGCTGGCAAAGGAAAGAATCGATGAGCGACGCCCCCAAGATTCTTCTGGTGGATGACGAACCGGCCATGCTGCGCTATATCCGGACGCTGCTCGAGGTCGACGACTACAAGGTGGAGACCGCATCGACCGGCGAAGAAGCCCTGCAGCGCGTGGATAAAGGCTTGGAACCCGACCTGGTGCTGCTCGATGTGCTGATGCCCGGCATCGACGGACTCGAGACTTTGGAGCAACTTCGGCAGAAGCGGCCCGGGGTCAAAGTTGTGATGCTTTCCTGCGTCAACGATACGAAGAAGGTCGTGCAGGCCATGCGCCTGGGGGCGCATGATTACCTGACCAAACCCTTCCAGAAAGCGGAATTGGATGCGGTAATCGACCAGTGTCTGGGTCAGGGCAAAACGACGGTCGGAGGAGAAGTCGAGGAAGTCGGCGAAGACACATTCTTCATCGCCGCGAGCCCCGCTATGCGGAAGATTCGCTCGCAAGCCGCGCTGGTCGCCAATGTCGATATTCCAGTATTGCTCTTGGGCGAGAGCGGCACCGGCAAAGAAGTGCTGGCCCGCCTGGTTCATAAGCTCTCGCCGCGCGCCCACCGCACGTTTCTGAAAGTGAATTGCGCGGCCGTCCCCGCGGATCTGCTGGAAAGCGAACTCTTCGGCTACGAGCCGGGAGCATTCACCGGAGCCACGCACGCCAAGCCGGGCAAGTTCGAACTGTGCAACAAGGGCACGATTCTGCTCGACGAAATTGGCGAGATGCCGCCGGCGCTGCAAGCCAAGCTGCTCCACGTTTTGCAGGACCAGCAATTCTCGCGGCTGGGAAGCCGGTCCGTCATCCGCGTGGATGTGCGCATCCTCGCGGCCACCAACATCGACATTCCGCAGGCGTTGGCTGCCAAGCGGCTGCGCGAAGATCTTTATTACCGTCTCAATGCATTCACGCTGCAACTCCCGCCGCTGCGCGAACGGAAGGAAGAAATTCCGGTTCTGCTGAAGCATTTCATGACGCGCATGGCCGAGCGCTACGCCCGGCCTCAGCTTCCGCTTTCGCCCCAGATGCTCGAGGCCTGCCAGGCGCATTCCTGGCCAGGCAATTTGCGCGAGCTGAACAATTTTCTGAAACGCTATTTAATCCTGGGCGATGAAAATCTGGCGGTGGCCGAATTGCAGCCCCGCAACGACGGCAACGGCGGCGGTCGAGGAGATTCCGGGATCAAGAGCGGCGACGCAAGCGGCGGATTGAAATCGCTGGCGCGGTCCGCAAAAGACGAAGCCGAAGGCGAAGCCATCCGGCAGGCGCTCGAGCAGACCAACTGGAACCGAAAACAGGCCGCAGCCCTTCTGCAGATCAGCTACAAAGCCCTGCTCTACAAGATTCGGCAATATGGCATCGCCGAGAGCAAGAGCCACCACAAGCTTTCCGCCGGGGCCTAGACCCGCGCTCAACTGTCCTACTTCTTCGCCCGGAACGGCTTGGGTTGCCGTTTACGGCACCACCGTCAGGCTGAATGGAACACTTTGGGTGTATGAGCCCGAACTTGCCGTGATGGTGAGAGAGTAGGTGCCTGAGGGTGTCCCGCTCACCGTGGGCTGCGTCTTGCCGCTGCTGCACGAAGGCTGCAGCAGAATCAGGCCGAAGAGCATCGAGAGTGCAAGCAGACCCAGCAACCAACTCGTCTTCTTCCCGCCACCCCAGCGGCGACCTTTGCCTCCGGAGCCCATTCCCAACAGAGCCATACCCGGAACCATCAACCAGAAGGCGTAGAGCGGTCGGAGCCATCCTGCTGAACTGAGAGTGGTCACGGGCTGCGCGGTGGTCGTCAAGTTCAGGCCGATCGAAGCGGGGCTGGTGCCACCGCTAAACGTGACCGAGCTCGAAGTAAAGGCGCAACTCGCCCCCGTCGGCAGAGCACTGCAACTGAGGTTGACAGTGCCCGGGAACGCTCCTTGAGGAGATAAATTCACGGCATATGCTGCGGGCAGACCAGCCTGCACGGTCCGTTGCGGCGGGCTAATAGACGCGGTGTACCCGCCCGCCGTGAACGATGCAGTTGCCTCGTTGGGGCTTGCGTTCGTGTTGTTGCTGCTGGATACCCTGGCCGTCACCGAACAGGACGTGCAAGTGCTGATCGGCGCTACCACAATAGCGACTTGCGCTGCGGAGCCGGATTGCAGGGTTGGGATCTGGCAAACCAGGGCGTTATTGCTCGGAGTACTACAGGTACCCGGGGGCGCGGCGGCGCTGATAAGAGTTACGCCAGACGAAACCGAGGCGGTCACCTCGACATTCGTGGCGGGGTCTGGCCCGCTGTTGAGAACCGTAAAGGTCGCGGTGACCTGATTGCCGGCGCTCAGCTCTCCCAGGATGGAGAGGACTGGCTTCACGCAGGTGATGCACAAATCGGCGGCATTACCCACCTCAACAACGAAGGCGTTGCGGGTGGCACCGGTTGCGAGCGTGCTCTGAAGTTGATTCTCGACCTGAAAGTTAGTCGAGGTGGTATCGCCGACAAAATAGGAATTCAGGTTGGGATCGACCGCAATCCCGGTGCCGCGATCCACGCCATTGCCACCTAAGTAAGTGGAAAAAGATCCGACATTATTCTGGCTCACAACCGTATTCGTATTAATCTGGGCGAAGAAAGAGTTCTGCGGGCCGTTGAGCGTGGTCTGGAATGCCCCAGTTGTAGTCGGGAAGTCCACCAAAGGGTTAGGAGGAGCGCCAACAACCCCCGAACTGGTCGCCCCGGTGAGGACTACGTCGTTGAGCGGAGTGCTTGACGGCGAATTCAACACGGCGATGGCCGCGCCACTATCGTTCCCGGTTCCGCCCAAATACGTGAAATAGGTGAGACCCACATTCACCGGAGTTCCTGATCCGTTCTGCGTGGGGTTGGTCAGCCGCGCCACGTAGGCATCGAAGGGCGCAGGGGCGATGGGAGTTGAGGTGACGGTACACGTCGGAGTTGTCTGCGCAACTGGGGGAGTATCCAGGCACAACTGGAACGGTGCGATACCCGTGGGCGGGTTGAAACCGCCCAGGGCGGGCGCAATGGGCGAGTTGGTCTCACCGGTCAGGTAAATGTTGGCCGCTCCGGAGTCCACCGCGACCGCGGGGCCCGTTTCGTTAACGGCGGCGCCGAAGTAAGTCGACCAAAGCAGCTGCAAACCTACGGCCCCCTGGGGATTTATTTTGGCGACGAAAGCATCGGTCGGGAACGGCGTGGTCGGAGCCGAACACGTGTTTGGATTCAAGAGGACGAGCGGCGGAGGCGTATCCAGGCAGGGCTGATACGCGTTGAGGATGGGGAAATCAGTCGACTGGCTGCTGTCGCCGAACTGGCCCGAACCGCTATTGAGGAAATTTGTCGTGCCGCTGAAGTACATGTTGCCGATTGCATCGACCGCGATTCCGCCGCCGACGTTGCAGGGTGGTGCACCACAGTTTGCGGCGATAGGAAGGGGCGTGCCGCCTCCGAAATACGTAGAGTACTGAATGCCGCCCACACTATTCGCGTTTATGGTATCGATTTCGGTGACGAAGAACTGGAGGCTCGTCTTCGGCTGGCTTTGGTACGGCACCGGCAGGAAGGTCGCGGGAAAAGCCTGGGCGGGGGTCGTCGGCACGTCTTCCGGGGTCGTAGAGGTCGTAGTGCCGGTAAGGAACACGTCGCCTTTGGTATCGATCGTCATCCCGCTGGCCTGGTCGTCGCCATGGCCGGAGAGATAAGTAGAGTAGGTGAGCATCGTTCCCTGCGTCGGGCCGTTCCCGCTCAACACGCTAACGAACACGGATGTGCAAGTGGGCGAGCCGGCACAGTTCGTCTTAGTCTCAGGCGCAGTCTGGTAGGGAATGCCGGCGGTGGGAAAATCCGTGGAGCTGGTGTTGCCCACGATGTAGGCACTGCCGCCGTTATCCACGCCGATGCCAATGCTGGAATCCGATCCAGTGCCGCCGATGAAGGTTTCGTACACTACCGAGGGCGGCTGTGAAGGATCGATCTTGGCGACGAAGATGTGGCTTGGGGTTGCCGCCGTAAGCGAAAGCGTCGATGGAATGAACGTCTGGGCGGTCGTAGCAGCATCGGGAAATGTGGCTGCCGGAGAGCCCTGCGTCGTACCGACAATATAGATGTTGCCATCGCCATTGACCGCAACCGAAGGTGAGGTTTCCGTGCCGCTGCCGCCGAAGTACGTGGAAAAAACGGGCACTGGGTCAATGATCAGCTCGCGGCTGCGGTCATAAGGGCCGATCTCAAAACCGACGCGGTTCCCCGCGCGCAGAACAAAGCGTCCGGCAACCGGCTGATGACGGTCGCCGTCACGCTGGTAAACCTGAGGCGCTTGCAGCCGCAATCCGCCGGCGTCTTCGCCGGTGAGAATCAGATCGCCGCCGCTCAGTCCCAACTTGCCGGCCCCATCAAACTGCAGTTCCGCTTGCGACGGATCGGCGCCAGGCGCGACCCGGAAGTCGAATTCCAGACGGCCCTGGTTTCCATAGAAAACTAGATCGATTCCAGGATAAACGCTGGCATAGCGAACCCCGCCAAACTGCGGAATGCCACGATGCCACTTGTGCGGGTCGTTGCCGATCAGGTAATTGCTCTTGCCGGGCAAAGGATCGGCTCCCGTGAGGGCTGCCGCAGGGTTCGCTCCCACCAGCTTCATATTTACGAATCGTTCGCTGCTCTCCGGCCCCGACGCGTGGGCGGTTTGCATTGCGAGCACCGCACCGCTGGTCGTAAGGAACAGACTGTATCCCGGGCCGTGCGCCAGGAATTTCGCCCGCGGATCGGCCTGGCCCTGATTGGGCTCGAAGAGAATCGGCAACTGACCCAGAATGGAGCGCGCCCCCGGCTTTGACTTCAGGGAAGATTTGGAGAGCGTTGGAATCGGAGAATTCGGAGTGTGGCCAGATCGACGGGAACCCAAGCCGAGCAACCCGCAACCGGCCACAAGCAGCATAAACATAGCCCCAAGCACACGGGCTCGCACCCATCCTGTTTCCGAGCTTTTTCCCAAGGTTCTTCTTCCCAAAGTTCCGCCCCACCAACGGCCATTTCCCATCACGCTTTTCCTCCGATTCAACGAACCTTTTTCAACCAGATCTTTTTGGAGTGAGTAGAAACGGCGCGAGTCAGTACTTACCCGGCGCCGGCGAAACCGCCCGCTGCTGACCTGTCACTAGGAACTGGCGGAAAGCAAACAACTACTTAAACATCTAAGGATAACCAAGTCAAGCGAGGCTCCGCTACCACCCGCTCCCGGAGTTGTCAGATGCGCTTCGAGACCTGGAAAGATGCCGGACGCGGACTGGAAAAAAACCGTGGCACGAAGGTGGAATGAACCGAATTGCAGATCACCGCTCGCGGGGTTGATTCTGCAAAGGCTTGCATCCCTGAGGGGCAATCGCCACCGAGGCTACCTAAAACCGCTGATCCTTCGCGATTAAGCGGAAAAGTCGCAGACCCCGGATGGCAGCGGGATTGCTCACGATCACCTCGACTGGCTGAGTGCCTCCCCCTCAGCCGCGCGACCTGCTGGAGCATTTACCGAATCAGTTCCACACTGTTTTTGCTCTTGCAAAGCGCTGGCAATTCTATACATTGTTGGTAGCCAGGGCCTGTCAGGGCGTGGCCTTGTCCTTCCAGCCTGAAGGGTTGATTTCCGTACTGCATTTGACTAGGTCTTCGTTGAGCAACATGCTTTCGGAATACACGCCACGAATGCAACCGGACTCTCAGGAACGGAGGATGATGCGGCGCTTTGATATGCGCCTGCCGGCGGTGGTTCGTCTCGATCAAGAAAACGAGTTCCACACCGAAACCCAGAATGTGAGCGCTCGCGGAGTCTTTTTCTACCTCGACCGCCCGGTCCCGGCGGGAACCCGCTGTGACGTCACCCTCACTTTTCCACCCCATATCACGCTTACCGACGCGGTCCGGGTGCGTTTCACCGCACGCGTAATCCGCGTGGAATCTCCCCTGCCGTCTTTACGCGTTGGAACAGCTGCCATGATTGAAGACTACGAATTCCTCCGCTCCACCGGCAGCACGGATTTTCTAAGCGCGCTTCAGCACGAGATAAAAGTGCCGAACTGACTCGGTGTCCGGTCACCGGAAGCCGAGAGGCGGATGCCGGACGCCGCTTTTATTTTCCCAGATCCTTCCTCTGCTGCCGCAGGCGCCCGTAGCGGCGCACCAGACTTCCAATATAGAGACCGTGAATCAGCCAGGTGGCGATGTAGGCGGCGTAGAGGAATTTGATCGAGTTCATTTTGACCCTCGTCTGAAAGGAACTTTGACTGCGGAAGATGGCGCTGTCGGCCCCGCGGGCTCCAGCAAAGATTCGAGAGCCTCGGCTTCCTCCACTTCACGGCGCAGCTTCTCCAGCCGGTAACGCGACCAGCAGACCAGAAACGCGAAACACAGAAACGCCATCCAGCTGATCAGCAGCACGTGCAACATCCGCGGGTCCATCGAGCCGCCGCCGCCGATCACGGGCTGGGGATGCTGCGTCCGGAAGAACCAGATGGAAAAATAAACCAGAGGAACGTCGAGCGCTCCAAAGACCGCCAGCACAGCGGCCAGCTTCTGGGTCTGCGCGCTGTCAGAGAAACGCCGCAGCACCAGATAGCTCACGTAGATCAGCCACAGAACCAGCGTGGAGGTGAGACGAATGTCTCCCGGCGCCCACCAGATGCCCCACACCGGCCGCGCCCAGATGGGGCCGGTAACCAGCACGATGCTGCAGAAAACTACGCCCACTTCCGCCGTGGTCACCGCCAGCACGTCGAGATCCTGGTCAACGAAGTACTTTCCGATCACGAAATAAAGCGCAGTAATGATCAGGAACGTAGTCGCGACTGAACTGGGATACATTCCGGCGGGCAACTGCTGTCGCACTTGCGGAATAAAAGGCGCGATGAAACCGACAATTCCGATCGCAATCACAATCCATCGTGCCGCGCGCGCCGTCGATGGTCTCGCATTCGCCAGGTATTGCACCGAGGCGATGAAATTGATGAAGAACAGCAGGAAGGCCGTCCATGCCGAGGGCACGTGATAGTAAATAATCCTGTAAACGTCGCCCTGCAAAGCGTCAGTGGGCGCAACCCACAGGGCCTGATAAAAAGCGTAGGCGAGGAACAGCGCCGTCAAAACTGCCAGTATGGGGAAGGCCTTTTTCATTCCGCTTGCAGCACCGTTTCAAACAAGGCCAGACAAGCAGTAGTAAACACCACATCGTAGGTGAGAAGCAATACGATGTAGAAGTGAGCAGGATCGTCTCCGGTGAGAATGCTGGTGGTGGCAGCGACCATGCTGATCACGGCGGGGATAGAAACTGGAAACAAGAGCAGAGGCAGCATAAGTTCGCGGCTGCGGGTGCGCAGCGACATCGCGGCAAAGAACGTCCCATTCACCACCAGCGCCCAGGTTCCCAGCAGCGCCACCGGAATCAACTCCCATGCCGGACCCAGAACGCGCAGGTTGTAGAAGATCACGAATAGAGGCGCCATCAGGGCCTCCAGCAGGCTCACTAAGATAAAATTTCCGAGCGCTTTAGCCACGAACAGCGCGTTCGCCGGAGCCGGAGAGACGCGGTAGGCATCGAGCACCTGGTTGCGCAGCTCCCGCGCCCAGGTCTGATTGAGGGCAACGACCGCTGCGAACAAAAACGCCACCCAAACCAGCCCGCCGACAATGTGGCGTGACTCTTCTGCCAAGGGATCGAAGGAGAATACGAAGATCACGACTACCAGCAGCGAGAAAAACAGCATCGCGTTGAGCGCATCCTTGGAGCGCCACTCCAACCGGATGTCTTTGGTCAGCGTAGCCAGCGTGATCGACCAGAACGATCTCATGGTTCCACCGCTCGGCTCCGGTCACGGGCGAGATGATTCGTGCGGTCTACGATTTGCCCAGCCTGCATCCAAACAAATTCGTCAGCCACGCCTTCGAGAAGTGCGGCCTGGTGGGTGACCACGAAAATGGTTTTGCCGGCCTCACGCATGCCTTTCAGCAAGCCGACCATCTCCCGCGCCGAGTGCACGTCCACGTTGGAAAACGGCTCATCCAATAACAGAATCGTCGGATCGTGCAGAATGGCCCGCGCCAAGGACATTCTCTGCCGCATGCCCTGTGAATACTTGCCCACGGGCCGCGACAACTCCGCGTCGAGCCCCACGGAACGAATTACCTGTTCACAGCGGCCGTCGCCGGCAATGTCGTAGAGCCGGGCGAAGTAGCGCAGATTCTCCATGCCGCTCATCTCGTCGTAAAGCAGCGACGGATGCGCCATATAACCAATCGCGCGGCTGGCCTCGCGCGGCCTCTTGCCCAGGATGGAAATCTCGCCGCGCGTGGGATGAGTCAATCCCGCCAGCGCACGCAACAGAGTCGTCTTCCCTGCTCCGTTGTCGCCGAGAATCACGTGGAACTTGCCGGCATCAAACTCCGCGTTGACTCCGCGCAGCGCGGCAAACCGTCCGAACTGCTTGACCAGGTTGCTGACGGCGATCATGGGAGCGAAGTTTGGCGCCATGAGTGGATGTGTCACAAGAAGCAGATAAGCACGAGAATTTGCCTGGTCCCGAGCACAGCAACGAATCTATGGATTTTCCGGATTTTTTGCAAAGGCAGCGGCACTGGAGAACGGGGCGATCCGAGCGTGAGCTGTTAGGCGTATAATTTTGCCCGTCTGCTGCATATTTTCAAGAAGGAGACCACGATGAAAAAGCTAATAGCCATTTGCTTCGCGCTTTGCCTGCTGATGTGTGGCGTCACGTTGGCCCAGGACTCCATGAAGCAGGACAACATGAAGGCCGACGCGTCCGCAAAGGCCGTCGACGTTACGGGCAAAATCAGCAAAGACGGGAAGATGTTTGTAAGCGATAAGGACAACAAGAGTTGGACAATCGTCAACCCGGACGCGGTGAAAGGCCATGAAGGGCACCACGTCACTCTCAATGCGCACGTCTATGCCGATAAGAAAGAGGTTCATGTCATGTCGCTCAAGATGGCGGCGGACAGCATGAAGAACGACAGCATGCAGAAGTGAGCACGCAGAGGTACGAGCAGAAGTAGAGGACCAGCGTCATCTCGTCCACCCTTGGCCAGCGCTTTCGCTGGCCTTTGTTGTCCGGTTCAGAGCAAGGGAGAAGATTGTACCGGGACTAGTTCGCCATCCCGCTCGATTTAGGTTGTGCCTGCGTTATGCTTTTTGGAGGTTGGCTGGAGGGCATGCCATTGGCGGGAGTACCGCCCTGCTGGGGCGCGTACTTCGAGGCACACTTAGCCTGCAGTGCCTTGGCATGGAAGATGCCATCGCGGCCAAAGCTGCCATCAGCGAGCGCCTGGGAGTCGTCCTTGAAGGTATCGGGAGGCGCTTCGGTTCCGGTGTAATCCACCGAAAGCAACTGATCCTGTTCGACCAGCACAAACTGAACGTGAGTTCCGGTGCGCTTGATCGATCCCGCCTGCACGTTCCCCGCGACCCGCAATCGCTTGGCGTAAGCGCCGTTTCCCATCTTGTGCAGTTCGCTGATAGTGACGTAGTAGCTCTTGCTGTCCTGGACCCCGGTATAAGCGAGGTAGCCAAGCAGCAGCAGGATCACAACCGTAGCTGAGCCGAACTTGAGATAAGTTTTAACTTGGTTGGACATGGAGATCACTCGCCGGAACACTATTCGGCTCCCTAGTGACTCTACGCGCCCGTGGGGGGCGGAATCAAGACTATCGAAGTGCGGACAGTGGGCGACTTTCAATTTCCACAGGCTGCGAGGGTTTTGCCAATTCTACCAATTCCTCCAGCGACCAAAGACGTGATCCGCCAAGCCTGATTCCATCGCCGGAGTTACGCGAAGGGTTTTATCGCTACTCCAAATTCTCTTCTTGCTTGGTTTCTTCCAAAGATGAATCCCAGCGCGAAACGCTCCGCAATGCCGCAAGCGCCTCCTCCCAAGTTGAGTTTGGGTTCTTGGAAGAGTCAATGGCTTGCTCAACAGCCCCGCGAGTTGGCGACGGGGTTGCCGTGCTTCCGATTTGGCAAACACTATTCTTTTTCATCGGGAATCTCCAGAATCCTGCCGACTACGGTTAGTGTATCGACATAACCCATGAGTGAGTGCATCCAAGCACGTTATTAGTTCGGGGCTTAAAGGCTCGATGTTAATCCCGCCGCCGGGGGTGCCAGCATCCGCCGAAATCAGGGTTGCTGCTTCTTCGCCATCAATACAGAACCCATGGGCCGGGTACTTTTCCACTAGGTACTGAGCGATGCGTTTGCTATCTCCTCGTCGTAATTAATCTTCATCAAACGAAATGCGTATTCTTCCGCGACTTTCAATTCTCTCGCTTTCTTGGTGTAGTCCACCGTATCAATCTTTTCTAGAAGCGGACGCACAAAATCGACCGTACACTTAAGCACCAATGGCAGGATCATGTCCAGCTTCCGGCCAGTCCTTTTCATCAAAAGCGGCGTCAACTGGTCGACAGTGGTCATAGTAAAGGCGTTGATGCGCTCCAGCGACTGCACCGCATTCAGAGCCGAGCCGTACTCTTCGCGCTCAAGATCGAGCATCTGTACGTCCAACGGTCCTAATTCTGCATCCTCGCCCATGATGACTTTGGTCGCGCCCAGCGTCATCAGGGTTGCAGCGCTTTTTGCCCATTTCGGAACGACGACATAAAATTCGCCCGCTCTGCGCTGGAATAGACGGGCGATCTTGTAGGCAAAAGAGGCGCGGCCACCAGGTGAATCGATTAACAGCGCAACGGGAGCATTGCGTTCAATCGCATCTCGCTCACGAAAAAGCCCGTTGTAGACTGCCGTATCTATTTCAGCGAATGGATGGCCCTGCTTTTCGTTTTGAATTAGCACCCAAACAGGGCAACTCAAGGTTGATTCCAATTGGCGCACAGCTCTTCCAAACTGTTCCGGAAGGTCTCTCTTCGCGGGGTACACCGATGCCTGATAACGAATCTTTTTTGTTTCCTTTTTCAGTTCCGGCTTATCGGTAGCAGCCTCGACGACCGCTTTAGCTACTTCGTTCACTTCGGTCTTGGTCGGTGTCATCTCGTCAGCCATTTTCCTTACTCCAGCGCGCACGGGCAGCTTTCCTGGCTATTTCCTTGCGCTTTCTATCGCTGAGGACCGCAGCACGGGCAGGACCGCCTTTTAGCCCACCGAGCCGTCCGAGGCTTACCGCGGCTGGGTTTTTTCGATGCGAACCAATATCCTCTACATCGGCAAGCGAGTCAATGACCTTAGAAACCACTACGTTCACGTCTCTGCTTGACCGTTTATGCATGGTGCAATCATTACCCGCGTCTTTACTGGTTGTCAAGGATCGACATCACAATTCCTAGTTTGGCATCAGAGTGTGCAAATTCATTCACTATGCTTGACCGTTCTAGCACGTTAGATGCCGTTCTTGGCGTAGGGATTCACCAAACCAGCCCACTGCCGAAGTGTGTGCCTCAGGTGCCACGCCCCAAGAATTTCCACAGCCCTCATGTGACATCTGACCTTGCACCCTTCATCGAAGTTGCGCGATCATGGTTGAGGCAGTGACGGTCCAGAGAGATCGAATCATGTCGGCCTAAGCCGTTTGTTCTCTAGATTTTGGTATCTAAGCCCTTCGACAACAAGATTTTGCAGGATCCGCTTCCCGAGATCCGCGCCAGTCAAGGCTTTCGACGGTATCGAAATAAAAAAACATCCCCCAAATCCGCCCCGGATGCCAAAACGCTCTTATTCGTTAGATGCTCGCCAAACTTTATTTTGGTGTAGAAATCCACACACATAACCGACGTCTCAATCACCCTGGCGAAGGAAGGAGAAAGGTTAACTGAGGCCCAATGACAATAGCTAGGAGCTAACAGCTAGGAGCTAGAAGCCGACTCCCGCTAGAATGACAACAGCTCTACGATCCTATGATTCATCCCTGGCACGACGTAACTCCCGGCGACAAGCTACCGGAGGAATTCGACTGCGTCATCGAGATCCCGTTCGGATCGAGCGTGAAGTACGAACTGGATAAAGCCAGCGGCCTGATCAAGCTGGATCGCATTCTCTACTCCGCGGTTTACTA
This sequence comes from uncultured Acidobacteriaceae bacterium, assembly GCA_963787495.1. Taxonomy (GTDB): domain Bacteria; phylum Acidobacteriota; class Terriglobia; order Terriglobales; family Acidobacteriaceae; genus Sulfotelmatobacter. The sequence continues at coordinate 185,806 of CAWBDA010000005.1, forward strand.
TCCCGCGAACTATGGCTTCATCCCGCAGACGCTGGCGGAAGACGACGATCCCCTCGACGTTCTCGTGCTCTGCCAGGAACCGGTGGTGCCGCTCACCATTATTCACGCCCGCACGATCGGGCTGATGACGATGATCGACGCCGGTAAGCAGGATCACAAAATCATCGCCGTCGCCACCGAAGACCCTGAATTCAACACCTACCACGAGGCCGCGGAGATGCCGCCGCACCGCCTGCTCATGCTGCGGCGCTTCTTTCAGGATTACAAGCAGCTCGAAGGCAAGGCCGTCGAAGTGGACGAGATACGCCCGGCCGGTGAAGCCTATCCCATCATCCTCGACGCGCTGCACCGCTACAGCGAACAGCGCCGCAAGGGCTTCCAGGGGCCAAAGAAGCATTGAGGCGGACTACATTCCCTTGAAGACGAAATTGATCTCCTTGGTTTCGTTGGCACTAATCGTGATCGTCTGGGTCGACGTGCCGAGCTTCTCGTGCCACGCTTTGATGGTGTAGGTGCCGGGCGGCAAGCTGCTCAGGTCGAAACTGCCGTCCTTGCCTGTCACCGCGAAATACGGATGCTTGAAGACTGCGATGTACCCATGCATCCAGGGATGAACGTTACACTTCACCGGAATTGCAATCTCCTCCCGGGCAAACGATTCATCGAGACTGGACCCGGGCGGCTCTGCCTTGTTCCATTCGCGATTGTTCGCTGGCGTGGGATGGATGTTGTGCGATGTGGGATCGTCGTTCACCACGTGCAACGGCTGATTCGCCCGGACCGCCAGCACGTGCGGCGTGTACAAGCAGCCTTTCTGCTCGACAACAACCGGCTGCGTGGGAGCATCGAATGTGCGATCGCCGAGGCCCTCGGAAACGAACACGACCACGTTCTCCAGGTCGCCCTTGGAATCAGTGATGACTTCCTGAGCGAACACGGGCGATGGATGTTCCTTGGCGCAGCTTGGATCGGCAGACATGCTGATCAGCTTGGGCTTCGGTACTGTACCTTCGAACTTCACAATGCCCTTCACGGTCGCTGCGCCGGTGACGCTTGCGCTTGCGGGCGCTCCGCCAGCCCGCACCGCGTAGGGCGTAGAGATGCAGACCGCCAGGGTAAGAGCAGATATGGAAATCAACTTCTTGGCTTGCATAATAACTTCACCTCAATTCAGAATTCTCGTTTTGTAAAAACCTAGTTCGATGACTCAGCGCGTGGCCGAGCCTTACTCCGTCGACTGGGCGGGTGCAGCGTTTGCTGCGGCGCTGGTGACGGATTCGCTGTATCCACGGCGATACCCAGCCGCAAACATGGAACGGTCCTGGTCGGCGGACCATCTGCCGATGGCCAGGCGCGGCGCCTGGCCGCTTTCCGCAGCGAGCTTGCCCAGGTAAAGGCCGTCGCGGAATGCCCCGTCGGATGCAAGCCCTGTTTCAACACTTGGGTTTGACTTCACGTTGTGGTTGCTGACTGCGAGCATCGCCGTCGTGCCCACGCAAATCACAAGCGCCAATGCATAGAGATAGCTAACGATTTTCGTCATATTTTTTCTCCTTAGTTTCCTTTGCAACCGGCGGCCGATGCCTGGACAGGGCAGGCCCTCGGCCTGACCGCTCAAAGAGCGGTCGATTTACTGGCTAAATTCGCAGGGGTTATTCGCTCGAGATGAGTCGAGATTACGGGACGAGCAAGAAGGGATTGTCACCGTGCCGTAAATCGCTTGTCATTTCTTCGTCAACTTAATCTGCCGCGCCCGGACCGTCCCGCTCGCTTTTCTTGAGTTCGAATGCCCGCGCCTCCACTAACGGATATCGATTTAATTTTCTTCTTGACTTATTGTACTAGTAGTATAGTACACTGACACACATGGGACGCACCCCCACCAACGCTCAGGGTTTCCAGCTCAAACTCGACTTGCGCAGCGGAGTCCCGGTCTACCGCCAGATCATCGACCAGGTTCGGGCCGGCATGGCGGCGGAAACGCTCGCCGCCGGCGATCAGCTTCCCACCGTGCGGCAACTTGCGGTCGATCTGGCCATCAACCCCAACACGGTTCTGCGGGCGTATCGCGAACTCGAACTGGGTGGCACGCTCGAAACCCACCAGGGAACCGGCACCTTCATCAGCAACAAGAAGATCGTCAAGAACAATGCTGAGCGAGAGCGGCAGCTCGCCCAATTGGCCGGCGAATTCGCGGCCCGCGCCGGAGCCGCAGGGTTCACGGTTGAAGAACTGCTTGATCGGTTGTACGAGTTAGTGCCTCATTCCACGCAAAGGAGATAGAAGCCATGACAAAAATCGAAATTGGTCAGATCAGCGGCATCGGGAGATCATTGTTTGTCGTCTGCCTGTTGGCAGGCCCAATCGTCACCGCCGCCGTTCATCATCCGGCTGGGATCATCGCGGGTGCCGCTCTGGGCGTCTATCTCCTGTTTGCTATCAAGGTGGTGCGGCAATGGGAGAAGGTCGCGGTGTTGCGACTGGGCCGTTATGTCGGCCTGCGCGGGCCGGGCCTGTTCCACATTGTCCCCATTGTGGAGACATTGAGCGCCTATGTGGACCAGCGAGTGCGTGTGGCCAGTGTTTCGGCTGAATCGACGCTGACCCGCGACACCGTGCCGGTCAATGTGGACGCTATTGTATTCTGGCTGGTGTGGAATGCGGAGAAGTCGATCCTGGAAGTTGAGAACTTCATCGACGCCATCAACATGAGCGCTCAGACGGCGCTCCGCGAATCCATCGGGCGTCACGAACTGGCACAGATGATCACTGAGCGCGAGACACTCGGCCGCGAACTGCAGCGCATTCTCGATGAGAAGACAAATCCGTGGGGCATTACGGTGCAGTCAGTCGAGATTCGCGATGTGAAGATCCCGCAGGGACTGGAAGACATGATGTCCCGCCAAGCGCAGGCCGAGCGGGAGCGGCAAGCGCGAATCATTCTGGGCCAGGCTGAAAAGGAAATCTCCGACAGCTTTGTTCAGGCCGCTGCCGCATATGCGGAAAACCCCGTGGCTTTACATCTACGCGCCATGAACATGCTCTATGAAGCGATCAAGGAAAAGGGCTCGATGGTGATTGTGCCTTCCTCAGCCGTGGAGACGATGGGTCTGGGCGGAACGCTCGCCACCGCTTCCCTCGGCGGAGCGAGAGCGCAGTGATTAAGACGAACAACGCTGCCGGAAACGGCTATTAGAGGAGAAAACCTATGAGTTGGCTTCAAGCAAGTAATCTCGCAAGACTGAACAGAGTGTGGAGCGTGGCACTGCTGGTAGTTGTAACCGCGATGTCAACTGCTCCACGAGGCGCTGCACAGGTAATGCAAGAAGGGATCAGCGTAGAGTTGGCCCCTACGAGCAGTGCGGTGCCAGTGCCCGAAGCAGACAATCCAAACGCGTTGATTGTCACCGTGACCGACACGGGCAGGATCTATTTCGGAGTCGATCCGGTCACGCCCGATGCGCTGGCGGAAAAACTCAAGGGTCGCCTGTCTCGCCACACCCAAAATCTTTATATCAAGGCCGACGCCAGGGTGCCTTACACGTATGTGGTGAAGGTCTTGGATGCGGCGCGTGCCGCCGGTGTCGCAGGTGTAACCCTCTTAACGACTCAACCAAAGACGACGCCAGCGGGCAAAGTAGTGTCTCCGGAAGGTATTGAAATGGAGCTCGCTCGACGCTCACCTGCGGCACCGAAATGAGAACAGGAGTTCCGCCCTCAAGACTCGGAGTGTGACCAGAGCGAACAACGGGGAACTTAGGCGCTGTGACGGTCATGGGGCCGGAGAGATCGAAGGTCCGGCCCCAGTCTTTGAGCTAAGCAGAATACCTACCAGACGTGGCAGGCGTTCTCCGCCACCATGGGCTGTCCGGCTTTGCACCCCCAGGCCTTCTGGAACTCCGGCATATTCTGTACCACGCCGTCGACCCGGTATTTGCCCGGCGAGTGGGAATCAGTGACCACCCAGGCGCGAGACTGCTCCGGACGCACTTTCTCACACCACACCCGTCCGAATCCCAGGAAGAAGCGCTGCTCGGGCGTGTAACCGTCGATCTTCTGACCCTCCTTTCCAGTTTTGTCGTCGGCGATCATGCGCTCGAGCGCCGCCAGGGCGATTCGCGCGCCGCCGTTGTCCGCAGTGTTCTCACCCAGCGTCAGGCGGCCGTTCAGCTTGAGATCATCGACGGCAACGAAGTTTGAGTACTCGTCCGCCACGCAGCTGGCTCGCTTCTCGAATTCCTTGCCGTCCTGTTCCGTCCACCAATCGTGCAGATTGCCTTGGGGATCGAACTTGCGCCCCTGGTCGTCGAAGCCGTGCGTGAGTTCGTGACCGATGACCAAACCAATTCCGCCAAAGTTCACGCCGTCGTCCATTTTGTCGTCAAAAAATGGCGGCTGCAAGATGCCCGCCGGAAACACGATTTCGTTAAACGACGGGTTGTAATAGGCATTTACGGTCGGCGGAGTCATGCCCCATTCTTTGCGATCGAGCGGTTTGTCGATCTTGGCAATATCGCGCTTCGATTCGAATTCGGTGGCGCGAGCCACGTTGCCCAGCAGGTCGTCGCGTTTGATCACCACTGAACTGTAGTCGCGGTACACGTCGGGATAGCCGATCTTGTTGCGAATCGCATCGAGCTTTACCTTGGCCTGCTTTTTCGTCTCGTCGCTCATCCAGGAGAGCTCGGTAACGTCAGCGGCGAGAGACGCCTCGAGAGCGTCCACCATCTTGAGCATGCGCTGCCTGGCTTCCGCACCAAACGTGAGCTCCACGTATCTCTGCCCCAGCGCCTCGCCCAGTTCGCGATCGGTGAGACTGACACATCGCTTCCAGCGTGCCTGAATTTCTTTCTGGCCGTTGAGATTCTGCTGGAACTTGAAGTTGGCATCGACGAACGGTTGCGAAAGCCACGGGGACGCCGCGTTCAGCACGTGCCAACTCACGTACGTCTTCAGCGAGTCCAGAGATTCGGATTCCAGAACACCATTCACCTGCTTGAAGAAATCAGGATTCGTCACGTTCAGCTGGGTGAAGTTGGGCGCCCCCACGGCGGTGAAGTAACGATTGAGATAGAAATTGGGTCCGAGCGCAACCGCCTCGTCGCGGCTCATTTTGTGATCCAGGTTCTTGGGGTCGCGGCGCGCCGTGCGGTCCATCGCAGCCTTCGCCAGCGAGGTCTCAATGCGCAGCACCGTCTGCGCCGAATCCGCGGCCTGCTGCGGCGTCTGGCCCGCCAGCGTAAACGCCTGCGTAACATACTCCACCAGGTGCTGCCGCATCTCCTTCATCTTCGCGTTGTCGTCTTTGATGTAGTAGTCGCGGTCGGGCAAGGACAGGCCGCCCTGATCGATGTAGGCGATGACCTGATCGGCATTGTGGAGATCGGAGTTGGAATAAAAGTTGAATAGCGGATTCGGCCCCACCAGATGCACGTGCGCGATCGCATCGATCAGCGCACCCTTGTCCTTGACCGCCGCGATGCGGTCGAGCTCCGGCTGCAGCGGGGCGACGCCTTTAGCGTTCACGGCTTTTTCGTCCATGCAAGAGCCATAGAGATCGCCGATGCGCTGATCGATGCCGTCGCGACCCGCGCCGCCGGCCGCCGCCTTCTCCAGAATGTCGTGCTCGATGCTGCGATTGCGTTCGCGCACTTCACTGAAGCCGCCCCACCGCGACTGGTCGGCAGGAATCTCTGCGCTCTTGATCCAGTTGCCACAGGCGTACTGGTAGAAATCCACGCAGGGATCGACGCTCTTGTCGATGATATCTAGACTTGAACCATAAGCAGGCTTGGTGGAGGAAGTGGCGGACGAAGCCGTTTGACCGAAGCTGACGACACTCAGTAGAAGCAACAAGACCGGCAAGAAACGGAATACTCGCATTCGAACTTCTCCTTTTCGGACGAACGGTTGAGATTCTAGGCCCGGAGCTCTTGAATGAGCAAGGAGGGAAAGTGGTGCTGAACATTAGAGCTGAACATTAGAAAGGCCCTGAACGCAATCCTGAGCCTCAATCTCGTTCCCCCTCTCTCTCAGAATCACTTCGGAGGGAAACATTAGACATAGGTTCGACGAAAGTCTTGCGCGTCGCGCTGCCAGCGGCTCTACCCAAAGCCCAAAAACAACTGTATTTCGTTGAATAACATGCGTCGCCGCTTGGACAGGAACCTGCTCCTGTAAAAGACACGCCGGCGAAAACTTCCCGGCGCAACCCGCGACTGCCGGTCTCCCTGCTGCAGCGCCCGAACCGACAGGAGTGGCATGAAAAGGCATCTCATCGCAGTTGAGTGGGTCATTTTTGTGTTCTTGCTGGCAGGCCGGCTTGCCGCCCAGGACACTGATTTCAACAAAATCACGACTGAGGCGCTTCCGGCCGCACCGATGCAAACAACGTCCACACCTTCTCCCGCGAAGCCGGAGAAGGTGTTCGATAAAAAGTTTTTCGCGGTCATGGCCGCGCTGGGAGGAGCCGAGAGTTTCCGCTTCACCAGCCGCCAGCTCGTGCTCGACCACGAGTACGCCGCCGGCGCTCCCTGGGTCACTAGCGCGCCCCCGAACCAGCCCATCATGCTCAAGGGGCTCGCGGTGTACGGAGCAGAATTCCTTCTGACCTACGAACTGAAGAAGTCTCATTCCTGGCTGCCCAAAGACCCCGTGGTCCGCAAGCTATGGTGGGCCTATCCCGCCGCAATGGCCGCCATTCACATCAAGAATGCGGTTGGCAACGTCCGCACCACAGGTCCCGGAGGCTGCACTTCAATCGAATGCGCCGAGCAAATGCAGTGACCCCCCATTCTCCCGGCGCGTCCGGGTATAATCGGGGCCAGTAGAATCCACACGAAAGCTGGCTCCGAACATGACCCCCACGAACACCAATTCCGGCAACTCCGGCAATGGCAGCAACGGCCACGGCGTCCCCAAACCTCGCGCCGAGTGGCTTGCCCAGCGCACGCGAGAAAACACCGACGGCAATTTTTCGCAGATGCACTACGCGCGGCAGGGCGTGGTCACGGAAGAAATGGGTTACATCGCCCACCGCGAAAAGCTTTCGCCGGAACTGGTGCGCGATGAAGTGGCCCGCGGTCGCATGATTATTCCCGCCAACGTCAATCATCCGGAACTGGAGCCGATGGCGATCGGCGTCGCGTCGCTGTGCAAGATCAACGCCAACATCGGCAACTCGGCGGTCACCTCAGAGGTGAACGAGGAACTGAAGAAGCTGCACACCGCCGTGCACTACGGCGCCGACACAGTGATGGATCTTTCCACCGGCGGCAACATTCACGAGATTCGCGAAGCGATCCTGCGCCACTCTCCGGTTCCCATCGGCACCGTGCCGATCTACGAAGCCATCGCACGCGTGAAACGCGTCGAAGACTTGAACGCCGAAGTCATGCTTGAGGTGATCGAAGAGCAGGCTGCGCAGGGCGTCGATTACATGACGATTCACGCCGGCGTGCTGATCCAGTACCTGCCGCTGATCTCGAAGCGCATAACTGGCATCGTAAGCCGCGGCGGCGCCATCCTCGCGCAGTGGATGGCTTACAACCACAAGCAGAATTTCCTCTACGAGCGTTTCGACGACATCTGCAAGATTTTCAAGAAGTACGATGTCAGCTTTTCGCTAGGTGACGGCCTGCGTCCCGGCTGCGTAGCCGATGCCAGCGACGAAGCCCAGTTCGCCGAACTGCGTACGCTTGGCGAGTTAACAAAAAAAGCCTGGCAGCACGACGTGCAGGTGATGATCGAAGGCCCCGGCCACGTCTCCATGGACAAGATTAAGGAGCAGGTCGAAAAAGAAGTCGAGCTCTGCTACGAAGCCCCGTTCTACACGCTCGGCCCGCTCGTCACTGATATCGCTCCCGGCTACGACCACATCACGTCAGCCATCGGCGCGGCCATGATCGGATGGTACGGCGCAGCCATGCTGTGCTACGTCACGCCGAAAGAGCATCTAGGTTTACCGAACGAAAAAGACGTGAAAGACGGCATCATCGCCTACAAGATTTCCGCGCACGCCGCCGACATCGCCCGCGGACGCCCCGGCGCCCGCGACCGCGACGACGCCCTCAGCTACGCCCGCTACAAATTCGACTGGGAAAAGCAGTTCGCGCTCTCCCTCGACCCCGAAACCGCCCGTTCGATGCACGACGAAACCTTGCCCGACGACTTCTACAAAGAAGCAGCCTTCTGCTCCATGTGCGGCCCGAAATTCTGCTCGATGAATTATTCGTCAAAGGTAGACGAGTACAACAAGCAGGTCCACGGCATCGAGAAGAAGGATTATTCGGAGCTGGTGGAGAGGCTGGTTTCGATCAAGTAAAACACGCACCTGAATCTACCCAAAGCGAGGTCTATGGATCACCACGAGGCAGTCCGTAAATTTGAACATTTGATGCTGAAAGAGGCCGATCACGCCCGCGAAGTAGCGACGGAACTGGAGGCCTTGGTGCCGATCCTGACGACTGAGAACTCTCGACAGCTCGCACAGATGCAAATAAAGGCAAGCCACAGGCAAGCCAAAGAGTTTCGCGAATTGTCGGAGAAAGTCAAAGAGAAATAGTGCTGGATGAGCCCCCAAATTCCGCTCGATCTCGCCTTCCTTTCCGAGAAGTGGGATCACCTCCTTTTTCAGGAAACACCGACAACCGAGACTATGATGGGCGTATCCTGTAACCATGGGTGTGAACTGGATTGAACTCGCACAAAAGATGGCCCAGGCTGCCCGCGCTGGCGTGGCTATTGAAAGAAAGCGCTTGCAGGAAATCCTTGCTGAGCGTCAGCGAAAACAGCAACCCCAGTCTTCCTCACCCTCCCGTTGAAACGTCCCAGACTGACCATCATCGCCGGGGCCAACGGTTCCGGTAAGACAACTCTGACAGGCTGGAACTCGGATGTCTTCCGCGCGATCCCCATTCGAGATCCGGACACAATCGCGAAAACATTGCAGTCGACGTCGCCAGCGGCATTTCCGATTGCGGCCGCGCGTCAGGTCCTGCGGTCCCCGATTGGCTTGGAACCGTCGGACATGTCTTGTTCCTACGGCCAGAATGGCAACCGTCCCTCGAAGTATTCCACAGAGTCAACAGCTTCCAATGTGACATCCAACCTTGCCTCTCGCGCGAAACAAAGCGGATTATGGTCAAGGCGGAGGCGGTATAAATAAATACCGCGACAGAGGCCTTAACTCCCTTGTTGTCTAGATTTTGACCTCTAACCTCTTTGACACCAAGATTTTGCAGACACTTTTTGCAGACCCCGCGCCAGTCAAGGCATTTCAGAGGGTGGGGGGAGGGGGGTATCCCCGAGAGCCTCGATTCTGCCGGAATGAACCGGCCTCAAGATCGCGGTAGGAGGGCAATTCGTAGAGAATTTTCTCGGGGGAATTTCCACAGAGACATTTGGCAGTTTAGTTATGAAAGTCCGCGACGCCATCCCACACCAGTTGGACAGCGATAGCAAGAATCAGGAAGCCGAAAATCTTGTTGATGGCTCCGACCGCATTGGGGCCCAACCGTCGCACCAACGGCCCTCCCAACCAGAAGAAAAGAAGAACGGTCAGCGCAATCGCGGCGATGCCGATCACCATGCCCAAATACGAAGCGGCGCTGTCTACGTTGGCCGCGAGCGCCATGACTACACCGATCGCTCCCGGTCCCGACATGAGCGGCATGGCGAGCGGAGTAAGCGAGATATCTTCCTTATCCTCCGCCTCGTGGCTCTCCTCCGGCGTGATGCGGGCATGAGACGTGACCATGCCCCAAGCCGTGTTCGCGACGATCAGCCCGCCAGCAATCTTCAGGACGGGCAGCGAGATGCCGAAGAAATACAGCACGAAACGGCCGAAAAATAAAAACGTAACCAGGATGACGAACACCCAGAGACCCGTCTTCAGCGCGGTGTTCCGGCGTTCCTGAACAGTCCAGGAGGACGTCATGCTGAAGAAGATGGGAATGCCGCCGAAGGGATCAACAATCGGAAACAGCGCGAGAAACGTCGCCGCCGCCGAGTGCGGCAGCGTCCGCAGAAATTGCCCGAGAGCGTGGGTAGTCGGCGTCATGAACTCTACCGGTAACCCTCCAGCACCTTGGCAGCGCGCTCGAGCGCGGCCGTCAAGACTGCCAACTGCTGCCGAGCCCGCTCCGCGTCCCCCTTGTCCAGAGCCTCATTCACTCCCGGAATCACAACCGCGGCGTACCCCGTGTATTCCCCCGGAGCATAGATCGCATGGCGAAACCAGGGACGATGCGGCAGCCCCTCGGGCACCAGCAGAGCGCGCTCCGCACCGCGCAGCGCCTGATTCAATCGCGCCGCATCTCGCGGTGGATTCTTCTGCCTCGCTGAGATTTTCGCCCCCGCGTCCTGAAAATGTTTCGCTGCCGCGGTCACTGCATTCAGATCGAGGCCATGCTCGCCGAATTTACTCTCAGCCCTTTTCCTGGCCCCATCGAGATAGACGGCAATCTCCTTTCCATATTCTTCGTAGTCATAAGGCAGCACGTCGGCATCGGCCATGCGCAATGCTTCCAGACCGAAGACTCTCGCCATCTGCTGTTCGTACACGAAATCCGGATCGCCGAACTTCTTGAACCAGGCAAAATTGTCGAACACCGAGTGGTACACGCCGTAAGGCCCAGTGGAACTGATATCAGCAGAGGGCACACCCAGATGCTGCTGGAAGGCGCTGTAATCCGAGCCACTGCCGAGGTCACCGACGGCAACGTCGCCACTGGCCGGCGCAGCCGGCATGCGGCGGCCGTCCCCGATGGCTTCCGCGGGAGACTGCGTCGACGAAGCGCCCGGCTGATCAAACTTCTGCCATGCTTCGTAAACCGTCCCGCCCTTGGGACTGGGCACGGCTTTGGTCACATCGCGCAGGAACTGCTTCAAGCTGGGAACAGCCGAGGCGCCGAACTTTGGTCCGGAGACGGCCACGTCCATATTGAAATACGCCGCAGCACTCGCCAGTTCAGATTCATGCTGCTCGGCCCATTCCGTGGAGCCCATCAGTCCTTCTTCCTCGCCATCCCAACTGCCAAAGATCATCGTGCGTTTCGGCTTCCAACCCGACTTCAGCAACTCGCCTACCCCGTGGACGGTTTCGAGCATTGCTGCTGTACCACTGTTCGGATCAACCGCGCCATACACCCAAGCATCGCGATGATTGCCTGCAACCACCCACTCGTCCGGGAACTCGCTGCCTCGAACTCGGCCGATGACATCCCACAGAGTGCGGAACTGATAATCCTGCTTGAGATGCATCTTCACCCGCACCGGCCCCGGCCCCACGTGATAAGTAAAAGGCAGCGAACCCTGCCACTCGCGGGGCGAGTCGGGGCCGCTGAGATGTTGAAGAATGGGCGAGGCATCGTGGTAGGAAAGCGGCGTGACCGGAATCTTCGGCATCTGCGCGGACTGTTCTGGAGAGATACGCTTGCTTTCCGGCAACGAGGGCAGCGACGCCACTCCTGGCGTTGTCGGATCTCCGGGGAACTCGAACATGTATCCCACCGATCCGCGCTGGACGCCCGTATCCGGCCGCCACGGCCCATCGGGATACTTATCGCCTCGCCGCCATCCATCGTCGAACGGATCGGAATAGATGATTACTCCCGCCGCGCCATGCTCCTGCGCGATGAATTCCTTCACGCCGCGGAAGTTCTGGCCGTAGCGCACCAGCACGATCTTGCCGCGCACATCGATCTTCAGTTTCGCCAGCTTCTCGAAATCTTCTGGCGTTCCGTAGTTGGCGTAGACCACTTCGGCCTCGGCATCTCCTGACGGCGACATACCACTGAACGGCATTACCACGCGCGGATCGTCATCGTAAGGATCGCCGTCGACGTGCTCGCGCGTAGGCCCATGCATTTCAACACCGGCCGGCGCGGTAATGTTTACGCTGATCTCCGAGGGATAGTTGATCCACACTTTGTATTCGACAATCTCGGTGTCGAGCCTGGCCGCGCGAAACTTCTGTGCGACGTAGTCGGCTGTGGCTTTGTCTTCGGGAGTGCCGGCCATGTGCGGGGCTTGGGTCAGTGTGCGCAGATGTTCCTCTGCCAACCTGGGATCGGGTACGGCAAGAAAACGGGCCTCGGACGTGTTCTCAGCGGCGGCATCGCGAAAGCCGAAAATGGGTTGAGATCTTGGGGAAGACTCGGGCCCATGACCGCTGACGCGGGTGGATAGACAGCAAAGCAAGACGACTGAAGAAAGAAGTAGGGCTGAAAAGAATCGCATTGGGCACCCGCGGTGAAAGTAAGTAAAGTAACACAGCAGGCGTGCAAGCATTCAAGTGGAGCGTGAGTTCCAGGAGCCGAAGTCGCGGCTAACGATTAGCGCACCTGTCCCGCCCCAACAATCTCATACTTCGAGGACGTCAGCTCTGCCAGCGCGAAAGGGCCGCGGCAGTGCAGTTTCTGCGTGCTGATGCCCATTTCCGCGCCGAAGCCGAACTCCGCGCCATCGGTAAAACGAGTCGAGGCATTCCAGTACACCACAGCCGAATCGACTCCGCGCAAAAACCTGCGGGCGTTGGCTTCATCGCGCGTCACGATGGAATCGGAGTGCTTCGTGGAATAGCAGTTGATGTGTGCAATCGCCTCATCCACGTTCGCCACCACGCGAATCGCCATGCACAACCGTAGATATTCTTCGTACCAGTCCTGCTCGGCAGCCGGCGCAATGTTCATTCCCACCGCCAGGCTGCGCGACTTGCCATCTCCCCGAACCTCGACTCCGGCATCGATCAGCTTCTTCACAATTCGCGGCACATATTCCGCCGCGATCCGTTCATGCACGAGCAGCTTCTCCGCGGCGTTGCATACCGATGGCCGCTGTGTCTTGGCGTTGATTACGATTCTGTCGGCCATCTCGAAGTCGGCGGATTCATCGACGAAGATGTGGCAGTTTCCTGCTCCGGTTTCGATCACGGGCACTGCGGAATTTTCGGTGACGAATGCGATCAGCTCCACCCCGCCGCGCGGGATAATCACGTCCACCAGCCCGCGGGCCTTGATGAGATCCTGAACCGATTGCCGCGTGCTGGAATCGAGGAGTTCAATTGCGCCCTCCGGCATTCCCGGAACGGCGGCAAGAATCTCCACCAGGCGGTGATTAGTGCGCGTCGCTTCTTTGCCGCCGCGCAAGACGATTGCATTGCCGGCTTTCAGAGCGAGCACGGCTGTATCGACTGTAACGTTCGGCCGCGATTCGTAAATGATTCCCACGACGCCTAGCGGCACGCGAACTTTGCGAATGCGCAACCCGTTCGGGCGCGTCCACTCTGCCAGCGTCTCGCCAATCGGATCGTCGAGCGCCGAGACTTCGCGTACACCATGCGCCATCTCCTTGGTGCGCTCCGCGGTCAACAACAACCGGTCGCGCATGGCGCCTTCGAGGCCGGACCTTGCCACATCCTCCCGGTTCGCCGCGAGAATGTTCTGAGCCTGGGCTTCAATCGCATTCGCGATCGCCCGAAGCAATGCGTTCTTCTCATCGGTGGAGAGCAGTGCCAGCCGCGCCGCTGCCTCTCGTGCGCGCAGCAGCTTCTCTTGCGTGGATGCCGATCTGGCAAACGTTGCCATCATCAGGCTCGTCCTTGCCGGGGAGGAAAATACGTTCCTATCTTGTGTTGCATGCCCAGCGTGATTCCCTGCGGGTGGCGGCCATTCACGATGGCAACGTGCACGCCCCCTTCGCTGGCGAGCTTGGCGGCGCGGAGTTTGGAAATCATGCCTCCACGCCCCAGCGCGCTCTTGCCGTTGCATTGGGCTTCCAGTGCCGGAGTCAGTTTGCGCACCACGCGCTGCAGCCTGGGTTTCTGGCGTCCGTTGGGAACCAGAAGCCCATCTACATTGGTCAACAGCAACAGCCAGTCCGCTTTCACGGCGGTGGCCAGCAGCGCACTCAACTCGTCGTTGTCTCCAAAAGCACCTTCCAGTTCGCGCACGCTGACGCTATCGTTCTCGTTCACGATCGGAACGACTCCGAGCCCCAGTAATTCAGCCAGCGCGTTCTGCAAGTTGCGGTAGCGGACCGGCGAGGTGAAATCGTCGCTCGAAAGTAAAAGTTGAGCGACCACCTTCTTGCCGAAGAACAGGCGCTCGTAGGTATGCATCAGCTGGCTTTGCCCAACGGCAGCGCAGGCCTGCATGCCGGGTACGCCGCTGGGCGGCTTGCTCAATCCCAATCCCGAGATGCCTGCGGCGATCGCGCCGGAGGTGACGATCAGATATTCGTTCTTGCTGAGATCGAACTGATCCACCATTCCCCGCAGCAGGTTCGCGTCGATCTGACCGCCGGGAGCGATCAGGCTGGTGCCGACTTTGATGACAATTCTCATGCGATAAGAAATTGTTCTCGCTTACTTGGAATGGTATCGCAACTTGACCATCCTGCGATTTAAGATGAGTTCTAGGCGGGACTGATAACTTGCCGCCTCAAAGTTCCAATGCCTGCTTCCAACGCCACCAGCCGCTTTTCCGATCGCGTCGAAAACTACGTGCGCTACAGGCCGGGATACCCGCCCGAGGTGCTGCAGGCGCTGAAGGTTGAATGTGGCTTGACCCCCAGCCATGTGGTTGCTGACATCGCCTCTGGCACCGGCATCTGGACTCGCTTGCTGCTGGAGAATGGCAATCAAGTCATCGGCATTGAGCCCAATGCCGAGATGCGGGAGGCGGGTGAGCGATTGCTGGCGGCGTTTCCGAAGTTCAGGAGCGTCGCGGGAACGGCTGAGACAACCACGCTGGGTGATCAGAGCGTAGACTTCGTCACCGCAGCGCAGGCTGCGCACTGGTTCGACCGCGCTCGGGCACGGCACGAGTTTGTTCGCGTCCTGAAACCCGGCGGCTGGCTGGTGCTTCTGTGGAATGAGCGCGTCATCGATTCAACAGCCTTCTTGCGTGACTACGAGAAGATGCTTCTGACCTACGGAACTGATTATCAGGACATTCGCCATGAACACACGACCTCGGAAATTAACGAATTCTTCGATCCCGTAGAGTTTCAGGAGCGAGTGTTTACGATGCGGCAGGAATTCGATTACGCCGGGGTAGAAGGCCGACTGCTATCGTCGTCGTACGCGCCGGGGCCGGAGCATCACCAGCATGCGCCCATGCTTCGCGAGCTGCGCCGTCTCTTCGGGGCTAACGCGGTCGAGGGCCGGGCAGTTTTCGAATACAAGACGCGGCTGTATTTCGGACGGATGGGGCGCGAGTAGAATCGCTGGTTCACATCTCTCTGGTTCTTTGGCTTCCTGGAGAGCTTTGGAGAACAATGCCCGAAGAAAAATCTTTCCACATGACGCCCGACGAGTTCCGGCGCCACGGCCACGCTGTGGTGGACTGGATTGCCGACTATCACTCCCGCATCGAGTCGTTTCCGGTGCTTTCGCAGGTGAAGCCGGGAGAGATTCGCGCATCGTTACCGGCGAATCCTCCGGCGAAGGGTGAGCCGTTCGACGCGTTGATGAAGGACGTTGAGAATCTGATTCTGCCAGGCGTCACGCACTGGCAATCACCGAATTTCTTCGCCTACTTCCCAAGCAACGGTTCGGGCCCCGGAATTCTCGGCGATCTTCTTTCTTCTGGACTGGGTGTGCAGGGCATGCTGTGGTCGACCAGTCCGGCTTGCACCGAGCTGGAGACGCATGTGCTCGACTGGCTGGTGCCCATGCTCGGATTGCCCGAGAAATTTCTGTCGTCGAGTACCGGAGGTGGCATCATTCAAGACACAGCGTCGAGCGCCGCGCTGTGCGCCCTGCTGGCCGCGCGCGAACGCGCCACGAACTACGCAAGCAATCAGAAAGGATGTGATGGACGCATCGTGGCTTACGCGTCGTCGCAGACGCACTCTTCGCTCGAGAAGGCGGCGATGATCTCTGGCATCGGCATCTCCAATCTGCGCTTGATTGAAGTGGATGCAAACTTCGCCATGCGCCCCGAGGCTCTGGCCAGCCAGATTGATGTCGACAAGCGCGCTGGCCTGGTTCCATGCTTCGTATGTGCCACGGCCGGTACGACATCTTCGAACGCAATGGATCCGATCGCCGCAATCGCCGAGGTCTGCCGCCCGCACAATCTCTGGCTGCATGTGGATGCGGCCATGTCCGGCACGGCGGCGCTGTGCCCGGAATTTCGTCACCTGCAGAACGGCGTCGAGTTTGCCGACAGTTACTGCTTCAATCCGCATAAGTGGATGTTCACTACCTTCGACTGCGATTGTTTCTGGGTCGCGGACCGCAAGGCGCTTATGCGGACGCTGAGCATTCTGCCGGAATACCTGCGCAACCAGGCCACGGAATCGGGCGCGGTGATTGACTATCGCGACTGGCAGATTCAGCTCGGGCGGCGCTTCCGCTCTCTCAAGCTGTGGTTTGTGATCCGGCACTACGGCGTGGAGGGCTTGCAGCACCATATCCGCCGCCACGTGCAACTGGCGCAGCAGTTCGCGGACTGGATTCGCAACGACTCTCGCTTTGAACTGGCCGCGCCCGTACCTTTGAACCTTGTCTGCTTCCGTCAAAAGGGTGGGGACGCGGCGAATCAAACCATCATGGACCGCTTGAACCGCAGTGGCGACCTGTTCCTCACACACACCAAGCTGAACGGAAAGTTCACGCTGCGCCTCTGCGTCGGGCAGACGAATACTGAGGCAAGGCACGTGGAGAAGGCTTGGAAGCGGATTTGCGAGGAAGGTGGGAAGGCGTAAACGGCTACAAGCCAACCGGAACACAGGGACACGGGCCTTCAGCCTTCAATCTGCCGGCATAGGTGCGGGGTGGGCCACGGCAGGACGCGACTTCGGGGCGGTTGAAGGTTCCGGCGCTTCCAGCCACTTGCGTATTTCGGGCAGAACTTTCTTCGTGGCTATCTCGCCGGCCGTAATCAGTTCGCCGGCGCGTTTGAAGTCGTCGTAGGCGAAGCCGGCAACGTCGGGCTCGACGATGACGTCGGCGGCGCCTCGCCAGAGATGGCTCATCTGGTCCTGCGCGATGGCGAAGGATTGTCCGATCACGTCAAAGAGATGGCGCGGCGCGCCGTCTTTCGTCCACTGTCCTCGCAAATGCACGGCGATCACCCGGTCCGCCCCCATTTCGTGCAGCGGAGACGTGGGTACAGGATGCGAGAGCATTCCATCCACCAGCCAGCGCCCGCGGATGTTGACCGGCAAGAACATCCCCGGATAGGCGCAGCTGGCGCGTATCGGATCAACCATCGAGCCGGAGTGAAAGACCACGCCCTCGCCGCTGTTGAAGTCGGTGGCGGTGATGCCCAGAGGAATCCGCAATTCTTCGAACGTTTTCACCTTCAACGTGCGGTTCAAGAATTGCATCATGCGGTCATTAGAGGCGAAGCCGTAGCGCGAAACGGTCCAGCGGGCGAAGGTGGTGAAACGAACCGAGCGCGCAACTTTTTCGAGTTCCTCGATGGAAAGCCCACTGCAGTAACAAGCCCCGATCAGCGCACCCACGCTGGTACCGGCGATAATGCGGACCGGGATTCCTTCCTGTTCAAGGACTTTCAGGACTCCGATGTGGGCCATGCCCCGCGCAAAACCGCCGCCGAGGGCCACGCCGATGGTGGGAACCCGCGCCTCAGGAACAGCGCCCTTGCGGGACAATTCCCGCCCGAAGGCCTGTACTGACCGGATGATCTTGCCAAGACTCTTCACCGGAACCCCACGTCTCTCGCGGGAACCACCGCGTACTGCCCTAGTTATAGGATGCCACTTTCGGGGAGAACGCTGCAGAGCACGTTCGTGCCATTTGAGTTACGGACGAACCAGATGCACGTTACCCGCGTGTTACCCCCTTCCGGGCAAGGATGACTAACTCCTGTAATCCTGCTAACTTGCCGGTTATGGTTCGGGAGATATCGGCCGGCGGCGTGGTAATCCGGTTACGGGACGGAGGCTGGTGGATGGCCGCGATCGAGCCCACGGGTGATCCCGGGCGGGCTGCGGGAGATCGATCTAAACAGCCGACGAGACGGCCGAAGATCGTTCTGGCGAAAAGCGTGCTGGCGCTGCCTAAGGGGCTGGTCGATCCCGGCGAGAAGCCGCTGGAAACCGCGCTGCGCGAGGTTTACGAGGAGACCGGCGTGACCGCCGATCCGATCACAAAACTCGGCGACAGCAAGTACGTATATACGCGCACCTGGGGGGATGGCGCGCGCGTGTTCAAGATCGTCAGTTTCTACCTGATGCGCTACCGCTCCGGCCGCATCAACGATATTGCGCCCGACACGCGAGTTGAAGTGGCGCGCGCCCGGTGGGTCCGGCTGGAAGATGCTCCGGCACTGCTGGCCTACAAAGGAGAGAAACAAATGGCGCTGCGCGCGCTGGAATATGTGGAAGCGCACGCCGAGCTTTAGCGGAGGATGAAGAATCCCACCAGGCCTCGCTGAATTTCACGCACACTGCTTTTTCCAGCATAATGAATGCATGCGACTTCGTGAAGCCCTAAACCTGGCGCCGCCTTCAATGATTCTCTGCTTATGCCTTTTGGCGCTACCTTTAGCAGCGAAGACTCCCGTTGGCAACCTGGATCCCAGCTACGTTCCAGCTCTTGCCGCGGCGGATCACCTTCTTCAAGCTTGGCAATCTGGCGACGTTGAAAACGGGACGGTGCTGCTCAGCAGTCACGCTAAAGAGGCAGCTACTGCGGACGTTGTCGAGAGGTTTTTCTCTACTCCTGGACCCTCAGCTTATGAAGTCGGGCGGGGCAAACTGCTAAAACGGGGACGCTATGAGTTTCCAGTCGTCCTGGTGAGCGGCTCTGGGAAAGATGCCCGCACTCGCCGCCTCCGATTTTCCAGCATTATTGTTGTGAATACTGGCCACAACGAGTGGGCGGTGGATAAACTGCCATAGGATCGATTTGCCGATTGTCAATTTCGGATTGCCGACTTGAAAATCCCGAGTGCTCTCTGCAACCTCTGTGACTAGGTTTTGTCGAGGCTGATTCATGAAACGCATTAATAAAGTTGCCATCCTGGGCGCCGGAACCATGGGCGCCCGCATCGCTGCACATTTTGCCAACGCCGGCGTGCCCAGCTACCTGCTCGATATCGTCCCGGGAGACGTTGCGCCCGGCGCGGGTGCGGGCGCGCGTAACAAAATCGCGGCCGCTGGTCTCGACGCGGCAAAGAAATCCAAGCCCGCTGCCTTCATGGACGCGTCGCTTGCCCGGTTGGTTACCGTCGGGAACTTCGACGACGACTTGAAGAAGCTGGCCGAGGTTGACTGGATCATTGAGGCTGTCGTCGAGAATCTCGACCTCAAGCGGGCACTGCTTCGTAAGGTTGAAGCGATCCGCAAGCCTGGCACTATCGTTACCACCAATACCAGCGGCCTGCCCGTAGGAAAAATCTCGGAGGGATTCTCCGACGACTTCCGGCGCTCGTGGTTCGGGACACACTTCTTCAATCCGCCACGTTACATGCGATTGCTGGAGCTGATTCCCACGCCGGAAGCGGATCGTGCTGCCATCGACGCGGTCTCGCACTTCTGCGATGTGCACCTGGGCAAAGGCGTCGTGCTCGCGAAAGACACGCCCAACTTCATCGGCAACCGCATCGGTACATTTTCGGTATTGAATGTCATGCGCCTGATGCAGGAGATGGACTTGACCATCGAAGACGTGGACGCACTGACCGGACAAGCCGTCGGCTGGCCGAAGTCGGCAACTTTCCGCACGATCGACTTGGTCGGGCTGGATATTTTGGGTCACGTGGTCGCGAACATGACGGCGAACGTCCACGACGAACGCAGCGAACTTCGCCTGCCCGGCTTCTTCACCCAGATGCTCGAGCGCAAATGGCTAGGCGACAAGACCAAGGGCGGTTTTTACAAGAAAGCAAAGGGCGGCGAGGGCAAAGAAGACGAGCGTCTTGCTGTCGACTGCAAGACGCTCGAATACCATCCCCGGCAAAAGCCGAAGTTCGCCGCTCTGGACATGGCCAAGAACGTTGAAGACACGGGCGCGCGCTTGCGCATGCTGCTTGGACTTGAAGGCAACCCGCAGAAAGTGGACAAGGCTGGAGCGTTCTTGTGGTCGGCGTTGTCTGATTTGTGGACCTACTCGGCCAACCGCGTGCCTGAGATTTCAGATTCGATCGTGGAGATCGACCGCGCGATGCGCCTCGGCTTCAGCTGGGAACTTGGCCCTTTCGAGCTTTGGGACGCCGCAGGCGTCGAGGCCATCGTCGCTCGCATGAAGAAAGAAGGTAAGCCGGTGGCGGCGAATGTCGAGAAGCTGCTCGCGTCTGGTCAGAAATCTTGGTATAGCGATGATCCCAAGACCCCGTCAGGACGCGCTTACTTCGACCTGGTTGTTGGAGGGCGGAAGCCTGTTCAAGTTCCCGAAGGAGTGTGGTCGGTCACGGTTGCTAAGAAATCCAACGGCGTGGTCAAGAAGAATTCCGGAGCATCCCTGGTCGATCTCGGCGACGGTGTGGCCTGCATCGAGTTTCACTCGAAGATGAACTCGCTCGGGGCCGACATTGTTGGCCTCATTCTTCAGACTCTCAAACCCGGCGGTCCGGGCGACAACTTCGACGCCTTCGTCATCACCAACGATGCCGCGAATTTCTCGGTCGGTGCCAACCTCATGCTGTTGCTGATGAGCGTGCAGGAAGAAGAGTGGGACGACGTGGACCTCGCCATCCGCCAATTCCAGGGCATGACGCAAGCCATCAAGTTCTCTCCCAAGCCGGTGGTCGCGTCGCCATTCGGATTGTGCCTGGGAGGCGGCACGGAAATTTCACTGCACGCCGCGGCTCGCCAGCCTCACGCCGAGCTTTACACCGGACTGGTTGAGGTCGGCGTGGGCCTGCTCCCGGGCGGCGGAGGCTGCAAGGAGATGCTTCTACGCGCCGTGGACGGGGCTGCGGCTGCGCGTCGTGGCAAGGGTTCCGGCGACGCACTCGCGGGATCGATCGAGATGTTGGAAGCCATGAAGCGGGCGTTTGAAGCTATTGCTACTGCGAAGGTGGCGACCTCCGCGCACGAAGCTCGTGGCCTCGGCTTCCTCAACGACGGCGACCGCATCACCATGAACCGCGAGCGCGTGCTTTCCGATGCCAAGACCCGCGCTCTCGAACTGGTCCGTGCGGGATACGAGCCGCCTGTGCCGCGCACTGATATCCCTGCCCCCGGCGAAAACCTTCTGGCCACACTCAAGATGGGAGTCCACATGATGCGACGGGGCGATTACATCACCGATTATGAAGTGAAGCTGGGGGCAAAGATCGCCGAAGTGCTCTGCGGCGGCGACGTCACCCCGGGCACGCCGGTGAGCGAGCAGTACATCCTTGATCTGGAACGCGAAGGTTTCAAATCACTTTGCGGCGAGAAGAGGACGCAGGAACGCATTCAATACACGCTAAAGACGGGGAAGACGTTGAGGAATTAGAAGGTTTGTGGAGACTTGGGATTCTCTGACGCCACTTGTTGGGTATATACTTTTGATATATACTTAATTGAAAGGCTCGAATTCTCAATGGCAAAGACGGATATAGCGAAGCTCTTCCAAAACGGCCGCAGCCAGGCGGTGCGGCTGCCGCGGGAGTTTCGTTTTGAGGGCGACCGGGTGCGCATCCGGCGCGTGGGCCAGGGAGTGCTCCTTGAACCACTCATCCAAGATCCGAAGGAATGGTTCCGCAAGCTCGATGAATTGAATTCGGAGCCCTTCCCCTCCGACCGCCAGCAACCCCTCACGCCGAAGCGCAGAATCTTCGAGTGAACTATCTGCTCGATACTAACGCCTGCATCGCGCTGATCAATCGCAGGTCGACTGCGGTTCGAAGCCATTTTCAAAGAGCGGTCGGTGGCGGCGCGCAGATCTGCGTTTCCTCCGTAGTCGCTTTTGAGCTGTGGTACGGCGTTGCGAAAAGTGTGCACCAGGTCCTAAATACGCAGCGGCTTGAAGCTTTTCTGGCTGGCCCGATCATCTTGCTCGCTTATGAAGAGCAGGACGCCAGAGTCGCGGGATTGATCCGTGCTGACCTTCAATCCTCCGGTACGCCCATCGGCGCTTATGGCACCTTGATCGCTGGTCAGGCCATAGCACGCCAACTCACCCTGGTGACAGCCAACGCCTCCGAGTTCTCGCGCGTGAAGGGACTGTCGTGGCAAGACTGGGCGAGACCGTAACCAGAAGCCGTTCGGTTCGGTTCCCTGATTTCTTTCCCAAGGAGCAGCGCCTGCTACAATCGCCCTCATGCGAAGACTATCTATTGCCGCCGCAATCATCGGTCTTGTCGTCCTCACTCTTGGAGCCTCGCTCGCAAGTGCCCAGGCCAAGGATTCTCCTCAGAAGGAGGTTGCGCCCGATGTTCCGGATGCGATCCAGGTTCCCGCCGGCGAAGAGGTTGTTCTGTTGGCGCATGCCACGGGATCGCAGATCTATACCTGCCAGGCCGCAGCGGACGGAAAGTTCAGTTGGACACTGAAAGCGCCCGATGCGGAACTTCATGACCGAAACGACAAAGTGATTGGAAGTCATTCTGCCGGGCCCTCGTGGAAGCTGAAAGATGGCAGCGAGGTGACGGGCAAAGCAGCGGCCCACGTGGAGTCGCTCGACGGCCAGTCGATTCCCTGGCTGCTGGTTAAGGTCGTGAGTCATTCGGGAAATGGCCAGCTGTCGACGGTGACCACGATTCAGCGGGTTCGCACCCACGGCGGCAAGCCACCGGCTGAAGGCTGCGATGCGGCGCATCGCGACGCCGAAACCAAGAGCAGTTACTCTGCGGACTATTACTTCTATGCCCCGGCCAAATGAAGCTCGCGAAGGGTGCCATGCATCCAATCAGAGAAACCGGAATTAGAACCGAGAGATCTTATGCGAGAAGTCGTTATTGCCTCTTCCGTCCGCACGCCGGTGGGACGCGCCTACAAGGGCACGCTCCGGGCCACCCGTCCTGATGAGCTTGCTGCCGTCGCCATCAAGGGCGCGTTGGAGCGTGTGCCGCAACTCGATGCCAAAGAGATCGAAGACCTCATCCTGGGCTGCGCTACGCCTGAGGCCGAGCAAGGGATGAACGTGGCCCGCATCGCCTCGCTACGCGCCGGGCTGCCGGTTGAGGTCTCAGCGGTTACCATCAACCGCTTCTGCTCGTCGGGACTGCAGGCGATTGCCATGGCGGCCGAACGCATCATGAGCGGCGGTGCCGAGGCAATCGTTGCCGGCGGCACGGAATCGATGACGATGATCCCGATGGGCGGGCACAAGGTTTCGCCGAATCCCTGGCTCGTCGACCACTATCCTGACGCTTACCTCAACATGGGCCTCACCGCCGAGCGTGTCGGCAAGCGGTTCGGCATCACGCGCCAGGCGGCCGACGAGTTTTCCCTCCGCAGCCACCAGAAAGCGCTGGCCGCAATTCAGGCTGGCAAGTTTGACGAGGAAGTTGTGCCGGTGCCGGTGAGCTTTAGCACTCCGAATGGATCAAAGCCCAAGCGGCAGGAAATTGTTTTCAAAATGGATGAAGGTCCGCGCGCTGACACTTCGCTCGAAGCTCTGCTCGCGCTGAAGCCCGCGTTCCACCTTAAAGGCACGGTGACTGCGGGCAACTCTTCGCAAATGTCGGACGGCGCGGCGGCCGCGGTGGTGATGTCGGCGGAGCGCGCGAAAGCGCTCGGGATCAAGCCGCTGGCTCGCTACGTTTCCTTCGCCACCGCCGGATACAAGCCCGAAGAAATGGGACTTGGCCCCGTGTTCGCGATTCCGAGGGCTTTGAAAATGGCGGGGCTGAAGCTCTCTGACATCGATGTCATCGAGTTGAACGAGGCCTTCGCCGCGCAATCGCTGGCGGTGATGAAAGAAGCCGGGCTCGACCCGGATAAGGTAAATCCCAATGGCGGCGCGATCGCGCTTGGGCATCCGCTGGGCTGCACCGGAGCCAAGCTGACAGCGACCATCCTCCGCGAGCTCAAGCGTCGCAACGGACGTTACGGCATGGTCACGATGTGTGTCGGCGGGGGCATGGGCGCGGCGGGGATTTTCGAGAACCTGGCGTGACAATTTTCTACTAAGTCTTTACGCTCTTTTACTGCATTGTGCGCTACCGTTGAGGCGGACGGCTGAGGCACGACGGCAAAGTCGCCCGCGGTTGGTAGGAGGTGCTTTATGCGGCTCTCCGGCCTGGCAGTTACACTCCTCTTGTTGGTCTCCCCCACAATGTTCGCGCAGCATTCTTCCGGAGGTGGATCGAGCTCAGGCGGATCCTCGAGTTCTGGCGGTTCCCACGGCGGCTCTTCAGGTGGATCCAGTGCGGGCAGTTCTTCGTCGAGCGGTCACTCGAGCAGTCACTCGTCGGGTAGCTCTGCGTCCACGAGCAGTCACGGTTCCAGTGGCTCGTCTTCTCGCAGTTCCAGCGCGAGATCGGGAGGACGACATAAGATCGACAATAACGAGCGCGCGCGGGGACACAATGCAGTGGAACCCGTCCGCAGCCCACAGCCGGCATACAGGAGATTTTTCAGTTTCCTATGTCGCCCGTTCCGCAAACACACGACGGAGCCGGTGGAGGATTACTCGCAGCCTAGAACCTGCCCCCGAGGACAGTATCTTGACAAGAACGGAAGATGCGTCGAGAAGAGCACCACCGTGAGCTCGGGGCCCACCGACAGTCGCTTGTAGGTGACCCAATACTCCTGATTACCAAGGGGTTTCAGCCCTATCATTCCTGATCCACCCGAATTAGAATGGTTGGTACTCCTCAGTGCCTCTCTACATTCTGCTGTTCTCATTTTGAGGATTAAAACATGGCCACAACCACAGCAGTTCCCAAGACCAGAATCGCCGGCGGCAGCTTCCTGCTTGAGTCCCGCCGCCCTGACGAAGTCTTCACGCCCGAGGATTTCACCGAGCAGCAGCGATTGATCGGGCAGACGGCAGAAGAATTCACGGTAAACGAAATCCTGCCCAACGTGGAGAAAATGGAGCACAAGGACTTCTCCATTTCCCGTGATCTGCTGAAGAAGGCGGGAGACCTGGGCCTGAGCGGGGCTGAAATCCCCGAAGCGTACGGCGGACTTGAGTTGGACAAGGTTACCGCCGCCGTCATCGCCGACCACATTGCGCAGTACGCCGGCTTTGCCACCACCTGGGGCGCGCACAGCGGCATCGGCCTGCTGCCGCTGGTTTATTTCGGCACCGAGGAGCAGAAAAAGAAATACTTGCCGCGCCTGGCTGCCGGCGAAATTGTGGGCGCGTACGCCTTGTCGGAAGCGTCTTCCGGCTCCGATGCCCTGAACTGCCGGGCTCGGGCTCAGCTTTCCTCCGACGGCAAGCACTACATCCTCAACGGCGAAAAGATGTGGATCACCAACGCTGGCTTTGCCGACCTGTTCACCGTGTTTGCCAAGATCGACGGCGAAAAATTTACGGCGTTTCTGGTTGAGAAGACTTTCCCCGGCTTCTCCATTGGCGGCGAAGAACACAAGCTGGGCATTCGCGGGTCTTCCACTTGCCCCATCATCTTGAACGACTGCAAGGTCCCAGTAGAAAACCTGCTGGGCGACATCGGCAAAGGTCACATCATCGCCTTCAACATTCTGAACATCGGCCGTTTCAAGCTGGGTGCGATGTGCGTAGGCGGAGGTCGGGTTTCTCTCGAGAACGCCATCGCTTACGCGAAGCAGCGCAAGGCTTTCGGCAAAGTCATCGCCGACTTCGGTCTGGTTCGGGAGAAGATCGCCAACATGGCGACGCTGATTTACGTGGGTGAAGCGGCCGTATACCGGACGGTTGGCATGATGGACGGCGCGCTCAATGAAGTCGATAAATCGGGCGCGGAGGCGATGAAGGAGACTCGCAAGGCCATTGAGGAATACGCGGCCGAGTGCTCGATAATCAAAGTGTGGGCTTCGGAAATGGTCGGCTACGTGGTCGATGAGAGCCTGCAAATCTACGGTGGCTACGGCTTCGTCGAGGAGTATCCCGCCGAGCGCGCTTACCGCGATGCCCGCATCAACCGCATCTTCGAAGGCACCAACGAAATCAACCGGCTCATCATTACGGGATTTCTGCTGAAGCGCGCCATGAGCGGGCAGTTGCCGCTCATGCCTGCCATCAAGAAACTGATGGATGAAGTGCTCTCGGGACCTTCGATGAGTGAAGACCTTGAAGGTCCGCTGCCTGAAGAGCGCAAACTTGTCGGTCAAGCGAAGAAGCTCGGCCTGTTTGCCTCGGGAGCGGCCACGCAGAAATACATGCAGGCAATCCAGGACCAGCAGGAAATCATGGGCGCCATCGCCGACATGACGATTGAAGCCTACGCGATGGAATCAGCCGTGTTGCGGGCACAAAAGATTGCGGAGACGAAAGGCGAAGCTGCCGCCGCTCTTCCCATTGCCATGACGCGCGTCTATCTCTCGCAGGCGATGGAGAAGGTGGAGTCTGCTGCCAGGAAGGTGATCGCCGCGGTGGCCGATGGCGACATGCTTCGCACCCAGATCGCCATCCTGCGACGTTTGGCCAAGCACGAGCCGTTCAACACAATCGAACTCCGCCAGCAGATCGCGCAAGCGGTGATCGAACGCGGGAAGTACGCGATCTCTTAGCCGCGGGCGGCAGAGACTGCAGGACCATTTTCGGCTATGCCATCAGCTCCGTTGTCCCGACGCTCGTTTCTGGCTTTGTCGGCGATGCTTCCATGGGCCTTTTCTGCCCGCGCATCCGCATCTATATCCATTCCAGTTGGTCTTGAGCTGTACTCGGTTCGCGATTCGTTGAAGCAGGATCCCGAGGGCACAGTCCGCGCGGTCGCTCAAATGGGATATCAGGGCGTCGAATTCTACGCGCCTTATTTCGATTGGACCGAGCCCCAGACTAAACAGATGAGGAAACTGCTCGACGATTTGGGCATTCGCTGCTTTTCCACCCACAACAGCGAAGCGTACCTGAGTTCGCCGAACATTTCGCGAGCTCGGGACCTGAACCTGATCCTGGGCAGCAAGTATATTGTGCAGGCCAGCACTACTCCGAAGGTTCACCTGGACGAATGGAAGGCGGTTGCCGATTTGCTGAACTCGGCCGCGGAACAACTGGAACCAGTGGGCCTGAAAGCGGGCTATCACAACCATACAGCGGAGTTCACTCCGCTCGAGGGACAGCGGCCGATCGAATTGCTGGCGCGGAATACAAAATCATCGATCATGCTGCAACTCGATCTAGGCACGTGCCTGGAAGCCGGATCGGACCCGGTGGCCTGGATTCGAGCGAATCCCGGGCGAATTCGATCCATTCATTGCAAAGACTGGTCGCCGGAAACCGCAAAAGGCTACAAGGTTCTCTTTGGAGAAGGCGTCGCTGACTGGAAGAGCATCTTTGCGGCCGCGGAGAGTGCTGGCGGCGTGGAATATTACCTTGTGGAGCAGGAAGGCAGCCGATTTCCGGAGCTCGACACCGCGCGCAAGTGCCTTCAAGCATTCCGAGCCACGCATCCAGCCTGAGCACCGCGAGCAGTCTTATTGTTTCGGAAAGTTTGGATCAGCCTTGACTTCCTCGATCTGAGCCGTGTGCCGCGCGCTGTGAGCCGAGAGCAGAAGCAACCACTGGTAACCATCGAGCGTCCCGAACGCAGGATGATCAAAAAAGTGGTCGCGCAGGTCGTCATTGGTCGTCCGCACATAGTCCATCGTGACTTTGCGGCTTTCCTCGAATGCTTTCGTCAGGTCCGCTTCCGTCGGCCAGCGGCCCGCAGGACGCAGGAATTCGGGGGCCTGCGCCTTGTGGCTCCGGTCCGGCATTCTCTGCAGAATCATGTCGTCTTTTCCCTTGACCTGTTCGCGCTTCTCAGGCGCGGCGGGCGAAGCCATGACCTGCTTCTGGATTAACCCCAGGATCGCGGATTCCGCCACAGTGATGTGTTCGGCGACTTCCGCGACCGACCATCGGTCCGGCCCCGCCTTGAACGTCCACTGCTTCTGCGAGAGGCCTGCGATGGACTGCAGAAACTTATCGTGCGTGGTTTGAAGGTTCTTCAGGGCAAAGTCCCGCTCCTCAGGCGAAAGCGTTGCTGGAGGCGCTGTCTGGGCCCGCCCGTAAACTGTCGTAAGAGCAACTAATACGATCAGAACCAGAGTTAAAGCAGTCTTCCGCGTATGCACCGTCTTCATTATTCTTGCTCCTTCTGAGACTTGCGGCTGCGTGGATTCTAAATCAACCACTAAGAATTCTTCTTCAACTCTTCCATCACGCTCTGGATCAGTTCTTTCGCGTCCGTCAAACTCTTCATGATGATCTGGATGTCCATCACCGGCTTGCCCGGCCAGCGCTGGCTCTGGCAATAGACGCCGTGCTGACCGACCAGTGCCATGGCATCGGTGATGGTGTCCATGGTCACGGCCAGCCGCCCGCGGGGCACGCCCATCATGGTTTCGTAATGCTCCAGTTCTTCCTGCTTTTCATCAAATACGGGCATCTGCTGATTGTAACCGTGGCGACCGATGGAGCATAATCGTCGGTCTGCTGATTTATCCCTTTCAGACGCGTCTAATGCTGTTGTCGTCGCTAATTAAACAAGGAGAAACCATGCAAAAACGAATTGCCCTTTCCACGCTAATCGCGATTCTGTTCACCGCGGCTGCCTTTGGCCAGAGCCGGCCCAGTCCCGCTGCCTCAGCCACATGCGATCTCGGCGGAGGCAAAACCGTCAAGACCGACTACTCCAGTCCCCGAATGAAAGGCCGCAAAATCTACGGCGATCTCGTACCGTTCGGCGAAGTCTGGCGCACCGGCGCCAATGAGGCAACCACTTTCGTGGCCAGCGCCGACGTGGTCGTTGGCGGCAAGGCCGTACCCGCGGGCAGCTACACCATTTTCACGGTTCCGGGAGCTGACAAGTGGACTCTGATCGTCAACAAGAAGACCGGCGAGTGGGGCATCCCTTATAAGTACCAGAGCGACGAATTGGTCCGCGCGGATATGAGTGTTTCCAAACTGCCCGCGCCCGTCGAGAACTTTACCATCGCCTACGACAAGTCGGCGGGCGGCTGTACGCTGCGCATTGACTGGGAAACGACGCGGGCTTCGGTAAACATCTCAGCGAAGTGACGTGCGGAGGATTTCGTAGCGCCGCCGTCCCTGCGGCAGGCTCAGGGCAAGCGTGCGGCGTCCCGCCTCATAGCTGGCGAGACGCCGACGCTACAAAGTTACACCGCCGGTTTCCACCGCAGAACCGGCTTCCTGGCAGCGGCGGTCTCATCGAGCCGCGAAACCCGCGTCGAGTGCGGGGCGTCGAGCACCGTCTGCGGATCTTCTTCCACTTCTTCCGCAATCGACTTCATGGCTTCGATGAACAAATCCATCTCTTCCTTCGATTCGCTCTCGGTGGGCTCGATCATCAGCGCGCCGGGCACGATCAGCGGAAACGCCGTCGTATAAGGATGGAAACCGTAGTCGATCAGCCGCTTGGCGATATCCATGGTGCGCACACCTTTTTTGGCCTGCAACCTGTCGCTGAATACGACTTCGTGCATGGTCGGCGTTGAATACGGAAGATCGTAGGCGCCCTCCAGTCCTTTGCGAATATAGTTGGCATTCAGCACCGCGTCTTCAGTGGTTTGCCGCAAACCGTCCGGTCCATTTGCCTGGATGTAAGCCAACGCGCGGACAAACATCCCAAAGTTACCGTAGAACGCGCGCACCCGCCCCACTGACTGCGGACGGTTGTAATCGAAACCTAAAACGCCATCGGCCTTTGTAACCACCACCGGCGTGGGCAGAAACGGCTCTAGGATTCTCTTGATGGCCACCGGCCCTGATCCCGGACCGCCACCGCCATGGGGAGTGGAAAACGTCTTGTGCAGATTCAGGTGCATCACGTCGACGCCGAAATCGCCTGGCCTCACTTTGCCGACCAGCGCGTTCATGTTCGCGCCATCCATGTAGAGCAAACCGCCCTTGGCGTGGAGAATGTCGGCAATCTTGTGAATATCTTGCTCGAAAACGCCCAGTGTGTTGGGATTCGTGAGCATGAGCGCCGCGACATCTCCGCTCATCTGCGCTTCAAGCGCGCCGATATCGACCATGCCGCGCGAATCCGACTTCAGGTTTTCGACGGCATAGTTCACCATCGCAGCGGTCGCAGGATTCGTGCCGTGCGCCGAGTCGGGAATCAGAATCTTCTTGCGCGCGTTACCCTGCGACTGGTGGTAGGCCCGCACCATGAGCAGCCCGGTCATCTCGCCATGGGCGCCTGCCGCGGGCTGCAGCGTGATCGCGTCCATGCCCGTGATCTCGATCAGGCATTCGCTCAGCGTCTTGAGAATTTGAAGAGCGCCTTGCGAAATCTTCTCCGGCTGGTAGGGATGGCCGTTCGCGATTCCCTCCACCCGCGCCACCGCTTCATTCACGCGCGGGTTGTATTTCATCGTGCACGAGCCCAGCGGATACATCCCGAGATCGATCGCGTAATTCCACGTCGAAAGCCGTGTGAAGTGGCGAATGATTTCGATCTCGCTCACTTCGGGCATGTTCCCGAGATCTTGTCTTGCCGATGAACCCAGGAGCTTCGAAGCATCGACTTCCGGAACATCGAGCGGTGGAAGTTTCCACGCGGCTTTGCCTGCCGACGACTTCTCGAAGATCAGGCCTTCGTTCTGATTGACGTGGCGCGTGGCCTTGCGAATTCTGTCCTTCATCGCGCCACCTCCTCAACCCCAGCTTCTTCCTTGCTCGATCGCTCCGACCCGACACTTTCGGCCACAAGTCCCACCGCCGCGTCGATCGAGTTCCGCGCAGTCAGCTCCGTGCAGCACCACAACGCTGCATTCCCCAGTTCGGGATAAAACTTCTTCAAAGGAAGGCCACCGACAATCTTGTGTCCCAGCAACCGGCCATTCATGGCATACGGATCTTCCTTGGTCTGCACCACAAACTCGTTGAACCGTGGCGCAGCGGCGAACAACACCTTGCTGTGTTTGGCGAATTGCCCGGCGGCGTAAGCCGCCTTGGCAAGGTTCTGCTTGGCCAACTCCTTTAATCCCACCTTGCCATATACCGTCATAAAGATGTTGACCATCAGCGCGACCAGCGCCTGATTGGTGCAGATGTTCGACGTAGCCTTCTCGCGCCGGATGTGTTGCTCGCGGGTGGCGAGGGTGAGCACGAATCCGCGCTTGCCCTGCTTATCAACCGTCTGGCCCACCAGCCGCCCGGGCATCTGCCGGACGAACTTTTCCCGCGTCGCGATCACGCCGCAGTACGGACCGCCAAATCCGATCGGCACTCCGAACGACTGCGCCTCCATGGCAATGACGTCGGCCTCGCGCGGCGGCTCCACGATTCCCAACGACACTGCTTCAGCGATCGAAACCACGAGCATCGCGCCACGCTTGTGCGCGACCTCGGCAATCGCCGCCACATCCTCGATGCTGCCAAAGAAGTTCGGCGACTGGATCAGCACGGCCGCGGTCTCTGCCGTAATCGACTTCTCCAGATCCTTCAAATTCACCCGTCCGTCATCACCGAAACCCGCCACCGACAGCGGCATCCCCTGATGGGTCGCATAGGTGGCCAGCACCTCGCGATACTCCGGATGCAAACTTCGCGCCACCACCACCGACCGCCGGCCCGTGAGCCGCACCGCCATCATCACGGCTTCGGCAGCGGCGGTTGAGCCGTCGTACATGGAAGCGTTCGCAACTTCCATGCCGGTCAGCTCGCAGATCATCGTTTGGAATTCAAAGATTGATTGCAGGGTGCCCTGCGAAATCTCCGCCTGGTAAGGCGTATACGCCGTGAGAAATTCGCCGCGCGAGATGAGCGAATCAATAATGACAGGCCGGTAATGAGAGTAAGCACCCGCGCCCAGAAAGCTGGTGTAGCCTTCGCCGTTTTCCCGCGAGCGCTGGCGGAAGTAGTCCACGATCTCGGATTCCGCCATCTGGCGCGGGACTTTAAGATCGCGGCTCAACCGGTATTCCGCCGGAATCGGCGCAAACAGTTCGTCGACCGAGCGCAAGCCAATGGCCTTCAGCATGGCTTCGCGGTCGGCAGGAGATTTCGGTAGATAGCGCATAGGAAGTTGATTAGATGTAACTCGGAGACAGTTGGATTGTGACCACCGCTTGCCGCATCATGCAGTGTCCGGAGTCAGTGTCCGCTTTCTTCCGCCACAAACTTCTCATAGTCAGCGGCGGAAAGTAGCCCATCCAGTTCACCCGCGTTCTTCAGCGTGATCTTCATCATCCATGAGCCATGCGGATCCTTGTTCACCTTCTCCGGAGCCGTGGCAAGATCGCCGTTGATCTCGGTGACCATGCCTGAAGCCGGAGCATACAAATCCGACACCGCTTTCACCGACTCAACCGTTCCAAAGGTCTTGCCCGCCACGAGTTCAGCGCCCACCTTGGGCAGTTCGACGAAGACAATGTCGCCCAGCGACTCCTGCGCGTGGTCGGTGATGCCGATTGCGGCGGAACTTCCGCTCGCCTGAATCCACTCGTGCTCTTTGGTGTATTTTCGATCGGTTGGATAGGCCATGATTGCTTCTCGCTCCTGGACTTAGGGTAGCGCCGAGACAGCGGCGCTACAGATTCTTCTTCGGCCTCTTATAAAACGGCGTCGGCACGACTTGCGCCCCGACTCCCTGTCCGCGAATCTCGACCTTCACCGCCGTGCCTACCGCGGCGAATTCCGGTGGCACATAAGCCAGCGCGATATTCTTCTTCAAGAACGGCGCGGGCGAGCCACTGGTGACGTATCCGATCTCACGGCTCCCGGCGTCCAGTACCTTATACCCATCGCGTGCGATGCCGCGCTCGGTCATCTCCAGGCCCACTAAAGTCCGAGTCACGCCTGCCGCCTTCGCCTTCTCCAGTGCGGTGCGGCCGACGAACTCGGGCTTTTCCATCTTGCAGAAGCGGTCGAGGCCGGCTTCCCAGACATTTATCGTATCGGAAATCTCATGGCCGTAGAGAGGCAGCTTGCCCTCGAGGCGCAAAGTGTTGCGCGCGCCCAGGCCGCATGGTACCAGGCCGAATTCCTTGCCTGCATCCAAAATCTCATTCCAAACCCGCGCACTGGTGACCTCATCGGCCGGAATGTAGATCTCGAATCCGTCTTCGGCGGTGTACCCGGTGCGCGCGATCAGAATATTTTTCAGCCCGCAAACCGTGCCGCGCGTAACCCAGTAAAACTTCACAGCCTTCAAATCCGCATCCGTCAGCTTCTGCAGCACGTCCACGCCCTTCGGCCCCTGGATGGCGATCTGGGTGAAGTCGTCCGACAGATTTTCCACCGCGCAATCAAACTGCCGCGTGTTGTCGCGCACCCAATTGAAATCCTTTTCGCGCGTACCAGCGTTGATCACCAGCAGGTAGTCATCCTCGCCCAGGCGGTGGACGATCACGTCATCCACAAACGTCCCTTGCGGATACAGAAGCGCCGAATACTGCGCCTGCCCTGCCGCCAGCCGCGAAGCATCGTTCATGGAAATGTGCTGCACTGCGGCCAGCGCCTGCGGTCCTGCCAGGCGGATGTCGCCCATGTGGCT
Organism: uncultured Acidobacteriaceae bacterium; assembly: GCA_963787495.1. GTDB lineage: Bacteria > Acidobacteriota > Terriglobia > Terriglobales > Acidobacteriaceae > Sulfotelmatobacter. The sequence goes on from CAWBDA010000005.1 coordinate 219,315, forward strand.
GACATCAAAAATGCCTACGCCGCTGCGCACCGCCATGTGCTCGTTGATGATCCCGCAGCCGATCGCCGCGGGATACTCCACCGGCATGTCCCAGCCATTGAAGTCGACCATTTTCGCGCCCATCTGGCGATGGACGGCGTTCAACGCCGTCTTACGGACGGTGGTCGCAGTGCCGGCGGGTGTCGCCTCAGCAGAAGACAAAATCCCGAACCTCAATCGTGAGCAGTGGCTGGCCTGCCAGGATGGTGTGACTGTTTACCGTAACACGCGGTTTTTCAGGTGGTCAAACCGGAGAGGATCGACGGCTACCGCCCGAACTGCACGGTCACATGGGCGCCTGCGACTACGTGCGTTCCAGCCGGCGGTGACTGTTGCCGGGCCACGCCGCTGCCAACGGCTTCGAGTTCGAGTCCGGCCTCCTGGGCCGCTTCCACCGCGCCGCGTACGGTTTTGCCTACAAACGACGGCACTTCGATGCCGCCCTGCTCGACGTCCAGCACCACAGTTCCCGTCGCTGGCAAGCTCGGCTGCGCTGAAACCGCTGGGTCGGCTGAACTCGGAGCCTTCAGCTGCGCGGCATCGTGGCCCGACGAATCTGGAACTGACGGGCCGGAGACCGGCTCGCTCTGCCGCATTGCCGCCTGTACGACGCGTTCATCGCTGGCGCCAGCAGTCGCTGGCGAGGGCGCCCGTGCCACACTGGAATCTGCGTCTACCTCAGCTGTCTCCAGGGGTTCGCCGGGATGATCCGGCGTGCCTTCTTCCAGGTCCTTATCCTTGGCTCGCGAGGCCAGCAACAACTGATGATTCGGAGCCAGCGGCAGGTCGTGCGGCGTGTGCAGGTACTCCAGCACTTGCTGCGCCACACGGCGAAATACCGGTGCTGACACCTGCCCGCCCTGGTGCAGTCCCACGGCGGAATCGAGAATCACCGCGACGACAATCTGCGGATTGTTTAGCGGCGCGAATCCCGCGAACGACCCGATATATTTTGTCTTCGAATACGCGCCGGTCGCTGGGTCGACCTTCTGCGCCGTTCCGGTCTTCCCCGCTGCCGTATAGCCTTCCAGAATCGCTTTGCGGCCCGTGCCCTCGAGAACTACCTTCTGCATCATTGAGCGCATCTCGGCCGCGGTGTAACTCGATATCACCCGCCGGGTCCCTCCCTGATGGAACGCCACGGTTTGCGGCGTGCCCTGCGGCTCGACTTTTCCTGAGACAATGCGCGGCGCTACCCACACGCCGTCGTTGGCAAACGTGGAAACCAGTCCCGCCAACTGAAGCGGGGAAATGCCAATTTCCTGGCCCATGGAAATCGCGGCGATCGAAACCTTCGACCAGCGGCTCACCGGCTTGGTCAGTCCGCGCGTCTCGCCCGGCAATTCGATTCCTGTCTGCTGTCCGAATCCAAACGCGCGAATGTACTTGTAGAACCGATCTTCGCCCAGGCGCAGCGCAATCTTAATCGCGCCTACGTCGCTCGACTCGGCCAGCACGCCCCACACCGGCAATAGGCCATGCGGCTTGGAGTCGCGAATGCGCATGCCGTTGTAGACAATCGATCCCATCTGGCAGTCGAACACTTCATCCGGATTCGTGAGCTTCTCTTCGAGCGCCGCAGAAATGGTCACCAGCTTGAAGGTCGATCCGGGCTCGTACACATAGCTTACGGCACGATTGGTTAGCGCGCCGGGCGTGATCTGCTTGCGTAAGTTCGGATTGAACGTTGGCCGATTCGCCAGCGCCAGGATCTCCCCAGTATGAGGATTCTCCACGATCACCGTGCCTGCGATGGCCTGCGTGTCGTGAATCGCTTGATCCAGTTCCTTCTCGGCAATGTACTGAATATTCTTGTCGAGGGTCAGCACCAGGTTTTCGCCCGGCTCCGGCTGCTTCTCGACGTCAGAAAACCACTGGCGGCGAGCGTCTACTGAGATGAACATCTTCCCCGCGCGCCCGCGCAGTTCGTCGTCGAACGCGTGTTCAATGCCGCTCTGGCCTGAGTCCTCCATGCCGACGGTCCCCACGACCTGCGCCGCCAGATCACGCGCGGGATAAAAGCGCTTCGGCTCTTTTTGGAAATGGATGCCTTGCAGGTTCAACGACTTGATGCGCTGGATGATCTCGTCATCGGCCTTGCGCGCGACCCAGCAAAAGGTTTTGTGGTTGCGGCAGTCGGCCAGCACTACATTGTGATCTTCGCCGGTGATACGGGTAATCAGTGAAACCGCTGTGGGCAAGTCTTTTACTTCAGTGGGCACGGCGAAGGCCGAATCGACAAGCACGGACATCGCCAGCTCATGTCCGGCGCGATCATAGATCACACCGCGCTTGGCGGAAAGCGGAATCTCGCGCTGCTGCTGGTGCTCGGCCTGCTTCACAAAGCTGCCGTAACAAAAAATCTGCAAGTAGACCAGCCGCCCGCAGATCGCCACACACCAGAACAAGAGCATCGCGCCCAGCAGGTAGAGCCGGGCATTCTTGCCGAGGCTGGAGTCAGTTGCCATGTGACCGTTCTAGACAAACATGGCGGACCACCGTCAGGCGGGCCGCCATTTAATTTCATGTGGGGACAGCTGCCCTTAGTTGTCCATCCCGGGCAAGCTCGGTTCGCTTCTTGCCGCCGCCCTTACTGTCCCGCCAGCACTATCACCGGCTCCGCGCTCGCCATCACCGGCGCATTCGAATCCGCAGCCGCGCCATCCAGACGAATCACTTGCCCCGGCTCCGGCGGCACCAGACCCATCCGCCGCGCCATCACGTCGATCCGCTCCGGATCGCGCAACGATGCATCCTCCAACCGCAAAGCCCGGTTCATTTCGGTTAGATCATTGAGCTCGCGCTTCGCCGACTCGATCTGGTAGCCGTATTCAATTGCCCGGAAGTGCTGCCAGGCATACGTAAACACCAGCAGGAACAGACAGGCCAGCGCTGTGCCAAACTGCTTCATCTCGCGATTGCGTCCGGGATCTTCCACCTTCACCAACCGCGAGTTGTCGATCGCTTTGGCAAAGTAGATTTCCGGTGTTCCGGTAAAGAATGTATTCCGCCGGGCCGCCGGAATCGTGCCGCGAACTGCCGTTGCCCCTGCCGCCATTTATGCCGCCCCCACGAGAACCGACTCACTCTGCATCTGCGGATTCTGCAACTCAAACAGCCGCTGCAGTTCCAGTTCGTCGACGATCTGCTTCTGTAGAGCCCGCCGTTCGGCCCGCTCCACCGTCGCCATCAAGTCCTTAATCAATGTGCCCGTGTACATTTTCCAGCCTCAAATTTGGATTCCCACCACGGAACCCGTTGTTTCGGCGGATCTTTGTTCCTGTCCGCTTTCCTCAGAACCTGAAGGCCCGGCACGCCATTACAGCTGTGCCGGGAACTCCGGCAGGTTTTCCGGAGCTAAACTTTTTCCGCCGCCCGCAATTTCGCGCTGCGTGCCCGCGGATTGCGATCGCTCTCTTCTTTTGTTGCCGTTACAGGCTTCTTCGTCAGCAAACTGAAGTAACCCTGCTTCGCGCCCTCGCGGAAGGCATCTTTCACGATGCGATCCTCCAGCGAGTGAAAACTGATCACCACCACGCGTCCCTCTGGCTTCAGAACCCGGGGCGCCGCATCCAGCAGCACCCTCAGATCTTCCAGTTCGCGGTTTACGAAGATTCGGAGCGCCTGAAAAGTTCGGGTCGCCGGATGAATTCGCCTCTGTTCAGAATTCATTGGCCGGGCCGCGGCTGATATGACATCCGCAAGATGTGCGGTAGATCGTATCGGCCGCGACCGGACAATGGCTCTGGCGATTCTCCGCGACCTCCTTTCCTCTCCGAATTCGTAAATCACATCGGCAAGCTCGCGCTCGTCGAGGTGGTTTACCACTTGTTCGGCGGTACGCTCCGACCGCGGGTCCATCCGCATGTCGAGCGGTCCATCCGCCTGAAAACTAAATCCGCGCGCCGCATCGTCCAGTTGCAAGCTGCTCACTCCGATGTCGGCCAGCAATCCGTCCGCAAAATTCCGGCCGAACCGCTCGCCCAATTCGGCAAATGAGCACTGCAACAACGTGACCTTGGGAAAATCATCCCCGGTCAGTTTTGCTCGCGCGAGATTTCTCTCGGCCAGCTGGAGCGCCGCAGGGTCTTTATCGAGCCCAATCAAATGTCCCGGTGCGCCGAGGCGTTTTGCGATTTCGTAACTGTGTCCGCCCAAGCCCACCGTGGCGTCGATATAGGTCCCGCCACGCCGCACGTTTAGAAAGTCGATCGCTTCTTTTAAAAGAACCGGAGCATGGCTCGCTTCCCTTCCACCACCATGCCCAACCCCCTGAGGGGTGTCTGTTGAACCCTCGCCCACTAGATGCCCAATTCGTCGAGCGTCTTCTCATCGTCAGGCGTGAACTTTTCTTCCTCGATCTCTTTCTTGAACAGCTCCAGGTTCCGCACTTCCAGGTACGTCAAGTTGCCCAGAACTGCCACTTCGCCCTTGATCCTGGCCGCATCGCGCAGCAACTGCGGCATCAGCAGCCGGCCTTGCCCATCCATCTCCACCTGCTGCCCGTAATAATTCACTCGGGCCAGGAACTTCTTCTTCGTAGGATTGAAAGTGGAGAGCCCTGCCAGCTTCTGCTCGATCCGCTCCCACTCCTCGAAGGGATACACTTGAGCAACCTTCCCATCCAGACTGGTGATGTAGAATTGCTGTCCGTACTTCTCGTCGATCACCCGCTTGAACTCCGCCGGGACCTTTAACCGTCCCTTTTCGTCGACGCGAGTTGGGTGATTGCCGCGAAACATGTCTAAAGCCTCTGCGGAGGCTGGTTTCCTTTATGGGTCTACTCTTTCTGTTAGCCACTGCGACAGCAACGAGGGAGGTAAAAGCAGCACAAAGTTCGGTCAAACTCGGGTGGTTCGGGCTGTTTGTCGTGCTTTTGGGTCGGTTTCCCACCGGCTCCTCTTTGTCAGCTTCCCGTTCCCACGACCTTTACTGTGTTGACCACTCTGTACCACTTTGTACCACATCTTACCCGTAAGTCATTGATTGTCAAGCCCAAACTTGAAGGTAGGGGTCCCACTTCGGGAGTGTTTCCGCAAAATACGAGTGCTTGTGGTTAACCAGAAAGACGACCACAAGGGGTTGCGTTTATGCTCTAGGTTCCTTCGCTATTTATTCGCTAACATTTTTCTTGCACTCCGCGCCCCTAGCCGACTTTCCTGTGGAAAAGAAGTAGCGCTGTCGTCCCGGCGGCGCTGCTAATACACGGCGTTCCCCGCGCGGCTGCTGCGGACCTGCCCGGATTCCACCGAAATTGAGTAGGCTTCCCCGCCGTCGCCGCTCCAGGCGCGAATGTCGAACCCAGCTCCGGTGGGTGCGCGATAGGCGGCCACGTTCCGTAATGTCAGCAGGTGGCCGGGCTTGCAGACTTCCGGCACGTCCGTGACTTGCAGAAAATAGACACCGAGCCCGGTGCCCACCACTTTCGCCCTTCCGCTTGCCTCTACCAGCAGCGCCGATTTCTCATCGATAGCAATCTCGCGCGGCGCCTTCGACCAGCCATCCTGCACGATCCGTGCCAGAAATCCCAGGCTGCGCCCCATGCGGTCGCGTTTGGCGAAATGACTGTCTGTGAGAATGTTCTCGAGGCCGGGAACTTTGAGAAAATTGCGCACCAGTGTCACTCGCTTGATGTAAGGATCAGCAAGAACCTCGCGCGATGTGAGATCAGCGTCATTAGGCTTATCGTCGAGGCAGCCGTAGACAAACTGCCCTAGCACCGCCAGACCCGCGCTGGTTCCGCCGATGGGCTTGCCCACAGCCACATGCGCATTGATCGCATCCTCAACCCGAGTTCCCTTCCAGAAGTTGACGTAGCGCGACTGGTCGCCGCCGGCAATGAAAATCATCTCGGCCTGCCCGATGATCTCGGCTACGTGCGGGTTCTGCGCCGCTTTCCGGCTGGGAATGACTAGCGTCGCCACTGAATTCATCTGGCACAAACCAGCAACGTAGGGGTTGTAATCGGCACCGCCGTGCGCCCGCACGATCAGAAAGTCACCTCCGGTCGCCTTAGCGCACAGCCAACGAAACGCTTCGTCCAGGTCGGTGCCTCCGCCGATCATGGCGATTCCGGCTTCAGTGCGAGTTTGCACGTTCTGCGGGTTGCCCTGGCGAATGTATTTGAAGTCCGCCGCATGGCTGACCGCACTCCCGCCAACACGAGAGTAAGAAGCAAGGATCGCGGGAATTTCATATGCGACGACTATACCCCAGGAAGATAGAGGAAAGCCTGCTGCCGAATCGATCGCCACCGCTCATAAATAGGTGTAGACTGCGTCCGTTTATTCAACGACGTCAAACGGGGGGCTTATGCATCTGAACCGAGGCAGGATCTGGCTGGGCGGTCTGGCGGGCGGCGTGGTCTGGACAATCTGGAGTTTTCTTGTTGGAAAGTTCGTGATCACCGATGCGCGCTACCTGGCGGCCCAGAACGCCGGGTTTTTCCTAAAAACACCGCGCTATCCCTTGTTCGCGGTCCAGTGGATCACGCTGCTGTTCATTCTGTCGATCGCAATCGCGCATCTCTACGCCTGGTCGCGTCAGACCCTTAGGCCCGGTCCGGGTAGCGCGCTGAAGGTCGGCTTTCTGGCCGGCTTCTTCGCCGGATTCCCCTTGAACTTCGCCCAGGCCACGTGGTTCGCCGGCGACCGCGGGCTTCCTTTTGGCTGGATGATCGAGATGTGGTTTGGTGCAATACTCGCGGCGCTGGTCGCGGGATCGATCTACAAAGACTAGCGTCACTTCGCCGGTTCGACGAATACCGCGGTCCCGTAAGCCAGCACTTCCGTGACGCCCTGCATCACTTCGGTCGCGTCGTAACGGGCGCCAACCACGGCGTTGCCGCCCAGTTCGGCGGCGTGCTGCAGCATAAGGTCGAACGCTTCGGCGCGCGTCTTCTCGCACAAGTTCGTAAGCAGGGTGATATTGCCGCCGACCAGCGTTTGCAATCCGGCGCCGATCGTGCCGAAGATCGAGCGTGAGCGCACTACGATGCCGCGCACCACTCCCAGCGTGCGCGTCACTCGAAAACCATCCAGCTCAAACTGCGTCGTGACCATGTTGTGCGCCACCATCCGTCCACCGCCTGTGTAGCTCGTTGCCATCGCCGTCATTCCTTTCCGCGTCCATGTCTCTTCGTGCTGCGCAGCTAACTATATCGCGAATACTCCCAAGTGCAAGTCGTAGAGACGTAGCTTGCTACGTCTCTCCCTAACCACAGGCCGACCGACAGTTCACTCCAACACGGCCGAAATGAAGAATTCCTGCAACGTGGTATCGTAATCGACCTGCAGCACATTTGGCTTGCAGCAGACCTGGCAGTCTTCGACGTAACTCTGCCGTCGCCCCGCAGATTCGTCTACCGCCGTGGGATTCCACTCGCCGCAACCTGCGCATTGGAAGCCCGTTTCCATCCAGCAATTATCTCCCACGAATCGTCAAGGGACCTATAATGTCGAATCTCATATCTTGGCACGGAGGCCTCATGATTTCGCGGCGGCGGTTTCTCGAAGTTGGCAGCGTGGCGGCGGGAGTTGCCATAGCGCCTCATCCTCTGCTGGCATGCGGTGCAGAAACAGGCGACCAACCAAGCGACCCTGCCCTCCCGCCGTCTCTGGCCCAGTTAAAGTCGCGCAAGACCGAAGCCATACCCACCACCCGCGAGGAGCGGCACGAACGCCAGGAGCAAGCCCGCAAGTTGATGAGCGAGAATGCGCTCGGCGCCATCGTGCTGATGGAAGGCACGTCGCTGAGATATTTCACCGGCATTCGCTGGTGGGGCGGCGAGCGCCTGTTCGCGCTGGTTCTACCCGCCAAAGGCGAGGCGTTCTATGTCTGCCCGGCTTTTGAGGAAGGCCGCGCCCGCGAACAGCTCGCCAATGCACCCGATGGCGAACACCCTGATGTGCGCACCTGGCAGGAGGACGAAAGTCCGTACCAGCGAGTGGCGCAGGGACTCAAAGAGCGCGGCCTCTCCAGCGGCAAGGTGGGAATCGAAGAAGCGGTGCGCTTCGTCTTCGCCGACGGAATTGCCAAGTCCGCGCCCCAAGCCATGCTGACCAGCGCAACGCCGGTTACCGCGGGGTGCCGGATGATCAAGAGCGCGCACGAGATCGCGCTGATGCGTTTGGCTAACCAGGTGACGCTCGCCGCATATGAAGCGGTTTATCACGCACTGCGCGAGGGCATGACGCAACGGCAGGTGGGAGACTTGATTGCCGCGGCTTACGGACAGCTGGGGTTCCCCGGCGAGGCCAGCGTGCAAGTCGGTGAATACTCCGCGCTACCTCACGGCTCGAGGACGCCGCAGATGATTCGCGAAGGCTCGATTGTGATGATTGACGATGGCTGTGACGTAGAAGGATATCAATCCGACATCACGCGTACATTCGTACTCGGCAAGGCCCGGGAAGATGTCGGGGATAAGATGAAAAAAGTCTTCGACATCGTGCATCGCGCGCAGTCGACTGGACTGGCTGCGGCGCATCCGGGAGCGGAATGCGGGTCGGTCGACGCGGCAGCGCGAAAAATCATAACCGACGCGGGGTACGAACCTGACTACAAATACTTTTCTCACCGCCTCGGACACGGCATAGGAATGGACGGGCACGAGTGGCCCTATCTTGTCCGCAGCAACACTACCAAGCTTGCACCCAACATGACTTTCAGCGACGAGCCCGGAATCTACATTCGCGGCGAATTCGGTGTTCGCCTCGAAGACGACATGCACATCACGGAAAACGGCGCCGAGCTGTTCACGCCGCAAAGCCCGTCGCTCGAAGATCCCTTCGGAAAAGGGTAACTCGCCTCACCAGCGCAACTGCCGAAGGTATTCGTAGCTAGCTTTGATGCTGTCGAAGGGCATCGCAGGCTTGTCGTGCTCCACGATGTAGTGCTTGATACCCGCCTTCTCGGACTGCGCAAAGATCTTTTTCCAGTCGATGATGCCGCTGCCGACCGAGGTCATGTCCTTGAGCGAGTCGCCAAAATCCTGGCCACCCCCCGCAGAAATCTTCGGAAGGTTCTTAATATCCTTGACGTGGACGAGGGGAAAGCGTCCCGGATAGCGGTCAAAGTATTTGAGCGGGTCGGCACCGGCGACCGTAATCCAGCACAAGTCGAGCTCCATCTTGACCAGGTTTGGGTCGCACATTTCGAGAAGCAGATCGTACGGAAGTTTCCCGTCGACGGGGAGGAACTCGAACCAGTGGTTGTGATAGGCAAACTGGATGCCGGCCTTCTTGCTGGCTTCGCCGGCGCGGTTGAAAGTTTCCGCCGCGCGCTTCCAACTGTCGGGCTGCTGACGGACGTCTGGTGGGATCCAGGGACAGACAATGTAGCTCTGGCCGATAATTTTGGCGGACTCGATCTGTCCTGGCCACTTATCGCCGAGGACATCCCACGGAACATGGCAGGAAGGTGAGACCAGGCCGTGCCGGTCGATGGCGGCCCTCACGTCTTTCGGCGCGTGATCGAAGTATCCGGCAAATTCGACTTCCTGGTAGCCAATAGTAGCAACCTTAGCCAGCGTAGCGTCGAAATCAGCTTTCAGCTCGTCGCGCACGCTGTAGAGCTGCACGCCGAGTTTCTCGATCTTGTGCTCGGCCCCGGCCCACCCAATTCGGTTGGTCAGCAACGTGGCAGCGGTAACAGTGGTTGCGGTTTCAAGGAACGTGCGGCGATTCATCATGGCTCTTCTCCGGACGTGGATCGGAATGCAGCCCATTATACGCAGGAAGACGAAGCGGAGGTGCCGCGATGGGCGCGAGGAAGTGCGCGGCACCACCCAGGTCGACGCTGCCGCGCCTCAGGAGTATTACTTCGACGAAACTACCTGTAAGTTGTTGGTCACCGAGAAAATGCCGGGGACGCTGTTGGCACGAATTCCCGCAACGTTCTTGTCGCCCTCATTGTCGACCACTCCCTCGAGGGTGACATTGCCATTCTTCACGATAATGCGAATCGGCTTCTGCACCCCCAGGGCATACTTCTCCAGCGACGGGTAGCCATAGATCTCACGGAACAGGCGCAGGCGCAGACGATCATCCATGGGCGAGGGAGGAAGTACCTCGATCTGGTTATCGACTTTCTCGACGCCTTCGATGTGCTTTACTACGTTCTCGGCATCGGACTTGAGCGTAGGCCGCACCACTTGCCCGAGCAGCGTGACCGTGTAGCCGTCCACTTTATAGGCAATGTAGTCGAACACGCCGAAGTAGGAGAGCATGAGAAGTTCGTGGCGAACCTCCTTTGTGATGCGTTCTTGAGCCTTGGCCGAAGGCTGGTCACGGTCCTGCGCGAGGGCCAGCGTCGCGAGCGATAACAGAGTAATGACGACAACCACCTTGCGTTTCATAACGGTTTCTCCTTTTACCGGAAGGCACACTTGGACTCATGCTAATCCCTTCGGCTTTGTTTGGTGCGGAGACCTTGGCGAAGGGTTTCCCCGAAGTAAAAAAAATAGGTGCGGTGTCGGGCGGAGGTTCGCCCCAGCCGGGCGGCGAGTGCGGGCAATGTTGCGGAGCCGGTCGTGGCGTTGCAGGGCCGGTGCAGTAAGCGGGCGGAGAGGGTATGGGTTCCCGCCAACTGCATCGGCCGCCTTGCCGATCTAGGCAGAAACGTTGAGGCCGCCGTTCGGCGATGCAGTACTAGAACTGCTCGTCGGAGAGGACTCCCCGAGCAAATTCAGCACAATTTGCTCGTTGCTGTTGGGACCCAGGTTGAAAGTAATCTCCTGTTGGTTGGAACCCGGGTTGCCAAAGCTGAGCGAGACTTGCTCCCCTCCGCCGTTGGCTGAGTTACTGATGTCGATGGTGATCTGCTCGGGGCTGGCATTGGCGCTATTGCTGAGGTTCAGGATGATCTCAGGGCCGCTGTTGGAGGCGGGCGCACTGGAGGCAGAGCCGGTACTGTCGTTGTTGTTGCTGAGGTTGACAATAATTTCTGGCCCGCTGCTGGATGTAGAACTGGCACTCAGCGGGTTTTGCGCGCTCGTCCCTCGTTGAAACGTGCTTTGCAGCGTGTTGAATGCGGTTTGGGCACCAGCCAAGTCCCCCGACTGTAGAGCTTGTCCGATGGCGGCAAAATCCTGTTCGCGCTGGGAGCGCGAGAACGGATCTCCACTGGCAAACGGGCCGCTGTGGCCGAGCTGGACAATGTTGTTGTAGGCGGTTTGAGCGCCAGCCAAGTCGCCTGACCCCAGCGCTTGTGCGAGTTGTTGTAGATCGCTCTGCCGCGTCTGGAAATACTGCTGCGTCTGCTGGTAAATGGAACTACTGGAAATGGCTGCTGTCGACATTAGTTTCTCCTCAGAAGTGGGTTGATCTGACAAGGAACGCAGTAAAGGCTCCTGCCATCCAAGGGCCATATCGGCTTTGCAAAAACAAACTTTAAGAGCGCGCGGCGACAAGTGACTTCTCCGAACGTTGGCGCGCCGCGATGGACTTTCCGGAACTGAAAACGGGCTGCCTGGCAGCCAACAAGGAGCCGTCCGGTCGAGGGCGAGCTCTCAAAGACCTTTACCCTTGTCCCTTCTCTCGCCTCGCGCGAACCGACCGTCGGCTCGGAGGAAATTCGGTGGGGACTTTTCGCCGAAAATACAAGGTTTACAGTATGGGCAGGACAGTTCTTTTTCATTACTCTGTGGCTCTACTCGACGACGCCCCCATCGAGCAGGTGCCAATTCACCGGGAGAACGGCACCTGCTCCCCTTCTCCACCTATGATGTTTCCGCGTCCCGAAGAAGCCTGTTCGATTGACAGCCAGGCCCGTTGTGATGAATTGCGCAAGAATCACTCGCAACCTTCGCAATTCCCAACAGCAACTAAGTTCTAGTTAGCGATAAATTTCGAAGGCGTGGGAAGTCTAGCGCTTTCGCAGGAGGAAGATTTCATGGCAGACGATATGGAAAAGAAAGGTCAGCAGGGCGGCCAGGGCGGCCAATCCGGACAGGGAACACACAGTGGTCAATCCGGACAACCCGGACAAGGCCAACAAGGCGGCCAGTCTGGACAATACCAACCGAAAAAAGGCGGCCAGGGTCAGACTGAAGCAGAAGAAGAAGACGAAAGGAACCGCGATCGTCAACGTCGCGCTTCATAGTTCTTTCTAAGGCACTGTTCTTTGATCAATTGGAGGTCCCGGCTAAGGCCGGGACTTCATTTTCTTTGAAATCGCCCGGGATCATATGCGTGAAGCGCGATTTTGAGCAAGGAAAACCTGCGAGGTAGGCGAATGGCAGCGAAGAAACCGCCTGTAAGAGTAAGAGACGAACCCCTCCTAAGTACCGTCGCCCGCAAACTGGGGCATGCAGCCGGCACCGTCACGAAAGTCACGCAAGAATTGACGGAGAACCTTTCGACGCTCCCGGTAAACGTTGCGACGAAGGTGCGCAATGCCACTAATATCGGCACGCTGGGGAAGCGCGCGCGGGTTCGTACTCGGCGTCCCAGGAAAAGTGTGCGCCAAGCGGCTCCGCGACCGAGGACGAAGCGCAGGGTTGCCGTCGGAAAGCGGAGGTCCGGGAAAGACACATCGCCACGGAGCCGGAAGGCCATCAACATCAAGGGATAACCGATAATCTTTCCCACTCTGATTCCTGGATTAGATTGGTCATGCGGTCACTGTCGAGCCATCTCATCGCGGCGTTTGGCGTACTGCTGTTTCTCGTCTCCTTCTCCAGCCTAGGTTCGGGTTATTCAGTATTGACCCATGAACAAGTCGTGGACCTAATGTGGGAGGATCGGCTAAAACCGCTCCTGCTGCAACGTTTTCCCGGAGCCACCCAAGAGGACCTGCGCAAGGCGCATGCTTACGCCTATGGTGGTTCCTTGCTCCAGGATATGGGCTACTATCCGTTTGGCAGCAAGTTCTTCAGTGATCTTGTTCACTATGTGCGCACTGGTGATTTCGTCGAAGCGTTGCTCCGGGATTCCTCAGATCTGAACGAGTACGCTTTTGCGCTGGGCGCGCTATCGCACTATTCCTCTGATAATACCGGTCATCCTACCATTAACCGAGTTGTCGCTCTGGAATTCCCTAAGCTTCAAAGGAAATACGGCAACACTGTGACTTACGCCGACGATCCCAAGCAACATATTCGGACGGAATTTGGTTTCGATATGGTCCAGGTCGCCAAGAACCGCTACACCTCCGATCGTTATCACGACATGATTGGCTTCGAGATTGCCAAGCCGCTTTTGGAGCGGGCTTTCCAGGAAACTTACGGCTTACGACTGGAAGACGTATTCGGAAGCGTAGATCTTGCAATCGGCAGCTACCGGCGTAGCGTCAGCACTCTGATTCCAGAAATGACCCGAGTAGCTCTGGCCTCACGCCACGACGTGATCGTGAGAGACACGCCAAATTTCGACAAAAGGAAATTTCTATACTATCTCTCTCGAAGCAACTATGAGCACGAGTGGGGCACGGTGTATCGGAAGCCAGGGCTCGGGGCGAGGATCCTGGCCGTGTTTCTGAAGTTAGTACCGAAAGTAGGTCCGTTCAAGGCGGTCAACTTCAAAATTCCCACGAAACAGACCGAGGACATGTACATCAAGAGTGTGGATGCCACGATCGAGGATTATGCTGGCCTGCTGCGTGAGGAAAACAAGGGCAAACTAGACCTGCCCAACCGCGACTGCGATACCGGCGGCGAAACCCGAGCCGGAGAATACGTCCTGGCCGACGAGACATATGCTCACCTGATCGATAAACTTACGACACAGGGCCCGAATTCGTTAAGTGTCGCACTGCGCAACAACCTGCTTCAATTCTATTCCGACTCATCGGCGCCCATCGCCACCAAGAAGAACGCAAAAGCGTGGCGAAAATTGCAAGACGAGCTAGACACCTTGAAACAGCTCACCGCGGCACAGCCTCGGCAACAACCCGGCGCGACCAAGTAAACCACGTAACATCTTCGACAGTAAGGGACTGAGCCTGGGCCTGGCAGTTTGACGACTTATAGGCCGTCCTTGGCGTCTTCGCAGAACCTTACATCTTCTGCCCCTGACAAATAGGGGAACCACTCCTCGCCCCCGAGGGCTAAACAGTATTGTTGGGGGATGGCGGTCATCTTACAGTGCGAAGAGTGCAGAAAGTTGAGCCCTTCCCAATGGCACCCACGATTGCAAGACGCCCCATTGATCCTTATCGATCACTCTCGCCGGATGATCTTAGACGCGTGTTCGAGACAGCAGTATCCGAGCTTCATGAAGCTGATCTCGTTGCCAGGAAGCGATTGCAGTATCGCACCCCCATCGTTCAGCGGAGAGGCATCTTTGGCATTCCCCAGGCAAGTACGGAAAAGCGCGCACTCACGGACGCGGCTCGAGCTCTAGCTCAGTTGTGGAAGGTTTGAGCGAATCCGCTTGCGGCCAAGCGGAGTATAGGAGCCGGACATCCCCCGATCACAGAGTGTGCGCGAAAATAATACTAGCTCACTTTGCGCCAGGAGCGAACATCAATCTCGCCCGCCTGGCGCTCGATGCTACTTGCAACATCTTTGACCTTACCCTCGACTTGATCTTTGTTCCTCACTAACTCCTCATGGATTGTCACTTTAAAAACTTACTCGATCCTCAGATTTCCCATGTTGAGTCCTTCGAGCGTCAACTCAGACCACCGGGCTTCGCCCCTGGATCAGGCGGATCAAAACCGCAACCACCGCCAAGACCAGCAGAATATGAATAAATCCACCCAATGTGTACGAGCTGACCATGCCCAAAAGCCAGAGAATCAATAGTAAAACGGCTATAGTCCAGAGCATCGGAACTCCTTTCGTGAAGCTGCGTCTTTCAGCTAGCAACTCCACAAAAGTTTACGCAAGCGATAGTGCGTGAGGTATCCAGCAAACCCATTAGCCACGGAACAATCTCCCTTTACTGCAACGCAGCTCAACACTGCAGGCACGTTCACATTCTCAATACACATGGACGATTCCGTTCCGCACGGCATAGAGCGTAAGATCCGCGACTGAATGTAGGTCTAGTTTGCGCATGAGGTTGGTTCGGTGAGTTTCCGCCGTCTTCACGCTGAGACTGAGGGCTGTAGCGATTTCTTTGGTGCTCTTGCCTTCGGCGACGAGCTGGATCACTTCCCTTTCCCGCGGCGTCAGAATGCACTGGGTGGAAGTTTCGTTATCTGTATTTGGACGCAAATACCCGTCGAGCATCATTTGCGCTACTCTCGACGTGAAGAAGGTGCGGCGGTGTTGCAGAGCTTCCACAGCAGCCAATAGGTCCCGGCCAGCGTCGGACTTAAGCACAAAGCCACGCGCTCCGGCCGCCAGTACTTCCCGAACCACCTGTTCCGAATCGTGCACGGTCAGGATCAGAATGCGAGCTTCAGGCATGATTGAGAGAATTTGTCGTGCTGCATCCAACCCGTTGAGGTTCGGCATACCAATATCCAGCAGGATAACGTCTGGTTTCAACTCGCTGACAGACGCCACGGCTTCACGCCCGTCTCTGGCCTCGCCACAAACTTCCCATCCCGCATGATTTTCGAGCAGCGAGCGAATACCCTTTCTCGCCACCTCGTGATCATCTGCAATAAAGATTCGAAGGCCGCTCAAGCTTCACCTCCCACGAAAGGACAACGAACTGCCGAATGCAATTGTTCGGCGAAAGCAAGCTCCGCGTCCGAATAGTTGCGCTCACGACCCGCGCAGGTTGCAATGAACCCGCGCAAGCTGAACGCGCTCCCTCTGCAGGCGAATGCGATTCAACAAGCACGGAACTTGCCAAATCTGGAATTCCTTGAATTCCAATGCCTTAGCAAGAACCTGCAGACAGAATCTGATGTAAGTTTTTCCACTGGAGCCCCGCACTGGCTCACTCTTAGGCAAGTCTGGCGCCCACTGAAGCGAGGCTGGGAATGGCACTCAAACCAAGGTAGGTTCTATCGGGCGTTGAATCTGCGGCGGCATCTGGATCTGGATGATGTTGTTCTTGATGGCATACACAACCAGATCGCGGATGGAGTGCAGGCTGAGTTTCCGCATGATGTTGCTGCGATGCGTTTCCACGGTCTTGGTGCTCAAATTCAGAACTGTGGCCACCTCCTTGGAACTCTTCCCTTCGGCCAGAAGCTGAGTGACTTCTCGTTCTCTCGCGGTCAGCGTCGGCAAGTTCGGAGGCTCATTCGAGGATACGGCGTGACCCTTTTCCAGGAAGCCTGCCAACACCAGATCGTTGACCCGTGGCGTGAAGAACATCCGTTTGCTCTGCAAGGCTTCCACTGCCGACACTAGATCGCGGGCTGCATCGGACTTGAGCACGAAGCCGCGCGCCCCGGCGTCAAGGGCCTCGCGGATAATCTGATCGGAATCGGTTATCGTCAGAACTATGACTTTGAAGTGGGGATCATGCTGCAGCAGTTGGCGTGTGGTCTCCAAGCCGTTGAGGTGGGGCATGCCAATGTCAACGATAACCACGTCGGGCTTCAACTGCTTGGCCATTTCGACTGCTTCGCGGCCATCCGATGCCTCCCCGCACACTTCCCACCCTTCATGTTTCTGGAGAAGCGCACACAAGCCTCGACGTACAATTTCGTGATCATCAGCCAACAAAATACGCAGCTTCATGGCATCCTCCACGTACGGCCTCAGAGATAGACGGACCTGCTTCTCGCCCGGAATTCAACACGAAACCTGCGGACCTCGTGCCAGTGCTGTGAACACACGATGCTGGCTCACCGCCTCTACAGCATCTAACAGATCACGGGCGGCATTCGACTTCACCACATACCCTCTGGCTCCTGCATCCAGAGCCTCACGCATCATCTGCGGAGAATCGTGTTGCGTAACGAACAAAACCTCAAGAGCTGTGGCCTTCGGCTTCTGCTGAATCAGCCGGCACGTCTGCAGGCCATTCATACGAGGCATAGTAACGTCGAGCACGACAACGTCGGGCTGCAAACTTTCGACTTTGTCCAAAGCCTCGATCCCATCCGAAGCTTCGCCCACTACTTCCCAGCCAGGTCGCCCTTCCAGCAGAGTGCGTAGGCCTTGCCTCACGATAGGATGATCATCCACTAGGAGTATGCGGACTGCCATAAGATTTCCGGTTCTCTGAGGCAGTGTCGTAGAAACCCTCGCTAACGATTTCTCGGCTGGCTCGAGTTTCGTTCTTGCCTCGTTCCGGCCGCAAAGGAGTCGCTCCTGCTATGCACATACCCCGCAGAAGAGTTCCCTAAGTGGATCGCCCCGAAGTTAGCATGGTACTACTCCCGCCCGAATACAGGGAATACTGTATTTTTCTCTGCCAGCTGTCGCGGAGGGATGTTTAATTGTCGACCGAACTCATTGCAGGGAAATAGGTTCCCTCGTGCAGAAGTGCGTCCACTGCCTCGACAATCGAGCCCACATCTGATTTCGCACAGGCTCCGCGGATCCCCACTCTTCGAGCCTCTTCGGCCAGCTGTCTGGAGAGATGGATGGTGACCATCAGAATGGGAATTCTGGGAAATAGGCTCGAGATTTGCCGGGCGACGTCAAGCCCGTTCAGGTCCGGCATCTGGAAATCCAGCAAAATCAGGTCAGGCGGACTCTTTTCTACTCGCTGGAGCGCTTCTCTTCCGGTCCGCGCCTCTGCGCAAACTTGCCAAGTGCTTTGCTGCTCAAGCAGAGCCCGCAGATAGTGCCGGACTGCCGGGTTGTCGTCTACCACGAGAATTCGAACCAATCGGCACTTCCTGGAACTCACAGCTCAAAGTTGGTTTCGGTTTCGATCTGTGACTCTGAAAATACGGTTTTGATCTTGGTCGGATCAATCTACCCCTGCCCTCTGGGCAGCCAGCATTCAATGTCCTTTGCTGTGACCTTCCGCTTTGTGCTTCTTGAGCACTGTCCGCGCCGCCACTTCCTTGGCCCGATCACCATAGCGTCCGGACTTTTGCGCGCTTTCCTTTATATGTTCGTATTCCCTCTGCTCTTTTGCGCTCACACCGCGAAGGTGTTTTCGTTCTGGCATCGGCTCCACTCCCATAACATTTTTTCTTTCTCTCACCTTAGATTTCCATTCGTGTTCTCGCAATACCGTAAACTACTGAGCGTCAGAGTGCAGAGCCAGAGTCACCCTTGGCCTGCCGTCGCCCTGCTTCGGCGAGTTGCGCTTCTCCCAGATAGACCTCGCCACTCCGCGACGCACTGGCCGAGGGCGCTTCCAGCCTGAGTGGCCTACCTCCAGAAGCGAACCGGCTCTGCGTTACGACAGGCACCTCACTCCAACATACGAGAGTTCGCAGATGCTCGCAGACGAAGTATTGGACTCATGATTCACTGTCGGCCGTCGCAGGACTCTGCGTTTCGGAAATAGCAAATCGCGCATTTTCATCTTCGCCTTGTGCAATTGTGATTTCGAATTGCCGACTGAGCATTCCAGCATCTCCGCAATTTCGTGGTGCTGGTATCCTTGAACCTCGTGAAGGACGAAAATCTCCCGGCATCCCTCGGGGAGTTCCTGCATAGCCCGCCGCAGTGTAATACGGTCGATCGTACCGCTGAGGCGCGGGTCTACTTTCCCGACATCCCGTCTGAGACAAGGCGATTCTGGCGACACCGGCTCGTCGAGAGAAACGATTGGCGGGGACTTGCGCCGACGCAGCTTCATCAGCACCGTGTTCACAGCCACCCGGTACAACCAGGTGGAAAAGGCGGAATCACCGCGGAACGAGCTGACGCTTCGAAACACCTGCAAGAAAGCTTCTTGCGTAAGGTCTTCGGCCTCAGCGATATCCTTCGTCATCAGCAAGCACACCGAATACACGCGCTTTTTGTGACTCTGGAAAAGCGCGGCAAAGGCCTGTTCGTCACCATTCTGTGCGCGCTGAACGAGGCTGCGTTCGGACTCAGGTCGCTTGGTTTCGTCGCTCGCAGGAATCACATTTGTTTCTGTCGCGGAAATCACGCAAGTCGCCACTGTAGCCTCCTTCGGTCAAACTAGAGTGCTTGTCTGTGCTCTCGATAATTTCGGGAGCATCCAGCTTTCAAAACAGAGACTAGTGACATTGCGCCTCTCAGCCCATCAGGATGCTCCTGTAATTGATCGGCAGACTTGCTGTACAACTTGTCGGAGTTAAAGGTTGAGATGCTGGTTTATCCGCGGTATCGCGGGGTGACGTTTGCTAGAAAAGTCATGGCCAGCCAACAGCACTCAATAATGGGATGTACTTGGCCGCGCGTGGGAGATGCGGTTTCGCCAACGGAGAACATCCTCGACGCTTCTGGTAGAGCTTCCCCATCCATCGCACAGGCGACCAACGATCAAGACTAAGAATGGCGGTACCGGATGGTTCCGCCATTCGCCAAATTACTGAAAGCGCCGGCTTCGGAGAACTGATCGAGGTGACCGAACTCTAGAGTCGTCCCGCCAGAAGCAAGACAAGTAAGACCAGGATCACCAAGCCAAGTCCCCCGCTGGGGTAATAGCCCCACGATCTGCTATACGGCCACGTCGGCAGCGCCCCCAGCAAAATCAGCACAAGCACGATAAGTAGAATCGTCGACATCAAAACCTCCGATCATCGTTTGGTTGCTTCGTTGAAATGCCGAGACCCGGCTTGTAAGCCAAGCCGGGCCTCATAGAGGCAGCCAGAGATCTTACCGGCTCGCCGTGTTTGAGCTCCCCGCTGAGGGCTTCAGTTCGCCATGTTCTCTCGCTTGCCCCGAATATCTCCGGATCGCTGCCAGGAAAGGTTCACTCGCCTCTCTCGCGGCGAACTTTTCCGCTCAAGATGTCGGCGAACGGTACGAAACTCCCGTAAAGAATTCGAGTCTCGTCTTTGTCTTGCGTGACGACCGAGCCGTTCAGGTCGATTCCTGCAAAGATGCCCCGAGCTCGTGAGTAGGCCAGCACCTCCGCCCTCATCTTTCCGTCGGTGTCGGCGCAGCATCGCGTCCGACAGGACCCGCGGCCAGCCGAAGCATCCGCACCCAACTTGAAGTGGCTGGATAACAGATGCTGCATTCCATCTTCATTCGTCACGATCATCACCAGGTCGACTGCCTGGCCGCCGAGCTGCAATCCCCAGCTTCCACCCGTGATGGTGATCGGAGCCGGAGCGCTCCACCGGCCGCTTTCTGTCCGGCATGTAGCAACACCCTTGCCATGGCTGCCTCCGAAACCAACAGCTATCTTCACCATGGAGGGAATCACCGCGACGCACTTCGCGTCGCTCATCACCTTGTCAGGGATCGCTTTGTCCGGAGTGGCCATAATTTCATTCAGAACTTTGGCGGACGCATCCAGGCGTTTGTCGATGTCCGACTGGTCTTTGTCATCCGCCGACCAGCCCATGCTGGAGAGGAGCAGAAGACCGGTACCGAGCATCAGGAGACATCTCGGCAATGCAGAGCTGATTCTTGTCATGAGGCAACCTCTTCCGTGCTCGAATCGAGCAACTGTTTGAATTGTCTTGCAAAACCCAACCCTAATGTTCCCGCGCTCCTTGTTCCATCGGGTTCACGCTGTAAAGTGATCCAAGCGCACACCAGCCAAGTAGGAGAATCTTCGAGAGATCTACAGCCCTTCGGGTCGTCGGCGTACAGTGTCGCCCGTATTGTCAGCAAGAAATCGACACCGACGGGGCAATGCTCGGTGCCTTCGGATGGGGAAGCCTGAGGTATGCATCTTGTGAGCGGCGGCCAGGATCCTTTTGGCGCGCTTGATTCCCTCTGGCCTGTAATCGGCGAAAACTCCCTGGATGGAGCCAAACTGCCGGGTAGTGTTGCGCCTTAATCGTCGGCGCGCATTACGGTGGAATCGAATCTCTAAACACAGATTTTTCAAACTGATCGTCAGGAAGCAACTTTCAACGTTTCTGCGGGGTCTTCTGACGAAGCAAGGTTCGTGGGGAAATTCGCAGTGACTCGCGTGCCGCCGTTTCCGGACTCGATCTCTATACTCCCTCCCAGCTGTCGCACTCTCTCCCCCATGCCCTGAATGCCCACTCCAGCACGAATTGGCATCGACATTCCTTTGCCCCGATCGCGGATCTCAATCGTTACATTGTGCGTGTCGCGGGCGATGACGATGCTCGCAGACGTGCTGCCAGAGTGCCGGTGGATGTTCGTGAGGCACTCCTGTACGATGCGGAACATTGCAGTCTCAAGTTCAGCCGGCAGCCGCCCAAGTGCCGGCTCCAGATGAAGATCCACCTCGATTTTGCTCCGCTCGGCAAACCCTTCGACATACCAACGCACGGCCGACTGTAGCCCGGCCTCGTCCAGCAATGGCGGGTGAAGTAGATGAGACATGGTTCGCAAATCTCTTGACAGCTCTTCGATAAGATGCAGGCTCTCCGTAACTTGCCTGACGAGTTCGGATTTAGTCTTCTGGAGTGCCTCCTCCACCGGAACCAGGTTCAGGTTCAAAGCAATCAATATCTGGCCAGCGGTATCGTGCAGCTCTCTGGCGATCCGTCGTCTTTCATCATCCTGCATCTGCAGCAGCCGCGCAGAAAGCATGCGCAACCTTTCCTGAGCGTGATCAAGTTCGGAAGTGCGTTCCTGAACTCTCGCTTCCAATTGCTCACGGGCGTCCCTGAGCGCTTCTTCCGAACTCTTGCGTTCGCTGATGTCCCGGCACACGCCCATCATGCTCTTGGGACGGTGTGACGAATCGTAAATGACCTGCCCATGCGCCTCCATCCAGCCAAAACTTCCATCTGCTTTTACTTGGCGATATTCCGCGTGAAACTTGCCGTCGCCCTCAAGTGCCTGCTGAACTGCGTCGCTAACCCGCTGGCGGTCTTCTTCGTGAATGCCCTCCAGAAACGCCTCGACATTGCCTCCGAAAGATCCCGGTAGCTGCCCGTGGATTCTCTCCATGTTTTCCGACCAGCGGACACTCCCACTTTCGATATCCCAATCCCACGTACCGATATTCGCCGCCTCCAGGCAGAAACGCATTCTTTGTTCACTGTCTCGCAGCGCCTGCTCGATCTGCCTGATCTGGGTGACATCGCGGGCTATTTTGGAAGCACCCACGATCCTGCCGGAGGAATCTCTAACTGGCGAGACGGTCAGCGATACCATAACTCGCTTCCCGGCTTTCGTGACCCGGACAGTTTCAAAATGCTCGATGCGTTCGCCCAATCTCAGCCTGCGCAAGATGTCCGTTTCCTGCGCCTGCAATTCCGGGGGGATAATGATCGTAATCGGTTTTCCGAGAACTTCGTTTTCGGTGTAGCCGAAAATACGCTCCGCGCTTCCATTCCAGTTGGTGATGATCCCGTTCAGGTCCTTCGCGACAATCGCGTCATCCGAACTCTCCACGATTGCTGCCAGCCTGGAACGCATCTCTTCGGCAGCCTTACGCTCAGTAATTTCCATCATTTCCATATCGTTCTTCTGGTTCTTACCGGACCGCTGAATCGACAAACTTCGAGCTTCCATCCAAAACGACACCCGGTTCCCGCAAGACCGAACTAGAGGGAATTGTGAGCTCGACCAAGGGTTCCAGGATGCGTATTCGTCAGCCGCAATTCTCCACCAAATTCGCGGGCTCGCTGTTTCATGCCTCCGATACCCACGCCAACACTATCCGGTTGCAGTTCAGCAATTCTCTGGTCGATTCCCTTGCCATCGTCTCGCACCGCCACCCCGATCGTCCCTTCTTTTTGAGTCAGCGTAATCCAAACTTTGCTTGCTTCGGAGTGCCGAAAGACATTGGTCAGTGCCTCTTGAACGATTCGGAAGACCGCGGTCTCTCCCTCCGCGGCCAGCCTCGGAAAATCGCGCGGTTGAACGTCGAGAGACGTTTCGATGCCGCTGCGCTTTGTAAGCCCGTCCACATACCAGGAAAGCGCCGACAGTAACCCAACTTCATCGAGCAAGGGAGGATGCAAAAGATGAGACATGGTACGGACTTGCTGAATAGCGCTATCCACAATGTTGCTCGCCTGGACCCAGGCTTCCTCTGGAAAATGGGCGGGTTTCTGCAGCAGCATTCTATCCAGGATCATCTTGGCGACAGCAAGTTCTTGTCCTAATCCGTCGTGCAGATCGCGTGCCAGCCTGCGGCGCTCTTGATCCTGCATGGTCATGAGGCGGATTGAAAGACGCCGCAATTCATCCGTCCTCCGATCGACCATTTTCTCCAGCTCCGCTGCGTTGTCGCGAATCGATTGCTCCAGCAGTTTGCTGTCGTGAATGTCGGAGCAGGTTCCATACCATCTGACGATCTTGCCCTTCACTTCGAATCGGTACCGCGCGAGCCCGGAACCACCGATAACTTCCGTCCTTGGCCTGCATGCGATACTCCGCTTCGTAGTTTGCCCCGGATTCAACACAGAGCAGCCAGTCAGCCATGGCCTTTCCCCGATCCTCGGGGTGCACATAGTCCAGCCACCCGAAATCATTCGCCGAACCTGGGACAGCACCGGTAAATTCATAAAATCGGTCGCTGATGTAATCCCTGGAGCCGTCAGCCTTGCGACTGAAGATGATGTCCGGAGCCGTGTGGACAATGGCATCGAGTTCCTGATTCTTTCCTACAAGCTCCATGTTCAACTGCAGCAGCAGTTCCGCTTTGCCGGCCAACTCTTCAGTCCGGTCCAGCACGCGCTGCTCGAGTTCGCGATTCAGCGTTTCCAGCTGTCTCGTTTTGCGGTGTAGTTCCGCGAATACCCTCACTTTGGCGCGAAGCAGTTCTGCCACGACCGGAACCGAAACGTAATCGACTGCGCCGTGCTCATAACCTTTGAGCTGATCCAGATCGGTCAGGTGCACGGCCGACACGAAAATTATTGCAGTTCTTTGAAAACGCGGGTGTTGGCGAATCATCGCAGCTAATTGAAAGCCGTCGAGCTCGGGCATGCTTACATCCATGAGCACTACAGCTACGTCATTGTTAAGCAGAATTTCGAGAGCCTCTTTTGCAGAAGTGGCTTTGATCAGGGTCTCGCCTAGTCCGTCGAGCATGACTTCATAGCTGAGCAGCTTGGCCGGCTGATCATCCACCATCAGGATCTTGACCTTCTCGTTTCTGCTCATGAATCCTACTAAGTCCTCTCCGCAGGTCTCGCTCGCTCGGCAGCATGCTACGGTCGACGGCTATCTGTGAAGCCACATCCGCAACGACGAGAGCAGTTGCTCGGTGTTAACAGGTTTGGCCAGGTACTCGGACGCTCCGGCCTCAAGACATTTCTCGCGGTCCCCTTTCATCGCTTTTGCGGTCAGCGCAATGATCGGCAATCGCCGAAACGAAGGGTTCTGTCGAATAACCTGCATCGTTTCATACCCGTCCATCTCGGGCATCATAATATCCATCAATACGATCGCAATATCCAGGGTCGATTCGAGCTTGGCGATCGCTTCCCGGCCAGTTCCGGCAGTGATCACGGTCATGCCACGACGCTCGATCACGCTGCTGAGGGCGAAGATATTGCGCACGTCATCATCTACGACCAGCACTTTCTTTCCTACTAGGGCATCGTCGGAGTGGTGCAACCGGTCCAGCAGTCTCTGTTTTTCAACCGGAAGATCGGCGACTACGCGATGCAGGAACAGCGCCGTCTCATCCAGCAAGCGTTCGGGGGACTCCACTCCCTTTACCACCACGCTGCGTGCCAGCGAATGCAGTCGAGCGTCCTCCTCCGGAGAAAGTTCCTTGCCAGTAAAGACTACGACCGGCAGGTCGCCTAGAGATGGAGTGTCACGGAAGCGGTCCAACACATCGAAGCCTGATATGTCGGGTAGACGCAGGTCGAGAACCACGCAGTCGAACGCCTGCTCTTTAACAGACTCGATTGCCTCCGAGCCTGTAGCAACGACCCTAACGTCGATGTCGTCATAACCCAGCAACTCCTTGATGCTGAGCTGCTCAGCCGGATTGTCTTCCACCACCAGCAAGCGCTTGCGCCGGGGAGCGGAGTACTCTTTGATGCGGGCCAACGCCGCTTCCAGCCCCTCAGGCGTGGTTGGTTTTGTAACAAACGCGAATGCGCCCCGCGCCAGGCCGTGGTGCCGATCTTCGTCCAGCGTCAGCATCTGCACCGGTATGTGTCGAGTTGCTGGATCCTGCTTCAGGTGGTTCAGCACCGTCCAGCCCAACATGTCGGGGAGAAAAACATCCAGCGACACGGCAGTCGGATGGTACTCGTGAGCCAGCGCAAGCGCATCCGCACCACGGGTCGCCACAAGAACTTTAAACCCCGTATCCCGGGAAAGGTCGCGCAGCACCCGCGCATAGTGTGGATCATCTTCAACAATCAGCAACACAGCATCGTCGGGTTGCAGATTCTCCCGGTCATCGGGAACCTTTTCGACCGGATGTTCCACAGATAATGGCGCGGGAGAAACGGACGATGGAGACCTTCGTTCGACCGCTGCGACACCGGCCGTGGACGGTCCCACGTACGTCTGGGGCAAATAAAGAGTGAACGTGCTGCCTCGTCCCGGAGCGCTGCGCAACTGGATTTCCCCGCCCAACAGACCGGCAAGCTCGCGGCTGATCGCCAGCCCTAGGCCCGTGCCGCCGTACTTGCGGCTGGTGCCGGCGTCTGCCTGCTGAAACGCTTCAAAGATGATGCGCTGCTTTTCGAACGGAATGCCAATGCCCGTATCGGCGACTTCGAAGGCCACCACGGACGCGCCTTTCCCAAGAATCGGATGGTCCTCGCTCCAACCGCTCTTGGCCGGAGAGACTGACAAGCGGACACCTCCAACCTCTGTGAACTTAAACGCATTCGACAACAGGTTTTTCAATACCTGCTGCAGCCGCTTCGAGTCGGTGACCACACTCCTCGCCAGGTGCGGGTCGGTCTGCACCTCGAAATTGAGGTGCCGGTTTTCCGCTTCGTGCCGGAATGGACGTTCCAGCGCGTCCAGCATGCCGGCAAAGAAGATTTCCTCCGCCTCCACGGAAACCGTTCCAGATTCGATCTTCGATAGATCGAGAATATCCGTGATCAGGTTCAGCAAGTCTGTCCCGGCGCCGTGAATCGTGCGCGAGAATTCAACCTGTTTCGGCGTCAGGTTCCCCTCCGGGTTATCGCTGAGTTGTTGGCCGAGCACCAGGATGCTGTTGAGCGGCGTCCGTAACTCATGGGACATGTTGGCTAGGAATTCGGACTTGTATTTCGAGGTCAACGCCAATTCCTTCGCCTTCTCTTCCAGAGCTCGCCGTGCTTGCTCGATCTCCTGGTTCTTGCGTTCGACCTCAACGTTCTGTTCGGCTAGCTGTTGCGCTTTCTGCGCGAGCTGCTCATTCGTTTGCTGCAATTCCTTTTGCTGCACCTGGAGTTCGGTGGCCAATTGCTGGGACTGCTTCAACAATCCTTCAGTCTGCATGGTGGCCTCGATACTGTTGAGCACGATGCCGATGCTGGCCGTCAACTGCTCCAGAAATGCCAGTTGAGAGGTTGTGAAAGCGCTCAGCGAGGCCAGCTCGATAACCGCCTTGACCCGATCTTCAAACAGTACGGGGAGCACGATAACATTTCGCGGAACAGCCTCGAACAAACCCGAGCGAATAGCAATTGTGTTCGGCGGCAGGTTAGAGATCAACATCCGCCGTTTCTCCGCCGCGCACTGCCCCACCAGTCCTTCGCCGAGCTTCAACCGCCGCAGATGTCCATCCTCGCCGTCACCAGCAAATGCCGAGAGCAGCACCATCTCCGCCGATTCCTCGGTTCCCATCTGGTAGATCACACCTTGCTGGGCGTTCACCAGAGGCGTCAACTCCGACAGAAGCATGCGCCCCACAGCAGTCAGGTCGCGTTGCCCTTGCAACATGCCGGTGAAGCGAGCCAGATTCGTTTTGAGCCAGTCCTGCTCCGTGTTCCGATCAGTCGTGAGCCGGAGGTTGTCGATCATGGTGTTGATGTTGTCTTTCAACTCGGCCACTTCCCCGCTGGCTTCCACCTGAATGGAACGAGTGAGGTCGCCCTTGGTCACAGCGGTAGCAACCTCGGCGATAGCCCGCACTTGGTTGGTCAAGTTGTCAGCCAAAAGATTGACGTTGCCGGTCAGATCCTTCCACGTACCGGCAGCGCCGGGAACATTGGCCTGGCCGCCAAGCCGGCCCTCGACGCCAACCTCGCGCGCGACGGTCGTAACCTGATCGGCGAAAGTGGCCAGCGTATCGGTCATATTGTTAATCGTTTCGGCCAGCGCCGCCACTTCACCCTTCGCGTTCACAGTCAGCTTCTGGGTGAGTTCGCCGTTGGCGACGGCAGTGACTACCTTGACGATGCCGCGCACTTGTTCCGTAAGGTTAGCGGCCATCACATTTACGTTGTCGGTAAGGTCCTTCCAAGTCCCGGCCACACCCGGCACCTGCGCCTGCCCGCCCAGCTTGCCTTCGGTACCCACTTCGCGCGCCACGCGCGTAACCTCGGCAGCGAACGCGTTGAGCTGATCCACCATCGTATTAATCGTGTTCTTTAGCTCGAGGATTTCACCTTTCACGTCCACCGTAATCTTGCGTGACAAATCGCCGCGAGCCACGGCAGTTGTCACCTCGGCGATGTTGCGCACTTGGCCAGTCAAATTTCCGGCCATCGCGTTCACGGAATCGGTGAGATCTTTCCAGGTTCCGGCCACGCCGGACACATTAGCCTGTCCACCGAGCCGGCCTTCGCTACCGACCTCGCGCGCCACGCGCGTTACTTCCGCCGCAAACGAGCGGAGTTGCTCGACCATGGTGTTCAGCGTTTCTTTCAACTGCAGAATCTCGCCGCGAACATCGACCGTGATTTTCTTTGAGAGATCACCGTTCGCGATGGCCGTCGCGACCTCAGCGATATTACGTACCTGGCCGGTAAGGTTGCTGGCCATGAAGTTGACATTGTCCGTGAGATCTTTCCACGTGCCGGCAACACCGGGCACCTGCGCTTGTCCACCCAGTTTCCCGTCGGTGCCCACTTCGCGGGCTACTCGGGTCACTTCTCCAGCAAATGCATTGAGCTGGTCCACCATGGTGTTGATGGTGTTCTTCAATTCGAGAATCTCACCCTTCACATCGACCGTGATCTTGCGCGACAAATCACCTCGGGCAACGGCAGTCGTAACCTCGGCGATGTTGCGCACCTGACCGGTAAGGTTTCCGGCCATCGAGTTGACGGAGTCCGTAAGATCCTTCCAGGTACCTGCCACGCCTGGCACGTTGGCTTGTCCCCCCAGACGTCCTTCGGTCCCGACTTCACGGGCCACGCGCGTCACTTCGCCCGCAAACGCGTTGAGCTGATCCACAGTTGTGTTGATCGTCTCCTTGAGAAGCAGAATCTCTCCGCTCACGTTCACCGTGATTTTCTTCGAGAGGTCGCCGCTGGCGATCGCCGTTGACACTTCGGCGATGTTGCGCACCTGACCCGTTAAGTTGCTGGCCATCGAGTTGACCGAGTCGGTGAGATCCTTCCACGTGCCGCCCACCCCCGGCACCTGGGCCTGGCCGCCTAGTTTCCCGTCAGTGCCCACTTCGCGGGCCACGCGGGTCACTTCCGATGCGAACGAACGCAACTGGTCAACCATCGTGTTGATGGTGTCCTTGAGTTCGAGGATTTCGCCTCTCACATCTACCGTGATTTTGCGAGACAAGTCGCCGCGAGCAACCGCCGTAGCGACTTCAGCAATGTTCCGGACTTGGCCGGTAAGGTTGCTGGCCATGAAGTTCACGTTATCCGTAAGATCTTTCCACGTGCCGGCCACGCCGGGCACCTGTGCTTGCCCGCCGAGCTTCCCTTCCGTGCCCACTTCGCGGGCAACGCGCGTCACTTCACCAGCGAACGCATTCAACTGGTCGACCATGGTGTTAATGGTGTTCTTCAGTTCAAGGATTTCACCTTTCACGTCCACCGTAATCTTCCGGGACAAATCGCCCCGGGCAACGGCGGTCGTGACCTCGGCAATGTTGCGCACCTGACCGGTAAGGTTTCCGGCCATCGAGTTAACAGAGTCCGTGAGATCTTTCCAAGTGCCAGCAACGCCAGGCACGTTCGCTTGCCCTCCCAGACGTCCTTCCGTACCCACTTCGCGCGCCACTCGGGTAACTTCGCCGGCGAAGCGGTTGAGCTGATCCACCATCGTGTTTAGGGTTTCTTTCAGCTGCAAAATCTCGCCACGGACATCCACCGTTATTTTGCGCGAGAGATCGCCGGTGGCAATCGCAGTTGCCACCTCGGCGATGTTTCGTACCTGGCCGGTGAGGTTGCTGGCCATGAAATTCACGTTGTCCGTGAGATCCTTCCAGGTACCGCCCACTCCGGGCACCTGGGCCTGGCCGCCCAGTTTGCCTTCGGTACCCACTTCACGCGCCACACGGGTGACTTCGCCGGCGAACGCATTGAGCTGATCCACCATGGTGTTAATGGTGTCCTTGAGCTCGAGAATTTCGCCCTTCACATCGACCGTGATTTTGCGCGACAGATCGCCGCGGGCTACGGCCGTGGTCACTTCGGCAATGTTGCGCACCTGAGCCGTCAAATTTCCGGCCATAGCGTTGACGGAATCCGTAAGATCTTTCCACGTGCCAGCCACGCCCACCACGACCGCCTGTCCGCCCAGCTTTCCGTCCGTACCCACCTCGCGGGCGACACGAGTCACCTCAGACGCAAATGAGCGCAACTGGTCCACCATCGTGTTGATGGCTTCTTTGAGCTGAAGAATTTCACCCCGCACGTCGACGGTAATTTTGCGGGAGAGATCGCCGCTCGCCACTGCAGTTGCGACTTCAGCGATGTTGCGAACTTGGCCGGTGAGGTTACTGGCCATCGAGTTCACTGAATCCGTAAGGTCTTTCCACGTGCCCGCCACGCCCGGCACTTGCGCCTGGCCACCCAGTTTGCCGTCCGTGCCCACCTCGCGCGCTACGCGCGTCACCTCGGCAGTGAATACGCTCAGCTGCTGAATCATGGTGTTGACGATGTTGGCGGAGCGCAGGAACTCGCCTTCCAGCGGCCGTCCGTCCACGTCCAAGCGCACAGTTTGGGTCAGGTTTCCCTGGGCAACGGCCGCGATGGCGTGGGTTACGCCCTCGGTCGGCCGGAGCAGGTCCTCGACCAGCGTATTGATCGAGACCTCCATCTCGCCCCACGCTCCCCTGGATTCATGAAAACGCGTGCGCTCGCGAGTCCTTCCTTCCTTTCCCACCACTTGCCCCACACGCTTCAGTTCCTCTGCCATCTGTTGGTTCGCGGAAACGATGGAATTGAAAGTATCCGCGATTTTGCCCGCCAGACCGGTCCAGGAACCCGGAAGGCGCACGGAGAAGTCACCATCCCTCATGGTTTGCAGGCTGCCAAGAATCACGCTGAGATCACTCGAACCGGGCTGAGCGGTAACCGCAGAACTTCCGTTATGTTTGCCAGTCTGACCTTCATCGGATGCCCCGTTAGCCACGGCAACCGCCGGGCTTTGATTGTTTCTCTTCATGGTCTTCTCCGGAACCGGGCGAGTACTTGGCGTTGTGATAGACCTTTCATCGCTCGGTTTTCCATGCTCCGCTGATCAGCCGTGGTCTCGCGCCCGAATGGTTCGGCGGCGGGCACCAGACGCAGTCGCTCGCCGGGCGCTGGGTCCCACGAACCGCCGAAATCAGGTACCACCCACCATTTACCTTGAAATATTCAAAACTCAGGAAGTTTACCGACTAAGATGGATTCGTACCACGAAAACTGTACGTTGACTCTAGGGTCTTTACTGTATGGACGGGTGGAAACCGAGTCTCTTGGCCTAGACCCCTCTTAGACAGAGGTCATCCTGAGATTCGAGAAATGCGACAAACTCAACGGCAACCGGCCCCCGTCAAGCGGCAGCGGCCTGCGAGAACGCTTCTCGTGCGAGCAATCCGGGTTCTTGGGCGCCTGTTCGGCGCAATATCTCCACCGCCCATTCCGCATTTGCGCTTTCCGCGCACGCCACGTAAACCAAGACCCCTATCTCCCGCAGTTGCTTCTCAAATCGTTCCGCGTCACCTTCAGAAAAACCCAATCCTGCAAGACACCGAGATTGGCCACTGACCACCAGGGCGTGAAGGAAGGCCTGTGACCGGATGAAGAAACCGACCGTCGGGATCACTACCGCACCGAACTCGAAAAGCCAGCCCATAAACTCCTCAGCAACCGCGCCTTCCTTTCGCTCGGCGTTGAGAATATTTGCCTCACGAACGAATGTGGCGATGGGATGCCCGGGCGAAACCATCATGCAGATGTCCTCGTTGTCGAACCCTAACTGGTTCAACGTATGCACGACCCGGTGAAGTTCTGTGTCGTGAGAGTAGATTCCGTAGGCGGCTGATGCATTCACTGTCGGCTCTCCGATTCCGTATGCAGAACTGACTGCTGGTCTCGAACACCGGCGAAGCGGAGAACCCTTGTGCAGCAACGGACT
Source organism: uncultured Acidobacteriaceae bacterium (assembly GCA_963787495.1). GTDB lineage: Bacteria > Acidobacteriota > Terriglobia > Terriglobales > Acidobacteriaceae > Sulfotelmatobacter. Next base: position 250,687 of record CAWBDA010000005.1, read on the forward strand.
CCCCGCAACTACGGGATTGACGGGGTTACAGTACACAATCAAATGACGGACGAAACATCGGGTAGATGCTGTAGGTTCCGGGTTATACCGGGGAGGCTTTTACCCAAGGGAAGACAGTTGGGCGGCAAAAGTTATTTCGCTTTGGCCTTCCACACATAGAACTTGCCATCGTCAGCCACCGTTTCGATCTCCAAGCCGCTTGAGGTTGCTGCCCGATGCACGGCAGAGCGAAGGTTCGCCAGACCAATGCCGCCCACGTCGGCGAGCGGAATCTCGAGCGCCGAACCCGCCTGTAGCGTCGCCAACTCCTGCACAATGCCTTGAACCAGTTCGTGGTGCTTCCCGTGCCTGCCCGTCTTCAAGCCGACAATTTCAACCTGCCGGTACTTCGCCGGGAGCTGATTCTTGGTTTTCTGCTCGCTTCTCACATTCGCCTCCCGATGGTGCTTTTGTGAAGGAAAATACCAAAGCGCAATCTCTAGGTCAAGTATATTTTTTATTTGACTACGATGCGTTATTATTCTAATGTATCTGCGATAATTCAATGATACGACACACATACGTCTATACTGCGGCGCGCTAGCTCGCAACGAAACCAAATATTCCACCTATTTTTAGTGGCAAGGGTATGCTCAAACAGTCAGGAAGAAAGGGTTCCCAGTGACGGCAAATCGCTCGTGGCGCGAGTTGTACGCAGCGGCAATGCTCGAACTTGATCTCGCCAGCCTGCAACGCAGGATCGAAGTCGCTCAAGCCGCTATACGGCAGGCCATGAAAGAGTTGGGAAACGCTCACGAGTGCGCTACCGAAGAGCTGCGAGAGATGTCTGCAGCTCTGGGGAACCTGCAGACACTGCAAAGGGTGGCGCTCGGAGGATCCAAACCTCCCGGGCCGGGGCCCTCTTCCGACGGAGGAGCTAGTTATGCAACGCATGTGCCGCAAGGTATCAGCGCCGGCTTGGCGCAGACGGCAGTTGGCGATGACGGAAGTGCTTCGTCGCGCAAGAGTCGTGAGAGATCCGAGCAAGCTGGCATACCTGAACGCCGAAGTTGCGAAGCGTAAGGCAAAAGCCGAAAGGGACGCTCTGGGTCGTAAAACGTGAACTGCCACTGCAAGAACATTGCAGTGTTCTTGACAATTCGCCTTCGAGGAGACTCTGCAAGTTAGGGATCCGGAATGCCGATTGATCATATCTCAGACGTTGGCAATGTCTACCATGCGGCGCGCCGCTACGGTCTGGCAATTCTGGCGGCGATCGCCGCTTTGTTGCTCCGTCAAGTGCTCTCCCCCCTGCTGGGCGAGAGCAACCCTTACCACACAGTATGGGCAGCGGTGTTTTTCTCCGCCTGGTATTGTGGACTCGGCCCCTCCATTGTCACGGCCTTGGTCTCAGTGGTCGGTGTCTGGTATTGGTTCCTGGCGCCGGTCGGGTCCTTCGCACTTCGAGATCCCAAGACCACAATTTCCGGAATGGTCGGTTTCCTGGTTTTCTCCGGTTTGATCATTGCCCTGGGAGAGGCAAACCGCCGCTCTCTTGCCAGGACACAGTCGGCTGAAGAGCAACTGCGAAAAGCTCATGCTGAATTGGAGGTCAAAGTTCAGGAACGAACCGCCGATCTGCACCTGGCGAATGAGAGCCTGCGCGAGCTGTCGGGCCGGCTGCAGCAGATCCGCGATGAAGAGCGGCGGCACATTTCGCGGGAGCTGCATGACAGCGTGGGGCAATTGCTCGCCGCGCTCAGCATGAACCTTGCCGTCGTGCAGCGTCAGTCCGATAAGCTCGATTCGACCGGAGCTCGCGCCGTTTCCGAGAACGCCACGATGGTGGAGCAAATCAGCCGCGAAATTCGCACCATCTCACATCTGCTGCATCCCCCCTTGCTCGATGCAGCCGGCCTCGCGTCGGCGCTTCGCTGGTACGTCGATGGGTTCTCGGAGCGCAGTCAGATCAAAGTCGATCTGTATATCCCAGAGGAGTTTGGCCGGCTGTCAGACGAAATGGAAATCGCAATTTTCCGGATGGTCCAGGAGTGCCTCACAAACATTCACCGGCATTCTGGCGGGACTTTCGCTGCAATCCGCGTGCACGAGGAAGATCACCGGGTCTCGGTTGAAGTTCATGACCAAGGCAACGGTATAACTTTGGAGAAACAACTTGAGCTCAATTCGCCAGGTCGAACCGGGGTGGGATTTCGCGGCATGCGTGAACGTCTCAGGCAGCTGGGCGGAACTTTGGACATTCGCTCGGACGGAGCGGGCACAACAGTGACCGCCACTCTGCCGGTTCGAGAACCCACGACTGCCCAAGCGGCGGCGTTAGACGGCGCCTAAAGCCTTTCTCCTTTCTACCCGCCAATCGGTGCGTCGGCCTGATACAGCAGATCACGGTTTCGACTCGCTGCAGTTCTTGATGTCACACTTGGGCGTGGTCGCCTCAGCTTCCGCTTCGATGGTGACTTCCACCTCGGCTCCCTGCTTGAGGCGTACCTTGTCGCCATTCTCGTCGGTCAGAGTGTTCTCGATGCGAAGCTCCCGATAGAGATGATCTGCCCCTTCGACAGCAATCTGGGCCTTCTCAGGTACGCTCGGAGACGGAGACCTGATAATCTTTTCGACAGTCGCAGGCAGCGTGGTACTTGGTTTATCGCTCATAGTTGATTCCTCATCTCAGGATCCAGCAGAACCTATGGAATGTATCATTACCGCGCTCTATCGACCCTATTCACGCTTCGATTCCGTATCCTTATTTTTCCCATCGTTTGCAGGCTCGTCTTTGTGACCGAAATCCAGACCAAAGTGTGGCTCCGATTCCGTACCCGTGATTCTAATAGGGATTTCCGTACCAGCTCCGTCCTTGCTGAAGAACGGATCCACGGGCTTCAGAAGAATTGACTTCCACCCGGTGGTCATTTGCGAGATCTTCGCATCCAGGCGGGCCTTTCCATGAAAGTCAAACTCTTGTCCGTCTAAGCTGTAGTCGCCAGTCATATCGACATGCGTCCCTGGAATAAGAAAATGAAGGGAAGAAAAGGACAGTAAACCGTCCTTCAGAGCGAACACTCCTCGCAATTCAACCGGGACATCTTCTTCCTCGACATGCGATTGCGCCTGATTCGGCTTCCCCTGGCTGCGCCGACTCAACGAGTCGAGCCTTCCCTGCACTTTCTCGTTCGTGAAGTGCGCGCGCAACACGCGAAATGTGCCAGCCAACATCAGTCTATCGGCCACACTCGCCCCGCCGGGGGCAAGACTCAGCCGCGTCTTCATTGCAATCGGACCGCTCATGATCGGCGGGTCGGTATGCACGCCCAGCTTGAGCAAGTCTTCAATCCGTGCGTCGTCCATGGCGACGTCGAGTTCTATATCGTGGCCACTGGGTGTGCTCACGCGGACCACCGAGCCGTTTGCAGTAAAGGAAGAATGAAGGAAGGTGGCATTCACCGGCCGGAGATACGTGTCCCCGCTGGTGCCGTCAACAATAGCATGAAACTCCGTGTGCAGCGGCACTGGATGACCGCTTGTCGCAATTCGAAAGTCCGGGGTATCGGTTTTTCCATGAACGGCGATATTGCTTAGAGTTCCGGAATATTCGCCGGTGGATGAGAGCATCCCACCGATGCCTTTGATCGTGCTCAGATCGGCGTTTGTGAAGGAATATTCTCCCTGCACCGGCGTGTCCCGGGGACTGTCTTGTTGCCATGGTCCAAACAGACCGTTCGATTGAATCTCTCCCACAGGCTTGGGATTGACCAGGGTGGCAGTGAACCGGAAGGGTTGGCCAGGACCAATATCCTTCATCTTCAAGTCCCCGATGGCAAATTCCAGCGGCGGCTTGCCCGGTTTTGAAGTGTTGATCACGAGCTTTGCATCTTCGCAAATGAACTGGTCGACAAAGATGGTCATCTTCGGCGCTCTCGAACCCATGTTTGTCATCTCCCGGCGATCTTCCTTGGGCGGGATGTTCAGCTCCAGGCCTCTCAAGTACACGGTTCCTACATGCATCGGAGAGCGGAATAGGGTTAGCAAAGCGGTTTGAAAGCGGAATTCCTGAACTCCGATCAGGGGCTGGACTCCTGGTTCATAAGGATTGGGATCCGTTGTGCCAAAAATCTTCAAGCCCTCTCCGGAAACTTCAATCCCATGGACCAGGGAAACATGAAAACTCGCCAGTTCCACATTGCTATGGAAGCGATTCGACAAAGTCTCAACGACGCGAGTCCGCAGAATCGGTTCAGCGCGAGCAACGACCAATCGCACTGCCACCGCCGCGCTGGCTAAAAGGATGAGAGCGACTACGCCGATCCATTTCCACGGCAGCGCGCGACCGGTCTTTTTCTTCCGAGCTCCTTTGGGGAAAACTTGCACAACGCCCATTTGAACATTAGAGCGAGCATCCGTGGTAGTGGTCTATACAGTATTTCGTTCAGATTCTTGGCGGGAGGTTCAACAAGCACACAAGTGGATGAGCGTTTGATTGTTTCTTACCTTGTTCGGGACATGCACCTCTACCAGATGATCAGTTCTGCTCCCGCTTGCCGGAATCCTCCGAAAGAGTGCGCGGCCATACCGGACTTGTCAGCTCAATCTGCCAAGTTGGCCCACCAACGGAAAGCGGCCCTTCGGATTTGACGACGACCGGTGCCTCCCCGCCCAAGATCCAGACGTGTGTGTCGGGAGGCTGTTTCCCCACAAGGGGCGCAACAGTCCCCGCCACGCTTCCAATCTTCATCTTTATGACAAAGTGCATGGTGGTGCGTTTGGAGCCGCCAATCGAGAACGGTTCCTCTCCCTGCGGCGCGATTTCAAGCTTCACTAATCTCGGCTTAGGTGTGGCAACCACCATCGACACGGTGGGCAGGGGCTCGCGGGGCAGCACGTTCTGTAGCAGCGTGAAAATCAGACCGTTGGCGAGGTCCGGCGGCAATCGCATTCGACTGCTCGCAACCTTCTCCTTGCCGTCATCCATGTAGTGAACTGAGACTTGGCCCGAAGAGCAGTCGATTGACATGTCCATCGGATATTGGAACGCTGGGCCCTTTTGTTCGAGATGATAACTTATAAGCCGGAAACTGCCGCGTTGCGAGAACATTGTGGTCTCGTCGTGCACCGAACCGTCCTTGAACCGGAACACGATGTGGGCGGTGACCCGATCGCCACGGGAAACTTGGGTCAGGTCACCGTAGGCAGCCGGGGCACCCTCCATTGTGTTCAGCACCAGAAAACCGTGGACTAAGCCCTCGGCGTGCCGCACAACCACCGGTGCTGCGAATAACTCTCCCCACGGTAGCAGCGCGGCGCAGGTGAGAATGATCGCGAACAGTTTGAACTTCTTACCCGGCATATCCCATTACTTCTTCCCTACCGCATCGAGCTCGCCTTTTGATCCTTGACCTCCAGTTCGTTCACGACCTGCTGTACGTTGGGAACGGTTGACGCCACTTTCTGGACGCGCGCGCGCTTGGCTTCCGAGCTCACCTCACCGGTCAGTGTCACTACGCCATTCTTGACGTCGTCTTTCACGCCTTTCCGCAGCCCATTCTGGACCAGCACAGCATCCAGATTCTTGTCGATGCCCTTGTCCAAGTCCGAGTTCACTGTCTTTGATTCGCTTTCAACCCCGGGAGGAAGCACGGCAATCTGGTCTGCGACAACCTGCCCGGTTGCAATGGATTGGGCAATGGATTCAGCTTGAGATTTCTCACCGTCGGCCGCGACGTTTCCGCTCAGCGTGACAACCCCTTTGTCGCGATCCTGTGATACAGAAATATCCTTGAGGCCGGCTTGATCGAGGGCCTTACCGATGGCGTCAGATACATCGGGTGACTTTGTTGATGTCCGGGAGCAGCCTACGAGGCTTCCGACCATGAGCAATGCGATTAAGATTACGGACAGTTTGATCGTTTTCATTCCTTGACCCCCTCTACGAGCCTGCGTAAGACGAACTTGGCCGCCGTAAGGTTGCTTGTCCTCCATTATTCAAGCGCGCGGGGATGGTCGAGTGCCGCTCGGACAACCGCCTGCCTCATTGCACTTAGGACACTGTCATGCGAGGTAAGCGTCTGGGGCTGAGCTAAATACCGTTCAGGGCGCGACATTCGCTGGTTCGCGAAAGCCCCGCCCTGCGGTTCTCTGAAACGCTAACCCTTCCGCGGAGGCGCGCTGGGGCGCGCCGCCTGTTGTCTTTGCCGCAATTGTTGCTGCTGGGCGGCATGCTTTTGCTGCAGAGCCTGAGTCTGTTGCTGATGCTTCTGCTCGAGTTGCTGGGTTTTGGCTGTGTCAGCCTTCTGTTGTGAAAGCTTCTGATGCTCCTGGTCCTGCTTCTGCTGGAGCTGCTGCCTTTCCTTGTCCTGCTGCGCGCTGAGCTTTTGCTGCTGTTTCTGATATTTCTGGTCCGCCTTCGCGTCCCCGGTATTCGGCGCCGCAGGGCGCTCCATAGGCGGAAGGTCCTTGGGATGCACGGCCGTGGCGGGGCGAGAATTATCTTCCGCCGGACGATTCGGCTGCTCGTTACCCCTCGGTTCTGTCCCGCCGCGGTTGGCTGGCGGATGGTACGGGGCTCCAGCTTCCCTGGCCGCTACCACCGAGTGTCCGCTGAATTCTCCAGGTTTTTCCGTAGCCGCGATTGGCGGCTTGCCTTGGTTCACCGAAGCCCGCAATTGCGGGTTCGAGCGCGCAGCCTGCACATGCTGCGTTTGAGCAGCTACTGGGGGCACATGCCGCTCGCGGGCCGCCGCCTCTTCTTGAGCTGTTGGACCCGCCTCGACGCCCCCGTTGCCCCCGTTGAAGCTCACGCGGTTTATCGTGGTGTTGTTCTCTACCGTCGTGTTGTAAACGTTGTGGATGTTGGTGATGTTCACATTGGCCACAGCCCGGTTATAAAAGAAGTGCCCATTGTCCCATCGCCCGCCCGCAAAACCCACGCCGAAATAACCGAATCCATAATTGATTCCGCCGTAGAAACCCACCTCCGGGCCCCAGTAACCCTCATTGAAGACAAATGCACCACCACTCCAGCCCCACCAGCCCGGGGTCCACAGGAAGCCGACCTCCGGTGCCATAACCCAAGTGCCGGGCACCCAGTAGTAATCCGCAACATCGTCATCCCAATACCAGTAACCGGGCGTCCAGAGGTAACCGTCGCCTGGGCAAACAGGTTGCTCATACACCGGCAGCGCCGGCGGAGCGATCGTGATCGCTACTCTGAACTGCGCCAGAGCGCCCGCCGACATAGCGAGCATTACTAGCGCGAGCGACAGAGAACGAAGCGTGAGTGAACGAATCGAGAAATTCAAGTGCATTGTGTTTCCTTTTCCCCAATCATCCTTCGCTTGCCCGATATTGCTCTGCTGCTGCGGGTTGCGCGGATCGAAAGGCCGGACCACCGACGTTGGCTCAGCAAAGCGTAGGACGTGCCGATACGTCCTTCCATCCGTTGGACGCCGTATTTGTCGCTTGCCATACCTGTAGATTGTCCCGTGGCCTGTTCTTACACCCTGCTGATCTTAATGTAGCGCCTCAGGTCTGGGAGCGATGTAAGCAGTACATATCCAGCCAGAAGATAAAGATGCCGCTCCCACAACCTTAACCACTATTGACGCTGGTTTATTCACAAAACCTCCTTCGCGATGACTGATGCTCGGATGTCTTCTTCATATCAAGGGGTAGCCTATAGGGATCGAAAGACTGGTCCAGCCTCTTCCCGCCAAGCGCCGCCAGCAAACAGCCGCGCAACCAACCGGGATTTTGAGCCAAGCGTCGAATGGCATTGAATGACTAAACCTCGCCCTGTCTGAGACGTTTACGCGGCTTTGCTAGCCTTGTTGTTGGCGGTATTCGCTATGTCGGTCAGAATCGAATCGGCGTGTTTTTCTTCCTCGAGCGTCTGGTTAAGCAGCGCAGAGTGGCTGTTGTTTCCCAGAATTTCGGCGAAGGTCCGCGCTGTGCCATAGGCAGCCATCTCATAATGTTCAACTTTCTGTGCGGCAGCAATAATGCCAGCGTCCCGAACCGATTCGTCAGTCGCATCCTTGATAACGTCTTCGCCCTCTGCAATCAATGCTGCGATGCCTTTGCACTTCTTCGGGTTGACCAGGCCGTTTTCCTGAATCAGAATCTCGTCCACGCGCACCACATGCCCCCTCGTCTCCTCTAGATGCGTTTGCAGCGCTTTTTTCAACTGCGGCTCGGTGGCTGCTTCGATCAGCTTGGGGAGAGCTTCGACAATTTGGGTTTCGGCGGAATAAAGCTGCTCAAGTTGGTCAATATAGAGTTTTCGGAGACTATCTAGATTTGCAGAAAAGAATTTCACGACGTCACCTCCCGGATTAAGTTCCTTCGCTCAAGCAAACTTCTGACCTGAGATGCGATAAACATCAACCCTGTTGCCAGTTCATGTCGCTAGCTATCAAGGGAGCCGCAAGCAAAAGCACCGCAGCCTCCACTTTCGGTCGGTGCTTGTCCAGCCACCCTACATGTGAATCCTTAAAAGTGGATCTTATTGTTGGTACACAGTCTCTCTTGCGTCTCTTCCTAGCTTCTAATGTCGACGGAAGACTGAAGCCGCGATGGAGGGCAGGATGCACAGAGAGGACTTGATGAAGCCAGACCCGCTGAGCAAAATTCTGTTGCTGAGCGCCAGCATCGTCATAGCGGCAGCCCTGCTGACGCTCCTGGTACTTGCACTTGCGCGAGCCGCATGGGCATTTCCTACAACTTCGCGAGCAGCGACTTACAGCTTCTTGCCGATACGCTGTCGGTCACACTCGCCTTATAAATCGTTCGACAGGCTTGATATTGGAGTTTGACGTTCACAACGCCGTTCAACCCCTAGGAGGCGGAATGCGATTCGGACCTTTGCTCATCATTGCTCTCTTGTTGCTTCTTCTTTGGGCCACTGGCTTTCTGATGTTCCATGTGGCCAGCGGTTTGATTCATTTGCTATTGCTGTTCGCTGTCATCTCCTTTGTGGCGCACCTCTTCACAGGAGCGAGGGCAGCGTAGACCTTCGAGCGAGGCTCGCAGGCGGGAAGCCAACCAGCTCTCCCGCCAGCCTCAGCTCGAAACCTCTATTCGGACCGTAGCTTCGACACGCTCACACCTCGACGCAATATCCACGAAACTCGTCCGCATATCGGGGACAGAATGATGCCATTTGACGAGGGGAGTTCGATCCTTGAGGTGTCTCAAATCGGTCGGATGCGAGCGCTGAGGCGGTAGACGTGGACACCAATCTGCTTCTTAGTTGTTCGACGCGTTCATGAAGGATCTGTCTTTGCTCTTCTGCGAGCTTAGCTCTTCTGCGAGTTGCCGGACTTCTTCATGGTCTTCCGCGCTGACCGTGCCGGAACACAATTCAATCACTCGATTCTCGAACGAAGCGACGCTCCTATTCCACTCGGGCTGTTGGCCGTCCAGACGATAACTTTCGAAGTGGCGCAGCGGGAAATTGTAGCCACGTTTTGGCGGGGTGATCGTAAGGGTCGGAACGTGCATACCATGCGCATTAACCCATGACCACCCCAAGACCGAAAGAACCCGTTAAGTACCTCGCTCGCTCGAGCGAAACTAAATCGCACGGGGCGGCCACTACAATACAGTTGATCCCTTAGTATTGTTCGTCAGTCTCGGCTTTGAGCTTACTTGTGGCCTTGATCAGCTTCCCCCTATCCTGTCGCTACACAAGAACCGTCGAATCGAGTGACGGTGATCCCGAACCCGACTTCTGGCTCACAATGAGTTCCAGATCGCCAGTGATCTGACGGGAACGAAACTATCGGTAGACACAAACGGGAACCGGTGTGGGATGTGCCCGCGTGTTTGGGGAATGTCCGGCGCCGCTCAGGCTCATACTTGATGCTTCGCGTGCGCCAGGTTTGTGCAGAATAACGGCCACACCTGTGTAGTGTGGCCGGAGGGGAAGCGTTACGGATTGAGTTAGTTCGAGGCGCCACGCATGGCGCCTCGTTACTCTATGTCAGAAACGAACGCGAGCGCCCAGCTCGATCTGCCGGTTGCCGCCGGGTTGCGCCTGCGCCGAGCCGTTACCCAACGTGCCGAAGCTGGACGGGCCTTCGAACAGAGCCGCTTCGGCGTTGACCAGCGGATCCTGCCACTGATTGTGGTTCAAAGCGTTAGCGAACACGCCCTGGAATTCCAGGCTAATGCCCTCCGTCACCCGGAAGTTCTTCTTGATACTGAAGTCCATATTCCAGTAACGCAGGCCACTGATTATGCCCGTGCCGCCGTCCCGGTTATCTAACCCCAGAATCGGATTACGGTAGTCGTTAATTGCGGCCGTTCCTTGCGCGAAGAAATTGACCGGCAACCCGCTTGATGGCCGGTTGTAGTAGGCGTGACCGTATTCAACATGCCCAAGCGGCACAGCGTTTTCTTCGCCAAAGAAGTTTGTGTTATCCCCCGCACCGTATTCCTGACCGCCTCCGGTCGTGGTGAACAGCTGGATCGGAGTGCCGCTGCCCGCAGTGAAGATAGACGAGAACGTCCATCCGCCCAGCGCCCGTCCCAGGAGTCCATTCTGTCCCTTATAAAAGGGCGGCTGGTACACAAAGAACGTGTTGTACACGAACTTGCGGTTAAAGTTCTGAACGCCGTACATCGTATAGGGGTTGAAAGGATCGTCCGGAGTGAATTCACTGGTAGCCTGAACCAGCGCCGCCGTGCCCAGAGCCTTGGACCAGGTGAAGTTCGACTGCATCGTCAACCCCCTCCAGTCCGCCATCTTAACGGACACGAAACCAGCGTTGTAGTTTCCGAAGCCTACGCTGGCGTTATCCGCAACGCCTGAGGTCATCTGGGGTCCAAAAGACCCTGTGGTTGTGTTCATCATGCTGTGAGCGAAGTTGAACGGACCGCTGTCCAAATCACTCCACAGAGTCCACACTTGAGCGTTGGTAAGATTCTTAGTCGCGTTTGGATTGACCGCAGCGCAACTGGTTCCGGGGCAGCCTGGCCCGTAGGGGTTGCCCTCGTTGAAGACTACGGCTTGCGTGCAGCTGGTGAACCCAGTGCAATAGCCCGTGCCGGCGAGAGCGGCCTCAAAGAACGGCTGTGGCGTAACCGAGGTCGGCGCAGTTGTGCTTGCACCAGAGCAGCCGCCGCCCGCCAGTCCGTTTACTCCGCCGCAGTATTGCAGCACCACATTCTTATACGCCTGGGCAAAGCTCTGTCCGTCAAGGGTCATCATGTAAGGAACGGCGTTCAGGTTGATAGGTAGGTACTCATGGGTGATTCTGCGCCCGATGTAGCCAAGTTCCAGCGTAATCTTGCGGGACAACTGGCGCTGAATGGTCAGGTCGAACGAGTCCACCTGGTTGGGCCGGAAATTCGGATCCAGAGACTCGGCGGTGGCCGCCGAAACGGCATTGTAGCCGGGGAAGTCTGGCTGGGGCAGCGTCGCACTGGGCGGCGCAGACGACAGTGGGGCGGTCATTCCGTCCACGCCAATACGGAAAGCTGTCGCCGGCGTGGTTGTGTGTTCTGACGCGCCGCACGTGCCGTTACTGGCAGCACCGCCGACGCACTGAACCGGCTGCATGAGGCCCGTACCCAAAAGGGGCACCAGCACCAGATCCACACCGTTCAAACGCCCGTAGACACGGCCATAGCCGCCGCGAATGACCGTATCTTCATGGCCAAATATCCTGCCGGCGAGCGAATCGCTGTCGAAGTGTGGGTTCCAAGCCGCGGCGATGCGAGGGCTGAACGAGCCGTAAAATGGGTTGTACGGATACTTAAGCCCATTCGCGGTATTGCCTACCAGGGCGAAGCCGATCTCAGGATTGTAGACTTGCCCCTGCAACGCCGCCCGCTTCCGATTCGTCAGGTAGGATGCAGCCGAAATCGGCTGGTTTGATTGATCCACCAACTCAACCTGCTTGCCATTCTCTTCTACCGGTGGCATCTCCAGCGTCCAGCCCAGGCCGTAAGTCAGAGTGAACGTAGGCTTCAAGTGCCAGGTGTCACTGAAATAGACGTTGTAGTAGGGGATGGTGCTCTTGTCGAATGCCGGTGTCAGCGGCGGATTCAAGGTCAGATTTGTGCCACTTCGGGTGTAGACCGTTTGGGCGATGGAAACGATGCCCAGCGCCGCCGCGGTAAGAGAGGGGCAGTTGGGAATATTGGCATCATTGCAAATCGATAAATTGGACGCGAGTTCTGATCCCTGATCCCCGTTGCCCAACTCATACACCGGTTGGTAGTTGATGCCGCCGCCATTATCGGTGCGTTGATGGTAGTCCCAGTTGTGCTGATAGGTACCTCCAAACTGGAACAGGTGGTTGCCCTTCAACGTGGAAATATCGTCGCGAATCATCTGATCATGGCCATCCCAGATGCGGTTGCGGGTGTTCTGCGTGTTTACGTTGTAGGGCCCTAAGTCCTGGTCTTCGCCGGCGGTTTGGCCGCTATAAATTTCGAGGGCTCCACCCAGCGTGGCGGTCTGCGGGGTATCTCCCTGCCGGGCGTACGCCCACCAGTTACGCAGGAAACTATAGTGAAGATCGTTGGTGGTGTTGCTGCTGATGTTGGTGGTCAGCCCCGCTACCAAGATATGCGACTGCAGCGGACCCTTGGATATGGAAGCCGGAACACCCAACTTGTCGCCGGGAAAGAAACCGCCGATATCGATCTGATTATCATTATTGGCGATCAGCTTGTTCCAACGATAGCTCGACATGAAGTGCCACTTGGCCCCAAAATCGTGGTCCACGCGCCCCACTGCGAAGTTGCTGGTGGTGGGCAGGGCAACGTTGGCCGTGAAGCCCAGTTCGTTGGCCCCGTCGCAGAGGTTCTGCTGGCAAGTACTATTCGACTGGGGTTCGTAAGTCTTCCAGATCTGCTGGACCAGGGGGTTGATGCCAATTCCACGTGGGTCGACGCTTGCCAACGAGGTAACGACACGAGTTATGGGATCGGTTATGTTTCCCGCTATCAGGGCCGGCGAGGGAACGTCCCTGAAAATTGTCTCGGAGTTGGGAAAGCGGAAGCCTTCGTAATTGGCAAAGAAATAGGTCTTGCCCCCAAGAATCTTTTTCGAGATAAGCGGCCCGCCGATCGCCCCGCCAAAGCGGCTGTAATGGAAGCTGGGCAGCGGAGCGGAGCCGGGCTGCAGAAGGTTTTCGTAGTCATTCTCCCAACTTTGAGACGACCAGTTGTTGTCCTTGTAGTATTCGTACGCCGTGCCGTGCCAAGCGTTGGTTCCGCGCTTGGTGACTACCTTCACTTCGGCGCCCGCGGAACTGTTGAAATCGGCGGTCTGGCCCGCCGTGTTTACCTTAAACTCCTCGACGCTGTCCTGCGGCGTGGGCAACACGCCCGTGGGCCCGCCCACCCCTGCTCCCAGGTTGTTTTGCGTGGCCACACCCCCGGTTGGGTCGCCGGCCATACTGCTGAAGTAAACGTTCTGACTGCCGTCCATGTCGCTGCTGTTGTTGCCGCCATCCAGCGAGAAGTAGCTCTGGTCGAGCACCGCGCCCGCCACGCTGCCATCGGGACCCACACCCGGCTGCAACTCGACGAACGAACTGACGTCGCGGCCCAGGCTCGGCAGGTTGTCCAAGGTGAGACTCGTAATGGTGTTGCCTACGGTGGCATTCATGGTCTGCAGTTCGGTGCCAGCGGTAGTCACCTCCACTACCACATTCGCCGCGCCTACCTGCAACGCCAGATTGAGTGTGAGGCTGGCTCCAACTTTTACCTCCTGGTTCTCGGTCTTGGTGGTGGCAAACCCCGACTTGCTGACCGCGATGCTGTAGATGCCAGGGTTGACGTCCACATAGATGTACCGCCCCGACGCGTTGGTGGTCGTGGTGAGTGCAGTATTGGTCGCGATGTCAGTCAGCGTAACTGTCGCAGCTGCCACCACTGCGCCGGTCGGATCAGTCACGGAGCCGGCGACGGAACCGGTCGAGGTCGACTGCGCCCACGTGGGCAGAGAACTGCCCACACAAACTACCAAAAGCAGAACCAGAGCCAACTTCACGCTGCGGATGTACATTGTTTCCCCCGACCAAGAAATCGAGTGTCGCGACTGACCGAAAAAAACTAGATGAGCCGCTAAACACTTCCAACGTGTTGAGTGTTTGCAATTAGCGAACCAGAGCGTGGGCGTCACGTTTTCAACCGGTTACATCAACGGTCAGATCTGAGGTTATGAAATGCCAGATGCAAACAAGACAGCCTCAGGGCGTTTGTCCTGTGCGTGAGGTTGTGTTTCTGTAAGGCTGCGACAGCGGCTTGTAGGCCTACATCAAACAGGAGATGAATCGGCCAAAAATCCCGATCTGCAGAGATTTCTTCCCCGCTTGACTCTAGATTATTCGAAGATGCATACTGGTTGGTATGTTAGCTATCAGGAAACGATCGCGACGCAGGCCGTCGACCTCTCGGGATCCGGAGCGCACACGAGAACTCCTGTTGCAGGCTGCCTTTCAAGAGATATACCGCTCTGGCTATCGGAGCGCCGACCTGGATGCCATCCTGGTGGCAGCGGGGGTCACCAAAGGAGCGCTGTACTACCACTTTGACAACAAGGAGGCCCTCGGCTATGCGGTCGTGGACGAAATCATCGCGAGTAACCTTCACCAGAAGTGGGTGCGTCCTTTACGGAACGCCAGGAACCCCCTCGACGTTCTAGTCAGCATTATTCAGTCCGAATCGCTGAGAAGAGAAGACGTTCAGCGGGGCTGCCCCTTACTTAATTTGTCTCAAGAAATGTCAGGTCTTGATGAGGGTTTCCGCAAAAGGACGGCAAGACTTTATAAGGACTGGCACGACGCCATGGCGGAGGCACTGCGCGAAGGACAGAAACGCAGGGTAGTGCGGAGTGATATAAACGCGAATGAAACCGCTACGTTCCTGATGGCGGCGTGGGAGGGGTACGTCGTTTTAGGAAAGAATTCGCAGGATCCTCGGATGATGGAGTCGGGCCAAAGAAGGGTGAGCCACCACATCGAGTTGCTGCGCCCGGCACGAGGCCGGACGCGATCTGCAGCCCACGGATAGCCGGCCTTTGCGTTGCAGCAACTGGGAGCTTTCGCCATCAATGAATCCCCGCAACCCTCCCCAGCGTTGACACTTGTCGCCGGAACATACATACTCGTCGGTATGATCGATGCAACACGCAGTGGGATGGCCGCATCACAAGACTCGGATCGTCCCACAACCCGTGCCGAAAGGGGGAATTCATGGACCGAAGGACATTCAAGATAATCGGATTAGCAAGCTCCGTGCTCGTCGTCAGCCTGAGTGCGAGCTCGCAAATGCGAGCGCAATCCAAAACCCCGTATTCCAGCATGGCCGCGCTTAACGAGTACCTGATGCCGGATCGAAATGCCGAAATAGCCCTGGCACGAAGTGCGGCTCCAGACTCTATATCCCACGATGCAAAGGTTCTCGTTCTTGGGCCGCATGGCTATGAAACTGCCGTCGAAGGCAAGAACGGCTTCGTATGCGTCGTGGAGCGAGGGTGGATGGGCCCATTCGATGGCGAATTCTCTGTTTTTTGGAACCCTAGAATTCGAGGTCCAATCTGCTTCAATCCTCCCGCTGCCCGCTCCATCCTGCCGTTGACGTACAAGAGAACGGAGATGGTATTGGCCGGTCAATCCAAAGCTCAGATCATCGAGGGCATCAAGACCTTCATAAAGCAAGAGCTGCCGCCCCTGGAGCCTGGAGCCATGTCCTACATGATGTCGAAGGAACAGTACCTTACGGACCATGGTGAGCACCATAACTGGATGGCTCATTTGATGTTTTACACGCCACTCATGGACGGTGCTGTTTGGGGTGCAGATCTGTCCAACTCTCCCGTCATGCTGAATCCGCAGTTCAGTGGCGCTCCGGAACCAATTGACGTATTCATGGTCCCCGCGGGCTGGTGGTCGGATGGAACGGCGGACCCAGTCAGGGTTAAGTAGGGACACACCGTGGAGAAGGCTGAACTGTAAGTATACGCCGATTGACGGCAGGGCAGATCACGATGGACTTCGGGCACAGGAGCAGTAACGAAACCAGGCACGGAGGTCTTTTGGATAACGTCGATCCGCATAATCGTGAAGTCGCAAAGGCCTCGTGTGAAGACCTGCCGAAAGTGCCTGTCGTTCCCGCCGGAGCAAACCGTGAGCATGCGATTGCGATTTTTGGGAAAAGGGAGGTTGATGAGGCGGTCGAGCCCACGGACAAGCGCGTTCGTGACCCTCTCACCGTCGGGTTCCGGCAACCGGCGGCAGTGCGATCAACAAGCCTTAGCGGAACTCTACCCCAGACACGGACGCTTGCGATGGGCAAGTCTGCGCGGATTGCGATCAAAGCCAAAGGGAGAATTCTCTTCATCGATGCGGCGGACGTTATCGCGGTGGAAGCCAAAGGGAAGTATGTCTTGTTATTGCATACTTCAAGTTCGCACATGCTGCGAGAGTCTATATCGGCCATGGAGGAAAAGCTCGACCTTCACGGGTTTGTGCGAATTCATCGATCTGTCCTGGTGAACGCGGCATTGGTTGAGGAGATTCATCCATTGTCGACGGGCGAGTATGTGCTCCGCGTGCGGGGAGGAAGGGAGTTCACAGTCACTCGTACCTACAAGAAGAATCTACAACTCCTGGCGCAGTTGTGGATCGGTATGGAAAGTTTTGCTGCCGAGTAGGAACTGTTATCCGTCTAACTATCCGCGCGGGATACCGCGTTCAACAAGTACGGAGATGCCACGCAATGCCATGTCATGTGAATATTTCGCGAGCTTCCCATATCCGTGGTTGAGCCTCCCACGATATCGCTCGACGGCGCTGCAATCAATGTCATGCGGAAGAAGAGGAACAAGGTAGAGGAAATAACGTGAGCTCCCACGCAAGCGCCAACTCGTGCCGAGGAAACGGATGTGTAAAATCGGGCAACGTGCCCTATCCAGGTGTAGAGACTGGACGGGCAGCACCTAAGCTCCCGAGCTTCCGGGGGAGGGTGAAGGGATAGTTCAGACCGCAAACCTGGCGTGAACCCTCCAAGGGTGTCACGTTGTCATCCGCGCCTCCTGCCGATGAACACGCACTCTGGGATACTTTGCGATCCCGCGAGCCTGGTTCTCTACGGGCGATGCCAAGCCAGTTCGAGACCTCTTGTGCGATCTAGAAAGGGTGAAGAAGAAGCATAATCCTCCTTGACAAGAAAAGTTGTCAATGCTACTGTCTCCTCGTGCTCGACCTCCAAGTCATCGATGATCCGGCCGCGGCGACGGCGGCTTTAGAGCCCATGCGGGGTCGCCTCCTCTCCGAGCTAGTCGTGCCCGCCTCGGCGGCGACGCTGGCCACGCGGGTTGGCTTGACTCGGCAGAAAGTCAACTACTACCTGCACGGGCTGGAGGCGCACGGGCTAGTGCGGCTGGCCGAGGAACGCAAGTGGGGCGGGCTGACGGAACGGCTGCTGGTGGCGACGGCCGCTTCCTACGTGGTTTCGCCGAGCGCCCTGGGTCCGGTCGCCGCGGATCCGAATCGGGAAATCGACAGGCTGTCCGCGAGCTATCTCATTGCCCTGGGAGCACGGGTTGTCCGCGAGGTGGGCGATCTGGTTCGTCGTGCGAAAGAGACGGGCAAACGCCTGGCGACCCTGGCGGTGGATACCGAGGTTCGCTTCCGGTCGGCGACGGACCGAGCGGCTTTCAGCAACGAACTCACCGAGGCCATCACGAAACTGGTTTCGAAGTACCACGATGAATCTGCCCCCGGCGGCCGCGCGCATCGCCTGGTGGTCGTGGCGCACCCTCTGCCGCAGAAATCCAATCCCAAGGAGCCATCATGAGTGTGAAGAAAGAAGCATCCGGACGCCGTTCAGTTCAGGTCGAAATCGAGGTTCCCGGCACGCCGGAGGAGGTCTGGCAAGCCATCGCCACCGGGCCTGGTATTTCGTCCTGGTTCGTGCCCGCTGAGTTCGAGGAGCGCGACGGGAAGCCCGTTGCGGTGAAGTTGAACTTCGGTCCCGGCATGGAGTCCAGTTCCGTGGTGACGGCCTGGGATCCACCGCGGAGGTTCGCCGCCGAGGCCCCTGGCTGGGTCCCGGGCTCGCCGATCATCGCGGACGAGTGGAGTGTGGAAGCGCGTGGCGGAGGCATCTGCGTCGTCCGCATTGTGCATAGCCTCTTCGCCAGCACGGACGACTGGGACAACCAACTGGAAGGCACCGAATCCGGCTGGCCTGCCTACTTCCGCATCCTGCGGATTTATCTCACACACTTCCGCGGGCAACGCTCCGCGATGATGCAGTGGATGGCCCCCGCCGCGGGCACCGAAGCGGAGGCCTGGGAAACGCTG
>CAWBDA010000006.1:0-499523 GCA_963787495.1 uncultured Acidobacteriaceae bacterium
CTGTATGTATGAGAGGAAACAGGGAATAAAACACTAGACAGAGAATTCCCCATTGAGTACACTGAGGGTGTTTTGAAGCCCTCGTGGAACTCCTCTCGACTCTCGACAAGCTGAGTGGACACGGCTTCTATAGAGGCTCTGAACTAAACCTTCAGAGCCTCTAGTTATTTTAGGCTCATCCCGTCCTCGATCCTTTTTCCACGATCTTCGGTTGACCAGCCTTTTTCTTGAAGATCGTATCTGGCAGTTTGACTTCGATAAAAATCTCGCGGTCAGGGTGGATTTCAATAGGTACCGCCCTGCGCTCGGAGTAGTCGATTCCAGCATGGTCTATAAACGTCTTGGCGCTGAAATTAGCTCCGTTGCCTTTAGGGTGAAAACGAATGTGATAGGCCCTCGGGTCTTTTTTGTTGGAAGTAGATTTGATGGCCATCATGCGCTCTTCAGCATCCCACAGAATCAGGAAATACTCGCCAACACTTTCCTTCTGAAGAATGTGCGCTGCGCTTTGGTTGAAAGTGACTTGCCCGATCTTAGAAAAACTCATCACCGGGCTGCCCAGGCGGGGAACTTTACGGGCGAACACTTCATAGTTCGGCATTGTGGAACACCTCTGAAAAATGGTTTCGACACTCGACGCAATGATTGTCCGCTTTTAGAGGCAGCGTGTCAAGTAGGCACTCCAGAGGTTCCGATAGTGCCGTAAGCTGTTGCCTCTTTCCTCGCCGCTGGCGTTTTAGAATGGCACCGTTGGTGGTTGGGGTTCCTTGCCCGTTAGCTCGTTCCAAGTCAGGCGTTTCCCAACGATTTGACGCACGGCTAAATCGAATCGATCTCCGTCGTTCATGCCTTTCCTGTTGTTGTATCTGAAAGCCTGTTCGTCTACATATCGGAATAAATGGAATGGCTCGACTGCGACATAGGTCCCATTAAGCCCGCGTTTCAAGAGACTCCCGGACGTTTCTCAAATTCATTGGTCTGGACGTTCTCTTTTACATAGCCCTCAAGATGATTAACCACCTTGTGAATGTAGCCGTCTTTCAGGTTGTTGTAGCCCATGAATTCATCGGTGTGAACTTCAGCTCCCGGCTCCACAAGCTCGCGCACAATCTTTTCCGGGATGTTATGTTTGCGATGCGGAATCACGGCAGTTTTCACTTTGCCACCACGCTCTAGAAGTCCCATCACCACAGCTTTGCCGCTCCCGCCCTGCATTCCACCATCACGACTCAGGCGCTCCCGCTTCGACTTGTGCATATTCCGCGCCTTGCCGCCGATGAAAGTCTCATCCACTTCGACCGGAGCACCGCCGCCACCAAGTTTGGTAATACTGCCAGATTGCAATGCAAATCTGATGCGATGATCCATAAACCATGCAGTCTTTTGAGTAACGCGAATTGCGCGATGAACCTCGTAGGAGCTCACGCCATTCCTGCAGTTCACGACTTGCCACATGGCACTCAACCATTTGTCAAGCCCTAGCGGAGAATCCTCAAAGATGGTTCCCGTTTTTGCAGTGAATTGTCGGTTAGCATGCCTGCGACCACACTGCCAGCGGTTATAGTTCTCAAGGAACTTAACGCTGCGACTCCCGCATCGCGGGCACTCGACACCGTTTGGCCAGCGCCGCGCCACAACGTAGTCACGGCAGTTTGCGGGATTCGAGAAGTAGACGATTGCCTCTTGGAGAGTTTCAAGTTTCGGTTCCATGCGTCAAATAATGACAGAACCGATGTGATTTGTCAAGTCTATTAATACCGAAATAAATCGTCGAAACGTGACACAATCACCCCTCCCGACCTGCTATTCTGAATATATAGAGTAAGAATTCGCACAAGCCCTCCAGGGCGAGCGCCTTTTTTGCTTTTTACCGAGAACTGAGAACCGAGAACTGCATTTGAGACGCAAGGGCCCGTCCCCCGGACGCAACCAGCGTCCAGCCCAAGCCCTGCCCACTCCCGCCACCCCCAGCCCCAAAACTCCCTTCGAGCGCGAACAAACCACCAAACGTCGTGGAGAAATTTCCGAACTAGCCTTCGCCTTAGCCGCCGCCCGCCATGGCTTCGGCATCTCCCGCCCCTACGGCGACAGCGAGCGTTACGACATCATCCTCGATTGCCCCCACCTCAAATCTGTCATCCCGACCGAAGCGGAGCGCAAGCGAGCGAAGTGGAGGGACCTGTCTTCCCGCCCCAACCCGCCCGCGCCTGGTCCGCGTCCAGGTGAAATCTTCCACCCCAGCTGCCAGTGCGGCCTCTACCGCGTCAACGCCCACCGCCGCATCAACGGACGCGCCGTCCCCTACACCCTCGCCGAAATCGATTTCTTCGCCGCCTACGTCATCCCCGAAGACTCCTGGTTCATCTTCCCCCTGACCCACATCCTCGGAGCGACCGCCGTAACCCTAAGCCCCAAACGCCGCCGCAAACCGCACATCAACAACCCCTACCGCGAAGCCTGGCACCTGCTCCGCCAACCCGACGGCCTCGAATTCGCGTAGCGAATGTAGAGCGGGGGCGCCCGCCCGCTGCTTTTGACCTGATCTTGACTTTAATCTCTGCCGTGGATTTGTCATCCTGAGCCCCGCGTGCTCCAACGCCGCCGAAGCCACGGACCTCAACCTCTTCTTCATTCGTCGTTCCAGCAATATGCATTCCATGGGAGAATCGGAGTCCACGTTCGCAAAATCTCCTGATACCATCGTCCGAGGTACCCACCGTTCGAAAATCGTGAAGGGTGGGAGTTGTGGAAAGCGCAAAGGTGGTCCAGCCCCCCTTTCCTCGTCAGGTTTAATCGCAAGTAGATACGAACGCGGAAGAACCAGAATCAGCGGATGAGCACCGTTTATCGGAATTGGAGCCGACTATGAACAGCGTACAAATCGAACAGAAGAGCTATGAGATGCCCCCGAAAGAGGGGATCAGCATCGCGTGTTTTCTCACCGTCGCCGACCTCGAGCGATCGGCTCGGCTGCTCAAAAAGGTCTTCGGCGCTCGCATTCTGACCATGGGTGACGGCAACGCTCCTCCGTACCTTCAGCTTGCGAATATCTGGATGATTCTGAACGTTGGCGGCGGGCCGACCCCGGATAAGCCGACGGTAACGCTCAGCGTCCCCGACCCCAATCACATCAACAGCTTTATGAATTTCCGCGTTGCGGATATTCAAGCGTGCTATGAACTATGGAAAAGTCGAGGAGCCGAGTTCATCACGCCGCCGATCCCCAAGTACGGCGAGATACGCTGCTATATCCGCGATCCTGACGGTTATATTATCGAAGTCGGACAGAGCACCGACGTCACCTACGGTTAACCCTCGGCCGGTGGCCCATTCCAAATTTCGCGCCCTTTGCGAATTTTAAAGTGGGGACGTTCGAGGCCCGCAAATACGCAATGCGCTGTGGCAGGCAGAGATCGACTCGGAATAGACGACACGAAAACACGAAAGAGCTGTAGGAAGACGCGCACGTGTGGGTCGGACACTCCTGTCCGACGCCTTTGACCTTGATTTTGCTTTCGACCTTGCTTTTGACTCTGATCGGGAAGGGCGCGGCTTCAAGCCGCGCCGTAAAGCGCCCCAAGAAATCAACCGGCGTCAGCCGCTGAGGGACGCTGCCCGAAATCGCCCGCACCAACGCCACCCACCCGCCGAAAACCGCGTCGGACGGAGCAGCCTCAAGTTAAGATAGCGCTGGCAATCGCGCCGCGCACACCTGGGCCAGCCCCCGAGTCCCCGAGGTCATTTCGAACCAGTCGGGTCCGGAAGCCCTACTGTTTGTCGGATTTCGCCTCAGCCTTTGCTGTGCGAACTTCCGCCAGGAACGGCCGAGCTACGGCTGGAGCCGGCACCTGGCCCAACAGCAAAGCCCGAGTTGTCACGTTGTCTCCATAGATCGCACGCCGTGAATCATCGTCTTGCCGGAGCGATACACCGTTCAGCGTGAGCCCGGCGAACACGCCCTTGGCACGGGAGTAGGTCAGGATCTCCGTTTCCAACTTCCAATCTGTACCGGCCGCGGCATGGCGTCCAACCGGACCTGCTGCCGCGGAAGCGTCCCCGCCAATCTGAAAATTACTCGAGAGCAGCCTTTGCACCGCTTTGTCGTTTTGGAAGATCATTACCACGTCCACGGCTTCCACCCCGATCTGCAGCCCCCAGCTTCCACCCGAAATCGTGATGAATGCCGGCGCGCTCCAGCCATGCGCCGTTCGGCAGGTGGCTACGCCTTTGCCTCCTTCGGCTCCAAACACAAAGCCACCTTTAACCATGTGCGGAATGACGGCCACGCACTTTGCATGCTGCATCACTTCTTCCGGGATTCCCTTGTCAGGCGTTGCCATAATTTCATGTAGCACTGTGGTGGCATTGTCCAGGCGGTCGGTGGCATCCTGCTTCGCCGACCCTGCCCAGCCCAGCGTGCCAAGACCCAACATAGCAACTACGAGCATTACTTTTCTCATGGAATAACCTCATTTCTGTTGTCTCCGCGCCGCCTCTCCGGCTTCGCGTTGTGGCTTGCGCACGAATCCGCGTAGAGATTCGGGCACACCATCCGATCGACTCTACCAAATCAGGATTAAAGGTGTGAGCAAAAATGCTCACCGGATGAACCTTACCGGTCGAGCTCAAGGGCACGTGTGGGTCGGACACTCCTGTCCGACGCCTTTGATCTTGGTTTTGATCGCGTAGAGCGGGCGCGTGCCCGGCCGCTGCCTTTGACCTTGATCTGGACTTTGACCGGGAAGGGCACGGCTTCAGGCGTGCCGCAAAGCACAGAGTCTTGAAAGGGCGCGGCTTTAAGCCGCGCCGCAAAGCGCACCAGTGAATCAACACGGCTTCAGCCGCTGAGGAACCCTCAACGGCGACTCCCAACGAAGGACCTATGCAACTCGCCGACAGCGGACCGACCGATGCAATTCGCCTACGCGCATGAGAGCTAATGATCGCACCCATCACCACCCGCCCGCCGAAAACCGCGACGCACAAGAGGCAGCCTCAAGTTAAGATAGTGCCGACAAAGAGTCAGAGAAGGCCGGCCCCGTGGGAATTCTGACGGATGACATGAAGCGCGTTGTTCGCGAGCAGCGCCTCGGCTTCGTCGCGACCGTGTGCGCTGACGGGACCCCGAACCTCTCGCCCAAGGGAACGACTGCAGCGTGGGGCGACGACCACCTCGTCTTCGCCGACATTCGATCACCCGCCACCGTGGCCAACCTGCGCCACAACCCGGCCGTTGAAGTGAACGTCGTCGATCCCATCCTGCGCAAGGGATATCGCTTCAAAGGCACCGCCGAGATTCTCAGCGAAGGAGCATTATTCCAGGAACTCTTCGACTTCTACCGCCGGGATCCGCGCATACACCGCATCGTCCTGATCAAGGTGACCGAAGCCCTGCCACTCATCTCGCCCGCATACGATCAAGGCATGACCGAGGATCAGGTGAGGGCGCGATTCGAAAGTTGGCAAGCATCGCTGCGAGCAGGGAAGTCCGGCCAGACTCCGGACGACTGACCGACCTAACGAGATGTCATTCCGAATCGCGTTGAAAGCCCAGTGAGAAGACGCGGCGCGAACCCACCAGACCCCAGTCCCGAAGGGACGGCACAAGCGGGCGACCCGTTTTGACGCGAACTAAGCGGCCCGAGTGGGTCGGACACTCCTGTCCGACGTCTTTTGACGTTGATGTTGACTTTGATCGGGAAGGGCACGGCTTCAGCCGTGCAGCAAAGCGCCACAAGAATGGAACAGGCTTCAGCCGCTGAGGCCAACCGTCTCCCACCAAGGAATGTCATTCCGAATCGGACCGAAAGCCCGACGAAGAGCCTGCCCCGACCTTGCCCAAGGGACCTATGCATTTCGCGGATAGCATCTCGACCGATGCGATTTAGCCGCGAAATATAGAACGTCCAGCCTGTCCCGGTTTGGTCTCACCTGGTGGCGAGGTAGCAGGCATTTTGCGTACAAGCGAAATCCACAATTTCCTCGCCTTGAATTCCAGTGTTATATCCCTCTTTTACCGCTTGCACATGCACACCACCGGTGGCCCCCCTCACTGACAAAGGGCGATATAGCAGAGCCCCCAGAACGAAGGCAGCCACGACTGCTAAACAGGTTCGAAGTCGATTCATGTTATCCCCCAACGGCCATTTTACGCGGGCTGCCGCCTCGCGTCCTTCAAGGTTTGTCAACCCGAGTCTGGGCGAAGGCCCCTTGAGAAACCTGCCCTGAGCGGAGCCGAAGAGCGGGTGGCCCATTCTAAATTTCGCGTTCTTCCCGAAATTTAGAGTGGGGATGTGGGGAGCCCGCACATATGCAACGGCCTGTGCGACGTAGAGATCGATTCGGAATAAACGACACGAAAACGCGAAGGAGCTGTAGGAAGACTCTGTCCAGGTCCGAGCTGCCCCACTCAAGCCAAAGCCGGGCTTGAATGGGCCGCCCGCCGACTGGATCATACGCCTCAGGACGCATGACCTGTACGGGCAGACTCAGCCCCACCGCCTAGCCGACATCACCGCCCGTTCCGGCGCGGGCGCCAGATACCCCGACTGTGCACCGGATGAAGGGACGATCCTCATCCCATGCTTGGGAGCCAAAAACCCCCAGCCCAAGCGAAAAAACCAATAAAAACTGCATTATCACGTAAGGACAGCCGCCACGCAAGAGTGAGCGTGTGGGGAAGCGCTCAACGATCTCCCATCCGGAGTATCTGGCGCCCGCGCCGGAACGGCGGGCGCTGTCGGCAGCCGCCGTGGTCAACATAGGCGCGTACATACCTAGACTTTATATCGTGAAATACAAGCAATATAAAGACTTACGAATGAATAATATAGTATGGTATGTACTTGAATGCTTGTAAGCGATGTACTCCAATCTAAACATAACGTCGGGTGCGAGGCCTTTGTCCGTTTAGTCGCGGGCGCCAGATATTCCGACTGTGTACCGGATGAAGGGACGATCCCTTCATCCCATGCTTGGAAGCCAAAGCCCCAGCCCAAGCGACAAAGCCAATAAAAACCACATTATCACGTAAGGACAGCCGCCACGCAAGAGTGAGCGTGTGGGGAAGCGCTCAACGATCTCCCATCCGGAGTATCTGGCGCCCGCGCCGGAACGGCGGGAGCTGTCGGCAGCCGTCGCCCGTCTCGCAGGCCCGTACAACGTATCTTGTTACGACTTGTTAATAATCATTGACATTGAAATCGACTTCTGAGATAGTTGTGATGAGGGGGCCCTCATGGCGGAGAAGATTGAGGTGAAGGTGACAATCGGAGATACGCACTGGGCGATTGAGAGAACTGAGGATCTCGTGCGGTCTGAGGCCCAGCGGCTTACAAACATGTTCGCTTCCGCTGTGGCGGCTGGGATTGCCGCACGAACGAGAGGTGGGGGTTGCCGCAAGCGAGCACAAATAATCGCATTGAAAAAGCCGACCAGTCACCCGGAGACTGTTGCTGTCCTCGCCTACGTTCTAACGAAAACAGGTCAGCCGGAATTTACTGCCCCCGACATGCGCCGGGCCTACGCTCGCGCAGGAGTGGCACCCAAGGTAATGGATCAATCGCTCCGGGATGCGAAGAATATTAATGACTATCTCGAACGAGGATCGGCACGAGGAACGTTTCGACTTTCCCCGCACGGGGCTAGGACGGTCGAGTTCGACCTCCCGAGGAAGACTCCAAGCAACAGGAAGTCGTGAAAGGCGCCAGATGGCGTGGAGGGAGTGATGGGGATAGAGGAGCTCAAGAAACAGTTTATCGTCGATGATGACGTGCTCAAGACGCGCCTTGAGCCGATCGTGGCGAAGGCGCTCACGCACTGTCGCATCGACAACAAGGGGCAGGTTCTGATTAACAACTCGAGGTTGTCGGGGGAGATAGGGTTCGCCTCACGCTAGCTGCGCGCGCGATTGGCGCGCAGATGGACGCCGCTATCTCAGCTGACGTGACTGTTGAAGAAATCTCAAAATTCACCGGGCTACCTGCTAACCAAGTTCGCGCAAGGGGCAAAGACGCCATAGAGAATAAGTTCGCGCAATCGCCTCGAGCCGGAACCTACCGCGCGATGCCACACAAGATTGAGGCCTTCCTAGACGGGCTTTCGGGGCCGAAGGCAAGGCCGATCGCACAGCGGTAGGCGTCGGCCCAACAGAACAGTAAGATCGCAGGAGGCAGTTAACATGTCGGAGATGAAAACCGCAGAGCTGTTGCCAAAGCTGATGGAGATTTTGGAGCCGCTTTCACCTGAGGAAAGACGTCGGTTGATTACCGCTTCGCTGACGCTCCTCGGGGACGAGGAGACATCCCCGTTGGGCGATCCCAAGCACATCCGCACCGGGGCCGGGGAGGGGGTCACTGGTCTAGCCTCACGTGCCCAGGCGTGGATGAGCCAGAACGGCGTGTCCGAAGACGAACTCCAACAGGTCTTTCAAATCGGTGACGGCGCAGCCGAGGTCATCGCTTCTGAGATCCCCGGAAGAAACGATAAAGAGCGAACCTTTAACGTTTACATCTTGATTGGGATAAGCAAACTCTTGGCGACGGGCAGCCCCGCATTTGATGACAAGGCAGCGCGGCTTCTCTGCAAGTCGTCCGGCTGCTTTACGGGCGGAAACCACGCTGCGCACTTGGCCAGCCACGGAAATGAGTTCACGGGATCCAAAGAGAAAGGATGGGTGCTTACCTCCCCCGGTCTCAAGCGAGGGGCCGAGCTCGTGAAGGCTCTGAGCAAAGCGCCACAATAAATGACTGTCCGACTCAAACTTCGATCAGTCCGCACTACGAGGTCAATGGGGCATAGCGAATGAAGGATGCGGTCAATAGCTTCGTCGACCGTTTTCCGGGCTTCCACACTCTGACACCGGGCGACCAGGTTCTACGGCTAATGTACTTCCACACGGTAGAGCTGGGAAGAGAGACCGTGAGCAAATCGGAGCTGGCCCTGCTCTTCAAGCTCGCAAACTTACCGGTGCCGAAGAATCTCCCTAAGCTCTTGGGCTTCTTATGCGGCAGAGGGGCCAAGCTGACGAGCGACGATGGCGAGTTCAGCATCCGGAGGGGGGTCCGTAAGGCCATAGAGGAGGAGCTCGGTCTATCCAAGCCGCCGATTGTCTTTGTTGATCCGGCGCAAGCGTTCGAGGCCACCCTTTCGCTCCATGAACTAATGTCGAAGCTGAAGGCGTTCGCGAAGGTGTGCGATGCATATTTTGACGACACAACGCTTGAGCACCTCCACGCCGTGGACCCAAGGGTCCAGGTGAAAGTGCTAACTAAGAATTTGAGAGACTCTGGGAGCTGCGAAGGTTGGCCGCCGCCTGGAAAACCGAGGGTCGCCAGCTGGAAGTCCGCGTCCACGCTTCTGCGCCACTACACGACCGCTATATCATAGACGACGAAATGATGCTTATCCTAGGCACAAGCCTCAACGGATTCGGCAAGAAACAATGCTTCATCATTCGAGCAGGACCCGACTTAAGGGCCAGCGTGATGACGGCCTTCGACGTACTGTGGGCCGCTGCCAATCCGTGGCCGTAGGCGGCCTTTACCCCTCCCGCCCGCGTGTTATCCTCACTACTGTCACCAAGATAAATCGAAACCAGAACAGGAGTGCACCAGGTTAGTGTTAGCCAGAGAGCAAAAGAAATCCGTAATTGACCAGTATCAGACGCACGCGACTGACACGGGGAGTCCCGAGGTTCAGATCGCCATCATCAGTGAACGCATTGGCCAGTTGACGGACCACTTCAAGACGCACCAGAAGGACCACGGCTCGCGCCGCGGCCTGCTCATGCTGGTCAGCAAGCGGCGTCGCTTGCTCGACTACCTCAAGAGATACGATTCCGAGCGCTATAAAACCGTCATTGGAAAGCTCGGCATCCGCAAGTAACCCTGGGAACTGGGTGCCCCATTTCTCGCGTTTTTTGCGAGAGGTGGGAAACGATGAAGCGTACACCCTTGTGATCTTCCTAAGAGCGATTTCTGAAGAGGATTTTTCCCGTCCACGTATCTAAGAGAACGCCGCCTTCGTCTGGAAGCCGGCCGAGCATTGAGATCTCTGCATCGTGCATCTTTTGAGCGCATCCCACCACACCAATCTCGATCCGAGATCGATGAAAGTACAGACGCGCCACTCTCTCAATCTGCCTGGAAGGTTTCTAGCTAGAAGCTAGGAGCTAGCAGCTGTTCTATAAGGATGAAACATGAAACCAGAAGTTAGCAGCGTTACCGTAGACCTCGCCGGCGGCAAACAACTCTCATTTGAAACTGGAAAATTAGCCAAGCAAGCTCACGGAGCAGCCGTAGTCCGCCTCGGCGACAACGTCGTCCTCGCCACCGCCACGGCCAACGCCGACCCGCGCGAGGGCATCGATTTCTTCCCCCTCACCGTCGACTACCGCGAATACACCTACGCCGGTGGACGTTTTCCCGGCGGCTTCATCAAGCGCGAAGGCCGCATGAGCGAGCGCGAAGTGCTCACCGCCGGCAGATCGACCGACCAGTACGTCCAATGTTCGCCGAGGGATTCAAGTGCGAGACTCAGGTCATCGCCTTCGTGCTCTCCGCCGACACAAATAATGATCCCGACGTTCTCGGCATCAACGGCGCCTCCGCCGCGCTAACACTTTCCGACATTCCGTTCCTTGGACCGATCGGCGCAGTCCGCGTAGGCCAGATCGGCGGCCAGTTCATCATCAATCCCACTTACGACGAGATGCGCGAGAGCCTCGTGAACATCATGGTAGTAGGCACCGCCGACGGCATCGTGATGATCGAGTCGGGCGCAAAAGAAATCAGCGAGGAAGTAGTAGTAGACGCCATCGAATTCGGCCACACCGAAGTAAAAAAGATCTGCGCCGCTCTCAACGACCTGCGCGCCCGGGCCGGCAAGAAAAAAAGGGCAGTCACCCCCCCAGAATTCGACCAGGCCTATTACGACGCCCTGAAAAAGAAAGTAGGCGCCGACCTCTCGGACCGCCTCGACACCAAGAAGCATCCCAAAGCCGAAAGCTACTTGTTAGTCAAAGAACTCAAGAAAAAGCTGCAAGCCGAAATCCCCGAAGATGACGAAAAAGCCCAAGCAAAGTTAAAGCAATACTTTGAGACTCTCCGTGAACGAATCTTCCGCGAGGAAGTAATCGAAAAGAAGCGCAGGCCAGACGCCCGCGCCTTCGACGAAGTCCGCGACATCTGGATCGAAGCCGGAATCCTCCCCCGAACCCACGGCAGCGCCATCTTCACCCGCGGCGAAACCCAGGCCCTGGTAACCACAACGCTAGGAACGTCCGACGACATGCAGCGCCTCGAAGGCTTCGAAGGCGAAGCCAAAAAACGCTTCATGCTGCATTACAATTTTCCGCCGTTTTCGGTGGGGGAGGTGGCGTTTTTGCGGGGGGCTGGTAGGCGAGAAATTGGACATGGGCGCTCGCAGAGCGCGCCGTGTCGGCGGTGCTGCCTACGGAAGAAGCATGGCCTTATGCGATGCGGGTGGTTTCGGACATTCTGGAATCGAACGGATCGTCGTCGATGGCTACGGTTTGCGGGGCTTCGCTTTCGTTGATGGATGCTGGAGTTCCGTTGAAGGCTCCGGTGGCAGGGGTGGCTATGGGGTTGGTGAAGGAGGGTGAGCAGTATGCCATTCTTACCGACATTGCTGGAGCCGAGGATCACTACGGCGACATGGACTTCAAAGTTGCTGGCACTCGAGATGGCATTACTGCCTTGCAGATGGATATTAAGGTTGCCGGGATTACTTCGCAGATTATGCGGGAAGCTTTGGCGCAGGCTAAGCGCGGGCGGTTGCATATTCTGGGGAAGATGGAAGAAGTTATTTCTACCGGACGGGAGAAGATTTCTGACTTTGCGCCGCGGTTCTATACGGTGCAGATCCCGGTGGATAAGATTCGCGATTTGATTGGGCCCGGTGGGAAAATGATTCGCAGTATCGTCGAGCAGACCGGAGTGAAGATTGACGTTGAGGATTCCGGGTTGGTGAAGGTGGCATCGAGCGATCAGGCTTCGGCGGCGAAGGCGCTGCAGATTATCGGCGATCTGACGGCTACGGCGGAAGTAGGGAAGACGTACCTCGGCAAGGTTACGCGTCTCGCCGATTTCGGGGCGTTTGTCGAGATCATCCCTGGGACCGACGGGTTGCTGCACATCAGCGAAGTGGCGGAGCATCGTATTGGCGATATTCGCGACGAGTTGAAAGAAGGCGACCAGGTTTTGGTGAAGGTGCTGGCAGTGGAAGGCAACCGCATCCGGCTATCACGCAAAGCGATTTTGAAAGAGCAGCGCGCGAAGATGGGCGGAGGGGTGGTTGCGGAAGGTTTGCCGGTGGCGGCTGGAGCCGAGGGGGAGTTTGCTCCGGCTGCGGCGGTGACGGGTACCGTGGTGATTGAAGGTGGTGGAGATTTCCCTGACGAAGCTGAAGGCGAGCCGAACTTTAACCGCGATGGGGTTGCTCATGTTGCAGGCGGTGATCGTCCTCATGGCGATCGTCCGCATGGCGGGGATCGTGGAGGGCGCGGCGGGCGGCCGGGCGGCGGTGGGCGGGATCGGGGACGCGGCGGGCGCGGCGGACGGCCTGGTGGCGGCGGGCGGGATCGTGGGCGCGGCGGACCTGGCGGAGGGAGACACTAGAGCTCTTTGCCACGGATTTGCGCGGATTAGTCATGAAGGGGCCACGGCGTGAGTCGTGGCCTTTTCCGTTTGCTATATCCTAGGAATGGATGTTTGTTTAACCTTGAGCGACAGGGCGCTAATGGTCGACCTTTTTACAGAGGAGTTTGGAAATCTCGGCAACGATCAACGCTATTCCGCGATTGTGGCCTTTGCACGGGCGCAGCCCTCGGAAAGCAACCGCCATGATTTCAAAACCATTTGGGCGAACGACGCGGTCAAAGACGTTGCGGCGTTTGCAAACACCTTCGGCGGAATTTTGATCGTCGGGGTGGAAAAGAACCGAAATGACCCGGAAGCAAAACTCACCGGGGTCAAATCTAATGCCGAGCTGACGACTGGCATCGCCAGCTCCATCGCGACTAACATCTCTCCCACCCCTGCCTACGACATTATGGAGTGTTACAAACCGGGTGAGACAAGCTGCCGATTCTGTGTTATCCGGGTCCGCAGCGATTCTCGACTCTACCTTGTTACTAAGAAAGATATTTCTCCCGCTTGGGTAAGAAATGCCGACCAAACGGTCCGAGCAGATGCCGCGCAGCTTAGGGGGTTGATCGACAGAGAACGCCAGTCTATCGGGAACTTGCCAGATTCATGGGTCTATCAACGCGCTCAAGAGTTATTAAGGGATATGCCTATCTGCATCAATTATGTCGACTGGCCTACGGGACAGCGGGGCGCGTCGGGAACTCATTTGAAGCTCGCTTTGATTCCCACTGAAAGACAGGGTGGTTCCCTGGATGGTCATGATGAGTATAACTTCGTACGGCTTATTTATAGCAACTACCGGCGAGTGCAGAGCACTCTGAGTGGGTCGCCTCCCGCGATTGACACGGAACATCGGAGTGCCGCTTTCTTCGAGTACCGTTGGTACCACAAGAACCTGGACTACGAGGCACGGTGGCGGATCACCAACGCGCTAGAGGTAGCACATGCCACACAGATCAAAGAAAAAGGACAAGAAGAATGGAGTCTCCTGGATGTCGTTGCGTACGTTGCGCTCCTCCTAAGAATCGGTGCACAGTGGTGGAAGTCCCACGGCTATTATGGGGATGGCATCTTATTCGCCGACCTGGCGGTGCAGAATACTCCGATCCTGAGGGGCCGTTCGGGGCAGTTCGAGAGTTTATTTAACCCTGCGGGCGGTGATTTCGCGATTTCCCCGAGTAGTCTCAAGCTTCATGCGCAGCAAAACTCGCCTTCCCAAGCGAACGTCGGGGTGAATTTTTCGAGGATGCGCGAAGAACAGCCCCGTACCTTAACCGACCTAATGAATGGGCTTCTTCGATCATTAGGGCACTCCATGCTCCGGGACGAGTTCGAGCTCGACATGCGAAAGATCTTCGGCTGACCAAGTCAAAGGCGACGGACGGAAGTGTCCGTCCCGCACCGTCAAAGTCCTACGCTAGGAATTTCTTCAGTGGGTCCCAGTATCTTGGTTTCCAGCCGGTGTTTAGGCTGTCGTAGTCGCCTTCCGGGAAGCCGGTGTGATCGAGGACTATTGTGGTTTCGGAAGCGCGCGGCCTCAATTCGAACTTGACGATCGAATAGACGCCCGGGTCCCAGTGGGTGGGGCGCCAGGCCTGGACGATTCGCTGGTTGGGGATGAGTTCGATATTTCGTCCTACGATCAATCCTCCGAATGTGGTGAATGCTCCGCCGGCTTTCGGGTCGATCTCGGCTGACATGCCGGTGCAGGCGGCGAACTGCTTTGAATCCAGGAGGACTTCGTAGATGCGCCGAGGGGTCGCCTTGAAATCGACTTCCTGGTGAAGAGAAGTGCGCGAGCGGTTGGCTTCAGTGCTGGGAGCTTCTTTCGCCGGCTGCTGAGCTTTTCCCCAGAGCTTGGAAATCGCGGTCAGACTGCCGAATGTGACTGCGATGCCTGCCATTGCCTGGCGTCGCGTCTGTGTGTTGGAGGGCGTGGCCGGATTGGTTCTTGGGCTCATCGTCTTTATTTCCTCGATTCTGAGGTTCAACTGTCTCCGCACAAGAATACGGGTTTTGACTACTATAGGAACAACATTTTCTTGCTGCGTAGGAGGAATCGTGCACGAAGTGATCCTGAAGCGGTTTGAGAATCCAGATGAGGTACGAACTTTTGAAAAAGGGAAGTTCGAGCTTGTCCAGGTGGGTGGAATGACGATTGGGCGCGCTACTTACCAGCCGGGCTGGAAGTGGTCGTTGCATGTGGGGAAGGCTGCAGGCGCCAAGAGTTGCATGGTGGAACATGTTGGCCTGGTGGTCGCGGGGCGGGCGACTGCGGCTATGGACGATGGCCGCGTGATCGAGATGAAAGCTGGCGATGTCTTTTACATTGCACCGGGGCACGACAGTTGGGTGGTCGGTGACGAGCCTTATGTCTCGCTGCATTTCATGGGCGCGAACGAATACGCGCAGGCGAAAAAATAGAGCGTGCGGGATATAATGCAGCGTTCGTCCTGAACTCAGCAGTTTTAAGTAACTCCTCAAAACATGACTTCACAACCCCTTGCCTTTTTTCTGGCGGTCGCGATCCTGATTGTTGTCTGGATTCTGGTTTCAGTGGCGAAACGGCGTGGACGTCCCTTTCTTGAAGCGGGGGGTGGCGTCGAAGGCTGGAATCCGGGGCAGCTCTTGCTGGCGAGTTTTCTCACGCTGTTTGCGGAGCTGGCTTTCATCCGCTGGATTGCGGTGGAGGTTTGGGTCTTTGCTTATTTCAAGAACCTGGCGCTGCTGCTTTGCTTCGTGGGCTTCGGGCTCGGCTGCGCGATGGCTGGGAGAAAGATGCAGTGGAAGTCGGCGCTGGCGGCTTTTCT
Source organism: uncultured Acidobacteriaceae bacterium (assembly GCA_963787495.1). GTDB lineage: Bacteria > Acidobacteriota > Terriglobia > Terriglobales > Acidobacteriaceae > Sulfotelmatobacter. The sequence continues at coordinate 15,479 of CAWBDA010000006.1, forward strand.
GGGATTGCTGCTGGTAGTGCGGCTGCCGGGGCGAGGCGCGGAGTTGCTGGAAGGGATTTCGGAAAGTCTGGGGGGCGCGAAGGACATTGCGATCTGGTCTTCGGGACACACGCCGGACTGGGGGCGGTACGGGACGGCTGCTCTGATAGCGGGAGCGCTTTTTCTGCTGATCGTTTCGGTTTTTGTGCCCCTGGGACAGACCGTGAGCAGCCAGATGGACCGGGCTCCGAGGGTGCTGCGGGCCTATTCGTGGAATCTTGTGGGAAGCCTGTTGGGAGTGGTGGGGTTTCTCGCGGTCAGCCGATTGATGCTGGCGCCGGCGATCTGGCTGGGAGTTGTGCTGCTGGGTTTTGCGTTTCTGCAGACTTCACGAAGAGATTTGGCGCTGGTGGCAAGCCTGATTGTTCCACTTGTTCTGCTGCTGCATGGCGAAGCTGGTCCGGAAACCAAAGTTGTGTGGACACCGTATCAGCAAATCCAGTACACGCCGGAGCATACCCCGGACGGCGAGATTTTCGGGGGAACCATGCAGGTGAACCACAAGTTCTACCAGCAGATCGTGAATTTATCGGACGAATTTCTGGCGCGGCATCCGGGTTTGATGAAGGAAGCGCCGGAGGAGAATCCCTACAACATGCCGTTTCGTTTTGCCGCGCCGAATCCGGCGGTGATGATCGTGGGCTCGGGCACGGGGAACGATGTGGCGGCGGCATTGCGCCATAACAGCCGGCTGGTGGATGCGGTGGAAATTGATCCGGCAATTCTGGAACTGGGGAAACGGAAACATCCGGAACACCCTTATGATTCGCCGCGAGTGTCGATTCATCTGGATGATGCGCGGGCGTTTCTGAAACGCACAACGCAGCGCTACGACCTGATTCTGTTCGGACTGCTGGATTCGCACTCTCAGTTTTCCGACTACGCCAATATGCGGATCGACAACTTCGTCTACACCGAGGAATCGTTTCGCGAGGCCAGCCGGCACCTGAACCCGAATGGCGTGATTTTTGTGAAGTTCGTGGTAGACCACCGTTGGCTGGCGATGCGGCTGGTCGAGATGTTGCAGCAGACGTTTGGGAAGTCTGCGGTGGCGTTCACGGCGGTATCGAATTACGGCGTCTCGCCGGTGTGTTTTGTCATCTCACCGGGGAACCGGGTGGAAGAGGCTATGGTCGCGGATCCGCGGCTGGCGGAGTTTGCCAGAAAGAACGCGTTCGACGTAGGGGAGAAGCCGGTGCCGATTACGACGGATGACTGGCCTTATCTGTATCAGGAAGGGCGATGGATTCCGCGGACTTATTATTCCATTGGAGTGCTGGTGATTCTGATTGCGATTGGACTGTATGCGCAGATTGGAGGCGCGCGGCGGAAGCCTCCTTCGCTGTTTTTTTTCGGCATGGGCGCGGGATTTCTCTTGCTGGAGACGCAGGTGATCAGCCGGTTGGCGCTGTTCTTCGGGACGGTGTGGCAGGTGAATGGGATTGTGATTTCGGCATTACTGATTGCTTTATTGCTGGCCAACGCAGTAGTCGAACGCGGGTGGAAGGGCTGGCCGCCGTTCTGGATCTGGGCGGGTTTGGTTGCGGGGTTGGGGATTGCGTACTGGTTTCCGTTTGAACGGATTGGCGGATCACCGACGGTTGTAGGGATGATTGCGGTGGTCGTGTTTTCTGTGCCGGTGGTATTTGCCGGGATCCTGTTTGCTACTGAATTTCGGGCGGCGGAGTCGCCCAGCGCGGCGCTGGGAGCTAACATGTTGGGCGCGGTGGCGGGAGGACTCCTGGAAAATCTCTCGTTGCTGTTTGGAATGCGGGCGCTGCTGCTGGTCGCCGTGGGAGTTTATTGTCTGGCGGGGGTGGGGCTTTGGAGACGGAGACAGATATCTGTCGCGACTGGCAGCTGATTCCAGGATGATTTTGGAGTTTGTGGCGGCTTTGCCGAAGACTCGATCGGGGAAAATCCTGCGGCGGTTCCTTAAGGCGAAGGAAGCGGGCGTGGATGCGGGAGATGTGTCCACTATGGAAGGCTGATCATGAGTAACAGATTGCGAAATTGTCGTGTGCCTGCTTAATCCCCGCCCTCCCGTGAAGAGCCTTACCGACCTTTCCATCGCAAGCGCTAATTGGCAGGTATGCAGGGGCTATGCGATATTGACATGGTGCGGCCGGTGTAGTGCGTGGTGAAGTAGTGCAAGGCCGGGATGGCGAAATTGGCAGACGCAGCGGACTTAAAATCCGCAGGGGCGAAAGCTCTGTGGGGGTTCGATTCCCCCTCCCGGCACCATCAGCGCCTTGTCCCAAGTAAATTTCTTGCTGTGCCCCGTAATGCGGGCGAGGGTGTACCAGAACATCGTTCTCTCGAGTCGAGGAGAAAACAGCCGGTGACCCGCGGTCGACACCGCCCAGCATTTTCTATAGGAGACTTGCACCATGATTCGTCAGATCGCGCCTCAGTTCTTCACGCTGGACATCCCCGGCACGCTTGCCTATTACGAAGCTAAGCTTGGCTTCAGGTGTTTGGGCACGTGGCAGGACCCGCCGGTCTATGCCATCGTTGCGCGCGACCAGCAGGTGATTCACTTTCGCTGTGCGGACCCTCCCACAGCCAATCCCAACAAATATTCGGACGAACTGCTTGACGCGTACGTACGCATCGAAGATGCGGACGCGCTTTACGCTGAGTATGCAGCTCGAGGCGTGGAATTCACGCGGGGACTTGCCGACATGCCATGGCACTCGCGTGAGTTTGTGGTGAAGGATCGCGATGGCCGACTGCTTGCCTTCGGCGCGAACTTGTAGTCTTGTCTCGGCTATCCCGCCCAAACGCTAGTCTGACAGTGGAGCGACGATGAGAACGGAATTGCTGCGATTCGACGGCGCTGTCGAGCGGGATCCTGCTATCGATGCGTGGATGAAAGCGCATGCAGGTGAATTGGGAGCCATCGCGCATCAGTGGTTTGAGGTGATGCGAAAATGCGGAGACGAAGTCCGGGAGCTTTTGCATGACGGGTGTCCGGTTGCATGTTTGGGAGATACGCCCTTCGGCTACGTCAATGTATTTACTTCGCATGTAAATGTGGGGTTCTTTCAGGGCGCAGCGCTGCGGGATCCGGCGCGCTTGTTGCAAGGCACCGGCAAGTTCATGCGCCATGTGAAGTTGAAACCGGGAACGGCCACAAACACCGCAGCGCTAAGCAACCTCATCGAGGAGGCGTACGCGGATATAAAGGCGCGCGTCGAAAACGGCTAGCTCAGGAGGGCTACTCGGATTTGTGGCGCTTGCTGGACAGCAGGAATTGCATACCGAAATAGCCGAGGAAGTAGGATTGATTGCTGCGGGTGGGTTCGAGGCTGCGTCCGGCCATGAGAAGAAGGATTAGCGACGGGCGGAGTTTGTAGCGGGCGCCGAAATCGATGGTCGGCTGGTTCTGGGTGGGATGGAAGGTTCCCTGGGCGTAGAGTTCCATGTCGCCTTCTAGTTTCGGAGTGAAATCGTGGCCGATGACCAGGCCGGTTATCCAGCCGTCTGGTCCTTTGTGGACGAATTGGTAGCCGAGTTCGTAGTCGACGTCGACTGGGCCGAATTTTCTGGTGAATTCGAAGGGCAGGAGGAAAGTATCGCTGGCGGGAGTGATCCGGCGGTGGACGGCGTCGTTAGGGTTGTTTAGAAAGAGCTGGGGGAAAACCGAGACAGAGAGGCCCGACTCGCCGGCGTCATAGAAACGCCATTTGACGCCGGGGTTGGATTGACCCACACCATACGCAGTTGGGGAAGAGGGATTGTGGACGCGTAACCAGGCATTCTCGTAGGTGAGCTGGATGCGCTCGCCGACTCCGAAATTGATGTCGACGTCGGGAACGTGGGAGACGGACTGATTGCTGTAGAGAAAGGGCATGTAGCCGATATTGATTTCCCAGTTGAGATCGCCCGGAGTGCCGGGATCATTGGTGTAGTAGGGTGGGCCGCCCTGAGCAAATGCGGGCGAGGACGCGCAGAGCAGGAGCGCGGCGAGAAATGTCAGCAGCGGAATGCGGATCAACATGGCGTCCCCACAGCGGCATTGTGAAATCCTCGATATCTCCACGCTTCTCCTCGGACGGTTTGCCTTTCTTTGAGGGTATCAAAAGCGGCTTGATCGCTCGGTTTGTTTATGACAACGGTGTGACCAAGATTGTCTCGGCGGGCGGCAAGGGCTTGTCGGCGACAGAAAGAACCGTTGCGACCTGCCACATCTGGTCCTCGGTCAACAACGCTTTATACGACGGCATGCCGCTCAAGCGAATTCCGTTTTTTACTTTCCAGTAGGTCTCGCCCACGGGATCGTCGCTTACCCCCACCACGTCCGGGTGGTTCTTGTGTCTTTGCCACAGTTGCGGAGCAATGGGAAACATATTTGGCCCAAACTTCGATGGTTGCTTCAGGCCGTGACAGGAGGCGCATTGCTCGCGATAGATTTGCATCCCGGCCACGAGGTTGTCGTCGGTGATGGTCACCGGCGACTGCTTGGGCATTTCGCGGTCGATGCGCGCGTGTAACGGAACCTTCACGATTTCCGCCTCGAAAGGGAGGGGATTGTCGGCGACCGCGACTGGCGGCTGGCCAAACCGGAAATAGAGATACATTAGCGCCGGAAGGATGATTATCCCAATTACAAAGCTCGACAGCGCGAGAGGCCATTTCGTCATTCTTTAATCTCCTTTGTCCCCGGGAGCGGGTGCGAACTGGAATCGGCAAATGAAGTTTATCAAGCAAACTCATCCGGCTGCCGATTCGACCTAGTTTCCGCGTAACGGAGAGCCCACTAATGCAACGACCGAGCGGACACTGAATCTGAAACACATGTGACAGCAGCCAACGGTGTCTTTGTACGGTGGAGACACATCTTGCAGGCGCCAACAGCACTCAGCGCGCGGCATCCGCGACGGAGGTTGAGGCGGGAACCGCAATCTTGATCGAGTCCGGTTGCGTCCACACCGCTTTGCCGTTATTCAACTCGAGGCGGTTCATCGTAATCTTGAGCTGCTGATGGTCGACTTCGACGAGCAGATAGTGGTAGTTGATTTCCTTGCTTTGGTATGGATCGTCAGGGGCACGCTCGATGGGATAGGCGTGAGCCGCGCCTCCACCGGTGACGAAGTAAGTGACGCCACCGTGCTCGTGGCGCTCGTAGTTGTGCACATGCCCGGAGAAAACCACGAAACGGGCGCGGGCGTGGGGTTGGCGTTCCTCCAGCATTTTGGCCAGATGTTGTTCCCCTGCCCGGGCCGAGTGCCCTCCACCAAATAGCTTGGCGTCGGAGGAACTGGTGTACGGCGGATGATGGAACATGAGGAAAACGAAGTCCACATCCGCTGGAATATTGTCGAGCTTGTTGGCCAGCCACTGGCCTTGCGGTCCAGAGGTTTCGTCCAGCGCGCTGTCGAGCACGAGCGTGAGCGTATTAGCGGCTCGCATGGAGTAGTAGCGGCTGTTCTTCAGATTGGGGAAACGCTGAAAATAATTGCCCAAGGCAATCTTTTCGTCGCCGTGCAGGTCGTGGTTGCCGAGCGCCGGATAGACCGGGATATTCTTGTCGCGCCAAATGCTGGTTTCTGAGTCCCAGACTTTCCAATCGTTGGCGTCATATCCGTTGTAGACGATATCGCCGGTGAAGCAGATGAACGCGGGATTAGCCTCGGCGATGGCTTGCACCAGAGCGACGCGCACGGCAGGATTGGCGGCTTCCGTATCCTTAGGATCGTGGAAGCGAGTGTCGCCATAGGCCACGAAGCGAAACGGGACATTCACTTTGAGCTGCAAATCCACTGACGTTTGGGCGGTGGACCTCCTCGTGCAACCAATCAGTCCAAGTTGTGTGAACATCAGGCACAACAGGAACACTAAGCGCGTGAAGGATCGGCAGTGCGAAAACATAATTGAATCCTCTGGACTCAGTATCAGCTATTTTCCCACGACCAGCACTTCGAACTGTCCGGATTCTTCGGTGGACAAGAACAGACGGTGGGTTTTCGGGTCGAGGGCCATGGTCTTGGCTCGGGGCAGAGTCTTGACCGTCTCCACGACCGAGTATTTGTCAGGGCTGTCCTGGCGAATGACGGTGATCGTGCCCTCGCCGTTGGAGTTGAAGATGAGTTTGGTTTCTGGATCGAAGGCGGTGGCGTCGACGTGATCGCCAATCGGCAAGGTGGTGATGACCTGGCCAGTGTCAGCATTCATGACGGCCATCACTTTGCTGCGGCAACCAAGGAATAGACGTCGGTTGGCGCGGTCGATCGCCATGCTGCTGGGGGAAGCGCAGGGAGCGGTGGGCCAGCGTTGCTCGACGGTGAGTTTGCGGGAGTCGATCTTGATGACCTGGCTCTGCTCTTCCAGATTGTCGTAAACGGAGCCGTTGCCGTCAGCGGCGGCGAATTCGGGGCCGCCGCCAAGATCGACGCTGCCGGCGACTTTGGCAGTCGCGGCGTCGATGACGGTCGCTTTATTGTCGCCACCATCGAACGCGAACACTCGGGAGGTGGCAGGATCGAAAATGATGCCATCGGGCTCCTGGCCTGTCTTGATTTCGGAAATGGTCTTCAGGGTTTTCAAGTCGAAAACCGTGGAGGTTGAAGACTGGCCGTTGCTGGTGAACCCGCGTCCCTGATCCGGGGCAAGCGCGACGCCGTGCACTCCCGGGGTATTGGGGATGCTGCCTACGAGGGTGAGAGAGTCCAGGTCAATCACTTCCACTTGCGCACCGTGAGAGACGTAGAGACGGCGTGCGCCGTCATCTACAGTGAGATAGTCCCACTTGCCGTGGCCGGGAATCGGGATCTTCTTAGTGACGGCGAATCCCTGGGCGGACACGGTGTTGACGCCTGCGAGAGCGAATCCCAATACGCAGACCGTAGCGAAAAACTTCCTGGAAAGCTGTTGGCCGTGCGAGTTCATCCTCTTCATCATTTATGAGCAACTCCTTTTCTTAATCTGCGGCGAAGATGCGGACGATAGAGCAATGCTACGCAGCGAACCTGAAGTTACGCTGAAAACGATGTAAATATTTGGGAATGTTTGTGCCTGGGTACTGAACCTTCCGTCACACTCGTCAGTTGAGGCCCAGCCCGCGGCTTCAGACAATCTTCAGGCTAGGCCGCATAAATTAGGAGGTACACAACCGAGAGTGACGTGGACCGGAAGTGTGGTACAACGAGACCTTGTGAAACTGCTTGTCGTCGAAGATGAACCTCGAATGTTGGAACTGCTGCGCCGCGGCCTGACGGAGGACGGCCACAACGTGACGTGCGCCTCGGATGGGAGCGAAGGCTGGGAACTAGCGCAGACTTATGAATTTGACGTGGTGGTGCTGGACGTGATGCTGCCGAAGCTGAATGGCTTCGAACTGGCCAAGAGGCTGCGCAAGGAGCGAATTGCTACACCCGTGCTGATGCTCACCGCCAAGGATTCGGTTCCAGACATCGTGCGCGGCCTGGACGCAGGAGCCGATGACTATCTTACGAAGCCGTTCAGCTTCAACGAACTGATGGCGCGTTTGCGCGCGATCCAGCGACGCTCCATGTCGCGTCCGGAGAACCGGCTGCAAGTCGGCGATCTTATTCTCGATCCGGAATCGCGGCAAGTTTCGCGCGCTGGAATTCCGATCTCGCTGACGCGCACGGAATACAGTCTGTTGGAGCGCTTGATTTACCGCGCCGGCAAAGTGGTTCCCCGGCGCACACTGATCGAATCTGTCTGGGGCTTAGATCGGGAAATCGAAGACAACACGCTGGATGCGTTCGTGCGGCTTCTGCGGCAGAAGGTGGATCGGGAAGGCATGCCGAAGATGATTCTTACGGTGCGCGGCATTGGCTACATGATTCGTGAGGAGCCGGCGGAGTGAAGAAACTCTCGATCGGTATGCGGTTGACGCTGTGGTATTTCGCCATTTTCCTGCTCGCCGAAATCGTTTTTGGCGCGGGCATGTGGTTCATCCTGCGGAAGAATTTGTTGGACATTGCTGACGAGGTGCTGGAGGGTCAGGAGGCTGACCTGCAACGATTCCTGGAAGCGCGAAAAGATGTGCCTGCCGCGCAGCTGCAGGAGGAGATCAGCGAAGGCTACAAGATCGAGCGATCGGCAGACTATCTGCAAATCAGCGATGCGGCCGGCAAATTCATTTATGGATCGAGGTTTTTCGAGAAGCATCCGCTCCCCCAATTCTCACCGGATCAGCTAGTCAAGCCCCGGTATGAGAATCGCAGACTAGGGCACGAGCATTTTCGTTTCATGAGCGAGCTGATGGCCGTGAGCGGGAGAGCGTACGTGGTGCGAATCGGGCACCCAATTGATGAAGAAATCGAGACGCTGGATGCCTTCCGCGGATACCTACTATGGTTTGCGCCGGTGCTGCTGCTGGGTGCATCGGGCATTGGTTACTGGCTGAGCCACAAGGCCCTGGCGCCGGTCGACGCGCTGGCCCGGACGGCCCGGACGATTTCGGGACACAACCTCAGCAGCCGGCTTGAGCCATTGCATACGGGAGATGAGCTGCAACGCCTGTCCGATACTTTGAATGAAATGCTGGGGCGAATCGAAGCAGCGTTTCGGCGGATCACGGAGTTTACGGCCGATGCATCGCACGAACTGCGCACTCCGATCGCTCTCATCCACACCGAGGCCGAGCTGGCGTTGCGGCGGTCGCGAGATGAGGCGGAATACCGCGAGGCGCTGCGGAACATTCTTCTGGAATCGGAGCGCACGGCGAAACTTCTGGAGAAGCTTCTGGATCTGGCTCGGGCTGACTCGGGCGGCGAAGCGCTCGATATTCGTCCGATCGACCTGCTTGTGACTTTGCGGGCGTCGGCTGCGAAGTGGAGACAAGTTGCGGCGCTGCGCAATTTGCAGTTCGAGGAGCACCTGGAAGTTCAGCGGATGCCGGTGATGGGGGACGAAAATGCTTTGCGGCGCGTGGTCGATATTCTGATCGACAACGCTCTCAAGTACGCGGCCTCGCCGGGAAAAATAACGCTCTGGGCCGAGGAGAAGGACGGACACGTCGCCGTGAACGTCGAAGACACCGGGGTTGGTATTGCGCCCGAGGATCAAGCCAGGATTTTCGAGCGCTTCTACCGGGTGGACAAGGCGCGCAGTCGCGAGCAGGGCGGGGCTGGCCTGGGCCTGGCTATTGCGCAGTGGATCGTGCAGCATCACAACGGAACGATCAGCGTAGAGAGCGAGATCGGGAGAGGGTCTGTGTTTCGAGTGGAGATTCCGACCGCGGCTTCGGCAGCTGACGAGCATTCCGACTCAAAATAGCAGGCTCGTGGACACGGCCGAGATACATCAAGGTTTTCGCGGAAGCAACGATTCGAGGGGAGGAATCGAGGAGGACTTGGTCAGGTAATGTTCAAGCGGTCGGGTTCCGTCCTGAAGCGCTTTTGCCAGAATTTCCATCGCTTGCCCGGTAAGCGGCGGAATGTGAATGGTCGCAGCGAGCAATTTGTCGCGCACCCAGGCTTGGCCGGTCGCCGGCTGGCCATCGCATCCGGTGAACGGCAAGCTCAGCCATCGAGAACGCTCGGCTTGGTTGGCGATCTCCTTGAAAGCTTTGCGAGCGCCCATCGCCATCGAGTCATCCTGCGCGGCGACCAGGTTGATTGACGCGCCTTGTGAAGTGGCGATTTTCATCCAGGACTGCACCGCGCGGCCGGCGCTTTCCTCTGTCCAGCGTGCCTTCAACAGCACTACCTGAATGTTTGGCGGTTTCGTTTCCAGCATGCCGGAGGTGCGCTTTTGGGCCGAGGGACTGTGCGTGGGTCCTTCAATGTACAGAACAGAACCGCCCGTGGGCAGCAGCGCGGCGAATTGTTTTCCTTGTATGCGTCCGATTTCGGTGTGATCGGAACTGACGGCGAAGACGGGTGTCGTCGTCGCTTTGCGGAGGTCCGGCAGGTACTCCGGTTTCCGGTTCAGGACAACCCAGCCGATTCCGGCGGCGATGGCGGCTCCGGCAACCTGAGGCAGGGCCATGCCTCCGACGGGTTCTACCAAAATCGCATCGGGTCGGGACTCGGCCCGGCTTTGGATTACTTTTAGAAGTTCAGTGCTCTGGTGCACCGCGTCGTCATCGGCATAGACGATCTCGACGTCACTGCCGAGCTTGCGTGCCGTCTCTTCAGCAGATTTCGCTTGTGCCATCTGGAAATCGTTGTCGCGGGTGTGAAGAGAGACCAGGAATCGGAGCTTTTTCGTCATCTTGCGAATGTGTCCAGGACGTGTGCGCGCTAGTTGATGCGAACTTCAAGTATACAATTACGAATCGATGCAGGCGGAGCTTGAATAAGATTCGATCGGGGCTTGTGTGATGGAAAGTCGTGATGCCATGGAGATGGTATGAATCAGAGCAAGATTAGTCGGTTTGTTCCGGTGGGATTGCTGGCGTTGGTGGCAGGCATTTTCTTGCAGCACTTTACGCATGAGCGCTATTCGGACGTTGCCGGCGGGTTTCTGATGGGTATGGCTCTGGTGTTCCTGATCTTCGGATTTGCCCAGAAGGTGAAGAGCCAAGGCCAGTGATGTTACTTCGATGATGCTGCTCGGACTGGTGCTGCGCTTGCATCCCACACCAGTTTTCCTCCGACAATTGTTTTGAGAACTCTTACGTCGCGGATTTTTGCGGGAGCGATGGAGAAGATGTCGGCGCTTAGCAGAACCATGTCCGCAAGCTTGCCGGGTGTGATCGAGCCTTTTTCTTTTTCCTGAAATTCGGCATAGGCCGAGCCCATGGTGTAGGCTTCGACGGCTTCGGCGACCGTTAGCTTCTGTTCGGGGAACCAGCCATTGGGATTCTTGTCGTCCAAAGTTGCGCGGGTTACGGCGGCGTAGACGCCCAGCACGGGGTCGAGCGGGGCTACCTCCCAGTCGGTGCCGAAGGCGAGTCGGACGCCGTGATCTAGAAATGTTCGGAAGGCGTAGGTGCGGCTGGCGCGGTCGTGTCCGATGTGGCTCTCGGCGAAGCGGCCGTCGTCGATGGCGTGGTAGGGCTGGACGGAGGCGATTACGTGCAACTGGGCGAAGCGATCGAAATCCTTGGCAGCCATGTGCTGGGCGTGCTCGATGCGGAGGCGGCGATCGGCTTCGCCATGGGCTTTGACGACGTCGGCATAAAGATCGAGGATGGTCGATATACCTTCGTCGCCGATAGCGTGGGTGCAGATCTGGAGGCCGGCGGCGTCGGCTGTCATGTAGCGATCGCGCATGAGCGAGGTGGGGTGCATTTCGTCAGAGAGCAGGCCGCGATTCGTTCCCTGATTCAAGAATGGTTCATAGAAATAGGCGGTGCCGGAGCCGAGAGAGCCGTCGGCAAAGGCCTTGACGGCGCCGATGCGAAGATAGGGTCCTCCGAAAGCGTGGCCGATGCCGAGCTTGGCCTGGTCGTCGACGTGAGTGATGAGCGGAACGGCGTAGATGCGGGTGGTTAGCTCGCCGCGCTGGAGAAGTTCTGAGTAGACCTCGATATCTTTGTAGCTGGCGACCATGTGCTGGACGCTAGTGACGCCGACCGAGGCGGCGTAGGCTAATGCGCGCTTGACTACTTTTACTCGGCGGTCGTGGGAGAGCGGCGGGATTACTTTTTCCATGTAGTCGGTGGCCGCGTCTTTTAGAGCTCCGGTTGGGTTGCCTTGTGCGTCGCGGACGATGGTGCCGCCGGGCGGGTCAGGGGTTTGGGCGGTGATGCCGGCGAGGCGGAGAGCGACGGAATTGGCGAGTCCCATGTGGCCGTCGTAGCGGCTGACGAAGACGGGAGTATCGGGGGTGAGCGCGTCGATCATTTCCTTGGTGGGCATGTCGGGCGGGTTCCACTTGGTTTCGTCCCAGTTGCCGCCTAACACCCACTCGCCTTTGGGAGTGATTTTCGCGCGCTCGGCGATGCGGCGGGCGAACTCCTGGGGATTGGTTACATCTTTTAGTTGGACGTTATCGAGCTGTTCGCCGCCGGAAACGAAATGGACGTGGGCGTCGTTGAAGCCGGGCAGCAGAAGCTTTCCAGCGGCATCGATCACTTTTGTGTTGGGACCGCGCCACAGGTCGACTTCTGCATTGGAACCTACGGCGACGATGCGGTCTTGAAGCACGGCTACTGCCTGGGCGGTGGGGAGGGACTTGTCGACTGTCCAGATCTTGACGTTGGTGATGATCAGATCGGCTGCGGGCTTTGATTGGGCCCGGGCGGGGCCGAGCAGGAGAATGCAGACGACGAACAGCAGCAGGGAGGACCAGGGCGTATTTTTCATAGGCCTAGAAAGTGTAGCGCAGCGCGAACTCCATCACGCGAGGTTTGGTGAGTGTGCTGCTGTAGGTGGCGAAGGCAGAGGAAGGTTGCTCCAGCTGGCCTGTGGTCTGAGGCAAAGGGGCCACGTCAAACCGGACGGCGTTGGTTACATTGTAGATGTCCCAACTGAACTTCAGACTCTGCGATTCGCGAATCATCCAGGACTTGCTGAGGGACGTGTCGATGCCGAAGTAGCCGGGGCCGCGAAGTTCGTTGCGCTGTCCCGACTCGCCGGGGTAGGAGTAGCGAAATTCGGTCTGGGCGGCGGCTGCGTTCTGGAAAAGATCCGGATTGCCGTTTTGATCGATAAATGCGCCGGTCTTTGGCTTGGGGCCGTTCAGGATCGCGGTTGAGGGCAGGTACCAGTTGGTGGGGAAGCTGGTGAAAGTCTCGATGGTGGTGGGAAAGCCGCTGGTCCAGCGAGCCAGCCCGGCCCACTGCCAGCCGCCAACCAGTGCGTTCTCCCAGCCCTTTGAAGATGCGGCAAATCTCTTTCCACTGCCGAAGGGTAGCTCGTAGACCCAGTTGGTGTTGAACTGATGAGTGGTGTCGAAATCGGACACGCCTCGAAGCTGGGCGGGGGACCATGAGTTAATAATTTGGTCGGCCTGGTAATAGGCGTCGTAGGCATTGATTCGTTCGGCACTGGACCCGATGTCAATCGACTTTGAGTACGTGTAGTTGAAGTCCCACTGCAGGCCATGAGTCATACCACGCCTCAGGATCAACTGAAGTGCATGATAAGAGGCCGTGCCGGCGTTGCGCCAGGCATACAGCGAGGTGAATTGAGGGTTGAAGTAGAGGTACGGTGTGACTTGCCCGCCGACGCTGGCGCACAAGGGGAAGCAGCCAGCGGTGCCAAACTCTCCGGGCACGTCGGCGAAAATGAGTGGGAGAGTTTCGTTGTGCACGTTACAGGCGAAGGAATCGTACATGGCTTGAGTGACGGTGACGTTTGCGTTTCCGGCCACACTTCCCAGCGGCACGGTTGAACAACCGTAGAGCTGCGAGGCCGGCACCAGCCCCCCGGACGTGGGAAACTGCCCGAGAGCCGGAAACATGTCCTCCCAATACGTCCCGGCGTTGGCGGTGGTCACGGAGCCCACGGGAGTTGGGCCGCCGGCGGCGCCCGCCATTTTGGAAAACAAGGTGGCTGCGGTGAAGTAATCGACGCCGGACTTGGGGTCGCGAACATTCTCCGGCATGGCGAGATCTTCCTCTTGCAACAGGCGGCGCCCGAGGCGGCCGATGTAAGCTGCCTCGAAGAGAAAGTTCTTCGGAAGCTCGCGGCTGACTGTGAAGTCAAACACGTGCGAGTAAGGTGTTTTCATCTTGTCATCGAGGCCCCAGTAGGTAGTCGCGCCCGCCGCGGCAACCCCGCTGGGGGCGAGTTTCGGAAATGGCCCCTGCGGGGTCGGCACAAGAACCCCGGCTGGTATGGCATTCGGGCCGGTGAAGCGCGGAGAAGCGGGGACGCCGTCGGCGCCGTCGATGGAGTATTGTCCGATGGGATTTTGAATCGAGCCACTCAGGCCGAACGAACCGTTCCTGTCGAAACTGTCGACAATCCCCTGACCGAAGTGATCGTAGTAAATGCCGTAGCCGCCGCGGATGGAGGTCTTCCCCGTCCCGCCAAAGAGCCGTTGTCTGAAACCGTTATCGGCCTTGGGAGACCAGGCGAAAGCGAATCTTGGGGCCACGTTCCCATAGTCCCAACTCCAGTAAGGCGGACCGTTGTTCGCTTTTCCTCCTAGCTCAAAACTGATGGGAGGATTGTAGTTCTGGCCGGCCAGCATGGCTTGACTACGCTGCTTAAAGAAGGCCTCGAGGCTGATGGAAGGCACCACTTCTTCCCCGGTCGTTTCATAAGGCGGTTGCAAGAGCGTGTACCGCAATCCGTAGGTAAGCACCAACTGGGGCGTCACGCGCCATGAGTCCTGGACATAGGTTTCAAATTCGGTGGCTCGGAAATGGCGTTGGGACGGGGCTCCGACGGGAAGCTGGACTCCCTGCTTGGTGATGTTGTAGTCGGCGAAGCCGGAATCGATCAAGCCAGTGAGTGCGATTACGGGGAAGTCATAGCCAGTCTGGAAATTGGGATCGACCGCGGGAAGATTCAGGGATGAAAATTGGGGGGCGCTGGGATCGAGACTGTTTCCTTGCCCGGCGATGAGGGAGGTGGGAAAAAGCCACAGCGTATAGCTACGGGCATTGGAAAAAGAGTCGACGTCCGTACTGCGATTGTTGGTAATGATGCGAAGATTGCCGCCGAACCCAATCGTGTGCTTGCCCTTGACCCAGGCCAGATCATCTACGAGGTTGTGCACTGGCACGGTGGCGGTGGTGGTGTAGGTTTGCGCGGCGAGAGAGGTAGGGCCGTTGCCGAATGCGATGTAGGGGGCGGTTAATTGCCCGATGTTGCCGACGCTCTGACGAATCAGTCCGTAGCGCAAATTGTTAATCAAGTTTGAGCGTAAGGTTGCCGTATAAGCTACGATTAGCCCCTTGCTGTTGTCGGTGGTTACGACACTCTGGGGCTGGCCGGGGAACTGCGGGCCTTGTCCGGAATTGTCGCCGACCATTCCGGCGCGCACGAATGCGTGCTGGTTCTGGCTGAGATTGAAATCGAACTTGGCTACATAAGTGTTCAGCATCCCCGGCGTCTTCGCCGGGAAGGTGTAGCCCTGAAAGTTGATACCATCTCCTCCACCTGCGGTCGTATTTGCTGTCGGGTACTGGTTAAACACGGTGAGCACATTAGGATCGACGCCGCAATCTCCCTGGACATTTGCCCAGGGGCAGGTTCCGTTTGCTGCCGCATTGGGGTCAAGGGCGGCGAGGTCCGCAGTGGTTAACTGCTCGATTCCGGTGCTTGGGCAGCGAGGATCCTGGGTGCAGGGATAACTCATGATCCCCTGCCGCAGATTGGGGCTGGGCACGACCTGCGTGGTTTGCACGTTCTCCCTGGTGCGCTGACCTTCGTAGGCCAGAAAGAAGAAAATGCGATCCTTGCGAATGGGACCACCGAAAGTCGTCCCGAAAGTGTTTCGGATCAATTGGCCGGGAACATTAGGCAGGCCGGATTCCAATTCTGCCTGCTTGTTGAACCAGTCGTTGGCGTAGCCTACGTTGTTGCGGTTGTATTCGTAAACTGAACCGTGAAAGCTGTTGGTTCCTCCTTTTGTGACCAGGGAGACTTGCGCTCCCGAAGAGCGGCCCTCATCTGCGTTGGCGCTGTTTGTGGTCACGCGAAATTCCTGAAGGGAATCCAAGGTCGAGCGCAGAGCGCCTTTGAAGGCGTAGCCTTTGACCTGGTCGTTATCGTCGATGCCGTCGAGGGTGATGTTGGTCTGATCGCTGCGTGCGCCGCTCACTGACCCGCCGCGACTGTCGTAGTCCTGGTCGACATTGGTGCCGACAAAGGTGACGCCGGGTTGCAGACTTAGAATCTGGGTGGGATCGCGGCCTTCGAAAGGCAGCGCTGCGATCTGCGAAGTGCCGAAAGCGTTTCCGATCGTGGCATCCTGACTGTTGACCTGGACGCCGGTGCTGGTGACGTCAACCACGTTTACTTCGCCTTTGACGCGCATGAAAAGGTTCGACGTCGCCGGGACGTTCACGAGCAACTCCAGGTTGCTTTCTTTGAGGGGGGCGAATCCAGCCTTGACCACGGTGAGGGTGTAGGTTCCGGGCGGAAGCTGCAGGAATTGATAGACACCGTCCCGATCAGTCTTCTTCGATTCGGAAAAACCTGTGCTTGGGTTGGAAAGAGTCACTGTGGCGTCGGGCAGGACTGCGCCCTGGGGATCGGAAACCGTTCCGCGCAAAGAAGTGGTGGAGGATTGGCTGTGGACCAACGTGGCGAAAGGTAAGGCGATGAGAACCAGAATGACAGTTACAGCACGCGTTAGACGGTGCATTTCGCGCTCCTTACTAATGCACTTGGGTGCGCCGGGTTTGCGGGATGAATGGCGCGACTGAACGGCTGCAGTGCTCGCAACTTTATTTCTCGACATGCGCGATTGTCAAGATATTGCGCTCACTAGGTGAAATCGTTAATTCAGATTTGGGACATTTTCCAGCTAAGTTTCGTCGAGGCTGAGTCTCATGCGGTCAGCAGTCAGACAAAAATAAGAGCTATTTGATACTGTGGAGGCCATGATACGGAAAAGGATATGTGCGTTTTCGATTGTTCTGGGAAGTTTGGCAGTACTGATCCCTTTTGCGTGTAGCCAGGCAAACCCTCGGGCCCGCGGTCTGGGTGTCCCTTTTGATGGAACACCTGGGCCGCTGAATGCGATCACCGATGTCAAAGGGATCGAGGTCGGCCATACTACGCTGATCTCCGGAGATGGACCTCTGAAGATAGGTACGGGACCGGTGCGCACTGGAGTGACCGCGGTTTTCCCGCGCGGCAAGGATTCCAGCGATTCAGTATTTGCCGGATGGTTCACGCTGAATGGGAATGGTGAGATGACGGGCACGACCTGGGTTGAGGAGTCGGGCTTTCTGGAAGGTCCGGTGATGATCACGAACACGCACAGTGTGGGTGTGGTGCGTGATGCGGTGATCGCCTGGCGGGTGAAACACCACGCTCCTGACAAGGACGGCTATTCGTGGTCGTTACCGGTGGTTGCCGAAACCTGGGATGGCTACTTGAATGATGTTAATGGATTTCATGTTAAGCCCGAGGACGTTTTCCATGCGCTGGATAGCGCTCATGGCGGTCCGGTGGAAGAAGGGAACGTGGGCGGCGGAACGGGAATGATTTGTAACGAATTCAAAGGTGGGATTGGCACAGCTTCGCGAGTGCTCGATGCTAAATACGGGGGATACACGGTGGGGGTGCTGGTGCAGTGCAATTATGGGCAGCTTGATCAGCTGCGGATCGCGGGTGTGCCGGTTGGACGCGAGATTGGAGGAGCGCCGGTGTGGGATGACGATGTCGGCTCGATCATCGTCATTGTTGCGACCGATGCTCCGTTGATCCCGACCCAACTGAAGCGCGTGGCCAAGAGAGTTTCGCTGGGGCTGGGGAGGGACGGGAGTTATTCGGGCGATGGATCGGGGGACATCTTCATCGCTTTTTCGACGGCAAATCCGGGAACGGCGTTGGCGAGCCGAGCGAGTCAGATCACGATGCTGCCTAACGATCAAATCAATCCCGTTTTTCTGGCGACGGTGCAAGCTACTGAGGAGGCAGTGATCAATGCCATAGTCGCCGCCAAGACGATGACCGGAGTAAACGGGCGTACGGTGGTAGCGCTGCCCCATGATCGACTTCGCGAGGTGCTGCAGAAGTACAACCGTCTCGTGAAGTAGGCTGCCAACACGAGCTGAGCAACTGATGTAGTCTGTTGTTTCCACGCATGAAGCTTCTACGAGGACAATGGCTGGCGCTGGCGGCGTTGGTTTGGTTGACCGGCTGCGCATCGATCGGTCCGCCACTGCCGCCCTCGCTGGAGCTGCCGCGGCCGCCGGCTGATCTGCGGGCCACGCGGAAGGGCGCCAAAGTTACCCTTACCTGGACCATCCCCGCGCGGACCATGGACCGGCAGGGGGTGCGCTACCTGGGGAAAACTCGTATTTGCCGGACTCTTGAGCCGACTCTCCCTCAGTGCGCGACGCCCGTGGGCGAGGAGCCGCCGCCGGCGGATTTCGCGAACAGGAAAAACGCTGCCGGACAGAAGCTGACGGCTAAATACGTCGACGTGCTGCCGCTCGAGTTGCTGGTTCGAAATATTTTTGGCTCGGCGACCTATGCGGTGGAAGTATTGAACGCAGACGGTCGGGCAGCCGGATTGTCGAATCAGGTGCATGTTCCGCTGGCGGAAACTTTGCCTCCGCCGACGGATTTTGCCGCCCGGGTCACGGCACAAGGCGTTGAACTCACTTGGACCGGCGCGCTCTTATCTCTGCCGGGTTCCGGCCCCACTCGCCGAAGTTATCGCGTCTATCGCCGGGTCGAGGGCAGCCAGCAGGAGATTCTGGTGGGTGAGCGAGAAGCAGGAATAGAGAAAGATCTTTCGATCACTGATCAGAGTTTCGAGTGGGAGAAGACATACTACTACCGCGTAACCACTTTCACGGTGGTCGCGCAGCCAGGGAAGCCGGAAGTGTCGATCGAAGGCGACGACACCCCTGAGGTGAAAGTGTTTGCCCACGATGTGTTTCCGCCGGCCGTGCCTTCCGGACTGCAGGCCGTGTTTTCGGGGCCGGGGCAGCAGCCATTCATCGACCTGATCTGGGCGCCAGTGACGGCCGCGGACCTTGAGGGGTACAACGTTTATCGTCACGAGGAAGGTGGCGCGCCGGTCAAAGTGAATGCCGAACCAATCAGGATGCCGGCTTTTCGCGATGTGCAGGTGGTTTCGGGGAAGACGTACTTTTATTCAGTATCGGGGGTGGATTTACGGGGGAATGAGAGTGCGCGGTCGGAAGAGGCTAGTGAGAGTGTGCCCTAGACGGAAGTAGTCCCGGGGTTCGGTAAATGAGAGCAAGCGTCTGCTCTAGAAATGCCTTGCGAAGTCAGTCGTGGCGCATGCGTGCACGGGGTCCTTCGACTACGAATGATCGTCCTTTCGGACGATCATTCTCCGCTCAGGATGACATTTGGAAAATAGTTTGGGTGAATTTCTGGGTCTCGTGGTTAGATAGATTGCGATGAAATATTGCCGGTTTCAACTGAATGGTGAAGCTCACTACGGGCTGGTCGAGTCTGTTGCGGGGCGTGAGGCGATTCTGCGAATTCTGCTTACGGCTCCGGAAGAGTCCGATGGCGATGTGGAGGGTTTGCGGACGCGCCGGATCGAGCCGATTGCATTGCAGGAGGCGGCTCTGCTGCCTCCGGTGCGGCCGTCGAAGATCGTGTGCGTGGGTCGGAATTATCGGGAGCATGCCGCGGAGCTTGGCCACGAAGTGCCGAAGGAACCGCTGCTGTTCTTCAAACCCAATTCGGCGCTGCTGGCGCCGGGCGGCGTGGTGCGGCGGCCGAAAGGCTCGGAGCGCGTCGATTATGAAGGCGAGTTGTGCGTAGTGATCGGCAAGACCTGCTATCAGCCCGCGGCAGACGATGACGTTCGCCGGTATATTCTCGGTTACACCTGCCTGAACGATGTTACGGCGCGCGATTGGCAGAATAAAGACGGGCAATGGGCGCGTGCGAAAGGTTTTGATACGTCGTGTCCAGTAGGGCCGGTGGTAGTGGAGGCCACTGATCTTGATCCCTGGACCGGGGTTGGGGTCGAGACGCGCATTAATGGCGCGGTGCGGCAGTCGGGGAACACTCGGGACTTCATCTTTACGCTAGATGTTGTCATCCGGTATATCGCTCAGGTCATGACGCTTTTTCCTGGCGATCTCATTGCTACTGGTACGCCGCAGGGCGTGGGGTCGGTGGTGGCGGGAGATGTGATGGAGATCAGCGTGGAAGGCGTGGGGACGCTGCGGAATTCTGTTGCGGATGAATAGGAGTTGTGGGACCGCTGCGCCTGAAGGCGCGTTCATTTTTCGGGCCATGTACGGCATGCCTGAAGGTATACCCTGATACGAATCCTATTTTCTTCGGGCGGAATCGCTTTCGGGGAGTGATATCACTGCAGCCGGAAGCGCTCTCGCATCAGGCGCTGCAGGCGGGGTTTGTAGAGGAGATCGTAGGCCAGCTCCTTGTCGGGAAACATGGCGAGGGCGGCGCGCTTGGCGCCGGCGGCGAGTTCGGAGGCTTCTTCCACGGTGAGGCCCGGATCCTGGCTGATCACCGACGTGACCATACTCATCATGACTTGCAGGCGGCGGATTCTTCGAGCCTCGTCTTTCTCTTGAACTTCATCTTGTGACGCTACTGCTTCTTGTCCTGGCAGAGGTGGATTCTTTTCACGATCCGCTGGTTCGCCGATGTTCATGCTGGCCCTTTTTCGCCTCACAGCTTTTTCGTCCACACAGCTTTGGATGTTGCGGTTGTAGGCCGGGTCGCGCCCGTTTCAAGCATTCTCCTCTAATCGGAAAAGAACACAACTGCCCGAAAGTGCCGGATTGGTCACCAAGGTCACTCGAGTTTGCTGGAGCTCCGTAATTGGAAGGGAAGTCGAGGCAGGAGGGCTCCGCAGGGGCTTTTATCCCCCGGCAGCTGAAACACGGCTCTTAATAGTTACTACTTGGCAGCCTGCTCGAACTCGTTTTTCAGCACGCTGACTTCGATGCGCGTGCCGACGGCGCGTTTTTCTTGTGGAGCGTTGCCCATCCCAATCACGTAGATGCGATAGGCTGGCACCTCGTGGTTCAACACCAGATAACGTTCCACGGAATCTGCCATCTTCTTGGAGTTTGCGATTGCAGCCTGGCCATGGCCGGAGGAGAAGCCCTGGACCTCGATGATGTATCCGTGCTGCCCCTTGACCTGAGCCGCTAAGTCATCGAGCGCATCCTTGGCCTGCTTGCTCAACACGGTCTGGCCGGGGCGGAAACGAATCTCGGTTTGGGTGCCAGACTTGTACTGATCGATGTTTCCGACCACGGTTTCATCAGTGGCAACGCGGGTGCCAAGAGTGGCCAGGGTCTGATGAGCCATCTGCGCCTTGTTGGCGGCATCTTGCGCATGTTCATCGGCGAGGCTGGTCTTGGCGGAAACCATCTGAATGCCGTGCTGAGCGCGGGCATCGACGTCCTTGATCCTTCGGCTGCCGTCCGCCGTCAGTTCATCGAGTTCATTGACCCGGTCCTGGATGGGCTGAACATGGCGCCGAACGTACTGCTTGCTGGCGAAGGGGTGCAGCACTAGCCAGGTGAGGCTGGGCTCGTCGCCATCCCAGAAATCCTGGTGCGGAGGAGACTGCAACGGTTCATCACCGGAGGCCGTCAAGGGCTGCGGAGCGGGAGCGCTTTGATTCGCAGAAGCTGCAGGCTGCGTGGTCGAATTCGAGGTGGTTTGCTGCGCAAAGGCCGACAGCGCAAGCCCCACGGTGAACAACAGGGTTATGAATGTGCGATTCGTCATATTGTCTTCCTTCCGAGTGAATGTCCGGGGGGTCCCTCCGGCCTGGATGCCGGGTGTGGGCGGCGGATGGCTGGTCTCAGTCGCGCAATTGATATTGTAGCGCCAAAGCACAGGAACTCCGAATAATAAGTTTGGCCGGAAGATGGATGCTGGGCGGCCTGAAGTGCAAAATGAGACGGAAAATCGTTGACTTTAACTGGCGTCTTTTGCTGTACTTGAGCCTTACCACGGTGAAGGAGTTCACCGCTAACCGCTGTCCCAACTCTTCATGCCGGGCACAGCTGATGACTCCTGACAAGCGGATTGTTTGTCGCGGAGTCATGGTACCGGCAACGATCCGCCACAAAATTATTGGTAAACCGTCGAGCGCCGTCGTATTGGAGACGGATGACGGGATGAGCCAGGGATGCTGGCTGGGGCAGCGGATTCTTCGCTGCACTCAGAATGACAAGCAAAGAGATTTAGTATGTAAGGGAAAAGGACGGAGCGACTTGCTGAAATACCTGATGGTTGGCGTTGGAGGCTGTCTGGGATCGATTCTGCGCTTCTGGCTGGGCAGCTACATCGGCAACAAAATGGGGACTCGTTTTCCCTACGGAACGTTCGTGATCAACATCACGGGATCGTTTCTGATTGGCTTGGTCTTCGCATTGCTGACGGTGAAGACAGAGTGGAGTCCCAACTGGCGCTATCTGATTCCGATTGGTTTCATCGGAGGCTACACAACGTTTTCCAGCTTCGAGTTTGAGACGCTGCGAACCATTCAGGATGGGCAGATCGGACTGGGACTGCTCTACGTGGCCGCTAGTGTGGTTGTTGGGTTCGTGGCCGTGTGGGGAGGAATGATCGCTGGACGGGCGATGGTTGGTTAGCGGGACTCTGACGTCAGGAGGACAACGTGCTCACAGCGGGACCTGGTAAGAAGGTCGGCATCTACGTGGCCGAGGACCAGCAGTACCACGGGAGTGCGGCCTATGCCGCCATTCTGGACTTTCTTTTCTTCCACGGCGTGGCTGGAGCGACGGTGACGCGCGGCATCGCCGGATTTGGTGCCGACCATCATCTGCACACGGATCGCCTCGTCGATTTGGCGACGCGCCTGCCGGTCAAGATCGAGTTCGTCGAAACCGCGTCGAAAGTAGAAGAGCTCCTGCCTAAGCTGCACACGATGGCAGGAACCGGACTGATTGAGATGCACGACACCACCATCGTGAAGCCGGCTGAGAAGAAACAAAAGCAGAGTGCACCCGAAGTGCCGTCGTTGAAGCGTGAGAGCAAGGCCAAGATGATGCGGATCTACATCGGCGAGAACGACAAGTGGAACGGCAAGCCGTTGTATGAAGCCATCGTCAATGGCCTGCGCGCTCACGACATTGCCGGGGTAACGGTTTACCGCGGCATTCTCGGTTATGGCGCCAATCGCAGGATTCACAAAGACGCTGCGCTTAGTCTCTCGCACGATCGTCCTATCCTGCTTTCGGTGGTTGACACCGAAGAAAAACTGAAGGCGTTTATGCCGATTCTTGACCAGATGGTGCAACAAGGTCTGGTTGTGCTGTCCGACGCGGAAGTCATCAAGTACGCCCATGACTACGAAAAAGCCGACCGGCGGCAGGAGGCACGCAAATGAAACTGGAAGGGAAGGCCAGAATGTTGCGTATCCACTTTGGCGAGGATGACAAGTGGCAGGGCAAGCCGCTGTACGAAGCGATCGTGGTGAAATGCCGGGAACTCGACATTGCCGGGGCCACGGTTTTCCGCGGGATCGAAGGCTACGGTGCAAGCACGCTGATTCATAAGAAGCATCTGCTTTGGTCTTCCGACCGGCCCATCATGGTGTCTGTCGTCGATACGGAACAGAACATCAATAAGTTACTGCCGGCACTCGATGAGATGGTGGCTGAGGGGCTGATCGCGATGTCGGAAGTGGAAGTGATTCGCTATGTGCATCAGGATGGAGTGCGCTCTCCGGCCTCGTAGCTTCTTCTCGCCGTGTTACGCGAGAGATTTGGACATCTTAACTAGATGGCAAGGCATTTTGGGCGGATGCTGATCAGCGGGAAAAGGAAGCGTTCCGTTTTCCACGTATCCTCGACGCCGGTAATATCCGGGTAGTTCCTTTCGCAGGTTCACAGTGGTCAGATCCATAAAGCGACAGCCGGCGGAACGGCAATAGTCTTCGGCAGCGTCTACCATTCGAGATCCCATGCCGGCCTGCTGTCGCGCCGGATCGACTGCGAGCAAGCCAAAATACCCCCGCTCGCCGCGCAGTTCTACATAAACGCATGCGATCAAGACGCCGGCATCCTCGGCCAACAGGAATTTGCCCTTATCGAGGAGCGCCCGCACTTTATCGGGGCTGGTGCGGTCTGCGTCGACGAAGAAGCGTTCGGGGCGGAACGCCGCGTTTACGAGGCGCGCAATGCCTTCGACATCGGCGGACTCGGCGTTGCGCATTCTGATCTGGTCCACGCTAGTTCGACTTCACGCTGTAGACGGTGCGGTGGCTGGGCAGAGAAACTCCCACGACCGCGCCCACTCCGAAGCCAACAACCGCACCAATCCCGGCCACAGCACCTTTACCAATCACATTAATGCAATCGTTCCCCGTGCATGAGGGTTTCGCCGCTGCGCCGATCCCGGCTCCTACACCGGCGCCGACCGCGCCGCCGATGAGGGCGTTGCGCAAGTGGTGTTTGTTTTCCGAGAGTTTCACCCGGCGAACATCTTGCCTCGGGATGGTCTGTCCCCCTGCAGCGTCCTGATACACAATCGCGGTTTCGGAGAAACTCACAAAGGTTCCGGAATGCTTTTTCGAATTGGTTTCGACGACTTGAATCTTCTGCCCCGGATGCAGAATGCTCAAATTCGTCCAGGACGTCTTGTCCCCTTGTGCCCACGACGCGCAGGGGATTGCAAGGACGCAAATCAGCAACAGGGTTTTTCGCATGAACGCATCTTCTCTCTGAAACTTCTCTTTAAGCCTTCGCGAGTGCCCGTTCGCACTCGACGGCACGCCTTTGAAACGCTGACGCGCGCTCAAATCTAGGCTTTTTGCCTTGTGAAAGCAAACCATGCGTGCTCGGCTAGCCCGCAAGAATCCGGGTAAATCCGATTTGAGAATTCCTCCGTACTGTTACCGAGGGTCAAGAAACCCAACTCTGGAAGGATAAGGATAACGACAATGAACAGGAAACTTGCAGTTGTGCTGGCGATGGTCGCCATCGCCGTAACTTCAGCAGTAGCCGGGATGAAGAATCCGGTGGTGGGCGGGCAGGAAATGTATCCCACCAAGAACATCATCGAGAACGCAGTGAATTCCGCCGATCACACTACGCTGGTGGCTGCAGTGAAGGCTGCCGGACTGGTGGAGACGCTGGAAAGTCCCGGGCCATTCACGGTGTTCGCCCCCACGAACGAGGCTTTCGCCAAGCTGCCGGCCGGCACCGTGGACACGTTCTTGAAGCCGGAAAACAAGGCTACCTTAACCAAGGTGCTCACCTATCACGTAGTTTCGGGAAGGTGGAGCGCGTCCGACTTGAAGAAGCAGATCAAGGCGGGGAACGGCACGGCGGAACTGACGACGGTGGAAGGTGGAAAACTGTGGGCGTCCGTGCACGACGGCACTCACATCATGCTGAAAGACGAGAAGGGTGGAACCGCGCTGGTGACCATTCCGAATGTATTCCAATCGAATGGCGTGATCCACGTGATCGACACAGTGGTCATGCCCAACTAACGCGGTCGAGCGGACACAAACAAAAGCAAAGGCCGCCTGCGAAGGCGGCCTTTGCTTTAACTAAAACTCAAGCGTCCTTTACGCACCCGCTCCGGCGGCTCTGGCCAGTGATTTGGTGGGCAAGGCTTCTGTCGTCCGGCCGAAGTACAGCCGGTAAGAACGGTAGATACCGTACGTCACCGGGAAGACGACCAACGCTGCCTGCCAACCGAAGTGATGGCTCACCAGGTTCACCATGGAGGTCATCCCCGCGCTGAGTACGTAGTAAGGAAATGACAGTTGGACGATGCTCAGCCAGACGCGGCGCATGGCTGCGCCCTCGGCCAGCTTGATGATGCCTGCCACCGGAGCCGTCTGTCCCACGAAGAAAGCCGCAGTTGCCGAGGCCAGCATCAGCGGCTCTGAAGCCCACGCCGCTTTTCCCAGCCAGCCAGCATTCCAGATCATGTTCGCCATGCAGGTGGCGAATGCCATCATGCTGACGTTGAACAGCATTTGTTCCGGCTTGGATTTGCTGCCCACCTTAGGCCAGCACTGCACCACCGTGGATACACATGCGATCAGGACCGCTTCCAAGGCGCTCAGATTTACTACCGCCATCAGCAGGAAGGGCAGGTTAACTGACATGTTGCCGTCAATGCCCGGCAATTTGATCTTCATCCGCGAAGTTGCCGCCGCAAGTGCCAGCACGGCAAGGGCGAAGGCCGGGTGCAGGGTGTGGCTTGCCAGTGAGGCGTAGGCCGTGCCTGCAATCGCCGCCAGCGTCATTGTGCCGATGAAGGTTTTCGTTAGCCGTGTGTTGCGATTCATGATCTTCTCCTTTCTTTGGTTATTTCACACGGCTACTGCTCGTCGTCTCCAGCATCGGAGAACGCGGCATCGGTGCTCGACTTGACCGAGCCCCAAACCACGCTTAACGCTGAAGTGGTATTAGTACTCGGGCCCCAGACCACGCTAAAGGCGCTCAACTGGCTGCTATTCCAGGGCAGAGCAGCACCCCAAACCACGGAACTGCCGCTTATGTTTGCACCCCAAACGACCGAGGCACCCCACACTACTGAGGCTCCCCAGACCACCGAGCCCGCGGCGACGCTTCCGTTCCCGTAAACCAGCGAAACGGCGCCGGTAGACTGGTTGACGACCGCGGAGGGGGACAAAGCGGCGCCCACCGTGGCCGGAGCGAGGTCGGTATTTGCAATCGCGCTCTGCATATTGAGCAGGCCTGAACCGACCGAGAACAAATCGTAGAAGTCGGTAAAGTTCTGCGACAGATGCGGAACCCAGGCAGAGGTGGAGTTGGGAAATACTTTGCTCGC
Organism: uncultured Acidobacteriaceae bacterium; assembly: GCA_963787495.1. Classification (GTDB taxonomy): domain Bacteria; phylum Acidobacteriota; class Terriglobia; order Terriglobales; family Acidobacteriaceae; genus Sulfotelmatobacter. The sequence continues at coordinate 41,833 of CAWBDA010000006.1, forward strand.
TGTTTTCATCAGGCGCGCCTTTACCTGATCCGGAGTCAGCGCGCTGTTCTCTTGCAGCAGCAATGCCACCGCTCCGGCGACGACGGGCGTCGCCATGCTTGTGCCGCTCAGCGTGAAGTAATCGTTGTTCCCGTCGTTGCCGGTGACCAGCTCACCGGGATAGTTTGCTTCCAGGGTGGCGCCCTGAGCCGACAACGAGACAATGTCGTTGCCGGGAGCCATAATGTCGGGCTTCACCACGTGATCGAAAGTGGTGGGACCCTTGGAACTGTAACTAGCTTTTGTCTCGGCCGACGGAGACGTGGAACCGTTGCTCTTCATCGCGCCCACAGTAAGCACGTAGGGATCATTGCCTGGAGCGGTGATAGTTCCAAATCCGTTGCTGCCGTTAACGCTCAAGCGGCCGTAATTGCCCGCCGCTACCACGACCACGATCCCGGCTTTCCAGGCTGATTCGACCGCCTGGCAGAGGGGATCCTGCGTATAACTGACGAAGATGCCGCGTCCGAGCGACAGGTTGATTACTCGAATGTTGTAAGTGCTCTGGAGCGCGATGGCTTGCTGAATGGCGGCGATCACGGTGCTGTCGCTGCCCGAGCCGTTAAGATCCAGCGCCCGCAGGTCGACGAGGTTTACGCCCGACGCGACTCCGGCATAGTTTCCGCCCGAGAGGTAGCCGTTGCCGCCGATGATTCCGGCGACGTGCGTACCGTGACCGTAAAGGTCGTACTGAGCTCCGCTGGAGCTCGAAGAAGCTGTGCCGGTGAAATCCTGGTGATAGACCACGCGCGAGTGAGTCTCGCTCGAATTCCAAAGATCCGGATGGCTGCCGTTAATGCCGCTGTCGATCACAGCCACGCCAATGCCTGCTCCGTTGTAACCAGCATTCCAGGCGGAGGGCATGCCCGTTGCCAGGTCCGTGGTGTCGTCCAGTTCCTTCATGGGATGGTCAACGGTGACGGAAAGAACCTCGGGGTCTGCCTCCAAAGCGGGCAGTGCCCTGACCGGAATGGTGAATGCGATGCCCTTCACCATGCCGAGCCTGTGGTTCAAGCGCGCACCCATCTGCAGCACTCGTCCCTCTTGCGCCGACTGCGGAAGCTGCTTGTACTGCACGATTACCTGCACGGTCTCATTGGCCGCTGCGCTATGCGCTCGCGCCGCCACGGGCGCGAGGTCGGGCGCGAACTTGCCGACCAGTCTGCCGTCGCCTCCCGAACTCTGGGCGAAGGCCGCGACCGTGACTAGGATCATCGAAACCACGCTCATCGAAACCCGGAGCAGCGACAACATGCTCAAGCGCTTTCCCCAAGCTGCGCTCTGGCGCTGGCTGCGATCGGGGCTCTTTGGTTTTCGCGTCTGCGACATAAGTGGCACCCTTCCTAAACGGGGGGCGAACGAATGTGGAGCAAAACTGTGCAATAACCCGCTTTACTGTTGTGCAAGGATAGGGCCAATCCGGCCCTCGTAAGCGATTGTAAATATTGGAGATCAGAGCTGTCCCCAGGGGGAAGATTGGGCCAGTCTGTCCATTCACGAGGGGCGCGGGACAGTTTGTCCCGTCTACCGCGACGCTACACTTACTTCGGTTTGGTGGGTTTGATTACTTCGCAGGATGGTCCAGGCAAGGAATGTGGCCTGAGCAGACCGGTGCCGTTCGGGATTGCATTCTGAAGTGTGAGGGTGGAAACGGCTAGCGCGCGTCGGCGGTTCCAGCTTTCATCCGCAATTGCGCGCCCGGTAACAGCGGGCGTGGGATCGCCGCCATCAGTCGCTGCGTGTATTCGTGCTGTGGATTGGCGAAGATCTGCTCGGTCACTCCACACTCTACGATCTCGCCTTCATGAAGAATGGCAATGCGGTCGCAGATCCCCGCCACCGAGGCGAGGTCGTGAGAAATGTAGAGGATGGCCATCCCGGTGGAGCGGTTCAGTTCGCGAAACAGCGCCAGAATCTCGGATTGCGTAATCACATCGAGTGCACTGGTGGCTTCATCGGCGATGAGCAGTGCCGGACGGTGCATGACCGCCATGGCAATCAGCACTCGCTGCGCCTGTCCCACGCTCATTTGCGAAGGATACTTGCGCAGAAAGTCATCGTCAGTGGGCAGCGAGACGCTCTGCAAAGAAGTTCGGATTGCATTCGCACAGTCCGTGCTCGTGCCTGAAGCATGTGCCCTCCACGCTTCCTTGAGCTGGGTTCGGATCTTGAGCGCCGGATTCAGAGACGACAAAGGACTCTGCAACACCAGCGCAACCGCGCGCCCCCGCAGAGCCCGCAGTTCGCGCTCCGAGAGCTGCAACAGATCAGAATTCTGAAACCTGATGCTGCCTTCGGCCTGCGACCGCTTCTTATCGAGAAGCCCAAGAATCGCCATGGCCAGCGTGCTCTTGCCAGACCCGCTTTGCCCCACCAGTCCCAACACTTCGCTCCGCTGGATTTCGATCTGCACGTCGCGGAGAACAGGCGGCTTTCCGGCATAGCGCACGAAGAAGTTCGCCGACAGCAGAGTCTGGTTTTGTGGAGTCTCGAACACCATCTTTACTTACCTTCGCTTCCTGAGTTTTCAGATCCGTACGATCCGTGTAAATCAGTGGCCAAGAAGTTCTTGCCTACTGCGGCGCCACGGTTAGCCGTTCAGCATTCCAGAAAGTCTGCGGCGACAGAATTACGGGAGCAGCTCCGTGCACCATCGTCGAAACGGCAGAAAGGGCATTCTTGTTGATCAGGAAGATGAATGGCTCCTGCTCGACCACGATCTCCTGCACGCGGTCGAACGCTTCTTTGCGTTTCCTCGCATCGCTCGTAGAGGCCTGGACCCGCATCAGACGGTCAATCTCGGCCTCCCAGGCAGTTTCTGGAGTCTTCTGCTGCGGGTTCCACTGGTGATTTTCCGAAGAACTCAGCCACACGTTCATCTCACCGTTCGGATCGAGATCGACGTTAGTAAGGCCCAGGATGATTGCCTCGTAGTCGAACGTCTGGGTCATGCGCTCGATCAGGGAAGGGAAGTCGAGCGTCACCACATTTACGTGGATGCCGATCTTCTGCAGATCGTCCTGGATCAGCGCCGCCATGCGCTCACGTATCTTATTTCCGGAGTTCGTGATGATGGAAAATACAACCTCGTTGCCGTCCTTGTCTTTCAACGCTCCGTTCTCCATGTGGAACCCGTCGGCCTGTAGTTCCTTCAACGCCGCATCGGGGCTGTAAGTCTGGGGCCTCAGATTGCTGTTGAACCAGAACTTATTGGCCGGTGAGAACGGTCCCAGCGCGGGCTGCGCGTGTCCGTGGAAGACAACGCGGCTTAAGTCGTCTCGATTGATTGCCTCTGAGATTGCTCTCCGGAAGTTGGCCGAGCGGAACCAGTTCTTCTTGTAGGCAGGGATCGGCGACTTCGCAACCTCGTTGAACCAGAGTTGCTCGCTGTCGAGTGACGGCCCTGCGTCATGCACCAGTTGCGGCGAAGTTGCTGCGAGCTTGTCGAAATAATCGCCGTCGAGAGCATTGATCAGGTCGACCTCGCCGCGCTTGAATCGCAGCATCTCCACGTCGCGGTTGGGCTGAATATCGAGCCGGATGGAATCCAGATAAGGCAGCTTCCGGCCTTGCTCATCCGTCTTCCAGTAGTTGGGATTGCGCTTCAAAAGAATCGAAGCTCCGGGCTTGTAGTCGGCCACCATGAACGGTCCCAGCACCGTCATTTCTTTTTTCGAAGAACCCTCGGAAAGGATCGCAACCTGGTCGAACAGGCGATCCAGTCCGGCGACCGGGGCCGGGAACCGGATCGAAATCTGAGTCGGGGATATCACCTTGGTTTCGACATTCCCCGTTCCTGAACGGAACGCGTCGCCGGTCGCCGAATGTAGCGCTGGGTCCATCAATTGCTGGACGGTGTAAGCGACGTCTTCGGCCGTAAAGGCAGTGCCGTCAGAGAATGAGATTCCGCTGCGCAGGCGGAATGAGATTTGCCGCCCGTCCTTCGAGACTATCCATGAAAGCGCCAACCCCGGCTCGAGCTCTTGCGTCTGGCGATTCACCCGCAGCAGAACCCCTCCGGTCAAATAGCGAATCGCACCGGATGCCTCGTCCTCCACTTTCAACGGATCGAAAGTCTTCGGTTCCGAGCGCAGGCAGAACCTCAGTTCGCCGCCTTGAGCCAGCGCGTGCCCCAGAAGAAATCCCAGGCAGAAAATCGCCACTGCGATTGCCTTCCCGCAGGGAGCGATGAATTGTTTTAGCTTGTTTCCCTTGCACCTCATGCGGGCAACTCCTCCTGCTTGGAAAGCAAAAGCTGAAACGACGTCACGACCACGACCAGCAAGATCAACGGCACAAACTTCCACGGTTCTTCCCCCACTGAGACCAGACCTTCCAATTCCTTCAGCAAACTTCCCCACGAGGGCATGGGTTCGGCCACACCCAACCCTAGAATTCCGAGATTGGCCTCACTCAAGATGAAGACCGGGATCGAAATCCAAAACTGCGCGTAGAGCACAGGCTTCAAATTCGGTACTACATGCACCCAGAACAGCCGTCGTCCGGGAAGCCCCGCCGCTCGCGCTTGCCGGACAAAGTCTGACGTTCGCAGCGCTCCCGCGGTCGAGCACAAGACTCGGGCCGCCGTGGTCCAACCCAAAAGCCCCAACAGCAGAAACGTCACGAGCACTGAGACCAATGGAGACACATTCAGCGGCATCAACGCCCGCGCCGTAATCAGCAAGAACAACCACGGCAACGACAAAAACAAATCGGTCACCGCCATCGCCATCCGCGCCCAGGCGCCGCCCATATATCCCGCTAGTCCTCCAATCAACGCCGCCATCAGCGTTGAAAGCAGCGCTGCGGCCGGAGCCAATAGCAAAGAAATCCGGGTTCCATAAAGCACGCGAGCAAACCGGTCGCGCCCAATCTCGTCCGTTCCCAGCCAGTGCGTGCGTGATGGAGGCGCATCGGTCGCGTCGCGAAACTGTTTGGCATATCCCGACGGGGCCAGCCAGTTCGCTGCCACGGATGCACCGAGCACCAGCACTAAAACCACGCATGCCAGTTTGCGCCAGAAGCTCATGCTTCCTGGCCCCGCACCACATGACCGATTACATCCGCCCCGGAATTGGCCAGCAAGGTTACCAGTGTCACAAGGATGGTTATGTTAACCAGCAGCGGAAGATCGCGAGCCAGCGCCGCCTGCCATGCCAGCTGTCCAATGCCGGCCAACCCGCACAGAGCCTCGACAGGGATAGCCGCTCCTACAGCCAGGCTCACCGAGACTCCGGCCACGGCCAGCAACTGCGGCGTGACTACCGGCAAGACGTGCCAGAAGAGAATGCGAGCCTCGCCCAAACCCTTTGCTCTTGCAGTGATGATGTGAGGCCGGGAATAAGCCTTCACGAGCAGATTTCGCGCATAGCGGTAAGTGTGTGGGAACACGATCAGCGCAATCGCCAGCGAGCCGGGGACATTCCACAGCACCGAGAGCAATGCCAGCACCGCAGCCGGAAGGCAGAGAAATGTTCCGCTCACCACGGTGGTCACCGTGTCGTAAATCGAAAGCCGCAGCCACGCAGCGCTCAACGCCAGGGTCAGTGTCAGCAGCCATGCCAGGCCAAGACCCATAGTCAGCAATCGCATCGTGAGCGGCGCACGCTCGCCCAGCAGCGTACGCACGGGCTGTCCCAGAGCGAGCGAGGTTCCCAAATCGCCATGCGCGGCTCGCTTCATGTAGGACAAATAAAACTTGAAGACGTTGCGCTCTTGATGCCTGGCATCGCGCAAAACCTGCACGCTCTGTGCATTCAAGTGCGGATCCAGTTCCCGTTCATCCACATCGAAACCCGGCGCGAGCCGCACCAATGTGGCGGAGAGCAATCCTCCAAGCAGAACGGTCGCCACCAGAGCCAGCCCATGCCCGGCAATTTTCCATCGCAGGCTTCGCATTTATTCTCCGGAGGCGCCGTGGGCAAGAGAATCTTTGCCGGCGTTACCTTTCGCATGGTGGCTTTGCTTCACGGAGTACATGCGGCGGTCCGCTTCGGCCAACAGCGCCTCCACGTCATACCCGTCTTCGGGACAGAAGGCCGTTCCCACGCTCAGGCTAATCACATCTTTTCCGCAAGTGTGCCGTCCCGCTTCGACGGCCGCCTCGTTCAAGCGGAGAGTCTTTTCCTCGGCAGCTTCGGTAGTAAGTCCGGGCGCGGTGATGACAAATTCGTCGCCACCCATGCGCGCAACATAGTCGTAACCGCGGCATGCGTCCTTCAGCCGCGTGCTGAACTCGCGCAGCAATTTGTCGCCTTCCAGATGCCCGTAAGAATCGTTGATCTTCTTGAGCCCGTCGATGTCACAGACCATTACGGCGAGCGAGGTCTTCATGCGCCGGCAGCGCGTCACTTCCTGCGCTAGGTGCACAAACAGGGAGCGCGCGTTCGGCAGCCCGGTAAGGAAGTCCGTGGTCGCGGAACTCTCCGCCTGCTGATACTTCAGGGCGTTTTCTACTGAGAGTGCCACCTTCGAAGCCACGGCCAGCAGAATCCGGAGGTGGTCCGCGGTAAAAGCGTCCTGAGTGGAGTGATACATCGCCAGCACGCCCACCACGCCATTCAATCCCTGCAATGGAACCGCCAGCGCCGAAGCCAGAGACGCGGTTTTCGGATCGGCCACATAACCTGACTCCACCTGCGGATTTCCGTTGATGATGGGCTTGCAGTTCTCCGCCACCCACCCGCACAAACCTTCGCCCACGCGGATTTTCAGCGACGACAAGACACGAAAATTTTCGCCGCTCACCAGTTCCGGCAGCAACCAGCCGTTCCGGTTCACGAATACGGCAATGGAGTCGTAGGGAATCAGCTTCCGCAGCCGCATAGAAAGCACCGAAAGCGTCTCGCTCAGGCTCAACGAGTTCCCCAGATCCTGGCTCAACTCGAACATGGCTTGCGCTTCCTGCCGGGCGGAGGCGATCGACGTGAGGAAGTCAGAATCGTTCTGCGAGTTGTCGGCCCACTTCTCGAATCCTGTCGCCGGAGCCAGGCCGCGTTCCACGCGCAGTTCCCGGGAGAACCCGCGCGGGAAAGAAGCCGTCTTCATAAGTCTGAGCGATGCGTTCCAGGTCCACGTAGCGGCGCTCCAGAACTTCCACAATCTCGCGGGTCGAACCACGTTCCAGATCTTTCTTTCACCCGATCCATGGCTCGATCCAGCGGCATCGCCTGGCGATACTGCCGGTCTGAAGCCAGAGCGTCCAGGCAATCCACGACCGCGAGAATGCGCGCGCCGACGGGAATCTGTTCGCCGGTAAGGCCGGCTGGATATCCCGACCCATCCCATCGTTCGTGATGCGAGCGCACGATAGGCGCGACCGGGTAGGGAAAAGCCACGCGATCCAGGATCTCAGCGCCCACCAGCGGATGCACCTTCATCTTCTCGAACTCTTCCGGAGTCAGCCGGCCGGGTTTGTTGATGATGTGCTCCGGCACCGCAAGCTTGCCGATGTCATGCAGCAGCGCTGCGGCTCGCAATGCCTCGATCTCGTCCGCGGAAAGCCCGATCTCTTTGGCGATTTCCACCGCGTAAGTGCGTACCCGTTGCAAATGCGTATGCGTGGTGTGGTCCTTGGCCTCGATCGCCAGGGCGAGAGCCTCGATGGTTCGCATGTTGAGCGAAGCGATCTGCTCCACGTGCCGCTTCTCAACCTCTACCCGCTCTTTCTCGGCTTCCAGTCGTCCCAGGTAGAGACGATAGGAGCGGTACACCCAATAAATCACCGGCAGCACTAGCAGAGAGGTCTGCCATCCGGCGCGCTGGTTGATGATTCCCACCAGCCCCACCGCAGCCGCTCCCACCAGGTAATAAGGAAACGACCAGAAGTAGCACTCCGACCAAACCTTGCGACTCGATTTGTTTTCCGTCAGCGCGATGACCACCGAGATCGGCAGCGTATTCGCCAGGAAGAAAACCAGCGCCGCGATCATCAGCAAAATCGGCTTGTTGTTTCCCACTCTCCCGTCCAGCCAGTGGTAGCTGACGTAGCAGAGCGCGCTGGCGTTTGCCATCATGCCGAAAACATTGAAAAGTACCTTGACCGGGTCCAGTCGATTCCGCGCATGCCAAACGCTCTGCACCAGAGTGGCCATGCAGCCAATCAGCAGCGTCTCCGGCAGGCTGAGCTCCATCACACCGAGAAGAATAAAAAGGAAGTTCACCGACATCGTGCCGTCGATGCCCGGCAGCTGCACTTTCAGGCTGGAAGCCAGGACGGCCACAACCAGATAACACGCTAGTCGTGTCGGGTCAGCGGATTGCCAGTGCCAGAGGGCGGAGCACAGCACCACCATTCCGAGCGAGACCGTGATCCCGACAAATAGTTTCGTCTGAGTCGACATTAACGTCGTCACTTCTGTCGCAGGGGGAGGCGGCAGACTGCGCCTGCGGCGTAGGAAGGGGATCCTGCGCACACCTCGGGGCGAGCCTGTTCAGGGAAATGCTATTGCTGTTACAGGCTTTTAAGTAGCTTACTTCCGTAACCTCCAAAGAGGTCCCTGGCGATTGTTTGGCATCGGACCGACACGATTGGATTCGACCTAGGTTCCCGCCCTCCGGAGAGGTAAGAGATTACTTTCGTTACCGTCCGAAGCGGCATACTCAATCCAACCCTGTTCCCTGTGTCAAGATCAACTCCAAACGCGCGGGATGCCACCAGTAAATCTCAATTCGCAGCCGCAACGCCGTAATGGTCGACGCCAGCGCAGTCGGCGGAATCGCCGTCTTATCCGCCGATCTGAAGGGCAAAATCACGAGCTGCAATGATGCTGCCCTGAAGATTTTCGGTTGTACCGCTGCGGAGGTCCTGGGCCGAACTCTGGCAGCTTTTATCTCAGGGAAGAACGGCACCGAGCAGAGTCAATTGCAGAAGACCATCCTGACCGCGGTGTTGGAGGACGGTCAATATCGCTCGTCGCACTCATGTCAGAACAAGGCTGAGAAGAACTTTACGGCAGAATTGGCCGTGACGTTGCTTCGCGACGGCAAGTCCGCCCCGGCGGGGATGGTTGCTCTGCTCTCTGTGGCAGCGGAGAAATCGAACCTGGGTTCCGCCTCAACTCACACGCAAGGCGCCGATGAGGACGAGGCAGCGCACACCGTTTCGCGCGAGATTGACGGCACGAACCTTATCCTTGCCAGTCCCGTGATGCACCGCTTCATGCGCATGGTGGACCGTGTCGCCGGCCACGCCGAGAGCGTGCTGGTCACAGGCGAAACCGGAACCGGCAAGGAACTGATTGCTCATGCGATTCATCAATCCTCGCAACGGCGCAGCCGGCCCTGGGTCGACATCAACTGCGCCGCGCTTCCCGAGAATCTGGTCGAGAGCGAGTTGTTCGGCTACGAAAAGGGTGCCTTTACCGGCGCCGATGCGTCTAAACCCGGCCTGTTTGAACTGGCCGACAAGGGCACGCTCTTCCTCGACGAAATCGGCGAACTGCAGCTTCAGACTCAGGTCAAGCTGCTGCGCGTGCTGGACGGTTCTCCCTTCTACCGCCTGGGAGGCCATCGCAAGATCACCGTCGACGTGCGTATAATCGCCGCCACCAATCAGGATCTCGACGCTGCCGTCGCTGCCGGCCGCTTTCGCCAGGACCTTTTTCATCGTCTCGGCCAGTTTCAGCTTCGCGTTCCTCCGCTGCGGGAGCGTCCTGAGGACATCGTCGCATTGGCCGAGCACTTCCTCAGCCTCAAGAATCCTGGCAGTGCCTTCGCTCCCGATGCCGTTTCTGCACTGCTCTCGCATTCCTGGCCCGGAAGCGTTCGCGAATTGCGCAACCTTGTTGCCCGAGTTGCCGTGGAATCAAAGCATCCTGAGATCCACAAATCGCAGATCACAGACGCCATGTCCGGTAACCCGGTCGCGCAGCGTCAGGCTGCTTCCATGCCAGTGGGCAACCTCGAGAGCATGGAAGAGCAGATGATCATCCGAGCTCTGGAGCGCAGCGGCGGTCATCGCAACCAGGCCGCGGAACAACTCGGCATCTCACGCCGTACGCTCAGCCGGAAGCTGAAGGAATACAACATCAACGTGAATTCAGCCGACGCCGCCAATTCTTTGGCGTTCGTCAGCCTCGAACAGCAGAAGTTTTTCCGCGCTCGCATCCAGCTCGCCGTTGCGCTAAAGAACCAGCAGGGTGAGGAAGTCTGCGTCCAGGGTGTGAACCTCAGTACCGGCGGCATGGGAGTAGACGGATTGAAAGAACCGATGAAGTTCACCGGTCTTCTCGACGTCAGTTTCCCGCTGCCTGACAACGAGACCATTTTTCGGGCGAAGGCCCGCATCGTCTGGTTCGGCGGCGAAGGCCGCGTCGGCCTTCGCTTCGCAGTCATCGACCCCGTCCTCTTCGAGCAGCTTCAACATTGGACCAACAACAAGATGAAGAACGAAGGCTGGGAACTGCCCGCTCCCTCGTAGAGACATAGCTTGCTACGTCTCTCTGGCCAGCACCGCTAATGCACCGGCGCTGGCTGTGGTGTCGCCTGGGGAGCCGTCGCTCCCGGACTGGAGAAGTTCACCTTCGGCACCTCCCGCGATCCCGGCGACGCCTCGAAGTAAGCCTCATTCGGCTTGAATCCCGCAAGCCCCGCAAAAAAGCTGTTGGGAAACTGCTGCACGTAGGTGTTGTAGTCCCGCAGAGTGTCGTTGTAACGCTTGCGTTCGACCGCAATGCGATTCTCCGTGCCGGCAAGTTCATCCTGCAGACGCAGGAAATTCTCGTTCGACTTCAACTGCGGATAGTTCTCGACCACCAGCAACAGTCGCCCCAGCGCTCCATCGAGCTGCCCGTTGGCCGCGATCTTTTCCTGTGGCGTGCCAGCGGAAAGCAGGGCAGAGCGCGCCTTCGCGATATCGCCAAACACCGTTACTTCCTGCTGCGCATAGCCCTTCACCGTCTCCACCAGATTAGGAATCAGGTCAGCGCGGCGCTGCAGCACAATGTCGACCTGCGACCAGGATGCCTTCACTGCTTCATTCTTGGCGACCAGCGTGTTCTTCACGCTGACGTACTGGCCAAAGACAAAGAGGCAACCCAGCAAAACAATTGCGACGATAACGACCACTACGATCAGTGCCTTGCTCATGACATTCTCCTGAAAGCCGTCTCCGCAAGCTCTACGATGAGCTCGCGCTACCCGAGTCCAGCATTCTATCAACTGCGGCAGCTACCTGCTCCAGCGCCGCCAGATATCGCGAAAAGACATCGGCTACGTTGAACTTCTTACGGTCAGATTTCTGTTCCCTTACGTCCAGCACCTGCAGGATGCCAGAGGCATCAAATCCAATCCGCTTTGACAACGCCTCGACCGCCTCGCGCTTGCCAACCGGCGCATCGTGTCCAAGCACAATAAGTGCGTGGCGAAAAAGCGTAGCGAACGACGAGACCGACCGCAGCAGCAACTCCCACATGCGGGAGTCATTACCCGAGGCGAGCAGCAAATGCTGTCGCAGAAGAGCCAGCTTTTCCCGCAGCTCGTATTCCACCTGGACACGGTGCAGGTTCGCCGGAATCGACAGCCCCTGAACCACATCTTCGCCGAAGAGAACGCGGTGGTGTTGTTGCATGTCGAGCAGTTCAATTGTAAACACGTCGGTGGAGTGCTCGATCTCGTCGCGGGTCATGAAGAGAGGCGGAGGCTGCTTCTGCGCATTCCACCACTTCACCGCAGGGGCCAGGGACTGCAAGGCCGCGAATGAGCTGTCGCGAATCACGCAGAACAGATTCACATTCGAGAACTCAGGATGGAAGTCACCCGCAACCGCCGATCCGAACAGGATCACACTCTCAAGGTTGGCTCCAGCCGCCTCTCGCAGCCGGCTGACAAAATCGCTGATCGTTTTTTCCGGAACCATTTTCGTCCTCGCTGGCTACCAGCTACTGCTGCCTCCACCACCACCAGAACTGCCGCCGCCGAAGCCCCCAAAACCACCTCCGCCGCCAAATCCTCCGCCACCGCCCCCCCGATATCCACCGCCGCCTCCACCAAACATCCCAGAAAAGAGCATCCAGAAAAGCACACTCCGAAGCGGAGTAAAGAGAACGATGAGTATGACAACAATCAGCAAAATAATCCCGCCGGCTGATATGCCGCGGCTCGGCCTCCCCTCGGGTTCTGGCGGAGCCGGCTCCAGTTGAGGCGCGGTAATTTGAACTCCAGCATCCTGCGCGATAACATTGGCAACGCGCGTAGTCACCAGCAGCAGAGCCTGACTATAGTTTCCACTCTGCATAAGCGGGATCGCTTCCCGCTGAAACGAAGTGACCTTGCCGTCGGTTAGAATCGGCTCCAGCCCGTAGCCAACCTCAATGCGCGCGCGATGGTCATCGATCGCATAAAGGATCAGTACTCCAGCGTCCTTCGACTTACTGCCCACGCCCCATTGATGAAAGAGATCGACCGCATAGCTCTCGATGTCCGAGCCGTCGAGCGAATGAATGGTCACCACCGCGATCTGGGCATGCGCCTTCACTTCGATCTGGTGGCAGATGTCATCGATCTGCGCGATCGTGTTCTGATCCAGAACGTGGGCAAAATCGTTGACGTAGTCGGTCGCTTTGAGCTTGGCGACGGGTTCGGCCTGCGCCGCCAGAACCAGCAACACCACCGTCACACCCAGCCACCATTTTGGGTACGAAACCATCAGAGGCAAAATTGTACAGGACGCAGACTCAGGAAATTTGCTGGAAGAGGCGAAGCAGCCCACACGAGCGCCGGCTCGATTGCCGGCGCTCTCTCCCGGAGCGAATCTAACGCCCGGATCTAACGACTATTGAAGATTACGGATTTACGCGCAGAAGCATCAACGTACCGCTCTCGAGCTTCACGTTGTTTTTTTCGGAACTGACCACCGAACCCTGGTTCGGCGTCGGCGCGGCCGTCGTCAGCTTCAGATCAGAGATCCCGACCACGCCTTGTGTTTGCGCGGTAATCCGAGGACGCGCGTTCGTTCCCGTCTGCGTATCGCTCGGCATGTTTGCAGTCGGAGCAGAAGGTGCGGGAGATGGCGCGGATCCTCCCATCCCGCCGGCTCGCGGGGGGTTGGAATAGCCGCCAGATCCCTCGCTTGGAACTCCCTCGCTATTTCCGCCACCACTGCTCTGGTTACTCTGCGGACCGATAATCGCCTGGATGGACATCGGCAATTGCACTTCGTTGCCGTTCTTCATAACCGCATGATCAAAAGCGATTCCAATCTCGGACTCTTGTTGCTCCTTGCTGCGTGGTTGCGCCTCGGTTACGCGCCCCACAACCTTAGTATCCTTGGGTACGAGCACTTCGCCGCTGTTCGTTTTCATGTCCTGCGTGACTTTGGCCACGACTTCGTCGCCCGTCTTTACCTTTTTCGCATCGATACCCTTGGTCAGCTCCACCGGAATCACACTCCCCGGTGCGATCCGCGGCGCGCTACTCTGCTGTTCCGTCTGGCTATTCTGTGGCGCCGTGTTCTGCGCCCGCGTAAGCGAAGTGCCGCCCAGCAAACCTCCGGCAAGTATTGCGACCAGAACCTGTCTCATATAGGCCTCCTTCAATTATTTAGAAGCAATTCGCGGTCTGCGAAGGGACGCAATAAACCTCTATCTTTTGGATGCCATTTTCCGGTCAAGGGTAGCAGGCATTTTCAGACTCAGGGCTCCGTGGGTTATCATCGACCTGATGGGGAACCTGCATTCTTTTCAAACCGACGATCGGCGCCTTACGCCGATTCACGCGAAAGTGATGGCTGGCGAGCGTCTCGACAGCGGCGACGCTCTAGCTCTATACCGCACCGGCGACATTCTCGCCGTGGGCTGGATGGCCAACCACGTCCGCGAGCGCATGCATGGTGATAAGACGTATTTCAACGTCAATCGCCACATCAATCCCACCAACGTCTGCGTCGCAGCCTGCCGACTCTGCGCCTTCGGCCGCAAAAAGGACGCTCCGGGCGCTTACACCATGGCGCTCGACGAAGCTTTCGAAACCGCCGCCTCCGGATACAGCGAAGCCGTCACCGAATTTCACATCGTAGGCGGCTTGCATCCCGACCTGCCGTTTCAATATTTCCTTGATCTCTGCTCGGGCCTGAAGCAGCGCTTTCCGCAAGTGCATCTCAAGGCCTTCACCATGGTCGAGGTCGCATATCTTTCGAAGCGCGCCAAGCTCTCGATTCGCGAAACACTGGAACAACTGAAAGCCTCAGGAGTGGACTCGCTCCCCGGCGGAGGCGCTGAAATCTTTGCCGACCGGGTTCGCCACATCATCTGCGACCACAAGATCGACGGCGACCAATGGCTCGACACCGCCAGACTAGCTCACCAGATCGGGCTGAAATCGAACGCCACTATGCTCTACGGCCACGTCGAAAACGACGAAGACCGCGTCGACCACCTGCTCAAGCTGCGCGCGCTGCAAAACGAGACTGGAGGCTTCCAGACCTTCATCCCGCTGGCATTTCATCCCGATAACACCCCGCTGCAGCATCTGCCGAAAACCACCGGCATGCTCGACATCAAGCAGATTGCGGTCAGCCGTCTCGTACTCGACAACTTCCCGCATATCAAGTCCTACTGGCAGATGATGACGGCCAAGATCGCGCAGATCTCGCTGCGCTTCGGCGCCGACGACATGGATGGAACGGTGATCGAAGAAAAGATTTACCACGACGCCGGCGCAACAACGCCGCAAGGCATGCGCCGCGAGGAACTCGAACGCCTGATCCGTGCCGCCGGCCGCGATCCCATCGAACGGGATACGCTCTACCGCCCAGTCACGCGGACCGAGACGTCGGTCACGGTCGCGGTGTAGGCGTCCCGATGTGTAAGCGCCAAGAGTGATCGAAAATCAGCTGGGCTTGATTGGAAACAGCATTACTCCGCGCTTTCCTGAATCGCCCTTCAGGGACTGTATCCGCAAAACGCCTTTTGGCCCATCGACTGTTTCTCCGTCAAGGAGTGGCTTGCCCGAGGTCAGGACATAGCTGGCAAGATCGAAGAGATAAGTACCCGCTTCCAGGGTAGGTCCGGGCTGTTGTGCCAGAAAAAGCTCTGGGGCGTCAAACTGCGACAGACCCTTTGTATGGAGGAGCCGCGTTTCTGGATTCCATAGGACGGCGACCCATAACATAAGCGGAAGGGCCTCGACGCCGAGTATCTCTACAGCTATTGCAACGAAATCCTTGCTCGAATTCAGAACGGGACCGTTCAGCCAGCCAACTCCTATCGAATCCGAAGAGGAGAGCAGAGACGACAAACACTTCGTGAGATCATTCGCCAAGGTTATGGCATTGCCCTGATCAACAGACGCAGCTACAGCCAAGTGAGCCTTGTGCGGTCCTAGCTCATTCCTCGCATCGGGCCAATGACGGGTGCCGGCGGCGAGAGCTTCGTCGGTTACACCCTGCGGCACCGGCATGACTCGGTGTTCGACAGTGACGTGCGAATCCCCGATCCGAAGGTAGACGCAATTCGCTTGTCGTCCCTCGCTCTTGAGAGCAACGCCAGGCCAGCGATCTCGGAAATCGGAGGCAAAGTCCGCCAGTTGGAGTGGCTTTCGACCCTTGAGATATATCACTGCACCCAATTTGTTCCGGCTGGCAGTCGGTTCTTCGTTTTCCACGTGGGGGACTATAGCAGAAAGAACAACGGCCGAACCGGAAGGACTCGCTTCCGCTTCGGCCGGCACTAAAGAGTCGAAACCGTCTCTACAACTTCTCGTAGAACTCACACGCCGAGCACGAAATATAAATCCCACCCGGTATATTGCGCTCGCGGTCTTTCATGCGCTTGACGATGCGCGTAGTCTTGCCGCACTTGGGGCAATCCGTGCTCTTGCTCGTGTCCATGACCTTCTTGCGGTCTGCTGTTTTTGCAATCTTCGCGCCTACTGCCATGATTCGCCTCTCCTGATGTTATTTGCGCAGCGATCCGCTTAATTTCATGAGCGGATACTGTAGATGGGATGTGGAAGACTCTATGGCTGCGTAACCTTAATCTCTAGTCTCTTCCGTCGCTGTATATTTTACAGGAAGATCGTACCAGCTGTCTTGAGACTCTGATGCCGCGAGCTCTTGTCCCCCTCCTGAACACGCTCCTGTTCACCATCCTCGTCCCAGGGTCGGTGACGGTCGGCGTGCCCTACCTTCTGCTCGGCGGCGTGCCCACGCCAGGGCACGGCCCGGTGGCCTGGCTTGGCCTGCTCTGTCTGGTTCTAGGAGCAAGCATCTATTTCCGCACCGCGTGGGAGTTCGCGGTCCGCGGCCTGGGCACGCCAGCCCCCATCGCCCCTACGAAGTTCCTCGTGGTGAGCGGCCTGCACCGCTACGTGCGTAACCCGATGTACCTCGGCGTAGCATTGGTCATCGTGGGAGAGGCGGCTCTTTTTCGTGCCCCTCATCTTGTCGAGTACGCAGCAGTGATGCTTCTAATCGCCAACATGTTTGTCATTTTCTACGAAGAACCCACGCTGCGCCGCCAGTTCGGGGAATCGTACGACCAGTACCGCCGCACCGTCCCGCGCTGGATTCCACGGTTCAGAAAGTAAACTGCCCTGACAGCAAGTCAGTCTGACTTCCACAGCCTCCAACAAACCGTCATCACGTAGGCCAAAGCGAAGGCGATGACGAAAGAAACTACGAATGGCGTCAAGAGAGCCAGCCAAATATTTTGTCCGACAAAGCGCGGCGGATTGTTCCACAGATACCGAAACGGTGCGAGCGCAATCAGTGAAGCTGGAGTGAAAAAGATCGGTTGTATGAATGGCTTAGCCAATGCGGTCTTCTCTCCTCGCGCTCTCAGGATAAGCCCACTGTCAATACTTCCAACTTTGCCCACGCAGCGTTGACCCCATTCCCTCGCCCCTGCTACCGTCATATCTTTGCCCTCCAAGGAGGTTCATCATGCCTGCCATCAAATTCCGCGGTGTCGATTTCATCCAGTTTGATTCGCTGCTCACGGAAGAAGAGCGACTGGTCCGCGACACGACGCGAAAGTTCATCGAGGACAACCTCGTCCCCATCATCGAGGAGTGCAACCGCGCCGGCCGCTTCCCACGCGAACTCGTCAAGCCCATGGCCGAGCTCGGCTTCTTCGGCGCGTCGCTGCAAGGCTACGGCTGCGCCGGCATGGGCAACGTCGAGTACGGACTGGTAACCCAGGAACTCGAACGTGGGGACTCCGGTGTGCGCAGCTTCGTCAGCGTGCAGTCGGCGCTGGTGATGTATCCCATCCATGCCTTCGGCAGCGAAGAACAAAAGCAGACATGGCTGCCCGCGATGCAAAAGGGCGAAAAGCTCGGCTGCTTCGGACTCACCGAGCCCGGCTTCGGCTCCAATCCCGGCGGCATGCGCACCCGCGCCCGCAAAGTGGGCAACGAATACGTTATCAACGGCGAGAAGATGTGGATCACCTCCGGGAGCATCGCCGATGTCGCCATCGTCTGGGCCAAGGTGGAAAACGAGAACGATAAGATTCGCGGTTTCCTGGTCGAAAAAGACAGGTCCGGCTTCAAAGCCGACGACATTCACGGCAAGTGGTCGCTGCGAGCTTCCGTCACTTCGGGGCTGTCGCTACAAGACGTTCACATCCCCGAATCAAACTTGCTGCCAAAAAGCGACGGCCTGAAATCGCCCTTGATGTGCCTGAATCAAGCCCGCTACGGCATTGCCTGGGGCGCGATCGGCGCGGCCATGTCCTGCTACGACTGCGCCTTGCAGTACGCCATCTTGCGCAAACAGTGGCGCGACCAGCCTATCGCGTCGCACCAGCTCGTGCAGGACAAACTCACCTGGATGATCAGCGAGATCACGAAAGCGCAACTGTTAGTGCTGCAGGTCGGTCGTCTGAAAGACGCGGGCAAAGTGGAGCACCAGCACATCTCCATGGCCAAGCGCAACAACGTCTGGATGGCCCTCGAGTGCGCCCGCCTCTCGCGCGACATCCTCGGCGCCAACGGCGTCGCCGACGACTACCCCATCATGCGCCACATGATGAACCTCGAGTCGGTGAAGACTTATGAAGGCACGCACGATGTGCATTCACTGATCATCGGCCAGAATGTGACCGGGATCGACGCGTTCTGACGCCCTTGACACCTTCGCGTATTGCGAAGTACAATATTCGCATATTGCGAACTCGCGAGGGCGGCATGCACGTAATCAGCCGCAAGAAGCTGAAGGAAGCTGCTTCCCGATACAGCGCCCTCGAAGGCCCACTCGATGCATGGTTTCGCATTGCTAAGAAGGCGGCATGGAAGAACCTGACGGATGTCAGGAGGACTTTTGCGACCGCGGACGCAGTTGGCAGGTGGACGATCTTCAACATAAAAGGCAACCAGTACCGGCTGATCGCGGAAATCAACTACACATTTGGCCGGATTTACGTCCGCCACGTGCTGAGCCATGCCGAGTACGACCGGGGAGGTTGGAAACAATGAGTGCGAGCGCAGTCAGATCCGAATACGCCTCCTTATTAACTAGCACTTTGCCTTCTGTGATCGGAAGTGAAACCGAGAACGAACGCTATGTCAACATGCTCGAAGAACTTGACCGTAAGGGCAGCCGCATGAGCGCGGCCGAGCGGCGTATGGCTCAGCTGCTCACTTTGCTCATAGAGGATTTTGAAGAGAAACATTACGCGTTCAAAGCCGCCAGCCCAGTCGATGTCCTGAACGAACTGATGTTGGCGAACAACCTCAAGCAGAAGGACCTTGTAGACATTTTTGCCACACCGAGCATTGTCTCGGAGGTTCTCCGCGGCAAGCGACAGCTAACCACAGAACACATTCGGCGGCTCAGTCGTCGGTTCCATGTTTCGCCGGAAGTATTTTTCTGAGTTCCCTTAAAGACTCGCAAGCTCTCAGGAAGCTGGCTTCTCGCGCGGCGGTTCCACCGCAAGGAACTCTTCAACGAAGCGGCCGGCGTAGTTCTCCAGCAACGACTGCAGCCGTTGCGGATCGCCCGACCGCAGAACCAATCCCGCATGATGATGCTTCTTGATCCGCAAGAACACTTCCGGATCGTTGTATCCAGAAGTATCCGGATTCTCCTGCCGTGCCAGCGAAAGAATCACTCCCGCATACTCCTCGCGCACAGGAGGAAGCTTGTAAGTTCCATTTCCGCCGGCAACTTCAATGCGGGCCCACTCCCGCCACAGGTTGATTCCGGTAGCGGTCTCGACCATCTCATTGATATAAGCGCCTCCCACGCGCGCCGCGCATTCCAGAAAATAGAAATGCCCGTCGGCATGCGCCTGAATGAATTCCGTGTGCGCCACGCCCCGCACCAGTCCCAAAGCCGCAATCAATTCCCGATTGATCTCACGCAAGGCAGTGTCCGCGTCACTGCCCCGCGGAATAATGCAGGTGGTGAAGATTCCGCCGCCTTGCGCCACATTCATGGGCGGCTTTCCGTACTTGCTCACGCTGGCAAAAACCACTTCAGTTTCCGAAACCACCGAATCCACGTGGTAGACCTCGCCCGGAACAAACTTTTCCAGCAGAAACGAAGATTGCTTGTCTCCCAGTTGCTCCAGCACCGGCCACAACTCTTCAGCAGCATGAACCTTCCTGATCCCAATCGCCGAGGCCTCCTGCCTCGGCTTCAAGACCCATGGTCCCGGCACATGTTCAAGGTAGTAGCGGATGTCGTCGTGATTGAATACAGGAACAAAATCCGGCACGCGGACCCCGCGATCCAGCGCCTTCATGCGCATGGCCAGCTTGTCGCGGAAATACCGCATCGTGGTCAGGCCCATCCCCGGAACGCGAAGGTGCTCGCGAAGAGTCGCGGCGGTTTCCATGTCGTATTCGTCGAGCGCGACGATGCGGTCGATTTTCTCCGTGCGTGCCAGGTGCGTCACCGCCTGCACAATGTCGGGAAGGGAAATCTCTGCCGGAAGATAGAACGTGTCATCCAGACTTTCGCGTGGCCAGTCGGCCTCGCGCAGCTTCTCCGCCGTAAGCAGGAGCACGCGGCAGCCCTGGCGCCTACACTCACGCATGAATTCCTGTCCCTTCTCGTAGGTCGTAATGCACAGGAAGGTTAGCGGGCGAGATTCGGGCATTCGATGCCTTTTCGTAACAGGGTTGAGAGGATATCACGGCGGGGCGCTGGTCGAGTATGGGTTATTCCTCTGGCTCCAGCCATTTCTTTCAATCTCCCCGCGATTGGGATATATTCTCAACCCGGTCGAAAATAGCGGTTCTCTCGTGTGTTCGGAGGCTCTTGTGGTTACGCAAACTCGTCCTGAAGGGAAGGCCCGCAGTTTCGGGGAGAACATCGAGAGTGACCTGGCGTCGCGGTTTCTGCGCGTAGTCGAAGTGGCCGCAATCGCATCCGCTCACACCATGGGTCAGGGTGAGCGCAAGCTCTCTGACCAGGTGGCGACCGAAGCGATGAGGCAGACCATGGACTCCATTCCCATGCGCGGCACCATCGTGATCGGCGAGGGTGAGCGCGACGAAGCGCCCATGCTCTATATCGGCGAGAAAGTCGGCGCCGACTTTCCCGATGGACGCGAGGTACCCGAAGTCGACATCGCCGTCGATCCGCTTGAAGGCACAAACCTCTGCGCCACCGGCGCGCCCGGATCGATCACCGTGCTGGCTGCTTCTGAACGCGGGGGCCTGCTCAATGCTCCCGACTGTTACATGGAAAAGATCGTCGTCGGACCATCCTGCAAGAACGCCGTCGAACTCGACGCGCCAGTAGCCGACAATCTGAAAAATATCGCGAAGAGAATGGAACGCGATGTGGAAGACCTGGTCGTGATCGTGCTCGATCGTCCACGCCACGAAAAACTGATTGCCGATATTCGGGCTGCCGGCGCGCGGATCCGCCTAATCGGCGACGGTGACCTGTCGGCCGGCATCGCCGCCGCCGTGATCGGTACCGGCGTACATGCAGTCATGGGATCGGGCGGTGCGCCGGAAGGCGTGATCACCGCAGCCGCCATCCGCTGCCTCAACGGCTACATGCTCGGCCGCCTGGTCGTGAAGCCTGACCAGGAAGAGCGCCTCGCCAAGATGGGCATCAAAGACAAGAATCGTATCTATGAAGCGGAAGATCTTGCCCCAGGCAAACAACTCATCTTCGCCGCAACCGGCGTCACTGACGGCGCGCTGCTGAAAGGCGTCCGCTTCTTCGGCGAAGGCACTCGGACTTCGTCGGTGATCCTCACCCAACTCACCGGCAAAGTGCGCTTCATCGAAAGCATCCACCTGGAGAAAGGCCCGGATGTGAAGGTGAGGTTCATGTAGAAGTTTGCTGTTTCAAATACTCCTAACCTTTCTTCATATCTTCGGGAAGCTCGGGGACTGGCGGAAACTCCTGTGAATAGCCCTTGAGCAGGCTCACGGTTACCTCGGAGCGCCGGGTGCCGTCGTGGACGGCAATCTTATGAGGATGCCCCTTTGAGTAACCCTCCCATAGGGAGACGCCGGCGTAGGCGCCGTCCTTTCGCAGGATGTAGTAAGTCATGTCGGCGAAGCGCAGCTTGTGCATGTCGCCGTTGTAGTTGCGGACGATGCGCTTCAGCGTTTCCATACCGGCTTCTTGCGGGGACATGCCGTGGCGCATATTTTCAACGATGGTATGCGCGCCTGCGACCTTGATGTTTTCTTCGCCGCTGCCGGTTGCTCCGGCGGAACCCACGTCCTCGTCGGTGTAGCAGCCTGCGCCAATGATGGGCGAATCACCAAGACGACCGGGAAGCTTAAAAGCCAATCCGCTGGTCGTCGTGCAACCGGAAATCTCTCCTTTATCGTTCAACGCGGAACAATGAATGGTTCCGGTCGGTGGAAACAGAACTTTGTGCACGGCATCCAGTTGAAGCTCCGGCGCAATGCCGAGGTCGGCGGCGCGCGCCTGCAGGTTCTGGATGCGCTCTTGCCACAGCTTCGATTGTGTTTTGTCGGGATTCGGATTCGAATCGGGAGCCTGCCAATGTGGATCCGCCAGGCCAGGTCCCCACCAGTCTTCGCTGGAATGAAATTCCTTCCAAAGCAACCAGACCTTGCGCGAGTGCTCCGTGAGCAGATTCTCGCGCGGGAAGCCCAGGGCTACAGCAAAACGCTCGGCGCCTTCGCCCACAAGCATGACGTGTCCGGTGTGCTCCATCACGGCTTTTGAGACTAGCGAGACATTCTCGATGTTGCGAACGCCTCCGACTGAACCGGCGCGGCGCGTGGGTCCGTGCATGCAGCAAGCGTCGAGTTCGACCACGCCTTCTTCGTTGGGGAGTCCTCCGAGGCCGACGCTAGTGTCTTTGGGATCGTCTTCCGGTCCCTTGACCACTTTGAGCGCGGCGTCGAGCGTGTCGCCGCCGCTTTTGAGGAAGGCGAACGCGTCTTCGAGATAAGCGTAACCGTTATTGGCGCAGACGATGATGGGGCGCTTGTATGAGCCCGATCGCGGCTGGTTTTCCTTAGCAGGTTGTTCTTGTGCGGCGGCACTGTTGGAGTCTTCGCCTTGGGCTCGCGTTCCTACTCCGGCGGCGACTGCCCCTAGAACCGATGTCTTTACAAAATCACGGCGCGAGAATGGCATGAGTTTCTCCTGCTGCTACGAAAGCGGGAAGCATATCACGCGGGATGAGCGCTTTTCACCACGGAGGCATCCTTCCGCTTCGCTCAGGACAGGCTCCGGCACGGAGAAAACAAAATGCAAGAGCATAAAACCGAAGAGAGATTTTCTCTGTGCCTCTGTGAAACTCCTGCTCCGCCCTGTGGATTTCGGCCGGAAGAAAAAGTTTCGGCGATGCAGCTGACTGGGCTTTGCTCGGATCGTGGAGGCGGTTTCGATTTGGGAAAACGGCGTATACCCCCTCCCCCCTGGTCCATTGGAATCATCGGCGTAGCAGGAAAATGCGATTTAATCTATGGGGCACAATCGCTTGCGGGTAAAATCCTTTGCCCGAAGGACTTACGCGCTTTGTGGTCCCCGTTCGATATACCGCCTCCGCCTTGACGATGATGGAGCAATTTGTTTCTGGGCGCAAGGTTAGATGTCACAGTGACCCTGTGGAAGTAAGCGAAGCCTGGCTTCTCTCGGAGAACACGAGAAATGGGTGCGCGGGGCACAGGCCACCAGCTCTGAAACCCAGTTGAGTTGGTGGAACTTGACGCGGCGCTGAAGCGCCGCTCTTCCACGGCGCTTCACGCATTTGTCATTTCCGCTAAATTGCGGGGCGACGATCAGCCGCTGGCTAATCCGCGGTAGCGGCCCACGAGTCTGGCTCGTCGGGTGAGGGATGGATTCCGCGGGACGTCGGCGATTGATCGCAGGTTGCTGCTGTTTTGCTCGGAGCGGAAGCGCAACAGGGCGGCGATGTTGCCAACCCTGTCGAACTCGGGGTCGTCCTTGACGTAGAAAAGTTCGATGTCGTGACGGATCACCCACGGAAGAATGGCTTCGCCTACATCGACGACCTCGCGAGTCTCCCGTCCACAAACTGGACAGAAGCTGACGAGGTGGGCGTCGAGGTGGCCGCAGCCGGAGCACTCGACGGCCTGCGCGTGATAGCTTTGCCCTACCAGCAGGGTTTGCACTTCACCTAATTCCAGCGAGTTGAGGACGCGGCGCAATCCGGTGACGCCGCGGGCTTGGTGACGGGCCTGGTTGATGGTTTCGCGAACCGCTTCACGGCAGCGCCGCTCCTGCGCTTCGGCGAAAATCCGTTCGGCTTGGGAGCGAATTTCCTGGCGGCTGATGTGAGTCACTTCGGCAGGAAATTTGCCCAGCAACTTCTGCGCAACATAGGGATGCAACTGCGCTTCGAATTGCGGGGGCGAGTGAGTTTCCTGGCAGCCCAGGATCCACTTCTCAAACATGCCTTTGTCCAGGGCGTCCTTGAGGAAGTCGGCGACGAACTTGAAATGCTGGCGAGTCTCGTCGGCGACGCGGCGTTCGGCGTGGCCTCCGTCATAGCCGAGCAAAGCCGTCGCCGCGGCCACGGCGGGTTAGGGGATGAAAAAATCCTTCGCGTTCGGTGAGTTCGCCCAGGCGCAGATCGAACAGGCGGGCGCGATGACGGTCGACCAGCACGATGCCGAGGCTGGGAAATGCTCCCAGCAATTGAGCCAGGGGTTTCAGGTGAAAATGGCGATTCACCAGAAGTTGCGTACCGGTCAGTTGCGCGGGCAGATCATACTCACGCCAGAAGCCCTGCGCCGAGCAAGCGAACACGGCTTTAGCGCGCGGGCCGTTGCCGCGCATGTCTTGCGATAAACGCACGATGCGGTCGAGATCGGCGCGGGCCGACTCGAACTTGTCTTTATTGTGACTATTACTATTGCCATTACTGCCGCTACTGCTCTTGCTTCTGCTCTCCAGCTGGCGCAGGGCTTCCCGCGCCAGATCCTTGGTAAGGATCGCCTCTTCCTTGTGGGCCTTGTTGCGAGGCGGAGTGGGTTGGAAGTAGAAGCTGAGAGCGCAGGCTGACTGATCTTCAAATTCTGCCAGTTCGTGGATTTGTTCCCGAGTAATCATTCGGTCATCCCTGTCCTTTCAAACCAGTCCTTTCAAAGAAGCGAAAAGACGATTTAAGCGGTGCCGGTGCTTGCGAACCTTCCCTTGAATTGCCGGACGAGGCGGGGCGATTTGCGCAGGTGCTCGCGAGCCGCTGCGATGGAGATCAAGACGCGGTCGGGCGAGGCGCCAGTGATGGCGGAGATCTCGTCGACCCCGAAACCTTCGAGAGCATGCAGGATAAAAGCTTCGCGATGGACCGGACTGACGTCGCGCAGAGCGGAGGCGATTAAACGCATCATTTCATCGGAGCCAACGATCTGCTCGGGCGTGGCCACGCGGCCGTCGGCGATGATGGTTTCTTCGGTGATGGCTTCATCGGGCTGATGGAACTGCAGTTCGGGCTCGTCGCTGGCTTTGACATTCTGCTTACGAGCGGAATCTCCGAGGTGCACGGCGCCGCCGTTGCTTCCATCAGGCCGGGAGAGCTCATCAAGAGCCGTCATCGCTAAGCTGTAGAGCCAGGGTTCGAGCGCCAGACGCTCCGGTTTTTCCTGACCGTCGCCGAGCGCGGCGGCGATGGTTTCGTCAATCACTTCCTCTTTCGTGATCGAATCGGGCGCAACCAGGTCGGAGGTTTCGCGGAAATAGATTTCGCGTTCGACGAAACGCTCGAGGCGAGAGAGATTCACATTGACGTAGGAGCGCACGTCCTCAGCAGAGACCACTGGGGGAAAAACCGCGGCCAGCGTCTGTTCGAAGGGCACGGAATGGTTGCGTCGCGCTGAAGCTTCGTTCTGCCGTCGCGGCCACTTGTGAGAGGAGCGCAGCAAGTCCTTGTGTTTGTTGACTTGCTGCAACAGATCTTCGAATGCACTTTTCACCGCAGCGGCGGCGGTTGAGGCTTTGGCCTGAACTGCCATCTGTCCGGAAGGCAGGCGCAGGTTGAGGGAGACACAGGTTCCTTCGCGCGTGGAAATCTCCTCGACCATGCCTTTCAGATGAACCAGTTCGGGGCGGAAGACTTGCAGGCGTTTTCGCAGTTTTTCGACTTGATGTTGAATGTCTTTTTCGACGGCGGGAGTTTTATGAAGGCGATAACTAACGTGCACGTTCATGAGCACCTCAAGCTTGCCAGACGGCGACGCGCAAACCAGTGCTTTCTACGGCGATTGTACACCCGCATGAGGGAAGTCAACGCCGCAGATTCTTGGATCAGACTTATTTACAGTTCGCTGCAGTGCCAGATATGATCCGTGGACTATGAAACGAGCAAAAGTTCTATGTCTGGCATCGCTAGTGGCTTCGGCTTGGGCTCAAGCTCCGCTGTCAAAGGAAGTCGAAGCCGTTTATCCCGACGCGCACGCGCTGTACCTGGATATTCATCAAAACCCCGAACTCTCTGCGCACGAAACCCAAACTGCGGCGAAGCTGGCCGGCCGGTTGCGAGGTCTGGGCTATGAGGTGACGGAACACGTCGGAGGCACGGGGATTGTTGCGATCCTGAAGAACGGCGCCGGGCCGACGGTGATGCTTCGAACTGAACTGGACGCGCTGCCGGTGGAAGAGAAAACCGGGCTGGCTTATGCCAGTAAGGTCCACACCAAAGACGACGCCGGGCGCGACGTTCCGGTGATGCACGCCTGCGGACACGACCTGCACATGGCAGCGATTCTAGGCACGGCCGCGGTTATGGCGCATAGCAAAGGCACCTGGCACGGGACGCTGATGCTGATCGGCCAGCCCGCCGAAGAAACGATTGGTGGTGCTAAAGGAATGATCGACGACGGCTTGCTGACACGCTTTCCGAAGCCTGACGTGGCCGTGGCGCTGCATGTCGGCAACACGCTTCCAGCGGGGATGGTGGGCATCACTCCGAGAGTTCTTAATACGAATGCGGATTCGCTGCGGATTACGATTTATGGCAAAGGTGGACATGGCTCAGCGCCAAATACGGCGATTGATCCCATTGTGATTGCCGCTCGAACGATCTTGGCGCTTCAGACCATTGCTTCTCGCGAAGTGAAGCCGGGGGAACTGGCAGTGGTTACCGTGGGCTACATTCAGGCCGGGACCAAGAACAACATTATTCCCGATCAGGCGGAGTTGGGGCTGACCGTGCGCACCAGAAAAGCGGACGTGCGCAAGCAGGTGCTGGCAGCCATTGCGCGGATCACCAAGGCCGAGGCGGAAGCGGCAGGCGCGCCGCGTGCGCCTGCGATCGAACACTACGAAGCTACGGACCTCGTGTACAACGATCCTGCTTTGGCCGAGCGGCTGCGCGGAACGCTCGAAGCAGCGCTGGGCAAAGGGAATGTTGTCACGGAGGAGCCGCATACGGCGTCGGAAGATTTTTCTTACTTTGTTGAACAGGGCATTCCGGGTTTTTACTTCGGTCTGGGGGGAGCGGATCCGCAGAAGTTTGCCGAGGCCAAGGCTGCGGGAATCTTGCTGCCCTCGAATCACTCTCCGCTTTTTGCGCCTGATGTGGATCCGGCGCTGCACACCGGGATTGTGGCGGAAGTGGCCGTGCTGAGGAATCTGCTGAAGTGATGGAATCGAATCAGCGATTGGCTAGCGTCGAGATGTTTCCCAGCCCGAGCAGATTAGCGTCTGCAGTTACAAGGGTCAAACGAAGGAGTTGAGCGGTAGCGGCCAGGAATCTGTCTGCGGGATCGTTGTGGGTCCAAGGTAATCGACGGGCAGCCAATGCGATCTCGTGGGTCAAAGGTGCCTCCAAGAAATCGGCCGTCGACTGCGCGACCCAAGCCGAAAGGTCATCCGGCAGGCGAATCCTCCCCTTTGCGTTCAAGGTCAGCGCCTCCCAGGTGCTAACCGGAGAAAGCCAACGCTCGTTCTCTGGATTATTAATCTCTTGTGCGGTTCTCTTGCCGAGGCGATCGGACGCCTGCAGGCTCCAGATCCAGATGTGAGTATCCAGAAGCAATCTCAATCGCGCAATACCTCCCACTCGTTTTCGTCATTTGCCGGGGAAACAATATCGCCGAGAATCTCTATCTTGCCTTTCATCGAGCCGAACCAGGACGCCTCTGCCGGTTTGGCAGCGACGGGTACAACTTCCGCAATCGGCTTTCCGAAGCGGGTCACGCGAATGGGCTTCTTCGTCTTCTGCACCTGATCGAGCAGAGAAAGACACTTGGCCTTGAACTCAGAGATGGCGACTTCTTTCATGGCTGTCCAATACATTAGACCATAGTCTATACACATGGTCAATTGCAAATTGATGGAAGGGAAACATCACCTGAACCGCTCGCCGAGACAGCCGAGGCGGCTGTCTCCACATGAGCATCTCGGCAAAGTGAGACACGACCCTCTCATCGGCTGCGATTAGCGGCGCTTTAGCGCTTCCAGTTCTTCCAGCGTTCTTGGCCAGTCTGAGCCGAGGAGGCGAGACAAACTGCGGTCGGCTAGGACTTTGCCGCTGGTCTGGCAGCGGGCGCAGTAGTTGGTTTCTTTGTCGGCGTAGCGAATTCGTAGAACTTTGTCGCCACACCGGGGACAGGGTTCGCCATAGCGGCCATGAACTGCCATGCCTTTGCGAAACGCGGTGACCTTTTCGGGGAAGGCAGCGTTGGCTTCGGTTCGGAGCTGGTCGATCCAGAACTGAAGCGTGTGGCGGGTGGCGGCGAATAGTCTTTCCCATTCTTGCGGCTTTAGTTTTTGCGTGAGCGTGAGTGGGGAGAGTTGGGCTGCGTGTAGGATTTCGTCCGAATAGGCGTTGCCGATGCCGCTTAATATGCGCGGATCGGTGAGCGCGCGTTTGAGGGTGTGGTTTTCGGCGGTGAGCGCCGCGCGAAACGAAGCGAGATCGCTGGAGAAAACGTCGATGCCTCCGGCGTCGAAGGAACGCAAGCTTTCGTCGCCGAGCACAATGTGCAGGGACGCGCGGCGCTTGGAGCCGGCCTCGGTAAGAACCAGGGAGCCGTTGGGGAAGTCGAACGCCGCCAGGGTCTGACGCCCTGCCAGCTTTGCCTCTGGCGCACGCCAGTGCAGCCGGCCGGCAATCATCAAGTGAAGGACCAGCCAAAGATCGTTCTCTAGGCCAGTGGGCTCTACGCCAATTGCGATGCGCTTCCCTACGCGGCGCAGTTCGCGGACGACGCGGCCTTCCACATCCGCAAGCGGCGGTTGCGCGGTTCGCAAGAGGAAAGCGCTTTGCAGCCGTACACGCTCGAGGGGCTGACCGACTATTCGTGGTTCCAGTGCAGTGATATAGGCTGCGATGTCGGGCAATTCGGGCATTCTGCGTTACTTATTGGGATGGCCTCTGGTTCGAATCCGCGGCGCCGATCTGGTTGAGGTGATGGAGGAGATGCCTGACATAATCCTTCGCCAGGAAGTCGAGGGTGACCGGCCCTCCGGGGCCGATGCGGCAAGCCGTTTCCAGCTTGGCGGCAGGCAGGCGGGCGATTATGTGGGCCAGGTAACGATTGTAAGCGGCCCACAGCGAGACCAGCAGTGACCAATCAACCTCTTGAGGAGCCTGCACTCGTATGTTTCCATCCTGATCGTAGCCCGGGAAATCCAGAGACGGTTGAAGGGCTGCGCGGACGAATCGTTGATGGTTGTTTGACGCGGAATCGATTAGATGTCCGAGGACTTGCTTGCGCGACCAGCCGCCCGGCAGTACGGGCTTTGTGCTTTCGGGATCGCTGGTCTTGCGGAGCTCTGCCTCGGCTGTTTCAACCACGCGTAGGAGTTGTTCGCTCAGGTCTTTCATTTCGTTCTTCTGTGTGTAAGTTGGCACAAGTCGGCCTACGAGCTGATCTGCTCTAGAATGGCGCGGGCTTCGGCGGCCGGGTCGGCCGCTTCGGTGATGGGGCGGCCTACGACTATATGGCTGGCTCCGGCGGCAATGGCTTCTGCGGGGGTGGCTACGCGAGCTTGATCAGCGTGGCTCGAGCCCGCGGGGCGGACGCCCGGAGTGACTATGGCGAAATTGTGGCCCAGTTCGGCGCGCACGGCGGCGGCCTCGCGGGCGGAGGTGACGATGCCCTTACATCCGTTGTCAAGAGCCAGCGCGGAGAGGCGCAGGACTTCCTCGCGCACCGTTCCCTGGAACCCCAGCTTTTCCAGATCGTCTTGGTCGAGGCTGGTGAGCACCGTCACTCCAAGTACCAGCAAGGCTGGGTTGACGGCCCGAGCCGCGCCCGCTGCGGCGTGGAGCATTTTGCCGCCTCCGGCAGCGTGAACGGTCAACATGCTAACCCCGAGCCGCGCCGCTTCGTGCACCGCCGCGGCTACGGTTGTGGGAATGTCATGATACTTAAGGTCGAGGAAGACACGCCGTCCCGAGGCCACGAGATCGCGCACCAGCTGCGGACCTTCGGCGGTGAAGAGCTGCATGCCGACCTTGTAGGTCAGCGCCGAATCGCCGACGGCCGCCACGATTTTTTGTGCGGCCGCCGCCGTGGATACGTCCAAGGCAACGATTAGTTTTGCTCCTGGGTCAACTGAACCCTGACCGAAGGGAGCAAGAGGGACGGGGTTGGGGAGAGCCGTCATCCCTAGCAGTGTAGTGCGTTTAGGGGAGTTGCGCTACGGGGCGGTTGATGGCGATGGTTTGGTAGACCGGGCGGTGCTGGGAGGTGCCCCTTTTCACCACATCGAGTCTGACCTTTTGCAAGCCGTGGTCTTCGAACCTCAAGACCTGTGCGGCCCCGTAAGAGAGGTCGATGATTCGTCCTTGCACGATTGGACCGCGGTCGTTTACTTTGACCACTACGTCCCGCCCGTTGCGCAGGTTTGTTACCCGCACGTAACTTCCCAGGGGAAGCGTTGGGTGGGCGGCGGTCATGTCGTACATGTCAAAATCTTCGCCGCTTGCGGTCTGTTTTCCGTCAAAGTACTCGCCATACCAAGAAGCTGTCCCAATTTGATACGGCTGGTTTTTGCCGGTCTGGCTGCGGATTTCGGGTTTGGCTGGAACTGCCCTAGTTTGGGCTGAACTGGCCTCCGAGTTGTTCGGGCCCTGAGCCGCTCCCAGGCCGACGATCAATAAGGCGATCATCAGTCCATGAGCTATACGTCCACGCATTCAGTTCTCCTCGCATCTCAAGAGTCGTCCCAGCTAGGCTGTTTGGTTAAGGTTCTGTTAATGGTAGGGGGGGTGAGTGGGGCTTGTCAACCCGAAAGTGCATGACCTATGGTGACGTGGTAGTTATCGATATCTCACGTAACTTGTTGTTAATCATGAGTAATCATCAACATGTCACTCAAAACAATGATCTTATATGTTTATAATATAGTAAATACCCAGCAGACTGTAGACTGGGAAGTATTTACATCTTCAATGGATTCAGTAACTTACGAGGAATTCCATCTAAGTTGTTTATGGTGAGCATTTTAGGTACAACTTTGCATACAGCAGAAGCAATTTTTCTTTGACACGAATGGCTGAGAAACCACCTGTCGTACTGACGATTGCCGGCTTCGACCCCTCTTCCGGGGCGGGCGTGACGGCTGATATTAAAACGATCGCTGCCCATGGCTGCTATGGAGTGGCCTGCATAACAGCCATAACCGTGCAATCGACCGCAGGGGTCCGCCGGGTAGAGGCGGTAGATCCGGCTCTGGTGACGGAGACTCTGGAAGAGCTTGCGTCGGATATCCCCATTGCCGCCGTCCACATTGGGATGTTGGGCACAGCGAAGGTGGTCAAGGCGGTGGTGGAGTTTCTGGGCAGGCGATCGGGCAAGAACAAGCTGCCCAATGTGGTGCTCGATCCGATCCTCAAGTCATCCTCTGGGGCGGATCTACTGGACGCTGCCGGAACCAGGGTGCTGATCGAGAAGCTGATCCCTCTGGCTGATGTGATCACTCCGAACGTGGACGAGGCCGCCATTCTGACGGGCTTGAAGGTCACGGATCTCGACGAAATGAGGGCGGCGGCGGCCAAGCTCCATCAAATGGGGTCGACGGCCGTGGTCATCACGGGCGGGCATCTGGAGAAGGCAACCGATCTCTTGAGCTTCACCACCAAGGGCGGAGTCGAGGAGGAAGTCTTTAAGGCGGAGCGGCAGCGCTCGAATTCGACTCACGGCACAGGGTGCGCTTTCGCAACGGCGATGTCGTGCCACCTGGCGCTCGACCGCGGATTAGCCGAGGCTGCCTTGCTGGCCAAGACCTACGTGACTGCGGCGATTGCAGCAGGGCATCCGCTGGGACGCGGAACCGGGCCAGTGCACCATCTTTACCGAATGAACCAGCGGCGGCGCGCGGCGGGCACGGGCAGCGAATCGTAACGCTGGGTTCGCTGGGTTGCGGAAAAAGGCTTCTAAGAGGGGACTAGTCGCGGTCGCTGTCTTTACTTGAACCCGAGGGCTTCTTCAGCAGAATCCCGGCCACAAACGATGCGGTGGCGGCGAGCAGCCATTCAATCCGCCACATCTGGATGGCCTGGAATTCCACCAGATTCGATGCGCGGTAGAAGAGGCTCACTCCGATGGCTCCGGCCACGCAGCCCAGGCCGATCATGAAGGCGATCAGCGCTGCTGTGGACAAACCGACCCAGCGTTTGATCTCATGAAAGTGCAGATAGTGGAGCCAATCCGGGAGGGAAATCTCGTGCCACGAGGAAGCGATCAAAGCCGTCCATGGTCGAAGCCCAGACCGTAGCCGCACCCACGCCGAGGGAACGGTCCGAGCCCAGAGGCCAGCGACTCCCGTGGCAGCGGGGCTGGTTGCGTCCGTTACGGGGCGGCGGCGGCCGCAGGTATGGCAAAACTTGGCACCGATCATGAACTCGGTGCCGCAATCGGCGCAAGCGTCCGCCATCTCTGGGGCCGCAGCTGGGAGCGCGGCCGCCACCGGAGGTTCTAACACCGTCGGGGAGCGCCAAAACTCCTGATGCGTATCTTGAACGACTTCAGCCATACGTAGGAACGCCTGCTTCCGGAAAAGCAAGCCGGCCACCAAAGAGCGATGCCGACTAAGGTGTTTTCAAGTCAAACACTTGCAACTTTCGCCGCATATCCGCGCACTCCAGCCAGCGCAATTATTACCCTCAAACCCGTAAAGATGCTCCAGTACCTTAAGTTTTTCAGTCGAGTTTCTTAGGTTCTGACTGGCAAATTATAGGGTTCAAGCGCTCAAAGCCGCACGGAATTGTTGGGTTTGCCCGATGACGCCTTTGGTTCGTCCCGTGCTCCGTCAAACTTCAGTTAGACTAAACACTCAAGGCTAAAGCTGGGGATGCAGTCGAGTCTGATATTGGTGAAACGGTTGATTTACAGGAGCGCGCCTGTCTGCCTGGTCATCTTTTGTCTGCTAGCCGCTCAAGCCATGGCGCAAGTCCCGGCGGCAAGCGCTCCGGCGTCGGTGGCCACGGTCTCGGTCGCGCACGATCCGCAGGTGGACGCCGCCTCCGACCACTTTTATAACCTGGAATACGACCGGGCGATCCAGGAGTTCGAACGAGTACTGGATCGGCGGCCGAACGACCCCTCCGCAGTAAATCACTTGCTTACAACGATTCTGATGCGCGAGCTTTATCGCATGGGCGCGATGAATAGCGGCGAGTATGCCAACGATAGCTTCATCGGGGAGGCGCATCGCACGGCTGATCCCAAGGTGAAGGAGCGCATCAAACAATTGGTGGAGCGGGCCGAAGGCCTGGAAGAGCAGCGGCTCAAGGCGAATCCAGACAACGTAGAGGCGCTCTACGCCCGCGGCGTTACCCGGGCGCAGTTCGCGCTTTATACGGCACTAGTGGAGCGGGCTTGGTTTTCCGCCCTGCGCAACGCGGTGGGCGCGCGGCATGATCACGAACGCGTGTTGGAACTGAATCCCAAGTACGTCGATGCGAAGCTGGTGGTGGGGACGCACAACTACGTGATGGGCAGCTTGCCGTGGAGTGTGAAGGTCGCGGTGGCACTGGTGGGGTTGAGCGGGACAAAAGAAAAGGGACTGGAATATCTGCGCGAGGCGGCCGACAGCAACGGAGAAAACAACGTGGATGCCCAGGTCGTGCTGAGCGTGTTCCTGCGGCGCGAGCATCGCTATGACGAGGCCCGCGTCCTCATGCACGGTCTGACGGCGCATTATCCTGGGAATTATCTGTTCCCGCTGGAGGAGGCGAATCTGCTGCGGGCCAGCGGTCGCGCGCAGGAAGCTGCGGCAGGCTATCGCAAGGTGTGGCAGAGCGGCCGGGAAGGGAAGTACGGCAACCTGCATTATGAGATGGCGGCATGGGGTCTAGGGGAGTTGCTGCGAAGTCAGAAGGATTATGCGGGGGCCGCAGCCGCTTATGAACTGGTGAGCGAAGCTCCGGAGCCCGATCCCGAGACGCTGCAGAAGGCCAACCTCGCGGCCGGTGAAATGTACGACCTGCTGCAGAAGCGCGATTTGGCGATGAAGAAGTATGAGACCGTCCTGGCCGAGAACGGCAGCACTCCCCGCGCGGAAAAGGCCCGCGAGCACATCAGGGAAGCATACCGGGAGTGATGTCGACACCCTGCCCTGGGGCGAAGGACGGAATGGAACTTTCCGTCTACAATTGCGTATTGTCTTGTAGAGGCGCATTTTGGAGGGCGCGGCTATGTACTGCAACTATTGCGGCAAAGTGATTCAGGACGACGCGGCGGTTTGTGCTTATTGCGGTACGCGCGTGGGATTGTCGATCGCCCGCAAGCGACTGGTGCGGCCACGGCAGGGGCGTAAGATCGCAGGCGTCTGCATCGGCTTCGCCGAGTACTTCGACATCGATGTGACCGTGGTCCGGTTGGTGTGGCTGATTGCGTCGTTTATGACGGGCATCGGTCTGCTCGCCTATCCCATCGCCTGGATCGTGATGCCCGATGAGCCGCTGCTGCTGGCGGAGCCGGCGGGCGCCCAGCGCGCAACCAATGCCTAGATCATGGGGACAGGCTGCGATTTTCTTTATTGATTAAATCCTTGATTGAATCTTCATCGAGATTAAATCTTGATTGAGATTGAATCCGTGATTAAATCCCCTGCATGGAGCCCATCGCCTCGCGGCAAGTAAAAAGCGGCGACGCGGAAATCGTCTACCGCGTGCTGGGGGAGGGTCCTCCAGTTGTTCTGCTCCATCCTTTTCCCGCAAATCACGAGTTCTGGTTGCCGGTGGCTCAGGTGCTAGCCACGCGCTACCGCTTCATTCTTCCGGATCTGCGTGGGCACGGTGACTCCGGTGTGGGCGAAGGCCCGGCCACCATGGCGAAACACGCGAGCGACATTGCACGGGTGATGGACGATGCCGAGATCGGCCGCGCTCCGCTGATTGGGGTTTCCATTGGCGGATATGCGCTGTTCGAATTCTGGCGAAGGAATCGCGGACGTGTGGCTGCCCTCGGTCTTTGCAATACAAAAGCTCCTGCGGATTCTGCCGAGGCCCGCGCTGGACGGCTGCAGGCGGCAAATGACGTCCTCGAGCGCGGCACCCAACCGTTTTTCGAGAGCATGATTCTCCGGTTGCTGGGCAAGACCACACGTGTGGCGCGGCCTGATCTGGTCGAAGGTGCGCTACGGATGATGAGGAAAATGTCGCCTGAGGACGTCGCACAAGTGCAGCGCGGCATGGCCGAGCGTCCGGACTCGATGGATACATTGAAGACGATCAATGTAGCCACGCTGCTCGTGACCGGAGACGAAGACATCCTGACCGGCGTCAATGACGCCGAATTGATGCGGCAACACATTTCCGGAAGCCAGTTGCGCGTCATTCCAAAGGCTGGCCATTACTCGCCTTGGGAGCAGCCGGAGGAGGCGGGCAAGCTGCTGCGTCAATTTCTGGAGCGGCTTTAGGAACGAATGCTTTCCAGGGCCACCCCATCAAGGCCCGCCAGCCAAGTCCTGGCTACGCTACAATCGGGGGCGTCATGAAAAGATTTTTCGTAGTGCTTGCCTTCGGACTTCTTGCAGTGTGCGCCCACTCGCAAACTGCCGCCGTTGACCGGCCCCGCATTCTCGGCATCGATCATGTTTCTTTCTACACCACCGACCCTGGGGGCGTGAAAGCGCTCTACAACGGCACGCTCGGCTTGGTTTCCGCCGAACCGGTAGAGACCGGTGGGTTGGTGAGATACATCGTAGGCAGGCAGTGGGTGGGATACAGCGCTGCGCCCGATCCCAAGGCGACCGATCGCATGGATCACGTTGCTTTCACCACCGACAATATTGCGGCGCTCCGCAAGTATCTGATCGCGAAAGGTGTGAAAGTGCCTGCGGTCGAGGGCCATGCCGACCACAGCTTGAGCTTCATGGTGGCCGATCCAGAAGGCCATCGCATTGAGTTTGTCGAGCGTGGCAAGGGCGAACCGCCCGTTCCTCCGGCCGACTCTGCGGTTTCACGGCACATGATTCACACAGGATTTCTGGTGTACAACCGCGATGCCGAAGATCATTTTTACCGCGAACTGCTGGGATTTCGACCGTACTGGCACGGAGGAATGCATCCCGACGAGACTGACTGGGTCTCAATCCAGGTTCCGGACGGCACGGACTGGCTGGAATACATGCTGCGGCAGCCCGAGCATCTGGATTTGCGGGTGACGGGTGTGATGAATCACATCTCGCTGGGTGTCGCGGACATGAAGCAGGCGCAGGCCGTTCTGGAATCGCACGGCTGGAAGCCCCATGGGAACGAGAACGCGCAGATAGGCAAAGACGGCAAGTGGCAGCTCAATGTATATGATCCCGATCTGACGCGAATCGAACTCATGGAATTCAAGCCGGTGGAGAAGCCGTGCTGCTCGGATTTTACAGGACCACATCCTTCGGAGTGATGCGGGGTTCTCAGACCTTGAGGAAGATCCGCTTCCGCCAGAGGAACCACAACAGAATCCAGCAGAACAGAACCGCTGCCAAGGAATAGATGAGCGAAGCATTGGCCGCGCCGGCGCCCAGCGACACCAATTTTGCCTGAGCCGCGTCGTGCCACATCACCGGACCATTCGCACCCTTCACCGTGAACGAGTAGCCGGGACCGTACACGAACGAGTCGGCGACGAATCCGGCAATGGCGTTCGTTCCGAACACGAGGATCGGCATGGTCCAGGCGCCGCGCCACTTCTTGATTTCCAGCACCCAGTAGAGAAATGCGAGGAAGACCAGCGCGAAGCCGCCAGTGAAAAGCACGAATGAGCTGGTCCAGAGATTCTTGTTAATGGGGAACCAGAAATTCCAAACCTCACCTGCTGCCAGGCCGAGAATTCCAACCCATAACATGCGGATCGCTTTCATGCCGGGGCTTTTCTCCGACCGGAGCCAGTAGCCTGTCAGCACTCCGGTCAACGTAGTTGCGATCGCCGGGATGGTGCTCAGGAGTCCTTCCGGATCGCGGGTTTTGTCGAAAAGATGTCCCATGAAAAGCCTGCGATCGAGCCATGCGACGAGGTTGCGATCCGGGTCCATGAATGGGATCTCGCGGCCGGGTACTCCAAAGCCGGGGACCGGGGCGAAACGCAGCAAGGCCCAGTAGCCCAGCAGACAAGCGCACATGGCAATGAAGGCTCCGCGGCGGTTTGACCACAGAACCAGAATCGCAGCAGCGAAATAGCAGAGCGCGATGCGCTGGGTTACGCCTTCGAAGCGCCAGGTGTGCAAGTCCAGGCCGATGACCGGAGAAGCATTTACAAACAGGCCGATCGCGATCAAGATCATGCTCCGCTTGAATGCGTGCCACAGGATCTGCCGTCGTGATTCGCCGCGTTGCAGACGGGCGGAAAACGAGAACACCATCGAGATTCCAACCAGAAAGAGGAAAGACGGGAAGATGAAGTCGGCGGAGGTCCAGCCATTCCAATCGGCGTGCTTGATTGGCCCGTAGGCCAGGTCGTCACTGCCGGGGTTATCGACCAGGATCATGCCGGCGACCGCGAGTCCGCGGAAGATATCAAGGCAAAGCAGACGTTGGGACGGCGGCTTGGCGGATTCGAGCACCGGCGATGCTGTACTCGCCAGCGTTTGCGAGGATGACATATCGCGAACAAATATAAGCTTGCGCCGAAGGGCTGTCACTGCGGAGTGCGGCATGATCTTGCCTGCTGAAAATGCGGTTCGAGACCGATGAACCGCTCAGAACCTGCAAACAGCAACTGACATGATTACCCTGCGATTTGCTACAATCCTCGCGGCATGATTGATACGGAGCTGGTTGCAGTGAAGACAGTGGTCAGCGCCAAGGGAGACGGTTCAGCCGTGGACGTGAGCGCTGCCGCGAGCCGCGTTTTCCTGGTCACGCTTGAAATTACGGAGATTATCGAGCAGGAGTCGCTCGACGTCAGCATTTATGGCTCAGCCGATGGCGCAATGTGGAGCACGAAGGCGGCGGCCACGTTTCCGCAGAAGTTTTACCGGGGGGAGTCTCCATTATTGCTCGATCTGACGGCGCATCCGGAGGTGAAGTTCGTACGCGCGCACTGGGAAGTAGCACGCTGGGGACGCGGCGTCGAAACCCCGATGTTCGAGTTTGGCGTGCGGCTGAAGGAAATTCCTGCGGACGTGCTGCGCGAGGCTACGGCCGAGGCCAAGGCGTTGGCCTAGCGATTGCCCATTACTGGCGTTTCCGGGCATTTGAAGATCATCCATTTGAAGATCATCCGATGAAGACAATTCCTACAATCGTCGCTTTGATTGTTCTGGCTTCATTCCCGGCGTTAGCGCAGAAATCAGCGCCTCAAGATCCCTTACTAGATCGTATGACCGGCAATTGGCTGCTTCAGGGAACGATTGGCGGACGCGAGACGACGCACGATATCGAGTCCGACTGGGTGTTGAACCACGAGTACGTGCGGATCCACGAAACGTCGCGCGCGAAAAATGCCCAAGGCCAGGCCGCATATGAAGCAATTGTATTTATCGAATGGGACGAGTCGTCGAGCGAATACGCGTGCCTGTGGCTTGACTCGACCGAGGGTGGTGGCCTCTCATCCCAGGTGATCGGCCACGGGAAACGCAGCGGCGATGAAATCGCGTTCTTGTTCAAGACCAAAGCCGGCAACTTCCACACCACCTTCGCATACGCCAAAAGTACCGACACTTGGCAGTGGCTTATGGATGACGAAGAGAGCGGCAAGCTCGTACCCTTTGCGCGGGTGAAACTCGTCAGGAAGTAGGATTAAGCAAACGTCGACCTCGCAAGCCACCGGCATCACTCCTGCCCTTCCGTTATATTGATCTAAAGATGAAAAGCGAGTCACAGGTAGCCGTGCGTCCCGCGCGCAACGTGCGTGGCAGCGTGAGTCTTCCCGGTGATAAGTCCATTTCGCACCGCTATGCCATGCTGGCGGCGATCGCTGATGGGCCTTCGCGCCTGGCGAACTACTCGACGGGCGCGGACTGCGCCAGCACGCTCGGCTGTTTGCGTTCGCTCGGCGCGAAGTGGGAGCGCAGGGACGGATCGGACAACGTTATCGAAGTGCAGGGAAGCGGCGTGTCGCTGACGACTCCGAGCCAGCCGCTGGACTGCGGAAATTCGGGTTCAACGATCCGCATGCTGAGTGGCATTGTGGCGGGGCAGAAGTTCTCCAGCGAAATGGCGGGCGATGAATCGCTCTCGCGCCGTCCCATGGAGCGCGTAATCACGCCGCTAACGGCGATGGGTGCGCAGATCGCATCGCAAAACGGACGCCCCCCGTTGCGCATTTCTGGCGTTCAGCTGAAAGCGATCCACTACCAGATGCCGGTGGCCAGCGCGCAGGTGAAAACTTGCCTGCTATTTGCCGGCTTGCTGGCCGACGGCGAAACGCGCATTGAGGAGCCGCTGCGGACGCGCGATCACGGCGAGGTCGCGCTCCGGGCGTTCGGCGCACAGGTCGACCGTCAGGGAAATGAAGTACGCATTCTTGGCGGGCAGCGCTTGCGCGGCATCGAAGCACGAGTTCCCGGCGATCTTTCCAGTGCGGCGTTTTTTCTGTGTGCCGCCGCTCTTTTTCCCAGTTCGCAATTGACCGTCACCAGTCTGCTGATGAATCCAACGCGAGCGCGCCTGCTCGATATCCTCGTGCAGATGGGACTGCGCATTTCCGTCACGCAGCTGGAAGAAGTCCATGGCGAGTTAGTGGGCACGTTACAGGTCGAAGGCGGACGGCTGACCGGCACGACCATTGCCGGTGCCGACACCGCTGCGCTGATCGACGAGATTCCCGTGCTGGCCGCGATCGCTCCCTACACCGTGCAGGGAATCGAGGTCCGCGATGCGAAAGAGTTACGGGTGAAGGAATCAGACCGCATCGCCTCCATCGCCACCAACCTTCGCGCGATGGGCGCTCAAGTGGAGGAATGCGAAGACGGCTTGAAGATTCCTGGCGGACAGTCGCTCCACGGCACCGAGCTCGAATCTTTCGGCGATCACCGCATCGCCATGGCCTTCAGCATCGCGGCTCTGCGAGCCCAGGGCGCGACCCTGATTCGCGGCAGCGAATGCGCGGCGATCTCCTATCCGGCCTTCTTCTCGACCCTGGAAAGCCTGGTCGAGCGCTGATTATCATCCTTAACTATTTTGTTCGTGGCCGCGCCTTGTTGAGTCTACAGCAGATACCTGATTACCTCGGAGCGATGACCGAAGTGATCTAACCATCCCGAGCCAAATTAGAAATAATTCACCTTGAGAGCGTGCCTTTGCTGGACTATGAAGTCCCGCTCCAGCAAGGACGTTCGAATAGTTTCATACTCAATAGGGGGAGCCGATGCGTTACAAATCACTGGTAGTGGCGTCGATTTTCTTGGCCACAATGGCGTATGCCAAGGAACCGAAAGCTTATCAGAGCGGCAAGTTGCTGCAGATGGATTCGGTGAA
The DNA here is from genome assembly GCA_963787495.1 of uncultured Acidobacteriaceae bacterium. Lineage (GTDB taxonomy): Bacteria > Acidobacteriota > Terriglobia > Terriglobales > Acidobacteriaceae > Sulfotelmatobacter. Next base: position 82,095 of record CAWBDA010000006.1, read on the forward strand.
GTGCGGAGTGGATGAGAAAGACGCGAAAAGCTTCACTGGCGAGATGATCGGAACCGACTCTGGTCACAAGAAGACCCAGGAACTTCTCTGCCAGGAGTACGTGCTTCAGACCGACAAAATGATGTATCACATCCGTCCCAAGGATGTTAAGCACCCGGTGATACTGCCTGTGGGCGAGCGGGCGCAATTCCGCCTCGATAAAGACAAGCTGGTGTTGCTGGTAGAAAGCCTCGACAGCAAAGAGCGCGAGTACATCGTGGTGTCGATGACACCGCGCTCCGAGAGCACCGCCGATTCGACTCCGGCCCAACCGAATCATCTGCAGTAAGTTGCACAGGCGTGGACAAAATGCCGGTTCAGCAACGGCACTGGATTTACCCGCTGGCGGCCTTCCGAAGGCCGCCAGTTCCGCTTTTCGCCCGCCGCCCGGCGGAACCCCGAATCGATTGCCAGCCTTAACGTTTGGCTGATGACATGTTTGTTTATATGGTAAAGTAGTGCCCACGAATTAGCCGGGCTGTGTGGTCCGGGTCCAATCTACCCGCCGCGTCTAAGTCCAAGAAGGAGCTTGCCATGTCCACCCTCCGCGACCTTGTGAAAGACCGCAAAGTTTACTCGATCAACGCTGAAGGCACCGTGCTCGAGGCGGCGCGCTTCATGATGGAGCACAATATCGGCGCCCTGCCGGTGCTTCGCAATGGAGAGCTGGCTGGCATCTTCTCCGAGCGCGACATCATGAACCGCGTGGTAGCCGTGGGCCGTACGCCCGGGCACACGGCGGTGTCTGAAGTTATGACCGCCAACCCACGCGCGGTTAATTTGGATGAGACGATTGAAGAGTGCCTCTTCATCATGCACGAGTTCGGCTTCCGGCATCTGCCCATTGTGGACGGCAAAGAGCTGAAAGGATTGGTTTCGCTGCGCGACATCGTCCTGCGCCAGGCCGCCGAACTCGAACGCCAAAGCCGGCGCGCCTCCTGACGTGCGTCCTAAGAAGAGCGGTTCCGGCTTTCCAGCTTCGGCCTGTCCGAATCCCGCGCGCGGATTTCTTTGCCGCCTTCTTTGGGAGGAGCGGCTTCGCCCGTAAGGTCAGCACCGGTCAAGGACGACGACCAGGAACACGCCTGTCTCAGTGTGCCGTGTTCGCCGTGGTCACCTGAACGGTGACGGTCGCCTCGTCGACGGTGACGTTGCTGGGCGCAGCACCGTTTGCATCCGTGCCCGATAGGGTGAAGACGTAGGTATTGTTCGGAGTGATTTGGCCATTGAGGGCCGTTGTTCCGGTGGTGGTACTGCAGGCGGGCAACAACAGTATGCCCCCGATCGCCGCCACCAGAAAAAGCATCCCCATCAACTTTCTTTTGTAGTTTCCACTTGCACCCGCTCCCACCAGCGCCAACCCGGGAATAGCTAGCCAAAAGGCATAGAACAGCCGCGGGCTCCACAGCCTGGTTGTACCGGGCGCCGGTCCGAAGGTATTGATGGTAAGAGTAGAAGTTCCCCCAGCATTGCTGGTTACGCTTACGCTCGCGGGACTGAACGTGCAATATGGAGCCGCCGTCACGATGGGAGTAACCGAGAGGCAGGAGAGAGTGACACTCCCCGTATAGCTGCCGATTGGGATTACGCTCACCGTGGTGGTAGCGGCGCTTCCCGCAGGAATAGGACTTGGAAGCGCGAGTGTCGGCAACACCGACAGCGTGTAGTCCTCGGTCAAATCCGCCACGTTCAGATACAGAACGACGGTTTGCGTAGGGACGCCGGGGCTCGTCCCCGTAACCATAACTTGGTATGTGCCCGCCGGAGTGGCATTCGGCGGAGTGCCCCCCGTGGTCTTAATGGTCAGCGAGGGACCGTCGGCGGGGGGGATCTGGGACAAAGGGCTCGGGGTGCACTGCGGCGCGAGCGGGCCGCTAGTGGCCGGTCCTGACGTCACCTGGCAGCTCAACTCGACCTCGCTGGCGAAGGACCCGACGGGCTCGAGGTCGATGGTGGCAGTGGCGGTCTCGCCCGGAACCACTGCCGTCACCGGAGTGAGCGGCGAGACGGTAAGGGTAAACTGCCCGTAAGCCAGGGATACAGATGCTGAAAAGAACACGGACAGCGACGAAGCTAAGACGATTGCACGCACGACCCGCCTGGGATTCACCATGAGTGGATGAGAACTCACTACCTTCGATTCCTCCAACGGCACAAAAGCTGCCCGAACCGGCGCAAAAGAATCCCGCCGGCCAATCAGCCGCAAAGTAATCTACTACGAAAGGCCTCTCGCAGAATGCCCCAGACAGAATCTTAGACTACGGCGGTCCATCATGCCAACCCGTCAAGTTTGGCAAGACAATAGGCGCTTTGCGCCTGGTTCCAGCCCCTGAGCCAACGGGCGCGCTTGACACTCGTCTCGCTCTCTGCTGTAGTGTCCGCCAACCTCCTCATCGGATTCAAGCGGGAGGACGGGCAGTTTTGGATTCGCGAAGTGCGGCACACCAACGGCAAGAATTCGATGGTCACGATTCGCGATGTGGCGAAGGAGAGCGGATTCTCCTCGACCACGGTGTCGATTGTTTTAAACGACGCTCCGCTGGCGCGCTATATTCCAGCGGTCACGAAGAAACGCATCGAGCGCGCCGCGAAAAAGCTGGGCTATCGTCCCAACCAGTTTGCGCGCTCGCTGCGCAGCAAACGCAGCCATACGGTCGGCGTCATGGTCTTCGACATGACCGATCCCTACTGCACGCTGGTGTTGCGTGGCATCGAAAACACGCTCTACCAGGCCTCTTACCTTCCCATCCTTACGGACGTTCACAACGAGCGCAGCCGCTTCGAGCGTTATCTCGAAATGCTGCTCGACCGCCGCATCGAAGGCCTGGTCGTTCTCGCCAACTGGCTCTTTCTCGACATTAACCTGCTCGCCGATCTGGAAAAAAGCAGCATTCCCACGGCGATCATCGGCTGCGAACTGAAGGGGGACGCGATGAGTTCGGTCATCGTCGACAATGAAGTTGGCGGCTACCTCGCGCTCGAGCACCTGCACTCCCTCGGCCACCGCAAGATCGCTTTCATCCGCGGGCCGAAGACTTTGGCCGACAGTTCTCCGCGTTGGCGCGGAGTCCGCAACAGCGCCAAGGAACGCGGCCTCGCACTCGATCCTCGTCTGATTGTCGACCTGCCCGAATCGCGCGATCCGCTTTCCAGCTTCGAGGCGGGGCAGAAACTCACCGAGGACCTGATCAAGCGGAAGCGTCCATTTACTTCCATTCTCGCTTTCGACGACATGACCGCCTTCGGAGCCATCCGCGCCCTTGCCAAAGCCGGCCTGCGTGTGCCGGAGCACTGTTCGGTGGTTGGTTTCGATGATGTCGCCGCCTCGGCTCTTTGCACTCCACCGCTCACAACCGTCCGCCAGCCTATGGAAGCGATGGGTACGGATGCAGTAGCCATCGTTCTCGAAGGCATAAGCTCGGTGCTCGAAAAACGGGAGGTCGCGGCTCACCATCGCAAAGTGGCCCCGGAACTGGTGGTCCGGGAGTCCACGTGCGGCCTCCTGTAAGCAGACCAAAAACCTGGCAAGTGAACCACCATAGGTACCGCCATTGCTGCCCGCTTTTTCTCTTGACATAAGATGCCCGGTAAAAGCACTATTCATACGATTTAATAAGCTATTCTCGTGCGATTTTTAGGTTGGGAGGCGATTCATGAATCGCAGAAATGCAATGTTAAAGACGGTGTGGAATTCTCTTTCGGTTTCTATTCTTCTTCTTTGTGCGGCTTCTGCCGCGTTTGCCCAGGCCGGCCGGGGCAGCATCAGCGGTCTGGTCTCCGATCCAGCCGGGGCCCTCGTTGCAGGAGCCAAAGTGGTCCTGCTGAACCCCGCAACCGGAGTGACGCAGCACACCGTCACTACCGGCGCAGGGCTCTACACTTTCATTTCCCTCAATCCTGGCATCTATCGGGTCACCGCCAGTCAGAAGGGCTTTAAAAACGTGGCCCACGACAACATCACCGTCACTGTCGATCAGGTCACCGAGGTGAACATAACCCTGGAGGTCGGCGCTATAACGGAGACACTCACCGTGACGGCAGGGACCGCACTGGTCGAGCCCACCAACTCCACCGTTGGCCAGTTAGTTGATTCGGCCACCATCGACCGGGTCCCGTTGGTGTACCGCAATGTTTACGATCTGGTGCAGTTGAGTGCAGGGGTGATTCCGGTCAATGGTTCGCCGAACTCCAGCGATTCGATGGCGAACATTCAAAACATATCGAGCGGGCGCCCCGGAGTCGACGTTTCTGCCGACACGATCAACGGCGCCATCGTGGGATCGGTTTACTACATGCTCGATGGCAGCCCTATAGGAATTGCGGAGAATAATTCCGCCGCCATCATTCCGGCAATGAATATCCCGGAGGATGGCGTCGAGGAGGTTCGCGTGGAAACGCAGAATACGCCAGCCTCGTACCAAAGTGGTGCGGCGGGGGTCATCAGCCTGGTGAGTAAGTCCGGCACCAATAAATTTCATGGCGACCTTTTCGGGGTATTTCGGCCCGATGTTCTCGCGGCAAACGACTACTTCGTTAAGCAGAGTGAGTTGTCCAGCGGCCTGGGCAACACACCTCCAAGTTTCTACCGCTATCAGGAGGGCGCAGCTATCGGCGGTCCCATTAAGAAAGACAAAATCTTCTTCTTCGCGGATTTCGAGAGCACGCAACAGGAGCAGTCCGAGGGTGTAGACTACTTCACCGTCCCCACCAGCGCCGAAAGAACTGGCGATTTTTCAGCCATGGGCTTTACCATCTACGACCCGACCCAGCCCGACTTACCGAACGGCAACCGGCAGGCGTTTCCCGGAAACAAGATCACGAACCCGAATCCTATCGGCTTGCTATATCTATCGAAAATGCCGCTTTGCAATATCCCTAGCCCCACCACGTGCGATTCAGCGACGACTGACGTTCCGGATAATTTCGGCTTGCCGGGCCTGGATCCATTCACCGGATACCGCTTCGATGTGCGCGTCGACTGGGCGAAAAGTGAACGGCAGCGCCTCTTCACCCGCTTTTCCTATGACAAGCTGGTCTTCGCCACGGCCAATGTTTTCGCCAGCGGATGGGATTTCAACCATGCTCAGAACACGACCAACGCGCGCAACGTTATCCTGGCCGACGATCTGACCCTCAATTCCAACACCGTTCTGAATTTGCGCTATTCCTTTACGCGGCATTATGAGAATCAGGGAAATCCCGCGTACAGCAGCACAGATCTCACCAATCTCGGCACCATTAATGGCACTACGGCTGGCTTTCCTGCCTCACTGGCCGCGCAGGAGGTCTTCAAACAGCTCCCCTTCATGATCTTCAACGACCTACCCACGCCGGGCAACGGAGTGGGCGGCACCGCTGACTACAACCTGTTTGTCTATGCCAGCGAGAACAGCGATGCTAACGCCAGTATCAATAAGGTTTGGCGAAAGCATGAGATATCGACTGGCTTTGAATGGATGAAGCGATATCTCAACGTCGGCCAGCCGCCGGCGCCAGCGGGCGCGTATGGTTTCGACCTCAGCGCAACGGATCAACAAACAACGCCTGCGTCGGGCGTTCTGGTAGGCGGCAGCGATTTTGCCTCGCTCCTCGCGGGCATGGGCATGTCGCCGAGTGCCGAAAGCAATATCGGCTACCCCAATTTCAGCAAAGACGTCTTCTTGGCCGAGTCTAACCCCTACTATGCGGCCTTTATCGAGGACACGTACCACGCGTCCAAGGCTCTGACCATTACGGCGGGCCTGCGTTGGGACATCTTCGGTGGACGCAATGAGCGCTTCAACCGCCAGGAATATTTCAATCCCAACGTAAGCAATACGTTGAACGGCGTCTCGTACACTGGTGCGGAAATCTACGTCAACGGCAGCAATCGTTCGCCGTTTGCAACCAATCTGCACAACTTTGGACCTCGACTGGCTTTCGCCTGGCAGCCGATCACCCATTTCGTTGTGCGGGGCGGCGCAGGCTTCTACTACGGGCCCAGCACGCACAATGTCTCTAACGCCATTAACACTGATGGCTTCTCGTCCGCGACGCCATGGAACGGCACCTGTTTTAACGCAGACGGCAATTCGGTGTTCGGATTGAATGGCGCACCATGCCCGACGCCCACCCCCGGAGTCTACACTGGCGATTATTCCCTAAGTAACCCCTTTCCCGCCGCGCCTGGTGCGCCCGGAGGAATTATTCCGGTTTTCACCACTGCGCCGCCGGGCTTAGCCAACAACCTGGGCATTACCCTGAGCACCGTGCTCCACTCCCAGCGGACCCCCACCGTCTACAACTACAATTTCGCCCTGGAGTACGAACTGCCGCATCAGGTCGTGGTGACTGCTGGCTATGTCGGCAGCCGGGGGCTCTTTCTGCCCTTTGGCGACGTCGATCTGAACCAGCTTGATTTGGCCACGATCCAGCAGTTTGGCAATTCGCTCTGCGTTGTGACGAGCCCGACCTGCATGGTGCCCAACACTGGGCCGGTGAGCCTGAACGCAAACTTCACCGGACAACCCACGGTTCCTCAATGGGCGACCCTCGTGCAGTTCCCGCAATTCGGCAGCGGCTACGGCTCCGGGAACGGCGTCGTCGTACACGGCTACCCCGCCGGTGATTCGGAATACGATTCCTTGCAAGCCAAGGTGCAGAAAAGGCTGACGAGTCACTTCACCACGCTAACCACTTTTACTTGGGGAAAGATCATGACCGACGACGGGTATCCGCCTCTGGGCTTCGTGGGTTCTCACAACCCAGGCGGACCTCAGGACTGGAGAGATCTGGGGTACGAGCATTCCATCAGCCCGCAGGACGTCAAGTATCAGTTCACCGGGCAGGCTTCCTACGACTTGCCGATTGGCAAGGGGCAACAAGTTAATCTGAATGGTGTTGCGGATAAGGTGGCAGGTGGCTGGACGGTAAATGCGATCGTCTATCTCAGCACGGGTGTTCCGATCTCGTCGCCGTCGTCGGGGGTGAGTCCTGGGTACTTCAATCAGCGCGCCGATGTGACCTGCAATCCGGCGAGCGGCTTTCAGCGTACGCCTGGGAACTGGGTGAACAACAACTGCTTCGCAGTACCGGGCACCGAGAGCGGGGGTCCGGCGAATCCGTTGATTCCCGGAAACGCCCCGGCCTATCTCGCGAACGTTCGCACTAGAGGAGCACGGGAGCTGGATCTCTCCGTTTTCAAGACGTTCGCTATCGGGGAACACAAAGATCTTCGCTTCGACGTTTCCTCGTACAACGTGGCCAACTGGGCGCAATATGGACAGCCAGCCATGCAGGACCTGACTTCCAGCTCGAACCAACCATTCAGCGGTATCCAGAACAACGTCAACACCCCGCGCCAGTTCCAGTTCGGCGCGCGATTTATATTCTGATTCGAGGTGGAAGAGAAATCCCGGCCTGAACGGCCGGGATTTTTCGTATCAAGGCGGGCCAGGAACCGCTCACCCCACCTGCACCTGCTGCGGCGCGGCAACGGCTTCCAGCGCTTGTTCGAGGTCAGCAATCAGATCATCCGCATTCTCGATTCCTACCGAGAGCCGGATCATCTGCTCGGTGACTCCCATCTCGGCACGGGCTTCGGCCGAAATCATGGCGTGGGAGGTTAACACTGGAATCGACACCAGCGACTCCACTCCGCCCAGGCTTGTGGCCAGCGTAAACAGCCGCATCGCTTCGCTCACCCGCCTTGCATCTTCGCCCGTACCCTCGACCTCAAACGTCACCATGCCGCCCCCGCCGCTCATCTGCTGGCGCGCCACGGCATACTGCGGATGGCTTTTCAGCAATGGATAATGCACGCTGCGCACCTTGGCATGCTCCGCCAGAAACTCGGCCAGTCGCAGCGCATTTTCATTCTGCCGGGCAACTCGCACCGCTAGCGTCTTCATCCCCCGCACCAGCACCCATGACGCATGCGGATCCATGCAGTTGCCCAGCGTCGTCCGAGTCTGCCAGATTCTTTCGATCAGTTCGTGCCGCCCGACGACGGCTCCGCAGATCAGGTCGGAATGCCCGGCCAGATACTTCGTCCCAGAATGCATCACCAGATCAATGCCGTATTCCGCTGGATGCTGGTTGATGGGTGTACCGAATGTAGCGTCAATCATGCTCAGCAGCTTGTGTTGTCTGGCTACGGCCACCACTTTCTTGAAATCGACCACGCGCAAGGTGGGATTCGTCGGCGACTCCAGGTAGAGCAGCTTCGTGTTCGGACGGATCGCCCGCGCGTGCTGCTCATACTCGTTCGTGTCGACGAACGTCGTCTCAATCCCCATCTTCGGCAGCCACTGCGACAGAAACTTGTTCACGCCGCCATAGATATCGCGTTGCGCCACCACGTGGTCGCCGCTCTTGAGCAAGGCCATGATCGTAGTTGTGACCGCTCCCATGCCCGAGGCGAAAGTTAGAGCGGCATCCATCCCTTCCAACTCCGCAATCGTCTTCTCGGCAACCGTGTTCGTCGGGTTGCCGTAGCGAGTGTAGTGATGGTCAGTGTCCCTGACCCGAACCTGCTCTTCGTTGTCGGTCACCTGGAACGTGGCAGTTTGATAGATGGGCGTGCTCAGCGGACCGTTTTTCTTCTCCAGGTCCGCTGCACCGCGCACCGCCTTGGTCTCGGAGTGATGCGAGCGCCGTTTCATGGATACCTCGTTCCTCCAGACTAATTGGCCGCGAGGAGTCCCGCAAGAGAAGCCATTTGCTGCGGACCGTTTATAATCCTCCCTCCATGGATCTAGGCCTGAAAAATCGCGTCGCTCTGGTTGCCGCCTCCAGTCAGGGAATTGGCCGCGCCACTGCGGAGGCCTTCGCTGCCGAGGGCTGCCGCGTCGCCATGTGCGCCCGCAACCCGCAGACCCTGCAGGCCGCGGCGGAGAAGATCAGAAAGCAATACAACGCAGAGGTTCTTGCCCTGGCCTTCGACGTCACCGAAGCTGCCGCCGTCAAAAGCTTCGTCACCGCAGTGGCAGACAAATTCGGCAGCGTCGACATTTGCGTGACCAACGCTGGCGGACCGCCTGCCAAGGGCTTCCTCGCCGCCACTCTCGAAGAATGGCAACGCGCCCTGGAAATGAACTTCCTCAGCACGGTCTATTTCGCGCGTGAAGTCATCCCCCACATGCAGCGGAAACACTGGGGCCGCATCGTCACCATCACCTCGATCACGACCAAACAGCCGGTCACCGACCTTGTGCTCTCAAACGCGGTTCGGGCGGCGGTGGTCGGCCTGGTCAAGAGCCTGGCCAACGAGTTCGGCAAGGATGGAATTCTGGTCAACAACGTTGGCCCCGGCTTCACGGCGACCGACCGGCTGAAAGAGCTAGCCAAAGCCCGCGCTTCCACCTCGGGAAAAACCGAGCAACAGATTTTCGAGGGCTGGGCGGTTGACGCGCCGCTGCAGCGCCTGGGCGAACCCCATGAAGTTGCGGAGACCATCGTCTGGCTCGCGTCGGAACGCGCCTCTTACATCACCGGCCAGACCGTGCTGGCCGACGGCGGCATGTATAAAGGCCTATGAAGCGAATTGTCCTATCACTGCTCCCCCTCGCCTGCGCCGCGATGGGACTCGCCCCTTTCGCTGCCGCCCAAGCCCGTCCATTCCCCGGCCCCGACCTTCAGCAGATTTACCAGCGCCTGCTCCCGCAAATTGAAAAGATCCCCGCCTTTGACCACCATGCCCATCCAGGCTTTGCGGACGATCCCGATATAGACGCCATGGCTTCCGCACCCGACACCAGTCTGCCCCTCCGCACGCGCGACGACAACCCTGAGCTGATCGCCGCAGCCAGGGCTCTGTTCGCCTATCCCTACGACGATCTCACGCCCGAACACGCCAAGTGGCTTGTAGCAAAAAAGACGGAGCTGAAAAAGCAATATCCGGGACCAGCATATTTCAACATGATTCTCGACAAAATCAACACCGAGAGTTCGGTCGCGAACCGCGCCATGATGGCAGACTACCTCGATCCCAAGCGTTTTCCGTGGGTCTTCTTCGCCGACTCGTTTATGTGGCCCTTCAACAACGAGCGCGAGACTGCGCGCAACCCTGACGAACAGGTCTACATCCCGCTGCAGGAGAAAATGCTGCACCGCTGGATGCAGCAGGAGAACGTGACCAAGCTTCCTGCCAGGTTCAGCGACTACCTGGAGTTCATCGTTCGGGTGCTCGCAGACTGCCAGAAAAAAGGCGGCATCGCCATGAAGTTTGAAGTGGCCTACTTCCGCCCCACCACGTTCTCGGATCCGACGCGGGAGCAGGCGGAAGAGATTTACCGCCAATACGCGTCCGGTGGCGTTCCCAGCGAAAAAGAGTACCGGACTTTTCAGGACTACATTTTCCGCTTTCTTGTGATCCAGGGCGGACGCATGCACCTTCCCGTGCATATTCACACCGCGGCCGGCATCGGCAATTACTTCAACTTCAGCGAAAGCAACATCATGAATCTGGAAAGCGTGCTGCGCGATCCGCGCTACCACTCGACCACCTTCGTAATGATCCACGGGGGTTATCCCCTGGAGCGCGAAGCTATCTGGCTCGCTGCCATGAAGAATGTTTACCTCGATTCCTCGCTCGGCGAACTCGTCCAGTATCCTTCTGCCTTCAAGGACACGCTCAAGATGTGGCTGGAGACTTTTCCCGATAAGATCACTTTTGGCACGGACTGCTTCCCGTACAATGAAGTGCTGGGTGCGGAGGAAAGTTACTGGCTGGGAGCGGAGTCATCGCGCACCGCCCTGGCTGCGGCGCTGGCCGAGATGATCTCTGAAAATGAAATCACCGAAGCCCGGGCTTTGGAACTTGCCCACGCTTACCTGCACGACAACGCCGTCAAGCTGTATGAAGGCAGAGTCCATTAGGAAACCAAGCCTGAAGGAACAAGCCTTCGGAAACAAGGTCTGACATGACAGGAAAACTGAAAGCCAAGGCTGCCGCTGGCAGAAAAGCAAAGAGCGCGAAATCGCACACGCGCGCTCAACGCGCCGTCACCAAACACGCTGCCAGCAGGGCCGAACTCCAATACATCCCGTGGCAGACGATCCCTCTCGAAGATCTGAAGCCTCTTTTGCAGAGGCAGTTCGTCGTGGGTCAGGAAATTATGTTGGCGCGCGTGCTGCTGAAGAAAGGCTGCATCGTCCCCGAGCACAGCCACCACAACGAACAACTCACCTACATTCTTGAAGGGGCGCTCAAGTTCTGGATCGACGGCCGGGAGATAGTTGTCCACGCTGGCGAAGTGCTCTGCATTCCCGCGCACATGCCGCACAAGGCCGAGGCGCTCGAAGACACGGTCGACCTCGACGTTTTCAATCCTCCCCGCGCCGATTGGATCAACAAGACTGACCAATACCTGCGAGGGCAGAAATAATCTCCGATTCCATGCCTCCCTCCGCCACTTCTGAGAAAGGCTCTGCACCCAGCCAGGCTACGTTTCGTTTCCGTTGCATCGGCTGCGGTTCAGTGACCAGCTCTGCCGCGCAGGATTTCCGCTGCTCGCAGTGCGGCAACTTGCTCGAAATCACCGACTCGTCCTGGAACTCCCAGAACCCCACGGCCTTGAAATCCCTCTGGCGGGAACGCCGCACACTAGACGAAGCCATCGACCTCAGCGGTGTGTGGCGATTCCGCGAGTTTCTTCCCGCGCCACAATCCGAGCAGCAAATCGTCACCCTGCGCGAAGGCAACACTCCGCTCTACGAACTTCCGCAATCCTCCCGGATCACGGGCGTCCCGCGCCTCTATGCCAAGCATCAAGGCCTGAACCCGACCGGCTCGTTCAAGGACGCTGGCATGACCGTGGCCGCCACCTTCGCCCGCCAGGCCGGATATCGCTGGGTGGCCTGCGCCTCTACCGGCAATACATCCGCTTCCATGGCCGCCTACGCGGCGCGCGGTGGCATGCGCAGTTTGGTGCTCGTGCCCGAAGGCAAGATCTCTTGGAGCAAACTCTCCCAAGCCCTCGACTACGGAGCCCTCGCCTGCCAACTCCGCACAGACTTCGATGGCTGTCTCCTCCTGCTGCAAGAGCTTGTCCGGCGCGCGCCCGTCTACCAGCTGAATTCCATCAACCCGTTCCGACTCGAAGGACAAAAAACCCTAGCCTTCGAGCTGCTGGAGCAACTGGAGTGGGAACCGCCCGACCACATCATCGTGCCCGGAGGCAACCTCGGCAACAGTTCCGCGATCGGCAAGGCCTTGCTCGAAATGCGCGACGTCGGCTTGATTCCGGGTCTGCCCAAGTTATCCGTGATTCAAGCGGAGGGCGCCAATGCTTTAGTGCGCACCTTGCGCGAAGCCGGAGGCAAACGCCTGGTGAGTGTGCAGGCTGAAACTCGGGCGACTGCGATCCGCATCGGCAATCCAGCTTCGTGGGAAAAGGCGGTGAAGGTGCTTCAAGCTACATGTGGCGCCTGTGAACAGGTGAGCGAGTTAGAGATCGCGCAAGCCAAAGCCGAAATCGGCGCCGAAGGCATTGGTTGCGAGCCGGCTTCCGCCGTAACTCTCGCAGGCCTAAAGAAATTGCTGCGGCAGGGCTTCGTGAAACCGGAAGAAACTGTCGTTCTGGTTCTCACTGGAAACCTGCTCAAGGATCCCGACTACACGATGGAGTTCCACCGCGGCGATCTTTTTAGGGACACCCCGTTTAAGGACGCCGCTTGCGAGCGGGACAGCGCGAAGCTGAATCGATTCCGTCACCCTCCCGTCGTCCTCGATGCCACCTTGGACGCGGTGCTCAAAACTTTGGAGCAAGCGGAGAAATCCGATCCGACCCACTCGAATGTCTAGAACAAAAACAAGAACGCCGAATAAGAAAGACAAGAAGAAGCCCCGCCGCCCAGCCGCGCTGCATCTCGCGCTCCCAGCCACTTCGGCCAATCTAGGGCCAGCCTTCGACGCCGCTGCCCTGGCGATGGATCTCTACATCACGATCGAGGCCCGCCCCGCCCCCGCCTTCTCAATTACAGTCACCGGACGCGACCAGGAAATCTGCCGCAACCTCGAGAATCACCTCATCCTCAAAACCTACACCGAGATCCTCCTGGCGCAAGGCCAGAAGATTGTTGCTCTGTCGCTTCGAATTAACAACGAGATCCCCATCGGCAAAGGCTGCGGTTCTTCGGCCGCCGCGCGCCTGGCAGGCATCGCCCTGGCCAATCACTTCGGCCGCTTGCAGTGGACCAACGCCCAGATTGTCGGGGAAGCTTCCCGCCGCGAACACCACGCCGATAACGCTTCCGCCTGCTGGATGGGCGGCCTGACCGTCGCCCGCATGTCCGGAAAGACCGGGACCCAGGTGGTCTGTGTTCGCCCGAAAGGGAAGTGGCCCCTGCTCCTTGCCATCCCCGAACAAGCTATGTCCACCGAAGAAGCCCGCCGGGTGCTCCCGGCGCAATACTCCCGCGCTGACACTGTGGCTAACATTCAGAACTCGATGTTCCTGCTCGCCGCCTTCACGCAAGGGAATCACCACTTACTCTCCGCCGCACTCGAAGACCGCATCCACCAGCCTTACCGCGCTGCATTCAGCCCCTTGCTCCCCTGCTTGCAGGAATTGACTGGGGAACAAGGCGTCCTCGGCGCAGCTCTCAGCGGCGCCGGCCCGTCGGTCATCGTTTTCCTCGACCCTGACTCCTCTGCGAAGAAAACGCGAGCCTCTGTCGAGGGCCACCTGGCAGGCAGGGGACTTCGCGCCGAACTGCTGCTGACTTCCATCACCCACCGCGGCGCCCACCGCTGATCCTCGGCCCTTTTCTCCATACACCACTAAAGTGCCATTTACTGGATTAGCCATCGCGGGATAGTTTGTTTTTTCCCCTAGACGGAAAGCATGAGCGACGCGTACGAAACGTGCGGACCGCAGCTTCTTCGGAAGCTCAGGATAAGTTTCTTTGGGGATAAGTAGGATAAAGCGGAAAATGCACCACCCGATCCAGCCACGGGAGGTCGTTGTTCCACGCAGTGGGCCAGTCCCACTCGTCCAAGTGCAGGTCCGGCAGGAAATTCAGAACTTTCTCCGGGCTCTGGATTCCTATCCTGCCCGCGTAGCCAAAGAACCCCGCGTCAGCTTCCGCCAGCATCTTTGCAGCCTGTGCGCCGCGGCTCCCGACGATCGCCGCGATCGCTCGCGTCGCCAGTAATCAGACACTCCCGTCTACATCTGCCGACTAGCCGGCGGCACGATCCCGTTCATGCGCAGGTATACCACCATCTGTCCGTAGTGGTCGAAGCAGTGGGCTGCGACGCTCGTCGCCAGGCCGAGACGCGACACCCTTCCTTCGCCGAACGGGCTCTTTACTGTTTCCACTAGATTCTTATCGTTGATGGTCTGCACGGCCTTGTGCACGTATGCGAAGGAGTCATTCAGATACTTCAGAATATCGGCTTTTGTCGTGATCGAGGCGGGGCCCGATTCGTCCCCAATGTCTGCTGGCGGCTTCTCTTCTAGAATCGCTGCTCCCAGTTCGTAGTTCACCGCCGCCACATGTTTTATCTGTTGGGCGAAGGTCCGCACACCCTTGAACTCGCCGCTGGACGGAGCGAATCCGAATTTGTCTTCAGGCATCGCTTCGGCTGCCGGAACAAATTCGTGCTCCACATTCAAAACCGTATGGTCGAGCACTTCCGTGACAGTCCGGCGGTGATCGTTGCTCTTGGGGTTCTGGGCTGCGCCAAACGCAGCCAGCGCCAGCACGCAGAAAGCAAGACAGCTGACTCTCTTCTTCATGAGGATTCCCTCCGTTTAGGAAGCCGCAGCCCCTAGTCCCTCACCACCGCCGGAGCCATCTTCAACTCGCGCCCGGTCAAGCGGTGCCGCAGGATGCTGCTCAAACCTACCACCATTGCCAGCGCCGACCAAGCCAACGCGACGGGCACTCCTTTGCGCGCCGCCAACTCCCCCCACAGCGCGCTGCCCAGCGCCATTCCGCCTTGTAGCACCAGCAGGTACATCGACAAAGCCCGAGCCCGCATCCACGATGGACACATCGTCTGCGCCACTAAATTAAAGCACGCGAGAATTCCAATCCACGCCGCGCCCGCCGTGAATAATACCGCACAAAGCCACTCAAAATCATGCACCTGCCCCGCCGAAAATGTCATGGCCGCAAACACTAGGGTCGCTGCCGCAACTAGTCCGTCCACCGAATAGCGCAGTCGCAAACGCGGCAGCAGCGCCGCTCCCGCCAGCGCTCCCAATCCAAAGCAAGTCAGCAGGAACCCATAGCCCTGCGCCCCATGCGGTTGGCAAATTACAGGAAGCAGTGCTAGCAGGGAAGTCGCACCCACGCTGAACGCGCCCGTACGAATCAGAACCGATCTCACCTGGGGTGCGCCGCGCACGTAGCGAAAGCCCTCGAGAATCGCATCCCGCACGCGCCGCGTGGCCAGCGGTTCGTGCGGTGCGCGCCGCCAGCGGCACAAGAAGACGATCACTCCAAAGAACGAAGCCGCATTTAGCAGAAACGACCACCCCGATCCCGCCGTCGCCACCACTATGCCCCCCAAAGCCGGCCCCACAGCGCGGGCGACGTTGAATCCCGCCGAATTCAGCGCCACCGCTGAAGCGTGCCGCCCCGGCGAAACTACTTCCGGGGTGATCGCCTGCCATGCCGGATCATTCACAACCGCGCCTACTCCCAAAACCAGAGTGAACATCAGCAATGTCCACGGAGTTACGGCGTGCAGCAAAGTCAACACGCCCAGAGCCGCCGCCGCTGCCACCATCCAACTCTGCGTGAACAACAGCAACCGGCGCCGGTCCACCATGTCAGCCAGCGCACCTGCAGGAAGCACCACAAAGAACACCGGAACCGCAGCCGCAGCCTGCACTAAGCTGACCATCAACGGCGAGGTCGAAAGCTGCGTCATCAACCAGCCCGCTCCTACATTCTGCATCCAGGTGCCGGTGTAGGAGATCACGGCCGCAATCCACAAAGACCGGAACAGCGGCTCCCGCAGCGGCTCCCAAGCCGCATCGGCACGCCGACCCGCAACACTCTCCACCGCAGGAATTGAAATATGATCAGCCACTAGAATGATGACCTCTGTGCATCTCATCTAGCGAGAGCCGCCTCGGCTGTCCAGCCTGGGCGAAGCCCGGTTGCACATCGAACTACCCGGAAGGGTCCACCACCCCGAACGGCCACTCCCGGCTTCTCCAAGCGCGAACCATGTAAATCGCCAGCCCGGCCAGCAAAATCACCACCGCATACCGCATTTCCTTCTGCCAGTTCTCGCGATTGAACAAGATAAAGAGAAATCCCAGGATCGCCACCAGAGCCGGCAGCGGATACAGCCACATGCGAAATGGACGCACCACCTCCGGCCGCGTCACCCGGAACACAATCACACCGACAGCCTGCACCAGAAATTGCAGAATGATGCGAATTACCACCAGAGCTGCGATCGCATCCCGCAGCCGCAGAAAACAGAACGCCGCCGCCACAATTCCCAAAGCCACCAGCGAAACATACGGGAAGCGGTACACCGGATGCACCTTGGCGAATGCCTTGAAATAGTTCCCATCCAGCGCTGCCGCATATGGAACCCGCGAATACCCCAGCGTCAGCGAGAAGACCGACGCAAACGCGGTCACGATCACTAGTCCCGTGACTAACCGCGCCGCCCACGGCCCGTAAATCCGCTGCATAAACAACGACACAACGTACAATCCGTTGTTGTTATGCCCCGCCTGCAGCATCTCGCGCCAGGGAACCACGGCCAGAATGCACAAGTTCATCAATAGATATAGACACGCGACCAGCAGAATGGAAAGCAGGAGAGCCCGCGGAATATTCCGAGTAGGATCCTTGATTTCATCGCCCAGGTAGCAAACGTTGTAGTAGCCCCAATAGTCGTACGTTGCCACCAAAAGTGCCCCGCCCAACCCGGTAAAGAATGCAGGCGAGAGGGTAAACGCGCCGGGAGGGAAATCGAAGGCCCGAGCCGCGTTGAAGTGCGTCAGCCCGGCGAAGATGATCCATCCAATAGTCCCCATCACGCCCAGCCACAATATTTTCGACAGGCGCCCAATCACCGTGATGCGCCGGTAGAGCAGAAGAACCGTGAACAAGCAGATGAATATCGCGAGCGCAGTTCCCGGCGTCACAATCCAGCTCACTTGAAGTGACCCTGCCCCCGGGATGGGCAAAGCTGCCGTCTGTGCGGCGTAAACCGTCTCCAGGCTCGGCCAATAATAGGCCGCGTAGCCTGCCAGCCCGATGCATCCGCTCGCAATCGATAGCGGAGCGCTGAAGGAAAGTTGCCAGATAAACAGAAACGAAATCAGCCGCCCCCATTTTCGGGGCCCATAAATCTCGTTTAGGTAGCGATACGATCCGCCCGAACCCGGAAACATCGAGCCGAGTTCCGCTGTCACCAGGCCATCGCACACTGCCAATAGCGCGCCCGCGATCCATCCCAGCATGGCCTGCGGCCCGCCCATCGCGCCCAACACCAGCGGCATGGTGATGAACGGCCCCACGCCGATCATGTCGATCATGTTCAGCGCTGTAGCGCTCCCCAGGCCCATCCCGCGAATCAGGCCGGGAGAACTCGCTGCGGGTTGCGATGGAGATCCCATTTCGTAGAGACGTTGCTTGCAAACGTCCTCTCACCACGAAGAAGAAAGACGTAGCAAGCTACGTCTCTACGGCTAATTATTATTCTTGGCGCTCAGAAGATTCACATACAACCGCACTGCTCCCGGCACCCCCGCCGGTAGCTGCCGGAAGAACGCATATCCTGTGTAGATATAAGTTCCCTTGCCATACTGCGCCCGCAGCAGTCCGCCCTTCTGCGCATCCTCACCTGGATCGTGGCAGCTTAACAGCGGTTTGAAATGCTCATCCCATTTGTCCATGAAATAGAGCCCGCGTTCCTGCACCCAGCCATCGAAATCGCGAGCCGTGATTTCATTCGGATAATGAAACACTCCATCTTCCGGCGCCAGAATATCGACCGGAGCCTCCTCCACCGAAACCCGCGCCCGGCTCAGTTCCGCGGAATACGGAGTGAAGTGTCCACTATTAAAGTCAGCCACGCCGGTGTTGTACTGGACCACCAAAGTTCCACCGGCTGCCACAAAATCGAGCAGCTTCTTGTTGTTCGCGACTACATCCTTCTGCGTATCGTAAGCGCGAATTCCCAGCACTATCGTCCCGTACTGACTCGAGTCTTCGTTCGCGAGCTTCTCCGGCGGAATCAGCGTCACGTCCATCCCCACTTGCTTCAGCACCGTTGGGATGTCATCGCCTGCGCCCATGATGTAGCCAATCTTCAAATCATGCGGCGCCTTTACGTCGACAATACTGACTCGCTGCACGGCCGGCTGGTAATAGTAGAAGCTGCCGAGATCCTCACGTGTCACCAGCGTGTAACCTTCGCTGAACTTCTCGCCATCCACTTCCAGCACAGCTCGAATCTTTGCCCGACCCTCCTGCAAGCCGGCAGGGAACACTTTGAACTGGAAATCCCGCTTATCTCCGCGGCGCGCGAACTCCACTGCTAACTGCACCGGGTCCGATCGCCAACCCGCGGGTAACTCCAGGCGCAGCACACCCTTCGCCTCGCGGCTAAGATTACTGCTCACGCCGACCGCAACCGTAGTGCTAGCGCCGTTATGAGTAGAGATGACCTGCGTCCCCGGTTCCAGTGCCACCGAAAACGCCGGCACCACCGCCACCGGACGAGCACTCTCCTTGCCGGCATCGTCCACGAACCGGGTCACGACGATTGTCGCGATGCCGTTCTCCACTGTTTTTCCCCCACCGCTAGCCACATACTGCGCCTGGGCACGCAACACGGGAGGCGGGAAGGGCAAAGTCGCATATCTCTCATTGTCGACGTGATTCACACTCTCGGTATCGGGATCATCGCGGTGCCAGTATGGCCGCGTATACTCCGCATTCTTTGGCACCTTCAGACGAAAGACCACCCGCGTGTTTTGGTCGGGCTCAACCGAAAAACGCTTGGTTTTGCTGGAAACCGTTGCCCATCCCTCCGGCACTTCCAGCTTCAAGCCATCCATAGCTAGCGGCTGTTTCGATCCGTTATGAAAATCAACGGCAACCAGAAACTCCTGACCCGGCGAAACCGTGGTCAGCGCGTCCGCCTCTCTTTTCACAACCTCTTTCACGGGCGCGCCATTCGGGTCCACGGAAGAAACTGTTGTCGCCTCAAGTGTTATGTGCAACGCTTCATTGAGCGCCGTCTCCGCCTGTTCACGCTTCTCCTCTAGCCGCGCCAGCAGATCAGACTTCGCCGCAACGCTTAAGGCGCTCTTGCTAACTTCCGAGCGAGCGCGTTGCAGACCGGCAACAACTTCCATCAGAGGAGCCGCCGCCACAGATGAATCATTCTCCTTAGCCTTTTGGCTTGCGTCGGCAATGCTCTTGGCAATCTCCGCCAGTTCCCGCCGCAACTGCGGAACCTTCGATTCCTCGGCTCCCAATTGCGCCGCCAGCCCCGTCAAGGTCGTATCAAGACCATCAAAGAGGTCTTTTTCGTGCCCATCTTTATCCAGCCTCGCAGGTTCTACCGAATCCACCAGCTTATAAAACGTGAACCGGTCTCCCGGATCGACATTCCAATTCGCCGCCCCCTGCGACTGCTGGTGCCGCAACCCCTGCATGGCGAACTGCACGTACGACCCTCCCAAATCTGCGTTCGGCTCGCCGGTATTCAGCTTCACCGTCCACTTTGCGTCCTCGCAGGTCATCGCCCCAAACCCACAAACATTCCCGATGTAAAGCTTCTTCGCCTGCCATGGCTCCAGCCCTTCTTTGATCTGCTCCGGAAACCGCTTCGGGTCCGCTGCCGCCCGGAACGCCTCTCTAGTCAGGATGCTCGAAGCCTGATGGTGTCCATGCCCATCGCGGTCGGTTCCGGAAAACCGCGCCACCAGCACATCCGGACGGAACGTCCGAATCACCCGCACCATATCGCCGAGCGCCACATCGTGTCCGCCCCACTTCGCAAAAGTTTCCTCCGCACTCTTCGAGAACCCAAAATCAGCCACGCGTGAGAATCGTTCCTGCACTCCGTAATACTCGTCGGAAGCCAACAGCTCTTCCGCCCGCAACACGCCCAGCACATCCGACAGATTGCTGCCCACTTTATTCTGCCCGCCCTCGCCGCGATTCAGTGTCATCAACAGCACGCTAGCGCCGTGCCCACGCGACTCCAGCGTCAGCATCCCGCCATCTTCATCATCCGGATGCGCCACCGTCTGCATCAAACGCGCGGTGGTACTCAGCCGCCGCAGCATAAACCGCAACCCCGCAGCTCCACGATCCTGAGGGATTTCGGGAGGAACCCCCTGATAAGGAAGCGAAGGAAAATCCGCTACGAACGGAGCGCGCTTGTCAGCCGCAGGCGAAGCGACAGCATGCCCCGAGCCTTCCCCGGCCCGCTGCGACCTGGCCAAAAGCGCAACCGAAACCGCCAGCAGCAGCAATAAGAATGAGGTTTGGAAAACTGAGGTTCGCGCTAAACGCAGGACAGGCCGTCCTGCAAGCCTGGCAAGGGAGTCGGGTCTCGAATATTTCACCCTACAAGGATGGGGCCTACCCCCGCTCCGACGCAAATTCTTTCCTCGCGATCCTCCAAATTAGACGCTGGCAAGAATAAAGAGTAACTCCACAAGCCAAAATCAAGATCCAATCACTGAGAACTGAGAACTGAGAACTGAGAACTGAGAACTGAGAACTGAGAACTGAGAACTGAGAACTGAGAACTGAGAACTGAGAACTGAGAACTGAGAACTGAGAACTGAGAACTGAGAACTGAGAACTGAGAACTGAGAACTGAGAACTGAGAACTGAGAACTGAGAACTGAGAACTGAGAACTGAGAACTGAGAACTGCCTTACTGCCGCGCTTCTTTCAACGCCTCCTGGCAAGTGCTTGCCGCAGTCAGCACCTGATTGAACACCGTGTCCTTGCGCAAGTCCTTCAGCAGCGGATCCTCCAGCAGCGCCGAATACGAGCAATAATTCTGTTGCACCGCGGCTTTCAGCAAACGCAAAGCGGCGTCTTTCTGTCCGCAATACGCCATCAGCGCCCCTACGTGATACCACGCCTCCGGGTCAGGTTCCATCATGACCGATGATTCCGCGTCCCGCACAATCCGGTCCATGTCGGCCGGCCGCTGGGCTTGCGTGCACGCCACCAGCAATTCGCGATGGTAGGTCGCAGCCTTCGACACGTTCTTCACGCTCTCCCGTGCCTGTGCTACGCTTCCCGCAGCCAGATGAACATAGGTCGACACCCATGCCGCCCACTCCGTGCCCGCGTCCAGATGCACGAAATCCATCGCCCGGTCCGTCTTCCCCAACGCCAGAAACGCCCACGCACACGACCGGAAATTGGAGTTTCCCGGATCCAGGGAACGCGCGGTGTTGCACTCCTGTGTCGCCTGCTCCTGCATTCCGGCATAACGCAACACATAACTCAGCGCCCAATGCGCATCCGCGCTCTGCGGTCTCCGCCGCACCAGATCCCTCGCCGCGTCGTAAGCCCGGCCCAGGTCGCCCCGTTCGACCCGGTTTGTGATCAAACTGCTCGCCGCCCCCACCAGGTTTGGATCCAGGGCCAGTGCCCGTTCATAGGCTGCATTCGAGCGCTGGAACGTCTCCTCGCCGCCCCCGCCATAATACGCATCGTAGTAATACCTGTGGCCCAGGGCATCCCACGCCGGCGCGTATCCTGGGTCTTCCCCTACTACATGCTCAAGCACAGAGATGGCATCCTTGTTCGGCGCGACATCGTGGGGCAGGGCAAGGCTGTGGAGGTACAAATCGTAGGCCTCTTGGCTCTTCGGACGCGCCGCCGTGCTCAACTCTCCGCCCCCTGCACCCAGCACCGGTAACAGCCCCCGTTCCACCTGCGTGGTCAATTTATTCTGCAGGGAAATAACGTCATTCACTCCCGCCGTCACGCTCGCCTGCCACAGCAACCGGTCACTTGCCACATCGATCGCTTCCAGCGTCACGGTCAACTGTTCGCCCTGCCGCATGAAGTGCCCGGTCAGCAACTTGCCCACATGCAATTCCTGCCCCACCTTGCGCGGATCAAGGTCCACTTCCACATACCTCCGCGTCACCGATGAAGGCCGCACCTCCAGCGAACGCGAATACGTCAACACGCTGGTCAACTCATCCGCCAGCGCGTAACGGAGATAATCCACAGCGAAATCCCCGTTCATGTTCTGCAGCGGCAATACCGCAATCGCATTCGCCTGTTCCAGGCTCGCCACCGACCGGTGTTTCACCCAGTAGGCTCCAACTGCTGCCAACACCGTCACCAGGATCGCCGCCGTTCCCAGCAGCAGCCAGAATTGCCACCGGCTGGTGCCCGGGCGGCCAAACGTGTTGCTCGCAACCCGCAATTTGGCCGGGTGCAGCCCGCTCTTTACCTGCCCTGATTCCTGCTCCCGCTTTAACTGCTGCAGATCGGCTTTCATCTGCGTGGCGCTTTGATACCGCTCCTTGCGGTCCTTCTCCATCGCCTTGCCGATGATGCCTTCCAGCTCCACCGGGACCTTGGGATTCAATTCTCCCGGCGGAACCGGCTTCTCATGCAGCACCGCATCCAGCGTCATCAGCGAGTTCTTGCCCGTAAACGGCTTCTTCCCGGTTGACATTTCGTACATCACCACGCCGAACGAGAAGAGGTCGCTGCGGAAATCGATTTCCTCACTCCGCGCCTGCTCCGGCGACATGTAAACTGCCGTTCCCGGAATCACTCCCACTGCGGTCAACGAGTTGTCGGCTGCCGCACCTCCATCGCTGTCTGTCCCAATATTATGTACCAGCTTGGCCAGGCCGAAATCGAGCACCTTCACCTGCCCGCTCGGAGTCAGGAAAATGTTCGCCGGCTTGATATCCCGGTGCACGATTCCCTTGGCATGCGACTCCGCCAGCGCATCCGCTACCTGGATGCTGATATCGAGCACCCGCTCGGTCTGCATCGCCTGTCCTGAGATGGCTTGCTTCAGGCTCTCGCCCTCCAGCTTCTCCATCACGATGAAGGGATGCCCGTTGTTATCCTCAATGCCGTGAATAATGCAGATGTTGGGATGATTTAACAGCGACGCCGCCCTCGCCTCCCGCCCGAAGCGTTCCAGCGATTTGGGGTCGCCCACAAGGTTTTCCGGAATGAACTTCAGCGCAACATGCCGCCCCAGCTTCAGGTCCTCAGCCTCGTAGACCACGCCCATACCACCACCCCCGAGCTTGCCCAGGATGCGATAGTGGGATACGGTCTGGCCAATCATGAGAAGACCCAACTCCCGAACGCGGTAATGGTAGGCCCGCCAGCGGCTCCGGTCAACTGCACTGTCGCCCCAGCAAGCCCTCTTTTGCGACCCAATAATCGCGCGTTTGGCTCACTTCCTGAATTGAGCACTCTTTCTCAGCGGAAGTTTCGTTCCCAAACTGACAACCGCCCCATCCTTTTGTGTCCTCGCGCTGGTTCGAGGTTGCCTCACGGCGACTACTATGAAGTTAGCAATCACGAAAGAGTGAGGCGGTTTCGATATGGCGCGGACTTCCGGGAACTACTCTCCTGAAACGCAGGAGGCCATCCGCCGCCGCGCCAAGGAACTCTACCAGCAAGGTGGAGCGGTCGAAGGCCACGACACCGAAAACTGGTACGAGGCCGAAGCTGAGATCCTTCGCGAATCGGCTACGAACCACATTCGCCGCGCCGTCGTCGTCAACCTCCAGGGCGTGGTCTACACCGGCGAATATGAAGCCACCGCAGCCGATGGCTACGCGGTTGGCGAGTGGCAGCCAGGCGATCCAGTCCCCGTTCGTCTCGTCGGCGACAAGCTCTACCTCCGCCGCCCCAACGGCCGCGAACTCCAAACCACCATAGTAAAAAGAATCGGCTAGATTTTGTGGCGCGGACGCCCTCGCCCGCGAATGCGTCCAGCACCAACGCCCGCTACTCCACCCACAACCCCGCCGAAGCCCCCACCCACTCCATATTCCGGTTATGATCCACGCCCATCATCAACCCCCGCCCCATGCGGATAATCGTCAGCACCGCCTGCAACTGATCGAGCCACACATACATCACCCGCACCTCCGCCTTGGTCCCGCCAAACGGAGTCTCAATCACCGGCTCAAAGTGCAACCGCTCCTGCAGAATGTATTCCGCCCGCTTTTCCGCCGGAATCGCCTCGATATCTTCCTTCGTCGGCGCAATCACCACCCCCAGCCCGGCGAACGAATACAAAGGCTTCAACGCGTAGTTTTGCAAGTCGTCAGGAATCCGATCCAGCCTATCCAGAAACCACGTCTTCGGCACCGACTCATGCCGCAGATACGGAATCGAAAACTTGCTGATCCGGAAATACCAGTTCGGATGCCCCGCCCACTCCACCTCAAGATCATCCCGCCAATCGAACGCAAGCTTCACGTCCTTGCGCTGCAGCTCGTCCACAATCGCCCGGTTATAAATCCTCCGGATCGGCACCCGCACACCGTTGCGCTCGTAGTAAAGCCGCGACCCGTCCTTCTTGATCGCCTCAATGTCGACGGTCTTGATCCCGAGCATCTTTTCCGTCAGCAGAAAATCCGGCAGCGTCTTCTGCTCCTGCGGATGAATCTCCATCAGAATCACGTTCTCCGGATCATGCATCCCAACAATCGCCCGCCGCAGAAGTTCACGGTAAGATTTCTCGTCCAGCCCACTCAGGAAGAAATTCAAAGCCGAATTTCCGGGAGCCGGGAGCCGGGAGCCGGGAGCCGCCATTCCATCCAGCCCATACACGTCGATATAACTCTGCGCCAGCGTCACCTGATACGCATAAAGAGAAGGGAAGGCCTGCAACTCGACAAGCTTCGGCTGCAACTCGCCGCCGGCATCCCGCACCAGCCCAAAATCCACCTGCACAAACATGGGATGTGCCGGCTCATTCGGAACCCGAAACTCCGCCGGAATCGAAGCATCCGACCGCGCCCGATACTCCGGACTCTCCACCAATTGCCGGATCAACTCCTCCCCATCGCGAGCCATCCGCTCCAGCAGAGACTTCGGAAAGAAACAAGGAGTCTCCGACAGCCGAAATGACACATGCGTTCCGCAAGCCTCATCAATCCGCCGCAAGAATGTCTGATATTTCTCTGAACTGAATCCGGCGTTGAACTGCTTTCGAAGGGAAGGAATCATCGTAGCGCCGAAGTGCAGCGTAGCGCCGGCGTCCCGCCGGCTGTCACGAGGGCGTCTCGCCCTCGCAGTGAAAGGTTTGTCATTCCGATCCGAGCGTAGCGAAGGGGAAATCTGCTGTTCGCCGGCGGCAAGATCGCCTCTACGCCTCCACCAGAAACTTCCCATCCCGCATAATCTGCTCGTCATCCACCCAGATATTAAACTTCCGCCCCACCACATCGATATGCGTAGACGAATCCCACTCCGCCCCCGTATGCGCCCCATACGGATTCCCAAACGCAATATGGACTCCAGGATATTTCTCATCCTGCAGAATCTGCCCAATCACTTCCTTCAAATCGATGTTCGTCCCAATGGCAAACTCGCCCACGCGGTCGCTGTTCTCATCCGTATGCGTGTACTTCCAGAAGTCGTCTTCCAGTTCACGATTCTCCGAGTGCGCCTCGGTAAGCCGGTTGTTCTTCATGTGGATGGTCAGCGGATTCCCCTTCAAACTTCCAAACTTCGCGCACAAATAGTCGCCCACCACGCCATCAATCACAAAAGTCCCATTCACTTCGCCCGGCGTCGTAAAAATTTCTCCGCCCGGCAGGTTCCCCCACTTTTCCGGAGTGATAATCCCACTGGTCTTCAGCCACTTATAATTCGGATTCAAATCCGCCGTCAGATCCGTCCCCGCCGCCGTCTTCGCCCGCACCCGCGGCGCCTTGCGCACCATCGCAACAACTTTCGCGCTCAGCCGGTCGACCTTCTGAAAATCCGCCCGCATGCCTTCCAGCATGATCTGCCGGTTGATGTTCACCATGTGCGCGTGCCGAATCTTCCGCCGGTTCACCACATCCGTCATCTGCATGCGCGAGTGCAGCTCATTGCGTCTGCGCCTGCACCGCAAAAATCGAAACCTGGCTGGTCTCCAGATCGTCCAGAATCTCCTGCGGCAAATCCTTCAACGGACGCTCCGCCAGATCCTCCAGCACCCAAGCGCGGTAAGGCGCGCCCAGCTTCTCCAGTTCGTGAGCGATCGCCGCCGCAATCTCCACCGTGACCTCGTCGGTGATCACGCAAACCTTCTCGTCAGGCTGCACCCGCAAACAAACGTTCACCGCATTGCGCGCCCCAGGACGTGAACTCAGGATCAAAAGGAATCCGATCGATGCGGGTGCCCCATCCTTCTCGCGTTCTTTGCGAGAGGGTGGGGTTTTTGACTTCCTTTATAGCCTTGGAGGATTCGACTTCGTTTCCAGGAATGCTCATACCCGACTTTTCTCACGGCAGCCGGCTCCTTCCTCCAGCCCCGCTTCCGTCTCCTCAATGATGTAGTCGACAACTTTCTTCAAATCCCCGGTCTCCTGATACACGCGCAACTGCCGGTCCGCGCCGCTGCCCGTCTCCAGCATCTTGTGGATGTAGTTCAATTCCTCGCGCGAGTCCAATTCATCCACCACATCGTCCACAAACTCCAGATACTCAAGAATCAAATCCTTGCGCCGGCACTTCCGTCTGCTTGCCGAAATCAATCAGCTTGCCCTCCATGCCCGTAGCGCGCCGCCCGCCACTTGTTCTCCATGATCAGCGCCCGCCGGTAAAGCCGGAATCCCTGATTCGCCGTATGCAGCTTGTACAGCTTCGCCACGGTCGCCTGAATCAGCGCCGCCAGCGCAATCGTCTCATCGGCGCGCATCGGAATATCGCACACCCGAAACTCAATCGTATTGAAAAACGGATGCGGCCGGATGTCCCACCAGATCTTCTTCGCGTTATCAATGCAGTTGGTCTTGATCAGCAGCTTGATAAAATTCTCGTACTCGCCCCAGCTCGGAAAATAATCCGGAATGTTGGTCCGCGGAAACTTGTCAAACACCTTGCACCGGTACGACTTCAGCCCGGTATTCATCCCCAGCCAGAACGGCGAATTCGTCGACAGCGCCAGCAGGTGCGGCAGAAAATACCGCGCATGATTCATCATGTGGATCGCCGTCTCGCGATCCTCAATCCCAATATGCACGTGCAGTCCAAAAATCAGATTCGCCCGCGCCACCAGCTGCATGTCCTCGACAATATGCTTGTACCGGTCGTCGGGATAAATCTCCTGCACCCGCCAGTCGGCAAACGGATGCGTCGCCACCGAAGCCAGCCGCAACCCATTCTCCTTGGCCAGCCGCACAATATCGCGCCGCAGCATCTTCACTTCCGCCTTGGCTTCCTTAATGTTGTTGCAAACCCCAGTCCCCACCTCCACCACAGACTGGTGCATCTCCGCCTTCACCCGCTCCTGCAGGATCAGCTGGCCCTTTTCCAAAAGCTCAGCCTGAATATGCGACCGCAGATCCCGAGTCTCCGGATCGATGGTCTGATATTCCTCTTCAATCCCGATAGTGAAAGTAGGAGGCATAAGCTCTTTAAGGTTTTGTCATTCCGAGCGGGGCGAGGAATCTGCTATCCGCTCGCAGCGCCCTGCCCTCACGGGCATGGGAACGCTTAGACAGTATAACGAATGATAGGAATGAAACAGTCAGACGATCCAAACTGGAGTAACGGCGCAATCTTGATCTACTTCGCCGCCTTCCCCCGCTTCCGCTCCGCCACCCACCCCGGCTCCGCCTTACGGGTTTTCTTGCCAGACGGCCCATTCAGAAACCCAGCCCACCTCAACTCCTTGGCCGGATTCTCCCCGCTCAAAGCCATCTTCACCGCCATCTCCGCCACCGCATTCACGATCCAGTCAAAATTCTCCTGCCCCACCGACGTAATCTCCGCATCCGGCGCCGGATTCAAGAAGTCAATCGCATAAGGCACTCCACCCTCCACCGCAAACTCCACGGTATTCAAGTCGTACCCGAGCACCCGGCACAAAGTAAGCGCGTCTTTTTCAAGACGCTCCCGCAAGGCCGCCGACGACGGCGGCGGATTCCCCTTCACATACCGCTCATGATGCGGCAACCGCGGGTCGTACTTCATGATGTGCACTTTCTCCTGTCCCACCACATAGCACCGGTAATACTCCTCGAACACCACGCCATGCTGCAGCGTCATGCACAAATCGCCGGTCTGGTTGTAATGCTGAAAAAAGTCCTCCGGCGAATGCACGTGATAAACGTGCTTCCACCCGCCCCCAGAATAAGGCTTCAAAAAAGCAGGGAAGCCGACGTAATCAAACAACTCCTGCCAGTTCAAGGGATAGATCAAGTTCCGCATCGACTTGTCAGTAGTCCCCTCTGGATGCTTGTTGTGCGGCAAAATCACAGTAGGCGGAATCGCCACGCCCAGCTTGTGCGCCAGCGCATAATTAAAAAACTTGTCATCCGCCGTCCACCAGAACGGATTGTTCACCACGATAGTCCCGTGCAAAGCCGCGTTCTTCAAATAAGCGCGATAGAACGGAATATCCTGAGAAATACGGTCAATGATGACGTCATACTTCTTAGGCTCATCCATCCGAACCCCGCCAATCTTCACAAACTCCGCCGCAACCCCCTCAATGCCCATGGAGTTAATCTTCTCGACCAGAGCCGGCGGAAACGTATTCTCCATCCCAAACAAAATGCCTATTTTTTTCACGACTAGCTCCTATGAATTTTCATCCATCGAGGGCTGCCGATTCGCGCCAGGCGACAGCAACCGCACCGATCGGATGTGTTTATGGCGTTTTTCTCATTTCTCCCCCGCCGCCCGGTCTGCCATTTTGATCCCAAAGTCGATACTCAGTGATGACTCCCTGCATCGCGTCGCCTATTCTTCTTAAGGGGTGCACTGGAGAGTTCAGTTCCTGCTCGCTTGTCTTGAACATGAATACGCCAGCATCAGTAAGGAAGTAGAAAAACACTTTGTGCGTCTCCGGCAGCGGGTAAATCGCAGTCGGCTGTTCGGGCAGCTTCACTGTTCGGGCGATCTCCACGGCCTTCTGCGCGGCCGCACGGATGGGCTCCTGACCTTTGCCGCCAATGTATCCACCACCACCACTGAAATAAACGCTGGCAGAGGCGTCCGACGCCACGACTACGGTCGCAGTGCCATTTTGGACGCCCCAGTCCATTAAAACGCCCCACGGTTCGGTAGGCGTGGAAGTGGGAGCGAGCCCGAACTTCGATCGCGGACCTTGCAGCATCGTATTCCGAAGGCCCAAATAGACGTCTTTCGGATCCGCAGGCGACTTTTGCCCCGTGTCAGCTTTTGTTCCAGTTTTGGAATTCTGGGTCCGGAGTTTTATCCCGACCAACAGCGCAACGAGCACAAAGACGACGATTGGTATGGCTATTTTCATACTGATCACTGACCACTGACCACTGACCACTGCCCTAAAAATACTTCCCCGCCATCTTCAACCAAAGCGGCCAGTCATGCCTCGAATTGTCGCCGTAAACATCCAGCCAGTGCGGCACCGCCTTGCCATTCAAAATCGCCGAGAGCTTCACATTCTGGTCGAGGCACATGTCCCAGTCCGCCGACCCCAGCACAATCTTCATCTGCCGGTAGCGGCTCAGAAACCAGTCATCATTCTGATTCGGCAAATAATCCGTCGGACAATTGAAGTAGCAGTCGTCGTCGTAATACCCATCCAGAAACTGATGAATATCAAACGACCCGCTCATGCTCACGCAATGCGTCACCACGTCGGGATGCTTGAAAGCAAAATTCACCGCGTGATACGCCCCAAAGCTGCACCCGGTCATAGCCAGCCGAGGCGTTTGATTCTTCCACCGCACAAACGGCAAAAATTCATGCAGAATGTAGCGCTCATACTGCAAATGCCGCAGCACCCGCACCTTAGGATGCACACCCTTGTTGTACCAACTCTCGGTATCGACGGCGTCCGGACAAAACACCTGCAACTCGCCGCGCTCAATCTTCGGCGCCAGCACGCCAATCATCCCCCGATCTTCATACTCGAAAAACTTTCCCATCGAGGTCGGAAACACCATCAGCGGCGTGCCCGCGTGCCCGAAAACTAACCCCTCCATGTCCCGGTTCAGTTCCTGGCTGTATCCCTTGTGATATTCACGATTCATTCTTCGGCAGTCCCGGCAGACGAGGTATCTTACCTGAACCGGAAGCCCGCGAGGCCAATTTTGTCGCTCAATTCCGCCGTTTTGAACGCGCAAATGATATCGTCATACGAGATATGTCGTGGAGCTTCCCCAAACTGATCCCGCGCTCTGCGCCCGTCATACTTCTGGTTCTTACCCTCGCCGCCGCCACCGGATTCGCCGCCGTGAGCTATCTCGTCGCCCGCTTCACCGCCAACCAGCAAGCTCGCGGCCGCAAGCTCTACCAGCAAGGCGTCGCCGCCGCCGGCGCGGCCCGCTACGACGACGCCATTTCAGCTTTCCGCGCCGCCCTCACCTGCGAACCCACCAACTCGCAGTACCAACTCAGCCTGGCCCGAGCCTTACGCGACAGCAACGATCCCCGCCGCCTCGACGAAGCCGAATCCTATCTCATCGCCCTCTGGCAGCGCGCTCCCCAAGATGCCGCCGTCAATCTCGCTCTCGCTCGCGTCGCCGCTCACCGCGGTTCCATCGAAGATGCCACGCGCTACTACCACAACGCCATGTACGGAGTCTGGAACTCCGACCCCGACGCCAACCGCAGCAAAGCCCGCATCGAACTGATCCAATTCCTGCTCAAGCAAGGCGCTCCTGACAGAGCGGCATCGGAACTCATGGCTCTCGCCACCTCCCTGCCGCCCACTCCCGCGGCCCACCTCCAGGCTGCGGAACTTTTCGCCCAGGCGCACGACTATGCCGGCGAGTTAGCCCAGTACGAAGAAATTCTTCGTCTCGACCCCGCGAACTCCGCCGCCCTGGCCGGAGCCGGCAAAGCTGCATACCGCTCCGGCGATTACATCGCTGCCCACCGCGATCTCCAGGCTGCAGTCAACGCGAATCCGCAGGATTCCGATTCTCGCCAGCTTCTTGCGACCACGGATCTCATTCTCCGCAACGATCCTTTCCTTAGTCACATCTCCGACGCGGAACGCAACCGCCGCATCACCGCCGCCTTCGCCCAAGCCGAAAAGCGCCTCGCCGAGTGTGCCCAGCAGACCGGCGTCGACCTCAAAACCGCAACGCCCACCGCATCGCCCCTGGCCAGTCTCCAGTCCCTGTGGACCGGGGCCAAACCAGATATAGCCCATCTCCGCTCCCCCGCGGAAACCGACCTCCCCGATGCCATCATGGACGTCGTCTTCCAAATCGAACAACAGACCGCAGCGACCTGTGGACAGCCGCAGGGCCTCGATCTCGCACTGCTCCGTATCTCCCAAAAACGCGAGGCTGCCAGTCAATGAGCGATCCTGCATCCTCGGCAAATTCCCCGGCCGTCCGGTTT
Organism: uncultured Acidobacteriaceae bacterium; assembly: GCA_963787495.1. Lineage (GTDB taxonomy): Bacteria > Acidobacteriota > Terriglobia > Terriglobales > Acidobacteriaceae > Sulfotelmatobacter. Next base: position 113,634 of record CAWBDA010000006.1, read on the forward strand.
CAGGGTCCGCGACGCTTGTTTTCCGCTCTCGAAGGCGTCTTCAACGAAGAATTGTTCTTCCTGATCCTCTCGGTGTTTATCGGAATCTTCTCCGGCCTCGCCGTAGTCTGCTTCCGCCTCGCCATCGACTGGATGCACCTGGCCCTGCTCGGCCCGCTCCCGCAAACCCACGGCTGGCGCCTGTTTGCAGTCCCCGCGCTCGCCGGCTTGGTCGTAGCCGCTCTTGTGATTCACGTCTTCCCCGGCATTCGCGGAAGCGGCGTGAATCAGACCAAGGCCGCGCTCTACATCTTTAACGGATTCATTCCATTCCGCACCGCGATCGGAAAATTCGTTTGTTCCGCAATCGCCATCGGCTCCGGCCAATCCCTCGGCCCCGAAGATCCTTCTCTCCAGATCGGCGCCGGCATCGCCTCTGCTCTAGGACGCCGACTGGAAATCTCCCGTGAGAAACTCCGCCTCATGGCCCCAGTCGGCGCCGCCGCCGGCCTGGCCGCCGCTTTCAACGCCCCCATCTCCGCCGTCCTCTTTGTCATCGAGGAGGTCATCGGCCGCTGGAGCGCTGGCATCCTCGGCTCCGTTGTACTTTCCGCCGTCTCCAGTGTTGTGATCGTTCGCTGGTTCCTCGGCAGCGAACCCCTCTTCCGGATTCCCGTCACCACCTTCAAACGCCCCACCGAACTCATTGCCTACGCCGTCTTAGGCATCGTCGGAGGACTAGCCTCAGTCGCCTTCGCCAAATCCATCGGCTACCTGCGCCCCCGTCTCAACGCGCTGCCGCACTGGACGCAATACTTTCAGCCCGCGCTCGCCGGGCTTCTCATCGGCCTCATCGCCTTCCTCGGCGCGCCCCAAATCATGGGCGCCGGTTACGATTCCATGGACCAGGCCATGCACGGCCAGTACGCCTGGAAGATTCTGGCCATCCTCGCCGTTCTCAAAATTCTCACCACCACCCTCTCCTTCGTCAGCGGAGCTCCCGGCGGCATGTTCGCGCCCACGCTCTTCATCGGAGCCATGCTCGGTGGCGCTGTCGGCGACCTCGAACGCCACTTCTTTCCCCATCTCACCGGGTCCACCGGAACCTACGTCCTGGTCGGTATGGGCGTCCTCTTCGCCGGATTCCTTCGTGTTCCCATGACATCCGTCTTCATGGTTCTCGAGGTCAGCGGCAATTACGAGATCGTCGTCCCAGTCATCGTCGCGAACACGTTTTCTTATGTGATCTCGCGCAGCCTGCAAACCGTTCCTATTTTCGACATGCTCACGCGTCAGGATGGCCTCATCCTCCCCTCACTGGAAGAAGATCGTGAAGAAGCGATCCTCAGGGTCGAAGACGCCATGCTCCCGGTGCCCACCACCATCCTCAACGCCGAGGATTACGTCGACGCCAACGCCCGCCGCGTGCAGGATTCCAAAGACTCCAACTTTCTGGTGCGCATGCATCCCAGTGGCTGGAACATCATCAGCCGCGACCAGCTCCAGCGCCTTTTCCGGGAAGGGAAAGGCGAACACACGCTGGCCTCGGTTCTTCCCCCGCAGTCTCTGCCCACGTTGTATCCGGATCTCCCGCTCGATTCCGCACTTCGCTATGTGAACGATCACCCGCTGGTACCGGTGGTCAATCGTGCGAATTCCCGGAAGTTGGAAGGTGTAGTCTCCCGCGACTCAGTGTTCAGGAAATACGGTAGTCGGCGCAACGAGGAAGTACCAAGTGCGATCTGACTGAGGGGCGCATAAGAGGCAGTGCGCGCGCAAACTGGTTTCATCCCGTCAACATCCCCACACTCCCGTCGCCAAACACCATCACAGTCTTTTTCAAGCTGGTCGCCATCTGCAGCTGCGAGTAGATGTAGCGATATGCCTCTAAGCATGAAATTCCTCTGGCGCTTATCACAACGAGCCATCGATTACCCGCAAGCCTCGGCACCCGCCTGCCAGCCTCGACACTGATTAGCTCAAGCAGTTCGCTTGTCATGTTCAGAAGTAGAAGTGGGCCAGAATCGGAATTGTGCACGAACCCAATCATCTTTGGCGCTCGTTCAGACTTGTTTCTCAAAAGTCGAATCTGGACACGATTCCCGTGAATCGTGTCTTTCTCATTTCGACCCGGCGATCCCCGCTCGAAAAGAGTTTGTATTTTGTCTTCCAGCGAGGCCGCAGTTTTCGATGGCAAACGGACGGGAGCTGTGATGGTCAGCAACACTGTCATTCCGTCCGGTACGCTTTCCCCAAGGGTGATTTTCAGACGTTCAATAAGCTTGGCCGCAACCTTATCGAACCTCAAAGCCGGCTTGGCGAAACCATGCTTGGCGGCGTTACTTTGGCCACTGCCATGCCGTTTGAGGGTTATGATGTCAACAGCAACCCGTTTCCCCGCGAGCACGATATAAGCGTCGGAGGAATCACTACCGTTTTCCCAGGTCGCCGAGAACCGTCTGGCGACGGCTTCGACGGCCCGTCGCTCCCGCTTCTTCAAATCCCTCACGCGTTCCTACCGTTCCCTCACTGCGAGCCGCCTCGCTTGTAGCCGGTATATTTGATGATCTCCCGCACCCGCACTGCCCCAGCGTTGAATTGCAGGTAATCGTCGGAGCGCGTGTATGCCGGAAACCAGTAGCGCCCATCCACTTGTTGGCGATAGGTCACAAACGTAGGCCGCAAGTCTGAATGTTGGTGCTTCCCCTTCCGTATCAGCTCCGGACCGCTCTTGCCGCACACCTTCACGATCTGGAAATCCTGCGCATCCACCCAGATCCGCCCCTCAAAATATCGCTTGCCTTTTTCTTTGTTCTTCGGCTCCACATGAAACTCGTAGGTGTCCAGGTCGTCCACGTGCCGCTGCCCGTCATAGCTCAGGTTGTATTGGGTCAGGTCTTCGCTGGTCAGCATCAGTGGCATGAAGACGCGAATATCTTCCATGTCTTCCTGAGTCAGCTGAACCCCCCGCAGCGTAGATTGCCCCGCGAACGTTACTTTCTCTTGTCGCCTTCCTTTCTCGTCGTAGGAAACATTCGTCACCTCATGAAACGTTCCCGTCACGTCTTGGCCACTAAGGGTTTGCACCAGCACGTCTTGCCTATAGGTGTAATGCAGACGCGCTTCTTTCGTAGCTGCCTCAGTCGCCCCAAACTTCTGAATCGCGTCCTGCACGCTCATCGTCTTCGGCGGAGCCGAATCGAGCGCCCCATTGCCCTGTTCGCAATCGGTCTGCCCCCACAACCTCACAGACAGCAACAGAACACATAGCGGAATCACATGCCATCTCATAGCGCGACCTCTTTGAACTCTGTCATCTTGCACGAAGCGAAAGCCTGCCCTGAGCGTAGCCGAAGGGACCTATGCAACTTGCCTGCGCTGCCACTGGCCTCGCGAGACTTTTCGAGTACTGGTTCGGCGCTACCAGCCTTGAGCCGTTGATCCTCGCCCACACTCCCTATCTTTCCACTCATGTGCAAATTCTTGCGTCTACGCCTGCGTCACTGCCCCTAACTCGAATCCCAGCGGCTTCGGTTTGGTAAGCCGATTGCCATAATACCCCCGGAAGCCGCACTAATCGGGCATTCCGCGAGTTCTTTCGCATGAATATGCAATTTTCCCCCGGATAGGATCATCTTATGAAGACCACACTCATTGTTTTCTGCCTTCTCTGCGCAACCGCAGCCTTTGCCCAAAGCGCTCCCATCCTGAGCAACACACCTGCGCCCATGGTGATGTTCGAACATCCCCTGCGCGCCGCGGAGCACGCTATGGCTCAGGAGACCAGCCTACTCAGTAGCAGCCTTTCCCCTTACACCTATGCGACGGGCGAGGTTCCGCTGGCGGAGCTCGGATCTCTGCCGTACGAGACCCCTCTAGGCGACGTGGCCCGCGCCTATAGAAAAGAACACATCGACGCCCCTAAAGCGGCGAAGGTCTTGGAAAAGCAAAATTGAAGTAAGAATCTAATAAAGCTTATGTGGGGACAGCCGCCTCGGCTGTCCCGCCAAGCGCAGCGCGGCGCGCACTTCCACAACTGCTGGAGATTTCGGGCGCTTAGGGTTGCATTACCTTACCTACTCGCCCGCGCCCACCATCAGGATGGGCATAGTCGGCGCACTGGCCCCAGTGTCGTTCTCCACGGTGATCGCGAACGCCTTCGCCTCGACTGCTGCCGGCAGCACCGGATTCACCACACTCGCGCTCCCATGTGCATCGGGCTTGAACACTCCCGCCGGAATCGGCGCGCCGCTAACCGGAATCAGCCACAACTCATAAGCTTTTCGCGGCGGCAGCGCTGGCATGTTGTTTGCCAGGAAAACCAGGGTGCTGCGGCTTCGCAGATAAAATGCCTTGCCCTGCGGCTGCGGCGCAGCCTTCGTCGAAACCAGCGTCACCCGCTGGGTTTCGGGATCAAGGATCGGCGCCGCAACCCTGCGCAGCTCTTCCAGCTCCCGCCTGCTTTCCACCGCCCGCGAACTCATCGATGCCAAATTCTCCCGCAACGCAGAATTCTCCCGCCACAACGAAAGCGCGAAAACCACCACCGCAGCCGTAGCTGCCCACCCCAACCATCCCCACCACGATCGGCCAGAAGCGGGGATCTCCACCGGCGAGGGTGCCCCAGCTTTGCGTGCTTCTTGCGCAGGGGTGGGAACCACGCGCACCTCCCGCGCCACTGCATCCAGCAATATCTTCCGCGCCCGCTGCGGAGGCCTCGGCCCCGCCGCCGACAGCGCCAGCAACGCCGTGTCTCCGCGCAGTTGCTCCAGCTCCAGCTGGCAAACCGCACACGTAGCCAGATGCGCATCCACGCGCGCGCGATCTTCTCCCTGCAGCGCATCCAGCGCATAAAGTGCAAGATCGTCAGCGAATTGTTCGTGCCCGCTCATCGCTACAATTCTAAAATGTGGGGACAGCCGCCCTCGGCTGTCCGCGGAGCGCAGCTCCGCTACTCTCTCAACCTTGAAACGCCCTACGTAAAGCAATCAACCCCGAGCGTATCCGCGTCTTCACCGTCCCTAGCGGCTCTCCTGTCTTGTCAGCAATCTCAGAGTGGCTCATGCCTTCCCAATAAGCCATTTCAAGTGCTGAACGCTGCGCTGGAGCCATAGCCCCCATAACACCTCGCACTTTCTCCGCAGCCCGCGCCCGTTCCGCGTCCCCGACCAGGTCAGGTGCCACCGACAGCACCACGTCGTCAATATCCGTCTCCGGTCGCCGCTTTCTGAGGAAGTCAATCGCGCGGTTACGAGTAATCACAGCCAGCCAGCTTCCCAAACTCCCGCGCGCCGCATCGAACGCGCTCGGCTTCCGCCACAACTGCAGGAAGACTTCCTGCAACACATCCTCCGCCGCTCCGGTATCGCCCAGCACCCGCAAGGCAACCGCATACACGATTGAAGAATAGCGGTCATAGAGCTCCGCCATCGCCCTCTGATCGCCGGACTTCAGCCCAGTCACCAGGGCAAGATCCGCCGGAATGCCTTGTGGTCGCGGACTCAACAAACGCCAGGTCTCTTCCTTATATAGATATACGCAAGAATCAGCTCTGTCAGATTGCCTCTTCCACCCGGACCCCACGCCAAACCTGTGGCGAAAAACATAGCAGCCGAACGCTACCGCCGGCAAGCGAGCGGGGTTCGTATCTGGGTATGGCTTCAGCTATACCTTAAATGCCACATCGTCAATAACGGCTTTAGCCGCCGCATTGCCCCGGCAGTTATCCACAGAAAAATTCGCCCGCCTGTGACATCCAACCTTTCCTTCGCGCCCGCAATTTCCTACTCTGGGAAAGTAAGGCCTGGATGTCGTGTCGTGCGATCCTAGGATAAGCGCAGGGCCCCCGCAACCTCCCCATGCGAGTGAGGGACAGAGGGACATCTAATCAGGGCACTACGATAGGCTACCCTGGATAGCCCAGGGCACGGTGCACGGTGTTGGTGGTGATCACTACCATTAAAGTTCGAAAGGATTCAACGCAAACCCAGAGACTGAATAAGGCCAAGAGGATTAGATAAGCAAGGAAGCCGCCAGAGTGAGTAGGCAACTGCCGCCATTCCCTATCAGGCCGCCTTCCTCCATCGTCCTGATGAAGCCAGTTCGTATCACGGCAGTTGGTATCAGGAAGGTTCGTATCAGTGTACGACTTCAGTCGTACCTTTACTCCGAAGCATCGACGGCGGCATTAGCCGCTGAGGGAAGCTCTCGTCTCTAAATCACTGGCTCAACTTGATGGCAAGTTGACGCTCCGGCTGCGTCATCTGGCTCCACAATTTCTGCAGGTCGTCCTGCAACGCCTGATTGTCGGGCTCTTGGTGTAGAGCTAGCGCAAACCACCGGTAGGCCGTGGGTAGATCCCGCGGCGTGCAGGTTCCCGTCGAGTACAGCGCACCCAGCGAAATCATCGCCTTCGCATTGGACTGTTCCGCCGCCGGCTTCAACAGCCGCAGTCCATGATCGCAGTCCTGGCTTACCCCGCGTCCATAGATGTAGCGCTCCGCGTAGGTCACGGGATCAACCGGCTTTACCGCCGCAGGCGGCTTGCGCGTCACTGCTTTCGGCTCAGGGGCCGGCTCTGCCGGAGGCGTCTGCTTGTCCGGAACAGAAGTCGCAGGTGGCGGCACAGAGGCCGCCGGCAAGTTGGGATCGCTCGGTTGCGCTTGCGCAGGAACGGGTTGAGAAGTTGCGCCCGGCGACGGAGTGTTCTGCGGAGGAGTGTTCTGCGGAGTTAGCGGCGAAGCTGTGGCAGGAGTCGCCGTCCCCGCAGCGGATTCCGCCGGACTCGCTGCCGCACCACCTGTGGCCGGAGCTGTCCCGGAGCCGCTAGTACCAGCCGCCGGAGTCGTGCTGTCAGGAGTTGCCGGCCCCGGCGCTGCACCTCCCGAATCAGCGCCCGGTGCCGCGTCCGCCGCTGGCTTGGCTGCCGCCGGCTTCTTGTCGCTCGCGGTCAGTCCGGCGAATCCAGTCTGCTTAAAGTGCAGGTAGCCAAGTCCCACCGCCAAGGCCAGCGCGACCACCATCAAGACCAGTTTGCCCCAGCCGCGTTTTGGCTCTTCTTCCTCATCCTCGAGAAGATAGTCCAGATTAGAAGAGGGCCGTAAAGGATCGTGCTCATCGTGACGATCAACGGCGGGTCCGGGACTGCTCAATCCAAGAAAGGAGTGACCAGTGATCACCGGTCCAGTGCTTGACCTGGCATTGGAATGCGGAAGCGGCGCCGGACGCCGTTCCGCGGTGGCACTGCTCAATCCCGCAGGCTCAGGGACCGGCGCCTCGGCTGCTTGCCTCGGCGCAGACTGCACTGGAGCTTGCACCGGACCCGCGGTCTGTCTGGGTACTGTGCTGCTTCCCGTCGGAGCAGCCACAGGTTTTTGTCCGCCTGTCTGAGTTGTCGCAACAAGAGACGCTCCGCACATCCCGCAAAAGCGGTTGGACTCGTCGTTCTCATTGCCGCATCGTCCGCAGCGCACGCACCCTCCTCCAGGCCTTCACCCTTTAGATTAACTCTACTTGCACTGGTTTCGCGAGTACGATGCAGATTCTGTTGGTGTCTTCAACGACACTGCTCCGACTACCTGGTTTTTTCTGCTGAAACTGCGGATTACCCCTTAATTAAGAGGCGTGCTGGAGGGGTCCGTCAGGGCAATCAATTTGCCCAGCGGATACTCTTCTTGGGTAAGAGGAATCTCGGGTTCGGAGTTGACGATGGTCAACACGTCGCCGCTGTACACTCCGCGCAGCAGCAGGCGGTCACTCTCGACGCCCACGACTCGATACTTCTCGTCGAAAACTGACATCACAGCTCCTCCTGCTTGTTGGATGCCAGATTCCATGTCCTCGATACTAAGGAATTTGTTTTCCGACTCGAAGAAGTTCCAAAAGCGAAAAGTTCGAAAACCGAAAAGCTCGAAACCGAAAGGTTCCGAAACCGTACTCAGCCCATCGTCGGCCCGCGCGTGGATTTCTATGCGGCTCCGAACCGCACTGATACTAGCTTCGACACACCTGGTTCCTGCATGGTCACGCCGTACAGCACGGGGGCGATGCTCATCGTCTTCTTGCTGTGCGTGATGAGCACGAACTGCGTCTTGATGCTCATCTCTTTCACCAACTCTGTGAAGCGGCCGATGTTGGCTTCGTCGAGTGGCGCATCCACTTCGTCGAGGATGCAGAACGGGCTGGGCGTGTACTGGAAGATCCCGACCAGCAAAGCCAGCGCCGTAAGCGCCTTTTCTCCGCCGGAAAGCAGCAGCACACTCTGCAGGCGCTTGCCGGGAGGCGATGCGACCACGTCGATGCCGCTCTCGGCTGAATTTTCCTCGTCGGTGAGTCTCATAAAAGCGTGACCCCCGCCGAAGAGCTTCTTGAAAGTGACTCCAAAGTTCTCATTGATCCGAGTGAAGGCTTCCTGGAATTTCTGGCGCGAGACCTCGTCGATCTCGCGAATAGTGGCGGTGGTGTTCTCGATGGAGGAGATCAGGTCTTTGCGCTGGCCATCGAGGAACGCGTGACGTTCGGCGGTCTCGCGATACTCTTCGAGCGCCATCATGTTCACCGGACCCATGGCTTCCAGTTTGGCGCGCATCTCGCGATGAAGCTGATCACACGCAGCCAGCTCATCGCCGGTGATGAGCGCCAGTGTAGTATCGGCCAGCAAAGCGGCGCGCTCGATTCCCAACTCGTTCAGGCAGGTATCCGCCATGTACATGGCGTCGGCTTGCAGCTTGGCGGCAGCCGCCTGTAGCTCTCCGCGGCGGTCGCGAGCCTGGTCGAGGAGGTGCCGGGCGTGACGGAGAAGCTCGTCGATTTCGGAGAGCCGCGCGCGCAGTTGATCTTTTTCGAACTGCAGCAAACCCTCCCGCGCCTGGCCTGCGTTGCGCTCGGCCACGAAGTCGGCGGTTTGCTGTTCGAGCTGCAGATTCTCCGCTTCGCGCTGCAGCTTCTCGGCGGCAGATGCTTCAATCTGCGAGACCAAAGCGTGTAGGCGCTCGGTCATTTCAGAGAAGATAGAATCGATGCGTCCAAGCACGGCGGTTGCCGAGCGATGCCGCTCTTCCAGCGCCGCGACCCGGGCCACGCGCTGCGAGCTGGCCTGGGCTGCGTCCTCTCGACGCTGACGCAGCGTGCCCAGCAACTCCTGGGCTGTCGCAATCTGTTGTTCGAGCTCGGCACGAGTCTGTTCGAGTGCGCCGATCTCGGTCCGGCGCGCCGCGACGATCGACTCCTGCTCGGCCCGCTCCGCGGCCAGCCGTTCCAACTCCGCTTGCGAAACGCTCGCGCGCTCGCTGACGCGGGCCATCTCCGAATCGAGCTGCTGCAGCATGTGGCCGGAGGTCATCGACTGGTGTTCGGCCTCGCGCTTCTCGCCTTCGAGGCGATCGAGAAGGGAAGAGAAGTCTTTAATTTCTCGCCCGAGCGTGAGCACTCGCATTTCTTCCTCACGAAGAGCGCGCTCGAGATCCTCAAGTTGCCGGAGAACTTCGCGGAGTTCGCGCTTCATCGAGAGCGGACCTTCGGCGCGCTGTTTGCCGCCGGTGACGGTCACATTGTGGAAACATTCTCCGGATTGCGAAAGAAAAAATGCATCGGGATTTTCCAACGCGAGGCCGCGCGCGGTATCGGAGCCGGGAACGATGTAGCCGTCGCGCAGCTTCGGCAAGATCACTTCGAGAGACTTTCCGAAGCCGTCGAGAACGCGAATGGTGTGCTTCAACGGCACGATGGAAGCCGTAGGCGGGGCACAGTGCGCGGCTTCATCGAGGATAAAAGAGAACTTGGCCTGCGCGTCCTCGGGATGAACCAGAAAGGTAGCGCGGCCGTCAACGTCACTGCGCAGCAGGCGGAGGCCTTCGTCCGCAGCGTCCCAGGACTTGACTACGATGTAATTCAATTCGTCGCGCAGGAAGTCCTCAACCACGCGCTCAAAGCGCGGCTCGACTTCAAGAAAATCGGCGAGCACGCCGACAGGCGCCAGGCCGCTCTGCATCACTCCCGACTGGAAAAGGCGGCGAACTGATTCGGTCGAGTATCCATGTTCAGCGATGACTGCTTCGAGAGATCCTTTTTTTCCGAGCGCAGTGGCGAATTCCGCGCGGAGCAGGTCGAGATGAGTTTTCGCCTTGGTTTCTTCGAGGCGCTTGGCTTCCAGCAAGCGGCGAAGCTGGCTGATCTCTGCGCTGATTCCGGCGACGCGCTGCGTAACCGTTTCGAACTCGAGGGCAAGCTGCCCGCGCTGCCCGCCGAAAGCTTCCACCTGCAGGTTGGCATTAGTGATTTCCGCTTCCAGGCGCCCGGCTTCGCGATCCGCGCCCGCAAGGCGCTCTTCGGCTTGGGCGAGCTGGTTGCGAAGCCGCGAAACCGACGACACTGTGTCGAAGATAGCCACGCGAGACTCTTCCTGCTGGCGTTCAAGCTCGGCCAGTGCGGCGGCCGCGGCTGCTGCTTCCTGCTGTGACAAAGCTAGTTCGTGCTGGGCTGCCGCCAGATCGGCGGCGGCTGATTCGAGCACTTGCCGGTTGGAATCGCGTTCCGCCTCCAGCGCGGTCAGGCGGTGACGGGCCTGGGCCAGCTCCGCTTCCGCCGAGGCAGAACGAACCACAAGTTCGGCACAGCGCTCTTCATTGTGGCGGCGGCGAGCGTGGGCTCGATCGATTTCCAGATCGATCTGGCTCAGGCGATCGCGATTCTCGCGCAGTTCGGTCTCGATGGCATAGCCGCGCTCGGTGCCCTCTGCATGCTCGCATTCAAGTTGCTGAACCGCTTCGGTGCGGTGCTGCATGTCCTTAGCCAGAGCGTTGAGCTGGGCGTCGAGTTCGCTGCTTTCCTGTTCAACGGCGGCAAACTTGCTGGCCAGGACCACGCGCAGTTGCGCCCGCATCTCCTCACGCAGCTTGGCATAGCGCTCGGCCTTCGACGCCTGGCGCTTCAGTGAATTCATCTGGCGCGTGACTTCGTCGAAAATATCGTTCACGCGAGCGAGGTTCAGCTTCGCGTCTTCGAGGCGGGCTTCTGCCAGGCGCTTCTTGGTCTTGAATTTCGTGATTCCGGCAGCCTCCTCGAGAATAGCTCGGCGGTCAGTTGGGCGGCTGCTGAGAATCTGTCCGATGCGTCCTTGCTCGATCAGGGCATAGGTCTCCGGTCCGAGGCCTGTGCCCATGAAAAGCTCCTGAATGTCGCGCAGTCGGCAGAGCTTGCCATTGAGTAAGTATTCGCTGTCGCCGGAACGGAACAGCCGACGAGTGACGACAATTTCGCCAGTGCGGAATTGCTGCTGGTTGAACTTACGGCGGCGGATCTTGAGCACCACTTGAGTTGTGCCACTTACGGCAGCGGAAGTTGCGAGGGGAACGATTGAGTGGACCGTCAACGCGAACACCGGTTCGTCGTCGGGGAAGGCAACCGCGAGCGTGTTTACTTTCGAACGTGGAACTTCTACTTCTTCGGTTTTGCCCGGCTGAGCTTCCTCCACAGCACGCTCGGTTTCTTCAGCGGCTTCGGCGCGGACGGCAGCTTCGTCCCAGTCCTCGGCTGGACGTCGCGAGGCTTCCACACTGACGGGAAGTTCATCTTGGATGTCGATCTCGGTCGGCGCATCCGCATCAGGACCCGGATACTCTTCGGGATCGATCAGGGTCAGCGAGACCTCGGCCATGCCGGTGGGCTTGCGGTCGCGGGTGCCAGCGAAGATCACATCTTCCATGCGCGACCCGCGCAGCGTTTTGGCCGACTGCTCGCCGAGCACCCAGGAGATGGCGTCGGCAATGTTTGACTTGCCGCAGCCGTTGGGGCCGATGATGGCGGCGATTCCGTCCCCATGAAACTTGAGGTCGGTGCGGTCACAAAACGATTTGAAGCCGAGAATCTGAAGCCGTTTCAGTTTAAGCAACGTGAACTCCTTGGAGAAGCAGTGGCCAGTGGCCAGTTGTCAGTGGCCAGTCTTTCGCTTTGCTGCTTGCCGGCCTGTTTACCAGACTGATACCTCCAGCGCCGAAATGGAGCTTGTACAAACCTCTGCCGTCCGGGCCGGATCGGGCAGGCACAAATTAGAGCTACTGTAACGGTGAAATCGGGGCGGGGTCAAGCAATATAACACTATATATTGTATGGCCTTAAGCCCTAGCGCACTGGGTTGCACACACATTGCAGCAGACGCCTGGTTTACGGGTGAGGGAAGGACGAGGTGGGAGAACCGCGAGAGCAAGATTATGGTAGCGCAGTTGGCGATCTAAAACAACGATTCCAGGGAAAAAGCGGTAGAGGGAATAGACATCCTTCGACTTTGCTCAGGATGACAAGACTAGCGCAACCGCGCGTACTCCGCTTTGGCCTGCTTCAGAATCGGGAGGTCGGGATCGGCGCTTTTCCAGAGGGCGAAGAAATCCTGGTGAGCGGTACGCGCGCCGGCATTGTCGCCAGAGAGAGCGCGGGCCCGCGCCAGGCCCAGGTGAGATAGAGAGCTCAACGGAAAGTTCACGATCACGCCGGGATGATCGAGAATCTTTTGAAACTCGGCGGCAGCATGCTGGGCATTTTCCGAACTGGTTCCCGTAACTTTTGCGAGGGCGAGGTAGGCTTCGCCGCGCAGATAAACGGGATACATGGTGCCGGCGGAAAACGGCGGCGGATCTGCCAACTCATACGGGACGGACGAATGAAGGATCGCGATGGCCTGGGCGGGATCGTGCTGCTGCAACGCAATGGCTGCCTTCACGGTGGGAAGCCAATAGTTCTGCATCAGGGTATCGAGCGGGAACTCTTGATTGAGGGCGGCTACGAGTTTTTCAGCAGCAGCAACATCGCCCCCGCGGGCTAAAGCCAACGCGGCTTCCACTTTTACGTCGCGGCCGGGCGCCAGGGCAAGAGCCTCGCGCGCCTGCTTCAGGCCTTCAGCGGCGTTGCCGAACTCAACCTCCCGAAGTGCCGCATTCCCCTGCCAGAACGCCGCCGTTTCTTTGGAGTCGTTGCGCTTAGCTGATTCTTCGGCTTGGGCCGACAGCTGCCGCGCTTTCAGCAGGTGGCCGGAATCGGCCTGCGTGTCGGATTCTGAGGACAGTAAGATGTCCTCGGCTCCCGGCTTGCCCATGGCCCAGGCGACCTGCTGCTGCATGCCGGCCAAATCTTTGCGCAGGAAGTCGAGGTAATAAATAGATTGCCGCAGGTAAGGGCCATCGAGCTTTTGCGCCAGCGCTTCGTCGAACGTGGATTTCGCCTCGTCCAGGCGGCTCATGGAGAAATACGCGACTCCAAGATTGTTGTAGCCGAGGATGGAAGCTGGTTCCAGGCGCAGCGCATCTCTTGTGACCGCAGCCGCTCTTTCGAACTGTCCGATGGTGAAGTAATTCACTCCGAGATTGGTTAGGGCGACGTAATCCCGGGGATAGTCGCGGATCCACAATTCATATTGCTGAATGGCTTTTTCCAACTCGCCTGTGACCAGCGTGAAATAAGTACAGGAGATGTAATACTTCTCGCGCTCGCTGACCCGGTCGCGCAATTCGTAGGCTTTTCGGACGTTCTCAATCGCCGGAGTCGCCTGGCCGAGATTGTTGTAACGAATGCCCAGCGAGACGTAGGCGCGGGCGAAATTGGGATCGAGCTCCACAGCGCGTTTGAGCAAGGGAAGCGCGTCGGTGTCGCCTTTTTCGCGCGCCAGGCGGTCCCCTTCGGTATAAGCCTGCAACGCTTCGAGAGATGAAGTGGTGGCTTCGTCGAGTGGCTTGTCAAACTTCTGCACTGACGCGAGGGATTCGCCCAGCTTGCCGCGCAAGACGGCAGCTGCGTCGCCGAGCGTCTGCAGGATTTTCTCGCGGCTCTCGGCCTCGGCCTGGGCTGCTCCCAGGATGTCGCCAGTTCGGCAACTTATTGCCTTCAGAACAATCGCATAGTGGCTGCCGAGGCCGGCGATCGAGCCTGCCAGCAGGGCTTTGCCTGCCGTGCGCAGGCAAACTTCGCGGCCTACGTCCTGGGTCACTCGCTGGTCTGGCGTTCTGCCCATCAGCTTCAGCGTCTCGCTCAATTTGCGGTCGGAAAGCACGTTTAGAAAAGGCGACTGCTCCAGATCGACTGCCAAGGCCTCTTTCAGCGTGCTGTCGAAGACGGGATCGCCAGTGGTGTTGGCGAAGTCTGCGATCACGACGACGTCTTTGTCGGTGAGTTGTGCCGGCTTGCGGAAATGAAGGTAAAGCAAGGCGGCAATAAGAACGATGAAGCCGAAGCCTGCCGCCGACGCCAGGATTCTCAAGCCCGGATGCTGCGGGCCCCCAGCCTGGCTCGAGCGTCCCGGGCGAGCAGCTGTTCGACGTGAGCTTGCCGGTTGAACTTCGGATTCCCCCGGCTCCGCGGGCAGGACGGATTGCTTCGAGTCGAGGTCGCGCTTCAGGCGTTGCAGGTCGGCCCGAATGTCTGCCGCGTGCTGGTAGCGCAAGTTCCGGTCCTTTTCGAGCGCCTTGTTGATGACGCGTTCGAGTTCGTCGGGAACTTCCGGGCTGAGCCGCACGGGTGCGACGGGAGCGCGATGGAGGATCGAATCAAAGATCGCCGCGGTAGTGTCTCCGCGGAAGGGCGGGGAGCCGGTCACCATCTCATAGAGTGTTGCGCCGAAGGAAAACAGGTCAGTGCGCGCGTCAAGCTCTTTGCCGAGGGCCTGTTCCGGTGACATGAACGCAATCGTTCCCAGGGCAGAGCCTCGACTCGTCATGTGTTCCTGCGTGGCACTGAGCGCTGATGTTGCTGATGAGCCCGAAGTGGAGGTGGAACGGGAAGCGATTTTTGCCAGTCCGAAGTCGAGTATCTTGCCCTGTCCGCGCTCGGTTACGAAAATGTTGCCGGGCTTGATGTCGCGATGAATGATGCCTTTGGCATGGGCGGCATCGAGGGCGTCGGCAACCTGGATGCCTAGTTCGATCGCGGTCTCGGTTTCGAGAGGCCGTCCGGCGATGCGATGGGCGAGGATCACGCCTTCGAGATACTGCATGGCGATGAAGGGACGGCCTTCATGCTCTCCGATTTCATAGGTCGTGCAGATATTGGGGTGGTCCAGGGCCGAAGCGGTGCGAGCCTCGCGCTGAAAGCGCTCCAGACTGACGGGATCATTGGCGAATTCGTCGGGGAGGAATTTCAAGGCGACGAAGCGGCCGAGTTTGAGATCCTCGGCTTTGTACACCACGCCCATGCCGCCGGTTCCTAGCTTCTCGATGATCCGGTAGTGCGAGATGACCTGATTCAGCAGGCTAGAGGCCCCCGACCCTTTCGGCAGAATCGTAGGCCCGGTCTTCAGAGAAGTCAAAACAGGAGAGTGTTGCTCGACTCTTACTTCCCTCCCAGCTTCTCGAAGAACAGGCAGATGGTTTCGATGCCGTGGTGGAAGTTGGGGATGTGGAACTTTTCGTTGGGGGCGTGCAGGTTGTCGTCGGGCAGACCGAAGCCCATCATCACGCTGGGAATTTTCAGACCCTGATAGAAATCGTTGACGATGGGGATCGAGCCGCCGCTGCGGATGAAGACGGTTTCTTTCTTGAACGTGTCGTGCAGCGCTTCGGTCGCGGCCTTGATGTAGGGATTGTCGGTGCCGACCACGCAGGCCGGGCCTTTGCTCCACACTTTGATTTTGGTCTCGATGCCCTTGGGTGTGAGCTTCTTCACGAATGCCGTGTAGCGCTTGAGGATGTCGTCCGGATCCTGATTGGGCACGAGGCGCATGGAGACTTTGGCCGCGGCTTTGGCTGGGATCACGGTCTTGGCGCCGGCGGCGATGAATCCTCCGGGCATGCCGTGGACTTCGAGCGTGGGGCGCGCCCAGGTGCGATACAGAACCGAGTAGCCAGGCTCGCCGGTGAGGACTTTTGATCCGACTTCGGTTTTGCGGTAGTGCTCTTCGTTGAAGGGCAGGCGCTTCCAGGCTTTGAGTTCGTCTTTGCTGGGCGCTTTCACTCCTTTGTAGAAGCCGGGAATCAGGACGTGGCCCTTCGCATCTTTCAGCTTGCTGATGATTTCGATTAGCGCGAAAAAGGGATTGGGCGCGGCTCCGCCGTACATGCCGGAGTGCAGATCGATCTTGGCGCCGACCGCTTCGATCTCGGTGTAGACCAGGCCGCGCAGGCCGACGCACAGCGTGGGAAGATTGGGAGCGAAAAGTTCGGTGTCGCAGACCAGGGCGAAATCGGCTTTCAGCTTGGCTTTCTGTTTGCGGACATATTCGGCGATCGATTCGCCGCCGACTTCTTCTTCGCCTTCGAAAATGACTTTTACATTGATGGGCAGCTTGCCGTTGCCGGACTTCATCAGCGATTCGAGGGCTTTCACTTCCATCCAGAGCTGGCCTTTGTCGTCGACTGCGCCGCGGGCATAGATGTTGTTGTTGCGCTCGGTGGGCTCGAAGGGCGGAGTCAGCCATTCATCGAGCGGGTCGGGCGGCTGCACGTCGTAATGCGCGTAGCAGAGCACCGTCGGCTTGCCGGGGCGTGCAGCCAGTCGGCATAGATGAGAGGATGGCCCTTGGTGGGGATGACCTCGACGTTTTCCATGCCGATGCGGCGCAGTTCGTTGGCCACGAAGTCGGCGGCTTTTTGGACGTCGGGCTTGTGTTCTTCGAGCGTGCTGACGCTGGGGATGCGGAGAAGGTCTTTCAGTTCGCTTAGGAAACGCTGCTGATTATTGCGGGCAAAATCTACTGCGGGAGAAGCCATGGGGGTGATCCTTTCCGGTGGAGCATGACACGGCGATTTATGCGTTCGCGGAAACGTTTCAGTATACCCGAGGGGATTGGGCGGTGGTGGTGGGCGCCTCGCTGCGCTTGGCGGGACAGCCGAGGCGGCTGTCCCCACTCAGGCTGCTTCCTTTCAGCAACTTGCTAGTTAGAGAATCTGGCTGGCGAGAACGGTTTGAGGTCGTAGCGGCAGTTGGTTCCGGTAATCACTTCCGCCATCACTTGCGCTGTGATTGGGGCTAGCAGGATGCCGTCGCGGAAGTGGCCGGTGGCTACGTAATAGCCGGGAGTGGCGGTTGCGCCGAGAATCGGCAGAGCGTCGGGAGTTCCGGGGCGCAGGCCAGCCCAGTCTTCGAGAATCTTTGCATTACGCAACTCGGGGACCAACTCGACCGCAGCACGATGCAGGCGCTGAATCGTGGTGACATCGGTGCGCTTGTCGAATCCCGCTTCTTCTACCGTGGCTCCCACCAGGATTCTTCCATCGCTGCGCGGAATCAGGTAGACCTCGGGCGCACGGATCACATGTTTAAGCAGGTTGTGGGAGGGTGAGAGCAGGCAGAGCATCTGTCCCTTTACGGGGCGGGTGGGAAAGGTGTTGGGCGCGATCTGGCCCGACCATGCGCCCGCACAGTTCACGACCTTCGGCGCGTGGAATGAGGTTTTCGTAGTGGTGACGCCAGCGACTCGGCCGCTCGAAATATTGACGGCAGTGACCTCGTTTCCCGACGAAACATCCACACCGCGGTGCTTTGCAGCGGTGAGCGCGGCGGTGGTGAGGGCGCGCGGATCGACGCTGCGCTCCTGCAGAAAGAAAACGGGTCGATTGAAATCAGCAAGCGCTGGTTCGAATTCGTCCAGAAGAGCTGGAAGCGTCGCCGCTTGGAGCGCCGGAGAAGAAAGATGCTCGGCGCAAGGAAAAAGAATCGTGCCCTGGTCGCGCAGATCAACTTTCATGCCCGATTCCACTTCGAGCTCATGCGCGAACTCCGGGTACATGTGGGCGCTGGCTGTGGCTAGTGGTTGGAGAGCCGCGGGAGTTTCAAAGAGGCAATCGACTAGCATGCCGCCTGCGGCATGCGACGCTTCGCGGCCTGGCTCGCCCCGCTCGACGACCAGAACTGTCGCGCCTTTTTTTCTTAGTTCAATCGACAGCGAGAGTCCGATGATGCCGCCGCCGATGACGATTACGTCCCAATTCTTCACCTGCGCATTGTAAAGGACCCGGTTACTTTCGTTACCCGGGTGGTTACCCTTCTGCCGCCTATAATCCGTTCAAACCACTAAACGTGATCGTGAAAACAAAGCCCAGTCCGAGCGAGGGAATTATTGCGGCATCGCCGTGGATATACTCTCCGTGGCTCGATCTGATCGTGGGATGCGGAGCGTGGTCGGCTCCGCTTTTGCTGATTTCTTACCTCTCGATTGCTTCGAGCGCACGCGCCTGGTCGGTTGCCTTCTACGCCCTGGCGCTTTTTTTCAATTACCCGCATTACATGGCCACGATCTATCGGGCTTACCATCGCGCGGAAGACTTTCACAAATACCGCATGTTTACGATGCACGTCACGGCGCTGATCGTGCTGACGCTGGTGTTGGCGCATTCCTGGGTTCGGATTTTGCCGTGGATTTTCACCATCTATCTAACCTGGAGCCCGTGGCATTACAGCGGACAGAACTACGGCTTGTTTATGATGTTCGCTCGGCGCGCGGGAGCGAAGCCGAGTGAGGCTGTGCACCGTGCGCTCTATGGAGCGTTCATCGCTTCGTATCTAATCCTGTTCCTGGGCTTCCATACCGGAACTTCCGCCGACCCTCTTTTTATTTCTCTCGGAATTCCTGGGATCGTAAGCCGGTGGGAGCAGATCGTGCTCGCCGTGGCATTTGTCGTGCTGGCGGGGTTTGGGCTCTCGCGCCTCGCAAGAGAGACGGGCTGGCGAAAGCTGGTGCCTTCACTCACCTTATTCTCGTCACAGTTCCTGTGGTTTGTCTTGCCGGCGGGCATTTCGCTCATCGAAGGTCTGGCGGTTCCGCAGAGCCGTTACAGCTCGGGTGTGCTTGCCGTGATGCACTCGGCGCAATACTTGTGGATCACCAGCTACTACGCGCGTCGCGAGGCGGCGGGGAGGGGCAGTCGGCCTTGGCGCGCCTGGGCTTACTTCGGCGTGCTGATTGCCGGGGGCATCGCACTTTTTGTTCCCGGACCCTGGCTCGCGAGCCGCGTATTCCATCACGACTTCACCACGAGCTTTCTGATCTTCACCGCGCTGGTGAACATCCACCACTTCCTTCTGGACGGCGCGATCTGGAAGCTGCGCGATGGACGGATTGCGACGCTCTTGCTCAGTTCGCGTGATCGCATCTCCGACGCCGCTTCTGGGGCTGGAAGCCGATTGTCCTATGCATGGCGCTGGCTGACCGGTGGGACTGCTGGCGCACGTCAACTTCGGATTGGCGCTGCCCTCCTGTTGCTGTTGTGGGGAACGGTGGATCAGGTCCGGTATTATCTTTCGCTTCGAGCCGATAATCTGCAGGACTTGCAGCGCGCGGCGTCAATGGATTCCTTTGATAGTTCAGTGCAGATGCGTTTGGCCCGGCGCGAGCTGGATGAGGGTCACCCCCAGCCTGCAGAAGCTGCGTGGCGAAAGGCGATTCAGGCGAACCCGGCCGATCCGGCTCCGCGCCAGGCGCTGCTGAAATTCCTCATCGGGCAAGAGCGCTTCGATGAAGCTTTCGGTTTGACCGACGCATCGCTGAAGTACGCTCCGAAAGATGAAAATCTTCTGGTGGATCGCGGTCTGCTGGCGCTGCGCCTCGGTCAACCGGATCAGGCTGTGGAGAGCTGGAACCGGGCAATTGCCGTTGATCCGGGCCAGATGCTGGCGCATCTTTATCTGGCGAACGAACTCGATCACGAAGGCAAGGCGCAAGCTGCCGCCGGACATTACCAAGTGTTTCTGAACGCCGTTGCCAAGCAGCCGGCGGCGAAGCGTCCGCAGCCGGAGAAGGTGATTGCGATTGCGCTGCGCATGGCAGATTGCCAGGAGCGTGCGTCCGAGAAAGCGCTGGCGATTCAGTCCTACGAGTTAGCCGCAACTATTGCAGCTCAGACCAAGCAAACCAAGCTGGAGAGCATCGCCAACGTGAATGAAGCGGCTCTCGAAGCCGACGCCGGCAAATTGGGCCAGGCACTTCAGCTCTACCAGCACGCTTTGCAGTTGGATGAATCGATCAGTGATCGGACCTCCAGTGCCGAGGATTGGCTGGCCTATGGACGCTTTCTGGATAACACAGGATTTCCGGCTCGACTGGTCTACGCTTGCCTGGTGAAATCCGGGAAGCTGGAGGATGCTCTCCCTGACGCATCACAACGGCAGTTTCTGGCCGATGCCAGCAAGCGAGCCGGAAGTCGGGTTGGAGCGGAGGCGGGAGCAATCCGTCGCGATCCGGACCCGGTGGCGCAGGAAGCGCTGGCGCTTCGCCGTTGATACTCACCATTTCTCTACATGCCATACTGCCAGGGCATTCCCTGAGCTAATTGACACTATTGCGCTTGTGCTAAACAATTGAAAAGACCCCCGTTGCTAAGGCGGTTAATCCTGGAGGAACTAAATGCCGGAAGAAGGCGAACAGATGCATGCTGAACAGCAGTCGACTGCAGGGAAGTGGATTCTTCTTGTCCTGGCGATTCTTTTTGTCGCGGCGTCGGTATACGGGTATGTGAGCACGCAACTGCACGTGCAGAAGCTGACAGCGGATCTGAGCGCCAGCCAGGCGCAAGTCGGGGAATTGCAAAAGCGTGTGCAATCCTCAGAAGCTCAGGAAGAGACGATCGCGCAAAGGCTCGGCATGACCAAGAAAGAGCTGATGCAGCGCGCCGCCGCACTGCAAGCACAACAGAAGGCCGATGAATCCCGCCTGACGCAGCAAGAGAAAGAATCGAAAGAGCAGTTCGGCCAGGTGACCGGGGAAGTAGCTGGCGTCAAGACCGACGTGGGCGGAGTTAAGACCGACGTCGCTTCCACCAAGGCTGACCTGGAAGCGACAAAGGCGAAGCTGCAGAGCACGATCGGCGACCTCGGAGTGCAAACTGGTTTGATCGCGCGCACCAGCGGCGATCTTGAGATCCTGAAGCATAAGGGCGACCGCAACTACTACGAATTCACGCTGCTCCAGGGAGCGAAGCCGCAGCCGGTTGCGACGGTCAGTCTGCAACTCAAGAAGACCGATTCCAAACACGGCAAGTTCACCATGAATGTGACCGCCGACGACAAGACCATCGAGAAGAGGGATCGTACCGTGGCCGAGCCGATTCAGTTCTATTCGGGACGCGATCACTTGCTGTTCGAACTGGTGGTATGGACTGTGGACAAGAAAAAAGCAACTGGATACCTAAGCACGCCGAAGGGCGCGCCCACTCCGGTGACAGCCAATTGAATGGAGTGCTATTCCCGGCAGGTGAGCATGTCGTGCTGCAGATCGCACTGCGCACGGGCGTGATCTACCTCGTCGTGTTGGTTGGGGTGCGGCTCAGCGGCAAGCGCGAGGTGGGGCAGATGACGCCGTTCGACCTCACACTCTTGCTGCTGCTTTCTAATTCTGTGCAGAACGCAATGACCGGGCCGGACACGTCGCTGATCGGTGGCGTAGTGGCGGCTTCCACTTTATTGCTGTTGAACTACCTGGTGGGAACTTTATCTGGCGTCAATCGCAGTTTCCGGCGTGTGGTGGAAGGTGAGCCCAGCCTGCTGGTTCATGATGGAAAGATCATCGAGCCCCACATGGAGAAAGAGCACGTCAGCATGGACGAGCTGCAGCGCGCGCTGCGCGAGCACGGCATCGCCCAGTGCAGCGATGTGGCGCTGGCCGTGCTGGAAGTCGATGGCTCGATCAGTTGCTTGAAGTACGACGAGATCAAGCCTGACGCCAACACTCATCTTGTCCGGCGAAGATTCATTCAGAAAAAATAATGCCAGCTGAGCGAAGCGTTCAGTCGATCGGCACAAATTTCACACAGACGGGTTCCGCTACGTCCAGAACCTTGCCGGTCGGCGTCAGGCGGCCGGTTTTGTCGTCGATGTGAAAGACGACAATGTTGTTTGACTTTTCGTTCGCGGCAAACAACAGCGAGCCTCCCGGGGTAATCTCAAAACTGCGGGGAGTCTGACCCTTGGTAGAGGCGTACTCGATCAGCGTCAGCGTCCCTTTGTCCGGGTCGATTGCGAATACTGCTATGCTGTCGTGCCCGCGGTTCGACGCGTAGAGGAACTTGCCGGAAGGATGGACCTGAATTTCTGCAGCCTCTTTGTGTCCAGAAAAGTCTTGGGGAACAGAAGAGATTGTCTGCAGCCGACGTAGAACTCCTCCCGAACTGTCGTAGCTAAATACAGAAACCGTGGACCCCATTTCGTTGAGGACGTAGGCAAACTTGCCGTTGGGATGAAAGGCGAAGTGCCTGGGACCTGCTCCGGGATCGGCCTTGGCGAGCGTTGTATACAACTGCGGATCGTTCAGGGTGAGCGAGCCTTTGGCGCTATCGAATCTGTAAACCAGCGTCTCATCGAGGCCGAGATCATCTACGATGGCAAAGCGGTTGTCGGGTGATAGATCGATGGAGTGAGCGTGCGGTCCCTCCTGTCGCTCTGGGTCTGAGCCGTGGCCGGTGTGCTGTATGAAAGATGAAGCCTCGCCTAATCGTCCATCCTCGAGTACAGGAAAGACTGCGACGCTGCCCCCGGTGTAGTTCGCCACGAGAACGTATTTTCCAGTTTTGTCTACGATGATGTAGCAAGGATCCGCGCCCTTCGACGCCACCTGATTCAATAGCGTGAGTTTGCCGGTCGTGCGATCGATGGCGAAGGCGCTGACTGCCCCGCTCTTCTCTCCTTTATAATTGCCGACCTCGTTGACCGCATAAAGAAACCGGTGGTTCGGATCTACCGCGAGAAAAGACGGATTGGTGGTCTCGCCCGCCAGACCAAGGGCTGTCAGTTCAGCGGTATTTGGATCGAAACGATAGGCATAGATGCCTTTACTCGTGCTGCCTTCCTCTGTGTAAGTGCCTACGTACACCAAGAACTGCTGCTTGTTCGGCGTGGGCGCTGCGCCGGCGCACAGCACCGGGAGGAGAGATAAGAGCAGGAATGCGAACAAGGGTGCGATGTCGCGGAAGACATGCCGAGTCGGTTTCATCCCTCTATGGAACCGCATCTGGTAGCTGTCGCGCAAGTGGACAGGCCAGTTGCTTTTCACTTGGTCAGCGTGACGGGTACGGGCTGGTCGTAGGGCTGAATGGCCACGCTCACGGATCGGCGCTGGTTGAAAGCATCGAGAGTCACGGGGAAGCTGACGATCACGGTTCGCTTAGTTTCCTGGCCGGGTTGCAGTTTGTCCTCGGGAGCGAGCGCCGGCTGAGCGTTCGTTTTCAGCGCGGGGAAAGCCTGATAGTAGCGATCGAAGTCGACAGCGGAAACGGCCTCTGTGGTTAGTTCTCCGCTGGATGTTGTAAGTTTTCCTTTAATATCATGCACCCACAGGGATTTTTCACCGGAGTTGCGCAGAGTAAAGGTGAGTGCGACCAAAGACGCATTCTGGCCGGGGATTTCTACCGCGGCTACATGGTCGAGCGACCCGCCGCCTTGTGGCTTGGCGCGCTGGAGAAACGCTACGGCGCCGACGATGATAAGTATCCCGACCGTGGTCAGCAGCAGCGGTTTGACCGGGGGCAGGTTGCGCTTGGCGGTGCCGAATTCGTCGGCGATGTTGATCGTCGGGCCGCGTTGCGGGCTGGGCGCCGTGGCGTCTGCAGGTGCCGGAGTTGCTGCAGGAGGAGCGGGGCCAGATTTGGGGATTGGATCGGACATGGAATCGTTTGTGCTTCCGGATTGTACTCCTAGCTTGGAAGTTCAGTTCCGCTCATGCTTCATCGCCTTGGCGAATCTCTGCACGGGAAGGGTGTTCAGGACATCGTCCTTGGTGAGCCAGGCCCGTCGCGCCTGAAGGATGCCGTAGCGGATCTTGTCGAGGTGCGAAGTGTGATGGGAATCGGTGTTGATCACGATCTTCACGCCTTTCTGTTTGGCTTGGCGCAGGTGCACGTCGTTGAGATCCAGACGATCGGGGTAGGAATTCAATTCCATCGCGACTTTCTGTTTTGCCGCCGCGGTCAGCACTGCATCCATGTCGAAGTGGTAGGCGTCCCGCCGAAGCTGCAGGCGGCCGGTGGGATGGCCGATGACGGAAGTGTTGGGATTGCCGACTGCTTTAAGCAGGCGGTCGGTCATCTTGGCCGGCTCCTGATTGAAAACCGAGTGCACGCTGGCGATGACTAAATCCATCTGGGCGAGAACTTCGTCGGAAAGATCGAGATCGCCGTCGGCAAGAATATCGACTTCGATTCCGGCGAAAATCGTGATGCCCTCGATTTTCTTGTTCGCCTCGCGAATCCGCTGGATGTGCAGCACGGCGCGCTTATCATCCAGACCGTTGGCGAAGGCCAGGTTCTTGGAGTGATCAGTGATGGCCATGTACTTGTAGCCGCGCGCTTTCACCGCTTCCGCCATTTCTTCGATGGTGTTCTTGCCATCGGTTTCGACCGTGTGCATGTGCACGTCGCCCTGCAGGTCGTCCAAAGTGATTAGATTGGGCAAGGTGTGGTTTGCGGCGGCGTCGATCTCGCCCAGATTTTCGCGCAACTCTGGAGGGATATAGTCGAGCTTGAGCTTGGCGTAGATCTCTTCTTCGGTCTTGCCGGCAACCGGCTGTTCTGTTTTGAGGTCGGCCAGGCTGTATTCGTTCAGCGTGTAACCCATCTTGAGGGCGCGCTGGCGCAGGGCGACGTTGTGGGCCTTGGATCCGGTGAAGTATTGCATGGCCGCTCCGAAGGAATCGGGAGGCAGCAGGCGAACATCCACCTGCATGCCGTGGCGCAACTGAAAGCTGATCTTGTTGTCGCCCTGCGCGATAATGCTCATGAGGGGCGGATACTTCGCGATGTACTGCACCGCCTTCTGGCGTTCGTCCGCGCTGCAACAGGCCTTGCCCGTTACCAGAATGTCCAGATCGCCGACGGTTTCGCGGCCGCGGCGCAAAGAGCCGGCTGGAGTAATCTTGTCGATGCCAGGAAACTTCGCCAGATATTCGGTGAGCTTGTCGGCTGCGTCCTCGGCTGCGTCGATCAGGAATCGACCTGAGATTCGACGGTAGTCTTCGATGGCCTTCAACAGCTTTTGTTCGTGCTTCTCGCCCATGCGCGGGAGTTCGCGAATTTTTCCTTCGCGCGCCAGCTTTTCCACGCCATCCACGTCGCAGACTTTGTAGGCGCTCCAGATCAGGGCAATCGTCTTCGGTCCCAGGCCCTGGATCTTCAGCAACTGCAGCATCGACGGGTGATATTTCTTAAGCAGATCGGCTTGCACGGTGAGGCTGCCGTCTTTGAATAATTCCTGCAAGTTGATGAGCATCCCCTTACCGATGCCGGGAATCGCCAGCACCTTCTTGGGTTCGGCGATGAGGTCTTTGATCTGCTCAGACAGATTCTCGATGGCCTGGGCGGCGTTGCGATAAGAGCGGATGCGGAAGGAGTCCTGACCGTCGATTTCCAGCAGGTCTGCAGTTTCGTAGAGGATGTTCGCGATCGCCTTGTTATCCACGGACTAAAGATTAAACAAGATTGGAAGGCAGTGCCAGTGGTAGGTAGCGGAGAGGAAGCGGTACTGAGAAAATAGAATTGCTCATCCGGCCACGAACTTCCTATACGGCCGTTCGGCGGTGGAGAATCCAGTTGGGCTGTGAGTCAGGCGCTCTTGCTTACGTTGGCTGCCTGTGGTCCCTTCTGGCCTTCAGTGATTTCGAACTCTACGGTGTCGCCTTCCTGCAGGCTCTTATAGCCTTCGGAAGTGATTGCGCTGTAGTGGACAAAAACGTCGGGGCCATCCGCGCGTCCGATGAACCCGTAGCCTTTTGCGTTATTGAACCACTTGACCGTGCCTTTCAGACGTTCCACGTACCCCCACTTTCTGCACGTCCTTCAGTCGGGGGGCTAAAGACGTGCCCGCATAGGATGCATTTTGGAGCGACTGGGATTGGGGTGTCAAGACGAAATGGTGAGCGAGAGTAGAGATGGTGGCGACGTCTCGCTGTGCTCGGCTGGACAGCCGAGGCCGCTGTCCCCACATGAGCAGTGCCGGGCTCCTACTTTTCTCGAACCTGGTGATCCAGCCACAGGACCGAGGAGATGGTCTTGGCGTCGCGGATTGTGCCGGTTAACACGATTATTTACCTGACGAGCTCAGCAAATGAAAGTGGGTCGGTGTTGACCATATGACGCAAGGTTTCGGTGAACAGGTCGCGATTCTTTCTTCGGTTAAAGCGGAACTCCATCTCCGCCAAATACCGGGAAAGATGCTTGGCCGAAACCTTGTGCCAGCTTCCCACGATGCCGCGCTTGAGCAGCGAGAACGCCGATTCGACGGTGTTCGTATGCACGTCGCCTTCGACGTAGACGCCAGCCGAGTGCTTGATGGTTTTGTGTTTCGACCGCATGTTGCCGAACAGGGGAGGGGCGGCATCGTCCAGAGCACGCGGGTAGCTGCTGGAATCGTCTGTCACGATTACTTCAACCGAGCCGCTAACGTGCTCTTGCACGAACTTCGCCAGCGTGCCGCTCTTAACATCGTCAACGTGGAAGAATCGCAGATCGCCGCCACGTTGCCGGATGCCGAGCACGATGTCTTTGTCGGTTCCGCGTCCACGCTTCCCGCCGCGCTCGACTCCGCCGACGTAGGTTTCGTCCAGTTCGACCGTGCCAGTCAGCGGAGGACGCTCCGCCGTCGCCATAGCAAACCGAATGCGATGGCACAAGTACCATGCCGTCTTGTAGCTCACGCCGATGGTTCGCTTGAGTTGATTCGCAGACATGCCCTTGCGTGCCTCACAGAGCAGCAGGACGGCGAGAAACCAAGTTTCGAGGGGGAGCTTCGTGTCTCCGAAAATCGTGCCTGTAGTGACGCGGAACTCGTAATGGCAGGCATAGCAGATCAGGATCGCCCCACGTCTGGACACTTCGCCTTGGCACCTGATACATTTCGGGGCGATGGGCCAGCGCAAACGCTCAAGCAAGTCACGGCAGCAATCTTCATCGGAGAAACGCGACATGAGATCACGAAGAGTCATTCCAGTCACCACGAAAAAGTTGGTTGCAGAGATCAAGAAACGGTTGAAAAAGAAGGCGGCTTCTCGTACCGCCTCCGCCGGGGATTAGCCGGACGCTCCGCACGCGCGGAGTGGCGCGCACAGAGCCTATCCCGCCTTTTCAAAGCCTCCACACGGGCAATACTCCCCATCGTGGCCTCTAGGCAGCGTGCCCGTACTGAAGTGCCCGTGACATCCCGTTGCGCCGATGTGCAAAGTAACGGAGTGCCCGCAGCGTTTGCATTCGTCGCTAGCGATTGCGATGCAGTCGGGGCATATAATCATCGGCCTTCCATCGCTGTAGTTTTTGTTTCCAATGACAGTACGATTGACCGAGTAAGTTGCTGTAGCAGCCGCGCCACAGATCGGGCGTTCTTCTTTGGTATTTGGACCTGCCCATGCCCGAATGTAGTGAACGATCCGAAGCTGGCGTTGCTGCTCGGCTTTGAACGCCTGCTCCAAACTGAAAGTGAACTGGCAATCCGTGCAGCGAAGTATGACGTTAAATTCTTCGGCTCGTCCGTTGACGTGAGTGGTGTTGCGACTCCGACAGTTGGGGCAAATATTCTTCCATTCTTCATATTGCGGATGTTGGTTGTAGGTGGGTTGTGGCTCGGATGGAACAGCGTTTCTTTGCTTCATTTGATCCTCCTACCCGCTAATCAGGCGGGTTTTGATTTAACGCAAGATCAGCATAGCAAGTGGAACAAAACTTGTCAAGTAAATAATCGTGCCGGTTAACACCATGCGGAGCGCGGTGGAGAGCGGGACTAAACGCGTGTGGATTACTTCGTCAGCCTCGGGCTGCGCTCGTCCTGCCTTGAGGCTTGTGGCCAGATACACCGACATGGTTTCGGCGACGAATCCGGGGCTGGCGTAGAAGTTGAGGATGCGGCGCCAATTGGTGGCGGTGTATCCGGTCTCCTCCAGGAGTTCGCGCTTAGCCGCGTGGAGAGCTTTCTCGCCGGGATCGATGCGGCCGGCAGGGAGTTCCCACAAGAAGTCATTCGCGGCGTGGCGATATTGGCGCTCCAGCAGGACGCGCGGCGTGGAACGCGATTCATCGACTGCCAGCACTACAACCGAGCCGGTGTGATGAATGACGTCGCGACTGGCGCGGACGCCTCCGGGTTCCTGCAGGTCGTCAGTAGTCACCCAGAAGACCGGGCCACGATAAACCGTACGCGAAGAAATCAACCTTGCTTTAGAGGGTGAACGTTTCCCGGATTTGGCCGGCTTTGATTTGGAGCGCAGACGCTTTGGCATGGAAACAATATAAAGCACAGCCTTCGGCTTCGGGCATTCTGCTATCCTGCCGGGCATGTCCGCGAAGCAGTCTCGAACGCCGCTCATCACAATTGTTGGGGCAGGGAATCTGGCCAGCGCACTGGCCGTCGCGCTGCGCGGAGCAGGATATGGGATCGATCAAATCGTCTCGCGGAGATCGGCAGCTTCTTTGCGGCGAGCTCGGCGGCTTGCCCATGAGGTTGGGGCCTCGGCCGTGACGGCAGCTCGGGCGCAGATTCGGGCTGAGGTGGTTTGGTTTTGTGTCCCCGACAGCGCAATTGCGAATGCGGCAGCGTCCCTGACTGGAGCGGCGAGTTGGAAGGGCAAAGTGGCGCTGCACTCCAGCGGCGCGCTCACCAGCGACGAACTTGAGGTGTTGCGGCGGCGAGGGGCAGCGGTTGCGTCAGTTCATCCTTTGATGACGTTTGTGCGTGGATCGCGGCCGTCTCTCGTGGGAGTGCCGTTCGCCATTGAAGGAGATCCGAAAGCAGTGCGGGCTGCTCGTGCTATCGTTCAGCAATTGCGCGGGCGGGCGTTCACTATCCGCAAACAGCAGAAAGAGGCGTATCACGCCTGGGGAATGTTCGCCTCGCCGCTGCTGACTGCATTGCTCGCGGCGAGTGAGCGCGTGGCTGGTGCGGCCGGAGTCAGCCGAAAGGCAGCACGA
Organism: uncultured Acidobacteriaceae bacterium; assembly: GCA_963787495.1. Taxonomy (GTDB): domain Bacteria; phylum Acidobacteriota; class Terriglobia; order Terriglobales; family Acidobacteriaceae; genus Sulfotelmatobacter. The sequence continues at coordinate 142,463 of CAWBDA010000006.1, forward strand.
GAGAGAATGTTGCCGATTCTCCAGCAAACTTTGGATAACTATGCGCGGCGCGGCGCGGGCTCGTTCAGCGGCCCCATTGCTCGCGGGGATGTGGCGACGGTGAGGAAGCATCTTCAAGTATTACTTGAAGTTCCGGAAGTTCGGGAAGCCTATGTTGCTCTGGCGCGCGCAGCGCTGCGCGATCTGCCGGCGAAGAATCGCGCCGCCCTGGAGAAAGTGCTTAAGGATCCTTCGACTCCGCTGGTTCGCTTCGCGAACGAGCCACTCCGCTCTGGGTGATAGATAGAATAATGGACGGCTCCATGAAGAAAAGTGAGAAATCTCGTATGCCAAGATGCAGATATGGACTTCGATACTTCGTCGTTCTTGCGCTGCTGTTTCTGATGGCTAGCAGAGGAAATGCTGCAACTGATCCGGTGCTAAATGGAATGCTGGAGGAAGACATCGCAATTGTGCGAGCAAGTGACTCACCCGCAGTGCGAGCCGAGAGAGCGGAAGATCTTGCGGATTTGATACATCGAGCCAAACCTAATTCCGTTGACGATAAGACCATTGCAGATATGGTGTCCCTTCTGGATATCCCCGATGATTCGGTCCGTGGTTGGATCGCTGGAGCACTCGGACACCTTGGGCGCAGAGCTAAAGTGGCAGCCCCGAAGCTGTTGGCGGTGCTCGCTGAAGTAGACTGCCTTGAGGGGGATTTGACTTCAGCCGCTTCCATTAGGCCTGCGCTTAGAAAAATGGGAGTAAGACCCCCAGCGGAGCCTTCTTACTACGATTGTCATAAACCGAAATGAGGCTGCCCGGCTCGGAGCAAGGAAGACAGGTGGTTCAACGAGAACAGTTCAGTTTGGTAGTTGAGAGCTACGAACTGAACAAGTGTCCCAGCTTCTCCTTCTTGGTTTTCAAATACTCCTCGGCATGTCTACTGGGCTCGACTTCGCAGGGCACTCGCTCGACGACTTCGATGCCGGCGCGTTCCAGTGCCTCGACCTTCTCGGGATTATTTGAGAGCAGGCGCACCTGGCTTACGCCGAGCGCTTTGAGCATCTGGCCAGGGAGGGCAAAGTCGCGCTGATCGGCCTTAAAGCCCAGGCGCTCGTTGGCCTCGACCGTGTCCAGGCCGGCATCCTGCAACTCATACGCTTGCAATTTCGCCATCAAGCCGATGCCCCGGCCCTCCTGCTGTTCGTAGATCAAGATGCCTGCGCCCTCGTCGCGAATCATCGCCAGCGCCATCTCGAGCTGTTGCCGGCAGTCACAGCGCAAAGAGTGAAAAACGTCGCCGGTGAGGCACTGCGAGTGAATGCGCATCAGCGGAGGAGCGGAGTGAATATCTCCCATCACGAGGGCGACCGCTTCCTCCACCCGGGAATTTCCCTCTGATGCGGACTCGGAGCGGAAACCATAGATGCGGAACTTGCCCCAGCGCGTGGGAAAATCCGCGGATGCAACGGGTTGAATTGTTTTGGCGTTCACAACTTGATTATAGCGGCTGGACGATCGGCGAGAGCGATGCGCGGCCCGACCTAACCGCGTGCCTTGAAGGGGAAAATGGCATCCTGCTTCGAAGGAATGGCGACTCCGTTGTGAGTGGCCGGCTGAAAATGCCAATTCTCCAGCGCCGCCAGGCACTTTTCGTCAATCTCTGGGCCGAGGCTCTGCAGCACCGTTTTGCGGACGATTTCCCCTCTTTCGTCAATCGTAATTTCGATGACCTCTTTGCCCTCGGACTGCGGCCGTTGCCACGGGTAGACCACGGGATCGGAAGTGGTGATGGGCAGCGCAGGCCGAATCTCGTCGCCATAGATTGGGCCTCCGGGCAGACCTCCGTAAGGCAGGCCAGCAGGCGCACCATGACCCAGCTTTGACAGCATTGCCATCTTTGCGTTGTCTTCGGCCGCGGATGGAGTGAGCGGAGCTGATGGCAAGGGCAGCCTAGCCTGCCTGGGAGTTGGTTTCCAAACCAGCTTCTCGTGACCCAGCCGCTGATGGCGATAGACCTCACTTGCGCGATCAGATGAGCTGGTCTTGCTGTCGTCCGGAGACTGAGTGGGGAAGTAGAGCCGCGAAACTACCTTGCCATTGTGTCCGATCGCAACAGAAGATGGGTTCAACAACAGGGGCTCCGGAGTATGCAGTAGCCAGGCGAATAGCAGAGCGTGCAGCGCGAGCGAGCCTGCGAGGACTCGGCGTTGACGTGACGGTGTTCCGGGATTCAGTTGCGCAAACATCTCTAGCAGACCGCAGTCGGCCCACGCTTCCAGATGTTAGGTTAGACGCGGACAGGGGGCGTTCGTCAAGGTTGTATGTTCAGTTTTGATTAACCCAGGTAACCGCCCTTAAAGATTAAGAACCGTATAGGGAACCCGGACTGATCTTGGTGCATACCAGAGAACGCTGATAAAATGAGTTCGGAAAGTAGTAGTCCAACCTGCGTGGGGCTATAGCTCAGCTGGGAGAGCGCGTCGTTCGCAACGACGAGGCCGTCGGTTCGATCCCGACTAGCTCCACCAATCTTCTCAATCACTTGCCGAGTTTTTCTGCCGTGTTCGATCATCGCGGTTCTCGCAGAAGTCATGGAAGGTTTCAGGCAGCGAACTACAAACAGGCGGCTACCTTCGTTTCTTTCAACAGAGGGGTTCACCCCGATCGGCGACGCAGGCATGCGCTGAGCCCTCTGCCTGCCGACTGAGGGACCTATTCATTTTCGAATGTAACTTTCAGGGGTGCGCGAAGGCGAGCGACGAATTGTCGGACGTAATTCTCCCAGTCTGTTTCCTCGGCAAAATCGCCGCTCTTGCTCCAACCGGCACCGAAGTAATATAGAAATGGTTTGCCGGCCTGCGCCCCCGAAATGGCCAGTAAATTGGCAACTGGTGGCAAGCCTTCGCTGGTCGGCGTGGTGAGGTCCGCTTGCGTCGGCTTGGGCAGCGTAGCGGTTTCGGTCGCGAATGCCTCGATTTTTCCTGGCATCACGATTGCACACCCGATGTTTCCGCGGTCGCGATCACCGGGCTGCCAATAACTCATCCAACCCTCTTCTTGATTCTTGGCGATCACACCGTCGCCGGGACGTTGCGCGATGCCAATCCCGATGTCGAAACGCGGGTAACGGTCCGCGGCGAACACGCTTTCGGCGCGGGTCATGTTCGAACCGGCGTCGATGGTAATGCGCTTGGTTTCAGAAATTTTGTGTTTCCCGGCTTCCCAGGCATCGTAGGTCAGCTCAAATTCGGAGCGGATCGGCCCGGTCGCGATGATTCGCGCGCTGTTGTAATTGCTCGACACATAGTATGTATGATCCTCCCAAATGCCGAGCCCGCCGCAACCCCGGCTCCGCCCCACGCGATAATCATCCAATCCTTCGCCGCGATCGTTGTGATAATCGCCGTTCTTGTACCACTTGTTGATCACAAGGGCGCGCGTGCTCTTGACCCACACATCCACGCCACTGCTCACGGTGCCCTCGGCTGGAATCAAGTCCCGGTGGTACATGCGATGGGCGATGCGATCGCTCTCCCAGGCCATGTCGCGATAGCGCTCGTCGATTTGCCGCGCGTACGTTTTCACAATCGGCTGCGGCACCGCAGCCAGAGCGGAGGCGTCCAGGATGTAGTAGGTCCGCGATTCCTCTGGCGCTAGATCCACCTGGAAAAGGAATGTGTCCGGCGCTTGCCCTGATTCGCTGTTGTAAATCTGCGAATCGAGAATGCGGGAACCCAGGCCGTCCATCACCGCCAGGTCTGTCGCACGCAACCCCCGGCGGGCCAATCGAGAAAGGCTCAACTCCACCGTTTCGCAATGGCGGTACAGATGAATTGGATTAGTCACCCGGATCGCCAGCGGCTTGGTCTTTTCAAACACCGCCATCCGGTACAACTCGCTGCCTGCCAGCAGAAATGCGCCAACGCCATACACCTCGGTGGAATCGTCTGCGAACGTTTTCGGGTCGGACCCGATCGGCTGAACATGCATCAACTTGCCCTCGGCGTCCAGGCAATCAGCAAGGGCAGTCCACGCTCGGCGAACGGCGGGCTTGAATTTTGCGCTATCGAGCAAACTTTGATTCACGCCCCAAGCCAGCGCGTAGGCGTAAAAACCGGAACCGCTCGTCTCTTTGAGCGGATAACTCTGCGGGTCGAGCAAGCTCGAATGCCAGAGGCCATCGGGTTGCTGGGCGGTCAGAATCCTTTCTGCGATTTCCTGAAACAATCGCTGGAAACGCGCGCGACTCGGATGGTCTGCCGGCAACAACTGCAGCATGCGGACCAGTCCAGCCATGACCCAGCCATTGCCCCGGCTCCAGAAAACCTTCTTGCCGTTGGCCTCGCGCCGGTCGAAGTAGGTGCTGTCGCGGAAGTAGAGATGTTCGACCGGATCGTAAAGATAGTCCGTTGTACGCCACCAATTCTGCACCGCAAAGTCGAGATAGCGCTCGTCGCCGGTGGCGGCGAAGACCTGCATCCACACCGGCGCGGCCATGAACAGCGAATCGCACCAGGACCACAGCTGGGAGACTTGATCGTAAGGCTGACGGAAATCCAGGCTTTGAACTGGCGGCGGTGCGGAGAGAATGGCATCGAGCCGCGCCCGCAAGGGCGCAATCATTTTCGGATCACGGTAAAGAAAATAGAGACCTGCGTACGCCTGGCCGATGGCCAAATCGTCGGCATGATACATGCGTGGGCCGGGCTTCCACCCGTTCACTTCGCCCATCGCGAGCAGCGCGTCGCGGTATTTCGGGTTACCGGAGATGCCGGCCAGCGCCATAATCCCGGCGTCCCCGGCGGCCTGCGTCCAATCGGTTGAGGAGTGCACGGAAGGATGCGCGAGCTGCCAATCCGCCACGCGTTCCATGACTGAAAGAACGTCCTCTGGCGTGAGTCGCTGGTTCGGAGAGTCCGGCGCGGCCATTGCCAATGGGATGGCGAAACCCAAAACGGCTGTTCCAAGAATGCAGCGGCAAGAAGAACCGAGAAGAAGAGCCTTCAGCTTCATGAATTTACATTTTACTTCTGAGATTTCCCGCGGTTCACCAGAACAAATTTCTGAAGCCTTTTGCTGGTGTCAACTTCCCCTGTATAGAGATCGCCGCGCGAATCAGAAACCAGCTGATGAAGCCAATGGAACTGACCGGCATTGCGGCCATTGTGCCCCGTTTGTCCCTCAACGACTCCATCGTCTCGCCGAATGGTCCAAATGACATTGTTTTCACCATCGGCCACCAACAGAAACTTTTGGCGCTCGTCGATCGAAAACGCGAACTGCCATACCGAACCCATCCCCAGTGTTTCCGGGCGCAGAGTGAACTCCTTAACGAGTTTCCCTTGCTTGGTGAACACCTGGATGCGGTCGTTGACGCGATCGCAGACATAGACAAACCCATCCCGCGAAATGTGGACGCAGTGTACCGGATTGCGAAACTGCTGATCGCGTGGTGCAGCAGGATCGTATGGCCCGGGCTCGACATCGTTCGGAGGGTTTCCATAGGCTCCCCAAAGTCTCTTGAACGCGCCGGTGCCCGAGTCGAAAACAATCACTCTCTTGTTCATATAACCATCGGAGATGTATACCTCGTGTGCTTCCGAATCCACCTCGATGCCGGCGGGGCGTCCCAATATGTCCGTGCGCAGACTGTTCGGGGGATCAGCTGAAGGATGACCGATCTGCAGCAGAAAATGTCCATCACTCTTGAACTTGAGGACATGGCGGTCGGTCGGCCCGCTCCCGCCGATCCAAACGTTCCCATCCTTGTCCACATAAATTCCGTGTTCTGTCTTGGGCCAATCAAATCCTTCGCCAGGTCCGCCCCAGGAGTTGAGCAAATTCCCTTGCGTGTCGAATTCCAGGACCGGAGGAGCTGCGATGCAGCACAGAGAACGCGGAGGTTTAAGTGAAGCGCCGAGTTCGTCAACCGTGTCCGAGCCGGGTCGTTGCAAAACCCAGATGTGGTCCTCCCGATCTACAGCTAAGCCGCCGACTTGCCCGATGATCCAGTTGTTTGGCAGCTCCAGAGGCCACCGCGGGTCAACCTGATACCTCGGCACGTCCTGGGCGCAAGTCGCCAAAGGGAAAGCGCTGAGCAGAATCGCCAATGCGATGCTGAAGCTGACCGACACGAGTGCAAATCTGTTTTGGAAAGGCAGAGTGTGCATGGGGCGCTCCGCGCAAAAGGTCTTCCGTTCGTTAGAAACGCACGGAGTATAGGACCACTCCTGGAATATGTCAACGCAGTGCCTCACTGGCCCGAAACGCGCTTATGGGGAGAGCCGAGCGCGGCTTCCTCCTGAATGACGGGCAAACCGGACGCTAAATGTTGTTAGCAGGCGGTAGCACTCAAAACCCCCGGCGGTGTCAATGAGTGCTATAGAGATTTATCAACAATGGCTTGGGGTACTTACCTGCGGCCGACCTTTGTATCAGGGTGCGTAATGGGTGAAGACATAGTCGCTAGCTTTGGCGGGCTCGTGGCAGGGGAAGCAGGTATTGAGCTTCGCCGTAGGATCGGGCTTGCCGTCTTTGAATTGGGCGAAGCCCCAGCCGCCCGTCGCGGCGTATTTCTTTGAGTCCCTGACCATGAACTGGACATTGATGGCGCGCCCGGCAACGAAAGATTGTTTACTGCCAAACACCTCGTCGTTTTCCTCCGACGGGGTGTATTCCCAAGCAAGGCGCGCAATGATAGTACCGTCGGGGAAGGGAAGTTTGCCTGCACGATAAGCCTTGATGGCGATGTCGTTGCCGAGAACTCCGCGCAAGTCATGGTTGTTGCCCGCTTCGTGGGCCACGGAGATCAACCTCCAGTCGCGGTATCCGGTGGGAATTGTGATTCCGAAGATCGGGGCGGCCTCTCCATCGACTTGTCCAGATGCGTGGGCCATCCAGACGACAACGCCGGTCAGCGCTACAACTGCACCCAACAAGTAAGCAATCCTTCTCATACGGTGTCGTCCTTTCCGGCGCAAGCCGTGTTCCTTTTACTTGGCCTCCAGTCGACGGGCGGTAAACTCCTTTTCCCCGTAGCGGGTGGTCAGGCCGTTGACGGCGCCTCCCGCATCCCTCGACATCACGACGTGGCCGAAGAAATTGCGCTCCAGGAGGTCATTCCCTAAGAGCGGAACCACTGGCGTACGAAGATCGCCCAATTCCAGGAGCAGGTAGCCTGATTCGGCAGTCAGAGTGAACTTCGCATTGGGCGCAAAATATTCTGGCCCGTACTGGTACATGCCTGCGTACGACGCCAGCGTTGATGCCGGGATCGCAGCCGCGTGGATGGCTGGAGGGGATGCTTGCTGACCAAAGACAATCGCCGCAAGAACTCCAGCGATCGGATCTTGCGAGACCGTGGAACGGCTGTTACTGAGCAGAATGATTGTGACATCGTCGTCCGGAAAACGGTCCAGTTCAGAGGCGAAGCCTAGACTGCGACCTTTGCCTGACATTACGCGATGCCCGAGGCGTTTGCCGATGTACCAGCCGTAGCGATTGCCTGGGCCCTCGACGAAGTACTTCTGGCGGGTGGAGGCTTTCAGGACGGCATCAGAGTTCAGAGCGCGGTCGAAACGGTAGAGGTCGTCAACGGTAGAGTACAGAGAGCCGTTTCCCGTTTTGTTTGACCAGTCGAGATAGGGCGCCTTTTCGTAGTCAGTGATGCCGGCGGGTTCGTATCCAGAGGCCGCCAAGGGAATGAGCTGCGAGGAGTTTCCGTCGTGGCCGGAATCCCGCATTCCGAGTGGGTCAAAAATGTGCTTGCGGAGGTATCCTCCATAGCTCTCTCCAGTGACTTTTTCCAGTACAAGCGCCAGCAGATTATAGTTGGAGTTGCTGTACTGGTAGCCGCTCCCCGGTTGGAACTCCAGAGGTAAATTAGCGAACTTGGCAATCAACTGCGGTATCGTGTGAGGGCTTCGGGCAAAAGTGTCGTAGTCAGAGAGATCGTTGATGTCGGGGATGCCGGAGGTATGTGTCAGTAAGTTATCCAAGGTAATCCGGTCGCCATTGGGGAAATCCGGAACAAAACGTGACAAGGGGTCTGCAACGCTGAGACGTCCCTGCTCCTGTAACTGCAGGATAGCCGCGGCCGTAAACGCTTTCGAGACTGAGGCGAGATGGAAGCGAGTCTCGGGCGAATTTGGAACCTGCAACTCGTAATTGGCCATGCCGTAGCTATGGCGAAACAACACCCGACCCTTGCGGGCCACGAGTACCGTGCCAGTGAGGTTTCCGGTCTCAACGAAGGGCTTGAGATAAGCCTCCAAACGATTCGCTATTTGACCGTCAGGCAGGTCTTGACAACACCCAATACCGCTAAACAGGAGCACACATGCGATCTGCAACGCGCGACTGAGCGGTTTCATTTGCGTCCCTCCTGGCTCTTTTGAAGACGAGCGAAGCGACCAGTGGTAAGCATATGCTACCCACATCCGCCATGAGACCTCGACAAGTACCGCAAATCGGCCCGAGTGGCTTTAGCATTTATGAGACAGCAGGGTCGAGTGTACCTTCAATTGTTGAACTCAGACATTTTACACTCATTGAGAATTGGCCGAATCGGGGTCAATGAATGTAATGACAATTTTGCGACAACTACCACCCACCGGAGCAGCGGGGCTTGCTTCACTTTCGTAATTTGAGCTGAGGACCACTTCCGGTCATCATCGCCAAAATGCCTCCTTCCCCGAGCGCGCGCCGATGGCAGCGGCATCCTGTAGACCTTCCGGTGCGCGTGTCCGTGACCAACGGGTTCTCAACCACCATGGTCCCTGGCCTGGGCACGGAGTTAAGTGAAGGCGGTATGGAGTTGTATGCCGGAATCTGGCTGAAGCCGGGTGATCTACTGGAAGTTGAATTTGATATTCCATATCGCTTACGGATGATGGCCGTGGTGCGCCACCGTAGCGGATTCTGCTTTGGACTGGAATTCATTGCTCCGCTGCAAACGTAGCCGGAGTCTTAGGGCAGCATCAGGCGGCTATTTCAAGTTACTTGGCGCGATTCCTCCTCTTGTTCGTGACTGTCTGTTCCTGACCACACATCCGACCTCACTAACTGCGCCGAGATAGCGGCGCCGTTTACGTCCAGCACGGTGGCAGGAGGGGTGGTGTTGATGCCAATCTTGAGCGCCGACGTGGCCGATTGAAACACTGCTGAATCTACGATCGTGTCGGCCTGTTTCGCGCCAGTTTGAGTTGCCCTACGCCGAGATCCTGCCTGAATACAAGGCCATCCCGACAACGGCGTCCATCCGCAACGCGTCGAGTTGTTCGATTTCTCGCTGCGTAGTGATGCCGCCAGCGACCGCTAGCCGCCGCGAAGTGGCTTGCCTTATTGCTTTGACAGTCCGCATCGGAATTCCACCCATCAACCCTTCCGTATCGATGTGCGTGTAGAGAAAAGTGCCGCAGAAGGGTTCCAGTGCCTGAATCATGTCGAAGGCCGTAACGGCAGTCTGTTGGCGCCAGCCGTCGATCGCAACCCGGCTGCCTCGCGAATCAAGGGCAAAGACGAGCGCCGCGGCGCCGAGTGCGCTTTCCAGCGTGGCCGCGTATTGGGTGTTGATCTTGCCGTTCTCAAATAACGCGGAACCGAGGATGACCTTGTGTGCGCCCGCTGCCAAGAACTCTCGCGCAGTTGCGAGGGTGCGAATGCCGCCGCCCACCTGGCACTTGAGCCGTTGCATAATCCGAGTCACGAGCGGCCGGTTACTCCCCGCACCCCGGGCTGCGTCGAGGTCGATGACCTGCACCAACGGGTACCTCGAGAAGCGCTCGATCCAATAGCCGAAGTTGTCGAACTCCAGCGCTTTCTTCTCGCCCTGAACCAACTGCACAATCTTGCCGCCCATCAGGTCGATCGACGGAATCAACATGGCCACCTCACCGGTACGCTGGCATGATGCAGTTCGCGTTTCAGTTGCGCGATATTCTCGATGCCGAAGTGAAAGATGGAGGCGGCCAGAGCTGCGTCTGCGCGTCCTTCACGAAACACCTGGATGAAGTCAAGCGCAGATCCCGCGCCCCCGGAGGCGATAACCGGGATCGACACTGCTTCTGCCACTTCGCGCACTAATTGGCAGTCGAATCCCGATTGAGTTCCGTCCCGGTCCATCGAAGTCAGCAGGATCTCGCCCGCTCCGCAGGCAGCCGCTTCCCCAGCCCATTGAGTCGCATTGCGGCCGGTTGGCACGCGTCCACCCGCGGTGAACACTTCATAGCCTCCGTTGATCTTTCTGGCGTCGATGGCCACCACAACTGCCTGTGAACCAAAGCAGGCTGCGATCTTGCCGATCAATGCAGGGTCGCCAACCGCGGCCGAGTTGATCGCGATCTTGTCTGCCCCCGCATCGAAGACCGCGGCTGCATCTTCGAGCTGTCGAATTCCGCCTCCCACGGTGAACGGAACAAACAACGAGCGCGCGGCCTCGCGGACCACGTCCAGCAGAGTGCGCCGGTTCCCGCTGGTCGCGGTAATGTCGAGCAGTACGATTTCGTCCGCACCACTGCGCGCGTGGGCCGTGGCACACTCCGCAGGACCGCCGGCGTCCCGTAAATTCTTGAAACGCACGCCCTTCACGACGCGGCCACCATCCACGTCGAGGCAGGCGATGATGCGCTTGGTCAACACATCAGACCTCGCAGAAATTCTTCAGGATCACGAGCCCCACGTCTCCTGATTTCTCGGGGTGGAACTGCACTCCGAAAATGTTCGACTGCTCGACGGCGGCGGTGAACTGCAGCCCGTATTCACTCGCCGCACTCGTTGCGGCAAGGACAGGCGCGTGGAAAGAGTGGGTGTAGTAGACAAACGAATCTTGCGCGATGCCTCGTAGTAGCCGCGAACCCTTCTGGATTGTCAAAGAATTCCAGCCGACGTGCGGCGACTTTACCGAGGACGGAAACTGCCGGCATTTGCCGGAAAAAATGCCCGCGCCCGCAACTTCAATGCACTCGTCACTCCCGTCGAAAAGCCACTGCATTCCCAGGCAAATCCCAAGCAAAGGTTTTCCCCCGGAAGCGGCACGCAGCAAGCCCTCGCGCAAGCCGGTACGGTTCAAAGCTCGCAGAGAAGAAAAATGGCCGACCCCAGGCAATACGACTTTGTCTGCTGCGGTCAGGATCTGGGACTGGTCTGTCACCACAACCTCAGCTCCGAGGTAGTCAAACGCCTTCTTCACCGAATTCAGGTTTCCCGCGCCGTAATCCACGACGGCGATCATAGAAGCCCCTTCGTGCTCGGGAGCATTCGGCCCAGCCGACGATCGCGGGAGCATGCCACGCGCAGGGCTCGGGCGAATGCTTTGAAGATCGCTTCGATCTTGTGGTGGCTGGAGCGTCCGTAGAGTACCCGGGCGTGGACATTGGCGCGAGCGCCACGGGCAAAGCCTTCGAAGAAATCGCACACCAGTTCCACTTGTAAATCTCCGACTCGCGCCGCACGGACTCTGGTGTCGACCACCGCAGCCCCCCGTCCACCGAAATCGACGGCTGCTAAGCCGAGAGTCTCATCCATCGGCATGACAAAGTATCCGGCCCGCAAAATGCCCCGGCGATTTCCCAACGCGAGGTCGAAGACTTCACCCAGAGCAATGCCTACGTCTTCGACGGTGTGGTGTTGATCCACTTCCAGATCGCCCACGGCTTTGAGTTTCAGATCGAATCCGCCGTGCCGTGCAAACAACTCCAGCATGTGGTCCAGAAAGTGGATTCCAGTAGAAACCTCGTACTTTCCACGTCCTTCGATGGTGAGCGCAATCCGAATCTCAGTTTCGGCGGTCGAGCGATGCAGCTTGGCTTTCCTCACACGTTCACCTCGCGATGTTCCCTGAGTTTTCCAACCACTTCGCGCAGGGCGACAATCAGAGTCTGGGTATGTTCGAGAGACCCCACAGTCAGGCGCACGCAGCCATCGCACGCTGGGTCGGTGTGCCGGTCGCGGACCAGGATTCCGTGGGTGCGGAAAGCTTGAACGAATTCCGCATAGGCGGGACCGACACGCACCAGAACGAAGTTGGCGCGGCTTGGCCAGTAGCGTAGGCCAAGAGCATTGAGCTCCTGCTGCAATAGTTCGCGGCCGCGCTGCACCTCGCTGACATAATGTTCAACGTATTCCTGATTTCGAAGCGCCTCGGGTACAACTGCAAGCGCAACCGCATTCACGTTGTACGGCGAAGCGACGCGGCGCACCAGCGCCATCTGGGCCGCATTTCCGGCGAGAATACCGATGCGAAGACCTGCCAATCCATAAGCCTTCGATAATGTCCGCGCCACGAACAGATTCGCCGGCCACGCTGAGTGGTGAAGGATGGTCTCTCCGTGAAATTCGAAGTAAGCTTCGTCCACCAGCACCGCGGCATGGGACGCGGCGCGAGCGACTCGCAGCAGTGTGTCGCAAGGGACGGTCGTTCCTGTCGGATTGTTAGGATTCGCCAAGGCAATCAGCCGGGTACGTTGGCTGATCCGGGAGAGCAGATCCTCCAGAGGAAAGGCAAAGTTCTCGCCGGAAGGAACCTGGACCAGGCGAGCGCCCTCGACTTGAACGAAGATCGCATACATCGCAAAAGTCGGCACGACGATGATCGCTTCGTCGCCGGGCTCGAGATAGGTGGAGCAAAGCAGATGAATCGCCTCATCGACACCGTTCGTGAGTAGCACCTGATGCGCATCGAGCCCGAGAAAACCTGCGACCTCGGCTTCGACCGGCTCACGCTCCGGATAGCAGGCCAGCGCTTCGGCATCCATCGAGCGCAGCCGTGCCAATACACGCGGCGAGCAACCGATGGTGCTCTCGTTGAAATCGAGGCGCAGCCCTTGACGGCCCGCCAGGGGTGGCCGGTAGCCGTGCAAACTCTTCACTGCGGAGCGGGCCTCAAGCATGAGAGCACCTCACCCGCAACGATTCAGCGTGTCCGCGCAAACCCTCGGCTTCGGCAAGCACAATGGCCGCTGGGGCGATTTGGCGAATGCCTTCGCGGGAGACTTCCTGACAAGAAATGATTCGAACGTAGTCCAGCACGTTCAGGCCGCCGCGCACGCGTGCCATCGCTCCAGTCGGTAACACGTGATTCGGACCCGAGATGTAATCACCCGCTGATTGGGGTGCGAAGTCGTTGAGAAAAATCGAGCCGGCGTTTTGAACCGACGGTGCCAGAGCTGCGGGGAGAGTGAGATGCTCGGGCGCAACGCGGTTCGCGGTCTCGACTGCCTGATCAAGAGAAGCAACCAACAGGATGGCCCCGCGACGGGAAAGTGATTGCGCAGCAATTGGATTTGCCCGCGTGCGCACCCGCACCTCGGCCTGCACGGATTTCGCGAATCCACGCGAAGGTGTGATCAAGACACAGAGCGCGTCGGGATCATGCTCCGCCTGCGCCACCAGGTCACAGGCGATGAACGCCGCATCACCCTCCTCGCTGATGAAGACGGCTTCGGTGGGGCCAGCCAGGAACTCAATGGCGCAATCGAACGCAACCAGCTTCTTGGCCGCGGTCACATACCGGTTGCCCGGGCCAACGATCTTGTTCACACGTGGGATGCTCTTTGTGCCATAAGCCAGAGCAGCAATCGCCTGCGCTCCACCCACACGATAGAATTCGCGTACGCCGAGAAATGCCGCAGCGGCCAATGTCGCCTGGGCCGGGCGCGGTGACACCACACGAATCTGCGTCACGCCGGCAACCTGCGCCGGTATCACGGTCATCAGCAGCGTTGAAGGCAAGGGATAACGTCCGCCGGGAACATAACATCCCACCGATTCCAGAGGCCGCACCAACTGCCCCACACACACTCCGGGCTGAATTTCGCGTCGCCACTCTTGCGGTTTCTGCCACTCGCAGTAGCGGCGAATGTTATCTGCGGCCAGGGTGATGGCCTCCCTCAACTCCGGAGGGATTCTTTGCCAGGCCTCAAGCAGAGCAGCCTCGGGCACGCGCGCAGGTTGGTCCCTGCCCAGCCCGTCCCACCGCGCCGCATAGCGGCGCAAAGCACGATCGCCGTTGCGCCGGACATTGCTCACGATTCGCCCCACTGCCGGCTCAACCTTCGCCAGATCGCTCGCGCCTCGCTGCTCCAGCGCACGCACGAACCGGTCTTTCTTAGTCCCCTCAAGAATGCAGATCACTTCGCCCATCACATCACCACCTTGTTCAGGGGATACTCGACGATCCCTTGTGCATTCGCTTCCTTGAGCTTCGGAATCAGAGTCCAGGCAGCATGCTCTTCGATGACGGTATTGACCGCGACCCATTCGCCATCGGCCAAGGGGGCGACGGTCGGATTCTTCAACGCGGGCAGCAGGCCAAGAACCCCAGCCAGATCCGGTTTGCGGACGTTGAGCATCAGGCCCACGCGGCCCTGCGCCGCCATGGCCCCAGACAGCATCACCGCCAGGTTTTCGATCTTGCGCCGCCGCGTGGGATCGGCCCAGGCTGCCTTGTTCGCGATCAGTTGCGTATTCGACTCGAGCACCGTCTCGATAATTCTCAGATGGTTGGCGCGCAGCGAACTCCCTGTCTCCGTGACTTCGACGATCGCATCCGCCAGCAACGGTGGCTTCACTTCAGTCGCGCCCCAGGAGAATTCAACCCGCACCGGCACGTTCCGACTGGCAAAGTAGTTGCGCGTGAAATTCACCAACTCAGTAGCAACGATCCGGCCCTCGAGGTCCTGAGGTTTCTGAAAGTCCGAATCTTCCGGCACAGCCAGCACCCACTTCACTTTTCCCATGCTCTGTTTCGCATAGATCAGGTCGGTAACGCGGATCACGTCAAGGCCGCTTTCCGCCACCCAATCGAGACCAGTCAGGCCGGCATCCAGCGCACAGTGTTCGACATAGCGCGCCATCTCCTGCGCACGAATGAGCAGACATTCGATTTCTGGATCGTCGGTGGCGGCGAAGTAGGAGCGCGCGCTGGTGTAGACGCGCAGCCCGGCCCGCGTGAACAGGCTGAGCGTTGCTTCCTGCAAACTCCCTTTGGGGATGCCCAGACGAAGTTTCATCGCCACGTCTCCTGCGCGGCCCCTCAGGCCGCCGCACTCAGCTGCAGCTCCTGCGTGAAGCAGGATCTCGACCCCGTATGACAAACCTTGCCCTCGCCCAGCACCCGGACGCGGAGCAGCACCGTGTCGCGGTCGCAGTCGGTCCAAGCCGCCGTGACCTCCAGGCGATTGCCGGAGGTTTCTCCTTTCGTCCACAGCCTTTGGCGTGTGCGGCTATAAAATGTGACGAAGCCTGTCCGCAAGGTTGTCTCCAGCGCTTCGCGGTTCATGAAGCCCACCATAAGCAACTCTCCGGTGCCTGCATCCTGAATCACCGCCGGTGCCAAGCCCTGCATTTTGTCGAAGTTGATCTCCATTAGAGTGCTCCTCCCATCCGTCCCGGCGCTCGAGGTCCACAGCAGAAACAAAAAGCCCGCTGCGCGTTCGCGTCAGCGGGCTTGGATTTCCTATCAGTGCTCTTAGGCTGTTATCCGTCGTCCTCCGCCGACACGCTCATCGCATGATGATGATGATGGTGACGGTGGTAGTTCGACGAGGTCATGACTAACTGATACTAGGACGGTCAGTATTTCTTCGTCAATCGAATTCCACAATAGTTGCGGCGGTAGAAATCAAAACCTCCGCGACTGGTCTATTCCGCGCTGCACTGGCATGCCTTAGCGCAGAGCGCCAACTCCTATTAGAAAGAAGGGATTTGGCTGTTTTCTTGCGCCTTACTCGTCAGCCGTTGGCATCGCAAACTTGCATTTGTCCGATCACTTCTTTGCGTACTCATCCCGCTGGCCCCAAAGGACGGTTGGAGGAGTCAACGGGGCGGCCTTGCAGTAGGTTGAAGGGTCCGTCGGCCGTTCACCACCAATTCGGGGAGCAACGGGATAATCAACAATTGCTTCTGGCAGAAGTCGGCTTCAAGGACATCAGCCATCGATTTCCCCAAATCCCGTATCTGGATCGTGAGGGTCCAAGTGGTGCCTTTCCCTGACAACACATCCAAGTGGCCTCTGGGTTGACCTGATAGCCACGGGCATAGGATGCGCTTCGACTTGGGACGACACGTCCGAAATTGTGGTGAGTGCGAACGACACTTCGAAGTGCTGCCGGGCATGTCTTGGGAACGTAATGGAATGTGATCGGTCGCCAACTGTAGGCAGGCAAAGGAGCAGATTGGCGGACGCCGTCGTTCGCAACGACCAGGCCGTCGGTTCGATCCCGACTAGCTCCACCATTTCAAAACCCCAGTAAAATCAAGGCCTCCCAGCACCAAGAACGGAAACAAAATTATAGGAAAAGCACCCGTTTTTAAGGACACTGGGGCGGTTGCCGGTATATACTTCAGTTCTGTTTGCGCGATGGTGCGGCGCGAGTATTGGGGCTCCTGATTCTGGCCTCCAGGGCGGGCAACTCATGCAGAACCGGAATCTGCGGTCTGATCCTCAGGATCGGCCGAACTCCACAAATCAGCCCGGTGTAAGTGTCCCCGCGAAGGGTGACAGTTCTGGTTCGCACGCTCCGGTTGACCCCGACGCTACTTTCGTCGACTTTCCCCAAGCGTCCTCCGATCACGAGGCTACACTCGTCGACTCCGATGCAACCCTTGTGGATGTTGACGCTACTCTTGTGGACGCGGGCCTACCCCGGGCAGACAGATTTTCGCCGCCGCCTTCGGGCCCTAGAACCTCCCGAATCCAGGCCAGCGGCCCCATATTGCAGACCGGCGACGTTTTGGGTGGCCGCTACGAGATACTGCAGTTGCTGGGCGAGGGCGGAATGGGTGCCGTATACAAAGCCCGCGACCGGGAACTTGACCGGTTTGTAGCCCTGAAGCTGATCCGGCCGGAACTGGCAGCCAACCCCTCGATCCTTGCCCGATTCAAGCAGGAACTTCTGCTCTCGCGCGAGGTGACTCACAAGAATGTCATCCGGATCTTCGATTTGGGCGATGCCGATGGTGTGAAGTTCATTACCATGGAGTTTGTTGAAGGCCAGGACCTGCGCTCGCTGATCCAGGAAAAGAAGAAGTTTCCTCCGGAAGAAGCGGTCGAACTGATGCAGCAAGTCTGCCGCGCCCTGGAAGCCGCTCATACCCTGGGAATCATCCACCGCGACCTGAAGCCGCAAAACATCATGCTCGACCAAACCGGCCGGATTCTTGTAATGGACTTCGGCCTGGCCCGCATGGTTGAAGGCGACGGCATGACCCAGACCGGCGCCCTGGTCGGGACCATGGAATATATGTCCCCGGAGCAGGCGCTGGGCAAGGATCTCGATCAACGCTCCGACCTTTTCAGTCTGGGACTAATCCTGTACGAACTGCTGACCGGCAAAATGCCGTTCAAGGCCGAGAGTGCCGTAGCCAGCCTGATCAAGCGCAACCAGGAGCAAGCGGTCCCGGTCTCCGATCACGACGGGACGATTCCACGCGCACTCAGTAACATCGTCAGCAAGTGTCTGGAGCGCGATCCCGCCTTACGCTACCAGACTGCCACTGAGTTCTTGCAGGATCTGGAAGTCTGGCAGGGCAAACGCGCGGCGGCCACGTTGCGCTTTCCCACCAGCGAAAAGCCCTGGGGACAAACCATTCCCTGGCACTGGATCGGCGGCTCTGCGGCTGTTTTGGTGCTGGCAGTCGCGGGTTTTCTGCTGCGAGGGAAGTTGACTGCCCCCGGCCCGAAGACGCCGACCGCGCCGGCGGTTTCGCTGGCCATTCTGCCTTTCCGCAACGCCTCGGCGGACCAAAGTCTTAGCTGGCTCGGATCGAGCGTTGCGGAAACGCTGAGTACAGACGTCGGGCAGTCGGCGCACCTGCGTATTGTCTCTCCCGAACGCGTGAGCCAGATCCTGCGCGATTTGCGGATCTCGTCCGACGCGTCACTCGACTCCGCCACGGTGCAGCGGTTCGCGGAATTCAGCAACGCAGACAACATCGTCTGGGGGCGGTACACACGATTTGGCGATCAAATTCGCATCGACGCGACGATCCAGGACATGAAACACGGCCACACCATTACCCTGGCGGAGTCCGCGACGGAAAGCAACATTCTGAAGGCGATCGACCTCCTTGCCGGCGACATCCGTTCGAATCTGGCCCTCTCCGGCAGCACAA
Source organism: uncultured Acidobacteriaceae bacterium (assembly GCA_963787495.1). Taxonomy (GTDB): domain Bacteria; phylum Acidobacteriota; class Terriglobia; order Terriglobales; family Acidobacteriaceae; genus Sulfotelmatobacter. The sequence continues at coordinate 160,562 of CAWBDA010000006.1, forward strand.
TCAAAGAACTCCAGGGGCAGTCCTTCAAACCCTCGACCAACTCTCTTCCGGCCATGCACGATTACGACGACGGGCTGCAGCTCGCGCGTCGTGGGAAAGTTCCTCGATGCGGCCAAGCGATTCGAAGCCGCCACAAAAGAGGACTCCCAATTCGCGCTGGCTTACTCGGAACTCGCGAAAACCTATGCCAACCTCGGCCAGGACGACGATGCGGAGCACGCTTCCCGGAAGGCAGTCGAGTTGAGCGACCAGCTTCCCGCGCCGGAAAAGTATCTGATTCAGGCAAGCCACTACCAGATCCAGAAGGATTATCCCAAAGCCATCGAAGCCTACGACAATCTCGCGAAAGCCGCTCCTGACAATGCTGACGTACTCTTTGAACTTGCCGGGCTCTATGAGAAATCGAGCGCGTACGACAAGGCCCGAGAGGGGTACACGAAAGTGCTGACGCTCGATCCGAAGCGCGTGGACGCTCTACTCGCAATCGGACGGGTCGAAATCTATAGTGGCAACCCACAAAAAGCCCTCGAATACTTGACGCGCGCCCAGGCCCTGGCAGTCGAATTCGGTAACGATGAGGAAAGAGCCCAGATTCTTCAGGCGATGGGCGTGGCCTATGCCGGTCTAAACAAACACGAAGACGCTCTTCGCAATCTTCGAGAATCGCTCGAAATCAAGCGCAAGCTGGGACTGAAGAAGGGCATTGCCATGAGCCTGGACGCGATGGCATCGTCGGAGGATTCTCTGGGCAAGCCGGACCAAGCGCTCAAGGACTACAAGGAGGCGCTCGCCTTGTGGCAGGAATTGGGCGACAAAGTGGGAACGGGCGACGTCCTGAACGACCTGGGTCAGTTTCATGTCGATCATGGTCAATATGACGAGGGGTTGAAGATGTTTAAGGAATCGCTCCAAGACGAAGTCGACGTCGGAAACAAGGGCAACCAGGGAATAGTTTTGAATAACATCGGCAACGCATACTTATCCAAGGCCGACTACTAGAACGCGCTTAGTTATTTCGAGCAGGCCCTGCAACTTCGCGAGAAACTCAAGGTTCCCAGCGGCATTGCCGAGACGCTTCACAATCTGGGCGAGACTTCGCGCCAAATGGGTCAGTATGACCAGGCGGCGCAGCAATATTTGCGCGCACTGGATTTGCGGCGCAGCAGCGGAGATAAGCGTGGCGCGGCCATCGAGTCCTCCAGTCTGGGCACCTTGTTCAGCTATCAGGGCCGTTATGGGGCCGCTCTGAGCGCCGAAGAGGACGCCCTCAAGACATTCCGGGAATTGGAGGAGCGCAGCTCGTCGCTGGCAGAAATCCTCGGCTATTACGGCAACGCCCTTGCCCAGGTCGGACGAAGCGACGAAGCGCAGAAGAGTCTCGAGGAAGCAATGAATGTGGCCCGCGAAGTGAAGGATCCAGCCACGACTGCCGAAATTCAGGGCTACCAGGGCGACAACGCATTCTATCGTGGAGACTACCAAGCCGCCGCTGCCCTTTACGATGAAGCGCTGAAGACCGCGTCCCATGCCAGCGATTTGAATCTGATTCTGGTGTCGAAGTTCAATGTCGCAAAACTCGCGGTCCGGCAGGGCCGCTTTCAAGCGGCCGCAAGCTCACTCAGCAAACTGTCGCAAGACGCGGACAGCCTTGGAGTGAAGCATGTGGCGGTGGAGTGTTCGATCTACCATGCGGAAGCTCTCATGAACCTGAAGAGCTACGAGCCGGCAAGAAAAGAGCTGGAGAGCGCCCTCAGCAAAAGCGAGAAGCTCGGCCTGAAGGCTTCGCTCGCCCAAACCCATTACCTGCTGGCGCGCGATCTTGAACTTGCTGGCCAAGCTGCTGACGCTCCGGAACACTATAAGCAGGCCCGCCAAATTCTGGATGAGATTCAAAAGGAAGCGAAGACCGACAGCATCCTGAAACGAAGCGATCTCAGCCCTATCTACACTCACCCCACCAGCTAGTTCTCACCAAAGCAGTTTTTCCAGCCAGAGCAGAGTTCTCAAGTTGTCGTATGAGGAAGCAGGCACGGGAAAGGGCACGGCTTCAAGAGCCTGCCCGGAGCGAAGCCTAAGGTGTGACGGCCACGGGCTCCTGCTGCGCATCAGCAGGAGCCTCGTGGCTGCCTCAATAAGAATTCAGCGCAGTACGCCTAAGCCTCCATCCCGATCAGTCTCCTGTGCCCGACAGCGAGATGGTTTGCTTACCGAACAGCGTAAGGTCCGTAATGGTCACGCTGCCGGAGTATTTCGTGCCTTTCTTCGTTGGCGTGAAGTTCACGTAAATCGCGCAAGTCCCTCCGGGTGAGAGCGTCGGGAGGGTCGTGCAGTTCGTTCCCGCTCCTGACGTTAATGCGAAGTTGGCGGTGGGGCTGATCGTCAGGCCCGTAAGTGTGAGCGACGTCAGTCCTGAGTTGGTTAGCGTCACCTCCTGCGGCGGCGTGCTTGTAGTCCCCGTCTTCTGGTTTCCGAAGCTCAAGCTGGTTGTCGACAGCGACACCTGCGGGTCGGTCACCATGGCCGTCAGCAGCACCTGTTGGGTTGCCGCGCTGTCAGTAATGGTCATATAGGTTGTGGAGGGATTCGGGCTGAAGACCTTCGCCGTGGCCAGGATGCCCACGCCGATTGCACAGCTCTTTCCCGCAGGCAATGTGGCCGGTAGTTTAAAAATCATCGGAGGACAGAGGGCGACGTCGCCAAAATCACCGTTGGCGGATCCTCCCCCGAGCGTGATGCTGTTGATCATGATCGGCGCAGGTGTGGTGTTTTTCAGAATGATGCCCTGGACGCCGATTCCGTTCAGATACAAGTTGCCAAAGTTCACGGTCAGCGGCGAAACGTCTAACCCGAGCACCGTCACCGTGCCATTCACCAAGGTGATCATGTAGTTCGTACCCATCGATGCCGTGCAAGAGCTGGGATAGCTGCCCGGCACGCTCATGCTGGTCGCTGTCGTCGAGCAGGTTACGCCCAGGGTCATGGCAGTGTCGCCGTTCACAAGGCCGTTGTTGGTGAACGCCGGGGTGATGGCCGGCACGGTCGCCCCGTAAATAATCGTGGCACTGCTGGCCGTGATGGTCAGCGGCACCTTCGTGATCTGCAACGTGCCGTTCACAGGGGTGATCGCGTAGGTCGGATCCGACGCCCCCGAGCAGGTGGTGGCATAGGTGCCCACCGGATTGCCCGGTGGCACTGCTGCTGAGCAGGTTATTGTACCCAAGACCGAGGCCATGTCCCCATTCACAAGCCCGGGAACGCTGATGATGGGGGTGATGGCGGGGATCCCCGTTCCGTAAGGAACGATGGCGCTGCTGGCGGTGATGGTCAGCGGCGCCGCGCTCACCGTCAGAGTGTAGCTCAACATCGCAGGGGACCCCACGCCGTTGCTGGCACTGAAGCTGATGGGGTAACTGCCGGCTGTGCCGTCTGCGGGCGTGCCGCTGACCAATCCGGTTGCCGCGTTGAACGCGAGTCCGACTGGCAGCGTACCCGATTCAGACAGATTTGGTGCCGGGTAACCTGCCGTGATCGAGACCTCGAATGTTCCGCCCGTGCCCTCGGTAAAGGTGATCGTGCCGCCGGAGGTGATCGTGCCGCCGGGGGTGCACCCATTGACGCACGTGCCGGCGAGCTGCGGGGCAACCTGCACGGGAATCGGCAGCGAATTGGTGGTAGTTAATCCCGCGTTGCTGGTGGGCTGGAACGCCACCACAAAATCATTGGGTTGTTGGGTTTTTGACCCGCTTCCGCCGTCCACCGGTGCTGACGTGTTGAAGAAGGTGGTGGCATCTTCGTCGAACTGGCAGTAGATCGCAGGACTTGTCGCCGTCGAGTACCCAGTCTGACTATTGGGGTCGGGAGCTCCCGTAGTCGGCGTGGCTTCCATAAGCATGGGTGTGGTGCTGCTGCAATTGGTACCCCAGGGCACCGAAGGAGTGGCTTCATCGGCATCCGGATCGACGATCGTTCGTGGAATGCTGCCACTCCAAAACGACCCCGCTGGCGGCGTAAATGGGTTGTTGTATGAAATTGTCTCGAAAATCGGGTGGGTATACAAGTTTGTGGGTGGCGGCGTCCCCACCTCCCCGTAGTACACCAGGTAGTGGACGCAATTGCCATTCGCATAGGCATTACAAAGCGGCACGACAACGTCGCCCGCCCCGTCGGTTCCATAATTGAAGAAGCTCTCGAGCCGGCAGTCGAAGTCGGTAGTCGAGTTGGGCGGCGTTGTGCCGGCCGGAAAGCCTTCTCCGTAATACGGAACTTGGCCCGCCGGACAAATCCCGGTAGCATAAACTTCCGTAGCCAGGATGTAGAGGGGGGTTTCTCCAAAAGTCGGCGACCCCGTCGACACTACCGCAGGAAACTGCACCGACATGGCATACGCATTCGAGTCCGTGCAAGGGCTGCCACCGCTCGGGCAGGCGTATACGGCCTTCGCGATCGCATTAGTTCCCGAGAGCGTAAAAGGGACGGCAGTGGGAGTCGGAGCAAAATCCGCGGTAACGCTTTGCGACGAGGTCACCGGTACCGAGCACGTCAAGCTCGTTGTTCCAGCGCACGGGCCGGAGATCCAGCCCAGGAATGTGGACCCATTCGGATTCATAGCAGAGGTCGGACTATCAGCCGGATACGGGTTAACTGTCAATGTGACTGTCCCGACCGAACTCGGATATGAGGCTGTGCAGGTGGTACTTCCCGCCAGCGGATAGCCGTTGGATTCGCCGCAGTTAATCTGGCTTTGATTGTCCGTAACGGTGCCGGTGCCGGTTCCCAGTTCCGTCACGCTCAGAATAGGGGCGAGCGTCACCCCAGAGAGGCCAGAAGGGGCACCTTCCAAAGCAAACCATGTGCTGCCCCCATTCGGAATCGGAGTCGTGAAAACGACCGTCCCGCTCGTAGGGCTGCCATAGTTGGTAAATGTGTTGTCCGGGCCCTCGTAACCGGTGAAACCGGCGTTGGAGCACCACGAGTATGCTGGAGTATGGTACGCGAGGTCGCAGGGGCCATCATTATCGAAGCCGAAGATATCACTGGCGGCGCTGAGACTGATGGAACTCAGGGGCGCGCCGGAATTGTTTATAATTCCCACCAATGTGTCATCGGAGCTGTCATAGGCTGAAAGTCCCGTCGGGGTGACCGTAGGAGTTTGCCCATTCGGGAGGATAGTTATTATGACGCCGCACGTGGCCGCACCGGTGGCGTTCCCCACGACCCCCGTTCCCGGTCCTAATGTTGGCGCCGAGCACGCGTCTTGCGCTGCGGCCGTCGTGGCGACGAAGACCAAGAGCACGGTGCAGCAGAAAAGCGTAAACGCTACCTTCTTCAAAGTCGTCAGAGCAGTGGCAGGCATAAGAAGTCTTTTCATGGGAAACGCTCTCTTTTCTCTCGTCAGGGTGAGTAGAATTGCAATCATGGCGCATTCCCTCACGGGAATTTTCCGCCCTAAAGCTCGAAACGAAAACCTGGGAATCACAAATCGGTGGAAAGACGCTCTTACCCGAGCCCAAATTCCTGTTCCTGGGGGGTGAACAGGCCGTCGCCGATGCTATACGCTCACGAAACAGTAGTCAACAGTTTATTTCAAGTCGGAAGCCGCACTGCGCAAGGGTTTGCAGCTGCGGCAGTTCCCAGCCGCGAGTCGTTCCCTGGGTCCCATCGGCTTCACGAGTTGACATGAACCCATAGCGCCTAATCCGGGGTGTAGCCAAGATAGTCTTCGTGGCCCTCGAACACCGAGGCCAATTTTGTCAGGCGGAACAACTCCTTCAGCCGTTGGTTCAGATTGATCAGTTTCAAAGCGCAGTGCTGCCTCTTGGCCGACAAGTAGAGGCCAACGATGGCGCCCAGGCCAGAGCTGTCCATGTAGCTGACGTCGGTCAGGTCGAGGACGATGGATTCGGTCTCAGGAATGAGACCGCGGACTGTGCTTTGCAGAAGCGCAGTGGTGCTCGATGTGATTTTGCCGCTGCAGCGAACGATGGTCTCCCCCGGTGTTCTTACTGTTTCCAGAGTCAATTCTGAGATTGAAATAGGATTTGCGGCCATAACTGGCCTCCTTTTGTTTAGCAATCTGTAGGGGACGGGCCGCACTCTTTGGACTCGGAGCCGTGGCCGGTCCAGTCGAACCTCACCCAGCCGAGCAGGCTTGGGACGAGCTGAACGCAACTAACATACTCCCGGCCACGGCAAAGTCAAGCGAAACATCATCAGAAGCCGCGAGCTTGCGCGCTCTGGACAGGTCATCACGGACGGGCCGCTATCTCAAGAATGGGTTTCTTTAGCGGTTCCCATGGGTGAAAAATTCACCTATAATCGCGTACCTGAGTGCCAACCATGGGTTCATCCCTTCGCCAATACGCGAACCAACCCAGAGCCGAACAATATTCAATAGCGATCATCACAGTGAAGGAAACATTCTTTCCTGAGATCGGCCGCTACCTTGCGCCCACCTTCAAAACCGTGATCGCAAGCACCGAAGAACAGATCCAGGCCGCCGTGCATGACTTGGGCGTGCACGGAATCGTATTCGATCTCGACTGCATTGGCGAGGGAGCGGCCGATGGCATTGAGGTCCTGCAGGAAATCCGCAAGCTGCGCGAAGACGTGGTGCTGGTGGCGATCACGAAGTCGACCAACAGTGAGATACCGCTGAAGGCAAGCCAGGCCGGCGCAGATGAATTCTTTCTCGATACCATGGACTTCAGCCAGCTGCCAAGCGTGCTGCTGGGGGCAATCGAGAAGCGTGCGCTGCAGTTCGAAGGGCGCTGGCTGGTCGACCAGGTGGAAAGCAAGTCAGCTTTTTGCGGACTGATTGGCGGCAGCGAGGCCATGCAGAAAGTCTATGGGGCAATCCAGGCCGTGGCCGACAGCAATGCCAGCGTGCTGCTGCGCGGGGAAAGCGGCGTGGGCAAGGAGATGGTCGCCCATGCCATCGTGCAGTCCGGAAACCGCCAAGACAAGCCGTTCGTGTGCCTGAACTGCTCGGCCCTGCCCGAGAGCCTGATCGAGTCGGAACTGTTCGGATACGAACGCGGAGCCTTCACCGGCGCGGATGGCGCCAAGCCTGGTTTGATCGAGATGGCCCACGGCGGCACCTTGTTTTTGGACGAGATTACCACCCTGAACCCTCCCCTGCAGAGCAAGCTGTTGCGCATCTTGCAGGACCGAATGGTGCAGCGTCTAGGAGGCCGGTCGTCACGCAAGATCGACTTCCGCCTGATCACCGCGACCAACGATGACCTGGAAGACATGGTTAAGAAGGGCCGTTTCCGCGAGGATCTTTACTACCGGATCAACGTAGTGCCAATCCCCGTGCCGCCGTTGCGCGAAAGGAATGGAGATGTGCCCTTGCTGGTAGAACACTTCCTGCGCATCTATTGTGCGGCCAACAAGAAGCCCAGCAAGCAGCTACAGCCCGACGTAATGCACATCCTCGAAGACTATTCCTGGCCAGGCAATGTTCGAGAACTGGAGAACGTCGTGCAGCGCATGGTGGTGATGAACGACGTTCCAGTGATCACAGCCCAGCACCTGCCACACCAGCTTCTTCGCTCCAGCGCGGCCAGCCAGGAGGCCATCCTGATTCCGGAAGAAGGGGTGGACTTTGATGCCGAGATGGAAAAGATCCAGATCGCCTTTCTCAGTGCCGCCCTCCGCCGGACTGATGGCAAGAAATCTGCTGCTGCCGCTCTGTTGAGCATCGACCAGCAACGCATGAAGTACCTCTGCCGGAAACTCAAACTCTAGTCTTTGCGGACGACAAGGGTTAAAAATTAACCCGGCGAAGGTTAATTATTAACCGCAAGAGAATCTTTCACCTTCTAGCATGATTCCGAACATGACTGCCAATGTTGCTAAGAAATTGTGATTGTTAGGTTTAGCGATTTTCGAGATCAACCTCGCGGGTTTGGCATGGCTCGTGCAATAGAGAAAAGCGTTGATGGAAGCCAATCGAAAACAAATTTAAGGAGCGCCCCGTGACCATTCAAAAGAAATCCTTGATCAGCAAACTGAACACCACCAAGAAAGCCATCGTCGCCAGCACCCCGGCAACGGGCGTCTCGAGCAGCGAAGTACGTACCAGCGCTCGCTCGCCGCTAGCTCGCTCAGCTCGCTCGCCGCTAGCTCGCTCAGCTCGCTCGCCGCTAGCTCGCTCAGCTCGCTCGCCGCTAGCTCGCTCAGCTCGCTCGCCGTTAGCTCGCAGATAGCAGAGAGGTGTGGTTTAGAGGGGGGGGCCGCGGCCGGGGGACCGCGGCCTTTTCCTTTTCCTACCAGAGTTTCCGACCCGCAAAGTCGGCTATCGCCTGGTAGCAAAAACCGGCAATACTCCGCCGTCGGCCATAGAGCCAGGCTGTGCCCACCATGCCCGGTTTCAATCTGCCGCTCTCGTTCTTCACCAGGAGATCAATCGCGTAGAAAGTCGGCGGGCGCATCCCCTTGAACTTTGACAGGTCGAGCAAACCCGGCGCACTCTCGGATGACGTTGGTGAGACCGTTAGCGACCCGGCATCCCATTTCCGGAAGATACCATCCACTTGCAGGCGGGCAACGGAGTTCGGGCGGTATTTGTACATTTCATACTCAGAGACATAGATTCGCGCACGCATCATACGCGTGTCGTCAACTTCCGCCAGTTCTGTGCCCGCGGTCACATAGCTACCCAGACGATCCGACACTCGGGGCGTCGTCAACACACCAGTGATTGGACTCTTCAATTCCAGAGTCGCCACTTCGGAGGCGAGGATACTACTCTCCTGTGCGAGTTGGTCACGTTTCTGTAATGCCGCGCCGGTGCCTGCGTAGCGTAGTTCCGCTGAATTCACGTCCGCGGCGGCAACCCGGTAATCGGCTTCGCTTCGAGCCTGTTTCGATTCGAGGGGGGCATTCCGCAGTCGCAGCAGCGGTGCGCCGGAGAATATGGTCTGGCCTTCTTCGGCATACACCTTCTCAACGGCGCCCGCCACCTGAGCACGGATCACGGCTCGATTAGAGGCTTCCAGAACGAACCGTCCGCCGATCGATTCGCGCCACAACGGAAGGAACAAGAGCCCGACGATTCCCGCCAGAGCCCATGGCCGCCAGTTTGAAGTCAACCAAACTCGAACCCGATCCTTTTTGTCCAGGTATACAAATTTCATGAGGTTCACCGCCGAACGGATCCGCGACCGGAAAATCAAGGCTCCAGTAGCAAGTTCCGGAATGAACGACCACTCAGGATTGAAGTTGCGAAAGACGTTCCCTACAAATCTGGCGAGTATGAACAGCACGGTGTAGCTGTAGAGGCCCGAGGCGATAGCATAAGCAGCAAAACCCAGCCGCCTCCGTTTAGGCACATAGGGAACTTCAACCGGCAGGCGCCAGACATACTTTTTGACCCACGCCGAGACATAGGCCGTGGAGTTTTCTTTCAGATCCAGGATGCCGATGATGTCGCAGAGAATGTGGTATCCGTCAAGTTTCATCAGCGGATTCCAGTTCAGCAGGACGGTTGCGATGCCGGTCATCAGCAAGACGACGTAAGCGAAGTCGTGAACTGGGGTTCCCGGAGGGGTTCCCCACCAGATGATTGTCGCGATGGTGCAAAGGTACAGCTCTGACCACACACCCGCGGCCGAAATAAGTATTCGCTCGAACCGCGGGCAGACAACTACACCCTCGGTCGTGTCGGTGTAAAAGGCCGGCGTCAGGTAGATCAGGGCAAAGCCCATCGATTCGACCCGGCCCCCGAAGTGCCGGCAGGTAACGCCGTGCGCGGCTTCATGAACCGCCGACAACACGAGGGTGATCCCCCAGAACACGGCGACATCGAACCAGGTCTTGTCGGCGAAATTGAAGAACTGCAACGTGTCGCGGCTTACCTCGCTCCAGTGCAGCACGAAAATTGTCCCCAGGCAAGCAAACGCAGCCAGCGTGATGAGAGTGAACCACCAGGTGAACACGAACCGGATTCGGGCTTCCAGCCAGACCAGAAAGTTGTCGGGATTGAATGCTGGAAACGTGACAAACCCCATGTCGCCCCATTTTTTCTTTTGTTTCAGCGCATTCCGGCGCTGGTCTGCGGATAACTGCATCAGTGCGATGTTTTTTTCACGCGGAGTCTTGTACCAGAATTCAATCGATTCGAGGTCGTCGGCAATCCCATGCACGTCATCAAGGGAGACCTGCTGTCCGGTTTCCCTGGTGTACGCTTCCGCCACTTGTTCGAAGTTGCGCTGGCCATCAAAAAGGCGGACCAACTCCCAGGTCTGCGGCGCAAGGTTGAAGATGGTGTCGACACCTGGCACGACAATTCGCACCAAAGGCCTGCCATCCACAATGCGTTCCTTGAAGACGATATCCGGGTGCAAGCGGGGAGAGCTTTGCGCAATCAGGCGCGCCGGAATCTCCGGCAGAGCGACTTCGAGTGCCCGAGTGAGATTCATGGACGGGTATCGATGCGCAGAATCGAGTTCATGCCGGGGCGCAGCGAGCCCGGCGCGCCCATCACCTCGACCATGCCGTCAAAGGTGCCGCTGGTAGGATCAACGATCGGACTTAACTCCACGACTCTGGCTGTGTGTTCCTGCCCGGGAAAATCCGAAACCGTCAGGGGCAACTGCTGGCCAACCTTAAGCGCTCCGACAAATTTCTCGGGGACCGTGAACCGCATCCGCAAAGGGCCTTCGGCCGTGACCCAAAACAGCCGGTCTCCCTTGGCAACCTGTTGTCCCTGCCGCACGTAGCGGCGGGCTACTATGCCCGAAAACGGTGCGCGGATCTGAGTCTTATCAAGCTCGAGCTCAAGGGAACGTTGCGTCTCTTTCGCGTTGAGCAGCAGCTCGCTCACCCTCTGCACGTCGAACTGATCGGCTTCCGCCTTGTATTTCGCATGCTCGAACGCCTCGCGGGTAATCAGATGAGCGTCCCACATTTTCTGGGCCCGATCGAAGTCGGACTGCAAGACTCTGGCTTCGGACTCCCAGGCCTTCAAGTCGGCTTCGATGCTGCGGGTCTTGGCGCGCGCCGCCTCGAGATCGGCTACTACTTGCCGGTCATCCATTTGCGCCAGCAGTTTGCCGGCCTGAACCCGAGCGCCCGCCTCCGACTTCAATTCGGCGATCATGCCGTCGCGTTGCGCCAGCAGGTCAAGCTGATGTTCCACGGTAAGCGGACCTGAAACTGTAAAGCTGTTGTCGCTCAAGGGGACGCTCGCTGCCGGAGCCGGGGCCGACGCTCCCGCCGGCGCCGGAGCGGCTGACACTTCCATGCTCTTCTGGGAACATGCCAGGCAAGGCAGCAGAGCTGCGCCCAGCAGGATCAAAGCAAGATCGTTCGGTTTTCTACTATGCATCTCTCACACTCCCACCAGCACACTCCAACCACTCACACTCCAAACCACGACCATGCGCGTGAATACATCCACAAAAACGGTTTGCGAAACAGAACATAGCCGGCCGGATACCATCCCACGCGCACCTTCCCGCGTCCTTCCATGCCAGCGCGAATTGCCCCGTCAGGGTTGGGGACAGCGACCCGCGCAAAAAACACCCGCGAATCGCCCTGCACGACTCCCTTAGGACTGACCACCGTCACGTCGCCACGAAAAATTCGCGTAGGGAAGCTGTTCAGCTTGATGGAAGCGTGCGACCCCGCACGCAGCGGCGCAGCATCGGTATCGTCAACGGCCACGTCCACGACTGCCCGCGAGGTATCGACGATTTCGGCAAAGGTGTCGCCGTACTGCAGGCGCTTTCCCACCATGTTTTCGACGTGCGGCGTCGCCACCAGGCCGTCGATGGGCGAGCGCAATCGCGTCTTATCCAGCAGTTCCTGGTCCCTGGCGACCTCCGACTTCCAGAAGTCCGCTTGTATGCGCTGCACGCCGGCTTCGCTGCCGTCATTCGCTGACAGCGAACGATTCATCTGCAGCAATGCCATCTGGTACTTGGACTGCGCCTGGGCAAGCACCGAGCGGGGCTCCCAATCCGCGAGCTCGGCGATGACCTGGTCCCGGCTGACACGGTCCCCTTCGCGAACATACACTCGGCTGACAACCCCCTCCACTTCGGGCTGAATCTGCGCGGAATGCAAAGGCGCCACGACCGCATCTCCATCCACCCGCAGCGGCAAGGGAAATGCGGCCAGGAAGATCAGGAGCGCAGCCACGGCCGCGACCATCAAGGTCCGACGCTGTTTGTCCATGGCCAAAAACTTCCGCTTCTTCTCGAGCACCGGCCGCAGCACGGAAATGAATGGCACTTCTTTGTACATCTGCGCATTGCGCAGCGCTACAGTGGCTTGCCCGGCGAGCACTTGCAGTATCTCGATGTGAGCAGGCAGCAGAAAATCCGGATCTGCGCTTTCCAGGCCCAGCACACCGACGCGGCCCGTGTCGTCGGTCAGCGGGATCGAATAGAACGCACGCATCCCCGAGGTTGCGAAATAGTTTTCGAACTTCGCTCGTGTCTCTTCCCGCACGGCGTCAACTTTGTCGCCGTGCTGCCGAACGTACACTACCTCTTCGGAAAGCATGGCCCAGCGAAGAACGTCGTTGAGCGGGGCCACGTCGGGGGCGTCGGCATCAACCTGCATGAGACCAGTAACGGCGCTGAGTTTGTACTTTCCACTGTGTTCCAGGGCGACGGCCGCGCGCTCGTAGGGAATCACCGCCTGCGGCGCATTGACTATGGTTTGCAGCACACGTTCCAGGTTGAGGGTAGAGGTGATCTCGTGGCTGACGGTTACCAGCATTTCCAGGATCTCCACTTTGCGTTCAGCCATCAGCAGGCTGGCGTTGCGGAGAGCGATGCTCGCGGTTTCGTTCAGGCTGACGAGCACGAAAAGGTCGTCTTCATCAAAAGACTTGCCGCCGAGGTGGTTGACTGCCTCGACCACGCCAACCAGAGATTCCTTGTCGAGCAGGGGGGCGACAAGGATCGACTCGACCCGCCCATCCTCTATGTTAAGGTTGCGGCGCACCAGCCGTTCGTCCCCGGAATCTGTGATCAGCACGGGTTCGCCGTTGTCGGAGACATCACCGGCGATCCCCTCGCCTCCTTTTTGTGTCATTCCCTGCCGGGTGGTAGCATCCCGGCCTGCCTGATGCATCAGTAACAGGCTTCCATCGCCTTGAACCATCCAAACATTGACCGCCTGGCACTCGAGCGTGTCGCAGATCTTCGACCCGATGAGGGGGAGAAGCTGATCCATCTCGAGAGTGGAGCTGAAAACCTTCTCAATGTCGTAGAAGTGTGTGAGGCGGGTTATGGATGTCAGGGAGTTGTTGCGCTGGACCTCATACTGCTCGGCAGCATGCAGGGCCGGACCGGCAATCTCGGCGACACCTTGCAGTATCTCGACATGCGTTTCGGTCAACGGCTCTTCGAAGCTGAGGATCTCAATTGCGCCGATCAAAGCGCCATGGCTGACGAGTGGGAGGTAGGCAAGAGAGTGCAGGGTTTTGCGGACGTTAAGATGGGCATACTGCTCGCGGATAAGGTTCTTGCCGGCAAACAGGAGCGGCCTGGCCCCGGTGGCGAGGATGCCAAGAGTGCCGGCATCCAGGGGAACGGTTTCGTCCGGCGCGGCGTCGCCAACCGTGCCGCGCACAGTCCAGACTTCTCCCTCCGCAGTCTCCGAAACCATATATACGTTCACGGCAGAAGCGGGCAGCAGGGCGGCGACATCGCGCGCAACCGTGTGCGCCCGAGGGGCGACCTCGTGTGCCTCCAGCAGACGGACCGAGATGGCAGCGATGTCGAGAATCAGATTGGGGCTTTGAGTTGCCATGGAGCTCGTTGCGGAATGCCACTATCCTCTTATTGAGCCCTGGGGGAGGCAGAAGCCCTAACTTGCAAATTCGCTGAGCTTCCTCTAAGTTGAGCGTGCACTTTAACAGACGGTTGAGAGGCTGTCAACGAACTCCTCCGCCGTACTTGTTTTCCCAATCATTTTGAGGTGAGATCACTTTGGACATCGAACTTCGCAGTCTGGGCCAGGTCAAGCTGGTCAAGTTGCGCGGCAGGCTGAATCTGGGCGACTCCGTAGATCGTCTCCGGGACACGCTGGCCGATCTGATGAGCAGCGGCGATACCCGCGTTGTGCTCGACCTCAGCGAGGTTCCCTGGATCGACTCCAGCGGGATCGGTCTGCTGGTCAAGATCCTCACTTCCGCCAAGCAGAAAGGCGGATCGATAAAGCTGCTCAATCCTTCGAAGTTCACGGTTCAGACCTTGAAGATGATCTGTCTTCTGGACCTGTTCGAGGTCTTTGACGACCAGGAACGGGCTGTCGCCTCGTTCGGTTAATTGGTCGATTATGTCAACAGAAATATGTCCAGATCGAGTTAACTCCGTTCTGTGACGGACATCAATAAGCGTGTGACCGGGACATTGCCGGGAGAATCGTTCGCTGGAATAATGTTCACAAGTGCGAGAGAATATTAGGGTTGTATCGGGCATCTGACGACGGTGTGACCCCTGCGACCGCCTCCAGCGCCAGTACTGTAATCCGCGATCATTCTAGGGAGACATTATCTTCATGGCCACCACCACAATAGAAGTTGACGCCGCGGTGAGCAATCATAGGCACGCCGAATTGGAGCGCTGGGTCGGGGAAATGGCGCGGATGTGCAAGCCCGACCGGGTTTACTGGTGCGACGGATCGCCGGAGGAATATCAGGCGATGGTGCGGTTCCTGACACTCAGCGGGATCGCGATCCCGCTGAATGCGGCGAAGCGCCCGAACAGTTTCCTCGTCCGGTCGGACCCTGCGGATGTGGCCCGGGTGGAGGATCATACATTTATCTGCTCACGAACCAGGGAAGAGGCGGGCCCGACGAACAACTGGGAAGATCCGGTGAAGATGAAGCAGAAGCTGGCGGGATTGTTTGCCGGCTCGATGGTGGGCCGCACCATGTACGTCGTTCCCTACAACCTCGGTCCGATGGGATCATCAATCGCAAAGGTCGGTGTGGAGATTACCGACTCGACGTACGTCGTGGTGAGCATGCACATCATGTCCCGTGTTGGCAGCAAGGTGCTGGAGGCGCTCGGAGAAGACGGCGAATTTGTGCGCGGATTGCACTCCGTCGGCGCGCCGCTTGGCCCCAATCAGGCGGACTCGACATGGCGTTGCAATGCCGAGAACAAATACATTTGCCATTTTCCGGAGACGCGGGAGATCTGGTCGTACGGTTCCGGTTACGGCGGCAACGCGTTGCTGGCCAAGAAGTGCCACGCGCTGCGAATCGCGTCTGTGCAGGCCCGCGACGAAGGTTGGATGGCCGAGCACATGCTGATTCTGAAGCTGATCAGCCCATCGGGTCAGGCGAAGTACATCACCGGCGCATTTCCCTCGGCATGCGGTAAGACCAATCTATCGATGTTGATTCCGACGATCCCGGGTTGGAAGGTGGAGACCATCGGCGATGACATCGCGTGGATGAAATTCGGCAGCGATGGCCGGCTTTACGCCATCAATCCGGAGAACGGCTTCTTCGGCGTGGCACCGGGTACGAGCATGAAGTCGAATGCCAACGCTATGCTGAGCGTGACCCGGAACTCCATCTTCACAAATTGCGCCATGACGCTTGACGGCGACGTGTGGTGGGAGGGGATGACCGACGAAAAGCCCTCCCATGCGGTGGATTGGCTGCGACGGCGCTGGAACCCGGAGTCAGGTCGGAAGGCAGCACACCCCAACGCACGGTTTACCTGTGCCGCATCGCAGTGTCCAGTCATCGCCCCCGAGTGGGAAGATCCCAAAGGTGTGCCGATCGATGCGATTTTATTTGGGGGAAGGCGCGCGGGAATTGTTCCTCTGGTCACCGAAGCCTTCAACTGGCAGCATGGCACCTTCCTGGGCGCAACTGTCAGCAGTGAAACCACTGCCGCGATTACCGGGAAAGAGGGACGCTTGCGGCGCGACCCCATGGCCATGCTTCCATTCTGCGGCTACAACATGGGCGATTACTTCACGCACTGGCTAAAGATGGGAGCGCGCTCAAGCCCGTCGAAGCTGCCCAAGATTTTCTACGTCAACTGGTTCCGCCAGGACAAAGACAAGAGCGGCAAGTTCCTGTGGCCGGGCTATGGTGAAAACAGCCGCGTCCTGAAGTGGATCTTTGAGCGATGCGACGGCAAGGTCCATGCGCAGGACACTCCGATCGGACGGATTCCCGAGGTTGCGGATCTCGACGTCAGTGGGCTGCAGATGCCGGCCTCGGACTTGGCTGAATTGCTAAGTGTCGACCTCGAGGGCTGGAGGGCCGAGGTGCCGTTGATCAAAGAGCACTTCGCCAGGTTCGGCAGCCATCTCCCCGAAGGTTTGAATGCTGAAGTGAAGGCGCTAGAAGACCGTCTTCAAGCAGTAAAGTAGCGCCGGCGTCCCGCCGGCTTGGATGCCCCATTTCTCGCGTTCTTTGCGAGAAGTGGGGCTTTTCGCTGACACCTCCCAACCGTCATCCGGCGCTCCGTCGAATCTTCTCCTCCCACCACGTCCAATTATCGATCCAAACCAATCGCGCCTCCCCCTAGGCATAGGATCGGTAGCTCGCCTTGAGAAAGCAATGGCGCGATCTGTCGTCGGCTTCTTGCATCGGGTGCTCCTTTCGACTATTAGCCCTTCAGAAATGCGCTGGATCCGCCTCCATCTTCGAATTCCACCCATTCATCTCGTTGAGTTCCTCGGGCGTAATCTGAGGCAAGTGCCGGATGAACAAAACCAGGCGCCAGGTTTGCGGGACGGTGTGCGTTCCGCTGAAGGCTGGCATGCCGCTCAAACGAACTCCATCTTCAATTGTGTAGTAGAGCTCGCCATCGCTCTTGTTCTGCGTCGCGGCTGCGCGCAAGTCGGGCGGTTTCGGATAGAGGCCCTTGCCGTATACCGTGTGGCCCCCTCCGTCATTCGAATGGCACGGGGAGCAATGATAGGCGAAATGCTCCATGCCTCCCCGAATGCTCTCCGTTGAAGGCGTGATGGGATTGCGAAGTTGGCGATACGCGGATGGCACGGCCAATTTGCGTGCCATTGTGGCCGCGAACTCCTCAGGCGCTGATGGTGTCGCAAGCGCGCTGAAGCCTCGTCGCACGAGAATCAGCCCGTATCCCGCGGCTGCAACCGCGAGAGCAATCAGAATTAGCAAAACTGCTTTCCAGGGTTTCATGTCTGCCTCCCTTGTCCCGAGCCGGCCTTCGATGGGCTGCCTTCCGCGTCAGGCGCGAAGTATGGCAGCTCCGAAAGGAGCGCCCGTTAATCCGCCATCCACCACCAGCTCGACCGCGTTGATGTACGACGAATCGTCCGAGGCAAGAAAAAGCACAGCCCTGGCCAAATCTTCCGGCTCGCCCCAGCGGCCCAGTGGAATAGTGGAAGAGAAGAAATCGGAAAGCTTCGCGGATTCCTCCTGAGTGGCATTGGCGCGTGGCCCGCGCTTCCAGATAGGAGTCTTCGTCGCTCCGGGAGCCACCACGTTCACGCGAATTGTGCGCGGTGCAAGGTCTGCGGCGATGGATCGCGCCATCGAGACGAGTCCGCCTTTGGTGGCAGCGTAGGCAGCCACGCCTGGTTGACCGAGATAACTCTGCACCGATCCGTTGAAGATGATGCTGCCGTTATCGTTCATGAGAGGAGCGGCTGAATTGACGGTAAAGAAAGCACCGTTGAGGTTGGTGCGAACCACATTCTCGAAGGCGGCTTCGTCGGTCGTGCCCGTCGGCGTCCTGCCGCTGATTCCGGCATTGGCGAAGACGATGTCCAGCTTGCCGAAGTCCCTGGCAAGATCCGCGAAGAGCCGCTTGCGGTCGTCCGCGATGGTGACGTCGGCGCGATAGCCGCGGGCGTTGGGTCCCAGTTCGGCGACCGCTTCATCCAGCGCCTTCTGGTCCCGGCCGGTAATCGCGACTGCAGCGCCTTCTGCAACGAAAAGGCGGGCTGTGGCCAGGCCGATGCCGCTGTTTCCGCCGGTGATGAGAGCCTTCTTGCCTGCAAGTTTCATGATTTCCTCCTGGACGGCTGCGCCGTTAACTACGACGACCGTCATAAATGGGATATGGCGTGTGCCCAATTTTGCTTCGTCAAAACAGGAGAGCTGGGAAGATCGAAGCTCTCCTGTTGCTGCGGCGGAGATTTGGCCGTCAGTCGTGTCAGATCAGGCTGCCAAGTTCGCCGTCCTGGATCGCAGGGACCGGAAGCCGGCGCGAACCTCTTCGGTGAAGAGCTGCGGCTGTTCCCAGGCCGCAAAGTGGCCGCCCTTGGGCAGCTTGTTGTAATGGATCAGTTTGGGATACGCCCGCTCCGCCCAACTGCGCGGGCACAGATCGATCTCGTCCGGAAAGGAGCTTACGGCAACCGGGATGGACACGCCTTTGACACTGAAGTACCCGAGTTTGTTTTCCCAGTAGAGGCGGGCTCCGGAGATCGCCGTGTTGGTCAACCAGGCGATCGTGACGTTATCGAGAATGTCGTCACGCGTGAGGCCTTCGGATTGTCCCTGAAAGACACGTGAGATCAGCGCGTAGCTCCACGCATCGTGGTCCAGAAAATAGGCGGCCAGGCCGACGGGGGAATCCGCAATTCCGTACAACGTCTGCGGTCGCAACCCCATCTGGTAGCCGTAGGCGACGCCCTTGCTGTAGACGAATTGCAGCCGCTCGAAAGCGAGTTTTTCCTCAGGTGAGAGACCATCTGGCATTGGAGCACCGGTGAATGCCGCCTTGTCAATCTCAGGCGGAACCGCGCCGGGCATGTTGACGTGAATGCCGAGCAGTTCGGGAGGCGCCTGCACACCCATTTGTTCGGTGATGATCGCACCCCAATCGCCGCCTTGCGCCACAAATTTTGTGTAGCCCAGGCGCTTCATCAGCACGACCCATGCTCGCGCGATGTGGGCGGGGTCCCAGCCTGTGGTGGTCGGTTTGCCTGAGTACCCGTAGCCTGGTATCGACGGGATCACCAGATGGAACGCATCGGATGCGCTGCCGCCATGCGCCGTGGGATTGGTCAGCGGATCGATGATCTTCAACTGTTCGGTGATCGAACCGGGCCATCCGTGGGTAACGATGAGCGGCAATGCATTTTCGTGTTTTGAACGGACGTGAATGAAATGAATGTCGAGCCCATCGATCTCGGTGATGAACTGCGGCAGGGCGTTCAGTCTTGCTTCAACCTTGCGCCAGTCGTAGTCGGTCGCCCAATAGCGCGCGAGTGCCTGAGTGGTGGCCAGCTGCACGCCTTGCGATGCATCCGTGACCGTCTCCCGCTCAGGCCACTTCGTTGCGTTGATGCGCCTCCGCAATTCGGTGAGTTCCGCCTCTGGAATGTTTATTTTCTGAAACGGACGAATCGCATTCTTGTCAGCTGTCTGCTTGCTGCCTTGTGTAGAGACTGCTTGGGTCATGGCGTCCTCCTTTTGAGTAGTTTTGGATTGTTTGGTCTGCGCTGCAGATGGTTTGCGTGCGGTCATCGTCTAACTCCTTTCTGCTGTGATTCTCGGAATTAGGGTGTGTAGCGGGTGAAGACAAGGTCGCGAGCTTTGATAGCCTCGTGACAAGGAGAGCACGTTTTAAGCGGCGCCTTTCTTTAGGCGTCGGCCTCTGTGTTTATGTGGACTGGGGAGCGAGGAGGATGCGAGATGTACCACAGCCTGTTTCGGCCGCACAATAGGGGGTTCGCCTTATTCTCGTGGATGTTTCGGCCAACAATTTCCACAACCCCCATGTGACATCTGACCTTGTGCCCATAAATGAAATCGGCGATCATGGTCGAGGCCGTGACGGTTGGCAGAAGCCAGCTCATCGAGTCTCTAAGTCGTCTGTTGTCTGATTTTACGAGGAATTTCCTGCTAACCTGATGATTCCAGTAGACCCCAGGGGGGAGGGGTATCGAGAGAGAACTCTCGAAGCACGTCCAGTGCGACTGCGAATTAGACAGCGTCTCCCAATTTATTTTGACGAAGAATTCAACAGCGGCTCAGCCACCTGATCGCACGCCCTTTTTCCTCGCGGTCCAGCCTCTTTTTGATATAGTTCCCCACTGTCATGTCGGCCTCCCTCGCGCATGAAGTGAATCCTCCCAATTCAGTCCCACCATCCACTCTCACCCGAAATCAGATTCGCGGCTTCTGGGCCTCCTGGGGCGGGTGGACTCTCGACGGCATGGATTCGGTGGTTTACGCACTCGTGCTCGTGCCCGCGTTGCGCGATTTGCTGCCCCGTTCCGGCATCGTTGCCAGCAAAGGGAACATCGGCTACTACGGATCTTTATCGTTTGCCTTGTTTCTAATCGGCTGGGGACTGGCGTTCTTATGGGGTCCCATCGGCGACAGGTTTGGGCGCGTGCGCACGCTGATGCTCACCATTGTCTGGTATTCGGTGTTCACATTTTTGAGTGCCTTTGTCACCAGCGTTTGGCAGCTTGCGATTCTGCGCCTTCTCGCCGGCATCGGCATCGGCGGCGAATGGGCCATGGGCGGGACGTTTGTTGCTGAAGAGTGGCCAGAGAATCGCCGCCGCATGGGCGCAGGGTTCATGCACACCGGCTACTATGTCGGATTTTTTCTGGCGGCGCTGGCGAACTACGGCATCGGCAGCCATTTTGGTTGGCGTTGGATGTTCGTTGTCGGAGGCGTGCCCGCGCTCTTGCTGGCCTGGGTTCGTCACGGAGTTGTGGAACCCGCTGCCTGGAAAAAGAAAGAGAGCGTGGTCCGGTCGTGGGCGGTCTGGCGGCCCTTCTCGGCGCTATTTTCTTCCGCCTTGCGCCAGCGCACGATTGTGAATGCCTTGCTGATGCTGGCTTCGATCTGTGGCTTGTGGGCCGGGACGGTGTATGTCCCCGCTGCCATTACCGCGCTGGCCGAAGCCGGCGGCCGCGTAGGCCCGCAAGCCGCGCAGTTGGCCTCGTGGGGTACCATGCTGGTTTCGTTCGCCACGATTCTCGGCTGCCTGGCGATGCCGTCGCTGGCGGAGCGACTCGGCCGGCGCGGAGCTCTCGCCTTCTTTTTCGTTCTCATGATGGTGTTCATCGCGCTCACCTTCGGCAAGGTCTTCTATCTTGGACCGAGCGCACTCCCAATGTTCTTTGCCTGTTTGTTCTTCGTGGGTTTAGGCGGAGCCAACTTCGCGGTCTACACGCTATGGCTGCCGGAGCAGTATCCCACGGAATGCCGCGCCAGCGCGTTTGCCTTTTCCACTTCGTTCGCGCGATTCGGGGGCGCAGGAATTACGTTTCTGGTGGGAAGCGGCGTCCGCCATTTCGGATCGCTCGGCACGCCGGTCGCAATGACTTCTATCGCCTTCGCACTTGGGCTGATGTTGATTCCATTCGGCGCGGAAACGCGGGGCCAGCGCCTGCCCGGCTAGGGAAGCGCGCGGCAGACCTCAAGTAGCCGCTTCGGGCGTACGCATGAAGCAAAAATAAAGAGATGCTCAGGGCGTAGCTTGTCGGCACGCCCTGGTAGGACCTCGACTCGCGTGGAGTAAGCTAGGCTTCGCTGGTTGCTGCTATGTCAGTTGGGGGAGGGTTAACCTTGCGGCGCAGCAGCTAATGCTCGCTACGCCGCGGTTCTTGCCCCGTCCGCCTTAGGCAGGCCAGGAACATGGAGTCCGCTGTTCGATTGCTCGACAGTGCGGGTGGCCAGCGGCTTCAGCCAGAACAGAGCCAGGAACGCGGCTATCAGGTCACAAGCAATCATCGCCCAAAAGACCTTTGTCCAGGAACCGGTTCTCTCAAACAACCACGCAGCCCCCACTCCGGCAAAGAAAGCGCCAGCTCCCTTGGCGGTATAGACGATGCCGTAGTTTGTCGTCGCCCAGGTCTTTCCAAACAGGTCCCCTGTGATGGAGGGGAACAGAGAAAAGATCTCGCCCCAGGCGAAGAAGCACAAGCCGGAAAGTGCAATGAACCAAACCGGGCGGCTGATGAGTTGAAGCAGAGCAAACACCGCGATCGCTTCCATAGTGAAAGCGATGAACATGGTGTTTTCGCGGCCAATATGGTCTGACACCCATCCCCAGAAAGGACGTGTCAGCCCGTTCAGGTAGCGGTCTACTGTGATTGCCATTACCAGAGCGCTCATGCCAAAGGCGACGATGACCTTGTCAACGTGGTAAGAGACGGCCATCGGGTTGAGCTGGGCCGTAACCACCAAGCCTCCGAAAGATAACATGGTCATCATGAGGTAGATGACGTAAAAGGAGGGTTGGCGCAGCATCTGCCCGGGGGTCATGTCCACGTTAGAACTGCGTACGTGTTGCTTGATTTTGACTTCCTTTGCGGCCCAGCCCGGAGGAGTCCAGCCCACGGGCGGACGGGCGAGAAACAGTGCCGCGAAAAGCACTACGACGCCCTGGATGATTCCCCAAACGATCAGCGTATGTTGATAGCCGGAAGCCTTGATCATCTTGTCGATCGGAGAGACGGTCAGCGCCGTTCCAATGCCATAGGCGCCGGCGGTGAGGCCGACACAGAGGCCACGGTGGTCGGGAAACCATTTGAGCGCGTTGCCGATGGTTCCTCCGTAGACGATACCGGCGCCCACGCCGCCCAGGCAGTACCAAAAATACAAGCTCCGCAGAGTCTCGGCTTGACCGGCAAAGATCCAACTCAATCCAACCAGCACAGCGCCGACACCGAGCATCAACCGTGGACCAATTCGGTCGACGAGGTAGCCTTCAAACGGAACCAGCCAGGTCTCGACGATGATGAAGAGACTAAAAATTCCCTGGATTGCCGCCAGTGAGACGTGCAGGTGGGACTGCATGGGCTTAGTGAAAAGAGTCCAGGCGTACTGCAGATTCGCGATCGCCATCATGGCAATAATTCCGGCGACCAACTGGGCCCAACGGTTTACGATGCGCGACGGGTGAATAAGGGGGGCAACGGTTTCGGCCATAGATACACCTCCTGGGTGTCTCGACAGACTCTTAGGGCTACCGCTAAATCACTGGTTTCCCAATGCCCGCGATCGGTTCCAGAGAAGTGCAAGCCAGACTCAAGTTCGCCCCCATCGTCGGCTAAGCGGGCGGGGCGTCGGCTTCCACGTCTGTCCGGAATGGGATCACACCGGGGACCAGCCACTTCTCCCACATCTCATCGATCTTACTTTGGAAGTAATCGATATCGTCGTTGGTAAAGTGCGCGAATCTTCCTTGCCTTAGCAAGTAATCCCGTACTGGCTGTCGCTGGATCTTCTTGGCGGCAATTTGCTGCGTCCTGCCGGTTAGCTTCAGCACCCCGTCTTCCACTTCATAGAGCGGCCAAATGCCAGTATTGACGGCCAGTTCGCCCAGTTCGTGGGAGATGTAAGGGTCGTAATCCCAACCCTTTGGGCAGGGATCAAGCGAGTGAATGAACGTGGGACCGCCAATGGCCAGGGCTTTGCGCATGGAATTCATGGCTGCCAAGCCGTACGACATGCAAACAGTTGCAACATATCGGCACGTCGGATGACCTGCCGCCATCATGCCCGCCATATTCTTTTTCCAGCGGCGATGCATAATTCTTTTCACCTTGCCCGGTGTACTGAACGTGGTGTTCGCGCCCCAGGGCGTGCTACCTGAAAGCTGTATATCAGTGTTGGCGTATGACTCGTTGTCATACATCAAAATGAGGCAGTTGTAATCGGGATGAGTGAGCGTGGCTGAGATGGCACCAACGCCCATATCGGCTCCGCCGCCATCGCCGCAGAATGCTATCACATTGATCGGCTCCTGCTTCATCTTTCCTTTGCGCATGAGAACCTTCAAAGCCGCGGACGCGCCTAGCGCCGCCGACCCGCTGCTTCCCAACTGCGTATGCATCCAGGGAAGCACCCACGAGGTGCTGTAATAGGTGGTGTTCGCGACATACATGCATCCCGTACTGCCGAGGACGATGGTTCTGGGGCCAGCGGCCTTGGCCATCATCTTCATCACCAGCGCCGATTCACAGCCCTGGCAAGTGCGGTGACCGGAGGTGAAGTACTCCTCCAGCGGGATCTTCTTGACCGCTTTGTAGGGCTCTAGTTTCTGGGTCGGATCGATCTGTATGTAGGTTTCCATAAATTCTTTATCCTCTCTGAGATCTCAAAAACGTCGCAGCGAAAGCGGATTACTCTCGCAATCCGATCCATTGAGTTAAGGGCTGCTTTTTACCATCTGCAGCGTTGTAGACGGCTTCGGCCATCGTCTGGACATCAGGCACGGTCACTTCGCGGCCGCCGAGGCCGCAAATGAAGCCCACCACCGGCGGTTTCTTGCCCGGCCCGGGATAGAGTGCATGACGAACCTCGCCGGCCAACACGCCTCCGGCGTAGGGCGAACCGAAAGAGTAGTCGCGATCGATGACTCCAACCGCCCCGAAGCGTTGCAGAGACTTCGACAACTCTTCCGCGGCAAAGGGACGGAACCAGCGCATGCGCACAAATCCCACTCGCTTGCCTTGCTTGCGCATCTCTCGGATCGCTACCTTCACCGAAATCGACAGCGTCCCCATACCCATGAGAACGATATCCGCGTCGTCGGTCATGTACTCCTCGAAGAACGGATTGCCGTAAGAGCGTCCAAAGATGCGCTCGAAATCGGCGTAGGCTTCCCGGATCACGCCAGGGGACCGCTCCATGGCCGCGTAGTTCTGGCGGCGAATTTCCATGACCCAGTCTTCATTGCCCTGAGGCGCCACCGTGATGGGGTTGTCGGGATGAAGCAGCAAGTCGCCGCGATTGTACTGCGGCAGGAATTCGTTCACTTTCTCTTGCGATGGAATCTTCACCAGCGCTTGTGAGTGAGTCAGGAATGCGCCGTCGCAACTGATGGCCAGGGGCAGGAAGATGCGCCGGTCCTCGGCCACTCGATAGGCGATGAGGGCGGTGTCCAGCGCTTCCTGCGCGTTGTCGACCCAAACCAGTTGCCAGCCCAGATCGCGGACGGCCAGCGCGTCGTTGTGCTCCACGCCGAAGGCGCCAGGATCATCCAAGGCGCGGTTTCCCACCATGGCGATCATAGGAATGCGCAGCGCGGGAGTTACTGTCAGTGCTTCCATGGCATACATCCAGCCGACGCCGCTGGAGCCGCAAAACACGCGGGCGCCGCAGGCGGAAGCATGCTTCACAATTTCGAACTGCGAGTGTTCGCCTTCGGCGACGATATATTCGCAATCCATTTCGCCGTTCGCCACCAGCTTGCAGACGTACTGCATGACGGTGTCGTAGGGACGGATGGGATAAGCCGTGATCACATCAACGTCGGCCAGCTGGCAGGCGACTGCGATGGCCTCGCTGCCAGTGATTAAGGCTGTTTTGTCGAGCTTGTCTTTCTGTTCTTCGATTACTGTTGCCACTGCCATGACGGACTCTCCTCGTTTGGAATCCTATGAATTTTATTTTTCCTGAGCAATCTCGAGCATTTCAGGAATCTGCTCTTCATACTGGCCACGATAGCGGAACCCGTGCGACCGTTCCGGCGGATGTTTGATCTTCTCTTCCAGCCACACTTTGTAACCGTCTTTATCCTTGCGCCAGTCTTCCCACTGGCTATCGTTACCTTTGAACTCCGTCTCATTCACCATGGTGACGCATTCTTTGACGGGACAGACCGCCTCGCACACGCCGCACCCACAGCAGGCCTGCATGTTGGCGTCGTACAAACCTTCCGGCGTTACATCGAAACACGAATCCGGACACTGCAGCCAGCACAGCGTGCATTTAATGCAGGTATCGAAGTTCACCACCGGACGCATGGTCCTGGTGCTGAATTTCTTGAAGGTGGGATTGCGGTCGGGCTGGAATCCAGCATGCGCGTGGGATGTGGGATCGTCCATCTTGTGCCCGGCTGGAATGCTCGGGATGGCGATGCCCTCGCCCATCTCGTGCCACTTGGGAAGGTCGAATTTGTACGGCACTTCAGGGTTGCCCTGGTCCGGGGTCACCGTGATGCTGGTGGTGCGCTCGTAAGCCTTGGCGGCCGAAGTGGCTTTCAGTTCATCGTGCCACTCGTCGACGATGGCTCTTTGGACGGATTTCAGGCTAAACAGTTCGGGAAGAATCTTGGCAACCGCGCCTAGAATGCGAACGTCGGTGTGATCGTCTTTGTAAACCCACAAACCAGAGAAGCTGACCGTGCCCTTGAGGATGGACAGTTGGTAAGGGGTTTCTTTCCGGTGCGCCATCGCGATGATTGCTTCCGGGCCCTCGCGCGAGGTCACGATCAGCGTGCCGCCGGGCTTCAACAAACGATTGACCGGCTGCAGACCGTACCAGGCCCACGACTCGACGCCCTTGCACAGCGTGTCATCGACGCAAATGGTGACGTCAACTTCCTTGGGTTCGTACTTTGCCATGCCTTCCTGCAGAGTCTGCTCGTCGGTAGCCACGATCGCGAAGCCCTTCGCAGGAATTCCGTTGCGCTCAGGACTGTCCCCATAGCGCCCGAAAGAAATACCTACCTTGCCTTCGTGATGAGCAGCGAGCACGATCGCCCGGCTGAGTCTGCCCGCCATAGTTTTTTGAAAGATGCCTCGATAGATAATCTCGATTGCGAATAGCCGACCCATAACTAACCCTCCCGTTGATTAGAACTTGGTCATCAAAACTTGTTCATCAGAGCTTGTTCATCAAAACTTGTTAAGTACGATCTCTTCGACGTCTTCAATATGCCGCCTCATCGCATCCTTGGCCGCTTCGGCATCGTGACGCTTGATGGCTGCCAGTATCCGGCGGTGCCCGGCGAGTGACTTCTGCGCGCGCCCTTCCACCTGCAGGGATCTTTCGCGCGTATCGCGCAGCAGATCCATGAGGATGTCGAGCACCTTCAGCACGACGCTGTTATCGGAAGCCAGAGCGACGCTATAGTGAAATTCCGTGTCCTCCGCGACCGCGGCGTCACCCTTCGCCTGCCTTTCCTCTTGCCGGCGAAGAATCTCCTCCATCTCGGAAATGTCGTCGGCGGAAGCGTGCGCGGCCGCGCGCGCGGCCAGCGGCGGCTCGAGCATCCTGCGAAAATCCAGAAGCTCCCCGACCAGTTCATGACGGCGCTTCAGCGCGTCCGCAAAAGGATTGACCAACGATTCAGCCGAGATTTCGCGAACGATGGTGCCGGCGCCCTGACGCGGTTCCACCAGACCCATCAGTTCCAGGCCTCGAATCGCGTCCCGGATGGAACTGCGGCTTACTCGAAGCATCTCTGCCAATTCACGTTCGGAGGGAAGTTTGTCGCCGGGTTGCAGCTTCTTGAGAATCAGACGTTCGATTTGCTTGGCGACTTCTTCGTAGACCTTATTCCTGCGGACGACTTCGAAGTCGGATTTGATGGCGGTGGGCAACATGGCTCCAAGTGGTCCGATAAGTGGACCAGCCGACGAGGGGAGTATACCCCCGTTGTCAAGCCCCCAGCAAATATTTTTGTTACCCGGATGAAAAAGGCTGATAGGGCAGGGTCAATGAGACTGCTTTGCGCTGCTTTGGGCCAGTAATTTCGCGCAGTTATACACCGTGCGGGTGCACGTCATGGAAAGCCCAACCCGCTCGCCCAGTTCCACCACCGCGCCGACCAGCGCTTCCAGTTCCATCGGCCGGCCGGCTTCGAGATCCTGCAGCATTGAGGTTTTGTGCTCACCAACTTTTTCCGCTCCCGCAATGCGCTGATCAATCGAGATGGGCAACTCCATACCGAGCTTGTTAGAGACCGCTTCGACTTCCTGCATGATGTTTCGGATCACTAACGAAACTCCCGGATCGCGCGCCATCTGCGCCAGCGTAGCCCGCGTGAGTGCACTCACCGGGTTGAAAGATGCGTTGCCCAGGAGCTTCACGAAAATCTCATGCCGGATGCGAGTGGTGACCGGGCAGCGGAAGCCGGAGGCGGCAAGGGCCTCTGCAATCGCTCGGATGCGGTTGGAGCGCGAGCCATCAGGCTCGCCGAGTGTAATGCGATTGCCCTCGATGTGTTGAATCACGCCGGGCGAGGGAATCTCAGTCGCAAAGTAAACGATAGATCCGACCACGCTGCAAGGTTCGATCGCCGCCGAAATCACGCCGCCGGGATCGACGCGTTCCAGGCGTAATCCTTCGTACTCGCCCCTAAAGCCCTGAAAGTACCACCACGGAATTCCGTTCTGAGTGCTGACGACCGTCGTATCCGGACCGAGAACGGGCTTTAGGTGCGGAGCGAGTTGTGGCAAGGCGTGCGCCTTCACGCCGAGGAAGACTACGTCCACCGGCCCCACTTCTGTGAGAGAGCCGGCGATGGTGGGGCGCGCCACGAAATCTCCCTCACTACTTTTCACCTGCACGCCGTGCTCCTGCATGGCGCGAAGATGCGGGCCGCGCGCGAAGAGCGTGACCTCGTACCCGGCCTGCGCCATACGCGCACCGATGTAGGCTCCGATGGCGCCTGCCCCGGCGATCAGGAATTTCATCTTTGCTTACCCAAGCCGCTATCCACGCTGATCGTCCACGAGCGCGGCGGCGACGGCGCGGCGGCGAATTTTTCCAGTGGCTGTAGTTGGAATACTCTTCACCAGATAAATCTTCTTCGGACATTTGAATTCCGCCAGTAGTTCGCGGCAATGTTTGAGGAGCGCTGATTCGGTGGCGCCATGGGGCTCGTGCAACACTACGGCCGCAGCCACTTCTTCCCCCAGTGTGGGATGAGCGCAGCCAAAGGTGACGGCTGCCGCGACTGCGGGATGCTTCAGCAGAATCTCGTCCACTTCGTGAGGCGCAATGTTCTCGCCGCCGCGAATGATGATGTCTTTAATGCGGCCCGTCAGGTGCAGATAACAATCGTCGTCGAGATAGCCTTGGTCTCCGGTGCGAAACCATCCGTTCACGAAGGCGCGGGCGTTTGCCTCTGGATTATTTTCGTATCCCCGAAATACATTCGCGCCCTGGATAGCGATTTCGCCGCGTTGGTTGTTTTCGAGAGAATTTCCCTGTTTGTCCATGATGCTCACGCGCAGGCCGGCGCCCACACCCACCGATCCGGCCTTGCGATGGCGCGGCGGCAGCGGATTGGAAGTCATCTGATGCGAAGCTTCGGTCATGCCGTACGCCTCAACAAACGGGACGCCAAATTCATTCTCGATCTTATGAATAAGTTCCGGCGACAAAGGCGCGCTGCAGGAACGGATGAAGCGTAGCGTACCCGCCTCGGCCGGCTTGTGGTGCGTGCGCGCCATCAAAAGCTGGTGCATGGTCGGCACGCCGGAATACCAGGTAACCCGATGCTCTCGAACCGTGCGCCAGAAAGAAAGCGCGTTGAACTTGGTTGGAACTACAACCGCTCCTCCGGAGAGCAGAGTAGCCATGGTGGAAGCGATCAAGCCATGAATGTGGAACAGCGGCATAATGCATAAAGCAACATCTTCCTCAGACAGCGCGTAGGTGTTCGCTATGTTTGCCGACGAAACGGCGAGGTTGAAGTGTCGCAGAGGAACCCGCTTGGGTTTTCCCGTGCTGCCGCTAGTATGCAGGACCAGGGCGATGTCGTCCGCGGTCGGTGCAGTCGCAGTGGTTCCCGAGGGCGCACCAGTCAGGCGCACATCGCCTCTCTCGTTCATTTCCACTGACATGACCGGTATCTTCCGGTCAGCGGCTGCTGTGCGCACAAATTCTGCGCCCACGGACGGACAGATCAGAACACGGGCATCGGTGTCGCCCAGAAAAAAATGAAACTCTTCGTAGGGATACGCCGGATTCAAAGGAGCTGCCTTGCCCGCGATGGAGGCAGCCAGAAAGCTCACAATTGCGGGCAATCCATTGGGCAACGCAATCGCCACGGCGTCGCCACGGCGGATGCCGGCGGAAGCCAAAGCGTTCGCCATTTCGAGAACCTGCCGGCGAAGCGAATCGTAAGTGACATGGAGGTTGAGTTCGGGAACGATAACTGCGGTGTGACTGTCCGCGAAATGCAAAACGTCAAGAAGTGTTTCTACCGACTTCAGTGTCATTCGCCGCTGCCCCCGCCCCTGGGTGCTTGATTCTTAGTTGGAGTAGCCCGCTGCCTTGAGGGCCTGGTTGAACTCTTTCAGGAAAAACTGCACGTTCTCTTCTGTCGCCAGCGGACCCATGACGCCGATGCGGAAGACTTTGCCCGCCAGCGGCCCGAACCCGCCGGCGATTTCAATCCCCGGACCATCCAACAACTGTTTTCGGACCTTGGCTTCGTCCACCCCTGCGGGCACGCACACGGTGTTCAGGGTCGCGATGCGGTGCTCCGCGGGAACGTGCATGCGCAGACCCATCGCTTCAATTCCTTTGACGAAAGCCTTGTTGCTGCGGCGATGCCGCTCCCAGCGGTTCTCAATTCCTTCTTCGGCAATGACCAGGAGCGCTTCACGCAAGGCGTAGAACATGGAAATCGGCGCCGTGTGATGGTAGCGGTGCGAGACGGTCGAGTAGTCGTGAATCAGCTTGAGGTCGAGATACCAACTGCGCGGCGGAGTCGCGCGGGCGCTCAGAAACTCCATGGCCCTCGCCGACATCGCCATTGGAGACAAGCCCGGTGGACAACTTAGCCCCTTTTGCGTGCAACTGTATGCCACGTCGATGCCGGTCTGGTCGAACTCTACCGGCACTCCGCCGAGCGAGGTGACGCAATCCGCGATCACCAGAGCGTGGGCCTCGTGCGCAGCGGCGCAAATGGCCCGGCCCGATTGCAAGGCGCCCGTCGAGGTCTCGGCATGAACGTAAGCCACCACCTTGGGCTTCTCGCGCCCAATAAACTCTTTGGCTTCATCATCCGTGTAAGTTTCACCCCAAAGCTTCTCAAAGCGTACGACGTTCGCGCCGTTATGCTTGGCCATCTCGGTAAGGCGATCGGAAAAATATCCGTTGGCGAAAACGGCGAACTTCGCTCCTGGTTCGACGAAGTTAGCGACGGCAGCTTCCATGCCCGCGCTGCCGGTGCCGGAAATTGTCAGCGTTGCTCCGTCAGTGGTTCCGTAAGCCGTCTTGAGCAACTGCTGGACGTCTCCCATGACCTGGATGAAATAGGCGTCGAGGTGTCCGACGATCGGTTTTGACAACGCCTCGTAAACGCGCGGGTGAACCATGCTGGGACCGGGGCCGAATAAGTAGCGGCGGGGCGGTTGCAGGGCAGGGAATTGAAGTGCTGAACTTGCCTGTTCCAAGGCGCTCATAGTCCTCGTTTCCGTTCCAACCTGTACTTAAGGAATATTACGGTACGGAGCGAACAATCGCCAAAACGCACCAGAAAGTAACATCCCGAGACGCGAAGCAGTGTGACAGTGAGCGCCGATGAGGCCGGCGCCGTCAAATCAATTCTTTCGATCGGTTCGATTGTTTTTCTGTTAGGCCTATTAAGTCGGCGAGTGGTGTCCCTGGACAATCATCTGCTCCGCGATCCTGCGTGCTTCGGGCAAGGTTGCTGCGGCCTTGCGATCGATCTCTGCTGGCAGGTCTTTCTGAATTCTCGCCAACTCCTGGTCGAATAGACGAGTCACCAGTTCAGGGGAATGCTGCAGGGGCTTGCCGTCATGTCCTTCGACCCCAACCCTATGCCGCACGCGCTGCGCAATCATCAGGCGGTAAATGCGGTCCGTAGCCAGATCTTCCATGTACCCGTCGAGCAGGCTGGCACCTTTTCCGTTGAGCACGCCGTTGCGATAGCGAATCACGGTGCGCACGGCGGCTCGTGTTCCGGCCAGCGTTATTTCACCGACACCCTTCGGGATTGGCCGCAGATCAGGATGGGGGCTCGGCAGTTTGGGCCGCTTGGCAATCTGATTGGGATAGGGGAACTGCGCAACTGCGATTTCGTTTTGATCGGGATGGCCGGTCCAGGCTCCGTCCATCAGGCAGTCGGCTTCGTTCTTCTTGTCTTGTTTGAGGACCTTTAGAGCGCGCTCGTTCAATTCCGCGTCCGTGCGGCTGGGAAAAAGCGCGGTCATTCCGCCGATCGCGAGAGCTCCGTGCTTGTGGCAAACCTCCGGCATCAGCGTGCGGAAGTTTTGAAAGAACGCCACATCGTGCGGGATGGTGTTGCGATCGGGCAAGATCCAATTCGGATCCTCAATCATGAAGTCAATCAGCGAAGCCATGTAGTCCCAGCGGCCGAGGTTCAATCCGAGGCAGTGCTCGCGAAGATTGAAAAGGAATTCCTCCATCTGATAGGCCAGAGGATGAGCTTCCACCAGCGCCATGCACTTGATGTAGTCCTTGGGCAGGCCTTTCTGTTCGGCGAATTTCTGGAAGAGGTCGCGCCACCAGAAGGCCTCGTCGGCGGACTCGCTCTTGGGGATATACACGGAGAAGTTGTGCGGCAACCATGCGGGATCGATCTGGTACCAGATCAAAGCCAAATCGAACAAGGAGGCGGACATCAGCTCGTTCTTGATCACTCCACCCTGGCTAATGTGCAAACCGCGGGGCCGCACCCAGGTGACGGTTTTCGAACGCTGGACCGAGACTTTCTTATGCCGCTTCTTGTCATCGTACCTGAGTTCATATTTGTAGGCAGCGAGAGTATTTTTCACGCCCAACATCGTTTGGTCCCACGCGTTCGCCATGGAGTCTTCCAGATCAATCATGACCGCAGGCGACCCGGAGTTCAGCAGTTTTACCGTCAACTCAGCATCGTCGGCTGGTCCGGTCATCTGGTTGCGCTGATCCACGCACCAGTCGGGTACTTCGATCCGCCAGTCGGAGGTGGTTGCCTCCGAACCTGGCAAATAGTTCGGTGGCTGCCCGCTATGCGACCGACGTAACGCCTCCGCACGCTTCGCAACCAGCTTCTGCTGCAAGGGCGTGAATTGTTTATGAAGCGGCAACAGGAAATCGAAGAATCCCTCGGGGAGATCCCGGTGGGGATTCAAGTCCACGGGCGCGTAATTCGTGGATTGTGATGTCGTGTTTTCAGTGTGCGACGCCATAGGATCAAATCCTTCGACCCGTCGGCCGCTCAAGCCGCCAGGAAATGAGGAAGCCCGCTCACCGGATGTGGTTGAGGGCGTCGTCGACGGCACCCTCTTCCGGCCGGCACTCATGCTTTTCAAAATCGGCTTGCAGTTGCGCTTTGGCCTTGTCGGCGTCGGTTATAAATTCCCGTCGCGTCCGGAATGCTAATTTGCAGACATCGCAATACGCAGTGTTCGGAGTGCTCCCGATAAACCTTACGATTCTGAGCCTTCGGTCCGGCATGTGGAACATGATGGCAGGGCGTTCGAGGCGAGTCAAATGTCTTTGCCGGTCTTCGTTGAGCGCTGGAGCGGGCTCGTTTTTCGCTCGCTGTCCAGGCCATTCTGTATTTCCCAAATGATTACTCCTGACTAAACTTCGCCAGGGCTCAGGAGTGTAGTGAGAGTTATCCTCATTCGGATGCTAGAAAAAACTTTTCTTGACAGCATTCATTTCTTTATGGTAAACCCGCCCGCGTAACTGGTCCGCTCTTCATACCGGACAGGAACCCATTCGCAGCTCTGGAGATCTTTTGGTTCGTCGCCCGAACGGACAAGGGAGTGCGCGGCCTTCTTGTCCGCATGCCTTGAGGGTAGGCTCGCCTTGCAAATCATCACGGGAGAGGAAACACATGCGCTCACTAACAACGTTTTTCGTGCTGCTGGTCGTTTTCATGGCGCCAGGTTCGCTCGCCCATGCCCAAGGCTCGCAACCCCCTGAGAAGAGTGCAGCATCCGCCTCCAACGTGGCGAGCAAGGAAGAAGTCAACCAGTTGCGCAGCGAGGTCGCCGCACAGCGCCAGACGATCGAGGAACTGAAAGCTCTGGTCGAGAAGCTGGTTGCGGGGCAAGCCCGGGCATCCGACACCCGTGCAGCGGACAATAGCTCGGTCCAGATTCGGCCCGTGGCCGAGGCGGTCCCCAACCCGCCATCGCTCGACGCTGCTGGCGTAGGGACACCTCGTCTGAGGAACGCGGTTCTGCTTGAGGCCGAACCCTTGCCGGCGGCGGCGATCGTAGATCAAGCGCAACCTGCGGCTGCTCCGAAGAAAGAGGCACCGCTCGCCGCAGGATGGAACGGCGAGCACTTCTTCATCAAAAGTGCAGACGGACAGTTCAGCATCAGTCCCTATGGCTACGTGGATAACGACTATCGCGCCTACAAGGGGGACGGCGCGCCGGCCGACTCGTTCATCTTGCGCCGCGCACGCTTCGGTTTCCAGGGTAACTACGGTTCCCACTTCGATTTTGCGCTGCTCACCGACGCTGCCGGCACTTCGGGATCAGTCGTGCGCGACGTTTACCTCAACGTGAGGATCCGGCCTGAGTTCCAATTCCAGGCGGGCCAGTTCAAAGCGCCCTTCGCGCAGGAAGCCGGAACCGGCGCCACCAACCTGGACTTCGTAGAACGCGGGTTCCAGTCGCTGCTGTATCCGTCAGCGGCCTCGGCCTTCCGCAGCCCAGGCGCAGCTATTCACGGAGATCTTGACGGCGGCGTCGTGCAGTACTGGGTGGGGGTGTTTAACGGCAAAGGGTACGCGATCGCCAACACCACCAATCAGCCGGATGTCGTTGGACGGCTTCGCTTTTACTTGTGGCGGAAATCCAAGAGCGAATGGCTGAAGGGACTTGCCTTTGGCGGAGCCGCTGACCGAGGGCGCTCGCGGGGCCTGTCCGGAGATCAAAGCTTCAACGGAACGCTGCCCGGTGGAGTTTACGACTTCTTCCCACAATTCGCGATTAACGGACCGATCCAGCGCTATAACGGTGAATTCACTTACGTCAAGTCCGCGCTCGCTATCCGCGGCGAATACGACCAACTGAATATGTCTCGTAACAACGTCGGCTCCGAGCAAGCGGGAGGGCTTGGCTTCCTGAGTCTTCCGTCGATTATCGCGAAGGCCTGGGACATCAGCGCGACCTATCTGCTCACGGGTGAAAAGCAACCGGAGAACGGCACCCCGCGAGTAAAGAACCCGACGTTTGGCCCCGACACCCCCGGCGGCAAGGGACGCGGGCTGGGAGCATGGGGAGTTGGCCTGCGATACAT
Organism: uncultured Acidobacteriaceae bacterium; assembly: GCA_963787495.1. Classification (GTDB taxonomy): domain Bacteria; phylum Acidobacteriota; class Terriglobia; order Terriglobales; family Acidobacteriaceae; genus Sulfotelmatobacter. Next base: position 195,480 of record CAWBDA010000006.1, read on the forward strand.
GGGCATCCAAGCCAATGAGCCGGGTGCGAATTTCCTCAACTACTACACGCCGGGTTTTGTGCCTACGTTTAACTATCACACCGACGAGTTCACGTTTGGCGTGACGTGGTATCCCAATTATTGGGTCAAGTATCAGGTCAATCTGGGTATTGATCAGCTGAAGGAACCTAGCACCATCGGCGCGGTGCCACAGAATTATTACGTGGTTTTGCAGCAGTTGCAGTTCCGGTTCTAGTCCGCTCAGGTGTCGATAGCGGATGAAACGGTTAAGAAATTCGGTAAAGGCCGGGGCTGGCTGCAGGCTGGTCCTGAAGGGAAATCGGAGGAGGGAATTCGAATGAGACCGAGGATTCTTCTTACTATTCTTCTCGCCGCGTTGTTTGTGATTTTGAGCGGATGCGGCACAACGCCGAACTGTCCCACTTGCGGCACCACGATCAATGGCTCTTACGCCATCATCAACGTCATTCCGGTGCCGGAACACAACGCTACGGGCGAGCCGGGCGGTCCGTTCAACTCGTTCGATATTAGCTGGATATCGACACCTCCTTCCGGCGGGGGGTCGGGCACCAACAATCTCGATTACATTTCCGATCGTATCGGCATCGCCGTGCAAGTGATCGATACGGCGCAGGATCTCGCGATGATTTCGATTCAAGGCTCGAATGCGATCTCCGGCGCGGGCAACGGCGCGAGTCCCTGCGCAAAAGATCCGGCGACTGGGTTCGACGTCATTCCGCCTATCGTAGACGTATTTGGCAATTTCACCCGTCACGGATGCAGGACAGATATGTCCACGGCCACGCCTCCGGGGCCAACCTTCCACTTGATCACGGGCTTTGGTGCGAACCACAACTTTGGCGCCTTCCCGGGCGCGCAGTGCTGCGCTTCCCGCGCCAACGGTGTGAATCCCATGTCCGGGCCGGACGGTCTTGAGGTAAGCGCGGACGGCAATACTTTATTCGTCGGCAACGGCAGCTCCTCTGTCGTGGTGTTTGATCTGACCACCATGAACCTGAGTAATTCCACCCCGCCGACCGTGATCGCCGACATACCCACTGGCGTTTCGGCCGACTACGACGGCCCTCAGGGCATCTCTGGATGTATTGCCTCGTGGAACGGCGAAGCTGGATCTGCCACCGATTGTGGGGATGACCGTGCCGATGAAATGTCGTTTGACAACGTCCATCAGGTGCTCGCGGTCATTAACGGGGATCCGGGATTGCCATTTATCACGTTCATTGACATGTCGGGCGTCGTGGCTCGGAACCCCGCGGACACGCTCCAGAGGCAGCACTGTTTGCCGATTGACCAGACCCTGGCGTACGGCCCCTACCCGCGGGGCTTCAGCCCCGCTACTTATCCACTGCAAGGTTCGGGCACAGGTGTACCCCCGTCAATACAGTTAGACCCGGGCAACGGAGGATCATTCAACCCTCCAAGCTGCATCCTCGGGCAGATTTACTACGACGGCGTCGGAGGTGCGGCGTCAGGACTCGGTCTCACAAACACCGTTCCCGTGGATACGCTCCCAACCACTCCCGGCAACCTCAGTACTGGTACTGTTGCGTGCCCCGACCCGTCCAATCCCCATGTCTTCAGCGGCGTGTCAGGCTCTGCGGCTGACGCCGCGCCGGCTATTAGCTTCCCTGGCTTTGGCATCACCCCAAGCGGAACTGCATATACGATTCCCTGTCACCACGGCCCCATTCTCGACCAAAACACGGGAGCGTTTTGCAGCCAGGCCCCCCCTTTTACTGACGTCGCCTGCGGTGGCGCCATATCTCCGGCCGGTTTGGGCGGCATGGTGTGGGACCCCAACTCTGGCCTTCTGCTGCTGGCAAATGAGAATTCAGTGGGCAACATCAACATAGGCAGCATCGATGTCATCGACCCCCAACTGGCGGACACCACTTGTGGCGGCGTCTCCTGCGGACCGGTCGTGGTCAACAGCATCGTGATGCCGAATTGCATGCCGACCGGCATCAGCCATGGCCCGGGGAACAACTTCCTCGTCGGCTGTGCGGACCACGATGGCAAATCATTTCCCTTCAACGAGTACATAATTACCTTTACTGCGCCGGGCAATAACATCGTATGCACGTCGGACCCGAAAACCAGCATTAACTGCGTGCCAATCAATAATGTCGGTGGCGTGGACGAGACTTGGTACAACCCCACCGACAACAAGTATTATCTCGCCGCGCGTGACATGCTCCCGAGTGCAGTTATGGGCGTCATTGATGCTGGAACCAATCAGTGGCTTTACAATATGCCGACCGGATCGAATGCGCACAGTATCTCGGTGGACCCCAAGACCAACCATGCTTTTGTCCCGCTTCAGGCTGGCGCGGTCTGTTCCACATTGGCCTCCGCCGGTTGCGTCGGAGTCGCCGGGGAACAATGATGGGGCGTTGGCTGGAAATGGTATATTTGCTCTAGATGCGGAGCGCAGGTCATGTTCCGCCTCGGGAATTGTGAAGTGATTTATGGAGAATTGTCGTAGAGGAATCCTTCGAAGTTACGCTCTGACGTTGTCGCTTTTGCTATTGTCTGCCGCGCTGACCAGTGCAAGTGAGCAACCTGCGCCAAAACCCACCGACGTCCCCGCGACCGTAATTGCCCACTTGCCTTTGCCGCAGGCGACCGGAAGCCAGATGCTGCTGCAGAGGGAAAACGGCAAACAGTATCTCTACGTTCAACAGGCCGCGAAGCAAGGCTTCATGGTGGTCGACGTTTCCAAGCCAGACAGGCCTAGTCTCTTGAAGCGAACGGCTGAGTCAAATCAGGCGACTTCAGGAAATCTGCAGATGGTCAGCCCGGATGTGGCCATCGCGCAAGCTCCGGAAAGAACCCCGGCGACCCTGATGAGCAACAGTCATCCCACGGAAACCGTTCGCGTGCTCGACTTGAGCGACCCGCGCAATCCCAAGACGCTCGAGACATTCAATAAGGTCACGGGCATTCTTCCGGACGGCGGCCACAGCTTGATCTACCTCACCAATGATGAGGGGTTGTGGGTTCTGCGCTACAATCACCCGTCCTTGCTGGAGCCGGCCAAGAAGAAACCTGCCTGCGACTCGAATGCAGAGATCATGGCGATGCCTCCCGATTGCGAGTAAGCGCCTGTTTGACCAGTGTCAAGTCCAGCTTTTACTGCATTGGCCTTGCGGTACACTCCTTGTCGACGGTCCTGATCGAGGTGATGGTCAAAGTCACCGGCGCTGCCGAACCCACCTTGTTCATCGCGTCGGAACTTGTGCTCATGGTCGGGGACTCGTTCCCGACTGCTTCCACTCTCTGTCCCAGGTAGTTCCGTAGTCTTATCTTGCCCGTAGCCTGAAGCTGATAAGTCACGCCTGGGTTCTGTTTCATCAGGACGTAGTCCCCGCTCGAGCGGCTCACACAACCCTGCAGGGTTACCTGTCCTTTGGAATCTTTGGAGTTGTGGTTTGGATTGTTGGAATTACTGTCTTGTGCCAGGAGAAAGCTGCTCGAAAGCAGCAGAGCGACCAATAGTGTTCTCATGAGGTTTCCCCTTTCATCTCATTGAATGGATGATCACGCGGCTCCGACAGTTGCAATCAATCTGCGCGCGCAGCAGAGATTACTTGACGTGAGTTTCCTGGTAGTGCAGTTCCCTCCATTGACCGGCGCGCTTCACCCAGAGTTCAGTGATGTAGACGCGCGAGAACCGGATGACCGACTTGGGTGGGAACTGCATGGTGCTTTCATAGGTCACGAACGCGGCGTCCGGTCCCAGCGGAATCACTTTCAAGCCCCACAACGTGTAGTTGAAGACGTTCGTGTCTGCCAGTTCGTTTAGAGCTTGAATCTTGGTCCGCTCGCCCTTGCCATCGATTTCGACGCCCTCGTAGTCCTCTGCCAGCAATTCGGCGTACGCTTTCTTGTCCTTGTGCTTCAGCGCTTCCCATTCAACTTTGATCTTCGCGTCGAACAAATCATTCAGCCCCGAGTCGGCGGAGACGCTGCTGGAAGGCGGACTCTCGCCAGCCTTAGCCGGCGTTGTGGGTTGTTGCGCCAGGGCCACAGAGGTGAGCCCGGCCAGACACGCAAAAAGCAAGCACTCTCGCATCATTCCTCCACCGCGAAATGCACCGATCCTATCAGGTCACACCTCAGGTCCACGCCAGGTTCCGCGCAACGGAACCTTACCGCAAATCTTTGACTTTGGTTCTTAGTGCGGCCAGCAACTGGGGTGGTAGTTCGGCATAACCTTCTTGAGCGGCAAAGCGCTGGCCATCCCCGTATATCCAATTTAAGAAATCGGTCAACGTGGCCTCACGAGCCGAATCGGTCGATTTTCCTCGCAGGTAAATCCAGGTGAAACTGGTAATGGGAAAAGAATCAGCTCCGGATGCGTTGGACAGGGAGGCGGAAAAGCTATTCCACCGCGGCGCTTCTGCCGCCTTGCACGCCGCGGCCATACTTTCGGTGGAAGCCGCAACGAACTTTCCGGAGGAATTCACCACCGCGGCCTGGGAAATGCCGTTCTTCAACGCATATTGGTACTCCACATAGCCGATGGATCCCGGATTGTTTTTCACCCGGTCAGCCATATCGGAACTCCGTTCTGCGGGTTCGCCGACGGGCCAAGTCGGGGAAGGGCTGACTCCCACCTGAGCCCGAAACTTGGAACTCACTTTCGAGAGGAACTCCGTGAGAACATAGTTGGAACCTTTCCCCGGGGGACGATTGACGACCTGGATCGAAAGACTCGGCAAGGTCACGCCGGGGTTGAGCTTCACGATCTGTGGCGCATTCCACATTTTCACATTGCCCAGAAATATTTCGGCCAAGACTTCCCCCGAAAGCCGAAGCTGCTCGTGGACATCGGGCAGGTTGTAAATGGGAACGATGGCGATGAGCACCACCGGCAACTCGATCAAGTTGCTCTCTTTCCGTTCTTTTTCACTAAGCTGAGCCTCGCCAGCGCCAAAATCGCCCGCTCCACGAGCGATCTGCTTGATCCCTTCGCTGGTGCCGACCGGAAGGTATCGCATCTGCATGTTGGGTTTGCGCTTGCCGTACTCTTGCGTCCATCGGTTGTAGAGCGGCGCCGGGACACTCGATCCGGATCCGACCAGGACAACCGCCTCCTGTGCTTTGGCGGGAGCGCTGTACAGGCCGAGAGTAAGAAGGAACGACAGCCCCGCAAGTGAGAGCAAACGAAAGCTGTGCCGTAGTTGTGCAATGCCTGAAGCCGACAATCTTGCCCCTACCTTCATGGTGTCCCTCCTGGTTGTAGGTGGAATGACGTCAGAAGAACGCATCCTGTCGTCGGTGGGGAGCTGATGCAGCCGCACGACTGTAAAGTTACCACCGTTTTGAGCGAACCCGAACCGTCAGCATCTGGCAGCTGTTGTCAGACTAGTTACTCCCATCGCTGCAAGTCTCGGCACGCAACGAAACCGACCGGAGTTCTTGTCGCAGGGACGCCAGGCAAGTGGGTTGTGGACAAACGGCGGATGCTAAGATGCAAAAGGTCTAGGGTTACTACCGGGGCGAATCGCGGTGTCCTCTCCACCTTGGACTCGTTGAAGACCACCGAAAGCCACACTGACTATGTCGATTTTTGACGTTGAAACTTTAGCGCGTGAACTGCGATCCGCGTATGAGGCGGCCCAGATGGTCGCGCTCCCTCCCTCTGAGCGCCCTGGTTTCGACCTCAACACAGCTTATGAGGTTGAAGAAAAACTCACGCAGTTCCGCGAAGCGGGCGGACACCGAGCCGTCGGCCGCAAGGTTGGTTATGCCAATAAGGCCATGTGGCGTGTGCTTAAACTTGAAACCCTGGTGTGGGCCCACATGTACGACGACACGGTGCATTACAGTGACCATAACCTCGCCACTCTGGCGCTGGCGCATCCCCGTTCGCTGAAGGTGGAACCCGAGATTGTTTTTGGTTTAAAGGAGCCGGTCACTGGGGAACGTGCCGATGCAGCCGGTGCGCTCGCATCCGCGGATTGGCTGGCGGTGGGATTTGAAATCATTGATTGTCCGTTCCCGGAATGGAAATTTCAGCCCAGCGATTTCGTCGCATCCTTTGGACTTCACGCGGCACTCGTCATCGGCGAGAGATTGCAGGTGCGACCCAACCTCATCGCACAACTAGTCGACGAGCTGCCGCGTTTTAAAGTGCGAGTGTCGAAAGACGGAGAGTTTGTCGAAGAAGGCTCGGGCAGGAATTCTCTGAAAAGCCCCGCTCTATGCCTGGCAGAACTCGGCGCGGCCATAGCCAAGCGGTTTCCCGCCCAGCCCCTTAGCGGTGGGGAAATTGTTAGTTCGGGAACTCTTACGGCCGGACATCTGACTGCCAGAGGTGATGTTTGGAGGGTTGAGGTGGAGGGACTCTCGCTGCCATCCCTTACTCTGCGCCTGATTTAAGCGATTTGGCGACGCGCCTGGCGCTGCCGCGCTTGTACGGCCCAAGGTTGTAATCCTTTCGTAAGGGGTCCCCTTCGACAAGGCTGCTAGAATCGCCTCAGCGCCACTATACACAGGCATTCTTAAGGTGTTCATGGACCCCTCCCTCAGGGCCGTTGCCGTTTTGCTGCTAGGGGCGGCAGTATGTTTCCCCGCACCCGTCGCGGGCCAGGCGCCAGTCGTGCCGTCGATTCGACGGGTGCAAGTACTTCCTACCAGAAACCAGGTCGAGATAGAGATCGAGGCCAGCGACCGCGTCGTTCCACAAATCAATGTTTTGACCGGCCCCGACCGCCTGGTGGTGGATTTTGTGAACGCGGCTCCCGGCGCGCAGCTACGCGGCCAGGCAGTGAACCGCGAAGGAGTGAAGAGCCTGCGTGTGGGTCTGTTCTCAAAGAATCCGCCAGTCACACGAGTTGTGCTGGATTTGAACGGTCCCCAGCATTATCAGGTTTTCCCCTCAGGGAGAACTGTAATCGTGAAGGTCGGAGGAGGTACAGGCACGGAAACCGCCGGATTACCTCCTGCCTCCAGAGCAGCTCTGGTGAATACGAGTTATCCCACGCGGGCCGTGCCGGTCGCTGCCCCAGCTCCCCCGGCAGCGAAGCCGCCGCTTGAAGTTTTGTTTCAGGGGGGGTTGCTGTCGATCAGTTCGAACCAGGCCAGTCTCTCCCAAATTCTGTTTGCGGTGCATCAGCGAACCGGGGCGGAGATCGCCATCCCAGCCGGCGCAGAACAGGAAAAGGTCGTGACCGACCTGGGCCCGGCTCCCGCATCGGAAGTTCTAGCCCGCCTGCTGAATGGTTCGCAATTCAATTACCTGATCTTGAGTTCGTCAACTGATCCCGCTGCCCTCGACCGCGTCATTCTCAGCGCGCGCCCCGATGGACCGGGGCCGACTCCCCTGCCTCAGGCCCAGTCCCTGACCGACGACGAAGGCGACACGCAGCCCAGATTTCCGCACCCGACCGGACCAGTGCCACCCGGTGGGAATCCCGCAACGGACGGTCCTCCGGTCCCGAATAACGACCCTCCCAACTAGTCGCCGAGTTTTCTGGATTCGCGTCCGCCGTTTGCTTGATTACCCCAGAGCGCAGGATTGCGCGTGATCAAAGCCGCTCAAATTACGGCGGCGTGATCAGCCGGATCGGCACGGGAGAAGTCCCGGATACTGGAGAGTTCGTGGCGGCGTTGCTGCATCCGGCGACGTTCAGCACGTATACGACGGGGTGTCCATTGCCATTGAGGTATCGGATGAAGACCTGCAGAAAACCGACGATCGTGACCTGCGGTTGCTGCACCCCGTTCGGCAGCCTTGCGCCATCGTATATCGGTATCGTAGCAATAGAGCTACTGGTGGTGAGGATGCCGTCATTGGCAACCAGGCCGTCCTCGACCAGCGGGTTGTCGGAACCAGCCTTGATTTGGAACGGAAAAGTCCCCGTATCAATTTGGTCTTGCCCCTGACCCAGCCCCAGCGCCGCAGCATGAGTTAAACACTGCATGGCCGTGCCGGTATCTCCGGTTTGGCTATGGGGATTTACCGGATTTTCCGTCAGGTCGACTTGCGTTGTGCCCGAGCCCGAGCCGACGGGAATTCCGCATGTGTAGGCCGTGGTTTGATCACAGCCTGCGATTGCCTCCTGGAAGGTGTCGCCGGTCGCGCAGGCGGGAACGGCGGTGGGCGTTCCTTGAACCAGTGCCGGAAGGTACTGCAGCGTGGGCGCCGGGGCAGTCGGCCCCGGGGGGTTCGAAGTCAGGTTTGCGCCGCTGCAATTGGTTTGGCCGTGGCGACAGTCGGCGGTCAAATCGAAAGTTTCGCCGATCACTCCGGTCGGAGAAACCCCCGGACTGATGATTGCCCCAGTCGCCGTGCTAACAAACGGCGCGCCGCTTCCGCTTGTGGGATCGACGTTCGGGACAATCAAAGGCTTCACACAGCGCGGTTGCACCGGAATCATGCTGGCAGCGACACTACCCGAATTCGAAGAATTGAATACCTCGGCGGTCGCAGTGGCGCTCGCGGTGGTATTGGAGAAGTTGCCGTTCGGGAACAACCTAAAAATACGGGCGAAGAAGATCGGTAGTTTTCCGCTCGTGACCGTCACACTAACCACGGGATTCACGCCGAAGCCCGTTCCCGCACCCGAGCAATTCGTGCTGGTGGCGCCCGCGCTTCCCGCGCCGTATTGCACAGATACGTTACCGCTCGTGGCCGCGACACCGCTGATCAGGTTTTGTTGAGCCACGTTGATTGCGGCCAGGGTAGCGGGACTGGTGGTGCCGCCGCAGACCGTCTGCCACGAATTGCTTACGTTTCCCGGGTCTCCGGTTATGCCAGAGATCGAAATCATCCTCGCTGCGGTCAGGGCCGCGGCATCCGCAGCTCGCTGAGCCTCGTCCTTGGCCTGGTAAAGAGTGCCGATGTCGATTGACAGCGCGGCCATGGCAATGATGGCGACCAACGCCACGGCCACCAACGCCATCGTGAAACCGCGCTCCTCCGAACGTCGCTTCGAGTAACTTCGTTGGCGGTCGATTAGCGGTGGCAGCATGCGCGAACCCTCAATTCTCGTTAAACGCACTAGCGGAGGTAGTGATACCGGTCGGACCGATGAACGTCATGCCCAGCACACCGGCCACGCTGCTGTATTGCCACTTGTAAGGGTACAGAAGAGTGACACAGGTACCGACCAGATTTACCGTGTTGCCATTTATTGCCTGTTGTGTGACACAGCCTCGGTTGATAGTGAGCGTGAGCGTGCCGCTGGGGCCGCCGCCCGGACAGCCCGAAACGGACGAGACCCAGGTGAGAGTGCCACCGGTTTGAGTCGGAGGCTGGAGGCTCAGCCCACAATCATTGAGCTTTTCAGATATCAGGTAGTTGTCGACTACGTAGAATGCATCGATTACAGATACCGGGGCCGGCGGACCCGATCCATTTCCAAGATCATTGGCGGGATCGGCCGCGGCCACACGGGCAGCCTCCCGCGCAGCGTTGGTAAGCTTCTGCTTCAACGAAATCGCCCCACTGAAGTCAAAAATCCCGACGACGAAGAGCACCAGCAAGGGCAGCGAGAGCGCAAATTCCACAATCTGGGAAGCGCGGTCGTCGGCCCAGAGCCGCCGGAAGGCGCGCGTTCTCCAGACTAAAGAATGGAGACAGTTGCTCATTGAGTTTCCGCCCGCATCTGGGCCTGCGCCCTCAGGTTCACTGTTTGATTATTGAGAGAACTGAACGGTAGCCAAAACTTGTAAGGATACTGGAAGCTGACGGAAACGCCGCACTCTCCGGCACCGCCCAAGCCCGGAGCCGACAACTCGACATTATCCTCGAGCGCAGGCTTGCTATTGCCGTTTGGGTGGGTTACGCCCTGGACGCAAATGTTGGTCTGGCTGCTGTCACAAGGCACCGTAGTGGCGCTGCAACTCGTTGTGCTAGCGCTGGAAGAGCAGGCGCACAGTCCGGGTGGAGTAGTCGGTTGCTTTAACAGAGTGGGATCAACGTGGGCAGCCTGCATTGCACTTTGGACCGCAGTCCAGGCGTTCGCCGATGGATCATTCGAGCCCGCGCACGTCGTGCAAGCCGGAGCTACAGCGGCGCGCGCGCCTTCCCGGGCCGCGCGCGTCATTGTGCCATAAATGCGAAAGCCCTGCCCAAACCAAAAGATGCCGAGAAAGATCATGAAGAACAAGGGAAGGATCATGGCAGTTTCCGCGATTTCAGAGCCCCGCGCATCGCGCGCTGCAGCGCACCACGCTCCGCCGTACCATGTTGTCCATCCCGGCTTCGCCATCGCTAGCGCACTCCCCACATCTTCCCGATGCCGAAAAGCAAAGTAGTCAAGGCCAATGCTACGCCATATGGGACCTTGAGCGATTGCGGATTATCCAGCGAAACCTCTGCCCCTGGCATACGAAGAGTTAACATCGACGCCAGCATTCGGCCAATATTGCGGAGCGTTTCCTTGAATCGCCGTTTGTAGATCACCAATCCCAAAGCCATTACCCCGGCCACGAAGACGGAGCCCATAAGCAGATCTACCAGAACCTGCCACCCAACGAACGCTCCCAGGGCGCCTGCCAGCTTCCAGTCGCCTGCGCCCAGGCTGCGTAGAAAAACGAAAGGCAAAAGCACCAGCAGCCCCAATCCGGCACCGAGCAGGGAGGTCTTCAATCCGGCCCTGCCGTCAGCCAAAACATTCACCAAGACTCCGACCAGAAACCCGGGCACGGTGAGCCAGTTCGGAATCCGTCGGCTGCGCCAATCCGTCCACCCGGCAATCAGCGCCAATGCGACCGCCAGTCCGAGCACGGCCGCTTTCAAACCGACCCCGATTCGCACTGGGAACGCCGACGTCTCACCGCAATTTCCCAAAGTAGTTGCAAATGCTCCACCCCGGACGACTGACCATGCGGAAAGAAAGAGGCCGCTCCCGGACGCCAAAAGCTAAGCTACAAGCCCTTCTGCCGCGGATTTTCACATAGCTCGATAGCGAAGTCAATGAACCATGAAGAAGGTTTCAAAGTTTCAAGATTGCAAGGTTTCAAACTGCATAACGTAAGACTTTCTGCGAAACTTCGAAGCTAGGAATCTTGGATCTGCGCCAACAACAAAGGCCCGGAATCTATCCGGACCTATTGTCATTGAAACCTTGAAACCCTGAAACTTTGAAACCTGGTCTTGAGCCTACCGGTTGAACGCTCCCGCTCCGTTGTGCTCCGCCACGATGCGCTTAGCACTGTCGGCCAAGGCCTTGGCTTGGGGAAGCAGTTCCAGCCCTTTCAGCACTTCCGGATCCGATTCCGCGCGCACCTTCATGCCCTCATCCTGACCGTAGGCATCCACCAGGATCTCGGCCTTGATGTTGGACTTGATCCAGTCATTGTTATCGACAAGATCAGCCTGGGTGTAGGAGATGTCGGCCTCGTCGAGCGACTTGCGGAACTCCTGCAGGATGGCATCATCGACTTCCAGGTTTCTCGCCGGATGATGATTCACCACATAGCGCTTGGCAAAATTGAAGAACGCATAGTGCTGCAGGAGCGTGTCCTGAAAGTGGTTGCTCTTGATCGGAGGAATCGCAACATCGGGTGTGATGCCGCCGCCGCCATATACCGTGCGTCCGCTGTCGGTCAGCTTCACTTCACGGTTGGCATTGCTGCCGGGTTCGGCCTCGCGGTTATAGTAATAATCGTAAAGTGAAATGTTGCTGTAGTCGCGTTGGATCAACCGACCACTGGGCGTGTAGTAGTGCGCCGTGGTGAGAGCCAATCCCGTGTTCTCTGAGAGAGGGTATACCGTCTGGACCAAGCCCTTGCCGAAGGTGACTTCACCCACGATCAAGCCGCGATCGTGATCCTGAATGGCTCCGGAAACGATTTCTGCCGCCGATGCTGTTAAACGATTTACCAGCACCACCAGCGGATAATCCTTGCCCCCGTTGCCATGCTGCGCCACGTAACGCTTCTCCGCAGAAGCGCGGCCGTGATGAGAAACGATGAGTTGGCCTTTCTTCAGGAATTTGTCGGCTACGCCTACGCCTTCGCTCAACAAGCCGCCGGGATTTCCCCGCAGATCAAGAATCAGACCCTTGAGATCGCCAAACTCATCCAGAGCTTTCGAGACTTCCTCTTCCGTGGTTTCGTTGAACCCGGTCACATGCAGGTAACCGATTCCGGGCCGGATGAGGAAGTGGACGTCGACGCTGTAACGAGGAATCTCGTCGCGCACGAGCGTAAATTCCATCGGCTTCTCCACGCCTTCGCGCGAAATGCTGATATGAACCGTCGTTCCCTTGGGCCCTTTGAGCAAATCGGCAACGTCGCCGGTGCTCATATTCTCCGTGGACTTGCCATCAACAGCGATGATCACGTCACCTGGATGAATGCCGGCCTTGTAAGCGGGCGTGCCCGTGAAGGGGAAGATCACAATGACTTTGTTGTTGCGCGGCCCCACCGTCATGCCCACGCCGTAGTACTTGCCGCGCTGGTCCTCGCGCATCAGCGCGTAAGACTTGGGATCGAAGAAATTCGAGTGCGGGTCAAGCGCGTGCAGCATTCCCGGGATGGCGCCGTTATAGATTGCTTTGTCCGGATTGACCGGCTCGGCGTAGTTATTCTCGACGATGGCGTAGACGTCGGTGAACTGCTTCAAGCTGTCTTTGACGTCGGAATCGCCCGAGAGGGACGACTGCTGTCCCGTGCGCTGGGCGAAAAGAATTCCCAGAAAGCCGCAGGCAAGAAGAAAGAAAACTACGAGGAAGAGTGATCGGCGTGAACTACGAGCCATCTTGAATTTTTCCTTCGGTTGAGGGTTGTCGGACCAGCCCAGCTACCGCACTGAATACACGCAGTATATCACCACTTTAGACTGCCCCGGACCGAGATAGTCACCACGGTAACCATCCACGGACCGTCGCTTTCCTTAAGATGCGCCCGGAAGAGGATAGGGTTCCCAGCCTACCGAACAGGCCCGTTAATGGCCCGATGCTGTTGGGGATTCGCTCCCAAAAAGCGCTATTGACGCGGAGGCCATATGGCTATATTGTGGCCGTCACCAAACGTGCAGGGGGCCCGTCTGGTAGAGGCAAGTGCTCGGGGAGTTGACCGTGCCATTTCGTCGAGTGGGCATTGTTGTGTCCTGCGCGTTTTTCCTGGTTCTGGCTGCCGCTGAGTTTTCCACGGTGATAGTTCGTGCTGGCGTGGGGTTTCCGCCCATCTCGCCTGAAGAACTGAAAATGACGAGCGAACCACTCGCTCCCGGCGCTCCTGCCATCATTCTGTATCGCGAAGTTGACCGTGATGACAGTACCCGGGGGCTAGTTCACGAAGACAGCTACATCCGGATCAAAATCCTGACGGAGGAAGGTCGCAAGTACGCAAATATAGAGCTTCCTTTTGTCAAGGACATTGACGAAATTGTAGGTATTCGAGCGCGTACCGTCAGGCCAGATGGGTCGGTGGTTGAGTTTGACAACAAAGTCTTCGAAAAGTACCTGGTGAAGGCTCGCGGAGTAAGAGTCCTGGCAAAGACGTTCACACTGCCTGCCGTCGAACCGGGATGCATTATCGAGTACAGCTACACCTACGACCTGAAACACGTCTACGGCTCTCAATGGATCCTCAGCGCGGATCTCTTCACGAAGAACGCAAGGTTTTCCCTCAAACCCTTCACCAACAGCTATGTGCCGATTTACCTCCGGTGGAGCTGGAACTATTTGCCGCCAGGCGCGGATCCCAAGCAAGGTCCCGACAAGGTAGTCCGGATGGAAGCAAGCAACATCCCAGCTTTCCAGACCGAAGATTTCATGCCGCCGGCCAACGAACTGAAGTCACGCGTGGACTTTATTTACGCTGAAGAAAGCCCCGGGGACCTGGAAACCTTCTGGAAGAGAGTGGCCAAGAAGTGGAATGATCGGCTGGAAAGCTTTGTGGGGAAGCGTAAGGCGATGGAAGAGGCGGTGGCACAGATTGTTTCGCCGAATGATCCACCAGAGGTGAAGCTGCGAAAAATTTATGACCGGGTACAGCAAATCCGTAACACGTCTTATGAGTTGCGGAAAACGGAGCAGGAGGCGAAACGCGAAAACGAGAAGCCAGCTGAGAATGTGGAGGAGGTCTGGAAGCGGGGACATGGCAACGGTATACAGCTGACCTGGCTTTATCTCGCGTTGGTCCGCGCCGCTGGGCTTGAGGCCTACGGTTGTTGGGTCTCGGATCGCAAACAATATTTCTTCACTCCCAAGACCATGGAAAGCGGAAAGTTAGATGCCAACGTTGTGTTGGTCAAGCTGAACGGGAAGGATCTCTATTTCGATCCGGGGGCGGAGTTTACGCCTTTTGGCCTCCTGACTTGGACGGAAACGGGGGTTCCCGGGTTGCGCTTGGACCAGGATGGGGGCACCTGGATGCAGACCCCGCTTCCACCGAGTTCGGATTCCCATATGGAGCGTCGGGCCCACCTGAAGCTATCCGACTCGGGCGACCTGGAAGGGAAGCTTACGGTTACCTATACCGGCCTGGAAGCGATGTACCATCGGCTCGACGTCCGCCATGCCGACGAAGTGGCACGCAAGACGTTCCTGGAAGATCGACTGAAATCGCAAATTCCCGTCGCAGCGGAAGCAGAATTGACGAATAAACCCGACTGGAACGGTTCGGAAACCCCGTTGGTAGCCGAATTCGATGTGAAGATCCCCGCTTGGGCGTTAAATGCCGGGAAGCGCGTGCTGGTTCCCGCCGGACTCTTCACTGCCGTGGAGAAACACACCTTCGAACATACCAACCGCGTCCACCCAATCTACTTCGAATATCCATACGAGAAATTGGACGACGTAACAATTGAGCTTCCTTCTGGCTGGCAAGTGGCCAGCGTTCCGCCAGAGCAGACCAAAGATGGGCACGTGGTGGCCTATGACCTGAAAGTGGAGAACGGAAAGAGCACGTTGCACCTGACGCGCACGCTGAGAGTTGATTTCATGTATTTGGAAACAAAGTACTATACGGCGCTGCGCAACTTTTTCGACGTAGTGAGGACCGGAGATGAGGCACAAATCGTATTGCAACCTGGGTCGACCGCAAGCAACTAGTGGGCGACGGCTGCCGCTCTCAGGTTGGATCATTGCGTGTGCTCTACTTTGCATGCCCCGGGCTGCCGTTGGCGCGGATGCGCCGCAGTGGATGCGGGCCTTGGTCAACACTCCGTTACCCTCCTACGATGAGAAGACCGACGCCGTATTGTTGTATTCCGAGACCAAAGTTACCGTAGTGTCAAGCGACAAGATCAGGACGCAGAAAAGCGAGGCCTACAAGATTCTTCGGCCGGAAGGGCGCAGTCGGGGCACTCTGTCGGTTCCCTTTTCTTCGCTGGCGAAGATCAAGAGCCTGCATGGGTGGTGCATTCCGACGCAAGGCAAAGACTACGAAGTCAAGGATAAGGACGCGATGGAGGTGTCATCCAATGCCGAAGTCACTTCGGACGTGAAGTACAAGGTGCTGCACATTCCGGCGCCTGATCCGGGGAACATCGTCGGCTACGAGTACGAACTGGAGGAGCAACCTATTTTCTTGCAAGACATTTGGTATTTTCAGGAATTAGACCCGGTGCGGGAAAGCCACTATTCCCTCCAGCTTCCGCCGGGTTGGGAGTTCAAGGCCTCTTGGCTCAACCATGCGGAGGTCAAGCCAACCGAGGCGGGCAGCAATTCCTGGCAGTGGACGGTACGCGACGTAAGCGGAATCAGGCATGAGCCTCTCATGCCCCCGTTTCGAGGAGTTGCCTGCCAGATGATTCTTTCATTCTTCTCGTCCGGGACTCCAGCCCTGAATGCGAACTCTGACTGGGATGCGATGGGGAAATGGTACTTGAACCTCATTGGCGAACGGATCGAACCGTCGGCGGAGATCAAACAACAAGTCACTCAGTTGACCGCCTCTAAAGCCACCCAGTTGCAAAAGATGCAAGCTATCGGCGACTTCGTCCAGCATGACATCCGCTACGTGGCAATTGAGCTGGGAATCGGGGGAATTCAGCCGCACCCGGCAGCCGATGTGTTTTCACATCACTACGGAGACTGTAAGGATAAAGCGACCTTGGTGCGGTCCATGTTGCGCGAGATCGGCGTGGATTCCTACCATGTAGTGATTCACACGCAGCGTGGCTCGGTGACACGTGATATGCCGGCGCACGACGGATTTAACCATGTGATCACTGCAATCAAGCTGCCTGAAGGTCTAGACGACCCTTCGCTGATCGCAACCATCCAGCATCCCAAGCTGGGCAAAATCCTCTTCTTCGATCCGACCAACGACCTGATCCCGTTTGGCCAGCTCCCCGGCTACCTGCAGGCCAACTATGGCTTATTGGTAACGCCCGCGGGCGGCGAATTGATTGAATTGCCCCAGCAGGCCTCCGCGATGAACAGCATCCGGCGCACCGCCAAGCTGACGCTCGATGCGACGGGCACGCTGACAGGTGAGGTAAAGGAGGTGCGGCTCGGTGAGCGCGCATCCTCAGAGCGCGGGCGACTGCGCACCGTAACCAAGGATACTGACCGGATCAAGCCGATCGAGGAGCTTCTCGCTGGTTCGCTTTCCACCTTTCACATCACTAAGGCCAGCCTCCTCAATCTCCAGCAAACCGATCAGCCCTTCGGTTTCAACTACTCGTTCGAATCGCAGAACTACGCCAAGAGTGCCGGTAACCTGCTGCTGGTGCGGCCCCGCGTGATTGGGGTGAAGGGTTTAGGATTCTTGGAGACCAAAGAACCTCGCAAGTTCCCCATCGAGTTTGAGGGGCCGGCTCGTGACACAGATGCATTCGAAATCACAATTCCCGCCGGCTACGTGGTCGATGACCTCCCGCCCGCCGTCGATGTGGACCTCGGCTTCGCTAGTTACCACGCCAAGACCGTGGTGATCGGTAATGTTGTCGACTATACCCGTACTTTTGAGGTAAAGGAGTTGAGCGTTCCCGTCAGTAAAGCCGAGGATCTTAGAAAGTTCTACCGCATCATCGCTGGCGATGAACGAAACACGGTTGTTCTCAAGCCCGCGCCATAAACGGCTTAGGTCCTCACCCTATCGAAAGTGTCACAGGGATTCGAGGGGCCTGCGGACGAACTCGACATACCGGCGCAACTCTTCAATGGACGACTCGGCCAGCAAGGAGAAGGGAATCGCGCGGCAACCCGTGGGCAGTTCCTTTGCCGTGACCGAATCGCACAGCACGGCGGCGGTCTGCTTCAATCCCCGCTTCCAGTTCGGCTTCCGGGCGTCGCGGAACACAAGGGCGTCGGGAGCGAAACCGGCGGCATTCAGCATGGTGCGGGCCAGCTTCAGGAAATCCGGCCATCTTGAAGCGATGCCGACCAGAGCTCCCGAGGGAGCGGGCAACCAGTGCCCCAGGGAGGAGACTACAGAGCGAAAACGCAGCGTCAGGAGTTCGGTTCCGTCCGGCAGCGCTTGGCGCACCGCCACCAAGCGGTTCGGAAGCGCGACTGGGATGCTGCCCTCCAGCGCTTTCGGACAATCCTGCACTCCGCAGCTGTGAACCGGCATACTGACAGCCTGCTGCATTTCCGCCGCTACAATTCGCCTGAGTTCTTCTTCCGGTTCAACCAGCAGAAAGTGATCGGGAGGCTGCAACTCCAGCCACTGCCGGAGACGCACACGCAGAACAGGAAGAGAGACTCCTTGTTTGCGCGCGGAACGGAAAAGGCCGGCGATCATTTGATCCAGTGCAAGGGCGGACGAGTCTGACGTTTCAGGTTTGTTCGCCCGCACAAAAACGCCGCTCCCCCGGCGTTGTTCAACCCAGCGATCGCGCGCCAATTGCCGGTAGCCCGCGCTCACGGTGTTGGGATGCAGGTGAAAGCGTCGCGCCAGTTCGCGCGTACTCGGCAGGCGCTGGCCGGAAGCGAGGTCGCCGCCCAGAATGCCCAGCACGACCTGCGTCACAAGCTGCTCGCGAATGCTGACTTCACTTCCCCGGGCAAACCAAAGCTGCATGGCCGACTATGTTAAGCCAGTGGAGGAGTTGTGCATAGTGCTGTGAGGCGAATGCCGAGCAGTAGCCGTGAAACTATCGGGCGCGCGCAGCGCCGCATTGCTGCCTTTGCTCCGCCGCATTATGATGAGGGCATGAGTTTTTCCGACACGGTCTTCCTGTTCTTCCTGGCCCTCATTCTTTTCGGGCCGAAGAAGTTGCCGGGGATGGCTCGTCAAGCGGGACGGCTGCTCGCTGAACTTCGGCGCGCCTCGAACGAATTCAAGTCGCAGATCGAAACCGAAATTGCACATTTGGAAGTCGAAAAGACTCAAACCGTCCTTCCGCCCAGCCCGCCGCCGGAAGGCACCGTGGCCAGCCTGAATTCGAACGCTGCGGCCAGCGATGCCGTCCCGCACGAGCTTGAGTCGCCGGTCAACCTAAATACTCCCGCGGGCCAGATTATCTCTGACGAGGCCAAGCCAGCAGATTCGAATCCGGCCGTGCCCCCGAGTTCAACCGCTCCGGCCGAAGCCGTCGCGGAGCCCATCGCGTCAAGCTCGCAGGAATCGCATGTTTGACACGGCGGCCGAGGCTCCCGGGGACGAACCCAAGCGCGACGCCATGCCCACCATGGGCTTTCTCGATCACCTGGAGGAACTGCGCCGCCGTCTGGTTTACTCGATTGCCGCCGTGGCGGTGGGATTCTTCGTCTGCTGGTGGAAGGTCGAGCGCATCTACGACGTGATGCAGAGACCCATCATGGAGGCGCTTCACGCCAACGGCATGCCGGAGAAGTTGGTCTACCTGAATCCCACGGAACCCTTCAACCTTTACTTAAAGATTGCCGCGCTGGCCGGTCTGTTCCTTACTTCCCCATTCGTGCTTTATCAGGTCTGGATGTTCATCTCGCCGGGTCTTTACCGCAACGAGAAGCGCTACGTCGTACCCTTCATGGTCTCGACGATCGCGCTGTTTACGATCGGTGGATACTTCGGCTACAAAGTGGTCTACCCGCAGGCGCTCGGGTTCCTGGTTCATTTCGGCAGGCAATTCCAGCCCATGATCACCATCTCCGAATATACGTCGCTATTTCTGAGCATAATCCTCGGCATGGGCCTGATCTTCGAGATGCCGATTCTGATTTTCTTTCTTTCGTTGATGGGGATTGTGACTGCTGGCTTTATGTGGAAGAACTTCCGCTATGCCATCCTGCTGATTTTCATCGTCGCGGCTATCGTTACGCCGACTCCTGACATCTTGAGCATGTGCATCTTCGCCGCTCCCATGGTCGCGCTCTACGGAGTCAGCATCGGGATCGCTTATATCGTCCATCCCAAGCAACGGCGAGCGCGCGCAGAGAGGCAGGCGAACTGATGGGGAAGCACGGTCCAAGAAGCGGCCATCCCTCGCTTCGCTCGGGACGACAAGTAATTTTAGGCAACTGATTTTAGGCCATGCTTGCAGTTGAAAACGGTTTAGTCTGAAGTTGATTCCGAGGTTGGTGAATTGATATTGATGAAGATGGCTTCTGTCCCGATTTTGTTGCTCTCCTTCGCGGTCACGTTTCTAGCTTGCGACCACGGTAAGGACGCTGGTCAGGTGGGAGCACAGACTGCGGCTCAGGCTCCGGTTCCTACCGATGCGACCCTCCCCAAGCTTTCACTTCCACCCGACAGCGGGCCGCCGCCGGGGATCGATTCCGCCCGTGCCTTCCAATACGTCAAAGATATCGTGGCCTTCGGCCCGCGGCCCCTGGGCAGCGCAAATCACAAGAAGGTCGAGGACTACATCCTTGCCCATCTCAAAGGTGATGAGGTAGAGAACGACACGTTCACCGCCGACACGCCCGAAGGCAAGTTTCCCGTCCACAACATTGTCGCCAAGTTTCCCGGAACGAAGGACGGCATCATCGTTATTGCGAGCCATTACGATACGAATTACCCTCTCCGCAAAACATCCTTCGTGGGAGCCAACGACGGCGGCTCTTCCAGCGCGCTGCTCCTGGAATTCGCGAACCAACTCCGCGGCAAGCCTCGCGCGGGCTATAGCATCTGGCTGGTATGGGACGATGCCGAAGAAGCAATCAAACCCGACGGTTCCGGGGGCCTAAAACAGGAAATGCCCTTCGAGAATGACAGCCTTTATGGCATTACTCACCTGGCGGAAAAATGGCAAGCCGATGGCACGCTCAAGAGAATTAAAGCCTTTCTGCTGGCAGACATGGTAGGAGATTCCGATCTCAACATCGAGCATGATTCGAATTCGACCCCGTGGCTCGAAGACGTGGTGTATGAAGCAGCCACTCGGCTGGGCTATCAATCGCATTTCTTCGCGCGAACCATGGCCGTGGACGACGATCACATTCCCTTCGTAAAGCACGGCGTCGCCTGCGCCGACTTCATCGATTTCAACTACGGCTACAACGACGTCTTCTGGCACACAACTCAAGACACAGTCGACAAGCTAAGTCCCAAGAGCCTGGAGATTGTCGGCGCCACCATGCTGGAGACGGTCGGCATCCTCGACAAGATGGACCCCCTGCCGCCGAAGTAGGTTACGCCTCCGCGCCATCCGCGATGAGCTTTGCTCTTTTCCAGAATTTCGTTTCTAATGCACCCGATATGAAAATGAAGGCCTTGTGGCTCTGCTTCATCCTGAGCGCCGTTTGCCCTGCTGCTACTCCCCCCGCAGAAACCGACGATGCGGCCCTCATCATTCAGGCCGCTCTGCAACCTTCCCCACTCGAGAGCAACCTGCAGCACCTGGCCGACGAAATCGGCGGACGCGTGCCCGGCACTCCCGCCATGCAACATGCGGTCGAGTGGGGAGTAAAAGCCCTGACCGTCGCCGGGGCCGACAGCGTTCACACCGAAAGCTTCAACATCCCGAATTCCTGGGCCGAAGGCGCGACCGAAATGACGGTGACTGCCTTCTATGAGGTGGGCAATGCAAAGGTGGGCGGACTGCTGCCCACGATCTTCCAAGCGCATGTGGTGTCGGTGGCATGGGCGCCCGCGCTTGCTCCATCGAAGCACGTGCCGGTGGTCGATGTGGGCGGCGGCAGTCCCGCCGACTTCGCGAAAGCCGGAAACATTTCCGGCAAACTGGTATTGGTGCATTCGGGTGTGCTCAAGACCTGGGACGATCTCTTTGCCGAATATTCGAACGCGCCGCCTGTGATCGCCGCGGCGGTGAAGGGAAAAGCCAAGGCCGTCGCGTTCATCGCCACCCGCGAACACTACATCCTCTACCGGCACACGAATTCCAACGAAGGAGAAATCGATCAAATCCCGCAGGTGCTGGTGGCCCGCGAGGATGGCGAACGTATCGGCCGTCTGCTGGCCACGGGGCATCCCGTATGGGCCGATCTCAGCATCCCGAACCAACTTGGAGGCCCGATCAAATCCGCCAATGTGATTGCGGAAATTAAGGGCAGTGAAAAGCCTGACGAGTTTGTCATTCTCGGTGCGCATTTGGATTCGTGGGAACTCGGCACCGGCGCGCTCGACAACGGCTGCAACGCCGCACTGGTTGTGGACGCGCTGCGGGCGATCAAAGCGTCTGGATTAAAGCCGCGCCGGTCGATCCGCTTCATTCTTTTTTCCGGCGAAGAGGAAGGACTGCTCGGCTCGCGGGCGTATTCCCGGGCGCATCGGTCCGAGCTCGACAAAGCTGCCGGAGTCATCATTTACGATTCCGGCACCGGCAAAACCACTGGATTCTCGGACGGCGGCCGCAAGGACGTGCTGGATACGGCCAGGCGCCTCATCGCCCCACTGCAACAGTTTGGTGTGACCGATATGAAAACCGACATGGAATGGGGTACTGACCACTTTGACTTCATGCTCGAAGGCGTTCCTACATTTGTGGCAGATCAGGAGGAAGCGAACTATCTGGAAAATTATCACGCGGTTTCTGATACCTACGACAAAGTAGACTTCGCGCAACTCAAGAAACACGTGGCCGAGGCCGCCGAGTTCAGCTTTGCGTTAGCCAATCTTCCGGAAAAGATCGGCTCTCGCTTTACTCGTGACCAGATCGAGCAGAGCATGCGCGAAACCCACAGCGACGAAATGATGAAGGCCAATGGCCTGTGGGACGCCTGGGAGAGTGGACGCCTGGGCCGGCAGAAATAATTCTTGATCCTTCAGGGATTGCCAGTTGCTCTACTTCTGGATTCTCTTCAACCTGTTCGCGTTGGGCATGCTGGTGCTGGACCTGCTCGTCTTCCACCGCAGCGGCCGGGTCGTGCGTTCGCGCGAGGCTCTGGCCTGGAGCGCGATGTGGGTCGGTCTTGCCGCCGCTTTCGCGGGACTGGTCTTCTTCTGGCAAGGGCGCCAGGTCGCTCTTGAGTTCGTCACCGGCTACGTACTCGAACTCTCCCTGAGTGTGGACAATCTGTTTCTCTTCCTCGTGATCTTCCGCTATTTCTCTGTACCGGAGCAGCAACAGCACCGCGTCCTGTTCTGGGGAGTTCTTGGGGCACTCCTGATGCGCGCCTGCTTCATTCTTGCCGGTGTCGGCCTGATCCACCGCTTCCATTGGATCCTCTACATCCTGGGCGCGCTCCTGATTTATAGCGGCATCCGGTTGGGGTTTGCCGGCGAGCACCACATTGATCCAGCGACGAACCCGGCAGTGAGAGTTTTGCGGCGCTGGATGCCGGTCACGGACGACTACCAGGGCGGTCACTTTCTTGTGCGGGGATGGAAGGGCGATCCGGGACTGCATGCCACGCCGTTGCTCGTCGTTCTGGCGGTCATCGAAACCACTGATCTGCTTTTCGCCGTCGACTCCATTCCGGCGGTGCTCGCGGTCACGCTCAACGCTTTCATCGTTTACACCTCGAACGCATTCGCTATCCTCGGCCTGCGGTCGATGTACTTCGCTCTCTCGGGACTGATGAAGGCCTTCCGCTTCCTCCACACGGGGCTGGCACTGGTGTTGATCTTGGTGGGTCTGAAAATGATTACTGCGGATCGCTTCCCGGTCTCGACCATGGTGACGTTGGGTGTAGTGGCAGGAGTGTTGGCCGTCTCAGTGATTGCATCGGCGATACATCCAAAGAAGGAAGCCTAGCTCGCTACACGAACCGCAGGCTCTCTCCCTTAACTACTGAGTGCTTTAGAAACCTCTTGTCGTCGTGGCCAGGGAAGTCAGTTCGATAGTGCGCGCCGCGGCTTTCCTCGCGCGCCAGTGCGGAACGCGCCACGAGAAGGCCTGCCAGATGCAGGTTTGCCGCCTCGAGGGAACGACGCGTGCGAGGATGCGCCACTCTCGGCGACAATTCCTCCAGCATTCGAATCGCGTCCCGCATTCCGGTCGAGGTGCGCACGATGCCGGCATGTCTCCACATTACGTCTTGGATCTGGCCAATCAACTCTTCGATCCCAGCGTCTACGGGGCCGTTTTGTGACGCGGCTTTCTTATTTGAAGTCGCAACCCCGTGCGTGTGCAGTTCTTCGCGCATAGCTTTTCCGGCCCGCGCACCATAAACCAGACCCTCGAGCAGAGAATTGCCGGCAAGTCGGTTCGCGCCGTGCACCCCGGTAGAGGCCGCTTCGCCTGCGGCGTAGAGGCCGGCCAGGCTGGTCCTGCCTTCCAGATCCGTGCGTACTCCGCCAATCGAAAAGTGCGCCGCCGGTCGAACCGGAATCACATCCTCTGTAATGTCGATGTTGTGCTTCATACACATCGCGTAGATGCGTGGAAAGCGCTTCTGCACTCGTGCTGCATTCAAGTGTGTCAGGTCGAGATAGACAAAAGGATCTTTAGCGCGGCTGACTTCCATTTCATGCATGATGGCCCGCGCCACCACGTCCTCCGGAGCCTGTTCCGCCAGCGGATGGTACTTCCCCATGAATCGGTCGAGCTCGATATTCCGCAGATAACCACCTTCGCGGCGCAGCGCTTCCGAGAGCAGAAACCGCGGCGTCTTCTTCGCGTACAGAGCGGTGGGATGAAACTGAATAAACTCCATGTCACTAACCTCTGCACCGGCGCGGAAAGCCATGGTTACGCCGTCCCCCGTAGCGGCTTCCACATTCGTGGTGTTGCGATAGAGTTGCCCCATGCCTCCCGTGGCCAACAAAACCGCCGAGCACGCTACCGCTTCCGGCAATCCCTTCTTGCTGATCAAAGCGATGCCGGTCACTCGCTGGTTTTCTGTGAGGAGCTCGGTGGCAAACTCGAACTCCAGCACGGAAATGTTCTTGCGTGTCTGGACTTTGGCCTGGAGCGCGCGCAGGATTTCAGCTCCCGTCGAATCACTCGGTGCGCGCAGAACATGGCTATGGCTGTAGGACGCTTCGGTTTCAAAAACCAGCTTGGTTCCATTCCGACCGAGCTGCCTGCCCCAAGCGATCACTTCCTCAATGCGCTCGGCACCCTCATCCACTAAAGTCTTCACCGCTTCGGGGCGGCATAGGCCGTCCCCGGCGATCAGTGTGTCCTGTAAATGCAAGATGACTTCCTCTTCGTCGCTGAGAGCAGGCGTGGCAGAGTTATCGGCTTCCTTTTTCGCCAGCAGCAACACGCGTCCCGCGCTCGCCAGCTCGATCGCGGCCCGCAGACCCGCAACCCCGGCGCCAATCACGACGAAATCAGTCTCGGCTGGAAGACCTTTCATAAACGGGCAAATGGTACCACTTCCAGGGCCTGTGCGATCAAACCTGCACTGCCCATAGGCTATTATGGGATTCCATGGCGCAGGTCACCATCCATGTCCCGCCGCGTCCCTACCAGGCGCGAATTGAAAACGGCCTGCTGGCACGGGCCGGAGGTTTGCTGGCGGAGTTGCTGCCTCAAGCGAGCAAGGTGTTTGTGGTGACCGTCCCTGGCGTACGCCGACGATGGGGAGCAAAGCTGGTTCGCTCTCTGAACTCGGCAGGCTTCAAGCCCCAGGTAATCCAGATGCCCGATGGAGAGCCTGCCAAGAAGCTACGGACGATCGAGGCACTGGCGGAAAGATTGTCCCGGCTGGGCGCCGACCGCAAAGCGGTTCTCATCGCGCTTGGCGGTGGCGTGGTTGGCGATGTGACCGGCCTGCTGGCTTCCCTTTACATGCGCGGCGTGGAGTTGGTGCAGATTCCAACCACCGTCTTGGCGCAAGTGGATGCATCGGTCGGCGGCAAGACCGCCGTGAACCTCGGGGCAGGGAAGAACCTGCTGGGAACGTTCCATCATCCCCGTGCCGTTCTGATTGATCCCGAAGTCCTCCGCACGCTGCCGAACCGCGAGTTTCGCGCCGGCCTGTACGAGGCGCTCAAGTGCGGGATCATCGGCGATCTCGATCTTTTTCTGCGCTTCGAACAGAAACGAGCGCAGATCCTGAAGCGCGATCCGGTAGAACTCGAAGGTCTCATCGCGCAATCCGTAAAATTGAAAGCCGAAGTGGTTTCCGCCGATGAGCGCGAAGGGGGCCTCCGTCGCGTGCTCAACCTCGGTCATACCATCGGACACGCCCTCGAAGCGGAAACCGGTTACCACAGCCTGCTTCACGGCGAGGCGGTCGCCTGGGGCATGATCGCCGCGACCAACATCGCCCTCGCGGTGGGGCGCACGGATAGCGTGACGGCCGGCCGCATCGCCGACGCCGTGCTCAGCCTGGGACGCCTGCCGGAGCTCAAAGTCAGCGCGCGCAAGATTCTCGCGCGCCTGCAGGCCGACAAGAAAACGCAAGGCGGGGTCGTGCATTTCGTGCTGCCTCGGGAGATTGGGAAAGTTGAAATCGCCGCCGACGTGCCGGACCGCGTCGTGATCTCGGCCGTCGAGGAATTGCGCCGCCTGTCCCATGGCGGATGGGGGAAGTGAAACATTGGTTCAACCCCAAAGAGAAAGATCAACAGTGGTCGGCGCCGCTCCAGAGGGTGCCAGTGACGCTCGTTCCGCAGCCCGCGCCGTGCGCGAAATGTTCACCTCGATCGCTCCGCGCTACGATCTGCTCAACCACGTGCTCTCGTTCAATGTGGATCGCCTGTGGTGGCGCCGTACCGCGCGTTCGTTCGCACAAACCCTCGCCCAACCCGACGTTCGGATTCTGGATCTTTGCTGCGGCACCGGGGACATGACTTTTGCCCTGCGCCGGCAAGCAGGGAACTGCAGTTCGCAGGTTCTGGGCGCCGACTTCTCCCACGCTATGTTGCAGCGAGCCCGGTCGAAGTCCCTCGACAAAGTCTCAAGCGGCACGTCGGCAGTGCCGTACTGGATCGAGGCCGACGCTCTCTGCCTTCCGTTTCCCGACCAGCATTTCCGCCTTGTGACTTCAGCCTTCGGCTTCCGAAATCTTGCCGACTATGATGCCGGCCTGCGCGAGATCGCGCGGGTTTTGCAACCGGGAGGAGAGTGCGGGATTCTCGACTTCAGCGAACCCAAGGGAGTAGTCGGCCACCTATATCGCCTCTACTTCAAGCAGGTACTGCCGCGCGTCGGGACCATGCTTTCAGGAGTGCGCGGCCCTTACGTATATCTTCCTAATTCAGTTGAACGGTTCCCAGAGCCACAGGAGATGCTCCACCGCATGCGTCTCGCCGGGTTTCGTGAAGTGAGTTGGACGCCCTACACCTTCGGCATTGCAGGCTTGTATCGCGGGAAGATATGAGAACTGGTGTGCCAGGGAAACCTATTTAATGCTTGTGCCCTGGGCCTTTGCTGGAGCGGTCTTGAAGCTGTCCGCGAAGGCATCGGAAATCGTGTAACGGATCACTTCCTCATATTCCCCGCCCAGGAATGCTCTTAGCCGGTCCGTATTCATGATGTACTCACCGGTCATGTAGGGGAGTGCCTCCGGCGGAATCGCCGAGATCTGCCGATTCCATAGAAATCGCAGCACCAGGCGCATGGCCCACTTCCCCGGAACGCGCACCAGTTTTGCTCTCGCCAATTCGATGCAGCGCCCGAAAGTGAGGGGCTCGCCACGTCCGGCCACATTCAAAACGGTCAGCCGTTGCGCCTCCGGATCGCGGTGCAGAATATACGCGATCAGCCGCGCCATATCGTCCACGTGCACAAACTGAATTTTGTTGTCGAGATACTGTTTCCCGCGCGGCATCATGCAGGGCAGCCGTTTGCCTTCGCTACGCATTTTCTCTGCCCTCGCGCTTTTGCCGTTGGGCGTGCCGCGAAAGGCTCCCAGCAGATAATTTTCCACGCTGGCGCCGGCAAAAATATGAGGACGCAGAATATACACACTGCACCCTCGCAGGGCTGGTGCGCGCTGCTGCACCACCTCGTCGGATTGCTTCTTGTGAATCGCGTAGGGAAGCGTGTGTGCCGCCATTGCGGATTCTTCCGTCGCCGGCCGTGGCAGGCTGGGCCCATAGGCGGAAACGCTGCTGGGAAAAATGAATTGCTTGATTCCGAGATCCCCTGTGCGGTTCGCCTCGGTGACGGCTTCCATCACCCGGGCCGTGCCCGCCACGTTGATCTGCCACATACGCTCGACATCGAGCACGTCCGTGCGCACCGGATCGATCACGAACGCAAGATGAACCACCGAAACCGGTCGCGTGTCCCGCAGCAGCTCGTAAAGCACGCGCGTGGAAGACTCCTCGCCTAGATCCAGGCGCTCGAACTGTAACGGAGAATCGGTTTGGGGCGGATTGAGGTCCACCCCAATCACAGAGAAATCCCCCAGCAGCGGGAGCAGTCGGGAGCCCAGGTTTCCCGCGACTCCAGTGACCACGACGACAGGTTTCGCGCTTGCCATTAGTTCGGCTTGGACGGTGGTGGCTGTTGTGCGGGAGGCTGTGTCGGCGCCGGAGTCATCTGCGGACGCGGCATGTGCGGCGGCAGTTGCCCCGGAGGACGTCCTCCCGGTCCAGTAGGTCCCGCCGGTCCAAAGTACGCCTCATTCGGTATCGCTTGGAACGAGTTGGTGTATTTGTCCATCATTTCCTTCGACCGCTCGCTCTTCAGCTTGTTACGGATTTCTTCATTCACCTTGTCCAGCGGGAGAACCTCTTTGCTGACGACCTTGTAGACGTAATGGCCGCCATTGTCGCTGATCACCGCTGATACTTCGCCTACTTTCAGATCAAATACAGCCGCGTGCGCCGCAGGCAGTCCCGTTCGCCGCATCGGAGGCAGGGTCACCGTCGGGTTAGCTACTTTTGTGCCGGCCGCGTCGAAGGCTTCTTTCTGCAGCTTTGCGAAATCTTCGCCGGCTGCCGCACGTTCCCGCAAGCTGTCGGCTAACTTGTTCAACTCCTGTTCGCCTTGTTCCCGTTTAGCCTGCTCCGCTGCTTCCTTGGCCTTCTGCTGTTCTTCGGTCGGTTTCTCCTGCTCTTTCGCTTGTGCTTTGTCCTCAGCCTCGGCCTGCTTGTAGCGCGGAATGAACAGGCGCTCGAGCGAGAACTGCTCGAATGCTTCAGGATTATTTTTGTAGTACTCGGCAATCTTTTGCGGCGGTACTTTGTCCGCCTCTTCCTGCACGGCCTGTTGCAGTTCCGAGGTAAGAATCCGCATCTTAACGAACTTCATCGTCTCCGCGAATCGCGCAGTCTTGTCGAGACCCTTCGCTTTCGCTGCGTCTGACATGGCCATGAGTTGGGGAAGCTGGGCCGCCAACTGGCGCTTTTGCTGAGCATTCAGCGGATTTGGGCCTTGTTGCAGGGCACTGGTTAGCTTTTCGAACTGCGCCCGCGTAATTTCTGTCTTGCAGTCCGCCGACTTCTTTGCAGTGGCTGCGGTTGTCCCGTTGGCGCCGGTTTTGGATGCCGCAGTGGTCTTCGGCGCCGGGGGACACACACCCTTGATCGTGAGCACAACCGCATTCTCCGGCACTTCGGCCGGCGGCGCAGGAGCTTTCGCGGCGCTCGGGGCTTGAGCTGGGCTCGGCTGGGCCGGCGGCGTCCCTGGCAGGGCCTGCCCCCAGGCCAGCGTTGCCAAAAGCACACACAGCAACCAACTCTTACGCATAAAAAAGTCCTCCAGGATTGGTACATCAGGAAGTCGCAAAACTCGAACTAAGCATCGTAGCATAGAGGCCGTTTTCCGCAGAACCCTGCTCCGCGCCAGCGATTCTCTTGGCGCAATTCCGCGTCAGCGGCGATAATTCCATCATGTCCGGGACGCCGGCCCTTTACTCGCCCAATGCCATGCGCGCCGAGAAACGCGCGGTGGCCGGAAATTCGGTTGCGGCAGCCGTCCTTGTCACAAGCGGAAAAATCGTTGTCGGCGTTACCACCGGTAGCCTTGGAATCCTCTCCGAAGCTGCACACTCCGCCCTGGATCTGATTGCCGCCCTGCTCACCTACTTTTCTGTCGGAGTCTCGGATAAACCTGCTGACGCCGACCACCAATATGGCCACGGCAAAGTTGAGAACTTTTCGGCGTTCGTGGAAACCGGTCTTCTTCTGCTGACTTGCGCCTGGGTGATCTACGAGGCGATCGTGCGCTTGTTCTACCGGCACGTCGAAGTCGAACCTTCAATCTGGGCCTTCGCCGTGATGCTGGTCTCCATGGCGGTGGACTGGTGGCGTTCGCGCGCTCTCGGCCGCATTGCCACCAAGTACGAGAGCCAGGCTCTCGAAGCCGATGCGCTGCACTTCTCTACCGACATCTGGTCATCGGGCGTAGTCGTAGTTGGGCTGGTGCTCATTCTCCTGGGCCGCGTCTATCGTCTGGATTGGGTTCGCGTTGCCGACCCCATCGCCGCCCTATTCGTGGCCGGCGTCATCGTTTCTGTAAGCTGGCGTCTGGCCCGGCGCACCGTCGATGCTCTCCTCGACGCCGCTCCTGCCGGAGTCCGGGCTCAAATTACTGATGCAGTCTCGCGCGTGGATGGCGTGCTCGAAGTCGGGCGAGTGCGAATTCGCCGCGCCGGCAATCGTTATTTCGCCGATCTAGCTGTCGGTTTGGCCCGCACCGTCACTTTTCAACGGTCCGAACAGCTGGTAGAGGCCGTGACAGCAGCCGTCCACGGTGTTCTTCCCGACGCCGATGTGACTGTCCAACCGCTGCCCCGCGCCCAGCGCTCGGAAAACATTTTCGACCGCATTCGCGCCGTCGCCACCCGCCACAACCTCAACGTCCACGACATCAGCGTGCAGGATCTCGCCGGACAATTGCATGTCGAGCAGCACGTTGAACTTGACGAGAATATGACCCTCAAAAGCGCCCACGATCAAGTTACCGAACTGGAAGCCGATATGCGCCGCGAAGTACCAGAGATCGCCGACATTCTTACTCACATCGAGAGTGAACCCGCTACCATTGAAACCGGCGACGAACCAGTCCGGGATGCCGATCTCGAACGGCGGCTGAAGTCACTAGCCAGCCAGTTTCCGGAAATCGTCGACATGCATGATGTACAAATCAAAAAGGTGCGCGGTCGCCTTTATGTCTCCTGCCACTGCACCTTCTCCGACGATCTCTCGCTCGCAAGTGTTCATGACATCCAGACGGAGCTCGAAATTCGGTTCAAACAGGCCGCGCCCGAACTTTTCCGTGTGCTGATTCATCCCGAACCCAGCACTGATAACCGGAGGTAGATTTAACTTGAGACTGAGATCCCAAAGGGGTGACGATGTTTAAATCATTGCCCGCGCCCATCCTGCTTGACATCGCCATCCTCTTCACAGCGCTTTCTTGGGGATTGGGAATGTATCTGGTTGATAAGAAGCTGCATGTCTTCGCCTCACTGGCGATAGGCTGCTTCGTCTGCTTATTCGGGTACAGCGTCGAGAGCCTCGGTGCACCTCTGTGGGCGGTGGTGGCCGCTCCGATTCCTTTGGACCTTGTGCTGCTCTGGTACGTTCTACGGACTGTGCGGAAGATGCTAGTAGCCTATGTCGCAATCTGGGCAATTTATATCGTGTTCCATGTCTTGTTAAGCAAACTGCTCCATTTCGATTCGCTGATTCCTGCCTGGAGACTGCATTCGTGAATTGTGGTGAGAAGCCGAGTATAAAGAGTTAAGGAAGCCTTATGACCGAAGCTCGCGCTAGTTGGATTGAAAAGGAGCGTTTCAACGGCATCGCCGATAGCGGTCATTCAATTGTCGTCGATGGTGACAAAGCCGCAGGCAACAGTCCGATGGAACTCGTCCTCATCGGCCTGTGCGGATGCACTGGTTACGACGTCGTCTCCATCCTGCAGAAGAAGCGCGAGCCGTTCACCAGTCTCGAAGTCCGCGCTGAGGCCGAGCGCGCGGTCGGCCCGCCTTCCGTCTACACAGAAATCAAGCTGATCTACCGCGTCGGTGGTAAAGTGTCTCGCAAGGCGGTTCAAGACGCAGTCCGCCTGTCCAAAGAGAAATACTGTTCCGTCTCGGCTATGCTCGAGAAGACCGCGAAGATCACCGCCGAGATTGAGTACGTGGATGTATAGAACGGACCACCGATGCCTTTGAAAATCTTTCTCTTCACCCAGCCCGGCTGCCTCAACTGCGAGGTGATGAAGATTTTTCTGGAAGCAAAAGGCATAGCCTTCGAAGAGCGGGACATGAGTCTTGATCCTGCCGTCCGCATTC
Source organism: uncultured Acidobacteriaceae bacterium (assembly GCA_963787495.1). Classification (GTDB taxonomy): domain Bacteria; phylum Acidobacteriota; class Terriglobia; order Terriglobales; family Acidobacteriaceae; genus Sulfotelmatobacter. The sequence continues at coordinate 226,889 of CAWBDA010000006.1, forward strand.
AGCTGCTCGAAACCTACCACAGCCGCACCGCCCCCACCTTGGTGATTCTCACCGCGGCCGGCGCCGAAGTGATCGAAGGTTTCGATCCTGACCGCCTTGACCAGTTCCTCTCTGCTGCCTGATCATCATAGTCTCCTGAGGCGCATCATCCCGAACCCAAATCAGCAAAGCTCGGTCCCGCGTCCTCTCCGTGGCTACTTCTTCATCGCCTCGGCGGCATTTCTTTGGGGAGTCTCCGCCGCATTGGGGCGCGCCGTTTTTACTGGGAAGCTGCCGTTGGGCGCTGCTGCGCTCCGTCCCATCGATCCCTTAATTCTCTCTCAGACTCGCACGACATTCTCGCTGTTGGTGCTGCTTCCACTCCTCGTTACCTCCAAGGGGTGGCAACGGATCAAGATGCCGGGGCGCGATCTCGCTTACTGCTTCCTTCTGGGCACGCTGGGCGTGGCCGTCTCGAATTATTTCTATTACGTCGCGATCCAAAGGACGAATGTCGCCACCGCGATCATCGTGCAGTACACAGCTCCGGTGTGGGTTCTGTTTTATGTCGTGGCCCGCGGCCAACAAAGGCTTTCGTTGCAAAAACTCATTGCCGTGGCGCTGGCGGTTACCGGCATCGCCCTCGTTATCGGCATCGTCGGAGCCAAGCCCAGTGACGGGCGGGGCCTTCGTCTGGATTCCTACGGCCTCGTCGCTGCGCTGCTGGCCTCGTTCTCCTTCGCCTTCTACAACGTCGGCGGACACCGCATCCTGGCCCGTTACGACCGCTGGCGCGTGCTGGTCTGGACCCTTACCGCTGCCGCCGCGTTCTGGCTCGTCGTAAACCCTCCCTGGAAAATCCTGGCCGCCCACTACGTGCCCGCGCAATGGCTGTTTCTGTTTGTCTTTTCGATGATCTCCGTGCTGGGCGCATTCTCCCTTTACTTCCTCGGGCTGCAGCATCTCGAGCCAACTCGCGCCATCATCGCCAGTTGTCTGGAGCCGGTGTTTTCCATCCTCCTTGCCGCCCTGCTCTTAGGCGAAGTCCTGCGCCCGATCCAGACTACGGGAATCGTTTTTGTGCTGGCGGCAATCGTGATCGTGCAGCGCCCGGGTGGCAGCGCAGCTGAGGAGTCCGTTGTGGTCGAGCCCATCGAGTAGAAGTTTGCGGGCGGATGCTGTCATTCGTGCGTCGGTCCACGCGCGAGCAGCTGAGTTGGGATGGTCCTATTCCAGAATCTTTCCCCGAGTCTCTGGCAACTGCGTGGTCATCAATGCGGCCAGCAAATACCCTGCAGCACACAAATAAAACGCCCACCCTAATCCTTTCATCTGGCCCACACTCCCGATCACCAACGGCGCAACCGAACTCATTGTCCGCGCTCCGTTGTAGGTGAATCCCAGCGCACGCGCCCTTACGCCTGTCGGGAAGATTTCGCTGCCCATGATTCCGGAACCGGAGAAGATTCCGGTCCCAAAGAACGCAACCACTGTCCCCAGCACCAGGAGCACCACAGGAGAACGCGCCGCAGCATAAAGTGGAATGAGAAGTGCTGCCGTTAGGCTATAGACCAAGAATGCCTTTCGTCGCCCTAGATGATCTGCCACCCACCCGAAACTGGCATAGCCTGGAAACATACCAAGAAGATTCAGCACCACTAATAACGTGCTCGTTCCCATCACGCCAAAACCGCGCCCGCCCTGCGACACTGGAAGCGAGAAATAAGGAGGCAGCCAGGTGAACAACCCCCACCAGGCAAACATTCCGCAGAAGTTAAATAGCAGCAGCGCGAACGTAGCCTTGACATAGGGCGGCTGAAAGATCGCCGAAAACTTCATCTCTCGAGTTAAGGAGACGGAGCTTGCTACGTCTCTGCCGGCATCTGCGGTGCGGCGAGTTGCCTGAGGCTGTCGCTGGAATCCTCGCTCTGCCCACATCGCCGATTCCGGCACTCCACGCCGAATCCACAACGTCAGCAACGCCGGCAGAATCCCCACGAAGAACACTGCCCGCCAGCCGAAATACCGCGCCACCGGTCCCGCTACCAACGCCGCTGCGGCAAAACCTAAGGCCCACGAACTTTGCACCACGGAAATCGCCTTGGCGCGAAACTCCGCGGGACTTTCCGCCACCAGCGTCGCTCCGGTGTTCCATTCCCCGCCCATCCCCAGGCCTAGAACAAAGCGTGCCACGGCTAGCATGGCAATGCTGGTCGCTAGCCCGGAGGCAAACGAACACACCGAGTACGTCAGAATGCTCGCCATCAGCGCCTGCTTGCGCCCGATGCGGTCGGCGAGAAAACCGAACAACACGCCTCCCAGTCCGGAAGCCAACAGCGTAAGAGTTCCCAGCAGTCCGGCTATTGCCTTGGTCATCCCCAGGTCGCGCATCAGCAGTGTCAGCACCAGCGCGTAGAGCATGGCGTCGAAAGCATCAAGCGCCCACCCCATCGCCGCCGCCAGCAGCGTGCGTCGCTGCCCCGGTGTTGCCCGTCGGATTAATTGGATGGGACTAATCGCCATGCACGCGGCATTGTACGGCGCGGCGAGGAATTGTCAATTTTCCAGTTCAGCGTGTCCTTTGTCCCTCAGCAGATTGTTTGCGCGCGCGGCGCATTCCCAGCGGTGGGGTTGCCTCTCCACAATTGCGTGTTTCCTTCTTTGGTACCTCGCACGGCTTTTACAATGTTTTTACTTCGCGGACTAAGGTTCTTCGTTAGTCTTGTCGTGTAACCTGCTGGTAAGAACGCTCGAAGCTGGATGTGCCTATGAGATTTCGGCGGATTCCCATACTTGCTGCTTTTGTCCTGACGTTCTTCATGTCTTGCTTCGCCCACCATATGGCGGTTGTGGTCAACAAGGATAACAACGTCGAAAATGTCACTGCCGCCCACCTGTCCAGGATTTTCCGCTCAGAGATCAAGAAATGGCCGGACGGCAAGGCCGTCGTCCTGGTGCTGCACAAAGACTCCGCGGGCGAAACGGAGACCCTGGAACGCTTGAACAAGATGAGTGCTGATGAATTGAAGGCCCTGATCGCCGCTCACAAGGACTCGATTGTGATCGCGGATTCCGACGCAGAAGTACTCAAGATCGTGCAATCCACTCCCGGTGCCATCGGGTTCGTGGACGTCCGCTCCATCGACAACACCATCAACGTAGTGCGAGTGGAAGGCAAACTGCCGATGGAGTCAGGTTACCTGCCGCATTAGCATCGACCGGTGCCACCAACATGCTCCGCGACAGCGGTAACTCGTGGACGCGTTTTCTTGTAGCAGCAAAGATCGCATTGCAAAGAGCGCTGCGCACGGCGGGACGCACCCGCGGGCGGCTCGCCAGTGACGGGAGATTTACACGATTGCCCGTAGAGCGTTAGCTGCGTCCCAGGAGACTGAAATATCTCCGCGCCTTCTTTACATCGTGCGCGATTTGCTCGCGCAGCGCCTCGACCGACGGAAACTTGATTTCGTCACGCACGCGGTCGAGGAAGCAGATTTCGACTTCGCTCTCCGGTGTCAGTTCGATGGGATGAAAGTTGAGCAGGTGAGTTTCGATGGCGAACGAATCTGTCCCAAACGTTGGGCGGTTACCTACGTTAGTAACGGAATCAAAGCATTCGTCACCTACGCGCGTCCAGGTGACGTAGACACCGTCTTTCGGCACGAGTTCCTCATAGCGAGCGAGATTGATGGTAGGCACGGTGTACTTCGACCCCAGCCCGCGCCCGCGCCCGGGCGTACCTAGGATGCCGAACGGACGCGCCAGCAGATGCCGCGCCCGACTCACCCGCCCCTCGCGGATCAGTTTCCGAATATGACTGCTGGAAACGGGTTCACCGCGCAGCTTCTGTTCCGGGTAGACCTTCACTCCAAAGCCCATCTCCTGGCCCAGTTGCGAGAGCAGATTCACATCGCCGGCAGCCTTGTGCCCGAAGCGGAAGTTGTAGCCCTCATGCACCTCGCGCGCATGCAGTTTCTTCTTCAGAATGCGTTCGGCGAACTGGCGCGGCGTCATCAGCGAAAGATCCCGCCCAAAAGGCAGGATCACCACGGCGTCGATACCGGTAACCTCGAGCAAGCGCAGTTTCTCGGGAAGCGGAGTGAGCAGCTTCAATGCGGTCTCCGGTCGCAGGATACGCGCCGGATGCGGCTCAAAGGTGACCGCAACGGCTTGGGCTGCGTTTTCCCGTGCCCTCCGCACAATCTCCCCGAGCACATGCGCGTGCGCCCGGTGCACTCCGTCAAAGTTACCGACGCTCACCAGCGACGGCCCGAAGGTGGCAGGAACGTCATCGAGTTTCTGAAAAACCTGCATTTTAGTGGTCGGTGGTCAGTGGCCAGTGGTCGGAAAGCCAGTGTTTTGGAGGGTTTCACTGACCACTGATCACTGGCCACCGACCACTGCAGTTCAAATTTCAAACTCCAGCTTCATTCCGTCATAAGCCAGCCGCACATGCGGAGGAAGAGTTGCGTTGGTGGCTTCATGCGCCAGATCGTGGCAAATATGGGTAAAGAAAGCCCGCTTGGCCTTCACTCGCTCCACGATCCGAAGTGAATTCTCCACGGTCGAATGCGTGGGATGAGGTTTGTGTCGCAGCGCATCGAGGAAAAGGATGTCCAGTCCCTGCAACTGGTGGAAAGATGTTTCTGGAATTTCGCTATGGTCGGTGAGATACGCTGCGTTGCCAAACCGGAATCCGTAAATCTCGGCCTCGCCATGAATCAAGCGCACTGGCTCGAAGCGAGCGCCAAAAAGCTCCACTGGACCGTCAATCGGCCGCAGCTCGAGTTGGGGCAAGCTGCCGTACTTGTAGCCGGCATCGAATATGTAGCTGAACATCCTGCGCAGAAAAGCCGCCGCGTCCGGACGCGCATAGAGCGGAAGCTTCGCCGGCTTGTGGCGGTAACTGAGCGGTCGCAGGTCGTCGATGCCGAGGATATGGTCCGCGTGGGTGTGGGTATAAAGCACGGCATCTACACGCGAGATTCCCTCGCGGATGGCCTGCGCATAAAAATCCGGCGAGGTGTCGACGAGCACTACTTTGCCCGCGAACTCAAGCATGATTGAAGGACGGGTTCGGCGGTCGTGAGGATCGCCGGAGTGGCAGACTGCGCAGTCGCAGCCGAGGGTAGGTACGCCCATGGATGTGCCGCTGCCCAGTACTGTGAGCGTGGCCTTCATGCGTTTACCTTCAAGCCTTGATGTTCACGCGGAACCTTCATCGCCCACTGGTTCCCGTGGCTGATCCCGGCTGCGGAGGGCGCGACAGCGCGTTGGTCACTTCCACATAGGCCATGCGTACTTCATAGAGACTGTTCTGCAAGAAGTTTTCTTCCGTCGGAGTCAGGTTGCCCTTGGTTTTCTCCGCGATCAGGGAGAGGGTATCGATGGTTTGTCTCGCCCCGAGAATGTCAATGTGGGGCTGCTCACCCTGCTGGTGCATCAATCCCAGCTGCAGCATCGCCGTCATATAGAGAGACGCCAGGAAGCGCTCGAAGGTCATCTCGAACTCTTTGGCGGAGCGTCCGCTGAGCTCGACCCGCGAGTCCAGTTCTTGCGCGGATTCCCGGTAGGCGTCGGCCTGCGCCTGTTGTTCGGCAGCGGTAGGGGGCGCCGGTACGCCTTGCCCCACCATGCCGTCTCCTACCGCCGGAGGTCCTCCCGCGGTATTGTCTGCGGGCGCGGCTTCCTTGGGGGAGGTTGTAGCAGTCACAACCGCAGGCGCCGAGGCCTTCGGCGCCTCTGCTTCCTCGGGAACATCTTTGCGTAACTCTCCGTCCTCTGTGAACAAGCGCCGGTCGGTCACGGTAAAACCTGAATCCTGTCTCTTCTCAGCCATGGTGTCTGTCCTATAGATTTTGCCAGAATCTTGATGTGGCTTTCCTACACCTGGTTTTCCTACAGCTGGTGCAGCAGTGAATCCTCCGATTGACACGGTACGACGCTATCCAGCGGCAACCGGATCACGGTAGCCTTTGCGGTTCCAATCGTCATTTCGCGGCCGGGCACGCCCACTTCGCGACGAATGTATCCGAGGGCTACCGTCCGCTGGCCAGACAGCGCAGGCAGAGTAGCAACGCTGGTAACTTCGCCTACTTCTTTGTCGCCGGAAATGATCTTAGTGCCATCGGCGATATCCGCCGCGCCCTCCACCACGAAGCCGGTAAACTTGCGATGCACATTGCCGCGAGAGCGAATCCGCTCCACAATCTCCTGCCCCACGTAGCAACCCTTGTTGAAGTTGAGGGCGCGCATCTGCTCGGTTTCCTGAGGCAGGTCGCGCTCGCGGATGTCGACGCCATACAGCGGAACGCCGGTCGCAATCCGCTGCATTTCCAAAGCCTCTGAACCCACGGGCGTCGCTCCTGCGGCGAGCAGCGCCTGCCACGTCTTATAAACATCCTGGGGCGCAAGCCAGATTTCGTAACATTCGTCCGGTGCATCCTCGTCACGCACGACGCTGCACTCCACGCAGCCGCAATCGCAATCGCACCGCGGAGTAATCACCTGCAAGACCTGCAGGTTCGGAACCTCAATGCCCGCAATGTTCAGGACGGCGCGCGACCTTGGTCCCGACAGGCCGAGAGCGGTCTGCTTCCCGCCGATGTCCGCGACTTCAACGTCGTCCATGATGATGTAATGATAAAAAGTGGCAATGATCTTCCCAACTTGGCTGCGATCGGTTTCCACCACGAGCCTGTCACCCAGGTTATAGACGAACATATCGCCGAGAATGCGGCCCTGCGGGTTGAGCAGGAAGGCGTATACGCCGCGTCCGAGAGCGAGATCACGAATGTTGTTCGTAACCATGCCGTTCAGCCAGCGCATGCGATCGCCACCCGTGAGCGAAATCCGGGCACGGAAGCCCAGGTCGTAGACTCCACACCCGCCGAGCAGAGCGGCCAACTCCAGTTGGGGATCGGCAAAACGCACCGCCGTCGTAGCTCCACGGTAGTCTGCCTCGGGGAGCGGCTGCGCTTCGTTCTCCGGTCGCGCACGCAGTGCGTCTTGGAGCGGGGTACGTTGCATCGGAATATTGATTATAGCGAACAGCCTCGCGATTCATTCTCGATTGATGATTGGCTCATTCTGCTCGCCTTGTGTTAGCTTTTCTGCCGTGGACCCGCAACCACCTTCCAGGAAACGCATCGCCGTCATCCCCGGAGACGGGATTGGCCAGGAAGTGATCCTGCAAGCTCTCAAGGTCATCCGCGCGTCGGGAGCTGATGTCGAACTGACCGAATTCGACTGGGGCGCGGACCGCTATCTTCGCGACGGGATGACTGTTCCTCCCGACGGTTTCGTCATGCTCGATCGGGATTTCGACGCCATCCTGGCTGGCGCCTTCGGCGACCCCCGCGTCCCCACGAACATTCATGCCAGGGAGATCCTCCTCGGCATGCGCTTCAAGATGGACCTCTACGCCAACGTGCGGCCGGTGCGGCTGCTCGATGCCGCGCTGTGTCCACTGAAGGGGATGGAGCCCAAGGATGTAGATTTCGTCGTCATCCGAGAGAACACCGAAGGCGTCTACACCGATGCGGGCGGCGTCTTCAAGCAGGGCACGCCGGACGAAGTTGCGATCCAGGAGGACATCAATACGCGCAAGGGTGTGGAGCGCATCGTCCGCTACGCCTTCGAGTATTGCGAGCGCCACACGAAGCTCGACGGTTCGCCGCGGCAGAGAGTCCTTATGTGCGACAAGTCGAATGCCATGACGCATGCGGGCGGCTTGTGGCAGCGCGTGTTCAAAGAAGTAAGCGGCGAGCATCCGCAGATCGCGGCGCAGCACATGTACGTGGATGCGCTCTGCATGCAGATGGTGCGCGATCCCCGCGCATTCGATGTGATCGTGACCAATAACATGTTCGGCGACATCATCACCGACCTCGCTGCTGGACTGCATGGCGGGCTGGGCATGGCGGCCAGCGGGAATATTCATCCCGGAAAGACGTCAATGTTCGAGCCGGTGCACGGTTCGGCGCCGCCGATTGCGGGGAAAAACGTGGCAAATCCATTCGGCGCGATTCTGACTGCGGCCATGATGCTGGGGCACTTAGGACTTACGAATGAAGCCGAGAAGATTGAGGCGGCAGTCCTGCAAGCCGTGCGGCAGAACAAGACTACTCAGGATATCGGAGGCACGCTCGGGACCCGAGAAGTGGGCGGATGGGTGGCGGAAAAAGTCATCCACGGATGAACGATTTGCCGCTTAAGCCTTCCTACCTACCAGCAGCGCCAACTCCCGCCATTTCCAGTGACAATCCACATCCACAAAGCCAATCTCGCGCAGCCACTGCAGCTGTACTTCAAGATCCAGCAGCTTGTTTGAGGGGTCCTCGGTTTCGACGGTATAGCCGATGCAGTTCAGGAACTCTTCGTGCAGGCGCGGCGTGGGCGAGGCCACGTGCTCAAGGTTGCAGAAGACGCCACTGGGATTGAGCAGGCTGTAGATCTCGCCATAAAGCTCTCGCTTGCGTTCGTGCAACAGATGATGAATGGCGAAGCTGGATACGACCACTTCGAACGTGCCCATCTCGGGCAGAGGGTTATCGAGATTGTGAGTGACGATAGTGACGCCAGAATCTCCAGCGAAGCGCTTGCCGGCGGCGGCGAGCATGGCGGGCGAGAAGTCGATGGCCACGGCTTCCACGCCGGTCTGGGCGAGCCCAGACTTGACCAGGGCGAGCAATCGGCCGTCGCCGGTGCCTAAGTCGAGGACGCGGCGTGCGGTCCTCGGAATAAATTCCATAAGGGTCGATTCACCTTCAGTCCGGTGCAGGATGGAATCAGCGCGTTCGAGGTAGTCGCGGACGTGGCCGCTGGAAGTCCAGAGATTTATGGGAGTCTTGGTTGTCATGTTTGTCCTTGAAGAGAGTATAGGCAAACAGGGTAGACTCGTTCCTAATGGATATCGTTAGGCTAATTTGCTGCAGGTTGCCTAGCCCGGTATTTGCCGTTCTGATTTTTTTTGGTACGGGGCTGGCCTGGGCGCAGGCGCAGGACCAGGCGGGGCGGATTCCGGTCCTGCAATCCCAGGATCAAAATCAAAATCAAAACCCAGATCAAGATCAAAAGCAGTCGGACAAGCCTGCCCTGAGCGGAGCCGAAGGGAGTGTCCGACCCACACAAGCACCTTCCACACAAGCACCTGCTACACAGGAGCAGAAACCTGCCGGCGAGGACGCCGGCGCTACTAAACCAGCCACCCCAGATAAAGAAGTCAAGATCACGCCGCACGAGGCGGAGGAACTGTTCCACTCCGTCGATGAGATTCTGGCCTTCGACAGCAAGCAGACGGGACTGCCGATCAAGAAGCAGGTCAAACGCCGCCTGACCAGCCGCGACGAGGTAGTAGCCTATTTGACGAAGCATATGAAGGACGAAGACGTGAAAAGGCTGCAACGCTCCGAGCTGGTGCTGAAGAAGTTCGGGCTTCTGCCGCGCGAATTTGACATGGAAAAGCTGCTGGTGGATTTGCTGCGCGAAGAAGTAGCGGGGTACTACGATCCCAAGACAAAAACCGTGAACCTGCTGGACTGGGTTCCCCTGGAAGAGCAGGAGCCGGTGCTGGCGCATGAACTGACGCATGCCCTTCAAGATCAGACGATCGGCCTCGACAAGTGGATGAAGAAAGGCGACAAGGATCTGGGCGAGATCAGGAAAGATCCCACGCCCGAAGACATTGAGAACGACGAGGTCGACGACGCCCGCGAGGCAGTGATCGAAGGGCAGGCGCAAGCCGTGATGTTTCAGTATGCCCTGGCTCCGGCAGGACGCTCGATTGCCGATTCTCCAGACCTGGTGGAAGGGATGGAAGCGGAAACCTTGACGGGGACGCCGAACACCAAGGTGTTCAACGACGCTCCCATTTTCATGAAGGAGTCGCTGACGTTTCCCTACAGCTATGGGATGGACTTTGTGGTGAAATTGATGGCGAACGGCGGCAAGGAGAAGGCCTTTGCCGGCGTACTGGCGAATCCGCCGCATACGACACGGCAGATCATGCAGCCTGAGACCTACCTCTCCGGCGAAAAAATCGAGCCCATGCGCTTGCCGGAGTTTAAGCGTGACTTCAAGGATTACATCAAGTTTGATATCGGAGCAATGGGCGAGTTTGATGTTGCGGTGCTCATTGAGCAATATGCGGGGAAGGAAGTGTCAAAGCTGATCTATCCGGAATGGCGGGGCGGATACTACTACGCGGCGCGTCCGAAAAACGACACGGCGGCTCCGCTGGGGCTGCTTTATGTGTCGCGGTGGTCGAACTCGGTAATGGCGGCGGAGTTTGCCGAGATTTATGCGCGGTCGCTCGGGCAGCGGTACAAGAAGGCGGAAGAGATAGTAGAGGCTTCCGCCAGCCCAGCGGCACCGCAGAATCTACAGTCCAAGGTCGCAGTTCTGACAGGCCGGCACGCATGGGCCACCGAAGAGGGCATCGTGGTAATTGAGGAGCAGGGAGACACTGTGCTGGTTAGCGAGAGTTTGGATCCGGCGACGACGGAAACGCTGGAGAAGGAAGTGTTTGGCAAGTAAGCGCGAAAGATGATCTCACTTTTTCCTGACCGATCGCTTCTCAGTTTGGTTCTCCTGTCGCACCTCCCCCAAAAAGTGTTGCACTTTGGCGACGACGGTGAGTCGATGGCCGCCGCGCTCAACGGTAAGCACACGTTCTTGACCGGGCGAGCCCCCTAGCATGTGCCAGACCTGTCCCAGAGTGGAACCGGGGACGGGGATGCCGTCGACGGCTACGAGGTGGTCGCCCGCCTGAACGCCATCGCTCCCTTGGGGAACGGAAGGTTTGCCGTCGTAGTCGGCGACGCCGAGAATAGTGAATCGTCCATCGTCTTCGGGACGCAAAATCAGGCCGATGACGTCGAAGTCAGGGACATTGAACAAGCGGCCGATGTCGAAATAGACGGTAGAGCGAGCGTAGTCAATGCCGATGCGATAGTTGAGGAGCGCATCAGCGCCGAGCAGTCCAGAAGTGGGAACGCCGGCCCGTTTTTCGAAAAAAGCGAACCGATCCGCGGGAAAATCAGCCACGGGAACGTCTGTCAGGAAGAGCGGGCCGTACTCCACTCGGTCCACGCGCATCAGCTTCCACTTTGGTTCATCATCCAGTCCCCACGTATTGGCGGGCCCGACAGCTCCCGTCATATGCGGCCAGTCGGGGTGTATCGTGGCGAGCTTCTCAAAGAGGTCGTCTGACAAAAAGCTGATCGAAGAGCCCAGGTCGAGCGCGAGATTATATTTCTTGTCTCCGATTTTGCTGGGGATCTGAACCAGGCCGTTCCCGCCGTTTACGATCGCCTTTGTTTTAACGCCGTTGAATTTCAGGCTGCCGGATTGGGCGATGATGAATTTGCGATCCGGAAAATCAACGAGCACGTCGTAGTTGCACAGGACCGTGGATGGAACGTTGACTTCGACGTTCAGCCCGGGAGCAATCGGAGCACTGCCAGCTGGGACTTTCGCTTCTTTTATCCCGGCCCCCGGGAGTCCTCCGCCAAGACCGATTGTCATGCCGCCGATGTTCATGCTAACCGGTGCAGTGCCTACACACAGCTGCCCGTTACAAGAGACACGTCCGGTAAGTGCGGCCAGGCGCTGCGATAGGTAGAGATCCGGATTTCCGTCGTCGATCCAGGCATGAACGCGCTGCGTTGTTCCATCAGGGAATGAAAGGTCAACGTCGATGATGACGCGGTTGTGGCTGAGCGTGATAGGAACGGTCACGGTCTTGGGCTCGGGCTGGGACGCGAGTTTGGGTGCGTTCTGTGCGAGGGCGGCAGCATAGAGGAGGATTGGTATAGACGCTGCGAATCGCATCGAGAGATTGTAGCGGGTTAGCAACGGTTGAACCACCAAGGGCACAGAGGTGGACGGAGGGTCTTGTATAATCACGAGTTTGGCTTCCACGTCCGGAAGGCTTCTGTAGGTACGAACTCTGGAGGATTGGTGGTACAGGCGGAGATTGGGATCATCGGCGGCAGCGGGCTTTATGCTATGCCGGGTCTGAGCAAGGTGAAGGAAGTGCGGGTGAAGACGCCGTTCGGCACGCCTTCCGACGCCTACGTTTGCGGCACCCTGGAGGGTCGCAGGGTGGCTTTCCTGGCGCGGCATGGGCGCGGCCACCGGATTCTGCCGAGCGAGCTGAATTTTCGTGCCAATATTCACGGGTTCAAACAACTTGGGGTTGAGAGAATTGTTTCTGTTTCGGCAGTCGGGTCATTGAAAGAAGAACACAAGCCCCTGGATTTCGTGATCCCGGACCAGTTCTTTGATCGCACGCGGCATCGCGTGGATACGTTCTTCGGCGCCGGGGTAGTGGCGCACATTGCCTTTGCCGATCCTGTATGTGGCGAACTAGCAGGGGTGGTCGAGGAAGCATGCAAGAAAATCGGCGTGACCGGCAAACGTGGCGGGACTTACCTGTGCATGGAAGGCCCGCAATTTTCGACCAAGGCGGAGTCCAACGTGTATCGCGAACTGGGGATGGATGTGATCGGGATGACCAATCTGCAGGAGGCGAAGCTGGCGCGCGAAGCGGAGCTTTGCTACGTGACGGTGGCCATGGTGACGGATTACGACTGCTGGCATCCGCATCACGATTCGGTGACGGTGGATCAGATTGTGGCGGTGCTGCTGAAGAACGCGGAGAACGCGACCAGAGTGATCCGCGAAACCGTCGCAGTGATGCCCTCCGGCCGGTCGTGCAAGTGCGGGTCGGCGCTGGCGCACGCGATTTTGACTGATCCCAAGAAGATTCCGGCGGCCACGAGGAAGAAGTTGAAGCTGATCATTGGAAAATATGTGAAAGGCAGTGGTCAGTGATCAGTGGTCAGTGGCCGGCAAGACCAACATCCCCGATTATCGCTGGCCACTGACCACTGGCCACTGATCACTGAGGTTAAGATGAGCATTGTCGTTGTGGGTTCGGTTGCATTTGATGACATCGCGTCGCCTTCGGGCAGCGTGAAGGGTATTCTGGGTGGAGCTGCGACTTATTTTTCGCTGGCCGCCAGCTATTTTACTCCCGTTCGCGTGGTGGCAGTGGTGGGCGAGGATTTCACTGCGGAGTATGAAAACGTTCTGAAGAAGCGCGGGATAGATACGCGTGGCATCGAGCGCGCCGCGGGCAAAACATTTCGCTGGGGTGGGACGTATGGCGAGAATCTGAACGAGGCCAAAACGACCTTTACCGATCTGAATGTGTTTGAGACGTTTAATCCGCGGATTCCGAAGGAGTACGAGGATACGGAGTTTCTGTTTCTGGCCAACATTCAGCCGACCCTGCAGGCCAACGTGCGGCGGAAGATGAACCGCGTTCGGATGACCGGATGCGACACCATGAATTACTGGATCCAGGGTGCGCGCAAAGAGCTGGCCGAAACCCTGAAGCTGGTAGATGTGCTGCTCATCAATGATACCGAGACCAAGATGCTGGCGGCCGAGAAGAATCTGCCGCGCGCGGCCCAGAAAGTCCTCGCCATGGGGCCGCAAGCCTTGGTCATCAAGCACGGAGAATATGGCGCGACAATTTTCTTTCGCGAAGGGGCGTTCGGGATTGGACGCCATCCTTTTCGCGCGCCGACCTTACCGCTTGATGAAGTGAAGGATCCGACCGGTGCCGGCGACTCATTTGCCGGCGGATTCATGGGCTATGTGGCGTCGCAGGAAGAATTGAACCGCGAAGTGCTGAAGCGGGCGTTGTTCTACGGTGGAGTGATGGGATCGTTCGCCGTGGAAAGCTTTGGCACAGAGCGGCTGCAGTCGCTGACCCGCGAAGAGATCGACGAACGCTTTCAGATTTTTCGTGAACTTACTCACCTCGAATGAAGCCGCAACCTCCGCCGCCGAGAACACATTCCGAAGTTGAGATCGTGCGACTGGTATGGCTGGCGATCTTCGTCTCGGTATTTTCCTTCCTCTTCTACTACCGGCACGGAGATGTGCTGCTGTACGGCGATGTCGTGGCGCACATCAACATCGCACGTCGTGTGTTTGATTCGAGAACTCCGGGGCTGCTGCAACTGGGAACGGTGTGGCTGCCGTTGCCCCACCTGTTGATCGTGCCGTTCATCGTGTCGAAGCAAATGTGGCAGAGCGGCTCGGGCGGCTCGATTCCGTCTATGGCTGGGTACGCACTTGGCGTATTGGGAATATTTCGTCTGGTGCGCGCGGCGTTCAGCCGTAATGGGCAAGTGGACAGCGCGGCAACAATTGGGGCGTGGGTTGCGGCGATCGTTTACGGAGCGAATCCGAATCTCATTTACATACAGGCGACGGCAATGGGCGAGTCGCTGTATCTGGCGTTTTTCATCTGGGCAGTGATGTACTTCGCTGAGTTTGCGCAGGGCAACGCGAAAGCGCTGACAAAGTGTGGGCTGTGTTTGGCGGCGGCCTGTTGGACGCGATACGACGGATGGTTTCTGGCCGCGGTGTTGATGGGTGGAGCTGTGGTTGTCAACTTCTACCCGCGAAAAGAGACCGCGGATGGGACACGTGGATCGTCGGTTCCACCGTCACGGACTGCACTTGTGAAGTTTGTTTTATTGGCTGTGGCTGCTCCGCTGCTTTGGATCGCGTACAACGCCGCCGTATACCGGAATCCACTGGAGTTTGCGAACGGGCCTTACTCCGCAAAGGCGATTGAGCAAAAGACCGCGACGGTGAATCCGGCGAAAGGGAACCTGTTGGCCGCGGGCTCGTATTTTCTGAAAGCGGCGGAACTGAATGTGGGGGAGACGAACTGGCAGGGGCGGGTCTGGCTGGCCTTGGCCCTGCTGGGAAGCCTGGTGGCTTGGTTCAAGCGTCGTGGCCGGGTCGCAGTGCTTCTCTGGGCGCCGCTGCCGTTTTACGCTCTTTCCATCGCCTATGGCAGCGTGCCGCTTTTCGTTCCAACGTGGTGGCCGTTCTCACAATACAACGTTCGCTATGGACTGGAACTGCTTCCGGCGTTTGCAGTGTTTGTTCCATTAGGGATCTCTTTTGTCTGTCAATGTGTAGGTAGGATTCCGCGCTTTCAAGCTTCCTGGAGTCGCTGGACAGACGCCGCCACATTCTTGAGCGTTGTCGCGCTGGCGGTCACGAACTATGGCGCGATCTGGCGTGCGGACCCGATTTGTTATCGCGAAGCCGCGATCAACATGCGCGGGCGCGTCTCGCTGGATGAACAACTGGCGAGCTGGATCAAGTCGCTGCCAGCAGATTCGACGCTGCTGATGTATTTGGGCGAGCACGTGGGTGCGCTGGAGCAGGCCGGTGTTCCGTTGCGGCGGGTGATCAACGAAGGCAATCATCGGGTGTGGAAGCGACCCGTCGATCCGGAAGGATTGTGGGAGCGCGCGCTGGCGAATCCGGCGGGGTACGCGGATTACCCAGTGGGATTCGAGGGTGACCCGGTGTGGACGGCGGCGAAAAACCAGCATCTGATGGCGCTGGTCGAGATCCACACCATGGGGCAGCCGCGGGCGGCAATCTTTCAGGGGCGAGCGCAGGCACCCGCGCAGCAGCTCAAGTAAGAGCAGAGGCGGTAATCAGGCAGGTTAACGCGGAAGGCCGCCAACGACGGTACGTTCCGGTGGTAGAATCCGGCCATCTGAAATCCATTTGGCGGGGATTGCACCGATGAACTGGCAACACATCGTCGATTTGCTGCACGGGGAGATGGCGAGCGGCATTGTTGCGTCCTCGCTTGTCCGCCTGGTGTTGGCGGCCATCCTCGGCGGGCTCATCGGATTGGAGCGGGAGCTGAGGCATCGGCCGGCGGGTCTGCGCACGAACATGTTTATCTGTTTTGGCGCCGCGATGTTCACAATTCTTTCGGATGCGCTCGCGGTGAAGTACCTGGGGGACCACACTCGCATTTCGGCACAGATCATCCCGGGGATTGGCTTCATCGGTGCGGGATCGATTCTGCACATGCGGGGACTGACGACTGGCTTGACCACGGCTTCAACGCTGTTCGTTGTGGCGTCCATAGGCATGGCTACGGGGGGAGGCCTTTACCTGACAGCGATTTTTGCCACAGTCGTGGTTCTGATCGCGCTATTCGCGCTGGGCCATCTGGAATTAACTTTCAACTTGAAGACCCTGCTCACCACCTACGAAGTGACGGGTAAGAGCGTGGAAGAGATTACGCTGGAGGTCAACCGCATTCTGGAACACAAACATCGCATGATGCAAAACGTTGTGAGCGGCAGCACCAGCCAGCACGTCCGGGTCCAATTTGACGTGGCAGGTTGCAATCGTGACCAGGAGGAGTTGTTGCGGGAATTGAAAACATCAGCGGTGCTGGGTGGTGCGAGCTGTCTGGGGCCGGTGGAACTGGAGTGAGCCCACCGGTTGGAGTGATTCCGTTTGTGAAGGCAAGTGCCTGCGGAAATGATTTTCTGCTGATCGATTCTCTAGACATTGAAGACAGTGTCGCGCAGAGGGACATGGCAGCCCTTACGCGGCGCCTGTGCGACCGGCACGAGGGTGTGGGAGCGGACGGGGTGGAGTGGATGTATCCGCACCCATCGGCAGATCTGGAGCTTCGGCTGATCAACGCTGACGGCTCCGAGGCTGAGATTTCCGGCAACGGCACGCGCTGCGTGGCAGCGTATGTTTGCGCGGAGCAGGAAAAGCAAAGGATCACGATTCAGACCGGGGCTGGATTAAAGACTTGCATGCTAATCGGCCGGAGCGAATCCGAATATAAGTTTGAGGTCGAGATGGGCGAGGCTGTGGTGGGAGCGGAACTGGCCGTCAAACTGGGTGCTCGCGAGGTGCGCGGGATTCCGGTTTCGATGGGAAATCCACACTACGTGGTTTTTGTGACGGAGTTTTCCGGGAACTGGCAGCACGAGGCAGCCCAGATTCAGCGTAGTTCTGAATTCAAGCACGGAATAAACGTTGAGCTGGTTTTAGTCGACGGGAAGCACGATGTGAAAGTTCGTTTCTTCGAGCGCGGAGTGGGAGAGACACAGTCGTCGGGGACGGGTTCCTGCGCGTCTGCGGTGGCCGCGATGGTGACGGGCAGGGCGGAGTCTCCGATTCGGGTGCATGCCCCGGGCGGAATCCAGACGGTGCGTAAGGAAGGCAATTTAGTATTTCTGCGCGGGGCGGCACGGTTGGTGTGCCGGGGCGAGTTTTTCTTGAGTTAGACCGCTTTGTTTGCGCAGGTTAGTGATTCGAAATCTCATCCGTACGGATCGCGTTTCATTTTCATAATAGGCTTCTAGAAAGATGTCTTCTTTATCCACTTCTCGTATCAAGCCGCCTGCCCTTCGACCGGGCGATACGGTGGGCATTGTGGCGCCGGCCAGCAATATCAAGCGCGGGGATTTGGAGGCTGGGTGCGAAGGGCTCCGGCGCGCGGGTTACAGGCCGATTTATTCTGATTCCATCCTTGATCAGGATATATACTTCGCGGGCTCGGTGGAACGAAGGGCGCGTGAACTGGAAGAAATGTTTGTGCGCGAGGATGTGCGGGCGATTGTCTGTGCGCGCGGCGGGTACGGCGCGAACTATCTGCTTGAGGCGCTGGACTGGGAGAAGATCAAGGCACACCCCAAGATTTTCGTTGGCTACAGCGACGTAACCACGCTGCTCACTCATTTTGCCGATGCGATCGGCTTGGTAAGCTTCCACGGACCGATGGTCGCGAAAGACTGGCTGCACGAAGATGGCGTGGACCTGGCTTCCTGGCAGGCAGCGCTGGCGGAGACGAAGCCTTGGGAAGCCGATCTGGGCGCGGGTTCTGGAGCGAGCGGATTGGTGGACGGTGCGGCCGAAGGAACTCTCTATGGAGGCTGCCTATCGATCCTTGTGGCCTCAGTCGGGACTCCCTACGAGATCAAGACAGCGGGTACCATTCTGTTTCTTGAGGACCTGGCGGCGAAGCCATTTCAAATCGATCGCATGCTGATGCAGTTGAAGCTAGGCGGCAAGCTGGATGGAGTGCGGGGAATCGTGTTTGGTCAGATGCGGGATTGCATGCAGACCGCGAATCAGTCCTACACGCTGGAAGAAGTTGTGCTTCGGATTGTGGGTGAGTTGGGAGTGCCGGTGGCGTATGGCGTGCCGTCTGGACATGTGATGTCGAGAAACATCACGCTGCCGATTGGCGTGCGGGCTGGGTTGACGGTAGGTGGTGGGCGGGTGAGTTTGAAAATTCTGGAAGCGGCTGTAACTACCGCCGGAAAGAGCTAGCTAGCCTTCGAGGTCATGGACCAAGCAAAGCACATTCACTTAATCGGAATCTGCGGCACGGCGATGGCGTCGCTGGCGGGGATGCTGAAGCAGCGCGGGTTTCGCGTGACTGGCTCGGACGCTGCGGCTTATCCGCCGATGTCGAATTTTCTGGCAGAGCTGGGGATTCCCGTGGCCCAGCCCTTTGATGCTCGAAATCTGGAGCCTCGTCCCGATCTGGTGGTTGTGGGCAATGCAATTTCGCGGGGAAATCCCGAACTGGAGCAACTCCTGGACCAGCGCATTCCGTTTTGTTCCCTCCCGCAATTACTGCATGATGAATTCCTGTGCGGCAGGGAGGTGCTGGTAGTCGCGGGGACGCACGGAAAGACTACAACGACCTCTATGCTGGCGTGGATTTTTCACAGTGCAGGGATGCAGCCTTCGTTTCTGATCGGTGGGATCGCGGAAAACTTCGGTTCGAGCTTCTATCTGGGTCAGGGGAAACATTTCATCCTTGAAGGCGACGAGTACGACACGGCGTTTTTCGACAAGGGGCCGAAGTTCTTACATTACTTTCCAGATGCCGTGATTCTTACGTCTGTGGAATTCGATCATGCTGATATCTACAAGGACCTCGACGCAGTGGAGACAGCGTTCAAGCGGCTGGTGAACCTGATTCCAGGGCGCGGGCGGATTATTGCTTTCGACGGCGTGGCTGGTGGGGTTGCCGAGAGCGCCAGCCTCGAAAGGTGTTTGAGCAAGTCTTTCTGCCCTGCGGAACGCTATGGCGCCGGGCCACTTTCGCGCTGGCGAATCACAAACCTGAAATTCGAGGCGGGGTGCACTACGTGGTCGGTGCTACGGGATGGGCACGCCTGGGCTGATCTGGAGTTCCCCCTGGCGGGCGAATACAACGTGTGGAACGCAACCGCAGCGGCGGCGATGGCGGCAGCCTACGGCATCTCGAAAGAGGAGATTGGGGCGGCCCTGAAGACATTTAAGAGTGTCAAGCGGCGCTTGGAAGTGAAGGCGCAAGTGAATGGCATCACCATCATCGACGACTTCGCGCATCATCCCACGGCGATTGCGGGGACGCTGAAGGCGTTGCGGTCGCGGTATGTGGGTGCGCGGCTCTGGGCGATTCTTGAACCGCGGTCGAATACGCTAAGGCGGCGTGTGCTGCAGGCTGATCTGGCGCGGAGTCTGGCCCTGGCCGACAAAGTGATCGTGGCGAGCGTGTTCCGTTCAGAGTCGCTCCCTGAGAATGAGCGGCTGAATTTGCCGGAACTGTCGAAAGATATTCAGAAACACGGCGGCCACGTGCGTTTGATGGGGGATGCGGACGAAATCGTGCAAGCGGTCGCCCCGGAGATGCGCAGCGGCGACGTGGTGGCGATTCTTTCCAACGGCGGATTCGGCGGCATCTACGAGAAGCTGCCTGCGCAGTTGCGTGCGTTAGTTGGCGAAGGTGGGTCCGTTGATTCGGCGAATGCGGCAGGGAACCGATGAGGCATTCGATCGTGACAGAAGTCTGCGTGCGACGAAGTCTTTTCTTTTTTCTTCTGGTGTCGATGGCTGTCGCGCGATCCCACGCGGCAACCAGCTACATAATTTCTTTGGAGAATCCCGAGCAGCATCTGGTCGAGGTGCAAATCCTGCTGCCGGAAGGAAGGGCGCAACGGGAATTGCAGCTTCCGGTTTGGAACGCGCTGTATCAGGTGCGGGACTTCGCGCAGTATGTGAACTGGATACGTGCGAAAGACGGTGCCGGGCACGCCCTCGCGGTGCGCGACTTGGATAAGAGCCGCTGGCAGATCACGGGCGCGGAAGGCGGCGCTGTGGTTGAGTATCAGATCTTTGTCGATTCGCCCGGGCCGTTCGGAGCTCAGTTCAATTCGCACCATGCCTTTTTCAATCTGGCCCAGATTCTCATGTACCCGGTGGACGCCCGGAACGGGCCGATGATCGTGCGTTTCAGCCGGGTCCCCGACACGTGGCACGTCGCCACGCCGCTTACCGCATTGCCTGTAGGCAAGTTCACTGCGGAAAGTTATGACCGGCTGGTAGATTCTCCGGTTGAAATCGGAGACTTTAAGGAATCTGATTTCGAAGAAGCTGGCGGACACTATCGCGTAATTGTTGATGCTGAGTCTGGCGACTACGACATGGCAACAATTACTGCCATGCTGCGCAAGATCGCGGCGGCCGCGACCAGTTGGATGGATGATCGTCCCTTCGACGACTACATGTTTATCTATCACTTTCCCCGAGCGCCATCCGGCGGCGGTATGGAGCATGCCTACTCAACCGCGATAGCGGTAAACGCCGAGGTACTCTCGAGGGCTCCCGAGGTGTTGACTTCGGTGACGGCGCACGAGTTTTTCCATCTGTGGAACGTAAAACGAATCCGTCCCCAGACGCTTGAACCGGTGGATTACACGCGAGAGAACTACACGCGAGCGCTATGGTTCAGCGAGGGATGCACCAGCACGGCGGCGGACATTATTCAGTTGCGCGGTGGACTGCTCGACGAGCGTCACTTCGAGCAGCAGCTGGAATCGGGAATCGGCGAATTCGAGTGGCGTCCGGCACACCTGACGCAGTCGGCGGAAGAGTCGAGCCTGGATGCGTGGCTGGAGGGTGACGCCTACTACCGACGCCCGGAGCGCAGCATTTCTTATTACAACAAAGGCGAGTTGTTGGGCATCATGCTGGACCTGGCCGTGCGCGAGGCAAGCCACGGACAGGCATCCTTGCGCGAGGTCTTTCAATGGATGAATCAAAATTTCGCGAGGAAGGGACGGTTTTTTCCTGATTCGGATGGCGTACGCGAGGCTGCCGAGGCGGTGAGCCATTCGGATCTGGGATGGTTTTTTGCGAAGTACGTCGTCGGGACCGAGGAAATCCCGTGGAATGATTTCCTTCGTGGGGTAGGGCTTCGACTAGTGGAAGGAAAAAACTCTAGGGCGGATGCGGGGTTTGTGGCCTCGCGCAATTTTGATAGCCCCATGGCGGTGGCGGCTGTAACTGCTGGTAGCGAAGCGGAGCGAGCGGGTCTGCAAACGGGCGATACGATTCTGGAAATCAACGGCAAGGCTGCGGGACAAGAGTCTTCCGACGAAATGGCTCGATTCACGGCAGGCGATACGATCACGGTAAAGGTCCGCGGCCGGCGCGGTGGAGAGCGCGAGTTGAAGTGGAAGGTGGCAAGGCGCGAAGAGATTTCATACGAAATTAAAGACATGGCAAACGTTACGGCGGAACAGCAGGCGCGCCGGGCAGCGTGGCTGAAGGGCGAGGCGCAGGCTCCGCAAGAGACACATCCTCACTAGAGGCACCGGCGCTTCAGGGGCGCTCAATATGATCCACACCATCGCGATGCTGGTTTTCTGGGCGTTGGCCGCGCCGGTGGCGGCGCTGATCGGCTTTCCCTGGACATTCATTTCAGGGGACGTCAGCCTGCTGTATCGCATGTTCATGTTTGGTGCGTGGAATGGGGTGCGGCTGACTGGAGTTCGAGTGCAAACCGTGGGGCTCGACAAACTCGACCCGGCACGCACTTATATCTTCATGTCGAACCACGTATCGAACTTGGATCCGCCGATTACGATTCCGTTGATTCCGCGGCGCACGTCGGTGATGGTGAAGAAGGAGTTGTTCCGCGTTCCGATTCTGGGCCGGGCGATGCGGATCGGGTCTCTGATACCAGTGGATCGAGGCAATCGTGATGCTGGAATCGAGTCGGTGCGGTTCTCGAAGCAGGTGGTGCAGCAGGGGATCAACATGACCGTCTACGTGGAAGGCCATCGTTCGTTTGATGGCAAGCTGCTGCCCTTCAAGAAGGGCCCATTCTATTTGGCGATGGAGTGCGGAGTGCCTGTGGTTCCGGTAACGATTGCGGGCACACACGACTTGATGCCGAAGGCTAGGTTCGGGATCAAGCCGGGAGTGGCGACTGTGATCTTTCATCCTCCGATTGAACCCAAAGATTTCGGCAACCGGGAATGTTTGATGGAGAAAGTGCGGGCGGTGATTGATAGCGGTCTGCCGGAGGAGTTCCGACAGACCCCTGCAACCACAGAGGTCAGAGGAACCCACAGAGGGAGTGCGGAGAACTGAAAGCGCGGGAGCGAATTTGGGCTTCACTCTTTCGAAGCCTTAGCCCGCACAGCGCGCGCGATCTCCGGCAATCTCGGCAGGATCGCGGAATACTTCAGCCACAACTTGTGATCGACCGCGGGTGCTCCGCTGACCAGCGCCCCTGCAGGAATGTCGTGAGCTACTCCGCTCTGCGGGGTGACGATGGCGGCTTCTCCGACCTTGCAGTGTCCGACAACCCCGACCTGACCAGTCAAAATCACTCGTTTGCCGATTTCTGTAGAACCGGCGAGGCCTACCTGTGAGCAGAGCAGGGCATCTTCGCCGACCTGCGATCCGTGGCCGACTTGCACGAGATTGTCGATCTTGACTCCGCGCCCGATGCGAGTTTCGCCGACGCTGGCGCGGTCGATGCAGGAGTTCGCTTGAACCTCGACGTCGTCTTCCATCACGACCGGAGCAGGCTGCGGAATCTTGTGCCAATGTCCTTCGTGCGTCTTGGCGAAGCCGAAGCCGTCGGAGCCGATCACTACGCCGTTCTGCAGCAGCACGTTGTTGCCGAGGCGGCAGTTCTCGCGGACGACGGCATGCGCGTGGGCGAAGAAATTGTTGCCGATCTTTGCTCCGCGATAGATGACGACGTGCGCCAGCAACACGGCGTGGTCGCCGATCACGACGTTCTCGTCGACGACGACGTAAGGACCGAGGTGCGCGCTGCGGCCGATCTTCGCCCTGGGATGGATGACGGCCGTGGGATGCACTCCTGGGGCATAACGCTGCGGCTGGTGGAACAGTTCGAGGGCGTGCGCGAAGCTGAGATAAGGATCCTCGACACGCAGCGTGGCTGCGGGGATCATAGGAAAGTTCTCGGCAACAATCACTCCTGCGGCCTTGGTAAGTCGGGCGGCGGCGGCGTACTTGGGGTTGGCGACGAAAGTGAGTTCTCCTGGGCCGGCTTGCTCGATGCCGTTGAGGCCGGTGATGTCGATTTCGGGCGAACCGTTTTCGAGGCGCGCGTTGAGGGCGGATGCGATGGCAGAGAGTTTCATGTGGATGTCTGGTGAGGCGCGAGTAAATCGTACACCAGTTCCAGTCGTGATCATCTGCCGCTGTTTACCTTTTTATAACGGGGCACCCCCCTCCCCCCCTCCAATCTTTAGAATCATCGAGTTAAGCATGTTTTGGCCCGCAAAATCCGTGAAACAAAGGACTTAGAGGTCATAATCTAGACAACAAAGGACTTAGCAGGGGCAGCTGAGCGCAGAAACGATGTGCCGGACTGCTCCGCCAATAGGATCGGTGATTGAGGCTGTGGATGGCAAGGTCAGATGTCACACGGGCGCTGAATTTAATTTCCGTGATGCTGCGCGAGTGAAGCAACTACCTGGTTGCCCGAACAGCTGAGTTGTGCGGTACCGACGATAGTGCAGCCTCCGCCGCATGCGTTTATCACGGTACAGGCGGTGGGGTCGAATGCGAAGATCGAATATTCGGCGTCTGGTTCGTCTGGAGCCCCAACACATTGAGCCAGACCTGTGGAGGTGACGGACACCGCGGTTGTGGAAGCATTTTGATAACACGCACCCCACTTGGCGGGTTGCGGAGTGAGCGTGAGAGGAGGGGTATTGTAGTGGCCGGTGGCGGTGAACTGTATCTGCTCACCGGGAAGGCCCGCCGCGGCGGTGGCGGGGCTTATGGTGATGGACTGGAGTTGACCGGTGGGAGTGGGATGTGAACTTGCGCCGCAGGACAATGCCAATGACGCAGCCAGAACCATGCCCAGGGAAAAGAGCGCGAGACGAAGCTTTTCCATAACGCCCTCCTGGTGGAATTAGAACATGGGAATGAGTAGCGGGTTGCAAGGAAGGACACTTTCTTAGACGCTCCGGGAGGCAGTCAGATCGAACTGCGGCGGCACTTAAGTTGAGGTTGAGATCGGCGCTGCTGGCAGCGTCGTCCGCACTCTTGCGCAAAGAACGCGCAAGCGTGGGGCAGCCTCTTCAGTGGTGCTGCAGGGGTCGGCCGGCCCCCATACGGCGCGCAGGCTTCCGCTTCCTCAGGATGACAAAGCGAACCTACTCTTGCAAGCGCACGAAATACGGTATCCGACCCAAATTCCCTGCGGGGCCGAGGGTTCTGCAAAGATGTTAGGGATCCTTCGACTACGCGCGACAGCTCGCGGGGCTCGCCGTCGTGCTCCGCTCAGGATGACAAATCGGAGCGTTATTCTTCGAACATGGGGACTTGGCGCTGGTCGTCGGTGGGGCCGCGGCGCGGGCGGCGGGTGGCGCCGATTACGGCTAGAACCGTTAACGATTCCAGCGCGGTGCGGGGGACGAAGATGCGCTGGGTGTTCGAGCGCTGGTCGGGAGGGTTGACCAGGTAGCCTTCCGGCAGGTTTTGGGTCAGGTCGGAGGGCATTAGGCCTTCGAGGATTTCGTTGTCCTTGAAGCGCAGGCGGACCCACAGGCCTTCGGAGCGGGGGCGGGTGGTGAAGGTCTTGCGGGTGAGCGATTCGGAGTCGCCGAACTCGCGGACGAAGTAGACGCCTTTGATCTCGCGCAGGTCCATGGCGACTACGTTGCCGGAGGTGTTGAGCAATTCGAGTTTGCCTTCGGTGACGAATTGCGCCGGGGAGACGTAGCCGGATACGGAGTCCCGGTCCATCTTGCGGACGATTACTTTCTTATGGGTCGAGGGCATGGATCGGATTCGGCAAAAATCGGCGGCCGGCTATCGGCATTCGGCTTCCGCAAGAGCGGTGCTTCCAAGATCTAAGCTGCGGGGTGCCGTCCCTTCGGGACTCGTTCGTTGTCCCCGCCTGACCCCGGACTTACGTCCGGGGCTAATGAATTCCGTCCCTAGACGGGACTGGAGTCTGATGACTGCTTGCCGTGTGCCTTTCTCTAAAATCAGTTCCCATCTCCAAAATCGGTTCTCACTCATACGACAGCCGCCTCATTCTCGCACTAAATGGGAAGAAATCCTGCGAATCCACGTTGGCAGTAGCCAAATTATAAACCTTGTGTTATTCCTTTAAGTTGCTTGGTCTCGACTAAACTCTGGTTAAGCGCTTTGTATTTAATAACTTGAGTATTGATCGGTCTTGAAGGGACTGGTCTGGGCCCCTGCAGTCTGTGGAAATCCTGTGGAAAAGCAGTGAATGTTGTCCGGTCCGGCTGGGTCCAGGATGTGCAGGAAAGTGCGGCCTGCGGGATTGTTTGAAGTTGGTTGTCTGAAGACGAATGGCTGATTACATTTACACGATGGAAATCCGGTTGACGCCGGATCAGATGAAAGGCGTCAATCTGGTGCAAGAGATAGCCCGCGCCGCGGGAATCACTCTATACCTTACTGGCGGGGCGATTCGCGACATTATCAGCGGGTTTACCATTCGCGACCTGGACTTCACGGTTCAGGGCAATCCTCTCAAACTGCAGAAGGACTTCGAGCGGGCGGGCGCGCAAGTGGCCGGCCATGACGAAGACGTGCGCACCCTGTTTCTGGTGCTGCCGGGGAACGTGCGGGCCGAGATCGGCATGGCGCACACCGAACATTACGAAAGGGTGGGCAAGGCGCCAGTGATTACGCCGGCGAGCATTCAGGACGATCTGCGGCGGCGCGACTTTACGGTAAACGCCATGGCGCTTTCGCTGAATGAGGGGTCGCGCGGGTTGCTGCTCGATCCGTTCAACGGCGTGGCCGACATCGAAGCGAAGCTGTTGCGGATTCTGCACAATTACTCGTTCGTGGAAGATCCTTCTCGGCTGATTCGCGCTACGCGGTTTGCGGCGCGCTTTCACTGGCCGCTCGAGGAACGCACCCAGCAGCGCTACGACGCGGCGAAAGAAAACAAATACATTGAGCACATCTCGCGCAGTGCCGTGGGGCACGAGATTGCGCAGTTGGCACACGAAGATGATCCGCTGAATGTGGTGAAGGCGCTGGAAAAGGAAGAGTGGCTGAAAGTGCTGCATCCGCACTGGTCGTCGGCCAAGGTGGACACGAACGGCCTGGCGCAGTTGATGAAAACACGGCAGCAGATGGTGGATCTGGGTTATACGGTGGATCCATCGCCGGCGGTGATGCATTTTCTGACGGCGCGGCTTTCGGATAAGGACATCTCTGATTTGAGGCGTCAGATTCCGCGCAAGGACTTGATCGAGTCGTGGCGCGACATTGAGGATCATGCCAAGGAGCTGGCGAAGCGGCTAACCGGGAAGGAAGCGGCAACGCCATCGCGGACGTGGAACCTGCTGTCCGGGGCGCGGCCGGAGATGATTCTGTTTCTTGCAGTGACGGCGCGGCAGCAGACCGTAGCGCAGAAGATCAAGAACTTCCTGACCAAGTGGCGGCAGGTGCAGCAGCGAATTCCGCTGCCTGAGATGACGGAGTTACTGATTACGCCGGCGCTGCCTGAGTATCCGAAGATTGCGCGGGATGTGTTCATGCTGCTGCTCGATGGCAAGCTGCGCTCGCGGACGGAGACGTTGAAATTCCTGAAGCCATTTGCGCCGCCTCCTCCGCCTCCATCTCCACCACCCCGGCGCGGGCGTGGGCCGAAAGCAGCAGCGGTTGCGCCTGCCGCGGTTGTGGCAGGCAAAAAAGGAGAAGTGGCGAAGGGTAAGGGGAAGGGTACGACTCCAGTGGTTGCGGCTCCGGTAGCAACGCCGCCGTCGAAAGTGAAACCACCGCATCAGCAGGTTAAGGCGGCGCCAGTCAAAGCTCACGGGAAGCCCGCTAAACATGCTCCCAAGACGGCTCCGAAACATCCTGCAAAATCAAAGAAACCGGCTCCCAAAGCAAAAACAAAAACAAAGACCAGGAAGCGGTAGATGCCCCGGTAATGGGTGGTCAGGGTACTGTCCTAGTTCGTGCTGGGCTGGTACCATTTTCTTCCTTGCCCGCTCTGAGTCGGGCATATAATTAGGAGTATGGATCGACCGCTTGTGATCGCGGCGCTCGTGCTCCTGCTGGCCCCTGTGCCGCTTTCGGCGCAGCACGGTGGAGGCCATGCGTCGGCTGGCGGGCATGGGTTTGGCGGCGGAGGCGGTGGATTTGCTTCGCACGGCGGTTTTGCCAGCCATTCGAGTGGTTCCTCTTTCAGCGGTGCGCACGCTGGCTCAGGTTTCTCCGCCCGTCCGCTTGCCCGTGGTTCCGCTGCTTCCCGTCCGGCGATCTCCTCGCGAGCCTTCAACCGGGGCTCCGGCCATTCTGGCGTCGGCGTGCGAATCCGGACCTACGGTCGCGGAAGCAACTGCTACTACTATGGCTACGGATGCGTGGGCGCTTACGGGTATCCGTGGGGGTACGCGGGTTTCTACGATCCCGATTGGTGGTCGGATTCTGGTTCGTCGTTCGACTATGACCAGCAATACCAGACCGGCCTGGCCAACGAGATGAACCAGCAGAGTCTTGACGAGCAGAGGATGCGGCAACAAGGCGATCAGGATCTCTATGCAGGGTCGGCGCCTGCTCCGCCACGCGAGCATCGCGAGCACGAGGAACTGAACGAAGCCGCGCCACTCACGGTGCTGGTTTTCCGCGATGAACACAAACAGGAAATACACAATTACGCGATCGTGGGCCAAACCCTGTTTAACTTCAACCCGCAGCACACGCAGAAGATTCCACTCTCGGACCTCGACATTCCCGCCACTACCAAGGAAAACGACGAGCGCGGCGTGGACTTCCACGTGCCTGGTGCGCCCGACGGTCAGTAGCCAGTTTTCCTGAGCATCACCTCCGCGCTGTGAATAACTTGCTGCTTTTTGTTCTGCCTTTCCCGATAGAATGACGCCAACGTAAAATCATACTGAGGCCTATGTCCCAATTCGTACACCTGCACCTGCATACCGATTACTCCCTGCTGGATGGCGCCTGCGACGTGGAAAAGCTTTGCCAGCGCGTGAAGGAGCTGGGCATGCCTGCCGTGGCCATGACCGACCACGGAAATATCTTTGGTGCAGTGCACTTCGTCAATGCGGCGAACAAGTACGGCGTGAAACCGATCGTGGGCTGTGAACTTTACATTTGCAAGAAAGATGATCACAACATCGAGCGCACGCCGCCCGACGGTGATACCTACAACCATCTGCTGGTGCTGGCGGAAAACGAAGAGGGCTACCGCAATCTGGTGAAGATTACCTCCGAAGCTTCTCTGCACGGCTTCTATTACAAGCCGCGAGTGAGCAAGAAGTTTCTGGCGGAGCATTCGCGGGGACTCATCGGACTTTCGGGATGTCTCAAAGGTGAAGTCGCGGAGCGGCTGATGGAAGGGAAATACGACGCTGCGCGCGCGGCTGCCGGAACTTTTGTCGACATTTTCGGCAAGGACAATTTTTATCTCGAAATTCAGGATCAGGGCTTGGCGATGGAGCACAAGATCCATCCTGGACTGTTCCAGCTGGAGAAAGATCTTGGGCTGCCGCTGGTGGCGACTAACGACAGCCACTATCTTTGCGAGGACGATGCGCACGCCCAGGACGTGATGCTTTGCATTCAGACCGGCAAGTCGATTCACGATACTGGCCGGATGAAGTTTGAAGGAACACAGTTTTTTGTCAAGAGCCACGACGAGATGTATCGCGTGTTCAAGGACTCGCCAGAGGTCTTGACGCGAACGCTCGACATTGCCGAGCGCTGCAGGCTTCATCTCGAGAAGGTGGCGACGCCGTTCCCGCAATTCGAGGTACCGCCGGACTACACCATTGACAGCTATTTCGTGCACGTTACTCGCGAGGGCTTCGCGCGCCGGATGGAAGCGCTGCGGCCGCTGCATGATCGGGGCAAGTTGAAGCATCCGATTTCGGATTACGAGCAGCGACTGGAGCGGGAGCTGGCGATCATCCAGCAGATGAGGTTCGCGGGATATTTCCTGATCGTCTGGGACTTCATCCGCTACGCCAAGGAGCGTGAGATTCCGGTGGGGCCGGGGCGGGGATCCGCGGCTGGGTCGGTGGTTTCCTATGCACTGGGAATTACTGACCTCGATCCGCTGCAGCACGAGTTGCTGTTTGAACGTTTCCTGAATCCTGAGCGGGTTTCGATGCCGGATATTGACATTGATTTCTGCATGAACCGGCGCGGCGAGGTGATCAACTACGTCACGCAGAAATATGGGCGCGATAACGTCGCGCAGATCATCACATTTGGCACGATGGCGGCCAAGGCGGCGATTAAAGATGTGGGTCGCGCGATGGACATCCCTTACAGCGATGTGGATCGCATTGCCAAGATGATTCCTACGCAGCTCAACATCACGCTCGACCAGGCGATTGAAGACTCGGCTCAACTGCGCGAGGCGATGGAAAAGGATGGGCAGATTCGCGAGCTGATTCAGACCGCGAAGAAGCTGGAAGGGATGGTGCGGAACTCTGGGGTTCATGCTGCCGGGGTGGTGATTTCGCCGCGTCCGCTGACGGAGCTGGTTCCGCTACACAAGACGAAGAACGACGAAATCGTTACTGCCTTCGACATGGTTGCCATCGAGAAGATGGGCCTGCTGAAGATGGATTTTCTTGGGCTGACTACGCTGACGATTCTTACGGACACGCTGAAGCTAATCGAGCATACGCGTGGAACTCCGATCACTCTCGAACAAATTCCGCTGGAGGATGCGGAGACTTACCAGAAAGTCTTCCACAAAGGATTGACCTCAGGGGTGTTCCAGTTTGAGTCGCATGGGATGCGGGATGTATTGCGCAAGTACCAGCCGAGTTCGATTGAGGACCTTACGGCGCTGAATGCGCTCTACCGGCCGGGGCCGATCCAGGGTGGAATGATTGACGACTTCGTCGACCGCAAACACGGGCGCAAGCGAGTCGAATACGAACTGCCGGATCTGAAAGAGATTCTCGAAGAGACGCTGGGCGTGATTGTGTATCAGGAGCAGGTGATGCAGATCGCGAACCGGTTGGCGGGCTACTCTCTTGGTGAAGCGGATCTGCTGCGGCGCGCCATGGGCAAGAAGAACGCCGCGGAAATGGCACAGCAGCGTGAGCGCTTTGTAGAAGGCGCGGCCCAGCGGAAGTTTCCTCCGAAGAAGATCGAGAAGATTTTCGATCTCATGGCACAGTTCGCGGGATACGGCTTCAACAAGTCGCATTCGGCCGCTTACGCGCTGCTGGCTTATCACACCGCGTATTTGAAGACGCATTATCCGGTCGAGTTCATGGCTGCGCTCCTCACCTCAGTCACTGGCAGCACCGACGATGTGGTGAAGTACATCAACGAATGCCGCGAGATGGGTATTTCGGTGGAGGCGCCGGACATTAATGTTTCGGATGCGAACTTCACGCCGCATGGAGAGGCCATCCGGTTTGGTCTAGCGGCGGTGAAAAACGTTGGTGGCAATGCGATTGAATCGATTGTGGCGGCGCGGAAGAAACTGGGCCGTTTCAAGTCGATCTACGAGTTCTGCGAGAACGTTGATCTGCGGCTGCTGAATAAGCGCGTGCTGGAGTCGTTGATCAAGAGTGGTGCGATGGATTCGCTGGGCCGTCGCGCGCAAGTGATGGCTGTGCTGGACCGCGCCATGGAGCGGGCACAGAAGACGCAGCGCGACGTGGAATCGGGACAGCATGGGCTGTTCGGAGTGTTCCAGCAGGAAGAGTCGGAGGCGAACAACGACAAGCTGCCGAACATTCCCGACTGGGACGAGCAGGCGCGGCTGGCGGCGGAGAAGGAAATTCTCGGGTTCTTCATCAGTGGGCATCCACTAGAGAAATATAAGGATAAGCTGGCTGACCTGCAGGCGCTGAGCATCGTGGAACTTGGCGCAATGACCAGGTCCACCGGCAAAGACGAGACCATCGCGACGGCCGGAATCATCGGCAACGTGCGCGTGCAGAAATCCAAGCGCGGGGAGTTCTATGCTCAGGCCACGCTCGAGGATATGTCGGGGTCGATCGACATGATCGTTTTTCCGGAGGCGTACAAGCGTCTGGGTGACAAGGTGAAACTGGAAGTTCCAGTTTTGGTCAGGGCTGGAGTGAGAATCGAAGAAGGGGCGAATCCCAAGATTACGGCTGCGGAGATTATGCCGCTGGAAGACGCCAAAGTTCCGCTGCCGCGTGCGATCCGCATTCGAGTGCCGCTGGAAACTGCGGGTCAGACTACGGTTGACGATCTTCATATGCTTTTTAAGGAGCGAAAGGGCGAAGCGCGGGTGTTGTTTGACGTGGAACGCGCCGGGGATTTCATGGTGGTGATGGAAGCGGAAGGTTATAATGTCCTGCCGGATCGCAACTTTATCGCCCGTGTGGAACAACTGTGCGGGCGGGGCAGTGTCCGCGTGATCAGTTGAGAACGCAATCGCTCACTCATGGAAGCAACCGAAAAAGCGCAGCTGGAGTTGGAACAGATCGAGCGGCAAGTGGCGCTGATCGAGGCCACCGCCGGACAGGATGAAGAGACTCACCGCCAGCTCGCGAAGCTTCAGGAGCGCGTCCATACACTGAGGCAGGAGATGAAGGCGCTGCAGACTGCGTGGCAGAAGACGGAATTGGCCCGGCATCCCCAGCGCCCGCAGGCGCTTGACTACATCGAACGCGTGTTCACGGACTGGAGCGAGATTCACGGGGATCGCGGCTTCAGTGACGATCCGGCGATTGTCTGCGGAATGGCGCGCTTTCATGGTGAGGAAGTGCTGGTGATCGGCACCCAAAAGGGACGGGACATGAAGCAGCGCGTTTACCGCAATTTCGGGACGCCTCATCCCGAGGGTTATCGCAAAGCGCTGCGCGTGATGCAGGTAGCGGAAAAGTTTCGCCGGCCGATCTTCACGCTGGTAGATACGGATGGCGCCTATCCTGGGATTCACGCGGAGGAGCGCGGGCAGGCGGAAGCGATTGCCTACAACTTGCGCGAGATGGCGCGGCTGCAAGTTCCTATCATTGCGACGGTGATTGGGGTCGGAGGCAGCGGCGGGGCGTTGGCGATCGCCGTGGCTGACCGCGTGTTGATGATGGAGAATTCGATTTACTCGGTGATTTCCCCCGAGGGCTGTGCCGCGATCATGTGGCGGGACTCCACCAAGAAAGAGTTGGCGGCGGAGGCTATGCGCATTACCGCCACAGATCTCAGTGAACTGGGCTGCATTGACGATGTGGTGCCTGAACCCGAAGGCGGAGCCCACCGGGATCATGACGCGGCGGCGAACTTGCTCGATGTCAGCCTGCAGAAACACTTCTGGGAACTAAAGAAAATCCCGCCGGCAGAGTTAATCGTGTCTCGATATAATAAATTTCGCACCATTGCGCAGTTCTTCAAGGCAGAGTAGTGAGTCCGCAGTGATTCTTTTTGTTGCTTCTCGTTTTCTCGGACCTCGTTCCCAGACAGGTTCCTCTCCGGCTTCAGGCGCGCGATTTGGCGTGCTGAGGAGCGTTCATCGCCGTATAATAGTCTGTTTCCCTCAAGTCGAAATTCGGGCGGATCGCTCCGCCCCATAATGATAAGGAAGGTGCAGGGATGGCGACTACGGATGTTGCGCCCCAGGGTACCGGCGGGCAGTTGGGACGCAAGCGCATCGTCAATGACATGAGCATTCAGGTTGCTACGGTGAATGGCTCAGGTTCTCAAAGTTCAAATACAGTGCTATTGCGCGCCATCTTTCAGATGGGCGTGCCAGTTTCCGGTAAGAATCTGTTTCCCTCGAACATCGCCGGCCTGCCTACGTGGTACACCATTCGGGCCAACAAGGATGGCTACATTGGCCGCAAGAAGGAAATCGATTTCCTGGTCGCGATGAACGCGGAAACCGCCCAGGACGATGTGATGACGCTGGCACCGGGCGCGGCGGTGCTCTATGACGAACCGCTGGCCCTCGACAAGCTGCGCAACGATCTTATTTTCTATTCGGTTCCCTACGACAAGCTGGTTGCGACGGTTTGCCCTGAAGCCAAGCTGCGCAAACTGGTCAAGAACATGGTGTACGTAGGCGTGGTCGCGCAATTGCTTTCCATTGAGATGGGTGAAGTGGAGAAGGCGATCCGCAAACAGTTTGCCAAGAAGGTGAAGGCCGCGAACCTGAATCTGGCCGCGGCGCAGGCGGGGTTCGACTACGCGAAAGCCAGTCTGCAGAAACGCGGAGCGTTCTACATCGAACGCATGGATAAGACTGCGGGCAAGATCATCATTGACGGCAACTCGGCGGCGGCCCTGGGCTGCATGTTTGCCGGATGTACGGTGGTCACGTGGTATCCCATCACGCCGTCGTCTTCGCTGGTGGAGACGATGATCGACTACATGAAGGAATACCGCATCGGCCCTGACGGCAAAGCGACGTTCGCCATTGTTCAGGCTGAGGATGAGCTGGCCGCGATCGGTATGGTGATCGGGGCTGGCTGGGCGGGGGCGCGCAGCATGACCGCGACCGCGGGACCCGGGATCTCGCTGATGTCGGAGTTTGCCGGCTTGGCTTATTACGCGGAAATTCCGGGCGTGATCTGGGATATTCAGCGCGTCGGGCCCTCCACCGGCTTGCCCACACGCACTTCGCAGGGAGACATTCTTACTACCGCTTTTCTTTCCCACGGCGATACCAAACACATCCTGCTGATTCCGTGCTCGGCGGCGGAATGCTTCAGCATGGCGTCAGACGCCTTCAATCTGGCCGAGCAGTTTCAGACGCTGGTTTTCGTCATGTCCGACCTGGATCTGGGGATGAACAACTGGATGTCCGATCCTTTCGAATATCCGACTGCGCCGATCAAGCGCGGCAAAGTTCTCAGCAAGGCAGATCTCGATAAGCTTGGTGGTTTTGCACGTTACAAGGATTTGGATGGCGACGGCGTCGGCTACCGCACGCTGCCTGGAACAGACCATCCCGGGGCGGCTTACTTTACCCGAGGCAGCGGCCACAACGATAAATCCAACTACAGCGAACGGCCAGATGATTACGAAAACAATATGGAGCGGCTGAATCGCAAGTTCGAAGCCGCCCGCTCCTTTGTGCCGCGCCCGGAGATTCTCAAGGGCACCAATGCAAAAATAGGGATCATCGCCTACGGAACCTCCCATTGGGGGATCGTCGAAAGCCGCGACCAGTTGCGCAATGAGTACGCGATTGAAACCGACTATCTGCGGCTGCGGGCTTATCCTTTCACTCGGGAAGTGCACGAATTCATCGAGCAGCACGATCGGGTGTACGTGGTCGAGCAGAACCGCGACGCGCAGATGCTCAGCCTGCTCAAGCTGGACCTGAAACCGGAACTGATTATGCGGCTGCGCAGCATCAGCCATCTCGACGGCCTGCCGCTCGATGCGCGCTCCGTTACCGACGAATTGAGCACCATGGAGGGAAAGTAATGGCGAGCACGCCTGCTGCTGAACCAAGAGCTCCGGAACCAAAGACGAACCATATTGGCTTGACGGTGATTGATTACAAGGGCGGCAAGACTACGCTCTGCGCCGGCTGCGGCCATAACGCCATTTCCGAGCGCATCATCGAGGCCATGTATGACATGGGCGTGCAGCCGGAACGAGTGGCGAAGCTGAGCGGAATCGGCTGCTCGTCGAAGAGTCCGGCTTACTTCATGAACCGTTCGCACAGCTTCAACTCCGTGCACGGACGCATGCCGTCCGTAGCCACCGGCGCCATGCTGGCCAATCGCAACCTGATTGCTCTGGGCGTAAGCGGTGATGGCGACACGGCTTCGATCGGCATCGGCCAGTTTGTTCACCTCATGCGCCGCAATCTTCCACTCATTTACATCATCGAGGACAACGGCGTGTACGGCCTGACCAAGGGCCAGTTCTCGGCCACGGCCGATCTAGGATCGAAATTGAAGTCGGGAGTGATTAACGATCTCCCGCCGATCGACACTTGCGGGCTGGCCATCGAGCTGGGCGCGACGTTTGTCGGCCGGTCTTTCTCGGGCGATAAGCGGCAGTTAAGCACCCTGCTGAAAGCAGCCATTGCGCACCACGGCACCGTGATGCTCGACGTGGTCTCTCCTTGCGTCACATTCAACGATCACGAGGGATCGACTAAGTCCTACAAATACGTGAAGGACCACGACGAGGCCTTGCAGGAAATGAGCTTCGTTCCGCACTTCGAGGAGATCGACGTTGAGTACGATCCAGGAACCACGGTCAACGTCACCATGCACGATGGATCTCATTTGCGACTGCGCAAGCTGGAAGAAGATTACGACCCCACCGACAGGATCGCTGCCATGACGCGACTCTCCGAAGCGCACGACAAAGGCGAGGTGCTGACGGGACTGTTTTACGTGAACACCAAGTCGCCGAGCTTCCTCGATATGTTGAATATGGTCGATCAGCCGCTGGCGACGCTGCCGGAATCGGTGACGCGACCGGGCAGGGAAGCGCTGGCGGCGGCGATGGACGAATTGCGGTAGGCAGGGCTTCGGCTGTCGGGCTTCGGCTTTACTTTGGCACGGTCGAACTGGCAGGCTCAAGCCCGAGTCCCGAACCGTAATAGTCCGCGAGCGCGTGCCTCTCGTCGTCAGTCAGCAACGCCGCGATGGTGCGCATGGGCATGTTGATGTCGTTGGCGCGAGTCTGGCTCGCGAAGGCTTCGATCTGGTTTAGAACGTACACGGCGTTCTGGGTCGTAAGCGCCGGAACTCCGGGGCGATAGGCGACCGGACCATGGCAGGCCTGGCAAGGTGGAATACCGCGCTCACCGTCGCCAAACGAAATCAAACGCGATGCAATCGCCGCGTGACCGGGATCAGGCCGCGACTGAGGAAAGATCCGGTTGTCCTGAGGATCGGCGAAGGCGGGCAGCTTCGCGTAATAGGCGACCACGTCAGACACGTCCCGGGGGGAAAGCGAATCAGCGATTGAGTTCATCGCGCGCGATAGCCGCTTGTGGGAGCGGAAGTCCTCCAACTGTTTCCAGATAGCCAGTTTATCCATGCCTACCAGATTGGGGATGTAAGCTTCGGCGCTGAAACCTTCCGCTCCATGGCAATGATCGCAACGCTTGGCGAGGAGCAGCCCGCGAAAGGCGTCTCCACGCGAGGCTGCCGCGATGGTTTCCGGGGTCCATGCCACAAACGAAGGAATGTGATCCGGTGTATCGTCATTTGCCAGAAGAAGGAGCGAGCCCACCACAAGAATCCCGACAATGAGGTTCGCAGAGCGTCGCCTATTTGTCCGCACAGTTCCTCCTTTCTTCAGGCCGTAAAGCAGGAAACTGCTCGCGAGGAACAACTTTCAACACGGACCGCATGGCGTAATGTCCGGCCCCGCAAAACTCGCGGCAAGGCGTTGGATATTCGCCTGGCCGGGGAAACTGAAGTTGTGCCTCGCTGATCGTGCCGGGCAGAACCTTGACGGCATAGTCTGTGCCGTTAAAGGTGAGCGAATGGACCGCGTCGGCGCTGGTGATGCGAAGATGAACCGGAACTCCCGCCGGAACCAGAATGCAGTGCGGGATGAACAGATACTGCTGCGCGATCATGCGCACTGTTACCGAGCCGTCCGGCTCCTGCTCAGTTCCTAGATTGTTCTCGACGAACTCTCCAGAGAGGTGAAGCAAGAGTGGGTCAACGTGCCGCGAGCCCTGCAGAAAGTGCGCCAGGGGAACGTCGATCTGATAATAACGGGTGGCCGGGATCAGGCACAGAACCAGCACCGTCAGCAGGAACGTTCGTAGCTTTCGCCAGTTCACAGCGCACTCGACCCGGTGGGATTATACAGTTTTCAAGAGCGGTCTTTAACGTCGGCGCCCGCGAGGACTAGCGCGATTCCCCAATTTCCTTCAGCACGGCGCTGCAGCGCTCGCAGACTGTGGGATACGTCTTGTCCTCGCCAACGTGGATCGAATAATTCCAGCAGCGTTCGCATTTGGCTCCGTCCGCCTTCTTGACCTCGACGTGGACCTGCCCGGTTCCGTTCCCCGAGTCTTGGACAAGGGTCACCGCGGAGACGATGAAGAGGTAGCGAAGCTGGCCGGCGTGGCGAGCCAGCACCGAATAAATGGGGTCAGGCGCAGTCAAGGTGACCTGGGCCTCGAGGCCAGTGCCGATCAGTTTGTTGTTGCGGGCTTCTTCGAGTACCTTGAGAACTTCGTCGCGTACCGAACGCAGGGTCGCCCAATCGTCGCTGGTCTTCTCGTCGCTGGAGGAGGAGAACGCCGCACCACCAAGAATCTCCGCCTCAGAAGGGAACAGCGCGAGGTGTACGCTGTCGCTGCGCTTCGCGGCCTTGGGAAGGTAATCCCAAACCTCTTCCGAAGTGAAGCTCATGATGGGGGCGAGCAGCCGCACCAGCGCTTCTCCGATGCGCCAGATCGCAGTCTGCGCACTGCGCCGGCCCTTCGACTTGGGCGCCGAAATGTAGAGCCGGTCTTTCAGTACATCGAAATAGAAGGCGCTCAGGTCGACGATGCAGAAGTGGTTCAAACGGTGATAGATCTTGTGGAAGGCAAAGTCGTCGTACGAGTTCTTCACCTCCGCCGCAAAAGACGAAGTCTGGCGCAGCATGTATTGGTCGAGTGCTTCCATGCGCTCGAAAGGAACCGCGTCCGTCTCGGGGTTGAAGTCTCCTAGGTTCCCGAGGATGTAGCGGAAGGTATTGCGAATTTTGCGGTAGTTTTCCGCGACGCGCTGCATCAACGCTTCGGAGCCGACCACGTCTTCGCGGAAGTCGACAGACGCGACCCAGAGCCGGACCACTTCGGCACCCATTCGATCGGCGATATCGACCGGGTCCACGTCATTGCCCCGTGACTTCGACATGGCCTGGCCTTTTTCGTCGAGGGTCCATCCCGGCGTGACTACGCCTTTGTAGGGCGGCGTTCCATGCGTGCCCATGGCGCAGAGCAGAGACGACTGGAACCAGCCGCGGTATTGATCGCCGCCCTCGAGATAGAGATCGGACGGCCAGGGATAGGATGGGTCGTTGTTCGTCTTATCGGCGATTAATGCGAGATAGCTTGCGCCGGATTCCAGCCAGACGTCGAAAATGTCAGTTTCCTTCTCGAACTTGGTGCCGCTGCAGTGCGGACACTTCGTGCCCGCGGGAAGAATCGTGTCTGATTCCGGCGTAAACCAGGCGTCGGCGCCGGAGCGGGCGAAGAGCTCGACAACCTTGCGATTTAGATTGTGATCATTGAGTGGCTTGCCGCAGCCCTCGCAAAGAAAAACGGCGATGGGGACGCCCCACACGCGCTGCCTCGAGATGCACCAGTCCGGGCGGGTGGCGATCATGTTCGAGAGCCGCTCTTCGCCCCACGATGGGTCCCATTTCACGTGCTTGATCTCTTCAAGTGTCCTGGTGCGCAGAGTGTCGTCTTTGGATTCCCCGCCGGGCATGGGCGTTTCCATGGAGATGAACCATTGCTCGGTGGCGCGAAAGATCACGGGATTATGGCAGCGCCAGCAGTGCGGGTAAGAGTGCTCGGTCTTCTCCGCGTGCAGCAGCGCTCCGCGGCTCTTGAGCAGGTCGATGATCGGCTGATTCGCTTCCCAGACGCGCTTGCCGGTGTACTCCGGCAAACCGTTGCGCAGGATTCCTTTTTCGTCGACGTTGCTGGTGGCGTCGAGACCGTACTTGACGCCGGTGACGAAGTCCTCCGCGCCGTGCGAAGGGGCGGTGTGGACCACGCCGGTTCCCGTGTCCATGGTGACGTACTCGGCCAGCACGCCGAGGATTTTGCGGTCGAGAAAGGGATGCTGGAAGTTGAGGTGCTCTAACTTGCGTCCGGGAAAGTGGGCCAAGTCGCGCGGGTTCGCAAAATCGCATTTCTCCGCAACATCTTTGGCCAGCTTCGAGGCAACGATGTAGACTTCGCCGCCGGATTCGAGAGCGACATACTCTTCATCCGGGTGAAACGCCACCGCCATCGACGCGGGGAGAGTCCACGGGGTGGTGGTCCAGATGATGGTTGAAACTTTCTTTTTTCCGAGTGGGCCGGCCAGAGCCGTATCAATCTTTGCGGGATCATCGAGCAACGCGTATTTCACCCAAACTGTGGGGCTGGTGTGGTTCTCGTACTCGACTTCAGCTTCGGCGAGCGCGGTCTCGTCATGCATGCACCAGTAGACGGCGCGCAGGCCTTTGTAGACGAATCCGTTCTCGTAAAAGGAAAAGAAGGTTTCGAGCACGACCGACTCATACTGCGGGTTCATGGTGGCGTAAGGCCGATCGAAGCGGCCGAAAACACCGATCCGTTTAAACTGCTGGCGCTGCAAGTCGAGATACTTCTGCGCATACTTGCGGCATTCCGCGCGGACGTCGATGGGGCGCATCTGCAGCTTCTTGCCGCCGAGTTCCTTGTCGACCTTGATCTCGATGGGCAGGCCGTGGCAATCCCAACCGGGCACGTAGGGTGCATCGAATCCCGCCATGGTCTTCGATTTGACGATGAAGTCCTTGAGGCACTTGTTCAGCGCCGTGCCCAGGTGGATGGGGCCGCTGGTGTAAGGCGGTCCATCGTGCAGAATGTAGGCGGGCGAGCCTTTGCGGGCTTCCCGAATCCGCTGGTAGATTCCTGCCTGTTCCCACCGGGCCAGCATTTTGGGCTCGTTCTGGGGCAAATTGGCCTTCATGGGGAAGGCGGTTTTAGGCAGATTGATGGTAGCTTTCAGGTCGAGCGGCACTCGGATGGATTCTCCCAAATGATTGAATCTTTTCATTATAAGGAGAGGCGGCCGGGGACGTCCATGTGCCCAGCGCCGCCGCGGCGAACCGAATTTAAAGACAGGTAACCAGTCGGTTTACCGGCAACATATCCCAGACAGTACAGTCCCTGCCGGAACCTGAAATACACTTCGTAAAGAGACACAGAAGGGGTACAATTTAGAGACTTAAGGTTCGGGAGTTTGACCCCTCCCTTGGGAGGCCGTGCCCGATTCGCGTAACCAGAGAAGAACCAGAGAAGAATTTAAAGAGGCAACTTGTTGGAAAGACGGATCATCTGTGTAAGAGGCGGTCCGCCAAAAGCTAGCCCTTCACCAATGCGCGGGAAGAACCGAACCGGGGAATAATGGCATCCACTGAAGTCAATCCAAACGTCGCCCCGAAAGCTGACGCCGAGCCCGAACTACACCTGCTGCTAGCTCCCGACACCTTTGAGCCGTTGTGGAAGTCGCTTTTCCGGGGCTTGGACGAGTTCTTCTTCCCTAAGAAACTTCCCCCGCTGAAGCTGGAGTCGAAGCCCATCCCGGTAAAGGATATCTGGGGCTTTTACAACTATAAAAAGAACGGCGCTCTGGGCTCGACCGTGGCGCACGTCATCGTGATCGCATTGATTATCGGCGCCACGATTTTAGGACGGCGCATTGTGACCAAGGTCGAAGCCAAACCGCCTGTAACCGCGCTGGTCGATCCCGGTGATTACATCCCGCTGAAGCCGGCAAAGACGCAGGCTGGTGGCGGTGGCGGCGGTGGCGACCGCGATGTGCTAAAGGCTTCGCAGGGTCGCCCGCCAAAGTTCTCGATGAAGCCGCAGATCACGCCGCCGGCCGTAGTGATCAGGAATCCCGACCCCAAGTTAGCGGTTGAGCCGACAATAATGGTGCCGCCCGATATCAAGGTGGCCATGAATAGCATGCCAAACCTTGGCGACCCGAAATCCTCCGCCATCATTCCATCCAACGGTACCGGAGGAGGCAGCGGCATTGGCGAGGGCTACGGCGGTGGTGTTGGCTCG
Source organism: uncultured Acidobacteriaceae bacterium (assembly GCA_963787495.1). Classification (GTDB taxonomy): domain Bacteria; phylum Acidobacteriota; class Terriglobia; order Terriglobales; family Acidobacteriaceae; genus Sulfotelmatobacter. The sequence continues at coordinate 267,777 of CAWBDA010000006.1, forward strand.
GGAAACGGACGTGGCTTAGGGCCCGGTGAAGGCATGGGTACGGGCGGCGGCGCTTACCGTCCGGGCAAGGGAGTAACTCCGCCGCGGGTCATCTATCAAACTGACCCTGAGTTTTCCGAAGAGGCTCGTAAAGCAAAGTATCAGGGGACTTGCGTTTTGGGCCTGGTGGTGGACGCAAACGGACATCCTACACAGATTCGTGTGCTCAGTGCGCTGGGTATGGGCCTGGACGAGAAGGCCATCGAGTCGGTCAAGAACTGGAAATTCGAACCGGGCAAGAAAGATGGACACGACGTGGCCGTGGAGATCGCCGTCGAAGTCGACTTCCACTTGTACTGAGGCAAACAGTTCTCAGTTCTCAGTTAAGACTAATCCTTCCGCAGCACCGCGAAGTGCATCAGCACGCGTAGTCTGAACCCCAGCCTGTCATACAACTCAATCGCACGTACGTTGTCTTCCCGAACATGCAGAACCGGCGTTTCCCCGCGGCTTCGGATCCGCTGCATCACCTCGATCATCAGAATGCGTGCGTAACCGTGGCCGGTATGTTCCGGGTGGGTGCAGACCGCGCTCACTTCGGTGTAGCCGGGAATCTTCAACCTCTCGCCAGCCATAGCAACGAGCTTTCCATCGCGGCGAATTCCCAGGTACGTACCCAGTTCGTGAGTGCGTTTGTGGAAGGGACCGGGCTTGGTGAGCGCCGTAAGCTCCATCATCTCGGGCACATCGGCAGCACTCAGTTCGATGATGTCCAGATCGGAGGAGGAAGACGACGGGACCCCGTTACCCTCGTAAACCATCTCCGGCATCGGGGCGCCAGCGACAAAACTCCAACCTGGCTGCGGCTGGTAAGGCGCATCAAGGAATAATCCAATCGTCTCCTGCGTGTCCACCAATCCCGCGAGCGCCTCGTAGCCTTTCGGCGTGGGGTCACGAAAAGCGGCGAGGGGTGAGACCTCGGGCATAAACCTGCGGACCTGGTTGAAGGATTCGGCAAACTCAGCCTGCCGCGTGGTCAAGGCCTTCCAGACGATGTTGTCGAGAGGATGCATTTGCTTAGCTTAGAACTGACATTCTGATTTGAGTGATCGGAGGACCGCTCGGACACAGTAATTCTGCGGTACAGGACTACGCTATCCGAACCTTGCGCACAAAGGGTGCGCGGCGAACTGAATTATGCGGGAAAAAGAGGGCGAGCAGACTTTCAGGCATGCATTAAGGGCAAGCAATTGGATCGGGCTTTAGTCCCTGAGGGTCGGCCCGCCTACTCCTTCAGATCCACGTGCTGAACGTCTTCAATCGCATGTCCCAAGAAGCGCTCGCCCAACCTCCGGAATTTCTCGACCGAATCGGTGGCGAAGAACTTGAGACGCGGAAGCTTTCGCCGTTCTTCATGGACGGCCCGGGTCAGCGGCAGGAGCCTCTCCAGATGGTCGGCGACCGCCAGGGCCGTAGATTCGGCGGAATCCACGATGCTCACATGCGGCGGCGCCACGCGATGCAGCAGCGGTTTGAGCAGCGGGTAGTGAGTGCAGCCGAGGACAAGAGCGTCTGCGTCGTGGAAGCCGTCAGCAAAAGCCTCGCTCAGGTAAATCCGCGCGACCTGCTCGGTTACGGGATGCTCGACCCATCCTTCTTCCGCCAGTGGGACCAGCAGCGGACAAGCCTTTTCGCGTGCGTCGAGCCCTCGCGCCTCAAGAGCCTTGCGGTAAGCGTGGCTGCTGACGGTGGCCTCAGTCCCCAGCACAACAACTTTCTTGTTCTTGCTGACGCTCGCGGCGGCCTCGGCCCCGGGCTCGACCACTCCTACGACCGGCACATGCGCCGCCGCCGTAATTTGGTCGAGGGCAAGCGCGGTTGCAGTGTTGCAGGCGATCACCAGCAACTGGGCTCCGTGGGCCTCGAGGTAGTGGGCGGCTTCGACAGCGTAACGCGCCACGGTTTCCACCGACTTGGAACCGTAGGGAAGGCGGGCAGTATCGCCAAAGTAGAGATAATCGGCGTCCGGAATAAGTTCAAGTAAAGCTTTAAGGACGGTCAGGCCGCCGAAGCCGGAATCAAATACGCCGATGGTGGGACGCCGCGTGCTCATGGTCACATTAACCGCACTCCGATCATAGCAGTGCTGCAGGAGTGGAATTGAGAATCGGGGATGACCAGAGTTGCTCCTCTGAAAAAGCTACGAGCGTTTTGTGGCGCTCGAAGCGGAAACCGTAGACGTGGCAAACTCAGAGCTTCTTCCGCAGCACGGCCCCGGCGGAATCGGCGCACCGTGCGGGCAAGTCCGCGGGTGTCCGAGGAAGGTGCAGATCTTGTCGGTCGCCTCAGGCGAAAGGATGTGCTCGAACTTGCAGGCCTGCTGCTCGATTTCCGATTCGCTGTCCATGGCGAGGCTGTCGGTAAACAGGCGTTCGGCCAGGCGATGACGGCGGATGATGCTGCCGGCGCGTTCGCGGCCGCGGGGTGTGAGTTCCACGATCATGGTGCCGTCTCCCACAGACGCGGCCACCGGCTTGAGCGCGTCGTGGCAGGGGTTGACGAAGGGTTTGTGATCGTGAGGGTGCGGCGGATGTGGCGCGGACACGACAAACCCCATCTCGATCATCTTCTCAATCGCCAGGCTCACGGGCAGCGCGCCGTGAACCTCCATGCGCTCGACCTCTGCGATTTCGCCATGCTCAGCCAGCACCCAGAGCTCTTCGAGCACTTCGTCGAACTGCTCCTCGTCAGCCATCGCAAAAACTTCCTGAGAAGCGATCTTGCCGTGATGGAACTCGATCCGACGATCCGCAAGCCGCGCCACCACCGGATCATGCGTGACCATCACGATCGTCCGCCCTTGCTGATGAAATTCGCGCAGCAGTCGCAGGACAATCTCTTCGTTCTGTGCGTCGAGATTGCCGGTAGGCTCGTCGGCCAGGATGATTTTCGGATCATTGATCAGGGCCCGCGCAATGCAGACCCGCTGCTGCTCGCCGCCGGAAAGCTGCGACGGCAGGTGATGGGCGCGATCACCCAGGCCGACCCGCGCCAGAGCCTCAAGCGCCTCTTTCTCATCGGTCATGCTATGGAAGTACTGCGCCAGCATCACGTTCTCGACCGCGGTGAGAAATGGAATGAGGTGAAACTGCTGGAAGATGAATCCAATCTTCTCGGCGCGTACGCGGTTCAAATCGGTCGAGGAGATGCCCGCCACATTCTCACCGTCGAGCCAGATCTCACCCGACGTCGGGCGGTCAAGACACCCGATCAGATTCACCAGCGTCGATTTCCCCGACCCGGAGGGGCCCATGATGGAGAGCCATTCGCCCCGCGCAACGTTCAGAGAGATGTGGTCGAGCGCATGAATCGCGCCGTTCTGCTCTCCCTTGCCGTTCGCGTTCTCGTCGCCCACGGCCTTGGCGGGGTAGAGCTTGGTCACGTCTTTGATCTGTATCATTTCATTCTCCCCGCAGGATGACCGCCGGCTGCACCCGGCGCAACAGCCAAATCGGGAGGATCGCGGAAAGCAACGTCACCACCATGCTACCAGCCAGAACAAAGGGCAGAACACTAAAACGCGGCACCACGGGAGCGTGAAAGTTAACCCGGCCAATCCAGGCCGCGATGCCGATGCCGAGAACGAATCCAATCACCGCGCCGGCCGCGCCCAAAGCTGCGGCCTCGGCAGCGAAGAAACCGTTCAGCAAGCGGTTGGAAGCACCGAGTGTTTTCATGATGGCGAAGTCGCGGCGGCGGTCGAAGACCCACCCCATCAGCGTGGAAAGCACGCACAAAGCAGCTGTTAGAATAATGAGCACAGCCGCGGCGAGCAGCGTGGCCCGAGTCTTTCCCAGAACACGCGCCTCGCCTTCCATGATTTGCCGCACCGGATGCACATCGGCAGACGGAATCGCCTGCTCAAGCTGATACCGGATGGCTGTGATCTCTTCCGGTGAGCCAGTGACGGCGACCTCAATCGTCGAAGGTTGCACACCCGTCCAGGAAACGAAATCTGTCAAAGAAAGATAAATGCGGCTGTCTTCGGCGGCGCCGGTTCGCACTGTTCCGGCAGACGTGAGGTGAATGGTGTGTCCCTGAAAGCTCAGGTCGAAGGGCTGGTTCTTCGGCGAGACGACAGAAAGCGCGCGAACTCCGACCAGCGCCGGGTGCCCCATTTCCAGCGCGTCTTTTGCGCGAGAAGTGGGAACTGCTGAAGGCCAGTTGCTCACCGACCACCATCGGTCAAGTTGTCGTACCCGGTCGAAATCCGTGCCGGCAACCACAATCGCCTGACCGTCGCTGGTTCGGGCCACCACCATCGCGAAGGGCGCGACTACGCCATGCCCGGCGAGAACCGAATCCACCTGCGAGAGAGCGTCGGCGGGAAGGGAAGCGCCGTCCTTGCCCACCAGAATGATATTCGCGCCATAGTTGCGGAACTCGCGACGTAGCTTGGCCTGCACATCGACGTAGAGATTCAACATCGCAGTCGCGACCGCAGCCGCCACAACCATGGCAAGAAGTGCGGAAAGAGCGCGTCCCCGGCGGAGCACGGCGGCGCGTACCAGCATCCGGAGAAACATGGAAGTATGCGCCGACTGCGCGCGGCTCGCCGCCACTTCCTGCGAGGAACGCGGTTCTGAATTAGAAAGTTTCTCCGTCACAGTTCGCCTCGCAGCGCGAATACGGGATCAAGCCTGACCGCTTTACGGATAGCGGCGGCACTCCCTGCAAAAGTAACAATCACCGCCATCGTCAGAATCACGGGCAAGAGCACTGGCGGAATCGTGATCTGTGAACCGAAGATGGACCGGCCGATCTGCCCGGCCAGCAACCCGCCGGCGGCGAAACCCACGCAGCCGCCAATCAAAGCCAGCACCGTCGCTTCGGCAAAAAAGATAGATGCGACCGCCAGCCGTCCCGCGCCCAAAGCTTTCATCAGCCCCACTTCGGCGCGCCGCTCGAAGATTGCTGTCGCCATCGCGGCAGAAACCGCCAGCGCCGAGGCAAATAGCGCCGCCAGCGTAATCAGAAAGATCAGCCCCTCGATGCGCGTCAGCACAGCCCCCTCGTTCTGCGCAACCTGGCGAATCTGCTCGGCGTGTGAGTGCGGAATCGCTTCCTGCAACTGAAACGCAATCGACTGAGCATACGGCGAGCAGTACCAGCGGTCATACACAGGTCCAGACATGCTCTTGGGGTCGCGGCGCGCGAAAGCGTCTTCGGACTTGGTGAGCGCACTAACGTAGACGCGTCGAACCGCTCCCGGTCTGCCGAGAATCTCCTGCGCGAGCGCGATCGGAGCTACGATCTGGTCATCTTCGGCGCCGCCGGTCGAGAGAATTCCACTGACGTGCACCTGGCGATTGGAAACCGTAACCTCGTTTCCCGGCTTCGCCGAAAGCCGCGCCGCGAGCCGCTCTCCCAGCAGAACGTCGCGAGAATTATCGTCGGGCCATGCGCCTGAAACCTTCCACCAAGGATCCGTCGATCGCACTCCGGTCGCGAACTCTTCCTTGCCAAAGGAAACCGGCTTGGCGAAGTAAGTCCCTAGCAAAGTGAGGTTTTCCTTGTGGCCGTCTCGCTGCAGAGTAACGTTCACCGGCAACATCGGCGCAAACCCGGTGATGTTGTTATGCCAGAAAGTCCCTTTGATTTTGGGCAGGTCGGCTTCGTCGAGGAGAGCGCCATCGCTCGGCGGTTTCAGATTGACGCCGCCGATTTCCACGTCCAGCGTGTCTTCCTGGGGAGTGACCAGCAGATTCGCGCCGATGGTGCGGAGCTCGCGATTGATCTTGTCCCCGATATCAGTGGCGACTGCGATCATCGCCGTAGCCACAGTTACGCCCAGAGTAATGGCTGCGCCGGCCAGCAACTTACGCCGCTTCTGGCGCCAGAAGGACTCGTAGACGAGCCGGGCGAACATCCCTTACTGCTTTTCGAACATGCGGCTACCGGCCGCAATGTCCGCCTCTTGAATGATCACGGAGTCCGCAGTCTGGGTCGCCTTGAGCGGCACGGGGTTGCATCCGCCCTTCGCGCCCACCGACTGCGGATTGATGGGAGCAGCGCAATTCTTGCAAACCACGCCGTTGCCCGACTTGTAAAAGCCAACCGCGCCGCAGATCTCGCAGGCATCGAAAACCGTGGCCACCTTGCCGTCGGGCTTTTGATAGAGCCAGAAGCGAATCGCCGTGCCGTTCTCCTGCGTCTGATAGCGGTGCAAGTCTCCATCAGAAACCTGCGCCAGCGGAATCTTCACTTGACCATTCACAAAACTGACTTCGGTGGCCGGCGACAGCGCGCTAACGCTCTTGGCGTAGATAAACTCGGCCGTAACCAGAGCGATAAATATGAAAGAGAAGCCGTAGACCGAAGCCATCCACAAGCGTTCTTTGCGGGTTGTCCAGGCTGCCTTGCGCTTCTCGGCCGCCGAGGCGGATTCCGGCACAGGTTCGCGCCGTTTAGCATCGAACAAGACCATCAATGCCGCCAGGGCAAAAATGGTTACAAAGAAGAAAAGATCATTCCGCACGATCGGCCCGATGATCGCCATTTCGCGCTTGGACGAGGCAATCACTCCGCTTTCCGATAGCTCATGCAGGCCCGCGACCACCAACTGCAACGCCACCAGGAACAGGATCGCAGTCGTGACCCGGAAGAACTTCTGCAGGTTAATCCGCACGCTGCCCTTCACGAACATCACGCCGAAAGCAATGGCCGCGATCACGCCCAGCAGCGTGCCTAGAAAGCTCATCAGTTCAGTGGAGTTCAAAGAGACGGCAGAAAGGATCAGCACAGTCTCCGCACCTTCGCGCAGCACCATCAGAAATACAAAGAAGAACAATCCGACCCACGCGTCTTTCTCCGCACCCAAGCCGGCCAGCAGGCCGACCTTGCCCTCAATCTGGCCTTTCAGCTTGCGCCCCGTCTTCATCATGAAAATAACCATGGTGATGACGAAGAACGCGGCGGCCAGCATGATCCAGCCTTCGAAGACGTCTTCGTTCCAGTTCAGCCTGGAGATAACAACCGCCACGCCGATACTGCCGAGGAAGGCGGCGCCTAGCGCGGCATAAACCGCCTTGCGCAGATCGTTCCGGCCGATCTTGGCCAGATAAGCCAGGGTGATCCCGACGATCAGGGCGGCCTCGACCCCCTCGCGGAGCGTGATGATAAAAGCCTGGAGCATTTAGGAGTGACCCTGGTTTCTGAAAATGATCCTCAAAACCATCTTGAAAATGAATTTCAATTTCAACTTCAAGGATATGCTGTTAGCGCTGCAGGCGTCAATCCGCCGCGCCACAAACGTGCTTGCTCCGCATCACACGGCGAAATCTCGGATTAAACGGGTCCCGAAGCCCGGCCGGTTGGGCATCTATCAGCAGTATCCCGGGGCCCTCGCACTCGGATAAAATCACTGAGCGCATTCTGCAAGCGGTCGCCGCTCTGAATCCGCAACACATCCTATGCCAGCACGCAGAATTTTCAAACCGGTGGCTGCCGTAATCGGGGTCGTGCTTCTGGCTTGCTTGGGCGGTCTTTTCTGGCTCAGGCTGGGCAGACCGGGTGCACACTCCAAGATCAGCTCGGACGACATTATTCTCAGGCTGAGCGGGTCCAACACGATTGGAGAGGGCCTGGCCCCCGCGCTGGCAGAAGAGTTCCTCAAACAGCAGGCTGCTAAAGAAGTGAAAACCGTCCCCGGGGATCGCTATGACGAAGTGTTTGTGCGCGGAGTCCTTCCCGGGGATCGCACTCCCAAAGCGATTGAGATTCATGCCCACGGCTCGGCTCTGGCGTTTGAAGATCTGGCCAATGGCCAGGCTGACATCGGAATGTCTTCTCGAAAAATCAAAGCCGCCGAAGTGGCGCAATTAGCCAGCCTCGGAGACATGACGTCCCCGGCCTGCGAACATATCCTGGGGTTGGACGGAATCGCCGTGATCGTCAGCAGAAAGAATCCAGTGCGGACGCTAGCCAAAGATCAGATCGCGCAAATCTTCGGGGGCGCGATTGGGAACTGGCTGCAGGTGGGCGGGTCCGACGGCCCTATCCACCTCTACGCCCGCGACGACAAGTCGGGGACCTACGACACTTTCCGCACCCTCGTGCTCGGCGACGCCCTGTTGGCACCTGCGGCCAAGCGTGTCGAAGACAGTCGCAAACTTTCCGATGCCGTCGCCCAGGATCCCAACGCAATCGGTTTCATTGGTCTGACCTACGTTCAGGAGACACGAGCCGTCGCGGTCTACGAGAACGGCGCAGCGGCGTTCTTGCCGACTCCTTTTACAGTGGCCACCGAGGACTACCCTCTTTCGCGGCGCTTGTTCCTTTACACGCCCGCGCAACCTCGGCAGGAGCTGGATCGCAGATTTGTAGACTTTGCGCTCTCCAGCATGGGGCAAAACATCGTGGCGGAGGTCGGCTTCGTGGGCCAGAACGTCTCGGCGGCAGCGTCTGCCGCCAGTTCGGCCGCCGTGCCTGCGGACTATCGCCGCCTCACCAGCGGCTACGACCGGTTGTCTCTCGATTTCCGTTTCCGTGAGGGCAGCTCACAACTCGACAACAAAGCAGTGGCCGATCTCGCTCGTGTCGTTACATTTGTTACTGACCTGCACTATAGCGGCGACCACCTCGTACTCCTCGGTTTCAACGACAGCAACGAAGCCACGGAGAATCTGTCGAAAGCTCGAGCCGATGCTGTGGCGCAGCAATTCGAACAGCGGGGCGTGAAAGCCGCCACTGTCATGGGATTCGGCTCGCAGATTGCCGTGGCCTCGAACGAGACTCCAGAGGGAAGGCAAAAAAATCGCAGAGTAGAGATATGGTTGAAAAGGTAAGAACCGCTCTGACTGCCTACCTGCTGCCGTCGTGGCAATTTGTCCCCTGCAAACGTGCTGCTCGGACCTGGCGATGGAATTGTCGCCAGGAAGAGGCTCGTATGCAGGAGGATCGGCATCACACGAGGAAATCTGGGATTAAACGGGTTCGCCACGTAGTTCAGTTATGTAATGGCGACTTTGCGACAATTGACCGGGCGACCCTGACTTCGGTATACCTTCGGATCGTAAGTCGGATTCGGAAGACGGAGGGTATATGGCGATTCACGTTCATCTTGCGTCGTTGCTGCTTCTTGTGGCCGTCCCATTATCTGCTCAGACCGACCCTGCGCCTGCACGAAGTGCCGATAAGGCCCACGCACTGATCACAGATTTTAAGGCAGCGCCAAAGCAACCGACGCCCACAGTCTTTCAGGCCGACGAAGGTGACCCGTGGATGCTGCTGGGGGACAAGCCGCTCATCTTCAAGGTTGATCCCCTCAGCACCGGGTCGGACGCACTGGTGGTCGGGACAGAGGAGATGCCCCCGGGAAATAAAATTCCGACCCACAAGCATCTGCAGGAAGATGAAGTCATATTCGTGCACAAAGGTGCGGTGCGCGTCACGTTGGCAGGACATGAATACGACGCAGGAACGGGAGCGACGGTTTTCATCCCGCATGGAAACTGGATCGGCGTGGCGAATGTTTCCAGCGAGCCCGCCATGATCCTGTTTTTCTTTAACAAGCCCGCATTTGAGCAATGCCTGCGAGCCATGTCCTCACGACCGGGAGAAACATTCACCATGCCAGCGCCAGACAAAATGGCGGCTGTCCGAACGGAATGTCATGAAGTGATGAAGCAATAGTGTCCGACCGTTTCCCCTTGCTTGAGCGCACCACTACCACCGATGTGGCGACTCGGGTGATTCGTCGTTGACGCTACCGGGTGATTTCACTCATAACCGTTTCAAGAATGCCTCCGCCTGCTCCAACCGCGGAAACAGCTTCTCCTCAGCGTGAAACTCCGCCGAGTGCACGCACCGCCTGCTACCCCGCAGCCGGACCGGATGCTTCAAGTGCAACATCTCGTGATAGACGATATATTCCACGGCGTAGCGGGGAACAGAGACCTGGTCAAAGATGCGGCTGATGACAATTGCATTGTGCGCCGGATCGTAATGCCCGAGGATGCGCCGGGTCTTAGTCGGGCTCCAGCTCATGCGCGGGCGACTCAGCAGTCCATGAAAGAAGCGCCGGTTCAAATCCTCAAAAACCAAGTCGAGATCATAGACGTGGCCTTTGGGAGAATGCAGCCGCTTGCGTCCGCGCATCTGCCGTACCAGGTGCGCCTTGCTGACAACTTCATGGCTCGCCACATACTTGCGATAACGCGCCGCGTGGCCGCGATCGATGGGCTTGCGATACATCTTGGCCAGCAGAATGTGCGCAATGGCCCGTACCACCGCGTCCGGCGCGCCTTCCAGCAGATCAGAAAGCCTTACCAGTAGCCTGCCCTCGCGCAAGCGAATGGTGTTGTTGACGTTGGCGAAGGCAAAAAACTCGATCTTCAGTTCAGGCGGCACGACGCCAGGACGCAGCTGCCGGTGTTCATCATGGAAGATTTCCAGCAGTCCGGCACGCACAGTGAGCCTAGATTAGCACGAACAATTGTGAAGTTAGATTCTCATTTCGAACAGGCGATCTCGCGACGCAATAATCGCGCGTGGGGCTCGCTTCCTTATCGCTCCGGGTTGCCGACGGAGGGCTTCTCATCCGATTTCTTCCGATGCTTCGCTGCCTCTTGTTGCTCCACCAGCAGCTTGCGATGGTCTTCCACCGAACCGTCAACCGTATCGAGGGCATTGGTCAGAACGAATTCGTATTGCTTGGCTTCTTCCGCAGAGACGCCGGCCGCGTCCCTCAGCGCAAGCAGTTTGGCCTGAAACTCAGTATCGGCGTCGATGATCACCTTCAGCGGTTTGCGAATGTCGTTCTTGCGATCGACGTAAGTATCGATGTTGTCGTTCAATTCGTCATAGATCAAAAGGAAGTCATCCAGCTTGTCGTGGGTTTGCCGAGACCGGTCCTTGGTCTTGGGGTCCGTGCGCATCTGCTCCATCGCGACCAGGCGAGCCCGCGCAAATTTCACGTAAAGCGAGAGTCGTTGCTCGGGTTCCCAGCTGACATCGCGGATCTCGTCAATCTCCGCTTGAGTAAAGGGATCCCGGTGACGCTGGGCCGTGGCCCACGCAGCCACCAATAGAAACAAGCCCAGACAGGTGCATGCTCGAAACCGGCGAGCGGTCATTTCTTGCCAACTTTCGGAAACATGGCGGTCAGCAGATCGTCCCGAATCTGCTGCAGCCGGTCAATGGTGTTCTGTATCTGCTCCTGATCCTCATGGGAGACGGTGTGCTTGACGTCGGCGAGCTTGCGCGCCATCTTGCGAATGGCGATCTCACTCTGTTTCTCGTGCTTGTGCGCCTGAATCGCATAGTCGCGGGCCAGCTCAGAATATGCAACTACGTCGGCCAGCGCGGCCTGCGCTTTCTCGCTGTCGCCAGCCACATACAAGCGGTCGGCTTCCCCAAGTTGCCGCTCGGATATGTGAATGCACAGCGCAGGACGATCAGCGATAAGCGCATTGGCCACTCGTCCCTTCAATTCCTCGATGGAAGGTTCCGCGCGAGCCGTGAGCAGGGAAGGTGCGACCAGCGTAAATAGCACCAGGGCTGCGGCTACAGCCCGCCAGAATCGCGCATGCTCCATCCCAAACAACATTGGATTCCCAAAGGCTACTTCTTCGGCTCGATGGTTATCAGCCGGTGCTTCGCCTGCCACTCCTGATCAGGATACTGCCCGTTGGCCGTCTTGAGGAAGAGGTGATAGTTTGCCGCGGCATTCTTGAAATCCCGCAGATGATCGTAGGCCGAGGCCCGCAGAAAATAAGTGATAGGAATCTCCGGCAGCAGCTTAAGCCGGGCGTCGAGTGCGCGAATCACCAGCGGGTAATCTTTGTTCTCTCCGGCGGCGAAGGCGAGATCGCCATACGCAATGCCAAAATCAGGCTTAAGCTTCACGGCCAGGGCAAACTCTTGCTGCGCTTCCTGGAACCTCTTCTGCCGCAGCAAATCCTGACCAAGTTCTCGATGCAGTTCAGCTTCGTTAGGGTGAGCGGCAAGCAGTTTGCGGCGAACCGCTTCGGCCAAGTCATTTTTCCCGTCACTGCCATAAAGATTCCCTAGCTCCCGCACAGCGGACTCATCCCCTGGCGCTAGTTTGACGCCCGCCTCCATCTCAGGGATGGCAGCCTTCGTGTTGCCCTCGGCAGCCAGCACCCGCGCCAACTGAATGTGTACCGGAGCAGAGTCCGCATTCGCAGCCAGCAACTTTCGCAAATATTCTTTCGCCTCAGGAAAGCGGTACCCACGCACGTAGATGTTGGCTAAACCCATCACCGCATCGGTCGATCGCGAATCTAGTGCGAGCGCCAGCTTGTACTCCTGCTCAGCCTGCGCGTAATGATCCTCCCGTTCAAGAAGCAGCCCGGCGGCGAGATGCGGCTCAGCTTCTTTGGGTTGAAGCTCTGCCGCATGCTGGTAGGCGGCCAAAGCCTCTTCCGGCTTGGTTTTCCCGATCGTCTCCGCCAGCGAGAGCCATGCCCGGTATTGGCCCTCGGCGCCGTGACTGGTAGGCTTCAGATCTGTCGCGGCCCGCAAAAACTGCTCTGCATCCGGCTGCCCGGTCTTGGCCAGTTGCAGCCCAAGATTCAGATTCGATTCGAAAACGTCGGGTTTTGCCGCCACCGATTTGCGGTAAGCCGCAATCGATTCATCCAGTTTGCCCAAAGCATTTTCTACGAAGCCTAGATCGAACCACCCCACGTAGCTCTCGGGCTCCCGCTCCACTAACTTGCGAAGCAGAGGTTCGGCGGCAGCATAGTTCTGCTTGTCAATCGCGCTCTCCGCTTGGGTAAGCTCGGCAGGTTGAGATGGAGAATCCTCATCCTCCACCTGGATGTGATGAACCGATCGATGAGCCTGGAGTTGTGAGGAAGACTGCGACGAAGCCTGCGACGAGCCCTGTCCCGAAAGTGGGCTGGCACCCTCCGCGACCGAGCACACGCCCGCCGCCACCAACAGGCAGCCCGCCAGAACTCTACCTGCTCCCATTGGATCGCGCCGCTCCATTACTATTGCCCGTACTATTGCCCGCGCTATTTCCATTTAGCAGCCGCGCCAGATATTTGCCGGTGTAAGAGCCGGGCACCTTCACGATCGCCTCCGGCGGACCCACTCCCACAATTTTCCCGCCCCGCGCTCCACCTTCCGGCCCCAGGTCGATCACCCAGTCGGCAGTCTTGATCACTTCCAGATTGTGTTCGATCACCAGGATCGAGCCCCCTGCTTCAATAAGACGGCGGAAGGCGGCGAGAAGTTTGCTGACGTCATCGAAATGCAGCCCAGTCGTGGGCTCATCAAAAATATAAAGCAGACGGCGACGCCGCCGACTTTCTTCCGGCCGCCCCGCGCTAGGCCGCCCAATCTCCCGAGCAGCGGGCTGCAGATGCGCCGCCAGCTTCATGCGCTGCGCTTCGCCGCCCGACAAAGTCGTCGCCGATTGTCCCAGCCGCAAGTATCCCAGCCCAACTTCCTCCAGCACGCGCAACTTCTCAGTCACCTTAGGCACTTCGGCAAAGAATTTGAGTGCCTCTTTCACCGTAAGGTTTAACACTTCATGAATGTTCTTCCCGCGATAGCGAACGTCGAGCACCTGCGCCTTATAGCGAGTCCCTTTGCACTCCTCGCAGATCAGTTCCACGTCGGCAAGAAATTGCATCTCCACCGTAACCGTGCCATCGCCCTGGCAGGTCTCGCACCGTCCGCCGGGAATGTTGAAGGAAAAGTGCCCGGAAGTAAATCCGCGCTTCTTAGCCTCAGGCAACGAAGCAAAAAGTTCGCGGATGGCGTCAAACGCCTTGATGTAAGTCACTGGATTCGACCGCGGCGTCCTCCCTATGGGGGATTGATCGACCAGCACCACTTCATCAATAAACTGATCGCCCTCTAGGCTTTCCCACGTAGCCGCCCCGCGCGCCGCGCCTGCGCTCTGCTGCTTCTTGGCCTCTCCCAGCGCCTGATAAAGCACCTGATGCAGCAACGTCGATTTCCCCGACCCCGAAACTCCCGTGATCGCCACCAGCATCCCCAGCGGAATGCAGATGTCGACGCCCTTCAGATTGTTCGCGCGCACGCCTTTGATCCTGATCTGCTGCGCTCCCGGCTGCCGCCGTACCGCCGGTATCTGAATGCGCAAATCTTCCGCCAGATAACGTCCCGTGAGCGAAGCGGGGTTTCGCACAATCTCATCATAAGTTCCCGCCGCCACCAGCTTGCCGCCGTTCTCTCCTGCTCCCGGACCAAGGTCGAGAATCCGGTCGGCCGTCCGCATAATGTCCGGATCGTGCTCCACCACCAGAATCGTATTCCCCAAATCGCGCAGGTCCTGCAATATCTTGATCAGCCGATGCGTGTCGCGGCTATGCAATCCGATCGAGGGCTCGTCCAGCACATACAAGGTTCCCACCAGCCGCGACCCCAGCGAAGTAGCCAGCTGAATGCGCTGCGCTTCGCCTCCCGAGAGCGTGGACGACAGCCGGTCAAGCGTCAGATACTCGAGTCCCACGTCATTGAGGAACCGCAACCGTTCGCGGATTTCATCGAGCAACCGCTCTGCGATCTCGGCTTCCTCGGGGCTCAACTGAACGCTGGCAAAGAATTTGGCCGCGTCCTCCACCGTCAGAGCGCAGACATCACAAATGTTTTTCCCGTTGATCTTCACCTGACGGGCTTCCAGCCGCAGCCGCGTCCCCCGGCACTCGGGACAAGTCGAATACCCGCGATAGCGGCTCAAGAACACCCGAATGTGTAGCTTGTACTTTTTCCGCTCCAGATACTGAAAGAATCCGCGCACGCCCAGGAACTTTCCATCCCCATCCAGAATCAGTTCCTGTTGTTCAGCGCCCAGTTCCGCCCAGGGCACGTCGAGCGGGATGTCAGCCTGCTTGGCAAAGCGCTTCATCTCCGTGAACACCGGACGGTACTTGGGCTTGTTCCACGGATCAATCGCACCTTCGCCCAGCGACTTCGTCTTGTCCGGAATCACCAGGTCGAGATCAAAGTCAATGGTGTTTCCAAATCCCTGGCACCGAGGACAAGCCCCATAAGGATTGTTGAACGAGAACAGCCGCGGCTCCGGCTCTTCATAGCGCAGATTGCAACTCTTGCATTCGAAGCGTTGCGCAAACCGCAAAACCCGTGTGGCGCGGACCTGCCCTGAGCGAGAGTCGAAGGCGCCTTCGCCCGCGGAAGCTAGGGAATCAACTCTCGCCGACAAGTCGAAAATAACTTCCCCCGATTCCCGGTAAGCCGTCTCGACCGCATCCACAATGCGCGACCGCGACTCCGCCGAAACCGTAAGCCGGTCCACCAAAACGAAAACCGGCTGGTCAAAGCGAATATCCAGCAGCGATTCCGGCGTCGAAAACTCAAACACCTGTCCCGATTGATACAGCCGATTAAAGCCTGCTTTGCGCAAATCAAACAGCCGGGCCTTAAGCTCGTCGCTGAGCCCCGAATCCGCGGCGATAGCTGCTTTCTTTGAAGACTTGCGCCCCCGTGCAACCTTCTTCTCCGCATCCCGCGGCGCGGCCACGGCGGGCTGCAAAGGAAAAACCACCTGCACCCGCGTTTCCGGATCCAGCGCCAGCAATGCGTCCGCGATTTCGTCCACCGTGTCTTTCTTCACTTCGTGCCCGCAGTTCGCGCAATAAGTCCGGCCGACACGGGCAAACAGCAATCGCAGATAGTCGTAAATCTCCGTTGCAGTCGCCACCGTCGACCGCGGATTCCGCGTCGTATTCTTCTGCCGGATCGCCACCGCCGGAGCGATGCCATCGATCGAGTCCGCATCTGGCTTCTCGATGCGTTCCAGAAACTGCCGCGCATAGGCCGACAGCGACTCCACATATCGCCGCTGTCCTTCCGCATAAATAGTGTCAAAAGCGAGGGAAGACTTGCCCGAACCCGAGACCCCGGTGACCACGGTGAGAGTGTTGTGCCGAACCTCAAAATCGATGTTCTTGAGATTATGAACGCGCGCGCCGCGAACAATAATGCTTTCCGTGGGTAATGAGTCGGACATCGGATAAGGGCTCGGCAGCCGTTCATCGCTGTCTGGGAGCTTTCCCAGCCGCATAAGAAGGCGCTGCCGAATCCTCTATTATAAAGCAGAGCTTTACGCTGCGCGGTGCGTGGCTCTAGACGACAACAGATCGAGTTGCGGGGAGCGAGGAGAGAACACAATCGCCAGCAGAGTGCCAATGCCCAGCCCTGCCATGAGAAAGGTTACTGCCGTCGGAAGGTCGTAGGGTCTAAATCGCATAAGGCCTCCGGTTTTCCTGAGGCAAGGCGCTTGCCAATCAACCAGGGCAGGGAACGGACTGCAAACAAGCACATTGAAGAACGGCGCCGGCGCCCAACTGTGAAATTTCCACCACCGAGCGAGAAACTCTTGCCGGAAGCCGCACTCCAACGAACCATGACAAAGAACCATGACCTCAGGGGTTTCATGTAGATATCCACGCGAGACTCAGCGGAGTGCGGCTCTACTTTGGATTTGGACGAAGAACTGAGAGGTGAGGTTTCACCGCCGCGTGGTGATCGAGCCCCGATACGGCGGAAGCTGGAAGCCTAATCCTGATCCTGATCGCGCCGCTTGCCATACCGGAAAGCCAGCCCAACCCCAAATACCATAATTCCAATGGGAGGAAGCAGCAGCACTAAAACCGCGCGGTTCAGCGCCTGCTGGCCTTCTTTGGGCGTACTCCGGGCATTCGCATTACACATGGCGCAACCTTGCCCCAGGGCGGGCATCGTGCAAACAAGAAGCACCGTCAGGAGCGCAAGAGCTCGAGCTTTGCCGCCAAGAACCTTCATCGCGATTCCTTAATCCTACTTTACGCCCAGCTTCAGAATGCGGTCCGCGTCCGGAAAGAAAAAGAAATACATGATCACAAAGCAGCCCGCCACCGCGATCACCAGCAACCAGCGCATGATCGCCTTCTCAAACTTCAAGTGCATAAAGTAGGCAATGATCAATGCCGACTTGATCACCGACAGCACCAGCAGCACTTCCAGCATGCGCACCGGCTCGAATACCTGCCGGTAACCAAGCCACACTTCCACCCCGGTCAGAAACAGCAACGCGCCCCATACCCAGAAATACTGCCCCTTGCTGTCGTCGTGCTTAGCCACATCATGCATGGTCGGCTCCTCGAACCCAACTAAATCTTGGTTGACATCAAATACACCAACGGGAAGATAAACATCCACACCAGATCCACAAAGTGCCAATACAATCCCGCTACCTCGACATCATGCGCGTCATAGTCCTTAGGCTTCAGAAAAAGAATGATGCTGGCAACAATCAACCCAATCAGCAGCGCATGGACGCCATAATGAAAAACATTGTCCGAAGGAATCAGAAAGTATGCCGCCAGCCAGATCACTCCCAGAATCGGCAGAAACCACTTGCGCAGCGCCACCACGCCCAGGTAAATCACCCCAATCGTGACGTGCAGCATGTGCATCGCCGTCAGCCCGAAGAAGGTCGCCGCAAACTGCGGCACGCCCGTCGAAATCTTCGCGAATTCACCCGCCTCCTGCCCCGCAGGCTTAGGGAATCCCGGCAAACTCAATCCTTCGTGGATCAGCTTCGTCCATTCCATTCCATGCAACACAATGAACGCCGTCCCGAACGCCATGGTGGCCAGCAGCCAATTCCGTGTCCAAGCCCGGTCGCCCCGCTGTGCCGCAAACACGCCGAGCACCATGGTCAGCGAACTGGAAAGCAGGCAGGCGGTCATCACGGTCGCATTGATGATGCTGTCCTTGCCAAACGGCGTGGGCCACGCGGTATAGATGCGGTTGTAGCTGAAAGCAAACAGCAGCGCCCCGAATGTCAGCGAGTCGGAGGCCAGAAACAGCCACATCCCAACCTTCTTCGAATAAGCCCCGAACAGCGGAGCCTCATACTCACCCGCGGTTCCGTGTCCAGCGGCGGGATGTTGCAGCGTGGCGTCAGCCATTCCAGAATTTCCCCTTTCCCTTATCGCGCAAACGCTAACAGAGCAAAAACATAAATCCACAGCAGGCCCATGAAATGCCAGTACCAGGCCGCCACGTCAACCACAATCCGCCGCCCCTCGATGGGCTTATGCTGCAGGGAAGTGATGCCCGCCCACAGCAAAGCAACAATTCCCCCCGCCAGATGCAACGCATGCGCCCCGGTGAACAG
Organism: uncultured Acidobacteriaceae bacterium; assembly: GCA_963787495.1. GTDB lineage: Bacteria > Acidobacteriota > Terriglobia > Terriglobales > Acidobacteriaceae > Sulfotelmatobacter. The sequence goes on from CAWBDA010000006.1 coordinate 285,940, forward strand.
ATAAATGAAGGAGCTATCCGGATTCGTATTCACGAAGAATCCCCGGCTCCTTAGGTCGGCCCACGCCATCCCCTGTCCCACCAGAAATCCAAAACCAAGGATCACGGTCACACCCAGCCAGGGGAAGCTTCTTTCTGAACCTAACGAAACTCCCGGGATCGACTGCACCGGAGCCAGCGCCGCCCGCCGCGCAATCCCGCGCCGAGCACCCTCCATGGTCAAACTGCTGAGCAACAGGATCGCCGTATTGATCGCCAGCAGTACCCAGGGCAACTGCACTCCGCCCCAGTCGCGGAAATAAGTGCGGCTGGCGTCGTCGAATGTCGGCAACCCCCGTCGCACGATCAGCGCACTGGTCAGCGAAACAAACACCATTCCGACGGTCGCAATCGCGCAAATCAGTCCCAGCCGCGCCCGCCGCAACCGCGCGCCATAACTCGGACCGTCATCCCCGCGTCCCTCATCCCCTGCGCCGCCCGCAGGCGGCGCAGGCGGTTTCTGGCCGTGATCCAAATGCTCAATCGGACGGGTTGGAGTGTACGTCGCCATAAGGAAAAGCTCAGTGCGCCGCCGGAACGCTCGCCGGATCCGTCTGCATCACATAATCCTTAGCCGCGCCCGGAACTCCATACTCATAAGGCCCGTGATAAACCACGGGAGTCACGCCGCCAAAGTTGTCATGCGGCGGAGGCGTTGCCGTGGTCCATTCCAGCGTCGTCGCTTCCCACGGATTGTCGCTCGCCTTCGGCCCTTTGAACATGCTCCAGAACAGATTGATCACAAAAATAAACTGCGCCGCAATTGTAATAATCGCCGCGTAGGTCATGAACTGATGGAGCGGCATCAACTTCGTCAGGTATGCCACTTCCGTATATTGCGAATACCGCCGCGTCCCCCCGGCAATCCCCAGATAGTGCATCGGCATGAAGATGGCGTACGTTCCGAGCAGCGTAATGAAGAAATGCACCCGTCCCCAAGTTTCATTCATCATCCGCCCAAACATCTTCGGGAACCAGTAATAGGTCGCGGCGAACATTCCAAAGATCGCAGCCACGCCCATAATCAGGTGAAAGTGCCCGACCACGAAGTAAGTGTCGTGCAATTGAATGTCGAGCACCGGTTGCGCCAGGAACGGCCCGCTCAATCCACCGGAGACGAAAAGGGAAACGAACCCGACGGCATACAGCATCGGAGTCTGGAACCGAATCCGTGCCTTATACATCGTCCCCAGCCAGTTAAACGTCTTGATCGCGGAAGGCACTCCGATGCACATGGTCAAAAGCGAAAACGCAAATGCCGAATAAGGGCTCATGCCGCTCATGAACATGTGATGGCCCCACACCATGAACCCGAAAAAGCCGATTGCAAGCATGGCATAGACCATGGCCTTGTACCCAAAGATCGGCTTGCGCGAAAAGGTCGATAGAATCTGCGAAGTCACGCCCATTCCCGGCAGAATCGCGATGTAAACCTCAGGATGCCCAAAAAACCAGAACAGATGTTGCCACAGCAAAGGCGAACCACCCTTGTGCTGCATGATCTGTCCGTTCACCACCACCAGCGGCACATAAAAACTGGTTCCAAGATTGCGATCCATCAGCAACAGGATCCCCGCTGAGAGCAGCACGCCGAACGCCAGCAACCCAAGAATCGCGGTAATGAACCACGACCACACGGTCAACGGCATGCGCATCATGGTCATGCCCTTGGCCCGCATATCGAGCGTAGTCGTTAAAAAGTTCAGCGCGCCCATCAGCGACGCTAAACAAAAGATCGCGATGCTCGTAATCCAAAGATCCGCCCCCAACCCTTCACCCGGCCCGGCAGATTGCAGCGCACTCAACGGCGGATATCCCGTCCATCCATGCAAAGGCGCTCCGCCACTAACAAAGAAGGCCGCAATGATGCACACGAAGGCCAAGAACGTAGTCCAGAACGAAAGCATGTTCAGCACTGGAAACGCCATATCCGGCGCCCCGATCTGAATCGGCAGAAAGTAATTTCCAAATCCCCCCTGCGGCGCCGTGGTCAGCACGAAGAACACCATGATCGTGCCATGCATGGTGAGCAAAGTGAGATAAGTCTCCGGCTTGATCTCGCCCAGTAGCGGCAAACTAGCCGTCGGCCACACCAGGTGAATACGCATCAGAAGGGAAAGAAACATCCCGACAAACACCGCTGTGAGCGCCAGAAAGAAATACTGGATCCCAATCACTTTGTGATCGAGGCTGAAAATGTACTTCCGAACAAAACCCTGAGGAGCGTGCGCGTGCGGGTTCTCCATGGCAACCATTTATTGTTTCTCCGCCTCCCGTGCCGACAGCCACTTATCAAAATCTTCCTGGCTGACGACGTGGACCATGCCGTGCATTTTGTAATGACCCAAACCGCAAAGCTCGGCGCAGGCAATTTCGTACTCGCCAATCGCGGTCGGCTTGAAGTGCATATGAATGTTGAGTCCGGGTACCGCATCCTGCTTGAACCGCAACGAGGGCACAAAGAAGCTGTGGATCACATCCACCGACCGCAAACTCAAATCGACCTCGCGATCGACCGGCAGAAACATCGTCCCCGTGACCACATCATCCTTCGCCGCCGGATCGGACGTGTTCAGCCCCACCGCCGCCTCGCCGCCCGCCGAGGGATCCATCAACTTCACGCTCGTCCCGCCGTACTGTCCATCCGGCCCCGGATAGCGGAAGTACCAGGCAAACTGCATCCCGGTGACCTCAACCTGCACCGCCCCCGGGCCAGCTGAGTCGAAGCGCTGCGCCGCCCAAACGCTGCTTCCCATCAGGTTCAACCCGATGAACAGAACCGTAGTCAGCACCGTCCACACCACTTCCAACTTTATATTGCCGTGCGAATAACTAACCGGCGGCGACGAAGGCTGTTCCCGATATCTCCAAGCAAAGTAACCAAGCGAAAGCTGCGCCGCCAGAAAAACAATTCCCATCAGAATCAACGTGAGCGTGAATTGCCCGTCGATAAATCCCGCCGCTGCCGAAGCCCCCACCGGCAGCCACCAGGTCTTAGCGACAAAAAAGTATGTGCTGACCAGAGTGATCAGCCAGATAACGACCAGTAACGCGAGCCCCATTCCCAAGTCCTCCCACAGCAAGAGCACCAGTCGGCGGCGAGTTTACCACAGCCGCTTGAGGATATCGCAGCCGAGTTTATCAAGAAAGGAAACGGTTACGTCGGAATCAAATCGGCAAATACAAACTGATCGCGCGCGACGGTCTCCCCCACCGCAACCGGCACAACGCCCTCAAGCATAGGCCCGGCATAGACAAACGAATGAAACTCCCCGCGTTCCCCGCAAGGGTCCACGTCCTCAGGTAAAGCCGAAAGCAACGCCCCGTCGAACTCGCGCCCTACAAACGACCGATCAAGTTTTCCCGTGTCCACACAAGTCAACTTCGCGCGCGTGCCACTAGCAATCATCTCCTCGGCCAAAGCGCGAGTAGGCAGTCCCCACACCGGAAACACCGGCGCAAGCCCTGTACCTTTCAACTGCTTCTCCCGGTAAGCGCGCACATCCTCGAGAAAGAGATCCCCAAACGCCACTCCCTCGATCCCCTCCGCAACGGCCTTAGCGCAAGCCTCAGCCATCAACACCTCGTACTGTTCATTCGAGCAAGGCCAGGGAAGTTCCACGGCCCAAAGCGGAAGCCCGGCAGCAGCGGCCTGCCGCTCCACCAGCTCCCGGCGCACCGCGTGCATCGCAACCCGATCAGCTTCTTCGTTGAAGGTAGTCAGCAGGCCCACAACGTCGTACTCCCCACGCTGCCGAAGAACATGCAGACTCCAAGCGCTGTCCTTCCCGCTGCTCCAAGACAAAAGAATACGCATGACGAAAAGTTCCCAGGAGTCTGACCTACCCTGTGTTCCCCTGTGCCCCCTGTGGTAAAGACTTTGCCTTTAATCCGTATAAATCCGTGCCAAGCCGTGGCAAGGTTCTATTTCTCACTCCACTCCGGCACCCGCCCCGGAGTCCAAGGCGCCCCAGCAGCCTCCATATCTTTCTCCAGCTTAGCCAGATCGACTTCAACTAAAGCTCGAAGCTTCCCTAATTCTCCAGCGAACTCAGCAGCAGCAATCTTGTAATCGTCAAGATGAGTCTGCGTTGGCTTGGTGAGCGCAAACCGCTCGCCCTCCAGGATCACCTCCACGCGATCGTTGATCGATGACGGCACCGGTTCCTGACGCTTCTGCATCTCGCGATCTCCCCGCAGCGCCCGCAGAATCCCGCGATTCGTCTGCTCGATCAAATCCGCCGCAGCGCTCAACTGTTTCTCCGCCGCCGGCGTTTCCCGCAGCGCGGCGCGAATTGATTTGAGTCGCGCCTCTACGTCGTCCGCCGTATGCAGCGCGCCCGAGACTGCTCGGTAAAGCCGAGCCACCTTGCGCTGAAACTCCTCCTGCGCCGCCCGGTCGCCTGCACTCAGAGCCGACGTCCCGTCAGCCACCACCTTAAAGCTCTGCGCCCCAGCCAACTTGGTAACCCCACCATTCACCTTCTGGAACATTCGCACCGAGTAGGTCCCGGAAATCACCAGCGGCCCCTGCGTTCCAGCCGGCGCAAAATCTTCGCCTTCCTCCGTACCCTCCCGCAAAGAAGGTGCGGGATAGCGCAGGTCCCAGGCCGCCCGCTGAAAGCCCGAATCGATGCCACCCTCTACCCGCCGCACAGCCGCGCCCGATTCGTCATAAACCACAAAATAAACTTCCGGCTTCGGCTCCTCCGCCTCAGCCCGCAGCTCGTCATTCGTGGGATAAGGCAGCGTCTGGTTCCTCTTGGCCGCTTCCTTTTCCGCGTCCTGCCGTTTCTCTTTCTTCGTCTTCAGTTTCTCTTTCAGGTAAGCCGTAAACACCGCCCCATAAGGCGGATTGTCCGCCATATAAAAAGCGTCGCCCTGAAATGCCTTCTTGGGAGCGCCCAGCGGATGCCGCTGGATATACAACAACGAGTCCTTAACCGGAAAAAATCCCGCAGGCTGTTCCACGGATTCCGCCTTGATCTGCCGCAGCGCTGAAATATCGTCGAGCACGTAAAAGCCGCGCCCAAAAGTAGCAATCACCAGATCGCCCTCCCGTGCCTGAATCACCATGTCGCGCACCGCGATAGTCGGCAGCCCTCCCTTCAACTGCACCCAATGCTGCCCGCCATCGACCGTAAAGAACGCGCCAAACTCCGTCCCCGCAAACAGCAGGTTGGCATTCACCGTGTCTTCCGCAAACGCCAGCACCGGACCGTTTTCCGGCAGATTCCCCGCAATCGAAGTCCAGTTCTTGCCCGCGTCCGTCGATCGCAACAGGTAAGGTTTGAAGTCTTCATTCTTATGATTGTCGAACGCAGCGTAAACCGTATTGGCATCGTACCGCGAAGCCGCCAGCCGGCTGACGTAAGTCATGTCCGGAATCCCGGCGAACTTCTCATACTTCGTCCAACTCGACCCGCCGTCCGCCGTCACTTGAATCAATCCATCGTCAGTGCCCACATAGATGAGGCCTTCTTTTTTTGGCGACTCCGACAGCGCCACAATATTTCCATAGAACGAAGTCGACTGATTCTTAGCGACCGCATCCGGCTCCCACACTCTCCCCATGACCGGAAGCTTGTTGCGATCAATCTGCCGCGTAAGGTCGCCGCTGATCGCCTTCCACGTATCGCCCCGGTCATCGCTGCGAAACAGTTTGTTAGCCGCAAAATAAATCCGCGTATGCGAGTGCGGACTGATGATCACCGGCGAATCCCAATTCCACCGCAGCGGAGGCTCACCCTTGCCTTCCTGCGGCTGCAACACCAGTTCCTGTCCCGTAGGTTTGTCATAGCGCACCAGCACGCCATATTGCGATTCCGAATAAACCGTGTTCGCGTCCTCCGGATCAACCTGCGAGTGGAACCCATCGCCCCCAGTAGTGACGTACCAATCCGAATTCACAATCCCATTGAGGTTGCGCGTCCGCGCCGGCCCGCACCACGAAAAGTTATCCTGCGTCCCGCCGCAAACGTTGTAGAAGGGAACTGCATTGTCCACCGCCACGTCATAGAACTGCACCGTAGGCAGGTTGGCCTTGAATTCCCAGTTCTTGGCATCGTCCCAGGTCTCAGCCATGCCGCCATCCGACCCCAAAAGCCAGTGCTTGGTGTCGTCCGGATCAATCCACAGCGAGTGATCGTCCCCGTGATGATTCGTCTCCTCCACCTTTTGCAAAGTCTTCCCGCCGTCGAGCGATTCGCGCATAGTCACATTCATCACAAAGATTCGATCCACGTTCTTCGGATCGGCCACCACCCGCGCGTAATACATCGCTCCCGCATCAAATTCATTCCGTCGTTCCCAGGTCGCGCCCCGATCATTCGACCGGAAAATGCCACCCTTGCCATCGGACGCCTCAATCGTGGCGTACACCACACTAGGATCAGCCGGAGAAACCGCCAGCCCAATCCGCCCCATATCCACCGTAGGCAGCCCAGACTTCAGTTTGTTCCAGGTAGCTCCGGCATCAGTAGTTTTATAGATCGCACTCTCCGGGCCGCCATCGATCAACGTAAACACATGCCGCCGCCGCTGATAAGCCGCCGCATAAACAATGTCCGGGTTCGACGGATCAATCGCCACATCCACCACGCCCGTGTTCTCGCTGATGGTCAAGACAGCCTTCCAGTTCTTTCCTCCGTCCGCCGACTTGTAAAGCCCGCGATCGCCGCCCGGCCCCCACAGCGGCCCCTCCGCCGCCACATAAACCACCTTCGAGTCCCGCGGATCGACCACCACCCGCCCAATGTGCTCCGACTTCTTCAACCCCAGGTTCGTCCAGTTCTTCCCGCCGTCATCCGACCGGTAAATGCCATCGCCGTAAGACACACTGCGCTGTGAGTTGCTCTCTCCGGCCCCAACCCAAACCACCGCTGGATCATTAGGATCAAGCGTCACCCATCCGATGGAATAAGACCCTTCCTTATCGAACACCGGAGTCCAGGTAGTACCATCGTTCACCGTCTTCCAAACCCCGCCCGACGCCACGCCCACGTAATACTCAAACTTGTTCTTAGGATTCACCGCAATCGCCATCACCCGCCCCGAAGCCACCGCCGGCCCAATCAGCCGAAACTTCAGCCCGGAAAAAGTGTCCGCCGTCATCCCGCCTTTCTTCTCTTCCTTGGCGTCGTCTTTTTTTTCGTCCTTCTTCTGATCTTTCTTCTGCGCTTTCTTGTCGGCGGCGGGCGCAGGCTTCTTGTCCGCATCCTTATCCTGCGGAGCTGCCATCAAAGTAGAGAATGCGAAGCAAACGGTTCCGAAAACAATAACGAGGCGCGATTTCACGAAGGGCTCCAATCCAAGGATTTCCAAAACTGATATGTATACAGGATTCCGCCCAGAGTGAGAAGCAAGACTTTTCATCGTTTGTCATCCTGAGCGAAGGTTGTGCTTCGCGAACGCGAAGCACATCCGCAGTCGAAGGACCCCTTACCCGCCTGCGCCACCGCAAGCCGCGCGAGGAGTTTCTATCACCCTCTGCGTTTTGATCTTCCCGCTGACGCATACGTACAGGCATCAAAGAGAAGCCCAGCAGGTTAAAATCGTTCCCATGCCAGCCAAGCCCCAAGGCCACGACACCCGATACGTCAAAATGCAAAAAAACAACTGCTTCGTCTGTGGCCCGAATAATCCCGAAGGCATGCACCTGAAATTCATCCTCGACGAAGCCCGCCAGACCTTCATCTGCCGCTTCCGCCTGGGCAAGCGCTACACCGGACCGCCCGGCCACTGCCACGGCGGTATCATCGCCTGCATCCTAGACGACGCCATGGGCAAGGTGAACAAGCTCCATCAGGTAATAGCGCTAACCCGCGAAATGACTGTCGAATATCTCAAGCCAGTCCCGCTCCACAAGCCGTTACGCGTAGAAGGCCGCGAGATCAAAGTGGAAGGCCGAACCCATATAAACGCCGCCGAAATCCTAAACGAAAAAAACGAAGTCCTGGCCCGCAGCCGCGCAACCTTCATAGCCATCGACCCCGCAAGAATGTTCGCCAGGTACGTCGAACGCTAAAGGCAGCGGGTGCCCCATCCTTCTTTTCGCGCTCTTTGCCAAAAGAGGGTGGGGACTTTGACTTTTCTTCCTCGGCAAGTTACCACCCCCTACCAAAGTAACGTTGACCAAACTCTCGAAATATAGGATTCCTATATTCATGATGACCAAGCGCATCCGTTCCAAAATTTCCCGAGGCAGCGCCGAGATCGCTATCCTCGCGCTCCTGGCCGAGCAGCCGCTCTACGGATTCGAAATCTCCAAACGGATCGAGGAGAAAACAAACGGCGCACTTTGTTTCACCCTGGCCTCTCTCTACCCGATGCTCTACGACCTCGAAAAGCGTGGCTGGATCACAGGCCGCTGGGAACCGAACCGCGCCGGCCGCGACCGCCGCGTCTATAGCCTCACTCCAGCGGGCAAGAAAGAACTAGCCCCCCTGCGCCGCGAATGGAATTTCTTCTTCCAGGCCCTCGATCGCCTGGCAGGAGTGACCAATGCCTGATTGGAGCAAATTAGTCCGAGAACGCTTGCGCCCACTCCATCTCCCCGCGAAAGAACAGCAAGAAGTAATTGCCGAGCTTTCGGCCCATCTCGAAGATCTCTACGAAGAACAATTACATAAAGGGATCAACGAATCCGAAGCCCACCAGAAAGTAGTGAACGAAGCTGTCCAATGGCGCCCGCTGGCCAAAAGAATTCAACAAGCAAAACTCAAGGAGGAAATCATGAACGCACGAACCAAACAACTCTGGCTGCCAGGATTAGTGAGTCTAACCTTGGCAATGATTTTGCTCGCGCCTCTGATCACGATTTCCATGCAGCCTCGCTTCCTGGGGCGCAGTCCGCTTGAGATGGTTCTTCTGCCCTGGCTCGCCCTCCTGCCCCTGTGCGGCGCTGCCGGAGCTTATCTATCCCGCCGTGGCGGCGGCGATTCGCGCGCGTGCCTCGTTGCCGGTTTATTTCCAACCATCGCCTTACTGACCCTAGGCTCGATCCTCGTCGTCACGCGACTGCTGACTTTTGCCCGCCCCGAGTGGTGGTACGGCTTAGTCGCGCTCGCAGTTGGCATTATCTTTCCCAGCGCCTCCTTGCTGGTTGGAGCCGCGCCATTCTTGAAAGCCGCAAAGCCTCGGTAGAGCGCCACGATCCCTCGGAAGCCAAAGGGGTACCGTGAATCACGAACGCCCTGTAAAATAGAATCTGCCACCGGCCGCGCGCCGCTGGCTCATCCTTCGCGCTTGCGAAAAGGTATCCACAGGTTCAAAAACATGTCTCAAAACAACGGTAGCTCCACCAGTCTCCGCCTAAAAACCGGCTTAGCCGAAATGCTAAAAGGCGGAGTGATTATGGACGTCACCAACGCCGAGCAAGCCTCCATCGCCGAAAAAGCCGGCGCAGTGGCTGTAATGGCGCTCGAGCGCGTCCCCGCGCAGATCCGCGCCGAAGGCGGTGTAGCCCGCATGGCCTCGCCCAAAAAGATTCGCGAGATCATGGCCGAGGTCTCCATCCCGGTGATGGCCAAGTGCCGCATCGGACATTTTGCGGAGGCCCAAATCCTGCAGGAACTCGGCGTCGACTACATCGACGAATCCGAAGTGCTCACGCCAGCCGACGAAGCGCACCACGTCGACAAGCACGCCTTCAAGGTCCCCTTCGTCTGCGGAGCCCGCAACCTGGGAGAAGCCCTGCGCCGCATCGCCGAAGGCGCAGCCATGATCCGCACCAAAGGTGAAGCCGGCACCGGCGACGTAGTCCACGCCGTCAAGCACATTCGCCAGATTGTCCAGGAGATGAAAATTCTGACGGTCCTCGGCGAGGAAGAACTCTACGCCAAAGCCAAAGAACACGGCGCACCCTATGAGTTGATTCGCATCGTCGCGAAAGCAGGGAAGCTCCCCGTCCCCAATTTCAGCGCGGGCGGAATCGCAACACCAGCCGATGCGAGCCTGGTCATGCAGCTAGGCGCCGAAGCCGTCTTCGTGGGCAGCGGCATCTTCATGAAAGACTCGACCACCTTCGCCGACCCGGCAGAAGCTGAAAAGCGAGCTAAAGCGATCGTTAAAGCCGCCACGCATTATCAGGACCCTAAAGTATTACTTGAAGTCAGCGAAGACCTGGCGGGCGCAATGAAAGGCCTGGCTGTCGCTGGCATGGACGAAGCGCAGATGCTGCAGACGCGGGGATGGTAGCGACGTCTACCTGACGGCAGCGTGCCCAAAATAGGAATTGGACGAGGGAAAACTTGTTCTCTTTCTCTGGGCAACGCGAATCTGTGGAATAATTCTCCCGCTTCCTTAAATCCCTCGACGAGACAGCCAACTGAGGCTCCGTGTTGCCTTCGAACTTCAAGATTCTGGCGGAGTACTTTGTCATTCCTCTGCTCGTGCTTTTGATTTCTTACGCGATCAGCGGGCAGTTCAATCTGCGATACAGCGCCGGCACGGATTTCTTTATTTTCTTTCTCAGCGCCGACCTAGGGGCGATCATCGAGTATGACGATCTGCGGCCTCGCATCAATCCCATATTTCGCGAAGACTATCTTGCGGTTTTCGTCATCCTCCTCACGATGTGCGTTCTATTTGTGATTGTTTCGGGCCTCACGCAGAGGAAGATCGAGGCTTGGCGCGAACAGGAACACAGAAGGGCGTCCTGGAGATATCACCCCGCGGACCGATCTGGAGTAAAATATCCTGTGTGGGGAGTGGTTGTGAGTTGGGTGGCAACCATCGCGCTCATGCCCACTCATCTGTACGTGTTCTTCGGCAAAGGGTGATCTATGATTGCATTATTTGAGATCTTCGGAATCTATTTCGGACTGGCCCTTGTTGCCGTGTACACCATTTGGAGGCTGATCGGCCGCCAAGGGTTTATCGGTCTGGAAGATACAGACTCCCGGCTCGCCAGGCATTTCAGAAGGCCCAAGACCGCTTTGCATCCTCATAAGCCAGCCGCCTACGGCGCGTGACCTTCACCGGGTTCGAAGCCGAAAAGCGCGCCCGCGCCATCGTAAAAGCCGCGAGGCACTTCAACCCCCCTAGAGTATCACTTGAAGTCAGCGAAGAACTGGCGGGAGCCATGAAGGGACTGGCCGTGGCGGGGATGGATGAAGGGCAGATGCTGCAAACCCGAGGGTGGTAAGACCGCTTTCGACCAAGTCCGGATTTTTAACTGCAGGCGCTCGGGTGGGCAGCGCCTTCAGCGTTGCGTTTAGCGGTTTCAGCGGTGGCGCAAGAAATAGAAAATCGCGGCTATGATCATCGCCACCAACAGTAAGCGGACCATCGGCCAGAGCTTGTTCGCCTCTGGCATGAGCGGCGAATTGCCCGCACTCAGCAGACTTGCGGCCTCCGGTTTATCACCTTGCGTGAGGCTTGCGGAGTCCGATTCTGGCTTGCGCGAGCCAAGCGAAAACCTAACATTTCGCTTCACAACCACCTTCACATCTCCGGAACCTGCAGCGGCCAGCGCTTTCGACAACTCAGGCATCAGGTCCTTGCCAAGCGCGCCCAGCAACTTTTCCGCAAACTTGCTTTGGATCTCTGCGTGAGTGGATCCGATGATCGGCAGCTCTTTACCGTCAGTGGACTGAAGGATGAATCCGCCGTCCGCTGCGTGTTCTACGTGGAAAGCAAAGTTGACTTCTTTATTTTCGAGCGGTAGTTTCAGGCCGGGGAATTCAGTCCCGACCGCCGCGGCGATGTTGGCCTGGATCCTCTGTTGCAGCTCTACGCGTGTCGGAGCTTCAATCGGCGGCACGCCGGGGTCGCTGGCATGGGCGATGAATCCCCCTTCAGGCTTGGGCTCGATCCGGTAGGTGAAATGCGAGATCAGGCGCTTGAGTTCCATGGCTGCGTGCATTGTAGCGCGATTTGCGGCCCGAAAAACCGGCACCAAAGACCAGAGGGCTATTACGACTGAGGCTACGCCGCAGACCGAGACTTCTCTTGTCGACTTCTCTTGTCAATCTTGTTATCAGTCTTATTACCAGCCCCTCGGGCAAACCCTGTATTGCGCATTCACGAGCCAGGGCCGAGAGTAGGTATCAAGATATCCATCAACTTAACTCGTGTTCCAAGAGCGATCTTGCGCCGTTTCGTAATGAATAATTAATAGGAGGTTCTTTATGCGACATCTACTGCTGTTTTCGGTACTGCTGCTCGGCGTGTCATGGGCTGCAGCGCAAACTTCTCCGAGCCAGGGAACGGGCGGAAGCACAGGCCAGGAGACCGTCAAAGGTTGTTTGAGCAACTCCGGCGGGAACTACATGCTGACCGACAAAAACGGCAAGACTTTCCAGCTGACCGGAGACACCGCGAAGTTGACCGATCACGTCGGGCACGAAATTAAAGTGACCGGCACGGCAGGTTCGGCCTCCGCGTCATCGGACAGCGGCGGCATGAGCCAGGCCAGCCCAACGATCGAGGTCAGTTCGTTTAAACACATCGCCAAGACTTGTGAGGGTGCCGCCCCGTCGCACTAGCTCCGGCGGTTCGCCCATCGTTGCTCGTTACACACCGAGCCCCATTTCGCGCCCTTGCGAGGAGTGGGGCTTTCTCCTGCCAATTTGAAACGATCTCGACGTGGGGCTCTCCGGCATTCAGAGGCATTCGGATAAAATCAGATCAAGGAGCTGGCCCGCCTTTGATTTTTCGTTGCTTGCGCTATCGCGACTGAGGTGTTCCGAGTCTCTTACGAAAGAATAACCATGCAAAAGCGCAAACTTGGAAAAAGCAATCTGCAAGTATCTGCCATCGGCCTAGGCTGCATGGGAATGAGCTTTTCCTACGGCCCGCCCAAAGACAAGCAGGAGATGACCACTCTTCTCCATGTCGCCGTGGAGCGCGGCATCACATTCTTTGACACCGCCGAAGTCTACGGCCCATTTTTGAACGAAGAGCTCCTGGGCGAAGCCCTCGCTCCTTTCCGCGGGAAGGTGGTGATTGCCACCAAATTTGGATTCGACCTGAATCCGAATTCGGATGCTCGCGCGGCAAAGCCAGGTGTGCCGGGCGTGAATAGCCAGCCGGATCACATCAAGCAGGCCGTCGAAGGCTCGCTCAAGCGGCTCCAGGTCGAGACCGTCGACCTGCTCTATCAGCACCGCGTCGACCCAAACGTGCCGATCGAAGACGTCGCCGGCGCGGTGAAGGACCTGATTCAGCAAGGCAAGGTCAAACACTTCGGACTTTCCGAGGCGGGCGCAAAAACCATTCGTCGCGCCCACGCAGTCCAGCCGCTCACTGCTCTGCAAAGTGAGTACTCGCTGTGGACAAGAACCCCCGAGAAAGAAGTAATACCGACCCTCGAGGAACTCGGGATTGGATTCGTGCCGTACAGCCCTCTCGGCAAGGGCTTCCTCACGGGCAAGATGAACGAAAACACAACCTTCGACAGCACTGACTTCCGCAGCACTCTTCCTCGCTTTACACCCGAGGCTCTCAAGGCGAATCAGGCCCTGATTGAACTGCTCGGCAGCATGGCAAAGCGAAAGAAAGCAGCTCCTGCTCAGATCGCTCTCGCCTGGCTGCTCGCCCAAAAGCCATGGATCGCTCCCATCCCAGGAACGACGAAGCTGAACCGCCTCGAAGAAAACATCGGAGCAACGGCAGTCGAACTGACGCCCGAGGACCTCCGCGACATCAATAGCGCCGCCTCAAAGATCAAGGTGGAAGGAGCTCGCTACCCGGAACGCCTCGAGCGAATGACAGGCCTTTGAGCGGCTCCAGTTCGCCGGAGCCATTGTCATTTGCCGGCAACACTGAGACTCCTAACTATTCTTTGCCCGCATATGCCCGCTTCAACCCCTCCACATCAATCTTGACCATCTTCATCATCGCCTTCATCACTCGCTGCGACTTCTGCGGATCCTTGTCGCCCAGCAACTCGCCCAGTGCCTTCGGAATGATCTGCCACGAAACTCCAAACTTATCCTTCAGCCAGCCACACTGCATAAGTTCTCCACCGGCCGAGAGCTTCTCCCACAACTCATCCACTTCTGCCTGGGTTTCACAATCCACAAAAAACGAGATCGCCGGCGTGAACTTGAAATGCGGACCCCCGTTCAGCGCCCTGAATTCCTGCCCCTCGATCTGAAAGGTTCCAGACATCACCGATCCCTTCGGCCCCGGCCCAGCGTCTCCATACCGTCTGATAGCTCCCATCTTGAATTCTTGAAAATGGACGTATAAAACTCCATCGCTTCTTCCGCATTATTATCGAACCACAAGAACGGCGTGATCTTCTGCATGTTTGCTCTCCCGAATGGTCTTTACTATGCGCTCAGAGCCTCAGGGCGCAGTGAAGGCAAGACTCTCTCCAGCCGGTCGTAGCTCGCAGCCATGCCGGTCTCCATCGGCGATTTAAGCACAACATCCCGCGTCTCGCGGGAGTTATACAGAATCGTCTGCGTAAGCGTAGTCTTGCCGTCCTGCTCCGTTAGAACGATAGTGTCCACCGCCTCACCCGGATACCACGCCTCGTCGAACTTCTCCGAGGCCACAATCCGCTCCGGCGCCACGATCTCCCGATAGATGCCGCCCATCCCCATTTCGCGTCCGTCAGCATCGTTTTTCCAGACATAGCGATACTTGCCCCCCGCCCTCAAGTCGATCTCGCACACCGGCATCGACCACCCGTCCGGTCCCAGCAACCACGTCTTCACCAGTTCCGGCTTGGTATAAGCGTCGAATACCAGCCGCCGCGGCGCGTCGAAAACCCGCGTTACCACAATCTCGCGGTCTCCATGCGCCATAATGCTGAAGGTTGTTCTGTTTTTCATCGCAGTCTCCTTTGTCGCTAACGTCTTACATAGGTCTGTCATTCGGAACCGAGCGGCGGGCCGCTGAGGAACCTGCTTTCGCCTCGGGTACCGCGCGTTTGCCTCGCTTCCTTATTCCCCCGGTCTGCAGATCCTGCAGCAGGGAGTCCAGTCGCCGGAACTGCGCCTCCCAGAACTGCCGATAGTTCTCTAGCCATTGGCTGGCGTTCCGCAGCGCCCGGACTTCCAATCGCCGCGGACGCCGTTGCGCATCTCGCCCGCGCGAAATCAGTCCCGCCCGTTCGAGCACTTTAAGGTGCTTGGAAATCGCCGGTTGGCTCATCGCAAACGGCTCGGCGAGGTCCGTTACCGAAGCCTCGCCCTTCGCGAGTCGAGCCAGGATGGCTCGGCGCGTGGGATCCGCCAGCGCCGCGAAAGTGGCATCCAGGCGGGCGGAGGATCGTGTATAACCGTTAGGTTCCATAACCAAACAGCAATGTACAAGAGATGCTCTTCCGTGTCAAACTGGATTTCGTCCGCGTTCTGATGTTCATCCCTTCCGGTAAAATCAAATCAGCCATGACCATCGGAGTCCTAGCCCTGCAAGGCGATTTCGACGCCCACCGCCGCCGGCTTGAAGAGCTGGGTGCCAAAGTTGTGCTCGTAAAAAAGCCCGAACAGCTGGACGAGATCGACGGTCTGGTAATCCCCGGCGGCGAGTCTGGCACATTCCTGAAGTTGCTGGGCGACGAAGGTTTCGAAAAGCTGAAGCAGTTCGTCCGCCTGAAGCCAACCTTCGGCACCTGCGCCGGAGCGATCCTGCTCGCCAGCGAAGTAGAAAATCCCAAGCAGGCCGGCCTGGGCGCAATCGACATTCGCATCCGCCGCAACGCCTACGGACGCCAGCTCGACAGCTCCATCCGCCAAGGCCGGTTCATGCCAGAAGACTCCTCGCTCGAGATGGTCTTCATCCGCGCCCCCAAGATCGAGCGCGTAGGCAAAGGCGTTGAAGTGATCGCAACCGAAGGCAGCGACCCGGTTGCCGTCCGGCAGGGAAGCACGATGGCCGCAACCTTCCACCCCGAACTCTCCGAAGACACCCGCATCCACCAGGCATTCCTGGACTTGTGTGGGCAAAACCTGTCTGGGACGGAGACTCCCGTCCGCTGACCTTGGGATTGGCATTGCTCGTGTGGGTCGGACACTCTTGTCCGATGCTTTTGACGTTTTTCTTGGTTTTAGTTCTGACGTTGACCGTTGCACTCCGGAGGCTGGAAGCGTGTTCTGGGATGGTTGAGCGGGCTTGTGGAGACCAGAGAAACCGTCGACACCCGCGGTTGACGCGCGGGCGAACGGCAGACGACAATCGAGGCATGCAGCAGCGATCCTGCGTCGCAGCCGTTCTCATCTCCTTGATCGCCGTGGTCGCGATGAGTCTCGTCTCTTCCGCAAGTGCACAAACCGCTGCAATCCAGACTGCTCCAATCCAGACTACTCCAATCCAGAAGGGAACTGCCGTGCCAGCTCATGCCACCGGACCATTCGATGTAAAGATCACCCCTCAGCCCGCGGACGACAAGGTCGGCGACCCTACCGTGGGACGAATGTCCATCGACAAGCAGTTCCACGGAGACCTCGAAGCCACCAGCAAGGGCCAGATGCTCGCGGCTATGACCGAGATCAAAGGCTCGGCGGGTTACGTCGCCATCGAGCGGGTCACCGGAACGCTGCGCACTCCAGGCGGCGTCCGCAGCGGCAGCTTCGCCTTGCAGCACTCTGGCACTCTGAACCGTGGCGCGGCGCAATTAAGTGTCACCGTCGTACCCGATTCCGGCACCGGCCAGTTGGCAGGCCTCGCCGGCAAGATGACCATCATCATCACCGACGGCAAGCATTCCTACGATTTTGAGTACACGTTGCCGGACACTCCGTGAGGAAAAGCGGCCGCCCGCTACTGTGGTGCAGGCAGCGTAATCGAAGTCATCGCGACGATCGGAACGCCCGCCGCGAACGGCGAACCGGGAACTTGGGCGAGGGCTCCTGTACTTCCATCAATCCGAAACGCAGCGACCGCGGACGGCCCGCCGCTGCTCCCCAAGTTTGTGCTGTTCGGCACGTAGAGATAGTTTCCCACCACGGCAAAGAAACCGAATATCGGAGCGCTGGTGCCGGCCATCGGCGTGAGGGCCCCGGTCGATGTATCCACCTGAAACTCCTCAATCGTCCGCTCTAGCGGAGCCGCGGTGAATAAATACTGGCCTGAGAGGTCAAGCGCAATACCGGAAGAATTAGAAGGGCTCACAGCAAACGGAGACCCAGGTACCGGAGTCAATGCTCCCGTGCTGTTGTCGATCGCGAATCCCGCAATGTAGTCTTGCCCATTTGGCGGATTCGTGAGGGTGACGTAAAGAAAACCGTATGGATCGAGAACGATGTACCCCGGAGCGCCATACGGCCCGGTCGAAAACGGCGACCCCGCCACCTCCGTGAGCACTCCCGTCTGCTCGTCGATGTTAAACGCCGCCACCCCCCGCTCGAACCTGGTAAGCCGCTGGATGCGGCAGCATACAGATAGGGCGCCGTTGAGCTCAGCGAGGGTCCATTGCCGCCGAGTGAATTTCCGGGCGGTATGATGGCAAACGGCGATCCTGCTACTGAGGGTGAAAGAGAGCCATCGGAACCAATGCTGAAGGCCTCGACCGCCGGAGCCAATCCGCCGCTCAACTGCGCGGCCGCTCCAAGGTAAAGAAAACTATTGAGGGCGAATCCTGAGTTCAGTCCAAGGCTGCTTTCCGCCGTAAATGGTGAGGATGCAATCGCGGTCAGCGCTCCCGTGGTGGCGTCGACTGAGTATCCGTACACCTGCTCCGGAAAATCGGGCGACAGCGGCGACACATATACGAACGGCGTTCCCTGCCCAGCCGCGGTCAAGGCTGTCAGCGGAGACCCTTGCAGCGGAGACGCCGGTCCGGCAATCGACAGTGGCGTCCCCAGCGCGCCCGTTGTCGAATCGATCGGAAAACTCAGCAGTTGGCTCGACTGCAAATTCGGCTCTCCGGCGGCAATCAGAAACGTTTGTTGGGCCGGAGTTGTATGGAGCCCACACCCATTGCACGCTTGCGAATTGGAGCCGCAGGCCACCAAAGCCAGAGACAAACCAAGGCAAAACAAAACGCCAAAGCCGAGTCGAATCGTAGTAGTGCGCATACACCCCCCACGGATTGCGCCGGTCCGAATCTCACAGCAACTTTAACGCTTTGAGACGCTGTTTACCAGAGACCTTGCTGCTGGTCGTCATAGGCTGAAATCTTGTCAAGACCCTGAAGGCGCGCTTTTCGGATTAAGTGGTTGATTCGCTTAAAGATATAAATGTCCACAGCCTGACACATTTACCCCTTTCAAACTGATATTCTGAATATATAGAGTAAAAACGGCGCCGCAGGCCTTCCGGTCTGCGCCGTTTGTGTTTCCATAACATTTCAGACGACATTTCAGATTCCGACATTTCAGATGAAGGAGCGTTCCTCAAGGCGCAGCCCATGGCTGCGCCTTTCCCGTTTATGCCCAAGAACACCCACAATTCGGAGCACCACCAGCCCGCCCCAACCCCAATCTCCCTCGAAGCCGCAGCCGAGCCCACCCGCAAGCGTCGCGGAGAAGCCGCCGAAGCCGCCTTCTTAGCCCGCGCCACTCACTTAGGCTTCAGCGTCTGCATCCCCTGGGGAGACAGCAACCGCTACGACTCCGTCGTCGAACTAGACCGCGGATTCCTTCGCGTCCAGGTCAAATCCGCCACCCGCTACGCCGAGAACCGCTACCGCGTCAAAACCACCGGAGCCAGCGGCAAAGTCTACACCAGCAAAGAAATCGACTTCTTCGTCGCCTACATCGTCCCCGAAAACATCTGGGACATAATCCCCATCCAGGCCATCGGCCAGCGCAAAGGCATCCGCTTCTATCCCACAACCCGCCGCCAGTCGCGCGCCATGTTCGAAAAATACCGCGAAGCCTGGTGCCTCCTGGATTCCCGCCTGAACGTCCGCCTCCGCAAAGGCGCCCCACGCCGCTGCCGCAGCAAGAACCTGGAACTCCGCTGCGCCCTCTGCCCCCAACGCGGCTAAGTTCATCCGTCACAGACAGAAATCGGAGGTTCTGCAATGCTCGTGTGGAATGCAACGCCCGTGTGGGTCGGACACTCCTGTCCGACGCTTTTGACTTTGCTTTAGACCTTGATTTTGACATCCACATGCCCAGCCGCACACTAGACAGAAAATACGAGTATCGCCGCATGCTCCCGCACTACCAAAAAGCAGGACGAACAATATTCATCACATTCTGCAAAGGCAATCGAATAGCTTTCGCTCCTGAAGCCCGAGATGCCATCCTCCATCACTGCCTGCATGACAACGGCAAGCGCTACGACCTGCACGCAGCGGTCGTAATGCCAGATCATGTCCACCTCCTGCTTATGCCGCTGCGAGATGAACAAGGCTGGCCGTACTCTCTGCCGACAATCCTGAAGCAACTCAAGGGCACATCGGCACGAAGCGTCAACAAGCTGGTGAAGTCCTGCGGCCCAGTCTGGCAGGAAGAATCCTTCGACCACGTCCTGCGCTCGCAGGAAAGCTTCGGAAAGAAGCTGGAGTATCTGCGGCAGAACCCGGTGCGACGAGGGCTGGTGAAGAAGCCGGAAGACTACAAGTGGCTGTGGATCGAGCAATCAGCAGGGAAGTGAGACAGCCCGTGTGGGTCGGACACTCTTGTCCGACGCCTTTGACCTTGCGGTTGCAGTTGCCCTTGCCGTTGATGTCGGTGTTGCCGGGTGCCCCATCCTTCGCGCACTTTACGAAGGGTGGCATTCCACGAATGCCGACAGGGCGGCTTCTCCAAGCTCCATCCCTTATCACTCAAACCACCACCGACATCTCTCCGTGCTGCTTGCGCGCGGGCCTCACGCTAATCTCGACATCCTGTCCAAGGGCAGTAAGAAACTCCATGAGGCGTTCGACCGAAAAGGTGCCCGAGCGGTTGCGCATGAGGGCCGAAACGTGTGGCTGCCTAATGCCCAGGATTTTTCCGGCATCGGTCTGTTTCAGGCCCCCGCGCCTTAAGGAGCCGGTAAATCTGGAGTGTAAGCCGCGCTTTCAAAAGCTCCTCTTCAGGGCGGGGAAGACCCAGATCGTCGAAAACATTTCCGCTGCGTGACTTGACAACGAACTTCTTTGGATTGGCACGTTTTGTTGTCTTCTTCACGCGGTCCGCAAAACGCAAAGGGCGGCTTCGCAGCCGCCCTTCAATCTCATCCTAAGCAGAGCGCCTAGGTTCGCACCTACAACTTAAGTCTCTCGCCGGCCGCCCTCAATGTCAAGGAAATGCGGCACCTCAACCAAAACTTTAGGGAGGCCCCGGTAAGACTCGAACTCACGACCTCTAAGGTGCGAACCTAGCGCTCTATCCAGGCTGAGCTACGGGCCGTTCTCCTGCCACGCCCACCCCAGAACCTGTTTCCGCACCAATGTGTTTTCGATCCACGACAGCTTCCCGCCTCAATCTTCTCTCATCGTGAAGCTTGCCGAACGCGACCGGCAAACATTTTTCACCGTAGTTCCCGTTCTAGGAGTCCCGCTCTGGGACGCGGGTTGAAGGGTTTATACTCGAGAATATGTCCACCGCCCCACACAAGACCTTCTACCTCGAAACCTTCGGCTGCCAGATGAACGTCCATGACTCGGAAAAAGTCATTGGCACGCTGGTGCATGAAGGCTACCGGCAGGTGGAGACGGTCGAGCAGGCCGACTTGATTCTGTACAACACGTGCTCCATCCGGGATAAGGCCGAGCAGAAAGTCTTTCACCGGCTGGCGGACTACAAGAAACTGCTGTCCCAGGGCAAGAAGTTTGGTGTGCTGGGCTGTGTGGCCCAGCAGGAAGGCGATAAGATTTTCGAGCGCGCCCCGCATGTGTCCCTGGTCTGCGGATCGGCCAGCTATCGCAAGTTGCCGCAAATGCTCGCGCGGCTTGACGGCGGCGGGCGACTGCTCAACAGTCCGGAGGAGTCCCGAGTCCCGGGTCCCGAACACCTCGTCGGAAATACTCGGGACTCGCGGCCCGGGACTCAGGACTTAGTGCGCATCACCGGACTCGACGATCGCGAGACCGACGAGTGCTTTGAGACCGAATTCACGGCGCGCACGAATCCGCATCGCGGATACATCACCATCATCGAAGGCTGCGACAAGTTCTGCGCCTACTGCGTGGTGCCGTTTACGCGGGGCAAAGAGCGCAGCCGGACTTCGGACTCCGTGCTCGCCGAAGCCCGCCAGATGGCCGATCTGGGCTACACGGAAATCCAACTGCTGGGGCAGAACGTGAGTTCGTATAAGGATCCAGCAGGGAAGCCGGGTGGCGGATTTTCCAGAAAGAAGAAAACGTTCGCGGAATTGCTGGCAGCCGTAGGCGAGGTTCCGGGCATCCGCAGGGTGCGGTTCACGACTTCGCATCCCCGCGACTTCGGACGCGACATCATCGAGGCGATCGATGCCGTCCCTACGCTCTGCGACCACGTCCACCTTCCGGTACAAAGCGGATCAGATCGCGTGCTCAACGCCATGCAGCGCCTCTACACCCGCGAACAGTATATGGAACGCGTCGCCTGGATGAAGGCCGCGAAGCGCGAGATCAGCATCACCAGCGACGTGATCGTAGGATTTCCCGGTGAGACCGAAGAAGACTTCACCGAGACGTTGTCCTTGCTGGACGAAGTCGGCTACGACTCCGTCTTCACCTTCAAATATTCTCCGCGTCCAAACACTCCATCGCTAGCCCTGGAGGACGCCATCCCAGACGAAGAAAAAGCACGCCGTCTGGAGGTTTTAATGGCACAGCAGAGGGAAATCCAGATCGCGCGCTACAAGAAATACATAGGCACGATCTCCGAAGTAATGGTTGAGGGAAGAAACGACTCTCGCGCCCAATGGATCGGCCGCACCTCGCAGAACAAAACCCTGAATTTCACCGCTCCAGAGTCGTCGGCTCCCAAGGTGGGAAGCTACGTCCCAGTGAGAGCCACAGCCAGTTTTCCCAACAGCCTGGTAGGCGAAATGGTGGTATAAGAATCGAAGAAACGGCGCCGCAGCCTGCGCCGTCGAAGGAGTCTCCTATGGAAGTAGAGATGACGATCCGTGGCCTTTTATTGGATCCAGTTAGTAATATGCCGATTGTGATCCTTAAGGATGTGGCAGGGGAGAGTGTGCTGCCGATTTGGGTGGGGGTTTATGAGGCTAACGCGATTGCTTTGGAGATGGAGAAGGTGAACACGCCGCGGCCGATGACGCATGATTTGATCAAGAATGTGCTGACTGGGCTGGAGACGCAGGTGCATAAGGTGGTGGTCACCGAACTGAAGGAAGATACGTTTTATGCGGTGATTTGGCTGGAGCGCAGCGGCGAGGTGATCAGCATCGACTCGCGGCCGTCGGATGCGCTGGCGCTGGCGCTGCGGGTGGATTGCCCGATATTTGTGGACGAAGTGGTGCTGAAGAACTCGAAGCAGACGGCGAATATGTCGGATCGAGTTACCGCTGAGGAGCTTCGGAAATATCTGGAAGGGCTGAACGACGAGGATTTGGGGAAGTATAAGATGTAGCCGCTCCGTTGTCCGCTGTCAGTTATCGCCTGCCGGGAGATCCGAACATTAAAACGTGCCTTATCGACGCTGCCTGGCATGACTTTACATAATACCTGTTATCGGACATTGCATCGCACGGCGCAAGGGGGAGGGGTTATTGCTCCGGAAACACGATCTTGGGATGGAATAGAGTTCCGGCCACGCGGGTGGCGATCGCTATTAGTTGGCTTTGGCCGTAGAAGACTTTCACCTGGCGCGCGCGGGACAGTTCGGGGAGGTTGACGGGGCGGCCGGTGCGGATGCGGGCGGCGGTGGCTTCGTCGGCGGTGACTGACGGAAACTGGGGCAGGAGTTGGCGGGGGTGGACGAAGAGGGCGGCTATGCCTGGCGGGATCTGCGAGCGGGAGGGCCCGTCGAAAGGATTGCCACCGCCCGCAACAGCAGGTTCCTCCACGCCGCTTCCCTTTCCCTTCGGGAAAGCGAACCTCCGGTCGGAATGACAATCGTTTTTTTCTGCTTGCGGCATATGTGCTTCCTTTGCTCCAGCCTCCTTTAATTGTGTTTCCTTTATCTGTGCCTCCTTTATTTGGCTCTCGATCGCTTCGAGGGTATGGGCTTGGGTGATATCGAATTCGGCTACGGCGGTGCGGCGCAGGGATTCGAGATGGGCGCCCGAGCCCAGGAGCTGGCCCATTTCGTGGGCGACGGAACGCATGTAGGTGCCCGAGGCGACGCGGGCGCGGAAGCGGGCGCGGTCGCCTTCGACAGCGAGAATGGCGAATTCTTTGATCTCGACTTGGACCGGCTTCAGGACCACTTCTTTTTGTTTTCTTGCCAGTTTGTAGGCGGGGACGCCGTGAATTTTCTTGGCGGAGAACGGTGGCGGGACTTGCTCGATCAGGCCGTGGAAGTTTGCGGCGAGCTTCTGGAGTTGGTCGAGGCTTGGGGTGACCGTGTGTGCTTCACCCGCGGGTTCGCCATCGGCATCGTAGGTGTTGGTGGCGAAGCCGAAGCGGATTACGCCTTCGTAAGTTTTCTCGGACGCGGTGTAGAACTGGGCCAGGCGGGTGAGGCTGCCGGTGACGAGAGGGAGGACGCCGGTGGCGAGGGGGTCGAGGGTGCCGAGATGGCCGACGGAGCGCTGCTCGAGAATGCGGCGCATGCGGTTGACCACGTCGTGCGAGGTCCATCCGGCGGGCTTGTCGATGATGATGACGCCATTCATGAGAGATTTGGTAATTTTGTAATCGGTAATCGGGTAATTTGACGGCGTCGAGAGCACGCCTTGGATTTTCAGTTACTAAATTACCCGATTACCAAGTTACCAGATTTTCTATGCTTCCCCTTCGCGACGACCAGCCTCGGTACAGCACTCCGTGGGTGAACTACTTTTTGATCGGGCTGAATCTGGTGATTTTTTTCTTTGAGGCAACACTGGATCCGCGGAGCCTGGAGCTGCTGATTCGTCAGTTTGGCGTGGTGCCGTCGCATCTCGCGTCGTTTCTGTCGGGGTCGCCCAGGTATCCGCTGCCGGCGGTCGTGCTTCCCTTCTTCACGTCAATGTTTTTGCACGGGTCATGGATGCACGTGATCGGCAACATGTGGTTTCTCTACATTTTTGGCGACAATGTGGAGGACTACCTGGGGCACTTCAAGTACCTGGTGTTTTATCTGCTTACTGGATTGATTGCCATGGGCACGCAAGTGCTCGTCAGTCCGCACTCGAGCGTGCCCACGGTAGGAGCGAGCGGAGCGATCGCGGGGGTACTGGGAGCGTATTTCATTCTGTATCCGCGGGCGCGGGTGCTGACGTGGTTCTTTGTGTTTGTGCTGTGGGTTCCGGCGTGGATCATCCTGGGATATTGGTTCGTGTTGAATTTTCTGAGTGGGACCGCGACGTCACTTGCCGTGCAGGGGCAGAATATAGGAGGAGTGGCGTTCTGGGCGCATGTTGGCGGATTCGTTTCTGGGGCGCTGATGATCAAGATGTTTCCTGAGCGGTCGCGGAGGTATCCGTATGCTTACCAGTAGGTCTGCTGGAAGAATCCCAATCTAAGCCTGGGTCAAAGACTAAGTCAAAATCAAAGTCAAAGGCGTCGGACAGGAGTGTCCGACCACACGGGCAAAAGCAAACCCAACTTCAAGATCAAGATCAACAACAAGGTCAAAAGCGACGGACAGGAGTGTCCGTCCCACACGGGCAAAACCAACCCCAACTTCACTTCTTGGGGCGGGACTCTGGGGGGACTAGGCCGGACAGGCGGTAGTAGACGACCAGTTGGCCGTAGTGTTCGCCGGAATGCTCGATGAAGCCGTAGGCCATGTCGGAGACGCGGATCTGCTGGTTGGCAAAGGGGTCGACGATTAGGTCGGACATTCCTTTGTCGCCTTTGGCTTTGATGGCGGCGGCGCCGTCGGCGAAGGCTTTTTTCACGAAGGCGACCACGTCAGCTTTGGTCTTGTAGTCAGCGCGCTTGGGATCTTCTTCTGCCGGCGGCTTTTGTCCCAAGGCGAGATTGGTGAAAAAATAATTTGCGTTGGCGGCGTGGAGCAGTTGTTCGGCGAAGCTGCGCTGGGCGGGCGTGGGTTTGAAGTCGTATTTGTCCTCGGGAAAATCTTCGGCCATGGCGATGAGCTTGCGGCCAATGTCGTTCCAGGACGCGAGCACGGCCTGCGAAGGACTATCGGCGGGCTTTACGGCGGCTTTCTTGTGCGTCCTGTGCTTGGGCGGGGAAAGTGAGAATCGCTACGGCTAGCAGAGTTGCGGCGAGAAATGGCGCTTTGTTCATGACTGGTTTCCTCCGGGTTGTCTGATGGACCGGCGCAATCTTAGTCGGAATTTCGTTCCGTGTAAATGCGGATCGCAGATACGCCTACGAAAAGCCCTCAATTCTCGCAAAAGACGCGAGGCATGGGGCACCCAAATCGAACTGTCGCGCGAAGCGCTACTCGACTTAGATTCCATTCGGGCGCTGGCGGATCAGCGAGAGGAATTCTGAGCGCGTTTCTTCTTCGTTGCGGAAGCAGCCCAGCATGGAGGACGTTACGGCGGCGGAATGCTGCTTTTCGACGCCGCGCATCATCATGCACAAGTGGCGGGCCTCGATGACCACGCCTACGCCTTGCGGCTCGATTACTTTCTGGATGGTTTCGGCGATCTGCGTGGTGAGGCGCTCCTGAATCTGCAGGCGGCGGGAGAAGAGTTCGATCAGGCGCGGAACTTTGCTGAGGCCGATCACTTTGCCATTCGGGATGTAGGCGACGTGCACTTTGCCGAAGAACGGCAGCAGGTGGTGCTCGCAGAGGCTGAACATTTCAATGTCTTTGACGATGACCATCTCGTCGTAATCGACGGTGAAGAGCGCGCCTTTGAGCAGGGCTTCGGGATCTTCGGTGTAGCCGCGGGTGAGGAACTGCATGGACTTGCGAACGCGCTCGGGAGTTTGCTGCAGGCCTTCGCGTTGTGGGTCTTCGCCGAGGCGGACGAGCATTTCCTGGACCAGGTCTTCGAAGCTGGCGCTGGTAAGGGTTGAGGTTCGTTCTGTGGTTTTCATGGTTGACGTTCATTCAGTCATCTTTCGTTCGGGCGATTATCTGAGCGGCTGCGATTCGCCCGCGTATTCGAAGGAATTCATCATGGTTTCTTCCAATCTTACTCTTTCCAGATGCGCGAAGTGGAAGCCACGGTGCACTATTTCGTAAATCTGGATGCAGAGATTTTCTGTGGTGGGCACTTCTTTGGCGAATTCCTGCAGCGTATTCAAATTCTCGTGATCGTAGCGGGCGAGCACTTCCCTTTCCATGAAGCCGTCGAGATCGGTCAGGTTGCAGACCATGCCGGTTTTCTCGTCGACTTGTCCGCTGACCGTTACTTCGACTGATGTAGTTATGGCCGTGGCCGTAGGGATTGTTGCATTTGCCGTAGGTGGACTGGTTCTCTTCTTCCGACATGGCTTCGCTGTGGAGGCGGTGCGAGGCGGAGAAGAGATAGCGGCGTGAGAGATGGGCTTTCATTCAATTGGCTCTTGAGTACGGGAAACCTAAAGCTCTTAACCGCAGAGGTCGCGAGGAAGGGCGGCGAAGGGCGCGAAGAGGGGCGGAACTGGCGAGAGCAGCACTTATTCTCTTCATGGTTCTCCGTAGAAATCTACGAACAGATCTGGGGTTTCGTAAACCCGCACACGGTGCAGTTTGGCGCGTTCCAGCTTTGAGGCTAGGCGCTGCCAGATGGCGATGGCGATGTTTTCCGTGGTCGGGATTTGATGGAGAAATTCGGGAACTTCTTTGTTCAGGAAGCGGTGGTCCATGGCGTCGAGCACTTCGCGGTGCATGACTTCTTTGAGTTGTTTGAGGTCGACTACGAAACCGGAGCGGGGGTCGACTTCTCCTTTCACCGTGACTTCGAGCGTGTAGTTGTGGCCGTGGCCGTTGGGGTTATTGCACTTGCCGAAGACGCGGCGGTTTTCTTCCGGAGTGAAGTCCGGGTTGTGGTAATAGTGCGATGCGGAGAATTCGGCTTTGCGCGTGAGATAGACCATAAGAACAGTGGCCAGGGGTCAGTGGCCAGTGGCCAGTAAAGGTCCTTTCTCAGAATAGTTGCGGCCCTTCCAGTGCACGTTTCCCCTGGCGTGGGCTCTTTTCGAGCGCAGCAGGAGATAGGAAAACAGTGGGAGTCCGAAGATGGCCAGGAGGTTTGCGTCCCAGCAAAAATGAGCGCGGCGGATTCGCTTGAGGAACAGGGCGTACAAGATCATGGCCAGCATTGCCGCTAACGCGGCGGGCTGGCGGTGTCCGTGGAGCGCGGTGGCGAGGCTGATGGCGAAGCTGGCTACGATCAGAACGAACTCGATTGCCCGCAGCGCTGCCAGGCGTGACGGGTGAGGGAAACAGGAGCGCGAGGTTCTTGGTCCAGCCTTCGCGGAGTTGGGCGAAGCTGCGATACATGCGGGTGCGGACGGCGTCGCCGCCGTAGCGGAAGAAAATTTTTCTGCCGGATTGCTTCACGGCGCGAGCCAGAGCTACATCTTCGAGCAGGCTTGCGGCGATGGCGGCGTGTCCGCCGACGGCGTCGTAGGCTTCGCGCGTGATCAGAATGTATTGGCCGTTGGCGGCTGCTGCGGGCGAGTTGGGATCGCTGACTTCGGAGGGCCGGAAGCTCGCGGCTAGCTCGGCGAAGATTACGGGCATGACGGCTTTTTCCCAAAAGCCTTTCACGATTTGCTCGGGCGAGTAGGAAAGCAGGGCTGCGTGCTGGCGTTTCGCTTCTTCGAGACTGCGAGCGAGCGAGCCGGGCAGGTGGATGGTATCGGCGTCGGTGAAGAGGAGCCATTCGCCGCGGGCTGCTTTGGCTCCGGCGGTGACCGCGTTGTTTTTGCCGGTCCAGCCTGGAGGGACTTCACCGGCTGCAATTACTTGGACTCGGTCGCGAGAGAAGGATGAAGCGATATCGCGGGTGCGGTCGGTGGATTGATCGTCGACCACGATGATTTCGAGAGGTACGCCGTGCTGGTGCCACCAGGGATTGGAGGCAGGCGCCGATGGAGGCTTCTTCGTTGCGCGCGGGAACGATCACTGAGACTGCGGGCCGAGCGGGAACTGTGTCTGTCGCAGGCATAGGCCGAATCCATTATTATAGCTGGGTGCGACGCATCTTTTGCTTTACGCGGATTGCCGAGGCGATGGCACCGGCCTTCCTGATTATCGTTGTGCTTGCAACTCTCACACTGTCGGGGTGCTAGAGCGGGTCGCGTCCGTCGCGGATTGGGTCGGCGGCTCCGGATTTTACGGTGCGTGACTCCGAGCGCACGGTCACGCTGAGCCAGTTGAAGGGCCAGGTGGTGGTGCTGAATTTCTGGGCGACGTGGTGTCCGCCTTGCATCGAGGAAATGCCGTCGCTGGTAGAGATGCAGCGGCGCATGAAAGCGAAAGGCGTGACGGTGCTGGCGGTCAGCGTGGACGCTGACGAGAATCAATACCGGCGATTTCTGCGAGACCACAACGTGAATCTGCTCTCGGTGCGGGACGCCGACCAGAAGAGCAATGAATTGTACGGAACATTTAAGTTTCCTGAGACCTACGTGATCGACCGCAACGGCGTGGTGCGGCGGAAGTTTATTGGGGCAGTGGATTGGACGGAGCCCGAGGTCATTGATTTTTTGGGGAAATTGTAGACGTGCTGTGCCGGGCGACCTCGCTGCGCTCAGGCGGGATCAGCCGAGGCGGCTGTCCCACATTTCCAGATGCGATGAGTCCCTCGCTCTGTCACAGCTTCACTTTGCGCAGGCGCAGAGCGTTCATGATTACTGAGACCGAACTGAAGCTCATCGCTGCTGCGGCGAAGATTGGGCTGAGTAGCAATCCGAAGAACGGGTAGAGAACGCCGGCGGCGATGGGCACGCCGATGGCGTTGTAAACGAAGGCAAAGAAAAGATTTTGCCGGATGTTGCGCATGGTGGCTTGGCTCAGGTTGCGGGCGCGGAGGATGCCGGTGAGATCGCCTTTTGCCAGCGTGATGCCGCCGCTCTCCATGGCGACGTCGGTGCCGGTGCCCATAGCGATGCCGACATCGGCTTGAGCCAGCGCGGGGGCGTCGTTGATGCCGTCGCCGGCCATCGCGACTACTCTTCCCTGCCCTTGCAGCTTGCGGATTATCTCTAACTTGCCTTCGGGCAAGACTTCGGCTTCGAATTCTTCGATGCCGAGAGTCTTCGCGATCGACTCGGCTACGGCGCGATTGTCGCCGGTGAGCATCACGATGTGAATGCGCTGGTCTTTGAGAGCGCGGATGGCTTCGGGGGTGGAGGGCTTGATCGGATCCACGACGTTGAACAGTCCGGCGAACTTTCCGTCCACGGCAACGTACAGACTGGAGCCGCCGCCTGGGCTCGCGTTGTGAAAACTTGTATTCGCGCGAGTGAAGGCGTCTAAGTCGGTCATCAGGGCGGCGTTGCCGACGGCTACTTTCTTGCCATCGACCACGCCGGTGATTCCCTTCCCTGGGATGCTGGCGAATTGCTGGGGCTGAGAGAGCGATAGTCCTTGTTTATGCGCGGCTTCCACGATGGCTCTAGCCAGCGGGTGCTCGCTGGCTTGCTCGAGACTGGCGGCGAGACGAAGGTATTCGCCGCGGTCATTGGGCGACACAGTGATTCCCAGCAACTGTGGCTTGCCTTCGGTCAGCGTTCCGGTCTTGTCGACTACGAGAGTGTCGACCTTTTCCAGTATCTCCAGGGCTTCCGCATTCTTGATGAGGACTCCGGCGCGCGCGCCACGGCCGACGCCGACCATGATCGCCATCGGGGTAGCTAGTCCGAGGGCGCAGGGACAGGCGATGATTAGCACGGCAACTGAGTTCACGAGCGCGTGAGCGAGGCGCGGCTGCGGGCCCAGAGACAGCCAAGCGAGGAAGGTGATCACGGCGACTGCTACTACGGCGGGCACGAACCATTTGGCTACGCGATCAGCGAGCTGCTGGATGGGAGCGCGGCTGCGCTGTGCCTGGCCGACGAGTTGCACGATGCGCGCCAGCAAGGTTTCGCTGCCTACGCGCTCGGCGCGCATCACGAATGAGCCGGCTCCGTTGATGGTTGCGCCGATGACTTTGCTGTCGGGCGATTTCTCGACCGGCAGGGACTCGCCGGTGATCATGGATTCGTCGATCGAGCTGCGGCCTTCGAGAAGAACGCCGTCCACCGGGATTTTCTCTCCGGGCCGGACGCGGAGACGGTCTCCCGGATTTACTTGCTCGAGCGGAATATCTTTGTCGGTACCGTCGGGATTGAGCAAGTGGGCGACGCGGGGGCTGAGATCGAGCAACGCGCGAAGGGCGGCGCTGGTGCGGCTTCGGGCGCGCAGCTCCAGGACCTGGCCGAGCAAGACCAGAGTGGTGATTGCGGCGGCCGCTTCGAAGTAAACGTCGGGATATCCGCCCATGCCGCGCAGGGACTCGGGAAAAATCTGTGGTGCTAGTGTGGCGATTACGCTGTAGCCGTAAGCCACGCCGGTCCCCATGCCGATCAGGGTGAACATGTTTGGGCTGCGGTTGACGAGCGAAGTCCAGAAGCGTTGGAAAAACGGCAGGCCGCACCAGAGGACGACAGGAGTGGCGAACGCAAGCTCGAGGCGGGGAAGGTTGATCAGAACGCCGTTGATGTCAAGGTCTACGCTCAGCTTATAACTGAGCGTGCTGCCCATAGCGATCGCCATAAGGGGCGCGGTCAGGGCGAGGCTGACCCAGAAACGGCGGGACATGTCGCGGAGTTCGGGATTTTCTTCGGCGGAAGCGATCAGGGTGCGGGGCTCAAGGGCCATGCCGCAGATCGGACACGAACCCGGTGCCGGCCGCACGATCTCCGGATGCATGGGACAGGTGTAGTCGGTGCGCGTGGAGGCGACTGGAAGTTCTGGTTCGAGGGCCATTCCGCACGATGGGCAGGCACCGGGCTTGTTTTCGCGGACCTCGGGGCACATGGGGCATACGTAGGCGCTATTTTCGGCCTCTGGGGTCAGGGGGGGCTTGGCGGCACCGAGCGTCACCAAACCGGACGGGCGCGTGGGCGGGGCGAGATATTTTGCCGGGTCGGCTTTGAACTTTTCCACGCATGGGGCGCAGCAGAAGTAGAAGTTTTTCCCGGCGTGATCGTGGACATGTTTCGCCGTGGCGGGATTTACGTTCATGCCGCAGACGGGATCGCGTTCGAGGGTGAGTGCTGCGTTTAGAGGGTTCGTGGGCATTCAGACGTTTGGTTCCTCAGGGGCTAACAGCGCGCAACGGTTTACAAACTTTACGTGGCACTTAAGCGCCGCTCTTCCAGTCACTGCACGCCCCTGGCATGCAAGCTCTACTACGACTTCGATGGATAATGTTCTATATTGGATTCAGCGCGACGAGATCTGTGGCGTCTGCACCTAATTATTCTATTCATTGACGGCAAAGGATTATCCCATGACTTATCTGGACGTGGTTTTTCGCTATGGCGCCGCGCCGGGCGAGAACGAATTGCGGGCCATCGACGGCATGCGCGAGGTCTACGGAGTGCGGCGGGTACAGTTCAACGAACGGGAGCGCACGGTGCGAGTGGAGTTTGACGCTTCCCGGCTTAAGACGGATGCTGTCGCCCGGCTATTGCGCCAGGCCGGAGTAGACGTGCGGGAACCTTTGACGCTGGCATAGGGCAGTAAAGGAATGAGGCAGATTCCTCACCGGGCTTTCGGCCCGATTCGAAATGACAAAGTATGGGGGGAGGGCTGGCGCCGGGCGCCACTGACTAAATGCAAGGGGTGCCCAAGAAAACCTCTGGCCGAAGTCGTCCTTGGAGCGCCCCGTTGCGCGCCACTTCGTCTGGTCTTTTATAAGCATCTGACGTGCCGTCTGTAAGCCACTCAAAATACAGGCGCGTTCCAGGTTGCGCTTTGTAGGAATTGCTCTGGGCCGGGAAAGATTTACTTCGGACGTGGAGACGTGAGCAAAGCTGGAGCAAGTATTTGTGGAGATGGTAAGGCGTTCGAGTCGGTCGGGAGTCCTGAAATTAAGTCGAAGACCTTATGGGGAGTGGCGTGCGAGGCGGCCGTCAGGGCGGGCTGCAGAGTCTTTGAACGCGCAAGCACGCGGAGAAAAAGCGAGGAACTTCGGGCCGAAGTCAATGCGTGGCGATGCTTCAACAACTTGTCGCGAGGGGCAGACGCGGTTCAACGCTTCTGGTACGGATGGAAGATGTAGTCCTTCGCCTTCACTGGCGTATGGCACGCGTATCCGCAGTCTGAGAGGCTTTTGGGATCGGCCGTGAACTTGTCCGATGCGGCTTCGTAGTTGAACACCGCGTATCCCCACCCGCCGCTTTTCGAAAATCTCTTGCTGTCCTTTTCCATGACGAAGGCCTGGGAGAAGACGTCTGGCACCTCCACGACGAAAGGGGCCTCCGTACTCTTCTTCGGCTTCCACTGGAGCTTCACGATCATGGAGCCGTCGGGGAAAGGCTGGCCGTTGCCCGGAACGCCGGCTTTGTAGGCCTTGATCATGGCCGGATTGCCGACGATCACCTTGAGCACTTCGTCGGTTCGGGCGGAAGAAACGACAGCCCAGTCCTCGTATCCCCTGAAGTCGGAGAACGCGATTCCGCTCGGCGATTTCAGCGAGTACTTGTCCTGGGCGTAAACGGCCGTGGCGACGAGGACAGCGAGTACTGCCATGGCTGTCGCAATCGTGAGCTTGCTTTTGCGCTTCATGGCTGATCCTTCCTTAACCAGGATTTCCTTAACCAGGATTTCCATTTTGGCTCCTGGATCGCGCAAAGCATATCACGCCCCCAATTCCGGGTAGAATGACTGTCCAACCGGAAGACCGGAACTGCCTGTGATAGCCCTTGCCAAGTGGATTACCACCGTGACTGGCAGCGTCTGAAAACTCGGATCATCATGGTCATGTGAAGGCTCGATAGCCAAACTTGGGGGAATTAAGGTCATGAAGAAAATGTTGGTGGTTGTTCTTGCGGTTGTCGGTGTGGCCATTGGTATCCGAGCGTTTCACCAAGGGACCACGGTAAGCGGAGCGACATTTAGAGTGGAGACCGGCACACCCTATGTCGATTACGAAGATCTACGCCATCGAAGGCTACCAGACGATGGGTTTTCAATGACGGGATACAAATTGGAATCGGATAACACCCTGGATTTGCGCTTTTACACGCACGGCAAGCCGGACGATAACAAACTGATTGAACCAACGCTCGAAAGGGTCAAATACCTTACGCAGAATCTGAGCAAACAGTATCCAATACACATTGTTTTTGTTGATGGGAATCCTTTTTTGAAGGTGAACGGCAAATCCGAAGGAACAGGGGAAGTCATCCGAGAGGTCACTCTTCCAATCACGCAATAAGCCCAGTTATCGTCAACTGCGGGCCGGATACCGGCCTTCCAGTTGCCTACGAGCCGGGTTCGCGCACGAGTCTTCCAAAGTATCTCAGGCGTGGTGCCGTGTCGATTCCTGCCGTTATGCTCCGTTGTCGAGGTCATAATTTGTGAATCGGCAACCGTCGGGCCTGAGACGAACGCGAGAGAAATCATACGCGCCGCTTCGGTGAGACGTTGCTCGCGATTACCATCCCATTTGGCGCATCCGCTCAAGGATTTGCGCGCTGTAGTTATTCATGCGCTCGGGCCGTCGCTTCCGGGGAGCCGGTAAAATCGCGGCGAGCCGTGCCGCCTGTTCCCGGCTGATATCGCGGGCCGCGGTTCCGTCGTAGTAACGACATGCGGACTCTGCACCATAAATACCAGGGCCCCATTCGACCACGTTGAGGTAGATCTCGAGAATGCGCCGCTTGCCAAGGACGAATTCGGCCACCGGTACCAGTGTGACCTCTGCGCCCTTACGGAAGATAGAGCGGCCCGTTCCGAAGAATAGGTTCTTTACCAGTTGCTGCGTAATGGTGGAAGCACCGCGAGTGCGATCGCCTTCCAAATCATCTTCGGCAGCGATTTGGATCTCGTGCCAATCGAATCCATGGTGCTGGTAGAAACGCGCGTCCTCTGCGGCGATTACAGCGTGCTGGAGATCGGGCGAGATTTGACTGAGCGGAATGAATTTGTAGCGTTCGTGATACGGAGTGCGGTGAATCCAGGCCTGCAGGCGGCGCTGGATGTGCACCGCGGTTGTCGGTGGTTCGATCCACCGGGCGGCCAGAAGGGTCAGCGCCGCAAGTGACCAAACAAGTACTGCACCGATGACAAGCCATCGAACCAAGGATCGGAGAACACTCTTGCGAAGCGGGGTCTCGGGGGGTGTGTCTGGCTTTTCAGTCACATTTCAGAATAATAGTTTCCGCCAGCCACTCTAACGTATTGAACTTGGTCGATCGTCAGGTTCGACGTAACTGTGACCTTTCCATTACCCTGATTCAGAATTGCCGAACCGCTCAACGAGCAAGGGCGACTATCGCCAATACTAGGATCAATGCCTGGTCTCCGCAGCCGCAATCTCTTCCCAGTCCTCGGGCGGCAAAGGCACTCCCCAGATGTTTCGAGGCTTCTCCAGTTCGACACCGCAGTGCAGCGGATTCCCAGGATCGACGTACACAACCCGAGCCGCAGATTGTTTATCAGTCAAGTGGACATGAATCGAGATCTTCGTTCCGGCGCTCAACCGAATTGCGGCTGCGATGAATGCTCCGTGCAGGTTAACGATGATGGTCACACCCTCACACGATAAACTCCCAGGGCCCTCTTCGATTGCGATTATCACTTTAAGAGGGACGCGAGTACTTCGTCTTAAATCACGAAACCTCGTGGAGGGCACGGGGAGAAGGATACATGCAGCGGACAGCCAATGAAAGCACGAACGACTAATCGACTGTCGAAATCGGCGTTTACACTGACCGACCTTGGTATCCGCGGCCAGCAGAACGCGTTGCCCGTTCTGTCAGTCACGAAGTCAAGTGAGTAAAGAAAGCGGACGTTTCGCCAGAAAAGACGGACAGAAGCGGGACAGGTGAGAAATGGCCGCGCTGAATTTTGTTTGCTATGATGGAATTTGCAAGTGTGCGCCCTTAGCTCAGCTGGATAGAGCGTCTGGCTACGAACCAGAAGGTCGGGAGTTCGAATCTCTCAGGGCGCACCATTCTTTACAGTAAGCAAGACATCCTCCGCCCGTTGCTGGGGGGCTGAAATTTAGCCCACTTTTTTCTTGGCGCGACGTTCCTTCGAATTCTTTTCCTATCTCGATATGTCCCGTGGTGTCGCCGAAAAGACACTAGCGTAAGGTGTGCGACGGGTTGCGTTGGCGGCATTTTCTGCTAGTCTGGGGGTGCCCTGTTGTTTCGTTACCTGTTGTTTCGTTACCTTTTGTTTCTGTCATTGACCGGAGAAGCTGTCCGGAACTCGGGTCGCGCTCCATGTCGAAAGTGATCGAGCAGGATGTATCCATCCTGTCGTCGTCTAAACACGGTCTGGTCTATCTCACCGCCAACGATTGGGCTCTGGTTGCCGACAAGTCCAGCCGGCTCAGTTTCAAGAAAGGTGAAGTGCTGGTGCAAAGGGGCAAGAGAGGGAACGGCGTCTATCTCTTGCTGAAGGGAACGGCGCGAGTGCAAATCCCTCCGCAAACCCCGGCGCCAGTGATTGGGCCGGGCGAGATTTGCGGAGAGATGTCATTCCTGGAAGATGCGGCGGCCAGCGCCAACGTAATCGCCGAGGGCGACGTTGAGGCCTATCACCTGGACCCGCCCACGTTGCAAGGTTTGTTTGAGCTGTTTCCTCATCTCGCTTCGCGCTTTTACCGGTCTCTGGCCACGAATCTCTCGCGCCGGCTTAGAGATGTGATTGGGACGCGCCCCGACGGCCGGCCAGAACCTCCTACCAGCGGGCCAACCATTCCTCGTGAGCAGCCATTGATCAAACCGATGACTGCCAAGAAATAAGAAGCGTCCCGGAACTCTTTCGAGTTTCGGGACGCCCGAACAGCCCTCCCCAGAACTGCTCAAGGCCTACCCTACTCGCGGCCCGGCGGGTTGTGAACTCCACTTCTGAGCCATGTCGATGGCCTGAGGTGGCTACGAGTTCGGGGAAGGTTATCGATAGCGTGGGCGGCATTCTTGGGGTGCACCCTGGCTGGGCACAACACGGGGCGCCGCCACGTGAGCCGTTTTCAGGCGCGGGCGCGATTACCGCCGTAACCGTCAAGCCGGGATTACCGTTGACCCCTACTGGTCCCGCTCCTTACATTCTCCACAGGGGGTCGTATGAAAGATATTCATGAGGTATTGCGGCAGAAGCAGACCAAGTACGCGGCACTGGGGAAGCAGATTGAGATGCTCCAGCAGGCGGCGGAGAAGCTGCGTGAAGTGGCTCCCCTGCTTGCGGAAAACGACGAGGAAGATAACGCGGTATTGATGGAAGTCGACGAGACTTCTGACAGCATGGCGGCAAAGGCGGGAGCGGCTGGCTCGGGCGCGGGAGCGTCCAAGGCAGCGCGGCCTGCGGCACCTCGCTGGCCCTAATCTCGCCGTTAAGGCGGGCATCTAGTTTATGACCCTTCTGGCACTGCTGGTTTCTACTGACGATTCCGCATCCGAGATTCTGGGCCGGGTTCTCCCGGCCTCTGGGATCGCGCTCGAGCGTTTCAGCGACCTTGCCACCGCCATCGACCGTCTGCAGCAGCAAAGGTTCGATACCCTTATCGTTGATTTCGACGACCCAGACGCTGCTGGTCAAGTGCTCGACGAGGCCCGCAGGCTGAATTCGGGCGAAGCGCCCGTCACCGTTGCCTTGGTTGCGGAACCTGCAAGAGCGCGCGCCATTCTTAGCAACGGGGCGCACTTCGTGCTGTACAAGCCTCTCTCTGACGAGAAAGCCAAAGTCGGACTGCGTGCGGTGGCCGCTCTGCTGAATCGCGAGCGCCGGCGCGCTTATCGCGTTCCTGTACAAGCTCCGGTGGAAATTACTTTGCCCGATACTCGCAAGGCCGAGGGCATTCTGCTTGACCTGAGCGAAACTGGAATGGACGTTCTCACGGCTGAACCGCAGGCTCCGGGATCGTTGCTGAGTTTCCGCTTCCAGTTGCCCGATGGGAGTCTTGAGGTGCAAGCTCACGGCCAGGTGGCATGGGCGAACCCGAACGGACAGACGGGAGTCCATTTTCTGGATTTGGATGAGTCGCTCAGGGCTGAGCTAAAAGTTTGGCTGCATGCCGCCGCGGTAACCAATGGCGCAGGACCGGATGAGACTGTTCCACATTGCAAGCTTACTGATCTGAGCCTGGGCGGGTGCTATTTGGAAAGTGATTCGCCGTTTCCCGAGCGGGCGCTGGTGGACCTTTGCCTGAAAACCAAAGATATGGCGATCCACACCGAAGGCATGGTCCGGGTCACGCATCCGGGGCACGGCATGGGACTGGAATTCCCTTCCCGCACGCCGGAGCAGCGGGCCCAGGTAGGCAATCTGATCAGCTTTTTGCAAAGCTGCCCTGAATCCATGCCCGAACTGATTGTTTCGCCGCGTGCTCTGACCGCGGACTTGAGCCAATTCGAGCCTGATCTGGATCTGGTGGACGCGACCGGCAAAGACCTGGCCGCAGAAGACCTGGAAGATCCCCTACTTGAACTCCTGCGCCAGGGATCGTCTCTGCAACAGGATGAGTTCCTCGAAGAACTTCGCCGCCAGCGCTCGGGCGAGAGCGTCGCGACGTAGCTTGCCCTGCCCCGCTGTTTCTGCCGGATCTTCCCTGGTTGACTCTCTCTAACTTAAACTTCTACTTTTCTAACTTAAACTTCTACTTTAAAGATAGCCTCTCGCGGAAGGTGGCTTGGGGACTTCTTGGATTGGCGCAAGGCAGGAGCAGGACTGGCAACGAGGGCAGCGGAACGCGCGAGAGGCTCGGGTGAACCGTTCCCGAAAAGCGAAGAACCCATGCCCCGTCTCTGGCGTGGGTCCTTCACCTATCGGTGGTCTGTTCTACCCCATTGGGAGCACAGTAGCCTATCGCTGTTACGTGACGATTTCAGGAATATTAAATCCCGGTTAAATGTGAGCGCCCTTGTGCGAACATGGCCGACATGACGCCCGGAGGGACGCTCGGTTCACGCGGCAACACCCCGAGCAAGGACCCGAGCAAGGGCGCGGGCAACGCACGGCACAGCAGCCTGGCGTGGGCGCCGCTTATGTCGATCGCGGCTGCAGCATTCGCGGTTGAGATTCCCTTCTTTTTCTACGGCACGCCTTCCGGACATGATTTTGAATTCCATTTGTATTCGTGGCTGGAAGTCCTCTCGCAGTGGAAGGTCGGGATCGCCTATCCGCGCTGGGCGGCGCTCGCCCACTTTGCCTATGGCGAACCGCGCTTCATCTTTTATCCTCCGGCCTCCTGGACGTTCGGCGCAGCGCTGAGCGCAATCTTTCCCTGGACGCTGGTTGCCGGCATCTACATTTGGCTGGTGCTGGCGGCCGCGGGCGTGTCCATGTTTCTTCTGGCGCGACAATGGCTTGACCGGCGCGACGCAACTTTTGCCGCGGTATTGTACGCCGTCAATCCTTATCACCTTCTAATCGTCTACTGGCGGAGCGCGTTCGCTGAACTGCTGGCCAGTTCGTTGTTGCCGCTGCTGCTGTTGCTTTTGTTGCGGGCAGATGAAAAGGGCCGCCGCATAACCATCTTTCTAGCTCTGCTGCTTGCTGCCGCGTGGCTGATCAATGAACCGGCAGCTGTCATGATCCACTATTCTTTGGCCTTACTGATGGTGCTAGTCGCATGGCAGCGGCGCTCTCCTCGCGTTTTGCTGGTGGGAACCGTCGCGGTGCTTCTGGGCGCTGCGCTGGCCGCTTTTTATTTGTTGCCTGCGGTCTACGAAGAGAAATGGGTTGACATCGCTGAGGCGGTCTCTTCGGGGTTGCGTCCAGTCGACAGTTTTCTGTTCGCCCGCACTCCCGATGTGCAGCACGATGCCTTCAACCACGTCATCTCCTGGGTTGCGGTCTCGGAGATCCTGCTGACCTTGGCTGCGGCTTGGGCCGCACGCAGCTGGGGCAGCCGCAATCGCACGCTTTGGTACTCGCTTGTGGCTTGGGCCGCGGCCTGTGCTCTGTTCATGTTATCGATCAGCAATCCCCTATGGAATGTCCTTCCTAAAATGCAGTTCATGCAGTTCCCCTGGCGCTGGATGCTGTGCCTGGGAATTCCATTCACTTTGCTGATCGTGTTGGGTGTACGGCGATGGGCCGCGCGTGTCGCAATTTATCTGGCTATGTTGTGTGTGCTCGCCTTCGGATGGCATCACTTCCAGCCGCCCTGGTGGGACCACGCCGCTGACCTGCGCGGGATGCAGAAAAACATCGCGACCCGTGCGGGATATGAGGGCGTCGATGAATATGCGCCGGTGGGGGCTGATCCTTCCTCGGTAAATAAAGATGTTCGCCGGGTAACTGTGGATGGACCGGCTCGCGCCGCCATCCGCGTGTCCCAGTGGAATCCGGAATTCAAACTTTTTACGGCAGAGATGTCGGCCCCGGATAATCTGGCGTTGCGGCTGTTCAACTATCCAGCGTGGCGGGTTGAAGTGAATGGGCGAACGGTGCCGGCCGGTAGCCGCGAGGATACAGGGCAAATGCTGGTTCCGGTGGAAGCGGGCGCGAATCAGGTGCAGATCACTTTCATTCGTACCTGGGACCGCACGGCGGGCGCGTGGATCTCGCTGGTCGCTCTGGCTCTTGTGCTAGTGTCGCTGAAGACCGTAGCGCCGCGTCCCGCCGGCTGTTTGGGCAAGGCGCTCTGACGTCCTGCGCCGAGCCTGCCGAAGGGACAGCCGCCGAGACGGCGGCGCTACCAGACTCGTGATGCGAAAGATTCTCATCGCAACTTCGAATCCGGGCAAGCTGCGCGACTTCGCCGGCGCTGCTCTGCGGCACGGGGTCGAAGTCGCCGGCATTCCGGACTTCTCTTCCCTGCCCGCCGTGGTCGAGGATGGCCTCACGTTCGAGGCTAACGCGCGGAAAAAAGCCGAGGCCTATAGCCGACATGTTCCGGGAGAAACCATCGTGGCCGACGACTCCGGCTTGGAGATTGATGCTCTGCGTGGTGCGCCCGGAGTCCATTCTGCGCGCTACGCTGCCCCTGATCTGCACAATAAGCAACCGCACGAAGCGGACGCGAACACCGAAGACCATGCCAACAACGCGCGCGTCTTGCGCGAACTGAAGGGCGTTCCTCCGAGCCAACGAACTGGACGATTCGTTTGCGTGCTGGCCGCGGCTCGGGATGGCAAGACACTGGCGACGTTTCGTGGCGCGGCAGAGGGAATCATCCTCGACGCTCCGCGCGGTCAGAATGGCTTCGGCTACGATCCTTTGTTTTATTTTCCGCAGGTCCAGAAAACATTCGCCGAGTTGAGCGCTGAAGAAAAGTCCAAGTACAGCCATCGGGGCGCGGCATTCCGTGAGTTTCTCGACTGGTGTGCACATCTTGGTAACGAATGACGTTCGGCAACTGGCACTGCTTTCTTGACTTCACTTC
This sequence comes from uncultured Acidobacteriaceae bacterium, assembly GCA_963787495.1. Lineage (GTDB taxonomy): Bacteria > Acidobacteriota > Terriglobia > Terriglobales > Acidobacteriaceae > Sulfotelmatobacter. Next base: position 326,367 of record CAWBDA010000006.1, read on the forward strand.
TCCCGCCGCCGGATAATAAAAAGTTCTTTTGTCATTCTTGAGCCGTTAAGAAGAACGTATCCGAACTCATAAGGAGCGATTCGTGGCTTCAGCAGCCAGTTCTACTGCTCCCGCTGTGGTAAAAGACGCAACACATGGGGTCGCGCCCCTCCGCGCCGGACAGGGTATTTCTTTTCTTTTGCGCCGCCTGCATTCGCTTTCCGGCATCGTTCCCGTGGGCGCGTTCTTGTTCGAACACATTCTCGTTTCCAACTCCACTGCGATCAGCGGCCCTGAGGCCTATGCCCGCCAGGTGCGCTTTCTGGCGAACCTTCCCCTGGTCCCGCTGCTGGAGCTGTTTGGGATCTGGCTTCCGATCGCTTTCCACGGGCTTTACGGTTTCTACATCTGGTACCGCGGCGAGGGAAACACGATGGAATATCCCTGGACCGGCAACTGGATGTACACCGCGCAGCGCTGGACCGGCGGCATAGCTTTCGTCTACATCATTTGGCATACGTGGACGATGCGCTTTACCGGAGTCGATCTTCATGCCTACCCCAGCGCCTCGTTCGGCAAGGTGCAGGCCGAAGTATTTCAGATTCCGTTCTTCCTTTTTTATGGTGTCGGATTGATCGCGGCTTCCTGGCACTTCGCCTACGGCATCTGGCTGTTCTCGGCGAAGTGGGGCATCGTTTCCGGGGAGAAGGCGCGGAGGCGGTTTCTGATTGTGTGCCTGGCCTTCTTCTTTTTGTTGACCGGCGCGGGACTGGCCAGTCTGACTGCGTTCCGGTCGCGCCCGCAGCAACCCTATGAGCCGGGAACGGCCGGATTGCAATCGGCACAAGCTGCAAAGAACACGGAAGGCCGGTAGAGGAAAGATGGCAGCTCCCAAAATCATCGTCGTAGGCGGCGGGCTCGCGGGACTCTCTGCTGTCATCAAAATTGCCGAGATGGGGGCGAACGTCGATCTGTTCTCAATCGTTCCCGTGAAGCGTTCGCACTCAGTGTGCGCCCAGGGTGGCATCAACGCGGCCAAGAATCTGAAGGGCGAAGGCGATTCCACGTGGATTCATTTTGACGATACGGTCTACGGCGGCGATTTTCTTGCGAACCAGCCGCCGGTTAAGGACATGTGCGAGGCCGCGCCCGGCATTATCGATCTGCTCGACCGCATGGGCGTTCCCTTCAACCGCACGCCGGAGGGCTTGCTCGACTTCCGCCGCTTTGGCGGAACTTTATATAACCGCACTGCCTTCGCCGGAGCGACCACCGGTCAACAGTTGCTTTATGCGCTTGATGAACAAGTCCGGCGCTACGAATCCGAAGGCAAGGTGAAAAAGTACGAGCACTGGGAGTTCCTCTCAGCCGTGCTCGATGGAAACCGCGTCTGCCGCGGCATTTGCGCCATGGATTTGCGCTCGATGGAAGTTCGTACCTTCCCGGCCGATGCCATCATCATCGCCACCGGCGGCAATGGAGCCATCTTTGGGAAGTCGACCAACTCCGTAGTCTGCACTGGATCAGCGCAGTCGGCGCTTTATCAGCAGGGTTGCTATTACGCCAACGGTGAATTCATTCAGGTTCATCCTACCTGCATCCCCGGCGAAGACAAGCTTCGGCTGATGTCGGAATCGGCGCGCGGCGAGGGCGGCCGCGTCTGGGTTCCGAAGACGGCGGGTGACAAACGGGATCCGAAGTCGATCCCGGGGAAAGACCGCTGGTATTTTCTTGAAGAGTGGTATCCCAAGTACGGCAACCTGGTGCCGCGCGACATCGCTACCCGCGCCATCTTCAAGGTGGTCTTCGAATATAACCTCGGCATCGACGGCAAGCCGATGGTTTACCTCGACCTCACGCACATCGATCGCAAGATTCTCGACCGCAAATTGGAAGGGATTCTCGAAATCTACGAGAAATTTGTGGGCGACGATCCCCGCGACACGCCCATGAAGATTTTCCCCGGCATGCACTACACGATGGGCGGGATGTGGGTGGACTTCAAGCAGGCGACGAATATCCCTGGAATCTATGCCGCGGGCGAATGCGAGTATCAGTATCATGGCGCGAATCGACTGGGAGCGAACTCGCTGGTCTCCTGCATTTATGGCGGAAGCATCGCCGGACCGAATGCAGTGAAATATGCGCGCGGCTTGCAGGCTCTGCCTGATGGTAATGGAGTCTTCGAGGCCGAGAAGAAGAAGCAGGAAGAGAGCAATTCCCTGCTCATGAACAATTCCGGCACCGAGAATCCGTTCCGGCTGTGGCGAGAACTAGGCGAGCTCATGACCAAAGATTGCACGGTCATCCGTTACAACAAGAATCTGCAGCAGACCGATGCGAAACTGGTGGAGATGCTGGAACGCTTCCGCAAGGTAAACCTGAGCGACCGCACGCAGTGGGCGAACACCAGCGTGGTCTTCACCCGCCAGCTTTACAACATGCTGCAGTTGTCGCGTGTGATTGCCCAGGGAGCCCGCATGCGCGACGAATCGCGCGGCGCGCACTACAAGCCGGATTTCCCCGACCGCGACGACAAGAATTTCCTGAAGACAACGAAGGCATACTTCGCCCCGGATGCGGACGAACCGAAGTTTGAGTTCGAGCCCGTGGATGTATCGCTGATTCCGCCGCGTCCGAGGAAGTATGACGCGGCAAAGTGACGGCCCGCTGCTGGCGTGAGCGGGTACGCAGTCGTTGGATCGAATGGCGCTCGCCAGAAAGCTCGTGCTGGCAGGTGTTGTAATTGCGTCGCAAAGCGCATTCGGACAGCAGTCCATTTCCGGGAAGGAAGCGGCGGCGGGTGACGCTGTCGCGAAATTAATTGAACGGGTCCGCAGGGAAAATGGAATTCCAAAACTACGGCGAATCAAGGATCGATATTTGCGGCCGGACGCCTGTCGTCGTGCGACCCGAAACGACAAGTTCCCAGGGCAAACCACTGGGATCGGGCCGCCAGAAAAGGTCGGGATGCTGTCAGTCTTCTGGTATTCGACCCTCGATCCGAACCAGCCTCCGCCAGAGCTGCTGCAATGGGCGAAGGGACCGGCGCCTCAATACGAGCAGCCGCATCGCTTCTCTGTCGGAGTTTGCCTTATTAGCAAGCCGGAGGATACCGAGCAGCGATATTGGATTGAGGTTGGAACTTATATGAGCGCGATAAAGTCGCTCCTGAATACGCCCATGTGGGACTAGCTGTGAGAACTGGAAGCTAATGGCCAATAAATCCGTCCTCCTCAAAATCAAGCGCCAGAACACCCCCACTTCCAAGCCGTACTGGGAAGAGTTCGAACTCGCCCACCATCCGGGCATGAACGTGATCTCCTCGCTCATGGAGATTGCCGCCAACCCCGTCACCCGCGAGGGCAAGGCGACCACGCCCATCACTTACGACTCGAATTGTCTCGAGGAGGTCTGCGGTTCCTGCGCCATGCTCATCAATGGACGCGCCCGCATGGCCTGTTCTGCTTTGATCGACAATCTCGAGCAGCCAGTTCGCCTCGAACCGTTTTCCAAGTTCCCCATCGTCCGTGATCTCGCTGTCGATCGCAGCGTTCTCTTTGAGAATCTCAAAACCGTAAAGGCCTGGGTGCCCATCGACGGCACCTACGACCTTGGCCCCGGGCCGCGCATTTCGCCGGAAGAGCAGGAGGCGGTGTATCCGCTTTCCCGTTGCATCTCGTGTTGTTGCTGCATGGAGGCCTGTCCGCAATTTAACGAAGACACCGGCTTTGTAGGCGCGGCCACAATCGCCCAGGTGCGGCTGTTCAACACGCATCCCACAGGCAAAGAGCTGCAGCGCGAGCGGCTCGCGGCGCTGATGGGAGACGGCGGCATTCAGGAGTGCGGCTACGCCCAGAACTGCGTCGAAGTCTGCCCCAAGGACATCCCGCTGACCCGCGCCATTTCCGAGGTGGGCGGCGCGGTCATGAAACAAGCCGTCGGTGACCTTTTCCGGCGCTGATTTTTGTCACTTTTGCCCCCACTGCGCTTTTCTGCGTTCTCCCAATCAGCGCTAACTGGTTGTTCCCGGAGGACATCGACTGCCCGCAATCCCGCGCCGGGATGGCGTTTCGCGTGCTCCCATCAACTAAGGAAGCGCGCTGCGAACGCGGCGGGTAACCAGCGGTAACCTGGCCTGAAGTAATGCGTGCCAGAAACTCTGGTAACCATCGCCGTGCGATCAGCGGGTCGGGCGCTTGACACGATGACTTACAATGTCCGGACGGTCGTGGGTTGGACCGTTGCGGAAGATTGCAGAACTCATTGAGAACAAAACCACAGCGTCAACTAATTCTTCTGGCCATGCTGGCTTGTCTGTGCAGCCCGCTCTTCGCGGCCACATCCACGGCTGCGCACAAGACCCATCATCGCTGGTTCCCCCGGCTGCATTGGACTTTATGGCATCCCATGTTCCGGCCGTCACACGAGTCCCTTCTGGTGCAGAACGCGGAAATCGACCGGCTGGAATTGCCCCGCATTCAGGACGATGACGAACTGGAAGCGCTGAAGGCCAGCGGAGCGTTGCAGCCCATCATCGCCGGAGAAACGCTGCGCTTTGATCCCCGCCTCGACCCATCGCGCCGCTACTGCCGTCCCTGGACGCGAGACTTTGTGCAGGACATCGCCCAAGCTTACTATTACCGCTTCCACGAACAGATCCAGGTAAATTCGGCGGTGCGCACAGTTAAGGTGCAGAAGAAGCTTCGCCGGCACAATCGCAACGCGGCTCCGGCCGAGGGCGACACCGCGTCGTCTCATCTCGCCGGCCTCACGGTAGACCTGCAACGCCGCGGCATGACTCAGGAAGAGATTCGCTGGATGGAACACTACCTCTTTTATATGAAGGCGATCGGCCTGGTTGAGCCTGAAGAAGAGCGCCGCCAGTGGGTGTTCCACATCATGGTCTCAGGCCGTTATGCCGATTGGCGCGAGACCCAGGACATCGTGCCTGTGGAGCACGAACGGCCCGAGTCCACCACCATTACTGCCGACAGCCGCGCCGAATAGTCGCTTACAACGCATACTGCGCTTCGCCGTTCCCAAACGACCAGTTCTCCCACGCGACTTCCACCAGATTGATCATGAGGTCCTGCGGCCGCAGCCCGGGATTCTCCGCCAGAAGCTCCGCCATCCGCTTAAACAGCTTTCGTTTCTGCGCCAGCTTGCGTCCGGTTGAGAGCGTAATCTGCACCATGACGAAGTTATCCGTCCGTTGCACCCCAAGGTATGCGGGGTCATAGATAAGACCGCTCGCCGGATGCTCAGTTATAACTTGGAATCTGTCCTGCGCGGGCGCGTCCATTGCCTCCACCAGCGCTCGATGCACTCCGTCCGCCAGAGCCTTTCTATACTCTTCAGTTTTACCTTCGCGTAAAGAAATTCGAACTAGTGGCATTCAGACCTCCCTTAGAGTAGTCAAACATCTATGTCGAGTGGATGAATCTATTGCGTTGCGCGATTCATAACGCGCACGTCTAGCGTGTTTTAATGAATAGTGTTCCAATAAATCGATGATCGTCCTCATGGCCGGCCTTCCCGGCAGCGGCAAAACCACACTCGCAGGGGCACTGGCCGTCCGTACTTCGGGCCGCGTACTTAACAAAGACGAGGTCCGCCACGCGCTGTTCTCCCCGGACGAAATCGAATACTCTTCCCCGCAGGATGATTTCTGCCTGCAGGTTATGCTTAAAACCGCAGCTCAGCTCCTGCGGCGGGTTCCGAGCCGCATTGTGTTTCTCGACGGCCGTCCGTTCTCTCGCCGCTACCAGATCGACAACGTGGTGAACGCAGCCGCTTCCCTGCACCAGAGCTGCCGCATCCTCGAGTGTGTCTGCCCAGAGGAAGTGGCCCGGCAGCGCCTCGAGGAGCAGTCCGCGTCAGGAGCGCACCCTGCCGGCAATCGTAACTTCCAACTTTACATGGAAGTGAAATCCAGATTCGAATCAATCAGTTTGCCCAGGACTGTAATCGACACCGGCCAACCGCTGGCAACGTGCGTCGAGCAAGCGCTGGCAGCGCTCCGATAAACCGTTCCTTCGCGTATCGCGCTTTCTTCCTCGTGCTAAGGCCTATACAATCGTTGACTTGTCCGCGGACTTGTCCTGTGGAGCTCCAATTCTATGACTCATTTCAGAATTCTCCTGCTCTCATGCCTGGTTGCCGCTTCTTCGGCGGCGGCCCAATCCACTAGCTCATCAGACACCGCCGTGAGCCCCAAGGCTCGAGCCATTCACGACTCGGCCATCGTCGTCGATACCCACGCCGACACGCCCCAGCGTTTTCTAGACGAAGGCTTTGACATCGGCTCAACCGATGCCAACGACGTCGGCCACATCAGCCTCGACAAAGCCCGCCGCGGCAATCTGGGCGCAGAATTCTTCTCCATCTGGGTGGACCCCGCGACCAACCAGGGCCATTTCGCCCAGCACACATTCGATCTCATCAATTCCGTCTATGAGCAGGCGGCGCGGCACCCAGACCGCATGATGATGGCCTTCTCCGTTACCGACATCGAACGTGCCCGCCGAGAACATAAACTCGCGGCGCTCATGGGCATCGAAGGCGGCCACTCGATTGAGAACGACATGCACCTGCTGCGCGATTACTACCGCCTCGGCGTGCGTTACATGACGCTCTCCTGGTCGAACACCAACGAATGGGCAGACTCCTCCGGGGACATCAACGATTCCAAAGTCGAGCACCACAACGGCCTCACCGATTTCGGCAAGCAGGTCGTACGGGAGATGAATCGCCTAGGCATGATGGTCGATATTTCCCACGTCGCCGACAAAACGTTTTGGGACGCCATCGCCACCACGAAGGCCCCGGTCATTGCCTCGCATTCCTCCGCCCGCGCCCTGGTCAACGCGCCGCGAAACATGACGGACGACATGCTGCGCGCGGTCGCCAAGAACGGCGGGGTCGTGCAGGTGAACTTTTTCTCCGGCTTCGACGATCAGACCTATTGGGACGCGTCCAGGGCGCAGGCCAAAGAACGCGACGCGGCAATCGACGCGGCCATGGCAAAAAAGAAAGCTGAGGGACAACCCGTCACTTACATGGATACGGACCGCATCGACCGCGAGTGGACGGCGAAACTTCCACGGCCGCCTTTCAAGGTTCTGATTGACCACATCGATCACATCGCCAAGGTTGCCGGTGTCGATCACGTCGGCCTGGGTTCCGACTTCGACGGCGTCAGCGGCGCCACTCCGCAGGGCATGGATTCCGCCGCCGACCTGCCGAAAATTACGCAGGGACTTCTCGATCGCGGCTACAGCGCGGAAGACATCAAGAAAATTCTCGGCGGCAATATTCTGCGCGTATTCCGCCAGGTCGAGGCCGTCAGCCGCGAGCTGCGGGCCCAGTCGCGTTAGCACCAGCGCGGGTCGGCCTCCCTGTCGTACAATTCAACGTTACAATCGACGTTGCCGATAAACCAGGCACGCACGTTTGTGCGTTTGCAAGGAGCACTCATGCGTAACACCTTCTTACTTTTCGCGCTGCTTTCTATTTCTGCGCTCACAGTCTGGGCGCAATCGAGCACCCAAGCGGCGCCCGCGGCCAAGCCGGCTACGACACCCAAGCCGCCCGTTCACCATGCGGCAGCGGGCGCAACCAGCGCGATCATCGAGACCACGGCGGGCAACATGACTTGTACGCTGTTCCCCGACAAAGCCCCGATCGGCGTCGAGAACTTCATCGGACTCGCCACTGGAACCAAAGACTGGAAGAATCCCGTCAGCGGGGCAACCAAGCACGGCGTCCCGCTTTACGACGGCACGATCTTCCATCGTGTGATTCCTGGGTTCATGATTCAGGGGGGCGATCCTAAAGGCGATGGAACGGGCGAGATAGGGATCAATTTCAAGAACGAAGTTTCCTCCGATCTGCTTTTCGACAAGCCCGGCCGTCTCGCCTACGCCAACGCCGGCCCTGGCACCAATGGCTCGCAGTTCTTCATTATGGAAGAGGCGCTCACGGGACAGCACGCGGCCATGCTGAATGGCAACTACACCATCTTCGGCCAGTGCGACGACGCCACCGTGGCGCTCGTTAAGCAGATCGCACATCTGGCTACCGATCCACAAAACGACCGGCCATTTCGTCCCGTGAAGATTATTCACATCAAGATCGTTCACGGCGCGGCCGCGGCAAAGCCACCGGCCACTCCGAACTGACAAACTCATGTGGGGACGGCCGCCTCGGCTGTTCGCCGTAGCCTGCCCTGAGCGAAGCCGAAGGGGCGAAGCCAGGCGAGATTACCAACGAACGCTAACGACTAAAGACCTGAAAGGACTCCATGACCCGCCAACCCGGACTCTACGCCACCTTTGAAACCAGCGATGGCAACATCGTCTGCCGCCTCTTCGAAAAAGACGCGCCCAAGACCGTAGCTAACTTCGTCGAACTCGCTGAAGGCAAGCGCGAGTGGACCCATCCCTCGACTCGCAAGAAATCCAACGACCGCCTTTACGATGGTACGATTTTTCATCGCGTGATCCCCGACTTCATGATCCAGGGCGGCGACCCGCAAGGCACCGGCATGGGAGGCCCCGGCTACCAGTTCGAAGACGAAACCAAAGGCTCGCCCCACAAGCTCGACAAGGCAGGCAAGCTAGCTATGGCGAACGCCGGCCCCAATACCAACGGCTCGCAATTCTTCATCACCGTCGCGCCCACGACATGGCTCACCGGCAAGCACACAATCTTCGGCGAGGTCATCGAAGGGCAGGATATCGTCAAGAAGATTTCCGAAGTCCCACGCGGGCGCAATGATCGGCCGAACAAGGACGTGGTCGTGAAGAAGGTGACGATCGAGAAGGTGTAAATGGTCGAAATGAAGCGAAAAGTGCAGCTTGGACTGGCCTTGACCTTTCTCCTGGGCGCAATCCAGTCGTCCGCCCAGGCTGCCACTTGCGCCGATGTCACGGCTGCCAAGTCGCGCACCTATGGTTTCCGCCCATCCCAGGTGACGGCAGCCGACAGGAATCGAAAATCCGCGGAGATGGACGGTTTCTGGAGTCTGGTAAAAAGCATGGGACCGAATGGCATCGGCTGCCTGCGGACCCTGGTCGAGGCAGAGCAAGCAGACAGCTTCTTCCTTTTTGACGGCGCCTCGTTGCTGGCATCGCTGGATCATTCCGGCGGGTCGAATCAGGCGATTCTAAAGGCATTGGCGCAGACCAATCTGCAGGATGTGCAACCCGATGCCTTCATCAGCCTCGCGCTACGACTTGCCAAGCAGGACGTTGACATCTCCTCTGCGGCGGACAACTACCTCCGCGCTCCCAAGGTGACTGCTTACCTGGCCCGGCATGGCGGGTACAAACTCGACCGGCTGCAAGGAGCGATTCTGCTGTACGGTTCCATGCCGCCTGCGCTGGTAGACAAAGCTCTTTCGCGGGAAGTTCAAGGCAGCGACGACGCTCGCAACACGGCGGCCATCGTGTGGTCCATGAATCTGACGGAAGAGAGCTTCAAGGGACTGGCCGCTCTGGGGGATATGAAGACTTTCTCCAACGAAGCCCGGCAATCGGTGCAATACGTTCTCAAGGCGCAAACGGTACCGGTCACAAAACCGTCGAAGTACTCTCGCGCGCAGGTGCTGGCGAAAATCGCGAAGCTGCCCGACTTCGATCCAAGCGAATTTACGGGAGGTTTCGCCGACATGGAGGCTGAAATTCGAGCGTTCCACAACAGCATCTGCGCTACCTTGACCCCGGCCGATGTGATCACGCTACTCGATGCGCGTAGGCGGTCAATTCGGGGAGTGTCGGACGAATCTGTCGATGACTATTCCGAACTCAGTGGCGTTCTCCTGAATCTGATAAACGTCCTGGACCTTTACCCAGACCTTCGCACTCACTGAGAGCGCGCGAGCCCACTCAGACCCCGATCACTCCGCACAACTCCTTAACCGCCGCCGCGCTCTTATCAAGCCCAGCCTTCTCTTCCGCTGTAAGCGTGATCTCGATAATCAGCTCAATGCCCTTCGCGCCCAGCTTCACCGGTACGCCGACATAGAACCCGTTGATCCCGTACTCACCCTGCAAATAAGCGGCGCAAGGCAGAATCTTCTTCTTGTCCTTGAGGATGGCCTCGACCATTTCCGTCGCCGCCGCCGAAGGCGCGTAGTAAGCCGAGCCAGTTTTCAGATACTTCACTATCTCCGCGCCGCCGTCGCGCGTCCGCTGCACCAAAGCCTCAAGCCTGGATTTCTCAATCAACTCGGTAATCGGAATGCCCGCAACCGTGGAATACCGCGGCAGCGGAACCATCGTATCGCCGTGTCCGCCGAGCACAAATGCTGTAACGTTCTCCACGCTGACCTTCAACTCGTCCGCGATGAAGGCTCGAAAGCGCGCCGAATCCAGCACCCCGGCCATGCCGACCACGCGCTCGCGCGGAAAGCCGCTAAGCTTGTAGGCCGCCTGCGCCATGGCATCCAACGGGTTCGAAACAATAATCAAAATGCAATTCGGCGAATACTTCACCACCTCGCCCACCACCGCCTTCATGATGCCGTAATTGGTGTTGAGCAAATCATCACGGCTCATCCCCGGTTTACGCGGAATGCCCGCCGTAATAACGACGATGTCAGAATTCGCTGTGTCTTTGTAATCGTTCGTGCCGGTGATGTAGGAATCCCGCTTCTCGATAGGCATGGCCTCGAGCAAATCCAGTCCCTTGCCCTGCGGCACACCCTCGATAATGTCGATGAGGACAACATCCGCCAGCTCTTTCGAGGCAATCCAGTGAGCCGCCGTCGCACCTACGTTCCCGGAACCTACGATGGTTACTTTCTTGCGCATGTATGAGTCCTTTCAAGAAATTGGTAATTGGGTAATTTTGTAATTTGGCAATTTGAAACCCACACGCGCGCCGAAGGTGTGGCATCCAGGAAAAATTACCCGATTACCCGATTACTAAATTACGAAAACCTTTCCTACACCAGCACCGCCGCGCCCATATTCTCAATGATGCAGTCCGCGAATTCGCTAGTCCTAACCTTGGTCGCGCCTTCCATCAGCCGCTCAAAGTCATAGGTAACTTTCTTCTGGAGAATCGTCCGCTCCATCCCGCCCTCGATCAGATCGGCAGCCTCGTTCCATCCCAGGAACCGGAACATCATCACCCCCGAAAGCATTACCGACCCGGGATTGATCACATCTTTATCCGCATACTTCGGAGCCGTGCCGTGCGTAGCCTCGAAAATCGCGTAGCCATCGCCAATGTTCGCGCCCGGAGCAATACCCAGCCCTCCCACCTGCGCCGCGCACGCGTCAGAAATGTAGTCGCCGTTCAGATTGGGGCAAGCCAGCACGGAATATTCATCCGCCCGCGTCACCACCTGCTGGAAGATCGAATCGGCAATGCGGTCGTTGATCATGATCTTCTTCTTCCACCGGCCTTTCCCATGCGTCGCATAGATGCGGTCCAGCACTTCCTTCACTTCCTTTTCCACGGCCTGCCGAAAGGCCGGTGGCGCAAATTCCATGCCAGGTTCCACCAGTTCAGCATTCTGCGCCACCGTCAGATTCGGATTCTTATCTTTGTTGTCGACGATCCAACTCTCACGCTCGGTGATTACTTCGTTGCGAAACTCCTCCGTGGCAAGCTCATATCCCCACTTGCGGAACGCGCCCTCGGTAAACTTCTGGATGTTGCCCTTGTGCACTAGAGTCACACTCTTGCGGCCAGTCTCAAGCGCATAACGAATCGCCATCCGAACCAGGCGCTTGGTTCCAGTCACAGAAATCGGCTTGATGCCGACGCCGGAATCCAGCCGCACCTGCTTCTTGCCGCCCTTCAGCATGTCTTTGTTGAGAAATTCGATCAGCTTGGCGCATTCCGCAGTTCCCTCTTCCCACTCGATGCCGGCGTACACATCCTCGGTATTCTCGCGGTAGATGACCACATCCATGCGCTCCGGATGTTTCACCGGCGACGGAACCCCCTTGTAGTACTTCACCGGACGAACACAGCAGTAGAGATCCAGAATCTGGCGCAGGGCTACGTTGAGGGACCGAATGCCGCCGCCCACGGGCGTGGTCAGCGGACCTTTGATGGCGACCCGAAATTCGCGAACGGCGTCCACCGTGTCATCAGGCAGCCAGGTGTCGAACTTCGCCTTTGCTTTCTCTCCCGCGAACACCTCGTACCAAGCCACACGACGCTTGCCCTTGTAGGCTTTCTCCACCGCCGCGTCGAACACCCGCCGCGACGCCTTCCAGATATCGCGTCCAGTTCCATCGCCTTCGATAAACGGAACGATCGGATTCTCCGGCACCTCATACTTCCCTGCCGCATAGCCGATCTTTTTTCCATCGGACGGAACCGCCACACCGTTATAAGAGCCCGCCATCGTCATCCTCCCCACAAAATTCAAAACAGATACTTAAACGCTCCTTAAAAGAATAACCCATAGAGAATACCCGTGGAGCCGATCACCCACTAATTCCTGTGTCACAGCTCTGTGTGATCGTCATCACCAGCGTCTAGTCCCAAAATACTTACGCACTCCCACCGAAGCGTAGCGTCCCCACGGTCCGTTGTTGCCCTGGTCGGCCGCACCAAGATTGGTGTCGCGTGCCCCCAGGCGGTCAAACAGAAAGTGCTGAGTCACGCGAAACTCAAATCCCTTGGCGATAAAGATTCCCACTCCCCAGGAGTGCTCGATGCCGATCGCATCCGGCGACCATGTGTACAGCGTCTGAGGAATCGTCTTGCCAAACAGGAACGACGGCGCGCCAAACACCATGAAACGCCGCAGCTGTCCCCGGCCGAAGGGACGCACCTCCAGCATTCCCGAGATCATATAGCGCGCAAACATGCTGCAAGGCGCGTTCACCCCGCCGTATTGTCCGGCATTCCCGGCGCAGATACCCGGGTCGATCTCGTTATGCGGTGGGGCGAGGTCCAATTGCGCCCAGCCCCACAGCGTGTCGCTCGGAAAGAACATTCGCGGCTGGGGTTTCGCCTCCTGCGAATCGCTCGTAGGCGCCGGCGCCGCACTCTGCGCTCTGCCCAACACTGAGACAAATAGGGGAAATACAAAAATCCATGCCAAAGTTTTCATCCAGCCTCCAGAATTTTGTGTTGCGTAGGGAGAATCCACAGCCATGCGGCACCCCCAAACCACCCATAACCGGGCGACACTCTTAAACTCATCGATCGACGAATGGACGGGAGCGGAACATTGTAACCTGCTGGCGGTACGAATGTTTTGGGATCAACTCCGCCACAATCCAGCTATACAAGAAACCGATTCGAGACCCGGCGCCCGCACCTTACGCGGAAGTGCCTCCAAGTCACCTTCCAGAATTCATATCCAAAATTTGGATTTATTCCATTCGCAGGATTAGTGCAACGGCCCCACAGTCAAAAGGACTTACGGTGCAACCATCTACGGTTTGGCGGACCGATTGCTACACCAAGGTATAGCAGTCCCAAAAGCCCATGCCCCAGGAAGTTTCTGTCTCTTATCAGGCCATTAAGAGCAAGGTGTACCGTTTGATCGACGCCTTGGTCGTCGGCGAAAAGACAGAGGTTGAGGTCCAGGAGTCTATCCGCCGCTGGTGGGATCTCATTCACCCCGCCGATCGCCCCATCGCGCAGAAGTATCTGCTCACTGTTCTGGAGCGCTCCGGTCAGGCCCTCGATGCGATTGAGGAAGGCTTGATGGACGTAACTCACCTTGAATCGGTCACCGCCGATTCGGCCAAGGCGCTCAAGCTGGTGGATAGAATTGTAAAGCAGACCGCCAAGCCAGCGTCCCTCGGCACCACCGCCTGAGCGAGACACTGTTTGAACCACACAAAGATTTTACAAATTGCTCGCTTGCGGCGTCCCGTCGCGCCCGGTATCCTCAAACCCATTCGAGCCTAAGTCCAATCAGGTGGGATCGATGAAATCTCTGTTCCTTCGTGTCCTCTTCAAGTTTCGTGGCTATCTTCTATCCGGAGCACTGCTGATCATGACTGGATCCTTACTTGCCGCATCGGGAATCTACACTTTCACCCTCAACTCCATCGATGGCCAACCCGCGCCGCTGGCCAACTACAAGGGCAAAGTGGTTCTGGTCGTCAACGTAGCCAGCCAGTGTGGCTACACCCCTCAATACAGCGCTCTCGAAGCCACGTACGAGAAGTACAAAGCCCAGGGCTTCGTCATCCTCGGCTTCCCCGCCAACAATTTCGGCGCCCAGGAACCCGGCACCAACGAAGAAATCAAAACCTTCTGCACCCGCAAGTACAGCGTAACTTTTCCGATGTATTCAAAGATTTCCGTCAAAGGCGCCGACCAGTCTCCGCTCTACGCCTACTTAACCAAAGACACAGGACCGGGCACCACCGGCGAAATCAAGTGGAACTTCACCAAGTTCCTGGTCGACCGCAACGGCAACGTAGTGCAACGCTTCGAGCCAGCAGTCACACCGGATTCGAAAGAAGTGATCGCGGCGATTGAGAAACAGTTGAAGCAGTAGGCCTTCCTCTGTGCAACCCTGTGTCCTCCGTGTTCAGATTTCTTACAGGACGCTGCCACATCCGTCGGCGTTTTTGTAGACGTCCATCCGCTAGCCGTATACTTGGCAGGGTTCGGGTGAGACTCCGTCCGATCTCGGTTTTGACTGGCCACTGATCACTGGCCACTGACCACTGCACTGACCCATGGACTTCGACCAACTCCAAACGTTCCTGGAAGTAGCGCGCCACGCCTCGTTCTCCCGGGCAGCGGAGAAGCGTTTCCGCACTCAGCCCGCCATCTCCTCGCAAATCCGCGCTGTGGAAGACGAAGTAGGCGCCAAGCTCTTCGACCGTTCAGGCGGCAAAGTCTCTCTAACCGCAGCCGGCAAGTCCTTCCAAAAATACGCACAGGAAACCCTCGACGCCCGCAAGGCTATGCTCACCTCGCTCGCCGAAATGGAGCATGTCCCCCGCGGCGCCATCACCGTAGGCGCCAACGAAGGCACCTGCCTGCACATTCTTCCCGAGGTCTTCGCCGATTTCAAAAAGCAGTACCCTGACGTCTCGGTAAACATCAAGCGTGCCGACTACGCCAAAGTTCTCGAATCCGTAACCGACAACTCCGTCGATTTCGGAGTGGTTTCCCTTCCGGTAAAAGACAACCGCCTCACCGTAGTCCTCATCCATCAGGATGAGCTGGTCATCATTGCCCCGCCGCACCACCCGCTGGGTAAGATGAAGTCGGCTCCCGTGGGAGACCTGGCCAAGTATCCGCTGGTCCTTCCCAAAGCCGGCCACACCCGCGACGCGCTCGACGAACTGTTTCGCGAGCGCCGCCTGAAGCCGAACTACAGTATGGAACTTGACTCCAGCGAACTCCTGAAGCGGTTCGTAGCGGCTGGCGTCGGCGTCGGCTTCATCGCCCGCTCCAACGTGCAGGAGGACGTTCGTGCCGGCTTTCTGCTTGCTATTCCCATGGCCGACGCCCAACTCCGCCGCGACCTGGCCCTGGTCTTCCGCAAAGACAAAGCTCTCAGCCGCGCCGCGCTTGCCTTCATCGAGATTGCCAAGAAACATAAATCCAGCGATGCATCGCGTCCCGATCGAAGTAGATGAAGACCTTTCTCCAAGGATTTCGCGCGCGTTCCCTCCTCGCTTCCCTGCTCTTCAGCCTGCTCTGCCTCTCCGCGCCCTCTCAGACCCAGCCACCGGTCTCCTACAAGCTCATCGCGGTGAAGGTAACCGGCAGCAAACGCTTCACCCAGGAAGACGTAGCCGCCGCCAGCGGATTGCCGATCGGCACCATCGCCCACGAAGAGGATTTCAAAAAGGCAGCCCGCCAGCTCGGCGAGACCGGAGCCTTCGGCGACATCACCTACACCTACACATATTCCTCAGCCGGCACCAAGCTCGAGTTTCACGTCACCGACGCCGATAAGTTTGTCCCTGCCCACTTCGCCGACTTCGTCTGGTTCACCGACGAAGAACTGCTCCACAAGCTGCACGACCGCATTCCCCTTTTCAACGGAGAATTGCCCGCCAACGGCCGTTTGCCCGATCAAGTCTCTGACGTTCTCCAGGCCATGCTGGTCGAAAACGCCATCCCCGGCCGCGTGGAATACGCGCGCAACAACGGCAAGGACGAGCGGCTCGAGTCGATTACTTACAACGTCGCCGGCGTCAGCATTCGTATCCACCACGCCGAGTTCCCCGGCGCGGGAACTGCCGAGTTGCCCCTGCTCCAGGCCGCCGCGGAAAAACTATTCGATCGCGAATACTCCCGCGATTACATGAATAACTTCATCGAGCACGACCTCCTGCCCATCTACCACGAGCAGGGTTACCTGAAGGCCACGTGCGCGTCGGCGCGCCCCAAGGTCATTAAGCCGGACGCCACCGACTCCGTCGACAATAAACAGCCGCCCACTTTCGTAGAGGTCATGTTCCCCGTCACTCCCGGTCTCCAGTACAAGCTCACGAAGTGGGATTGGTCGGGCAATAAAGAGATCCCGAGCGACCAGCTTGACCCCTTGCTCCATGCCCGCTCCGGACAAACCGCAAATACGGTTCAACTGGGTAACGATCTGCGAGAGGTCCAGTTGCTCTACGGCTCGCGTGGATACATCCTGGCAGCAATCAAGGTGAACGCCGAATTCGATGACGTCGTCGGCGCCGTGGCCTACCACCTGGTCGTCCAGGAGGGCGACCTCTACCGCATGGGCGAGCTCCAATTCCGCGGTCTCGACAACAATCTGACCGCCCGGCTGCGGGCCGCCTGGAAGATCCGCCCCGGCGAGGTCTACGACGCCACTTACCTCAAGCAGTTCCTGCCTCAAGCCAGAAAGCTGCTCCCTCCTACCCTCGACTGGGAAGTCGACCCCCACGTGACCGCCATCGCCCGTGAGAAAACTGTAGACGTTGACCTGCAATACACAGCCAAGGCCGCGCAGTAACCGAAATTGCTGAAACCACATTTGACAAACGATTGAGATTCCCCTTCAATGCGACTCAGAACGGCGCAGATATGCGGAAACAACTGACCATCCTCACTCTAGCCGCTGTCTTGAGTCTATGCGGATGCACCCGACGGAAAGAGGCTAGCCTCGAAAGCACAACCGTGTCGCCCCAGACCATCACCGACCTCCGCGCCGCGTATGCCGCGTTCAACCGTGGCAATATCGAAGCGGCAGTGGAATCATTCGATCCCCAGATTGAATGGGCCGAACCTGCGGAGTTCCCCGGCGGAGGCACCTACCACGGTCGGGAAGCCGTCAAGGGCTATTTAGCGCGGTCGCGAGCCGCCTGGGCCGATGCCATCAGTGAGCCCGAGCGTTTTGTCACTTCCGGAAACCGGGTTGTGGTATTCGTTCACGCCTGGGTTCGACCCAAGGACGGCACCAAATGGCGCGATATACGGCTGGCAGACGTCTACACCATACAAAACGGCAAGGCCGTCCAGATGCGGGCCTTCTGCGACCGCCAGGAAGCGTTACGTTGGGCGGCAGCGAAACAGCCCAGCCCCTGAATCAAACCAGTCTCCGCAGCCTCTTGCGTTAGATCATCTATCGGGATGTAAAATCAATGGATCGACTCTCGATCGTCATTTTCCTGACCCGACGACACAGAGACAGATCGATCAAAGACAGATAGATTCGGGAGAAATCAAGCATGATTCGTAGTTCACGGTGGTTCCAAGCGGTCGCAACAGTCATCTTCTTCTCAGCGACTGTATTTTACGGCCTGTCTGCTCTTGCCGCCGGCAAGCAGACCTTCACCGGCGAGGTCGGCGACGCCATGTGTGGCCGGAAGCACATGGAGGGAACGGCCGCCGATTGCACCCGTACCTGCGTCGGAAAAGGCTCCAAGTTTGCCCTGGTCGTGGGCGAGAAGATTTATATCCTGGACACCACCGACAAGGCTGCTCTGGCCACGCTCGACAAGCAGGCCGGCAAGAATGCTACCGTAACCGGCACTTTGAACGGCGACACCATCGCGGTCAGTTCGGTCGCCGCCAAGTGAAATTACGAGACCCGCTGCCGTTCGGAAATCCGAAAAGCAGCTCCCTTTTTGTTGACCAGGGCCGAACCTGTGGTAGAGTAGTCCGGATTTGCCCGGCGCCCTCCCCCTAAACGGACCGGGCATGGTGGCGGGAACCGCGCCCGCGGTTTCCGCCATTTTTCCCCTCCTCGCGTTAAATTCATATTTCCTTTACAAACCCTTGTGTTAAATTGTGCATTCTCCATCTCCAATTTTTTCGCGTCGGAGGTAAACAGCGTTGGGCAAAGACATGGTTCCCAAGCGGATGTTCTTCACCAAAGGAGTCGGGAAGCACCGCGAACGGTTAACATCCTTCGAGTTGGCACTGCGCGACGCCGGGATCGCAGCTCAGAACCTGGTGCGCGTCTCTTCCATCTTCCCTCCCAACTGCAAGATGCTGGCCCGCAAAGAGGGCGTGAAGTATCTGAGCCCCGGCGAGGTCGTCTTCGCCGTCGTGGCTGAAAACTCCACCCACGAAGCCCACCGCCTGCTAGCTTCCTCGATCGGCGTAGCC
This sequence comes from uncultured Acidobacteriaceae bacterium, assembly GCA_963787495.1. Taxonomy (GTDB): domain Bacteria; phylum Acidobacteriota; class Terriglobia; order Terriglobales; family Acidobacteriaceae; genus Sulfotelmatobacter. The sequence continues at coordinate 344,868 of CAWBDA010000006.1, forward strand.
ATTCCCGCCGACAAAAACACTTACGGATACCTAAGCGAGCACCACTCCTTCGGTGAGACCGAAGACGCCGCCGGAGAATACGCCGAAGAATTAGCCGCCGAAATGCTGGCGACGACGCTGAACGTAGAGTTCGACCCCGACCGCTCCTGGGACGAGAAAAAGCAAATCTACCGCCTCTCCAACAAAATCGTCCGCACCGCCAACGTCACGCAGTCCGCCGTAGGCGACAAGCGCGGCCTCTGGACCACGGTGATAGCCTCGGCAGTGCTGATCTTCGACTAGGACCTGAAATCAAAGCTGGGTCACCTGAAATCAAGCCTGGGTGCCCCATTTCTCGCGTCTTTTGCGAGAAGTGGGATTCCACCGACGCCAAACCCTCGGGTCGTTGATTTCCATGCGAGCATAAGAATCGGGAAGCGCACGACGTTCAGTCGTGCGTAACGGAGCCAATAAACACGTGGGCTTCAGCCCCTGGGGTGTGATCGACCGCGATTCAATCCAGCCTTGAATAACTACAACTTTATAATTACAATAATTACGTGGAAGGTGTGCGATTCGAGTGGGATGAGGCCAAGAACCTCTCCAACCGGCGCAAGCATGGTGTGAGCTTTGAGGAGGCCTGCGGGGTCTTCCGCGATCCGTTGTATGTGTCCGTACACGACCGCATCGAGGACGGCGAACCGCGTTGGCAAACCCTTGGCGTGGTTGAAGGTGTGCTCCTTCTCACGGTGGCCCACACCGTCAGAGAAGAGAGTGATAATGGCACTGTGGTCGAGGTGATTCGCATCATCTCAGCTCGACAAGCTACTCGCAAGGAGAGGAGGCGCTATGAGGACGAAAACAGTTAGCTACACGATGGAAAGCCTGCCCGCGCTCACGAAGGCGCAGCGGGCCAGACTGAAGGCGCTCGCCGCCCGCCCCGACAGCGAGATCGATACCAGCGACATCCCTGAAATGACGGAGGAACAGTGGAATAACGCTAGGCGCGGCCACTTCTATCGCCCCCGCAAGCGCCAGATAACCGCTCGCGTCGATGCCGATGTGCTGGATTGGCTCAAGGCTCAGGGGAAGGGCTATCAGTCCCGCATCAACGCGATACTGAGGCGAGAGATGCTGACGTCGGCAAAATCGGCCAAGTAGCGGGGCGACGCTCGTGGTATACTTATACTTTAGTAACCCCCAGCCCTCCCAAATGTAACCTTCCGTTAACAGCCGTCCCGTATCATAGAACTGTAAACAAATACCTTTATAAGCAAGAGGAATAGTGTGGATAGCGATACCCGTAGACAAAAACAGCAAGCACTCATAACCGAACTGTTGGAAAGAAAAATCCGGCTCCACGCCCAGCAACTGTACGACAAGCGCGGCCAGACCGAAGGTTTTGCCCTGCAGGACTGGGTGGAAGCCGAATCCCAGGTATTAGAAAACAGCATCCTGGCCCCGCTCTACCGCAAGACGCGCGAAACCTCGTCGTCAGAAACCGAAGCCTAGCGGAAGCCATCTCAAACCATGTGGGGACAGCCGCCCTCGGCTGTCCGGCGGCCCAGGTTCATCGGGCCGCAGTGCATAAATCGCCATAAAGGCCTGGTTCTTCGCCGCCGTCTCAATCGTGTTTCAAGAGATCGACCCTGCCCGCTTCATCGCCAAACGCCACCTGCAGGATATCCAAGGTCCAAACGTCGGCACTCTTCCGCGCCACTGCATAAACAGTTGCTTTGCCCCTCGGGCCGCTGATGGGGATCGAGATATCGGCGTGACCTGACGGCCCAGATATCTCGATGCTGCCGGAAACAAACAAGCCCTCCTTGATTGACTCGCCCAGCCGCTGCCTCACGGTGGGGCTTGCTTGGGCCGCTGCAAACGCCATCTTGGAAGCGTCCGAATCACCGAGCAGCACCGTCACAAAAATCAGGATGAGAACTGCGAGCCCAGCAGCGACAGCCAGACCTCGCCTCCAGTGCTTGCCCAGCAAAGGCTGCTTTTCCGGAGCCTGAACAGGGACACCGGCCAGCGGCCGTGTGACCTCGATAACCGCCGGATCAAGGCGCGGTCGGAGCAGCCATGCACCTAGGATGGCTATTGGAAGACCAAGAATTACCACCGCCCAAGGTAACAAGCGCACGATGATAACGCCGGTGAGCGCAAACGTTCCAAAGAAAATCAGAAATACGGAGTATGTCTGAGCGACTTTCTTAACGCTGGGATTCTCCGGGTTGAAGAATCCCCAGCTCGGTATCAACCTCGTCGGGTTCCGGTACAGCCATCTTCCCAAGAGTACGAACGCCACACCCACAACAGCAATGATCAGCGTGGGCTCCATAACCGGAACATCTTACAGCAGATCTGCAACTTCTTAGAAGCAGAAATCGAACGGCCTAGAGAGGGCTCGGAGCCCACGCGTGCACTACCCTAACGTCCGACCGACGCCTTCTTTCCCTTACCAACCTTGCTCCCCTTCTTATCCAGCCGCTCCAGCACCGCAGCCACAATCAGCGGCAAACCCACGGTAGCATCCACAAAAACTTCCCCAAATCTCCCACCCTCCGCCGGAGGCACAAACTTCCCCCACGAAATCGCCTCGCTATAAGGACTGCCCGACAACCCTCCCCAGTAAACCGGCTCCGGACAAATCCGCAACCCATAGTGATAGCGTTTCAGCGGAATATTCTCTCCTAGCCGCCGGTGCCGCAATTCGCAGAACGGACCAAACTGCTGCGACCAGTTCCGCGGAACCCCACCGCCAATGGTCAGAATCCCCAGCTTCTTCTGCCGCAGCAGCGTAGCGGCAAAGTGCTCCAGATCGAGAAACGGATCAAACCGTATCTTGTGCCTCCCCGTAGATTCCCGCATGCGATTATTCAGGGCCGTATCCAACCCCATCTCCGAATCGCTGAAAGCCGGCACAAACACTGGAACGCCTTGGTCATGCGCTGACTTCAGAATCCCCCGCTCGTGCACGTTCTTCGCCAGATAAGCCCCAATCGCATGATTCAGCTTGTAAGAGCACATCACTTCGTTGTGATCCCAGCCCTCGAGCACCATCGACATAACTTCTTCCACGTCGTCCAGGTTCTGCTCGGGCTCAAGCGTGTCATACACCCGGTTGTAACCCTGCTCGTAAAGTTCCTCATCAGGAACCTCCGGGTTGTACCGGAAGTGCGCCCGCCCGGTCGCCTCCACCAGCCCATGAGCCATCAGCGCTCCAGTCGAAACCACGGCATTCACAATGCCCCGATCGATCAACTCGGTAACGATCAACCCCTGCTTGGCCACGGTCATCGCGCCCGACAGCGTCATCACCACGAAACAATCTTCGTCGCGAGCCATAGCCTCAAGCACGTCGGCAGCCTCCCCAAGCTGACGCCCGGTAAAAGCCGTCTTAGACATGGCCCGCACCAGGTCATCAATCGACTTCACCTTGCCCAGATCAAGCGGCTCCAAAGGAATCAGCCGGTCTTCAATCGGATTATGCAGGTGACGCTCCACCCCGTCCCCAGCATGTCCCGCATGATCCTGCGCCTTGCCCTGATGCGAGTTTCCATGATTACCTTGTTTCAAGATGATGCCTCCAAACTCAATTCGCAAGTCTCCGTGGAATTACTTTACAGGAACAGCGTGAAGGGATGCCACGCGGACGTTCGCAAGGTAGTGGTGCAGGTTCGAATTGGTTTTGAAAGGGCGCGGCTTTAGCCGCCGAGGGAACGCGACCTTCGAGCTAACCCACTACATTCGCAACTACCGGACCGTGGTAATCTTCGTAAGACTAAGGAAGACTCCACCATGAAACAGCTTCGCCATTCATCGTTCGCGCTTTACCTTGGATTGGCGTTAATGCTCGCAGGTAGCATTGTGCCGCCTCTCGTGGGGCAAGACGCTCCGCCGGTCGTTGGAGAATGGTCGGGAACGCTGAATCCCGGGGGCCAGCCTAAGAAGCATGTCGTGGTGCACATTTCCGCTGAGCAGGATGGCAGCCTCCGGGGCACCATCGACTACCCTGATCAGGATGTTTCCGGCGTCCTGATCACGGTCATCACGCATAACCACTCAACTTTGCATTTCGAGAGCACGCCCGGTCTGTGTGCCTATGAAGGCACTATGGACAAAGACAGCACCAGAATCACGGGTGTCTGGAAGCAGGGCGGAACCAGCCTGGATCTGGTACTCAAGCGCTCACCGTAGCACCCTCGAACGACTCCTTCGCTAATGCGACAATCACCGGGCATCTCGTCTCGCCCTGCCCTTGAAGCTCAGCATCGCGTTTGACTTCAGCAGTGGGTCGTGGGTTTCAAACGGTTGCATCTTCGAGCCGCGCGGCTCAGGAGAACTCAGCCTTGCGCCATGTTCGAAGGTTGACGGCGTAGAGCACGATACAAAATAGGTTCGCTGGAATCAAGCCCAGTTGCCCTGTTCTCAAACCGATGACGCAAATGATCAGGCTGTTGACCGCCGCCAGCACCCAGCCCGTCCAGCATCTTCTCCCTATCAGAATCGTCGAAAAAACAGTGAACACACAAGACAAGCAATCAAGCCGCCACACAAGCGAAAGCACTTCTAATCTCATATCCTCTATCTTCACTCGGAAGGAGAGGCTCGTCCCGATATCCGGGAGGTGAGACGTAACCTTGGTAACTTGGGCCTTCCCGCGAGGCTGCGTGTTCCCTAACCGGCACAGAATCGCCATATCACTCATTGACTCTGGTCGGCCAATTCTCGATGAGTGTAATCGCCTGGTTACAACAGTTATCGCTGAACGGCAAGCGACAAGGCAGGACACTTGCCAGCCTTGCCGCCCCGACTATCGGACTGCCGTTGTCTGTATAGAGCGATGTGGCGACGACACCTTCTTGGTTGGCATGTGCGATTGTCGGTTCGTCGCTCCAGCGGCCTGAGCGCGCCTGAGCATCTTTCTCGGATCGGGATCGTTGGTGTGGTCGGCGAAGCGGACGTTCTCGTATTTCTTCCGCAGTGCCATGATTCGGTAGTAGAAACGCACGTTGGAAGTGCCGCCACCCAGTTCATGAACTTCGAACGACATTGGCGTCTGGTGGCTAACATAAAGCCCCTTGCAATCTCCGTTCGGAACCGGGAACACCATGTATTCCATTTCGGTGTTTACGGTCTGGATGAAGTCGGGGTCGAGCGTGACGACTGTCATGCCGTTCACCAACTTAGCCGCGCCGGCATCCTCGAACCAGTTCTTGGGCGACTCAATGGCCGACAGCGCCACTTTGCGCTTGCCGCCGTCAATGGGAACCACGGCGCTCTTGGTGCCAGTACAGCTGAGGTCGCCGTTGTAATTGATAGCGCAGCTGCTGTCGGTTGCAAAGTTGGTCGCGTAAAACGGGGAGCCGGTGGAGTTATCGGCTATGAAGATCGCCGTGTAGAAGCCAGAGCTGTGGTTTTCAAACCACCCCGCCGAGCTGTCCGTAGTAGTGCCCACGACGCCGGGAACATCCACGTCCGAGATGCTGCTGCCGGCAGTACCGCCGTCGCCCCACACGCCGGCGCCGCTAATAAATCCAACCTCCTCAAGTGAGCTTTGGGTGCCGTTTTGCCCGAAGATGCCGATGGCAGTCGTACTGCTGGCACCGCCGTAGACCCCAATCGGATTCCCGTTACTCGCATCAGCTAGGCCATAAACGCCGTAGGCATCGCCGGCGCTGCTGTTGGTAATGCCCTCCACGCCCCATGCCTCCCCCGTCGCCGCGCTGGCTACGCCTTCAATCGTGGTTGCGGCCGTTGCGGAGCTGTTGGCACCCACCGGATTGACCGAGCTCGACGATATAGAGAAGAAACCGGTCAAAGTGACGTCGGCTGCATTCAGGTCGTTCGCGGTAACCTGCGCGGCCCTCAGGATGCCTGCCGTAACCGTGCCCACGGCAGCGAGGTTGCCGTTGATCGTCTGATTTGCCGTGAAGGTGTTGGCCGCCGCCAGTTGCGGAATCTTTGTGGTATCGATGGTCAGCGTACCGGTCTTGGTGATCGGTCCCCCAGTCAGTCCCAGTCCGGTGGCAACGCTGGTGACTGAACCGTCGCCTGTGCCGGGGAAAGTCTGCCCGGTGGCGAAGCTCAAGACGCCCTTGCTGCTCAACTTCAATCCTGTTTCGGCGGGCGCAGCAGTGCCCAGTCCGTAGAGGAGATTCAGCGTGCCCGACGGGGCAGTGGTATCGTTCGCTGCAGGCTCCGCCTGCCATAGAAACGTCTGGGGCAGGTCGGTATTACCTTCGCCCTTTATTCCGAAAAAACCGGCAGCGCTCCCCTCTGGTTGGAGACGCAGAACGCCACCGCCGACAGCAATGGCCACTACACGGTTCTGCTGGGCTCGACCAAGCCCGAAGGTCTGCCGGCGGAGTTGTTCACCTCCGAGCAGGCCCGCTGGGTCGGAGTGCAGGTCTCGGGGCAGGCCGAGCAGCCGCGCGTGCTGTTGGTCAGCGCTCCCTATGCCTTGAAGGCCGGGGATGCGGAGACCATTGGGGGACTTCCGCCCTCCGCCTTCGTGCTGGCCGCGCAGGTGACGATCGGCTCAGCCACGTCGAGCGGCACAGTCGCAACAGTTCCGCCGCCCGCAGCGACTGACGTGACCACAACCGGCGGCACTCTCAACTTTCTTCCCATCTTTAACGGAGCTGACACGATCATCGATTCGGCAGTATTCCAGACAGGCAGCGGAACCACGGCTAAGGTTGGCATCAACACCACAACTCCGGCGACCAGGCTGGATGTAAACGGCAACGCCACGGTTCGCGGCACGCTCAGTTTGCCCGCCACCGCTGTGGCCACGGCCGCGACTGGGGATTTGAGTTTGGGCGCACCGTAGCCTCGTAACGGTCAGCGGCGACAGTGAACCCACCAGCCTCGGAATCAATCAGCGAGTAAAAGAGATCGTCGAGTGCGTCCAAAGAACTCCTCGATACCTGTTCGAGGCGTGTTTGCCTTTCCTTTCGATCCCGTGGATACCCACTCCCGAAGAGACTCATCGCTTTCTCGATCAAGGCCGCGACTTGGTGCTGTCCGATCTCGTGAAAGCCCTCGACCGCCTCAGCAGCGAGAACCTCTGTAGAGTTCCAAAAAAACTGGTGGAAACCCCCATTGCAAATTTCAGACTGACAAAAGTGTGCCGCGAACAGCAAGCCGGATGCTCTTGGAACAGAACCAAAGGTCTGCGTGAAGATATCTGGGCGGCTGATGTCTATCACATCCCAAACGGGTTCGACAATGCTCCAGTAGCCCATTTCTCTGGGAGTATACCGGCCTCGGGACATCGTGATTGGTGAAACATCCCCATTACACTAATTGACTGCCTGGGGCAATTCTCGATGAGTGTAAACTCCTGTTAGCGTCAGTTAGCGGGTAATCGCCTGTTAACAGCAGGCAGGTAATCTTCCTAATCACACACTACTCGGTCCGGTGTCTTCCTGCACTGCCACGAGCGAGGTCTGGATCTATTACCGAGTAGTGGATGCCCGACGCTGCGGAACTCGACGGCTAGTCTCTCGGCTGCAGCGTAGATCTGGGTCTTGATGTCAGGCCGCAGCCAAGTTTGCGACCACGCGAGCTGCGTTTTCTCACCGCACAGCAGCAAGTCGCCGCGTCCGTCTGGTGGAATGGATGTACGGCTCGCGATTTGGCACTCAATTACTTCGCTGAAGTTCCAGAGGCTGGCGCTCAAATGGGGCAGAAACACGTCCCCTTGCACGTGTGCCACAAGCATGTCCTGGTTCTTAGGCCTGCATCCGATAGCAATGATCAGCAGGAGAGCGGCTGCACAGTATCTAAGGCCCGAGCCGGAGTTTTTCATCCTGCTGGGATTCTAGCTTCGGGGGTGGCTGTTGCAAAATCCCGATTACACTCACCAACCCCTGGCACCGGGTCTTGAACATAGTCGCCCGGTTAAGAAAGTTGCCTTTGTCCGGCGGTCCCGCTCGCGCCACATCTCGAATACTCCGATGACGCAAGATGACCGGAAGCCGGCAGCCGCCTTCCGAATGCTATATTGTTCGCCAGAGGACGAAGCGTGCCCCTAGATAAATTCCGCGTGGCCCTGGTGCAAATGTCCTGCGGCCCGGAGCCCGAGCAGAATCTTCAAAAGGCTCTCGAACGCACAGCCGACGCAGCCGGACGCGGCGCCCAGGTAGTCTGCCTGCCCGAGCTGTTCCAAACGCAATACTTCTGCCAGCGCGAAGACCATTCCCTCTTCGATCTAGCCGAACCCATTCCCGGCCCCACCAGCGAAACGCTAGCCGCGGCCGCCCGCCAGCACGGAGTAGTCCTGATCGCATCGTTATTCGAGAAGCGCGCCCCCGGCATCTATCACAACACCGCCGCCATCTTCGACTCGAACGGAACTCTTAGCGGACTCTACCGCAAGATGCACATCCCCGATGACCCGCTGTACTACGAAAAGTTCTACTTCACCCCCGGCGATCTAGGCTTCCGCGCCCTCGACACCAGCGCCGGCCGCCTGGGCACACTAGTCTGCTGGGACCAATGGTTCCCCGAAGGCGCACGTCTAACCGCGCTGCAAGGCGCGTCCGTCCTCTTCTATCCCACAGCGATCGGCTGGCATCCTGCCGAGAAGGCCGAGTTCGGCATAGCCCAGCACGACGCCTGGCGCACCATTCAGCGTGCCCACGCCATTGCCAACGGAGTCTACGTAGCGGTAGTCAATCGCGTTGGCTTTGAAACCGGCAACATCCGCGGCAAATCCACTCCCGGATATGGACTAGAATTCTGGGGCGCCTCCTTCTTCTGCGATCCCTTCGGCCGCGTCCTGGCCGAAGCCTCCCACGACCGCGAAGAAATCCTGATCGGCGACGTCGACCTGAAAGCCCTCGAAGACATCCGCCGCAACTGGCCCTTCCTCCGCGACCGCCGCATCGACGCCTACGCCCCAATCACCAGTCGTCTGCTCGATGGACGGTAGAATCGGGTCAATAAGTGTAATCGCCCGATTCCAACAGTTATCCCTCTGAACCCTGGCATTCGTGCCATACTTCCGCATGCTTCTTCGAGCCGCCGAATCTGCAGATGCGATGTCTGTGGCTCGTGTGCATGTTCGTTCATGGCAGTCCGCCTATCGGGGTCTCCTTCCAGACGAATACCTCGACAAACTTCGCCCCGAAGAAAGGGCGCAAAGATATGACTTCGCCACCCGCGATCCTCAAATGCCGCATACCATCGTAGCGGCTGAAGCAGGATTGATTCGCGGGTTTGCCACCACGGCGCCATCGCGCGACTCGGATCTGGCGGGTTACGCCGAACTGTGCGCGCTGTATGTTGATCCTGACTACTGGGGTCGTGGTGTGGGGAAGGCTCTTATATCGGCAGCTCGCCAACGGCTCGTCGAACTGGGCTTTGGAAATGCGTTCTTGTGGGTTCTGATGGGGAATGTTCGCGCCGATCGTTTTTATCGAAACGATCAGTGGACGCCTGACAGTCTCCAGCGTAAAGACACGATGTGGGGCGTAACCGTGAACGAAATCCGCTATCAACGCAAACTGTGAATACCATCCGACTTGTTCGCCGAGTGACTGGTTCGGCGAGTCTCGTTCGGATTCTCCGTGTCCGCCATCCTACGCAAAACGTTCCAACCCCAGCTGACGAGAAATGGCCAGTACACCCATTGAGCAAGAATCCGCTCGTCAAGATCAATGTCAGGCTCAGGATTCAATGCACGATTTATCATCGTGCCATAAACTACCTCCATGCCCCGACCCAGTCATTCAAGTAATACTTTAAGTGTTCCCCCGGCAACCCTCCACTTTCGAATGCCCGCCGAATGGGAACCCCACGCCGCAACCTGGCTAGCCTGGCCCCACTATCACGCCGACTGGCCGGGAAAGTTCGAGCCCATCCCCTGGGTCTACACAGAAATCATCCGCACCCTGGCACGCCACGAGCACGTTGAACTAATCGTCAACGACGCCCCAGCCGAGAGGCAGGCCCGCAAACTGCTGGACCGTGCCGACGCTCTCAACAACAACGTCCGCTTCCACCGCTGGCCGACAAATCGGTCGTGGCTTCGCGACTCGGGCTGCATCTTCGTAAATCGCTCGTGTGGCGCGGGCTCCCTCGCCCGCGAAAGCCAGCGCCCAGGTCCAGTCGCGAAGCGACGGCATTCATTAGCCCCGCACGTAAGTGCGGGGGAAGGTGCGTTAAAGGGGAACAGAGTCCCCTCAGGGACGGCACTGACTGACGATGACTCCACCCTCCTAGCCACAAACTTCCGCTTCACCGCCTGGGCCAAATACTCCAACTACCGCCACGACGAAAAGATCGGCACCCAGATGGCAAGCACCGCCGGAACCCAAGAAATCAATCCCCGGCACCACAACACCCGCGTCGTCCTCGAAGGCGGCTCCATCGACGTCAACGGAGAAGGCACCCTCCTAACCACTGAAGAATGCCTGCTAAGCAAGATTCAGCAACGCAATCCTAATATGCGGCGCAAAGACTACGAAAAGCTCTTCGCCGAATACCTCGGCGCCCAGCATGTAATCTGGCTAGGCAAAGGCATCCACGGCGACGACACTCACGGCCATGTCGACGATCTAACCCGCTTCGTAAGTCGAGACACAGTCGTGACCATGGTCGAGCCCAATCCCAAAGATGTAAATCACAAGCCCCTCAGCGACAATCTCCGCCGTCTCGAAGCCGCCACCGATCAGGACGGCAAGCCCCTGAACATCGTCGAACTCCCCATGCCCGGTCCCGTAGTCTTCGAGCAGCGACGCCTGCCCGCCAGCTACGCCAATTTCTACATCGCGAACGGCATTGTCCTCGCGCCGGTCTTCAACGATCCCAACGACCGCATCGCCCTGAACACCCTGGCAGCACTCTTTCCCACGCGTGAAGTCATCCCGATCTATTCCGGCGACCTAGTCTGGGGACTCGGCACCATGCACTGCATGACCCAGCAACAACCCGCTCGTTAAAGTAGTTCTTCTCTGTGTCTCAGCCTGCCCTGAGCGTAGCCGAAGGGTGTCTCCGTGGTAGATTTGGTCCGTTCCTATGGCACACCGCGAGATGACCACCAACCGCCTCGAAGCCTTCAGTGACGGCGTGATCGCCATCATCATCACGATCATGGTCCTCGAGCTCCGCCCCCCAGCCCAACCCACGCTTGCGGCGCTGCTAAAGGTGTCGCCTGTGTTTCTAAGCTACGCGTTAAGCTTCCTGGTAGCAGCCATCATGTGGGTGAACCACCATCACCTGATCCATGCCGTGCACTCCGTCACCACGCGTCTCCTGTGGTCAAACCTCTACCTGCTATTCTGGATGTCGCTGGTCCCCTTCGTCACCGATTTCATGGGCAAGAACTACCGCGAGCCCATGGCGGTCGCGCTCTACGGTCTCGACCTCTGCTTGTGTGCGAGCGGATATTACCTACTTCGTAAGGAATTGATTCGCCAGAGCGGGAACGATACCGCAATGGTCGAATATCACGAGAGCATCCAGCGCAAGAACGCTTTCTCCGGAGCGCTCTACCTGCTTTCCGCTCCCCTGGCTTACATTTCGATTTACGCCTCGTTCTTCATCTTCGCCCTGATCCCTGCCATGTATTTCCTGCCGGAAAAGAAGCTCGCAGGCGAGTAGCGGGGGAACTGCCTTCAGCAAAATCAGCGCCTTTCTTTCCGAGTCAACCCTTTATGGGAAAGTTGAATCGTATGTGTCTGTTCCACATCGCTCAGATCGAAGGTGAAAAGCCCGATCCCAACAGACATCTCGATAAGATTGAGCACTTCAAAGGCAACGAAGTGCGCGATGGCCGCGGTCACGTCGGCAAGAAGTAGCATCCTCTGACCGCGAAAGGTTGACAGTTTCAATCGTTCCCGGCGAGCGAGAGTTGGACTCTCGCTCGCCGTTCTTCTCTCACGTAATTATCGCTTCCCTACTGCTTCGGGGCAGCAGCCAACTTCTTCGGCGCACCCCTATCGTCAAGATCCAGTCCAAAGGATGGATGCTCGTATGTCCCTGAAATTCGCACCGGCAACACTTCGCCCTTGGGTTTTTTCTTGAAAAATGGATCCATCATTTTCAGCAGGACTGCTTTTGCCCCGGTGGTGGTGTTCGATATCTTCGTATCCACGCGCAAGTGGCCGCGCAGGTCGATCTTGTGGGTGATCAAATTGTAGGTTCCATGCAGACGGGAGGCGGCCCCGGGAACTCCAAAAGAAAGATCGGAAAAGCTCGCCGTAGTATCCTTCAGCGCCACTTGTCCGGTCAGATCGGTCAGGACCGTCTCTGGATCGAAAGTGTCTTTTTCTCCCTCAGCCCCGGCGCTCAGTTTGTCGACGCTCTCCTGCGTCGGCTTGGAAAAACTTCCCGCCTCCACTCCAAATCCGCCTCGTAGCTTCACCTTCTCCAGAAAGGGACGTTCACCGGCAGGAAGCTCCGTCTTCGCCTGCAAGGTCACGCTCCCGGACATTGGCGGCCGGTCCGCCTTCACAAATAAGCGAAGAAGGTCCTCGATCCGCCCGTTCCTCGCACTCAGATCGATCAGCGCTGTCTTGCCTTCCCCGCTGGAGGACTGGGCGATGCTACCCTGGGCGACGATGTGCGTCCGCAAGAAGTGCGCATCTGCGCGCTTCAGGAAAGTGTCGCCGCGAGTTCCGTCGACATAGGCGCTGAACTCAGTGGTCAGCTGCACTCGATGTCCGCCCGACTGCACTTCAAAATCAGGAGTATCGGTCGAGCCCGTAATATCGATGTGCGCCAGCACGCCGCCAAACTTTCCCACCGACGAAAGCATACCCGCGATTCCGTGATACACACTGAGATCGGCCTGATCGACTCTGTACTCGCCCGAAACCGGAGTTTGCCCCGGATCGTTTATGTTCCAGACCCCAAACTTTCCCGAAGCCGTGATCTCTGCCGGCGGCTCGGGATTTCGCACTTTCACCCAATAACTAAGGGGTCCATTCCAGCCCACGTCGCGGAGCAAGGCCTCGTGAATCTCGAAGCGGAGCGGTTGCTGGTCCGGCTTGCGCAAAGCAAACTCCAGTACTGCGCCGTTGGCCACGATCTCATCGATAGCGATTTTTGAGGGAGTCGTGTGAAAGGTTTCGCCACTACCAAATGGGGGGATGAATACGTGCATATTTTCCGCGGTGATGCGGCTCAGCCGCTGGAAAAGAACTCCTGAATAGCTGCCTTGTATGATCAACCTATCGATGGTGATGAGCGGCTTGCCGGCATTCGAGCCGTGATTGAACTGCAGCCCTTCGAGCACGCACCCAGGAAAGGGAAAATAGGTGCGGTGAAAGGCACGAAGCTGCAGCTTGCTGTCGCTGGCTTCTTCCAGGTTCTGCACGACCGGCTTCTGCTGAAACGGCCACAACTCAGCCCACAATAACAGCACAATGACGCAAAGCGCTGCCGCCACTGTTAATGCCAGCACGGTTTTGCGCTGTCGAGTGCTTTGTGTTGATGCGGCGGGCTGGACAATAACGGAGGTGGTCACAGCCTTTGGACTCCGATCCTCTCATAGAGGTTGCTGCAGGAAAATTTGAGTGTTTGAACGAGAGAGTATTGTTCCGCCGACTTCTTCAGACTTCATGGTAGAAGGGGCGAAGACGCGTGTCTGATCACATTAGACCAGTCCCAGCCGTCGTTTTGCGCAGCGCATCATGAGGATTGTGAACGGATTTGGGTTCTGACTTCGCAGAAGGACCTACGACGTAGCTTGTCATCCTGAGGACAGCGTTCTTTGCGGGCTGAAGCAGCTATGCAACTTCCCTTGGGGCGTCGACTCTGCCGGCAAACTGCACAGGTCCTTCGTCGGGAGTCGCCCGCTCTCGCGCACGACTCCACTTCCTCAGGATGACAAGGGGCGGGCTTCAGCACAGCGAAGAAGAAAGCGCGAGGGCTAGAAGCTGACAGCCGGCAGCTATTTCCTATACTCCGTAGGTACCGGACCTTTTTCCAGCGTCTCGCGATCCCAGATCCAGCCTTCGCGGGTATAGCTGGCAAGCTCGAAGTCCTGCGTGAGTTCGAGGGCATCCACGGGACAGGCGTCCTCGCAGAGGCCGCAGAACATGCAGCGGCTCAGGTCGTAGGTGAAGTTCGTAAGTTCCTTGCGGCGGGTCTGCTCATTGCGCGCGCTGGAGACCACGATCAGATTCTCCGGGCAGGCCAGGGCGCACAGGTCGCACGCAATGCACATGGTCTCGTCAGTATCGGGATTGACGTTCAGCCGCGGCGCGCCCCGGTATCGCTCGGCCACCTGCGGTCGCTCCATGGGATATTGTTCGGTATAGATTTCCTTGGGATCCTGATAGCGGAACGTGACCCTCAAACCCTGCAGAAGGTCGATTAGAAACACTTTGCGGAGCAGGCTTTGCATACCCATGACGGGGTTAGCATAACAGGTGCCAGTAGTCAGTCGCCAGTGCTTCAGTGGGTGGAAATGCTAATGTGGGGACAGCCGCCCCCCGGCTTTCCGTCGAGGAAGCTCGACGTTGTTTTGTCTAGCCCTCCACCACCGTCTCCCCTTCTTGGCGAGAGCCCCGCGTCCGAGGAACTTTTTCGCCCTGCCCTTCGTATTTAAGACTAGCGCTACTTGAATCCAGAGGAAGCTATGCGAGCCTATCTCGCCAACTTAACGCCAACAATCCGCATGCTGCTCGCCGTGCCCGCGCTCGTGATCGCCTATACTCTGGTGACCTGTGTGCTGCCGGCAGTGGTTCGAGCCGTGGTGCCCGATGCCGTGCGCTCGGTGCTGAGCCTGCTCTGATGGCGAGCAGCTCATGTGATTCGTATCAGGGCATGCCTTCAGGCATGCCGTAAATGCCACGTTTCATTGCGCCTTTAGGCGCTGCTTTCGCAAGCATCCTATCACTCTAACCCCTCGAGCCTCCCGAACAGATTCGCTTCCCCATCGAATCGCGTGCCGCCAGTGTTACCCTGCTGCGTGGAATCTTCCGTGCCAACAACGGGTTTAACCACTAAAGACGAACTCTGGATGGAGGAAGCTCTCCGCTCCGCCCAGCGCGCACTCGAGGCAGGCGAAGTCCCGGTCGGCGCCGTCGTCGTGTGTGGAGACCGCATAGTCGGCCGCGGCTGGAACCGCAACATCACAGACTCCGATCCCACAGCCCACGCCGAGATTGTCGCGCTGCGCGAGGCAGGCGCAAACCTCGGTAACCATCGTCTGGCCGACTGCGACCTGTTTGCTACAATTGAACCGTGCCCGATGTGCGCCGGAGCCCTGGTGCACGCGCGGATCAGGCGCCTGGTCTATGGCGCGCATGATCCCAAAGCGGGCGCCGTGCGATCAGTAATGCAGGTGCTGAATCACCCGCAACTGAACCACAAAGTGGAAGTCCGCAGCGGCGTCCTGGCAGGCCGTAGCGCAGAACTCCTGCAAAAGTTCTTTAAGAGCCGTAGATGACTGTAAAGGTTACTGGCCACTGACCACTGGCCACTGACCACTGTTTTTTCCGGAGAGGTGCGTGAGTGGTTGAAACGATCCGCCTCGAAAGCGGACATACCTTAACGGGTATCGTGGGTTCAAATCCCACCCTCTCCGCCATTCTTTTTGTCTAGCGATTGGATTCGCTCTTCGGTTGGGATTGCGTTTCGGCTTAACGACACGACTACCTGATCGCGTGAGTTCTGTCAGCCTTTCTGGATAATCCGCCTGTGATGCTCTGGTCCGGACGCGCGAGTCCGGCTCCCGCTGCTTCAGCGTTTCTTTGAGCCGCCACCAGGTCGCATCGGCAGAGGACGCAGCGCATGGCAACCGTGTAGACGAAATGTGCGTACGCGGGACACTTGCTGTTCGTGCAAACTTTTGTGGTCATCTCGCCTTCGCTTTACCCAGTTCGCGCATTTACGCGAACTGGCAGTAAAGCGAAAAGTAGCACAAGGAACGGCCGTAGCCCACGCGGATTTTCAGCACCTTGCCATCAGATTTTCTTCTGCGCTCGCCGGACACCACGGCCGGGAAATTCACTTCTTCTTCTTAGCCAGTATTCGTTCGATCTGCTGCAAGTGATTCAGATCGTGTCCTGCGATGAGGCGGACGATGTGCTCGACCGTTTCCTGCCCACGCTCGGCATGCATCCCGTAATGTTTCCACTGTTCGGGCTTCAGCGACTTTAGCAAAGCGAGGTTGGCTTCGCGGAGTACGCGAAATTGCTCGACCGATTTACGCGGATCGCGTTTCTCGTAATGCAAGCTGGTTACCCACGCATCCTGATCGAAGGCCGCGACGGGAGTGCCGGGCGCGCCCAGTATCAGCCTCAAACGCCAGCCAATCGCGATTTCTGCGTCGGCAAGGTGGGCTGTGATCTCGCTAACTGACCACTTGTTCGGAGCCGGGCGCTTGCGCAATTTGCTGGTGGGTACACCTTTGATGGATCGCTCGAGTTTCTTTGCGGTCGAAGACTGAACTGCCAAGGGCTGCTTCCCTTCAGCGTGCGCCATGATCCGCTGAATGTATTGCTGCGCTGTTTCGTTCATCGCATCGTCTCCTATTGTTCTTAGACGGCGTCACCTTCGGTGGGTGAGCCTGAAACTACCGCCCAGCTTTCTGCCCAGCCTGAAACGTAGTCCACGGCCCCGCCTTCATATCCCGCAGCAGCGGCTTTTGCCATGAGTATTCCGGATGATGCTCCAGAAAATCATCCGCCACAAAGTCCGCCCCGCAGGGATGCCCCGCCCGCGCCACGAAGCTCATCTCGGCCGCCATCTTGCTGTCAGTGGCCTTGCCCTGCACGGCTCCTCCAGGGTTGTAGGGAGCCCATTCCCATTCCTTCACGCCCCGCGAAGAAGCGTCCACGTGACCGCACAGAGAGCGCTCGTCCGGCTGCGGCCTGTCTGACTCGAAGCTGTCCATGTGGTCTGACAAGAATTGCTGGGCCGTCGTCACATCGATCTTCCCTTTCTCCTGCTTCATCAGCTCTTCCGCACGCGCATGCCGTGCATTCATCGACGACAACCGATCATTCGGATCAAACCCGCTGGTTTCTTCGCGAATCAGCTTGGGATCGCGGGGGAAGTTCGAGCTGACAAAGTATCCATCTTTCGTCCGCCACAGCGGGGTATTCTTCAACCCCAGTTCAAGGTAGGCGATTTCTCCGGTCTTGCGGTCGCCGATCAGCCAGTCGTTGGCATATCCGCCGTTGTTCCCTTCCTTGATAATGCGCACGTAGTCGTCGATGCTCTGGGAATACTGCAGCGCCTTGCGCGAGCGCACGAACTCGGACTTGCCGTTCGGGTCCCATCCCTCGAATTGTGAGATGGTGGTCTCGGTAATCATGATCCCCGCCGCGTTCACGCCGAAATCGTCATCGCTGGTGATCACTCCGGGAAAGCCGTCCATTAGAACGCGCTGGCCGTGTTGCGGCAAAATATCAAAGACGATCACCCAGCGTTCCCCGGCGAGGTAGCTCGTCCAGTTGTTGTGCGCAATCACGATCTGATGATCTTTTGTATAAGCGCCGGTGGCAATGAACGCGCTGCAATTGCCCGGAGCCGCCAGCTTCGGCGCCTTTGCCGCCTTCTCCCGCTTATTCAGCCACGGCACGTAGTAGTCGGGAACTTCTTCGAACGCGTTCAGCGCCACGATGTCATAAACATCGAGATCAACCCCATGCGCCTTCACGCCCTCAGCAATGCCCTGGAGTTCCTGCTGATACTCCGCGTCGATGTGCGGCCAGAGCATCTCGCGCGCCGTCTTGCGAAAGAACTCCCAATCGCGCCGGGTCTGGCGGGTATCGAGAAGTTTGATCGCTTCCAAAGCATCAGCAATCTCGGGAGCCAACAGATAGCCATGCTGGAACCCAATATCGGAAGGCGAACCTTCCAGATGAACATAGGTCCAACCACCCTGCTGGAAGCGGTAAGCTTTTACCAGGCGCGAATCAGAAGGTGAGGCGGCGGCCGGCTTCACAGGGGATGCGAGAGCTGGTGCAACAACCGAGCCAGCGAAGGCAACGAGCGCGATTCCAACGTATCGCAACGAACAAAAGTCGACCCGGTTAGACATTGGCCTCCCGTGGGTTCCAAGTGAAGTCCTCAGTGACCGCCATTGTAACGAATTCGGGCGCTAAAAAAGCGGAGCACGTTCAAGTGCCCCGCTCCGAGCGCTCCGCAAAGCCGTACCCGCTAAGCCGGTTTGCCGACGGCGGCCGGTTAAGGCGTCGCAGCCGGAACCCACACTCTGGACGGAGCAACCAGCTCCGCATTCGATACTTCCGTCGTAACCTTGATTCGCTGCCACCCATTCTTCTTCTGCGGCTTGGGATTAAACGCCACCCAGTACTGATTGCCCAGATGGCGTTCCAGATCTTCGAGGTAAGGGCCAAAGCTTACTGCGTTGCCCGTGAAGCCGATGGAATACCCTTCGCCGCCAGTTTCTTCAGCCAGACGCGAGAGATAAATCTGTCCCCAATAGTTTTGCCAGTAGCTATGGCCGAGATGTCCCACGCCAGGGTTATAGATGGCGTAGACCACAATGCCGGCTCGCGTGGCATCGTCGATGGCCGTGTCCAGGTAAGGATCCTGCAAATCACCGCTTCCGTAATAGCGATCGATTCCATCGGTTGCCATCAGGACCTCCCGGCGAGCAGAGCTTTCCGGCCAGCGTTTCACCAGATCGCTGACAGAGAAATATGGGCTGGCATTGATGCCGCCAATTCCCAGAGGAAGGCGCAGGGCTTTCGCAGCTAAAGCGTGATCGCTGGTCGGGCTCTGCTCCACCTTCGCGGCCCCGTTCTGCATGTAGGCCACGCCAATCTTGGTGGAGGGTGGCTGGGCGGAGATGAACTTGCGAAGATCGTCCAGTTGCGAACCCAGCCTCTCGTTGGAGCCATCATCGAGCAAAATAAACAGTTCGAGCGCCGCGTGTTCTCCCTGCGCAGGGACCAAATCCACGACCTGGTCGCGATCATGGCCCTCATAAACCATTACATCTCTGACGCCGATTTCAGGAACGTCCTTGCCGTGACGAGCTTCAACCGTGACCAGCACGCGTGCCGGCGCCGCTTGCGTACCGGCATTCTGCGCATAAACGCTGCCGGTCACGCACAAACACATAGCCAACCCAACGATGGCGCTGAGTAGATAATCAGACTTCTTCATAGATTTCCTCCGCATCGTCGGTCCTGTGTCCACCCGTGCGTAACCAGAACACGGGTAGCAGGACCTTTCTACCGTTTATTTGATGCGGCGGCGTCCGTGTACGAACCTCACATGTCGATGCGTTGTTCGGTATGCCGCGACAAATACCAGCAGGGCGTGTATCCCTCGCGTGGGAACAGCGAGTTGACGCAGGTTTGCGCCTCCGGCGGATGAAAGATGAATTGGGTCTTGCCGCTCTTCTGCGGTATCGCGTCGTAGCTGTTCACTGTGAATTGTCCGTAGGGCTGCCGATTGGTAGAGACCCGGTAGCGGAACACCGCGAAGTCGATTGCGTAAGCCAACGCCGTCAAACCCAGCGCGGACGCGAGCCCAACCACGATCACTCGCTTCAGCCATTGTTTGATTTCAGCAGCTAGCACTCAGGTCACCGGCGTGTCATTATACCGGCGGCCGATGGCGGGTTCCCGATGACTCGGGCAGTTGCCGAAGACTTGAAAGCCGCCGTTGCCTTGCGTCTCACGCACTACGACTTCTCTGACGTGCCCTCGGCGGTTTACGGATAACTCCTGAGATGCAAAGTCGCATCTCAGAACATGTATGGTGCACCGAAGAACCGATGGCCGCGTAGGCGCAACAAAGGCGAAAACTTGGCAAGTCCAATTAAATCATTGACTTCGGAGAGTCTGCAGTTATATCCTCACTACTGCACTTTGGTAACCCCACATCGCCCCAGCGTCTTGGAATAATGAGGACGGCCACCTCGAGCATCTAGGAACGATCATGCCTGATAACCCACTACCTCCAACCATGACGTTCCACTACGTCAAGAGCAACCATTTCCGGATAGTCCATACCAGCGGAGTTTTCGGTGGGCTCAATCCGGACGGAAGCTTACTGCTTAGCGTTTTCAGCGAACGGGCTCCCTTGCCGGACGTTACCATGCAAAAGGTTGAGAAGGACGGGAAGTTGGGCGCAGAGATCATTGAGGCGCGCAAGAGTAGCGACGGAATCGTGCGAGAAATGGAAGTGGGTCTAAATATGGATATTCGCACGGCTCGCATGATTCTTGATTGGCTAAAGGAGAGGGTCGAGTTCGCCGAAAAGATGATTGCGGACATGCAGCCAAGGACGGAGGTAAGACAATGAGACTGGGCTCGAACTGCTACCCCGTATCCGCTACCACCGCCACTGTGAATCAGTACATGATCGTCAATCCCGGTGTATACAACACCGTCTTCGATGCCTGCTGTGACAGCGACCTGTACGAGAGCCCCGCAGAGCTGCGCCCATCGTATGAACTCGTTAGGAATACCGCAAGAACTTTGCTCACTTCGCCCATTGCTAATGCGGTGATTGCCCCATACTGTGGCGAGATCAATGTCACGTGGAAGGCCAACGGGCGCAGGGTTAAGGCCATTTTCGGGCCCGCCCCGAGTTCGCTCTCGATCTACTGCGAAAACATGACGAATGGGCTAGTAACGTTCAACGATCTGAGAACCAACGCCGAACCCAGGGATTTGCTTACGTCTATCGAATGGCTGTCGAATCCCTCCCCGTCATGTGTGACGCAACATCAGTCGGCGTAGGCGAACTTGTACCGGACGACACGGTCATCTACCGAGGATGTAGTCGGAAAAACTTCTTAGCCCCAGCCAGAGACGCTGCGCAGGCCGAAGCCTTCCAAAAGGATGGGTTGAACCATACCGACGGTCTGTCTCTGGCGCTTACCATGCATGATTCGGTTCGAGGCCTTAGCAAGAATCACGGAGCGGTTGCGATCCGCGTCGGAGATATTCATTCTCTGAATCGTGGACTAGAAGTACGCTTCGACACGACGATTGCGAACCACGTCCTGATTCGCAATCTCCCGTGCATGGATAGACCGCACGAGCGGGCGGATGCCGAAGCGCGAGCCTCCGAATTAGCTGTACTAGCTACCGTGGCATCTCCTAACCGTATTCTTTTCCCACCCGATATTGCATAAACTCTAGCAACGCACTCTTAAGACACGACATGGATTTGTACGCGTTGACAACTCCCCGCTTCCACAGGCAAACTGACACGTCCCATAATTACGGGGTGCGGCGAGCGCCTACGGGGAATCCAGAGGATAGGAGCGGCTTTTAGCACATATTCACCGGCCATGGAGCAGACAGTCTCCTATACCCTCGACTCCACTCTGGAAACCGTGGACACTGCGGAGGAAAAAGCCACCCGCATCGCCACGGAACTTGGATTTGGGGAAGATGAGGTGATGCAGATCTCCATGGCAGTGCGCGAGGGCGCGGTGAATGCCGTTCTGCACGGCAACGCCTATGCCCCGGACAAGAAGGTGATTCTGGCCTTCGAGCGCACTCCTGAGGACTTGGTTATCACCATTCGCGATCAGGGTAAAGGGATTGACTTGAGCGAAATTCCGAATCCTCTGGCGCCGGAAAATCTGCTCAAAACTTCGGGACGCGGCATTTTTCTTATGCGTTCTTTCATGGACGTGGTGGAAATCCGCCCGTCCCAGACAGGCACGGAAATCAAATTGATCAAACACGTCCACGGGCCATCCGCGGGCGTCAAGGAGGGGTCTCAGTGAGCATGAAACTTAGCACTCGGCAGGTGGACGGAGTCACCATTGTGGACTGCAGCGGCCGCATCACTCTCGGCGAAGGCAGCGTCATGATGCGCGACACCATTCGCGACCTGCTCGCCAAAGGCAACAAGAAGCTGGTCTTGAACCTCGGCGAGGTCAACTACATCGACAGCTCCGGCATCGGCGAGCTGGTCAGCGCCTTTACCACCACCAAGAATCAGGGTGGCGAACTCAAACTGCTCCATCTAACCAAAAAGGTGCACGACCTGCTTCAGATCACCAAGCTCTACACCGTCTTCGACGTGAAAGACGACGAAGCCGCCGCGGTCAAAGCCTTCAAGTAAAGCTTCTGTCCGTTTGTCATCCTGACGAAGTGGAGTCCTCGGCAAAGCCGAGGACTCCCAAGGACGGATCTCAGCACTCTGCCAGCGCCGCTCCGCTGCAGCCAAACTGTGAATCCCGCTGGAACTTCGACTCTTGAGGGTGCCCCGTCCTTGTCCCTCCGTCCTTTGGAGGGACAGAGCCTGCCCTGAGCTTGTCGAAGGGGCGGGGATTTTGATCTCCTGCCCACTGCCTCGAGAAATTCACAGCCCTACCCTGTGACATCCAACCTTGCCCCAAGCCCTCAACTCACTCGATAATTGCTCCAGCAAAGAAAGTAAATTCGGCACAGGCACAAAGGGACCCCGGGCCAAGAAATCGACCCATAACTCCTTTATTCTCAAGATTTTGACCTCTAACTCCTTTGCCCTGCGTATTTTACGGGGAAAAACTTGCTACCGTGATGATTCTAAAGATCGAGGGGGAGGGGGAGGGGGAGGGGTGCCCCTTTAGAAGAAGGTTAACAGTTATCAAACCGTAACTAATTCACCCCAACACGAAGGCCGATGAAACTATTTTCTCCTCAGATCGAAAAAGCCGTTCCTGGGTACTGGTCACTAGGTACTAGGTACTTCTACGCCATATTGCCGATGATCCTGCTATCAACAGCAGCCGCCGCCTCCGACTGCCTCCCCATTCGCGAAGCCAAACAACACGTCGGAGAAACCAAGTGCGTGACCGGAAAAGTCCTGCGCGTAAAAGCCGGCGCCAGGGGCGTGCACTTCGTCGACTTCTGCGAAGATCACATGGCCTGCCCGTTCACCGTCGTAGTTTTCCCTTACGACCTCAAGGATGTAGGCGACGTCCGCCGCCTTGCCGGACAAGTCATCGAGATCCGCGGTTCAGTCAAGCTCTACGACGGCCGCGCCGAGATTATCCTGAACCGCGTCAGCCAGCTGACCGGCGGCTCAACCCTAATCCCGCCGCTGCCGAAGAATTACGACGTCGAGAAACAAGGCCACTACAGCGCCGGCCGACTGCACCCGCCGAAGAAGCCGGCGAAAACCTACTCCACGCCCAACACCGCCGCAACCTACGGCAACGAGGCGGACGTCAACGAAGAACCGCCGCAGTGACCTTCTGGTCAGGGAATTTGTAATTTGATAATCGGGTAATTTTGTGATTTGAAAAACACATGTCTTATCCACAGCAAGACTTGCGAGATCGAACAAAGGCATTCGCAGTACGGATTGTACGGTTATACCGTTCATTGCCTTACAGGACCGACACGCAGGTGTTGGGAAAGCAACTAATACGTTGCGGGACAGCGGTCGCCGCCAACTACCGGGCTGCAGGTCGGGCCAGGTCGAGGGCGGAATGGGTCGCGAAAATCGGCATTGTTGTAGAAGAGGCGGACGAAACAGTGTTTTGGCTCGAGATGCTCTCCGAGTGCGAAATCGTGCCGCTTTCGAAAACCGAGCCGCTACTGGCAGAAGCCCAGGAACTGACCGCGATCTTCACGGCATCGCGCAGAACTGCCCGATCCAATGCATAACGAAATTACAAAATTACCCGATTACCAATTTACAAAATGCGGTCACACCATTCCCTTCCTCAACTCCTCCAGCGGATACCGCGTCCCCCGCCAGATGATGCCGTCATTCCACAGCGCATGGCACATGGAGAGCAGCAAGGTATACACAAAGAGCGCCGTGCTGACAGGATGCAGCAGAAAATAATAAGCCGGAACCCCCGAACGCCATGACATGCCGAGATAAATCAGAAACATCGACCCCAGAGCGATGCCATAAGGCAGCCGCTCCCACCCGTGCGCCAGCCACACTCCCAGAAACGGCATCAGATTCAGGAACGCCAGGCCGAACGCCGAGATCAAAGTTCGCCACCACTGAAAAGACAACACCGCAAAAAAGTTCTTGGTCAGATTCTCAACTACACCCCGCGCGCCGCGCGCCCAGCGAATCGAAATCAGGTCTTCGCCAAAAACATTGCGCTGCGCGAAGCCCGCATTCTTCACCACCTTGCCCAACTTCATGTCGTCCAGCACTTCCATGCGCAACGCTTCGTAGGTTCCAACCGCGTCGTACGTGCTGCGCCGAATCATGTTGAACGCGCCCACGCCCATGTGGTCCTTCGATTTCGGATCAGCCACCTTCCACGGTCGATGTCCAAAGACAAACATGGTCTGAAAAAAAGCAATCATCATGAACTCGCCCGGCCGCTTCATGATCATCTGCGGAAACAACACCACATGATCCGCCTTCTCCGCTTCGCCGTAAGCCAAAGCCCGCCGCACCGAGTCCGGCTCGAACTGCACGTCGGCGTCGGTGAACAACAGCCACTCGCCCTTGGCCTCATTCGCAGCCGTCCACATGGCATGCGTCTTCCCCAGCCAGCCCGCAGGCAATTCACGATGATGAATCACCCGCAGAACCGGGTGCCCCATTTCTCGCGTCCTTTGCGAGAAGTGGGAACTGGTAAGTGCGCTTTCCATGATCTCGCCGGTGCGATCGGTAGAGCGGTCGTCGACCGCGATCACTTCGTAATTGTCGTAATCGAGTTCAAGCAGGCGAGTGAGCGATTGCTCGATGTCCCGTTCCTCATTCCGCGCCGGAACGATAATCGAAACAAGAGGATTGCCGGAAGCCCCCACAGGATTGCGGTCCCACTCAACCAAGGAGATGTTGGCGACCTTCGGCATGCCGAGCGCGGCATCGATGATGCGAGAGAACCAGGCCAGCGCCAGAATCGTGCCTGCAATCCAGTGAAAGTAATGCATTCCCGCCTAGGTCTTCCCTGCCTCAAGAGCTGCGCCGCCGAAGCTTACCGGCGGCGCGAATTTCGTCCCGTAAAACAGTATGGCAGATGAGACCACCATGGCGATAACCGGCAGGACGAACGCCGCCTGCAGCGAGCGCCGGTCCGCAACCCACCCCATCATGGTGGGCGATGGCACATCGCCCAGAATGTGGATGATGAAAATATTCACCGCCAACGCCGTAGCACGAATGTGAGCGTCGACGGAGTTGATCACCGCCGCGTTCAGCGGCGCCGTATTGAGCAAAAGAAAAAACGCCGCGAGCGCGATAGCCGGAATCATGGCGCGGCCCTTAACGAACAGCGCCACAATCATCACCGGGACACCGAGCGCCATGCTCGCCGCCGAAACCAGATAATAAGAACTCTTCACGCGGCGCAGCAGATAGTCGCCCAGCCATCCTCCCGCCAAAGCCGCGAGAATCCCGTCCCCGACAATGATCAAGCCGAACGTGAGGTTTGCGGCTTCCAGAGTGTAGTGGCGTTCGCTGTACAGAAACTGCGGCATCCACACCTGGATGCCACCGAGGGAAAACGTCATGGCCGCCATGCCAAGTGTGGAAGTTAGGAATGCGGGATTGCGCACCAGGCCGGCTACCGTCGTTCGCTCCGGAGTGCCTTTCAGTGAATCAAATTGACCGCGTTCCGGCTCTTTGAGAAACATCACCGCAATCGCCAGCAAGAATCCGGGCGCCGCCGCGATGTAAAACGGAAACCGCCAGCCATGCTGCGGAGCCAAATAGCCACCTAGCAAATATCCCGCGGCCGAGCCCACGGGAATCGCCAGATAAAATACGCCTAGAATCCGGCCACGTTTCTTTTCCGCAAAAAGATCGGCTACAAAAGTCGGCGCGATGGTGACGAACGTTGCTTCCCCGATTCCGACCAGCGTGTGTCGAATCAGCAGCTCGGTGTAGTTATGAGTGAACGCGGTCAGCAGCGTGAGCCCGCTCCAGAAGATCGCTCCGAGCACGATGATGAGCTTGCGGGAATAGCGGTCAGCCAGTGGGCCAACGAACGGCGCAGCTACCATATAGAAGCCAAGAAACGCGCTGGTGAGATAGCCAATCTGTGTCTTGGTCAGATGGAACTCGTCCTGCACCAGCGGCTGCACCGCGAACAGCACGTTGCGATCCGCATAGTTGAGCAGATTCAGCGCTGTGAGCACGATCAGCGCCGTCCGTGGTTGGAGTTTCGCTGAGGTCACGGTCGAGCGAATATAGCACGAGGCAGCCCGCGACGGTCCATGGCCGCGAGAACCATTGACGGAGGCGACAATTGTCGCTATCATAGACGACAAATGGTAAACGAATTACGCGCAGTGGTGAAAGAGCTCGGCGGCCGAACCGTTCTAGGACGTAACCTCACGAGCCAGCACGATCTTTGCGAAGCCATCCGCACAGGCTTTCCTCCGGCCGTGGTCGAGCAGTTGATGCAGGCTTCCGGCCTTACTCTCAAGGAATTGGCTGATGCCCTGGATCTCTCGCCCCGCAGCTTGCAGCGCAGGCGCCGCAGCGGGAGGCTAGCGCGCTTCGAATCCGATCGCCTGTATCGCCTCGCCCGGATCGTCGCCCTGGCGCAGCGGAGTCTCGGCGACCGCCAGAGTGCCGCGCGCTGGCTGAAGCGCTCCAACCGCGCGCTCGGCGGAGCAGCTCCCATCAGCGCCATGGACACAGAGTTGGGAGCTCGTCAGGTAGAAAACGTGCTGGGACGGATCGCCTACGGCGGCATCAGTTGAGGCGAGTCTCTTGAGGACAATCTATCGTGTGCTGCGCAAGGCGTATGCGCGCTCTCCCCTGGATGGTGAAGGTTCTTATCTTTACGGTGGGCGCTGGTCGAGTCCGGGCACCCGTTTGGCGTACACCTCCGAACACCAATCACTAGCCATGCTGGAATATTTTGTTCATCTCGACACGGGCGACGCGCCGCCAGATCTGGTTCTGGTCACTGCTGGACTTCCTGACGATCTTCCGGCCAAACGCATCGTAGTCGACGATCTTCCATCCTTCTGGCGGCGCTCCCCGGCGCCCGCAGAACTAGCCCGCATCGGAGATGAATTCGCCGCGGAGGCCAAACTCTGTGTCCTGGTTGTGCCCTCAGCGCTGGCTCCCCATGAAAACAACTGGCTCCTGAATCCGCAACATCGCGACTTCCGCAGAGTGGTCGTTCATGGAGTTGAACCGTTAAGCTATGATCCGCGAATGTTTGCCAGACAACGCCGCAGACCGCGCAAGGGGTAACGGTTTCCCACCTACTTCTTTTTCCCGCGCGGCCACCGCGCCACGACGGTGGTCGAGATCCCGCCCCGTGGCCGGAATTCCCCCTTCACCTCGGCCCACACCGGCTTCGCCCACCGCACCACGTCCTCAAGCACGCGGTTCACGACATTTTCCTGAAAGATACCCAGGTTCCGATAGCTGTGCAGATACTCTTTGTACGATTTCAGCTCCAGGCAAACTTTATCGGGCTGGTAACGCAGCGTGATTACTCCAAAATCCGGCAGAGCTGTCTTCGGGCAAACCGAAGTGAACTCCGGATCGTCGATCACGATCTCATAACCAGGAAACTGGTTCGGCCAGGTTTCGATCTCGGGAAATTTGGCGTCCAACCCGGCGGCAGCTTGCTCTGGTGTGTAGCGTGGCTGTTTGGGCATGGAGTTATTGTCCCATAGGTGTGACGTGGCTTCTCTTCCGCCCCTTCTCGGAGCTTGTTCCTGGCCTACTTGTTAACCCGGGGCTTGCGCCCCTTCGGCAAGCTCAGGGCAGGCTCTAGGCTGCATTCCTTCGCCGCTTCGCGGCTGAACTCAGTGCTTGAGTTTCAACGGACTCGGATGCTTAGGCTCGTAAACGCCTATCTTCCCGCCGCCAGGAAGTTCGAACTTAGCAACTTTTCCCCAACGCTGTTCGCTCACCTCCGAAACCTGCACCTTCTTCGACTTCAGATCTTTCAAGGTCGCCGCGATGTCATCGCACATAAAGAAAAGCTCGTGTTGATCGTTCTTCTCGGAATCATGAAACGCAGCTTCGAGCGGAGGCATGGCGAAAATCAGCCAGCCGTGGCCGCCGTCCACCGAGGGAAGCTGGAGAACATCGCGAAAGAAAGCCCGGTCCGCTTCCGCATCTTTTGTGTAGATAACAATGTGTGCTCCGTTGATCATGGGGGACCTCCAGTCTCCGGATGGTGCTGGTCATATTCTCACCGTGCGGCCGAGCTGGCAACCGGACCTAGAGCTTAAGAAGTAGTTCTCGAGTCCCTAACGCGGCGGAGTAGAATGCTGGCCGACCCAGTTGTGTCTGGCCGGTTCAAGGGAACAAAACATGCGCTATTTTACTCGCCTTTTGATTGCACTCTGCCTATCTGCCGGCATGATCCATGCTGCGGACGAAGCAAAGCTCTCGCCCGCTCAACAGGAAGTGCTCGATGCCCACAAAGCACGTGTGGAGGCTGGCCAGAAGCGGGATTACGCGACCTGGTCCCGCCTTATAGCGGATGACTGCATATACAGCGACGACGATGGAATCCTTGATACGAATCCCAAGGCTCACATCATGGAGCACTGGAAGCTGCCCCTCGCCTACGACCACGGAGTGAATCCGCGTGACTTCGTCGTCCACGTCTACGGCAGTACAGCCGTGCTGAACTACCGAGTCACCATTCGCGAGCAGTTTACAGACGCCGACATCATCAGCGAACAGCGTGTCACGGAGACTTCCATCAAGCAAAATGGCTCGTGGGTGCTCATTGCGAGGCAGTGGGGTAACATGCCCGTAAATTTCCACAAGCCGGTTGCCGTGGATACAAGCGTTTATAAGGAGTATGTTGGCCAATTTGAGTGGCGTCCGCTGGATCAGGCGGAGACCGTGTCGGTGAAGGACGGGAAGCTATGGACAGACTTCGGCGAAGATGTGGTCCAGGAGTACTTTCCGTTAGGGTCTGAGACGTTTTTCGTGAAGAATGATCTAGGGAGCGTCACATTTGTCCGCGACGCTCAGGGCCATGTCACAGGCTACACCTACCACCGCTGGGACGGACAGGAAATTCACGCCAAGAAAATCAAGTGAACAGGCTACGTGGAGAACACTGCCCGATCGAGCTGCGTCTGTCGCTCATTCACGGAGGACGAACCATGCGCGCCCTTACCTGCCTTTTGGCTGCACTGTGCTTGTCTGCCGGCACGATCTTTGGTCAAGACCAGCCGAAACTCTCGCCCGCAGAACAAGAAGTGGTCAACGTCAGCAAGGCGCGGATCGATGCTGCCTCCAAGCGGGATATTGCGGCTCTGGCCGGCTACTTCGCCGACGATTGCATCCTCAGCACCGACGACGGGACCGTCATTACCAAGACCGAATTGATCGAGCACTACAGGAAACCAACCGCCGCGTATGACCGCTTGGTTGATCCGCGGGATCATATCGTACACGTGCACGGCAATACGGCAGTAGTCAACTATCGTGTCTCAGGGCACGAGCAGTTCGGGGGTACGGATCTCATCAGTGAGCAGCGTCGAACCGAGACCTGGCTCAGGCAGAACGGCTCTTGGCTGCTCATCGCGATGCAATGGGACAATTTACCGATAAATTGGCGAAAGGCCGTCGCCATCGATCCAAAGGTTTATCAGGATTATGTCGGCGAATATCTTGACCGCCCCGGCAGCGACGTGGAGACCGTCTCGGTAAGGGATGGAAAACTATGGTCTCGGATCGGTAAGGATGAAGATGAGTACTTGCCTGCCGGTGGTGATGCGTTCTTTCTCAAGGAGGGTGATCTCGCCACATTCGTATTTTCTCGTGACGCTCAAGGCCGTGTAACCGGCTACACCGCCCACCGCATTGACGGACAGGAAATCCACGTCAAGAAGACCAAGTGAGTCGGTAAAGGAACTCCGCCAGGCATGGTCGCTGAAGAGGTTTGAGTTTATCGCCGAACCTGCGCCTTCTCCGCCCGCATCTAACCATGCAACGGCTGGGGCAGACGGTGTGCGTTCGCACCGGCTTCCGGGTGGTAAATTAATACTTGCAGGAATGCCCGCCGCAGCCTAAAAGATAACCAGTTGGCAGGAACCAACAACAATTCGAACGGACGGCCCGCGACCCGCAAAGGCAGCACCTGGCTCGCGCTCGGAGTGCTCGCTGCGCTCGCTCTAATCCCGATCTTCACGCGGCCATCCCCCTTGCGGGTTCGAACCACCACAGTCCAACGCGGCCCCATTCGCAGCCTCATCTCCACCAACGGCAAAGTTGAGCCGATCCGCAATTTCGAAGCGCACTCTCCAGTCGCGACGACCGTGAAACATTTGTTCGTAAGAGAAGGCGACCACGTTCGCCAGGGTCAACTGCTCTTGCAGCTTGATGATGCCGACCTCCGCAGCCAAGCCGCCCGCGCCCAGGCCCAGATCAAGGCGGCGCAGGCTGATAAGGCCGACGTAGATACCGGTGGTACCCGCGAGGAACTCCTTACGCTCGACGCCCAACTCATCAAAGCCCGCAGCGCGCGTGAAGTTGCCCAACGCAATCTGGACGCTCTGCGCCGCCTGCAGCAGCAGGGCGCAGCCTCCCCCGGAGAGGTCAAGCAGGCCGAAGATGCATTGCAGCGCGCCCAGGCCGACACCACTCTGCTCGAGCAGAAAAAGAAAGACCGCTACTCTCAACCCGAGGTTGCCCGGGTTCAGGCGCAGGCAACGGAGGCGCAGGCCGCCTATGAAGCTGCCGAAGATGCTCTCCGGAAATCCAGCGTACGCGCTCCCTTCGACGGCATCGTCTATGCACTTCCCGTCAAACCGGGCGCCTACGTGCAGACCGGAGACCTCCTGTTGCAGGAAGGCGATCTTTCCCACATGCTGGTGCGCGCGTTCGTCGACGAGCCCGACATCGGCCGTCTCGCCTCCGGACAGAAAATCGAAGTCACCTGGGACGCCCTGCCCGGCCGCATCTGGACCGGATTGGTTAGCACGGTTCCTTCCACCGTGAAACTCCGGGGCGCACGCAACGTCGGCGAAGTCACCTGCACCCTCGACAACCACGATCTGCGCCTGCTACCGAACGTCAATGTAGGGGTAACCGTCATCACGGCCGAGCACAGCGGCGTCCTCACGCTGCTGCGTGAGGCCGTCCGCATCGACGACACCAAGCCCTACGTTTATCAGGTCGTAAACGACGAACTAAGACGCCGCGACGTGGAAGTCTCCCTCCAGAACCTTACGCAGGTCGAAATCACATCCGGCCTTTCCGAGAATTCTGTCGTAGCCCTCGCCTCGGCCGACGCCAACAAGCCCCTGGTCGACGGCGCCCGCGTAAAGGTGGTCCCTTAGATCATGCGGTGGATTGTTGGCGATTGTCTTCCTGGGCGACTCCTTGTCGTGCTCCTGTCATTCATCAGCTTTCTGTTTTTCACGATCGCGGCAGCGGCCGAAACACCCAAAGAACTTCTAGCCGCCGGCCGCGTAGATCAAGCCGTCCAAGTCCTCGAGCAGCAGATCAGCACTTCTCCCACGGCGGAAGGCTACAACCTGCTTTGCCGTGCTCATTTCGAGCTGGACAATTGGGACGCCGGCATTCCCTCCTGCGAAAAAGCTGTCGCCCTCGCGCCCGACAACGGCCTCTATCACCTATGGCTGGGGCGCATCTACGGCGAGAAGGCCGATCGCGTCAGTTTTCTCACTGCCGCCGGCATGGCCAAAAAGGTTCGCTCTGAGTTCGAACGCGCCGTCGAATTCTCTCCCGAGAGTTGGGAGGCCCGCACCGATCTGGCAGAGTTCTATCTGGAAGCTCCCGGAATAGTCGGCGGCAGCAAAGACAAAGCCCGTGCCCAAGCGGAACTCCTCGCTCCGTTCAATCCCGCCATGGCCCACTGGGTGAAGGCACGCATCGCCGAGAGAAACAAAGATAACGCCGCAGCCGAACAGGAATATCGTGCCGCCATCAAAGCCAGCCAGGGCGGCGCACGTGCCTGGCTGAATCTCGCCGGGTTCTATCGCCACACCAACCGCCTCGACGAAATGGAGCAGGCTCTGCACACCATGGAGTCCAGCCCGCTCGATCATCCCGGAGCATTTGTCGACGGAGCCAGTATGTTGTCTCGTACCGGACGCGACTATCCCCTCGCCATCCGGCTCTTGCGCCGCTACGTCGCCTCTCCCAACCCGGTCGAGGAAGCTCCCGCTTTTAAGGCCCACTCTTTACTCGGAGAATTACTGGAGAAACAGGGCGACCTCCCGGCCGCAGCCGAAGAATATCGCACAGCCCTGGCGATGGCCCACGGCTTCCGCCGCGCGCAAGAGGGCTTAAGGCGCGTGGCGCGCTAGCTGGATCGAGCCCGCTTTTTTCAGAAGTTCAAACCGGATGGGCGCATCGACGCAGGGATAAACTTCGCGGCTATGACTTGTCCGTCGCCCCGGGAACGATCCTTCCCGAAAGGTTGCCGATGCTGTTCCGGAGTTTGCTCAAAGTCTGAGATGCCAGATCGCCGAAAGCATTCCCTTTCGCTCCGGCATCGCTGAATCCCGCCTTTTCCATTTTCTTAGCGGCAGCGCTGAATCGCTTGGAACTCACGTCGTCCATATTGATGAAGCGGAAGGCTTGGGCCGTCGGCAGCCCATCCGCTCCAGAATGCATGAATTGGATTTGCGCCGACACTTTGCCAAACACCGTGCCCAAATCCATGTCCGCCATGGTCCCCTCAGGAATAGGACCGTTGGAAAGAACAGCCGAACCTCCGGTGAGCGAGAGGCGGCGAAGCACTCCAACGAACTTCTTGGCGTCCACGGTGAATAGTGCCTTCTCGTTATTGGGAACGCGGATGCGAGGGGGGCGGTTGCTCTTACCAGGTTTCTGGGACTTGTTGGCCATTACAACCAGCATTACAACTGGACGGGTTGGGGTCAATGTTACTTAAGTGCTCAATCAGTAATCGTTCACCAAGAGCTTCCCATGTGGCTGTTTCAAGACTTATGCCACTCAGCAGATAGAATGAATGTCGTTGAGCAATGTCGTTGAACATTGATCACACACTGGCAGCGAAGACGAAGCTCTTCTTGCGAGAGTATCGAGGCGTCCAAAACCCGGCTGAGTTAATCTAACCAGAATTTGCGGAGGGAGTCCCTGTCCATACCCATTGAAGATTACGCGATGATCGGCGACTGCCATACAGCCGGCCTGGTCTCGAAACAGGGTTCGGTCGATTGGCTCTGTCTTCCGCACTTTGATTCGGGCGCTTGTTTTGCGGCGTTGCTCGGAACTTCTGAACACGGGC
Organism: uncultured Acidobacteriaceae bacterium; assembly: GCA_963787495.1. Lineage (GTDB taxonomy): Bacteria > Acidobacteriota > Terriglobia > Terriglobales > Acidobacteriaceae > Sulfotelmatobacter. The sequence continues at coordinate 377,941 of CAWBDA010000006.1, forward strand.
ATTGGTCGATCTCACCGGCAGAGCCGATCCGAAGCATTCGCCGCCAGTATCGGGATGGAACTCTGATTCTGGAGACTGAGTTTGAGACCGAAAGCGGATCGGCAAAGCTCATCGACTGCATGATGTCGCGCCAGGAGATGCCTGAGCTTCTGCGCGTCGTCGTCGGCACCCGAGGGCAGGTCCGGATGAAGTTGGAACTGGTGATTCGATTCGATTACGGGTCTGTGGTGCCTTGGGTTCGGCGGGTCGGGAATGGGATTTCCGCCATTGCCGGTCCAGACATGCTCCGGCTGCGGGCGGATGTACCGCTTCACAGTAAAAATATGAAGACTGGGGCCGAGTTCACCGTTGCGGAGGGACAACAGGTTGCGTTTAATCTGACCTGGTATCCCTCACACCAGCAGGAACCTGCGGCGGTGAACATTGACGAGGCGATTCAGAACACGGAGAAATGGTGGCGGGAGTGGTCGGACCGCTGTGCTTATCAGGGGGAATGGCGGGACGCAGTGCTGCGTTCGCTGATCACGCTAAAAGCGCTGACATTTCTGCCCACGGGCGGAATCGTAGCAGCGCCGACCACTTCATTGCCTGAACTGCTGGGGGGCGTGCGCAATTGGGATTACCGGTTTTGCTGGGTGCGAGACGCGACCCTGACCCTGCAAGCGCTGCTCAAGGCCGGATATTTGGACGAGGCGCGAGAGTGGCGGGAATGGCTCCTGCGCGCAGTCGCTGGCAGCCCTTCCGAACTTAACATCGTTTACGGCCTTCGCGGCGAGCGCAGGCTCACCGAACTGGAACTGCCGTGGCTGCCGGGATATGAAAAATCTGTCCCCGTGCGAACTGGCAATGCCGCCTACAAACAATATCAGCTGGATATCTTTGGGGAGGTGGCAAACACGCTTTTTGAGGCGCGTGAAGCCGGGCTGGAACCGCCGCGGCATGGGGGCCACCAGGTCGCCCTGAAGATGCTGGAATTCCTGGAAACCGGCTGGGAGCAGCCCGACGAGGGCATTTGGGAAGTGCGCGGCCCCCGGCGACATTTCGTCCACTCGAAGATGATGGCATGGGTCGCTGTCGACCGCCTGGTGAAATCGGCGGAACTGGGCCGGTTCGCCGCAGACATCCCCCGATGGACAAAACTTCGTGATGCCATTCATGAGCAGGTTTGCCGGCAGGGTTTCGATGCGGATATGAATTCCTTTGTGCAGTATTACGGAGGCAAACACCTCGACGCCAGCGTCCTGATGATGCCGCTGCTTGGCTTTCTTCCGCCCGACGATCCACGTGTGATCGGTACGGTGAAAGCCATCGAAACTCGACTCGTGGAGAATGGCTTTGTCGGACGGTACACGCAGGATCCCGCCGTAGACGGTATGCCTCACGGAGAAGGAACGTTTCTGCCCTGCTCATTCTGGTTGGCAGACAATTACGAGTTGCAGGACCGCCATGAAGACGCAGTGCGGATGTTCGAACGGCTGTTGGACATTCGAAACGATGTCGGTCTTCTATCCGAGGAATATGATCCGGTCGCAAAACGCCAGTTAGGCAATTTTCCTCAGGCGTTCTCTCACGTTGGCTTGGTAAACACAGCCTTCAATCTGACCCGGCGATCGGGCAAGCCTACTGCGCGAGCGAGTTGAAGCAGCGGATCGGCGCTGAGGCTTCTTCGTTCACACCACTCTGGATGAATGGCCGGCAATGCGGAAGTGGTGGACTGGGGCGACGCCCGCATGGCTGCAGGCCGCGAGCATACATCGGGATGGATCAAAGGGTATAGTGGCACAGCGCTGAAAACAAATGACCGTATCCGTATCAACGCCTGGATCGCACCTCGGCCGTCATGTGTTTGGAGTCGCGACTTTAGCCGCTGGCCTCATCATGCTGGCCTGGCACGAATACAACGACTGGCATCAACCGCGTTACCTTATTTACGCCGGCGCGGTTGCCCTGATCTTCGGTGGCGCTGCGATTCAGTTCCCGCGGACCACGAAAGCGGGCGCCGCCGTCCTTGGTGCGGTTTATCTTGTCTTCGTTTTACTGTGCGTGCCGGGAATCGTCGCCGCACCGCAGATCTACAATAGCTGGGGCAACTTTTTCGAGCAGTTCTCTCTCCTCACCGGAGCGGCGATCGTTTACGCGCGCTTGTCATCGGCAGGGTCACCAGAAACGCTTAATCGGATCGGCCGCATTCTTTTAGGCGCCTGTGCCGCTTCCTTTGCTCTCGAACAGGCTATTTATCTTCACCCTACCGCCAATCTTGTTCCGAAGTGGATTCCGCCAGGTCAAATGTTTTGGGCGGTAACGACGACTGTTTTTTTCGCATTCGCGGCTGTGGCTCTGCTTACGAATCGAATGGCGCTTCTCGCGACTCGCCTGCTAACCCTGATGCTCGTGATCTTTGGGTTAGTCGTGTGGGTACCGTTGCTTCTTTCGGGTCCCCACAATCCTACGAATTGGAGCGAAACCGCCGAGACCTTCGCGATCGCCGGAGCCGCATGGATTCTCGCTGATCTCCTCGGCGAGCACCGGCCTTAATGACCCTTTCCCGCGATGATCTGAGGCGGGCAGGAACGTCCACTCTCCGCCCCCTACGGGCTCTGCACCGACTCTTCCTGTTGGCTCGTCATCCGGGTACAATCCTGCGCCTTATCCTATAGACTTGCAGGATCTAAACATGCCACTTTCCCAAGGAGAGCGAGTTGGACCGTATGAAGTCCTCGCGCCGCTCGGCGCAGGGGGAATGGGCGAAGTCTATCGAGCCCGCGATAGCCGCCTGAAACGGGAGGTTGCGCTGAAAGTTCTGATCGAGAACGTCGCTGCCGATCCCGACCGCTTAGCTCGCTTCCAGCGCGAGGCTGAGCTGCTCGCGACCCTGAATCATTCGAACATCGCATCGATTTACGGATTGGAAGGCTCGGCTCTGGTGCTGGAATTGGTCGAAGGGCCAACCCTCGCCGCCAGGATCGCGCGGGGCCGGATGTCCTTCGAAGAGGCGCTTCCCGTCCTCTATCAAATCATCGACGCTCTAGAGTACGCGCACGAGAAGGGCATCGTGCATCGCGATCTCAAGCCAGCCAATATCAAGATCACACCGTCGGGCACGGTCAAGCTACTCGATTTTGGATTAGCGAAGGCATTCGGGAACGAGCTTTCGGCGGGAGATCCGCAATCGTCGCCGACCATGACCAGCGCCACCGTAGCAGGCCTGATCCTGGGCACGGCACAGTACATGGCTCCGGAGCAGGCGCGCGGGCTCGGTGTCGACAAACGGGCCGACATTTGGGCTTTTGGAGTGATCGTTTATGAAATGCTCACCGGAAAACCGCCTTTTGCGGCTCCGACCATCACCGATACTCTAGCGCTGGTCATCACCAAAGAACTCGACTTTAGCGACGTCCCCGATCGCCCTAAATCACTTCTTCGTCGATGCCTGGAACGCGATCCGCGAAAAAGGCTGCGTGACATCGGCGATGCAAGAATGCTCTTGGACCAGACCTCGGCTTCTGCTGACAACGCGCGGCCAAAGAACTGGCTCTTGATCGCGCTGGGGGCGCTTGCATTGGCGAGCATGATAGCGGCCGCTGCGTTTACGTTTCTGCACATCAGAGAGTCGGCCCCAATTGCGCGGCCCGTGCGATTTGAGATTCCGGGCGAGAGCGAAGCCAATCCCTACAATTCATTTAGCGTCTCCCCAGATGGGCGCTATGTCGCTTTCTTTGTCGTGAACCGGGATGGGATTCGGGTCCTCCGCATCCGCGCCTTGGATTCTTTGCAAACGCGCACCGTTCCCGAGTCCGAAGGTACGGGGGTCGCGATGAGTTGGTCGCCCGATTCGAGATTCCTGGTATTTAAGACGGGCGGCAAAATCAAGAGAACTGCGGTCCCCAGTGGGCCGACCGAAACACTTTCCGAAATGGGTGCAGGTGTTTTTTCGGCGGACTGGGCGCGCGACGGAGCGATCTATCTGGTAGGCACTGGGCTGACCCGGATTCCAGAAACAGGCGGCCCTCCAACCACACTTGTACCCACGTTTTCGGGACTTATCGACTTTCAACTTCTTCCCGACGGCGAGCACTTCCTTTTCTCGGCGGGCGACGCGGCTGTTCCTGGTACTTCTGTTGAAATATTCACTGGCTCTGTGGACAGCCTCCCATCCATAACGTCCGCGTCGAATTCGCGCCCACTCGTCACCTCGGAATCATTTCACTTCGCATTTGCTCCGAGCCAGCACGCGGGCCTCAGTTATCTGTTCTTCGTTCGTGATGGGGCGCTGGCTGCGCAGGCTTTCGATACTGCACGTCTGGAACTGGTGGGCCCCGCGGTGACCATCGCGCAAAATGTTGTCGAGTTCGGCGCCTCCGCTGATGTTCTCGCCTACCGGACCGGCGTTTCCTCAAGAAATCAGCTTCGCTGGTTCGACCGCCGCGGAAAACCTCTGGAAACAATCGGAGAACCGGGTGGCGTCGGAGACCTGTGGATCAGCCGGGATGGCAAGACCATAATGATTGACCGGGTCGAGTCGGGAACCGACCGCGTGTGGCTGGGCGACAGAGCCCGCGGCGTTTTCAGCCGGCTTACCTCGGCCGGGGGAAACGAAACCGCCGGTGCTCTTGCGCCCGATGGAACTGTCGTGTTCACGATATCGGGTAAAGGGAGCGCCGGCGATCTCTACGCCATCCGGCCGAGCAACTCCACCCCCGAACTGCTGGTGAAGTCGGAATTTCTGAAGCACCCGAACGACATTTCTCCGGATGGCAAGTATCTCATCTACGACGAACACGGCAAGCAATTCCAGGACTTATTCGTCCTTCCCTTGAATGTTCCCGGAGCCACTCCGATTCCGTTCGTCGTGACCCCGGCGGATGAGACTTTTGGCCAGTTCTCTCCCGACGGTAAGTGGGTGGGGTACAGTTCGAACGAATCGGGCCGGCGCGAAGTGTACGTGCGGGCCTTCTTGGCCCAGGAGAACCCCGCGGCGGGGGCACGAAAGTGGCTCGTCTCAACCGCAGGCGGTGACAAGCCGCGCTGGAGCCGCGACGGCAAGGAGCTTTACTACATCTCGCTCGATGGAAAGATGATGGCGACTCCCGTGAAGATCGGCGCGAACTTCGAACCCGGGATTCCCGCTCCCCTGTTTGACGTGCACCCGGCCGGGTTCTTTCCCTACGATGTCAGCGCCGACGGACTATTCCTGATTAATACTCCTCTCTCACAGGCGGGTGACAAGGTCATCACGGTTGTAGTGAACTGGTCCGCGGCGTTGAATTAACTGAAGAAGTGCAACGGGCGTGGTTCGCCAAGCTGGTTTCGCCAGGGTCGGATTGTCGGCTGCCCGAAAGAAATCCGGTCCCTGTTCCCGAGAGACTTGCCCTGATAAGTCGGCAAGCGTCAGCAATCGTACAACTGACGACAAGCGCGTTTCCCAGTACCGATCCTGCGTTCATCGTCCAAACCGACCTCAATGAGTGCATTGGCCTGTTCTCGCCATTTGAGCTTTCGCTGCCCAGAAGTTAAGGGACGACTTGTACGTTTAGGGCTTCGGATGAGTGATGAGCCGGTCCCTCGTTGGGCGTCCGCGACGTGCCTGTAAAAACTGCCCGCCGAGCGTGTTCTTCATATCGACCACCTGTTTGCGCGCATGCAGCGTCTCAATACATACGAAGCAAAGACGAACGCCATGACGAGAATCGGATCAAATTTATCCCAAGTACTGCTCCCGCCATTCAGTTGTGAGTAGAACGCGAGTAAAAGAGTGATCGCGAAACCCGCATAAATCCACTCGGTCAATCGAGGCACATTAGGAATCAGAAGGGCCAACCCACCAAGGATGTGGGTTACGCCAATCAAAGGGATGATATAGAGTGGGTATCCGAGCTGCTGGTTGACGATCCTCCATTCGACAGGATCGTGAATTAGATACAACCTTCCGAAGTACATCCACATGAAGGCGACAAGGATGGTTGTTACCATGCCTGCTACTTGAGTTGCTCGACCTGCCCGCCCGGATTTATCTATTGTTTGTTCAGTTTTCATAGTAAAAAGAATCCTCTTCTTGCAGTCCCGATGGGATGGCCTTTCGCCTGCGCGGAACCGGACGGTCAGCCGTCCGGTCCGCCCGTTTCGCCCAAACAAGAACTTTCATGTTTGGGCTCAATTCGTGTCGATGAGAGAGGTGTTTGATCCTCGAGGAGGCCTTGCTATGTGGTCGTCACTGTCACGGCCTGACGCACATACCGGCTGCTTTCCAGTTGCTGCACCATGAAGGCCGCCAGATCGGCCCGCCCGATCTTGTGCGCCTTCTCGCCGCCCTCCGTGCTCAGCACCCTGGCAACGCCGGTCTTCTCGCCGTCGGTCAACATCGGCGGCCGCACGAGTGTCCAGTCCAAGTTGCTGCCTTCGATCTCGGCCTCCATGCCCGCCTTGTCTACCAGCAGACCGCGCAGAAACGTCCTCATGAGCAGGTGCTCGTTGAAAAATCCGGCGTTCTTGACGCTCTCGCCCGCACCAACCACCGAAATCTTCAGCAATCGCCGCACGCCATTGCGCCGCATCGCGTCCACAATATTGTGTGCCGCGCTCGTTTCCATCGTCGTCACTTTCCACGGCGTCTTGCCGCCCAGCGCGTCGATCACCGCGTCCTGTCCGGCGACCGCAACGTCGACCGCGGCTGCGTCCAGCACGTCGCCCGCAACAACTCTGACATTCGCCTTCTTGTACTGCGCGGCACCGCGCACGAAAGCCGTCACCTTATGCCCTGCCGCCAGCGCCTCATTTACCAGCGCTTCTCCGCTCTTGCCCGCTGCTCCAATCACTAGAACTTTCATCGCATTCTCCTTTGCCTCGTATTTGGCCGCCTATCCAAATGAGCGACCTGACTATTAGAGGCCCATGAAAACCATTGGTTACAAATTATTCGATGGTTAGAAATTAACAATCGGTCGCAATAATCGTCAAAAGGGGCTAAGCTATTGAAGTGACATCCGAATCACCAAGTCGCCGGGTAGAGCGCAAGGAGAGGCTGCGGCGCGAAATCCTTGCGGCTGCCAGCAAAATGTTTGCCGATCGGGGCTACGAAGCCGTGACGCTTCGCGCGATCGCTAAAGAGATCGGCTATACGCACGCCGTGATTTATCAGCATTTCCCCGACAAATGGCATATTCTTGCCGAGCTGAGCAGCGAGACGATCGGGCAGTTGATTCAGAACTTCGACGCGATTGCCGCTAAGCACCCTAAACCGAAAGAGCGTCTTTTCGCGACTTCACGTGGCTTGATTCAGTTCTGCACTGCCCATCCACAGCAGTTCCGCAACGTCTTCTTCGGGCCGGAGAACCGCAACGGCATCCGCGCTGGACAATATATCAACGATATTGGGAGGCCTTTGTTCCAACGTTTCGTACAGCTCTTTTTCGATGTTGCCAAGAATGAAGGACTGCCAAGTAGGGATGACATAGTGGTAGCCCACACCTGGTGGTACACGATCCTTGGCCTCGCGACACTCATGGTCATCCAAGGGGTTGTGCCTGACTTGCCTGACCAGACTCTCCTGGTGGAGCAAACGATCGCCACGCTTTGGGCGGGCGTTAAGGCTGTTCCGCGATTGCCAAAGAGCGCAATCATTAAGCGATCCGGCCGAACCCGTGCCTCAAAGCAATAGCAATAACAGCTCTATCTACTTAGGAGTCGTTGGAGGTATGCCCGTGGCGTACCAGGGTGTCAACCGTTTTTCCAATGCCGTAGCCCTTCTGGTGGCCGGGAGAGTTCTCGTTTTACGCCAAATCGCCAATCCGCTCAACGACACCGGATTAATACTGATATGTCGGCTTATCGGAAGCGATCCGCACGAAAGCTCCTGCACCGGTGGATTGTTGGGCCCAGTGACAGACCTACACAATCCTACCCTCTATTACGTATTAAGACCGATGGGCCTTAGCTCGGACCGAACTTTTACTCCCCAACCAGGTTCGCGTGCCGGGCGCTGACTCACCCTTATCATTTCTCTCGCATCAGATTGTCCGTAGAATCTTCCCAGCTACTATGAACGCAAGCACCACGCAGGTGGAGAACCATAACGCGGAGAAGCATGACAATGACAATCAAATCATGGAGTAGCGCGCGCATTCATAAACTCTTGCTGGCGGTGCTCGTACTGCCGCCCGCTTCCCTGCTGGCCGAACCGGTGACGCTCCACCACGCGGTGGAGCTCGCGCTGCAACATGCCACCGGCGTCAGCATCGCCGCCGCGGACGAACAGCATGCCTCCGCCAGTTACCGCGAACTCCGCAATAGCTACATCCCCCAACTGAATGCCGGAGCTGGAATCGGCTGGTCCGATGGCTTTCCCCTCAGCCTCGAAGGCGCCGCTCCTTCGTTGTTTAACGTAACTGCGCAATCCGCGCTCATCAATCCCGCACTGAAAGATTTCATTCGCGCTGCCCAATCCGACGTCGCAGTCAGCACCCTGCGCACCAAAGATCAGCGCAATCAGGTCATTCAGGATACCGTCTTGACCTACGCAGAGCTGGCAAAATGGGAGCAGCGCCTCAGCCGTCTGCGCGAAACGCTGGCCGCCGCGGCGCAGACGGAAATAGCGGTCGCGCAACGCGTCAAGGAAGGTATCGACAGCGAAATGGATGGCAGCAAAGCCCGTCTCTCAGTGGCCCGTTTGCGTCTGCGCCTGGCCGAAGCCGCCGGCGCAGCCGATGTTCTCCGCGAGCATCTTTCCAAGCTCACAGGACTGCCAACTGCCTCCCTCGAAATAGATCCGGACTCCGTGCCAGTTCTTCCCGTGGTCAAGCAAGAGGCAGAGGCAGAGGCGGATTCCATAGCCAAAGCCGCGGATGCGAACCCTGTGGTGCAGGCTGCTGTAGAACATGCGCGCGCCCAGTACTTGCGGCTCAAAGGGGAACACCGTTCATTATGGCCGAGCATAGACTTTGCCGCCCAGTACGCCAACCTCGCCACCTACAACAACTATCAGAAGTATTATCAGCCCCACAGTTTTCAACCGAACAACGCTACTGTCGGAGTGGCCATCCACTTCCCTTTCCTCAACTATGCCCAGCACGAGCGTGTTAAAGAGGCAGAGTCGGAAGCCCGCAAAGCGACCACCCAGGCCCAAGCCGCCCGCAACCAGATCTCCGAAGAAACCTTGCGCCTGCAGCGCTCCGTCACCCAGATGCAGGCCGCCCGCGATGTGGCCGAACTCGAATATGAGATTGCCCAGAAAAATGTCGAAGCCACCCGCACCCGCATGGAGTCCTCCACTGCCAACCTGCATGATCTGGACAACGCCCGAACTCAAGCCAGTGAATCCCTGATCACGTTGCAGAATGTCACGTTCGAACTCGAACGCAGTCAGGTCGCATTAATGCGCGCCACCGGAGACCTGGAAACCTGGGCCCTGGGGACCAAATAGTTCGCCGATGCCTCTTTTCGCCCGTTCGCTGCATCAAACTCGGCATTCGACGACGAACCTGCATAAACACTGGTTTTTCAACACATAGGCCGCCTCCGGATGATAAAATCAAGACTCACCCATATGCCTCTTAAAACACTGTTCTTGAACCCGCCTTCTTTTGAAAACTTCGACGGCGGCGCAGGCTCCCGTTGGCCCGCCACCCGCGAAATCGAGAGTTACTGGTACCCGGTGTGGCTGGCTTATCCGGCTGGGATGCTGGAGGGGGCGCGCTTGCTGGATGCGCCGCCGCACTATATTTCGGCTGAGCAGACGATTGAGATTGCCAAGGACTATGAGTTTCTGGTGCTGTTTACCTCGACTCCGGGCTTTCCTGGCGACATCGGGCTGGCGCGAGCTATTAAGGCTGCTAATACAAATATCAAGATTGCTTTTGTTGGACCGCATGTCAGCGTGCTGCCGGAGAAGTCTCTGCGCGATTGTCCGGTGATCGATTTCGTGGCCCGCAAAGAGTTTGACTTCGCTGTGGTCGACTATGCCAAGGGCAAGCCGTTGGAAGAGATTCCCGGCATTTCCTTCCTGAGGGACGACAAAGTCGTCCACAATCCGGACGCGCCGCAAATCCAGGACCTGGACGCTCTTCCGCACGTCACTGACGTTTACAAGCGCGATCTCGACGTTACGCGCTACAACGTGCCGTTCTTACTAAACCCGTACGTTTCTCTCTACACCACCCGGGGCTGCCCGGCGCAATGCACGTTCTGCCTGTGGCCGCAGACGTTGAGCGGACATCCCTGGCGCAAGCGCTCCACCGACGATGTCGCCGCCGAAATGTCGAAGGTCAAACAGTACTGGCCGGAAGTGAAGGAATTCTTCTTCGACGACGACACCTTCAACATCCAGAAGGCGCGCACCATCGAGCTGTGCGAGAAGTTGAAGCCGCTGGGCCTGACCTGGTCGTGCACTTCGCGCGTCACCACCGACTTCGAGACCCTGAAGGCGATGAAGGAGGCCGGTTGCCGGCTGCTCATCGTCGGTTACGAATCCGGTGATCCGCAGATTTTGAAGAACATCAAGAAAGGCGCCACCGTCGAGCGTGCTCGCCAGTTCACCAAGGACTGTCACAAGCTTGGCCTGGTCATCCACGGCGACTTCATCATGGGCTTGCCCGGCGAAACTCGCGAGACCATCAACAACACCATCGCGTTCGCCAAAGAGCTTGACGTGGAAACTATTCAGGTCTCAGTAGCTCACGCCTATCCCGGCACCGAGCTTTACGATTACGCTGTGAAGAATGGGTTCATCGTCGGCGACAACAAGATGGTAGACGAAGGCGGTCACCAACTGGCGCACATCGAGTATCCCGGACTGCCCGCCGATGAGATTCTTTCCGCGGTGCATCGTTTTTACGATGAATATTATTTCCGGCCCAAGGCAGTGTTCCGCATCCTGAGGAAGGCGGCTTTTGACAGCAATGACCGCAAGCGCCTCTACAAGGAAGCCAAGACCTTCCTGAAGCTGCGGTCGCAGCGCAATAAGCTGGTGAAGCAACATGGCGAAGAGGCCGCAGCCGAGCTCGCCAAGGCGTAAGAGAGAGCTTTTACCACGGAGGCACCCTTCGACTTCGCTCAGGGCAGGCTCCGACGCGGAGAAAATCCTTTTTGTCTTTCTCTGTGTCTCCGTGACTGCGTGGTGAAAAAGCTTGAGAGTTAGCCACTTAAACTTCCAGTGACCTTTCGCAAGTATCTTGTGCTGGCCGGAGTGACCGTGTTCGCCGCGGCTGGAGATTCCATGCTCTCGCATGGGATGAAGCAGACCGGCAGCATCTCCCTCAATCACCTGCAAGGCGTGATCTACGCGGTGCTCAATCCCTGGGTCGCAGTCGGAATTCTTCTTCTGCTCGCCTTTTTCGCCACCTATATGACCGCGCTTTCCTGGGCCGATCTCACTTACGTTCTGCCGGCAACGTCGCTCGGCTACGTGATGCTCGCCCTGGTCGCCAGATTTGTGTTGCACGAGCATGTCAGTCCGCTACGCTGGCTGGGGATTGCTTTGATCACCGGAGGCGTGGGATTCGTGGCTGGCGGCCCGGAACTCACGAAGCATCCGCATACCGACGAGCCTGTTAACAAGACATGCGCCGTGGCCGCGTCCCCACTTCTCGCAAAGGACGCGAGAAATGGGGCACCCGGAGTCGAGGTATGAGGGGCATCTACACCTGGAGCGCGATCCTGGCCATCGTCTTCGCCTCGGTAATCGGGGACGTGCTTCTCGCTCGCGCCATGAAGCAGGTCGGGGATGTTGGCGCTCTGTGGCGCCGCTCCGGTCTCAGCGTCGTGCTCGCACGCACGCTGGGCAATCCCTACTTCCTCCTCGGGGTCACCGCCATGGCCGTGGCCTTCTTCAGCCTGCTGTTCGCGCTCTCATGGGGAGACGTAAGCCTGGTCGCCCCCGCCGCCGCTTCCCTCACCTTCATCGGAAACGCGGTTGCGGCGAGAATCTTTTTGCATGAAAAAGTAGATCGGCGGCGGTGGATCGCGGCGACGCTTGTGGCGGCGGGTGTGGCGTTGTTGGCAGGTTGAAAAATCCCTCGTCATTCCGAATCGGGCCCGGTGAGGACCCGTTTTCCCCGCACGGATGAAATAATCGTGCTGGCAGCCACTGGCGGAGTTATTGTGAAGGACGGCGGTTTCAGCACCAACATTAAGCCCAGGGTTACCGGGGCTTAGAACCATAGAAACCAGCCCTGCAATCAGAGGGCCCAGAGCGTCTGCAGCGTGTTTCGACAAACTGAGAACGGACTATTAGTGATATGTCTCCGCAGTTCCATCACTGTCTCCCCCTGTCACGAGCACCAAGCCACTGCCCAGCAACGTGGCTGCGTGCGACGACCGGGCCACGGTCAAGCTTCCTGTGGGAGAAAACGTGCGATTCGACGGATTGAATAATTCCGTCAAGGTTATAGTTTCCCGGGTTCCGTCCCCTACTCCTCCGGCGATGAGAACTGAACCGTTTTTGAGCAATGTCGCCGTGTGGAACGCACGCGAAGCGGTCATCCTAGCCACTGCCGTAAAGCGCATGGTATCGGGATCGAAGATCTCAGAAGTTGCGAGGATGTTCGAACCGGCATCGAATCCACCGGTCAAGAGCACAGTCCCGCTGGGGGACAGCATCGTCGCGGTGTGCGCGTAACGGGCACTGGTCATGCTCGCGATCGCGGTAAAGGTCCCGTTGCTGGGATCGAAGATTTCAGCGCTGGCTAGAGAATTCCCTCCACTTCCGGTCCCTCCTGTGATGAGCACCTTTCCGTTGGCCAGCAGGGTCGCCGTGTGACCAAAACGCGCCGCAGTCATATTGCTCGTGGGCGTGAATGTTTCCGTCAACGGTTCGAACAACTCGGCCGTAGCGATGGGGTTCCCCTCAGAGTCTGAACCACCCGCCACGAGGACCTTCCCATTGCTCAGCAGCGTGGCAGTTTGAAACGAGCGGGAGGTCTCCATGTTGTGTGCCTGAATGAAGTGACCTGTAGCCGGGTTGAACAACTCCGCGGTCGGCGTGCCGCCGCCAGCTACCAGCACTTCGCCGCTAGGCAGCAAGGTCGCGGTCTGTTGAAACCGCCCGATTGCCATACTTCCGGTCGATGAGAAGGTGCGAGTTGCCGGATTGAACAGTTCAGCACTCTGGAGCCCGCCGGCACTAGTGTAACCTCCAGCGACAAGGACTTTACCCGTGTCGAGCAAGGTGGCAGTGTGTGAAGTCCGCACCGCTGTCATTTTCCCAGTGGGCCTGAAACCGTGCAGAAATACCTGGATCGAGAAGTTTTCCGGAGTAGCTGCACGGCCGTCTGCATCTTTGACTTCAACTGTGATCCGAAATGCTGCGGTAGTGCTTGGGGTGCCCGAGAGAAGCCCACCTGCTGTGAACGTGAGACCCGGCGGAAGCGTACCGGTCTCGCTCCACGTTAGTGGCAGCGCGCCATTCTTCGCTGTAAAGGTGAAACCATAGGGCAAGTCGATAGCGCCGTCAGACGGGGAGGGCAGCGTGTTGACGGTCGGCGGTGGGGGCGGACTTACCTTCACACAGTACGCTCGGTCTCCTTCTAGCTCGCAGGTCAGGCCTGGGCAACAGGGCTGGAAGGGGGGACACTGTTCGCCTGCAATTGAACACCTGAGCGGCGTGGACTGGAATCTGGAAAATTCTCTCTCGTCGAGTTGTTGCGCGTGGGCGGGGATACGCGCTAGCAGAACCACCTGCGCAAGCAGACTAAGCATAATGCAGGGAGTCGGGACACGGCGTTTCATGGTCGTCTCTCCTGTGTTAAGGTCCGAAATGAAGTTCGGCGGCACCCCCAAAACAATCCAAAAAGGTCGAGTTTGTGAGAGGCTAGTCTGTCATGAATTCACGCGACACGTTAAAAGGCCTGGGGGACGCTAGCTACCTATCATGACCCTTGGAGGGAAGATGAATTGGCCCCCCAGAGAGGGGTTTTGCCAATTCAATCCCGGACAGTATCGCTAAAGCGACTGGTTGTCAACAACGAATACCGATTCCCTCCCGGGGGCCAGTCTTACCTTTAATTCTCGCCATCATTTCACCCGCTCTTGCCAGCATGAGGTGGTACGTGAATGGATAGCGGAAGTGACGGGATGGCAGGCAGCAATGCCTGCCCCCTTTACGCTCACTGCCCGAGTTGGCCAATTCTGAATGGGCGATAACGCGGCTAGCGACCGTAATCCCGATGACCAATGGCAGTACGGCCGCGATGGGGAGACCCTTTCGACTTCGGCCAGGGCAGGATCCTTCGCTCCGCCTGAAGAACGGCTGCGCTCAGGATGACGCCCGGTAGAAGCTGGCTGTTTCGTCTTTCGTCCGAAAGACTGTCAAGACCCTAAAGTTGATGATTTCTGCGTAAGACATTCATTCGGATGGAAATATAAACTTGCGGGAGATGACACAATTACCCCATTCAACTTGATATTCTAATAATAGAGGGCAAGAAAAGTGGCGCAGGCCGACAGGCTTGCGCCATTTTTGTTGGCGCGTTGATGTGCCTGGGTCTGCCGGGCAATCTGCACCCCGCCTTGTCTTTCGCCCTTCCAGGGCTATTTTGTCTTCCGCTTCCTTACCCAGGGCTTGCGCCCTGGGCTGCATTCTTCCGCCGCTTCGCGGCTAACACTTGGGAGCTAATGAACATGGGGAAATTGTCGGGAGATGGCGGACGAAGGGGCCGAGGGAAGCGGGCGAAGGGAAAACCCCACCCTTCGACTGGCTCAGGGCAGGCTTTCTCGCAAAAGCCGCGAGAAACGGGGCGCCCAATTGTGCCTGGTGGGCGGGACAACAGCAAGCATATCGGAGAAATGGCGGAGATGCAGTTCATGCTGGATGCGGCACGTCGGAGGTTTGGGGTGGCTAAGCCGTTCGGGAACAACGAGCGCTATGACGTGATTGTGGATGCGCCGCGGCGGTTGTGGAGGGTGCAGGTGAAGGCGAGCGGGTCGTCGCATCATCGGGGATTCGCGGTGCGGGCTTGCTGGAGGACTACGCGGAAACATATGCCTTATACGTCGAAGCAGATCGACTTTCTGGCGGTGGTGGTGCAGGGCCGGCGGATGCGGGGGCGGCGGATCTGGTATCTGATTCCGGTGCGAGCGCTGGGAGGGCGGCTGACTATCAATCTTTATCCGTTTGGGTGCAGGAAGGATGGTGAGGAGCGGTTTGAGAAATATCGCGAGGCGTGGAAGTTGCTGGGCGAGCCGGGCCCGCGGGAATGAAACACTTTGCATCACGCTGGTTCAACAATTTGCACTATTTCACGAGGGGTGGGCGGAGCGCATGTCAAAACACTGTCGGTGCGGCTTGGACGCGTGTCTACATTTGGACGCTTGTCACCTTCGGCAGGCTGTAACGTCAACATAAGGCTCGGTTACCTTGCCTGGTCCGCAAATCGGCCATGGAAGCGGGGTTTGGGCCGCAACCGGAGCGTCTCTTTCCGCAACTAACCCTATGCCTAGCAAGTGAGCGTTCTTGCTCAGAACTATGGCACGTGGAGTGCTAGGTTCGAGGTAGGCTTTTGGGCGAGTCGTCAGGCAGACGGTAGGAGCCTGACGACGGCAGGATTCTGGTATGGTGCAGCGAATCGGACCCTTTGCGGTTGTGTCTTTTGTCTTGTTGGCGGTTTGCGGGGCAGTGTGCCAGAACGTACGTCAATCCCTTCCTGATGCTCCTTCGGTACAGACTGCAACTCAGAAACAGAACTTTAGCGGGTTCACCGAGGACGCGCGCTCGCCTTTGAATTTTGGCGCGATCGACGGCTACGCGGGCGTGATGGGCCAAGGCGGATTTGCCGCTTCCAAAAAGACGGCATTTAGTCTGAAGGAGCCGGCCACGATTGAGTCCAGCACGATTTTTGGTAAGTATCTTAATCCGACGTCGCAGAAGCGGCAGTTGGGTTATCTCACATCGAGCAGCAGCAGCCTGATGGGCCGATCCACGTACGCGGCGTCGCGGATTTTTATCACGCGGGATAGCTCGGGAAAAGCCAGGCTAAACACCTCATACTTGCTGCGAACGCTAACCGCGGTCGCCAAGGACACAGCCTCAACTCCATACTGGAGGCGGTCTGTCGGGGAGCCCTTCAGCAATTTTGGTTCGACCGTGGGCAATGACGCGGGCATGAACCTGTGGCGTGAGTTCGGGCCTGGCATTCAGCATCTGATGAAAAGCCACACGCCGACCTTTCTCTCTAAGATCGAAGAGCGCGTCGTTCACCACTAGCTCCTGACCCGGCCAGTGGTCAGATCAGCGCATTACAAAACTTTGCTCAACGTTACTCGCCCGCATCACTCCCGCTGCATCCTGGGGGCGCAGATGAGCATCTCTATTAGGAGTGACTTTCAGTTTCTGAACTGACCGTCTCATAATGCGAAGAAGGATGAACCTGCTTCTTCGACTTTTATCTTGAGGAGATTTGTAAAATGAAACTTTCTAGCTACGTTGCACTTCTGTCAATTCTCGCCGTTCTGTCGCCGCTCGGCGCGTTTGCACGGGATAAGAATCAGCATTCGGTAGATATTCCCGACGCCGTGCAAGTCGGGGGCAACCGACTCGAACCCGGGAATTACAAACTGGAATGGCAAGGAACCGGCCCCGCCGTGAAAGTGACCTTCCTGCGCAGTGGGAAGCCTGTGGCGACGGTGCCAGGAACCTTGAAGATGAATGACAGCGAGGTAACGCAAGACGCGATCCAAATCGACTCGGCGAATAAAACGCTCAACGAGATCGACTTCCGCCGTGACAAGGAAGCCTTGGTCTTTCAGAGCGGGATGTAAATCCCTGCATCCTGGCCGCCTCATTCTTGGCGCTTGTTCTGGCGAAGAATGGGGCCATTTTTTTGAATGGCCTGTCAGATTTGCGAAAGGCCGTGGGAGCCCGTTCACTTTGAGAAGAGGCGCATCAGGCCGGTGGGGCGCATGTCGGGAACCAGGAAGGGACAATGGTCGACTCCAGCGGATCGGGTCAGCGCTTCGGCGGCCAGATATCCGCTGCGGACTGCGCCTTCCATGGTGGCGGGCCAACCGGTCGCAGTCCAATCTCCAGCGAGGAAGACTCTGGGCCAGGCCGTCAACGACTGCGGGCGGAAGGCATCGATCCCGGGGCGAGGGGAGTAGGTGGCGCGAACTTCCTTGATCACCGTGGACTTCACCAGATCCGCTGTGCGCGCTGCCGGAAAAAACTCGCGGACTTCTTTCAGGGCGAGGTCGACGATCTCGGCGCGCGACTTGTCGATGAGGCTCTTCGACGCGCTGACGACTAGTTCGATGTAGCTGCCCTGGCCCTCAGGGGCTAAAGCCCCGTTCCTAGCCTGAGCATTATCGGCACGACTGAAGTCGTGCCCTTCCCGAGCACGCTCTAGCAGCCGCGACTTGTGGAACATCCATTGCACGGTTCGGTCGAGTAGGACGGCGTGGTCAAGGTCGGTGATCTGGCGATCGAACCAGAGATGAATGCCGGTGATGGGAGAGGACTCGAAATGGCTGAGCTGTTCGCGCAACGGTGCGGCTTCCGGACTTTGCGGGAGCACGCGGTCGAGGCTTTCGAAGGGCAGCGCCAGGACTAGATAGTCGAACGGCGCTTCGCTTTCGCTTTTGTTATTTACTCGAATCCGCACTTGTGACTTGTCGGGGAAAAACGTTTCTAGGGAGGTGCGGAAGCGGATTTCGCCGTTGCGGGCGCGAATGTAGTCTCCCGCTTGATTGTAGAGCTGGGTCAGCGGGATGCTGGGGACGCCCATGTGGCGCGCGGATGGGGACTTCATCGACTCGCGCACGACTTGCGCCGCGGCGGGGATTGAAATGAGGTCGAGATCCTCACTCAGAGCGCTGACCAGGATTGGCTTCCAGAAACGCTCGATAGCGTTCGCAGTTTGGCCATGCTGGCGGCACCATTCGAGAAAAGATTGGCCGGTATCGCGCTGCCTGGTCAGGGCGAGGGCGGCGATGGCTCGCGAAATTACCAGCTTGTCTTTGGCGGAGAGAAACGGAAAGGCGAGGAAAGACGGCCCGGTGTGCAGCGGGGCAGGCAGCGGAGAGGCGCGCATCACGCTGCTGCGGCCGCCGGGTTCGATGAAAGTCATTTCGTCGAACCAGCGGATTTTGTCTTCTACACCGATGCGGCGGTAGAACTCGACCAGGTTGGTACAGACGCGGAAAAGCACGTGCTGGCAGTTATCGACGACCTCGCCGGTGCCGGGATGCTCGTAGGAGGAAGCGCGTCCGCCGAGATAAGGACGGCGCTCGAAGAGGGTGACGCGAAAGCCGGAGTCCGCAAGCGCGCAGGCCGTGGCTAGGCCGGCTAGACCGCCGCCGGCGATGGCTACTGTGGGTTGGACGGAGTTCGCAATCATTCAGGATTCTTGATAACGCATTTCGGGTGACAACGCGGTCACAAGCGGGTGTCGTCCCTGAAGGGACTTGGTTCCCTTCTCGTAGCTCACCCCGCACTTACGTGCGGGGCTAATGAATGGCGTCGCTTCGCGACTCTGCCGCAAGATATCAGGTCAGGCGTTGCAGGAAGCCTTTTCCAAGGACGCGTAGTTTTTCGCTGACCGTGAGGCTTACCTTGCCGCTGAAGACGTCGTACTGGCGCTCGGCGATTTTTTCCAGCAGTCGCCGGTAGATGTTGACCAGCACCCACAGCGCAGGCTGGCTGTCTTCTGAAATATAGGGGATGAGTTGATCGCCGGCCTGATAGAACTGGCGGGCGCGATCGGCTTCGAGAGCCAGCAACGGACGAAAGCGAGCGGGATCGGGCGCCGAAAGCAATTCCGCGGCCGACAGGCCGAACTTGGCCAGATCTTCTTCCGGCAAATACACGCGGCCCATCGCGGCATCTTCTTTGACGTCGCGAATAATATTAGTGAGTTGGAAGGCCAGGCCGCAGTGCTCAGCCAGCGTCTCGGCCGCGGGATCGCGATAGCCAAAAACGTGGATGCAGACCAGGCCCACCACCGACGCCACGCGATAGCAATAGACTTTGAGATCGTCGAAGGTCTGGTACTGGATGGTCAGGCCTGGAACCGCGGCATTCGCGGAAGGCGGCGCATCGTGGGTTCCAGCTTCGGGACCTGCTACATCCATCGCTGTTCCCATCGCGAGCTCGTCGAGCAGACCCGCGGGAATGGTGTAGCGGCGTTGTGCGTCAGTCAGAGCCAGCAGGATTGGATCGTCGGTTGGTTCGCCTTGCTGGGCGCGGTGCAAGGCGTCCAGCCAGGTGTCGAGTTTGTAGCGGCGTTCCTCGAGACTGAGATTGGGGTCGTCGGAAATGTCGTCGCAGCGCCGCATGAAGGCATAGACGGCGCACAGCGCCTGGCGCTTGCGCTTGGGCAGAACCAGGAACGCGTAATAGAAATTCTTGGCGTTGGTGCGGGTAATGCCGCGGCACACCGAGTACGCCATGGTGAGCTGCGCCGGAGCCGGAGTCCACGGAATCAGCATCTGCTGCGCTCCTGCGCTCATCGGGGGCGGCTCCCGGCTTCCGGCTTCCGGCTTCCGGACTCACTGGACACCCCCAACAACTTGCCTAACGCGGCCCGGGCCACAAGGGCGAGTTTGCGTGGCTTTGAAATCACCGGACGGCGGCCGAGGACGGCAAAGGACTGGCGCTCGATGGCGTTCAGAATCTCCTGGCCGCCGCGGCTGAAGAGTTCGATGTCGATGGCCAGGTCGGCATCTACCTTGCCGATCAGAGGCAGGCCGCGCTCGAACCATTGGCGGGCGCGCTCGACTTCAAACTTCATCATCTCGCAGAAGGCGGGAGTGTTCTGCTTTTCCCGGATATCCTTCTCACTCACCGAGTAGCGCCGTAAGTCTTCGAGCGGCAGATAGATTCGGTCTTTGCCGTAGTCCACGCTGACGTCCTGCCAGAAATTCGCGAGCTGCAGTGCGGTGCAGGTGTAGTCAGAAAGCTGCTGGCGCTCAGCGTCGTGATAGCCGCACAAATAGAGGACAAGATGCCCTACGGGATTTGCCGAGTAGCGACAGTAGGCGAGCACATCGTCGAAAGTTTCAAAACGTGTGACGGTTTGGTCCTGGCGGAAGGCGATCAGAAGATCGGAGAACTCGTGCTTAGGAATTTGAAACTTTTTGACGGTTTCGGCGAGGGCTACAAAGACCGGATGGCGCGGATTGCCTTCGTAGCAAGCGTCGAGTTCAGCCTGCCATTCATCCAGTAAGGCCAGCGCCGCCCCGGCGTCTCCCACCTCGTCGCCCAGATCGTCAGAGATGCGGCAATAGGCGTAGACGTTCAGGAAATCCTGACGGAGGTGCTTGGGAAGAAACCAGGTTGCGACCGAGAAATTCTCGTAGTGTGTCCGGGCTAGGCGGCGGCAGTATTCTTGTGCTTCTTCCAGCGAGGGCGCGGACTTCGGGATCGCATATTCGGCGGGCAGGCGACTCCAGCCCAGCGCGGCGGCGGGTGCGATGGACATGCGAGAGTCGGTGGCGGCTGTAGAAGTCATTCAGTTAAGATGCGGTTTTCGTTTTTGCTCCCTGAGAGCGCCCGTGCCGTCCCCTTCGGCTTCGCTCAGGGCAGGCTCTATCGGGACTCGGCTCCATCTTCCGACCCCTACCCCGGACTTACGTCCGGGGCTAATGAATGCCGTCGCTTCGCGACTGCAGCACCGATTGTCCCGCGACTGAAGCGCAGACAAGGTCAGTGGCCGGGAATGATGGCCGTCTTGATGTCGCCGCCGCGGTTCAGCATGTGGCGGAGCACCTTTTGCAGGCTCGAGAGAGGAGCTTCGCCGGTGATGTAATCAGTGGGGCGGATTTTTTTGGCTGCGATCAGTCCAAAGGCCCGGCGCACCGTCTCCGGCGTGTGATGGAACGTGGCTTTCAGCGTGATCTCGGAATAGTGCAAGCGGTTGGTATCGAGTTGCACCTTGGATCCGCTGGCGCAGCCGCCGAAGAAATTTACAGTGCCGCCTTTGCGGACCATCTCCACGGTCCACTCCCAGGCCTCGGGACGTCCCACGGCTTCGATGACCACATCGCAGCCGCGCTTCTGCGGCGTGAGTGCGCGCACGGCCTCCACTACGTCCGGGACCTTGGTGGTCTGCACGATTTCATGCGCGCCCATGTGCTTGGCGGCTACCACCTGTTCGTCGCGCTTCACTACCGAGATCACGTTGCAACCGATGGCTCGAGCTACCTGCACAAACATCAATCCAATGGGGCCGCCGCCGATGATCGTAACCGTGTCGCCGATTTCGACGCCGGTTTCGTGCAAGCCCCGCAGCACGCAGGCCAGCGGTTCCGTCATGGCCGCGTCTTCGAAGCTCACGTTGGCCGGGATGACCAGCATATTGGCTTCGACAATACGCCGGGGCACGCGGATGTATTCCGCGTAGGCTCCGTTGTTGAAGAGCAAGTCTTCGCAGAGATTTTCCTGGTGCTTGGAGCAGTAAAAGCACATCTGGCAGGGCGCGGAATTCAGCGCCACTACGCGCATGCCCTTTTTGAAGCTGAGAACGCCCTCGCCGACTTCCTCGATCACTCCGGCCAGTTCATGGCCGAACAATGCAGGGGGCACAATCATGCGGGCGTGGTAGCCGCGCTGATACACCTTGAGGTCAGTCCCGCAGGTTAGAGCGACCTGTACCTTGACCAGCACCTCGCCCTTTTCCACGCGAGGGATGGGCACTCGTTCAATCTTCAGATCTTCTTTGCCGTAGAGAACGGCAGCCGTCATTTTTCCATTCACTGCTGGCTTCCTTCCCGGGACTCACGGTTCCAGGTCGTACCCGGCTGAATCACGATCTTCATCGATGCCGGCTGCGGATGAGCTGCGAGCTCTAACGCCCGGGGACTCTCCTGCAGCGGAAAGCGATGGCTAATCAGCCGTTCCAAGTCCATTTCACGGTTCATCACAAAACGAACTGACTCCTCTTGCAAATCCGCAGAGGCGCTATAAGAACCGACCAGCGCCTTCTCGTCGACGCAAATCGCGGCGGGATCGATCACCACTTCTCCGCGCTGCGTCTGCGCAAACAATAACACCCGACCACCCGGACGGGCTGCGTCCATCGCGGGCCGAATCAAGGCATTGCTGCCCACGGCCAAAATCACAGCGTCCGCGCCCCGGCCTTCGGTTTGCTCCTGCACTGCCCGCACCACATCGTTCTGGGATGCGTCAATTGTATGCTCAAAACCAAGGCTTTTAGCTATTCTAAGCCTCTCGGGATACAAATCGGAAGTAATAACCGTGGCCCCTGCCCGGCGTGCCAGTACGCTGAGTACGATGCCGATTGGGCCTTGCCCGATGGCCAGCGCGGTCTCGCCGGGCTGCAGGCGCAGAGCTTCGATCCCCTTCATGCAGGTGTTTACAGGCTCTACAAAACAGGCTTGTTCGAAGGAAACGCCGGAGGGGATTCTTACGGTTCCTTGCTCGACGATCCAATCCATCACCCGAACATATTCCGCGAAGCCTCCGCCGGAAGGCTCAAACCCAGCCGTGCATCCCACCTTCTTATAAGTCGGACACTGTGCGAAGGTCTTGTGCCGGCAGTAGTAGCACTGGCGGCAGGGGATGTGATGAAAGACGACAACCCTGTCTCCTGGCTCAAACTTCTTTGCGCCAGCGCCCACGGCCGCCACGACTCCGGAGGTTTCGTGGCCGAAGATGCGCGGCGCCGAGTGCGATCCCGACGCGATCTTTTTCAGATCCGTGCCGCAAACCCCGCAGGTATGCACCCGCAGCAGCAATTCTCCGGCGCCGATCTGGGGCACGGGAACAGTCTCCAGGCGTACGTCATTCATGCCCCTGTAAACCGCCGCCAGCATGGTCGCCGGAATCGACTGGCTTCGGTCTTCGATCGCGATTTGTCCAGCAATTCCCATCAACTCTTACCGATCAGCCCGTGCCCATCAACCCTTAGATGAACTCTGCTTCGGATGCGCTTCACACCGCGGCCGCTAGCGGGGGCGTCGATGTTAGCCCTCAGACGTCATTTCCCGGAACCCTCGGCCTGCCTCGGGTCCGTGTTCCTGAACTCGACCTCCACCGTCATGGAATCGAGATACGGCGATTCTGGCGGCGTGAAGTGATACGCCTTCACTTGCAACACAACATAGAAATTATCGACTTTCATTATGCGTTTAGCGCCCACTGGAACGGCCGCGAAGGTCGAGGGCCAGAGCCGGCACAAGGCATTCTTGGCTTCGTTCTTCGGATCATCGGAAGGATTGGGCGACACCTGCAGCACGTTATCGTAAATAGGGTGTTGCAGGTCGGCCAGCTTCCCCCGCCAGGATGTGATCTTGGTATCGCCCTCCGGGCCGAGTGGAACAAGCGAGAAGGCATAGCGGTCGGTTCCACGCAAATCTTTGATGCGCTCCCGGTAAAGTGAATCTTGGGGCGTTAGCTTGACCTCAAAGCTCTCCTCCATGACACGGGTCGAGCCCTGACGATAGCTTTCTGCGTAAACGTCAGCGGCGGCCGACTGTGCGGCGAGACGCATCGCCGCGCACAAGACGACTAGGACCAGCTGTCGGAGTTTCATACGAATTCTCATTTGCGATCCCCAGCCTGCGACGCGCCAATCGCCGCGACCAGCTCGGAGGCCGGGCCCAAATCCTGAACCCAACGCTCGAGATGCTCGCCCAGCACGCTTGCTGCCTTGCGACTGTTGCCGGCTAGCATGGCAACTCGCCCCCAGAGCCAGGGCCGCAGTGCGATAAAAACTGCAAAGTTCACGGTCCTGAAACGGCCCTGGGGGTCGATAAAGCGGGCTGTGTGAGGCATTTCGAAATTCAGCTCATCGGAAATTACTTTCGTCGCACCGAATGGAATCCCATGTGCGCGTGCTGCCGCCGCCACTCCCGCTGCTTCCATATCCACGGCTTGTGCCCCGTAAGCCTGCGCCAGGCTGGCTTTCTGCTGCACTCCGGCCACCGCCGTGAAGGTCAGCAGCGAAGCTCTTCCCCGTCCTGATCTTCCCTGTTCTAGTCTGGCTTCGATTTCGATCCGGCTGCCGTCGCGGGAATCAATCACAACTGCCGGCAGGAAAAGATCTCCTACTTGCAGACCTGCCTCCAATCCCCCGGCGAACCCAACCGACTCCACTAGGACCGGTTGGTACAACGCGATCACTGCCTCGGCTGCCCGACGCGCTGCCTCCACGCCGATTCCGCCGCACACGACAACCACTTCGTTCCGCTCAAAGAAAACAAATCTGCGACCGTCATACTGCTGCGCAACGCGATTCCAACTCCTGGTTAGCCCGCTGACTTCGCGCTCCAGCGCGGCGACGATCGCGACTTTACGCATACCCGTTGGCCCGGAACCACTCTACTGCCCGGCGCAATGCCCCGTCCGCGGGTATGGTCCTCCATCCCAATTCCCGGGCCGCCTTGTCAGAGCTGGCCCACATCTTTTTCTTTCCCATGCGCGCCGTCTCCACCGTCGCGCGGGGCTCGCGACCCAACAGGCGGCCTGATACCGTCTCATCCACCGCGCCCGCTGCATAGGCAACGAAGTAAGGCAGCTTCACTTTCGGCGAGGGCAAGCCCGCGATCAAGCCCAGCTTATCGAGAATCTGCTTCAGCGTCAGGTTCTCTCCCCCCAGAATGTAGCGCTCGCCGCTCCTGCCTTTTTCCAGGGCGGCAACGTGTCCCTCGGCACATTCACGAACATCTACCAGATTCAGTCCCGTCTCCACGTAAGCGGGAAACTTCCTCTTAAGAAAGTCGACGACAATCCGTCCCGTTGGAGTCGGCTTAACATCCTGCTCGCCCACCGGGGTGGTCGGATTCACTGTCACTACTCGCATCCCGCTGCGGCCGGCTTCTACTGCTACCTGCTCGGCCATGAACTTAGACCGCTTGTAGTGCCCGATCATGTCAGCCAGCGACACCGGAGAATCTTCGTCCGCCGGACGACCGTTCCCTGTGAAGCCCATGGTAGCGACGCTCGACGTGTATACCACACAGCGCACTCCGTTCTTCAGCGCGGCTTCCAGGATGGCCCTCGTTCCCTCTACATTCGAGCGGTACATCTCGGCCGGATCCCGCACCCAGAGCCGGTAGTCGGCAGCCACGTGGAAGACCACCTCGCAGCCTGCCATCGCCTTTTCCAGGGACGCCGGATCGCGCAGGTCGCCAGTGGCCGTTTCTGCCTTTAGGCCCTCCAGATTCTTCAGATTGCTGGTCGGGCGCACCAGCAGTCGCAAATCGGCCCCCTGCTCCGACAAAACGCGGGCTACGTGGGAACCTAGAAATCCAGTTGCGCCAGTGACGAAGACCTTCAGAGCAGTTCTCAGTTCTCAGTACCCAGTTCTCAGTCAGAGCCTCAACGCGTGGGAGCGATACTGAGAACTGAGAACTGCGAACTGAGAACTAGTTTTCGGACTTCTCCATCACCTTGGCATACGTCGTTAGCGCCAGGAGTGGGAAATATTCGCGGTAAAGGTGATACTGCAAATAAAACACGCGGGGAAAGCCCGTGCCCGTGCAATAGGGCTCATCCCAGGAACCGTCTTCTCGCTGGGTGCGCAGCAGGTAAGCGATACCACGGGCCACCGAATCGCTCCGCGTGTCGCCTACCGCCAGCAATCCCAAAGTCGCCCATGCCGTTTGCGAAGGCGTGCTCGGGCCCACCCCGCGCGAGCTGGGATGGTCATAGGAACCGCAGGACTCGCCCCAACCGCCATCCGGGTTCTGCACCATGCGCAGCCACTCCGCCGCCTGCTGAATGCAGGGCTCGTGGTTGTCCATGCCGATCGCTTCTAGCCCGCGGAGCACCAGCGCCGTGCCGTAGATGTAGTTCACGCCCCAGCGCCCGAACCAGCTTCCGTCCGCTTCTTGCTCGTTGCGGATGAACTGAATCGCCCGCTTCACGGACGGATGATTTTGGTCGTAGCCGTAGGCGGCCATCATCTCGAGGATGCGGCCGGTAATATCGACGGTCGCGGGATCGAGCATGGCGTTGTGATCGGCGAACGGCACGTGTTGAAACACCATGCGGTCGTTGTCTTTGTCGAACGACGCCCAGCCGCCGTTCTTGCACTGCATCGACAAGACCCAATCCATGGCGCGCTGCACCGACTCGCGCTGGTAGCGTCCATTGGGATGCTCGACCCGGCTCAGCGCCAGACAAACCATCGCGGTGTCATCCACGTCCGGATAAAACTCGTTGTTGAACTCGAAGTACCACCCGCCCGGCTTGCCCTTCTTGTTCTTGATCTGCCAGTCGCCGGGCGTCCGCACCTGCTTCTGCAGGATCCAGTCCGCGCTCTTCACCATCCGCGGATCGTTCGCCGGCACTCCCGCTTCACCCAGAGCAAACATGGCGTATGCCGTATCCCACACCGGAGACATGCAAGGCTGCATGCGGAACGTGTCGCTATCTTCAATCCCTAACTTCTCGAATTCATCGAGCGCGCGAATCACCTGCGGATCGTCCACCGAGTAACCCAGGCAACGCATCGCTATGATGGAGTTCATGATCGAGGGATAGATACCGCCCAGCCCGTCGCTCATCTCGAAGCGTTCGAGCATCCATTTCTCCGCGCTCTTGAGGGCAACCGATCGCAGAGGCCGAATGTGAACGCGCTCGAACCAATGCGTCATGCGGTCAAGGCAGAGGAAGAAATTGCGCCACGAGACCAGCTTTTTCGACCAGCGCAGGCGCATACGCGACTTGAGCATTCCGCCGACGAATAACTCTTCCACTCCCATTTCGCGGGGAATCTTCTTGAATGGCTTCTTGGCGTAACAGATGGAAAGGGGCACTAGAATGGCCCGCGACCAAGCTGAAATCTCGTAGAGGTTGAACCAGAACCAGTTGGGAAACAGGATAATCTCCGGCGGAATCGCCGGGACGGCATCGTAATCGTACTGCCCGAAGAAGCACAAATAGATCTTGGTGAAGGTATTGACCTCGGTGACGCCGCCGAGTTCGAGGATTCTCTTGCGGGCGCGCTGCAGCACGGGATGATCCGCGGTGTATCCCGCGAGTTTCAGCCCGAAATACGCTTTTACCGACGCGCCGATGTTCGATGGCCCGGCCGGGTAGGTATTCCAACCACCATCTTCATTCTGATGTTGAATAATCCAGTTCGCCGCCTTCCGGAAGCGCTCGGGATCGCCCGTCCCGAGCAGGGTGTGCAGCAGGATGTAATCGGACTCGAGAGTGGTGTCAGCTTCCAACTCCCCACACCAATATCCACTCTCGTGCTGCGCAGAGAAAAGAAAGCGGCGGGCGGCGTCCATGGCAGCGCCCACACGGCTGGCCAGTCCGTCGATTTTTCCAAAGCGAAGTTGTGGTGCGGAAACTAGGTTGGAATCGGGGGAGTTTGTGTCCATTTCCATCAATGTGCGGCTCCGTTAATCCGCGGTAGCGCTTGCCGGAGCGGCGGCGATGGCCTCGACAATCTCCGGCGGCAGCCCGAAGCGGACGTTTTCCGGCATCACTTCGAGTTCCTGTACGTTGTCGAAACCTTTGGTGGCAAGAAATTTCATGGTCTCCTCCACCAGACACTCGGGCGCCGAGGCGCCAGCTGTGAGCGCGATGGTTTTCACGTCCAGCAGCCACTCGGCCTCAATGTCTTTGTAGCTATCGATGAGATGCGCGTTGGTACCCAGGTTGCGCGCCACCTCGACCAGACGATTCGAATTTGAGCTATTCTCCGACCCCACCACCAGTAGCAGATCTGATTCCGAGGCCACTTCCTTCACGGCTACCTGCCGATTTTCCGTGGCATAGCAAATATCCTGTGCCGCAGGTCCTTTAATGTTCGGGAACTTTTTCTTGAGGGCCGCGATAATATCCTTCGTTTCGTCGAGGCTCAACGTCGTCTGCGTGAGATACGCCACGTGATCCGGATCCGGCACGCTCAGCGACTTCACCTGCTCCGGATTCCCCACCACCTGCGTCACCAGAGGAGCCTCGCCCAGCGTTCCAATCACTTCGTCATGATCGTGGTGCCCGATCAGGATGAGCGAATAGCCTTCCTTGGCAAACTTCACCGCCTCCACGTGGACCTTGGTGACTAGCGGACAAGTGGCATCGATCACGCGTAAACCGCGCCGGGCGCTGTGTTCGCGCACCTCGGGCGAAACCCCATGGGCGCTGTAGATCACGCGCTCGCCGTTGGGGACTTCATCCTCGCTGTCGACGAAGATGGCCCCCTTGCCGCGCAACTCGTCCACCACAAAGCTGTTGTGGACGATCTCCTTACGCACATAAATCGGTGGACCGAAGGCCTCCAGCGCAATGCGGACAACATCGATGGCCCGCACCACACCGGCGCAGAACCCCCGCGGCTTCAGCAAAAGCACCGTCTTACCCTGGCTATTTGGCACTATCAAACTCCCGTTCTTGTGATCTTCCCCAGACCGCTTCGGATGCAAAATCAGACCCCAGAATCTATATAGTCAGGGTACACGAACGCATTGAGGGCGATAGTAATAAACTACCGGAAAGTACCCTTCTGGTCAACGTAAGCCACAGAAACGGCGGGGATTAGCAGTGATCGGGGATTCCACGCAGCGAATGGTTCTGCGGGCGGAAGCGCACGCTACCCGTTCGCCTTAATCATCTGCTCCGCGTGCTTGCGCGAAGTATCGGTCAGCTTGGCTCCGCTCAGCATGCGCGCTACCTCTTCTGTGCGTTCTTCGCCCACGATGGCGCGGATCGTGGTTCGGGTGCGGCCATTGCGTTCCTTCTTCTCGATCACGTAATGGTGATCCGCAAAAGTTGCGATCTGCGGCAAGTGCGTCACGCACAGCACCTGATTGGCATGCGCCAGCGCTTTCAGCTTCTTCCCTACTGACTCGGCGGCGCGGCCTCCGATGCCGGTATCGATTTCGTCGAAGACCATGGTGCGCTGGGCGGCACGTAGGGCCGGGTTCGTGGAGCGTGCTTTCGCGGGCGAAGGCGCCTGCGCCACATGGGCTGTGCCCGCTTCCACGCTGACCTTCAGCGCCAGCATCACTCGCGACAATTCTCCCCCCGAGGCAATGTGCTCCAGCTGCCGCATGGGCTCGCCCGGGTTCGTCGCAATCATGTAGACGACCTGATCGATTCCAGTCGACGTCCAGTTCCCTTCTTGCTCCGACGTCGTCATTTCAATCCGGAACGCCGACTTCATTGCCAGATCATTGATCTCGGCCTCGACCAGCTTCTCCAGCTTGCGGGCGGCGTCCTGCCGGCTTTTCGAAAGTGCCCGCGCCGCCCGCAAATACTCCGTACCGGCCTTTGCGAGTTCGGCGCGCAACTCACGCAGAATCTCATCCTTGTTTTCGATCTCTGAAAGCTTGCGCGCCACGTCTGCTCCGAAGGCGATCACGTCCTCGAGTGCTGGACCATACTTGCGTTTCAAACGGTCGAGCAACGCCAGCCGGTCTTCCACTTCCGCCAGATGTTCGGGGGAGGCATGGATTCCGCCGGCATAATCCCTGACCGTTGCTCCTACGTCTTCCACGCTGATTCGTGCCGTCTCCAGCGCCGCCAGTGCCTCTTGAAACTTGGGCTCATAGCGGGCCAGTTCTTCGATCTGCTTCTGCGCGGCCCGCATCGATGCAGTCGTGGAGCCGTCGCCCTCGTACAGCAGATCGAAAGCCTGCATGGCAGCGTTGTAAATCTTCTCCGCGTTGGCTAGCACGCGCTTCTCGATTTCCAGTTGCTCGTCTTCGCCGGCCTGCAGCCTGGCTTCTTCGATCTCGCGCCTCTGAAAGATCCACAGGTCAACTAACCGCAAGCGGTCCTGCTCACCTCGCTCCAGGTCGTCGATGCGCGCGCGAATTCCCTTCCACGCTTCAAATGCCGCCGCCACCGGCTCGACTTGAGCTCCGGCGAATCCATCCAGCAGTCCCAGACGCGCCGGAGCGTCGAACGCCAGAATTGATTCATTCTGCGCATGGATGGTCGCCAGATGCGGCGCCAGCTGGCGCAACACCGCGACCGTCGCTGCCTGATTGTTCACGAATACGCGGCCCTTGCCTCCAGCTGCAATTTCACGGCGCACAATCAGAGAACCGTCGTCCGATTCGTCGAGACCGTTTCGCCCCAGCACTTTACCGATCGCGTCCCCGGCGACGCCGTCGCACTCGAAAACCGCAGAGACCACCGCGCGCTCCGCACCGGTACGAATCACTTCGCTCGACGCCTTTTCACCCAGCAACAGCGCCAGCGCATCGATCAGGATGGACTTCCCCGCGCCGGTTTCTCCCGTCAGCAGGTTCAGTCCGGAAGCGAACTCCACCGCCGCGTTGTCGATCACCGCGTAGTTTTCCAGCCGCAATTCAACCAGCACAGGCCGTCCTTGGTCGACGATCCGGTCGACGACGTCGAAGTTTTGCGCAGCATAGCACGAAATACCCCGAGCGTCTCGGTAGCCTGTTTCGGTATGGAGAAGCCGTCTTTCGCCGGTCTGCGACCAACAAAAAAGCCACGGCTCAAGCCGTGGCTCTGTGCAAAGCTAGTTATGACTAACCAGCTTTGCGATACTTGTCCGCGCTTTCTTCCGTCGATCCGGTTCTAATCACTTCCTTGCGACGCTCGCGCAAGCGATCCTGGAACGTGTCCCAACGCGGCCCAATTCCCACCGCGCTCTGGCTGATAACGACAGCGTCGGTGCTGGCTGCGAAGCCACCGTCCGTGAATGCCCCGGTATCCACGCTTTCTGCACCCGGCGCCCTTCGAACCGGCGTTGCATCCGGCGGCATCTGCTTTGTTGTTGGAGTAATATTCCGGTCGGTTCCCGCCCGGTGCATCACCGGATCGGCCTCCCACTTTGACCGATAGCGCCCTTCATAGTCCGCCCACTGTTGCTCTGATTCCAAGTCTGCCTCTTGGTAGGGCGGAAAGGTTTCGATCTGCGCCTTGGTCAGGTCGACGGCAAAGTCATCTTTGTGTTCGGTCGAAGTCCGCAAGCGGCTTGCGGGAACGATAAATTTCTTGGTGGTCAACCATCCGCCCGTATCCACTACTATGTAGCTGATTGCTCCGCTGAAGTAGTCAAAGATCACGTCGTCGATCTTGCCCAGTTTTTCATCGTTCAAGCCGTATAACTTCGAGCCGCGAATATCTTCACCGACTCCCGGGAAGCGATACCCTCGTAGGATTCCATACTGCGCCATAAGCTATTCCTCCACTGAGAATTTTCAAGCGGTCCAGTGCCGCGACTCTTGGATGCCGTTCTTCTCCGCAGGGTATAGCGGTCAAAATTAATTTCTGCCATTAAGGGTGAATCAGCCCGGCATCGGCACCGTGGCGCTCGCGAAGGTTATGATTGAGATACGTCCCCAATCTTTCGCCCTCCATCATCTATAATCCGGAAAAGGAATCCTATTAATCTCAATGCACCTTTCCAGCTTGCTTGGAGTTTTTCTCGGTGGCGAAATTCTCGATCTCGTTTCCAGTACCGGCGCGGTCGCCAAGTTCGTCTTGCTCACTTTGCTAGCCTTCAGCGTGATCTCCTGGGCAATCATCCTTACTAAATGGAGCTTGCTGAGCCGCGCCCGGCTGCAGAGTGGACGCTTTCTGCGGGCTTTTCGCAAAGCCCAACGTTTGCAGGACATCGCCACGGTCGCTGATCAGTTCCGGCCCAGCCCTCTGGTCGGCGTCTTCGAAGGTGGATTCCAGGAATACAAGCGCCAACTCGCCGCGACCGGCGCCACGCTGCGCAGCCTGACGGCAGTCCAACGCGGCATGCAGATCGGAGCCTCGGAAGAGATCACGCGCCTGGAGCGCAACGTTCCCTGGCTCGCCATTACGGCCGCCGTCACCCCGTTCATCGGATTGTTTGGCACGGTGTGGGGCATCATCGACGCCTTTCACGGCCTGGGCACCGCTGGCGGCGCTACGCTGCGCGCCGTCGCCCCGGGCATTTCCGAAGCTCTGATCACCACCGCAGCCGGACTCGCCGCCGCCATCCCGGCAGTCATCGCTTACAACCTAATTGGCAACTCAATTCGGCAGTTCGCCGCTCGCGGCGACGATTTCACCCTCGAAGTGCTTAACGCCATCGAGAACAGTCAGGCGCAGCCTGCGGCCGATGGGAGGCGCTGATGGCGTTCACCTCACCCGACGGCCGCACCCAAACCGCTCTCGCCGATATCAACATCACTCCGCTGGTGGACGTGGTCCTCGTTCTGCTCATTATCTTCATGGTCACCGCGCCCGTTCTGCAATCGGGCATTGAAGTCAGCGTGCCCAAGACCCGCACCGTCAAGGAGATTACCGAGGAACGGGTCGTCATCACCATCAACAAGGATCAGCGCGTCTTCCTCGGCAACGATGCCGTCAACATCCACGAAATCGCCGCCAAGCTGCGGCAAAAGATTCGCGATCCCCGCAACCAGTTCATCTTCGTCCGAGCCGATGAGAACGTGCCTTTCGGCGCCTTTGCCACAGTCATGGACGCGGTCAAGCAATCGGGCATCACCAACGTCAGCATCGTCACTCAGCCTCTGGAAGAAAATGGCGCGAAACGCTGAGATATTCTTCGAACACGACAACTGGGGACGCGCTCTCAGCTGGTCCGCGGGCTTCCACATCGCGGTTACCGGGTTCATTCTGCTCTACTCCGTCGTGTTTACGGGGTCGCGCGGAGAAGGCTGGGGTGCCGGAGGCGGGGGTGACGCAATGGGCGTCACGTTGGTCAGCAGCGTTCCCCTGCCTTCTACGACCGCACAGAACCAGAACGTGCTGGCCAACGAATCCAAGGGCATCACCAAGTCTGAGCCCAAGGTTGAGGAGAAAGAACCCGACGCCATCGAGATTCAGGGTAAGAATTCAAGAATCAAACCGACGAAACCGCCCACCCCTACAAAATCGAAGCCCCAGCCTGCGCCGGAAGAAGACACTAACCAGGCCGCCTTCGGCGAAGGTGGTCCGGTCAGCGGACCTTATGGCAGCTTTTCCGCGGGCGGCGCCAAGGGCGGTTTCGGCGTCACTGGGGGCGGCGGCGACTTTGGCACTAGATACGGTTGGTATGTTGAAGTCATTCAACGAAAGGTCTCCGAAAATTGGCTGAAGTACGAAGTCGATCCCGGGATCAGCAACGCGCAGCGGGTCTACATTACGTTCGAGGTCGCCCGTGATGGTCATCCTTACAACGTGAAGGTCGAGCAATCCAGCGGGGTTCCATCGCTCGATCAATCCGCCGTCCGGGCGTTGCAGCGTATCGACACTTTTGGCCCCCTGCCCTCGGACTACAACGGCAGCAAGATTTCAGTGGAGTATTGGTTCGATTACACCAAGAAATAAACTTGGGTACTTAGAGGCGGGTGAGGGCATCCATAAAGCGATGGCCGAAAATTCCGATGTGGATGTACAGGATAGGAAACACTCTATAGAGCATCTACCTGATTATTCTTATGGTTCCAGACTTGCGACTATGATCGACAGTAACTTGCTAATGAAAACATATCGCAGTACGATATTGTCGTACGCAGTATCCTTTTGCCCGGGTTCGCGTAACGGCTCCAAACGGATGGACGACAGACCCAGAAAGAGAAAAAGACAGGCCCGGCGCTTCACCCCAACCGGCGTACGGATTCTGAGCGCCTTGAGTTGCCTGATTCTGTTCTCTTCGCTACTCGTTCCTACTTCCCTCGCCCAGGACTGGGTGCGCACCGGTTCCGGCCTTGGCGTCGACAAAGTTCGGCTCGCAGTTCCCGACTTCAAACCCGCCAACGCCGATCCCCAGAACAACGCTCTGCTCAAAACCTTCAACGACACGTTCTGGAACGACCTGGACAATTCTGGGGTTGTCGAACTGGTTTCCAAGAGCTTTTATCCTCTGCAGGTGCCGGGACAGCCCGCCGAAGTCACCTTCAACCTGTGGAACGTACCGCCGCCTAACGCAGCTATGCTGGCCTTCGGCAATCTGGGTGTGGCCAGTGGAAAACTCACGGTGCAGGGCTGGCTCTACGACGTTAAGAACACAGCTTCGCCCCAGGTTCTCGGCAAGCAATACACCGACGTTCCCACCGATGGTGCAGCCCGCCTGATCGCCCACAAGTTCGCCGACGAGATTATCTTTCGTCTTGGCGGCGGCATTCCTGGCATCGCTGAGAGCGAAATCTATTTTGTCAGCGATCGCTCCGGCCACAAGGAAATCTGGGCGATGGACTACGACGGCTCCAATCAGCGGCAACTCACTCACCTGGGTTCCGTCTCGCTTTCGCCGCGCATCTCGCCCGACGGTTCCCGCCTGGCCTTTAGCTCATTGAGCAAAACCGGTTGGGACATTCTCATGTTCTCTATCGATCTCAACCGCCTGGTGAGTTTTCCGCATTTCGGCGGCACTAATCTTTCGCCCGCGTGGTCGCCCGACGGCACCCGCCTCGCGCTCTCCTCCTCTCGTGGCGGCAATTCCGAAATCTATGTCTGCGATGCCTCCGGTGGCAATCTTCGACGCTTAACGGCGAGCAAAGGTCCCGACGTGGGTCCCGTCTGGAATCGCAAGACAGGCGCTCAGATCGCTTTCGTCAGCGGCAGCACCGGGTTGCCTCAGGTCTATACCATGGAAGCCGACGGCACCAACCAGCAGCGCATGACCGACCAGGGTTACGCGGTCTCGCCTGGCTGGTCGCCGAATGGCCAGTTTCTCACTCTAGCCTGGATCCGCAAGTACGGCCCCGGCGAGCCCGGGTCCTCCGACATTTACTTGATGGATATTGCGAGCAAGCAATGGGTGCAGCTTACGCACGATGGCGGGCGCAACGATTATCCCTCATGGTCGCCCGACGGCCGCCACATCGTCTTTGAATCCAAACGTTCGGGCAAAGAAGAAATCTGGATGATGCTCGCCGACGGCACCAAGCTGCATCAGCTGACTTTTACTGGCCGTAACACGCAACCAAACTGGAGTTGGAAGTAGAAATGCTTCGTCGCAATTCGAAATCGATTTTCTGGTCCGCAGGAGGATCAAACGTGAAGAGGAAGAACATGAAACATCAAACTTTAAAAGCACTCGCAACCGTCATCGCTCTGGCCGCTATTCTCATGCTCGGTGCATGCAAGAAAAAAACAGCGCCACCGCCGCCACCGCCACCGCCAGCGCCAACCTCGCCCACCGCTGCCATCTCGGTTAGCCCGGATACGGTTCAGAAAGGACAATCGGCGACTCTGACCTGGCAAACTTCCAATGCCACCGACGTTTCCATCGATGGCATCGGCGCCGTTCAACCCAGTGGATCGCAGTCAGTCAGCCCTGGCGATTCCACCACTTATCACCTCGTTGCCAAAGGTGCTGGCGGAACTCAGGAGGCGACAACGCGCCTCACCGTCACCCAACCGCCACCGGCTACGACCGCAACTCCGTCGCCTACTGACGAAGACCTTTTCGGCCAGAATGTCAGGGACATCTATTTCGACTACGACAAGTCCAATATTCGCGCCGATCAGGAAGCTTCCGCGCAAGGCGACGCTCAGTTCCTCAGTCAGCATCCCAACATCAGCTTCACGATCGAGGGACACTGCGACGACCGCGGCTCAACCGAATACAACCTGGCGTTGGGCGACCAGCGCGCCAGTTCCGTCAAGAACGCCTTGACCGCGGCCGGCATCAGCGCCAGCCGCATTAAGACCATCAGCTACGGCAAGGAGAAACCGTTTTGCCTGGAAGACAACGAAGCCTGTTGGCAGCAGAACCGCCGCGGCCACTTCGTTTATCAAAAGTAGTCGAAGGTTTTAGCTCTCAGGGGCGGAGTCACCCTCCGCCCCTGACTTTTCATGTTCACAAATATCTTCCCAACCCGCAGCGCCGCTAACCCGTCTAAAATAGATTGCAGGAACCTTTCGCTTATGACATTACGACGCTGTTCTCTCCTGATCGCCTTGCTCTCCACGCTTTGGCTGGCAGTCACCCCGGTTTGGGGGGCCAGCAAAGAAATGATTCAACTGCAAACTCAAGTCCAGCAACTGCAGGAGCAGATGACCGCCATGCAGCGCAGCTTCGATGAGCGCATGGGTGTCATGAAAAACCTGGTCGAGCAGGACACCGACGCGATCAACAAAGTTACTGGCGCGATCACCACCCTGCAGAGCACGCTGCAGAAACAGCAGGGAGACTCGTCTACCCACGTCGACCAGCTCTCCGGCCAGATCCAGGCGCTCAACGACACGCTCGATGAACTCAAGGCTCGGCTGGCGAAAGTCAGCAAGCAACTCGAGGACATGCAGTCCTCCCAGCAAAGCCTGGCCGCGCAGCAGGCCCAGCAACAGGCCCAGCAGCAGGCTGCCGCGCAGGCTCCTCCGCCCGATGTCCTCTATAACAATGCGCTGCGCGATTACAACGGCGACAAGAACGAGCTCGCCACCCAGGAATTCTCCGATTACGTCAAGTTCTATCCCAACACTGATCTGGCCGGAAACTGCTACTTCTACCTGGGCGAAATTCAATTCCGCCAGGGAAACTACGCACAGGCTGCGCAGAGCTACGACCAGGTCCTGCAGAACTTTCCTACCGGAAACAAGACTGCTTCCGCTCAACTGAAAAAAGGCTTTTCGTTAATCGAACTCGGCAAGCAGGATGATGGCGTCGCTGAACTGCGCCGTGTGATCCAGCGCTATCCCAAGTCCAACGAGGCTCTGCAGGCTCGTGAGCGCCTCCGCAAGCTCGGCGTCGCACCCGCAGGCCGGCCTGGTCAGTAGCTTTCCGCGAGAGCAGGAGCACTCATTATGAATAAGATCTCCGACAACGATCCCGACCGCGCCAAGGGTGCCACCGAAGGCGAAGAACATCATCACGATGGGAACCTCGCGCTCTCCGAACCACTAGGCCACCGCGACCAGGACCCGCGCATCAAGGGCGCAGACACAGACTTCCCCGAGCCGGGTGGAAGCCCGGAACACTCTGGAGAAGACAAGCAGCAAGGCAAACGCTGAGAGTGATCCTGGCCTAAGCTGGATGTCTGAAGCGGACTATCGCCAACGTCAAGTTCACGACGAAAATGACCTGTGCGAGCACGATAAATATCATCGAGACGAACTGCCCGAACAGGAGGATGGTTTGGTACATAGTGAGGTTCGAACTGGGCAACGCGTGAAATGCAAACAAGTAGAACGAGGTCCAAAAGGCGACGATTGCAAGGGCCGTCACCCAGTAGTGCCAAAGCCCGACCCTGTGGCTCATGGGCAGTGGCCAGAACGAGTAGACCGCCGCAAAGAAGCCTAGAAGAGAAGCCATCCACAGGCATACTGCGCTCGGAGGGAACGAATAGGCGACGTTCCCGAGGGTTATCGAGACACCGCTTTGGGTTGCGAGAAGCCGGGATAGAAAACTGAACAGCAGCAGTACGGCAGCTGAGATCGCGAAGAGTTCAGAAGGACGGTTCGCCATTGGACCTCCCGGGGGTCGCCTGAAAGCTAGCCAGCTAATTCCTGCTTCTAAATCGCCATCGCGCCGACTTCTTTTTCCACCTCGGCAGTGTCCACCATCACAATGGCGTCCCAGGGACAGCCGTCAAGGAAGCAGCCGTCAGGACCTTTGCTGAGGCACTTCTTGCAGCCGATGCAGAGAATGGGATCGACCGCGATGCGCCCGAAGGGTGTGCTGTCCTCGTCCGCCACCCAGAACATGCAGTCTTCCACCGGACAGTATTCCACGCAGGCCGGCGACCCGGCGCAACCCGTGCAGCACTCGGTAATGACGGCCAGTTCCTTCGGCTTCTTTTTCCGAGGCGTGGTCAGGCCTTTGGACCTAGGTTCAGACTTCATCTCGTCGGGAACCATGCCGACGGCTTTGGTCGCACCAGGTGCAGGAGGCATGGCGTGATTATAACGTGACCTGCGTCCAAGCAGAAGGACTTTAGTCCACGACCGGGACGGCACTGGTTCGCACGTGTTCTGCGTCCACGGCAGCCTGTCCCAGAACGGATTTCCAAAGAGAATTAAGATCTCCCGCACGTCCTGCAACCTATTCCTTCCGGTATACTGAACCCCTGCAAAGGAGCTCTCCATGGCAGGAAAAAGTCTGAACCGGGTTCAACTGATCGGTAATCTTGGCAAAGATCCAGAAGTGAAGTACACGCCACAGGGCACGCCCGTGGCCAAGCTGACCATCGCCACCAACGAACGCTTCAAAGACAAGGCCGGCGAGTGGCAGGACCGCACCGAGTGGCACAACGTCGTGCTCTGGCAGCGGCTGGCCGAGATCGCGGGCGAGTATCTGAAGAAGGGCGGCAAAGTCTACATCGAAGGCCGCCTGCAAACCCGCTCCTGGGACGACAAGACCAGTGGCCAGAAGAAATACATGACCGAAGTGGTAGCCAGCGACCTGATCCTGCTCGGCGGACGCGGCGAAGGCGGCGGAGACTTCAAGGAAAGCTCGCGCGGCGCCTCAGCCGGAGGCGGCAACAACTTCGATCAGCGCACGCCGGAACCGGAACACGCCACTGCCGGATCCGGGCCCATCACGGATGAGGATATTCCGTTCTAGCAGAGCGCCGGAGAACCGTGATTCCTGCGCGCCTCTAGCACTTCGAGGCCGCCCCTCGAGGATTTGCAAACCTTCATAAACTGTCATAATATGAACGCATGGCTATGACTTCCTTAAACATTTCTCTTCCTGAGCCTTTGAAACAGTATGTCGAAGGGCAGGTTGCATCGGGCGATTGGGGCACTCCCAGCGAGTATGTCCGCGAATTAATTCGTCAGGACAAGGAACGGCGGCTCCACTCACTTGAACAGGACCTCATCGCAGCCGCCACCGGACCTACGATCGAACTTTCCTTGACGGAAGTACGGAAGAAGGGGCTGCTCGCTGTCCTGCGCAAGCAGGCTGGCAAGAAATGAATCGTGCCGAGCTTCGGCTTACTGATGTCGCGGTCAGCGACATTCAAGAGCAAGCCGACTGGTACGAACGGCGTTCGGGCCCCGCGTTGGCAAGGCGATGGGAAAATAAAGTTACTGCTGCTCTGATTCGCATCGCCAAGAACCCCGGCTCAGGCGCAAAATGCGGCTTCAGCGCTGATGAGCTTCAGGGTGTTCGACGGATGTCAATCGCCGGATTCCCCAGACACCTGATCTTCTATTATGCCGGGAAAGGCGAACCCCTCATTCTTCGAGTGCTCCACGGAGCCCGCGATTTGGAAAGCCTGTTGTGAAACCTCGATGACCTCGAACGGATACAATGAGCGTTAGAGACCTCCATGACCGAAGAACTAGCCGACAAGCAATGTGTCCCCTGCCGCGGTGGAGTGCCTCCGCTCAAGGGCGAGGAACTCGAGGCGCTGCACAAGATTGTCCCGCAGTGGAGCGTGGTCAACCAGCACCACATCACTGGCGCGTTCGCGTTTCCAGATTTCAAGAAAGCACTCGACTTCGTGAACCGCGTCGGAGCACTGGCCGAGGAGCAAGGCCACCACCCCGACATTCTGCTGGCGTGGGGCAAAGCCGAAGTTACGATGTGGACCCATAAGATCGACGGCCTCACCGAGAGCGACTTCATCATGGCCGCTAAGATCGACCGGTTGCTCGCGTGACCCTCGTGACAAGTCGCCTCGGCGTCCGCTTCCGTTGCATAGTAAAATGGTCTTTCGAGGTGCCCTGTGATCGATCATGAAAAGCTTCAAAAAGGACGGATGTGGGCTTATGCGGCCGGGATCGTAGTTTTTGTCGTCGTTGTGGCCTGGAAATTCGCGACTCGCTGAAACCTGTTTAACGTCGCTGCCCAGCGCGCTAATGTTGACGAGGAACGCGGCAAAAGCTCTCAAGAAGGCAGCTAAGACTAGCCCCAACACGGAAAAATCAAAGCCAGACGCCCTTCCTTTCGATTTTCTACTGCTCTGCGATCTCCCCGATCCGCTCCCTTCCAATCCTCATTGCTAGCGCCCACACGACCGCCGGAATCAGCATGACAAATCCCGTCCACGTCGCGACCGTGCGCGCCGGCACACCGGAATCAAGCAAGCGTCCGCAAAGGTAAGCGCCCGCGGCGATCGTAAACATCGAGAAGCCCAAGTCCGCCGAGAAGACGCGACCGCGAAAGCGGTCATCAGTATGAAGCTGCAACAGCGTGGTGGAGAAAACCCAGACTGTTGATCCTCCCATGTGCGCAAGCATGGCGCAGGCAGCGGCCATCCAAACCGTGCGACTGCTCCCAAGCGTTCCATATCCAATCGCGACTGTGAGATAACCGAAGAGGATGCCGAGTTGCAGCCGCCGGTCGCTGCGGCCCGCCCAGCGCGCCGAGACCAGCGGACCGACCAGCGCTCCCAAACCGCGTCCGCCGAGCAGGATGCTCATACCGAGCATCGCTCCGCGCGCAGCATCGACGTTGCGCCAATGCACGGCGAACTCGTTTGCGCCCATCACGGTGAAGATCACCCAGCTCGGCCCAATCATCAGTTCGCCGGCTTTCGCAAAGACTGTGGGCAGCAGCGTGCGGTGATTGCGTATGTAGCGAATGCCTTCCAGCACAGGAGAAAAGTCGACCAGATCGCGGGGGCGCAGCGGAGCGGCGGATTCGGCATGCGGCTCGGCGAAGCGCATTCCTCCGATCAGGACAGCCGATGCCAGGAACGACAGCGCATTCAGGATAAAAACCGCATCTCGTCCGAAAAAGGCCGCGACCACTCCACCGACCGAAGCGCCAATCAGCAGATTCACCGACCAGGTCGCAGAGGAGAGCGTGTTCGCGATCAACACTTCTCCTCGCGCAGCGATGTTCGGAATCACCGAGCTGCGGGCCGGTTCGAAGAACGCGGCCATGACGGTCTCCGCCAGCAGCAACGGATAGACCAGCCACACCATGGAACGTGAACGGACCAGCAACATGGCCAGCACTATTCCGAAACGAACCAGGTCGGCGGCAATCATTACGTGCTTTCGGCGCAAGCGGTCGTTCACCACGCCCGCCGTCGGACCTATGAAGGTCTGCGGCAGAACCTGCAAAACCAGCGCCAGTGCGACCGAACTCGCGTGTCCGGTCAACTGCAGCAGCAGAGTGTAGATGGAGAGCGTGTAAAACCAGTCGCCGATCTCGCTAACAATCTGCGCCATCCAGAGCCGGCGGAAATTCCGGTTGCCGCGCAGCAACTGCAAATACGCCGCGAGCGAAATGGACGGAGCCGCGAGCTCTGGTTGGGGTTCCATTCGAATGGCTAGGGTAACAAAGATCGGGCTTTGGGCTTCGCTCGGACTCGAGTGTGAGAGTTGTCTCTACGGACCGGCTACGAGGCAGGCAGCAGCTTTCGCTTCAGGTCGTCGGCGATCTGCTTGCCGTGGAAACGGCCGTTCTCGATGAAGATTTCGTTGGTCCGCGAGCCCGCGACGATCACGCCAGCCACGTAGATTCCGGGAACATTGCTTTCTAACGAAACTGGGTCGCACACCGGACGGTATTGGTCGTCCGAAAGCTCGATGCCCATGCTGCGCAGAAAGTCGTAGTCGGGGTGATAGCCAATCAGGGCCAGCACGAAGTCGTTTTTCAGGCGGACGGGCCCGCGCGGCGTGACGATGACGACGAAGTCCACTCCAATTTCCTGCACGGAACTGTTGAAGTAAGCTTCAATGTCCTTGTTCTTGATGCGGTTTTCCAGATCCGGCTTGATCCAGTACTTGACGTGGTGATGCAGTTGCGCACCCCGATATACGAGTGTCACGCGCGCGCCGTGACGCCACAGATCCAGAGCAGCAATCGCTGCCGAGTTCTTGCCCCCGATCACCAGCACATCGGTGTCGTAGTAGGGATGAGCCTCGGCGTAATAGTGCGAGACCTTGGGCAGCTCCTCGCCGGGAAGGCCGAGCTGATTGGCAAGATCGTAGTAGCCGGTAGAGGCGATCACCTTGCGCGTACAGTAGTCGTGGGGACGGCCGGCGCGGTCGGTGGCTGTAATGCTGAAGTTTCCTTCTTCGCCCATCACCGTTTTGACCCACTCGTACTGGCGAACGTCGAGATGGTAATGCTCGGTGACCTTGCGGTAGTACTCGAGGGCCTCTTCGCGGGTTGGCTTCTGCAGAGCGGTAGTGAAAGGGATGTCGCCAATTTCGAGCAGCTCGGGCGTGGTAAAGAAAGTCATGCCTGCGGGATAGTGAAAAAGCGAATTCACTAGACAGCCCTTGTCGAGGACGATGACCTTGAGGCCGAGCTTTTGCGCTTCGATGGCGCAAGCCAGGCCAGTGGGACCAGCTCCGATGACCAGTACATCGGTGCGCGTCTCGGGATGCGAACGAAGCTTGGCTTTGGGCTGAACTTCAACTTCCGCGGCGGCGAGAAAATCAGGCATGGACTCAGTGACACGCTGCGCCGGCCAGGGCACGGGCAGAAACCGATGATTCTAGCACGCGGCCGGAGCTCACTTTCTTACGGGGAGGTTAATGTGCGCCAGCACAAGGGTGGGCGCTTGGTCCGCGCTATAATCTCCGGTTACTTCGTTCATCGCGCTCTGATCAGGACGTCTATGACAACTTCCGGCGACCAGCCGACGCGTACCCGCATGGAATCCGACAGCATGGGACAGATCGAGGTCCCGGCCAACGTCTACTGGGGCGCGCAGACGCAGCGCTCGCTGCTGCACTTCAACATTGGGCGCGACACCATGCCGCCTGAACTGATCCGGGCTTTCGGCATCCTCAAGAAGGCATGCGCGCTGGTGAACCAGGACCTGGGCAAGTTGCCGGCAGACAAGGCGAAGCTGATCGTGCAGGCCGCTGACGAGGTGATTTCGGGCAAGCTGCAAGACCAGTTTCCGCTGCGCGTCTGGCAGACGGGCAGCGGCACGCAGACCAACATGAACGTGAACGAAGTCATCTCGAACCGCGCCATTGAGATTGCAGGCGGCGTGATGGGATCGAAGAAACCCGTCCATCCTAATGACGACGTGAATATGTCGCAGTCGTCGAACGACACATTTCCGGCGGCGATGCATATTGCGGCGGCTGATCGGGTGAAGAACGCGCTGATTCCGGCAGTCAAGAACGTGCATGATGCGATCGCAGCCAAGGCGCGGGAATTTAATGACGTGGTCAAGATCGGACGCACTCATTTGCAGGATGCTGTGCCTTTGACGTTCGGGCAGGAGTTCGGCGGCTGGGCCAGTTTGCTCGAGCGCGATATTAAACGATTGGAACAAGTGCTCGACGGTCTGTACGATCTTGCGATTGGCGGAACTGCTGTGGGCACGGGACTGAACACCCATCCTGAATTCGCGGAACGCGCCGCTAAGAAGATTGCCGAACTTACGGGACTTCCCTTCCGCTCTCATGGCAACAAGTTCGCCGCGCTCTCGGCGCATGATGAGATCGTGTACGCGCAGGGTGCGATGGAAACGCTGTCCGCTTCGCTGATGAAGATTTCGAATGATATCCGCTGGCTGGCTTCGGGGCCGCGATGCGGGCTGGGAGAGATCTCCATCCCGGAGAACGAACCTGGGTCTTCGATTATGCCGGGCAAAGTGAATCCCACGCAGTGTGAGGCGATGACCATGGTGTGCGTGCAGGTTCACGGTGCTACAGCCGCAGTGGGGTTCGCGGGATCGCAGGGCAATTTCGAACTCAACGTGTACAAGCCTGTGATCATCTATAACTTTCTGCATTCGGTCACGCTGGTCGCCGACGCCTGCCACGGATATGTCGAGTACATGATCAAAGGCATTGAGGTCGATCGTGCGAAGGTGGATTGGTATGTGAAGAACTCGCTGATGCTGGTGACAGCGCTGGCGCCGAAGGTGGGATACGACAAGGCCGCCAAGATCGCCCACACGGCGCTGGTGGAGCACAGCAGCCTGCGCGAGGCCGCGGTGACGCTCGGCTATCTTACGGGCGAGGAATTTGATCAACTGGTGCGTCCGGAGAAGATGACGCGACCGTAGTGGATTTCTTCGCGAAGATAAAGTTTGGGGTGTCGTTGCGGCTGGGGTTGGATCGATCGCTTCCAAGCTGAAAAGTGTTGATACCCCCTCCCCCCTCCTATCTTTGGAATCATCACGTTAGCAGGAAATTCTCTGCAAAATCTGGATGTCAAAGAACTTAGGTACTAAAATCTAGACAACAAACGACTTCGGGGCGCAGCGGATCGGCTTCTGCCTACCGTCACGGCCTCGACCATGATCGGGCATGAGATGGGCTGTGGACAAGGTTAGATGTCACAGTGGCTTGTGGAAATTTCCTGAAGCGTGCTTTTTGAAATGTTGCCGATGTGAAGTGTACTGAGGGAATAGATTCCACACATGGAAATCGTTCAAATCGTGCTGGATAAAAAGCTGTTACACGCTGACCAGGCCGCGAAGCGCACGAAGCGAAACCGGTCCGCTTTGGTGCGCGACGCTTTGCGGGAACACCTCCGCCGGTTGGAACTGCGAGCCAGTGAAGTGCGCGACCGCCAGGGCTACTCGCGACAGTCGCAGGCCGACGCGGAAGCGCGGGGTTGGGAATCGGAGGCTTCGTGGCCGGGAGAGTAGCCCGAGGCCAGATAGCCCGAGGTGACGTTCGGCTTTACGAGTTTGCCTCGCCCGACGAGAAACGACCGGCCCTCGTGCTCACCCGCAACAGCGCCATCGCGTATTTATCCACGGTCACGGTTGCGCCGGTCACTTCCACGATTCGAGGCGTGCCATCGGAAGTCGTGCTGAATGAGGAGGACGGCATGAAGTCCCCGTGCGGTGAACCTGCACAATGCAGTTACGGTGTCGCAACAGCGCCTGGGGAAACGTGTGGCCCAGCTTAGTTCCGCACGAATGAATGAGGTGTGTGCTGCTCTGCGGTTCTCTTTGGGGTGCGATGCAGGCTAGTTAGTGGGAAGGTTTCCAGAACTGCCCCACTCAAGCCAAAGGACGGCTTGAATGGGCCACCGCGTCAGTTGAAGAGGAAGTCAAAATCCCCACCCTAACGTCGCGAAGAGCGCGACGTTAAGGATGGGGTACCCGCCTTGATGTTTGTGGCACTTGTATCGCAGCGGTGAAGCGCTGCGCCACCCAAAACCCGTGCCGCCGTCCGTTAGGCCGCTTGTTCGTGGGTGTCGGATTCTGGGTGGCCGAGGAGATGCTTGCGGAGTTGTTCGAGTTGCGCGGTTGCCTCTTTG
This sequence comes from uncultured Acidobacteriaceae bacterium, assembly GCA_963787495.1. Taxonomy (GTDB): domain Bacteria; phylum Acidobacteriota; class Terriglobia; order Terriglobales; family Acidobacteriaceae; genus Sulfotelmatobacter. Next base: position 422,883 of record CAWBDA010000006.1, read on the forward strand.
ATCTGCTGGGCGCAGGCACAGCCGAGAGGGGGCAAGAATCCGTCGTATTTTTCGAGCAAGAGGCTGACATTCTCTTCGATGACTGCAATCTGGGCGCGGGTCTGGTCGCCGGCGGCAGACATCAGCCTGACTAGTTTCTCCAGTTGCGAATCGCGCTCGGCTAATGCCTGCCGGCTTTGTACGGCTTGCTGTTCGAGGGCACGCTCGTGGAAGCGGATGAGCAGAAAGAGGCCTGCGGTTAGCACAAGCAAACATAAATTGGCGGCGATGGTTTGCGACATGGCTTGGCTGGAATTGGCGTGCCTCTGTTTTTCGAGTGCGGCGAAGCGGCTGTTTTCGAGGGAAGACAATGAAGACAGGAGAGACCGAGCTTGATCCGAGTATTGTTTGCCTTGGTTGGTTTGCACCAGTTGGAAGGCGCGGTGGCGGTATCCCTGCTGGCGCAAAGCGATGGTGCGTTCGATCTCGGCTTGTTTCGAGGCGGCGAGGGATTCCAGCTGGGTTTCGAGCGCCTGCTCGGGTTGGGGGCGATTGGCTAAGGAGGAGCAAAGATTGGCGAAGTGGGTAGCGATCCCGTTTTTCGCTTCAACGTAAGGCTGCAGGTAGGCCGGGTCGTCGGTGAGAAGGTAGCCGCGCTGCCCGGTCTCCATGTCGGTGAAATCCTGCCCGACGCGGGCGATGCCAGCTTGCACACTGGAGCTCTCGAGGCTGAGCGCCGCAGTCGCCTGGATTCGCTTTAAGTGATCGATGGCGAGATAGGCTTGAACGCCATCAGTATGAGCAGGACCACGGCTGCGATTTGCAGGGCAGCTTTCCGGATTGTCACGTTGGGCTCCTAGTAATTAGGTTGAGCCTATCCCTATCCCAGCGCAAGTGGCTGACGGGTGGCCCGCTTGAGGCCGGTTTTGGCTTGGGTGAGGACGCGTTTTAACCACGGCGACATCAGGCGCTGCCGCGCGGAGGGTCTTAAGGCTTCGGCGGCACGACTGAAGCCGTGCCCTTGCCGTTTGTGCTCCACGCAGGAGTGGGGCGGCGCAGGCTGAGAGCAGGTTCCTCGACTCCGCCGTCGCTGTCGCTCCGGCTGCGCTCGGAATGACAACAAATTGGACGATTAACGGCACCCTTCGACTCCGCTCAGGGCAGGCCAAAATTCGTGCCCTTCCCGAGCCCGTTCCGGCCCACCCGCCCCCGCATACTGCATACTACGGCTCGGCCAGTTCGGTTTCCTGAGTCAGCCCTGCGGACTTCGCCCCTTTTGGCGTGGTCGTGATCACTACTACACTCACCAGCACTAGGAATGTTCCCGCGATCGTTCGCACGCCGAGGGCTTCCCCGGCCAGAAAATATCCGAGCAGGACGGCGATCACGGGGTTCACGTAGGCGTAGGTGCCAACTTTGGTGGGTGACTCGTGGTGAATGAGCCAGACGTAGGCGGTGAAGGCAATGATCGAGCCCGCGACGATCAGGTAGGCTAGGGCGAGCCACGCGCCCGAAGAAACGGCTCGCCAGTGGAAGCTGTTGAACTCTCCAAAACTGGCGGCCGCTAGCAGGAGCAGGATTCCACCGACTAGCATTTGAGCTCCTGAATTCATGGTCTTCGACTGGGGTAGAACCAACTTGCGGTTCAGAACCGAGGCCAGGGACCAACTGATGGCCCCCGCTACCAGGGCAATCGCGCCGGAGCGATCGATGGGAGCGTCGCCGAGGCTTACGGAACGGCTGATCAGGACTGCTACTCCGGCGAGTCCTACCAGAAGGGCGCATCCCAGGCGGAAGGTGAGGCGCTGGGTGCGCAGGATAAGAATTTCGGCGAGCGCGGTGAAGGCCGGGATGGTTGCCAGCATCACGGCCGTAATGCCGGAGGGGACGCGTTGTTCGGCCCAGAAGACCAATCCGTAATCGACCAGAAAAATTAGTGCTGCCAGCAAGGTTACTGATAACCATTCGCGGCGGGAGGGTGAGGCAGTCCCGGTGGCGCGCACCCAGGCGTAGAGCACGATGCCTGCGGCGAAGAAACGCATTCCGGCTAGCAGGAGCGGCGGCACTTCGTGCACGCCGATGCGGATTGCCAGGAAGGTCGATCCCCAGACGAAGTAGATTATGGCGAAAGCCAGCAGGGTCTTCCAGCGGTCTGGGCGGGGCGTGGCTTGCATTGGAAGCAGTCTGAGTCGAGTTAAGAAATCAGACCGGCGCTTAGATCATCTTGCTTAGATCATCTGCGAGCGGAGGGGGAAGCAAATTCCGCTATCAAAAGTTTTTATAGGCGATAGATCTTCGGAGCGTGCCCGTTGCGGCGGCGATGGCGTTTTACTTCTTCAGCAGGCTGGTGTGGCTGGCGACGCACTGCCAGCGGCCTTGGGCGTAGATCCAGGTATCGGTGAAGCGGCCCCAGTGCTCGTAGGGTTTGGCTTGGTAGGTGCCTTTGGTGTGATAAATGCCGACTACCACGGCGGAATCGGCGTACATGCTGACCTTGACGTCCTGGATGGTCAGGATGGTGGGTTTGAACTGAGGGTCTTTGATGTCGGCGAGGAACTTGGCCTTATCGCTGACTTCGCTGTCGTACTCGGTGTTGACGAATTCGTTGCCCAGCATGGCATCGAGGACGCGGGCATCGCGATTCACCTGGGCTTCATTCCACAGATGTTCCATGATCAGGAGCTTGGTTTCCTGGGAATCGTCTTTTGATTTCTGGGCGGCTGCCGGTGCAACCCCGGCGAGAGCCAGCAGGAGACAGCAGCATGTGGCACGGAGCATGGTCTTGCTCGTCCGCAACATCCCCACGTGAGGCGGACGCTGCGAAAAGATAGCAGTGGGACGCTGGGTCTCGCTATTTAAAAGCGCGGGGGAGAGTTACGAATGTACCTCAGGGGCTGAAGCCCGGATCCTTCGTGGGTCTTATTCGCACGGCTGAAGCGCTGCTCCACCCAAAAGCATCCTGTTAATCGGAACCTGTTAAGAGGTAAGCCGGCGGGACGCCGGCGCTACTCGTTAATTCGGAACTGAAGTACGGAACGCCTCGCTTCGCTCGGCGGGACGGCCGAGGCGGCCGTCCCCACCTCGGCAGGTTTACATGAGCGCTCTAGAAGGCCCAGCGGAGAAGTGCGGCGCCTACGGTGAAGCCCGCGCCTACTGAGGCCATTAGCACCAGGCTTCCCTTCTTTAGCTTGCCCTGTTCGATGGCTGTGTTCATGGCTAACGGAATGGTGCCGGCCGTTGTGTTGCCGTAGCGCTCGATGTTGACGATGACGCTTTCCGGGCGGAGGCCCAGTCGTTCAGCAGTGGCGTTGATGATGCGCAGGTTGGCCTGGTGAGGAATGAACGCGTCGATATCCGAACCTTTGAGGCCGTTGCGTTCGAGCAGTTTGAGGCAGGCTTCGGTTTGCTTGCGCACGGCGAACTTGAAGACCTGCTGGCCGTCCTGGTGTACGTAATGCATTTTCTTGTCGACGGTTTCCCGGGTTGAGGGATTGAGACTGCCTCCGCCCGGCATTTGGAGGAAGCATCCACCCGAGCCATCGATTTCGTGGGTGAAATCGATCAGGCCAACGGAATCGTCTTCCGCGGGTTCGAGAATTACGGCACCGGCGCCATCCCCGAAGATCACGCACGTGGCACGGTCCGCGTAGTCGATGATCGAGGACATCACATCGGCGCCGATCACGAGGACACGCTTGTGGGTGCCGGTGGCGATGAATTGTGCTCCTGTCTGGACGGCGTAAACGAAGGCCGAGCAGGCGGCGGAGAGATCGAACCCCCAAACTCCTTTGGCGCCCAACTTGTCCTGGACTACGCAGGCGGTTGAGGGAAAGAACATATCAGGCGTTACCGTGCCGACGATGATGGCATCGAGGTCGCTCGGAGCCAGGCCGCGCTGGGCGAGCGCCTTCTTGGCAGCTGCGACTGCGAGGTCGCTGGTGGCCACGCCTTTTTCCACGATGTGGCGCTCGCGGATGCCTACGCGGGCGAGAATCCAGTCGTTAGTGGTGTCGACCATCTTCTCGAGGTCGGCGTTGGTGAGGAGTTTGGGCGGCACATAGGTGCCGAGAGCGCTGATTTTGGCGCGAATCAGATTCGTCAATTAGAGCTCCTGAGTATGAAAGGGAGTATTTTGCAGGATTGTAGGCAGAATGTCTAACTGATGTCTCGGGCCTGGGAGTTTCGCGTACACAAAACAAAATAAGCCAGGCACCGGGGGCCCACTGCACACGCAAGAGCCCGTTACCGTTGCTTCCTTCCGGACCTGGCGGGGTTGGCGAGAGTACGTCGCGTGAGACCGATGCCTGACCTGAATGATTCTAGCAAAGAAGAGCGTCGATTCCTTTGCGGAAGGAATTCGGCGCAGCGGCGTGGGCAAAGGGCTGGTGACTTTTGGTGCAAGAAAGGCGCACGAAAGCCTTCCCTTCTTGATAGAACTTGTCGAACAATAGAAGTCGAACAATAAAAGCGGAACTCTGAGCTACCATCCTCGATTCTTCATGTCACAGTCCAGCAAACAAGTCGAAGTGATCGATGGAAGCCAGGCCATCAACAAATACTTTGAGTTCTCCATTTATCTACTTGTGTTGGTGGGGTTTGGGACATTGGCCAGCACTGGCGGCCTTGACCTGCCCGCGATGCTGCTGGCAGGAGCGGCGCTGGCTCTCCGCGGCTATCTGTTGGCGAAGCGGCGGCCCATTGCGATTTCGGAGCGCTGGACCACGCCGCTCAGCATCGGGTATTTCGTTTTCTACGCAGCGGATTACCTGCTGCTCTCTCGCGGCTTTCTGACTGCGACGGTGCACCTGGTGCTGTTCGCGGTGGTGGTGCGCACGTTCTCACTGCGGCGCGATCGCGATTACACGATGCTGGCGATTCTGGCGTTTCTGATGGTGTTGGCGTCGGCTGTGCTGACCGTTGACAGCGTCTTTCTGCTTTTCTTTGCTGCATTCATGCTGATGGCGGTGGCTACGTTCATCCTGATGGAGATGCGTCGGTCGGGGCAGAGTACACGGTTTCAGGCGCGATACTCGAACGATCCGGCAGAGCACAGGCAACTGGCGTTCTCACTGGCACGGGTAACGCCGGGTTTAGTGCTGATGATCCTGGTGGGTGCAGCTGCGATGTTCTTCTTGTTGCCTCGCATGTCGGCTGGCTACCTGGGGGGCTACTCGTTCGGCACCGATCTTTCGACGGGCTTCAGCGATCAGGTGCAACTGGGGCGAATCGGGCAGATTCAGCAATCGAACGCGGTTGTGATGCACATCCAGATTGACGGGGACCGAGGCGGCAAGTACGCGCTGGCCTGGCGTGGGGTGGCGTTGGCGAATTTCGACGGCAAGAACTGGTCGAACCCGCGCGAGCAGTTCCCGCTCGATCGGGAGCCGGACGGAAGCTTCCGCATTCCACTCATCGGCCAGGGAGTTGCGCAGGCTGTAACCGCGCGCGATCACCTGATTCACTACCGCGTAGTGATGGAGCCGATCGGCACCAATGTATTTTTTCTTGCGCCCTGGGCGCGCCGCGTAAAGGGTGCGTATCAAGGTTTGCAGATCGACACGGGTGGGGCGGTGTCCGATGCGGACAGTCTGCGCTCGGTGAACCTCTATGAGGCGGATTCAGATATCTCGACGCCTTCTCCCGAGCGAATTCGAACGGCGGGCGATTACCTCCCACAATTTGCCCTGGCCTATCTGCAAACCCCGCGGCGGCTTGATCCGCGCATTCCGCGGCTGGCGGCGCAGATCACGGGCTCCGCTTCCAATCGCTACGACAAGGCAGTAGCGCTGGAAAGATATTTGAAGACGCATTACGGATACACTCTGCAGTTGCTGCGGTCGCCGGTCGCCGATCCACTGGCCAACTTTCTCTTCGAGCGCAAGCAAGGGCACTGCGAATACTTCGCTTCTTCAATGGCGGTGATGCTGCGGACGATCGGCATTCCGTCGCGTGTTGTGAATGGCTTCCGCAGCGATGAATTCAACGATGTCACGGGAAATTACGTGGTTCGGGCGAAGAATGCACACTCCTGGGTGGAAGCCTACTTTCCGGGCTATGGCTGGGTCACGTTCGATCCCACGCCGGGGGGCGCGATTGAGTCACCGCAGGGCTGGGGTCGCGCGATGCTTTATCTCGACGCGGCGGCTTCGTTCTGGCGGGAGTGGGTGATCAGTTACGACGCCTCACACCAGAACATTCTGGGAAAAGCGGTGCTGAGTGGGACGCGCGGTTCATGGGAGCGGGCGCACATGTGGGCACGGCTGCGCTATGCGCGGCTGCTGAATTGGGCGCGGAAAAGCCAGCGAGGCGTGGAGCACGCCCCGGGACGATGGTTGGGAGGGAGCGTGGTGGTTGCGCTTCTGTTGCTGGTTCTGGGCAACGGTGCGCGGATTGTGCGGATGATCCGTACAAGACGGCTGCGGGCACATCCGGAACGATCGCCGGACGAGGCCGCCGCGATGTGGTACGAACGGATGGCTCGGTACCTGGCGCGACGGGGAGTGAAGAAATCCAGTACGCAGACGGCGCAGGAATTTGTCCGCGTGATTGAAGATGAGCGGTTGCGAGCGCGCGTCGGGCGATTCACTGACGCTTACGAATCGGCGAGGTTTGGAAACTCCTCAGATGACGCAGTGCGGTTGCCGGAGTTGTTCGAAGAAGTGGAGCTGGCCAGTAAGAAGTGATTGGTGGCGACCTGCAGGCCGGCTAGAAGTGCCAAACCACGCCCCCGCCGACGAAAAAGTTGTGCTGGCGGCTCTTGCCGGTATCGGCTAGCGGCAGATTCGGCGTGCCCGACCAGAAGTCGCGGACCTGGCCACGAATGCTGAATTGGTGCAAGACTCTAACGTCCAGCCCGAATCCGCCCTGGATCACGCCCGAAGTCGAGGAGCTGCCTGGGTTTGGGCCGCCAAAGACCAGGCTACTATTCTGGCTGAAGTGGCCGAAACCGCCGCCGAAGCTCACCCAGGGTGAAACCGCAGTGCCAGGAAACAAATTCACGCGGGCCGACGGAGTGATGAAGATCTGTTTGTAATCCTGGGGAACGACATTGGTGCCGGAGTTGAGGTCTTCATCAAGGTTGAAGACCGCGGGCACTTCTCCCGAGATGGCGTAGACGGGAGTGCCGAAGAGACGGCGGGCGTAGTTCACTTCGAAGGTGAGTCCTTTGCCAGAGCGGACGACGTGATTGAAATTGGTCGCATTGAGGATGCCCTGGTCGCTGATGAAGATACGGCCGAGCATGCCGGTCACTTCGTTCTTCTCGTCCTGGGCTGCTGCAGAACTGCCCAGTATGGACATCACAAGTGCGAGGATTACAATTACGGACTTTTTCCCAGACATTTCCCCTCCAGGATGCGGGACTTACTCTTTTCTTCGGTAACGCCTAGGGTAGCATGAAGCGTAGAGTTTTCATCCACAGGTTGTGCATTTCGTAGCCCTCACCGCCAGATGGCTAAAACAGATGCGCGCAGCCCGCTGGATGGCCTCGCCGGGGATCTCGGGCGGAAAAATGTTAAAATAACCAGATCGCATGCCCTCGAAGAGCCTCACTATCTCGCGTTCCCGCGAAAAAACCAATGACAAAAGATCGGCCGAACGTGCACAAGCTGCACGCCCGCAGAAAGTGGGCTTCGTCAGCCTGGGATGCCCCAAGAACCTGGTCGACAGCGAAGTGATGATGGGCCTGCTGGCGCGGGCGGGGGCCGAACTCTCGCCCCGGGCTGAGGACGCCGATGTCGTTGTGGTGAATACCTGCTCGTTCATCGAGAGCGCGCAGCAGGAATCGGTAAATACCATTCTCGAGATGGCTGGCCTCAAGACCTCTGGGCGAGCGAAGAAGCTGGTGGTCGCGGGCTGTCTGGTCGAGCGTTTTCGGGATGAGATCCGCAAGAGCATTCCTGAAGTAGATGCCGTGGTAGGGACTGGAGAGCTGGAGAAGATCTTGGCGGCGACCGGTATTGTCCCGGCTCGCGCAAACTCAATTCCGGTGCACAATGATTCCCCGTTTGTGGTTCTACCTTCGCGGGCCGAGGGCGATGCGCGGGCGGCGCAGGGAAGATTCTCCCGAGGTCAATGGGACGGAGCGATTGCGGATCTGCCGAATTATTTATACGACGATGAGACGCCACGCATTCTTGCCACGCCGAAATCGACGGCTTACATCAAGATCGCTGAGGGCTGCGACCATCCTTGCACGTTTTGCATCATTCCCCAGTTACGGGGGCAGTTTCGCTCGCGAAGGTTTGAATCCGTGGTGGCGGAGGCCGAGCGGCTGGCGCGGAGCGGTGTGCGCGAAATCACTCTGATCGGGCAGGATACGACTTGCTACGGAGAAGACTTCGGTTTGAAGGACGGTCTTGCGCTGCTGCTCGAGAAATTGGCGAAGATTGAAGACCTGCGCTGGATCCGCTTCCTCTATGCCTATCCCAATAAGATAACGGGCAAGCTGCTGGAGACGATTGCATCCTCTGAGAAGATCTGTTCTTACATGGATGTGCCGTTGCAGCACGCATCGGCGCCGGTGCTGAAGCGCATGAAGCGCGGCGGTGGAGCGGAATTGTTCTTGCGCTCGATTGCTAAGATGCGGCGCGCGATTTCCGGTCTGACGTTGCGTACCTCGTTTATCGTGGGGTTTCCGGGAGAAACCGAGAAGGAATTTGAAGAGCTATGCGAGTTCGTCCGCGAAGCCCAGTTTGACTGGTTGGGGACTTTCTCCTATTCCGACCAGGAAGGGGCGGACGCACATGGATTGGACCAGAAGGTTCCCGTCCGCGAGGTCGAACGGCGGCGTAAACATTTGATGAGCATCCAGCGGCAGATCAGCAAGAAGAAAAAGAAGGCGCTAGTGGGGCAGGAGTTCGACCTGTTGCTGGAGGGCACGTCGGAGGAAACCGATCTGCTCCTGGAAGGGCGTACTTCGATGCATGCGCCGGAAATTGATGGCAAAGTCTTCGTGAACGACTTTCCCGCAGAGATTACTCCTCAGGCGGGAGAGTTTTATCGCTGTCAGATCACGGAGGCGCACGACTATGATCTGGTGGCAAGGATCCTGTAGCAAACTGTTCGCTGTGAATTCTGTGATCTAGTTCAGCACGGACCCCGGGCTTCCCTGACCATGCCTCGCAAGCGTACTTTGAAACTCCGCTGTCCCATCTGCAAGAAACCCGTGAAGAGCGGCGACCCTGAGTTTCCCTTCTGCAGCGACCGCTGCCGCACCATCGATCTGGGGAAGTGGGCGAGTGGCGCTTATGTGATTCCTTCGCCGGTTACGGATACGGATGAGTCGATTCGAGAGAGCACGCCTGAAGATCCGGACGAGGAATCGTGAAGGATACTTGGAAGCCCGACAGTAGCGCCGGCGTCCCGCCGGCCGTGGCTTCGGCAAGCTCGGGGCAAGCTTTGGGGTCGTCCAGCGCGGCTCCTTTGTGGGCCACTCTGATTGCCACCTTCTTCGGTATCGGCCGGCTGCGGCCGGGGCCGGGGACCTGGGGATCGGCGGCGACCGTTGTGTTGTGGGCGGCCTTAAGCCGTGCACTTGCGCCCTCCTCGCGGATTCCAGTCGCGATCGCTCTGGCGCTGCTGGTCATTCTGATCGGTATTCCCGCGGCCACGCAGGTCGCCCGGGGTTCCGGGATGAAAGATCCTCAGTTTGTGGTGATTGATGAGGTCGCAGGTCAGATTGTGGCGCTGATCGCTGTGCCGCTCGCGTGGAAATCCTTTCTGGCGGGCTTTATACTTTTTCGTGCCTTCGACATCGTCAAGCCGCCGCCGGTGCGACAATTGGAGGCGATTCCCGAAGGCGCGGGGATCGTGCTGGACGACGTTGCGGCGGGTCTCTACGCGCTGGCAGCGATGCATCTCTTGTTGCACTTTGGTCTTCTAATATAGTGTCTTGTAACGTAGTGCGAGTGCTTTCTTCATGGGATTTTCCGATCGCATTCTGGGCAAGAAAAACGTGAATGGCGGACCACATATTGAGTCCGTATCGCCGGTGCTGGCGCTGGCGGGGGGCGAAGTGCGCATCGCAGGTTCGGGATTGCGGTCGCAGCAGTATCAGCGTCCACATGTGCGGTTTGGCGAGGTCGAAGGCGGCGTTGTGATCAGCTCGGATTCGTTTCTCGTGGCTCGGGTTCCCGAGGGCGCAACTTCGGGTCCGGTAGTGGTGGCGGCAGACGGGCACGTCAGCAACGCGCACACCGTGAAGGTCGCGGTTCCCATCGCCGAGAGCCTGCACCCCGTGACTAACCCCGCGCTCGATGCTCAGGGCAACATTTATGTGACCTTCTCCGGTTCGCGCGGACAAAAGGTTCCAATCGCTATCTTCAAGATTGATACCAACTACACCGTGAAACCGTTCGTCGCCGAGATGATGAACGCAACTTCCATTGCCTTCGATCGCCAGGGACAGCTGTATGTTTCGTCGCGGTATGATGGCGCGGTTTATCGCGTGGCGCCGAACGGAAGCATGTCCACCTATGCCGAAGGGATGGGAGTCGCGACGGGAATTGCTTTTGATCGCAACCAGAATCTCTACGTAGGCGACCGCAGCGGCACCATCTTCAAGATTGGACGCGACCAGCAGGTCTTTGTGTTCGCCACTCTGGAGCCGAGCGTCTCGGCATACCATCTTGCTTTCGGTCCGCAGGGCGACCTGTTTGTGACCGGGCCTACCACATCGAGTTTTGACTGCGTGCATCGAATTGATCCTCAGGGGACCGTGCACACGTTTTACCGCGGCCTGGGACGCCCGCAGGGGCTGGCTTTTGACGCGACCGGCAACCTGTATGTGGCGGCATCGCTCTCCGGCAAGCGCGGCATTGTGAAGATCACGCCAGACGGTAGCGCCAGCCTGGAAGTGGCCGGCCATGGACTGGTGGGATTGGCTTTCGCGCCCGGACGTAGCGTGATACTAGCGACCACCGACGCGGTGCACCATCTCTCGTGGAATATTCCGGGACTACCGTTGCTGCCGGAGTAGCGAAAGGCAGTTCTCAGTTCTCAGTACTCAGTTCTCAGCAATGCTGCTCAGGTTTTTCTGAGGACTGAGAACCGGGTACTGGGAACTGCCTTCATCATTTACACTTCTAGCCGTGAATGCCGAGATCATCGCGGTCGGCTCCGAGTTGCTGACGCCCTTCCGTACGGATACGAACTCTCTCTATCTCACTGAGCAGATCAACCAGCTGGGCGTGGATGTGATTTTCAAGAGCGTGGTGGGCGACGATCGCAGGCGTCTGGTTGAGGCCGCACAGCACGCGCTGTTTCGCTCGGAGATCGTGATTTTCAGCGGCGGTCTTGGTCCCACCGAGGATGATCTTACCCGCGAGGCGGTGGCAGAAGCATTAGGTGTTTCCTTGCGGCGCGACGAAGCAGTGCTTTCCGGCATCGAGCAGCGTTTCGCGGCGCGGGGCTGGAAGATGTCTCCCAATAATGCCAAACAGGCGGATGTTCTGGAGGGGGCGACTGTGCTTCCGAATGCCAATGGGACCGCGCCCGGGCAATGGCTGAGCGGCAAGTTTGATGGGCGCGAGCGCATCGTCATCTTGCTGCCCGGTCCTCCGCACGAACTGAAAGCTCTGTTCGAGACGGAGTGCCGCGAGCGGCTGCGGGCCAAGTTGCCGCCCGCTTTCATTGCGACTCGCGTATTAAAGGTGGCGATGCTCGGCGAATCTCTTGTGGATGCGCGCGTGGCGCCCATCTACAAACGCTTTGGCGACGTTCAGACCACGATTTTGGCGGGCGCAGGGGAGATCCAATTGCATTTCAAGTCGCGCGCCGAGACCATGGAGGCAGCACAAGCGCGAGTGGATGAAGCGGCTGACGCGGTCGAGGAAGAGCTGGATGATGCCGTGTTCTCGCGAAATGGCGAATCGCTCGAGCAAATCGTTGGCTATTGGCTGCAAATGCGGAACGCCACGCTGGCCGCGGCAGAATCGTGCACCGGAGGTCTGTTAGGCGAACGGATTACATCGGTCAGCGGCAGTTCGCGATATTTTTCCGGCGGTGCGATCGTCTACTCGAATGCGATAAAAACTGAACTGGCGGGAGTGCCCGCCGACATGATTGAGCGGCATGGGGCGGTGAGTCGCGAGGTGGCGGCGGCCCTGGCGGAGGGGATCCGCTACCGTTGCGAAGCGACGCTCGGGGTCGGCATCACGGGCGTAGCCGGGCCCACTGGAGGAACTCCAGAAAAGCCCGTGGGTCTGGTATTTCATGCTCTGGCCAGCGACGGCGGAACGGAAGTGATCGAGCGTAATTTTCCCGGCGATCGCAAACGCATCCGCTGGTTCGCGACGACGCTGGCGCTGGATATGGTGCGAAGGAAGTTGATGTGAGGAGAGAGCTGCTAGCTCCTAGCTTCTAGCTGCTGGTGTTCCAGATCTGGGGCTAGAAGCTGTTCTTATGCGCCTTTTCGTTGCTCTCGATATCAACTACGTGATTCGCGACCGAATCGCACGATTCCTCGACGGCGTGCGGGGATTTGTCCCGGACGCGCGCTGGGTACGGCCCGAATCGCTGCACGTCACCCTGAAATTCATAGGAGAAAGATCCGAGGAAGCGACGGAAAACATTAAACGGGCGCTGGGAACGATTGAGGCGGAGGCGTTCGAGATGAACTTTCGGGGCTATGGATTCTTTCCGAGCGCACGGGCGCCGCGTGTGTTCTGGGTGGGAATTGAGGGCGGTCCGAAATTGGCTTCTCTGGCCGCAACCGTGGATGAAACTCTGGCCCGGCTCGATGTCCCAAAGGAAGAGCACGCGTTCAGTCCGCACCTTACGCTGGCGCGGGGTGAGGGCTCACGGCGACGAAAGAGCGATAATCCAAATCGCAGCTTTGAGCACTTGCAGGAAAAGCTGGCGGCGCTGCCTACGCCAGAGTTTGGTACGATGACCTCCCGCGAGTTTTTTCTGTACCGGAGTCAGCTCTCGCCGAGCGGCTCAAAATACACCAAACTGGCGGGATTTGCTTTGCAGTAGCACAGCCAGGCAGAAACTGACACAAATTGCGGACGCTCATCATTATCGCCGCGCTGAGTTACCTGCTGGGATCGATTCCCTTCGGCTATCTGCTGGTGAGGATCTTTCGCGGTGAAGATGTGCGGCGAAGCGGCAGCGGAAACATCGGAGCGACGAATGTCTCCCGTAAATCGCCTGTGCTGGGAGTAGTGACTCTGTTGCTCGATGCCTTAAAAGGAACCACCGCCGGGCTCTTGTCATATTTCTTATGGATTCAGCAAGGATTTCGAACGGGGGTTTTCGATGTTCTGCCCTTTCTACCCATGGCAATGGCGGCCTTTTTCGCGGTTCTCGGTCACATGTTCCCCTTATGGCTGAAATTTCGCGGGGGCAAAGGAGTCGCCACCGGATTGGGCTCGTTCGCTATACTCGCTCCTAAGGCGGTGCTGATAGCGGCGGCCATTTTTATCGCAGCAGTAGTCATCTTTCGCTACGTTTCGCTGGGCTCCATGCTCGCCGTTGCTTCTTTTCCATTTCAGGTTTACGCCATGTATTTCTGGGGTCACGAACCCATAGTCCTGACGTTGATAACCGCCACCTCCCTACTCATCCTCGTTAAGCACCACGAAAACATCCTCCGTCTACTCGCAGGTACGGAAAGTCGCATCGGAGCCAGCCGCGCATGAGCGAGATCGCCATCATCGGTGCCGGAGCCTGGGGGACGGCGCTTTCGATCGTGCTTGGACGCAAAGAGAGTCACCGGGTTCGGCTGTGGGCTCACGAAACAGAAGTCTGCGAATCCGTCTCCGCTCGCCGGGTGAACGAGAAGTTTCTTCCCGAGCAGCTGATTCCGGACTGCGTGACACCCTGCAACGATCTCGTGGAAGCGCTTGCGGGCGCGGCCATCGTGGTGAGTGTGATGCCATCGCAACATTGCCGCTATCTGTTTGAACGGATGCGGCCGCATCTCAGTACGGAAACCATGATCGTGAGTGCGACCAAAGGGCTGGAAGAAAAATCCCTACTGCGCATGACTGAGGTGATCGTGCAGGTGCTGAAAGGCGACGGCATCCCAGCCCCGCGGATCGGCGCACTCAGCGGCCCCTCGTTCGCGTTGGAAGCGGCACGGGGCGACCCGACAGCGATCACAATTGCTTCGCAGGATAAGGAACTCGCGCGCTTCGTCCAGCAGGAGTTCAGCCATGCCAGCTTTCGCCTTTACACCAATGATGATCCCATCGGTGTCGAGTTGGGCGGAGCGTTGAAAAATGTCGTGGCCATCGCTGCTGGGGTTTGCGCGGGCCTAGGGTTGGGACACAATTCCGTGGCCGCGCTGATTACACGTGGTCTGGCGGAAATGACCCGGTTGGTGGTGGCCTGTGGAGGCAAAGCCGAGACCATGGCAGGCCTTGCAGGCCTGGGCGATCTGGTGCTGACTTGCACCGGCGGCCTATCCCGCAATCGCAGCGTGGGCGTCGAACTTGGCCGCGGATACAAGCTGCCGGAGATTGTCGCGGGAATGCATGGCATGGTTGCGGAAGGAATCTTCACTACGACAGCGGCGGTGGGGCTGGCGCGTGCGCGAGGGGTGGAGATGCCGATCAGCGAACAGATGCACGCCATTCTGCACGTGGGTAAGGCTCCGCGCGATGCAATTTATGAATTGATGACTCGCAGCAGCAAGAGCGAAACTCTTCGGGCGTAGCGGCGCGCACAACGTGTGAACTCTGGCACCGCTTTGCTGCCAAACCGGCACCGACGTTCATTCTCCGTGGTACTTTGGTAACGGCAAAATCCACGGTTTTCACCTTGCGGCACTCCTTCGACATTAAGATTCTATAGATACCCGTGAAATCCGCCGCCACTTCGATCGACGGCGCTTCCGCAGTGAGCCAAGGGAGCGATCCGTCTGCCGTATCGCCCAATCCGGCGCGCATCCCGATTCTCTACGTAATTCTGGGCGTGCTTCTGGTAATCAGCATCGTTCCCATGTATTTCTACTCCGCGGAAGTGGAGTCGATTAACCAGGAGCGCCTGAAAACCAACGAGAAGCTGCTGCAGAACACCGTGACGCGATCGCTGGCCGATGATCTTTCGCAGCGCGAGCGTTCAGTGCGGATGATGCTGGCTAATCTTTCCTCGGCAATTCAGGTGGCGAGCGGCGGCGACATTGGCAACAAGAACATTGAATCGCCGGAGCTGCGCGCACTGCTGGAAAACTTTGTGTCGTCCTCGGACGTGGTGGCCTACGCCACGTTGCTTAATTCCGAGGCAAAAGGAATATCGGCCTCCGCGGGGCATATTGCGCCCGATGCTTTTCTGCAACGAGAGTTGCAACATGCCTACGACGCAGCCCGCGATGGCCGCGCGTACAACGGACAGGCTCTCCAGGTGGAGGATGGCAAGACCGCGCGGACCGTTGTGCTGGTTAGCAGTCCCGTCAGCTACGGCGGACATTTTCTGGGGATGGTGGGCGCGGTCGTGGACCTACAATTCCTGATTCGCCGGCTGCAGGAAGTAAAAGCGAGCGGCGGCGGCCTGATTCCTTATGTTGTGGACGCTCAGGGCCGGCTGGTGGCCGCTGGCACCCCGCAATATATAACGGGCCAGGATATGAAGAGCCTGGAGATTGTCCGCAATTTTGTGGACCAGGGCAACAAGACGCAGGTGGTGGCGACGAACGAATTCAATGTCCACGAGGGCGGGAAAGACGTCGAGATGCTCGGCACCTACAGTCCGGTCACCGCGCTCGATTGGGCTGTAGTTGTACAAAAGCCGCAATACGAGGCTTACGCTGGGGTTTCCGAGATGCAGCGCACGGCGCGACTGCTGGCTCTGCTGGCGGTGGTGGTGAGCATTGGCGTAAGCATCTTCGCGGCGCGCAGAATCACTAATCCTCTACAAATCCTTACCCAGTCCGGCCGGGCTCTGGCGCGCGGCGATTTTTCGCAGCGAGTGCACTTGCGCAGCCGCACCGAAATCGGCGAACTGGCGGAGACCTTTAACACCATGTCGCAAGAACTCGAACACTTCGTCGAAGATCTGAAGCGGGCGGCGGAAGAGAACCGCGCCCTGTTTCTGGGCTCGATCCAGATGCTGGCAGGCGCGGTTGACGAAAAGGATCCCTACACTCGCGGCCACTCTGACCGCGTCACGCGCTACTCGCTGCTGATCGGCAAAGAGCTTCACCTGCCCACGGATTTCATGGAGACGCTGCAGATTTCCGCGCAGCTCCACGACGTGGGGAAGATCGGCATTGAAGACCGTATTCTCAAGAAGCCGGGCGCTCTTACCGCCGAAGAATTTGAGGTGATGAAGACTCACACCACGAAAGGCGCCAACATCCTCCGCCCGGTAACCCAGTTGGCGGAGATGCTTCCCGGAATTGAACTTCATCACGAAGCTCTCGATGGCCGGGGCTATCCTTACGGCCTGCAGGGAGATCAGATTCCGATGCTGGCGCGGGTGATCGCGGTAGCCGACACCTTCGATGCACTAACAACGAATCGGCCTTACCAGCACGCCCACACGCCGGAAGAGGCCTTCAAAATCATCCAGAACCTTGCCGGAAAACGGCTTGATCCCGAGGCGGTAGCTGCACTGATGGCGGTTTACGGTCGGGGCGAAATTCGCATCCAGCGCCTTTCTATCAAGAGAGCCGTAGCGGCCCCAGATGCGGCCGCGGCTGACGTCTCTGCGGCTCCGGCGCTACCCGCGCCTGAAGCAGCCAACCTCGAGAGAACCCGCGTCTAACTACTTTCCTCCGTCGTCTGCCGACTAACCGCGCTCCGACTGTCCTGACCGCTATAATCAAGTTTTGGAATCCTCATGATTCAAACTTTGTTCGGCAGTACCGAAGAAACGCAGCCTGGTCTTTTCGAGCGCATGAAGCAGGCGGTCACGCGCACGCGCGAAAACCTGGCTGAGCGGATTGAAGAGGTTGTTGCCTTTGGCAAGGAAATCGACCGCAATACGCTCGACGACCTTGAAGCCACACTGATCGGCGCCGACCTGGGCACCGCGACTACGCAGGAAGTCCTGGGCAAGCTTCGCGACAAAGCCGATCGCAAACAGATCAAGGGTGTGCAGGAGCTGAAACGCCTGCTGAAAGAGGAATTGCTGGCGATTCTGAATGCGGCAAACACTCGCCCGGTCCAAAAGGTAGACGGCGCGCCGGAAGTAATCCTCGTGGTGGGCGTGAACGGCACGGGCAAGACCACGACCATCGGCAAGCTGTCCCAAGTATTTCGGTCCAATGGCAAGAGCGTGCTGTTGTGTGCGGCGGATACCTTCCGCGCAGCGGCGATTGATCAGCTGGAAATCTGGGGCGCGCGCACGGGCACGGAAGTGATCAAGACCAAGCCCGGCGGCGATCCTGCGGCAGTGTTATTCGACGCGTTACAGGCGGCGACGGCGCGGAAGACAGACTACGTGATCGTCGACACTGCCGGCCGCTTGCATACCAAGACGAGCCTCATGTCGGAACTGGAGAAGATGAGGCGCACCGCCCAGCGCATTATCCCCGGCGCCCCGCACGAGACATTGCTCGTCATGGATGCGACAACCGGGCAGAATGGTTTGCAGCAGGCGCGATTGTTCACGGAGTCGGCGGGTGTCACCGGCATCGTGCTTACCAAGCTCGATGGAACGGCCAAGGGCGGCGTGGTGGTCGCCATTTCGCGTGAATTGGGATTGCCCGTGCGATTTGTTGGCGTAGGCGAGAAGGTGGGCGATCTGCTGCCGTTCGACCCAAAAGAATTTGTGGATTCCCTGTTCGAATAAAAGACTATCTCTCACCACGGAGACACAGCGGCACGGAGAAACATTGTTGGGTGTTCTCCGTGACTCTGTGTCTCCGTGGTGGATTTGCTTGATCGGCGCCAGTGAAAGATGCCGGACCACTCCACTGACGAGCAGTTCCTGCACCGCGCGCTCGACCTTGCGCGCCAGGGCATCGGGTTGGCCTCACCCAATCCCTACGTCGGCGCGGTTATTGTCGACCGAGGCGGCGCGATCGTGGGCACAGGAGCTTACACCTACGAGGGGGTCAAGCACGCCGAGGTGCGCGCCCTCGAGCAAGCCGGCGACAAGGCTCGTGGAGGAACGCTCTACATTAATCTCGAACCACACTCGCACCAGGGACGCACGGCCCCCTGCACCGACGCTCTCATCGCCGCCGGGATTCATCGCGTGGTCGCGTCCATACCCGATCCCAACCCCAAGGTGAGCGGGAGAGGTTTTGAGAAGTTACGTACGGCCGGCATCGTTGTGGAAGTTGGGGGGCTGGAAGCAGAAGCGCGAGGACTGAACGAGGCCTTCGCCCGCTACATTCGCCACGGCGTTCCTCTGGTAACGCTGAAGTCCGCGATGACGCTTGACGGCAAGATCGCTCCACACCGGCGGCCAGCGCGAACCGCGCACCCCATGCTCCACCGGGCGGATGGATCACCGGCGAAGCGGCGAGAGCTCAGGTCCAGCAACAGCGTCATCAGAGTGATGCCATCCTGGTGGGTGTGGGAACCATCCTCGCGGACGATCCTTTGCTTACTGATCGCAGTGGGAATCCGCGACGCCGTCCGCTGTTGCGCGTGATTCTGGATTCGCATCTGCGACTGCCGTTGGAGTCGCGCCTCGTGCAGAGCGTCGTAACTGAAGGTACCCGTAAGAATGATGTGCTGGTGTTCTGTTCCCCCGCCGCTAAGAACAAAAAGAGTGAATTGGAGACTCGAGGCCTCCGTGCCGAGGAAGTTCCGTCGGCGGGATCGGATGGTCGCCCGGATCTTCGTGCGATTCTTCGCCGCCTCGGACAACTTGAAATCACGAGTGTGATGATCGAGGGTGGAGCAGGTGTGAACGGAGCGGCGCTCGCCTCAGGAGCTGTCGACAAGGTCTTCTTGTATTACGCGCCGAAGATTCTGGGCGCTGGGTCGGTTCCATTCGCTGCTGGCGAATGGTCCCACCAACTGGGGGCAACACTGCAGATCAAGCATCTCCACCTGCATCGTTTCGCAGAAGACTTCGCCGTGGAAGGGTACTTGCGCGATCCCTACGCAGAGTGAGGGCTCTCGCTGCGGCGTATCCGTAAGGGGTTTATGATGTTTCGTTACTTATAGAGGTCCTCATGTTTACCGGTATCGTGGAGGAAGTAGGGCGCGTTATCCGCATCGAACAGCGCGGCGAGAATCGCCGCATCATCGTTGCCGCCGCGAACGTAACAACCGAATTGAAGACTGGCGACAGCATTGCCGTCAGCGGGGTTTGCTTGACTGCTCTCGACATCAAGCCCGGCTCGTTCTGCGCCGATCTTGCTCCGGAGACCTGGGAGCGCACGTCTTTCTCGCGCATGCATGAGGGCGCGCTGGTGAACCTGGAGCTGCCCATGAAGGCCGATGGCCGATTCGGCGGCCACATCGTGCAAGGCCACGTGGATGGCGTCGGCAAACTCGTCTCCCTGGAGCGCATTGCCGACTCGGAAAACTGGTGGCTGCGCATCGAGTTGCCCGGTGAAGTGGAGAAATACACGGTCTACAAGGGCTCCATATGCATCGAAGGCATCAGCCTCACGGTGGCGAAACTCGAAGGCAGAAGCTGCACCGTGGCCATCATTCCGCATACGGTAGAGATGACGAACCTCAACTCGCTCCGGCATGGCGATCCGGTCAATCTGGAAGCTGACCTCATTGCCAAGTACGTGGAGAAGATGATGGGCAGAGCGCCGGCAGAGAGCGGCCTCACCGTGGAGGAGTTGGTGCAGCAAGGGTTTTGAAAACAGTGTCCAGCGCTCAGTGGCCAGTGGTCGGTGATTCAGCCAGCAACGCAGGCCTTTGCGGCGACTGCGTCCACGCCCGTCAAATCAGGTCTGATCGCGCATCGATCTTTCTGCTGTGTCGGCTTTCGTTCACCGACCCGCGGTTCGAGAAGTATCCGCGACTTCCGGTTCTGCAGTGCAGCGGCTACGAGAAAGCAAGCCTCGGCGGATGATCCCTGTCGGCCTCGACTCACAGATCAAAAACATCTGGAGTCATTCACCCAGGAAATTGGAGGCACCAGCGATTGCCCCTCCGGGCAAGTCGGTGTAAACTCCGTGGCAAATTCCGAATAGACGTTTGCTACGGAATGCTTGGGAGATTACAACCATGAATCGTAGATTGCTTTTTTCACGGCTTGCCGGACTGCCGTTCCTCGCATTGAGTTCGGCTTTAGGGCAGGAGGCGCCGAAAACCAAGAAATTGAAGATCATGATGAAAACTGCGTGGGGCTCGGATGATCCCACCCGAGCATCGTTTGCCTACGTTCACGGACTAGCGCTGGCAGACGCAGGGCACGACGTGCAGATTTTCCTCACGGGCGAAGCCACCTATACCATGCGCAAGGCAACTGCGGACGCGATCATGCCGGTAGGATGGCCGCCGCTAAGCGAAACCCTCGAAAAGGTTGTTGCCAAACACATCCCGATCTTTTCTTGAGGGGCCTGTTCCCGGGCCCGTGGGGTCACGGAAGCAGACTTGAACCAGTGGGGAGCGAAATTCGGGAGCCCGGCAGTTTTTGTGTCGCTAGTGGAATGGGCCGATCGGATCATCACGGAGTGAGGCGAACCGTTGGCCTCGCGCCGGCGGTGTAATCACGAGATGCAAGCGCGGGGTGTAATTTCTCTCAGACTCCCAGCTTTAGCTCGTCAAGTTCCAGGAACTCCTGCACGATGGGCTCGGTCGATTTTTCCAGTTCTTCCGAGGTGCCGAAGAAAACCGCCCTGCCTTCGTAGAGAAAGACAACCCGGTCCGCAAGTTTCTTGGCCAGACGCATGTCGTGCGTAACTACGATACTGGTCAAGCTCAGTTGAAGCTTGAGCCGCTTGATGAGATCGCCGAGCAATTGCGCCATGAGAGGATCCACCATGGTGGTCGGCTCGTCGTAGAGCACACATTCCGGCCGCGCCGCCAGCGCGCGGGCGATGGCTACCGATCGCTTCATGCCGGTCGAGAGGTCCGAGG
The DNA here is from genome assembly GCA_963787495.1 of uncultured Acidobacteriaceae bacterium. GTDB lineage: Bacteria > Acidobacteriota > Terriglobia > Terriglobales > Acidobacteriaceae > Sulfotelmatobacter. Next base: position 443,810 of record CAWBDA010000006.1, read on the forward strand.
GCAACAAGTCGCGCATCTCCTGCACGCCCACCATCCTCAGCAAGCCGTCGACGATTTCGTAGATCTGCTCTTCGCTTAAATCTCTGCCTTCGCGCAAAGGAAACGCCACATTCTCGCCGACGGTAAGGGAGTCAAACAGCGCTCCGCTTTGAAACACCATGGTGACTTTCTTGCGTATAGCCTCCATCTGCTTTTCAGAAAAATTGGTGATATCCTCGCCGGCGACGATCACGCGGCCAGAGTCGGCTTTGAGAAAACCGACAATCAGTTGCAGCGAAACTGACTTGCCCACGCCGCTGCGCCCCAAAATGCACACCGTCTCTCCCGGCATGACGTTGAAGCTGACACGGTCGAGCACCACCTTGTCGCCGAACGCTTTGGAGACCTCGCGGAACTCGATGTAGGGTTGGATAGGATTGGGCATCGGTCGCTTTCGAAAGTCCGTTTCTCAGTTCGGGCCGTCAGGCCCGTCGTCTCTCTGCCTCCAATTCCTCGGGTGTGTTCAGGTTGCGGAAGATAGCGGACGAAAATCCCGCGCCCTCCAACTCTCTTTGCTCGATCACTCGGGTACGAACCTCATCAAACAATCGATCAATCTTATTTCGTCCGGACAGCAAAGCGCGCTCCGCGACGCCGGCAAACTCCCGGCGGTAAACGGCGCAAAGTGGCTGCCAGCCCCCGTCTCCGCGCGGTACAGCCACGGCCGCCTCGGGCGCACCGCGCGCCTGAGTGATTAAATACTGCAAAAAGGCCCACGAGACAAATGGCACGTCCACTGCGAGCATCAAGTTGAGTTCGGTCGGCGATGCTTGCAAGGCCGCATGTATTCCGCCCAAGGGTCCGCGGTCTCGAATTACATCTTCCACCACCGGAGCGAAGGCTGCAAACTTTTCCTTACTCCCCACGATGCGCACGTCGAAGGCTACCGACCGGGCCAGTTCGAGCGCCCGCGCCAGCAGGGTGCGGCCGGCATAGTCCACAAACGCCTTGTCGGTGCCCATGCGCGTGCTCTTGCCGCCAGCCAGAATGAAGGCAGTCAGGTCGCGCGCAGGGCCGTTTTCCATGCCGAGATCATACACTTTGCCTGCGTACGAACGGACTCCCGGCAATCCCGTGCTCCTGCCTGCAGAAAAACTTTCCACAGCGTAACTACCTGCATCAGCTCGGTTTGTTTCGGGTTCACCCCTGTGACCGACACGAAAGTAACCTACTTTCGCGCGACCTCGCTGACGTGACCACGATTCCACGACCTCCCAAGCTACGGCTCCTGCTACATCGGGTTGGCCCGCCCAAAGTTTTAGGTTTTCATGCGGATGTGGAACTAGCCGCTTTCGCCCGCGCTGCTGAACCGCGTGCCGCGCGGTGGTTATTCAAAAGCTGCTCGATTGCCTCGACAGTGGCAGGCTTAGAGTACAGGTAGCCCTGTGCCAGTTCGCAGCCAATATCCTTTAGCAGTTCGACTTGCGCTTGAGTTTCGACACCTTCCGCAACGACCTTCAGGTGGAGACCGTGGGCGAGGATGACAATGACACGAACGATTTCGTGGGTTGCGGGGTCAGAGTCTATACGCGAGATGAAGGCACGGTCGATCTTTAGCGTGTCGACCGGGAAACCCTGCAGTCGGCTGAGGGAGGAGTAGCCAGTACCGAAGTCGTCGATGTCCAGACTGACGCCGAGTGCTTTCAACTCGGATAGCACAACGGCGGACCTCTTGGCATCGGCCATGGCGATCGTTTCCGTGATCTCTAAGTTGACACAACGGGGATCCAGTCCGGTCTCAAGCAAAGTCTTGCCAATCTGGGAGGCCAGCTCCGGTTGCGCAAACTGTTTGGGAGTAATGTTTACGTTGAGCGTGAGTGGCGGATCAGAGGGAAAAAGCACCTGCCAGGCACGGATTTGCCGGCAAGCGTCGTAAAGCAGTTGACGGTTAATGGGCAAGATGATACCGGTCTCATCCGCAACCGCGATGAATTCTCCTGGCATGACCAGACCCTCGGGACGCTGCCAGCGACTGAGCGCTTCGAATCCAACTATCTGGCCATTACACAGGGACACGATGGGCTGGTAGTAAACGCGAAATTCGTTCAACTCGAGGGCCTTGCGCAGGTCGGTTTCGAGCTGCAAACGTTTGATGGCGCCTGCATGCATCGCATGGTCGAACACTTCACAGCGGCCCTTGCCTGTGCTCTTGGCGCGATACATGGCAATCTCGGCATCGCCGAGGACGTCCTGTGCCTCCGCCCCGGCATTGCCGCTGAAAGCAACACCGATGCTTACGGTTAACACGATCTCGTGACCATCTAAATTGAAAGGAGCGGCTAATCTCTGGTGAATACGCTCGGCGACGCGAATGGTGTCGCTGGGGTCATGAAGTTCCTCGAGGAGCACCGTGAACTCGTCGCCACCGGGCCGGGCCAGCGTACTCTCCCCCACGAGAGGATCTGTCGCGTTGCCCAGGCGCGGGCGTGAAACAGTGTCGGCGCCGCGTAGGCAGACGCTTAAACGCTGCGCGATCTGGAGGAGCAGTGCATCACCGGCGGCATGGCCGAGACTGTCGTTGATTACTTTGAACTCGTCAATGTCAATGAACAGCACAGCGAATCTAAAGTCCGAGTGCCGCCGCGCCTGCGTGATTGCGCGTTGCAATCGGTCGAGAAAGAGCGCGCGGTTAGGGAGATTGGTCAAGCCGTCGTGGAAGGACAGGTGGTCCAGCTTCTCCTCGGCCCGCTTCCTCTCGGTAATGTCGCGGTTCACGATAACCAGCCCGTCGGTCTCGCCTTCCGGGCCACGAATCGCGCTGGCGGTGGACTCAATAAATCGCCAGGAACCGTCTTTGTGGCGGATTCGATATTCCAGCCGTTCACCGCGGCCGGTGTTGCGAGCTTTTTCCGCAGCTTCGAGCACGCGCGCGCGATCCTCCGGGTGGATCTGGTCCATCGAAGAAGTGGCTGCCAGTTCTTCTGGGGCATACCCCAGAATTTTCTGATACGCCGGACTGTTATAGAGGCGCTGTCCGTTGCGGTCGATGACGGCAATCATGTCCGCAGCATTCTCCGTAATCAATTGAAACAGACGTTCGCGCTCCCCCAACTGGCGGCGGATTCGCTGCAATACACGCTGCTGGTAAACCGTGTAAATATCGAATAGCAGGACGAGAGCGGCCAGTCCGCGCACCCATTCTTTGAGATTCAGCGAATAAACGCTGTCGGTAGGTAAATGTAAACCGGGAAAGGTTAATGAAAGGATACCGAAGGTCAGGACCAGGGTGACGGCTACGGCAGAACCCCAAAGCCACCACTCCCGGCCCTCCACTTGCCGCATTCGGAGAGAGGGAGGCTTTGGGGGGCGCTCGGACGGAGATTGTGAACTCACAGCGATGGCCGCCTAGTCAGGACGATTGAAATTCTGGGGATAACCTAATTCTAGACAAGCCGTAGTCGATGGAAAGTTACCAAAGTCCGATCTTAGGATCTTCCCCACAGCCCCGGACTAACTCATGCAAAATATTACGATGAAGGTTTGCCCTGCAGTTAGTTTTGGCTGATGACTTACCGCTTTTCCCGCCCCTATCCTTCGCCAGTCGTTGAACAAGTCGTTTCTGTTTCAAAGGCTACGCAGTTACGCCCTTGACGCTTCGCGGCGTAAAGAGCTGCGTCTGCGCGAGTCACGAGCTCACTGAAATCAGGACCTGCCGTTGCGCGGATGCCGGCAATTCCAAAACTGGCAGTGGCACCGAAAGTGCGGCGTCCGATGGTGAACTTCTGAGCCGCAAACTGCTTGCGGATACGCTCAATTGCAATCGCAGCATTTTGCTTTTCCACATGCGTGATGACCATCAGAAATTCTTCGCCTCCAAGGCGTCCGCAAATGTTTGAGCTGCGAGTGTTGGACTTGAGAATCTCGGCGAAGCTCTTGAGAACGATGTCTCCGGCATCATGCCCGTGGGTGTCGTTGATCCCCTTGAAGTGATCCAGATCAGCCATGACTACCCAAACCGGAAAATCGTGACGCATCGCCGCGCTGAGTTGGCGGCTTGCCCAGAAATCGATCGCACGGCGATTGGGCAGGCCGGTGAGTGAGTCGGTCAAGGCCATCTCTTCCAGTTGTCGATTTTTGTCCTGGATTTCACGGTGGAGATCGACAATGCGGCGGCCGACTCTTACGCGGGCTTGCAGTTCTCCGGGATGGAAGGGCTTGGTCAGGTAGTCATCAGCCCCGGCGGCCAGACCTTCAATCACTTCCTCTTTGTCGGTGTTGCCGGTAAGGAGGATGACGTAGGCATAGAACTCTTTATGGTCCCGGCGGATGTGCTGGCACAGTTCAATGCCGCTGATGTCGGGCATGCTCCAGTCGGTGATCACAAGTGCAGGCTGGTGTTCGATAAACAGATCCACGGCTTGACGGCCAGTCTTGGCAAAGAGAACCGTGTAGCGCTCTGGCGCAAGCGATTGCTCCACAAGTTTGCGATATACCGGGGAATCATCCGCTACCAAAATCTTCAAATCGCCGGAAGGAGAGTGCATTGTTTAGCCTCGATGGCGCTTTCGTCCCTGCACGGGGGCTTAAGTGAAAGTTATCACGAGAACCAAAAGTCTGTAATTGGTTGGTGCGAGACACCGCCAACCGCTGGCGCACTCCCGCTCCCTTGGTCGGGCCGTAGGCCGGAGGCGTTTCACGTCCCGTGTGGTCGAGGTAAACCTCCCAGCGCACACGGAATCCCACTTTTGTTACGAAATCCGGACAAGACCAACGAAATGACTTAGGTAATTAGAAGTTACTAACCTGTTGTGTAACGCTGGCAGTCACTTCTGTTGCAGTTAGTAGGTAATCGATGTTTAGTAAATCGCCGCAGCCTGTCACGGGCACGATCTTAGTCGCTGACGACCAGGTCTCCAACCGCGAGCTGTTAGAGGAATTGCTTACCACGGAGGGATTCAAGGTGGCGACGGTTTCAGACGGTACAGCCGCCTTGGAGCAATTGTCCATCGTACCGATCGATCTGGTGATCCTTGACGTCATGATGCCCAATCTCAACGGCTTCCAGACCTGCGAGAAACTCAAGGCCAACCCGGAAACTTATCTGATACCCGTAATTCTGATTACGGCGCTTTCTGACAAACAGGATCGCATTGAAGGTATCAAGGCGGGGGCTGATGACTTCCTGACTCGTCCCGTGGACCGTACCGAATTGCTTGCGCGCGTGCGTTCCCTGCTAAAACTCAAGCTCCGTACGGATGAGCTTGAGCGCGCGGAATCCGTGCTATTCACCCTCGCCCGGAGCATTGAGGGGAAGGATCCTTACACGCACGGACATTGCGAGCGATTGGCGGAGTACTCAGCTTCTTTGGGAGAACATCTTAAACTGTCTGAAGACCAGGTTACTGCCCTCCGGCGTGCTGGAGTGGTTCACGACATCGGAAAGATCGCGATACCCGATGCGATTATCTTGAAACCTACCAGTCTTTCGCCAGACGAATGGAAACTCATGCGGGAGCATCCTGTGATTGGTGAGCGTATTTGCGCACCGCTGAAGTCCTTTCGCTCTGTGCTGCCAATTATTCGCCACCACCACGAAAAGCTTGACGGCTCTGGATATCCAGATGGACTTGCGGGCGAAGCCATACCGATTACAGCCCGAGTACTGCAGATCGTGGATGTGTACGATGCGCTTACGACGGTTAGGCCCTATAAACCCGCCTTCTCCATAACCGACGCGTTGCAGACCATGAAGATGGAAGTGGCCAAGGGATGGTGGGACCCGCACATCTTCGACCTGTTCGAGCAGTTTGTGAGGACCGGCGCAGCTGATTTTCTATCGCGCGGCACTTCGGCAGGAGCGAACGGCTAGAAACAGGGCATCTTTTCGACAGATGGGAGCAGTTATGAATATGCGAGCACGCAACGTTACCGCCCCCCAGAAGGGCAATGCTGCCACGGCGGCCGACACAGGCCGGTGGTGCGGGACGACATTCGTGCAGAGCTCTGCACTCGTCATCCTGCTCGTGCTCGCGGGCATGGTCAACCACAGTTTCGCCGCTTCACAAGAAGACCAAGCGAATGGAGGTCCGCTCAAACAATTGAGCCTGGCGGAACTCGGCAACGTCGAAGTGACCACGGCGTCGAAGGAGCCGGAGGAGGTTTGGAAGACGCCTGCAGCAGTCTTCGTGATCACTCAGGACGATATTCGACGGTCTGGCGCCACCAGTATTCCCGAAGTCCTGCGGTTGGCGCCGGGAGTTGAGGTGGCGCAAGTCGACTCCGATCACTGGTCGATCGGCATTCGCGGATTTGGCGCCGTATTAGCAAGCAAACTGCTCGTCCTGATCGACGGACGCAGCGTCTACACGCCGCTGTTCGCGGGAGTCTATTGGCAAGCTCAGGCTACTCCACTCGAGGATGTCGAGCGCATTGAGGTGATCCGGGGGCCCGGCGGCACCATTTGGGGAGCGAACGCCGTTGACGGGATCATCAACATCATCACCAAGAGTGCTAAAGATACCCACGGGGCGCTGGCGTCGCTGGGCGGTGGCAATGTTGATCAGGGCGCGAGTGGCTTTCGTTACGGGGATTCCACCGGCCGGGGTTTCAACTATCGTGTCTACGGCATGGGCTTCGACAATGGTGCCGAGTTTCATCCACTAGGCACAAACTTCGATGAGTGGCGAATGGGCCAGGGTGGTTTCCGCACCGACTGGGACCGGAACGCCCGTGATACCTTCACGTTTCAAGGTGACATTTACAGCGAGGGTGCAGGCGAGGCAACCACGTACGCATTGTATTCGACTCCCTCTCAAGTCAACGCCTTCGGCACAGCGGACCTGACGGGAGGGAATCTGCTTGGCAGGTGGAAGCGCGTACTGAATGAGGGATCAGACTTCCAGCTTCAGGCCTACTTTGACCGCACGAACCATTTCGAGCCTGAATTCGGAGAAACTCGAGATACCTTTGACGTTGACTTCCTCGACCATTTGACCCTGCCGGGGAAGCAAAACTTCCTCTGGGGACTAGGGGCACGCGTCAGTCCGTCGAATCTTATTCAACTCGTCCCTTCGATCGACTTCCTGCCGCAACACCAGACGGACTTGATCTACAGCGGTTTTGTGCAAGATGAAATTGCCTTCTTCAATCGGCGGCTCTCCGTAACCGTTGGGACGAAACTCGAACACAACAACTACACCGGTTTCGAGGTACAGCCTAGCGGGCGTTTGCTGTGGAACCGGACGGCGCGAGAATCCTTGTGGGCGTCGGTTACGCGGGCGGTTCGCACTCCGTCCCGTCTCGACACGGATGTTGAACTCACAGATTACGCGGCCACAGTTTCGGGCCTGCCCGTGTACCTGCGAGTCAACGGCAACCCACAGTTTCGATCGGAGGAATTGATCGCCTATGAAACCGGCTATCGAAGGCTTGTAACACCGCATTGTTATGTGGATGTAGCTTTGTTTTACAACAACTACAACGATCTCTATAGCTTTCAAGAGGGTGCACCGTTTCTCGAAGCGTCACCTGCGCCTGTGCATGCCGTCATTCCACTGCTCACCAGTAATGGAATCCAAGGCAACACGAAAGGATTCGAAGTATCGCCGGACTGGAAGCCGTTGAATGGGTGGGAACTGAGGGCCTCTTATTCGTATTTGGACATGGAGTTGGAAAACAAGGCCACTAGCAACGATCCAACCAGCGTTGCGGGGTATGAGGGATCGAGCCCGCGCCACCAGGTTGTGATTCAGTCTTTCATCAATCTGCCAAAGAAAATGGACTTCGACCAGACGTATCGTTATGTCAGCGCCCTGCCCACCCAAACGGTTGCAAGCTACCAAACGATGGACACGAGATTCGGCTGGCATATCAACCCAGAACTGGAGCTGTCGGTCGGCGGTCAAAATCTGTTGCAACCGCATTTCGCCCAGTTCGGAGGCGATCCCGGCGGCCCCGTTGAAGTCAAGAGGAGCGTTTACGCGAAGCTCGTCTGGCGATTCGGTGAAAAGTGACCGAGCTTGTCACGCGGTGAATCCTCCAGTCTCAGGACGCGGAAATACGGGGCGAGGTAGCGAAGCCACACTCATGAAGCACAAAAGTTACAAGGCTGTTGCCGCCCAAGAGCACGGCAGGTCGGCGCGTGATGGCGGCATATGGCTGGAATGCGCGATTGCGGCACTTGTGTACCTCCTCTTCGCCGGCTCCATCGCCTTCGGGCAACAAAGGCCGAGTGAATATCAGGTCGAAGCTGCCTACCTTTACAACTTTGGTCGTTTCGTCGAATGGCCGACGAAAGGCACGACCGCCCAGACCAACTCCTTTACGATCTGCGTCCTCGGCGAGGATCCATTCGGGCAAGCTTTGGACGCGACGGTTGCTGGCGAAACGGTGGGAAACCAAATCGTCATCGCCAGACGGATATCCAGTCCGCAGATGTCGGGCGACTGCCAGATCCTGTTTGTAAGCTCGTCGGAGGCTAAGCGGCTGGACAAAATCATCGAGGCATTGGACAAAAGCGCCGTCCTGACCGTCAGTGACATCCCGCAGTTCTCGCAGCGTCGAGGGATGATTCAGTTTGTCTTGGAAGAGAATCGAGTCCGCTTCGAAGTTAACCTGACCGCGGCTCAGCGCGCGGGCCTTACGCTCAGCTCCGAACTGCTCAAGGTGGCGGCTGTCGTCAGAAAGAACCCTCAGCCTGGAGATTGACATACGATGCCCAAGAACCAACAATATTCGATCTCCAGGAAGCTCACCTTGATGAACGTTGTGGTGAGCGCCGTGGCTTTGCTCCTGGCAAGTGGCGGCTTTTGCGCCTACGACGCGTATAGCTTCCGTCTCGCCCTCGTGCGTAATGTCTCCATGCAAGCCCAGATCATTGGGGACAATACCATTTCTGCGCTGGTGTTCAACGATCCGCAATCCGCGGAGAAGACGCTGTCGGCGTTACGTGCAAACCCCAACCTCATGTACGCACAGATTTACACGCGGGACGGCCAGCCTTTCGCAGGATACTGGCGGGATCGCGCAGGCGAGACCAGGGCCCTCCCCGTTATTCCTGCCGGCCAAACGCAGAGCTATTGGTTTAAAGATGGGCATCTGGGAATGGCGCGCGCGATCGTTTTTCAGGGCAAACCGACTGGAATTGTCTATATCCGCTCTGATTTAGGGGCGATGAACGACCGGCTGCGGAGCTACGCTCTAATCGTCGTTGCTGTGTTGCTGGTCTCGCTGCTGGTCGCCCTGGTTGTTGGCCTCCTGATCAATCGTTTCATGGGCTCGCTTTATTCCAAGCTGGAAACCGGCAATCGTTTCATGGATCTATCAGTGGATCTGTTTTGTGTTGCTGGGTTCGACGGATTCTTTAAGAACTTGAACCCCTCCTTCGAGAAGACTCTGGGCTTCACCACGAAAGAACTTATGGCGAAGCCTTACCTGGAGTTCATACACCCGGACGATCGTAAGGCGACAGCCGTGGAAAAGGATGGGCTGGCGGAAGGGAAAGTCACTTTTGCATTCGAAAACCGTTATTTGTGCAAAGACGGCTCGTACAAATGGCTGTTGTGGAATGCCGTTTCCGTGGCCGAGGAGGAAGTTATCTATGCCGTGGCGCGCGACATTACCGAGCGCAAGCGGGCGGAAGAAGCATTAAGGGATAGCAGGGAGCAGCTTCGTCTGCTGCTGGACAGCGTCAAGGATTATGCCATTTTTATGCTCGATCCCTCCGGGCAAGTGACAAGCTGGAATCAAGGCGCGGAACGCATCAAGGGCTATAAACCCGACGAAATCATAGGCCGCAATTTCTCTTGTTTTTACCCTTCCGAAGACGTGCAGGGTGGCAAGCCAGAACACGAACTCCGGATAGCTGCTGCCGAAGGCCGCCATGAAGAGGCAGGCTGGCGGATACGAAAGGATGGATCGCGATTTTGGGCCGACGTAATTATTACTGCGTTGTCAGACGGGACTGGCAAACTGCGTGGATTCTCCAAGATCTCCCGCGACATTACTGAGCGTCGGCGGGCGGAAGCATTGCTCCGGGAAAGCGAAGAGCGGCATCGCAAATTGTTTGACAACAATCCGCATCCAACCTGGGTCTTTGACCGGGACACGCTGCGCTTTCTTGCGGTGAACGCCGCTGCGGTGCGCAAGTACGGCTTTTCCAGGGACGAATTCCTGACCATGAACCTCAAAGATATTCGGCCGCCCGAGGATATCCCCGCCCTGCTCGAAACTGTAAAAGCCCTCGGGGAGGGAAATGAGAGCAGCGGCGCGTGGCGGCATCGACTCAAAGACGGAACCATCATCGAAACAGAGAACACCTCTTACGCTCTAACCTTCTTAGGCCGACCCGCGCGCGTTGTGGTCGCGGTCGACATTACGCAGAGAAAACGGGACGAAGCGGAAAAGCGCGAAATCATGGAAAGCCTGGCTGCTGCTAATCAAGAGCTCGGCCTTCGCAATCGCGAAGTCGAGCGCGCTACCCAGATGAAGAGCAAGTTTCTCGCCAGCATGAGCCACGAATTACGGACCCCCCTCAATGCAATTGTGGGTTTTTCAGATCTTCTTGCGGAAGGCACCTCTGGTGCACTTAACACCAAACAGAAGCGATTCGTGGATCACATCAAGCAAGGCTCAGGCCACCTGCTGCAGTTGATCAATGACATCCTCGACCTCTCCAAGATTGAGGCGGGTCAACTGGAGCTGCATACCGAAGAATTTCTGGTGCAGGACGCTTTGCCAGAAGTACTTTCCACCATTGATCCTCTGGCCATGGCCAAGAACATCCGGTTAGAGCACAAGCTGGAGAACAAATCTCTAGTGAAGGCGGATCGAGTGCGCTTTAAACAGATCCTCTACAACCTACTCAGCAACGCGGTCAAGTTCACGCCGAAGGGCGGCCAGATCAGCATCGAATGCGTCGACGATTGGGACTTCGTGTCGGTGTCGGTTACCGACACCGGGATCGGCATCCGGCCAGAGGATCAAGGGGTAGTGTTCGAAGAATTCCGGCAGGTCGAGGGGGAGGCCGCCGACACTCAGCAGGGCACAGGACTGGGATTAGCCATCACTAAGCGCCTAGTCGAGCAACAGGGAGGCCGGATTTCGCTCGAAAGCGAGTTGGGAAAAGGCAGCCGGTTCACCTTTACTCTTATGGCCGTCGAGCCGTCATCCGAAGTTCGCCCGATTGAAGAACCAGCAAAATCGCTGCCCATAGCGGTTTCGGGCCGTCTCACGCCGCTAGTGCTGATCGTCGATGACGAAGTGCCAGCCCGTGAGCTTTTGTCCAGCTACCTCGAGCCAGAATACCGGGTGGCAATGGCCGGGTCAGGAGTCGAAGCTATTAAGGAAGCTCAGCGATTGCGGCCCGACGCCATCACCCTCGACGTGATGATGCCAGGTAGCGATGGCTTCGAGACCCTGGTCGCACTCCGGAAGAATCCCGCAACGGCCGACATCCCAGTAATCATCCTCTCTATCGTGGATCAAAAGCAGGTAGGTTTTGCCTTGGGCGCGGCCGACTATCTCATCAAACCAGTTCGCAAACCCATATTGCTGGAAGCGATTCACAGGCATGTGCCGGTTCCCGCCGACGAGGATTCATCCATTTTGCTGGTGGACGACGATCCTAGAGCTTTGGACCTCCTGGAGGAGGCGTTGCGTTCGGCTGGATATGAGGTTCAAAGCGTGCGCAGCGGGGCCCGCGCTTTGGAGGTGCTGGCTAACAAAGTCGTGGGCGCAATCTTGCTTGATCTGCTGATGCCCGGGATGGACGGCTTCCAAGTAATTCGCCATGTCCGGCAGGAACCGGCCTTAAAGGATCTGCCCATCCTCGTCATGACCGCCAAGAGCCTGAGCCAAGAAGAGATCGCTCTTCTGAACCGGGAGACGCAAGGCCTCCTACAAAAAAATGGCTCCTGGAAACAGCAATTGATCGCTGAAGTTGGCAGAGTTACCCAAGGCCGTCAGCGGGCGAAATCTGCGGGGCACTCATGATCCGAATTCTTATTGCCGAAGACAATGCCGTAAACCGTGAACTGTTGCGCGAGTTGCTGGAAGCGCGCGGGTACGCTGTTTTTGAAGCCTGCAACGGCCAAGAGGCGCTTCAGATGATTGAACACTCTCTACCAGAACTGCTGCTGCTGGATATCGGCATGCCAGTATTAGACGGATTCGCGGTCATCCGCAGAATCCGCGAGAATCCTCACTTAGCAATGTTACCCGTCGTGGCGGTCACCGCGTATGCTATGCGAGGCGATCGAGAAAAAATCCTCGGCTCAGGATTTGATGGCTACTTGTCGAAACCGCTTAACCCATCCTCTCTCACCGCAGAGCTTGAGCGCCTCCTGGCTAAGAGTGCTCAGTCCGCAGAACAAGATCAGGGCGTTGCGGATCAAGGTGGGAGCAAAGACCGGTTCACGGGCGCAGGTGGCAGCGGTGCTTAGAAGCGGGTCAGGCGTAGGCTCTAGCGGTCCATATTCTAGCTGCCCATGTTTTCAATCTCGGCCATGAATCGGCGAATCGACTGCTGACTTTGCGCGCTTACAGCGGTGAATTGAATTCCTTGCCGGGTCTCCTTTCCCCACACGACCGTACCGACCACATCAATGATCACACCAGAAACTGGCAGTTTAAATGACACTCGCACGGGGTCTTTGGGCTTCAAGCCGCTCACTTCCACCTGCATCCCGCCTTGGCTGAGGTTCCAGCTGGTCCCGCGGACGGTTCGAGAGCCCACTGTGCAGGTGACCTCGGTCTGGATGGGAACGCGCGTAGACTTTCGTCTGTTCTCCAACATCCCGCCACTCACCGTGCGGAACAGGGCGCTAAGCTTTTGCCGGTCAACCGGCTTTTGAAGAAAAAAAGTAGCTCCGATCGCAAAGGCATCCTGCATGGTTTGTCTATCGTCGCGCCCGGTCACGATGATGATGGGAGTTGACTTGTTCCATGAAGACTTGCGGACGAGGCGCGCAAGGTCAAAGCCATTCAGGTTCGGCATTTCCAAATCCAGGAAAATTCCATCGAACTTCTCCTGATTGACCAGTGCAACCGCCTTTTCGCTCTCACTGATGGGGCGCACTTCGGCCTTTAGAGACATGAAGACCTCAACCATCAGCTCCAAGCTTGGGATATGATCCTCTACGACTAGCAGTTTCAGCGGCTGCATGCAGGCGACCTCATTCTTTTACGACGTTCCTAACACTATAGTTCGCTGATCGCTTCTGTTCCAGGACCTAACGGCCCGACGTGCCGATTGGAACGTGCACGAACCGAGGTCGGCCCTAACGGTACCAATGCGCTACGACCTAAGGCATCGCTTCCGCGACCTCCGCGGTGCGTTATACCACCAAACACAACCTGTGGCACAAGAGGCTTCTGCGCCCCCGCGAGGGAAAGTGAATTCTCAAACCATGCGACCAGCCAGAACACCGCGATTAACAGGCTAGAAGCCAGCGCTAGCACCAACACCAAAGTTGCCAGCCGGTCGATAGACTTTCTTGTCTCTGCTGTTATTCTTACGAGGCGGTGAATATGTGACGAACGACGGCTCGACTGCATGACAGATACACTCCCTCTGCCCCCTTCCCACAGTGTGCAGTCGATTCGCGCTGTTTACTGCCTTGATTCTTATCACGAAATCCGAACAAAAGCGGTGCAAAATCTGGGCTATACACCCGGCAACTCGTGTGGCATGCAAGGAATTGTTGGCGTGACATCGCCATAAAACTCATCGACAACCCTTGACCACGGCTTCCAACGAGTCGATCCCTGCATGATTAGAAAACTACACATTCCTAACTCCGGGATTGACAATGCAAAGAACCAATGTTCATGCAGGTACGAAGCGGCAGATTTTGAAGGGTTTTCTAACACACGGTGGAGGGGGGTATGGGATCGTTTTCTCGTGACGGAAGGCGCGCAACCGGTAGCCCACGCACTGTGCGGTAGTGCGTTTCTCTTGCGAGCAAGGGATGAAATCTCTATGGCTCGCAAGGTCAGCCAGATCATCGCACGAGGTGACCACAGATTGCTTAGCATCCCAGAAGCCCGTTTCTGGATAGTCTCCTGTTGGCCGACCATCCGGGAATGATGGAACGGTCACTCGAATCGAAATGCCGAGTGCGGTTAATTTAGCGAGTTGTGCCCACTGACTTATGCGCCTTCCCTTGGGGTGCTAAACTTACCGTCGATTTGCATCTCATTTCAGAGAGAGAAGCGTGGGCGATCTGGCACCCAAGTCAACTCCGCACAACGCGGACTCCAGCGCCAGTCCGGACCCTAAGGCTGCCTTCGACCCAGACGCTGCTCCTGTGGAATCTCCTGCGCCCGACCTCGGTTCGATTGGGCCCTATCGCCTGATCAGGAAATTGGGAGAAGGTGGGATGGGAGAGGTCTGGCTGGCCGAACAGTCCGCTCCCGTGAAACGGCAGGTTGCGCTGAAGATCATCAAAGCGGGCCGCTACGACAAATCCGCATTGATACGCTTCGATCTGGAGCGGCAGGCGCTGGCCATGATGGATCACCCTGCCATCGCCAAGGTTTTCGACGCCGGTTCCACGGCCGAAGGCCAACCGTACTTCGCCATGGAGTATGTGCCGGGCCTGCCGATCACCGAATATTGTGACGAGAAGCGCCTTTCGCCCAGCGAGCGCCTGCTTATTTTCACAAAAGTATGTGAAGGCGTGCAGCACGCGCATCAGAAAGCAATCATCCATCGCGACCTGAAACCCACGAACATCCTGGTGGTTGAGGTAGATGGCAAGCCCGTGCCGCGCATTATCGACTTCGGACTGGCCAAAGCGATCTCGCAGCAACCGCAGAGCGGGACGCTAGTGACGCGTGCCGGAGGACTGGTGGGCACGCCGGGATACATGAGCCCGGAGCAGATGGATCCGATGGTGGCCGATGTAGATACCCGAAGCGACGTCTATTCGCTCGGCGTGGTGCTCTACGAACTACTTACGGGAGCATTGGCCCTGGATGCGAAGCAGTGGGAGAGCAAACCGTTTCATGAAGTTCTGCGCCAGGTGCACGAAGAGGAGCCGACGAGTCCGAGCACAAGACTCAGCAACAGACCCGGCTGCGGCGGCCATCGCGGAAAAACGCAGCACGGATCCGCGGCAACTGGCGAACATGCTGCGTGGCGATCTGGACTGGATCACCTTGAAAGCTCTGGAGAGAGACCGCGCCCGCAGGTATGGCACGCCTGCGGAACTAGCCGCCGATCTCGGCCGCTATTTGCGCAACGAACCTGTCATTGCGCGTCCCGCAAGCCTGGTTTACCGGACAAAGAAATACGTTCAGCGCCACAAATTCGGAGTGGCTGCGGCCACCGCTGCGGTGCTGCTGCTGATCGCGTTCGGGGTGATGCAGGCGATCGAGTTGCGGCGGATTACGCGGGAACGCGACCGCGCCGACCGCGTCACGAAGTTTATGACCGGCATGTTCAAGGTATCGAACCCCAGCGAGGCGCGCGGCAACGCAGTCACAGCGCGCGAGATTCTGGATAAGTCCTCGAAAGATATCGACACCGGCCTGCGCAAGGACCCGGAGCTGCAGGCCCAATTGATGGAAACCATGGCGCAGACGTATACAGGGCTGGGCTTGTATGGCCGCGCGCAAGATTTGGTAGAACACGCGCGGGCAATTCAAAGCTCACTGTTCGGAGAACGAAACCGGGAAACACTGGCAAGCGAAAGTTATCTGGCCCAGCTCCTCCGCGCCCAAGGGCATTTGCCAGAGGCGGAAAAGTTGTTGCAAAACACAATAGAGGTCCAGCGCCAGGTTCTCGGCCCCAATGATCCTGACACTTTGGCGTCTATGGATCGCCTCGGCTATGTTTATGCGAATGAAGCACGTCACGCCGACGCTGAAAGCCTGTTCCGCCAAACACTGAACGCAGAGCGCAAAGTACTTGGCCCAGACGATCCTCAAACCCTGAGCACTTTGAACGAACTGGCGGAGATTCTGACGCCGCAGGGCCGGTATGCAGAAGCAGATCAGATTTATGGCGAACTGATCGCAGCGCAGAAGCGAACTCTGGGGCCGGACCATCCCGCGACCCTGCTTTCGATGTCACACGCGGCTGAGAATCTCGAGGAGGAGGGCCGCCTTCCAGAAGCTGAAAAGCTGTATTCCGATGTGATTGCCGCTCAGCGTCGCGTACTTGGGCCGGAACATCCCCAAACTCTTAGGGCAATGATGATGCTTGCTGTCACCATGATGAAGGAAGGCCGTTACGCCGAAGCCGACAAGCTCCAGAGCCAAGTTATCGAGATCAAGACCCGCGTGCTGGGCCCAACCCACACCTCCACGTTGCAGAGCATGGAAATGGAAGCGCTGGGCCTAAGCCGCGAGGGACATTATGCCGATTCAGAGAAAATGTTTCGCGACGTGATCGAGACGGCGGAGAAAACTCATCAGCCGGCCACAGTGGCCGAGGCTTGGTACAACTTTGCCTGCGCTGAGGCTGCGAGAGGTCGGCCGGACGAAGCCTTCGCTGATCTGAACCATGCCATCGAAAACGGCCTCATCTCGCCGGGAGAACTTTCAGCTGATCCTGAATTGAAGTCTCTTCACAGTGACCCGCGATTCGACGCCTTGGTCGCAAAGGCACGCGAAACGAACAGCGCGAGGAAAAAGTAGGAAACAAGAGGGCGCTCGTTCTATAGTCCCGACTGACAATGGCCCCGGTTTCGCTTTTCGGGGGATGCGGCGGGACGCTTCCAGACCGTACCAGGAGGGCCGGCTCAGGCTGGTAGAGTTCGGAGCCGCGCCGGCGCCCAAAAGCCTTATGATTATGCTTGATACCTGGATTTGGATCGCACATTGCTGCGGCCTTGCCGTTTGACGGCCATTCTTGGGGCACGTAGGATTCTCTACTCCGTGATTAACCAGACCTTCTCGCACTATCGCGTTGTTGAAAAACTCGGTGGAGGAGGGATGGGGGTGGTCTACAAGGCCGAGGACATTTCTTTAGGCCGATTCGTTGCCCTCAAGTTCCTTCCTGACGATGTTTCTCGAGATGCCCAATCCTTGGAGCGCTTTGATCGTGAGGCGCGCGCTGCCTCTGCCCTAAACCATCCCAGCATCTGCACGATTTATGAAATTGGCGAGTACGATGGCAAACGCTTCATTGCCATGGAATTTCTTGATGGCTTGACGCTGAAACACCGCATCGGTGGCCGTCCTCTGGATATTGAAACTGCGCTGTCGATCGCGATCGAAATCGCCGATGCGCTCGATGCAACACACTCGCAAGGCATCATTCACCGCGACATCAAACCTGGAAACATTTTCATAACCAAGCGCGGCCACGCGAAGGTTCTGGATTTCGGGCTCGCCAAAGTGACTGCGGCGAGTATTTCCTCAACCGGCTTGGCAAGCGCCAGAACCCTGAGTCAGATCGATGAAGAGTACCTCACCAGCCCTGGGTCAGCGCTCGGCACAGTTGCGTATATGTCTCCGGAACAGGCCCGTGCGCGGGAATTGGACGCGCGCACCGATTTGTTTTCTTTTGGCGCCGTGCTCTACGAGATGACCACTGGCGCTTTGCCGTTTCGCGGCGAAAGCTCCGCCGTAATATTCAGCGCGATTCTTGAGCACGATCCGGTTCCGGCCGCGCGACTGAATCCCGATCTTCCTCTCAGCATGCAGGCGATCATCGAAAAAGCTTTGGAGAAAGATCGCGACCTCCGCTACCAAAGTGCAGCCGAGATGCTGGCCGATTTGAAGCGAGTGAAGCGGGAGATTGAGACCCACCCGCGCGCTACTTGGAATGACGCTGCCTCAAGATCGTCGGGCTCGGATCCTGCGATTAGCAGCCCGGAGCGATCCGTTTGTTCGGCCAATCAGCGACTCTCGGCACAGTATTCAAGAGCCCATCACTCAGATCGGTACTCAAACCGCGCAGCCAGCTTCCAGCAGTAAACATGGGACCGAATCTATGTTGCCGCCGCAAACGGGGAGTGGGACAGCTCAAGTCGAAACCGCTTCAGGAACTACGGCTGCTCCGCCTTTGCCTTCACGCCCTTCTTGGTGGCTGCCAGCAGCCGTAGCAATAGCCGTAATCGTCGCAGCACTCTTCGCGGGCGGGTATTACCTGGCATCGCGGAGATCGCATCAACTTACGGCTGATACCGCCGGACCACGTACGCTAGCCGTTCTTCCATTTCGCAATCTTCGCGAAGATCCGCAAGCTGATTTTCTTGGCTTCTCTCTGGCCGACGCGGTGATTACGAAGCTTGCCTACATCAGTGCACTGACCGTCCGCCCATCGTCTTCCGTCGAACGCTACCGTAATCAAACCATCGATCCGCAAAAGGTAGCGGCCGAGCTCAATGTAGGGACCCTGCTCACAGGCACCTTCATCAAAGATGGCGATGACTTGAGAATCACCACACAACTAATTGACGTTAAGCCCGACAAGATCCTGTGGCAGGATTCCTTCGACACCAAATTCGACAAACTGCTTACCGTGCAAGACCGTGTTTCCGAGCAGATTATTCAGGGATTGCAACTGACGCTTTCGCCGGCGGAAGCGAAAAAGCTTAAGCCACAGGCTCCGATCAACCCTAACGCTTACGAATACTATCTGCGTGGAGTCGATCTCTATTCTTTGAACGACTTTTTGGCTGCGATCACGATGCTGGAGAAGTCAACGTCTATTGAGCCTGGCTATGCGCCTGCATGGGCATATCTGGGCCGTGCCTATGCGACCAATGCATCGCTGCAGTTCGGCGGACACGAGCATTACGGCAGGGCACAGGCGGCATTTGAAAAAGCAATTGCGCTCGATCCTGCTCTCGTCGCTCCGCGGGTTTACATGGCAAACCTGCTTACCGATACCGGAAGGGTTGAACAATCCGTTCCTCTGCTCAGAGAGGCCATACAAAACAGTCCAAACAATGCCGAAGCGCATTGGGAGTTAGGATACGCCTATCGCTTCGGAGGCATGCTGCCGCAAGCAGTCACGGAATCGGAACTGGCGCGGAGACTTGATCCGCAGGTGAAGATCAACAGCTCGGCGATGAACGCTTATCTCTATCTCGGTGAGTACGACAAATTCCTGCAGAGCCTGCCCGTGAACGACTCCCCGTATATCTTGTTCTATCGCGGATTCGCGGAATACTATGCTGGGAGAATGCACGAGGCCGCAACAGACTTTAATCGCGCTTTCGAGCAGGATCCGTCTCTGATGCAGGCGGCGATTGGTAAGGCACTCAGCTACGCAATAAGTAACGATAATACCGCTGGTCTTGCTCTGTTGCGCCAGACGGAAGAGAAAATCGAGAAGCTCGGAGTGAGCGACGCCGAAGGCATCTACAAAGTGGCGCAAGCTTATGCTGTGCTCGGCGACAGAGCTTCGTCACTGCGAATGCTGCGGCGCAGTGTTGAAGGCGGTTTCTTCTGCTATCCCTATTTCGAATCTGATCCGCTGCTCAACAATCTGCGCAGAGAACGTGAGTTTGCCGAAATCACGGCACAGGCGCGTGAAAGACACCAACAGTTCAAAGCGAGATTCTTCTGAGGGGCCGTTGTCTTGAACTCGCAAACGGTTAAAGCGCGACCCCGCCAAAGTTAGGGACTGAAGTCGTTGTAAAAACCTGGAAGTTTCAATTGGCCCCGCTTCCTGGCGTCTTCGTGATCGACCATCTCGATTCTTAGCCGTGAATATCTGTGGTTGCAGACTAAATCTGACGCGTGAGGCATCCCCGTCTCCCCGCCTTGCAACTAAATAATTAGTTACTTTTCAAAGCTTCATACGTCTAAGCATTTTAGGAGGAGAGCTAGAGTGCCGCCAAAGCAGTCTGTAACCTTGACAGAAGCTGAGCTTCGGATCATGGATGTGCTCTGGCGTAAGGGCTCCGGCACGGTCCAGCAGGTGCTGGATTGGCTTCCCTCCACTTTGGCCTATAACTCGGTTCTAACCACGATCCGCATCTTGGAAAAAAAAGGCCACGTGAAGCATGTAAAGGATGGCCGTGCGCACGTTTATGAGCCGATCATCGGACGCCAGGAGGCCACGCGCTCTGAGATTCAGCATCTAGTCGGCCGCTTCTTCCGCAACTCCCACGAGGCATTGGTACTGAACATTCTGCAAGACGAAGAGCTCGACGCCGACAAGCTCAAACGCCTGCGCGAGATGCTGGACCGGAGCGATGCCAAATGACCATTCCCGACCTCCAATCTCTGGCGCAACTCTTCACCGGACGGCTGCTCAATACTGCGGCTGAGGGCATTGTTCTCGCCGGCCTGGTATGGGTCTTGCTTCGCCTCATCGGCCGGCAGAACTCCGGAACCCGTTTTGTCATTTGGTTTTCGGCGCTTCTAGCAATTGTCGCGCTTCCATTTCTTTCCGGGTCAGACTTCGGTGCCTCATATTTCCGGACTCTTCCCCCCGCGAACCTGCACGGAGGAATCACGCTTTCGAGCTCCTGGGCTTCTTATCTGTTTGCTGCCTGGGGCTTCGGCGCTGGTTTATTGCTTCTCAGGTTGAGCGTCGGTCTCTGGCGTGTGCGTCAAATCCGCAGGAACTCCTCCGAAGTGGACCTCGCTAGTCTCGATCCCGCAATTGCCGGGATCCTTCGAGACTTCGAGTCTCCTCGCCAAGTGAAACTGTGCGTTTCCGGCGAGGTAACCGTTCCGGCAGCAATCGGTTTCTTTCGGCCTGCCATTGTTTTCCCTGCATGGCTCTTGGCACAGCTCTCGCCCGAGGAGATCACAGTAATTCTGCTCCATGAGCTGGCGCATTTTCGGCGCTGGGATGATTGGACCAATCTCGCCCAGAAGGTGGTGAAAGCCGTGTTCTTCTTTCACCCCGCCGTCTGGTGGATTGAAAGCCGCCTGACGCTTGAGCGTGAGATGGCCTGCGACGACATGGTTTTGGCGCAGACGGCGAGCCCCAGAGCTTATGCATCGTCTCTGATCTCGTTTGCCGAGAAATTGCAAAATGCCCGAGGCCTGACGCTGGCGCAAGCCCTGGTGAGCCGGATGCGCGACATGTCGCTGCGCGTTGCGCAAATTCTTGATGCAAAACGGCCAAGCGGGTACCGCGCTTTGGAAGCCGGTTCTGGGCCTGAGCGCGGGCATGCTTGCGCTGGTCTTTGGTGCTGCGCCTTACGCGCCGCGGTTTGTGGCGTTCCAGACTCAGCCGAGCCAGAGTCAAACGCGGCAAATTCACGCGACACAGCAAGCAACAAGAGCCGAAGCGCAGCCGATAGCCTCGGACGCCGCTTCGAGTCGCCCAATGGCAGCGCGTGTCGCGCGACGGTCAAGTCTGGCGCCGCAGCCTAGAGCGATTCCGGCTGCGTTCAACCCGCGAGCAGCAATGGTGCCGCTGCAGTCAAGCAGCGACGCCCCCAAGCCAGCCTGTGATAATGCGCGCGAAAGGCAACGCAGGAAGAGCTTCCTATTCAGGAGACATTCGTCATTCTGCAAACCGCGCAATATGACGCATCCGGTGCTGCGAGTTTGGACTCTGTGCGTTTGGAGAATAGAAGGAGGAGTTTCGGCTGAGAGGCAGTTGGAATCGGCCATCATCGTGAGTTCGATCTAAGGATATTTTTTTGCTCTTATCAACTAAACAATTAGTTGTTAACGAAGGAGAATGAGTAACATGAAAAGCTGGATTAAACATTGCCAGGTAGTGCTCAAACGGCGCTTCCTTGTTCGCTTTGGCCGCAGTTGCGATGGTTTTGTCGCTTGCGGCCTATGAGTTTGACAACCCCGTGAGAGCAGCAGCGGCGCCCACTGCGGCCGCTGCACCGCTCGACGATAACAGTGTCAGCGCATTGCTTTCACTCGATCACGCGATGGAGGCACTGGCCGCACGCGTCACTCCGGCCATCGTCAACGTAACCGTCACTTCGAAGAGATCGGTCGCCGCGAATGCGAGTCGAGGATGGAGACAACAACGGCGACAATGACTCCAACGGCCTGCAGCAGTTCTTTAAACAATTCGGTCCCCAGTTCGGTCAACAGTTCGGCTTTGGCCAACACGGCTTTGGCCAACACATGGGACCGCAATCCAACATTGAGCACGGTCTGGGCAGCGGTGTGATCATTTCGCCCGATGGCTACATCGTGACCAACAACCATGTCATCAACGGCGCAGTGGACATTCGCGTCACCATGACTGACCGTCGAATCCTCCCTGCGAAGCTCATCGGTGCTGATCCTCTGACGGATCTCGCCGTCATCAAGATCGACGGAACCAACCTGCCCGAGCGTGCCGCTGGGAGATTCCACTCAACTGCATCCCGGCCAAACCGTGCTCGCGTTCGGCAATCCGCTGGGATTCCGCTTCACCGTAACGCGCGGCATCGTCAGCGCGTTGAACCGTCCCAACCCGTACGCCGCGGATCGACGTTCGCCGGGCCAGTTCATCCAGACCGACGCGGCCATCAATCCGGGCAACTCCGGCGGGCCGCTGGTCAACGCTCATGGCGAAGTCGTCGGCATCAACACCTTTCTGGTTTCCGAAACCGGAGGTTTTTCCGGCATGGGATTTGCCATTCCCGCGCAGATCGTGAAGCCGACCGTGGAAAGTCTCATTAAGTACGGAAAGGTAAGCCACGGCTATATCGGCATCGGCATCAGCGACGTTACGCCCGAGGAAGCCAAGTTCTTCCATGTGAACAACGCTTCGGGAGCCGTTATCACTCAGGTCGAGCCGAATTCTCCGGGCGCGAAAGCAGGCCTGAAGGTTGGCGATGTCATCACCGAACTCAACGGAAAAGCGGTGAGCGACGCCGGCGAACTGCAAGTCGAAGTCGGAGAAAAGCAGCCCGGAACCACCCTACACCTCAAAGCCCTGCGCGACGGCAACTCCGTCGACGTGCCGGTCACGCTGGAAGCGATGGGAAAAAGTGACAACGACAACCAAAGCGCCGATGCCAGTCCATGGCAAGCCGCGCTGGGGACTTGGCCTGGAGGACCTGACGCCTGACGTCCGGCAACAACTGCAAGCCGGCAACGACGTGCACGGTGCCGTGATCCAACAAGTCACTCCCGGCAGTCCGGCAGATAACGCCGGCCTGCAGCAGGGTGAAGTGATCACGGAAGTTAACCGCCAACCCGTGCATTCCGCGGCCGATGTGCAGAAGGCACTTTCCAGCGTTCCTAAGGACAGCGATGCCCTGGTACTGGTCTGGTCGAATGCCGGGAGCACGTTCCGCGTCTTGCATCCCACGCAAGGCTAGGCAGACATTCCAGTTTGAGGTGCGAGGTCCGCTCGCACCTCAGCTTTTTCCCGATGCTGATCTCGGGGCAGGGTCTGCGTAACTTCTCCTGTATCTGACGATTCTGGGCGGATTACGGGCAAACGAGAAGTTACTCCCCAATTGCCGGTCAAGATTGACTTACGCGGATATCAGCTGACCTGTGCTGCGCGACCGGTTGCCTTGGGACAACTCGGAGAGTGCGAGCGCGCCAAGGACCAGTTGAGCCAATTGATCGCTCTGCGGCCTGACGCTGCGCAATTCCGTACGTCTGGAGTTCGGCAAGTGGTATCAGCCGATCTAGTCGAGCATTGGATTGAAGATCAGCGCAAAGCGGGGCTGGGGATTCCGGCACTTAAGAAAGAGGATCAAAAGTAAGGTTCCAGGAGCCTTGTCGCTGTCGCCCAGTCCATGCGGAGTGATCGGGATCGAACCCGAAACGTCGACCCTCTATTTCCCCTGTAGCTGCGTTGTCCAGTTCTGAATAACATTTAACGGCCGCCTGCCTTTTCCTGTGTCGCCGGTAGTGATCTGCAGAAACCGCTGGCCGTCACCCGTGACCGAGTACTGTTGTCCTGCCGTGTTCGGAGAAAGATTGTTGACGTTGTACAGAGTGTGCATCGCGCCCACTTCGAAACTCGATCCGTGGCCATCAACGTCAGCGCCGAATGTACTGGCGCTCCCCATTCGTAGAAAGAAGATTTGCTTTCCATCCCGCCGCCAGCGCGGCAGAACGCCTCCGCCATTGGAAACCTGCCACTTCGCGCCTGTCCAGGGAAACGGCGCTACATAAACCTCCAGCGTCCCCGACTCATCCGATGAATACGCCACCCAACGTCCATCGAGAGAAAACTGCGCGTACAGCTGATTTCCTGGCGCAGCAATGTATGCGAACGGTTTCCGGTCTCCGAACAGCGGAAGGGCCCAGATGTCGGTTCCATTTCCTACCGAAGCCGTCCCAGCAATGTAGAGGATGTAGCGGCCGTCCGGAGACCAATCGCATAATCCGTTCTGCAAACCCTGGTATGCACCAATGTCCAGCAGTTTCTTTTCCTCCCCCGAACCATCCGCCGCTTTAGCTAGAATGGCTTGCTGCAGGTTCGCGACTCCTCCCCGCATATATGCAATTTGCTTCCCATCGTGCGACCAGATTGGGCTGATATAAAGGTTAGGCCCAAAGGTAAGGCGTGTGCGCGTATTTTGCTTCACGTCGTAGACCCAAATGACATAAGAGAAAGAGCCTATGGCCGCTGCCGCCTTCTTGCCGTCAGGTGAGAGTTCGACCTGGTAGTAGTCGTCCGGTTCGCCCAAGTGCCCGATATCCCTGCCATGATCATCGAACCATGTTAATTGCATGGCGCCGCCAGCCATTCCCGGCTGGTAGACCATCGTCCCATTATCTGAGGCGGAAAAGGTTCCTCGCCACACCGAGTTATCCACCTGTACGTCGTCGTTCAAAACTGAAGCCTGCCCCTTTAACTCACCGGAAGACGGGTCAAGACGCTGCGCCATTAACGCGTTCTGCCGCACGAAGAGCAGATAACCCGAGGCATAAACCGCACTCGAGGGAGTCGATACAACCAGCTTGTTCTGCTTGCCATCGAGCGATGCCCAAAATACGGCGGTATCGCCGACCGTAGGTGCCGCGTGGTTCGCCGCGAGATATAGAAAATGCTTTCCATCGGGAAGAAACGCTGGCCAGCGGTGCGTGGTGTAGTTATTGGTGAATTTCGTGATGGGCGCAGACGTTCCTCCCGTAGCCGATACCTGGTAGATGGGTGAGCTGTATTGAGGAGAAAACACGATGGTCCCGTTCGGGCCCCAGGATGCTCCACGCCCGATGGGCGCGTCACAAATGATAGTCGCCGGCCCGCCGCCAATGTCCATGCGCTTCAGCTTGGCGTCAGCGAAGAAGCCGATGGAGCGGCTGTCGGGTGACCAGAAGGGAAAGGTTGCGTCGTCGGTACCAGGGATCGGCTGCGGCGTCAGATTATCCATCGAGCGCAAAAAGAGCTGCTGCTTGCCCTGCGCGTGAGCCGAAAAAACAATGTGCGTGCCATCGGGGGAAATCACCGGAGGACCGGCGTTGTCGCCTACGAAATTAAAGTCCCATTTATCCGATGAGGCGATCTGGGTGCGTACCAGCGGCATTGCCTCGCGCGCGCCAAAATGGAAGAACGCCAACGCAATCGCCGCGACCAACGCCACCCCCGCCAATGCCCAGGCAAAAAACAACGACTTCCGAGCAGCATCCGGCGACGCTGTCTGTACATCTGCGGCCGCCCCGCCCTCCGCAATCCACTTCAGCTCGCTGGCTAGATCGCCCGCGCTCTGCCAACGCGCATCAGGATCTTTCGCCAGGCACTTCTTGATAGCGCGCTCAAGCACTGGCGGAGTCACTGGCTGCAGCGTGCGGATCGGCGCCGGCTCTTTTTCGAGAATCGCGGCTGCCACCGAGACGAGCGTCTTGCCTTCAAACGCCCGCTTGCCGCCGATCATCTCGTACAACACGGCCCCCAGGCTGAAAATGTCGCTTCGCGCATCGGCTTCTTTGCCTTCGACTTGCTCGGGCGCCATGTACTGGAATGTGCCGACGATCGTGCCCTGCTGGGTCAGCGGAGTCGCGTGCGAACTCGTCATCGCCGCGGTCAGTTCAGCCGACACCGGTTTCACGGTGCTGATTTCCTTCGCCAATCCGAAGTCCATCAGCCTGGCGCCTGTCTTAGTGAGCATTACGTTGCCGGGCTTCAGATCCCGATGTACCACACCCCGGCGGTGAGCGGCGTCCAGGCCTTCCGCAATCTCCGCGCCGTAACGGAGCACCTGATCGAGAGGCATCGGACCGCGTCGTAGACGGTCGGCCAGCGTCTCGCCCTCGAGCAACTCCATGACGAGATAACGCACACCATGTTGCTCGCCGACATCGTGCAGATGACAGATATTGGGATGGTTGAGGGAAGAGATCGTCCGCGCCTCGCGCTCGAAGCGCTCTCCAGCTTCCGGCCGGTCCGATAGATGAGCAGGCAAAACTTTGACCGCCACGCTGCGCTCCAGCCGTGTATCGCGCGCGCGGTACACCTCGCCCATGCCGCCTGCACCCAGCGGTGATTGGATTTCATACGGGCCGAGCTTTTTCCCGGGAGCGAGGGCCATGAGTGCATGTGATTATAACGTGGCGCCGCTCGCAAAGTGCCTTTGGGTCGCTAGCGTTCAGGCAGACAATGATGCCTTGTGCGGAAAAGTGAAATCCGAGGGCCTCACAGAAGCCAAGTTCTGAACAGTTGGGAAGAAAACAGATGCTGGATCCTGGGTGACGGGCAAACCGGAAGTTGCAGCAACTGGAAAGAATTTTCGCGACACGGTCCAGAAGTCGGCTTCGGGGAAGTTTGGTCAGGATCGGTCCTAATGAACGCCCGCCTAGTCGAGATCTTCAGGGCAGCTCCGAAGGCCCAGCCCTTCGAACGCAGAAATAATTGGGGAGGGTGGCGCTCGTTCTTGTAATTCTGGTTTAGCCTAGCCTGCGCCCGGTCAATGCCAGCTCCCATAGTTCGGACGTGCTTCTATCAAGGGTGTCAGCGGCCTGCCCGAACTCCAGGCTATTGAATCGATTCAGTTCTGGAAAAAACAGTTGACACGGCTGCCCCGACTGAGATAAATGCATGCCATCAGGCTGTGGACTTCTTATAAGGAACAGAGCGGTTTCAGTACATGAAAGTGCGGAATTCTTCTTGGGTTGTGGAGTCTCCCAAGAGATAGTGCGAAGCCGAGAGGAGCCTGCAGGAGATTCTCGGTGCTTTTGTTTTTTCACTCGGTTCTCGTACCTGGCGGTTCCAAAGAGTGGTTCAGGAGTTCTGCCATGCGCACAAGTTCACGGTTGGGGGCAGTTCACTCTTCTTTTTTCGTCCTTTGTCTCGTGCTGGCGTCTTGCGTCCTTCCTGCCAGCGCCCAACTCTATACCGGTTCCATCGCGGGCTCGGTAACCGACCCCTCGGGTGCGGTCGTGCCCGGAGCGCGTGTCACAGCGACGGACGTGGACAAAGGGTTCGCTTTCCCCGGCACCACCGACGGCGCAGGCCGTTATCTTCTGCGCAACATCCCACCGGCCACGTACAACGTTTTGGTCGTGGCGCATGGCTTCGAAAAACAGCGCAAAGATGGGGTGGTCATCACGGTCAATCTGAATGCGGAGGTCGATTTTTCTTTGAAAGTGGGTGCCGCCTCGCAGACGGTCGACGTGAAGGCCAGCGGCGTTGAATTGCAAACCCAGGACGCGGTAACGGGCCAGGTGATTGACCGGAGGGAAATCAACAATTTGCCGCTCGTGGGCCGGGACGTACTGCAACTCACTTTTCTGGCTCCCGGTATCGTACCAGTGGCCGAGGCCTCGCATAACGATGAAGGAGGTACGGGGGTCAACTTCAATGGCAACGGCGGCCGCAACAGCACCGCGGATTTCCTCATGGACGGCACCAGCATTACTAATATTGAGCAGAATAGCGGCACGAATAACGTGCTCCGCAACCCCCCGGTAGATTCCGTCGAGGAATTCAAGGTGCAGCAGACCAACTTCAGCGCGGAATTCGGCTTCGCCGGGGGCACGGTGATCAATGCGGTGACCCGCTCCGGCTCGAACGCATTTCACGGCAGCCTCCACGAGTTCTGGCGCAACCAGATTTTGGACGCGAACGACTGGTTTTCGAACGCAACGGGAGTACCCATCCAACCGTTGCGCAGAAATCAATTCGGAGGAACGTTCGGCGGACCTATCAAGAAAAACAAGACGTTTTTCTTCTTTGATTACGATGGCACCAGAATAAGATCGTTTACCTCGAACGGCGGTGCCGTCCCCACACTATGTGAGAGGGGCGATCCTTCGGGCAACTGTCCCATTGCTGCTGCCCACGGCGGAAATGCCCTGGGCGACTTTGAAGAAACCTGCACACAGGGCACCGACCCAGTTTCTGGGGCTCCTCTTATGTTCAATGCCAGCGGGCAGTGTATTTCCACGAACCCCGCAACCGCCCAAGGCGAAACGGCTTTACAGGGTGGTGCTTCCGGTCAGCTCTGGGATCCCTTTTCGGGACTTTCAACGGTTAACACAACTGGCCACTTCTCGACGCGCCAAACCTTTGTTCCCTTCAACAACTTGTCCGCCTACACAAGTGCTGGCTTGCCGGGGGGGGCGGGCAATCTGATTGATCCCCTGGCCTCGAAGCTCTTCCTGCTGTTTCCTAAACCCAACCTGGCTAACTCGACGCCCACGTTCCAGGGAGGTTCAAATTACTCTTTTTCCGGCGTAAGTCCTAGTTCCGACAACACTTTTGACATAAAAATTGATCACCACTTTAACGAACGCAACCTGCTGAGCGTTAAATATAGCCAAGACAACTTCAGTTCGAATAACCCTAACTGCTATGGGGATTTCGCCGATCCCTGTTCAGTCTCTGGCCCCACGACCGGGCATACGTACTTGCTGGCGGTGAATTATACGAAAACGTTCACTCCCAATCTTCTGATGAACCTCGCCTACGGTGGCAGCCGCAATTTCAGTTATACCCAGGGCATTGGAGCGAACCTTGGCTTCAGTCAATTCCAAAGTGATCTGAATAACTTGTTTAGCCTGCCCGGGCAGACCTGCAGTATCACTACTCCGTCCGATGCAGCGTGCCTCGGCGCCGCCGGTCTGGAAGAGCTGCCCGCAAACTTGTTTAACGCCGTCCCCAACATTGTCCTGGCAGGCACCTATAGCTCTCCAGGTATTTCCGGAACATTTTTCGTGATTAGGCAAGGGCAAGACACGCAGAGCGTGGCCGACACGGTCAGTTGGCTGCACGGAAAGCACGAGTTCAAGTTCGGCGGCGAGACCCGCCTGGCCCAGGACAACTTCGTTCAGCCCGGCGCCCCCGCCGGGCAGTTTAACTTCAGCTATAACGGCACTGCCCAGTTCACGGACGCGGGAATCGACGGCACGAACAGTACCGGCGCTCCCGCTGACGGAGGGGACGACTTGGCGAGCATGCTGGCTGGAGTGGGCGACCCGACCAACGGCACGCCACCTCCCTCCGGCTGCTTCAATGGCACGGGCGGGTGTTTCCGCGGGTTCAACAATGTCGTGTCCACGCAGAATTGGCGCTATGCCGGGTTCGTCAACGATAACTTCCATGCTACTTCGAAACTGACGCTGAATCTGGGTCTGAGGTATGAATTGTCAATGCCGCGGACGGAGCGCTACAACCGCATGGAGTACCTGGATCCCAACATGCTCTCGGCGATTCAATACAACCCGCAGCAACTGACGTCGATCAACAACTTCAATTCCACCCCGCTGGCAGGGATGAATCCGGCGAATCCGATCGGCCCGGGGAATCCGGGGAATCCGGCCACAACGCCGGCCGCCTTGGGGATTCCCAGCCCAACCGTTTTGCATGGGGGCGAAGTCTTTGTCGGGGTAAACGGGGCCAGCCGCTACAATTACAATCCCTACTACAAAGGCATTCAACCGCGCTTCGGGTTCGCCTGGCAATTGCCGAATAACTTGGGGGTAGTGCGAGGGGGCTACGGCATCTTCTACGATGCGCCGAGAAGCGCTGCCTCGGGAACCGGTCCGGTGGGGTGGGATGGGTTCGACATACAGCCTCCATGGATCACGACAAATCAGAGCGCAGCCAATGTTGCCAACCAGGTACCCTGTGGCCGGCTGAGCAATCCCAATGCTAACCCTAGCATTGGGTGCAATACCCCCAATGTCGTGTTCCCCACGCCACCGGGAAGCGCCCTGGGAGCCTTTAACAACCTGGGGTTTTCTGCGAACGGGCCAATCCCCATTATCAACTCGAAGATCCCCTACGAACAAAGCTGGAGCCTTGGCATTCAAAAGGAATTGCCATCGAAGATCCTCCTCGATATGAACTATATCGGCAAGAAAGGAACCCACCTGTATGAGGGCGGCTTTAACACCCTGCAACTCCTCGGTCGTCCCTTTGAACGGGCGGCCCTGTCCGGTGCGTTGTCGCCAGCGGATATTGCCGCGATCAACAGCGACAGTTGGGCAAATCCGTTTGCCTCGCCTAACCCTGCCACATGCACGAGCCCGACGAATCCCAATTACATTTGCGACCCCACGAGTGGCGAGGGCTCGCTGGTGCCGCAGATCGGTGCGACCCAACTTCTATCCCCATTCCCACAGTTTGCCGGCTTTGGCGGTGACGCCTTCCCGACCGCCGATTCCAGCTACGATGCTTTGCAGGTTCGCGCCGAAAGGCCGTTTGCCAATGGACTGGAGTTCCTGGTCACCTACACATGGTCGAAGTCCATTGACAATTCCTCCTTCCAGGATTACAGCAACGAGTTTCTGGGTAATGGAGGAGGTGCCCAATCGCGCCAAGACCCTTATAACCCAAGGGGCGACCGGGCAGTATCTGTGTTCGATATCCCGCAACTTTTTCAGCTCAGTTACGAGTACGAATTGCCCATAGGTCGTGACAAAGCATTGGGAGGCGGCATGGATCCCATCCTGAACGCCATCGTGGGCGGCTGGCAGACCAGCGGCATTTGGACCGTGAGCGATGGCAGACCACTTACTCTATCGGGGTCAGTTTCCGCTATCCCAACGTATGGCCAGAGACCCAATTTGTCGGCACCCCTCCAGCGCTCGTCAACGTCTTATCAGAACCTAGTGAATGGTCTTCCAAATACGTTACAAACAGCCAGCTACTTTTCCAATCCCGGCGTGTTGTCGGTGCCCCCTGCGTTCACATTTGGCAATGCCCCCCGGACAACTACCAGCGTCCTTACTCCTGGAACCCGGAACGCGGAACTAGCCCTCTTTAAGGAGTTCCCGATGACAAGAGTTCATGAAGGGATGCGTCTGGAGTTTCGCGCCGAGGCCACCAATGCGCTAAATCATCCACAGTTCAAAGCCCCGAATACGGACGCTGCGAGCGGCACTTACGGTCAGATCGTTCCAAGTGGGGGCTTTTCACCTGGGTCTGGGCTAGTTACCATCAACAGTCCGCGCGAATTGCAGTTGGGGCTAAAGGTCTACTTCTAAGAACAGGGTGTCGCTTCGAAAGTCGAAGGCGATGCGACCTGTAAGCAGCGAGTTGCATACTCGCGCAGCAAAAGAATTTTTGCCAGTTCGTCAGTTTTTTTCGGTTTTGGCGATCCCCCAGGAGATTGAAAGTAGGATCGGCAGCGCATTTGCAAAGTGGCAAGTGCCGTTGCGATCCTGGGCGGCTTGACGCCGACCGCATCCGAGGCAGTGGAAAGTCCTTGCGAATCTGGCGGGAGTTTTTCGGGGACGGTCAAGGCTGCCAATTCTCAATGAGAGTAATCGCTGTTCTCAACACCTAGAAACAAATGGGTCAAAAGAAAAGCCGCCCGAGACCGAGCGGCCCTTGATTTTAGCTCTCTATCTAATCCCGCTTACTTGGATTGAGCCGTCGCTGGTTGCACAGCCGCCCGGATCCTCGCCAACTGCCGGGCTCTCGTTTCCTGAATCTTCTTCATGAATTGGGGATGGCGCGCCCATTCAATCTGCTTCTCGGGCGGCGCGCCGTACAGCTCGGGATGGATATAGAAGCCGCGCAGACGGGCTTCCTTTTCCTGCTCGACCACCAGCGGATGCGCTTTGGCGTAGGCATCCTGCCGCACGCCCGTCACCTGCCAGGACACCTCGACGTTGGGCGCGCTCGTCCTGATCTCGAATCGGCTGTTCTCGATCTTGCGTCCGATGATGGCTTGGGCGAATTCCCCGATTACTGTCAACTGGTAACGGAAGTTGGTGTTAAGCGCCTCAAACCATTCCGGCAACCTCACGGTCGCTTTGCCTTGCGCGTCGGTGGTGACGACGCCGTCGTAGATGTTCTTCATCTCCGAGGATTCAACCGACGCATGGACCAGGTACTTGTTGGCAGGATCGAGAGGGTGATCGATTTTAAAATCTTTCGTGCCTGCGGTAATGGCCCCGCTGACGTTGAGGTCGCCGGTAAAGTTTCCGGCGTAGCCGCTGCCTGCGATGCCATCGACTCCATCACCTGCACCCGCCTGGCCACTGGTCGTTGCGCCCTGGAAAGCGCCCCCGGGACCGTCAGTGTAACCGTCAGGCCCCGCCCCAGTTCCGGCAGCGCCTCCGAAACCCTCGACGCCGGGTGCTCCGTTATCAACGTCGGAGGTACCGCCAAGGCCGGATAGCCCGACCCCGTTCCCCCCGCCGTTTCCGCTGCCTCCATTCCCCTGCACCCCGTCACCACCACCCCCAAACTCGGAGCACCCTCCGGGGCAGCTTCCGTTGGCAACGATCCCAAGGCCGTTCCCCAAACCGTTCGGTTGGAAAGCGTCGACCTCCAGTCTGGCCCCGGGGGTCTGTGTTCCGATGCCAACGACACCCGTTGATATGCTGACGTTGCCCGTATAATCCGCGATGAAGAGCGCTTGCGGAACCTCATAGGTGCCAATAGCCAGCCCAGTGTTCCAGATAGCCTCGATCGGATGGTTCGTATCGCCGACGTAGAGAGACGCCGTGTTCCCCGTCGTCTTGAAATTCTCTGGCCCTTTCACCAGCGCGTTTCCGGAATTCACTTCAAGGCTCTGCGACGGTGCGGCAGTATTGATGCCCAGGCTGCCGTCGATCGTCTGACTGGCCTTGAAGGTATTGGCCACCGCCAGTTGCGGTACGACGGTGGTGTCGATCGTCAGCGTCCCCGTCTTCGTGATCGGTCCGCCCTTCAGTCCCAGTCCGGTGGCAACGCTGGTCACCGAGCCGTCGCCCGTCCCGGGGAAGGTCTGCCCGGTGGCAAAGGTGAAGAGGCCTTTACTGCTCAGTTTCAGTCCGGTCTCGCTGGGTGTGGTCGCGCCCAGTCCGTAGAGCAGGTTTAGCGTGCCCGACGGAGCGGTGGTGTCGTTCGCGGCTGGCTCGGCCTGCCACTGGAAGGTCTGGTTTAGCGCTGTGCTGCTGGTACTGCTGAAGGAAGATGCAACGAAATCCAGCGGCCGCGAATCCGCACCCGTCGTTTTGGTAGCCGCCGCCGTGGCCGGCAGATTCAGTTTGCCGCTCACATTCACCGCCGTGGCTGCCGTCTGCGTCAGAATTGAGTTCTGAATATTCGTCGCCGTGGAGAACAGCGGGATCGTGTTTACCGTGCCGCCGGTTGTAGTCACGTCGCTCGTGGTTGCCGGCGAAACGCTTTCCGCGGTGCTGGCAGCCGGGCTGCCTGCCCCCGCCGAGCCGATGATCGCCGGCACAGCGAGCACGAAAGCCGAAGGCGGAAGTCCGCCGATAGTTTCCGCATCGCCCGCTTTCAGGGCATACGGAGCGCTCACCAGCAGCACGCGCGGCTGCTCCGCCTGGCCTGAGACCTGCACTCCCACCCAGCGCGCCTGCTCGGAGGTGAACAACTCCGCTGGCAACCCCTCGGGCTTGGTTGAGCCCAGCAGAACGGCGTAGTGGCCGTTGTTATCGGCGGTAACGTTCTGCGTCTCCAGCCAGAGTGGAGAGCCGCCGGTTTGCTCGGAGTAGAGAGCAAAGGTGATGCCGACCACGCCTGTGAGGGCATTACTATTGAGGTCCTTCACCGTGCCGCCGAAACGGACCAGACGAGGCAGGGCGGATGCGGTTTCAGTGGAGGTCTGTGCGAGGGTCAATGGAGTCAGTGAAAGAGCCAGCGACAGGAATACAACCATCACACGAGCGGCGCGGAACTTCATGGGAATTTCTCCTTCAAGGGAATCGAACTTTGGTTCCGACTGGGGCCGAATGCTTAGGTAAAAAGCCGGTAATGAGATTGGGTTCCGGGCAGCAGAGAAAGGGCAGGTGTGCCCAAAACTTGCGAAAGATTATGCTCGGCGGCTATTGCCCTGTCAATGTGCAAGTAGTTGCAGTCGTAAAGCGAGGTTCGCGGGCGGAGAAGTCTAGATTCCAGATCACCGAGAGATTCAGGTCGCCGCCATTGACCTGATATGCGGGAAACACTTTCGTCACCTTGGCGTTTTGTTGGCTGAAAACATCCGCCCCGACGCTCGCCGACGGGAACTGGTTGGAGCGGGTGATCCCAACTTGCGCTTGAGCTTCCAGTTGCGTCCAAAACCGTCGCGAGCGAAACCGCTGTAGCGCCACAAAGCAGGATGATTCAATAACTTATGCTGACCCTCCAAATCTCGCCTCGGGTCCTGCACGAAAGTAACCTACCCAATAATCTTAGTACGGGAGATGATGGGGTCCTCGGGCGCTCTCCAGGTCCGGAAGTAACCATCATGCCGCAAAAAATCATGGATGTTCTGATGCTCGGGCGCTGCTCCCACGAGTTTTCCTGGCCACGGCGCGGCGCGGATGGAGACTACTATCAGGTTTGTCTATTGTGCGCCGCCGAGTACAAGTATGACTGGACCACCATGCGCCGCACTCAGCGCGTGGAGCACGCCAAGCCCGAGAACGTCGCCCGGCGCAGCCATGCGCGCGAGAAGCGGCCGTCCTGGACGCCGCGGGCTCGCCGCCTGAAGCTGGACGTAGCGATCCGCTATCGTGTCAACAACACCAGCACCTGGCATGAAGGCACAATCGACAACCTCAGCCAGAGCGGCCTGCTGTTTCGAGGACCGCAACAACTGCCCGTAAACGCACTGATCGAGATGGTGTTTGAGATGCCGGAAGAAATCTCCGGCCAGAAGAACCGCAACGTGCTGTGCCAGGGTCGCGTCATGCGCTCCAGGAACAAGCAGGGCAAAGAAACACAGGATAACGATACGGAATCTGGCACGGGACTGCTGGCGGCCTCAATCGTCGACTACAAGTTCATCCACTAGCGGACAAACCGTCCTTCGCAGCCCTACATTCTGATTCAAGAGTCGCACCCCCTCACCACAATCATCCACACGGGTTCGACGCTCGCAGCAAGGATTGGCTTCGTCGTACACTCTGGAAGCACGACAATCCCATCCCCATGCCTCCAATCACGGCGCTGCTGCACACGTCGAATGATGCGTTACGCCTGGGACGAACGCTCGAAATGCTTCTGCCGTGCGCCGAAATCCTGATTGTGGATCATCGCTCCGCTGACGCAACCCGGCGCGTTGCGCGGCAATACGGAGCCCGCCTCGTGACCGCAGACAGTGATGCCCCTTCAAATCACTATCTCGATCTAGCACGCAACGACTGGATTTTCTGTATCGAGCCAGGAGAATCTATCACCGAAGGCCTACAGGCGAGCCTGTTCGAATGGAGTGCGCAGCCCAGCCACAATGGCGTGAGCGACGTTGCAGGCGGGTCCGCCTTTTCCGTCTCCGTGCGGGTGCAGAACGGTGAAACTTGGCGGGACCTTCCCGAGCTCGAAACCCGTCTTATCCCGCGTAGCTGGACCCAGTGGCACGGACGGCTTCCCCGTCATGCGCCTTCCGCCATCGCATTGCCAGGGACGCTGTTGCGATTTACCATGCCCTGAGCGAAAGTTTCCTGCACAGGTTGTCCAGTCGAAGCCGTCTGTGACTCCGATCAGCTTGCTTCCCACTGTCCGATTGGACAGTGACTTCAGTACCTTAGTCCTGCATGCCCTCGTCGCCTTATAATCCACTCAAGAAACAACAATACCTGCGTTCTCAGGAAGATGTGCGCGGCCGTGTGGTCGCGCTCTTCCCGCGAATGCCACGAGACTTAGTGGATCCGTTTCTTGCATCTTCGATTTTTGTCCTGGGGCTGGCCTTTGGCAGCTTTCTGAATGTGTGTATCTATCGTTTGCCGTTGGGCCTGCCGGTGTCGATACCGCGTTCGGCGTGCCCCCATTGCAATCGTCTCATCGCTTTCTATGACAATGTGCCCGTCCTCAGCTGGCTGTTTCTCGGTGGTCGGTGCCGGCAGTGTAAAGCCAAAATTTCGCCGCGCTACCTGTTGATCGAAGTGCTCACTGCATTTCTGTTTCTCGGTTGTTACGCATATTCGGGACTTACCTTCACGACTTTAAAATACTGCGTCTTCGGTTTTCTCCTGCTCGGTCTCATCTTCACAGACGCTGAAACCAAGCTGCTGCCGGACAAGCTCACGCTGCCTGGCCTCGCCCTCGGTGTGCTGTTCAGTCTGCTGGTTCCGGTTCGTGACATGGCTTCGCAGTTTCTGCCGGGAATGCTGAACCTGCCCGTCAGCGCTGACCTGGCCACTCGCCTGTTCTCCCTGC
Source organism: uncultured Acidobacteriaceae bacterium (assembly GCA_963787495.1). Lineage (GTDB taxonomy): Bacteria > Acidobacteriota > Terriglobia > Terriglobales > Acidobacteriaceae > Sulfotelmatobacter. The sequence goes on from CAWBDA010000006.1 coordinate 480,165, forward strand.
TCGATTCCCTGCTGGGCGCGGCCTTGGGCGCTTCGTTCATTTACGGAGTAGGGGCGATCTACTTGCGCTGGCGCGGAGCCGAAGGCATGGGCTTCGGAGACGTGAAGCTGATGGCCATGGTGGGCGCATTTCTCGGCATGAAACTCACTATTTTCACGATCTTCGCCGCTTCCCTGGCCGGGTCGATGTTTGGCCTGACCACTGTGCTCGTGGTGTGGATCAAGCGCACCCACCGCTTCACGCGCCGGCTGGCAACGCTGCAGGCCGCTCGCCGCCGCGGCTGGCGATCCGCGCAGATGGTCTATCGCCATTATCAAATGCCCTTCGGCGTTTTCCTGGGCAGCATGGCATTGCTCGCATTATTCGTGGGTAACAAGTTCTTGAACTGGTATGGGAGGTTCTGGTGGTAAGGCTCTTCGCGAATCCGCTGGTTCTGCCCGCTGGCCTGGTGCTTGCTGTGGCGGCTGGCGCCTTCATATTTGGAGTCTGGGTGATTCGCCGCTTACGCCGCAACATTGCCGCCGAGGCTGATCTCGATTCCACGGCCGCACCCACTCTGGACACTCTGCCGCTCCATCTCTATAACACCGTCATTCAGCAACTGAAGCAGCAAAAACACGAGCTGCAGGTGCAAACGTTGGCCGAACAACACCGGGCTCGCACCACAGAAAACTTCAGCCAGGCGCTTCTATCGAATCTTTCCTCTGGCGTGCTGGTATTTGGCCTCAACGGGCTTGTGAAACAGGCTAATCCCGCCGCTAAGGAGATTCTCGGTTTCCATTCCCCCTCCGGCATGAGCGCGGAAGACATCTTTCGCGGCGCTACCGTCTGTGCCGATGGAATGGGAAACGCACTGGGACAGCTCAGCGAGGAAGTTAACGCGGTACTACGCGAGGGGAGCAAGTGCCGGCAATTCGAGGCCGACTACACCACCCCTGCCGGCCGCAAGCTTCGTATCGCGGCCACGATCTCGCCCGTTCCCGCTGTCGATGGCAGCCTGCTTGGAGCCGCTTGTCTGATCAGCGATCGCAGCGAGTTTGAACGAATCCGCCACCAGCAGGAGCTGCATGGCGAAATTTCTGCGGAGATGGCGCTGGAGCTGCGCACATCTCTGGCCACAATCGCCGGATACGCCCAACAGCTGGCGCGGAATCGCGATCCGGAGCTGGCTTCGCAATTGGCCGCTGACATCGCCAGCGAGGCATCGCGTCTCGACTGCCACATCGGAGGATTTCTGTCTGACAAACACTCCGTTGCAGCTCCGACGACCCGAGTCCACGCGGCGGCGCAAAACATTTGAAGATCGCTAGGGATAGGGACGAAGATCGTTGACGAAGATCGCTAAGATAAAGATCGTTAATGAAAACTGGCGGGTAACACAAGTACAAGTAGAGGTGAACCTATGAAGCGCATCATACTGATCGGATTCGTATTCGCGTTGCTCACGGCCCTGGTGTCTTCGGCACTAGCGCAGGCCGCAGCGCCAGCCCAGGATCAATCGTCACTCGGCGACTATGCCAAGAAGATCCGCAAGGACCCGGGGACGGCCAAGGCCCGGCCCAAGGTCTTTGACAACGATAACCTTCCGACTGAGGACAAGCTCTCGGTCGTCGGCCAGCAGTCCGCCGCAAATACTGCCGGCGCCGCTCCCACCGACGACAAGAACGCTGCTAGCGCTGCCGACGACGACCAGGCCAAGAAACAAGCCGCCTGGAAGGCCTGGCAGACCAAGCTGACCGCACAGAAGGATCAGATTGACCTGGCCACCCGCGAACTGGACGTGCTGCAGCGTGAATATCAGCTTCGTGCCGCCGCCATGTACGCCGACGCGGGAAATCGCATGCGCAACGAAGCGCAGTGGGATAAGCAGGACGCGGATTACAAGCAGAAGATCGCCGACAAGCAGAAAGCGGTCGAGGACGCTAAACAGAAGCTCGGGGACATGCAGGAGGAAGCCCGCAAGGACGGCGTTCCGTCTTCCATGGTCGATTAGGCACGGCTCGCTTAGGTAATGCTCGACCGGATGCGCCTGCGTCCGGCGGAGCATGCACCGCCCGCCCCGCGACTCACCTCAATTGAATGATCAAGAAGCGCCGGCTTGAGGCCGGCGCTTTCTTTTCGGACGTTTTCACCATCCAGGTCATCAGTTCCCTTGGTTTTGCCTCACGCCATCGCGGAGGCGCAGAAGCTGTTTCACGTGATGTCGTCCATGGACCAGATGAAACGTTCTCCACTGCCTGGCAGTTAACGGCCCCAGAATCGGGTGATCAAGCAGACACCTTCCGCGTCCGAAGCGGGTTTCACATTGCGCGATGATCACATCCATCTCCGCAATCTTCGCCCCCACCTCGCTCCGCACCTTCTCCGCCGGCAGTCCTCTCGGACGCGTATTCGCGGGCGCCTGGCGCCCCTCAGGCATATGCTGAAACTTCAGAACCACCAAAGTCCGCACTCGCTGCTTCATGGAAGCCTGCGTTGCCAGCGGCTTGCCGGCTTCCAGCACTCTCGCGAATCCTTTGATCGTTCCGGTGTAGGTCAGGTACAGATGTTCCAAAACCTCCGCCGCACACCACTTGGTTGGGGGATGCCAGCTTAATTGCTCGCTGGACAAACCTTCAACCGACGATTCCACAGCTTGCTTCAATTCGTCCAGGCGGGAATCCATTGCAGCACTCTCGTGTTTCCGCGCGCTTCAGGTAGAATGTTGCGCAACAACCAAAACACCTCAGTTATAACAGGAAGGTCGCCATGAAGATGGGGGACTTCGTTCAGGCAGAGACCACCGTTGTCCCTGCCGCCAATGAAGGAGTGAATCAAGGCAAGCTTTGGAAAAGGGTGCGCTGTCAGGGCCGCGCCCCGGCGACGACGGCTTTCGCGGCTGCTCTCCTCGTGATTCTTGCGCTGCTCATGAGCTGCGACTCGGGCAAAACAAACGCGCCCCCGGCCAAGCCGGAAATCAAGCCTCCCGAACTGCTCACCGGACGCGCGGCTTTTTACAAGACTTTTATCGCGGCCCGGAATTATGCCGCGGACGTAAAGCCCTTCCGCATCGAGTCAACTCCCTCAAGCGAGAGCAATGGCCACGATGGCAAATCAACCATCTGGCGCTCCAGCTACGCTTCCGCTACACAACACGGCGTGAAGCCTTTTTTCTGGTCCGGAAGCAACCTGCCGGACGCTCCTTCCCGGGGCGGCTCGCCTGGCAACGAGGATGTCTACAATCCGAGTAACGCGTCCACTCAGGTTTTTGATCCGGCTTTTCTGAAAATCGACACCGATCAGGCTTTTACCGAGGCCCAGAAACACGGCGGTGACAAACTTCTTGAAGCGGATCCGACCACCCCCGTGCTCTTTATCTGCGAGTGGAACCACAATACCAACCAACTGGTCTGGCATGTCATCTACGGCGCTTCTCGCGAAACCGCTAAGCTGGCAGTTTCCGTCGACGCCTCAACCGGCGCATTTATCCGCGTGGAGAAATAGCCTTGCGGCGGATTCAGCGTTTAACATCCATCCTTCAGTTGGATTGTCGATCGGTGTGTCCCCGCCGGAAACCACCTTTATGGGGACGGCTTCACGCCGGTAGCCCCGAACGGGTCCGGTGGAACACAGGTGGTTTAAGCCTGTTCCGGGTGTAAACTTAACTGCACGACGTCAGTTAGACATCGTTAAAGCAATTGGGCCATGCGGTAATTCTGGAGGTACGGAGGCGGGCCGTTGCCCCGACAAGCGGACCCTCAACTCGAACAGCGAATCCTTGACGCCGCCTGCCGGCTGTGGTCCCGGGGCGGCGAAAAATCCCTCACTATGCGCGGTGTCGCCAAGGCGGCCAGCACTACGACCCCTACCCTCTACGAGCGTTACCGCGACCGTGACGACATCCTCCGCGCGGTGCGCCTCCAGACTCGCAGCGAACTCTTCGCGGCGCTCAGCCGCACTCGATCGCTCACCCAAGCTTGTCAGCGCTATCTAGAGTTCGCCCTTGACCATAGCCACGCTTACGAAGTGCTTTTCGACGGATTCGCGCAGCCTCCATCCCTGCATGAACCATGGCCCTCCTTCAACCTTATGCGCCTCCGTCTGGCGCAGCGCCTGGGGGGAGCTCCTCGCAAACACACTCGCCTCATGCTTTCGTTGTGGTCCCTGATGCACGGCACCGCGATGTTGATGATCCGCGGCGGCGTGGCCGGTCCCCTGCGCACCCAAATGATCCACTCCTGTCTGGACGGCGTCGAGGCTATCGCTGCGCAGGCCGCCCGCCCGAAAGGGAAGGCATACTCGGGCCCGAAGTGGCCGGCGAGTCTGATTCTGGGAGAAGCTGATCAAAGCAAGGTAACTGACGGAGAGGCGGAGGCCAGTGTCAAATCCTCTTCCAATTCCAGGTCAGGCAATCGCTCGAAACAAAAGTCCTTGGTCAGGCTCCGTGTCGTCCGTTCCGGAGAATGATCCTGCCTGGGCTTCGGCTACTGCGCCTGTTTCGGCACCGTCGTCTGCGCTTTCAGCCGGTCAATCGCCTTCTGCGCTTCCGAGGCTTGTGGGCCGTGTGGCAGAATCTTTAAATAGCTCTGGTACTCAGCCAGGGCATCGTCTGAGATTCCCAGCTTTTCCAGACACTCAGCCAGCCGGATCGTCGCCACCGCGTCGTTGTCTTTGTAGCGCAGCGCCTCCCGGTAGCGGTCTTCGGCCGCACGGTAGTTCTTGCGTCTGAAATAGAAATCTCCCACCTCAACGTTCTTCGCGGCTTTGTGCGGATCCCAGGTGTGGAACTCGGTTATTCCGCCGCTTCCCAAGGATGCTGCCTCCGCGTCCGCCAACGCTGCCGAACTCTGCGGGTGAGCCTTGGCATCGTCCGCCGGAGGACTCAAATCCACTTGCGTATCTTTGCTCGAGCTGTCGCCAGCACCCTGACCCAAATCGTCAACCTGTACGCGATCCGAGCGCGGCGGCTCCATGCTCGGAACTCGCTTCTTTGCAGGATCGTTCGCCGGAGCGGGCGGTGCGGGCGTATCTTCCGGAAAGGAAAGATCGCGGCTCAAACCTGAAGCGTCGGGCTTCTCAGGAGGAGTGGATGGCGGCGCCGGGGGCGGTGCCGAACTCTGCTGCGCCCACACCATCCCGCTTAATCCCAACAGCAAACACAAACACAAATACGGCCGACGTTGCATGTCTCTATTTTACAGTCGTAACCGGACTCTTTGGAAAGGTGTTTTTCGGCGCTAGTGTCCCGAAACCAGTGGCCCACACAAAAAAAGCAGGCCGCTCAGGTTGAGGCTTTGAGCGGCCTGGTTGGCGAAGTTCTCCGGGGGAGGAGAAATTGCTGTCTGCCGATTACAACGACGAGGGATTATTCTGCCCGGTGGTCGCTGGCGTCGTTGTGGGCTGGGTCGTGTCGCCCACTGTGTTCGTCATCAGGCGCACATCCACGCGTCGGTTGTCAGCGCGGCCTGCTCTGGTCTTGTTCGTCTCTACTGGCTTGTCCTTGCCCAGCCCGATGACGTAGATCTTGTGGGCCGGCACGTTGTACTTCGAAGCCAGATATTGGATCACCGAGTTCGCGCGGCGTTGGCTCAGATCGTAGTTATAGTCGGCCGAACCCACGGAATCCGTGCTGCCTTCCAAAGCGATAATGTAGCCCTTGGTGCTGGCGATGGTCCCCGCCAACTGATCAAGCGCTTCCATGGCCTTGGGCGTCAAATTGTCTCTGTTGAAACCAAACTTTACCGACGTTTCCGCGACCGGATGATAATTGTCCAGGTTGGCGACGGTGTCGGTCAGTACGCCTACACGGCCGTTGGCTGCGTCAGCCATCTGCTGCGCTGATGCCGCGGACTGGCCAGCGGCCTGCGCCTTCTGCTCCACATCCGCTGTCTTAGCATTCACGGCCTGAATGCCGGCCTGCGCTCGGGCATCAACGTCCTTAATGTCCTTGCTGTTCTTCGCCGTCATGTCGTCCAGTTCGTTGGTCTTGTTGATCAGGGGTGTGGTCTGTTGCTTCACGTAGTTCTTGCTGGTGCAGCCTACCGTTGCCGCCATGCTGACTGCGAGGAGAATCGTTAACGAAGAGCGGGTCATATTGGAAAAGCTCCTTAGATTTCTTGTCTCAGCGCCATCGGGTTCTCCCGAGCGCAGAATTCTGCCATCTTGCAGGCCCTGGGGGATATTCAAATCCTTACAAGTACGCCCTTACTTTTGCACGGGACGTGCCAGTTCGCCCCATGGGTAGCCATCCCTATAAGTATATACGTTTCAGTCATTTGCAGACAAAGCAATGTAAATGCCAAAAAATGGCATTGCCCTTTAGTAACGCAAACCGCACATAGGTGGTGGAAATTTTATACAGTCGGCCGCCAGGATAATGCCGGACGTCAATTCCTCCGCGGTGGGCAAATAAGGGGGATTATCTCCCTCTTGTTTCTCCGATAGACCCGGAAATCGGCCTCATCGACCGTAATGACTGCGTGCCGGGGATAGAGTTCGCTCATGCGGATGAGACACAGATCAGCCAAGTCCGGCTTGCGGTCGGCATAACGCCGCCCCAGTTCGCGCACTTGGGCGTGGAGGTAGTGGGCCATCCTCAGTCGTGGTGGCGCAAGGCCGAGCCAGCTCCCGCCAGAAAGCTTGCATCAAATGGACGCGCCACAACATCACGCAGTGACTTCAGTACTAGTTGTCCGGAGGGACCGATCTCCGGCCGAGAAGGAGTAGCAGCATCGAAACGGCCTGTGACAGTTGCCGTGACAGTGTATTTGTCGGGCACTATGGAGAGTCGTTTGCCTTCGGGTTCTTTGTATGCCTGTACGAGATTCCGGAACTTTTTGTACTCGCTAGTCCTTGGCACATCAGTTGATTCAATAAACAGGATCCGGGCTGGCAATTGTTCCTTTGACCCACAATTCTTGTCATAAAGAATGTTGGTTTCGAGACCAGCGAAAACGTCCGCACGCAATTCGATGATCTTGCCATCAAAAGAGCCTGGGTTGGAAACAACTTCGCAGATTGTCGGCCTTACCACGTTCCCGGCCCGTTCCGGTTCGGTTTCGGCCACCTGCGCCTTTGCACAAAACGCACAGGCAAGCCAATAAACGATCAGAAGTGAGATCAACTGAAATGAGACTCTGACCCCGCCTTTGCTGCAAACGATCATCTCCACAATCTCCTTTCGGCGAGGACACCATAGGTAAGAAGCCATGCGTGTTCGCGTGATGCTGTTCATTGCTTCCGGCAAAGGCAGCGATAAAACCCATGTCCGCGATACCTTTCATGAGCGGGAGAATCCCTTGCGCGAAGAAAGGTCAGCGGGTCTCCCGGTGAACGCACCAACGTGCCGCATGAATCTCCGCTTTCCCCCGTCAGACTTGGCGCTCTCTAGTTGGTCACGAACTAGTCGTCCCATCGGCACCCCAGTCAGCGCCGAGGTTTCCTTCAGCCAGGCGAAAAGCTCATCAGTGAGACGAATTGTTAGCGTCTGACTCATATGCCAGAATTGTAACAATCATTTGCCTTCCAAGCGGTCACCATCATCCCGCCGCTCTATATACCGATGCCTTCTGCTCTTCGGCTGCATCGACCCTGCACCCGCGCCTGACTCCCTTCATCAAATAGAATTAGGTCAACCACAGCCGCAAATGGATCTTCTCGCCAAAATCCGCACCATCCCCACTGAGCCCGGCGTGTATCTCTACAAGAACGCCGAAGGCGAAGTCATCTATGTGGGCAAAGCGAAGAATCTGCGCAGCCGAGTAGCCAGCTACTTCCACGAAGGCCGCTGGGAGGACTCGAAGACCGGCACCCTGGTGCGCGAGGCCGCCGACGTCGACTACATCGTCGTCGCCAACAACAAAGAGGCGCTCGCGCTCGAGAACAATCTCATCAAGCAGCGCAAGCCGCGCTTCAACATCCTGCTTCGCGACGACAAGACTTACCCCTACGTGAAGCTCACACTAGGCGAACGCTGGCCGCGGGTTTACGTCACCCGCCGCCTGCGCAAGGACGGCAGCGCCTACTACGGCCCCTACTTCCCTGCCAATCTGGCCTATCGCATCGTCGATCTGATCCACCGTAACTTTCTGATTCCGTCGTGCAAGGTCGACCTCACACGCTTCCATCCTCGCCCCTGCCTGCAGTACTACATTAAGCGGTGTCTGGGACCGTGCGTGAAGGACCTGACCACGCCGGACGCCTATCAGGAAGCGGTGCGCGACGTGAAGCTCTTTCTGGAAGGCCGTCCTACGGACTTGAGCCGCTCACTGCACCAACGCATGGAGCAGGCTGCCGCCGCCCAGGAGTACGAGCGCGCAGCACGCTATCGCGACTTGATTTCGACAGTCGAGCAGTTGCAGGAACGCCAGCGCATCGCCGCCGCCGAGGGTGATGACGCCGACGTGTTCGGTTATCACTATGAAAACGGAATGCTGGCGGTGAACCTGTTCCACATGCGCGGCGGCCGCGTAGTCGACCGCCGTGAATTCTTTTGGGAGGATTTGCCGGAGGTCAGCTCAGATCGTGTGGGGACGGGCACTCTTGCCCGTCCAGGCGAGCAAAGCTCGCCTGCCTCTCCTATCTTCGGCGCCTTCAGCCCCGGTGAGTTTTTCTCCGCCCTCTTGAAGCAGCTCTATATCGGCCAGCCCTATGTGCCGCGCAATCTCTATATCCCTGTAGACTTCGAGGATCGCGAAACCCTGGAAGACCTGCTCTCCGAACAAATCGCGGGCGAGGGCTCGCGCACTGCACGAGTGCACATCCTCGTCCCGCAGCGCGGCGACAAGCGCGCTCTCCTCGACCTTGCTGGCACCAACGCCAAACAATCCTACGATCAACGCTTCCGCGTGCTCAAGCCCAATGCCAAGGCCATCCAGGAAGAACTGCAGGATGTCCTCAGCCTGCCTGAAGTTCCCAAGCGCATCGAATGCTTCGACATCTCTCACATTCAAGGCGCGGAGACCGTAGCTTCGATGGTGGTATGGGAAGACGGCAAGATGAAGAAATCTGATTACCGCAAGTTCATTATTCGCACGGTCGATGGCGTCGACGATTTCGCCTCCATGCGTGAAGTGGTCACGCGGCGCTACAAACGCCTGCAACAGGAAGAGAAGCCCATGCCCAGCCTGGTGCTGATCGACGGCGGCCTCGGCCAGTTGCACGCGGCAGCCGAGGCGCTCGAGGCGCTCGAAATCATCAACCAGCCGCTGGCCGCCATCGCCAAGCGCGAGGAGATTCTCTACGTCTACGGGCAGGAAAAAGATCCGATCGCGCTCGATCATCACTCGCCCGTGCTGCACTTGATTCAACTCATTCGAGACGAAGCTCACCGTTTCGCCGTGACCTTCCACCGCAAACGCCGCCAGATGCGCGACCGCTCCACTGAATTGCTGGAGATCCCAGGCGTAGGTGAGAGTACGACTCGACGTCTTCTAGAACATTTCGGCAGTGTGCAGGCCGTGAAGCAGGCGGACGCTTCAGCACTGTCGGCGGTTGTGACCCGGGCGCAGGCAGAGGCGATTAGCCATCACTTTCGAAAATAGTCGATTTGGTTGGAAATCGCAGAACGAACTCTATGTCAAACCAACAGCAATGCGGCACCCTCATTGTGACCGGTGCAAGTCGCGGGATCGGCGCAGCCATAGCCAAACTAGCCGGTGGGGGCGGCTTCTCCGTCGCAGTCAATTTTTCCACTGGCGAGGCCGAAGCCGCGGTGATCGCTGAGCAGATCGTCTCCGCCGGCGGCCGCGCTTTTGCGATTCAAGCAGACATCGCTCGTGAAGAAGACGTCATCCGGCTCTTTCAAACCTCTGAATGCCAACTGGGGCCCATCAAAGCTCTAGTCAATAACGCCGCCATTACCGGAGGGTTTTCGCGTGTAGAGTCAGTCAGCGAAAAAGCCCTCGCGCAAGTCATGGCGGTGAATGTCACGGGAGCATTCCTCTGCGCACGCGAAGCGGTGCGTCGCATGTCAACTCGCCACGGTGGAACCGGCGGCGCGATCGTGAATATTTCCTCCCGCGCAGCCCAGATCGGCTCCGCCGGAGAATGGGTGCACTACGCTGCGTCCAAAGGTGCAATCGACAGCTTCACGATTGGACTGGCGCGCGAAGTAGCTACCGAAGGCATCCGTGTAAACGCGGTTGCTCCCGGATTGATCGACACTGGGCTGCATGCCGCTAACGGCGCGCCCGACCGCTTGAGCCGGCTGACCCCCAGCATTCCCATGCAAAGGCCCGGCACCGCACTCGAGGTAGCAGAAGCAGTCCTTTGGCTGCTTTCCCCAGCTGCTTCTTACACGACCGGCGCTATTTTGGAGGTCGGCGGCGGGCGTTAGCACTTTTCCGGGAACTGACTTCCCGGCTTCTCTGCTTCAGATTCTCCCGTAGGTAGGCTTTGATCTTCTCCGGCAAACGCGATGTATGCAGAACGTCGCGCAGCAGGGGCGGAGGCAGGTTGCGGGCAAACTCCAGTGCGCGGGCCAGCGGAGTGTGTGGGCTGCGAAGCAGCGCCAGGCGAATCTCGCGCCGCAAGCACCACTTAGGATGATGGCACACAGCTTCGACCAAAGCTGCGCCAGCGTTTGGACGCAAGAGTGCCTTTATGACGGCAGCTTCCGTCAACCTGCCGTTCTCCAGGGCCGTGTGCGCGACGCGGGGTTCCTTGTCCAGCAACAACGCCGCCGCAACGGTTTCCGAAGCGCGGCGAGCCAGCGTGAGGCGTTCCCCCATCGTGACTCCGGGAAGACGGACGACGAGCTGTTCCGCGGCAAAATGTTTCAAATCAGCCGCGACCGACGGGCGCAACGCAAAATGCATAAGATCGGCCGTGTAAAAGTGGCGAAGCAGGCGGAGCACCAGGTGTCGGGGCGTGCGCGGATGAGCTGCGAGCGCGACACATACCTTTCGCGACTTCAACACGGCTGGGTCGTGGCCGAGTTGTTCGAGAGTTTCCGGCGGCAAGTCGCGACGTTCGAGCAGCGCGAAAGCAAGATCTTCGTTCAGCGGAGAGGCAGGATCCGGACCAGGAGAAGAAACGGACGCGCCCGAATGCGTGCCTTCAGACCGCCCAACCCCGGGCAGCAGTAGATACTCCTGTTGAATTTCTTCCGAAGCCATAATGGACAGCGGCGCTCAACCGGCCCTCCGAGCCATCTGCAGTGCACCTTGGACCGGATCGACCACTTCAGAATTCAAAACGACGTCTGGACTCGCCGCGCGCACTTCATTGTAGAAAAGTTCGCGAATCATCGCCGCGTGACGAAAGACTCCGCCAGCCATGGCCATCGGGACAGCCAGAAGAGCAGAAGAATGTTGCCCAGAAAAAAGCCGGCGCAGGACGATTCCGGCAAGCCGCGCCAACTCGCCGGATGCTTGCGCGACAGCGCTGCGAGCCGCGGCGTCCCCAGCTTCCGCCGCAGCCAGGACTGCAGGAAACAGAACTGCGAAGTCCCCATTCGTGTTGGCCGTACGTGCCAACTGTTCGAGCGAATTCACGCTCCACGTGGTCTTCAGTTCGCGAAAAAGACGCGCGGCTGGCCACTCTCGATCGTTTTCGGCTCGTTCATCCCCAACCTGATCAGCCGCGCGCAGCACCGCGCTGACCGCCGCACGACCGATCCAGTGAGCCGAGCCCTCATCGGAAACGGCGAAGCCCCACCCTCCGGCGCGAGCAGTTCTTCCTTGGGCATCGCGGCCAAACGCGATCGATCCGGTACCGGCGATGACAATCACCCCCGGACCTGAGCCAAAGGCTGCGGCCAGCGCGATCTCCATGTCACCCACGACTTCGACTTCCCCAGGAACAATCTCGACCACAATCTTGCGCACAGTACTTGCGATTTGCGAGCGCCCCGCACCCGCGGCGCCAATGCACGCACGGAGCACTTGCTGGGGATTAATGCTTGCGGCGCCGCACGCCTCACGTATCGCTTGATGCAGAACTTCCCGGGCTCCGGCCTCGCCTACGCGCGTGATGTTGCTGGCGCCGACCGTCACCGTAGCGAGAATCGAGGATTCGTCGCCCACAGCGCACGTCGTCTTGCTTCCGCCCCCGTCAATGCCCAGATAGTAGGCCACGCGTTAGTTCTATCACAGGAAAAGTTCGAGTTCTCTTGGGCTCGCTCCGAAACCTAAGAAGCGCGCCTCAGGAAGCCACGTCCATAAAGACTCACTCGCGCAGAGCGCGGATTGCCGCCATAATTTGAAGACGCACCGTCGCCGACCGCAGGCGCCAGCGGCAGAAAAGAATGGGTCTCGACAAACTCGACCTCGCGATCATTGCGTTGTATTTAGTGGGGATCACTCTGTTTGGTCTGCGCTTCCGCAAGCGCCACCGCTCCCTGCGCGACTACTTTCTAGCCGGACGCGACATCCCCTGGTGGGCGATCGCGCTCTCTATCGTCGCCGCCGAAACCAGCACGCTCACCATCATTAGCATCCCCGGACTTGCCTACGACACCAATCTCACCTTTCTGCAGGTGGTGATGGGATACCTCGTAGGGCGCGTGGTGATTAGTTTTGTGCTGCTGCCGCACTATTTTCGCGGCGACCTTTACACCGCTTACGAACTGATCGAGCGCCGCTTCGGACGCGGCTTGCGCTCGCTCACAGCCGGACTGTTCTTATTGACCCGCGCGGCAGCCGAAGGCGTCCGTGTCTATGCCGTGTCAATTGTGGTGTCGATCGCCCTGGGCACAGGCGAGGTGGCCTCCATCGCGATTATCACCGCATTGACGCTCATCTATACATTCGAAGGCGGCCTGGCGGCCGTGATCTGGACCGACGTGGTCCAGACGGCGATTTATGTCGGCGGAACTCTGGTCGGATTAGTAACGATTCTGCATCTTGTGCCCGGAGGATGGAGCGCGATTCATGCCACGGCCGCGAGCGCAGGCAAACTACAAATATTCGACTTCCGGCCCAACTTCTGGCTCCCTTACACGTTCTGGGCAGGCGTGATCGGTGGCACCGCCTTCATCACGGCTAGCCACGGTACCGATCAGCTCATTGTTCAACGCTTACTTGCGGCACGTGGGCAGAAGCAGTCCACCGTCGCGCTGCTTTCGAGCGGAGTGGCAATCCTGTTCCAGTTTGCTCTCTTCTTAATTGTGGGCGTAATGCTTTGGGCCTTCTACCGCGTGCCCTCGGCAACTTTCGGAAAACCGGACCGAATCTACCCCACGTTCATCGTCAGCCAAATGCCGCACGGCATTTCCGGCTTGCTCATTGCGGCGATCCTGGCGGCTGCCATGTCAAATCTGAGCGCAGCTTTGAATTCACTTTCCTCGAGCACGATTATGGATTTTCTCCTGCGCTTCCGCCCAAGCACCGATGAGCGGGCACGTATGAAGCTCTCTCGGTTGGCGACTCTCTGTTGGGCGATGGTGCTTTTTGGGTTGGCGGTGCTGGCGCTGCAAAAAGTGGGCCGCGTGGTAGAGGTCGGGCTGCAGATTGCATCCGTGGCCTATGGCGCGCTGCTGGGAGTTTTTCTCCTGGGAGTGTTGACCCGAAAAGGCAACCAGCGCGGCGCGATGGTAGGAATGCTATTCGGCTTCAGCACTGAACTTTATTTGTGGAGAGTCCACGTTCCATGGACCTGGTGGGTGATCATTGGGACGATCGTGACCTTTGCTGTGGGCTACGTAGCCAGCTTGCGTCGACCTGAGCGGCCGAACAAGACCGACGCCGCCTCTGACGTATACTGACACCCTTCCATCATGCCGCCGCCAATTCAGCGAACCGCGACGCGCCCCGAACTGGCTCGCGATCTGGGCGTAAGTCACGCCTCAGCGGTGGTCGTAGGAACGATCATCGGCAGCGGGATTTTTCTCGTTCCCGCCGAGATGATGCAGGCGGTAGGTTCTGCCAAGCTCGTGTACCTGGCGTGGCTGGTGGGTGGCCTGCTTTCTTTTTTCGGCGCTCTCACCTACGCCGAACTCGGCGCCATGAAACCGCAAGCCGGCGGAGAATACGTTTATGTCCGGGACGCTTACGGGCCGTTGGGGGGCTTCCTGTACGCCTGGACGTGGTTCGTCATCGCCAAACCTGCGTCCGTAGCCACGATCGCAACCGGACTGGTTCGCATCCTGGGCACGTTCTCAATCTTTTCGTTCTTCCCAACGACTGCTATCTCCGTCCCCTTCGCCATCACCTGGGGCCAGCTCGTGGCCATCGCCGCTGCCATTCTTATTTCTCTTCTGAATTACTTTGGAGTCAAGAAGGCCGGCGAATTCCAACTCGTGTTCACGGTGTTGAAAGTAGCAATCATCCTCGGCATCGTAGTGGTCTGTTTCAGCGGCGCCGGCACGGCAACCGGACGCGGCTGGAGCAACTTTGCCAGCACCTTTACCGGCGCCAAAGGCGGCATTGCCGGTTTCATGGCAGCGCTAGTGGCCGCACTCTGGGCCTATGACGGCTGGAACGACCTGAACATGGTTGCGGGCGAAGTGAAGCAGCCGGAGCGCAACATTCCAATCGCGTTGATCGCGGGCGTGGCTACCGTCGGGCTCCTGTATGTGCTGGTAAACGCCGGTGTGCAATACGTGTTGCCGGCGAATGCAATTGCGGCCTCACCGCGTCCTGCCTCCGACGCAGTCGCCCTCGTCATGGGACGCATGGGCGCAAGCATCGTATCCGCGGGCATGGCGATCTCCATGCTCGTCACGCTGAACGGCACCATCATGAGCGGCGCTCGCGTACCTTTTGCCGTGGCTCGCGACGGATACTTTTTCTCGGCTCTCGCCGATGTGCATCCCCGCTTTCACACTCCCTCCGTTGCCATCGTGTTGCAGGCCGTGTTGTCAATCGCTCTCCTGCTGCTTGGAGGCAATTTCCGCCAGCTCTTTTCCCTCGCCATCTTCGCGGAATGGCTCTTCTACATGATCGCCGGCAGCACAGTATTCGTCTTCCGCTGGCGCGATCCCCAGGCAGTGCGGCCCTACCGCGTGTTCGGCTACCCGTTCGTCCCAGCCCTGTTCATCGCCGTGGCCGCCGTTCTCCTCTGTTACACCTTCCGCGGAGACTGGCCGAATTCCTTGTACGGATTGCTGGTCATTCTGGCCGGCATTCCGGTGTTCGAGTGGTTCCGGCGGCGCAGGGTTAGTATTTGATTAGAGGGTACCCCCTCCCCCCTCAATAAGATATGGTGGAAATATGGGGGGAAATATGAATATCGTAATTATGGGGACAGACGGGACGTTCACCTGATGTTACTGCTGAGAAGGTGGGTCAGTCTGTCTGTCCCCGGTTTTCAAGACGGCTCCATCGATCATTCTTGCCCTTGGGGCATCGTGCTTTGGAATCGATTGCCGGTTGCGGCAACGTGTGTCGTCGGCCAACGGCGCGCCTGCGCGATACAGATGATGTGCAGGATCAGAAACACGGGCACGGCGAACGTCGGAATATAGCTCATGGGAAGCACGGTCATGGCTGCAGGCGGGATGCCGTGCGGATCGATGACACCGGCGAGAGAGGCCAGAGCCAAAGCATTGACGAGGTCGGTTATGCCGAGGACCTGCCAGAAGATGAAGCCTTTGCGATGCGCCGGGTTGGCCAGCCAGAGAGCTGCGAACGGTGCTGTCACGCCGATGGCGATGTCACCCCATCCGGCAGACAAGGCGAAGAACGCGGGCAGACTTTTATAGGTGCCGAGGACGAGGAACACGAAGCCGGCGATGCGCATGCTATGCACAAGTGTGAGGGTACGCGGGCTCAGCGACAGGACGAACTGGCGGAATCCCGGCGAGGATGCAAACCAAACCAGGAACAACAGGAGGGGCGTGACCACGGCGAAGCCCAGTGCGATCGGCGGCGTGTTCGGAGCGTTTCTGTAGAGGTGCAGTGCGGAAGAGAACAAGGAAAACACTAACCAGGCTGCCAGCAGCCCGGCACTCAATTTGGCGTATTTGGACATGGCGAATCTCCTTATGCTGTGATCTCTGAGGTCACTTCGTTGGTTAGGTTCAAGAGTTTGTTCCACTGCTTGTTCCCGAGCCGCGCACGCAACTCCTGCTGCACTTTTTCCCAGTAGGGAAGCGCGCACTTGTATTCGGCCCTGCCGGCCTTACTCAAGGAGAGCCGTCGTTCCCGGCGGTCTTTGCCGGATCGACTGGTAATCCAGCCTCGGCGCCCCATGATGGCCAGCGTGCGGGTGAGCGTGGTGCTATCGATGGCCAGAATCTCCGCGAGCCTTCCCTGGGAAACTTCTCCGGCGAAGGACAAGGCTTGCAGGAGAGTGAATTGCGTGCCTCTCAGGCCGAGTGGCCGGAAAGTCTTGTCGTAGTGCTGAGTCAGCGCGCGCGAAGCGCGACGGAAGCTCGCACAGAGGCAGGGAAGAGCGAACATGGCGGGTTTACTCATGGTTTAATAGATGCATATACATGTATTGCGATTCAGGAAAGTCGTTCTCGGTTCCATATCGTTGATTAGTGGAACGTCCCGGTTTCCCCGTATTTCCGCCCGTACCTCTCTCCGATGAGCACCGAAAGTCAAAATCCCCACCCTAACGTCGCAAAACAAGGGTGGGTTGGGATCGGACTATTTCTGCGACGTTAGGAGGGGTACCCGACTGGTCGTGAATGCTCGCCGTAGATCGGGCACCTAAGCGGCTGAAGCCGCAATCATTCAGTTCGGCTTACGGCACGAGTGGAACTCGTGTCCTTCCCGGTTGCGTACCGGTTTTCTTCTGGTTTTGCAGGCGGCGTCAGGCGCAGGTGGGTTCGTAGCTCGGAATCGAACCTGCCAGTAGTCCGCGGCCCTGGCCCATTTTGGCAAGAGTCCCGTAGCTACTCCGCCTGGTTACCTTAGGTCAAGAGCCGTGGACACGTTTACCCCCTGTCCTTTTTCGCCTATGTTGGGAACTCCAGTCCCAGTCGCTCCCTCGGCTTGGGTCCCCTTGGAGTTTATACATGGCTACGTATCAACGCGGTTTCAAGCTCGGCATTCTCCCGGAGCGCAAGATCGACAAGCGTGCGGTGGCCACTGGCTACACGTTCCTTGTCCTAATGCTGCTGCTCCTGATCAACGTGGGACTCTTGTTTCCAGACAGGATTTCGCTGAAGCAGTACCGCGTTACGGAATTGATTCCGATGCCCAGCCTGAGGCCAGAGCCGGCACCCATCAAAGTCGTAAAGCCCCAGATCAAGCCGAAGCTGCTTCCGCCAGCGCCGGTTTTCGAACAGCCGAAGCTGATCGTACCTCGGGAAGTTCGCCACACGCCTGTTCCCGAGAAGGTGGAAGCACCCAAAGTGGTGGTGAACACGTTCGCCGCTCCGCAGTTGAAGATGGCCGCGGCCGGTGGAGCGCGTCCGCAACTCCTGCATACCGGCGACTTCGCCGGCAGCTCGGTCGCTCCAACCGTCAACGTAGCGGTGCAGAAGGTGCAGACCGGAGGTTTCGGCGACGACAACGGGTTGAAGGGAACGGGCAAGCCAAACGCCAAGCTGTATGCGGCTCAGGCCGGTTCGTTTGACATGCCGGCAGGTCCGGGACAAGGCAACGGATCAGGCGGCGCAAAGGGCATTAAAGGAACCGTAGCCAGCGCCGATTTCGGGAACGGCGTCGCGACTGGAGGCAAAGGTGACGGTCGCAGCAACGGGGCCGGTGTTTCGACCGGAGGCTTCGGCTCGGAGCAAGTGGTTCACGGCGGACCGAAAATCGCGCAGGCCGATTCCGGGCCCGCAACCACGCCGGTGGAAATCATCTTCAAGCCGCAGCCGGTTTATACCGACGAAGCTCGCAGCCTGAAGCTGGAGGGCGAGGTTTTGCTGGAAGTGATGTTCGGCGCGAACGGGTCCCTGCACGTAAATCGTGTGGTCCGGGGCCTAGGTCACGGCCTGGATGAGGCCGCCATCGCGGCCGCCAACAAGATGCGTTTCAAGCCGGCGCTGCGCATGGGACAACCGGTGGATTCGACGGCGATCGTGCACGTGCTTTTCCAGATTGCGTACTAAAAGTGCGGGTCGACAGAGTATAGATCGGCAGACTTTAGGTCAGAAGATTCGGTTCGTGGCCCTGCGGGTGCGAGACGAATCCAGGAAGCAAGAAATCGGTTTACGGAAATAATTCGGTTCAAAGAAAAACGTCGGTTCAGAAGAAACCTTGGAGAGAAGAGTTATGCGTACTTGGAAATGGATGTTCACAGCCGCACTGCTGGTCTCGGTGAGCGCTGCCGCACAGCAGCCGTCGGAGTCTCAACCCTCGGCGCAAGCCAACGCTGCCGCAGCCACGTCCTCGGTGCCAACGCCGGCAGCTTCCGATGCCACGTCGCCGGCACAGACCGCCGACGCCCAGGCAGCTCAAGCGTCTCAGCCGCAAGGGTCGCAGCAGGGGACTGCGCCGTCGCCAGCCCCGTCGGCTCTTCCTCAACCCACCACCATGGATCAGGTTGTGGATCGCTTCATCGAGCGCGAACACGGTCTCATGAAAGCGCTCGCCGCCCGCACCCCGGTGGTTGAGACCTATCTGCAGGACCTGAGCGCCGATCCTCAGCTCGGCCCCGTGCCCAGTGGCGATCATTATTTCCTCGGCCGTATGGATATGGGTGTGTCGGTCGACCGCAAGGACTATCTGAAGGACCAGGATAAGGGCATCGGCATTCAGGGCATGGAGACTCGCCTGTTGGGCGGCTTCCACAAGCTCTACAAGGTCCAGTACGAGCCCACCGGCTTCTCCTGGATGGTCTATGCCGACCGCACGGACTTTGACCGCTCGCACTATGAGTTTCATTACATCCGCCGCGAATTTCTCGGCGACATCCGTTGCCTCGTATTTGACGTCACACCCAAGAAGAACTCCAAGAGCTCCGGCAAGGGAGGGCGCTTCCTGGGCCGCGTCTGGGTCGAAGACCAGGACTTCAACATCGTCCGTCTCAACGGCACCTACGCTCCGGCCCCGCGGAATTCCTACTTCTTTCACATGGATAGCTGGCGCCTGAACCTGATTCCGGGCTACTGGGTTCCCGCCTACATCTACAGCGAAGAAGGCGACTTCAGCGCTGGCGTGAAGAACAAGCTCGCTTTCAAAGCCCAGACCCGCATCTGGGGCTATGACCTCAAACGAGGTGGCAAGGACGACGAGCTCACCCAGATTCGCGTAGACAGCGTGAAGGATGAAACCGCCACCACGCAAGACGCATCTCCGCTGCAGGCCGAGCGGGAATGGCAGCAGCAAGCCGAAGACAACGTCATTGAACGCCTCACCCGCGCCGGATTGCTCGCGCCCGAAGGCGACGTCGACCACATTCTCCAGACCGTAGTAAACAATCTGGAGGTCACCAACAACATCGACCTGCCGCGTCCCGTGCGCACCCGCGTGCTGCTCACCGCGCCTCTCGAAACCTTCAGCGTAGGCAACACCATCGTGATCAGCCGCGGATTGATCG
>CAWBDA010000007.1:0-193888 GCA_963787495.1 uncultured Acidobacteriaceae bacterium
GAAAGACACGCGGCCCGGTTCGGCAGTGACGTTTAACACTCCGTATCAGGCTGTTCTGCTGACCAACGGCTCAGCGTACTTGGGAAAACTCGAGGGATACGGCACCCCGCGGCCCGTGCTGACCGAGGTTTACTACATCGCCACTCAAACCAATCAGAGACCAAGCAATCCACCAACGTGCTGGTCAAGCGCGGCAAGGAGTTGCACGAGCCCGACCGCATGTACCTCAATCCCAATCAGATCTTGTGCGTCGAGCCGGTGGGCGAGAAGTCCAAGGTGGCCCAACTGATTTCCCAGGCGCACTAGAATCAGCGCGCGGGGGGAACAGACCATCCGCGGCCTGTACCCCGTCCTAATCCCTGTCCCGCATTTGACCCTCGGCCGCCCGCATTCCAGCGCCGGCAGCGGCCGCGGAAGCCTCGTCTTCTTCTGCCAGTCCCCTTCAGCCGGCACCGTGATAGCTTCAAGTTTCTTCTTCTTCAAGCTAGCGTTGATTCCCGGTAATTCTTTCTGCGTGAGTTTCTGGAAGTCGTCGATCACGTCTTGCAGCTCGTGACCAAGGGATTCGGTTCGCGCGAGCTGATAATCCGTGGGCTTGCCGTCGTATCCGGTCACGGCGCCGTAGAGTTGCCCCAGATGTTCGCGGATGCGTTCTTCGCCGGTAATCATTCCGCCTTCCTTGGTGGCCACGATCTTCGAGCGCAGCGCGTCGCAATCCGCGGCGAGCTGTTGCAGTTGCTTTCGCAGCGGATCGTTCTCCGCCAGCTTGGCGGCTCGCGCGTTCGCCCCGTCGCGCACGCCTCGATCGCCGCCACACCGTAAGTCATGTGCTCGAGCTCTTTGTAAACCTTCATCGAGAGTCGAATTCCGCCTTGCGTTCCTCCAGCGAATACTTGGCCCGAGGATCGATCGCAACATTCAGTTGTTCGGTGTAAGTCTGATCGCCTTTGGTCAGTTTCACCGTATACGTACCAGGCAAAACACGCGGCCCTTGCGCCGCTTCAAACAGTGCCGACGCAGCCGGAGCAACCGCCGGCGGCTTCACCCGCATTCCCCAGCCGGCGCGGTTCAATCCTCGATGCTTGCTCCCGGCCACCGTGTCCACCAGTTTGCCGTCCTGATCGAAAATCTCGATCTTCAAATCGCCGAAGATGTGCCGTCCTTCTGGTAATACGTAATATGCGCGTCTCGCGGCCGACTCCGGCCAAGGAAAGTTTCGTCGCCTTCTGGCCAGCCTCCGAACGCATCAAAATACTGGATCGATGGCCGACCCGGCAGCAGCGTCGCGTCTTTCGTCATCACTTCGGCGACAGGGCGCGCAGAGGCGAGATGTCGTCCACGACCCAGATGCCGCGCCCATGCGTCGCCAGCACCAGGTCGGATTCGCGGGCTTGCATGGCGATGTAGTCCACCGCAACCGAGGGAAAATCCGTCCCTTTGTATTGCGCCCAGCGCTGTCCGCCGTCCACCGAAATCCAAAGCCCGAACTCCGTGCCCAGGAAAAGAACATTGCGATGACCGTGTCTTCCTTGATCACGTGGGCAAACCCGCGCACGCCGCTTTCCTGCGCCGGAAGCTGCGTCCACATTGGCCGTAGTCGGTGGTCTTGTAAACATACGGCTTCATTCTCCAAAGGTGTGGCGGTCGAACGTCGCATAGGCCGTGCCTTCATCGAAACGGCCCGCTTCGATAGTCGTGACCCAGGAATTTTTTCCCAGCCCGCTGACGTTTCCCACCACATTCGTCCAGCTCTTTGCCCCGTCGCGGGTGATCTGCACATTCCCGTCATCGGTGCCGACCCAAATGATCTGACCATTCTTCGGCGACTCCGAAATCGAATAGATCGTGGTGTGCATCTCCGCCGAAGAGTTGTCAATCGTCACGCCGCCGGATTCCTCCTGCTTCTGCTTTTCCGGATCGTTCGTCGTCAGGTCCGGAGAAATGCGATCCCAGGACTGCCCATGATCGCGCGAACGGAACAGGTACTGTGCTCCGATGTAAATCGTCCCCTTCTCGTTCGGGCTCATATGGATCGGCGTGTTCCAGTTGAAGCGCAGCTTCCTTTCGCCATAGTTCGGCCAGGGCTTAAGGCCGCGAATCTCGTGCGTATGGCGATTCACCCGCCAATCTCGCCGCCTTGCGCCTCAGCGTAGATGTAGTCCGGGTCGGAAGTGTCTTCGAACATCCAGAAGCCGTCGCCGCCGAACATGTTCTCCCAGTTCGAGTTGCTCACCCCGCCCGGATACGACGAATCGCCTACCCACGAACTGTTATCCTGCAGGCCGCCATACACGTGATAGGGGTCCGAATTGTCGGTGCTTACGTGATAGAACTGCGAAACCGGCAGGTTCATCTGGTGCTTCCAGCGGTTGCCGCCGTCTTCGCTGCGCCACAAGCCGCCGTCATCGCCGGCAATCACCACGTTCGGATTTTCGGGTTGATCCACACGTCGTGGAAGTCGCCATGCGCTCCGCCCGAGACCACGTTAAAGGTTTTTCCGCCATCATTGCTAAGCAGCAGAATGAGATCCGGTTTGAAGATCTTGTTTTCGTCCTTGGGATCGACAATCAGGTTGCCGAAATAAAATGGACGCCACACCATGTAGTTGCTGGCATCCAGCTTGGTCCACGTCGCCCCACTGTCGTCCGATCGATAAAGACCTCTTCCTTTTTCGGCTTCGATGTTGGCATAGACCACCTGCGGTTTCGACGGCGCTACCTGCACTGCAACGCGGCCCCACGGTTTTGCCGGCAGTCCCTTGCCGTTGCTGACTTCGCTCCAGTTCGCGCCGCCGTCAGTCGACTTGAACAACCCGCTGCCCGGAACCTCCCGAACGGAACGTCCAGCCCTGCCGCCGGAAATCCCACATCGCCGCGTAGATGGTCTTTGGTTCCTGCTTGCTTCGCGCAATCATGGCGCAGCCGCTCGAACCATTCACGCCCGCCAGAACCTTCTTCCAGGTTCTTGCCGCCGTCCGTCGTCTGGAAGACTCCGCGCTCGTCGCTGTCGTCCCATAGATGCCCGGTCGCGCAGGCCAGTACGTCGTTGCCGTCGGTTGGATTCACCAGGATCTTGGCGATGTGCTCGCTGTCCTTCAGGCCGACGTTGGCCCAGTTCTCCCCGCCATCCGTCGACTTGTACACGCCGTCGCCCACCGATACGCTGTTCCGCGTCCAGGCTTCGCCGGAGCCCACCCAGACAATCTTCGAATTCGACGGATCAATCGCCACCGCGCCAATCGACTGCACGTCTTCCCGGTCGAACACTGGCTTGTAGGTCGTGCCGCCGTTCACTGATTCCAGACTCCACCGCTGGCCGCGCCCACGAAGACGGTGATGCGGCCATCCTCCTCGACAGCATCCACCGCGGCAATGCGTCCGCTCATGGTGGCCGAACCGATGTTTCGCGCTGGCAATCCCGAAACCGTCGCCGCGTCGAAGCGGTACGGCGCTTGCGCTCAGCCTGCAGAGCTGCGAACAGCGAGGCTCCGGCGAACAACACAGTCACTGCCCAAGAATTGCGAGCGAATGCTTTCATGTTTACGAGTCCTTTTCCACGCCAGTGATTTTCGTTGCCTTCTTCATGTTCATCCCACCGAATCAGTGAACCAATCAGTGAACCCCGACCAACCCGGACTTCTTTTCCTCAGTCCGCAGCGAAGCCGGCAGCGCAAAGTTAGAATCTTGAAAAGCTACATTCACTTCAATCTTTTCAATCGTCGTTACCTGGGCGCCAGGATCGCTTCTGAACCCCTCAGCGATCGAGAAAGGATACATGACTCCATCCACCGGTTTGTACGACCGAGATCAACCACCCGCTCCCTCACGGAGCCCCGGATAAACTGCTGAATCTCTTTTCGGATTTCAAGGAAGGTGTCAGGATCAAGATAGTAATAAACGATGTCGCCGTTCTTCAGAGTGACCTTGAGCCGCAAAGCGTCATCGCCATCGACCATGTCATGCCCTAAGTATTCGATGGTGTTCCCTTTTTCAGCGTGATCGACGAGGGGACCATCAAAATCGGAGGCTAGAAGCAGGTCGCGCAAAGTAGCCTCGCCCATCAGTTCGGGATCTTTGCGCCCACGGAAGGGCTGCGTCCGCCATCCGGTGGAACCGTCATACGCCTCCACCGCGGTCATACCTTGTATGGAGACGTTTTGCCGGACCAAATCCGGGCGCATGTTCATTTGCTGAAGGCCGAAACCGTGGCTCGGCGCCGGCCAGCGCCCTGGACCTTGCCCACCGTAAGCCGGGTCCTGGAGCCTTCATCTTTTCGAGACCGCCCTTAGCCTGGATGTTCTTGCTGACAAGTTCTTCCGCAGTTTGAGCGCACGCAAACACACTGAGGCACGAGGTGATAACCAGAACCATCGCCGTGTGACGCATGGAAACTCCTTGTTCCAGAGCGAATTAGTGAACCCCGACCAGCCCAGACTTCTTCTCCTCAGTCTTCAGCGAAGCCGGCAGCATAAAGTCTGCCGGATCGATGGTCACGTTCACTTCCATCTTCTGCACGGTGACGGTTTGCGCATCGGGATTGTTCTTGGGTCCCTGCGACATCGAGAAAGGATACATCACGCCCGCCACCGGCTTGTAGGACCCCAGGCCCACAACCCGATCCCGCACCGAGCCCCGGATAAACTGCTGGATCTCTTTGCGAATTTCGATAAAGGTATCCGGGTCGAGGTAGTCATAGATAATGTCACCGTTTTTCAGGGTTATCTTCAGCCGCAGCGCATCGTCGCCATCGACCACGTCGTGTCCGAGATACTCGACCGTGCTGCCTTTTTCTTTGTAGTCCACGAGGGGCCCGTCAAAGTCGGCGTCCAGCAGCAGGTCACGCACGTCGTCCTCGCCCATCAACTCTGGATCTTTCTTCCCGCCAAAGGGCTGGATCTGCCAGCCGGACGCACCGTCATAAGCCTGGACGGCCGTCATCCCCTGCAGTAAGAATGTCTCCCGAATCAGGTTCGGTCGCTCATTCTCCTGGCCGATCGAAGCCGTGAAGCCTCCGCCACCATCGAACTTGCCGGTCAGGCGGAAGTTCTTGATCGCTTTCATCTTCTCCATCCCGCCCCGGGCCTGGATGTTTTTGGCGATCAATTCGTCCGCGGTTTGAGAGTAGGAAAATGCACCGAAGCAGCAGACAGCAATCAGCACAGTCAAGGCGTAACGCATCAAGCAGACTCCTGTTAGTGAGGGACTTGAGGAACCCGGAAAACGGGAAACAGTACTGTACCCGGTAGTAGACGCATCTTTCAAGTATTGGTGAGCAGGGAACGGAGGGAAATGACGCAGGAGCAGGTTCCCCGCAGCAAGAAAAAAGCCGCTCTCGCGAGCGGCTTGCGGAACTTCAAGCCCGAGAAAATCGCTAGTGGGTGAACGTGAAATTCAGTCCGGTTGTCAGGACGACATCATTCTGCTTGGCGCCCTCCGGTGGGTTCGAGACGTAGATATCGTTGAACTGGTTCTGCCAGCCCAGCCATTTGCTGATTTTCGTGACCCACCCTAGGTCGAACGTTCCCCGGTACTGCCCCGTCTGTGTAAGGTCTGGATAAAAATACAGCTTCTCGGTGAGTACCGTGCTCTTGCCCAGCTTGTGCGTCAACTCCTCGCCTAGAGTAAGGCCGCCGAAATTGTGTATGACCTTCATCGCCGGAGTTGGCGGAGTTGCGGTCGGGTTCGCCGCTTCCGAGTAGTTCTCATCCGTGAAGTTGCCGCCGGCCAGGAAGTCGAGCGTGGTCCGGTCGTTCTTGATGCCGTGGTAGCCAAAACCAACGCTACCCACCGATCGCAGATTCAGGTCTTGCAGCGCGTTGCTCATGAAGTCTGCGCTGATAAACCCAAACATGCGCGGACTGATATTGCGGTCATAGCGAATCCCACCCGTCTCAATGTTGGCGGTCGTGCTGGGAGTGGCGAGCTGGTTCGTGCCATACACAATAGTCGAATACAGGCTAAGCTTGTCGTCCTTGGTAGCGCGCGCTGCGTTGAAAGCCAGCGAAAGATTCTCAGTCTGACTGTTGCCTCCGGTCAATGAGAACCCCACGTTCGCCCCACCGTTCCAGCCGTGCAACAGGTTCGGATGCAGAGCCTTCTCATAGGCAATTTGGTCAGCATCGTTGCGGATCGCTACCACGCTTTCCTTCGGCGCCTCGACTGGAGCCCCGCTCTTGGTGGCAACTTCCAGCTTGCCATCGCTGGTGGCGATTGGTCCAACCACGGTCTGGCCATCCTTCAAAGCTACGTGCAAAGGTTTATCGGTGGTGATCTGCGTGATCGCCGCAAACTGCAACGTAACGTCTCCTGCGAACTCAGTGTGCAGCACCAGAGTCTTACCGTCCGACTTCACCACTGTACCGGTCAGGCGATCGCCATTCTTCAATGTGATCTGATCGGCGAAAACCGCGGGCGCTAATCCCAAGAACATAATGAAGGCAACTACTTCGAATTTACGCAACACTACCTACCTCCAGATTTAAGAGTCAGTTTCACAACTCAAACGCGATTAGGGCCCGGGACTGCCTGGAACAGGATTAGAAAACAGCGACAAGGCGGCGGCTTAGGATCAAGTAAGGTTACTGCCCGCGAGGCGAACTCGGTCAGCCCTTGGTTTCCTTGGATTCGGTGGTTTTGCTCTGCTCGTTCGAAGCCGGAGGAGTTGGATTATCCTTCATGCCCTCTTTCAGGGCACGAATCCCCTCGCCCAGTCCCTTGCCCAGTTCAGGCAATTTCTTGGGACCAAAAACCAGCAGCGCAATAGCGAAAATGATGATCAGGTGCGTCGGTTGAAACAGACCCTCAAGCATCGGAACCTCCCAAGGAGACACTACTACGACGTCTTCTTTATACGGTACCGGAGGGGTAGGGGGAAGTCAAACCACGGCCCGCCAGAGTCCTAACTTTCCTCACCGCGATTGTGGCGCCGCCGTACCGGCGGCTGTCCGGCGGGCGTCTCGCCCGCCGAGCCGAGCGCGAGGGCGCCCTCACGACAGCCGGCAAGATGCCGGCGCTACCACCCGCGGCCCTGGTTGCCAGCCTATTACTTTCGTGACCTTACCTCCGGTTCCCGTGGCGGGCTAGTCTGGAATGAGCAGTTCGGGCCAAACACCGTAGCCCGCGCCGCATTCAGCGCCACCAGCAAGCCAAACTGTCGCCGGAGAATCGAGTGAAGCGCAAGGGCCTGGCAGTATTTCTAGTACTTTTTGGAGCGGCTCAGGCTGCCCATTCCAGCGACAGTCAGCCGGTAAACTCCGCCCAATTGATGGCCTGGCTGATGTCCGGCGTACCCGGCAGCCGCCTGGTCCGCATCATTCAGGAGCGCGGCATCGCCAATGTCCCCGGGAAAGAGCCGACCCGCCAACTAGAGGCCGCTGGCGCCGATGCCAATCTGGTCCGCACCTTGAAGAACTTGAAGCCAGCCGGGACCGCCGACGCCTCAACCGCGGAGATTCCCGCAGCACTCGTGCAGGCCGCCAAGGATGCCCGGGCTCAGCGCTTCCACGAAGCCGAACTCGCTCTGCGCCAGGCCTTAAGCTCTGATCCCCAAAATGCCGCACTGCACTTCGCCCTGGGCACAATGCTGCGCCAGCAGGAGCGCTGGGACGACGCCATCGACGAGATCACGCTCTCCGCGCAGCTCATGCCGGATTTTCCTGAGAACCACAGCAGTCTGGCTTACATTTTCTATCGCCTGGATGATCCCGCCGACGCGATCGCAGAAGCGCGCACCGCGCTCAGCATGGATCCACAGAACGCCGAAGCCTACCAGTTCCTGGGTCTCGCTCTATTCTCCAACGGACAATATGGCCCTGCAGTTCACGCTTTAATCGAATCACTCGCGCGCGACGCCGATAATCCGGATACCTACTACGATCTGGGCATCACTCTGCACGCTGATGGGAACCTGGTCGCCGCCATTGACGCCTATCGCCACGCCATTCATCTGAACCACGCTTTCTGGCAAGCTCACTCCAACCTGGCCCTGATCTTGCACGAGCAAGGCAAGTTTGGTGACGCCATCGCCGAATATCGCGAAGCCAAAAAGCTCGCACCTGAGGAAGCTTCCGTTCGCAACAACCTGGGCAACACCTACTGCGACAAAGGCGATTTCGACGCCGCCATGCTCGAACTGCGCGAGCTCTACCGCCAGCATCCCGAGTGGGAGCAGGGACACGGTTGCCTGGCTCGCGCCTACATGGCGAAGAAGGATTACGGCAGCGCAGTCACGGAGTTGCAACTGGCAGTTCAGCAGAACCCCACCGGTTCCGCCGAACACCGCGTCCTCGGCGAAGCGCTGTTGCTGGATGACAAGCTGGAAGAAGGAGTGCGCGAGTTGCGGCTGGCGGTTACGCTCAATCCCGACTCCGATACGGCTCACCACTTACTCGGCACGGCGCTGTTTCAGCAGCGCCAGTTACAGGCCGCAGAAAAAGAATTCCGCGAGGCGCTTCGCCTCAACGCTTCCCCCGACAACCACTATGCTCTTGCTGCCTGCCTGATGACCATGGACCGCTATGAGGAAGCATTGGTAGAACTGGAAACCGCAGCCCGCCTCGATCCCGAGCGCAAGCTCTATCGTGCCCGCCACGACGAACTCCTGAAGCTGATGCAGTTGAAGGACAGCGATTCCCGCTAACTCAAACTCCACAGGGACAGTACCACGCAGTGTACTCCCGGCATATTCGACCGGGCCGCTGGTCTGCATACACTGGAATGCAGCGCTAAACCCAAGCTCTCCATGCTTTCCTGGGGGTGATTGATCATGAACCTCGCACAGTCCACAGCCGCCGCCGCCAAGCCGGCACAGTCCACCCCGCAGCCGGAACGCAACGTCGGAAATGATGCCGGGAAAGACGTCCGGAACGATCTGCGAAATGCTGTTCGCCGCGACGCCAAGGTCGCTCACCAGTCCACGGGCTTCGGCATGCCGTGTTCCAACTGCCGTCTCTATTATCCCGCCAACCTCGATGTCTGCCCGGCGTGCAACAGCAAAGAGCGGGTCTCGCCCAGCGTGGTCCCGTCCGCTCCCAAAGTGCAGGCTGGTGCCGAGCCCTCGCCCGACAATGCCGTCGTCGAGCAAGAGAGAGAGGCCTTCCTGAAAGAGTTCAAGTCCCAGCTTTTCACTGCGCACGCCGAAGTAGCCGGCTCGACTGCCATTTGCGCACTGGCAGAACGCCACACTCAAGGCGCCGAGGCCGCCTCAATCTGTAAGCCGTGTTACGACCGTCTGCAGGAGCGGGTGGATGTGTTCGAGGCAGCCCTACACATGGATTTGAAAGAAGCGGCGCAGATCATCTACGACGCCGTCTGGGCTGATCCCTCCGACCCCAGCAAGACCTACACCAATGCGGCCAGTGCTCTGCTTAGCGAATTACGCAAGCGCTCCGGAGTCTCCAGCCTGATCGGCCCGTTCCAGTCGCGGGGTAATTAAGGGATGTTTTTCGTACCAATGCCAGTAATTTAATGAGGGTCTCGGGTGAGGGCCTCCGCATTCACCGCGACCCACCTCCTTCCCGCATATAGCTTGTATCCGGCACCGTCCTCAACCATCTTCAGCGGTACAGCTCGCTTCAAATCGGCATCAGTCTGGTAGGGCACGCTGAGTGTGTCTTCGCTAGCCACGTTCATGACCACGAACTTGTCGGCTGCAAACCCGAAGCCGTATTCTCCTGGTGCCAGCTCCGACCCCCCGATGTTCAGCTTGGACTCGGTGACGATCATGCCCTGATACTTCTGCTGGACCGCCGTGGAGTATCCCGAGACGTCGACCAAAGCGCTGAAAGTGATCTTGCCCTCGGGCGTCTGAAATCCCGTCGCGTTCCGCAACTGCGTCGGCGCTTTCTGTCCGCGGAAGAAAAATTCTGCGGGGACCACGTTCTTGAGTTCATCGTTGCTGAGGAGGTGCTGCACCGCCTTTTGTGCCAGGCCTGAGGTGAGGAGCAGGGCTACAAGAGTCCCAACCGCCGCTAAACGTGTCTTCTTCATTGAGTTGTCCTCGATCAGTATGAGAATGAGAAAGCTCAACGAAAATCTAGTCTTTTCTGGTGCCGCGCGCAATGCGCTGAGTCCCGAGTGCGAGTCCAGAAACTGCTTATGCCATGCCTGGATTTCGCTTTGCCCGCAAGATTCGGATAGTCCGCTCCGCGCTGACGCCGTACGCTGTCCCTACCATGACATTCACTACCATGACTTTCCCAACGATGACGGGGAGTGCCATACTCGAAGAGCAACTCTCAGGCGAAATGCCGATCGCACACTCCAACTCGACAAAGCCAAACAGCTACCAGCCGAGCCAGGTAAAGCCGCGCGACGACCGGCGATGGAATGCGGTCGTGGCCCGCGACTCCGGCCGCGACGGAGAGTTCGTTTTCGCTGTCTCCAGTACCGGCGTCTATTGCCGGCCCTCGTGCCCGGCCCGGCGTCCTCGGCGCGAGAACGTGACATTCTTCTCACATCCCGACCATGCGGAGAAAGCCGGATTCCGCGCTTGTCTGCGTTGCCGGCCCAGGTCGATCAGCGGCAATCCGCAATCGGACTCGGCGAAGGAGATCTGCCGCTACATCGAGCAGCATCTCGACGAGTCGATCACCCTCGATCGCCTGGGCAAAGTGTTTCGCCAGAGCCCGTTCCACCTGCAGCGGAGGTTCAAAGCTGCGCTCGGAATCACCCCGCGCGAGTACGCTGATTCCTGCCGCCTCCGCCTGCTCAAGCGCAACCTGCAGGCCGGAGACAATGTGACCCGCGCCATGTACGACGCCGGTTACGGATCCAGCAGCCGTCTTTACGAGAAGACGGCATCACAACTTGGCATGACGCCCGACAAGTATCGCCGCGGAGCCATCGCCGCGACGGTTCGCTACGCCATCGCCGATTCGCCCTTGGGACGCATGCTGATCGCGGCCACTGATCGCGGCGTTTGCGCCATCCGGTTCGCGCGTTCCGACGGTGAGTTGATTGAAGGTCTAAAGCGCGAATTTCCCTTTGCCGTGCGCAAGCCCGACGAAGGCGGATTGCAGGCCTGGGTCTCAGCCTTGCTTGAGAAGATGGCTGGCAAGGAATTGAATGCCGCGCTGCCTTTGGACATCCGCGCGACCGCTTTTCAGCGGCGGGTGTGGACTTACTTGCAGTCCATTCCCTTCGGCTCGACGCGGTCTTACGGCGAGGTGGCGAAGGCGATTGGGCAACCCAGCGCCAGCCGCGCGGTGGCGCGGGCGTGCGCTACGAATCCCGTGGCGGTCGCGATTCCATGTCATCGCGTGGTCCGGGAAGATGGCAACATCAGCGGCTATCGCTGGGGCGTGGAGCGCAAGAAGGCGCTGCTGGAAATGGAGCGAGTCAACCCGTCGTAGTGACGTAGCTTGCTACGTTTCGTTGGCTACCATTCGTTCGCCATCATCCGAGATGCTGCAAGCAAGACGTTGTGACCTGCCCCCCAGAAATTAGTCCATCGAAAATGTGACTTCTCCATTTAGGATGACCCGCCCAGGGTCAAAGGAGGAGTCGTGCGAAAGAGTCGATTCAGCGAAGAACAGATCATCGCCGTGGTGAAGGAGTCAGAGGCGGGAGTAGAAACCGGGGAACTGTGCCGAAGGCACGGGATCACGCGGGCGTGTTTTTATCGGTGGAAGAGTAAGTTTGGTGGGATGGAACTGAGCGAGGCGAAGCGGCTGCGCGCGTTGGAGGAAGAAAACCGGCAGCTAAAACACATCGTGGCCGAACAGGCGGTGGACATCCGGGCGTTGAAGGCGGTAGTGGCAAAAAAGTGGTGAGCCCGGAGATGCGGCGAGAGGCAGTGCTGGTGATGCAGGTAGAAGTCGAGCTGAGCCAGCGACGCGCCTGCGGGCTGATGGAACTCTATCGTGCGACGTGTCGGTATCGAAGGCGGAGGGGTGAGGACCAGCGACTGCGGGTGCGGCTACGCGAGCTGGCCGAAGCTCGGCGTCGGTTCGGCTACCGGCGTTTGCAGGTTCTGTTGCAGCGGGAAGGGTGGCAAGTGAATCACAAACGCATCTACCGGCTGTATGTCGAAGAGAAGCTGTCGCTGCGGCGCAAGCGTGGACGGAAGCGCAGCACGCTGCGCCAGCCGTTGCCGGAGGCAGTGGCAGCCAACCAGGTGTGGTCGGTAGACTTCATGACGGATGCGCTCAGCTCGGGGCGGAGGTTTCGTACCTTGAATATCGTGGATGACTACACGCGGGAGTGCCTGGCGATCGAGGTCGATACCTCGCTGGGTGGAATGCGTGTGGTGCGCGTACTGGAAGAGTTGAAGCAGAGACGTGGACTGCCGCGGCAGATCCGCAGCGACAACGGACCCGAGTTCGTGAGCCGTGCGGTCGATCAATGGGCCTACGAGCAAGGTCTGCAGTGGCACACGATCCAACCCGGACGACCGATGGAGAACGGCTACGTGGAGAGTTTCAACGGGCGCTTCCGCGATGAGTGCCTGAACGAGAACTGGTTCAGCGATCTGGGCGACGCACGGGAGAAGATTGCACGGTGGAAGCAAGACTACAACGAAGAGCGTCCGCACAGCAGCTTGCAGTACCGTACCCCAATGGAGTTCGCAGCGCAGTCAGCAGTGAGCTTCGATACAGCTGGAGTGGGGCAAGGGGTCTCAAACGCCGACCCCTTGCCCCACACCCCCATCCCCGCTACCGAGACTGGCACGCGGGGCGAACAGAAACCGGAGAAAGTCTCATTATCCCTGGACTAAAGATGGGGGGCAGGTCAATTGCAAGCAACGTCTCTACGACGGCGGGAATCGACTCAACCCGCGACTCTTCGAGTCACTACGGCCCAGTTCACAAAAGCCAGCGCAATCGTCGCAACCAGAATCAAGGACTGGCCAAAATCCACACGTGTCACCAGGATCACGCATAGGATCACGCCTAACACGGCGAAGAAATTTCCCGCGGGCAGATGGAACATTGCGCTTGCGCCCTCTGGTTGTTTGCGGCGCAGGATGGGCAGGGCTGCGCAGCCTACGCCGCAATAGAGAAGCCGGGCCACGGCGGAGAGCGTTACGTTCCATTTGAAGTCGCCGATCAGCGCTAATCCCCAGACCATCACCGCGAACACGAGAATCGAGACATAGGGAGTGTGAAAACGGGGATGGACCGCGGCGAAGGCTTTGGGGAAGTCTCCTTGCTCGGCAAGGGCGAAGGGGACGCGGGGCATGGCGAGAATCTTGGCGCTGAGGTATCCGTAGAAAGAGATCAGCGCGCCGACGGCAATCAGCGCTGCGCCTACGGGACCAACCGCGAGTCTCGCCACATCGGCCAGAGGGCGCTGGCTGTGCGCGGCGTCGGGCACGACTCCGACGACTACCCACTGAATTAGCGCGTAGAGCACGGTGCAGACCACGAGAGCCGTGAACAGCGCGAAGGGAGCGTCGCGGCGAGGATCCTTCGCTTCGCTCATAGGCGCGAGCGCGGTCTCGAATCCGCCATAGGCAAAAACTAGAAGCAGCATGGATTTCAGCCACTGACTCGTACCAGGGGACGCGACGGGTGCAGACGCGATGTTCCAGTGGTGATGCTGAAGCACAAACAAACCGAGGACGATCACGGCAAACAGCGGCACGAGCTTGGCGGTCGTGAACAAATTGCTCACCTGCGCTCCGGCGCGCACGCCGCGAATGTTGATGAAAGTCAGCAAGCCAACCAGCGCTGTGAGAATGACAGCTCGGGGCAGGGGATCTTTGGCGTGCGGAAAGAATTCACCTACGTAGATTACAAACAGATTGGCATTCGCGGCCGGTGCGGCCACTTGCCCGAGCCAGAGCATCCAGGCGGTTTGAATGCCCATCAGGCGTCCGAAGGCGACGCGGGCATAAAGATAAGGACCGCCCGCCTGCTGAAAGCGCGATGCAACCTCGGCAAAGCAGCCCATGATCACGCTCATGCCGGCGCCGGCCGCGAGTACGGCATACGGACTGTAGTTGCCGATGAGAGCTGCCACGGTTGAGGGCAGGCCGAAGACTCCGCTGCCGATGATCGAGTTCACCACCAGCGCGACCAGGCTCCAACGGCCGATGGCGCGGAGTAGTTCGCGACGAGGCGGGTTTGCCGAAGACGACGCCATCCGCGCGTTTGTATCACAAATCATGGATATCCTGACAGCCGGCTCTCCGGGACCTTGGCTTTGTCCGTAACCAATGACTGGTGACCTTGGATTAAAGGGTAACTGCACCGTCGGCTGCGGGAGAATCCGGACGTGTGCGAAACAAAGTGCGTTCCTGTGGCGAGGCCCTGCTTGTTGAGGACACGAAAAGCCTTGCCAGTAGCGGGGTTCAGCGTGATCGGGCTCTGGGCATGAGTCGCCAGACCAAAGTAATCGCTGGAATTACGAAAGCGCATGATCGTGGGACATCTATCCGCTGGACGCTCGCGATGAGATGTTGAAAGGCACGCGAACATCGCTTTCACAGCGCTTCGACGCATGGGGAACGAGACTCAGATGGACGATCTTCACACGCGGATGGTGCGAGTTACTGAAGATCTGCGCGCGATTCAGCGCGAGCTGAACTATGCCGCCATGCAAGCACCCAGCGACCCCGAACTGATGGAAGCCCTGAGCGCACTACCCGAAACCGAAGCCATCCAGATTCTGTGCAAAGCGCTCGACCAGATGCGCCACTTTCTGTGGTTCTACACCCAGGTGATGAGCAACGAACCTGAGTTGGGGGACAAGCTTCGCCAGTCGAATGCCTCGAAACCGGTCGAGGATAAAAAGGTGGATACGACTTTTCTCGATCAGCTCAGCCGGGCTGACGAGGCCGTGCTATTGCGCTACCTCGTGGACGCAAAAGAGCGCAAGCCGAATTAGCGGCGTCAGAAGATGCGCCCGCGGACCATCGTTTTCTTTACTTCACCGTCTCCGTTTAATACAACGACGTTAGCTTCCGCTCCAGGAGAGAGGTGTCCGTGCTGCGTGAGGCCGACGGCGTGCGTCGCGTTTAGGGTCGCGGCGCGTACCGCGTCCTGCAGGGTCCAGCCTGCGAAGCGGGTCACGTTGCGCACGGCGCGGTCCATGGTCAAGACGCTGCCGGCGAGGTTTCCATCCTTCGTACACTTCCCATCTTTCACCTCGACCCGGATGGGACCGAGTTGGTAGGTGCCGTCGGGCATGCCCGCTGCGGCCGTGGCATCGGTGATCAGCACCGAGCGTTCGAGACCCTTCGCCTGCAGGAAAATCTGCACAACCTCGGGCGCGACGTGAATTCCGTCCACGATAATATCAGCGCTCAGTTGGCCGTCGGTAAGCACTTCGCCGAGGATGCCAGGATCGCGATGATCCAGGGGCCGCATGGCATTGAAAGTGTGGGTCGCGTGGCGCGCACCAGCTCGGACGCCAGCGCGGGCAGCTTCCAGCACAGCGTCAGAGTGGCCGATACTCACGCAAACCTTGCGCCTCGCGGCTTCCGCGATCACTTCGATCGCTCCTGGAAGCTCCGGGGCGATGGTCATCATGCGCACTTGCCCGCGGGCTGCCTGCCAAAGGAGTTCAAAGATTTCGAGCGTAGGCTCGACGAGATATTCCGGGGGATGCACACCGCGGCGCTTGTGACTGAGAAATGGACCTTCCAGATGAATGCCGAGCGGCCGAGCCTGCACCGTGTCGCCGTTGGCAGCGGGCGAACTTTGAGTTGCTTCGATCGCGTCGGCCAGACATTCCAATGCCCGGCACGTCTGGTCGAGCGGCGCCGCAACGGTCGTGGGAAAATATCCTGTGACGCCGTGCCTTGTCAGGAATTGATTCAGATGCGGCAATTCGCCAGGCCCGGCCTGCATGACATCGATGCCAGCGCCGCCGTGCATGTGGATGTCAACGAAACCAGGCGCAAGAATCGCGTCGGCAAGGCCGTCCTGCGCAAGGTCGAACACCTTTGCATTCTTCGGGATCTCCCGTTGAGCCCGCGAGGAAACGGCGGAGATGAAGCCGTCCTCAATAAAGAGGAGCGGGTCCTTTATTTCTTCTTGTGGCGTATAGAGACGCTTAGCGCAGAGGACGATCATAAGCACGTTCGATCACGTCGCGTTCGATCAGATTCCGTTCAATCCGGCTGCGTCATCAGTTTAGCGCGAAAGATATATCAGGCAAGCGGGAGAGAACCATCGAATGTTGCGATGTTATAATCTTACTGCCCATCGAGAAGGTAAAGCATGCGGGGGGATGGCCTTCCTTGTTGCCGCCCGCAGCGCCGTCGGGGAGTGGCTCAGCCTGGTAGAGCACCTGGTTCGGGACCAGGGGGTCGGAGGTTCAAATCCTCTCTCCCCGACCATTTTCTTTCAAGCACTTGCAGCGACTTGATCCGAGTACATCCTGGGTGCAAGGGGTGCAACTGGCAATTTGCCAACCACTCTAGGCAGTGGAAAACCAAGGCCAGCTTGCTCCGCTGAGAGCTTCCGAAACTCCGTATCTCCCTTGATGGATTCCACGGTGTAGTTGTCCGTGATCCCATGTGTCGAGTGCCCTACCCAGATTCGGAGCAGGACCTCCATCACACGTTGCTTCCTCAAGTGGGTGATGCGAAAGCGTCTGAAACCGTGGAACCCGCACTTCTCGCGTCCCATCTCCAGCAGGATTTTGTGCAAACTTCTCCGCAAGACATTGGAACGACCAAGCGGCGTTCCCGGCGAACTATGGAAAACATATCCAGAGTTGCGAGTTCCGATGTGCTCACGGAGCAGTGATGCCAGCGATGAGTGAAGATCGACCTCACGGATCCCGGCGGCAGTCTTTGGATCGTATAGTTCGCCGTTCCAATGGCTGTGCCGGATGTGCATTACCGACCCGCGGACGTCTTGCACTTGAAGGCCAATAGCCTCTTCGATGCGAAGGCCCGAACCGGCAAGCAGTGAGTAGAGAGTCTGATATTGCCCTTCGGCTTTGGAGATGATGGTGCTCACCTCGGCAGCCGAAAACACGGGCTTTCGCTGTTCTCCAACCACAGGCAGATCCATGAAATTGTGGTTCCACTTCACCGGATAGATTGCCTCGCCCTTGTCATTCAGCGCCGATCCCACCACCATCTGAATCACCTGCACAAAGTTGGTGATGGACTTCGGAGCAAAACGCGGCTTTCCGTTCTTCTGTTCCGCCGCCATCCTCGCAACGAATTCCTTCACGGCGAGGTTGTTGACCTCGGATAGTGGCATCTCCCCGATCCCCAGTTTGATGTACTTGAGATGGCCAGCCCAGGCATCCGCAGTGCGCGGCTTGATTGGATTCCGCTTCCGCGTTTGCACCGTACGAAGCCATTTCTCAGCTTGCTCCATGAACGTTGTGCCGAGGTTGGCGGCCTCGGCTTCTCTATAGACTGCTGCTGAGTTTGCACCGAATTCCGCGATGATTTCTCTCAATCGCCACTTCAGTTCAAACTTGTTGAGTGAACCCGGCCCGCTTACCGGGCAAATCCGCACGGACTTGTAAGTCCTGCGAAACATATATCTCCGTTTCCGGCCTGGAATCGCAGGCGCAATTGTGCCATTAAGTGCAACCGCAGAGGAAGTGAAAACTGAACCGGTCAGTTGTCCCATCGTGAAGTCCAAGCCTCTCGGCTCGGTCTCGATGGGTTTCATCGCACCGGGTTTGGAACTGGCGTCTTTACCTCAGCCTATACGGTGTGATTTCCGACGACCCGAATCGCGGCTGAGAACCCCTGCGGAGCGAAAGCCGCAGGCTGCGGGGCTTGACCCCTTCACCATTTTCAGCCAACATGATGCCTCATAAGGTCGGGTGTTACGCAAGGAATCTTTGGTACCCAAGGAAGGTTACTGCTTTTTGCTCGGCGACAGCTGCGCTCGGGACAGGCCTGCGGGCCGAGTAACGGGTGTCGGGCAGGTTTTACCCAGATTAGGTATGGGAAACGCGCTTTTCTGAGTGCTGATCCTGGAACTACAGATCAATTCTCGCAAGCCAACTCGTCGATACCGATCCGCTCGGTGGCATCTGGATGACTTGCGGTTGGCCGACAAACCGCTCGGAACGGCGCTGTCAGTGACTTCCCCGAAGCCCGTTTCTTGATAATTTCCGAATAGCCGACAAACCAGGATAAATCTCTCCTCCGTCACTTCGCGGATTTTATTGCTTGGTGAGCTAGCCTCCGAATGGCCGTTCTCGGTCCTGGTAGCCCTTCTTATGGCGTTCGTTTTCGGACCGCCACGAGCTCCGTCGCCACGGGAACGCCCCGAGCAACTCTCACACGCAATAAGGCCTCGAAAGGTTTCAAATCGCCCGCCCTTGTTACCGAAAGTCGGGATAGCAAATCTGCTACGGAATTTTGCCGGGAAACGAATTCAACCGCACCTTGGGTTCCGAACGTCGTGGTTCCGGCGAGGATCATCACCGATCGAGCCGGGTTCAGACCCGACATCAGTGCGACGATTGCATAGTCTTCAGTGAGGGGTGAAGTGGACGGACTCGCCACGACGACCGCCGGTTCGCCGGACTGGGGATGCACGTTAACAATGGCCAAGTCTCCTTGGCGAGCTCCGGAGGTAAGCCGCTGGAAAATGAATTCCTTGCTCCCAGGAATGTCCAGTAGCGTGAGGTTCTCGGATGGCGAACCCACGAAGATCAAATCGTTGTTCTGAACGTCGTCGAGCGAGAACAGGCTCCCACGCTTCACCCGAATCCGCCGGTGAAGTATTCCGAATACTTGATCCAGGTTGTGCACGGCTAGCACTTCGCCCACGCCGGTGTAGTGGTCCCAGATAAGATCGCGTTGATCCCGCGCGGGGTTGTAGTATCGCATTCCGGTCTCTGGCCGGCCAATGAATGCCGCGTTGCTGAAAATCACCCAAGGCTCTTCCGGGCCAGTAATGAAAGGATTCCAGAACAATCGAAGGGCGGCGGGAACCGGTTCGACTTCACTCGCCAGAGCTGGCGCCGCCGATTTGCGAGTAGAAACCAGCCCCGCGATTGCCACTAGCGACACAGCCAGCAAAATCGACGCCACTACGAACGCGGCCAGCCAATTCGTTGCAGGGCGCTGCGCCGGAGCCTCTTCCGCCTCGTGCAGGAACGGACCGCCAGAGTGACTTCTAGCGTCTGCCGCGCGGTGATGAAAAGAAAGTAGGTAGCTGCCCTTCGGCAGTTCCACCAGGATAGGATCTTCCACGCCTTCAGAGGCGTAATATTCCGCCAGCTTGGTGCGCAGACGTCCCGCCTGAACTCGCACAGTTGAGTCTGCCTGAGGATCGAAGTGGGCCGACCTTCCAAAAACCTCGGTTGCAATCTGGTATTCCTTCACAGAAGACGGAGGATCCGCCAGGGAATGTTCTGCCAGATAGCGGAGCAGCCGACAGAGGGAGTCGGAGCCCCGCATGCTATGACTATTGGTAAGCTTCTCTATTTCCTGGAAGCTTTGTTCCCGCCCCGCAGCGAAACTGCGTGTCACAGCCATGTAACAGAAAGGTAACAGCCTTGAGTATGATACTGCAATTACAGGCACTTTATCCTCGTAACCGTATCAAACCTAGTGAAACTTCCCTAAGCCACCGTTTTTCACTATCAGGTTGCACGTCTTGTCTTCGCACTCAAACGACAAGCCTTGAGCGCCCTACCGCAAGACGCTGCCAAAGGTTGCCGCGTCCAGCGGGAAAGCAGAAGCAGAAGGTCAACGAGCGCAAAACATAAGCGCTATGAAGACGCTTCGGGGTTGGCTCACGGGCCACGTTGCCCGATATCCGCTGTTAGGAGGAAGTATGACGGGAAGATATTTTCTGATCCTGATCCTTGGGTTGTGTCTGGCTGGCGTCGCCTGGGGCCAGTCGAGCACGGGTACAGTTCAGGGGTCGGTCGCTGATGCCCAAGGAGCCATCATTCCCGGCGCTTCGGTGGTCGTTACCAACCTAGGCACCAATCGTGCAATCAAGGTTACTAGCGACCCCTCGGGTCTATTCAGCCTGCCAGCTTTGGACCCAGGTCCTTATAAGGTGGAAGTCCAAGTGGCGAATTTCAGCACCGCCGTCCAGCAGATCTCGCTGCAAACGGCTCAAGTCGTAAACCTGGAATTCAAGCTGCAGCCGGGCTCGACCACCCAGACGGTGGAGGTGACAGCAGGGGCTCCGCTTGTCGATACCTCAACTTCCGGAGTGAGCGACACAGTCGTCGGCCGACAGATCACAGACCTTCCGTTGAACGGCCGCAATTTCACGGACCTGGCGGCGCTGGTTCCAGGCGTCACCCGCGGTCAGCCCGGGAACACACAAACAGGGACTGGCAACCAGGCTGAAACTTTCAGATATGCAACCAGCGGCGGCGGAGCGATCTCAGCCAATGGTGTACGTCTACAGGCCAACAATTTTCTGTTTGATGGCATTGACAATAACGAATCGCTGGTCAACACCATTGTCTTCTTCGTCGACCCGGATGCTATTCAGGAATTCCGTGTGGACACGAACGTAGCCCCTGCCGAGTATGGACGCGCTGGCGGAGCTGTAATCAACGCCACCTACAAGTCCGGTACGAATAATTGGCACGGCGGCGCTTTCTATCAACTGCGGAACAGCGCGGCGGATGCCAGCCCCAACTATTTTGATCCAACCGTTCCCAAGCCGCTGTTCCACCGCAACCAGTTCGGCTTCTCCGGCGGTGGCCCCCTGCTCAAGAACAAATTGTTTATCTTTGGCGACTATCAAGGCGTGCGGCAAGCGCTGCCTTTGACTGACGGTCCCATAACAGTGCCCACGGCACTCGAGCGCACCGGTAATTTTTCCGAGTTGCTTCCAAGCATCCAGCTCTATCAACCGGGCAGTAACAAGACCGTAGCTGTCGCGGGCAATATCTTCACCGCCCCATTTGTTACTGCCGGCTACAATTACCTCAACGCCTTCCCTCTGCCGAACATCCCTTCAGCCAGCGACCCACGCTGCACCCTGGGTGCAAGCGATGGTGTCTGCGTCGAGAGCAATTATCAACCGGATCGTATCCAAGAGCAAAAGTACAACGACTTTAACGTGCGGCTGGACTACATTCTCGGCACAAGTGACCAGGTGTTCGCGCGATACAGTTACGGTCAGGATGTAGATATCACCACTTCGCAGCTCCCGACTCTGCCGGCAGGCTATGGCTCGGGCTACCAGTTCCAGCATCCGCGCAGTGTCGTTCTCGGCGAGACCCATACCTTTGGAAGCAGCTTGATCAATGAATTCCGTCTGGGCTATGTCCGTTCGTTCCTGGGATACGAGCCGCCGTTGGGTTCGATTCCGCTTTCGGCCAATCTGGGCATTCCCAACGCGAATACCAGTTCGCTGCTTGGTGGGGGAGCGCTGATCGGAAACAACGGAAGCGAGCTTTCCTACACCGGAGACTACGGCGACTACTTCGTGCCCGAAGACACCTACCAACTGGCCGACAATGTTTCCTGGGTGAAAGGACGCAACACCTTCAAGTTCGGCGCCAATTTCATCTGGAGGCAGGTGAACTTCTTCAACCCGATTGCTGGAAAGGGTTACTTCCAGGCGAGCTCGACCGAGCCGTGGTCGACGGGATTTGAACAGTCGGACCTATTGGTGGGTTGGATCAACGATTACCAGGTCGGTCCCGCGAGCGCGATGTTCCACACGCGCAGCTGGGAGAACGGGTTTTATGGCCAGGATGATTACCGGCTCAGCAACCGTCTGACTCTCAACCTTGGCCTGCGCTACGACCTGCTCACGTGGCCCACGGAAATCAACAACCGCATGGCAAACTTCAATGTGGCGACGGGCGAGATCATCCTGGCAGGTCAAAATGGCGTTTCCGACAGCGCTGGCCTCACAAACCCCAAGAAGAATTTTGCTCCGCGTATCGGGTTTGCCTATGACCTGTTCGGCGATCAGAAAACCGTGGTGCGCGGGGGCTACGGGATCTTTTACTTCATCGATCGCGAAGGTATCGACAAGCAGATGTCGCAGAATGCACCGTTTGGCGGCAGCGCTTACTACTCCTACCAGAACGCCCTAACCAACGGCGGTTATTTCGCGAACGGCACCGGAACTTTCCTGACGTTGGGAGGATTGACGACGGCAAATGCTAACGGAACTCCAAATATCGCCGCGATCACCGCTAGCGGCTTTCCCAGCAAGGCGACACTGCCGGTCAGCCTGACCCACCCGCAGAGCGTCAGCCTGACCGGCTGGCTGCCCCATGACGTCAATTCCAATATGCAGGAGTGGAACCTGCAAATCGAGCGGCAGGTGGACTCAAAGACCGCCATGACTCTCGCATACGTAGCCACGAAAGGGACGCACCTTTCCACCTTCTATGACGTGAATCGTCCCGCATACAATACCGACGCCCTCTACCCCTACCCCGGGCTGGGAACGGTGCCAGTCAATGACACGAGTGGCAACTCCATCTATAACGGTTTGCATGCCCAACTGGAGCGTCGACTCAGCAATGGGATTCAATTCGCGGGCGCTTATACCTGGTCGCATGCCATCGACAACACGCAGGCAGGCTTCGACACTGATTTCCGTTACGGCGGCAACGTGGTCGATCCTTTCCAATGGCAAACCAGAGAACGCGCCAACTCCAATCTCGACGTACGCAATCGGTTTGTATTCAATGCCCTCTATGAACTGCCCTTCGGGCGAGGCCGCACCTTCGGCGGTGGCTGGAACCCAGCGGTCAATGCAGTCCTGGGCGGCTGGCAATTCAGTCCAATTCTCACTTTTGCCAGTGGCTTCCCCATTGATGTGGTTTGCGACTACTGCAGCAATCCCAGCACACGGCCGAACGTGGTGGGGCCGCTGCATCAAACGAATGTCCCGGCCCAGTGGTTTACCTATTCGTCCTTTGTCCAGGCGCCGAACTTTGCTGGTTCCAATACTCCGATCGCTCCCGGCGATACGCCCAGAAATCCATTTACTGGCGCGGGGACGAAAACCATGGATCTGAGTCTAAGCAAGAGCTTCACCTTCACCGAGCGCTTCCGAGGCGAGCTGCGCGGGGAGTTCTTCAACTTGTTCAATACGCCGCAGTACAGTCCCCCGGATGGCAGCGTGAACGATTCGACGCGATGTGCGACCGGCTCGACTACCTGCACGCCAGGCGAAATTATCTCGCAGGGAGGCTTTGCCAAAGTCACTACGCTGCGCTTCGACAGCCAGCGCGAAGTCCAAGTAACGCTCCGGGTTAGCTTCTAGGCCTAATCGGGGGGACAGGCCGCTCCTGTTCCCTCTCTTCCTGGTATCCAATGCCCCATGGCCTTATCTTTACCAAATCGATTTTGTAGGCTATGTCTATGCGTACTGGCTTTCTTGCAGGGATGTCTGGTTGCCGGCGTAAGCCCTGGGGCTTGGGTCGCGGATGCGGCCGCTCCTCGCGTCGAGAAGATCGAACCCCCGAACTGGTGGATTGGCCT
Organism: uncultured Acidobacteriaceae bacterium; assembly: GCA_963787495.1. Taxonomy (GTDB): domain Bacteria; phylum Acidobacteriota; class Terriglobia; order Terriglobales; family Acidobacteriaceae; genus Sulfotelmatobacter. The sequence continues at coordinate 23,356 of CAWBDA010000007.1, forward strand.
GCCCAATCCCATGCTGATGATCACCGGGGAACATCTGGCGGGAGCGCATGTGTCCACGAACACGCCGGGGATTCGTGTCGTGCGCACGCTTGATGGTTCGGGCGGGCGTTATGAATTTGTGTGGTTGGAGATCACGGCCGCGGCGTCGCCAGGGAAAATCAACCTGGAGCTTAGCACGGAAGGCGGACGTCAGGAGGCGGATCTGCCGTTGGAACGCCGAAATCCCGCAGGGGAAACAGAAAGTGAAGGCGGCGGGTTCAACGGGTTCGGCCCCGACGATGTCATCTACGTGATCATGCCTGACCGGTTCGACGATGGCGACGTCAGTAACGATTTCCCCAGCTCCGGCGCCTACGACCGCAACGCGCCTCGCGCCTATCACGGTGGTGACTTGCGCGGCATTCAGCAGCGGCTGCCCTATTTGAAAGATCTGGGCGTCACCACGATTTGGATTACTCCGATTTATCAAAACGATGACCGAAGCGGCAGGGATTATCACGGGTACGGAGCGATCGATCTGTATGCCGTCGAAAAGCATCTGGGGACGCTCGCCGACTATCGCGCGCTGGTGAAGGCGGCCCACGAGCAGGGTATAAAGGTGTTGCTCGATATCGTCCCTAATCACGTCGGTCCTGCGAACCCCTGGGTGGATAATCCGCCGACCGATCACTGGTTCCATGGCACGCGTGAGAAACACCTGTCGACCGGTTCATCCTTTGCAGTCGAGACTGACCCGCACGCGCCACCACTCGAATGGCGCGACGTCATCGAAGGCTGGTTTGCCGGTATTCTCCCCGACGTGGGAACCGACGATCCGATCACCGCGCAATACCTGCGTCAGAACTCGCTCTGGTGGGCGGAGACGGGCGCTCTGGATGGTTTCCGCATAGATACTTTTCCCTATGTCGACCGTCCCTTCTGGCGCGACTTTCACTCCTATGTGCACGGAACCTATCCTCGATTCCGCACCGTGGGAGAAGTCTTCAACCCGGATCCTGGGGTGACTGCATTCTTCGTAGGCGGAAAGGTCACTGAGGGGATTGACACAGGTCTCGATACGGTCTTCGATTTCCCGATCTACACGGCGATCCGCAAGGTTGTCCTGCAGGATGCATCCGCCAAACAATTGGAAGAGGTTCTACATCAGGACTGGATGTTTCCTCATCCCGAAAATCTGGTCACCTTCTTCGGCAATCACGATACCAAGCGCTTCATGGGAGAACCTGGCGCCACCACTCAGAAGCTCAAACTGGCATTCTCCCTGCTGCTGACCCTGCGCGGAATCCCTGAAATCTATTACGGCGACGAGATTGCCATGCCCGGCGGGGACGATCCTGACAACCGCCGCGACTTCCCCGGTGGTTTTCCCGACGACAAGCACGATGCCTTCATCGCCGAAGGCCGCACTTCTGCGGAACAGAGCGTGTTTACGCATGTCCATGATTTGCTGCATCTGCGACGCGAACACCCCGCGCTGCGCGCCGGGGAATTGATTCACATTTTTGGCGACGATCAGGTTCTCGCCTACGTTCGTCAGTACGCCGGAGGACCGGACGGACCTGAACAGTTGTTGATGGTGATGAACAATGCCGACCAGCCCACGACAGTTGAACTCAACACCAGAGATACACCCATAGCTAAAATTCGATCTGCTGCGACATTAATCGGCTCGGGCGACGCCCAAGTGATAGACGGACCGGCGATTAGAGTTCCTGTGGCTCCGCGCTCATTGGGTATCTATCAGTTGAACTGAGGCGGGCAGGCGCAGACTGTGGTTTGGGAAAGACGAGTAAAGGTTCTTTATGGAAGTTAAAAGACATTTCTTCTTCCTCTTGATCTGCATCGCAGCTGTTCCGGCAATTCTCGCGGGCCAAACAGCTCCAGGTGCTCCCGGAGCCGTCCCCACCTGGACTCCTGGTAGCAAAGAAGCGGTGGGGACATCCACGTCCACGGATTCTCACGTCTGGTTCACGCTGCAGGGAGGTATCTTGACCGAGGTCTACTATCCGCGTTTGGATACCGCGGATGTGCGTGCACTGGAGTTCGCGGTGAGCGATGGAAAAACGGTTTGGATTGAGTCCAGGGATATGTCGCATTCGCTCTCAGAGGTCGATGAGAACGCCTTAGCCTATCGCCAGACCAGCAGTGATCCTGCTGGGCATTTCCAGATCACGAAGACCTATGCCACCGATCCGCATCACGATACGTTGCTGATTGATGTCGGCTTTTCCGGATCGCCAGCCTATTCGCTGTACGTCCTTTTTGACCCGGCGCTGAATAACTCTGGCTTCGGCAACACTGGCTACATATTAGGGGACGCGCTGGTTACCGAGAAACCCGGCGTCGCCTCGGCTTTAGTAAGCAGCAACGGCTTCACGCAAGTGGCAAATGGGTTTGCCGGCGTCAACGATGGCTACACCGACCTGCTACTGCATCACCACCTCGCCTGGTCTTACGAAAGGGCCGAAAACGGCAACGTGATTCAAACCTCCAAACTCGAAGGCACCCATTTCACGCTGGCGCTCGGATTCGGCCCGACGACCGCATCGGCCGTCGGGACCGCCCGCGCTAGCCTGAAGAGCGGATTTGCATCGATCGGCGGGGAGTATGCGAAGGGATGGCACGAATACGCGGGTAGTTTGAGGCATGTCGACGAGCGTTATGCCCGGCAATTCCGCCGCGCCGTCATGACCCTCAAGGCCCACGAGGACAAAACCTTTCGTGGCGCCATGATCGCTTCCATGAGCATTCCTTGGGGCTTTGCGGTCAAGGCGGACACTCCCGGCGTTGGTGGGTATCACTTGATTTGGGCCCGCGATCTTTACGAGGTCGCCACCGCGATGTTAGTTGCTGGCGACCGTGCCGCCGCCGAGCGCGCCCTCGATTATCTTTTCAACGTTCAGCAAAAGCCCGATGGTAGTTTTCCCCAGAATAGCTGGCTTGACGGCAAGCCCTACTGGACTGCGCTCCAGATGGATGAAGTTTCGTACCCGATGATTCTGGCTTGGCAGTTGGGCAAGAGTGATGCCGATACCTGGCAGCACCATATCCGCCCGGAAGCTGAATTTGTTGTCCTTCATGGTCCGGCAACACAGGAGGAGCGCTGGGAGGAAGTCTCGGGATATTCACCCTCCACAATTGCTGCCGAGATCGCAGGATTAGTTTGCGCTGCGGATATAGCCCGCAAGAACGGCGCCAACGACGATGCCAACCGCTATCTCAAGACTGCCGATGACTGGGCTGGGAATTTGGAAAACTGGATGGTCACTAAAACCGGTCACTTAGGTGGACCGCTGGCTGCGCAGGGTTATTACATTCGCATCGACAATAATACGGATCCCAATGATGGCTATCAGCTTGATGTTCACAATGGCGGAGGAACGTGGGATGAACGGGATGTCGTCGATGCCGGCTTTCTCGAATTGGTGAGACTTGGGATTCGTCCTGCCGACGATCCTACTATCGAGCGTTCGCTTAAAGTTATCGACGCGACCATCCGCGTGCAGACGCCCAGCGGCACAAGTTTCCGTCGTTACAACCATGACGGCTACGGAGAGACGTTATTTGGCGGTCCCTGGACCGGGCAGGGCATCGGAAGAATCTGGCCCATCTTTACGGGTGAGCGTGGAGAATACGAGGTGGCCCGCGGCTACGACAGCGCCGATTACCTCGAAGGGATGTCACACTTCGCCAACAGCGGCGGAATGATTCCGGAGCAGGTCTGGGACCAGGCCGACCCGACAGAATCTCACTTTGTCTATGGCTCGGGCACCGGTAGCGCAACGCCGCTGGCCTGGAGCATGGCCCAATTCATCCGGCTCGTGGTCTGCGTGGAGGAAAAGCGCATCGTCGAGCAGCCCACAATCGTCGCCGACCACTTCCTAAAGCAGACTTCGCACAAGAGCGCGCCCTCCGCGGCAGTTAGAAAGCCGTAGTTTGCTAAGTGAGCCTTGTCGTTCCTACCTGAAAGCGGTCGATGGTTCCCGAATGATGGGCAATGCGGAAGTTATGCCGGGCCACAAGTCTGTAATCGGACAAATGAAATCTCGCTGACTCCCCAGAAGTCGGCTTCTGGGAAGTCTGCCGCTGACCAGCAGTGAGATTCCTGCCCAGCGACGGGCTAACCGGAAGTGATCAGAGCGTCCCCGGATCGGTAGGGAGAAAAACGCGCTGTGACCCATGGATTGACGCTCTGGCGATGTACTAAGGCGTCAGGAAATCAGCGACCCAAGCACCGCTGCGCGTCGCGCCGTCATTCCTAGAAGGACGCACAACATACCGTATGCCGTTGCGATCCGCGCGGAAGTCGCCAGAGTTTCTTCGTCTTGCAATTCTCTTCCTGACCTTTTCATCCAGCCAAGAATGATAGGACTCCATCCCGAGATGCACCTGTTGTGTGAAATCGAAGAGTTCCTCGATGTCCCTCCGGATGTATGCCATACGTGCATACTGTGCGGTCACAATAAACCTCGTAGAACTCGCGATGCGATTGAAACTGTGAGAACAGCTCCTTACCCGTCAAAATCAGCACTGGATCACGCATCACGCACTCTCCCGGTGTGGAGAGAAAGTCCTACCGCGATGCACAATTTTGGTGAGGTGTCCTCGGCCTTGTACACCACTCCCATGCCACCGCCCAATTTCTCGACGATGTGGAGCTGGATCTCGCTAAGTCTTCCGTGCCTACTAAATAGCGGGCAAAGGCACACCCTTTGGGTGCCAAACCCAGATAATCAATCCATAACTTGAAATTCCGTTGTCGCCGCTCCCCCCGATATAGCTCTGCACATGGCACTCGGTCGCTTGCGTGGTGACTTGAATTTTGTTGGGTGGTATACCTAGCCAGTTGTCGCTCCAATTGCCATCGATGTAGAGCGTCGTATTCGTGCCAAAAAAAGAACAATCGCTCTGGTTGTAATCGTAAGTGTTAAGTTGAAAGTTCGCCGGTGAAATACCTTGAGGGAGGTTGGTCAAATCGAATGTGTCGGTTCCGCTGCCGAAGCGACCACACTCTGATCGTGTAACATCTAGGCTGTCGCCAGGCTGCCCGAAGGAAATGTATGGGAGGAGAAATTCACTACAACCACTGCTGGGGGGGTTGCCCGAACAGCCAGGGCAGTCAAACAGCGTCGTGATCGTGGAGGCACTCGAAGGTGAAAGATAACCGGTCCAGACAACGTTTCCAATGGTGTCAGTAACGCTCTGTACGGTTGCCCGACCACCGGGAAGCTCGTGAGCTGCACTTCTTCTTTTGTCGCCCAGAAATTGAATCCGGTCTTCTGTATCTGCGGCTCCCCGACCGGCGCCACTACGAGCGTGACGGTGCCGTATTGATCTGGTTCACCGGTCACATTTGGGTCCATGTGGCAAACGACAGAAGCGTCGCTCCAGCCGTCAACAATCAGTGCAATTTGCCCTGACACGAACGGCCCAGATAGATGAGGTAACTGTGACAACCAATGCGAGTGCAAGAGCATCAGTCCGTCTAGGAAAGACCCTCCACCGACGATGGTGACTTCCCAGATGCCGACTTCTGGGAAGTCAGAGAGGTTTCATCCGTCCGATTACTGGCCTATGGTCCGGCATCTACCGCTTCCCTGTAACACGGACCGGTTGCCCACAACCCAAGTATCTTTCCAGTTCGAAACTACAACCGGTTCGCGAGCCGTGGCACCAGGATAAGATCGCAGTAGTTCTCCGACTTCAGTAACGCTAAAGCTTCATTACGCTCTGATTTAGTTAGCTCCGGCAGCCCGGCGGTTAGATCCGTCGCGTCAGTTGATGGTTCGGAAGCCCCCACAATCTCCGCAAAGCGCCATTCGTCTGACGTTTGAGTCATCCTAACCTGGGGACAATGAAAGCAAATGGGCCAATTGCGTTGGGTTATGAATCTGTCCGGGTTTTGAGATAAAGCAACATTTCGGTTGACTCCTGGGAGGTACTCTGTAGAATACCTCCCTGATTGCGCTTCGGCTGTTACAACAGTGCCCTGTAAGCGACGCCCAAGCGCGAATCCTCCCCCTCTGTTATTGTCGCTCTCGCTGGCCTGACAGGAGAATTCCATGAATCTCAAAAGGCTACTGGTTATTGTGGCCCTAATCGGCCCGTGCGTGGCAAAAGGCCACAACCCATTCGACGTTGGCGCGTCTCCTGGAAGGTCATCGGGACAATTGACTGCCGCACGGTACGAGGCACAAAAAGCGTATGGGAAGCTGCCGCTGAGTTTTGAGGTGATCCCCGGTGCCCGGGCGGGAGAAGCCAACGCCGTTGCCAGGAGTCGTGGCTTTAGCTTGTTGTTGATCGGAAGTGAAGCGGACATTGTGATTGGTGAAGACAACCCGGCGAAGAAGCAATTTCTTCAAATGCGAGTACTGGGGGCAAACCGTAACGCAAGCGCAATCGGTATTGGTCGCCTGGAGACTCGTAGCAACTATCTAATTGGTAATGACGCAAACAAGTGGCGTGTCGGAATTCCTAATTTTGACCGCGTCCTATTGCGAAATGTTTACCCCGGAATAGATCTGACTTACTACGGCCAGCAAGGAGACCTTGAGTATGACTTCGTCGTTGCACCGGGCTCGGACCCGAGATGCATACGCATAAAGTTCGCCGGCGCACGGCAGCTCCGTCTCAGTGGCGGCGACCTGTTGCTGCGAATGTCCGATGGAGAGCTGCGCCTTCATAAACCACTTGTATATCAGGTCCGGCAGGACGGAAAGAAACTGCCCATAACGGGCCATTTCCGGCTGACAAATCACAACGAAGTGACTTTCGAAATTGGCCATTACGACCCACGTCGCGCGACCGTGATTGATCCCGGATTGGTGTATTCCAGTTATCTCGGAGGCAGTGGGCGTGATGAGGCACTCGGGATCGCGGTTGGAAAAGATGGAAGTGCATATGTGGTTGGTTCGACCACATCGTCCGATTTTCCGGTCAGCCGATCGGGAATGCAATCGTCTATTGGCCGGGGTGAGAGTTCGGTCTTCGTAACTAAATTGAATCCGTCCGGCGATGCGATCGAGTACTCGACTTACTTAGGTGGTTCGCAAAGAAGCACCGGCGCGGCTATCGCTGTTAATCAGAATGGAGAAGCCTATATCACGGGGTCTACCTACTCCCCGGACTTCCCGGTCACTCATGGTGTCATGCAGCCGAACAATGCGGGGAACATGGATGCGTTCATTGCCGAACTGAGTGCCGATGGGTCTCAGCTACTGTATTCAACGTATCTGGGTGGCAGTGGAGAAGATGAGGCGCACGCGTTGGCGCTGGATGCCAGCGGCAATGCTTTTGTCGCGGGCTCCACGTTTTCGAACGACTTCCCTTCGAATGCCGTACGCAATCATGCAAACTGCGGGGCCGCGCCGTGCCGGCAGGCTTTTGTTGCACGCGTAAACCCCACGGCTTCCGCAGCTGATTACGCGACATTTATCGGGGGTTCGGGCGACACCTCGGCAAGCAGCATCGCATTGGATTTGAGCGGAGCAGCGTATATAGCGGGTGACACCGCAGCCAAAGACTTTCCGGCCACGACAGCCTCGTTCTTGACACATGCGTCTGACCACAGCGAATGTTTGGTTGTCGGCGGAAAATGCGGGGATGTTTTCGTTGCGAAGCTGAGCAGTCTTGGTACCGTACTGTACGCTACAAATATCGGTGGGAGTGGAGACCAGCACGCGAATGCGATCGCTGTTGACGAGGCAGGCGCAGCATATGTGACTGGAGGTACTGATTCCAAGGATTTTCCGATAACTTCAGGCGCGTTCCGTAGTGTGCCCTCCCCTGGCACTACGAAGGCATTTATCTTTAAGGTGAACCCTGTTGGTTCGACGTTGGAATTTTCGACGTTGCTTGGGGGACAGCAGGAGGACGAGGGAAAATCGATTGCGTTGGACACGACAAGGCACGTGTACGTTGCAGGGCGAACCTCCTCCTCACTGTTTCCGACGACCGCCGATGCATTTCAGAATCGGCTAACTGGCAAGTCAGCGGGGTTCCTATCCCGTCTCGATAGCAGTGGCGCCAAGCTTGAATATTCGACCTTTTTCGGTGGGAGCGGTTCGGACGTCGCCACAGCTGTCGCTTTGGATTCCGCAGGAAATATCTACCTAGCCGGAAGTACCGACTCTATCGATTTTCCTCTTTTGAAACCGCTGCAAAAGAATCTTACGGGCGAGCGAAATGCGTTTGTTGCAAAGTTTGGCGCAGCACCGTCTGGGGCGGAGCAAGTGGGCAACTCGCCAGCCAGCACCGCTGCTCCGATCGTCAAACTGAGTGCGACTTTACTGCAATTCCTCAACCAGAAGCCTGGTACAAGCAGTGCATCGCAAACCGTCACTCTCACGAACTCAGGCACGGCCAGCTTGACGAGTATTGTGGTCGGCGTAGCCGGCACCAATGCCGCTGACTTCAGCGTCACAACCACCCCGCCAACGAATTGCGGCGGAATCCTGGCAGCGGGTGCCACTTGCACTTTGACGGTAACATTTAAGCCCGCTGTCACCGGCGTCCGAGTGGCCAGTGTCAACATCGCTGATAATGCCAGCAACAGCCCGCAATCTGTAGGATTGACCGGAAATCCGCCAATAGCTTCCATCAGTACAAACAGTCTTAAATTTGCCAGCCAACCGGAGGGACGGCTAAGTCCCTATCAGACTGTCGAGCTAAAGAATGGGTCACTTTACAGTTCACTCGTAGTAAGCGGAATCTCCCTCTCGGGAAGCAACTACCAAGAGGCCAATAATTGTCCCACGTCTCTGACCGTCAGCGCGAGTTGCACGGTGACGGTAGCGTTCATGCCGGCCACTACGGGTACTCTAGCGGCCGATCTTATTTTTTCTGATAATTCGCTCAACAACTCTGCGAGCGTGCAAACTCTTGCACTCTCAGGAGCCGCAACAGGTGCGCCGGTCGCGAGCCTGTCGACAACGTCAGTGAACTTTGGAACTATACCGCAGGGTACGGACAGCGCCCCCAAGGCCGTTACACTAACAAATACCGGAGTGAGTTCCCTGACGATTTCAAATGTTTATGTGACCGCTGCGGACAGCTTCATTCTATCGAACGGGTCTGGCTCGTGTTCAACCACAACGAGTCTCAAGCCGGGCGCCAGCTGTACGATGTCGATAACGTTTTACAGCAATCCCGGAATTCAGACGTCAACGATTCTCGTCACCGACAATTCCGGCACTTCAACTGGTACAGTCCAAGAGATTTCACTAATTGGTACGGGCGCGACAGGCGTCTACAACGGCCAATTCTCGGCAACATTAGTGAATTTCGGTTCCGTTAAGATGGGCTCCGCCGGCGTGCAAAAGATAGTACAGTTCAAGAATACCGGTACCCTTCCGCTCGCGCTCGGCGCTACAAGTTTATTTACCAACGATCACTATGACTACCAGGTACAGCCCGCATCTTCCAATGGCTGCGGAGTGATCACGCTGGCGGTTGGAGCCTCCTGCAATATTGCAATCATCTTCAATCCAGCTTTCGGGTCGCCGGGTCCGCGCACTACCACAGCATCAGTTACGGTAGCCGCTCCATACTTCACGGAGGCGATTTATTTGACCGGCATGGCGACCGGGCAGTCAATCCCTGTCCTCTCAAGCACGGGATTGACTTTCGGAACAGAAGAGGTGGGTAGTAGTTCTGCGGCTAAGAGTATTGTCCTGAAGAACGCCGGCAACGAGCCCTTGACAATTAGCGGCCTAGACATGAACGGTGCCGACTTTTCAGTCGTGCCTGCTGCTACGAATAACTGCTCGCCGACCGGTGGCACCGTGCTTGCTCCAGGTACCAGTTGCAATATCAGTGTCGAATTCGCACCGAAAAGCGCAGGGACGCTCAGTGAATTCTTGATGATTGTGACCGATGCGGACGGCGGAAGTGAGCTTTATGTAGCTTTGACCGGGACTGGCCAGAGCACAACACCAGGTCCAATCGTTAGTATGTCGACCAATAGCCTTAACTTTGGCGGCCAGAAAGCTGGAACTGTGAGCGCAGTGCGAGCCATTACTCTGACAAACTCAGGCACGGTGCCTTGGTATATCTCGGGAGGTTCCTCTAACAGCAACTACGTGATCGAAACGCCTTGCAACAGCTACGTAAACCCAGGCAGCTCGTGCGTTGTGAATGTCTATTTTGCCCCAACGGCTTTGGGCCCTCAGCCATACTATGCGTCGCTACAACTCTCGACCTCCACGGGGTACTCAAATTTCGTGCTGGTGTTTAATGGCACCGGTACAGGCAGCTTGGCAGAGAGTGTCTCAACTACCAACCTTAACTTGGGCACGGCAACTAGCGGATCCTTGGGCAGCAGCGGATCTGTAACCTTCACCAACACCGGTAAGGTCCCTTATCCGTTCGGCAATATCGAACTTGAAGAACTCAATCCCGTTGGAACAGGTGCCAATCCCGATTTCCAGCAAACAAACAATTGTCAATTTGGAAGCGCCGGAATGCCGGTGGGTGCGAGTTGTTCGGTGTTTATCACATTCACTCCCGCGATAGGACCCGCCGGAGAGCGCCAAACACTGCTGATTTTTCAGGGAGGTACTGGCACGTCACCACAACCAACCGTCGTGGTCAGCGGCACGGCAACAGGAACGCCGGTTCTCAGTGTTTCACCACCCTCATTTAAATTCCTGGATCAGATTCAGGGTACTTCGAGCTCAGTGCTGGCAGTTCATATATCGAACAACGGCACTGCTCCCATGCCCTTTAATGTAACGTCGTCGGGCGGCGAATTTCCGCCGATCTACTACGATTGCCCATCCACTTTGGAGCAAGGCGAGAGCTGTGTAGCGTACTACGCGTTTAGTCCGAACCCGAACCCGGTATTCGGACCCCGGCTCTCCAATCTGGTTGTCTCAACGGGTACGGGATTTGTGAGTCAACAACTCGTATCGCTTTCGGGCTTTGGCACTCCTCCCCAGTGAGACATTCGACTTGGGACCGTGCGTCAGCCTCGCCTTGTCCAAACTATAGGAGGCCTGCCTCTTGTCCCAGTCTCCGTCCAATGCGGTAACTCAGCTGTTGCATCGCTGGACCAACGGCGACGAGCAGGCTTTGCATGATTTGGCTCCCATCGTCTATGAGGAACTGCGGCGCCTGGCGCACTACTATTTGCGGTCCGAACGTCCGGAACACACGTTGGAGAGCACGGCGCTGGTTCACGAAGCCTACCTTCGCCTGATCGGGGGGCAACCCGTCGAACTGCAGAACCGGGATCATTTTTTCGCCGTCGCCTCGCGCCTTATGCGGCAAATCCTGGTGGACTATGCGCGCAGCCGGAGAGCCGCCAAGCGCGATGGCGGCTGCAGGATCAGCCTGAGCCATGCGCTGGACATTCCCATCACCAAGGATAAGGATCTGGTGGCGCTGGATCGAGCGCTGGAGGAACTGGCACGCATCGACGAGCGCCAGGCCAGGATTGTCGAACTGAAGTTCTTCGGTGGTCTTTCCTCGACGTCGGCGGCGTCGGTCCTGAATATTTCACGAGCCACCGTTGATCGCGAGTGGGCGGTGGCCCGGCTCTGGCTCCATCGTCACGTACGCACCTGGGCACAGCCATGACTTCCGAACTATGACTTCCGAACAATGGCAACAGATGAAGGACCTGCTCGTTCAGGCTCTGGAGCTTTCGCCCGAGAAACGTGGCGCTTTCCTCGATCTTGCGTGTGGCGGCGATCGTGCATTGCGCGACGAGATCGCTGTTCTTCTGTCTGAAGAGGAGCTTGTCCACTCGGACTTCCTTCAATCCCCGCCCCGGCTCGATGGCTTCGGAGCCGGTGGAGCCGGCGAGGCGGCTGGTGGGCCATGCGCCGGGCAGGTCTTTGCCGAGCGCTTTCGTCTGATTCGCAAACTCGGGGAAGGCGGAATGGGCCAAGTGTGGCTGGCGGAACAAACATCACCAGTGCGCCGCTCCGTAGCACTCAAGCTCATCAAAGCGGGCATGTACGACGAGTCGGTCGTGAAACGCTTCCAGGCCGAGCGCCAGTCACTGGCCATCATGGATCATCCCGCAATTGCCAAGGTGTTTGACGCGGGGGCGACGCCGCAGGGGCAGCCGTTCTTCGTGATGGAGTACGTTCCCGGAGCGCCCATTACGGAGTATTGCGACCAGAAGAAACTCAAGATCGCCGATCGCCTTGAGCTATTCATCCAGGCGTGTGAAGGCGTTCAGCACGCACACCAGAAGGCCATTATTCACCGCGATCTGAAACCGGCCAACATCCTGGTCGTGGAAGTGGACGGCAAGCCGGTGCCGCGCATCATCGACTTCGGCCTAGCCAAGGCGATGACTCCGCACTCGAACGACGAGACGCTCTTCACGCAGATGGGACATTTCGTTGGAACACCCGGCTACATGAGTCCGGAACAAGCCGACCCCGGTGTGAAGGATATCGACACGCGCACAGATGTTTATTCGCTGGGCGCAATTCTCTATTTATTGTTGGCCGGCGCACAGCCACTCGACAGCAAAACAGAGGAGAAGTTACCGCTGGACGAATTATTAAGAAGATTGCGCGAAGAAGAACCGCCGAGTCCGAGCACGCGAGTGAGCGGTGACCGGAACACATCGAGCGCGACGGCAGAAGCCCGTGGCACGGTGCCTAAACAACTGGCAGCCCTGCTGCGCGGCGATCTGGACTGGATCACGATGAAGGCGCTCGAGAAGGATCGGACCCGCCGCTACGGGACGCCGTCCGAGTTGGCGGCAGACATTCGACGCTACCTGAACCACGAGACCGTCAGCGCCCGTCCCGCCAGCACAAGCTACCGGTTGCTCAAATATGTTCGACGGCACCAGGCGCTGGTGGCGGCGGTCGCGACGGTTGCTTTGGTGTTGGTGGCGGGCGTGGCCGTAAGCACTTTCGAGGCGATCCGCGCCCGGCAGGCGCAACGAGTGGCGCTGCAGGACCGCGACATTGCGCAACGGCGCTTCGACGATGTGCACAAGCTGGCGCGGGAGGTTATTTTCAATCTTCAAAACCAACTCGCGGCGATCCCCGGCACGACACAGGCTCGCAAGGATCTGCTGGCAGTCGCGATCAACTACCTCGATGCCCTGGCAAAAGACGCAACTGCTGATCGAGCCCTGCAGGGAGAGTTGGCGGCCGCTTATCTTCGTGTCGGCGAGATTCAATTCAGTCCCGGAACGCAAAACCTCGGTGACCTGCCGGCCGCGATGGAGAGCTACTCGAAAGCCGAGCGGCTCACGCAGACGCTGGTTGCACACGACTCCACCGGCCGGGCGAAGCGGTTGTTGGTGGACGTCCTGATGGCGCAAGCCGAGGCAGCCAGGTATGCGAACCAGCCTGAGATAGGCGCCGCAAAGGCGATGGAGGCGCTCGCGCTGGCGCGTGAACGGGCTCGGTCCGATCCCATGAGCGAAGACGCGCAGTTCCAGCTCGGGGGTGCCCTGCAATGCGCCGGCAATTATGGCGGCACAAAAGACAGAATCCCGTATCTTACGGAGGAAGCGTCTGTGTTCGAAGGGATGCTGGCCCGCAATCCGAACAACCCGAGCCAGCAACGAAATGCCGCTCTCGCGCACAAGTACGTTGCGGGAAACTTGATCACTATTGGAGATCTGAATAGCGCCTTCGCGCACCTGAAGCGAGCCCAGGAACTGGATGAATCTGTGCTGCGTGCAGCGCCGAACGATCCGGGACGCAAGATGGACCTCGCTATTGATCTGAGCCAGTGGGGCCAGTACTACCAGGGTAAGAAAGATATTGCGAAAGCGATCGAATACACGCGAGCGTCGCTGGCGATCCGGCGCGAGCTTGCGGCCGCCGACCCGAAAGACACCTGGGCGAAAGACAAACTCTCTTACATTCTGACTCGGCTAGGAGACCTACAGCTGAATGTCTCGGCGCTCGATGCGCTGGCGAGTTATAAGGAGGCGAGGTCGATTGCGGAAGAACTCCAGACGCAGTCATTGCGTGCACAACGGTTGGCGATTTCGATTTCGGGCATGGGCAAGGCATACCGGAGGCTCGGCGATGTCCAGCACTCCTGTGCCGCGTACGCCGAATCGATGAAGCTGTACCGAGAGGTTTTAAAGTCTTCCCCTGAGGATGCCGGCCTGGCCGAGGCGACCGAAAAGGCTTACTCCCGTTGCCCTGACGTGAATCGATGACTGGCGCCGGGGAGGTGGCGGCGGACGACTAGCTTCGAAGCCTCTGGATCAACCACGTTTTCAGCAATTCGTGATCCAACTCCGTGAGAAAGCGCCTGCAGTTCCATTTCGCTGCTCAATAGTCTCGGGCGCCAGAAGGGCAAACCACATCCCCTCTTCACTGCTAAGGGGATTGGTCGCTGTTCGCGGCGTTTGACGGGATGTCAACGGCGGAACGTGTACCGGTTTTCGTCCGAGGAAACCTCGAACCCGGGCGGAACTGTTCTTCACTGCTTGGCCAGCGGCGACGGTGAAATGGGAAGATTCGGGTACGGCCCCTGGTTCTTAACCAGCGACACTTCCTCGAACAACATCGAAGGCACTACGCAGGAAACTACAGGCACGTTGGAAGACGCTGAAAGGCCCATCGAAAAAATAGCGCCGACTCGGGGGATGAATTCATCAGTGAAGACGACCGGAGTATCGCCTACAGCCACAACGTCTTTGAATGTGCTGGGGGTCATCTCGGCGATTTCCACGCCCTGAACTAGTTCCTCGTGACCGTCGGCGTAGAGTTTGTAGACCTCGGCGAGCGAGTCTGAACCCTGCCCGCCCTGCTGCGCCATCCGGGCCGCCATCTTCATGAACGAGGCAGCCGCACCTCCACCCACGCGGCGCACGACGATGCCATAGTCGAGGCCACGATCTTTCGCCCGGCGGAGCAATTCCTTGCGAAGTTCGTCAGTGGTCAGTGATTTCTCCGAGGTCACAAACAGATTGCTGGGGGTCGGACCCCATCCGCGGCGGCTCCCGGTGCTGTGCGGGATGGAACGCACCGGATCGCGAGTGGAAAGCAGGGTCTTTAACACGCCATGTTCCACCAGCTTGGTTTCGCGGGTCTGCACTCCGTCATCGTCGATTTTGCTCGAGCCGAGCAGCCGTGCGCCTTTGTAATCTGACAGCAGGGGATTGTCGGAAACACTTAGGAATTCGGGGAGGACGCGTCCGCCGATTTTGTCCACAAATGATCCACCGCCCATCTGCGCCATCATCTGATTGAAGAACATTTCGAAGCGCGAATCATCGCTCAGGGGAGTTCGCACTGCCATCAAGCCAGTCGCAAATTGCTGGGCAAAAACCTCGCCGGCAGCGTCGCCTTCGAACAGCACTGGGCCGTTGTAGTGCTCCAGCGAGGAGGCCGCACGCAGCTTCAGAATACGGTCCGTCATGGCACGAGTGCGGGAGATGAGAACGTCTTTCGGAGGCAGATCAGCCATGGTGCGGCCGTACAGCTCAATCGAATCGGAGATGGGGAGGCCGTCGGATGCCTGAGTTCGCGCGCTGATCTGCAATTTGAAAAGCGGCTGGGCGCGAGTGAAAGAAGATCCTTCGCTGTTGATGTAGCGAGTGTAGTAGTTACGGTATTCGAGGTTGACCGACGAGCCATAGATTTCCGGAGCGCTCTTGAACACGGCGGAAATATCCCGGGCCAGAGTTTTCAGCTCACCGCCGGCCTGATTCCTTTCCGGCAGCTCCATTTGCGTAGTGGGAGGCTCTTTGCTGAAATCGGGAACGTCATCAGTGTGCTGGCGCATCTGAAGAGCGGCGCGCTTTGCGGAGATATCCTCCAGCGCTTTCTTATACTGGCTGTCGGTAGCCAGCCAGAAACCGCTGCGGATCTGCTGGTAGTTATCGTCGAGCGTGGCTTGCCTGATGCTGCTGAACATGCCTGCTCCGCCAAAATTGCGCAGGGAGACGTAGTTGCTGTTATCGAGAGCGTAGTCGCCGACGCGGACCTCGACACCGATCATCCGCAAATGCGAGGGCTGCTCCTCGGTCAGGCTGCCCAGCATAGCCGAGACTGTGGTCTGGTTGATGTCGTCCATGCGATAGGCAAGGAAGTAGGGCTTGTCCATCTGCTGCAGCTGGAGTTCAGTGATGGAGCGTTTCAGCTCGTCTTTCATCGCCCGCAAAGCAACGTCGTCCTGAGCATGTGCCAGTGCTCCGAAGAGAAGAACCAGCGCCGCGGCAGCTACTTTTGATCGCATAAGGACCTCATGACACTTCGCGTGTGCAGCCATTCCCGTTCTACTTATTGGGTTGGAGCGCGGAAGGAGGCGGCAGAAGCGGTGCTCGCTCCTGCGATTTCTCCTTGCGTTGGACTTCGATTTGTGCAACCAGCAGCCCCGGAGACGAGGCAGAAACCGGTACCCATCCGGACTCCGCACCGCACATGCCGTTGAACACCGCGACCTGGTCGTCGACGGCCACGATCTTGCTGAACGCGATCAGCGGCGTGCCGATCAAGTCCACGCCCCGCACCAGTTCTTCTCTCCCGTCCGGATAAACGCGGTACACCACGGTCGGTCGCACATTGAAGGCGTTCGGTATCACGCGCTGGGTGAAAGTGAACCCGCCCTCGATGTCGTCGAAGAAAAGTCCATAGGGCTTGTTGGCAGCTTTGATCTGTTCGATCAGCAGCTTCTTCAATTCGGAGCGCGAGACCTGCTTGGAGGACTCCACCACTAGATTCGACTGCCGCGCCACCACCTTGTAACCCTGCTGCCGACGCCCGTGTCCGTTGGAGTGGTCGAAGCCCTCAATCGGCGCCCGCGACATGAGAAAGTTCTTCAGGATTCCTCTGTCGACGACCGTCACGCGATACGCCTTCACCCCTTCGTCATCGTAGGGATAGTAGCCCACGAGCTCGGTATTTCCGAGCGCTTTGAGTGTCGGGTCGGAGTAGACGGAGAGAAAATCTGGCAGCACCGACTGATTCACCTTTTTCTTGAAGGTTTGCGCCTCATCTTCATTTTTCTGGCGCTGCCCTTCCACCCGGTGGCCGAAGATTTCATGGAAAAAGACTGCGCTCGCTCGTCCGGAGAGAATTGCCGGTCCGGTGTAGGGCTCCGCCAAGGGCGCTTTCACCAGCGCCAGCAGAGTCTGGACCATCGAGTTCACGTCCTTCATGACGGTGGCATCGTCGGGCAGGCCATCGGGACGGAAGGACATGTAAGTCTGGTGCAGGGGCAGCACCATCCCGTCGTCTGCTTTCGCCGTGGCAGAAATGATGATGCGGTAGAACGGCGAAGAAATCTGGATGGAACTGCCATCGCTATTCACGTATCGCCGGGTTTCCACCTCCCCAATTACTTCAGCGTTATTCTCGACGATCTCCTTGTGCAAGGCGAAGGGTGCCGTGTAATTGCGCACCTTCTGCTCCCAACTGGCCTTGTTGAATGAGAAAGGGGCGGGAGGCTCAAAATGGTTTTCGGCCCCCTCGTGGGAAAAGTCTCCCGAGCGGTCTTCCGCCTCGACCTTTACTTGCACGTTTGCCTTTACCTGCTGAAGGTGTTGCACGGCGCTGCGATACTTGCGTTCGGTTTCAAGCCAAAGCGCAACGCGGAGGGCATCGGAGTCATTCTCGAGGGGAATCTTCTGGCGCTCGATTTGATCCGAGAAATCCATGGAGCGGCCGGCCTCGCGCAGAGGATGGGTATTGTCCAGCGCGTAGTCTCCCACCCGCAGATCGAGATCGAGCAGGCGGGAGGTGCGATCGGAACTGGCAGTGAGCGCGCCAAACGCAGCCGAGACCGAGGTGCTCCGGTTATCCGTCAATTGATACGAAAGAAAGTAAGGTGGAACCGGCGCCTTTTTCAGGTTCTGCAATGAGCGATTTAACTCCTGCTGCATAGCAGTCAACACGGGGTCCGACGGAGCCTGCTGTGCGTCCAACACCAGAGCAGGGAACAACAGGAGGGAAACGCCGCAGAGTTTGAGAAACCAATTCACAAGAACCTCATTTTGCGGAACCAAATTCCAAGTCCCGCTCGTGCGTTCCAACGGACGGAGTCGAACAACACTTTAACGGTTCAGGGCCTCGAAAGGAAGCGATAAAGCAAGACACCAGTGTTGTTGCTTGCGTGCAGAGCCTGATAGGCTGGGATGCACCCAGCAGCAGGTGCTTGTCGCACGGTTACAGGCACGCGGGATACCGCACCGAGAGAAGAGGAACCATGCTTTCAAACAAGGCCAACCGCTGGTTTGCAATTTTCGCGGTTCTGACTATGCTCACAACCATCGTGTCAGCGAAGACTCGAGTTGCTAAACAACCGTTCGGGCACACGCCGGAAGGAACGCCGGTCGATCTCTACTCGCTGGCGGATGGCAAGATCGAAGTCGGCATCATCACCTACGGAGGGATCGTTGTTTCCCTGCGCACCCCCGATCGGAACGGAAAACTCGACGATGTAGTGCTGGGTTGCGATTCCGTCGAGAAGTATGTGGCGCAGACCGCGCATTTCGGAGGGATAATCGGCCGCTACGCGAATCGCATTGCGCATGGCAGCTTTCAGCTGGACGGTCAGACTTATTCCATCCCAAAGAACAATGGCGACAATGCTCTTCACGGGGGAATTCGCGGCTTCGATAAAGTGGTGTGGGCGGCTAAACAAATAAAGGACGGAATCGAGCTTACTTATGTGAGCAAAGATGGGGAAGAAGGCTTTCCCGGCACGCTCACCACGACAGTACGCTACACCCTGAGTGGGAACGCCTTGCGAATCGAATATTCGGCGACCACTGATAAAGATACCGTGCTCAATCTGACTAACCATTCTTACTTTGACTTGGCGGGCCAAGGGAAGGGAGACGTTCTGGGGCATGTTCTTAAGATCGATGCCTCACGGATTACTCCGGTCGATGCAAACCTGATCCCGACCGGTGAGCTTATGCCGGTGGAAGGGACACCGTTCGATTTTCGAACGCCACATGCCATCGGAGAGCGGATTGAAGCAGATGATGTCCAACTGCGCCTTGGACATGGCTACGACCACAACTTCGTGCTCGATCATGCTGCAGGCCAGTTAGCCGAGGCAGCCGAGGTGTATGAACCGACCACAGGACGGATTCTGCGCGTGTCCACGACCGAACCTGGTGTGCAGCTGTACACGGGAAATTTTCTGGACGGATCGATCACTGGAAAGGAAGGCCGGGTCTATAATCGGCGATTTGCGTTTTGCCTGGAAACGCAGCACTTCCCGGATTCGCCGAACCATCCTGGTTTTCCCTCGACCGAACTAAAGCCGGGGCAGACGTTTCACAGCGTGACGGTACTCGAGTTCAGCGCCGGCTCACGCTGAGGGGGCATCCGCTGCCGGACCCTTCCGAATTAGTACCGACCTTAGTACCGGCTGGATCTTCATTAGTACTTCGCCCATCGTTCTTCCCAGTACTGCCCGCGTTCTTCCCACGGACTCTTGCGTAGATCCCTTTTGAACCTTGTGCTTGCAAGCTCGGCGACCTATGCTCGGCGCTGGGGAATCCTTCGTGAAGCGAGTGCGTGTACTAGTGGCAAATCATCCGCGCCTGATGCGGGAATTGGTGATGGCGACGATAGCCGACCAGCCCGATATTGAGGTCGTGGGCGAGGTGCAGAACGAAACGGATCTGGCGGACATCGTCGAACAGGTGCAGCCTGACGTTCTGATCATTGCCATGGACGAGCGCGCCTTCAACATCACGCGCTTGGGCCTGGGCCGGCATGTAGGCAAGCAGGATGAATATGCTGCTGCCTTTGGTGGGCTTAACTACATCCGTTTCAGCCGCGATGGCACAACCCAGGTTGAGCCTCTCCAACTTGACCCGGGCGTGCTTTCGGCCTTGCAGTCGAACCTGATGCTGTTCTTTACCGGCGCCGCCCACCATTCCTGGGACATACTTGCAGATCAGGAAGAATCCACGCGCCTCCCAGACGGGCCCGCCGTGGAAGCGCTGCACCAGGTAAAGGAAGCTGCCGTCCTCATGAAAGAGTCACTTCTTTGCGGCGACCTGGAACACTTCGGCCACCTGCTCGACGATGCCTGGCAATCCAAGAAACGCATCTCCCAGCGCATTTCCAGTCCGCGCATCGACCACCTCTATGAAGTGGCGCGGGCACACGGCGTACTGGGCGGCAAGATTACGGGCGCGGGCGGCGGAGGTTTTCTTCTGCTCTACGCCGAACCCCCCTGCCAGGACGCCGTGCGCTCCGCGATGCAGGCTGAGGCGGTAGAGGAGATGGCCTTCGCCTTCGACGGTCAGGGCGCTCAAGTCATCGTGAACGACCCCTTCATCGACCACGACGAACACGCAGGGACACGATGGACTTTCCTACCCTTGCCTGAGGCGGCGTCCGTTTGAGATTCATACAGCATTGCGATCGCGAGAACCCACATTGAAAGCCTTCTTGCTGGCCGGGGGACTGGGCACGCGCTTGCGTCCTCTCACGGATTCCGTTCCCAAGTGCCTGGTGCCGATTCGCGGCCGCCCTCTGCTCGATATCTGGCTCGAGCTCTGCGCCCGCTCCGGCATCACAGATGTCCTCATCAACCTGCATGCGCACTCACAACCCATCGAGCAGCATCTCAAGCGCAGTGGCTCACCGGTGAGCGTTCGCGTGATCCATGAAGACCAATTGCTGGGTTCCGCCGGCACACTCGCTGCCAACCGAGCCTGGGTAAATTCTGATTCTGCGTTCTGGATCCTCTATTCCGACGTTCTTACCAACACGAACTTGAATCGCATGAGCGAATTCCATTCCCGCCATGGAGGGATTGCGACGCTGGGCCTCTATCAGGTACCCGACCCTTCGCGCTGCGGAGTTGCGATTATGAATACCGAAGGATCCATCATCGACTTCGAAGAAAAACCGCAGATCCCCCGCAGCAATTGGGTTTTTTCCGGACTCATGATCGCAGATCGCCGTCTGTTCGATTTCATCCCGCCCTGCGTTCCGGCGGATCTCGCGTTTCATGTTTTGCCCCGGCTGCTCGGCCAGATGCGGGGCTGTCTCATCGAAGACTACGTGCTCGACATCGGCACTCTTTCCAATTATCAACAGGCACAGACCACATGGCCCTGCAATGGCGGCATTTCCGGCTCGCCCGGTCCAAATGAAAGCCCGTCTGCTGGCGCGTCAAGCCACGGGCTGCCGGCACACCGCATGTTGCCCGGAGAAATCCGATGAATGCGGGACAGCTGCAGGGCGTCATCTTCGACATGGACGGAGTCCTCGTCGACAGTCATGCGGTGCATCGCAAGGCTTGGCGCCGGTTTTTTCAGACCCTAGGACGTCATGTGCCTGAGTCCGAACTGGATTTCATTCTCGATGGCCGAAAACGCAGCGATATCCTGCGTCATTTTCTTGGAGACTGCCCAGACGCGGAACTCGAGGAATTCGGCAGACGCAAAGATTGTATCTTCCGGGAAATGCAACTCGGCGTTGCCCCCGTTCCCGGCGTGGTCCGCTTCGTACGGGAGCTTCATCACAGTGGCGCCGTCTTGGCTCTGGCTACCTCTGCCAGCCGCAGCCGGGCACGCTCCACGCTGGTCGAGTTGGGTTTGCAGAATTGTTTCCCGGTGGTCGTGACCGGGGAAGATGTTCTCCTGGGCAAACCGGATGCCGCTGTTTATCGGCTGGCCTGCAACCGCATCGGAATCGAGCCCGAGTGTTTGCTGGCGGTCGAAGACGCTATTTCAGGAGTTCGGGCGGCAGTCGCCGCAGGCCTGCGTTGTGTCGGAGTGGCGCTGCACGAAACGCCCGAGAATCTGACCACGGCAGGAGCAGTTCACGTGGTGCGCGAGTTCGAAACTGTTTCCCTTCAAGACCTGGAATGCATTCTGCTCCGTCGCGCTGATCCGGCCTCTCACCAGGCCGCCGCAGCTGGCAGCAACTAAATGCTAAGGCCGTCGTTACGGCACACTTCCACAATCGAGAGCCGGTCCTGCGCTCCTACCTTGCGCAGCATGCGATGCACATGATTCTTCACGGTTTGTTCAGAGAGGTTCAGCCGGCTGGCAATTTCCTTGTTCGTGAGCCCCTGCTGGATCAAGCCCACCAATTCCTGCTCCCTGCGGCTTAAGCCGAGACTGGTCTTGAGGTGCCAGCTCGGAGTGGCGGACTTGTGCCGCGCCACCCATTCAAATAGAACGACGGAGAGCGCCGCCGGGCACACCGCTTCGCCTGTGGCCACCGCACGAATCGTCCGTGCCACCTCCAACGCCGAAGCATCCTTGAGTACGTACCCTACGGCGCCGGCTTGCACCACGCGCAGAAAAACCGCCTCTTCGGCTTCCATGCCGACCATCACCACTCTTATGGCAGGGTTCAGTCGATGCAGTTGGCGCACCGCACCGTGTTCCGCCAGAACTGGAGACACCGAATCGAGCACCACTATGTTGGCTCGCGTCGACACAATCTGCGCAACCGTTTCGGGGCCGTACGAACCTGCCCCGACCACGTGGATGTCGTCCTTCTTCGAAAGAATGCGCAACAAAGCTTCCCGCAGCAGCCGGTTTTCAGCCAACAAGAAAACCGCCGCAACCGTTCCCGAAAATCCTGAGACTACCGTTCCCATCAGATAACCAACCTCGCCTCTCGCCCTAAGAAACTCCCCCGCCCTAGGTTCCTCTACTCCATTTCAAGGCTCATTTCACACGCTAGCTGTCACGCAAACGTGAGGTCAAGGGGAAAGCTTGCTTTTGCGGGCTATGGTTCCCGCGGCGGGAAGGCCTCGTCCGGATTCCGAAAATGGTCCTGATCGGAGCCAGCGAGGACTCTGCGGCCTTTCAGGAAAGTCTCGCGATCTCAGTTCGCCGGATTCTTGCTCAGGCGATCGGCTTCCAGCCCTTCAGCGGTGGCTTCGGACGGATGGTGCGTAAGTGTGTAAATTTCCGCCATGCTTCGGTGAGGTTCGGATTCTTGCGGTCGCAGCCTTGCTGCCTCTTCCAGATAATGAAGGGAAGTAGCATACTCCCGCTCACCCCGGCTTTTCTGCGCCAATGCGAGCGTGATCGTATAGAGCAGATCCGTGGTCCCGAAATCCTCAGGATTGAGTTGCTGCGCGTGATGCAGCGCGTGGTAAGCGCCAACATTTTCCCCCAGCTTCAACAAGACCGCTCCATAAAGAGCATTCAATTGGAATAAGTCTGGCCATCGCTGGATGGCCTTGGCAAGAGGCGGGCGCGCCTCCTCAAACTGATTCAACTGGTAGTAGGTCAGTGCGAGGTTGTATTGCATCTGCGGCGATTGCGGTTCCAGCTCCGCAGCCCTGCGGAAAGGCTTGAGCGCCGCTTCCAGGTCTCCGTGCTGCCCATAGATCGCGCCCAGTGCCGTCAGTTTTGCCGCATCGTCGGGAGCATACAACTGTTCGCAGAAGCTGCGAGCTTCGTCTCTCGGACCCTGGTCCAGTTTCTTCCCGCATTCAGTCTTTAGCAAAGCCTCGCTATCGTCGCGCCGGCGTAATTCCTCGGAAGCCGCCAGGGTTTTCTTTGCTTCCTCTTCGCGCCCTTCCTTGCGATACACAAATCCAAGTTGATACAGCACGCGGGCGTCGCGCGGAGTGAGTCGGGCCGCTTCCTTCAGCCATTTCTCGGCGTCCGCTAAATCCCCGTGTTTGAAATAGGCGAACCCGAGATAATAGGCTGTGTCGGGAAAAGGCGGCTGGGCGGCGGCTTTACTCAAATTGCGGATCGCACTCTCGAAATTACGGTCCTCCAGGTCCAGCCTTCCCAGGTAATACAAAACGTTGGGATGATCTCCAACCTCATGGCGGACAGCTTCCAGTTCCCGGCGTGCTTCGTCGGACCGGTGCAGTTCGAAAAGTGCAACCGCCAAAGGAAAGCGCGCCTTAAGGACCAGACTGGGATCGAGCTGCAGTGCGGCTCGAAACTCATTGACCGCGACCTCATACATGTCCTGTTTCAAGGCGTCGTAGCCCTTGCCCAGATGCGCCTCCGGAGTGCCTCCTGTGGATGCGGCTGGCCCCTCCTGGCTAGCAGCCCTGCCTCCGTAGGCGGCAACCAACGCCAGCAGAGCCAACGCCCCCACGATCCCCCGGCGAATGTTTGGGACTCTCATTACAGGCTTGCTCGATTCAGTTTTTCCGCGGCGTCGGCGCGGTCAGCAGGTCGACAAACATTTTGTAAAACTTCTCCAGGTCCACATCATCCTGCACTTCGACCGGCTGCAGTTCGATCTTAGGTTTATCCCGATCGGTCCAGCTCAGGGTGTTGCCGTAGCCGGCGCCGCGGTCCAGGTCCACATCCATGAAGAGCGTTTCCTTCTTCGTAATCAGGCTTGGGTCAAGCCACGCCGCCGCCGCCAGCTCATCCCACAGATAATTGTAGTTCCCTCGCAGGCGCGCATACTTGCCCATGTAGCGCGCCGCCGGCGAATCTCCCGCTTTGATACGATTGATCAGCTCCGCAGTCAGTCTCGTCTTCACCGAAATATCGACCGTCGTGCAAACGATTCTCTTCCACGGCGCCCGCAGCACGCTGTGGGCCGCTTCCGGATCGAACCACAGGTTGAACTCGTGAGTTGGAGTGTTGGCGAATTCAGGATCGTCCGTCCGAGGATTGAAGCTGCCTCCCATGAACACCAACTCTTTGGCCAGCCCCGCGAATTCGGGATCGATGGCGATAGCAAGAGCTAGGTTGGTCATGGGTCCGCCTCCGTAAATCGTCACCTGATTCGGAAACTTATGCACCATGCGCAGCAGAAAATGCGCAGCGTCCTCTTCGGCAGGCGAGGTCGTCGGCTTGCCCTCCGGCATCTCTCCTAACTGCTCCGGCGGATGATAGAACCTCGGCGTCCAGGCTCCCAGCCACGCGACGTTGCCGTATTGTTGTTCCCATCGCTCCGCCTCCTCTTTCCGCCTCACCAGCGGATACTCCGCTCCCGGCACAACTGGAATATCCGTGCGTCCGATCAGTTCCAGCATCCGCAGGGTGTGTGCCACTTCCTCATGAAGCCACTGATCGCCCGTCACCACCGTGATCCCTAAAACCTCAGTCTGCGGCGACTGTATCAGCAACAGCATCGACTGCTGGTCGGTTCCGGCGGGACCGGCGGCATCTTGGTCGATGATGATTTTTCGTTTCGCTTGGCCCAGGCATGGGAGGCATGACGTCAGCAGCACCGCCGCTGCCAGGAACGAAATCCAGCACGTTTTCATCGTTAGCCTCAAATTCTCCGAACTGCAAAGTTAAGGGCAGACCGAGTCCGCTCGGTCTGCCCTTTGCTAAACCCCTCAACTCACCCGGCCCTAGAAATTCAGCTTGAGGGCAAACTGAATCACGCGAGGATTGCCCACGGTTGAGTTGATTTTCCCGAAGCTACCCGCATTAAAGTCCGCACCGGGGGTCGAGCTTGAGCCGGGGTCATTGAACTGTGCGTGGTTGAAAAGATTGAAGAACTCAGCCCGGAAATCCACATTCATAGCCTCACTCACACGGAAGCGCTTGACGGCTGAGAAATCTGTGTTCACGAAGTCAGGCCCATAGACCGGAGTACGCGATGCGGTTCCGAGCTGTCCAGCCGGAGGAGCCGCAAAGCACTGTGTATTAAACCACTTCAGAAGCGTTGGATGGCTGCTCTTCGGATCACAAACCTGGTCGGGACGGTTCCAGCTGGCAAAGTTGTCCAGGAAGTTCACCCCGGACTGATTAAAACTGTCGTACACAAAGATGGGGAATCCTGACTCGGCCCTTTCAATCACGTTAACCGACCATCCTCCCAAGACCCCGTTGACTGGTGCACTCCAGTCGCTGCCGAACGCTTTGCCCTTGCCGAACGGCAAGTCATAAATCACGCTCGCAGTAAACTGGTTGTTCAGATTAAGTCCAGAGACGCCCCAATCGGCCCTGTTGGCTCCCGGCAAAGGCCAGTAGGTGGCTCCACTGTTGCTGCCAAGACCATCGGGAAGCCCGGAATCGAAAGTCCGGGAATAGGTATAACCAATAAGCATGTAAATCCCGTGCCGGGCACTTTTGGTCTCCGCTTTGACCTGAAGGGAATCGTAGCGGGCCGCACCTGTGTCAGTAAAGTTGGACACATAGTTAAACGGGTACGGAGCAGTACTACCAAGTCCACAACCCAAGTGATAGTTCGGATCGTAGAGTGGGTCCGCCGGGTTACATGCGCGCGGGGACGCTATATTCCAATTCAATCCATTCACCAGAATGTGGGAACTGCGCGATCCCGCATATCCAGCGGTGAGCACAATGTTTCCAGGAAGCTGATGCTCCACGTTCAAGTTGAATTGTTGAATCATGCCCTGCTTGAAATTGGGATTCTCCGACTGGACGGTGCCCTCAAAAGTGTTGATCGTCGGAGGAGTCGTAAACACGCCAGAACCGACAGGGTAACCCCCGGAGATAGCGCATGTCTGAACATTCGGATTAGTGAATGTCGTGACTGGACAGGCCCCTGGGAAACCGAAAGGGCCAAGAGCTGACGACGCCTCAAAGGGTGGATTATTGACCAGTCCCTGCCCACCGATATTCCACGAGGAATCGTGGAATATGGCATACCCAGCTCGGAGCACGGTGGTCTGGCTGCCCAGCACCTTCCAACTCAGTCCGATTCGCGGTTCGAAAGCGGTCTTGTCAAGCTGGATGCCGACTCGTGCATCCGAGCCCATACCGGGCACGAGCAAATTGCACGTCGGTTGTGGCGTGCAGTTACTGTGAAAGATGAAGTTAGCTTGCCGATTTTCGGCCTCGACGATGGGCGTTACCAGAGCCCACGCGAAGCCGAGGTTCAGCGTCAGATTCGGCGTTACCCGCCAATCATCCTGCACAAAGGGGCGGAACATTTTCCAGCGGCGGCCGGTGGTGGCACCCTTGAATGTCTGATCATGTTCTCCGAAGGTGTACACACCAAGGAGAAGGTCGGCCATGGGGTCGTTGGTTTGTGCCCCAATCGCGAAAAACCCATCCTGATAGGAGTTCGTCAGAACGTTCATCTGGTTGGCGCGTATTCCGCCGCCAATCTTGATATCGTGCTTGCCCCGAATCATGTCGAACGAATCCGAGATGGAGAACACGTTGGTCCCACCTTGGAAGGGCGCGAATCCGCGATCTCCCAGAGACCAGTAGGTCCCAGCTGGCGGTTGGATCGAAGTCAGTCCGCAACTGACACAGAATTGCGGAGACTGATTTACTATGCCAGGAATCTGCCCACCGGGGTTGCAGGCGGCGTCCAGGTTGGCGTTCACGATGCCGAGGTTGTTTCCTTCACACGTGCCGTACCCATAGGACTTGATGAAGTTGAAAATCCGGTTGAATCCTCCGCTGATTTGATTGACCGTGTTACTGGAAAAAATGTGGGTTTCGGATATGGCGACGTTGCGCCCGTGGTTGGTGATGTTCTGCGTGCTCCCAAAGGGAGTCACTTCCGCGAACCCTGTTGGCCCGGTTGGATTCGAGCCTCCGGGAACCAGAGAGTACGCCTGGTCGTAGCTGAAGCGCGCAAAGATGGAGTCCTTGCTGGAAAAATTGTGGTCCAGGCGGACGTCAAACTCCCCTTCATTGAGCCTTCTTACCGGTGCGTTGGTAAAGTTGAAACCCGCGTTCTGAGCGGCAGGTCCGCTCAGATTGTTCCCTGGATAAAGCCGAATCAGTTGTTGACCGGTCGAGTCGGCCAGACCACCCACACCTGTCGGAACCTTGTTGCAGGGCGTACCGCCCGCCTGAACCCCAGTCGCAGGATCAGGGGTGATTGGGGTGCCGGTGTTGTCGCACATGAAGGGAAGGCCGAAAGTGTTGGGCGCGGGTGCCGTGTACGGGTTAAAGAGGTCGCCGAAGCCGTCATTGTTCTTGGGATTATTGACGGGATCGAAGACGCCGGGGCGAGGTTGGCCAAAAGGATCGTTGGTAAAATCCCCATTCATCATTACACTCGTGGGAACTAAGCCCGTAGACACGATTCCGTGACGCTGCCTCTTGGCCTGATAATCCAAAAAGAAGAAAGTTTTACCCTTCTGGATCGGACCGCCCAGCGAACCTCCGAACTGGTTCAGATTGAACTGCTCCCTGGTCGCAGCGAAATAGCTGCGCGCATCGAGTTTCGTATTGCGGAAGAACTCAAACAGCGATCCGTGAAACCGGTCCGTCCCTGATTTTGTGGTCACGAGGACAGTCGGACCCGCGCGAGTGCCGTACTCCGCCGAATAGGTGAAGGTGAGCACCTTGAATTCCTGGATGGCGTCGATCGAAGGCAAAATCGCAATACCGCCGGCCGTCAGTTCGTTGTTATCGTTGCCATCGAACAACCAGTCCGTACTCTGCGGGCGCGACCCCCCTACGGACAGAGAAAACGAGCCGCGAGCTGAGACTTCGCTGGTCGCGCCGCCGTTGAAAAAGCTGTTCGGATTGGTTTCCTGAGTTACGCCCGGCGCCAGCGTCGCGAGCTGCACAAAGTCTCGGCCGTTCAGGGGCAGATCGGCGACTTGCTCGGAAGTGATCACCTGACCGAGCGACGGACTCGCAGTCTCCACTGCTACTTCCGTGGCGCTTACCTGAACTGCTGTTGAGACAGACGCGGGTGCCAAGGTGAAATCCACTTCGCGATGCTCTTCGACCTGCAGCCGGATGTCCTTCTGCTCGGTGGCTTGAAAGCCCGGCGACTCCACACGAATCGTGTAGAAAGCAACCGGCAGCAAAGGGACCAGGTAATATCCCGAATCGTTGGTTTTCGCCTCGCGCGAAACGCCGGTGCCTTGCGAGGTCACCTTCACCGTCGCGCCGGAGACGACAGCACCCGCTTTATCGGAAACTGTGCCTGAAAAACTGCCGTTGGCTTGACCGTACATGAGCGGACAAACCGAAACACCAAGCGAAAAGACTACAACAAGCAACACCTTCTTGTTCAACATTACAACCTCTTTTCGGTAGCCCCACACCGAATGACGAAGTGGCTTTCCGTCTCGTATTGATACTGGGAGGTATTTGGACCGTAGAACGGCCTTATAAATTGCCGCTCCTTGCTAAGTCAAGACTTTTCGGTAGGTGATGAACCCTATGGCCAGTTGTTTTGCCTTTTTGCACAGCTCCGTGATAGAGGGTTTAGCGATTCTCCGGAAGGCCGCGAAGCGCCCACTCTCCATCAAAACGCCCTCGATCATAAAAGGATTTTTGCGTTCCAATGCCCGTCGTCGACAGTCCAGCATAGAGATTTGCACGCCGCACCGCTTCATGCTCCGGCACTCCCTCCGCCAGGAATACGGAGAAACTCCCTATGAACGCATCGCCTGCGCCAGTGCTGTCGATGCTTTTCACGGCATACGGGGGCAGGTGCTCGCTCACTCCGTGGCCCGCGAGCAGAGATCCGTTGGCTCCCAGCGTGACAATGACGCGGCGAATTCCGCCCGCTAGCAACTTCTCCGCGCATTTCTTCGCGTCTTCGACATTCCGTACCGCCATCCCGGTAATCGTTTCCGCTTCACTCTCATTCGGGACGAAGTAATCAAGGTCTGCCAGAGCGCTCATGTCGATGGGCTGACCCGGTGCGGGGTTCAGAATGCAGCGGATTTTGTGTTTTTGCGCAAACCCAATCGTGTAGTAGACGGTTTCGAGCGGAATCTCAAACTGGAGAACAATACAGTCGACGGTTTTCAACGTCTCGGCAGCGGCGTCAACATCCGCCGGTTTCAGCGCGTCATTGGCTCCCTTCACAACCAGAATCCTGTTTTGCCCGTTAGGCTCGACGAAAATCGGCGCCACCCCGCTGGACAATCCCTCAACCTGTTTCACATGGGTTGTGTCGATGCCAAGTTTCTTGAAATTCTCGATGGTGGCCGGACCAAACAAGTCGCTCCCAACCCGCGCCACCATGAAAACATCGGCGCCACAAAGACGAGCCGCGACCGCCTGATTCGCTCCCTTGCCTCCGAATCCAAGATCGAACTTCTGCCCGAAAATTGTTTCTCCCGGCTTCGGGAACCGGTCCGTGAACGTCGTCAGATCGACGTTGGCACTTCCAATCACCGCAATGCGAGGGCGCCGGGCCATGTTTCCTGAGAGAACCTTTTCCTGAGAGAACCTGAGAACGCCGAGTCTATTTGCCGTCCCTGATCGTGTCAACGGAGACGACACGCGCTAGCCGACTCTTCTTCGAGATCGCTGACCGAGCCGCAGCATTCCCCGGTTAAAGTTTTCTGCTATAGTTGCGTTCCTCGGAGGTCGAGTCCCATGCCCCGAATCGTGCGCTGTGCCTTGATTCAAGCCAGCAATGCGCTCAGCACCGAGCGCCCCCTCGCTCAGATCCGCAAGGCCATGATCGACAAGCATTTGAAGCTGATCGAACAGGCGGCGGGAAAAAAAACACAAATTCTGTGCCTGCAGGAACTTTTCTACGGTCCTTATTTCTGTGCGGAGCAAAATGCGCGCTGGTATGAATTAACCGAACGCGTCCCGGACGGTCCCACGGTGCGCATGATGCAAAAGCTGGCCGCCAAACATCGCATGGTGATCGTCGTTCCGGTTTACGAAGAGCAAATGCCCGGGGTATATTTCAACACAGCCGCGGTGATTGATGCCGACGGCCGCTATCTCGGAAAATACCGCAAGCATCACATCCCGCACTGCCATCCTGGCTTCTGGGAAAAGTTCTACTTCACTCCCGGCGATCTGGGGTACCCGGTCTTTGAGACGAGATACGCGCGGGTCGGCGTCTACATTTGTTACGACCGCCATTTTCCCGAAGGTGCGCGCATTCTGGGATTAAACGGCGCGGAGATTGTCTTCAATCCTTCGGCCACAGTCGCCGGTCTCTCGGAATATCTATGGGAACTGGAGCAGCCCGCGCATGCCGTAGCCAACGGCTACTTCGTCGGCGCCATCAACCGGGTAGGCGTCGAAAAGCCCTGGAGTATCGGGGAGTTTTACGGCAAGAGTTATTTCTGCAATCCCCGCGGCAAGATTATCGCCCAGGCCAGCCGCGACAAAGATGAAGTGGTTGTAGCCGATCTCGACCTTGACATGATCGCCGAAGTCCGTAAAGTGTGGCAGTTCTTCCGCGACCGCCGGCCGGAGAGCTACGGCCCGATCACGGCGCAAACTGGCGAGGCCGCAGCCGCAGACTGAAACGCAAGTCGCAGACCGAAGCTCATGACCACGCCACTACCTCCTCATTCCTCATCCCGAATCGAGTCCAGTTCTCTCTACAATCCCGACCTCGCGCCCGCCCAAGCCGACCGCCGTCATTGGGGCACGTATAACTTCGCCGCGCTCTGGATTTCGATGTCGGTCAATATTCTCACCTACATGCTGGCAGCAAGCCTGATCCAGGGTGGAATGAACTGGAAGCAGGCGGTAACGACAATTTTTATCGGCAACGTGATCGTTCTGGTCCCGATGCTGCTGAACTCCCATCCCGGAGCCAAGTATGGAGTCCCGTTCCCAGTGCTGGCGCGCGCGTCGTTTGGTGTGCTCGGCGCCAACGTAGCCGCTATCTTGCGCGCTCTGGTGGCGTGCGGATGGTTCGGCATTCAGACCTGGATCGGCGGCGAAGCCATCAGCACCCTGCTCGCCACGCTAGCTCCCGGTTGGAGGAATTTTCCCTACGCCACAGCCATTTGCTTTCTTCTGTTCTGGCTGATCAACCTAGCCGTCATTCTCATGGGGATCGAATACATCCGAATTCTGCAAGGCATCAGCGCACCGGTATTGCTAGCCGTCGGGTTGCTGCTCTTGGCTTGGGCCTATCGCAGTGCGGGCGGCTTCGGCCCCATGCTGGCTGCGCCCTCGCGCTTCAACAACTTCTCTGATTTCCTGAAATTTCTGATCCCAGCTCTGAATGGCACGGTCGGCTTCTGGGCGACGGTCTCGCTGAATATCCCCGACTTCACCCGATTCGCGCGCAACCAGCGCGAACAAATCATCGGACAGGCGCTCGCCCTGCCGACGACGATGACTCTCTACGCTTTCATAGGGATCGCGGTGACCTCAGCCACAGTAGTGATTTACGGGACGGCAATCTCTGATCCCGTGCAACTGCTCAGCCGCTTTCACTCTCCCGTGGCTGTGGTGATCTCGTTGATCGCGATTCTGCTGGCGACGCTCAATGTCAACATCGGTGCTAACGTCGTGTCGCCGGCCAACGACTTCTCCAATCTATGGCCTCGGCGAATCAGTTTCCGCACTGGTGGCGTGATTACCTGCTTCATGGGCATCGCGCTGATGCCCTGGAAGCTGCTCGCCGATTACAGAACCTTCATTCTCGGCTGGCTGGGAGGCTACGCCGCTTTTCTCGGACCAGTGGCGGGCATCATGATCTGCGACTATTTCCTGGTTCGACGATGTGTTCTGCAGATAGATGACCTTTATCTTCGAGGCGGGATCTACGAATATTCCAAAGGATTCAACCGGCGCGCCGTGATTGCTCTCGCGCTCGGAGCAGGAACGGCGCTGATCGGGTTGGCGGTTCCGTCGGTGCGGGTCCTCTATGACTATTCCTGGTTCGTGGGCTTTGCAGTTTCCTTCGCGGTCTATTACGCAGCGATGAAAGTTCAGCCCCCGGTTGTGTTCTCGCCGATGGCGGCCTCGTAGCTTCAGCGCTTCGTCTTCACCGTTTCCTGGAACGCCGGAAGAACATCGCGCTGGTAGATATCCAAAGTCTGTTCCTCATCTCCGCACATCAGATACACATTGAACTGAGTAACCCCCACACTGGCCAACTTACGCAGTTTCTCGTGATGAGCTTTAACCGGTCCCACCAAGCAAAACCGATCGACCACCTCGTCAGAAACAAAATTTGCATTGTCACTCTCAACCACGCAGTGATGCAGATAGTCATAAGCGCCCCGGTCCTGCACGTACGATGTGAGCGCCGCTGGCAGATCGTCCGGCTTGTACTGCCGGATAAGGTCCATCACGTGGTTTGAAACCAGCGCCGGAAACCAGCGCACGTGTTCCCGCGCCACAGCTAAGTCATCAGAAACCCAAACCGGAGCCGCCGACATCACCTCGATCTCGCTTGCATCCCGGCCCGCAGCGCTAGCGCCCTCCTTCACAAAACCCATGCACCAGGAAATCAAATCAGGATCGGCGAACTGAAGAATGATCCCATCGGCCACTCGCCCTGCCATGTGCAGCACCTTGGGCCCGTATCCCGCGATCCAAACTCGCGGAGAAACGGTTGCCCAAGTCAGACGCGTCGGTTGCCCTTCATACTCAATCTCGCGACCAGCCGTGAGATCGCGAAAGACTTTTACCGCGGCTTCCAACTGTGACCAACTGACCGGCTTCTTGCCCAGCACACGCCTCGAACTGTCTCCCCGTCCAATTCCCAGTTCCATCCTTCCGCCTGAAATCAGATTCAGCGTGGCGAAAAGGCTTGCAGTCACTGTGAGATCGCGAACCGCGGGGTTCGTCACACACGTGCCAAAATGCATCCGCTGCGTGTTCGCGGCCATCAGCGCAAGCAAAGGGTACGGTTCCTTCCATAAAACGTGGGAATCGAAAATCCATCCGTACTGGAAACCGGCACCTTCCGCCTGGCGCGTCAAACTTAGAATGCGCTCAACCGAGATGTCTGGCTTTAGCGTAATACCAAACCGCATGGCGCGACCTCTTTCACCACTAAACAAACGTGGCCCTGAAGTGCGGCAGTTTAGCATAGAATTCCTCCTTGATCTCGGTCGCGCGTGGAGGGATGAATGGGTTTTGACACGATCATCGGCAACGGATCCGTGGTCACTGCGACGGATACCTACCTGGCGGACGTTGCCATCACAGATGGCAAGATTGCGGCCATCGGCAAAGACCTTCCTCAGCAGAATGCCACAAAGATTCTTGACGCTTCCGGAAAATTTGTTTTCCCCGGCGGCATCGATGTGCACACGCATCTGGATATGCCGTTCGGCGGCACCACCAGCGCTGACGATTTTGAAACCGGCACGCGCGCCGCAGCATTCGGAGGAACCACCACGCTGATCGACTTTGCCATCCAGTACAAAGGCCAGCCGTTGCGCAAAGCCTTCGACACCTGGATGGACAAAGCCTCGAAGAAAGCGGTCTGCGACTATGCCTTTCATTGCATCGTCACCGATATAAGCGATGGCCAACTCCAGCAGATGAACGCCCTGGTCGGCGAAGGCGTGACCAGCTTCAAACTCTTCATGGCATATCCCGGCATCTTTATGCTCGATGACGCCAGCATCTTCCGCGCGCTCCAGATCACGGCGAGAAATGGCGCCCTCATTTGCATGCACGCCGAAAACGGAAGCGCAATCGACGTCATCGTGCAGCAAGCGCTGGCGGAAGGGAAGACGGCGCCGAAGTATCACGCACTAACGCGACCGACAACCGCAGAAGCAGAGGCGGTTTCTCGTGCGATCGCTTTAGCGGAGATGGCCGGAGCACCGATCTACATCGTGCATTTAAGCTGCAATGAGGCTCTCGAAAAAGTGCGAGAAGCGCGCGACCGCGGGCTTCCGGTCTACGCCGAAACCTGCCCGCAATATTTGTATCTCTCGATCGAAAACTTCGACGTCCCTGATTTCGAAGGCGCGAAATATGTTTTCACTCCCCCTCTGCGCGAAAAGTGGCATCAGGAGAAGCTCTGGGCCGGCCTCAAGCGCGATCATCTGCAGGTCGTCTCCACCGATCACTGTCCATTCTGTTTCAAAGAGCAGAAAGAACTCGGTCGCGACGATTTCACCAAGATCCCGAACGGGGGCCCGGGCATTGAGCATCGCATGAGCCTGATCTACTCTGGCGGTGTTGCTCAAGGACGTTTCGGTGTGAATCGATTCGTCGAACTCGTCTCCACAACCCCGGCAAAACTCTTCGGCCTGTATCCGCACAAGGGAACGATCGCAGTCGGGAGCGATGCCGATCTCGTAATCTTCGACCCCAAGCGCAAACACACCATCAGCGCCAAGACTCACCACATGCGAGTGGATTACTCGATGTTCGAAGGTATCCAGGTAACAGGCATGCCTGACGTTGTCCTCTCCCGAGGCCAGGTCGTTGTGGCAGGGGACAAGTTTCTTGGCCGTGCCGGGCAAGGCGAGTTTCTCCGGCGCTCAACGTACTCACAGCTGAACGCTTAGTTCGCCAGAAGTTGACTGTCTGTCTCGTGCTTGTGGCCTGAATCAAACAGGAGTAAAGTTACACACTTTCCGTCCTAAACAACGCCTCAAGGAGAGCCAATGTTCACCCCTTCGACTCTAAGCATTGCGCTGCTGATGATGATCACGAGCGCCGTTTGCTGGGGTTCATGGGCCAACACCTATAAAGGCGTGAAAAGTTATCGATTCGAGCTTTTCTACTGGGACTACGCCGTCGGTATCTTCGTGATTTCACTCGTGCTCGCCTTCACAATGGGCAGCACAGCGCACGATGCGTCCAGTTTTCTGAACAACGTCCACGCAGCAGACACTTCGAATATTGTCAACGCGCTCATCGGTGGGGCGCTGTTTAACCTCGCCAATCTCCTGCTGGTGGCTGCGATCGACATGGCCGGCCTCGCCGTCGCCTTCCCCATTTCAATTGGCATCGCGCTGGTCGTCGGAACCGTATTGAGTTACGCGCTTCAACCGAAGGGAAACGCCACTTCTCTGGCCCTCGGCGTAGCGTGCGCATTCATCGCAGTACTTCTGGACGGCAAGGCGTATGGCAGTCTCGCATCTGCAGGACGTTCCGTCTCGAAGAAGAGCCTGATCACGTGCGTCGTGTCAGGAATTCTGATGGGCCTGTGGGCTCCCTTCATGACCCGCGCAATGACCCGCGGCAACACGTTGGGACCTTATAGCGCCGCCGTATTCCTGACCCTCGGAGCGTTGCTCTCTTGCTTCATCTGGAATATTTATTTCATGAAGCATCCGCTGGTAGGCGAGCCGGTAAGCTTCGCTGGATTTTTCAGCGGACCTGCCTCCGGGCACCTGCTCGGCCTTTTCGGCGGATTCGTGTGGGGCATCGGCACGGTTTTCAATCTGGTGGCTGCGAGTTTCACCGGCGTTGCCATCTCTTACGCCATCGGCCAATCCGCTCCCATGGTCGCGGCGCTCTGGGGAGTTCTCGCGTGGAAAGAATTCGCGAACTCAGGACCTCGCGCCAAAGCCTACCTCGGCCTGATGTTCGTCTTCTATGGTTTAGCGATTTTCCTGGTCGCGCGCGCCAACGTCTGAGCCTATTTTCCTCGAATCCGGCTCACAAACAGCTGCAAGAACCGATCGGCGTCCGAAGCCAGGCAAACGCGAGCATTCGGTTTCAGTTCGATGACGCCCTCAATCTCGTAATGATCCCCGTGCAGCACGTTGTACTCATTCGACCCCATCCGGTTCGCCACAGTTTCCCCGCGTGTAAACTCACCCTTGGTTTCCACGTCCACGTGCATTTCCTTGAGAGTGCCCAGAGTCGAATCCAAAGCAATCCCCACTGCCAGCGGGTCATACATCGCCGCTCCGCTGTATCCGCTCTTCTCGCTGCGGGTCAAATAGAAGTCAGCAATCTTGGCAATAAAGTCACTCTCCGGTCCGTGCGACGACTGCAACTCCGCCAGATACTTCCGCGTGATCAGCGTCCTCTCCCCCACATCGGATCCGACCATCGTCACCATCCAGCCGGCATTGAAAACAATCTGCGCCGCCTCAGGATCGTTATAGATGTTAGCTTCCGCGGCTCCGTTCACATTGCCGCCGGAGATCGAACCGCCCATGATGACGATGTCCTTGACCAGAAAAGCAATCGAAGGATCCTTCGAAACCGCGAGCGCGATATTGGTCAACGGTCCTACCGGAATCAGCGTGATCTCATGCGGGTATTTGTGGACCATCTCGATGATGAGGTCGGGACCAAACCGGGGATCGGCCTTGCACTTCGAAGGTGGCAACTCAACATCGGCCAAGCCATTCTTGCCGTGCCAGAACTGCGCCGTTATCAGCTTCTGATTCAGCGGATGTTGCGCGCCCCCGGCAACCACAACATCGCAGCGCCCCGCCAGCGAAACAATCTTCAGCGCATTCTCCAGCCCCTGTTTCGCCTCCACGTTGCCGGGCACAACGGTCAGCGCTTCCACCTTGAACTCCGGAGAATTCAAAGCCAGGATGATGGCCATCGCATCGTCAGTGCCCGGATCGGTGTCGATGATCACGCGCCTCGGAGTGACTTGCGCAAAAGCATTCGCCAGGAAAGTAACAACGAAGAAAGAAATCAGGATGGACTTGGGGTGGAGTCGCTTCACAGGAGGAAGTCCTTTCTCGAATGTCGACGCGGTCTACAGCAGCATGCCAGCGATGGATGCCGACGTCAGGTTTGCCATCGTCCCCGCTAGCATGGCGCGAATCCCAAGCCGTGCCAGTTCGCTCTTTTTGTTCGGAGCAAGCGCTCCGATGCCGCCGATCTGGATTCCGATGGAACTGAGGTTCGCGAATCCGCAAAGTGCAAACGTAGCAATGGTGAATGAGCGCGGATCTAGTCCCGCTTTCATCGGTCCGAGCATCGAGAACGCCACCAGTTCGTTCAGCACCATGCGCGTGCCGAGCAAAGTTCCAATTACCCCGCAATCACGCCAGGGAACACCAATCACCCAGGCAACCGGAGCGAACACGGCTCCGAAAATCTTTTCCAGACTCTCTGGAAACCAGGCCAGCCAATGGTGAATTCCACCCATAATCCCGTCCGCGAGCGCGATAAGCGCGAGAAACGCGATCAGCATGGCAGCGATATTCAAAGCCATGTGCAGGCCATCGGTTGTTCCCCGGGCGACCGCGCCGAGCAGATTCTCTTCTTTCTCGGTTTTCTCTTCGCTTTCGGGCATCACCACTCGGCCGGCGGTTTTCGGCTCCTCGGTTTCGGGCACAAGCATCTTCGCCATCAGCAAAGTGCCGGGCGCAGTCATGATGACCGCGCTCAACAGGTGTTTGGGCTCTATGCCGAATGCTATGTAGGCCGCCATGATTCCGCCGGAGACGTGCGCCATCCCGCTGGTCATCACGGTCATCAGTTCCGAGCGAGTCAGATCGGGCAGAAACGGCCGGATGGTCACCGGCGCCTCGGTTTGCCCCATGAAAATGCTGGCCGCGATGTTGAGCGATTCAGCGCCGCTGGCGCCCATCACGCGGGTCATGACCCAGGCGGCAATCTTGATCACGAACTGCATGACTCCGAAGTGATACAGCACCGCGAAAAACGCGCAAATGAAAATAATGGTCGGCAGTACTTGAAACGCAAAATAGAAGCCGAAATGGGAGCCTTGCTTACCCAGATCGCCAAAAACAAACTGCGAGCCGGCATAAGAGTAGCTAAGCAATCGACTGACGGCGTCGCCAGCCCTCTGAAAAACCCGCTGCCCCGCGCCAATTCTCAACACGCACACAGCAAAGACCAATTGCAAGCCCAGGCCCCACGCCACGGTTTTCAGCCGAATGGCGCGGCGATTGGTCGAAAAGGCATAGGCCAATCCCAGCATGGTCAAAAGGCCGAGGATTCCAGTGAATCGTCCCATTCAGTTTTTCTCTCCAGACTTCCGGATCACGCGATGGATCAAAGGTCTTTTTTCGCGTACGGGCGAATCAGCAATCTGATAACTCTCCTTCAGTAGTTGCCGGGCTCGATCCGCACGCGCTTCCGCATTGTAGTAGATCGTCGCCAGCGCCTCGCCGGAGGACACCGGATCCCCGACCTTCTTATGCAGCACGATTCCCACCGCCGGATCGACCGAATCTTCTTTGCGCTCACGCCCACCACCGAGAATCACACACGCGGTCCCAACCTGTTCGCATTGCAGAGAAGTAAGGTATCCGTTCTTCGGGCTCGAAACTATCATCGTATGCCGAGCCTGAGGCAGTTTGTTCGGATCTTCAATCGCCCGCGGATCTCCACCCTGCAGTTCCACCATCTGACGAAACCGCTCGAATGCCTTGCCAGAGCCGATCAGCTTCTCGCTCTGCATTTTCCCCTCTGCGACCGTATCAGCAACTCCACCCAGCTGCAGCATCCAACCCGCAAGCTCCAGACAGAGCTGCCGCAAATCTTCCGGCCCTTCCCCGCGCAAAATCTCCACTACCTCGACCACTTCGAGTGCGTTTCCGATCATGCATCCCAACGGCTGATCCATATCGGTGATCAGCGCCACCACTTGTTTGCCCATCCGCTCGCCGGTTTCAACCATGAGTTCGGCGAGAAAAAGGGCATCCTTCTCACTCTTCATGAATGCTCCGGAGCCGGTCTTCACATCGAGCACGAGGGCGTCAATGCCTTCCGCAAGTTTCTTGCTCATGATGGACGCACAGATGAGATAAGGACTTTCCACGGTGCCGGTCACATCGCGCAAAGCGTAAAGCTTGCGATCGGCCGGAGCGATCTCGGCCGTCTGTCCAATCATGGCGCAACCGCACGTCTCGAGCACGCGCCGAAATTGTGCCACCGTAAGATTCACATTGAAGCCGGGAATCGCCTCCAGTTTGTCCAGCGTACCTCCCGTATGCCCTAGGCCGCGGCCGCTGATCATGGGTACGGCCACTCCTGCGGCGGCTGCAAGCGGGGCCAGCACAAGTGAAGTCTTGTCGCCCACGCCGCCGGTCGAATGCTTGTCGACTTTCTTGGCCGTAAGGGATGAAAGATCGAGCACTTCGCCGGAGCGCAACATCGCATCCGTCAGCGCGGCGGTCTCAGCACGCGTCATGCCACGCAGTACCACCGCCATCAGCCAGGCCGAAACCTGATAGTCGGGAATATCGCCCCGGGTGTATGCATTCACCAGGGACTCGATTTCGCAGCGAGACAACTCCCCGCCATCGCGCTTCTTGCGAATGACATCGATGGCACGAAAAGTCTGCGCTGCAGCTGGCGTCGGATTCACTGGAGGCGGAACCCCTCCGGAAGCAGTTCGGTAATGTGAGCTTGCTTGGGCCCTGTCGCCCCTTGAAAAAAAATTGTCGCGTCAGGGCCGAATTCGTAGATGACTTGACGGCATGCGCCGCAAGGCGAGCAAGGCACTCCCTGGTCGTTGACTACTGAAACCGCTCGGACCTCGATCCTGGGTCCACACTGCGCCACCGCAGAAAAAATCGCCGTGCGTTCGGCGCAGTTGGTCATTCCATAGGACGCGTTCTCCACATTACAACCAGAGAAGATTTTCCCATTCGAGAGCAGGATCGCAGCTCCCACTCGGAACTTCGAGTAGGGTGCATGCGCGTTCTTCATTACTTTCTTCGCAGACCGCACGAGTCTTGCCCGTACGTCGGCACGGACCATCTTCTTGCGCATAGGGGAAGGTCTTCACGCGAAACCGCAAAATCGAGGGCCATTGTAAACCCTCGTCTAACGATTCACCGCTTTTTCTTGGGCAGGGTCGAACTCGGCCACAGATCGTCGTAAAGCCGTCTCGCGTTGTAAGATTTCCTGCCGTACAATTACAGCGCGACGAACTAGCTCCGTTCCCTGCCGCGGACTGAGGCGAATTGCTGTGCCAGTAGATCACAACCATCCCGCACCAGGTCACGAAATGATGGCTAAAGGAGGTCCCCAGCCGCATTCTGGAAATTCCATCGCGATTCTTGCCGGACGTCCGCTCCAGCCAAACTCCGGAGTTCCTCTCGACCTGAATTGGATCCAGGAAGTTCGGGTGAACACCAGCGCGGTGGAGCGCCGCGCCCAGAGCCAGGTAGCGCGGAGGACGGTGAAAAAAGAATGGCAGGCGGCCTGGCTTCTGCGCGCCATCTCCTGCATGGATCTGACCACGCTTTCCGGGGATGACACCGACGAGCGCGTGCGCCGCCTTTGCGCCAAAGCCCGTCAACCGGTACAGCAGGATCTCGTCCACAAGCTTGGAGTTGAAGAACTCGACCTGAAAGTCGCCGCAGTCTGCGTGTATCACGTGTTCGTTGAAACTGCCCTTCATGCCCTCGAAGGAAGTGGCATCCACGTTGCCGCGGTTTCCACTGGTTTCCCCGCAGGCCTGTCGCCTCTCGCCGAGCGGGTTGCGGAGATTCGCCGTTCCGTCGAAGCAGGCGCGCACGAGATCGACGTGGTGATCACGCGCGCCCTGGTGTTTGGCGGACGCTGGCAGGCGCTCTACGACGAAATTGCCGCCTTCAAACAAGCCTGCGGCTCTGCTCACATGAAGGTCATCCTCGCGAGTGGCGACCTGCTAACTTTGCGCAACGTGGCGCGCGCCAGCGCCGTCGCCATGATGGCGGGCGCCGACTTCATCAAGACCTCAACCGGCAAAGAACCGACCAACGCCACTCTGCCAGTGGGTTTGGTGATGACTCGTGCCATCCGCGAATATGCCCAGCAAACCGGGATGGCTGTGGGTTTCAAAGCGGCGGGCGGAATTCGTACCGCAAAGCAGTCGACCGACTGGCTGGCCATGATGAAAGAAGAACTCGGGCAGTCGTGGATGCGCGCCGAACTCTTTCGTTTTGGCGCGAGCGGTTTGTTAGGCGATATCGAACGGCAACTGGAACACTACGCGACCGGGCGTTACTCGGCGGAGTATCGCCATCCCATAGCATAGCTTCCAGAAAACGACAGAATCGAGCGACCTAAAATGAGCATCGCCGAAAAGTTTGTGACCATGGAGTACGGCCCCGCCCCGGAAGATCCGAAAGAAGTGCAAGCCTGGCTTGACCGCCACGGCCATCGCTTCGAACACTTTATCAACGGCGCCTGGCAAGCGCCGGCCGCTGGAGAATATTTCGATACAGTCGATCCTTCCAACGGAGAAAAGCTGGCTTCGGTTGCCCAAGGTTCACTCGCCGACATCGACGCCGCCGTGCGGGCAGCACGCGCCGCGTTTCCCAAATGGCGTGCGCTCACTCCGCATCTCCGCGCGCGTTACCTCTACGCCTTGGCGCGATTGGTGCAGAAACATTCCCGCCTTCTCGCCGTTCTGGAGACCATGGACAACGGCAAGCCCATCCGCGAGAGTCGTGACATCGACATTCCGCTGGTAGCGCGTCACTTCTACTATCATGCCGGCTGGGCGCAACTTCTCGAGCAGGAGTTTCCTGAGTACGAACCCTGTGGTGTCGTAGGGCAGATCATCCCCTGGAATTTTCCGTTGCTCA
Source organism: uncultured Acidobacteriaceae bacterium (assembly GCA_963787495.1). Lineage (GTDB taxonomy): Bacteria > Acidobacteriota > Terriglobia > Terriglobales > Acidobacteriaceae > Sulfotelmatobacter. The sequence goes on from CAWBDA010000007.1 coordinate 65,326, forward strand.
TGGCAGCGTGGAAAATCGCTCCGGCCCTGGCCACGGGAAACACCGTGGTGTTAAAGCCCGCCGAATTCACTCCACTGACCGCGCTCGCATTCGCAGAACTTTGTCAGGAAGCCGGATTGCCCGCCGGAGTCGTCAACATCGTCACCGGAGACGGCTCCACTGGCGGGGCGTTGGTGAAACATCCTGACGTGGATAAAATCGCCTTCACTGGTTCCACCGAAGTCGGACGCGCAATTCGGAGTGCCACCGCGGCAACTCCCAAACGCCTTTCGCTTGAGTTGGGAGGAAAGTCTCCGTTCATCATCTTCGACGACGCTGACCTGGATAGCGCGGTCGAGGGACTGGTCGACGGAATCTGGTTCAACCAGGGCCAGGTCTGCTGCGCGGGTTCGCGCCTGTTGATGCAGGAAAGCATTGCCGAGAATTTGATCGCCAAAATCCGCGATCGCATGAGCAGTCTGCGCGTCGGTCTTCCCTTGGACAAGGCAATCGACATCGGAGCAATTGTGGCGCGCGTCCAACTCGACCGCATTCAGCGCATGGTCGGTCAAGGAATCGCCGAAGGCGCAACTTGCTGGCAGCCGCAAGTCGCGTTGCCGTCGCGCGGTTTTTATTATCCGCCCACGTTGCTGAGCAATGTGCATCCCACATCCATCGTCGCCCAGCAGGAGATTTTCGGGCCGGTACTCGCCGCGATGACGTTCCGCACTCCGAAAGAAGCCGTTGAGTTGGCCAACAACACGGTCTACGGCTTGGCGGCCTGCGTTTGGAGCGAGAACATCAACGTGGCGTTGCATGTTGCCGCGCAACTCAAAGCCGGCGTGGTTTGGGTGAACTGCACCAACCTGTTCGACGCTTCCTGCGGCTTCGGCGGCTACCGAGAAAGCGGATACGGGCGCGAAGGCGGCCGCGAAGGCCTGCTCGAATATCTGCAGCCGACGTGGTTCAAGAACGCCCCCAACCTGCCAGCCGCCCGCCCGCCCGCAGTTCCACAAACAGCAGAAGAGCCGCAGGCTGGCACTCCGGCCATCGATCGCACCGTCAAGCTCTACATTGGTGGCAAGCAGGTGCGGCCGGACTCGGGCTACAGCATGGAAGTGCGTTCACCCGACGGGCGTTTACTGGGTGAAGCCTCCCTCGGCAACCGCAAAGACATTCGCAATGCAGTCGAGGCTGCCCGCAAAGCGGAAGCATGGGCGAAAGCAACCGCGCACAATCGTGCGCAGGTTCTTTACTACTGCGCCGAAAATCTCTCTCATCGCCGTGACGAAATTGTCCACGGACTCACCGCGATCGTCGGTGCGAAACAAGCCGCAGCCGAAGTCGATCTTGGCATCGAGCGCATCTTCTCCTACGCGGCCTGGACCGACAAGTTCGACGGAGCCGTGCACAATCCTCCGTTCCGCAATATCGCGATCGCCATGAACGAATCGCTCGGAACTATGGGCATCATCTGTCCCACGGAAGCCCCGCTGCTGGGTTTCCTTTCCCTAGTTCTGCCGGCTATCGCAGTGGGCAACACCGTGATCGCGGTTCCTTCGGAGGCATACCCGCTCATCGCCGCCGATCTCTATCAACTCTTTGACACCAGTGATCTCCCCGGCGGCGTCGTGAACATCGTGACCGGCTACGCATCGCAGCTTTTGAAAATTCTCGCCGAGCACGACGACGTCGATGCCGTCTGGTCCTTCGGCGACGACGCCAACGCGGCCGCCGCGAAAGCCATGTCGGTGGGCAATCTAAAACAGGTCTGGACAAACGAGGGCCGAGCCATCGACTGGTTCGATCCAAAGCTCGCCGAAGGACGCTGGTTTCTCGAACACGCCACCCAGGTAAAGAATATCTGGGTTCCATACGGCGAATGATCTACGGAGAATAAGCTCGAATCGGAATTGCTTTTGTTCCGTCTCCGGACTAGCATACTTCCGTTGTTCTTCTCCGCTTGGCATCTTTGGCATCACGTCATGCCATTCATGTTCGATCCACGTGCTTGATCTAAGGAGGATATATGGGCATCGCAGTGTCACCGCAAATTCATCCGCAGGTCGCGGAGTTCATCGAAAAGCCGCGCAAAATGTTGATCAACGGGCAGTGGGTAAGCTCCATCTCTGGCAAGACTTTCCCTACCTACAATCCTTCCACCGGTGAAGTTCTGGCACAGGTCGCAGAAGGCGATCGTGAAGATATTGAACAAGCTGTGAAGGCCGCGCGTAAAGCCTTCGACCACGGTCCCTGGCGCCGGTTGACCGCATCCGAACGTGGTCGCCTCATCTGGAAGCTCGCCGATTTACTGGAACAGCACACGGAAGAGTTCGCGTACATCGAGAGCCTCGACAATGGCAAGCCTCTCACCATCGCGAGAGCAGCCGATGTACCGCTGGCCGTCGACCTGTTCCGCTACATGGCGGGCTGGACCACGAAGATCGAAGGCAACACGATTCCGATCTCGGTTCCTTACACGCCGGGAGCGAAGTATCTCGCCTACACGCAGCGTGAGCCGGTCGGAGTTGCAGGGCAAATCATTCCCTGGAATTTTCCTCTGCTGATGGCCGCGTGGAAGCTGGGTCCGGCGTTGGCCTGCGGCTGCACCGTCATCTTGAAACCGGCGGAGCAAACTCCGCTTTCGGCGTTGCGTCTCGGCGAGCTGATCATGGAAGCTGGCTTCCCCGAGGGCGTAGTGAACATCGTCCCGGGCTATGGCGAGACCGCAGGCGCCGCACTGGCCGCTCATCCCGACGTTGACAAAATTGCCTTCACCGGTTCCACCGAAGTCGGCAAGCTGATCGTGCACGCCGCAACGGGCAACCTCAAGAGGGTGTCGCTCGAACTAGGCGGCAAGTCTCCCAACGTCGTGTTCAAGGACGCTGATCTCGACACCGCCATCCCCGGAGCCGCGAGTGCGATCTTCTTCAATCACGGCCAGTGCTGCTGTGCCGGATCGCGTCTCTACGTCGAGAAGTCGATTTTCGACCGCGTCGTGGAAGGTGTCGCTGACCACGCGAAGAAGATCAATGTCGGCTCAGGCCTTGATCCTGCAACCAGCATGGGACCGCTCGTCTCCGAGGAACAATTAAATCGCGTCTGCGGCTATCTGGAGGCAGGTTTCTCGGAAGGCGCGACAGCCCTTTCTGGCGGTCATAGAAAAGGCGACAAAGGCTATTTCGTGGAGCCCACTGTTCTGGTGAACACTCGCGAAGACATGAAGGTAGTACGGGAAGAAATCTTCGGGCCGGTAGTAACGGCGATGCCGTTCGACGATCCGGAAGAAATTCTTCCGCGTGCCAACAACAGCGAATACGGCCTCGCTGCCGCTGTCTGGACCAGGGACATCAGCAAGGCCCACCGCACCGCCGACCTTCTGCGGGCCGGCACGGTCTGGATCAACTGCTACAACATTTTCGACGCGGCTCTGCCCTTCGGGGGATACAAACAATCCGGATGGGGCCGCGAGATGGGGCACGACGTTCTGAACAATTACACCCAGACCAAGGCGATCTGCACCAAATTGGCTTAGCTGATCGCTTCAACAAATAAGGACGGCGGGGTTCGCCGCCGTCCTTATTTATTATCCCAGTGCGCGCGATCTCCGCGCCGTTCTACCTTTCCATCAGCAGAACCTTCTCCGCGTCATCAACCTCAGTTAACTTCACCTCGATCACCTCGTTCATGGTGGTCTGGACGTTGCGGCCAACGAAACTGGCCTCGACTGGCAGTTCCCGATGTCCCCGGTCAATCAGCACGCACAGCTGGACCCGTCGCGGTCTGCCGTGCGAAAACAGCGCGTCCAACGCGGCCCGCGTCGTGCGTCCGGTGAAAAGAACATCGTCGACCAGAACAATATTCTTGTCCTCAATCGAAAATCCGATCTCTTTTTCCTGCACCACCGGCTTCGGCCCCAGCGTTGAAAGATCGTCACGATAGAAAGTGATGTCCAAGGTGCCCACCGGAACTTTGGCATTCTCGATGCGTGTAATGATCTTGCCCAGCCGTTCGGCAATGGGGACGCCCCGGCGGCGAATCCCAACCAATCCCAAACCGTCGACCCCGCCGTTTTTCTCGACGATCTCATACGCCAGGCGGACTAGCGTGCGCTCGATTTCTGATGCGGACATGAGTTGGGCCTTCTGGCGCAGACCGGTCTTCCGGGAAGGAGCTTTCGCATTCATCGTCGAATACCTCATACAATCTTATTCTTGACTCTGCCCGCGTCACCTGGCGCCCGCTGGCATCATGATAGGCGGCTTCTCACTGTATTCAACGCAGCGTCAGAGGTCAAGCGGCACGGCAGCATCTACACCCGTCCCACGGGCACGCAGCAAGCCTCTGTTTTTCAGGCCGGAATAAATTCCACTGGATAGAAATCAGACCGCCGAGGAAACTCTAGACGTCGTGTCGTTCCCCAGACAGCAGATCTTCGGCCACAGCACGGGCTCGACCCTCGGGATTTTGTACTCTCACAGTGCGCGTCAGAACACTGTTGTCATTCCGCAGAGTCTCAAGCGTGATCGCTTGCGGAGTCGCCGCCGCGCCATCCCCCGGCAGAATTCCTACGCCCTGATTCCGTCCCCCTGCCTTCGCCCGGTACAGCGCGGTGTCCGCGAGTTCAATCATTTCTTCCGCGCAAACTGCGTCATATGCGTGCCGACTCCAGGGGAAGGGAGCCCATCCCACCGAACAGGTCTTCCGCACTCGAACCCCGTGCCCAAGATCAAATGCTTCTGACGCCATAATCTCCAAGACTCGCTCGCAGAAGGCAGGTGTGCCGGAGGGATCCGCCGACCGCGACATGATGAGAAATTCCTCCCCACCCCAACGAACCAGCACATCCGACTTGCGCACTACTCTGCTCAGCCGCTCCGCCACTCGCTGCAGCAAGCGATCGCCTGCAGGATGACCATGAAGATCGTTCACTTCCTTGAAAAAGTCCACATCCACCATGATGAAGATCAGATCGCGATGATCCAGCTTCCGAATATCGCTGCCACGGGCCCGTTCATAATTTCGTAGGACTTGACCGGCCTCCGCCGTAAGAATTTCTTCGAGATAGCGCCGGTTCCACACTCCGGTCAACGGATCGGTAAAGGAAATCTCCTGAAGCTCAAGATTCTTGCGTTGCAGTTCCAGACTATGCCAGCGCAGCGACTGTTCCTTGCTCTCCAACTCGTCCTTTAACTTGCAAGTCTCATCCAGATTCTCCCGCGACAAACGCAGCAGATGGAGCAGTTCGCGGTCCATGCAATGCTGCTTAACGAACACCAGCGCACCCATGAAAACCATCGCCGCCACCGTCAAGAACAGCCTGTAAGAGCGAACCCGCGCTGGGGCTCCTCCCCCAAACTCGGCCCATGCCACCATGAGCGGCGTAGAGAAGACAGCGATCATCGCCAATCGTGCCGTCCACATGCTGTGGCTGTGCCGCGTTTCTTGGTCAGTAGGCCTGTCGGACGAAGCTCCACGTGCGATGAACCCCACCGATGCGAACCACGCCATGGCAGCCACCAGCGGAACATCGTAAAGACTGCCTGTGTAGTACAGGTGATAGTCGATCGCCACTCCGGCAAGAATGGAGCCCACGCTGTAGAAGGAAGCCGCTATAAAAAGTTGCCGGTAGATCAGCCGCCACGAGTCGTGACTGCGCTTCCAAACCAGGCCTACACCTACAATCAGAACGATCTGTTCGCATGCGTAAAGCACATCGAAGCTGTGTCCATATACCGCCTCGTTCGGCGAGACGTACTGCCACGGGATCACGATAAACAGATAAAGATAAAGCCACCACGTAAGCAACAGAAAAAAGTCCAGGGACACCAGCCGCAGAGAGTGGTCATTCCGCCGAACGTGCGGTTGCACCACCAGGGCCGCCATCATAGGAACGACGTGCAGGAACAGGACCACGTCTCCAACAAACGGGTTCGGCACCTCCTGCCGCAGAAAGACTTCGAAGTAAGTCCACAGCACCTGCGCGCAGAGCCACATCCCGCATCCCAGCGCCATGAGCGCCCAGAAAAGCTTAGCCTTGTTATAGCTGGTTTTGAGGTTCGAGAGGATGGACAGCGTCGCGCAAAAAAGCAGAACAGTTTGCGTCAGATCGCCGAAAGCGGTCAGTCCAATGTTGCGCGGCGCCAGCACAGACACGAGCACGTGAACGCACACCACCGCGCACACGATTCCCGTCCACCTGCCGGGTTTTCGCACAGGAATGAGACCCACGGTAAGAGTGTATGGTGGACTTGGGAGGGGTGCGTGTTACCGAAGTAATCGCGTGAAAGGTCCGACCGTCCGTGCCTAGCCTTCTAACCGATCGCGGCTGCGAATCGCCGCACAAAGCGGAAAACATCGTGATAGGAATTGTAAAGCGGTACAGGTGCAACCCGGAAGGTATCCGGCGCCCGCCAGTCCCCCACAACGCCTTCCCGGGCCAGCCGCCCGCACAACGCCCGCCCGTTCTGGTGGATTCGAATAGAGATTTGTGCGCCCCGCCGGTCCGGCTCAACCGGCGTGATGATGGAGAATTTCTGCGAACCACTCTGCTTCAGAAGAAGCTGGTTCAGCAGAAGTTGGTTCAGCAGGAATTCCAGGTAGCCGGTCAGCGAGACGCTCTTGGCGCGCAAACGCTCCATCCCAGCTTCGTGGAAAATAGCCATCGACGCCCGCAGCACAGCCAGGCTCACAATTGACGGATTGCTCAACTGCCATCCGTCGGCACCGGACATTGCCTGAAAGTCAGGCCCCATCTCGAACCGTGACTGCTCGTCATGGCCCCACCAGCCTGCAAAGCGAGGCACATCCCACGCGCGCGCATGTCGTTCATGAACAAAACAGCCAGCAACACATCCCGGCCCGCCATTCAGGTACTTATAGCTGCACCACACTGCAAAATCCGGACCCCACTCGTGAAGCTTCAACTGCAAATTTCCGGCGGCATGCGCCAGATCGAAACCAACCACGCACCCGCGTGTCTGGCCCAACCGCGTAATGCGTGCCATGTCAAATGCCTGACCTGTCGCGTAATTCACCCCGCCCAGCAGAATCAGAGCGATGTCATCCCCCTCGCGCTCGATCAACGACTCAATATCTTCATCGCGAAGGCAAGCCTCGTCTGCTCGAGGGGTCAGCTCGATCAGCGAAGTCGCAGGGTCCAAACCGTGAAAACGAATCTGCGACTTCACCGCATACTGGTCCGAGGGAAACGCTCCCCACTCCACAACAATTTTGTGTCTCTCCTGCGTCGGACGATAAAACGACACCATCATCAGGTGAAGGTTTACGGTGAGCGAATTCATCACCACAACTTCAGGGGGTTTCGCTCCCACCAATTCTGCCGTTTGCTCTGTAAGCAGCCTGTGGTAAGGCATCCACGGGTTCTTCGCCTGGAAGTGACCCTCCACACCAAGCCGCGCCCACTCTTTCAATTCCTGCTCAACATATGCTGCCGCGGTCTTCGGCTGCAGCCCGAGCGAGTGACCGCACAGATAAACGCAATCACCGGCCTCTGTATTGGGAAACAAGAAACGCTCGCGGAATTCCTTCAGCGGATCGCGTTCATCCATCGCAATCGCGAAATCTTCGCCCGATTGAAATGTGGTCTCGGTCACGGTCGCAGCTCCATGGGAGTAAGATCGCTCCGAATCAGCCGGTCCGCTTTTTCCCAGTCAAGATCCTGAATCTGATCAACGGATTCACACAGTTCCGCCAGTATCCGGTCCTGCACTGCGCCGCGAGCCAGTGCCACGGAGTAGGGAATACGATGAAAAGTCACCATGGCATACTTCGGCACGAAAAGTTGTGGATACTTTGCTTCCAGCGCCAGCTCCACTTTCTTTCGAAACAAGAATCGCGAGTCCGCAACCCGATCTCTCATTTCCGTAAAATTCTCAATAGCCATATCCGCTATGGCATCGGTATTCACCTTGCGGTCCTTTTCAAACGTGGCGAAAACTCGCGGCCAGTCCGCGCCATGCCGGTCAAGCAGTTCGACCAGACAAGTACAGTCTTCAAATCCGCAATTTATTCCCTGCCCAAAGAACGGAACGATCGCATGAACCGCATCTCCAAGCAGCAATGCTCTTCCTTGCACATGCCACGGGGAACACTTGATGGTAACCATCGCCCCGGTTGGATTTGCGAAGTAGTTGTCGGCCAGTTGCGGCATCAACGAAACTGCATCCGGAAAGCGAGACTCGAAAAACTGCATCAGCTCTGCTTGAGTGGTCAGTCCGGCAAAGCCGTCTGCACCTTCAAACGGCAGAAACAAAATGCACGCAAACGTGCCATCGATGTTGGGCAACGCAATCAGCATGTAGTTGCCCCGCGGCCAGATGTGCAGTGCGTGAGTCTCCAGGAGATGTTCTCCGTCCGAACTGGCAGGGATCGTCAACTCCTTGTAGCCGTAGTCGAGATATTGTTGCGAAAAGTTGAACCGGCTCAGCTTGAACATCTCCGCCCGAATCGACGATGCCGAACCATCGCACCCGATCACAACCCCTGTATCGCGAATCGCATCTTCGCCAGTCTCCTCATTGCGCACGCGTATCGCCCCGGTCTTCAAGTCATATCCCGTGCAGCGCTGATTGAAATGAATCGTAGCTCCTTGTTCTTCCGCGGCATTGATGAGCGCAATGTTCAACTCCACCCGCGAAATCGAGTTGATGACCTCCGTTTCATTCTTCCCATAGGGTTGGAAGGTTAGTTCCCCGGCAGTCGAATGCATCATCCGTCCCCTCATCGGGATAATGATGCTCTTCATCCTTTCCCACAGCCCAGCTTGCTGCAACGCGTGAATGCCACGGGTCGAGAGCGCGAGGTTAATCGATCGCCCGGCACTCATGCGCACCCGCCGCATATCAGGACGCCGCTCAACAATCTCAACCGCGAAGCCCCTCTGCGCAAGGAGAATCGCCAAAAGCGGACCGTTCAGTCCGGCCCCGATCAGTGTGATTTTGTCAGGAGTGGCCTTCATCTGAGGATTCGATCGACCAACGTTGCGACCGCCAAAGCTGAGGGGAGACACCGCTTCACTCGGTCAGCAAAGTCCTCGCCTCCCACAATTCAGGAAAGAATTTCTTGTCGAGCGTGAGCTTCAGGTAAGACGCTCCTGTGCTTCCCCCGGTACCCATGCGGATCCCGATAATTCGCTCGACCAGTTGAATGTGGCGCAACCGCCAGCTCACTACCAGTTCGTCGAACTCCGTCAGCCGTTCGCACACATCGATCCAATCGCGATGATGATGCTCATCCTTGTAAAGTTCGTGGACCGCCCGCGCCCGCGCTTCGAACTGCTCCCGCTCGGTCGCTCCTTCGCCGGCCGGCGGCAGTTTGCCCATCGCCTGCAAAGCCCCGAAAAATACATCGCGCAGGGAAGGCTCCTCCAACCGTCGCTTCAGACTCGCGTAAGCTTCCGCCGTGGGCCGGTGATAGCGAAGCATCTTCTCGTCCTTCAAGCCGCAGAGAAATTCAATCTCCCGGAACTGCTCCGACTGAAATCCGCTCGCAGGTTCCAGCAGCCCGCGAAACGCAAGAAAATGCGTGGGCAGCATCGTTTCGAGAATCGTAAACTGCTCCACCAGCACTCGCGTGATCTCCGTGCAGCGCCGCAACAGCCGCGCCGCTTCATAGACTTCATCCCGCGAGTGCGGCGCTGCGCCCGCCTTCTGCAAATTAGCCACCACGGCATCCAGATCATGCAGCAATTCCTTAAACCACAATTCGTAGGTCTGATGCACAAGAATAAACAGCAACTCATCGTGGTGCGGCGGCACGGATTGTGGCTGCTGCAATTCCAACAATTCTGGCACCTTCAGATACGAGCTGTACGTAAGCTTTCCCGGCTCAGGAGCCAAAGATAAGCCGCGAGCCACCCCCGACTTCGAATCCTCAGCCCCCTGCGATTCGTCCTTAAGTCCCAAAAACCGCGTCGCATTCCTGCCCAGAAGTTTAACCTTCACGTCCTGCGACAAATTACTCTGACGAATGAGTGACCCAACCCGTTCCTCTCCCAGCGGAAAAGGATAATCCGATCCCAACATCACTAGATCCGCCCCCATCGTCCCGACCAGAAACTGCAGCGACCGTTGATCAAAGACCGCCGAGTCCGCATAGAAGCGGTTGAGATAGTAGCTCGGTGGATGCTCACTCTCACCACGCGCCATCGGATGATGACGCCAGGCGTTTTCCAGCCGCCCCAGCAAGAACGCGAAACTCCCGCCACCATGCGCGAAACAAATTCGGAGCGTGCCCGGCAGTCGGTCAAACGCTCCACCCAAAATCATCGCGACCACCGACAGCTGCGTCTCCGCCGGCATTCCGACCGTCCACGGCATCATGTATTTCGGCATCCGCTCGCGCCCCAACATTTCCCAGGGATGCACGAGCACGGCCGCACCCTCCTGCGCGCAATGTTGCAAAAAAGTCACAACGCCCGGATCGTCAAGATTCTTGTCGCCGACGTGGTTGCCAATCTGCACGCCCAGGTGCCCAGCCCGCATGCATCGGCTAAGTTCCTTGCAAGCCGCATCAGTATCTTGCAAGGGCACCTGACACAGCGCTTTCAACCTGCCTTTTCCCCGGCCGCAAAGCTCCAGCGCCGCATCGTTGAACAATCGCGCACAATCCAGCGCGTGCTCCACCGGACGCTCATACCCAAACAGCACCGGCGTCGCCGACATAACCTGCACATCAATCCCGTCCCGATCCATTTCCTGCAACCGCACTTCCGGATCCCAGCACGCCGAATAAATATGTCGGAAGAATCGATCCCCCACCATAATGTCCGCTTGCCCCGGCTCGGTGTGTTTGATCCAGGGCCAGTTCGGCGTGCCGTATCGCGCCGCCAGATCGGGCCACGAACTGGGAAAGAAATGATTATGAATGTCGATGACTGGCATGCTTCATTTGCCCGGATGAATCGTGCCGCAATGCTTGCATTTGCGTCGGCTCTCGTTCGAATAGAATTGCTCAAACAGAGGTGGCAAGTCCTTCACAATACTTTTCAGCCTAACTTCCGCGCGATAGATCAACTGATGGCAGTTCGGGCAGTACCACTCGAATGCATCCAGAGAGCCCTCGGGACGCGGTACTTCAACCACCACCCCGATGGTATTAGGGGGTCGCTGCGGCGAATGACGCATGTGCTTGGGCAGAAGAAAAATCTCGCCCTCTTTGATCGGCACCTCTAAAGGCGGCTTGCCCGGCGCTTCCATGAGCCGGAGAGAAATATCGCCCTTCAACTGATAGAAGAATTCCTCGGTCGGATCATCGTGATAGTCACGCCGCTGGTTCGGCCCGCCCACCACCGTCACCATCATCTCGCCGTCTTCCCACACCTGCGCGTTGCCCACCGGAGGCTTGAGCTTCTCTTTGTTCTCTTCAATCCAGCCCTGAAAGTTGAAAGCCTTCAGATTCTTTATGGACGCCATCGTGCCTCCTATTTCGCCGGCTTGTAAGCCCTGGCCGTGATCTCGATCAGCAAGTGCGGATGTGGCAACTGATGCACCGCCACGGTCGTTCTTGCCGGACCATCGTATCCGAAAAATTCACCATACACCTCGTTGTAGCCGCTAAAATCATTCATGTTCACGAGGTAAGTGGAAAGTTCTACGACATCTTGCAACTGCGCCCCGGCACTGTGCAGGATGTCGCGGATATTTTCAATCACCGCGCGCGTTTGCGCGCGAATATCGAGCCGCGTTGTGCCCAACGAATCAACTTCAGCGCCCGCAATCGTGTTGTCCGCGCGCCGCGCACTGGTTCCAGACACAAACAGAAAATCCCCAGCCCGTTTCACATGCGGATACTTGCCCCGTGGCGCCGCCTTTCCCTCAACGACTTTGCTCTCGATCCCCCTCGTCTTCGTCATTTCGTGCAAACCTGCAAAGTTACAGTCGGACACAGATGTTGTTTAGTTCGGAGTAGAAATTCAATGAGTGCGTTCCACCTTCACGGCCGATCCCGGAAAGGCCCGCACCACCAAACGGCGTTCGCAAATCGCGCAAGAACCAGCAATTCACCCAAGTGATGCCCACATTCATTTGCTGCGCCACGCGATGACCGCGCTTCAGGTTCGCGGTCCAGATCGACGCCGCGAGTCCGTACTTCGTGTCATTGGCCATAGCGACGGCCTGTTCTTCCGAATCGAACGGCGCAATGTGACACACCGGCCCAAAAATTTCCTCCTTCACGCACCGTGCCGATTCCGGCAGTCCAGTATAGATGGTTGGCTGCACATAGAAACCGCGGTCGCGATTATCGCCAAATGTCGGAACTCCTCCGCCCGTGATTAGCGTCGCGCCTTCTTTCTCAGCCAGATCGTAATGAGAAAGAACTTTGTCTCGATGTTGCGCCGAAATCAGCGGACCCAAGTCAGTTGCCGCGTCGGTCGGCCAGCCCGCATGCAGGCTCTCCGCCTTCTGTTTCAGCGCATCCACAAACGTACTGAAAACTCTTCGCTCCACATAAACCCGCTCCGCGCACAAGCACACCTGCCCCGTATTAAGAAACACGGCCTCACCTAACCCGCTCACCGCCTCATCAAGATTGCAATCTGCGAATACGATCGCCGCATTCTTTCCCCCCAGTTCAAACGAGACCGGCTTCACCGTGGATGCCACAGCTTTCATGATGGCTGCACCAGTCTTCGATTCGCCGGTAAACGTAACCGCGTCCACCTCGGAGTGTCGGGTCAAGAACTCTCCCGCGGACCCCGGCCCGAAGCCATGCACCACGTTATAAACTCCGTTCGGAATCCCCGCGTCCTGCATCGCCTCGGCAAGAAGTGCGGCGGTAGCCGGCGTTTCTTCGGAGGGTTTCACCACCACCGCATTCCCGCAAGCCAGCGCGGGCGCAACTTTCCAGGTGAGCAAGAGCAACGGCAAGTTCCACGGCGTGATCACGCCAACCACGCCCAGCGGCTTGCGCACGGTGTAGTTCAGAGCGCTTGTACCGTCAGGAGTTTCCGTCTGAAAGCATTCCAACCCAGACATTTTCACCAGGTCGGCAAACACGCGGAAATTCGCAGCCGCCCGAGGAACGTCCAGCTTCGATGCCAGCGAAACCGGTTTGCCCGTGTCCGCAACTTCGGCTTGAACGAAGCAGTCAAACCGTTTCTCAATCGCGTCCGCGACCCGCTGCAATCGCGCCACCCGTTCGCGGACTCCGAGCCGTCCCCACTCTCCCCGCAACGCGCGCCGAGCAGCGCGCACTGCCTCGTCCACTTGCGACTCGTCCGCTTCGGTGACCTGTGCAATCACGGTCCCGTCCGCGGGATTCACATCCGGGAACTCCTGCTTCCCAGACACGAAGCGGCCATCAATGTAGTTCTGGATTAATTTCACGAAAGCTCCAGGCGGGACTCGGCAATCCTAGCAGGGCCGTCGGAAACGAAGCAATCTCTCGCCTAGCGAATCGGCTTCAGGCGCTCTTCCAGGTAGCGGCGCAATGCGTCGCGCCAGGATGGCATTTCAATTCCGAGTGCCCGCAAACGAGTGGGTGACAATACCGAGTAGGCAGGTCGAGGCGCAGGCCGCGCCATCTGCTGGCTGCTTACCGGACGCACAACCGTCGCAAGCCCCGCCCCGCTGATAACGTCCTGCGCAAACTCAAACCAGGTGCAGTCGCCCGCGTCAGTCACATGCACAATTCCGCTTGCATCCTTCCGGCACAATTGAACAATCGCTCGCGCCAGATCGACCGAGTATGTCGGACAACCGCGCTGATCGTTCACCACATCAAGCGCCGGACGGCTCGCCGCCAACTTCAAAATCGTATCCGGAAAACATTTTCCGCCAATTCCAAACAGCCACGACGTTCTGGCGATGCAGCACTCCGGCATCACTTCCAGCAACTTGATCTCTGCTTCCGCCTTGGTTCTCCCGTACACGCTCTGTGGATTCCGAGCATCGTCGATCTCATACGGCGTAGTATTCTTGCCGTCGAACACGTAATCGGAGCTCAGAAATACCAGCCGCGCTCTAACTTTCTTCGCCGCCTCCGCAACGTTCACCGCGCCATCGCGGTTCACCGCAAAAGCCAGATCAGGATTGCCTTCGCATCCGTCCACATCGGTATAAGCTGCAGTTAACACCACCCACTCCGGATTCGCGTCCTGCACCACGTCCTGTACTCGCTTCGCATCGCGGATGTCGGCCGCGTGCGAGGTGAGTCCAGTCACCGTATCTCCACTCCACTCGCGCATGAGCGCCTTGCCCAGTAAACCGGAGGCGCCAAAAATTGTGACTCGCATCAGGATTTAATCGAAACTTTCAGCGTCGCGGAACCCGGCGCCGCGCCGGTCTTTCGCCGACACAATCGGTTCGCCGTCCAGTTCCCAGTTGATCTTGAGTTGGGGATCATTCCAGGCGAGCGTCCGCTCATGTTCCGGTGAGTAGAAATCAGTCGCCTTGTAGAGTACATGAGCCTTTTCCGAGAGCACGCGGAAGCCATGCGCAAAACCCGCAGGAATCCACAACATGCGCTTGTTCTCGCCCGAGAGCCGCACCCCTTCCCACCGGCCAAAAGTCGGAGAACTTCGGCGCATGTCCACCGCCACGTCCAGAACTTCCCCCTCGGCCACCCGCACCAGTTTCCCCTGAGGATGCTTCAGTTGATAATGCAATCCCCGCAAAACATTTCGCGATGAGCACGAATGATTGTCTTGCACAAATTCTTCAACAATTCCCACCTCCGCCATGATTCGGCGGTTATAGCTCTCAAAGAAAAAGCCGCGTTCATCCCCGAAAACTCGCGGCTCGAGTGCGAACACCCCAGGCAGCGAAGTCGGAATTTTCTTGATCGCATCCATCGTCTGGCCAATCGCCCGAACCACATCCATCAGAATACCTTCTCCCGCAATAGCTGCATCAGATAAGCGCCATAACTATTGTTCTTCATCGAGTTGCCAATTCGCTCCACCTGCTCCGCCGTAATGTAACCCGAGCGCAGCGCAATCTCTTCCGGACAAGCCACCATCAGCCCTTGCCTCTTCTCGATTGCCTGAATGTAGAGCGACGCATCCATCAACGACTCATGCGTGCCCGTATCCAGCCAAGCCATGCCTCGTCCCATCACCACCACTTCCAACTGCCTGCGCTCCAGGTACACCTTGTTCACGTCGGTGATCTCCAACTCGCCCCGCGCGCTGGGCTTTAGTGACTTCGCGATCTTTATCACCTGATCATCATAAAAATAAAGTCCGGTCACCGCGTAGCGCGATTTGGGCTGCCTGGGCTTCTCCTCAATGCTGAGAGCCCGCCCCGAGCCATCGAACTCGACAACTCCATAACGTTCAGGATCGTGCACCGGATAAGCAAACACGCGTGCGCCCAGCGTCTTGCTCGCGGCCTCCCGCAAGTCCTTGCCCAGATCGTGTCCATAAAAAATATTATCGCCCAGCACCAGGGCGCAAGCGCTGCTTCCAAGAAACTCCTGCCCCACCAGGAAAGCCTGCGCGATTCCTTCCGGCTTGGGCTGCACTTTGTACTGGAGTCGGATTCCAAACTGACTTCCATCTCCCAGCAGCGCCTGAAACTTGAGCAAGTCGTCCGGAGTCGTAATAAGAAGGATCTCGCGAATCCCCGCCAGCATCAGCGTGCACAGCGGGTAATAAATCATGGGCTTGTTGTAAACCGGGAGCAGACTCTTCCCCATGGCGTGCGTCACGGGATACAAGCGCGTCCCCGACCCTCCCGCCAGAATAATTCCCTTATAACTCGTACTTGCGCCTTGCATCATAAAGAAGATTCTTCTACCGAGCCGAGGTCACGATTCCATATCACTAAGAGTAGTGTGTCTCAATCCACTGCCGATAACCCCCGCTGGTCACATCGCGCACCCACTCCGAATTGTCTAGGTACCATCGCACTGTCTTCCGAATTCCGCTCTCAAATGTTTCCAGCGGACGCCAGCCCAGTTCCCGCTCAATCTTAGTCGCGTCCATAGCGTAACGCCGGTCGTGGCCAGGACGGTCCTTCACAAATGTAATCAGCTCGCGGCGCGGCTCGCCGCGGCTCCCCGCCATCTCATCCACAATGTCACAGATCGTCTCCACGATCTCGAGGTTCCGCTTCTCATTCCAGCCGCCAATGTTGTACGTCTGCCCAACTCGTCCTTGATCAAGCACTTGTGCAATGGCGGCGCAGTGGTCCTCCACATAAAGCCAGTCGCGGACATTCTGCCCGTCTCCGTAAACCGGCAGCGGCTTCCCATCACGCGCGTTCAGGATCACCAGAGGTATCAATTTCTCCGGAAACTGAAATCGCCCGTAGTTGTTCGAGCAATTCGTAGTCAACACCGGCAATCCGTAAGTGTGATGATAGGCGCGTACAAAATGGTCCGAGGCTGCCTTCGAAGCGGCATACGGACTATTGGGCGCATAAGGAGTCGTCTCCGAGAAAGCCGCATCCTCGGGCTCCAGCGACCCGTACACCTCATCGGTAGAAACGTGCAGAAATCGAAAGTCGATTTTCTCTCGCTCGCCCAACCCTCCCCAATACGCCCGCACTTCTTCGAGCAGCGCAAACGTCCCATCCACATTGGTGCGGATGAAATCATCCGGCCCCCGGATCGACCGATCCACATGGCTCTCAGCGGCAAAATGCACGATCGCCCTCGGCTTGCGGCTTTCCAGCAGCCCGCGCACCAGGCTTCGGTCCGCGATATCGCCATGCACAAACTCATACCGCCGCTGGTTTGCGACGCTTTCCAGATTGCGCAGATTGCCCGCGTATGTGAGCTTGTCCAGGTTCACGAAGGCGGCCGAATCCCTTTCCATCCCCTGCAGGATGAAATTGGATCCGATAAAACCTGCTCCGCCAGTGACGAGAATCGTATTTTCCATATCGTGGAACTTACTCGAATTCAACTACGCGACCGCTCGCCACACCGTAGGCCGCAAACGAATCCCAATTGTAAACAAAAAGGACGGGATTCACCCCGTCCTCTTGTTGGTGCACTCGGTTTGTTCGAGCTAAATCATTTCGCGCGGGCGACTCGACGCCCTCCTTATCCCGCCCTCCGCTGCCCCGCCGCCGCCGCTGCTGCCACGCGCCCAATCGGCCTTCGGGCCGGAGTCTCTGCCAACTCCCAGCCCATCATCTCGAAATACACTCGCTCGATCTCCGCCGCAATCTGCCCCCACTGATAATGTTCGCGAATCCGGCGTTTCGCAGCTTGTCCCGCGGCTTCCCGCACCGCCGGATTCGCAATCAGGAATCGCAGCCGGTCCGCCAAATCCGCCGCATCCCCTCGCCGGAACGTGAATCCCGCATCATCCACGGCTTCCCGATTCTCCGCCACATCGCTGCTCAGCACGCAAAGTCCGGCGCCCATCGCATCCAGCAGTGCCAGGGACAATCCTTCCAGATCGGAAGGCAGGACAAACACCATGGCATTGGTGAGCAACTCGTCGAGCGCTTCACCCGAAACCCAGTCCAGCATCTTGATCTGCTCACTGGCGTGAGCCCTCAATTGGCGCGAATAATCGTCGCAGTAGCTCGACGCCCCCGCCATGACGAGCTTAACGTCAGTGTCCAACTTTTCATATGCTTCCACCAGCAGATGGCAGCCCTTCTCCGGAGAAAACCTTCCCAGGAACAGAATGTATCTCCCGGGTTCCAGACCCCAATCCAAGATCTTGTCCGGCAACCGCCGCTCGCGCAGCACCCCGCCGTTCGGAACGTAAGAGGTCCCCGCTCCATAGCGTCCTCGATAGTATTTCTGCAGCGCCTGTGAGACCACCATCGTGTGGCTCGGCAAACTCACCGCCGCCCGCTCTCCCAGCCGCAAAACCGCCGCAGCGATGCGCCCCCATTTCTTGCGCTGCCAGTCGAGCCCCTGCACCGTGACCATGGTTTTCTTGCCCGCCATGCGCGGAATAAACGAAAACAGCGCCGGCCCCAGAGCGTGGTAGTGCACCACATCACAAGGCTGAATCAGAACATGGAGCGTGCTGAGAAACGTATGCACCAGCGTTTCCAAGTGCTTCGACCGGATCGTCGGCAGCCGCACCACCCGTATGCCGTTGCGTTGTTCCCCCGGCGGAGTGAAGTAGGTCCGGCAATACGCCGTCACCTGGTGTCCCATTCCCGTCAATCTCTTCCCAATCTCCTCGTAATAGGTTTCAATGCCGCTGTATTTTGAAACCACACCCCGCCCCCCGATAATGCGACGCGGAGCATCCGCTTCTGAAACTCCGTGAGGGGAACGTCGACAGGCTCGACCAAGGCAGGGTCAAGAACAAGGCGCTGCAACGGGACGAAGCCCCCCCGATTTCCCCGCGGCATCCCGCCTCGTGCCGTTGCTGTCACAAGGGTTCTTCGCGTCCTTCTGCTCCTCGGCGCGCCTGCGGATTGTTTCTTTCCATCAACCACGCGCTCATACAAACCAATCAATGCTTCGTAATGAGCCTCCGGCGTATACCGATCCCTCACCTGTTCTCGTCCTGCCCGCCCCATTTTGTCCGCCAGTTCCGGCTGTGAGCTGAGAAACCGTATGGCCGATGCCAGTTGCTCCACATCGCCCACCCTGTACAAAAGTCCAGTCTTGCCGGCCTGCACCAACTCCCGCCGCGACCCCAGGTCCGTAGCCACCACGGCCCGTGCCTCGGCGTAAGACTCCAAAATCGTCTTGCCCAAAGTTTCATATGCATGGGACGGCAGCACTGTAAAGCGTGATCCAGCAATCGCACGCTCCAATTCCGCTCCACGCATGTGGCCCGCAAACTCGACATTGGCCAGTCTCAGCTCCACAGCCAGCCGTTCCAACCTGCCCCGTTCTGGTCCATCTCCCGCAATGATCAAACGAAGATTCGGCAGGCGCTGCATAGCCTGCAGCAGGTCGTCCACACCTTTTTCCGCCGACAGCCGCCCAAAATAAAGCAGCGGAGCGTCCTCCGCTCTCCGCTCCGCCACAACCTTGACCGGTTGGAAGTGAGGAAGCACTTCGAACCTGGCCGGATCCCACCCATGCTCGACAAACTTGTCGCGCACAAATTGGCTCGGCGCCAGAAAGCAGTCCACGCATTTCCGGTACGTGCCTAGCCATTTGTGGAAATAAGCTTCCGCCACCAACGTCATCCGCGCCCCCCATCCCGGATAGCACTTCTCTTTCATCGCGTGCCAAAACTCCCCGCCCTTGCACGACTCGCAGGCTTCTCCGCGCAACACCAGGTTGTAGCTCGCGCACAGCACCTTGAAATCATTCAGGTGATAAACCACCGGAACCTTCTGCGCCTTCAACTCCCACAAGATCGACGGCGAAAGATGGTGATAGATGTTCCGCACATGAGCCACATCCGGCCGGAAGTCCGCGATCATCCCCCGAATCCGCCGTCGTGCCTCGAGCGAGTAAATCGCCCGCCCCGCCAGTCCAGCCTTGCGAAAAGATCCCGTCCTCTCCTTGAAGTCGACATGCGGCACGAAATGACGATCGTAGGGAGTGGGACTTCCTCGAGCATCGGCCATCGAAAACAGCGCGACCTCGTGCCCCTTGGAACGCAGCAGTTCCATGGCTTCGAACAGGTAGACCTCGGTCCCACTGAATGCGTAGTTATATTTGTTGCAAAACAAGATCCTCATGAGGAGGGCTCCAATCCTGAATTACGAGATCTTGGATCGCGATCAGTTGTAGAAACCGGTCGCCAAAGTGACTCAGGTTCTTTGTGCGGCTGAAGTTGTGAAGGACTTGCACCTGCGCCGCGTGCCGAATCCAGTCCAGCCGGTTCACTGTGTTGCGGTCCTCCCGGCACATCAGCTTTTCCAGGAAGAGAATCTTTGCCACGAAATCCTGCAACGCTCCAGGCGCGTAGAGAAAGCCCGTTTTTCCAGGAATGATGATTTCCGGGATTCCGGTAATCGCCGGTGCGAGCACGATTTTTCCCCGCATCATCGCTTCCATCAGCACCAGCGGAATTCCCTCGCTGCGGCTGCTAAGCACAACCATGTCGGCGCGCCCGTAAAGTGCATCCATCTGCGGCCGCGCAACCTGGCCAAGCAGAGTGATCTGGTCTTGCAACCGGTTTTGTCGGATCAGAAACTTCAGACGGTGACGCTCAGGCCCTTCCCCTGCAATCAAACATTCAAAGTCGACCCCGAAATCCCGCAGCCGGGCGCACGCGCGAATCAGAAATGCGTGATCCTTCACCGCGTGCAGCCGTCCCACGGCCAGCAAAGTGAGAGTGCGGCGCGTGCCGCGAGCGACCCTCCGCGTTTCCGCGCGTTCCGGCGCATCCACGCCCAGCCGCGAGACCATGATCTTGCTGGCTTCGATTGCCGGAAAATGTTCCAGAATGTAGCGGCGGTTGTACTCGGAAATGGTCACGCAGAACCGACAGTTCTTCAGCTTCGTATCGAGATAGGCCCGCTTCAGCAGCAGGTCTCAGGCGTGCAGCGTCACGCTGAAACTCACTCCCATCAGCCGGGCCGCCACCATCCCGATCCACGACCCGAAATAGCCGTGATGCACGTGGACATGCTTCACTCCGCGTCCCGCGAGCAGCACGGCGTAATACGCCCCCAAACCGGTGTGCAACAGCGCTTTCAGTCGGCGTTTCGGCGATTCCTTCCCCCGTAAAAGCACTCGCACCACCAAGTCGGCGATTTTTCCCCAGCGCCGAATTACAAGGCCGAGCGCTCGCAGCAGAATCACCACTCGAATTGGTTGCAGGCAGAGAATCTCCGGCTCCAAAGCTTCAAGGGAAGCTCCACCCGGCGCTGAATCCGGCCGGCGCACACTTCCCGCAATGACTCGAACGCCCCGCCCCCGCAACTCCTGGATCTCCTCGCCTACATAGGGCTCCACAGCCGCAGGAAATTGATTGGCGAGATAGGCGACCGTCAACACGGAATCAGGAGTTGCAGAGATAAGAAATCGCAGAATTAGGAGTTGGAGATCTAGATAGAACGAGATTTACGCAGCAGATCCACGAATTCCACCGGCAGACGGACTAGGGATAGGTTTCAATTCTCTGCCAGCCCGTCTTCGCTGCGCCGCCAGCATTCCAGCCATCGCAAACAGCAGCCCGTTCACAAACTGATAATTCATCACCACCAGCGCCGCGTTCACCCAGTAGATACCGAGCAGCACCGGCCACATGCCATGAAACTGCTGATTCAGAAAACCCTCACGCTCAGCCTGTGGAACCAGTCCGCGCCCCAGCCGCCAAATCTCCCACATCAGCCACCCATAGAGCGCTAAACCGAAGACACCATGCTCCACGAGCAACTCCAGGTAAGTATTGTGCGGATAAAGCTCCTTCTCCTTGTACCCGCTGACATGCCGCGCCAGCTCCGCCGGCATCTGGTTCACTCCCCAGCCAGTGATCGGCTTTTCCAGGAACATCTGCCAGCCGCCGGTGTAGACAGCCCTCCGGAAATCAAGCGGCCCAGATTCCTTCAGCCGCTGCGTGAGCGCCCGGCGCTGATCGTCGAAGCTCAAGGTGATCAGCAAGCCCAGAGTCCCCACCATCGTCACCGCAACGCAAATTCGCCGCAGCGTCCGGTCGTGCGCCCGAATAATCAAAACCACCACGCTGACCGCAAACGAGAGCCAGACCGCCCGCGTCATCGTCGCCAGAATCGCCACCGGCAGGGAAGCCAGCAGCACCGCCGCTCGAATTCCTCGAATTCTTCTTCGCAAGAACGCATGCAACGCCAGCACCCCAAGCAGATTCAGCGAAACCCCATTCGCCACCGCCTGCAGCAACGGACCTCGCGCCCGATCCACGTGATAACCCAAACTTTCATCAAGAATGAAGCGCGGAAAGATCAGCGACTTCGCGCCCACTAGAAAAGCGATCGCCGTGAAGCACAGATAAGCCAGCACCACCAGCGCGAAACCCTCGAACTGCCGCAACCTGTATTCCTCCCGAAACACCAGCCCCGCCAAGTGAAACAGCGCGAACGGCACAAGAAACTTCGCTGCCAGCAAACACCAGGTCCGGTTGTCGAACGGCTGCCCAATTACGCTTGCAACCGCCAGAATCGTCAGCCCGATCATCGGCCACGTCGCCCGCTCCACCACCAGCAACTGCTGCCGCATCACGACCGCACGCACCGTCACCCCAACCATCAACATTAAGAATGCAACCCGGTCGATCTCGTAAAACGGCACATCCGGAGGCCGCAACAGCATCGCCGTCAGCGCTGCCAGAAACAGCCCGGGCCGGCGCCATCATCATCGCTTGCACCGGACGCAGCCCCACCCGCATCCCTCCCCACGCCACCTCCCCGGCCCACGAACGCTGTTGCTCGATGCTCACTGAACCCGGCGCCGTCACTCTCCACTCCCCCGCAGCACGACCGCTGCCGTCTTTAGCAAAATCCTAAAATCCATCCCCAAACTCCACCGATGGATGTACTCAATATCCAGTTTCATCCCCGCTTGAAACGACGGATTCCGTCGCGCCGTTACCTGCCAAAGGCCCGTCATCCCCGGAACTACGTCCAGCCGCGGCAAGTGCTCGATCGCATACTCCGAAAAATCATCCAGAGGATGCGGCCGCGGCCCCACCAGGCTCATCTCCCCTCGCAGCACGTTCCATAACTGCGGAAGTTCGTCCAGGCTGTAGCGTCGCAGCACTCGTCCCACTCGTGTGATTCGCGGATCGTCAGTGATTTTGAAAAATGGTCCTTGCCTCTGATTCCTCCCGCGCAGCTTCTCCTTCAGTCCGTCTGCATCTCTCACCATGGTGCGAAACTTGTAGCAGCGGAACGGTCTGCCCTTGCGTCCCGCGCGCAGCGCCGCATAGAGCACCGGCCCCGGCGAATCCAGCCGGACGAGAATCGCGAGCACTGCCAGCGCCGGAGCCAGCAGCATCAGGGCCACTCCAGCTCCCGCCACGTCCAGCGCCCGCTTGAGAAACAATTCCACCACCGGCAAGCGTTCTTCGTGTAGAGAAATGAGGGGCATGTCCCCAATTCGTTCCGTTTCCCGCATGGGCTCGCAACCAAACAGATCCGGCGCCATCTTCACGTCCAGCCGCAATTGCTGGGCCGCGCGCAGCACCCGCAGCGTCAGGTCTCGATCATGCGGCGCGGCCAGAATCACCTCATCTACGAACGCAGTCCGCGCCAGTTCCGCCAGGTCGCTCGTGCGTCCCATCACACCTTTGCCCGGCAGCTTCCGGTCATCCAGAAAACCGCAAACTGACCGGCCCATCTCCGGATGTTTTTCCAGGTAGCTCGCCAATCGGTGCCCCAGTCCTCCTGCTCCCACGATCAGGACATTCCGCACACCACCCTGGGCCGGCGTGCGCTTGCCTTCCCGCCGCGCCCATCGCGACGCCAGCAAGCCGCCCCAGTGCAACACGCCCGCAATCCAGACCAGCGTGGACCGCAGCCATTTTCCAGCGCCTCCACTCTGCGGCGGTTCCGGCAATCGCAGCGCAACAACGCCCCCGCCATTTTTTCGGCCAGCGTCCGCGAATCGAGCCGCATCCGGACCCGAAAATCTCGCACACGTACCTGCCTCTCGCAGCGGCTTTTTCCGGACGCCAACAAACCCTGCTCCGGGAATTAACCGCGCAGCCCACTCGGTTCCCTGAGGTTTTCCTTGTCCTGGATTTAAAAAAGGAGAAGACACTTCAGACCAATTCCAACTCGTACCCCTTGATCTCAATCGCCAGCGAGCGCTGGATCGATTCAATCGAGATCACCAGCTTTCCCTCTTCGTGCTTCACCAGCACGCCTTCCAATCCCTTCAGGCACCCGCCACGGATCCGCACCCGCTGTCCGGTGTGCACAAACGCGTGCAGAGAAAACAACCCTTTCTCTTGCAGCAGCAATTGCAGGTCTTCAATCTGCTTCGTCGGCACCGCCACCACGATTCCTCCAAAGCTCACGAAACCAATCAGTCCCGCAGTATGCAATACCACCCGCCGCGCATTGACCGACTGATCGATGTGCACAAATGCATATCCGGGGAACAGAGGAATCGTTACCACCTTCTCCCGGTCGCTCCACATGTGATTCTCGGTCAGCAATGGCAGGTAGACTTCGCAGCTTTTATGGTTAAGCTGTGCCACCACCCTCTTCTCGAACCGGTACCGGGTCTGTACCGCGAACCATTGTGACGGTGTGGCCACCACCACCGGCTGCGGCTGCGTCTGTGTCAAGACAACGCTCGCCTCCGGGACTCCATAGCTACCGCTCATTGAGTCCCACAGCCATTTCTCGTTTTCATTTGCACAGCGTTTTCAGCTCTTGCCACGCCGCAGCACTTGCGGCAGGCAATCGTTACTCGTCAGGACAGTCTTTTCAGTAATGCAAGCTCTACAGCCGGCGATAAATCCGCTCCGGGACCGGAAACCTTCTCTCGCTCAACACCGTTCCCAGCAGTCGAGACTGCGCCCCCTCCAGCGTTTCCTTGATCTTGCGGGCAGTCGCTCTTCGTGTACTGTGGGCTCCCACCACCAGAATGATTCCGTCCGTGAGTTGTCCCAGCAGAGCGGCCTCATTCGATATCCCCGCCACAGGCCCTTGAACTACGGCATACTCAAATTCATTCCGCAGCTCCGCCAGCCAGGACGCCCAATAGCGTCCCGTCCCTGATTCCTCGCCCCACTGACGCCGCCCGAGCCCCGGCACGCGCCACAAGTTGACCGCCGTCTGCGTAGACCATGATTTGATTGACGACGACTTGATTGCATTCTCCCGGCGCACCAGGGATCGTCTCGCAGCGTCTCTGCTGCCCCGGCAGTTATGGGTGAAGAAGCCCGCCCCACGACGGCGATATGCGCACTCGTCTCCAGCGCCAGCGCCCATCCCACTTGGTCGCAGATGCTACCCACATCCGTGTGTGTCTCCGCCGCGCTGAACACGACCTGGGTTACAGGTCGGCCTCCGCTGGCAAAAAACACACGCTGCACCAGGCCCCGAATCTGTTCCCGCGCGAAGTCTTCCCGATTCCAATCGTTCGTCGCGCAAAAAACTTCAACCTCGCCTGTCTCCTGCGCCTGTGACCCAATCAGATCGGAACTTCGCAGCACATCCGCGTTCGCGCTCATCTCATCTCCTAGGCAGATAATCGTTGCCCTATTTCTTCCGGGATCGAAGCCAATACCGGGATTTCCAAGCACCTAAAAACTTCTTCCGGCGTGCGCAGCGCAGGGTCCAGATAATCCGCCGCGAACGCAGCCCCAGCACCGGAGCTCAGCGCCACTACAAAACCCACCAGCACCACCACCCCGGGTGGCCACATCGGCAGTGCCGGCACCACCGGCTGCTCGGCAATCGCTACATTGACAATCCCGCCCTCGTCCAGCGCGTCGCCCATGCGTGCTTCTTCCCGTTTCTTAACATAGAGCAGGTAGTTCTCCTGCGCCGCCTTCTCGTTGCTCGTCAGATCATCCTGCACAATCGCATCCTCGCCCAGCTGACGCGCCAGACTGCGATATCCCGCCAAGTGGGCGCTCGTCGTTGCTTCTCGTGCTTCTAGTCCCTTCGTCTCAACCTGCGCCTTCTGCAGCTCTGCCCTGGCCCATTCGTAGTTCGCATCCCGATCAGTAGTTTCGTCGCTCACCGGACTGGATTTCTCCTTTGCGATCGCATCCTTGGCTTGAATAATCTCCTGCTCAACCTCCCGCACCAACCGATGGCTAGGCTCAAACTTGGTCAGCAACTGTGTCCTCTTCAACTCGAGATCGAGCAGGCTCGCCTTCAGCGCCCGCAACAGCTCCGGATTATCCGCTGTGCGAACCTGCGTAGTGGTCCGCTCCGGCAACTTCGCCAGCTGTTCCCGCAGTTCGCGAGCTCGCTGTTCGGTGCCCGAAATCTCCACCTGAGTCTGCCGGTAACTCGCCTCCACCTCGTTAAGCCGCTGCAATACCAGATCGCGTTGCTGCGCGGCTACCACCACATCGTGGCTTTTTGTGAACTCCATCAACTTGCTTTGGGCCACTTCCAGTTGCCGTCGCGATTCCCCAGTCTGCTCATCGAAGAAATGCAGTTGACCGCCCGGCCGATGGACTTCCATGTGCTTTTCCAGGTACACACCGGCCAGCGACTGCAACACCTGCGCCGCCAGTTGCGGATCAGCCGCGCCATAACTTACCGCGATCAGGTTGGTTTTCTTGATCGGTTCCACCTCCAGCTTGCTGGCCAGTTTCTTCGCTGCTCGCTCCACTCGCGCCGCTTGCTGCTCGTGGGGACGCAGCCATCGCAACCAGTCATGCGCTGCCAGATCGTTGGCTTCCGCTACGCGGCGCAAGACGTCGTCGTCCTTCAGCAGTTCCACCTCCGAATTCAGTTCTTCCTCGGTCACTTCCACCCGCGAAAAATCAGGCGGAGCATTCTCCTGCGCCGCCACAGGAGGGTCAGCCCGCCCTCGCCGCACCAGCACCCGTATGTGCGCGCGATACGACGCTCCAGCGAACGCATACGCCGTGGCCAGGACCAAAACCAGACCCGCCACACCGACAAAAAGCTTCCGTTGCCGGAACAGCACCGCCGCCAGCTCCCTCATGGTGGGCGACACTTCTTCTCTGCGCACTAGATCTTGGTCTGGCATGCGGATTGACCTGGGTTACCTGATAAAGTCAGCCTGATAAAGTCACTTGCTAAAACTGTGTGGAACTCACGTACATGCTTAAGGCAGGCTTGCTGAGAAACTGCTCGATCTTCGAGATGGAATTCTGAGGGACAAACACCAGGTCACCGGGGCGCAACTGGGATGCCTCGCCCAGGCTTCTTTCTCGCAACATCTTCTTCAGATTGAAAACGCGCGCCTCCACCAGATCATCGTTCACCCGCCGAAACAAAAGCACCTGCGAATGTTTCGCCTCATGGGTGAACCCGCCCGCAATCTCTACCGCCTCCATGATCGTCGTGTCCGCGCGCAACTCGTACTTGCCGGGCTTTCCCACCTCCCCGCCCGCCACAAAATAGGGATGCTCAAACTCCTTCAGCGCCACCGCGACCTGAGGATCGTGCAGATACCCGGTGTACGCCCGCCCCACCGCCAAACGAAACTCCTCCAGCGTCAGTCCCTGGGCGAACACCAACCCCGCATCCTTCAAAGCGATATATCCATCCGGTTGTATGGTGAGAGTCTGGTCGAACTCCGGCGACAGCGTGAAACTCAATGTCACCACGTCGCTGCGCGTCAGCCGGTATAGCGGACGGCGTTCCCCTCCGAGCCGAGGGTTTCCCTTGCCGTCCGCTTGTCCGGGTTTTGCGGCCGCCATTCCTGTGCTTCCCGGCCCAGCCCCGGTTTGGCCGGTTGGAGAAGCTTGTGGGCGTACTCCCAGGTCCTGCTCCTTTTTCTCCTGGGCGAATGCGGCCACGCAAACTTGCAATGACAACACGCCCATCACCGCAACTTTTGTCCAGCCAACGAGGGGCTTCATTGCGTGATGAGCTCTATTTTCCTGGATTCCGAGAACCGCTCAGCTTCCGCGGTTCTCTTTGTGCAAGGTATCTCGATGCAGATTTCGCAGCAAGACATGGGAAGTGCTGTCTACCAGCGGGGTCATGCCAGATTCAACCGCAAAAGTAGGCCGAACCGCGCCAGCCGCGGTTTTTCGCATCGCTCCGCAAGTCCGACGAACCCGCAACGCCATTCCCCAGCGGCCTACCCACGAAAGTAGACTTGCATGTTCACGACATCACATCCGCTCGACGAACCGCAACTCGAACCCGCGCAGCAAACCCGCGCCACACAACATCCCCAGCTCAAAACAGCCAGAAAATCCCCAATCCCAATCTGGCTCATCAAGCTTTTTCCACAAGACAACAATCCGCTTTCCCGATTTGAAAGCCCCACGCGAATAAAGTGTCATGTTTCCTTGAGTCCCTCGACTTTCACCCCTAAGATCAAAACGGCCCGTAATCCCGCTCCATTCGGAGCTCTTCCTAATGACTTTGTTCCCAGCCGCCGCTCCCGCAGCCATCGCCGTCCTGATCGCCGACTCCAACCGCATGCAAGCCCAGCTCCTAACCAGCGCCCTGCGCCGCCGCTCCGAGTTCAAAATCGCCACCTGCCCAGTCGACATCGCCTCAATCCTCCACGCGGTCTCGGCCACGCCCGCCAAAGTAGTCGTGCTCTCGCTGAATCACTCCGTCAGCATAGCCAACCAGATGGCGTCCATGCGCCGCGTCCATCTCTCGCATCCCGCAGTAGCAAAAGTTCTCTTAGTCGAGTCCTACGACCGCGACCTCGTAGTCAGCGCCTTCCGCTCCGGAGCCCGCGGCATCTTCTGCATCTCCGACACCCACTTCCGCCTGCTCTGCCGCTGCATCCAACGCGTGGCCAGCGGACAAATCTGGGCCAACACTGAGCAAATGACCTTCCTCCTCGATCTAATCTCAGAAGTCCCATCCCTCCGCGTCCTGAACTCCGTAGGCGACCAGCTCCTAACCCCGCGCGAGGAGCAGGTCGTAGCCCTGGTAGCCGAAGGCCTAAGCAACCGCGAAACCGCCCGCGAACTAAACCTGAGCGAGCACACCATCAAGAAATATCTCTTCCGCATCTTCGACAAACTAGGCATCTCCTCCCGAGTCGAGCTAGTCCTCTACGCCGTAAACCACGGCGACCCTCTCCAAGCCGAATGGCTAGCCGGCGCAACCCACGCCACCCAGGATTCCTAATATCCACGCGAAGTCTCGACCTCTGGGATGCCGTCCGAAAATGCCCATGTGGGGACGGACGCATTCGTCCGTCCAGCCAAGCCTATGTGGGGACGGCCGCCTTCGCCCGTCCCGCCGAGCGCAGCGAGGCGTTGCACCGCCCAACAGCCGCAGCGCCAGCGATCAGAGCAAAGAAGTACGAGGATGGAGCAGGCCTTCAGGCCTGCGTCAAAGCATGCCAGAACAGAAGGGCTTCAGCCCCGGAGGTCACCCCGACGATTTGAAAACCACCCCCAACGCCTGTATAAATCCCAAGACGGACCAAGTGCCCGACACCCCTCCAACTCCCGGCCCCACTCCCCAACCCCGCGGCCCAACAATAATCGCCGCCGGTCTTCTTCTAGCCGCTCTAGCCCTGGTAGTCCTCTATACCAGCCGCCGAGCCTTCCTAAGCCCGGTAGCCATGGTGGTGGTAGCCGCCATCGGACTAGTAGCCCTGCTACTGCAACGCCGCCTCCGTCCCGATCTTCGTTCCGACCTCGGCCCCGCCAAGCAATCCCCGCAAGATTCCCAGACGCGCGCCCCACTCCGCCTGAACGCCGCAGGCGTAGTCTTCGCCATAGCCGCCGTCTTCGCCGACGTCCTCCACCTAAACCCGGCCCTAATGCTGATCACCGCCCTGGCCGCCGTAATCTCCTTCGCCATCAGCGCCGTAATAGTCCTAAAAGCCCTCCGCACCCCCCGCCCCTGAGATAAATGTCAAAGTGAAAATAAATTTGTCATTCCGAGCGAAGCGAGGAACCTGCTGTCCCCGCACCGTCTCCGAAATCCAGCGCTTTCCCACAGCCAAGACCGCAACCGCTGTGACGGATGACCGTGACTCAAGTGAAAAACCTCGAAATACTGGGTGAAGTGTCCGAAAAAGTAATCAGGGGCAGGATCAATGTGGATAAAACAAGAAGGTGGCAGGCGATGAGGCGGAAAGCAGATCGGTGGGCGGGCGCGAAGTTGAAAAGCCCTAAGGAGCGCGGAGAATGGGCGGAACTTTACTTCATGATGATGGCGGCGGGACAAGGAATGAAAGTCTCAAAGCCGTTTGGCGAGTCGGGGAAATACGACGTGGGAGTAGAAAACGAAAAGAGGGTGCTGCGAGTGCAAGTGAGTCGATTATCTACACGGAGCGAAACGATGAATACCGTCTGAGGTTGATGGGCAGGGACCCGGAGCGGCAGAGGTATCCGCCTGGAACGGTGGATTTCTTTGCGGTCCTGATTATCCCTGTCGATGTTTGGTACATCCTTCCGCCCGAGATAGTCATTGCAACAACTCGCAACCTTGCCTTCAGCCCGAAGACCAGACGGGAGAGGTACGCGGAGTATTGGGAGGCGTGGCATTTGCTGAAGAGACTGGACTCACGATCCAAGCCTGTGTGGACGAGGACTGGCCGGAAGCAGGGACAGAAGACCAAGCCGAGGCCTAAGATACCTCGTAGGTTGCACCTATGATAGTCTCAGCGGTACCTCGGTATGGCTGATACAAAAGCACCGCTAACCTCCGCAATTTCTGACCAACTCGTAAAGACTGGTGTTCCCGAAACAAAAGTTAAGGTCAGAATTTCGAACGAGCTCGTCCACCTACTCTCCGATCAGCTCTACCAGTCTCCACTCAAGGCGATCGAGGAGCTTGTTGTGAACTCTTACGATGCCGGCGCCAAGATATGCAGAGTCTTTGTCCCAAGCAATGACGAACTGAGTCGCGTCGATGGTAGGAAGTACATCACCGTCTTCGATACAGGGACTGGCCTAAGCAAGCTCGGCATGCTAGATCTCTGGCACATCGGTCGTAGTAACAAACGCACGGAGCAGATCACGAAGCTCGTTAAGAGAAAACAAATCGGAAAATTTGGAGGGCTGACTTTGTTCTTTACCTCAACGGCGAGAAGATCGAGAGTAGTAAGGCCGAGTATGAGGTGGCCGTTGATTTCAACCTATCTGAATTACCGGCGGAGCGACTTACGGCGCTCAACATCTCGACCGGTGACGGATGGAAGAAAACCTCGACCGGGTTAATATCCACTTCATTCGAACAAGGAGTAAGCGGAAGGGTTATCGTCACAGAACGCACTCTGCCTGGTAAGAGCGACGACCTCCTCCGCAGCTACGGATTTTTCATAAAAGTTCGCGGCCGACTGATTAACGAAGACGATGCCTTTTTTGGCATGACGCCGTTACATCACGGAACCTTGAACCGATTCCGCGCCGACATAGAAGCAGACGACCTCGACGAGATCATCACAGCGCCCCGCGAGGGGGTCAGCACATCCGGGTTGAGGGATAAATTTGAGCCGCTCCTGGTCGAGGTCTTCCAAGAAGCTCGTCAACGCTATGATGCATTTCTGGAGGAAAGGGCAAAAAAAGAATCCCAGCAAAAGGAGCATGTCCGCAGTTTTGTCGGCTCTGCTTTAGTTGAGGAGCCGATCGCGAGCGCGCTAGCGCAGACTCCGTTTCACCCAGGTGCTGAAGCCGACGACACCTGGTTTTATTTCGACCTGCCGCCCGAAAAAGAGATTCCCGATCTCATAAATCGCCTCTACACGCAGAGGAAGCTCTTCGCATTCAAGTATCTGGGCCTAGGCAAGCAGTCGCGCTTGGTGAAGCTGGACCTGGCCCATTCATTCTTCGCCATCAATTCAGATCATCCGTTTGTGGCAGCCCACCGGGACGATCCGCGATCCCAATTACTATTGGAAGACCTCATGATGGCCGAGGTGCTACTTGAGGCCCAGCTCAGACTAGCAAAAATCGCGCCGCAGGCCATCGGGGAGGTGCTCGAGGAGAGGGACAAACTGCTGAGAGCTTTATCGTTCGACCACCCCTATTCACCCGTCGCGATTGCCAAGGCTCTCCGCGACGCAGCAAACGACGAGCACGATCTAGAACTTGCCTTGGTAGCAGCGGCGCGTAGCCTTGGCTTTGTAGCAAAACATATATCGGGCTCATCTGAGCCCGACGGGATCGCGCGCTTCGTTTCTTATCCGAAGAGGACAACGGTGTTGACGTTGGAGGCGAAGTCCTCCAAAGAGGTTCCCTCTCTCAGTGCCATAGACTTCGGCGGCCTCGACGAGCACATGAGGGGAAAAGAGGCTCAGGGCTGTTTACTTCTTGCACCAGAATATCCCGGCTCCACGTCTGAGGACAGCGCCGCCGCGACGCGAGCCAAGAATCTTGGAATCTCGTGCTGGAAGATCAAGCAGCTAGCGCGAGTAGTGGAGGAGGCTCATGCCAGACATATAAATGCAAAGCAGATAATCGACATAGTTCTCGCTAAGTTCGCGCCGAGCGACGTAGCCGCAGCAGT
Source organism: uncultured Acidobacteriaceae bacterium (assembly GCA_963787495.1). GTDB lineage: Bacteria > Acidobacteriota > Terriglobia > Terriglobales > Acidobacteriaceae > Sulfotelmatobacter. The sequence goes on from CAWBDA010000007.1 coordinate 97,233, forward strand.
CGATGCCTTGTTCACGAGTCCATCGTGGGACAAGCAGCAGCTCGCCAAGGCGGTGATAGATGCGCTCAGGCTCCTCGCTGACAAATTAACCGACACACCGAGAACGCTGAACTCAGTCGCCACGGTAGTGGCTCAGAGGCCCGGCTTCGAAGGAATTACGGAAGAAGACGTCAGGAAAGCCGTGAGCTACCTCGCGGCCGCGAGCCAAGGCGCATTGATATTTGACGGCGAAATACTTACGGTGCTCGCGTCGTATGACGAACTAGCCAGACGGGCATCGAGTCTCACAGGGGCTGGCGCGACGCCCCTTCGCCTCAGCAAGCTGAGAGACGACCTCAAGGGTGATGGTTCGACGGAAGGACATTAGATCCTTCGGAACGCCAGAAAAGCCTCAGTGCGCAAGCGCTTCGAAAGACTGTTCGACCTCGACACGGAAGCGGGCGGCGGCAAGGACCGGCGCCTCGAACTAATGTTCCTCGAGTCTGAAGCAACCAGACGAAATCCGACATCGGAAGCGAGCCTTGAGAAGACCTCTTCAGCATCTCCATGCCTATCCGAGATGACAGAGGGCCCTGTGACCAACACGGCTATGCCGTCCGACTTCACGACCCTCGAAAGCTCCTTCAATACATGATGCAAGTCTGACAAGTATCTCCGAGTGCGAGCCTCGCTCGACCTCGATGATCGCCAAAGGTCATCCTCGATGTCAGCAGGGAGACCATCCTTCACGAATAAGCCTCTCTCAGAACCGATCATTGCCCCCCGAATCTCCCGTAACTGCCGGATCGACCGTCCCATCCAAACCAATGAGAACTTATGCGCCCTTATGTAGTCGATGCCGTGGAGATAGGGGGGGAGGTGAGCACGAAATCTACGGCCCCGCCTTGCAACGACAGCTTCCGGGCATCGCCTTGGCGGACGACACAGCGCGATCTAGGCTTTTCCCCCCAGAGCCGATCTTTTCTTTCTATGGCTTTCAGGCTCTTGGACATCCACGCCTCAAACGGCATAACCACCGGCTTGTCGAAAACCCTGTGGGGCCTAGACCGAGCTAAGTCCATAGCGAATGAGGGACCGGCCGATTTCACAAGTATTAAGCTCGAATAAACCGACCAGAAGAATGACTGGGCCCCCGCAGTACTTTCCTCGCGGATTGCCCTCGCTAAAGCCGATAACTGAATCTGTGACTGCGAGGGAAACCAAAAATGCACAAAACTCCGATCTTCCTCGCTGAACGCGGAGGGCGCTGAACGCGACGCCAGCCGGCGAGCGGCCACAAGAATGGCCGCTGCCGACGATTTTAGACTTCTCGCTGTACCACAGTGGAGCAGGCCTTTGGCTAGCGTCACTGCGAGGGGATCCAAATCGAACCCAAAAGCATCTCGGCCAAGCCTCTTCGCCGCAATCGGCGTTGTCCCTGACCCCATCATGGGATCGAGGACAACGTGTTGTGGCGCGGTCAGCTCGCGAATGAGGTATTCGGCTACGGCAAGCGGCATCCTGGCTGGAAACGAGTGAACGAGATGCCCATCCAAGACACGAGACACGCGACCATCGCAGACACGGGATAGAACCTCGCGTACTCGCTGATCAGAGATTCGTGGCACGGACGCGCGGGTGCCACGAGACCTAGCACCGTTACGAGCACCCACTTGTACTCCCGCAACTCCCACAGCGGTAACAACTCCCATTCCGCGTCATGATGCTGCCGCAGAAGCTGCACGTGGGAGCGTCGCCCAGGTCGATGATCCCGGCCAGCGCATCAGCAGCATGCACGGAGCCAGTTCTGAGTCCTGAGTCGCGAGCCGCGAGCGATTCCTGTGCACCCGTTCCCTCAGGACTCAAGGCTCGGGACTCGGAATTCGGCTTCGGCCGCAGATTCTCAAACAAGAACTGCTGCTGCCCAGTCAAAAAGCGCAACTGCAGCCAGCGGAAGATGTAGTCCATGATCGACTTGGCAAACCCGATGTCGGGATTGCTCGTCCACCCGCTAGGCTCAAACCGCGTGTGCGCAAACTTCTCGCACAGCAGCTTCAGCGGCACACCATGCTGCAGCGCAATGGACGTGGCCAGCGCAAAGCTATCCATCAGCCCCGAGACCGTCGATCCTTCCTTGGCCATGGTGATGAACAGTTCGCCCGGCTCTCCATCCGGATAGAGCCCAACAGTGATGTAACCCTCATGCCCTCCAATATTGAACTTGTGCGTGATCGAAGCCCGCTCCTCCTGCAGCTTGTGCCGCACCGCCCGCGGAGGTGCATTCAGATTGTCTTCCTGCGGAGCAGCCGCAGCCCGCGAGTCTTCCTTCGAAGAGTTGGCAGTCTTAGTCCCAGCCGCCGAAAGCGGCTGCGACTTCTTGCACCCATCCCGATAAACCGCGACGGCCTTAAGGCCAAGCTTCCAAGCCTGAAGATAAGCCTCCGCGATGTCTTCAACCGATGCATTCTCCGGAAGATTGACCGTCTTCGATATAGCCCCCGAGATAAAAGGCTGCGCAGCAGCCATCATCCGCAAATGCCCCATGTAAGCAATCGACCGAGTCCCCTTAGCCGGCTTAAACGAGCAATCAAACACAGCCAGATGCTCGTCCTTAATATGCGGCGCCCCTTCGATGGTTCCAGTAGCATCGATGTAACTCACAATCGCATTAGCCTGATCATGATCGTACCCCAGCTTGAACAGAGCAGTAGGCACAGTCTGATTAACAATCTTAATCATCCCTCCACCAACCAGCTTCTTGTACTTAACCAAAGCAAGATCCGGCTCTACACCAGTAGTGTCGCAGTCCATCATGAAGCCGATTGTGCCGGTTGGCGCTAACACTGTTACTTGGCTGTTGCGGTAGCCGTGCTTTTCGCCTTGGGCTAGGGCTTCGTCCCAGGTTGTTTTGCTTGCTTCGTAGAGGGCTGGGGGGACGTTTGATTTATTTATGTTGTTTACGCTGGCGCGGTGCATTCGGATTACGTCCAGGAACGGTTCGCGGTTTATGTACGAGCCGGGGCAGGCTGCGCCTGGCATGTTTGCGGCTTCGGTTATGCCCAGACGAGTTGCTACTGTGTCGGTTGCGGGCGTCAGCGGTTCGCATTGTTCGGCTATTTTGCTTGACTGTAGATAGGCTTCGCCGCACATGATGGCGGTTACGCAGGCGGCGTAGTCGCGGCCGGCATCGGAGTCGTAGGGCAGGCCTGCGGCCATTAAGAGTGCGCCTAGATTTGCGTAGCCCAGGCCTAGCGGGCGGTAGTCGTGGGAGTTGCGCATGATTGCTTCGGTGGGATATCCCGCGTTGTCTACGAGAATTTCCTGCGCTGTGATTAACACGTCTACTGCGTGGCGGTAAGCCTCGACGTCGAACGTGCCGTTGGGCGCGAACTTCAGAAGATTCAGGCTGGCTAAGTTGCAGGCTGAATCGTCTAAGAACATGTATTCGCTGCACGGATTGCTGGCGTTGATTCTTGCGGTGTTCTTTGAGGTGTGCCAGCGGTTTACGGTGGTGTCGTATTGCATGCCGGGATCGCCGCAGTGCCAGGTGGCTTCGGAAATTTTCTTTAGAAGGTCTTTGGCTTTGTAAGTCTTCATCACGCTCGCGTCCTGCACCTTTTTGGTGGAGAAGTCGGTGTCGCGGACTACGGCGTACATGAAGTCGTCAGTTACGCGGACGCTGTTATTCGCGTTCTGGAAAAAGATGGAGGAGTAGGCGTCGGAATCGGGATGGGAGCCATCGTATCCGAGCGATACCAGAGCGTGAGCTTTCGCCTCTTCTTTTTGTTTGCACTCGATGAACTCGACGATGTCGGGATGGTCTACGTTGAGGATGACCATCTTGGCGGCACGGCGGGTTTTGCCTCCGGACTTGATTACTCCGGCGAAAGCGTCGAAACCTTTCATGAAGCTCAGCGGGCCGCTGGCTGTGCCTCCGCCGCTTAAGCCTTCAGTGGAAGAGCGCAGCGGGGAAAGATTAGTGCCGGTGCCGCTGCCCCACTTGAAGAGCATGCCTTCGGTCTTCGCTAATGTGAGGATGGAATCCAGCGAGTCTTTTACTGAGTTGATGAAGCATGCCGAGCATTGCGGCTTGCTGTAGCCGGTGATGCCGAACTCGACCTGCTGGGTCTGGGGATTCCAGTGCCAGTTGCGGGCGTCGGAATTGGGCTCGATGCGATCGCAGCCTACGTTGAACCAGACCGGCGAGTTGAAGGCGGCGTACTGACGGACGAGGATGTGTACCAGTTCGTCATGGAACGTGGCGCCGTCTTCCGGTGTTCTGAAGTAGCCCTGGGCTAATCCCCAGTTGCGGATGGTTTCGGCTACGCGAGTGACTAACTGGCGGACTCCGGTTTCGCGCTCGGGGGTGCCTACCTTGCCGTGCAGGTATTTGCTGGCCACTATGTTGGTGGCGGTCATGGACCAGTCTTTGGGGACTTCGACGTCTTTTTGTTCGAAGATGACGTTGCCTTGAGCGTCGGTGATCTGGGCTAGGCGGAGATCCCATTCGAGCTCGTCGTAGGGGGAGACGCCGGGCTTGGTGAAGAGGCGGCAGAAGGAGAGGCCGGGAGCGGTCTTCTTCTGGGTGACAGGGTTTGCGGGGGTGGCCGCAGGGGCATTGACGGTAGTGGTTTTGACCTCGGGCATTGCTCTCTCCATTATTAGTTAGATTCTATCTACTTCGGCCCGATTCGGCGTCCCTGGGGGTGGATGCGGGAAATTGGGCTGTGCCCGAACGGGAATTTGTTCGGGTGTCGCGGTTCTTGTAAAGAACGTTTTCTTTCGCCCCTTTGGGGCCGGTGCAGGGGCTAAAGCCCCGGTCTTTCTGCTTCTAACGCGGCGCTTAAGCGCCGCTCTTGCACGGTGCTGCATGTGCCGGTGGTGCTCGATACTTCTAAACCTCAGGGCTAAAGCCCCGAACTCAATGCCTGCCTTAACGCAGGCCTGAAGGCCTGCTCCACCCGCTCAAAATCCCTCCGAGTTAGAAACCGGAGGGGAGGGGGTGAGGACAGTGAAGATTTTTGTTGGCCCCGGAGTCCAGAAGCGGGGCCGGGGGCGCAAAATCGGCTTCCGGGGCGGTCTCGGTTGCCTTTGCTGGAGTCCGAGCGGTGTCGGCAGAGTCGGACAGGAGTGTCCGACCCACACGAGTCGTGCCTATGTCTGTCAGTTCCAGCGATAACTGGAAATCGATGCCGATGCCTGAGGCCTTTTCGGCGGAGGAGAGCATCCACTGATTTAAGGCGTTGCAGATGTTGCGGCGTTGGGCTTGGTCTTCGATGACCACGAAACGGAGGAAGCAGCGTCCGGAAGCCAGGCGGGCGCGCAGCGGGTTGACACACGTGAACATGCGGTCGAGGGTGAAGGCCATGTCGTCGTCTTCGGAGAACTGGAGGACGGCCAGCATGCGGCGGGTGGGCGCCTCAGCGGCTAAAGCCGCGACCGATTTGTCCGAGTTTGCGGCACGACTGAGGTCGTGCCCTTCCCGATCTTTGCTCACCTCGAGAGTCGGGGCGCTCGCTGGACGGACGAATGCGTCCGTCCCCACAAGGCTGTTGCCAGAGCCGGGGGCGGTTGTCCCCACATGGGCCTTGCTGGCTCCCAACGTGTTGCCCGATCCCAGGTCCATGATTTCTTCGGCTAGGGCGAAGATGCCGGGTTTGCTGGGGACTACGAGGAGGCTGTGGGGGGAATCGCAGCGGAACCAGCGCGACCATTGCAGGCGGCGCGGGTCCACGGGGCGGTCGAAGCCGTGGCGGGCGAGGGAGTCAGCGACCAGTCGAGTTAAAGCTTCCATCCAGGGCTCCTAAGACCGGCTTCGCGGCTTCCGCCTTCCGGCTTTTCGGCCAAGAGAAGGCTGATTAGGTTCCGGTGCACAACCTTACTGATTTAGTCGGCCCCCCGGGGAGAGGATCGGGGGAACGGCCACCGCACTTCCTAATGGACTTCGCACAACCGGCTTTCGACTTCCGGCTGGCGAGACCTCTTTGTTGTCTTACATTTACAGGTGGCGTCCGGTCACCTCTGGCCGGACGCCGGTCTGTAAGTCTTTCCTGACAGCGCCCTTCGTTCTGCACCCGCCCCGTTCCCGCGAGGCCGGTTTTAAAGGGCTATGGGAATGCAAAGTTACTCCCGCTTATAGTGCCTGTCAAGAGGGAAACACCATAGGTTGTATCCTCAACAATGACGGGCTTGGTACCGGGTTGGTGGATTTATTTGGGATTTGTTTTCCACAAGTGGAATTCATCGTCTGTTCACAAAGACAGTGGTTAGTGGTCAGTGGCCAGTGATCAGTGAAATCCCTCGGGACGCTGGGCCTTGGATTGGTGTTTACAGCGAGCGCTGGTTTTGGCCGGGGCTGCGGCCGTTGCGATAGGGTTGGGGAGATTTGCGGGTTAGGTGCGGCGGGAACAAGGTCATGGACTGAGTGTCTTGCAGTTCCGAGATTTCCCCGGAGAGCAAGGGTACATAGATGTCTTCGAAGATCTGGCGAGGCGCTATGCGGAGAACGCCGTCGGCGGATTCGACCAGGTAGTCGCCTTTGCGTCCGGAGTGCTGGCGTCCGAGAACGTCGGCGAAGGTTAGGCTGGCGGTTAGTTGCTTGGCTTTGACCAGAAAGCGGGTGCGGTAGGTGATCCATGGGTTCGGCGCTTTCATTCAGTTCTCGGTTCTCAGTTCTCAGTTGTCAGTTTTCGGTTCTCAGTTTTCGATTTTGAATGGTAACGGTTGATTTGATCGGCAGCGGCCGGGTTCCGTCTTCGGCCGATTTCCCGAATCATTTTCGTTGAGAGGGCGAGAGTGAATGTACGAGCGAAAGGGCGCGCGGTCAATTCAGTATTTTTGGTGCAGTTGAGGAAAATAGTTGGCACCAATTTCGCGGATCTCCACGGATCAGGGATCTGGTCAGAGATGTCTCGTTAAGCCGCGTGCAGGGCGCGGGTTCTGTTTGCGGAGGAGCAGTGGAGAGATTTTTGGGGAGATCGGGTCAGTGGATTGTGCACAGGGGTTGCACAGGAAATGCAGAAAGCAGTGGTCAGTGGCCAGTGGTCAGTGGCCAGTCCTCGGTTCCCGGCTTTGCGGAGAACCACGCCAGAAGGCGTTGGTTGAATTCCTGTGGAGCTGTGCTTATGGCTCCGCAATGATCTGCGTTGGGGACCTCCCAGAGGATTACGTTCGCATTGCGGGCCTGGATGCGACGGGAATGGCGCGGCGGAATGTTGCTGTCGATTTGGCCATGAATCAGAAGGACCGGAACTCTGGTGGCTGCGACCGAATCTTCTGGCGAGACTTGCTTCATATCGAGGCCGTACTTCCAGAGAGCGTAGAGGAACGCGAATTCGACGACGGGGCGGAAGAGGGTGCGTCCGAACCAGGGGCCGAGGTGAAAGGGCTGGCCCATGCGGTCGTAGGCGATCTCGCGAAAGCTAGAGAAGGAAGATTCGGCAGCGACGGCGCAGAAGCGCGGCTCGACGGTTAGGGACTGCAAGAGCTGGGCAGCGCCCATGGATTCGGCGAATCCGAAGATACAGTGCAGGTGATCTTGAGCGAGGAGAAGGTCAAACCATTGGTGGATGTCGGCACTTTCCAAAAGACCGTAGGTGGCGAGTTGGCCTCCGCTTGCGCCGTGGGCGCGTGCGTCGGGGAGCAGTACTGTGAATCCGTGAGCTAAGAGGAGTTGCGCGTATCCGGTCATGCCGACGCGGTTGTCGGCCAGGCCGTGGAGGAGAATTACTGCGTCGCCATTGCTGCGCGGGGGATGGATGATCCAAGCGTGGAGGGTGACGGCGTCTGGAGTTGTGATGGAAACGTTTGCCAGGCCGAAGTTCGGTTGGCGAGCGATGTCGCGCATGGTGGTTTCTTCTTCGGGCGTTATCGGACGGCGGCCGGGATGCAGAGTTGCGTCAGCCACAAAGATTCCTGCTACGGCGGAGAATGCGAGGTAGAGCGTGGGGAAGAGCAGCAGGCGGCGGGATTTTCTGGTCAGGCGCATATCGCTTGGAGGATGGTACGGGTGGGCGCGGAGTGCGGTTCCGCTATTGGCGGGATTACGGAGCAATTCGCCCGCTAATCCGTGAGACTCCCGCCTCGCTGCGCTTGGCGGGACAGCCGAGGCGGCTGTCCCCACATCAGTCGAGGGAGTTCGCGGGTCCGCATGGGAACGAGCGGTGGGTATAAGGTGCACGGGAGTAGAAGAATTTTCCTGGGGTTTCATGGGGAGGAGATTGGCGGCTGGGGAAGGTGAACGGGGTCAGTCACTTGGGGCAGGGCGGAGAACGGAGAGGTCTTTGCTATCACGGGAGGGCATAAGGAACAAATTCTCTCGTCAGGAGGAATCATGACAATTGACCCGGTATGTGGAATGAGAGTGGAAGAGAAGAAGCCCGAACTCCAAGCGCAGTTTGCAGGCAGGAAATATTTTTTCTGCTCGGAAGAATGCAAGCAGGAGTTCGAGGCTGATCCGAATGGATATGTGGAGACGGTAGCGGCATAATTGCTGGCGTTATTCACGACCCAGAGAAAGAAGCCCCGGCGGCGGCAATGAGCCGGGGCTTTTCTATGTGCGACTTTCGCCTCGCTTCGCTTGGCAGGACAGCCGAGGGCGGCTGTCAGCACAGCGGGTCGGGGAGAACGCCTCGAGACTGCTGAGATACCGGAGGGGGTGTAGGGGTCCTTCGACTGCGTGGCCGCTTCGCTTTGCGAAGCGGCCACTCCGCTCAGGATGACAGATTGGTTTAGCGTCCGGCTAGGGCTGGTTCGCGGACTGACTTGCCAGTCTTGAAGGCTTCGTAACGGGCGTTTACCTCGTCCCAGTTGATTACGTTCCACCAGGCGGCGAGATATTCCGGTCGGCGGTTGTTGTATTTCAGGTAGTAGGCGTGCTCCCAGACGTCGTTGCCGAAGATGGGGAAGTGGCCCACGGAGATTGGGTTGTCCTGGTTCGGTGTGGACATAATATGGATCTCGCCAGCATTGCCTGCTAGCCAGACCCATCCTGAGCCGAACTGTTTTACACCGGCGTCGCTGAACTTGGCCTGGAAATCTTTGAAGGTGCCGAAAGTCTTGGTGATGGCCTGGGCTATGGGGCCGGTGGGGTCGCCTCCGCCTTTGGGCTTCATGATTTTCCAGAACATGGAGTGGTTGACGTGGCCGCCGCCGTTGTTGCGGACGGCGCCGCGAATGTCTTCGGGGATGGCGTTGTAGTCGCGGATTAGATCTTCGGCGGACTTGCTGGCTAGTTCGGGATGCTTTTCTATGGCTGCGTTTAGGTTCTTTACGTACGTGCCGTGGTGCATGTCGTGGTGCAGGGTCATCGTTTGCTTGTCGATGACGGGTTCGAGTGCTGCGTAGTCATAAGGCAGGGGCGGTAGTTCGTGAGCCATGATTTTTCCTCCAGAGTTCTTATTGTACTGATGACGGGGTTAGGGATGCGGATTCATAGGGTGCGGTTGCGAGGAGATTTTACACCTGCGAGGTGACACACAACCACCGGGCTAAAGCCCGGTATCAACAGGAAATCCTAACGCGGCGCTGAAGCGCCGCTCTTCCACGGTTGCGCAGGCGGCATAGTTGTTCGCACGGCATGGCGCTTAATCGGTGATGGGTGCTGAGTGCCGGACGCCTCGCTGCGCTTGGCTGGACGGCCGAGGCGGCCGTCCCCACAGAATCCCAAATGGCGATCGTTCGCACACGATCTAGGTGGCGGTCTGCTCAGACAATTTTAGTTGGTGGGTGGGCCTAGGATTTCGCGGACTTTGCGGGAGAGGCTTTGCAGGGTGAAGGGTTTTTGCAGGAAAGTTTTCTGGCTGTCGACGGCGGCGGTGCTGGGGAAAGCGTCCTGGGCGTAGCCGGAGAGGTAGAGGACTTTCAGACCGGGACGCGTGGGCTGGAGTTGCTGGACTAGTTCGTGGCCGTTGAGACCGGGCATGACTACATCGGTGATGACTAAGTGGATGGGGTCGGCGTGAGTGGCGGCTAGGGCTAATGCGTCGTTGCCGTTGGCGGCTTCTAGGACGCGGTAGCCGCGGGATTCGAGAGTTTCACGGACTAACTGGCGGACGGAGTCTTCGTCCTCGACTAAGAGGACGGTTTCGGTTCCGCCTACGGCTGCCAGGGCTACGGGTGTCGCACCTACGGCTTCGGAGGGTTCGTCGACGCGGGGGAAATAAATGGTGAAGACGGTGCCGCGGCCGATCTCGCTCTGGACGAAGACGTAGCCGCCGCTTTGTTTGATGATGCCGTAGACGGTGGAGAGTCCGAGGCCGGTGCCTTTGCCTTTTTCTTTGGTGGTGAAGAAAGGTTCGAAGATGCGGGCCTGGGTTTCGCGGTCCATGCCCTGGCCGTTGTCGCTGACGGCGATCATTACGTAGGGGCCGTTTTTGATGAAAGTGTTTTCGGGGCGGTAGGCATCGTCGAGGGTGACGCTGGCGGTGCGGATGCAGATTTTGCCGCCGCTGGGCATGGCGTCTTTGGCATTGACGACGAGATTCATGATGACTTGTTCGAGCTGGCCGGCGTCGGCGCGGGTGCAGCCGACGGAGGGAGCGAGGCTGGTGGTGAGCTCGATATCTTCGCCGATCAGGGGGCGGAGGAGACGCTGCATGTCGGCGACGATGGCGTTGACGTCGATGACTTTGAGTTCGAGAAGCTGTTTGCGGCTGAAGGCCAGGAGCTGACGGGTCAGAGTTGTGGCTCGATCGGAGGCTTGCTGAATGGCTTCGGCTTTGGAGTGCAGAGGGTGGCCGAGGGTGAGCTGATCGAGGAGGACTTCGGTGTATCCGCTGATGACCATGAGGAGATTGTTGAAGTCGTGGGCGATGCCGCCGGCCAGGCGGCCTACGGCTTCCATTTTCTGAGCCTGGCGGAATTGGTCTTCGAGGACGCGGCGTTCGGTGATGTCTTCGGCGATGGCTTCGAGGACGTCGGAGGGTTCGTCGCCGCCGGCTACGGCGCGGCCGCTGATGCGGACGGTGATGGTGACGCCGTCTTTGCGTTTCCAGCGGACTTCGAAGCCGTCCATGCGTCCGGTGCGGCGGAATTCGTCGACCAGGCGGGTGTATTCGGCGGGATCGACGAAGACGTCTTTTTGAGGATCGAGAGAAAGTATTTCGAGGGCGGAGTTATAGCCGAGCATTCCGATGAGAGCGGGGTTGACGTCGAGGAAATGGCCCTCGACGCTGGAGCGATAAATTCCGTAGACGGCGGTTTGCACCAGGGAGCGGTAGCAGACTTCGGAGCGGCGCAGGGCCTGCTCGTTGCGTTTGCGGTCGATGGCGGCGGCCAACTGCTGCGAGATGAGGGTGAGGACGTCTTTGTCGCGCTCACGGAAGCGGGTGTTCTTGGAATAGCTTTTCAGGACGACCGCGCCGAGGACGTGATGGTTGACCTTGAGCGGGACGCCCAGCCAATGGAGCGGAATCGGAGCGTTGAGTTCGATTTCTCCGCGCTGCTGCATTTGTTGCGCTTGCTGGGGAGTGCAGAGCAAGGGTTCGCCGGTGCGCAGCACGTACTCGACGAGGCCGGAAGCTGGTTTTGCGGGAACGGGCGCGGGCTCCTGCTCGTCGACGAAGTAGGGAAAGCTGAGCAGTTGCGATTCGGGATCGTGGATGGCAATTGAGAAATTGCGGGCGCACATGAGTTCGTCAACGATGCCGTGGATGGCGGCGAAGAACTGCTGGAGATCCTGAGTGGCGCTGGCTTTTTCTGCAATCCGGTAGAGAGCGGAACTGAGAGCTTCGGCGCGCTTGCGCTCGGAGATGTCGCGATAGATGGCGTAGAAGGCGACGGTCTGACCGTCGATGATTAGAGGAGCGGAGGAAACGGAAACGTCGAGCAGGGAGCCGTCCTTACAACGGCGTTGGGTTTCGAGGGTGATGTGCTCGCCGCGCTCGAGGCATTGGGCGATCCATTTGGATTCGGCGTCGCGATCGGCGGGAAAAATGAGCTGGTCGACGGATTTGCCCAGGATCTGCGCGGCGGAGTAGCCGAACATGCGCTGGAACTCCTGATTGACGCACTGTGCGCGGAAGGAGGCGTCAGTGATAATGAGAGGGTCGGGCGAGTTTTGAAAGAGCTGTTCGAGATACTGGCGGCGGATGCTGAGGGTTTCGTCAGGAGTAGTTTTCCTTGGATTCTTTTCTTTGGAATTCGTTTTTTCGGAATCTTCTACGGGGTTCTTTTCTACGGGGTTCCAGGAAAGAGACGATGACTGTTTGGCAGGGTTGGGAACTGCGGGCGGAACGAATGCGGGCGGGGCTCCGCGCTCGAGCGCCTGACGCAGACGCTTGGCACGCACAAGTTCTCGTGATTGTGAGACACGGGTGACACGATCACCCATTTGGAAGCTCCCCCTCTGGAACTCAGCCTTGGGCATGGTAGAACGGCGGAAGGGTTACTCGAAAGTTACGGTGGTAATTGGAATAAATCAGGTTTCAAGGTTTCAGGTTTCAAAGTTTCAAAAGCTCCTTGAAACGCGCGAAACTTTGAAACTTTGAAACCTTGCTCTTCAGACTTTGGTGGCTAGCATTTCGCAGACTCGGCGGATTATTTGGCGCTGGTTGTCGTTCAGGGTGAGGAATTCGAAACCGTAGCGGAGACCCTGACGGTAACGGACTATCGCTCGGACTTTTAACGGGTAGGGACTTAGGGGCAGGGGAATCTCGAGGGAAACGATTTCGCCGGTTTCGAGTTCGCCGGTGAGGGTGGCGCCGATGCCGTCCTGGCCGAGTTCGGTGGAGCGTCCCCAGCAGGAGCGGAATTCTGCATCCTGAAACATGCGGACCTGCATGCGGACATCGAGGATAAAACGCGGAAAACGGCGAGCATGGGCCCCGGCCGGCGGGGCCGGTTTATTCGAGTCGAGTTTCTTGCCCGGAGCTGGCATAAAGTCAGTGGCCAGTGGCCGTAAAATCAGTGGTCAGTGGCCAGTGGTCAGTGGTCAGTTAAGAAAGTTCGTTTTCTGGCCGCTGATTACTGATCACTCTTCATTTCCGTTGCCATTGTTCACGTCTCTGGTCCCTGGGGGGTAAAGCCCATCCTTAGATTTTGCCCTTTACGGCTTTTGCGATTTTACTGGCCACTGGCCACTGACCACTGGCCACTGATCTCCAGCCACTTCTTAGTTTCCGTGTAATAGGTAGCCGGGCTCGAGAGGGAGTTTGCCGGCTAGCTTTACTACCGCTACGCTGCTGTTAATCGAGTACACATCCACGATACCGACGGCGCCGGGGATGGCGGCCACCCGGTTAACGAGATCGTCGTCGGAGGTGACGAGCACGAAAGGGGGATGGCTGGGGTGCCCTTGATTGGAGGTGACGATGAGGCCGGCGACCTCGCTTGGGGACATGCCATAAACCTTTTCGAGGACAACCTTCATTTCAGGTGAAGACGGGGCGCGCATGACGACGGTGACGGACTTGCCGTCGGGCCAGCGGCTGGTCTCGGCTTTGCAGACCTTGACCAGATCAGAGAGAGTGATGGCGCGGCCGGCATTGGCTTTGTTGGAAACCACGGCGAGATCCCGCGCTGAGGCCAGGGACGCAGTGATGAGCACGAATATGGAAACTCGCAGAAAGCGTTGACAGAGCAATCTTGTTCTCCCGAAGACAGAGACCTTCAGAGTGATTGTGCTGGAAGAGAGGGCTTTCGTTAAAGGTAACTAAGGTCACGAAGTGCTAGAGGGAACAGGCGGGGTGCGAGCAGAAAAAAGGGGCGCGGCCTGGAGCCGCGCCCGTGGTTATTTGATCATTCGCTATTTTGCGGGGCCTAGGTGAGTCTTACCTTGTCGCGACGCCGAATGCGAGTGGGGTATGGACCGCAGCATAGGAAGTGCACGCGCTTGCACCGCAGGTTGTTGAGGGCCGTTTTGAGGAGCGCTCTGGATTTGGAACAACCCCTGCGCCGCTTGGTTGGGATCCGTGGAAAGGAAAAGCACTGTCGAGCCATCTGCGACATAGAAAAACATGCTCTGCAGAGCGTTGCTGACGTTGGTAGCCGAGCCTGTGCCGTTGGAGACGGTGTAGGAGCCCCCGAAGTTCTGAGGGTTATCGATGGTGAAGCCGTCATTCTCGTCGAGGAGACCGCCAGTGAAAGTGCTGCTCGTAGTCTTGAACTCGGCTATTTCGTCGAGTTCGACGGTGTTGATGACGTCCTCGCCGGTGAGGTTCAGTCCGTAACCCGAGGATGCGGTGATGGTGGCACCCGATGTCTGCACCAGGGCGAGGCCGCTGGTGACCCCGGCGGCCAATCCAGTGTCTTCCTCCAGGAAGAAGAGACCGCCGTCGGAAGGATAAGCGGCAAAGACCGAGCCTCCAGCGAAGCCATTTAAGGTGACTTGGAATCGTCCGCCGCCGGTGGCAACGAAGGAGCCACTAAAGGGAAACGGCGTGGTAGTGCCGTTATCAACAGTGCCGTCGTCGTTCACATCTTCGGCGCCAGTCGGAATCATACTGGTACCGTCGGAGGACATCACGCCTCCGGCCGCGAAAAGGTTGAGTGATGGATCCAGGCCCGTCATCGTGAAAACCAGGCTTTCATTTGGTATGGAGGCGCTCGTCTGAGTGAAGACGTCGCCGACGAGAATCGCCTGCCCGTCGCTCTCGATGAGTTTAAGGTGGGTGCTATCAATTGCATAGACATCGAAGGTGAGATTTCCGAACGACGTGTTAAGCGTAGCGACTCCCGGGGCGGTTCCCGAGCCCACCGAGACCGAACCAGTAAGGCCCAGTTGTGTGGAGAGTGTCTTGGCGTAGTTGAAGTCCTCGACTCCGGCGGGACTGATCGCGCCGGAACTGAGTGTAAACGCTCCGGCTGTCGCGAGGGGGGCGTTGGTTAGGTCGCTGCCGGAGAGGAAGAAGGCATAGGCGACATTGCCGAGTGTGGCGCTCGACTGCTGGTCAATGGTGCCGCTGCCGGTCCCATTCCCATCGAAGCGGATGATTAATCCGTGGGAGCTCGAAGTCAGGACGAAGTCGACGTCGACCTCGACGGCCACGCTGGCTGCAGTGGTGATCATGAGCTTGGCGAAGCCGCGCCCGTCCTGGCTAATGGTGTAGGTGCTGTTGTTGCCGATGGTCGAAGCGGGCGCCGAGCCCGATGTGTCGTCGAGATCAACGTTGCCCGATGATATGGTGCCCGCGGGGCAGCCACAGGCCACCAGCGATCCAGCCATCGCGAAGACGCCTATTGTGTCTGCGCCCGTTAAGTCTTCGCCCGAGACGGAGAACGTGTAGGTGCCGCTAAAGTCGGTGTTGCTGAAGCCGCCGGTGGGAGGCGGGGTGACGCTATTGGTGCTGCTGCCGCAAGCGACTAGAAGTGAGAGCGTGGAGAGCGCGAGGAACAGGACGAGTGCGTTGCGGACTGACATAGACTGCCTCCGTGGGAGCGAATCGAACGTGGAACTGGCCATCTTTAGCTTCGAGGGTAGCACAGGTGAATCCAGTTGCCTCAAACCCGAACCAAGGAAATAAGTAGCGCGAGGTAGAAGGAAAATGCGAGGGCGGCGCAAGCTATACATATCTTTACATTCTGGCGTTGTGTGAGTGGTGCGGGCGGGTGAGTTTCGGCATCCAAGACGGGACGGCGGGGACTTCGGTGCGGCGGGAGTTGTCAGGGTGGGGGCGAGTTCCGGTAGCATGGTGGCTGCGGGCTGAGTGCAGGAGTCGTATCGGACGAGCCGTCCTCAGACGTGCCTTGCAAGGCTTCCGGTTGTGCAGGCAGGTAGGGGGTCCTTCGACTGCGGTTGTGCTCCGCTTCGCGAAGCACAACCTTCGCTCAGGATGACAGACCTTCGGGGAGTTTTAATTAATGGCGAGGATTTTGGATTGCTTGCTGGCGTGGGCTCTGGTGGTGGCGATGGGAGCGGTCGCGTCGGGGCAGACGGGGGCAACTCCCCCGGACCCAGCTTCTCGAGATCAGGCTTCTGCGGATAAGGCCGGGGGACTGGTGATTGAGCCGGATGAGTTGCCGGTGACGTATCCGCAGGCGCCCTATGCGGTGAAATTGTATGGGCGAGGCGACTATGTGCCGACGTTGCACTGGCGCCTGGAAAGTGGCGTGTTGCCTCCGGGGATCATGCTGGACGAGAATGGCGAGCTGCGGGGAACGGCAGAACGCGCGGGTGAATTTCAGTTTGTGGTGGAGGCGCGGGACGGCGGCAAGCCGCAGCAGGGGGCGCGGCGGGCGTTCGTGATTAAAGTGGTGGAGGCGCTTACGGTGGTCTGGAAGGTTCCGGCGCACGTGACCGCGAACCGGATCGATGGCAGCGTGGCAGTGTCGAACACGACTCCGGACGACATGGATTTAACGTTTGACGCCAAGGCGGTGGCGGAGAACGGGCGGGCTACGGAGATCGGGTATCAACACTTTTTGTTGAAGAAGGGCACGGTTGGAATGGCGTTGCCGTTTGGTGAGACGCTGCCGCATGGCGGGTACGTGGTCTACGTCAATGTGGTGGGCGAGGTGGCGAAACGGAATGCGATTTACCGGCAACGGATGCAGACGCCAGGGGCGCTGCAGGTGGTTGTGGGACCTTAGGGCAGTGGTTAGGGGGCAGGGGTCAGTTCTAAGTTTCTAGTTTTCGATGGGGATTCGAGTTTGGTACTGTGGTCACGTTGACTTGGGTTTGAGAGTTCTGGAAAAATAGCTTGCAGGTTTGTTATGGAGCTGTTGCTCAATCTCGCTTGGATGCTGCTGGCGCTGCCGGCTTACTGGCTGTGGCGGCGGGATGCGGGATCGCGGGCGGCGCGCGGAGTGAATGCGCTGCAGTGTGTACTGGCTCTGGGATGCGTGCTGGTGCTGCTGTTTCCGGTGATCTCGGCATCGGACGATCTGCACGCGATGCGGGCCGAGATGGAGGATTCCTCGATCAGCAAGCGCACGGTGCGGCAGGCTGGAAGTGAAAAGAATTCGGCCTGGGTGAACCGGCTGCAAGGGGCTCCGGCGGCGTTAGTGAGTGCGGTGCGGCTGGTGGCTCCGGAAGTTGGGCGGCTGGAAGTTTCGGTTCGACGGTTGGCTCCGCTGGCGAGGGCTTGCGTTTTTCAGGGCAGCCGGGCGCCACCTTTTTCCCTCCTCGGATAGTTCGCAGAATCATTCTTACAGGTCATTGTTTCTGCATCGCTGATGGGTTGCCGCAATAAATCCGCGGCGATGGTTCCTTCGTCTTTAGGGAATCCTTACGAGGGAGGCCGGATACTTTCAGGAACGCTTGTTTGCAGCTGGGATTGTGGCGTAGAGACGTAGCAAGCTACGTCTCTACGGGGAGCTCGGGGAAGTTTGGATTGGAGTTGGTGATGCGACGGAGATTGTGGCGGGGTTGCGGATGGCTGATAGTGCTGGGCGTGGGTCTGGCTTCGGGGCAGACTGCGCCGCCAGTGCCGCTTCCGCCTCAAGCCGGGACGGCACGGGTTGGGGCTTCCCAGGGTTGGACATGGGAGCAGGTGAAAGACCGGTTGCAGCTGAGTAATCCCACGCTGCTGGCGGGGAAGTTGAATATCAGCGAGTTGCAGGCGCAGGAGATTACGGCGCATTTCCGGCCGAATCCGCAGTTGACGCTGCTGGCGGATCAGATCGATCCGTTTCCGGGTGGGCCGGCGCATGGACCGTTCGCCTACTGGCTGCCTTCGGCTACGGTGAGTTATCTGCACGAGCGGGCGCACAAGCGGGAGTTGCGTACGGAGAGCGCGAAGCAGGCGACGGCGGTTGGTGTTTCGCAGCAGCAGGATCTGGAAAGAAATCTTCTGTTCAGTTTGCGCGGGGCGTTTGTGGGAACGCTGCAGGCTAAGGCGGTGCTGCAGTTCGCGAAAGACAACCTGGAATATTACGACTACGTGTTGAAGATCAGCCGCGACCGGTTTGAGGCGGGAGACATTGCGCAGATTGACCTGGACCGGCTGGAGTTGCAGCGGGTGCAGTATGAATCGGATCTGCAGACGGCGGACGTGAATTTGCGGACAGCGAAGATCCAGTTGCTGACGCTGTTGAACGATCGCACGCCGGTGGAGCAGTTCGATGTGGTGGGCGTGTTTGACTTCAACGATCAGATGGAAGCTTTGGACTTTTACCGGCAGATTGGGCTGGATACGCGTCCGGATTTGAAAGCGGCGGTGCAGTCGGTGGAGATGGCGCAGACCAATTACAAGCTGGCAGAGGCGAATGGATCGACGGATCCGACGTTCAGCTTCGATGTGGGGCGGAATCCGCCGATTGACGCCTACATTGGCTTCGATGTGAATTTTCCGCTGCGGATTTTTGACCGCAACCAGGGGGAGAAGCTGCGCACAAAGATCGATATCACGCGCAATGAGCGGCTGCGGGATGCGGCGAAGGCGCAGGTGTTCAGCGACGTGGATTCGGCTTACGCGACGTTGAACAGCAATGTGATTCTGCTGCGGCCTTACAAGCAGAAATATCTGGCGCAGGCGGTGCGGGTGCGGGACACGATTTTCTTTTCCTACCAGCATGGGGGAGCGTCGCTGCTGGATTTTCTGAATGCGGAGAGCGATTACCGCGCGGTGCAGTTGAACTACGTGAACCTGGTGGGATCGTATCTGACGGCGGCGGCGCAGTTGAATCTGGCCGTGGGGCGCGAGGTGGTGCAATGAAGATGGAATGGGGTTGGAGGAAACGTGCGAGGCCGGAGGGTGCCGTCCCTGAAGGGACTCACTCGACGGCGGGCGCTTCCCCGGACTTACGTCCGGGGCTAATGAATCTCGTCGCTTCGCGACTCGGGTTGGGGTCCAGCGCTGCGCGTTACGTCGGAGTGGCACTGGGTCTGGCTCTGGCTGTTGGGCTTGCCGGATGCAATAGCGGCAAGGAGAACGAGAAGGCCGAGGCTCCGCCGGCGGCAACCGTTGTACCTGACCTGGATGCTGACAATTTCAAGGTGGACCACCCGGAGCAGTTTCCACTGGTGACGGCGGTTGAGCACAAAGCGGCACCGCAGCTGAATGTTACCGGCGTGGTGCAGCCCGATATCAATCGCGCCGTGCCGGTGATCTCGCTGGCCTCGGGACGAGTGGTGGAGATCAAGGCCAGACTGGGCGACACGGTGGAGAAAGGGCAGTTGCTGCTGAGAGTGCGGAGCAACGATGTATCTGGAGCTTACGATACTTATTTGAAAGCGGAGAACGATGAACGGCTGGCTCGTTTGCAGTTGGAGCGGGCGCAGATTCTCTACGAGAAGGGCGCGATCGCCAAGAGCGCTCTGGAACAAGCCGAGGACACCGCAGGCGATGCGAAGGCCGACCTGAATGCCGCAACCGAACAGTTGAAGCTGCTGGGCATCGACAAAGACCACCCGTCTGGAATCGTTGACATCGTCGCGCCGACCTCCGGCGTAATTACTGACCAACAAGTTACGGGCGCGTCGGGCGTGCAAGGGTTGTCCGGACCTAATCCGTTCACCATTTCTGATCTTTCTTATGTCTGGATCATTTGTGATGTTTTCGAGAATGATCTTGACGCCGTGCGCGTGGGTGAATCTGCGGACATTCGCCTGAATGCTTATCCCGGCAAGGTTTTGAAGGGCCGGGTCGATAACATTCTGCCGGTTCTTGATCCCAATATTCGTACCGCGAAGGTTCGGCTGGAAGTGCAGAATCCGGGACTGATGCGAATTGGCATGTTCACCACGGCGACGTTCTATGGCGGAACTCCGGAGATGCATGTGGCGATTCCCGCCGCAGCGATCCTGCACTTGCATGACCGGGAGTGGGTTTATGCGCCGATCAAAGCCGGGCATTTCAAGCGGCTGGAAGTGGTGACCGGGGCAATGCTTCCCGGGAACCTGCAGGAGGTGGTTTCAGGGATCAAGCCGGGAGATCAGGTGGTGTCGAATGCGTTGGCGCTGCAGAACACGGTGGAGCAATAGATGATTCGACGGGTCGTCGATTTCGCTCTGACCAACCGGCTGCTGGTGCTGGCGCTGGCGTTGATCCTTTTCGCGGGAGGGATTGTTTCGTTCAAGCGGCTGCCTATTGAGGCGTATCCCGACGTGGCGGACAACTACGTTGAGATCATTACGCAATGGCCGGGGATTTCGGCGGAACAGATCGAACAGCAAGTCACGATTCCGCTGGAAGTGGTGATGAACGGCATTCCGCATGTGGTGCATCTGCGTTCGTTCTCGCTGTTCGGCCTCTCTGACTTGAAGCTGATTTTCGACGATGAATCGGACAACGACTGGAACCGGGAGCGAGTGCTGGAGCGGTTGAGTCAGGTCACGCTACCGCCGAACGTGGTGCCGCAGATGGGGACGGACTGGAGCCCGGTTGGGCAGATCTATTTCTTCACGCTGCGCAGCACTAACCCTGCCTATGACCCGATGGAGCTGAAGTCGATTGAAGACTGGGTCATCGAAAAAAACTTTAAAGCGGTACCGGACATTGTCGACGTTTCGAGCTTCGGCGGTCCCACACGCGAATATCAGGTTCGCGTGGATCCAAACAAGCTGGTGGCTTATGGCCTGAGCCTGGCCCAGGTGGAGCAGCAACTCACCAACAACAACACGAACGCTGGCGGCAGCTTCATTCAGGAAGGTTTGCAGCAGATCAACGTGCGCTCTGTGGGATTGGTTGACCGGGTTCACGACATTGAACAGACGGTCATCACGACCAAGAATGGCACGCCACTGCGGGTGAAGGATATTGCAGTGGTTGCGCAAGGTCCAAAGATCCGGCTGGGACAGTTTGCCAAAGCCATTCACCGGGAGAATGGAAGGATCGTCGATAACGACGATGTGGTTTCGGGCATCGTGCTGTTGCGCAAGGGAGCGGCAGCAGATACGGCATTGCAGGGCATCCACAAGAAGGTGGAGGAGCTGAATAGCCATATTTTGCCACCGGGGGTAAAGGTTGTTCCGTTCATCGACCGCAGCGATCTGGTCCACTTCACCAGTCACACCGTGCTGCACAACCTTACGGAAGGAATGATTCTGGTCTCGATCATTCTGTTTCTATTTCTAGGCAACGTGCGGGGCGCGCTGATTGTGGCGGCGACGATTCCATTTTCGCTGCTGTTTGCGTCGATCTGTCTGGATTTGAGGCACATTCCGGCAAACCTTTTGTCTCTGGGCGCGCTGGACTTTGGCATGGTGGTCGACGGCGCGGTAGTGATGATCGAAAACATCGTGCGCCATCTGGGCCACAAGAACGGGGATACGAAAACTCCCAACGAAAAGATCAGCGAGGCCTCGCACGAAGTGCAGCGGCCGGTGTTCTACGCGATAGCCATCATTATTACGGCCTACCTGCCGATCTTCACCCTGCAACGGGTGGAGGGGCGGCTGTTTCATCCCATGGCGTGGACGGTGGCGTTTGCGCTGCTGGGGGCATTGCTATTTTCGATAGTGATCGCGCCGGTGCTGGCCAGTTTCGCCTTCGCCAAGGGAGCGAAGGAGTGGCGCAATCCAATCATGGAGTTTTTGGTCAAGCACTACCGAAGCGCGATCCGGTGGGCGATTCGCCGACGGAAGCTGGTATTGGGTATCGGGGTGGTCGGATTTTTCTTTACGCTTTTCCTCGCGTTCGGCGGGGTCATCGGTTCTGAATTCCTGCCCCACCTGGATGAAGGCGCGCTCTGGGTGCGAGGCACGCTTGCGCCCAGCGCCGGGCCGGACGAAGGGATCCGAGTGTCAAATCAGGCGCGGATTATTCTCTGCTCCTTCCCCGAAGTTCCGCAATGCACCAGTCAAACGGGACGACCGGATGACGGCACGGATACCACCAGCTTTTTCAATACTGAGTATTTCGTGGATCTGAAGCCGAAGGAAGAATGGCGGCCTGTCTTTCATCAGAACAAAGACGAATTGATCGCGGCCATGAATCGCGAACTCAACAACCAGATTCCGGGCGTAGTCTGGGGTTTCTCTCAACCTATCGAAGACAACATGGAAGAGGCGGTCAGCGGAGTAAAGGGCGAGCTGGCCATCAAGGTCTATGGCGATAGCCTGAAGACGCTGGAAGAAAAGAGCGCCGAGATTGCCGGCATTATGGGAACGGTTAAGGGAGTCGAAGACCTGGGAGTGTTTCACGTGCTGGGCCAGCCCAATCTAAACGTGACGGTGGATCGCGATGCGGCGGCTCGTTACCAGATTAACGTCGCGGACGTGCAGGATGCGGTGCAGACGGCGGTGGGAGGGAATGCGCTTACGCAAGTTCTTAAGGACGAAGCGCGGTATGACCTTACTTTGCGTTACTTGCCGCAATACCGGAGCACGCAGGAAGCGATCAAGAACATTCGCCTGCTGTCGCCCTCGGGAGAGCGCGTTTCGCTGGCGCAGCTGTGCAAGATCAGCGAAGCCGACGGCGGTTCGGAAATCTATCGCGAAGGCAATCAGCGATACGTTGCCATCAAGTACAGCGTCCGTGGGCGGGACCTCGGTGGCGCAGTAGAAGAAGCGATGAAGAAAGTCGAAGAACAGGTGAAATTACCGATCGGATATCACATCGACTGGGAGGGAGAATACGAGAGCCAGAAGCGGGCGGACGAACGGTTGCTCATCGTGCTCCCCATTACGATTCTCGTCATCTTCGTCATCCTGTATACGATGTTCAAGTCTTTCAAATGGGCGTTGCTGATCCTGGCCAATGTGGCGATGGCTCGCTTTGGCGGCTTGCTGGCGCTTCTGATTACTGGGCACGAATTTCAGCGTGTCCTCGGGAGTGGGATTCCTGGCGCTGTTTGGGGTGTCGGTGCAAACTGGAGTGATCATGCTGGAATATATCAACCAGCTTCGGGCGCGGCGCTTCACGATTGAGGACGCGGCGGTCGAGGGCGCGGTACTGAGGCTGCGGCCGATTATGATGACGATGCTGGTGGCGACTCTTGGACTGTTGCCGGCGGCGCTTTCGCACGCGATTGGTTCTGATTCGCAGCGTCCGTTTGCGATCGTCATCGTGGGGGGACTGATTGCGGATCTGGTGATGAGCATCTTTCTGTTGCCGACTCTATATGTGTGGATTGCCGGCGAGCGGGACGTGCTGCCCATGGCCGAGCAGGGGGACTTTGAAGTGGGAGAGCACGTGGATTAGCGCAGTGGCCAGGGGGCAGGGATTAGGGGCCAGTGGCCGGTGCCTGGGGCTTGCTCGGTATATCCTGAATGGTCCCTTTGCTATGGGAACCAATCTATGGCCGAAAAGTCCGACACACCCCTGGAAGAAGTCTTGTCGCGGCAGCAGCTCGATCTCGATCGGTTGAAGGACGCACTTGGTCTGCTGGGCGTTACAGCGTGCTCCTGGTGTAAGAAGTACCTTCGGCGGTCTGATCCCGGCTCTCTATTCGATGCCGGCGAACTGATTTGCTACGACTGCATTCGCGAGTGGTGGCCACAGCGCGGCGTAGAACTCAGCACCAAAGACCGTGAGAATCTTGAAGGCAAGCTGGTGTTCTGGCTGCGCGACTTCCATCGTGCGGAATTGTTCAAGGATCCGGCCAAGCTTCCGGAGAGTTCGCAGCAGGAGTTGCACATTGTTGCCAACTGCCTGGAGTGCCGGGGTACCGGGAAGTTGATGGGGGAAGAACGCTGCCGCTATTGCGAGGGGCGGGGGACGGTGTGGGTTATTGTTTCGCGGAAGGTCTAGAAGTTCAGTACCGAGTGCCTGGTACCTAGAAAAATCGGGGATTGCCAGGAACCAACGCGAAACTATTCTACAAAAATTAAGAGTTCCGAGGTGGTGTTGGGTCCATTCTTCTCGGCCAGTAGCTCGCTTTTAGACCCTTGCTTGACCTGCTGTCGCTGCTTCCCTTGCGGGTTGCTGCGCGCGATCTTCGCTCGGGCTCCGGGCTTACCGCCAACCGGACAAACCTACCCAACGCCTCGGAACTCTGTCTTGCCTTCGACTGGGCTTCCCGTTCTTCTCGACCAGCGCTTTGCTATAGACCCTTGCTTGCCTTCCCTCCGCATTTTGCAATGTTGAGGGTGACCCAGCTTGAGCCCCGGACGCTGCACCAACCGGAAAAACTTAAGAAACTGTCAAAGAACGATCCTGTTGTACTCCTTCTAATTTCTGAGTCAACAAAAAGAATGCTGTTTTATCTTATTTGGTTTCAATCAGATGCGGGGCGTCCACAGGTGGGTGACCGGATTTTGTGCAGTGGAAGGAAGCGAGTTGGCGCAGAAGGCAGGCGGGGCGCGGGTTTTCGCGATAGTGGACCAAAATGGGGCGCGAATTGCTGGTTTTGGCGATCTTTCCAGGATTGTGAAAATCCGGCGAAAGCCTTGCTGGGCGGGGGATTCCGTGGGCGAGGTATGGGGTGAGGGGGGAATCTTTACGGCGTAAAACCGGGCGTGTTTGCCTGAATACTAAGGGTTAGGCCCTAATTTCTTGACAACACGGGTAAGTCTGCTAAAGTTCGAGGAAGGATGCAGCGACCCTACGATGGACTCACAGGTGCCCTGTCTATGAAGAACGTTTATGAAGTTTTGCGGCAGAAAGAAATGGAGTTGACCCGGCTGGAGAAAGAAGTGGAAGCGCTGCGGCTGGTGGCTCCCTTGCTGTCCGAAGGAATGGAAATAAACTCCGACGCGGCGAAGGCGGTACTGCCCACGGCCGTGAACGGACCGCAGCAGCCGATCCGCATTCCGGCAGCCCCGGTGGTCGCGGCGGCGCAGCCGGTGCGCGCGGCCGGTTGGGACGATACCGCCAAACGCTGGCCGTAAGCCGCGCCTCGGCGGGTTCGCCTGCAATTTGTTGGCGCGCTTTCTTTCTTCTTTGCGCGTTCGCGCTCCCTACCAGCCTGGGACCTAGTCCCGGGCTGACGTGTTTCTGCAGCCCGGTTCTTGCTTGGCCAGCATTCTGTGAAATAGCCCACGGAGGACGGGAACGTGGTCACACCAAAATTTCCCTTAGTGCTTGCAGCAGGCGATCTACCTCTTCTGTTGTGTTGTAGTGGACGAGGCCGATGCGGAGGAAGCCACCGGATTTCTCCACGTCGAGGCGCTCGGTTAGGTTCAGGGCGTAGTAGTTTCCATCCCAGGTGAAGAAGCCTCGCTCGCCTAGTTTGGTGGCGAGGGCCAGCGGGGTTTGGTCGGGAGTCTGATTGATCACGCGCACCGCTAGTGTGGGACAGCGCCAGGCGAAGCAGGAGGGATCAGTAATCCCGTAGATATTCAGCTTGGAAATTTCGGAAAGCCCGGCGATCAGGCGGTTCATCAGTGCGTGTTCGTGGCGATGAATCGATTCGAAAGCTGCGATGATGGCGGCGCGGCGCGTGGATATCGCCGAGGGTCTCGCTTCGCTCGACTGACGGCCGAGGCGCCCGTCTCCACATGTGCTGTGCTCGTGGCGGCCTAGGTCGGCGATGTAGTCGACACAAGCCACGATGCCGGCGATGCATTCGTGGTTGAGCGTGCCCCACTCCCAGCGGTTGGGTATGGCCTCGGTGAGCGGGCGGACTTTGTAGGGACGCAGGCGCCGCAGGTGCTCGCGTTTGCCGAAGAGAACTCCCATGTGCGGGCCGAAGAATTTATAGGTGGAGCAGACGAGGAAGTCGCAATCGAGGGCGGCCACATCGATCAGGCCATGCGGGCCGTAGTGTACCGCGTCAACGTATGCGAGAGCGCCGGCGGCGTGGGCCAGGCGGACGATTTCTTTCACCGGGTTGATCGTGCCGACCGCGTTTGAGGCGTAGCCGATTGCGACCAGCTTGGTTTTGGAATTGAGCTTTGCGGCGAGATCTTCGACGTCGAGAGTGCAGTCTCCGGGGTGGATTTCTGCCCAACGAATGGTCACTCCTTTTTCTTCGAGCGCGAGCCAGGGGGAGACGTTGGCGTCGTGATCGAGACGCGTGACCAGAATTTCGTCGCCGGGGCCGAGATCGCGTCCGATCGCGCGGGACATGGCGTAGGTCAGCGTGGTCATGTTAGGGCCGAAGACGATTTCATCAGCGTCACAATTCAGGAAGTCGGCCATGGCTGCGCGGGCTGCGGCGAGCGTGGCGTTGGTGCGGCGGCTGGTTGCGTAGGCGCCGTCGGTGTTCGCATTGTCGCGGCCGAGGTAGTTGGAGATTGCGTCGATTACGCGCTGCGGAACTTGCGTTCCGCCGGGGCCGTCGAGGAATGCGGCGGGGTGTCCGTTGACGGTTTGGGTGAGGGAGGGGAATTGGGCGCGGACGTAGGCGATGTCGAGGGCGCGGGTGGTGGTGGTTTCAGTGGTTGGCATGATGGTCTTCTAGTTTTACCATGGCGGCGGGGTCGGGAGCCTTCATGCCGGGCGTGATCGCGCGTGGCATCAATCAGAGCGGCCTGCTCAATGAAAAAAGCTATCGCGGTTTTTGTCGTCGTCGTCGTTCTGCTTTCGGGATGGCTGGTTTACGCTAGGCATGAAGCCCGGGTCGCCGGAACTAAAGCAGCCCAGGCCAAGCGCGATGCTGCGTACCAGACCGTGTTGGCGCAAAACCAACGCGACCTCCAGCTTGGGATGCCAAGATCCGGAGTTAAGAAATACTTGGATTCCAGAAGAGTTCGCTACGTAACCGATGGAAATGGCGACATAAGACAGCAGATCGGGCAAGAGCCGGGCGACGGATTTACTTGCGATCGATGGAGCGTATACATCGACTTTCACTTCAGCCGCGTTCAAGGTGAGTTCGAACCGTCGGAGTTCGACAACTTAAGCAGCATTGCAATCCAGAAAATCGGTCACTGTTTGTGAGTGACGCACTGCTCTGGCAGACGAAGCAACTATGGGTTTCCACGGCACTGTCGCGTCGCGGGAAGCGGTCGGCGATCACTGGGCGGCATCGTCGTTGAGCAGTATGATCCGGCAACCGGGGACGCCGCGTCTTTCGCAGCGCTGCATTGCTTTTTCCCTGGCGTCGTCGGCAGAAGCCTGGCCAGTTTCATAGGACCACACTCCAGGAGCCATGGCAAAAGCCTTTTGGCCCGGTGCATCCAGGTAGGTGGCGAAGGCGCTCAGCACGGTCTCAGAGATGGTCGATTTGGTGAAAACCCAATGGTGCCGCCCGGGCGGGGTGCGTGCCTCCAGGCGATCAATCGTTACGTGCAGCACATGCGCGGTTTGTAATGTCAGATAACCCGTAATACGGCGATTCGGGTTCGTGAGTTCGTAAGTATAGGTAGGAGTTCCGCCCGACACATCCAAGCCGTGAAGGCCCAAATCGCATTCGTCAGCAGAGCACGAATACCAAATGTGAATGTTCAGGCCTTGCCTCGCGCGCACGATCTCAATTCTCTTGATGCTGTCGGCTCGAGGAGTTAGGTTGGTCCAGGTTCCGACGAGGCGGTCATCACCGAGGGGCGGCAGAGTCGGTGCTGGTAGCCTTTCCCGTTCCGCGGCTCGCACCGGCGAATCGGACGCCATGGGCTGCAAGGTGCTGCTGGGCGAAGGTTGCAGCGTCGAGGCCTTGGCTGTTGGGGACTCGCGGGCGACGTCGGGCGCGGGCGATGGTGGGGCTGTTCCCGCGGCCGACGTGCCTGGGGGCGTGGGCGCCGTTGGGGCACTCGGCGCAGCGGACTTGTGACTGTCCTCATGCAGCCACCCACCACCCACAATCAGAAGTACTCCGAGAATTCCCGCCAGCACACGGGAATTCTTTCCTGCTTCGATGTTGCCGAAAATGCTTCCGATGAAGCCGCCGATTCGGCCAAAGAGTCCCACGGCAAGGAAGATGATGCCGGCGAGGATGAGGATGTTTGCTACCGGCGCGTCGGTGAGATGGTCCACTCGTCGCCTCCTGGGATTGGGGCTAGAAGTCTAGCGACAGCGAGCCTCGACTGCAAGTCACCTTAATGAGCGACAGCCGCCCGTACAAAGTCCGCCAGCATGCCATACGCGGTCGCGTACAGGCCGGGATTTTCTTCGGTGATGGCGAGGCCGGGGAAGATGTCGGTTTCGAAATAAACGTAGGACGACGTGCCAGAAATCTTTCCCATCGGGCTGCTGCTTAACACTTTTTCAGGCATGACGCTCGCCTTTACGCCGTCCCCTGCGCGCTGGGCGCGGCATACGAGCTTGAACGGCCAGCCGTCGCGCCGGCCGTTGCGAACGGCATTCGTGGTCAAATCGCGAATGCCTTCGCGGGTGATGTCCTCTAACTTCACCGGCACATCCATCAGCACCGTGATGAGGGCGGCGGTTTTTACGGCGGCGTCCCAGCCGTCGATGTCGTGGGTGGCATCAGTTTCGGCTACGCCTAGGGCTTGCGCCTTCTTCAACGATTCGTCGAAGCTTAGGCCGTTTTCCATTTCGCCGAGGATCACGTTTGTGGTGGAGTTCAGGATGCCGTGAAATCCTTGCAGATGAATTGCGGGCAGTTCGTGAAACAAGGAAAAAATGGGGACACCATCCATCACGGTGGATTCGAAGAGGAAGCGTTTGCCTTGCTTGGCAGCTAGATCGCGGAGTTCGCGGTAGGCGTGGACAATCGGTCCTTTGTTGGCGGTGATGGCGTGGGCTCCGTGCTCGAGGGCGGCGCGGATGTGATCGATGGCGGGCTGGCCGGTTTCGACATTCAGTGCGGTCGCTTCGAAGAGGACGTCGGCTTGGGCTGCTATCAGCCAGTCTTGGACGGTTGCCGGATTTATCTCAGATTTCCGGCCTTTGTCGGACAAGAGTGTCTGACCCACACGAACCAGATCCAGGCCTTTCGGGTCGGCGATCCATCCTAGATGGCGGGTTGCTACTCCCGTGATGCGGAAGGAAATTCCGCGGCGGTCGCGGAGTTCCTGCTTGCGGTCTTCGAGCAATTGCACGAGGGTGCGGTTTACGTTGCCGAAGCCGAGGAAGCAAAGGTTGTAGATCTGAATGGGAGACCTCTAGCGCGGATGCGAATGCCAGCGCCTGAAGGCGCATTGAAAAATGTGCTTTTACGGCACGCCTGAAGGGGTGCCCTGATACGAATCTTCAATGTTGCCTTGATCCGGTTGCTCGACTCCTCCCAGGGCCTAGCCCATCACGGTGGTGTGCTCGGGCTTTACTTTGTATATGACGCGCACTTCGCCGGGCTGGCCGTAGGGGTATTTGTCGACGCCGAGATATTTCTTGGCCAGTTTGTCGATGTTGGCGCTGGCTCCCTCTTCGGTGATCTCGACCACGCGGCCGCGGATTTCGAGGTAACGGTAGGGATTCTCCGGGTCCATCAAAGTCATGGCTACGCGCGGGTCGCGGCGGACGTTTTTATCTTTCTGGCGGCCTTTGGCGGAGTTGAAAATGATGTGCTCGCCATCGAAGTCGCACCACACGGGCGTGACTTGTGGACTGCCGTTGGGCATGAGGGTGCCGAGGCTGGCGAAGGCGCGCTTCTGGAACAGATCGCGGTATTTCTCGGGGATGGCTGGCGACGACATTAGGGCCTCCTTGCGGTTGTGCTGTGGATTCGAAAAGACATTATAGACGGGAGTGGCCAAGGCTGCGCTTGATTTGCTGCGCGGCGGCAGCCCCGAGTATTCTTGCAACCACGAATTGTACCCGGGCGGAGGAGACCGTATGCGGGTGAAGCCGCGGTTAGGGTTTATTTGGGTTTACGGCTCGACTGGAAGTCGCGCCCTTTCAAAGCAGAATCGCGGATCGAGGTTCGTCGTGCTGGCGGTGCTAATTGTTGTGCTCTCAGTGCTGACGTCCGCGCAGGCCGGGAAATATCCGCAGACCATCGTCTTCATGACCGACTTCGGGGTGGTGGACGATTCGGTTGCCATTTGCCGGGGCGTGATGTACTCGATCATGCCGGAGGTACGGATCGTCGACCTCTCGCATCAGGTGACGCCGTTTTCCATTCTCGACGGCGCACGCTTTCTCTATGGGGCTACGCCTTACTATCCAGCGGGGACAGTTTTCGTGGTGGTCATCGATCCGACGGTGGGTAGCACGCGCAAGGCGATTGTCGCCAAGTCGAAGCGCGGACAGTATTTTGTGCTACCTGATAACGGCCTGCTCACGCTGGTGGAGCAGCGCGACGGCATCGAGGGCGTACACGAGATCACGAATCCGGATTGGATGATTGGGACCAAGATGTCGTCGACGTTTCACGGCCGCGACATTTTTTCTCCCGTGGGAGCGCATGTGGCGCGCGGCGACGATTGGACGAAGGTTGGTCCGGAGATGCCGGTGGCGTCGCTGGTGCGTCTGGAATTGAAGGCGGCGCGGCTTGACGAGCGCGGGGTGACGGCGGAAGTGATTGCGACCGACGGTCCGTTCGGCAATCTGGTGACGAATTTGGACGCTGAGGATTTTCTGAAGCTGGGCTACCAGCGCGGCCAAGATGTCCCGGTGAGGGTCGGCGGCAAAGAGATGAAGATCAAGTTCGTGCGGACCTTCAGTGATGTGGGGCTGGGGCAGCCCCTTCTCTACATCGATTCGCGCGGGCATTTCGCTTTGGCAGTGAACCAAGGGAGTTTTGCCGCGGTGTATGGAGTGAAGCCGCCGGTGGAATTGGTTATTCAGCGGGCGGAGAAGTAGGCATTACGCTCTGAGGCTTTCGCAGCTACGCAGTGATGTCTTTGTCGTTTTGAATGCGCGGCAAGACTGCGCGCAGCAGCGCCTCGAAGCTGGTCTTAACGCGTTCACCGGTCTCCATGACTTCCTGATGCGAGAGCGGTTGGTCGATGATCCCGGCTGCCATATTGGTGACGCAGGAGATGGCGAGCACTTTGATTCCCATGTGACGCGCGGCGATCACTTCGAAGGCGGTCGACATGCCGACCAAGTCGGCGCCGATGGTTCGCAGATAGTTGATCTCGGCGGGCGTTTCGTAACTTGGCCCGAGCAGGGCCGCGTAGACGCCTTCGTGCAGCGTCATTCCCAGCTTGACTGCTTCTTGCCGCGCGAGTTCGCGATACGATCTGGCGTAGGCTTGCGTCATGTCGGGAAAGCGTACGCCGAAACGGTCGTCGTTGGGGCCGACCAGGGGATTCGTTCCCTGCAGGTTGATGTGGTCGCGAATCAGCACCAGCGCGCCCTGCTGGTAATTCAGATTGATGCCGCCTGCCGCATTGGTCAGGATGACTGCGCGAATGCCCATGCGGCCGAATACGCGCATGGGGAAGGCTACCTGCTGCGCGGAATATCCTTCATAAAGATGCACGCGGCCTTGCATCGCGGCGACCGGTACGGCGCCTGATTTGCCGATCACCATTTGTCCGGCGTGGCCGATTGCGGTGGAGCGCGGGAAGGCGGGGATGTCGGCGTAAGCGATACGGGTTGCTTCGGTTAGGGAATCGGCGAAGCCGCCGAGGCCCGAACCCAACACCAAACCGATTTGCGGACGCAGGGGAGTTCGTTGCTGAACAGACTTTGCAGCGGTTTCCGCGCGCGTGAATTGATCGTCCATAAGAACGCACCGTAGCGGCGGCATCTTGCCGGCTGTCGGCGCTACCTTTTAGTATTTTTTCTCGAACTTTGCGAACTCGCTCTCCAGTTTCCACTGCATGCGCGCGCGTTCGTTGGCGGCGAGGAACTGTTCGCATCCCCCCGAAAGCTTTTCTGCTCCTGCGGCATCGCTCACGCAGGCCGGCGCCAAGCGAAACACTAGTTTCGTGTCGGTCCACAGGCTTGGGCCGGGCAGGAAGCTGTGCTCGAGGCTTTGACGCGCCATGCGCTTCAAATCCGCGTACGACAAGTGGTAGCTCTCGACCGCGCGCAGGTATTCATGCGTCATGTCGGAGCGCGACACGCCTTCGTCGTCGGTGGCAAGTGCCACCGGGACGCCGTACTTCATGTAAATCGGGAGGGGATGGTCGTCCCCGCTCACGCCCAGAATCATGTCGTTCGAGGTCAGCGCGATTTCAACTAGCACGTTGCGCTCTGCCATCTCGTGCAGCAGGGCGATGGGATCTTTTTCATTCATCACGGAAACCCCGTGACCGATGCGTTCGGCGTGTCCGCGTTCGACTGACGCGCGAATGTGAAACGCGAGGTCTTCGGGCGGCACCAGGCCCATGGCAAGCTCACCTGCGTGCAGCGTGATGTGCACCTTGGGATAGACACTGTGAAGATAGTCGAGCATGGCCATATGCTCGTTGAAGTCGTGAATGGGAACGTACCAGTCTTCAGGCATTACGAGGTTCAGGCCGACGAATCGCGGATCGGAGGACGCCAGTTCGAAGCCCAGCAGAATCTGCGCGAACACGATTTCGTGCGGCAAGCCGCGCAGCACCTGATAAAGATAGCGCACGGTCACGCCGCAACTGGGGGCGGCGTCGGCGGTTCCGCATTTGAGGATCTCTTTGGCGCGGGCATCGTCGGCGGCAAGCCTCTTGCTGGTTTCCGCGGCCACGTCTTTCACGCCGGCGCTGAGCAGAGCATCGCGCATCTTGGCGTAATCCGGGTTCCAGTCGACTTTCCTTGCCAGTTGCGCCGCTGCGCCTGCGTCGGCCGTATGCATGAACTCGACGTACTGCAGATGATCCATCCCCGCGCGATTGGTGCTCGCTGCAATCGTCTCTGCCACATGCGTGTGCGAGGCCAGGCCGAACTTGTCGAAGGAGGCGAAAAAATGATCGTGGCCGGATTCGTCGCCGGGCTTCCAGTTGCGCATCGACCAGGCGTCGATCATCTGGTTGTAGAGCACGTGATCGCCGTAACTGCAGCGGGCTGCGGGTTTCGCGGTGTAGTTTTCGCAGGAGTCGCAGGGCGGGGCCAGAAGCCGGGAAGACGTCCGGTCAACGCAGAGGCCGCCGTCGGCTGCGAAATCCACCAGGTCTTCGGCGTAAATCGCGCCGTCCAGATGATTGTGCAGATCTCCACCCTTGGGCAGGTCGCGCACGAAGGCCAGCAGCAGCGGCGGCTGCTTGCGTACGGAGTCCAGATAGCGGGCTGTGCGCTGCTCGGGACTCTGGGCTGCGGCCACCGCAGTCAGCAGCAGAAGCAGCAAGCAGCGGCGCAGGAAGATACGCATGGTTCGTGGCACTGTCAAGCCTTTCAGAGCAAATCCCCTTAATCGCTCTAATCCTGATCGTTCTTAATGTGGTTTCGAAGTCAGGCAGAGAATTGTAATCTGCCGGGGGCGGGGCTTCACAGAAAAGATTCGCTAAGGAAGAAGAAGACAAGGAGATCGGGGAAGTTCATCGCAGCCAGGCGATGGCCGCAACGACGATGGCCACGACGAGCAGCGCTCCGACGACGTACTTGTTGGCGGCGAACCACGATCGGGACGGGGCCGCCGAATTCGAGAACATTGCGGAGTTGCTGTAACCTGCCGACTCTGCGGGCCGATGAAGGATCTCGGCAGAGGAAGGCAGTGACGTCTGCACGGAGCTGGTTGCCGGCTGTTTTTGAGCGACAACCGCCTTCAAAGGTGTCGCGGTAGCAGCAGCGGGTTGCGGAATGCGCTGGCCGCGCCACTTCTTCTCTTCACATTCCACACAAAAGGTGCGGCCCTGCGACACAGGAAAACCACAAGCCTTGCACTTTTGCAGATTCCTCAAGACGAGAGGCACTGACACCGACGCGGGCTCGTCGGTCTTGCCGGCGGAGGCTTGACTCTGCATTGCGGCGGACCAGAAAAGGGGCTTCTTCGGGGCCGGCTCGGGTTTTGTCTCTGTCTCTGTTCTTGCCTTTGTAATTTCCGGTTCTTGGGGCGGAAGGCTTTCTGGCCCTTGAACCACATCCGGGAGCATCACGCTGAGCGCGGACTCAACTGCCGCGGACTCTACTGCAATCACTTCCGCAGCCTCAGTCACCACCGCATCCAACGACGGCTGATTTTCCGCGCCGGCCAGCTCTTCGACCACAGGCGTGGTCTGCACCGCCGCAGCGTGTTTCACGGCGGTTTCCACCATGCCACCGAGGCGCCGCAAGGCGGAAATGTCGCGCTGCTCAAAGACGTGCGGCTTGCCGGAAAAAAGTTCGAAGACGCCGAGCACTTGCTGGTCGCTGACGATGGGCATCACCACCACCGCGGCAATGCCCAACTGGCGGCAGCCTTCGCGGTTTACGCGCGGATCGCGTTCGGCGTCGTCACAACGCAAAATCTGGCGCGTGCGCACGCTTTCCCCGGAAAGTCCATATTCCATGGAGAGCAGTGCACCCAACTCAGGAGCGTTAGAGCCGATGCTGGCCCGGCACAGCATGTCATTGTGTTGTCCGCGACGCAGGGCAATGGCGGCGCCGCTGGCTCCGGTGATGTATTGGGCGCGTTCGGCCAGCAACTGCAGGGCAGCGTCGAGATCGCTGTAGGCCATATCGGACAGCGAGCGTCCGCCGTCCTCTCCGGGAAAGCGCGGCCCCGGATCCAGCAGCATAGGCAGATGTGCGCTGTCGTTCTCGGCCAGCGGCTTGGAGACGTTCGCGATTGCGGCTCGAGTTGCGCTGGTACTTGCCATGTCCCCCTCCACCACAGGCGATGCCAGACTGCGGTCGAGAATCAGGTGATGATCTATTAATTGACGAATCTGTGGCGCGCGTGCCAGCTTCGTCGAGTCAAGGCGGCGGGGGCGCGACCGGCCTGCCTCGGGACTCACTTCAATTTGCAGGATGCTGTACTGGGAGTCTGCATCGGAGAGGGCATCGTGTCAAGATGCCTGCGGTTAGCATTTGGAAATTAGTAATGCAGCGGCGCCGAATCCGAACTGCCTACCCAGACCGCTCCCGCACCGCGGTGTTGGCCAGCCGGTTCGCCTCGGCATTGTCTTCGCGGGGAACGTGCGAGATGGAGAAACTAAGGGCGCGCGCCAGCTTGCGGCAGGTCCAGTGCAGTGAGTAAAGGCGCGAGCTGCGGCAAATGTATTCGCCCCGCATCTGGCGGACCACGACTTCGGAGTCAGAGTAAACGTGCAGCGCCTTGGCCTTCAGAGTCAGCGCACACTGCAGAGCTTCCAGCAGGGCAACATATTCCGCTACGTTGTTATCCTGGTGGCCGATCCATTTGGCGATGCGGATGGGGCCGCTTTCGCAGCCGTCGATCACCACTCCAATACCCGAGGGCCCGGGATTGCCCAGGGAACCACCATCCACGTAGGCCACGAGTTCTGACATCAATGCGTCTTTTGTACTATTAGCAAGATGCGCCGAGAATGTTTCTGCGTCAAGACGAATATTCGGTTCGCCTGAGGATTTTTCGTTCTTCCGGACATTGTGAAATTTTTTGTGTAAAACCAGTCCCGTATTGGGAATGCATATTGATAAGCTCCGGTGCTGCAATAGGTTGCGCTTTCTGTTATTCACAGGACGAATCCGTTGCATTGCACCAATAGTTTGCGTTGACATTTATGAATGGTCTGTTAAGGTTGCTCCCGTCGACGGTTGAAAGGGACAGCGAAATAAACCTTGCTGACCCGAAGTAGACTGAGTGATCAGCCAAGCGGGGCAACCCGAGGGGCAGCCAAACCTGAAAAAACCGACGGCGCTGCGAGGTGCAGTTGGGGTTTGGGACTGCGAAAGCAGTGATCGCATCAAGGGGCTGTGACGGTACATGCGTCCACGCTGTCGGCTCCCTCGCAGGAGGCGGCGGCTAGAGCATAACCAATGTCACGGCCCTTTCAATTTTTTCCCGCCTTTTTGTAAGACCCCAAACGTCAAAGCCTTCGGACTTCCTCGCCCGAACTGTGGGAGAATGATTCTGGGCGAGAGTTGGCGCTCAGAAAGTCCACACAAAGAGCTTGCATGGCGCTTCCTTTCTCAGTTCGTTTGCTTGGTCATGCGACGAATAGCCGGGTGGTGACGTATCTCGGTGCACAAAGCCAGAAGTCCGGTTCAAAGTGGACGGACAATCCGAGCTGCTCGCCCGAAAGCATCGAGCAACCCTACCTGCGGCTTGGTGCGCATCCAAACCTGGTCACTCGACTTTGGAATAACTACGCCGCTGAGTTGCCCGCTCAGTGTAATTGGGTGGTCTACGGGACGCCCGTACTTGTTAACCCTGGTTCTTCGGTCATTTTTGCCTGCGCTCTGGGAACGTCCTACGCGCTTCGTCTTCCCAAAGACGCACAATCGGAGGCGCTCGAGCTTGGCCTCGGCACTGTACACAGGTATAGCAACGGTGAGGTACTGGACTTGGAAGACCTTGGCGATGGGTGGGTGTTCGGTCGCGCACTCAGCGAAGAACAACGCTGGTGCCTCAAAGCCTTCGAGCGCGCCGGGGAATAACAAAAGGAAAGGCTAAGGATCGATTGCCTGGAAAATCGATTCCCTGCATTCGCCTTTCCCGTGGCATAATCTCAGCCCGTAAACACTCCAGCCTTAATTTCGTGGGAGAAACTCATGTCCAAGAATCCGTTGACTCGCCGGCAGTTCATCCATATCGGTACCGGAGCTCTCGCCGCCACCACGGTCGGGGCAAATGTGTTGCAGCCTCATCTGCTGTCGGCCGCGCCGAGGCCGGTCGCGCCCAGCGACACCGTGCGCTTCGCTAGCATCGGCACCGGTATTCGCGGATGCGAGCTTCTCAAGGCTTCCACGCAAGTTCCCGGCGTCGAATGCGTTGCTGTCTGCGATCTTTACGACAGCCGCCATATTGCCGCGCAGGAAGCCGTCGGAAATCCGAGCGTTCCCGCTACGCGCGATTACCGCTCCGTCCTCGACCGCAGAGATGTCGACGCTGTCATCATCGCCGTGATGGACCACCAACATCGCCACATTTTTGAAGATGCTTGCGCTGCCGGCAAGGACGTTTACTGCGAAAAGCCGATGTCGCACACCGTGGAAGAGGGCTTCTCCATGGTCGAAGCCGCGCACAAGGCGAATCGCATCGTGCAGATCGGCAGCCAGCGCGTCAGCTCGATTCTTTATGCCAAGGCCAAAGAAATTTATGACTCGGGCAAGCTCGGCGAGGTCACTGCAATCCAGGCTTATTGGGACCGCAACAGTCCCAGCGGCGCGTGGGTGTATCCCATTCCTCCCGACGCCAACGAGAAGACGATCGACTGGAACGCTTTCTTGGGCAGCGCACCTAAACGGCCTTTCGATCCCGTGCGCTTTTTCCGCTGGCGCTGCTTTACCGACTACGGCGAGGGCCTGGGGGGCGACCTGTTCGTTCACCTGATTTCCGGAATCCACTTCATCTCTGGCACAAACACGGTGGCACAGCGCGCGCAATCGAGCGGCGGGCTCTTCCACTTCAAGGATGGCCGCGAGTTCCCCGACCTGATCGAAACCATTTACGACTACCCCAATTTCCGCGTCAGCCTGCGCTGCAACCTGAACAACGATGGTGGAGAGTTCATCGCGTTCTACGGCACCCAGGGCAGCCTGATCATCAAGGATTCAACCTTGACCTTCAAGCCAGAGGACACGCGTCCGAAGCCCGAGAGCTATTCAACTGGAGGCTGGCCGCGCGCGTTGCGGGAGCAGTACCTGAAGCAGTGGCATGAAGAGCATCCGCCAACGGCGGCGCTGGCTTCGCAAGTCGACAAAGAAGTCGAGTCCTACACTACGCCCGCGGGATACAGCGACGTGGTCGACCACGAGGCCAACTTCTTCAACGCCGTGCGCACCCGCAAGCCAGTCACGGAAAATGAAGTCTTCGGCAATCACGCAGCCATCGGCTGCCACTTGGCGAACTTCGCTTACTTCAACAAGTCCATCGCGGTGTGGGACGCAGGCGCAAAGAAGATTGTGAAAGGCTGAGGGGTTTATCGAAGACGGCTCAGCCCAGAATCAGAACCACCGCCAGTGCTGCGAGGGCGAGTTTGACCAGCCACCCCACCGCGTAGGACGCGGCAATCGGGGGAGCCAGTTTGATCCATAGCGCGTTGACGATGTTGAAAGGCACGGGGCCGATGAGCCAGACTGCCACTGCCAATTTGAAAGTTCCGCGGTACGTGTGGAGATGCAGGCCTCTACAGAGCAGAACAAAAACACCGCAGGTAAGAAACGGGAACAGGCTTGACCACAGAATCGCTGTGCTTTCTCCGTGGCCAC
This sequence comes from uncultured Acidobacteriaceae bacterium, assembly GCA_963787495.1. GTDB lineage: Bacteria > Acidobacteriota > Terriglobia > Terriglobales > Acidobacteriaceae > Sulfotelmatobacter. Next base: position 135,014 of record CAWBDA010000007.1, read on the forward strand.
CTTGGAATCGCCAGATCTCCGGATGGCGGTCGTAGCGCTTGTAAAGCCAGTCGCCGGCGAACAACCAGTCGGTGAGCGACGATACGAATCCACTGGCCAACACGGCCAACGCAATGCGTCCCCATGGCATAGGCTCCTCCACGGTGTCCTGCGCCGTGTCCCGCGGCTTGTTACGCAGCTACTTCGCCGGCAATGATTTCGTCGATGTAGCACCAGATCCATTCTTCGCCGGGCTCGATTGAGCGCATCACGGGATGGCCGGTGTGATGAAAATGCTTGGTGGCGTGTTTGTTCTTCGACGAATCGCAGCAGCCCACGTTCCCGCAGATCATACACATCCGCAGGTGAACCCAGGTGTCGCCCATTTTGACGCATTCTTCACATAAATGAGTGTTGGTCGTCGTAACTTTGATCTGATCCAGATGCTTACATTTCTTTGCCATTTTCGTCTCCTGATCCTGTCATCTTGAGGGCAGTCGAAGGGCCTGCCCCGAGCGAAGCCGAGGCGATCCCTATTGTCTCTCCAGCTCCTTGCGATCCCAGTGTGCGAGATTCGCCGCCGCGTCGTAAGTGCTCTGCAGGAAGCTGAGCAGAGGTTGCCGGGGCGAAGCGGCGCGGCGCACGTCGTCATACATCAACAGAAATTCCTTCAGTTGCGGATGATAAAAAGCTGCCGCCGGCTGCACCTTCTGCTCGGCAAGACCCTCAGGCTCGGGCGCCGCATAAGCATAGAACCCCGGACCCTTAATGTCGCCGCCACCCGGCCAGAATCCTGCGCTGATCACCTCATGCGAATAGGCTTCACGCGTAACCGGATCGGCTCCCACCCGCTCCGGAGCCCGCCGCCCGGAAAAGCGAGTGACACACAGATCGAAACTTCCCCAGAAGAAATGCACCGGGCTGTCTTTGCCGATGAACTCTGCCCGGAACTCCTGAAAGATGTCATTGCACAAGACTAATATCTGCCAGAAGCGGTGTGCGTATTCGGGATTATAGGAAGCATGCTGCGTGTCGGCAGTGAATCGCACAGGGTTCGGCACTTCGCACGGCATCGTCCAGATTCTTACCTCAATGCCCAGCGATCGCAAAGCCGACATGAATTCCGAATAGAAGTCGGCGACTGATTGCGCCTTCAGCGCCAGAGTCTTTGACGAACCCCAACTGGTTTGGATGATCAGCTTGTGGTCGATGAAGTCGAACTGAATTTCGAAGTTTCCATCGTTGTAAGGAATCGCAGAAGTAGTAAGTCCCCGCGCATTCACATACAGCGCAACTTCCCACCAGTGATTGACGCGCGGACTGAGCGCCAGCCGTACCTTGCCCACAATCTGCGTCCACATATGCAGGGTGGCGTAGGTGTCCTGCCATGCCTCGAGTGGCAATTCGGGCCAGGAGTCCTGCCTCAAGCTGTCAGGGAGCGCACCCATCGCGGAACCTCGCGTTCGGATCAGGAAATGGTAACACTCCGTGCCTTCCACATCACTTCTTCCTTGGGGGCAAATACTTCTTCTCAATCGAAGCCACGACCACATAGTTCGGATCGACCATCTCATTAAGGTGAATCTTCGCCACCTTCGACAGCAGTTCGTAAGCATCGAGTTCCGACAAACCGTAGTCTTTATGGATCCAGTGCACAAGTTCGGTAAAGGCGATGCGCAGCGCGTCGTCCAGCGGACGGTAGGCGCCGACGGTCATGATGGCGTCGTCGTTCTCAAACTGGGGCCAGGCGATGGTGCGGCCCTTGATCACGCTCAACTCAACGCGCGCCTTCAGCGGGACTTCAATGGCCGTGCCGGCGATTTCTCCGTCGCCCATGGCGGCGTGGCCGTCGCCGATGTAGAACAGGCCACCCTTCACGTTCACCGGAAAATAAACCGTGTTGCCCACGCTGGCTTCGGGTGAATCCATGTTGCCGCCAAATTCCGCGGGAACCACCGAGCTGCGCGCTTCACCCTCCGCCGGCGCGACCCCGATGCATCCGAAGAAAGGATGAAGCGGAATCTTCACCGAGAAATCGGAATCGAGCGCTTTGAACATAGCCGTGTTTGCCGCATGATCGATGTGGTAGTACCAGATGCGCTCTGGGAGCGGCGGATGCAGCATTGGTGTGTAGTTGGTCTCATTGAGCGCGCCAAATCCCGGAGCGAACGCGCCGACGCCGGTGTCGCCATCCACGTCGAGTTCGAGAATCTTGACAGCCAACGTGTCCCCGGGCTCGGCACCTTCCACGAAAAATGGTCCGGTCAGGGGATTGTCGCCCTTCACCATGCTGAGCGTGTCCCCGGGCTTCCTGAGCACGTTGCCGAAGCAATCGAGCGTGTTGGTATCAAGAATGTCGCCCGACTTCAAATGAGCGACCGGTTCAGCGGTCGCGAACAAATACTTCACGTTGGCGGTGGTGGCGGTGTAGCGAACGGTGTTTTGCGCCAACACTGAACCACTCAGCAGCACAAGAGCGAGCAGACGAGGGATCACTAGAAGCCTCCGGGCGTTTCGATCTGCAATTTGCCAATCAGTGATTGTAACTGGGTCTGGCTTACTGGATCCTCAGGCACTCGTCTTCTTCTTGGCGTAGAACCTTCTCACCTTGGCGCGGTTGCCACACTGCTTCATGCTGCACCAGCGGCGATGGTGATTCTTGCTGGTGTCAAGAAAGAGCCACTGGCAGGTCGGCGAGGAGCAGGCGCGAACCAGCGAGAGATCGGACGAGGCGAGCAGATTCCCAGCGGCGCGCGCGATCGGCCACAGCATGGCGTTGAAGGAAGATGTCAAGTCATCAAAGCGCCACTCCAAACGTCCCTCCACTTGCGGCATTTTGCTTTGGGCGCTCTTAGGTTGGACCAGCTTAGGTTGAACCAGTCGCGAATGCAGCGCGGCATCGTGGAGATTCGCATTGAGCCTGTCCATCGCGAGCTGCGGCGCGGGTTGCTTGTTCATTAACGCGGAAAAGATCGCGTACAGGGCTTCGCGCAGGTTGATGGCGCGGCGCATCGCGTCCTCGGCCTCGTCGGGCATAAGGTGAACCCGCTCGTAGAAAAAATCCAGCTGCTCGGGCGTGAGGATGCCGGTGTCCTCGCCGAAACGCGCCAGGTCGTAGTAGTTCTTGAGCAACTCCTTTGGTTCGCCGCTAGGACGATTGTCAAGCGTGTTGATGAAATCGAGGCAGACATTTCCCAGTAGTTCGAAAAAGGGCGGTCCGCGTCTCTCGGCTCTGGTGTCGGCCATAAGATAGTTTCTCTTCAAGTATATAACCGTCAAAATAACATTGACAAGTTACATTAAGACGTCTACCATGCCATCTAACCTGTTAAAGCAGTTTAACAGGTTATTCAACTTCGAGGGCGATATTCAATGATTCCCGATCAGCTCGATCAGATTCCCGATCACGGAGCACAGATTATCGCCATGCTTCGCAGTGGCAAGATGATACATATTGGAGGGAGACCTGTGATCGTGCCTGAGCCACGCAAACCCGCGAATTCGCCCAGCCGGGGGCTCGCCATCAAGATGGCGCTGGCTTTTGTGGCGATTTACGTCATATGGGGATCGACTTATCTCGCGATCCGCTATGCGGTCGAAACCATTCCGCCGCTGGTCGCGGCGGGAATCCGGCACTCGATCGCGGGGGGGATCATGCTGACTTGGGCCTGGTGGCGCGGGTTTCGCCCGACGCGGCAGCAGTGGGTGGCGGGATTTGCGCTGGGCGCGCTCTTCTTTTTGATAGGGCACGGCTCGCTGCATTGGGCGGAGCAGTATGTGGGGTCGGGGCTGGCCGCGCTGCTGATCGCGACTGAACCGATGTTCATTCTGGTGCTGGGCTGGATGATGGGCCAGCAAAAGATCAGCCTGCTTAGCGCGCTGGGCTTGGGTTTGGGCGTGGTGGGCGTGGCGATGCTGACGGGCGCGGAACTTACCGCGAAAGGTTCGAGCTTGTGGGGATTGCTGGCCGTCTTGCTGGGTTCTTTGTCGTGGTCGTTGGGGGTTGTGGTTTCGCCGCGGCTTAAGCTGCCTTCGGATGCTTTGGGGCGCACGGCGTTGCCGACGATTTGCGGCGCGGCGATGCTGCTGATCGCGGCGGGAGTTACGGGCGAGTTCCACGAGACATATTGGTCGAGCATCACGTCGCGATCTATCTTCGGGTTAGGTTATCTGATCACGTTCGGGTCGGTGGTGGCGTTCACGGCTTACACGTGGCTGCTGCAGCGGGTCCCGCCGGCGCTGGTGGCGACGCATACATATGCCAATCCGGTGGTGGCGGTGATTTTGGGATGGCTGCTGGCCCGGGAAGTTTTGACCTTGAGGGTGGTGCTGGCGTCGGTGGCGATTCTGGGAGCGATTGTGCTGATCCGGCGGGGCGAGCGGGGGGTGGCAGTCAAAGGTCCCAAGGTAGCTCCGGCGGCTGCTGAAGTCGAGGCGGCTGAGGAATGCGCTTAGAGCGCTAGAGGAACACGACCTGGCAATTCCGTATTACCACGTTGATGCGTTCACGGGTGAAGTCTTTGCAGGCAACCCGGCGGGGGTCTGCATCCTTTCTGCTTTTCCCGCGGACAGCACCATGCAGAAAATTGCGGTCGAGAACAGACACAGCAACACCGCTTTTGTCGTTGCTCGCGCGGATGGTGACTTCGACTTGCGGTGGTTTACACCTAAAGTTGAGGACGACCTATGCGGGCATGCGACCTTGGCATCCGCCTATGTGCTCGCACTTCGGAAGCATAACGTGTGGCCGGTTCGTTTCCACACCCGCAGCGGCATGTTGACCGTCGCTCGGGACGCTGCCGCTCAGGGCAAAGACAGCTTCCAAATGGACTTTCCCGCGAGGCCACCCCAACCGCGTGAGACGCCAGTCGAACTCTTAACAGCCCTGGGTTTGAAAACGGCGCCGGTGATGAAATCGCGCGATTACCTTGTGGTGGTGGATCAAGCTGAGCAAGTGCGAGCGCTCGCCCCCGATATTGGTGCTCTTGCCAGACAGGACGCCGGGAGTGGGACGATTGTTACCGCTCGGGGCCAGGGTGACGTGGATTACGTTTGTCGATTTTTTGCACCATCGATCGGCATCGATGAGGACCCTGCAACTGGCTCGATACACTGCACACTCGCTCCATATTGGGCGGGGCGGCTGGGCAAGGACACGTTGCGTGCACAACAACTCAGTACACGCGGCGGACACATGCAGTGCACAGTCGTTGGCGATCGCGTTAAGATCGCCGGCCGGGCACGCTTATACCTTCACGGCATGATTGAACTCTGAAGCGTCCTCCCTTCGGCTTCGCTTCAGGGCCGTCTCGAAGACACAGAGCCTCCGCTCAGAATGGTTTATTACGTATCTACGGATTGATCGTGGATAGAGGCGGACAGGAGTGTCCGCCCCACACGGGCAGATTCGGCGCGTACACTAATGCGACGGAGGCGACCGCCTCCTGACTTATCACGAGGGCTGATCGATGACGCTTGTGCACGAAGAACTTCTGGGGGAATTTCAGGACTTTGCTCGAACCGCTGCGACGGCGGAATCCGTGATGGAGCGCATTGCGCAGCGTCTGCACGAAAAGATGACGCGCTACAACTGGGTGGGGTTCTATCTGGTCGATCCGGCGGATGCTGGCGTCCTGCTGGTCGGGCCGTTCGTCGGCAGCTTTACGCCCAATGCCCGCATTCCGCTGAGTTCGGGACTCTGCGGAGCGGCGGCCAGCAGCGGGCAGACCGTTGTGGTGGATGATGTCAAGAAAGATCCACGTTATCTTGCGGGATCACCGATGGTGAATAGCGAAATCGTAGTGCCTATTTTCGTGAAGAACAAGCTTGTAGCCGAGCTCGATATCGAGAGCTATTTTACCGGCACGTTTAGTGGGCTGGAGACGGAGTTTGTTGAAGGCTGCGCTGGGGTGGTTGGGAAGTGTTTGGGGAAGACATAGTCGGTTGAGTTTCGCGGGGCCGATTCCTGGCTTGGGCGTTGTGGATTTATACCGGACTGCTGGTGGATAGAGGCGGACAGGAGTGTCCGCCCCACACGACCTAGTGTTGGTCGCGGCGGCGTAGATAGTCGATGAACATTTGTTCAACTGGTTTGTCGTAGGCCATCAGGACGTGACGGACGGTGTGGCCGCTGACGAAGTGGCAGACCTCTTCGGCGAGATTTTTCGCGTGATCGCCGGCGCGCTCGAGAGACTGGGTCATGAAGATAACCTGCAGACTGGCCTGGCGGGCGATGTTTTCGGGATTCTCGATGTGGCGGAGGAAGATTAGATTGCGGAGGTGGTCCATTTCGGCGTCGGCGCGGAGAACGTCGACGGCTTTGCCTACGTCGCGGTTGGAGAAGGCGTCGCCGACATCGGTCAGCATTTTTTCGAGGATGGTGGCCATGTGGGTGAGGTCGCGGGTGTCTTCGGAATCGATGCGGCCGGAAGCTGCTTGAGCGCTGTTCGCGAAGCTGAGGAGCAGGTCGCCGATGCGCTCGAGGCTGATCATGAACTTCATACAGGCGAGAAGTTCGCGAGCCTCGGTCGGTTCAACTTCGGTGATGACCGAGGTGACGGCGCTGTCAATTTCCATGTCGAGGGTGTCGAGTTCGCGCTCGCGCTGGCGCAGAGAGTTGAGCAGGGGACCGGAACCGGTGGCGATACCTTCAGCGGCGGCGGCCGCCGCTTCCTTGGCCAGACGACAGGCTTCAATGGTGCGGCGGACGATGTGGTGGTGGGCCGGTTCGGGAGTGAGACTTTCGACGCGGGCAGTACTCATGAAGGTATCCTTCTGACGCAGGGCGGAACGGCGCAGACCGATTGACTCGCTAAGGCTATTGTGCCGCTCATACGAATGGATGGTCAATGAGTTGAGGATAGGTTTTCTTTAGCGGGAGTGGGTTACGGGCAGGTGAATTTTTCGAGTTTTTCGCTTGCTACTTAGTGACCACGTTGCTGCCGCTTGGCGGCTTTGCGTTGCGCCTTCTGGTACTTCTTCATCTGCTTCTGTTGTTTCTTGGCTGCTTTCTTTGAAGCTTTTTGGTATTGCTTGGACGCCTTCTTGGCCTCGCGGCTATTTTCTCCGATACTTCGGTTTTCACGCTGAGCATTTGCCGGTATCGAACAGGCAAAACTTGCGGCGGCCAGTAGCAGGAAAGTGGCTATTCGTTTCATCGTGTCTCCGAACCGGAGAACCCTGCAGTGATTTTAACACCTAGGCTGGGGGCCGGCGAGACACCGGCGCTACTGTCCTGGTTCAGGCGGTGGGGAGGGTGAAGAGGAACGTCGAGCCGTGGGCTAGTTCGCTTTCGGCGCGGATGGAGCCGCCGTGGGCGAGCATGATGTGCTTGGCGATGGCGAGGCCGAGGCCGGTGCCTCCGGACTCGCGGGAGCGAGCTTTGTCGACGCGATAGAAACGTTCAAACAAGCGCGGGAGGTGCTCGGAGGGGATGCCGGCGCCGAAGTCCTGAACGAAGAATTCGACTGCGTGGGGAACGGCGCGGGCACCGAGGATGATTCGTCCGCTGGAAGCTCCGGACTTCGATCCGGACTTCGATTCGGACCTCGATCCGTACTTCAGGGCATTGTCGATCAAGTTGGAGAAGACCTGGTGAATGGCTTCACGGTCGGCGAGGACGGACCGGAGATGCTGGATCGGAGAGTCTTCTTCTGCGTTCCGTGAATCCTGGATTTGCAAGTCAATCCCCTGGGTGCGGGCGATTTCGCGGAAGCTCTCTTCGGCGTCGTGGAGAAGCTCGGCGGGAGGAACGGGCTCCATCTCGAAACGGGTTTCGCCAGATTCGACGCGAGCCAGGGTGAGCAGATCTTCAGTAAGGCGGGACATGCGGGCGGAATTCTTGCGAATGATTTCCAGAAACTCGCGGGTGGGAGCGGTGTTTTCGGGAGTGCTGTCGAGCAAGGTTTCCGCGTAGCCCTGAATTGACGTGAGAGGCGTCCGCAGTTCATGGGAAACGTTGGCGATGAAGTCGCGCCGAGTTTTTTCGACGCGCTCGGTTTCGGTGAGGTCACGGAGCACGGCTACGGCGCCTCCGTCGGGCAGAGGGGCGGCGGTGACGTCGAAGGCGCGGCCGGAGACGATGGAGGTGGCGCGGGCGGTCTTGACGTCACGGAGGGTGGTGGCTTCCTTGACGGTGGCGAGGAAGTCGGGATCGCGGATGGTTTCGACGACGGGCTGATGCAGGCGAACGCCCTGGGGGACGAGGCGGTCCATTGGTTGATTGGCCCACTGCACGAGGCCGTCGGCGCTGACGGCGATGACCGCATCCTGCATGCTGTTGAGCAGGGTTTCGAGCTGGCGCTGGCTGGAGCGGACGGCGGCGAAACTTTGTTCGACACGGCGGGCGGTTTTATCGATGGCGCCGGCGACGCGGCCGACTTCGTCCTGCGAGGTCTCCTGGATACGAGCCGTAAGATCACCGTCGGCGATGCGGGCGGCGACATCGACGATGCGCTCGAGGCGGCGAGCCGTCCAATTGGCAGCGACAGCGGCGACTACAAAGGCGAAGAGGAATGCCAGTGCGGAAGCCAGTTCCAGGCGGTGGCGCATCTGCAGGGCGACGGCTTCCACATCCGAGAGCGGATAGGCGAGGCGGACGGCGCGGCCCAGCATGGCGTCGAAAGTTACAGCGGTCGCCAGGATGACGACCGCAAAGGCGGCCATCAGCTTGAGGAAGATCCCGTTTCTCACTGCTCTGTCACTCTCACCACTTCTTTGATTACTGCTTTGATCACTCTCATTTTGGGGCCTCGAAGCGGTAGCCCGCGCCGCGCACGGTCTTTAGATAGCGCGGGTTTTCCGGGTCCGGTTCGATCTTTTCGCGAATGCGGCGGACATAGACGTCGACTGAGCGCGGGGTCACGTAGGACGTGTCACGCCAGACGGAATCGAGAAGATGATCGCGAGAAAAGACGCGGCCGAGGTGGCGGGCGAAGTAATCGAGCAGGCGAAACTCGGTGGCGGTGGTGGGGACGGTTTGTCCGCGAACGGTGAGGATCATGGCGGCGGGGTCGATGGCGATGTCTCCGACCTTGAGCGGGCTGGGAGGAAGCGGGCGCTCAAAGCGGCGGAGCACGGCCTTGACTCGGGCCACGAGTTCGCGCGGGCTGAAAGGCTTGGCGATGTAGTCGTCGGCTCCGATTTCGAGACCCAGGACGCGGTCGGCTTCGCTGCTTTTAGCGGTAAGGAAAATCACCGGGACGGATGCCAGGCCTGGGGTTTGGCGGACGGTGCGGCAGAGTTCCAGACCGTCTTTGCCGGGGACCATGATGTCGAGCAGGAAGAGCGCGGGACGCTGGCGTTCGGCGTCGGCGATCACGCTGGAGCCGTTGGGATAGACGCGCACGGCGAAACCGTCGTTCTCCAGGTGGTGGCGAACCAGGCGGGAAATATCGGGATCGTCTTCGACGACGAAGATGCTGGGTTTCACGGCCTTATTGTAGCGAAGGGAGTTGCGAGTACCTAGTACCGAGTACCGAGTCGGGAGTGTTGGGGCGTGATTTTTATCGGATTGTAACAATCAGGTTGGCGGCGGGGTCGAGATGGAAGAGATTGCCCGGCGGGATTACCGTGGTGGCGCTGTATTCGGTGATGATGGCTGGGCCGGAGTAGGTCTTGCCGGGCTTTAGAGTATCGCGGGAGTGAATTGGCGTGGCGAGTTTCTTGCCTTCGAAGACTACCGGAGTTTTGGGCGTGGAGGGCGAGCCGAGCTTTGGTGGGCCTGGACGGCCGGGGGTGGCCGTCCCCACAGGGTCCGTCTTCCCCACATGAGTTTTGTCGGTTGGCAATTTGGCGCGGAGGCGGAGAGTTACTAGCTCTAGTTCGCGGGTGGGATGGGCGTAGCCGTAGCGGCGCTGGTGTTCCTGCTCGAATTCTTTCTGGAGATTTTTCGTAAGCGGAAGATTGAGTTCGTATCCCTGGCCGCGATAGCGAACGTCTATGCTGGGCTCGTAGCGAATTCTTCCCCTCCAGGCTTCTTCTTGGAAATCCTTCGCTGCGTGTTTTTTCAACGCCGCAAATTCTTGTTCAAGTCGTTCGTGTGGAACTTTGCCGGCGACGTGCAAGAGGACGGTGCGGGAATAGTCCTTAACCACGTCGCTGAACAGAATGCCGAGAGCGGAGAGAGCGCCGGGGAGCGCGGGAACGATCACGTGCGGGATGCTGAGAGCTTCGGCTAAGGCGCAGGCGTGGAGGGCTCCAGCGCCGCCGAAGGCTACGAGGGCGAAGTCGCGGGGATCGCGACCGCGCTCGATAGAAACTACGCGAATGGCCTTCTCCACGGTGGAGTTGACTACGCGGATTACGCCGGCGGCGAAGCTTTCGAGAGTGAGGGGACTTCGCTGTTGCCTCAGCCATTCGCTCGTCATGCGGCAGGTGCGATCGAGATCGAGAGTGAAGTCGCCGCCCAGGAAGCACGTGGGCTGGAGGCGGCCTAATAAAAGATTGGCGTCGGTGACGGTGGGCTGGGTGCCGCGGCCGCAGCAGATGGGGCCGGGATCGGAGCCGGCGGATTCGGGACCCACGCGGAGGACGCCTGCGGCATCGAAGCGAGCTAGCGAGCCTCCACCTGCGCCTACCGTGTGAATGTCGAGCATGGGGACGCCGATGGGGAGTCCGGCGACTTCGGCGTGGCTGGCGGTGGTGATGGCTCCTTCGACGAGAGAGACGTCGGTTGAAGTGCCTCCCATGTCGAATGCGATGATGCGGTCGAAGCCGCTCGCGTGGGCGGTGGCGGCGGCGCCGACTACGCCTCCGGCGGGGCCGGAGAGAACGGTGCGGACGGGCTCGGCGGCGGCGGAGGCGAGTGCGGTAATGCCGCCATTCGATTGCATCAGGAAGATTCGGGGACAAGTGGAGCGCTGAAGTCCCTCATGGGCTAAAGCCCTGGCTGATCTCGATTGTCTTAAAGCAGCGCTAAGGCGCTGCTCCACCCTCAAGAAGCGCTGCTCTAAGTTTTTCAGGTAGCGCTGCATTACTGGTTGGAGGTAGGCGTTGATTACTACCGTTGAAGTGCGCTCGTATTCGCGGAATTCGGGGAGGATTTGGTGAGAGATGGAGAGCGGGAGGCCTAACGAAGTGAAAGCTTCCGCGATCGCTTGCTCGTTTTGCGGATTCGCGAAGGAAAAGAGTAGGGAGATAGCGACGGACTCGGGATGTTTTGCTTCTACTTGAGAGACTAGCAATTTCAAATCTGCGGGCGAAGGCGAGATCAGGATTTTGCCGTCGCTGGCGGTGCGTTCTTCTACTCCGAAGCGGAGATCGGCGGGGACCAGCGGTTCGACGCGGTCGAAGAAGAAATCGTAGAGCTTGGGGCGGGCCTGGCGGCCGATCTCTATGGCGTCTTCGAAGCCGGCGGTGGTGACCAGGGCGGTGCGGGCGCCTTTGCGTTCCAGCAACGTATTTGTACCTACAGTGGTGCCGTGCAGGATCACTAACTCGCCTTTGTGATTGATTTTGCGAAGGGCTTCGATGATGGCTTGGGATGGGTCGGCTGGAGTGGAGAAGACTTTCAACATGCACAGGCGGTTGGTGATGTCGATCCAGACACAGTCGGTGAAGGTGCCGCCGGTGTCGATGGCTACGCGGAGGGGTTGGGGGCTGCGGGGCATGGAGTTGATTTGGAGGATTAGGGTAACATTTGCGGCTATGAGATACGCATTTCTAGTCGAGACCTACGCCACTGAGCGGGTGAAGGTGGTCAGCGTGTGGAGTGAGTTCCGGGACGATGATCTTGAGGTGCGACCGCGGGAGGATGATTCGCGGGGACGCAGCGTGCATGAGCAGATGGTGCATCAGTGCGTGAGCGAAGACCTGTGGTTCCGCAACATGCTCGGGATTGATGTAGGCGCACCTCCGTTGCCGAAGCATGAGATTCGGTTGGAGTTCATGAAGCGGTATGCAGAGGACAGCGGGAAACGGCTTGCGGCGCTACTGGGAAAGGACGAGGCATGGTGGGAAGAGGATGCGAAGTTTTTCGATGTGCGGCGGTCGCGGGCTTGGGTAATGACGCGGCGGATGACGCATACGTCGCATCATCGGGGACAGTTGATGGCTATGCTACGGATGCTGGGGCGGGAGGTGCATAGCAATTACGGGCCGACTGCGGATACCGGCGGGTTAATGCAGAATCATGCGCCGACCATTTATGCGTATCGGAGTTTGGAGGAGCTGTTTGCGGGGGAGAGTGCTGAAGGGGCGAAGGCGAAGCTGCCGGGGGCCGAAGGGAAGGTTGTGACGGAAAGGCCGGGTTAGGGTGAGGGTCCCCGCTTCGGATTTGTCAGGCGAGAAGGAAATCGAGTGAGGAGTTTGGGTCGTCCCTGAAGGACTCGGTTCTTTTTCCCTGCTTTCCCCGCACTTACGTGCGGGGCTAATGAATGCCGTCGCTTCGCGACTGGGAGCCTATCCCTTCGTCGTGAAGGCTAGGGTGAGCAGCGTCTTTTGTTCTACCTCATGGGCTTTGGCGCTGCCTGTGGCTGGGCTGGCGCTGGAGCTGCGTTTTACTGAGAGGACGTGGCGGTTGCCCGCTATGCGCTGGAGGCGCGGGAGCACGTTGAATAACGCTCCCATGTTGGCCGGCTCTTCCTGGACCCAGACTATGTCGCCAGATTCGCCGTGACGGGCGAACTCTGCGGCTAGTTGTTTTTCTGGGAAGGGATAGAGCTGTTCCAGAAACACGATCGCCGTTGAGGTGTCTTTTCTCCTTTTGCGTTCGGCCTGGAGTTCGTGGCCGATCTTTCCCGTGCAGACCAGGATGCGGTCGGCTTCTCCGATTTCGGTATCGGGGATTACGTTCTGGAAATTTGTGCGCGTGAAGTATTCGATGGGCGAGGACGCGTCGGGGTGGCGCAGCATGCTCTTCGGGGTGAAGACTACGAGCGGCTTACGCCAGTGGCGCAGGGCCTGGCGACGGAGCAGGTGAAAGTATTGTGCGGCGTTCGAGGGCTGGGTGATTTGGATGTTGTGTTTTGCGGCTAGCTGGATGAAGCGTTCGATGCGGGCGCTGGAGTGTTCCGGTCCCTGGCCCTCGTAGCCGTGGGGGAGAAGGAGGGCCAGGCCGGAGAGCAGATTCCACTTGGCCTCGCCGGCGGAGATGAACTGGTCGATGATGGCCTGGGCTACGTTCACGAAGTCGCCGAACTGGGCTTCCCAGAGGACTAGAGCTTCGGGATAGTCACGGCTGTAGCCGTATTCGAACCCGAGGACACCTGGTTCGGAAAGCGTTGAGTTGTGGATTTCGCAGCGGGCCTGACCGGGCGCTACGTTTTCGAGGGGCACGTATTCGTTCTCATTTTCGATGTCGATCAGGACGGAGTGGCGCTGGTTGAAGGTGCCACGGCGGGTGTCCTGGCCGGATAAGCGAACCGGGACTCCGGCTTTTGCTAGGCTGGCGAAGGCTAGGGCTTCGGCCATGCCGTAGTCCACGGGGCGCTTGCCCGTACCCATTTCGGCGCGCTGCTCTAAGAGCTTCTTCACTTTGGGATGAATGTGGAAGCCCGCCGGATACGTCGTGAGGTGATTCGTCAGCTCGGAGAGTTCTTCGGTCGAGAGTCCGGTTTCTACTTCGAATTCCGGTTTGTGGAGGCCGCCGTAGTATTGGTCCCAATATTTCGGCAGGTCGCGCATCAGCGGCTTTTTGGTTAGCTTGCCCGCATCTTTCTGCGCGGATTCGAACTCGGTTTTGATAGCGGCGACTTGCTCGGGTGCGTCGGTGGCTCCAATGTCGTCGGCATAGATTTCCCAGAGCGGGGGATGTTCTTTAATCTTTTTGTAGAGCAGCGGCTGGGTGATGGTGGGATCGTCGACTTCGCTGTGACCGTGGCGGCGGTAGCCGATCAGGTCGATGACTACGTCGGTGCCGAACTGGTAGCGGTATTCAGCCGCGATGCGGGCGACGCGGACTACTGCATCCACATCTTCGCCGTTGACGTGGAAGATGGGGATGGACTGGCGGCGTGCGATGCAGGCGGCGAAGCGGGTGGAGTGCTCTTCGAGATAACTGGTGGTGAATCCCAGGAGATTGTTGACGATTACGTGAATGGTGCCGCCCACGGTGTAGCCAGGGAGGTCGGCGTAGTTCATGGTTTCGGCCAGGATGCCTTGTCCGGCGAAAGCGGCGTCGCCGTGGACGAGCAGCGGAAGAAATCTTTCGCGTCCGCCTTCGCCGGTGCGGTCTTGTTTGGCGCGAGTGCGGCCGACCGTGACGGGGTCGACGGCTTCGAGGTGGCTGGGGTTTGAAACCAGATGGATGTGAACTTTGTTGCCGCTGCGCGTGGTGTACTCGCCGGTGGCGCCCATATGATATTTCACGTCGCCGGAGCCTAGAACGCTGCGCGGGTTGACGTCTTCGAATCCGGCGAAGATTTCCTCCGGGGAGCGCTTGGCGACGTGGGCGATGACGTTGAGGCGGCCGCGGTGGCTCATGCCCATGACTAGTTCGGTGGCGCCGAGGCGGGAGCCGGTGTCGAGAATTTCATCGACCAGCGGGATGAGCGCGGTGACGCCTTCGAGCGAGAAGCGTTTGCTGCCTAAATACCGTTGCTGCATGACCTGTTCGAAGATGTCGGCGCGGATCAGGAGGTCGAGTATGCGTTTCTGGTCTTTTTCTGTGACCTCGAAACCCTGATTGGGGGATTCCATCCGGTCGTAGATCCAGCGGCGGCGTTCGGGAGCGTAGATGTGGTTGATTTCTACCCCGATGGTCGAGGAGTAGATGGCACGGGCTTCGCGGGCGTATTCGCCGTCCAGCCGCAGTTCTGGCGCTACGCGTGGGCGGAGGAAGCCGAGGGGATCGAGGTCGCCTTCGAGGTATCCCCATTGGCGGAAAGCGTTGAAGACGCGCTCGCGCTCCGGGTTCGCACCGTTGCTGTTCTCGATGACGGCGGACGCGCCGGTAGAAGTCTTGGATTTCGGAGTCGCCATATTAAGTCATTACTAGGATAACGGATGCGCGGTGCATGCGGGGGATTCTGGTAACGGCAAAACCAAAATCTTAGACAGGCGCCAGGCGGAACTACCGAGGCGGGCCGTTTCGATCCATGGAGATATAGACTGTCATGCATCCCTCAGGCGTAGGAGCCAACTCGGACGTGCCAACTCTGCTCGGAATTCCGCTGGATGTGAACTCCTCTTATCTGCGGGGACCGGCAGGTGCTCCGGCGAAGATTCGCGAGGCTCTGCGCACCGATGCTTCTAACAAATGGACTGAGCTGGGCGTCGACCTGGGAGCGGCGGGTGCGTTTGCGGATGCCGGCGACTTGCGGCTTGGGAATTCTCTGGAGAAAGCTGCCGATGATTTTGTACAGATTGAGCGAGCGGTCGGTGAGTGGCTGGAGAAGGGCGACCGTCCCGTTTCGCTGGGCGGGGATCACTCGATCACTTATCCGATCCTGAAGGGTTTTGCCGGGCGGTATGGGGAGTTGTCGATTGTTCATTTCGACGCACATCCGGATTTGTACGACGAGTTCGAGGGCAACCGGGTGTCGCATGCGTGTCCGTTTGCGCGGATTATGGAGGAGCGGCTGGCGAAGCGGCTGGTGCAGGTGGGGATTCGAACAATGAACGGGCATCAGAGCGAGCAAGCGGCCAGGTTCGGAGTCGAGGTCGTGCAGATGCCGGCGCTGCCCGCTTACGGCCGTTTGAAAATCCACGGGCCCGTTTATGTTTCGTTCGATATGGATGTGCTCGATCCGGCGTTTGCCCCGGGGATCTCTCACCGCGAGCCGGGTGGGATGACGGTGCGCGAAGCGATTGCACACTTGCATGGGATCGAAGGGAGCATTGTCGGGGCGGACATAGTGGAGTACAACCCGGTGCAGGATGTTTCGGGAATGACGGCTACGGTGGCGGCGAAGATTCTGAAGGAGATTCTGGGGAAGATGATTGCGGGAGGATAGAAGCTGCGTCCGCCTCCCACAAATTTTATGGAAGGAGCGATGCTATGCAGGGGAACGGTCTAGTAGAGGTGGCAAGCCCCTACCCGGTGGACGAAACGGTGCGGCGGCTGGAATCGGTTCTCGCCGAGCGTGGGGTGCGAGTGTTCGCTCTGGTGGACCACAGCGGTGAAGCGGAGAAGGTTGGAATGAAGATGCGGCCGACCAAGCTGGTCATCTTTGGGAATCCCAGGGGAGGTACGCCGGTGATGGTGGCGGCGCCGTCGGTGGCGATCGATTTGCCGTTGAAGGCGTTGGTGGCGGAAGACGCCGACGGCAAGGTTTGGGTTTCCTACAATAGTCCGGAGTATCTGCAGCAGCGGCATGGCGTGCCGGAAGAGTTGATCAAGAATATTGCGGTGGTGGGCGCGCTGGTGGCAAAGGCTGTGGAATAATGCTGCGGTCGTCGTTGCGAGGTCAATATCCTGCCATTTATAGGAGAGCCGGTGGTTGAGAATTCCAACCGAGCCCGCGATCATTTAGCCAACGAGCGCACGTTTCTGGCCTGGGTGCGGACCAGTGTGGCGATTGTGGTGTTTGGATTCGCGATTGGGCGTTTTGCCATCGCGATGAGGCAGTTGACGGAGTTTCAGGGCCGCGCGTCGAGAACTACCGGGCTCTCGGTATGGATGGGGATGAGCGCGATTCTGGCGGGCGTAGTGATGATGGTGGCGGGACTGGCGCGCTATCGAAGAACGCGGACTCAGCTGGATGAGGGGAAGTTTGAGCCTGCGGGATTTGTCGTGGATCTGGTGGCGATCTTGACGGTGCTGTTTGGGTTGGTGCTGGCGGGGTATTTGATTTACGTGCAGAAGAGCTTGGGTTAGGGGCGGCGTTAAACGAACTGGGGAAGAATCGGGTTCTTAATCGCAGCAGCGCCTGAAGGCGCGATTCACAATTCGGCGTCTACGGTCTGCCTGAAGGCATACCCTGATACGAATCTTGATTTTCTTGCGAAGCCGTGTAAGGGGCACAGTCGCGAAGGGTGGTTTCTTCGGCATCGAAAATCTATGGCGAATGATCGGGAAAAAGAGGCGGCGGCGCGGGCTAGTTTGCAGTTCGTGAAGGATGGTCAAGTGGTTGGGCTGGGGACGGGGTCGACGGCGGCGTACTTCATCCGGCTGCTGGGCGAGCAGGTGAAGAATGGGCTGCGGATTCGTGGCATACCGAGCTCTGATCGTTCGCGCGAGCAGGCGGCGGGCTTGGGGATTCCGCTCACCACGCTCGATGAATGCCAGGAGATTGACGTGACTGTGGACGGGGCGGACGAGGTTGATCCGCAATTGCGGTTGATTAAGGGCGGGGGAGGGGCGCTGTTGCGGGAAAAGATTGTGGCTTCGGCGACTAAGTGTTACGTGATTATCACCGATGCAACTAAGAGAGTCCCGGTGCTTGGGAAGTTTCCCCTGCCGGTGGAAGTGATCAGGTTCGCGCAGGCCGTGGTGCGAAAAAAGATTGAGGCGCTGGGAGCAGCGGTTGAGCTGCGGCTGGGAACGGATGGGAAGCCGTACTTGACCGACGAGAATAATTACATTTTTGATTGCCGGTTCGGGCAGATTCCGGACGCGGACGGACTGGCGCGACGGCTGAGCGATATGCCGGGAGTGGTGGAGCACGGGTTATTCATTGGCATTGCGAGCGTAGTGCTGGTGGCAACGGGGAACGAGGTTGTTGAGTTGCGTGCTCGCAACAAGTAAAGCCGTTTCAGCGCGGAGACACTAGTCACGGAGAAGAACAGTTCCTAAAAAGGCTTTCACCGTATCTCCGTGGGTGGATTCGGTCCTTCATAAATTCTAGGAAAAATCGAGGCAAATTGAATGGCAACTGGGGCACAGGCACGGGAGCAGGCTTCGCGACGCCGTTGGCTGCGATACCGCGTGCAGGCGCTACTGGATGTGACGGTGGTGCGGTCTGGGGTTGCAGATACTTTGCCGGGGCGGTCGGTCAATCTGGGCGAAGGCGGAATCTCGGCGGTGCTGGCAGGAGAACTGTTGCCGGGTGAAGCTGTGGGAGTGGAGATACGGCTGCCGCAAGCGGCGGGTCCATTGCGCACGCGGGCGCTGGTGCGGCATCAAGACAAGCTACGATCGGGGCTGCAGTTTGTCGGGCTGTCGCCGGAACAGCGCGAGGCGATTCGCGGCTTTGTGGGTGATGCGAAGGCGGAACTGGAACCGGGAATGCGCGGAAGAATCCCGATCGAAGCAGGGAAAGGTTCCGAGCGCGGGGGATCGGTCGGCGCCGAGTTTTTTGTCCGCAAGCGTCCGGGACGAGGATGGATCTTTTTGCTGGTCTCGGCGGCGATCTTGCTGACGGTTTTGTGGTGGCGTTGGAATCGGGGATGGGAAGATCTGGAGTCGGGTTTACGGGGAGGCGAAAAGACGGCAGAGCCGCAGCGGCCGCAGGCGCAGGTCCCAGCCGAGGTGATGGAGAAGCTGGTGACGCATCGGGTTGACCCCGAATATCCGCCGGCGGCGCGGCCAGCGAAGCTGCAGGGAGTGATCGTGCTGGATGTGGTGGTGGGGCGCGATGGGTCGGTGATGGAGGTGCGGGCGTTGAATGGTCCGGAGGTGCTGGCGCAGGCCGCGATGGAGGCGCTGCGCTGGTGGCGGTTCGAGCCCTACAAGGTTGACGGCAAGGCGATCGTTGTGGAGACGAAGCTGGCGATGGAGTTCAAGCCGTAGACGCAGCTTTCCCATTCAGCTTTGAAAATTAATGGCCGCTTCGCCGCGGGTTAGCGCGGAGCGGGAAGGTTGCTGCTCCAGCAGTCGGCGACGATCAGCCAGGCACCCAGACGGCGCCAGGCCTTCACGTACTTGCCGCGGTCCGCGAGGATGGTGCCATCGGGTTGGCGGATGGCGACCGTGTAGCGGCCGATCTCCACAGCCAGGTCGCCGGAAGCTTCGACGCGGATGGTCTCGAGGCGCAGGTCTTCGTATCCGAATTCGGCGAATTGGCGGAGCAGGCGCTCGACGGCCTTGGGGCCGTAGGCTGGGTCGTGATGCGCGGCCATGAGTGCGCCGTCCTGAGCGAACAGAGCGGCCACCTGGTCATAGTTACCGGTGTTAAAGGACGTGACAAAATCCTGAGCAAGGTTGCGAATCAAAGACTCTACATCCAAGAACGGACGAGAATCCGCCAGGGAACTGGAATAGGGCCGATACATCTACTACCTCCTGGGGGAAGGCCGAGAGTTGCTCCACATTCAGATGGAACCACTCTCAAGTGCAGAGGCATTCTAGCGCAAAAAGGTCTGTGGAAGCAGGAAAGATTTGTGAATGGAGAAAGAAAACATTTCGATGCGAAGCGCTTCGGGAAATACGGGCGACAAAGGTCAAGGAGGAAAGATCGAGTCGAAGATGGTTTTCCACTTGTGTGCGCGGGCGTGTGGCGGTATGTTCCGCGGATGAGAGTGAGCGGACAAGAGCCGGAAGAAGTAGATCGAACCGAAGTGAAACTGGCAGAAACGGGGTGCGAGGCGGGACATCCAGAGCGGTTCTGCCCGAACTGTTCCGCGGAGTTGGAGGAGAGCCGGTGCAAGTTGATCTGCCCGCGGTGCGGGTTTTATTTGAGTTGCTCGGATTTTTATTGAGGGTGAAGGTCTTCCGCTCGGTTAAGGCGTGTACCTGACATGCTCGGCAAAGTCCGTCTACAATGGTCGGGGATTTAATTTTATTGGCATGATCAGGAGAAGACGATGGAACGCAAGGCAAGCGCAGTGTGGAAGGGTGGACTGAAGGACGGGAAGGGAACGATTTCGGCGCCAGGCGGGGCGCTGAAAGACACGCAATATTCGTTTACTTCGCGATTTGAGAACGGCCCGGGGACTAATCCGGAGGAATTAATTGCGGCGGCGCACGCGGCGTGCTTTTCGATGGCGCTTTCTGCGCAACTGGGCGGAGCGAATCTGACGCCGGAGAGCATCAGCACGAACGTGACGCTGACCATGGAGAAACTGGATTCGGGGTGGACGATTACAGCGAGCCACATCGATGTGGTGGGGAAGGTTCCGGGAGCGGATGCGGCAGCATTTCAGAAGTACGCGGAGGCAGCGGAGAAGGGATGTCCGGTGTCGAAGGTGCTGAACGCGAAGATTTCGATGACGGCAAAGCTGGGTTGAACACGGCTTCCGCGAACCGGCTTCCAGCTTCCGGGCGAGCTTTCGCTTGCTGGTTTGACAGGCGGTAAGCGGCCTGTAAAATAGGAACAGTTCGTCTTCCTGACACGGCGGCCTCTGGGCCGCCGCTGCATTGCAATTCAGATTGCCATCGTGGCGGAATTGGCAGACGCGCATGGTTCAGGTCCATGTACCGGCAACGGTGTGGGGGTTCGAGTCCCTTCGATGGCACCATTAAGAAGCTGAAAAGTGTGGACGAGCGGCTCGCTGCGCTTGGCTGCACAGCCGGGGCGGCTGTCCCCACATCGGCCTGCATCCACCCCTGCATTCTCCGGGCGCGTTCGCCGCCGGAAGAAGTACACTCCTTGTCATGAAAAATCTGCTGCGGCTTATCGGCCGGAAGGGTGTTCTGCTGATTGTCTTTTTTACTTTTACTGGGCTGGCGGGCGTATGCGCGGCGCAGAAGCTGGCCATCACGATGGATGATCTGCCGTCGAATGGGATGCTGCCGCCGGGGGTCACGCGGGCGGAAACTACGAAAAATGTGCTGGCGATTCTGAAGAAGCGGCACGTGCCTCCGGTGTACGGATTCATCAATGCAAAAAAACTGGAAGGGAATGCCGATGGGGCGGAAGCGTTGAAGCTGTGGGCTGCGGCGGAGCCAGTGGGAAATCATACTTACGCGCACATGGATCTGGAGCAGAACGCTGCGGAGGCATTCGAGCGGGAGATCGAGGTGAACGAACCGGCGCTGGAGTTGTTAGCAAGGAAAGGTGGGCCGGGAGATGAATGGCATTGGTTTCGCTATCCTTATTTGCATGAGGGAGACACGGTGGAGAAACGGCGCGCGATACGGGCGTATTTGAAGGCGCACGGATACAGGATCGCGCAGGTGACGCTCGACTGGGAAGACTACCTGTGGAACACCGCCTATGCGCGGTGCGTGGCGAAGGGCGATACCAAGTCGATTGAATGGCTGCGGTCGAGCTATTTGAACACAGCTTCGGAGTTTCTTGACCTGGGGCGGGCGCAAGCCACGCTGATTTATGGACACGAGATCAACTACGTGCTGCTGATGCACCTCGGAGCCTACAGCAGCACGATTCTGCCGGACGCGCTGGACCTGCTGAAGAAGAAGGGATTCAAGCTGGTGACGCTGGAAGAAGCGGAGAGCGATGCGGCGTATGAGGGGGATCCGGATGTGGGGTTGCATGATGCGGGCACGCTGCTCGATCAGTGGATGCAGGTGAAGCAGATCAAGTACCCGGAACATGCAGAGAAGCCTTACAAAGAGATCGAGAGCGTTTGCCGGTGAGGGCGGCAAGGAAGAAATCCACGACCGAAAAGAGATTCACGTCGAAGACTTACGAAAGGGAAAACAAGGAGTCTTTGGACTCATTGTCATTCCTGGATGAAGCCAGTAGGATGTCGTGATCTTGCGGAAGGTAGTTCAGCATTGCCGCGAAAGTTTTCACCACTCGCAGCGCGGCGGTGCTGAGTGCAGGCGAGCTTCGATCCCGAGGGTTGCCGTCTTCCAATGGTAGTTGCTTCTATGCGCCGCGGGTCACAGGTCACCCCTGATGGTCTTGACGGTTCGGCCCACGTTCAAAAAACCCAGTTCTAGGAGGAAATAATGCAGGACAGGAAAGCAGCGTTTTACCGCTCAGTCCACTTCGACCGTATGAGGAAGATGGGGTTGAGCTTTGTTGTGTTGACCCTAATCGGCTGCGCGGCGCTGGCAGCCAATGCGGCTGACGGACAGTTCGTGGCGCATAGCACCCCCAGCTATGTGGCTACGGCAAAGAACCTGGGGACGGAAGATCCGACGAAGACCATCGAAGTGAGTCTCTGGCTGAATCTGCACAATCGGGGGGAGATGGATGAGGTGGCCCGGCAGCTGTATGACCAGACATCGCCAAGCTTCCGTCACTTTCTGAAGCGGTCAGAGATCGCGGAGCGGTTTGCACCGACGGCGGACGAAGCGAAAACGGTACAACGGTTTTTTGAAGCGCACAACCTAAAAGTAGTGGGAGTTGGGCCCGACAATTTCTTCGTGAGAGCGCGGGGCACAGTGGGCGATGTGCAGACGGCTTTCCATGTGCAACTGAACAATTACCAAGTGCGGGACAAGGTAGTCCGAGCCAATAGCAGCGACGCGTACGTGGAAGGAGAGGCAGCTCCGCTGGTCCGGGCGGTTTCCGGACTTGACTCGGGGGAATATGCGCATCCTCTCGCTTTGCGGTCGGCGAGCCAGCCTGCCGGAAAGGCCGGGCCGACTACTCTCTCCAAGGCAGTTACCGCGGCGGACTCCGGGTTCTTCCAGTCGGTTTGCTTCCCGGGCACCAAGACTGAAAAGTATTCCACCGGAGGAAGCTTTCCTATTGCAACCTACAAAGGAAACGGGTACTTCTCATCTGGCCCCGGGTGCGGCTATTCGCCTGCGAACATTTACGGAGCCTACAATCTGAACGGCCTCTATGCTGCGGGCAACAACGGTGCTGGACAGACCATTGTGATCATAGATTGGTGTTTCACGCCAACCATCAAACAGGATGCGAATACGTTTTCAGCACGATTTGGCTTGCCCCTGTTGACTTCGTCAAACTTCCAAATTATCCAGGTGCCTACCCCATCCACTTGTGAGGGTCCGGATGTGGAAACCAACCTCGACGTGGAGTGGGCCCATGCCGTTGCCCCGGGTGCGAAAATCGACCTCCTGGCTCCGACAACGGCAAGCTTCCAGGATGTGGATGAGGGAGAGTTTTACGCGGTGAACTACCAACTGGGGAATGTTATCTCCGGTAGTTTTGGTGCACCGGAGTCGTTTACTCCCGCGTCCGTCATCGAAACAGAGAACCTGATTTCGGAAATTGCGGCAATGTCCGGAATCTCCATTCAATATTCTTCTGGAGATGATGGCGACTACTCGGCTTTCGGAATTCCTGCCACGGTGACTGCTCCGGCGGATTCGCCGTGGGTGACCGCGCTGGGAGGAGTGAGCGTTGCGCTGAATTCCGAAAACGCGATTGAATGGCAGGCGGGGTGGGGCACGAACGAGACCCTGCTGATCGCCACGGGCACCATATTCGATCCGCCACTCGGCTTCGGGTTCGTCTACGGATCTGGGGGCGGCGCCAGCAATTGTGCAACCCAGGATTCCAGCGGGAACTGCCTTGCTGGTTTCGCGAAGCCTGCCTTTCAGAAGGGTTTGCCTGGGAAGTACCGCCAGCTTCCAGATATTTCCTGGGTCGCCGATCCATTCACTGGACTTGTGGTGTTGATCAGCGAGCCGGGGCAGTTCCCCGAGCAGGTGTGGATCCCGGTAGGAGGGACGAGCGCTTCTGCCCCGATGTTCTCAGGGCTGTGGGCAATCGCCAACCAGGAAGCGGGCGCACCTTTGGGCCAGGCCGCGCAGTACGTGTATTCCTTGCCGGCAGGGGCGATCACGGATGTTGTTCCGGTGGGCTCCGCAACCAACGTTACCGCCGCTATTCAAGAGACGACGGGGACCAATCACTACAACGCGAATGGATTGATGGGCGGGGCTGCGCCCGGGACGTTCATCAGCGCCCTGTGGGACTATCCTTCCGCAGAAGACACAACCTACGTAGTTTCGTTTGGGACGGACTGTGCAACTTTGCCCAGCACGGACTTCGACGGAAACTCGTGCAATACTCCCGCTGGACTGCACACAAAAGTGGGCTGGGATAACGTAACCGGGGTGGGAACGCCGAACGGGAAAGCGTTCGCGGATTCCTTCAAGCCCGCGGCTGCAGCGGCCAAGTAACACGGGCAGGGCTGAAGTTTGGCCTCCGCCGCCCGCAAGGGCAGCGGGGGCCTTCGTTTTTGGTGTGCAGTATTCGAGCGGAAGAGCTGTTAGTCTTCCGTCTTCTATAATTGTGAGGATCTGCATGACTGCATTTCTCGATCAGATTATTGCGAGCACGCGGCAGAAAGCTGGCGCAACGAAACTGCGAGCCGACTGTCGGGAATTGGAGCGGAGGGCAGAAGAGCATGTGCCGCGCGGGTTTCGGCGCGCGCTCGAGGAAAAGAGCAAGGCTGGCGTGGCAGTGATCGCGGAGCTGAAGAAGGCGTCACCATCGAAGGGATTGATCCGGGCGGAGTTCTGCGCGGAGGAATTGGCGCTGGAACTGGAGACGGCAGGGGCGACGGCGCTTTCGGTGTTGACCGATGAGGAGTTCTTTCAGGGGTCGCTGGAAAACTTAAAGCTGGCTTCGGCAGCGGTGAAAATCCCGTGCCTGCGCAAGGATTTTATTGTGGATGAATTCCAGTTGCTGGAGGCGCGGGCGAACTCGGCGGACGCGGTGCTGCTGATTGTGGCGGCTTTGACGAATGCAGAATTGAATAGGCTGGCGCTGGGGGCGGGAATACACGGGCTCGACGTTTTGTGCGAGGTGCATGATGACGAAGAGTTGCAGCGGGCTTTGGATGCCGGGTGCGACTTAATTGGAGTGAACACGCGCGATCTGCGGACATTCAAGTTAAATGCGGAGACTGCATTTCGTCTGGCGGAGCGGCTTCCGAAGAATGTGGTGCGGGTAGCGGAGAGCGGGATTCGCTCGGGAGAGGATATTGCGCGGCTGCGGGGGGCTGGGTACCAGGCGTTCTTGATCGGGGAGTCGCTGATGCGGGCGGAGCGACCGGGGGAGGCATTGCGGGGGTTGGTTGCCAGTGGCGAGTTGCGGGTACAGAGTGGGCGGTGAGCGGATTCTGCGCGAAGTTTTTACGTTTTGCGGACAACTGTGCGCATGACTTGGGTGAAGATTTGTGGGATGACAAATCTGGAGGATGCGCTCGTCGCGGTTGACGCCGGGGCGGATGCGGTGGGGTTTGTGTTTTATGAGAAGAGTCCGCGGAATATTAGTGTCGAGGCCGCGCGGGAGATTGTGGCCAAGCTGCCAGAGAGTCTGGAGAAAGTAGGAGTGTTCGTGGATCTCGAGTCGGAACAGATCCGTGAGATTGTACCGGCGGTAGGCTTGAGCGCCGTTCAGTTGCATGGTGACAAGTCGATGAACTGCCTATGGGAAGGTCTGCGACCGTCAGCACAATCCGTGGGTGCTCCAAGACTGATTCCGATGATGTATGCGGAGACTTTGAGAGACCGCGGGTTCCTGATTAATCAGGATGTGCGCGACCAGATTTTCGCAATATTACTGGATTCACGATCTGACGGAACTCCAGGCGGCACCGGCGCTACATTTGATTGGGAGTCCACACGCGATATCGTGCAGGCGATAAGCCTGTCAGTGCCTGTGATTGTGGCCGGTGGGCTGACTCCTGCAAACGTGTGTGAAGCAATGCGGTTGTTTCAACCGTTTGGAGTTGACGTGGCGTCGGGAGTGGAGGTGCGGCCGGGGGAAAAGGATCCGGATAAGGTGCGGGCGTTTGTGAAGGCGGTGCGCGACGGAGATCGGAAGACGAGTTAGAGATGGCAACGGTTTCGAGAACGATGAAAGTCAAAATCTCCGCCCTCTCGCAAAGAACGCGAGAAGGACGTGGCACCCTGCGCGTTATGAACGTTCCTGGGCGGTTTGGGGTTTATGGCGGACGGTATGTGCCGGAGACTTTGATGGCGGCGCTGGAGGATTTGGAACGGGAGTATGAGAAGGCTAAGCGCGACCCGAAGTTTCAGAAGAGGCTGGAGGAGTTGCTGCGGACCTATGCGGGGCGCCCTACGGCGCTTTCGTTTGCGCGGCGGCTTACGCAGAAGCTGGGTGGGGCGAAGATTTATTTGAAGCGGGAAGATTTGCTGCATACCGGGGCGCACAAAATTAATAACTGTCTGGGGCAGGCGCTGCTGGTAGAGCGCATGGGCAAGCGGCGCGTGATTGCGGAGACTGGGGCGGGACAACACGGTGTGGCTACGGCTACAGTTTGCGCCCTGCTTGGATTTGAATGCGTTGTGTACATGGGGACCGAGGACATGCGGCGGCAAGAGTTGAATGTGTTCCGTATGCGGTTGCTGGGAGCGGAAGTGCGCGGGGTGGATTCGGGGTCACGGACTTTGAAGGATGCGATTAATGAGGCGATGCGCGACTGGGTTACGAATGTGCGGACTACTCATTATCTGTTGGGGAGCGTGCTGGGGGCGCATCCATATCCAACGATGGTTCGGGATTTTCATCGCGTGATCGGGCGGGAGGCGCGGGCGCAGATTTTGAAGGCTGAGGGGAAACTGCCGTCGGCAGTGATTGCGTGTGTGGGCGGGGGATCGAACGCGATCGGAGTGTTCTACGAATTCATAAAGGATAAGAAGGTTCGCCTGATTGGCGTGGAGGCTGGTGGGCGCGGCGAGGCGTTGGGTCAACATGCGGCTCGGTTTCGGGGAGGGTCTCCGGGAGTTTTGCAGGGGACTTATTCTTATGTGCTGCAGGATTCGGCAGGGCAGATTGCGAATACGCACTCGGTTTCGGCGGGGCTGGATTATCCTTCGATTGGGCCGGAGCATGCGGCACTAAGGGATTCGGGGCGGGCGGAGTATGTTTCAGCGTCGGATGCAGAGGCGCTGGAGGCTACTACTCTGCTAGCGCGGACGGAGGGGGTTATTCCGGCTTTGGAGTCGGCGCATGCTGTTGCGGAAGTGGTGAAGCGCGCGCCGAAGATCAAGAAATCCGACGTAGTGCTGGTGAATATTTCGGGGCGTGGTGATAAGGATATTGGGATTATGCGGGAGTCGCTTTCACTGGAATGAGAGTTCACAACCCTTTGCCAGAGAGGTCACAGAGGTTCACAGGGTAAATCCGGACCCGTTGATTTCTACTATGCCTTTATCTTTTTATAGGAAGCCGGCGCTGGTGGTGTACGTGACTTGCGGGGATCCAGATCTCGCGACTACGCGGGCGGTGGTGCTGGCTGCGATTGACGCGGGCGCGGACGTAATTGAGTTGGGCGTGCCGTTCAGCGATCCGGTGGCGGATGGTCCGGTGATTCAGCGGGCCAGCGAACGGGCGCTGACGCATGGGACATGCCTGGCCCAGGTGTTGACTCTGGCGGCGGAGGTGCGGCAGCATGCGCAGTCCACGGGGCTGATTGTGTTTTCGTATTTGAATCCGATCTTGCGGATGGGGATGGAGAAATTCTGCATGGTGGCGCGGCATGCGGGCGTGGATGGCGTACTGGTAACGGATTTGCCTGTGGAAGAGTCAGATGAGTATTTGCGGGCAATGAAGGCGAACGACCTGGCGCCCGTGTTTTTGGCGGCTCCGACTAGTCCGGATACGCGGTTGAAGCGGATTGCGGCGGCTTCGCGCGGCTTTGTTTATGCGGTGTCGCGGACGGGGGTTACTGGTGCTCGGCAGCAGTTGGCAGACGATGCTGGGAAACTAGTGCGGCGGTTGCGGCGGGTCACCAAGCTGCCGGTGGCGGTTGGGTTTGGGATTTCGAATGCGGAGCAGTTTGCGGAAGTCGGGGAGTTTGCCGATGCGGTGGTGGTGGGAAGCGCGATTGTGGAGACCATTGAGCGGAATCGGGGGCGGGAAGCGGCGGCTGTGGGAGAATTTGTGGGGAAGCTGATGGGAGGGAGATAGGAGTTCAAAATCCCCGCCCTGCGCATAGAACACGCAACGGCGGGGCACCCGGCGAGCTAGGGATCCTTCGACTGCGGTTGTGCTTGGCTTTCGCCAAGCACAATCCTCGCTCAGGATGACAAAGTTGGAATAAGAACCTCATGGATATCGCGGATTGGCGCAAGAAGATTGATGAGCTTGATCGGCGGCTGGTGGAGTTGCTGAGCGAGCGGGCGCGGGCTGCGGTGGAGATTGGGCGTCTGAAGCGGAATACAAATTTGCCGATT
Source organism: uncultured Acidobacteriaceae bacterium (assembly GCA_963787495.1). Lineage (GTDB taxonomy): Bacteria > Acidobacteriota > Terriglobia > Terriglobales > Acidobacteriaceae > Sulfotelmatobacter. Next base: position 162,849 of record CAWBDA010000007.1, read on the forward strand.
TACGAGCCGGAGCGGGAGCGGATTGTGTTTGAGAATGTGCAGAAGATGAACCCGGGGCCGCTGCCGGAACGGGATCTAGTGCGAATTTTCGAGCGCATCATGGATGTGATGCGGAATATCCAGAAGGAAGGGATTGGGGTGAAGGCGGACGGGAAGAAGGCTGGGGAGACGGAGTTGGATTCGGATGTGAACGATTAGGCGGCATCGCGGGTGGCGGAGGCGAAAACAGGTTTTTCGCCTTGCTCGGAATGACAAATGCCTGTTGGAAGTCAGAAGCTGAGATCTTCTTATGATTGTTGCAATGCAGGACATGGCGGATGAGGGGCAGATTCAGCAGGTGATTGAGCACCTGGTGAAGATGGGGTTTGAGGTGCACCGATCGACTGGGGCGCGACAAACCGTGCTGGGCGCGGTGGGAGCGGGGATAGATTTTGACATCCGCATCCTGGAGTTGCTGCCGGGAGTACAGGAAGTCCATCGCATCAGTTCGCCTTACAAGCTCGCGGGGAAGAGTTTTCGTCCCGAAGGGACGATCGTGAAGCTGGCGAATGGAATTGGCGTTGGCGGGAACGAAGTGGTCGTGATGGCTGGGCCGTGCTCGGTGGAGTCGCGGGAGCAGCTTTTGTCTACGGCCGAAGCGGTGGCGAAGGCTGGGGCGCGCGTGTTGCGGGGCGGGGCGTTCAAGCCGCGCAGTTCGCCTTATTCCTTTCAGGGGCACGGCGAGGATGCGCTGAAGCTGCTGCGCGAGGCCGGAGAGAAATTCAAGTTGCTGGTGATCAGCGAGGTGATGGAGATTTCTCAGATTCCGATGATGCTGCCGTATGTGGACATTCTGCAGCTGGGAGCGCGCAATATGCAGAACTTTAATCTGCTGCGCGAACTAGGGAAGGTGCGCAAGCCGGTGCTGGTGAAGCGCGGGATCGCGGCGACTTTCGAGGAGCTGCTGTTATCGGCGGAATACATTATGGCGGGCGGGAATTATGAAGTGATCTTGTGCGAGCGTGGGATTCGGACGTTTGAGACTTACACGCGGAACACGATGGATATTTCGGCGATTCCGATCATTCATAAACTCTCGCATTTGCCGATGACGGCGGATCCGTCGCATGGAACGGGGCGGCGCGACAAGGTTGCGCCGATGGCGCGGGCTTCGGTGGCTGCGGGAGCGGATGCGCTGCTGATTGAGGTGCACTGCGATCCGAATAACGCGTGGTCGGACGGGGCGCAGTCGCTGTTTCCGGAGCAGTTTGCAAAATTGATGGATGAGTTGCGGATGATTGCGCCGGCTGTGGGACGGAAGATTGCCTAGCCCTTTTCACCACAGAGGCACAGAGACACAGAGAAAAGCAACTGCGAAAGCTGGACCTGAATCTGCACCACGCGACCGGCCCAATCTTCCGCGGAGGCCATGAGGTCTCGCGGTCTGTCGCCTTCTCTGTGTCTCCGTGCCTCTCGTATTGAGTCCTGATTCTATGGCGATTCAGCAAATCACGATTGTGGGGACGGGGTTGATTGGCGGGTCGTTTGCGCTGGCGCTGCGGAAGCGGAAGTTTGCTGGGATGATTGTTGGGTGCGACCGCGAGTCGGCACTGAAGAAAGCGAAGCAGTGCGGCGCGATTGAGAAGGGATTTGTTGAGCCTGCGGACGCGGTGCGGGGCAGCCAGCTGGTGGTGCTAGCTACGCCGGTGCTGGCGATTGTGGATTTGATTGGGCGGCTGGGCCCGGCATTGCCTGCGACGACTTTGCTGACGGATGTTGGTAGTACGAAGGCGGCGGTGGTGGAGCGCGCGCTGAAAGTGTTTGGGAAGAATGCGGGGAAGCGATTTCTGGCGGGGCATCCGATGGCGGGGAAGGAGCACAGCGGTGTGGACTACGCGGACGCCGACTTGTTCCGTGATGCGGTGTGGTTCTTGACGCCCCTGCCGGGACAGAATCTGAATGAGGGGATCTTCGCGGAATTTGCGGGATGGATCGATCAGATCGGGGCGCGTATTGCCATGCTGCCGGCTGAGGATCACGACCAGCTTTGCGCGTGGATCAGCCACGTGCCGCAGATGATTTCTACGGCGCTCGCGGCGGCACTGGTAGAGGAGTTTGGAGAAGAAGCGCCGTTGCTTCCGGCGGGGGGGCGAGCGCTGCGGGAGATGACGCGGATTTCGGCGAGTCCTTATTCAATGTGGCGGGATGTTGCGATCAGCAACAAGAAGAATATTGCGGAAGCGTTGTTCAAGGTGGAGCAGCGGCTGGCTCATATTCGGGAGAACCTGGCTACGCGGGCGCTGGCGGAGGAGTTTGAGTTGGCGCACGGGTTGAAGAAGAGTGCGGGGAAGAGAGAGTAGAAGTCGCCAGGGACACGGGAGCGATTGTGGAAATACCTTTGCTGGCTTGTGATGGCGCGCATAGGTAAGGGGTCCTTCGACTGCGCAATCGCTCCCGCTTCGCGCGAGCGAATGCTCCGCTCAGGATGACAAAATGGAGATGGGATGCTCGTGTTGAATTTCGTTTAGAATGCGGACGCTATGAATAAGGTTGTGGGCAGTGTGGATGAGGCGATTCGGGATGTTGGGGATGGCTCGGTCATTATGATCGGAGGGTTTGGGCTGTGCGGGATCCCGGAGAATCTAATTCGTGCGCTGGTGCGGAAGGGATCGAAGAATCTGACGACCATCAGCAATAATGCGGGCGTGGATGGACTGGGCAACGGGATGCTGCTGGCGGCGGGGCAGATTCGGCGACATATTGGAACTTACGTGGGAGAGAACAAGCTACTGGAGTCGATGGTGCTGGCGGGAAAGGTGGAACTTGATCTGGTGCCGCAGGGAACGTTTTCGGAGCGGATTCGAGCGGCTGGAGCTGGGATCCCAGCGTTTTTTACGCCTACAGGAGTCGGCACGATTGTGGCAGAAGGTAAAGAAACGCGGGAGTTCGAGGGGCGGACTTATGTGATGGAGCGCTGGTTGAAGGCGGACTTTGCGTTTGTGAAGGCGTGGAAGGGCGATCGCATGGGGAATCTGGTCTACCGGAAGACGGCGCGGAATTTTAATCCCATCATGGCTACGGCGGCGAAGGTTACGATTGCCGAAGTTGAGCAACTTGTTGAAGTCGGGGAGTTGGATGGGGATTTGGTACATACGCCTTCGGTTTATGTGAAGCGGATTTTTCAGGGCGACCTGTATGAGCGGCGAATTGAGAAGCGGACGGTGAGGAAGGCTAGTTAGTACCTAGTACCTAGTATCTAGAGAATTCCCGGATGAGCTAGCGGTAGCGTTGAGCTGCCAGGGATTCTTCGACTGCGGTTGTGCTTCGCTTTCGCGAAGCGCAGCCTCCGCTCAGGATGACAGAACTATTAGGAAGGGCGATGAATAAGCCGGGCAAAGATGTGGAGAAGCGCGAGCGCATTGTGAATCGGATTGCTCGCGAGTTGCGCGATGGGTTCTATGTGAACCTGGGTATTGGCATGCCTACGCTGATTGCTAATCATGTTCCGGCAGGGATGGAGGTCGTTCTTCAATCCGAGAACGGGATGCTGGGGATTGGGCCTTATCCTATCGAGGGTCAGGAAGACGCCGATCTGATCAATGCGGGCAAGGAGACTGTGAGCGAGATGGCGGGAACTTCTTATTTTTCGAGCGCGGATTCGTTTGCCATGATCCGTGGAGGGCATGTTGATCTGAGCGTGCTGGGCGCGATGGAAGTGGATGAGTCGGGGAACCTGGCGAACTGGATGATCCCCGGGAAGATGGTGAAGGGGATGGGCGGGGCGATGGATCTGGTGGCTGGGGCGCGGCGCGTGGTGGTGGCCATGGAGCATACGACTCGGGAGGGTGCTCCGAAGATTTTGAGGAAGTGCACGCTGCCGCTTACCGGGGTGAAGGTTGTCGATACGATTGTGACCGAGATGGCCTACATCCGGGTGACGGAGCGAGGGCTGGTGCTGGAGGAAGTGGCTCCGGGGTTGACAGCGGAGGATGTGCAGCGGGCTACCGAGGCGCGGCTGGTGGTGAGTGAGCGGTTGAAGGAGATGGAGAGCTAGTTACGACCTCAGGCGCTAAAGCCCATAAGTTTCGTGGTCTTTATCGCGGCGCTGAAGCGCTGCTCTTCCGCGGTATCCCACTGGTCCGAGCAAGCCTGTCCTAATCCGAGCAAGGCTCCACAAATCCGAACGATCCTCCGCCAATTTCCTAGACGCGGAACGGCGCGGCCAGCAGGCGGAATGGGAGTGTGATGGCCAGGTAGATGATCTCGAGGACTCCGTGGACGGCTACGCCTATGATTCGGAACGGGAGCAGGAGCAGCCAGATGAACGGGTAGGCTATTAGCGCCAGCAGAGCCAGGGGCCAGCAGAGTACGAAAAGGATGCACCAGAGGAGAAAAGTGAACATGATTAGGCCTCGTTCCCTTCTTTCTGTTTAATTGTACGTCGGCGGTGGGAAGAAAGTTCCAAGAGCTAGTGAAGGCACTGGACGCATTCGCGGGCGAGGGCGCCCGCTCCACACGAACCACGCAGCTCCACAATCTCACTCGTAGCGTAACGCTTGAGCGGGGAGAGTCTTGCCGGCGGACCATGAGGGGTAGAGCGTCGCTACGAAGGAAATTCCTACAGCTACGAGCACTACCCAAATGCCATCCTTAAGGCGTGGCGCGAAAGGGACGTAGTCAATGGAGTAGACCTCGGGGGAGAGCGAAATCAGGTGATAGTGGCCGCCGGCGTAGGAGATGGCATAACCGAGCAGCAGGCCGATTGCTGTGCCGATCACGCCAATCAGGACACCTTGCGCGATGAAGATGTTTCGCACCTGCGATTTGCGCGTGCCCATCGACATGAGCACGGCAATGTCTTTAGTTTTTTCCATGACCATCATGATCAGGGAAATCAGAATATTCAATGCGGCTACGAAGACGATCAGGCCGACCGTGATATAGGTGACCAGGCGCTCCATGTTCAAGGCGTGAAATAGAGCTTTGTTCTGCTCTTTCCAGTTGGTGGTCATGAAGCCGCTACCGGCGGCCTCTTCCAGTTGCCGCGCAACCTGGTCGGCTGCGTAGATGTCGTCGACCTTGAACTCAATCACCGAGATCAGATCTCCAAGGCCGAACAGGTTTTGGGCGTCAGAGAGTCGCGTAAAGGCCCAGGACGAGTCGTAGTCGTAGAAACCAGAGTTGAAAATCCCGGCTACGCGAAAGCGGCTGTATTTTGGGACCATGCCGAACGGCGTCAATTCGCCCTGTGGGCTGGTAACCAGGACAACCGAGCCGACGGTCGCGCCGAGATTGTCGGCCATATCTTTGCCGAGGATGATTGGGGGCATGGCTGCTACGCGGGCCCGGATGGGACCTAGGGAATCGGGAGGCTCTGCGGTCGCTGGCGCCCCTTGGAAAGGAGCGGCGGATGTGCCCATATGATCTTTTTCCGGCTCGGGCGAGCTTTCTTCCAGGGCTGCTGCTGAACCTTCTTTTACGGTGTTGAGCAGATCGCCTACCTTGCGCTCGTAGGCTGGAATCATGCCTTTAAGGACTGCGCCGCGGGCGCGGGGACCGCGGGAAATCAGGACCTGCTCGAAAATTGCGGGAGCAGCCGCGACGACGTGCGGCTGTTTGGAAAGGCGTTCGAGTAGCGGTGGCCAATCTTTGATGCCATCGTCGGCTATACGCAGCAGGCTGATGTGGGAGCTTGATCCGATGAGGCGATCCTGCAAGTCCTGCCGGAATCCGTTGTTGATGGCTAGGGCGACGATGAGCGAGGCTACGCCTGCGGCTACTCCGGCAATCGAGATGCCGGTAATTATGCCGATGAACGCCTGGCGGCGCTTGGCGCGGAGGTAGCGGGTCGCGATGAAGAGTTCAAAGTGCATGAGGAAGCTGTCGGCTGTCAGCTCTCAGCTTTCAGTCAAGTCGGATTATAGCGTTGTCCTCGGCAGGAGCGCGGGCACCCTCATTCGATACTGGCGGTATTCTTCGCCGAAGCGGTTCTCCAGTTCTTTATCTTCCAACCTGATCATCACCGCACCGGTGACGATCGCGAATGCTGTCAGCATCCAGCAGACGGTGAGGCCTGTGGACACGCTCCAGGCCAGCGTCTCGCAGAGATGCGCCAGATACACGGGATGGCGCACGCGGGCGCGAATGCCTGTCGTGACTAGTTGCTGCTGGCGATGACCGGGTAGAACTTCCGGCATCCCACTAAGTTGCGCCTGGCTGAAGCCGGTGCTGGAGAGTCTGTAGAGCGCGAGCCCCGCGCTGAACAGGACCGAGGCCGGAATCCAGCACCACCAGCGGTGATAGAGAACGAGGTCGCGCCAGTGTGCGGTGATCGCGGCCAGAACTAGCCACATTGCGATCCATGTCGGCACCAGGATTCGATACGGAGAGCGCGGCCGGGAGCGCCAGTAGGCTACACGGGGATGTATCAGCAGCCAGAAGCTGGGAATGGTTGCATAGATAACGCAGGCGATCCAGCCAACCGTGCTCAATATCTGCTCCACAACCCGATTCTACCGGGGATGAACTCGCACTCGTTGAGGAGCGCGGAGCACTCTGCTCTGCTCCGGAAGTTCACCGTCTTTCGTTCCTCGCTGGTGATCTTGTGAAGATTCTCAGAAACAGCCAACATCCGCACAGGACATGATGTTATGAAGATCTTGTTGGTCGAGGATTCCTACATTGAACGACACAAGGTGGGCGGCTACTTAGCCGACTGGGGACTCGACTATCTGGCTGTCGGAAGCGGCACGGAAGCAGTGAAAGTGCTCGAGGGTCCCGAACCTCCTAACATGGCGTTGCTGGACTGGATGCTGCCGGGTCTGGATGGGATTGACGTGTGTCGCCGCATCAGAAAACTGGGTACCAGAGCGCCATACATCTACACCGTGATGTTGACGGCCAAGAACCGGAAGCAGGATCTGCTGCTTGCCATGGAGGCGGGTGCGGATGACTATCTGGCCAAACCCGTGGATCCGTCGGAGTTGCGGGCGCGGATCATGGCGGGCAAGAGAATTCTGGAGTTGCAGCAATCTCTGAGCTTCGCCGCCACTCACGATTTTCTGACGAATCTGCTGAACCGCTCGGAAATACTGGCGACGCTGGACCGAGAGTTTTCGCGGAGCGGACGCGAAGGGAAGCCGGCCACACTGATCATGGCCGATATCGATCACTTCAAGCGCATCAACGATTCGATCGGACACGCCGCGGGCGACGAGGTTCTGAAAGAAGTAGCCCGCCGGTTGAAGATGGACTTGCGCGCCTACGACGTCGTGGGCCGCTACGGTGGCGAAGAATTTCTGGTGATTCTGCCGGGATGCGATCTGACTGTCGGCGCCCGCCGCGCTGATGAGGTGCGTAATCTGGTGGCGAAGGATCCGATCGTTACTCCGTTCGGCACAACTTCCGCCACGGTCAGTATGGGCGTGACCGTGACCTCCGCAGTGCGCGATCACACGGTGGCGGACCTGCTTCACGAAGCGGATGTCAGCCTGTATGCCGCCAAGAAGAATGGAAGGAACCGCGTAGAGCCTTTTTCTTCCGCTGCCCGGCAGACTGGGGCAGGTCAGAGCTAGACCGCACAGAAGAAAAAGTTCTTACGGTTCGGTGTCGTGCACGTCCTCCCCAGTCTGTGGCACATTAGATGTTCATGTCTGCGCCTGACGACTCCAGAGCTGGACGCATCGCCTTTACGCATCCCGACTTCGTGCTGTTTCAGATTGCGCGCTTCCTGATTGTGGCGGCTGTAGAGATGCAGGCTGTTGCCGTGGGATGGCAGGTTTATGACATCACCAAGCGCGCGCTCGATCTCGGGCTGGTCGGGCTGGCGCAGTTTCTTCCGGGCATCCTGCTGTTTCTGGTTTCCGGGCACACGTCCGACCGCTTCGATCGCCGCAAGGTGCTGGGCGCTTGCTACGCGGGATATGCGTTGTGTTCGGGCCTTTTGCTGGTTCTTGCGGTGCGCGGCGGGCACTCGGCTCGACCCATCTATGGGGTTCTGATTCTGCTGGGCGTGGCTCGCTCGTTCAACGGAACCGCCAGCCGCTCGATCCTGCCGCAACTTGTTCCTGATGAGCATTTCGCCAATGCCGTGGCGTGGAATGCGACGACATTCCAAGCGGCCACGATTCTTGGGCCATCTCTGGGGGGAATTCTTTACGCGGCTTTTCGCGGGCCGTCTGCGGTTTATGCCGCGGCCTTGCTGACCGCGGTGGGCGCGCTGGTTTCCACCCTCCGCATCAAGATGCGGGCGCAGGCGCGGCGGCGCGAACCGACGACCCTGAAGACCGTCTTCGCGGGATTGCACTTCATCTGGCGCGAGAAGCTGATTCTGGGTGCGATTTCGCTGGATTTGTTTGCTGTGCTGCTGGGTGGGGCGGTTGCGCTGCTTCCAGTTTATGCTCGGGAGATTCTTCATACCGGGCCGTGGGGGCTGGGACTGTTGCGGACTGCTCCTGGAGTCGGTGCCGCCTTGATGGCGGTGGCGCTGGCGCATCGTCCGTTGCGCGGGCGGGCTGGGCCGACGCTGTTGTGGTCGGTAGCGGGTTTCGGAATCTGCACCATTCTGTTTGGAGTTTCGACCAGTCTGGTGCTGTCACTGGTCTCGCTGATCTGCCTGGGTGCGGCCGACATGGTCAGCGTAATCATCCGCGCGACGCTGGTGCAGCTGCGCACTCCCGATGAGATGCGGGGGCGCGTGATGGCTGTGGATATGGTTTTTATCGGGACCTCGAATGAACTCGGGCAGTTTGAGTCAGGGCTGACCGCGCAGTGGTTCGGGACTGTACCCGCCGTTTTGCTGGGAGGTGTGGGGACGCTGCTGGTGATTGCGGTCTGGAACTGGACGTTCCCGGAGCTGCGGCGCGCTGGGGTCCTCAGCGGCATGAAGAGCGTTTCAGAAGAAGCTTCAGAGGAAGCGGCGGAGAGAATGCGTTAGGGGGTCGCGGTCCGAGGCGCTGCCAGAAGCCTCGCTGCGCTCGGCTGGACGGGCGAAGGCGCCCGTCCCCACACTGGCAGACATGCGTCCTCACACGAGCATTCTTACCGCTGCTACTTTGTCCTTATCAGCGTTTTGGCGGCGCCCATGTTTTCGTAGCGATCATACACGCGCACTACCACGACGTGTTCCGAGGAAGATCCTCCGTCCTTCGCGGTTTCTAGTGTGACCTTGAAATCGTAGTTCTCGGTCTTGGCATCAGAGAGCTGGCCGACCGGCTCGACATACTTCCACTCGCCGGCGTCCACCGAATATTCCGCGCGTTTGATGGGAGAAAATCCATCGGCAGCGCGGAACGTCACATGAATCTGCCCACCCTCAACGGATGCTGCGAGATTCTCGATGCGGGGAGGAGTCGTGTCCACCTCAAAGCGGCGGCTTTCTTTGGATGCGGTCAAGGCCTCGCCGGGCGAGTGCGATAGTGCATCCGACGCCACGACTTTCACGATGTAGCCGCCGTCGGGGAGCAGGCTGGCGTCGAACGAATAGGCCTTGTCGCTGAGATTGTCTTTGAGCAGGAGCCAGCGCGACTGGCCGTCGCCGCGGTAGTAGAGGGAGTACACGAGTTGGTCGTCGTTGTCATCGTGCGCGCTCCACTTCACTCCGATGGAATCGCGATCGTGCGAACTGGGCGGCGGGGCTTCGAAATGGGATCCTGAAGATCCGCCGAAAGACGATCCGCTGGAGTCCGATCCCATGGTGTTGCCGGGCATTTTCGGCTGGGGCTGATACTTCACGCCAACCTGCACGGTTATGTCGTCGATCTCTGGAGCGGCGTTCTTGGGCAGATAGTTCAGCGCCACGCTGTCCACCCCGGGCGCGGCAGTTCCCGCGTGCAGAACCGCCTTCCACTGGGCATAGCGCGCGGCGGGGATTCCGGTTTCAGGGTTTGCAGCCAGGTCGATCTTCTTCCAAGGACTCCAGTTGCGGTCGGGATTGTCGACATTGCCGCTACGGGCATAGATGTCCACGCTGCCTGCGCCGCGAAACTCCGCCCGCCCCCAGCGCGAGAAGATCTTGGCATCGAATACGTCGCTCTCGTATGTGCCTTCGGCTTCGGGGCCTGGTCCGAGCACAAATACCTTTCCCAGATTGCTGGTCGCGGCATATAAGCCGCCGCCTGGGGCCTTGGCAAAACCGGTGACCTGCGATGCCGTCGCTTTCAGCAGATCGGAAAAATCATCCTGGCCGGTGATGGCGAAAATGTGGCCGCGATTCCCGGTGCCGGCCAGCAAGTGCCCCTGAGAATCAAAGGCGAGGGCGTAAACGATGTCCTCGTGCGAGGTCCAGATTCTCGCGGGAGAACCATCCGGCGCGATGCGATACACATCCGAGCCGCCGCTTGTGCCGCCGCCGGGGAATGGAAACGGCCCCGTCGTCTGTGGTGTAGTTGGCGCGGGCGTGATCGTGATGCCCGGAGTTTGCGGGGCGGCGCCAGAAGCGGGTGTGTTGGCGCCCATGTTCATAAGGGCCGCAGCCATCCCGGCTGCGCCCGGTGAGCCGCCGCTGCGTTTTTCCCCGACTGCCGCCGCGTAAATGTTTCCCGCGCGATCCAGCGCCAGGGCTGTGATCTCTTTCTTAGGAGCGCTGTAGAGCACAAACCCTTCGCCCGCGGGCGAGATGCGGTAGATGAGTCCGCTGCCATCGGAACCGGCAATTAGGTTGTCCTGCGCGTCGAAGGCGAGAACGCGGATGTGGGTTTCATCACTCTTGAAAAAGACAGAATGCTCGCCTTTGGGCGTGACCCGATAGATTTCCCCGTGGTCGCCGGTGGCTACGTAGAGATTGCCAGCCTTGTCCAGAGCCAGGTCCCAGATATATTTCGTGCCCGGCTCGAAATAGGCGGAGGAACTCCAGGAGGAATCGACGGCGGGTTTGGCCGCGTCTTTGTCCTTGTCTTTGTCGTCCCTCGCTTTGTCTTTATCCTTGTTCTCTTTATTCTGTTTGTCTTTCTTGTCGGGGGCGGCTGCGGGCTTGTGTTCCAGCTTGTAAACCTTGCCATCAGGAGCCGTGGCCGCATAGATTGTGCCCCCAGGACCGGTATGCAGAGCCTGCACCTGGAGTTCCTTGGGTTCGAAAATGACCGTCGCCTTGCCGTCGGAGGTTATGCGGTAGACGCGTGCGGGCGCGCCCGCCGCCACATATACGTTGCCGGCATCGTCGGCGACAATCGACCAGATGTAGGTGGAGGGCGTGGCGTAGAGGCTCTTGAAGGTCGGAGCGAGTTCCAGGCCGCCCGCGCTGCGAATGGCTACGCCGGTGGCCGTGCCCTTTGTCAGTTCGTCAAACTTCGACTGTTCCCAGCTGCGCGTGCCCTCGGCGAACGCGGTGGGAATCAATCCCGGGCCGCCTAAGTTTGTGAAAATGAGACCCGCAAGAAGGAAGAAAAAAAGCTTTCGCGCACTCGGCAATTTCATACCTCGAAGTCGTTGTGGAAGAATATTCAGGTTATCACGGCGGACTGTCCGAAACTGAGGACTGAAGCCTGCGGCGAGCTCAGACAGAAGCTGATTCTGCGTGGTATCGTAAGAATTCATGCGTTCCTCGCGTCAGGATCTGCTGCGCTTGCTCGCACATAAGTCTTTCCGGCTGGGCGAATTCAAGCTTTCTTCTGGAGGCACGAGCGACTACTACATCGACTGCCGGACGACCACTCTTGACGCCAAAGGCTCACGCCTGACCGGCGAGGTTTTTTCTGACGAAATCCGGCAGCGGGGATGGAAGCCGCAAGCGATCGGCGGCCTTACCATGGGAGCCGATCCCATCGTGGTGGCGGTTTCGGTGGTGAGCGGCGAACTGCACGGCTTTCTCGTGCGTAAGGCCGAAAAACAACACGGGACCGGACAGCGCATCGAAGGCTTTCGCGAGAAGGGCGCGCCTGTGGTGATTGTCGACGATGTTTGCACGACCGGCGCTTCTACGGTGCAAGCGATCGAAGCGGCGCGCGAGTTCGGATTCCAGGTGGTGGGGGCCATGTGCTTGGTAGAGCGCGAAGAAGCTAAGGGAAGGCCTAACGTTGAGAAGGCCGCGGCCCCGGCACCATTTGTCTCCGTCTTCACCGCCCGCGATGTTCGCGCTGAACATGTTTCGCAGATGGACGACACCGCGCCCGTGATTTTCGCGATCGCAGCCAGTTGCGAAGTCTGCGGGCGGCCGGCTGTGACGAGTGCTCCGAGGAACCGCTGTGCGGCGCACAGAAGCTGAATGAATTGAGACTTCATGATCCAAACTCTCGAATGGACTGAACAGGGCGTACGCTTCATCGATCAGACGAAGCTGCCCACGGAAGAAACCTACGTCACCTGCAAGACGCATGAGCAGGTTGCTGATGCCATCCAGACTATGGTGGTTCGAGGAGCCCCTGCTATCGGGGTGGCGGCGGCTATGGGGATTGCGCTGGCCGCGAAGAATTCCAAAGCAGAATCCGCGGGCGAGCTGAAACGCGACCTTGACCAGGCCTGCGACCTGATCGGCAAGACTCGGCCGACCGCTGTCAATCTCTTCTGGGCCATCCGCCGCATGCAGGAAAAGTTCGAGCGCCTACGCATTCGCCCCATAGCGCAAATCAAGCAGGACCTCATCGAAGAATCGCAACGCATGCACGCCGAAGACATCGCCGCCAACCAGGCCATGGGACGCCACGGTGCGACGCTGATGCCGAGCGAGGGTGGAGTGCTTACCCACTGCAACGCGGGCGCCCTGGCCACGGCGGGGTACGGGACTGCGCTCGGCGTAATCCGCGCGGCGGTTGAGCAGGGCAAGAAGATTCACGTCTACGCCGACGAGACCCGGCCCTTCCTGCAAGGCTCGCGGCTTACCGCCTGGGAACTGATGAAGGACGGCATCCCGACCACGGTGATCTCCGACAACATGGCTGGCGCCATGATGAACCAGGGCAAGATTGGAGCGATCGTGGTGGGCGCCGACCGCATCGCGGCCAACGGAGATGTTGCTAACAAGATCGGTACTTACACGGTTGCCGTTCTCGCCAAAGAGCACGGTATTCCGTTCTACGTGGCCGCGCCGATCTCGACCATCGATTTCGCCTGCCCTGATGGAAGCAAGATTCCTATCGAGCAACGCAACGCGAAGGAAGTCACCCACATTGCGGGAAAACAGATGACGCCCGACGGCGTGTCCATTGAGAATCCAGCCTTCGACGTGACTCCGTCGAAATATGTGGCCGCGATCATCACCGAGCGCGGCATTACGCGCGCCCCGTACGAGGAATCGTTGGGCAGGCTGGCCGGCGCCGAAGCTAAAGTTGAGGTCTAGACGCGGTTGTTTTGTCTTTGAGGCATATGGTTCGAACGTGCCATGTGTCCTTCATGCCCTACTGTGAGAGGATGGCTCGTTCTACAGTCCGGGCGGCGTCGGACTACATCTGGGCAAGGTGGACCCTTCGGAGGCGGAGTGCATCTAATCGAGCAAGTGACGGAGCGGGTGGAGAGACAACAGGCACTGCTCCGGGTTCAGGGATTAAAGAAGGTTTTCCGGTCCGGCGAATCGGACCTGGTGCTCTTTGAGAATTTATCGTTTGAGGTGAAACGCGGCGAGATGCTGGCGATTGTGGGTGAGTCGGGAGCGGGGAAGAGTACCTTGTTGCACATACTCAGCGCTCTTGATCATGCTTCCGCGGGTGACGTATACTGCGCGCAATTGCAACTGAATGCCTTGTCGGCAGACGAAGCGTCGGAGTTTCGCAATCGCGAGGCGGGCTTCGTCTGGCAGTTTCACTACCTGCTGCCGGAATTCACGGCGGCGGAAAATGTGGCAATGCCGCTGCTGGTGCGCGGACGCACCTGGGCAGAGGCAGCGCCGGAAGCTTCACGCTGGCTGCGTGAGGTCGGGTTGGAGCAACGCGCGCATCACCGCTCGGGAGAGCTTTCGGGCGGCGAGCAGCAGCGGGTCGCTCTGGCACGGGCGCTCATTACCGGTCCAAAACTATTGCTGGCGGATGAGCCTACCGGGGACCTTGATGGACAGACGGCGGAAGCGGTGTTCGAATTGATCGCGCGATTACATCGCGAGCACCAGCTCACCTCCCTCATTGCAACCCATAACCTGTCGTTCGCGCGGCGCTGTCATCGCGTGTTGCGGCTGGAGCGGGGTCGCGTGGAAGAGATTAAGCCCGAGTCGTTGCCGGCGTAGGGCGCGAGAAGGAGGCAGGATTAGCAGAATTAGTAAGACATTAGTAAGACGATGTGCAAGAAACTTGGCATCATCGGCAGCCCAAAGAGACTTGAACAGGTTCCTTCGGTAACATAATAGAAACGTTCGGGTACTTGGGCCGATGGTCGTTTGATTGCATAATGGAATGGTGATGGGAAGCAAGAAGCAAGTTGAGACCACCACCGGGCCAGGGTTTCAGTAGGGCCGAGCGGGATAAAGCCTTCTCGGCCGGAAGGGTTCAGGGGGAAGGGGCATTATGTTTGAACGTTATACGGAGAAAGCCAGGCGCGTGATTTTCTTCGCGCGCTACGAAGCAAGCCAGTTCGGGTCTCCTTACATAGAGACTGAACACCTGCTGCTGGGGCTCCTGCGCGAAGATAAGGCCCTGACGAATCGATTCCTGCGCTCGCATGCCTCGGTGGAATCCATCCGTAAGCAGATCGAGGGTCACACCACGATTCGGGAGAAGGTTTCGACTTCGGTGGATCTTCCGCTGAGCAATGAGTGCAAGCGCGTCCTGGCCTATGCCGCAGAAGAGGCGGAGCGCCTGTCGCACCGCCATATCGGGACTGAGCACTTGCTCTTGGGTTTACTAAGAGAAGAAAAGTGCTTTGCCGCCGAGATTCTCCACGAGCGCGGGTTGCGGCTGGCGACGATTCGGGAAGAGTTAGCACGCACCAGCCAGGAAAAGGCACAACCGCAACGGCAGCGTGAGTCATCGCTGCTGAGCGAGTTTTCGCGCGATCTTACCCAGGCGGCGATGGACAGCCAACTGGATCCGCTGGTCGGCCGTGACGGAGAATTGGAGCGCGTGGTTCAGATTCTGTGCCGGCGCACCAAGAACAATCCAGTGCTGATCGGGGAGCCGGGCGTGGGCAAGACCGCTATCGTCGAAGGCCTGGCGCAGCGCATTGCCGACGGCGAGGTTCCGTCGTTCCTGGCGGACAAGAGAATTCTGGCGCTCGATCTCTCCTTGATTGTCGCGGGAACGAAATACCGCGGGCAGTTCGAAGAGCGGCTGAAGACCATCATGAAAGAGCTGATGGAGTCGCAGAATTCCATCATCTTTATTGACGAACTGCACACCCTGGTGGGCGCGGGATCGGCGGAAGGATCGCTCGATGCAGCGAATATCCTCAAGCCAGCTCTCTCTCGCGGCGAGATTCAGTGCATCGGCGCGACTACTCCCGGAGAGTACCGGAAGTCGATTGAGAAGGATCGGTCGCTGGAGCGGCGTTTCCAGGCGGTGAAAGTTCCGCCGCCAAACGAAGCGGACGCGATCAAGGTGCTGTTTGGCATCAAGGACCGCTACGAGAAGTTCCACGCGGTGACCTATACCGACGATGCCATCAACTTCGCGGTCACGCACTCCAACCGCTACATTCCCGACCGGTTCCTGCCGGATAAGGCGATCGACCTGGTCGATGAAGCGGGCGCGCGCGTCAAGCTGCGCCAGACTTCGCAGCCGGAAGAGATCTCTGAAGTACAGAAGCGCATCAAGTTCATCGTGCACCGCATGGAAAACGCGATCGCGAACCATGAGTTCGAGAAGGCGCGTTTCTATTCGGACGAAGAACGCAAGGAACGCGAAAATTTGCGGGCGCTGCGCGAGAAATATCATCTGGATGAGTCTTCGACCGGCGTAGTCGGCCGCGAGGACATCGAAGACGTGGTTTCGCGCTGGACCGGCGTCCCGATCACCTCGATCAAGGAAGAAGAGACGCAGAAGCTGCTGCGCATCGAGGAAGAGCTGCACAAGCGCATCATTTCGCAGGATAAGTCGATCAGCGCGCTGGCCCGGGCAATCCGGCGTTCGCGCGCGGGCTTGAAGAATCCGAACCGCCCCATCGGCTCGTTCCTGTTCCTGGGCCCGACCGGCGTCGGCAAGACCGAAGTCGCGCGTACGCTCGCGCAATTCATGTTCGGAACTGAGAAGGCGTTGGTTCGCTTCGACATGTCAGAGTTCATGGAGAAGCACTCGGTGTCGAAGCTGATCGGCTCGCCTCCGGGATACGTGGGCTACGAAGAGGGCGGCCAGCTTACTGAGCGGGTAAAGCGTGCGCCATATTCGGTTGTGTTGCTCGATGAAATCGAGAAGGCGCATCCCGATGTGTTCAACATCCTGCTGCAGGTTTTTGAAGACGGCCAGCTTACCGATGGTTTGGGCAACACGGTCGACTTCAAGAACACGATCCTGATCATGACCTCGAACATCGGTGCGCGGCACCTGCAGAAGCGCGAGGGATTTGGCTTCCAGTCGACTAAGGACGAGATGGTTTCGACTAAGGTCGAGGAGTTAGTCAAGGGTGAGGTGAAACGCACCTTCAATCCTGAATTCCTGAACCGGTTGGACGAGATCATTCTGTTCCTGGCTCTGAGCGAGGCGGACCTGATCCAGATTCTGGAACTCATGGTCACGCAGCTCAACACGAACCTGGCGCAGAAGTCGATAACGGTCACGGTCGCGGATGAAGCCAAGAAGTGGATTCTCAACCAAACCCTCACCGACCGCACCTACGGAGCGCGGCCGCTGCGCAGGGCGTTGCAGAAATACATTGAAGACCCGCTGTCGGAAGCGCTGATTCAAGGCACGATCACCACGCGTCCGGCGTTCATCGAGGTCTTCCTGGAAGACAATAAGCTGTTCTACCGTCCGGTGGACGCGGAGAAGACCGAGGGCGTTTTGCTGTACGAGAATAGCTAGTAAGCTCTGTTCTTTTGGCTTTCAGCCGTCAGCGTAAGCTGGCGGCTTTTGTCTTACCTGCTCCCTTTTTCCCCGCCATTCTTGCCAGGGCACGGCCGTAATCGCGGATGGTTTCCGGCCGTGACCGCATATAGATAAACTGCCCTTCGCGGCGGGTCTCGATCAGGTTGGCATCCGCCAAGATCTTGAGATGATGGGAAATTGTCCCCGGCGTCAGTCCGCACTTCTCGACCACCTGCCCGCAAAACATTTCCTTGCTGGATGACAGGCCTTCGAAAATCCGCAAACGGGTAGGGTCGCTTAATGCCTTGGAAATCCTGGCTAACTCTTTTTGATCCATATGGAAATTCCAATCTAGCCGAACCAGTGCAAAGAAACTGCACCCTACTTACTTTGATAATCATCAAAGCATTGAAATAAGTCAAGCACTGCGCCGCCAGAAGGTTGGCCGCCAAGTCTTGTTGGAGGGATTCCATGAAGAAAAGGTTTGAAGGGAAAACGGTCGTAATCACCGGCGGCAACAGCGGCATTGGGCTGGCTACCGCCAAGCTTTTTAAGGATGAGGGTGCGAACGTCGCCATATCCGGGCGGGACCAGAAAACACTGGATGAGGCAGTCCGAACCATCGGAAAAGATACATTGGCGGTGAAAGCTGATGTCTCCAAATTGGCCGATCTTGATCGATTGTTCGCCCAGGTCTCCGCAAAGTTCGGCAAGATTGATGCGCTGTTTGCCAACGCGGGCATTGCTAAGTTTGCGCCAGCCAGTGACAGCAGCGAGCAGATGTTCGACGAGACGTTCGATATCAACGTGAAAGGGCTGTACTTCACGCTGCAGAAGGCCATTCCTTATCTCAACGATAACGCAGGAATCGTTTTGAATTCTTCCGTGGTCAACTCGCGGGGCACTCCGGGGGCGAGTATTTACGCTGCCACCAAAGCGGCAGTGCGTTCTCTGGCACGCACGTTCGCGGCGGAACTGGTCGGCCGCGGCATTCGCGTAAACGTGGTCAGCCCGGGTCCGATCAATACGCCTATTTTCGGAAAGACCGGCTTGCCGAAGGAGGCTCTCGACGAGTTCGCAACGCAGATCAAGGCGGATGTTCCCATGAAGCGTTTCGGCACGCCCGAAGAAGTGGGAGAAGCGACGCTGTTCCTGGCGAGCAGCCAAGCCTCTTACATTACTGGAGTCGACCTTAATGTGGATGGCGGTTTAGGCCAGATCTGATTTCAAGCCCCTAGTACAGGCAAGTCTTGAATTCTGAATTGTGATGAAGCCGTCAGATGAAAGCTGGTGGCTTTTGTCGCGGAGAATCGCGCATATAATTAACTCGGGAGTCATCATGGATAAGGTCAACCTCGCCGACAAGTTCGCCAAGATTTCGGAATACTGGAAGCCGTACATCGCCGCGGAGCTGAACGGGCAGCAGGTGAAGCTTGATAAACTGAAAGGTGAGTTCGTCTTTCATCACCACGAGCACGAAGACGAGATGTTCCTGGTGGTGAAGGGCCGCTTCCGCATGGAGTTCCTGGACCGGCATGAGTGGATCGAAGAGGGCGAGTTCATCGTCGTGCCGCGTGGCGTGGAGCACCGTCCGGTCGCCGATGAAGAATGCTGGCTTCTCCTGTTTGAGCCGGCTTCCACGCTGAACACCGGCAACCTCGTCAACGAGCGCACGGTGGCTCAATTGGAGCGAGTTTAGTAGACGTGGTGAGAAGGCGTAGCAAGCTACGTCTCTACGACAATTCATTTTCGTCCAAAACCTTATGGATCTTACTGTTTACTCGGCCGCTTGGTGTCCTGATTGCCGCGAGGCCAAGCGCTTTCTGGCCAAGCACAACATTCCCTACAAAGATATCGACGTCGAAAGCACGCCGGGCGCGGTCGACGAAATCGTCAAGCACACCGGCAAGCAGGCCATTCCGCAATTCGTGATTGATGGCGAGTGGGTGCAGCCCTACGTGCCCGGCCAGGGATTCCTCTACGATGCTATGGCCAAGCGCCTGGGCGTCGGGAAGCCGTAAACTCCAGTAGCACGGGGCTTTACTCGCCCGGTCACCTCCTTAAGACACTTCCGGTATCCCCTGTTCATCATCTTCCGTACCGTGGCAAAGCCTTGCCGGACAAGGGAAGATGACCACTCATGTCCGAACCGGAGATTCCCCAGGAACCGAGCGAGGTTAGCGAGAGCTGGCAGCAGATGCTGCAGGCTGTGCTGGCGATTGTGTTGCTGATCGGCGCGGTGGCCATGTTCCATTACTACGCGCCGGTTATGGCGCAGGGCGCGCCGCCCGATGAACTGCAAAAGCAGATAACCCAGCTTACACAGCAAGTGGAGCAACTTGAGCGCGAGCAGGCGATGCCGGCGCTGGTGCTGAACCGTTACCGCAACTCCATCGGCTACATTTACGGCATTTACCAGGTTGGATTTGCCAACCAACCGGCGACGATTCGTGCGCGGGTGTCGGGAACCGGGTTTCTCGTGGGCGATGGACTGCTGGCAACAAATCGGCACGTGGCCGAACCCTGGTACGGCGACAGTGAGGCGGAAGGCCTGATGCATCGTGGCGCGACGGCCATGCTGGAGAGTTTGGTGGTGTTCTTTCCCGGCTCGCCAATGCCGGTGACATTGACGCCGGGCGCGGTCTCTTCCACCGGCGACCTGGCCGTGTTGAAGATCGAGGATAAGGATGCGGTGCGCGGACTCGCCGTGCTGCCGCTGGCGAAAGGTGTGGCTTCGCCGGGAGAGCTTGTGACGGTGATCGGCTATCCCATGGGCATTGCCGGTATGGTGGCCAAATCTCCGAGCGGGATTTATCAGCGGCTGGCTTACCGGCACAACGACATCACCGCGGCCAGCGAGCTGGCGGCGCTGTCACTGATTCGGCCGTCGACTACATGCGGGCATCTGGGCGATGTGGTGGGCGACAAGCTTATCTACGATGCTCCCACGGCGCACGGCGGCAGCGGCGGGCCGGTGTTTAACTCCAACGCGGAAGTGATCGGAGTGAACTCTGCTTACATCGACGGATTCTCCGGCGGCACGCTAGGCGTATCCGTGGAAGCGTTGCGGCCGTTGGTCGCGGCGGCGGAGAAGAAGCCCTAGATTCGTCGGGCTTTAGTCCACACAAAATCTCACCGATGGCATGGGCCGTGGTGGCCCCTACGCCTCGCTGCGCTTGGCTGGACGTGTGAGGAGCTCTTCCCCCCACAAGAGCTGAACGGCCCAGGCGGTTGTCCCCACGTTTCAGCGCTTACCGGTCACCTTGAGACTTCGTCGGAAACCATCCCGGCTCGCGCACGTGTTCATCATGAAATCGGCGAAGACGGACAGCCATCACACCGCTGCGGCCCAGGTAGCCTACGACTTTGCGAGGATCGGCGCGATCGACCACGGGGAGGCGCCCAATATCCTGGTGGAGCATCTTCGAGGCCGCTTCCGAGACAAGCTCGTCGGGGTAAGTTAACACCAGTCGGGTGCTTCCGGCCTGCTGAACCGTCATTGCTCCGGAAGAATCTTTGTCGAGTGCACGGAGCAGATCGCCGCGAGTGATGATGCCGGACAGTTTTCCTGCGCCGTCGAGGATCAGCAGAGCCTCGTGGCCAGCTACGGCGGGATCATGTCGCGCAATGCGCTCGGCCAGCACACCCACCGTGGTGTCTGCCGGAATAGCGGGCAGTTCCTGCTCCATGGTGTCAGCGACTCGGGCTTGGGAGAGAACGTCTGTTTCGTAATCCTGATGAACGCGCAGACCGCGGCGCAGCAGTTTCTCGGTCATGATCGAGCTGTTAGGCATCAAGAGCATGGCGATGCCGTCGGCGATCACGCTGACCAGCATCAAGGGTAAGACGGAGTTGTAGTCGCGGGTGATTTCGAAGGCGAAGATGATGAAAGTGAAGGTGGCCCGCGAGGCCGCGGCAAAAACCGCACCCATGGCGACCAGCGCGAAAGCTGCGGGAGAAAGATGGGCGGCGGGCAGGAAGTGGTTCGAGATCATGGCGAAAAGGCCGCCCAGGGCGGCGCTCCACATGAAGCACGGCGCCAGCAATCCACCGGAGGTGCCGGAGCCGAGCGAGACCGCGAGAGCCGCGGCTTTGGCCACCATGACCACGAGTAGGAGCTTCCAGGCGAGTTGGCCGTTGAGAATGTCGCCGATCGTGTCATAGCCAACGCCGAGGACGCGAGGCACGAAGAATCCGATGATGCCCAGCCCCAGGGCACCGACTGCCGGCCACCACATCTCGTCGAACGGAAGTTTGTCGAATTGATCTTCTACCCATATAGAGAAGTTTGCTGAAGCCGACAGCGGCGAGGCCACAGATCAGTCCTAATGCAAGATAAAAGGGCAGCGCGCGGGGGATGGTGAAGTCCATCGGGTTCACCTGGAACATCGGTCCTAGCCCCAAAAGCTGCATGTGGACAGCGGTCGCGAGGGTGCTTGCGATCACCAGCGGAATGAACGAGCGCGATTTGAATTCAAAGAGCAACAACTCGATGGCAAGAATCACTCCGGCAATCGGGGTGTTGAAGGTGGCCGACATGCCGGCGGCGGCGCCGCAGGCGAGCAGCACTTTTCGTTCGACCGCAGTGGTGTGGAAGGCCTGGCCGACCAGCGAACCGATCGCTCCTCCGGTTTGAATGATCGGGCCTTCCGCGCCGAAGGGGCCGCCGGTACCGATCGCGATAGCCGCCGAAATAGGCTTCAAGATGGCTACCCGCGGAGCGATACGGCTGCGATTGAACAGCACAGCCTCCATGGCTTCCGGGATGCCGTGCCCCTTGATTTTGGAAGTACCGTACTTGGCCATGACGCCCACGATGAAGCCGCCGATGACCGGAATCACGATAACCATCCAGCCCAGATGGTTGTGCTGCGCGCTGGAGAAATCAGCCGACCAGCGATGAAAGAAGAAAAGGTTGGTGAACAATCCGATCAGTTTGTAGAGAGCGAAGGCAACGACGCCGGCCACCAGACCGATCGCGGCCGCCAGGAATGAGACCAGCAGCATACGGAAGGGCGCGGGCGGCGGGGCGTCGATTGACGCGCGAGTTTTGTCTTGGTCTGAGGCGGCGGGACCGATATCGTTCATGAATCTTTATTTTCCTTTTTCGTGGGCAGGGGCGGGATGCAGGAACGCGGCGTCTGTGCCTTCGCGCATAATGCGGCGAAGCGCGGCTACGAGGTCGGGTCCGGCGGAGCGTAGCTCGTCGTGGTGATGAAGCGCCAGTTCACCGAGGACCTTCTCCCCCTTCGGAGTGAGTGCAAGCAGGACCTCGCGGCGATCGTCCTCGGCACGGGTGCGATGGACAAAGCCTCCACCCTCCAGCCGGTTTACCAATTCGACGGCGCTATGGTGGCGGATTTGCATGCGGTTGGCCAATTCGCGAATTCGCGGCCGCACCCCCGGCGGCATGCCCTTTATCGCCAGCATGAGCTGATACTGGCCCCGCTCCAGGCCTGCGTTCTTCACCACTTGCTCGCTGAAGTGGAGGAAGCGGCGGATCTGGTAGCGAAACTCCGCCAGTGCCTGATAGTCGGACAAGGTAAGCTTCTTCATGCCGCCGATTGTATCGTGCTGCGATCGAGTAGCACTTTGCATAGTATATCGTGCAACGATATAAATTAAAACCCGAGCAATCCGGGAAGGCCGGTGGCGTGCCTGCGCTTAGCCGGCGTGTTACACTTCCTACTTCGCAAACAAGCGCCCCCTGACACAGGACATTCGACCCGCACATGCTTCTTTCCAAGGAATATGTGGGCTACCTGGCCCGCGAAGTTACCAAGAAGCTGATCGCCGCGAAGGCTATCGAAACCTCGGCGCTGCCCAAGGTGACAGAGCGCGTCCATGCCGCTCTGCTTGAAGAACTCACTCTCGAAGACCGCATCAATGACGAAGTCCGCGTCATCCTCGAAGCCTATTCCGAAGAGATGAACAAAACCGGCGCCAACTACCAGGAGATGTTCCGCAAGGTGAAGACCGAACTGGTGCGCAAATACAAGGCCGTGCTGTGAGACTGAGCCGCGACAAGGTGAACGTGCTGGCGCGAGCGGTCGCCGATGCGCTCAAGCAGATGGACGAGGTCGATTTCATCGAAGACCCCAACACCATCCGCCAGGAGACCCGCAAGATCCTCGAAGAACTGCTCAATCACGAGGAGCGGATCGACCAGGCAGCCCGCCTGAAGATCGAAAGCCAGAAGCGCACCATCCTCGAAGGCTCGCAGGAATGGGACATCCTCTACCGCAAGTACTACAACGAGGAAGTGAAGAAGCTGGGCATCTGATCCCGTCCGCTCGGCTCGCCTCCCAGATCACGGGCAGGTGAGCGTGATCCGCCGCAGCGAATTGCCTTCCCTTGGCAGACCTCCATTTTCCTCGTGCAAGAAGGTGTAGTAAACGTAGAAACTTTTCCCCAGTATATGTGGGTCATCGCCCAGCCCGACGGCCCTGGGATAAGGCGCCAGCGTTGTCACACCGTCGGCGAAAGCGCCAAGCGACATGGGTTCGGTCCAGGTGAGGCCGTCTTTGGATTCTGCGTAATAGAACGTCGTGTCGTTGTCCGCGATCATCACGTAGCGCTCGAGCGCGCTGTTGAAGTGGATATCAAGATACCCTCCCTGTTGCGGGGCCCAGTTGGGATTGAGATCGGTGGAGGCTCCACCGATTCCGGGTTGCAGATGCCAGTTCCCTTCGTAGAACTTTTCGAAAGGCACCGTGTGCGGGCGCCCCGGCCCAAACGCGGCGTCCAGTAAGGAAGAAACCAGTGCGCGTGCGACTGAGACATGGGTAGTGGTCGTGGTGCCGGCGGGCCAGTCAGGAAAATAGAAATAAAAATACTTGCCCTCCGGCGACATCACGAGCGGTCCGTCGCCGATTTCGTCGAAGCCGGGGGCGAGCTCGGGCGCGAAAGACTGGTTGGGGCGAACCACCTCGCCGAGGTCAGTCCAATGCAGACCGTTATCCCAGGATGCGGCCAGACCATGCACCGCGTACAGCGTGTTGCTCGGCAGCTCGGCGTGATAGCCCACCAGCAGGTTCCCCGCGCCGGTCTTGCCCTCAGGAACCTGATAGACCGGACCTCCTCCGATGTAGGTGTAGCTGGGATAGTTGGGGTTCACGGCGGGATCGGGATTCGAGGAGATGGTCACATCCTGCGGGGCGCCCGTCCCGAGCGGGTTGTCGAGCGTTCCCACCGTGGTGGTCACCGATCCGTAGTTGTTGTTGCCGACCCATTGTCCCTG
This sequence comes from uncultured Acidobacteriaceae bacterium, assembly GCA_963787495.1. Classification (GTDB taxonomy): domain Bacteria; phylum Acidobacteriota; class Terriglobia; order Terriglobales; family Acidobacteriaceae; genus Sulfotelmatobacter. The sequence goes on from CAWBDA010000007.1 coordinate 186,942, forward strand.
CCAGATCTGCCGCGGATGAAATGCGCCATCGCTAGTAAACCATTCGTAGCCGTCGGCGGTCTTGATCACACCCATTTGCGTGTCGGGCCATGCGAAGCCGAAGCCCTTGGTATCCGTGAGCGGTGGTTCAGCTTTACGGCCGGCTTCGACGATCTGATCATGCGTGACGACGATGATTGGCGGGGTTACCGTGGGATGGCAGACAAGAGCTGGCGCCTGGGCAACACCAACTACGGATGAAAGTGGGAAGAAAGTCGCGAGCAAGGCCACAGAGGGGAGTGAGCGGATGGGCATGATGGATCCTCGATTCTGATAGCGTGATTCGGCAGACCGGGAAGCGTGCAAGGAAGGAAGCGTTATCCGGCCTTCATCGTCAGGAACACGAGAATCCGTGGAAAGTCGCGCGGGGGGCGGGGGGCGGAATTCGAGAGCGCAGATTCCCCCATGGTTCTTGGCCGCAAAAAAGGCCCCGCGCTCGCGCGCGGGGCGTCAATGGTCGGAGGACCGAGACAAAACTTTCAGGCTGCTTCCCGGCGCTGCTGGATGGTCTGCAGGGTCTGGCGATACTTCTGCGCATTGCCCGCAATCTTGCGTTGGGGCAGGCTGTTAATCCATAGTTCGTGAGGAATGCCGCGGCGTTCCCGGCGGGTGCCGACGGCTCCTCGATTCAAAACGTTGGTGGGACGCTTCTCCGCGGTTTGTTGCTGCCAGCCGCTGCCTGAGTTCACGTTGAAGATTCCGATGTAGCCACCGGTCAGCAGCTGAAACGGATTCTGTATCTTGTTCATGCGATCAAACTGCGTCGAGCCCTCGGTGCGGAAACTTTCAAACCAGGATGGGTAGACGAAATCAGACAGCAGGACGTTGTCAATCTGATAGCCGAGGCTATCATCTTCGCAGGCGTCGCAGACTTCATAGGCGTAGAGAACTCCAGCAATTGTGCTGCTCTCGACGAACACGGTCAGGTTGATGTTCGGGTCGCCCAGCATTTCCAGCAGTTCATGGCTTGCGGTGACAGTCCAGGAAGTGCCAGCCTTCAGATCGCTGGCGGCGAAGACTTTGCCGATGGGAAGCCCCTCGGTAGTGAGGTCGTGATAGCCCAGAGCGTTGGCCTGATCGGAGTCGTCGAGCAGGACAAGCCACCAGCTTCCGCTGGGCGGCTGATTGCCTTTGGGGACGATGGTGAGTTGAGCGGCAGTCCCCCAGACCGGACCGAAGTCATTGGTGACCTGCTTCTGGAGCGCTGCCACGACCGGCACGACATCCTTGTCGGCCAGGACGGTGCTCTCGTTGATGATAGAGATTTGAATAGTTTGAGTTTGTGCGTGGGTGGGTTGCGGCATACAGATGGGTCTCCTTTGCAAGAAATTCGGAGAACGCGCAGCGTGAGTTGCGTGACTCTGTGAGCAAAAGCTTATACGCTGATGCTGTGAGGAAAATGGTTTCGCAGCCAAAAAAGGTGAACCGCAGTTCCAAATTGGAACCGATGCTCCTCGATGTCTCATGCCCGACTTAACTGCCTGCAGTAGAGACGTTGCTTGCAACGTCTTGCCGGCGCTGGCAGAGACGTAGCAAGCTACGTCTCTACGACTCGTACCCGCTTCTCGATGCCATGTATCGATCCGCAGAAATCACGAGCGTTGTAACACAAGCCGCCACAGACGCCGGTTTTGACCTGGTAGGTATCGCTCCAGCCGATGATGCTCCGGAGCTGGAATATTTTCCGCGCTGGATTGCCGAGGGGCATGCCGGTGAGATGAAGTACCTGGAAGCACGCGATGAGCAAGGACGCCTGAAGCGTGCGTCGCTGGCCCACGCCGCGCCCTGGGCTCGCGGTATTGTGGTCTGTGCCATCAACTACAACACGGCGCAACCATATTCAACGCAGGGTTCCGGTGATTCAGCGCTGCAAGGTCGTGGCTGGATCTCCCGTTACGCCTGGGGCCAGCGGGACTATCACGACGCGGTGATGCCGCGCCTGCGCCAAGTCGAAACGGCGTTGAGAAATGCCTATGGAGCCGACGATCTCATCACGCGCTGCTACGTCGACACTGGTCCGGTCGTCGAGCGCGTGGTTGCGAAGTACGCCGGAATCGGCTGGATCGGGAAGAACACATGCCTCATCAATCAAAAGATAGGGTCGTGGCTGTTTCTGGGCGTGATTCTTACCTCGCTCGATCTCGCACCTGACCTCGGGCTCGGCCTGCCCGCGCCCGATCGCTGCGGCAGTTGCACCCGCTGCCTCGATGCCTGCCCCACCGACGCGCTGATCGCACCCTATCAACTCGATTCCAATAAGTGCATCGCCTACCTCACCATCGAAAAACGTGGCGCAATTCCTGAGAACCTCCGCTCTGGTATGGGCCGGCACGTCTTCGGCTGCGACATCTGCCAGGATGTCTGCCCCTGGAACCGTAAAGCGCCGGTAACCAACGCCGCAGAGTTTCAGCCGCGTCCGGAACTAGTAAATCCCGCTCTCGATTGGCTGGCCGGGATAAGCGCGGAAGAATTTAGCGTTGCGTTTCGCGGTTCGCCCGTGCGCCGGGCGAAACGTGCCGGCCTGCGCCGGAATGCGGCTATCGCCATGGGCAACAGCGGAGATCGGAAGTTCCTTCCGCGGCTCGAAAAGCTCGCGGGGAACGAGGACGAAGCGGTGGCCGAAAGTGCCGCCTGGGCCATTCGAAAACTGAGTTCAGTTGATTAGCTTTTTGGGCACGCGATCGGTATTGGTCAGCTATACGAGAACGTGGGTCCTTGGTCAGATTTAACACTCCTGTCGCACTCCCGTATCTGGTTCTTTTTCAATCAGGTAGACGCCTTACCCCGATTCCATGTTAACCGTCTGACTTCCGTAACTCGCATTCCCCATTTTTGGCAACTAATCTCTCCAGAAGGGGTTCTTAAAGTAGGGATGGCTATGCCTTGTCCAGGGAGAATCCGGCGCGCTCTGTGCACCCTGTTGGTGCTGGTGTCGGGGTCTGCGGGTTTGGCAAGAGCGTCCGCCACTCTTCTCCTGGAAGAGCCTTACGGCAAGCTTGGATTTTTCACCGCCACGGGACATGCCGCGGTGTATTTGTCCGGAGTTTGCGCCCAGACGCCGCTGGTGCTGCGGCCCTGCGCTGCCGGAGAACTGGGCGCCGTGATCAGCCGCTATGACGGAGTCGGCGGCTACGACTGGGTCGCAATCCCGCTGATTCCTTATCTCTACGCCGTCGAACAGCCGGATAATATTCCGCTGTTTGTGGACCCAAAGATGGTCAGCTTTCTGCGTGACCAATACCGCCGCAAACATCTGGAAGCGGTCGTGCCGGATCGCGACAACGGAGAAACTCCCAGCGGGAACTGGTATGAGTTGGTGGGCTCCGCATACGACCGCACCGTATACGCGTTCGAAATCGAAACCACTTCGGCTCAAGACCGGGCTTTCATTGAAAAATACAATTCGTCGCCGAACCGTTCTCACTTCCGGACGGTCTCCTCCAACTGCGCCGATTTCGCCAAGGACGTGATCAACTTCTACTACCCAAGAGCCCTGCACCGCAGCGTCATTGCCGATGTAGCGATCACCACGCCGAAGCAGATGGCGAAGACCATGCTCAAGTTCAGCGCCCGACACTCTCAATTGCAGTTCTCGCGGTTCGTGATTCCGCAGGTTCCAGGCAGCGTAGCGCGCAGCACTCCGGTGCATGGAGTGGTCGAATCCTTCCTCAAATCGAAGAAGTACATTGTTCCCAGCGCTGTGGTGAGTCCGATCTTTGCGGGCTGTGTTGTGGCAGTCTATGTTGGGACGGGCGCAGGCCGCTTTGATCCGGCGCGGCAGGCGCTGGTGTTCAACGCCCAGAGAGACCTCGAGCCGCCTCTCGGGGCCGAGGATCGCCGTTCCTATCAAAGCGAGTTGAACCATCTCATCGGAAACCAGCTCGGGGCCGATCCGGCTTCGGAAAGCAGCGGCGCCCGCCTCGAAAAATGGCGCCACCTGTTGCGCAATGCTACCCCCGATCTGGATGCCCAAGGGCGTCCGGTCATGCGCATTCCTATGGGAGAGGAAGTGGTGAGCGTTGGCGTCTCGAGCAGCAACATTCTCGGCAGTGATGCGCCGGTACCATTTACGCAGCAACTGCTGGAAGCGCGCCTGCATGCGGAACTGCGGCGGGGATCTCCGCCCAAGGTTTCTGAAAGCGATGTTACTCGCGACTGGAATCTGCTGCAGCAAGCCATGAACGGTTCTGACGTTCAGATGGCCGCGCGATCCCGCAGGCCACAACAGGCAGGCCCGCAATCGCGGTCGGAACGCGCCGGCAATCAGCCCTGAGAGAGTGGGCTTTCGAAGATACAACTCAGACACACGGCCGCCCATAGGCGGCAGCCGATAAGCGTTGTCCGATTCTATTGTGGGTCTGGCTGTTGGGGTTGCTGTTGTTGGGGCGGTTGCGGAACCGCAGCACCGGGTCTTCCCGGAGGGTAGATTCCCGGCTGCCCGGGCTGTTGTTGCTGCTGTTGTTGCATCTGCAATTGCCGCTGCTGCATCTCCTGGAGCAACTGCTGTGGCGTCTTTACTCCCGGCTGGTCCGGAGCGGCAGCCGTCGGTTGTTCGGCCTCGGCCGCGGCACCCTGATCCGGAGTCTCTTCCGCGGCATCATCCGCCGCATCGGCATCGGCAGCATCCGCCGCAGCGTTCGCAATTTGGGCAGGGGCGCTCTTATTTGTTGAGTCAGCATTGGGCGTGTCCGGTCCCGTCTTCGCGACCAGCACCACCCGCACCAGAGCGTTAGCGTCTTCCGGCGATCCCAGCAAGATGTAGTTGAACCGTGACCCATTGAGCAGTTCGGCCATGACTTCTCGCGCCGGACCGGGACCGAGGCGTGTCACCACGCGCTCGCTGGCCGTGGCCGGCACTTCAATATCGGCAGCCGTATGCTTTTTCACACCGCGCAGGATGTCGGCCAGCGTGGAGTTCGGGGCGATAATGGTCAGCAGTCCATTCTGGTAACTCACTTCCGGCGCGACCGCCGGGATGGCGTCCAGAGGAACCTGGGGCACGGGACCTTGCGGACCTGAGGGTAGCGGCGGTGGCAGCGGCGGGGGCTGCTGCTTCTTGACCTTGTGGACGGGATGGGTCTTCGGCGTATCGACTGTATCCGCGCGCCCCGGAATTGTCAGGCATAGGACGCCGGCCATCAGCAAGCCTGTAAGCTTCAATCCCGCGCTCATGAGAACCCCTCCACTGCGATCTCGACCCGTCTTGGGGAGACGGTAGGCGTGCAGCTGCAATTCTAGCACCGATCCTTGGCTCTCATCTCCCGCAACGCACCACCCATAGCCGCTCTACCTTATAGAACGTATTGACTTTACTCTCTTGCGAGGATTTTTCGAATACCAGGTGCGAATACCAGGTGCAGCGCTGGATAGGCTACCTCGTGCACTTACCGGGACTCGCGTGGAGCGTAGAATCCATCAGAGGATGGGAAGAAATGTTGGACGCAAGTTCCTTCCTGAGAAGCTGCTTCCTGAGGAAGAGGCGCCCGCCGTTGTGTTGTGCCGCCTTGGCACTCCTGGTGTTCTTCGCGTCGAGTGCCTTCGGCGAGAGCTGCCTCACATCCCGGGACATGGACGACGCCACGCGCACTGCTCTTACCACAGCCGCTCTTCGCTACTTTGACCTGATTGCCAAAGGCGATACGGCCACACTGCGACAGGGCTTGATTGGCAGCGTGGCAAGCGATTTTTCCGGCATCGAGACCATTGTCAAAGACAGCCAAACCGCCATTGCTGGCTCCAAGGCCACGGTTCGCCCGCCCTTCTTGCTGGTAGCGGAAGGCGACCAGTGGCGGTGGACGTAGCGCAGGCCCGCGCAGCGCGGGGCGCGGTGCAAGGTGAGGTCCTCGTCGCCGCTGAGCAGGCGCCGGTCCAGCCAGGTGATCTCGTCAGGCCGGCAGTTCACCCACTCACCGCGGCGCCGCTGACCACAGGAAAAGCTGGCCTGTCGCCACCGCGTCGCCACTCCCGGGGGGGGGGGGGCCGCCCTTGTTGCTACGTCTGGAGTGGGACTATTGTCCGCAATCAGCCGATCTTGACCCGGGACAGCAGCGCGTCGGGGTTCTGGCGCCCCAGCGGATCGCGTCGCCGTCGCTGAGCGGCTGCTCACCCGCGACCGGGTTGCCGTTGAGGGTGAGGCCGTTCCGGCCTCCTGGTTGGAGATCCACCAGTGGCCGTCGGAGAACGTGAACGTCGCGTGCTCGCGGAGCAAACCGAAGTAGACGTCGGGGAGCACGAGCTCGACGGACCCGCGCCCGGCGCGGGCGCCGGAAACCCGGGTCTCCGCCACCGAGGTGCCGGTGACCAGCCGCAGGCAGCGGGATGGGGCTGCGGGGCGCTCGGGTTCCATCATCGTGATCATGCCCTCCGGCGAATACGGTCAGATCCGGGCCCCTCCAGATCGGCCCGGAGTCGGGCCCGGCTCTGAGGGGGCCTCGGGCACTCGGCGCGGGGCGCTGGGGCGCGGGGCGGGCTGGGCGGGACGGGGCGTGGGCGCGGGGGCGGCGGGCTGCGGGGCAACGGCAAGCGAGGCCTCAAACTGCGGCGCGTCGTCGTCCACGTCCTGGGCCGGAACTGGGCCCCGCAGCTGGACCTGGCTGATCTCTGTGCTGGCTGGCGGGGGCTCAGGGGTGTCCCCGCCTGGCCGCAAAGGCGGTAGCGGCCCGGCGGGACGGGATCCGGCCGCGATCACGTGCACCCCGGCGCGGCCCTGGCCGGGCCAGGCGGGCGCCGGTACGCGGCCCACCTGCTCGGTGGTAGACCTCGGTCATGCTGGCGTTGATCACGGCGGGCTCCATGCGCTCGCACAAGGATGTCGAAGTCATCGGGGTTCAGCTGGAGTTCGACGATGTTCGGCGCGAGCAGCGCCCCGCTCGGGGTGATCACGAACACGTTGGGCAGGATGCCGCATG
>CAWBDA010000008.1:0-165365 GCA_963787495.1 uncultured Acidobacteriaceae bacterium
CCACCCCCAAAACCCAGAGAATCAGCGGCTATCTGAGTTACGTCTCTGCATGCGATGCACTTCTGCAACAGGCGCAGCGGACTTTTCGCCAACACTCAACCAACGATGTTAAATCTATTCAGTTGAAAAAGTTCAGTTTAGTTGCGAAACGCTGCCATGAGCATGACTTGCACATCTGTTACACATTCTCAAGTTCTTCGCCACTTCTAGGAAAGGTAAACGTTCCGGTGAGGGCCGTAGGCACAGCGGATGATGAGAGAGGTGATAGAGGTCCACGCAAGAATAAGTGGGCATTTATTGTAGGGTTGTTGAGCTATTCCTGTTGGGGCCAGATCCGATGATAACGATACTGTCGGGGCTTGAAGTGGAGGTTGAGATAAGTGCCTTTGGAATCGGTGGCGAGGAAAGCGGTATGCTCCTCGGCGGGCACATCGAAGTATTGATAGACCTCTCCGCTTTGTCTAAATTCCAGTTCCAGCACCCGTTGTTCAGGAGCATAGCCGATGCTGGCGATACTGCTGGAGTTTACTGGAACTCGTTGCATGCTTTCTTGGATGCGGATGAACCGCCACCCGAAGGCCGCGAAAATCAAGTTACGCCCACAAGCAAGACATTGGCGCAGCCACAAGACGGTCGCCGAAGTGTACCGGGTTTTTGCCATCGTATAGAACGACTCCTAGCTTGAAGTTATCGCCGCAAGCGTCACTTAACTTTCGGAGTCCTTTGAAGTCACCAGCATTCACGGTAGCGCTTGCCTTGACTTCGATACCGATTAATGCGCCACTCCCCGTTTCGATTACCAGATCAACCTCGTCCAGATCTTTGTCCCGGTAGTGATACAAGGCGCAGCTCTCACCGAACCATGATGCCTGTTTCAACACTTCAGAGAAAACAAATGTCTCCAGTAGCGGTCCGAAGCTTGAACGGTCTTTCGCGATCCCTTCCGCAGCCGCCCCCAGGAGTGCGGCGAGTAGACCGGAATCCAGAAAATGTAACTTCGGCGTCTTTACCAGCCGCTTCAATTGATTCTGAAACCACGGTTCCACCTTTCGGACAAGAAATAACTGCTCCAAAATAGCGACGTACTTCCTGGTCGTCTTGTCGTCAAACCCAACTTGGCCGCCCATCTGCGTGAAATTGGTGAGTCTCCCGGAGTGGTGGGCGAGAACCTGCAGGAGCCTTGGCATTTGATCAAGCTTTTCCACATCGGCAACTTCACGCACATCCCGCTGCACGATCGCTCTTATGTAATCCCGCGCCCATATCTGGCGTCGCTTTGGATCTCCGCGTCGCAGCATTTCGGGGTAGCCTCCAGTCAGCACGGCTTCCACTAGGTCTTTGCCGATCATCGGCTCTGCGGGCTTGCCGAGTTTGCTGTCGAATGCTGCTTTGAGGAAACCCGGCTTCTTACCTCGGATTTCAGCTCTGGAGAGGGGCAGAAGGCTCACGATCTCCATGCGGCCAGCAAGACTCTCTGAGACCTGAGGCAGCGTCAGGATATTTGCTGAGCCCGTCAGCAGGAACCGGCCGGCCCGGCGATCATCGTCCACTGACTTCTTGATGGCCCGGAGAAGATCGGGCGCTCGCTGTACTTCGTCAATGGTCGTTCGATCGAGCCCCCGCACTAACCCAGTTGGATCGCTGCGTGCCGCCGCCAGCACTGTGTCGTCGTCCATGGTGATGAATTCGCGATTGCCCGCGACCAAATCGCGAACCAATGTGGTCTTGCCACACTGACGCGGACCCGTAACCATGACAACCGGCGTGTCCTTGAGCGCGGTAGCCACCAGTTCGGCGGAAAAGCGAGGAAAGAGCGCGTGATTGGTATCGTTCATGCCGGGTGAAGGCCCCGTCTGATTCGGATTAATGGCTCGTCCATGTCGGATTATAGACTCGTCTAATCCGGAATGAAAACTGAAACGGTTCCGGGGACGCATTCCGGCTTGTGGGCAGATCAAGGATTCCGATTCCCCGGCCAGATTTTGTCGATGGCCCCAGTCAATACGATCTGACCATACTGTGCAGTCCCCATCTTCTCCAAAACAACGTCGACACTGAGGACATTTGTGGAAAGAAGTGGCGCGAGATGCCTTGAAAAATCCGTGAGACTTACACAGTGACTTTCACAGTTTTCGTATTTTGATTTCAACTATGTAGTTTATTTTCAATACTTAACGTGAATACGCAGCGGACTCAAAATCCGCCGGGCTTCGGCCCTTGGGGGTTCGATTTCCCCTCCCGGCACCACAAAATCCCCTTTTGTTTTGCTTTCCGCGCGTGAAGTTCGACGTTTAGAGAGATTGCGAGGTTCTCAACGGAAGCGGCGGACCAGCAAGGTGTGTCGGTCTGCGCGATAGATACCCAACACGTACATCTCAGGCTTGCCGGCGGTCGAGAAGATGACCTGCCGGATGCGCAGCAACGGGGATCCTTTGGCCACGTCAAAGAGATCTGCCATTCTGGCATCGGCAGCAATCGCATCGATCTCTTCGTCGGCGTGAGCGATCTCCAGTTTGTACTCACGCTCGAGGATGGCGAACAGGGAACCGTGGGACAGTGGATCCTTGGTCAAACCAGCAAACCTCTCGGCGGAGAAGTAGCAGGTCTCCAGAGAGAAGGGCTCGCCGCCGCCTTGACGCAAGCGCTCCACCTTGACGAGGCTGGCGGAAGGAGACAAGTTGAGCCGCGCGGCAATCTCAGGCTCACCGGTGACGACCTTCGCGACCAGAGTCCTGGAAGATGCCTGGAGACCCCGGCTGGCCATCTGTTCGGTGAAGCCCACTAATTTGTTGAAGTGAATCCTGGGGGGCGCGACGAACGTGCCGGCGCCACGTCGCCTGACCACAATGCCTTCCCTCTCCAGTTCAGTCAGCGCGTGGCGAGCTGTCATCAAGCTAACGCTGTGAATCTTTGCCAGTTCGCGTTCTGAGTGGACGGGGTCTCCCGGCTGCAGATGTCCGCCCTCGATGCGCTCGAGGATGGCGGATTGGATCTTCTTATATGCGGCAACCCCATCCCGATGGTTTTGTCCCATGAGTTCTCCGAAAAGAGCTGAGAAGACGGCGCCTCTCACCCCCACCGACCCCAAATTCGACCCCGACAAACTGCTATAGAGCTAAGGTTAAGCGAGTGTGGAAAGACGCGAAAAAGCCTGATCTGGCTGGTTCCGACGCAGCCCTATAGCACTGATGCCGCTTCTCCACACAGGAGACCTTAATCCCATCCGCCTCGGTTGTAAAGGGCTATGTAAAAACGGAGAAGACTGTGTAAAGGTCATATGATTGTCCATCCAGGTGCGATTTAGGCGGTCAACCCGGTTTTGAAAGGCCACCGGTCGCCAGCAAGCTTGTCGTTCCTCCGCTATAGGAGACCAAGATATTTTTTTTCGAACTTGTGCACTTTTTCCTTGACCATTAGGCGATAGTTGCTATATAGCATTAGGTCGAATCTAATTGTATTGCTTTTTTAGGTTCTGATCTGCGAAGCGTTCTCCGGAGGTTCTGCGATGCGGAAGTCAATGTGGCTTGGAATTTTGCTGCTGGTCGGTATGCTCGGCACGCTGCAGCCGGCGTGGGGCCAAGAAGTAACTGCGTCCATTGTGGGCACGGTGACCGATCCGAGCGGTGCGCCCGTGAAGGGGGCAGTGGTGAAGGCCACTGACGTGGCTCGCGGGACGGTCTGGAGTACCGAAACGAATGAGGCCGGCGCCTACGACCTGCTGCGCCTGCCAATTGGAACTTATGGCGTCAAGGTGACGGCACCGGGCTTCGAGACGACAGTGTACCCGCCATTCGCGCTTGTACTTAACCAGACCGGACGCGTGGACGCGCAGTTGAAAGTGGGAAAGATATCGGAAACAGTGGAAGTGACCGGCGCGGCCCCGCTGCTGCAAACTGAAAGCACCGACATCAGCACGCACATCGACAGGGTGGTGACCGAAAACATTCCGTTGATCACCAGAAACTACGGTGAGCTCACGCTGCTGACTCCGGGCGCGGTCAGCACAAATCCAGGAGCTTTTACGTCAGGGCAAAACACGTTTCAGGTGGGGCGTCCCTATATCAACGGCAATCGCGAGCAGACCAGCAATTACATTCTCGACGGCGTCGACAACAATCAGAATGACAACAATGAGGTAGCCTACTCGCCGAGTCCCGATGCCATTCAGGAATTCAACCTCATCACCCAGAATCCTTCTGCGGAGTTCGGAAATTTCCTTGGCGGCATCGTGAATACGACCATTAAATCAGGCACGAACTCCTATCACGGCAGTGCCTTCGAGTTCTGGCGGAACGACAAACTCAACGCCAACTCCTGGGCCAACGGGCTGACTGACACTCCAAAGGCGGCTCTTCATTTCAACCAATTCGGAGCTACGTTTGGCGGTCCAATCATTAAAAACCGGCTTTTCTTTTTTGTCGATTACCAGGGACTCCGGAATCCCAACGGCTCGACGCAGTCAGTCCAGGTGATGGACTCGGCGGAGCGTACCGGCAATTTCGGTGAGCTATGCGGGGATGCCGGCGGAACGTTCGTCGCCGGCGTGTGTTCCGTCGCAGCCGGTCAGCTATATGCGCCGGGAGCTACTACCGCGCCTACTGCTCGCTTACCTATTCCCAACAATAATTTGACGGCTGCCGGCCTCACTTTGAGTACAGCTGCGGGTAACATCGTTAATTCTCCGCTCTATCCAGCGGCGAATGTTCCGGGAACAAACCTATTTAACTACTCGCAGACCGTCCTGAACAGCGCGGACCAAGGCGATGTGAAGATCGACTGGACGCCTAACGACAAGGATCATGTCTCCGGGCGTTATTCGCAACAGTCCGTGCGTAATCCGACTACGGAGGCGTTCGCACTGGCGCCCAACGGCTTTACGGATTTCACTTATCCTCTACGCAACGGCGTGGTCGATTGGACCCACTCCATCAATTCCTCTATGTTGAACGATTTGCGCCTGGGGTTCAGCTATTTCCCGGTCAACCAAGGTTTTACGAATCCAGTGAGCGAGAATCTGCCGCAAACCTTTGGCATTCCGGGCTCGCCGAGTGCGTTTCTGCCGAGCATTCAAGGCTTGTTTGGAAATATCACGAACCTCGGGAACAATCTTGCGGCGGCCAACGTTTTTGCTGACACGGTGATCCAAGTTGGCGACTCGGTAATAAAAACATGGGGGAATCACCAAATTCGAGCGGGTTTCCAGTTCAACCGATATCGCGACAATTTCCTTTACCCAGGCAATGAAGGATTGGCGGGCTTCTTCAACTTCAGTGGACAGTACACTGCGAATCCTACCGATACCGCTCCGGGCTCAGGTCTTGCCGATTTTATGTTGGGCGACCCCAATAACGTGGGCATTGGCGCCGGGACTGGCAATCGCCACATACAGAACAGCCTCTATTCCGTTTATGGACAAGACGACTGGCGCATTCGGCGGAATGTGACCCTGAACCTTGGCCTGCGCTGGGAGTTAAACACTCCGCGCGCCGCGGCGGATGGCAACGAAGTCAACTACTCGCTCTACACGGGGGAAATTATCACGCCGGGTTTCAACAACAACGGCCTGGGCAGCGCGCTTTATTATCAGTACAACGGCATCACCAACTTCCAGCCACGCATCGGTATTGCCTGGCAGCCTGAGGCCCTTGAGAATACAGTTGTGCGTGCCGCTTATGGCATCTCCAATTTCACCGAGAGCAACGGCGTGAACAACCTGCTCACCCAAAACCCACCATTTGAGACGGCCCACAATGTTACCTACCCCTCAACCGGGATAGGTTCGGACTTGCCGGGCAGCACCCTGGACCAGGGCTTCACAGGCTTCCCGTCGTCGGGCTGTACGCTTGCCGTGGCGGAACAGTTTCCTCCGGAACCTGCACCAAATCCGTGCTTTAGCGGGGTCAATATTCACGCTTTCGACGTACATCTCCGGCCTGCGGTGCACTCGCAATGGAACCTGAGCCTCCAGCAGCAACTCGGCAAGGCTACGACCATTCAAATCGGTTACGTTGGCCAGGAGAATAAGCACCTCATGAACATCGTCAACCTGCTCCAGGAACAGTTGACCCCGAGCGGAGTGGTTGCCAGTCCATATCTTACAAATTTGCAGGGTCTGATAGGCCAGGGAAGGTACACAGAATCCAACGGCATTTCAAACTACAATGCGCTGCAGGCTCTCGTGCAGGAGCGGCTCACCAAAGGTTTGCAGGCGCAAGTGAACTATACGTGGTCCAAATGCATGAGTGACACGCCGGGATTCTACGGTCAATACGGCGACGCCGTAGCCACCGAGGCACAGACCATCGCGGGCTGGGCTTTTCCACAGAATCCTTACGATCAACTGGGCGACTACGGCCGATGCCCACAGAACATCAAGCAGCTCTTCAACGGTTATGTCGTCTATGAATTGCCCTTCGGCCACGGCAAGCAATTTGGCAGCGGGGTCAGCAATATTGTCGACGCTGTGGTGGGAGGATGGCGCCTGAGCTCCGGTTTCATCTTCCATACCGGGTTTGCCCAAACCATCTTTGCGTCCGGGAGTGACCCTTCCGGTACAGGAGGGTTTTCCACGCGAGCCGACTGCGTGCCGGGCGTTCCCGCGAGGGTTCCGATGACGTTTGATCCGGTCACTAAAGGAGTGCACTTTCTTAATCCAGCCGCGGTCGCCGAGCCCGCTTCTGGAACCTTCGGTAATTGCCAGGTGGGCGCCTTTGACGGTCCGGGATACAAGTCCGCGGATCTGGGCATCGCCAAGGATTTCAGGATCACCGAAACGCAAGGAATCGAGTTCCGCATGGATGTAACGAACCTTACCAACACTCCGATCTTCGGCTTCGGGGAAGAGTACAGCGGACAACACACGGTAGGCGCTTCCAACTACGGCGAGATATTCGCTTCGCAGGGGTCGCGGCAAATTCAGTTAGTGTTCAAGTATCACTTCTGAAAAAGAGCGCTTCGCTTCTATGTCAATCAACCCGAGACCCGCGTGGAGCGGTTACAGTTTCAGTAACGGCTCCACATTTTTATTACCTGGTGCTCGGCATGGCCCTGAACTCTGTGAAGCGCTTCTCCGAGGAGATTCCACTCCTTGAGACTTATGCGACAAGCACCCCGATTTCCCGTCGTTGTACTTGGTATAGGTTTGGCCGGCAGCTTGTACGCGTACGGTGGCGCCCAGCCCGTTGCGATTGGAGTGGGTCCCAACCAGCACAACTTTGAGCCAATGAATGCTTTTTACCTGCGCCGTGGCCTTGCATATTCAGAATAAACAGGCTGGGAAAGCCAGTTTCGTTCAGGTCAGCAAAGCTGGCGTCTCGATACCAACCGGTCGGGCGCAAGCCAACTTGCGCGGTCACGTCTTTGAAGCGGTCGTGACCCAGATTCTCGTACAGGACGGGATATTCAAAGCGTTGAGGATGCAGGTGTCCGCCAAATGCATCGGGCAATCCAATGTATTGGCCCTGCGCTCCCTTCTTATCGCTGGTGTAAGTACCAACATTGCAGACCAAGAGATCGAGCAGGCCGTCATTGTTGGTAGTCGAAAAAGACCGCGCCGGAAGAATGCGAGACCAGATCGAGGCCGGCGGCTTTCGTTATGTCGCGGAAGTGTCCGTGGCCATCGTTCTTGAACAGCGCATTCCCGCCGAGAACAGTGGTGACAAAAAGAGCCTGAGTTCCGTCATTATCGATATCGGCAAAGGAGGCAGCGACGCTGATTCGCCCCGGCAGAGCAACGCCTGCTTCTTTCGTGATGTTCTTAAATCTGCCGCCGCCCAGGTTTTTCCAAAGCTCATTGCCGCCGACTTGGTTCACGAAGTAAATGTCATAGAGTCCGTCGTTATCGACGTCCGCGACCGCGATTCCGGTGCCATGATCGTAATGCACTGGCTTGTAGTCGATGCTGGCATCGTCGACTGCGTGGTTCACAAAAGTGATTCCACTCTCTTTTATTTTGTCGGCGAAGTGGAACTGGTAGAACACTTTGAATTCGCTGGCGGTCTGTTCCTGCGTCTTCGCCCGCGCCGCGAGTGAATCGATTCCGATATCGGGATCTGGATAACGAACCTGAGGTGCAGAGCCACTCCACACAAGCGCTGGAATGAACGCAGCGCTAGCCAACAAGACCAGTGCAGTCAAGAACGAACAATTCCCATATCGCGTCATGGCGAAAGCTTCTTAGAGTCTAATTTCTGTTTCCATTTATGGCTTTCAATGCTCGGAGACTACGCAGGTGCCCTATTTCGGCCAATGGACTCTGATCCCGGAAACGTCGGGAAGATGAGACCGGTCACCGAAGTATACTCCAGTTGACACTGTGGGAATTCTACCCAAAGGGGCCCGTCGACGGCCTCCGTTGTTACAACCTTTTCCTGCTGTTTTCACCGCCAATCAAGTAGAGCAGAGAGTTTTCCTACGGTTCAGAACCCCACTGTGGAACTCAAAATCCGCCGGGCTTCGGCCCTTGGTTGTACGATTCCCCCTTCCGGCGCCAGGCTTCGAATTCGCGTATCTCGGATCCCCGATTGCCCTATCGAAAATTTAACAGACTGTTTTCTTGAACTCCGGGACGCTCTGCGGGTAGAATCCGTCGTTCAATTCCAGGAGGTGTGTGGTGAGCTCTCATTCCGCCCTGGCTGTCTCTACCTTCAAGCGTCTTTCCTCTAACTCTGCCCTGATGGTGCTGCTGTGTACGCTTCTGTGCGCTGCCCCGGCCATCGGCCAGCAAACCCTGGGATCGGTGAACGGTACGGTCACGGACAGCAGCGGCGCCGTCGTTCCGAGAGTCACGGTGAAAGTGCGCGCGCCGGCCACGAACCTCGAAGTTAGTGCGGAGACCAAGCCCGATGGTTCGTTCAGCATCGCCGATTTGCCCATCGGCACCTACCAAGTCACATTCTCGAAGGATGGATTTCAGACGGCGGTCTATCCCGAGATTATTGTTCAGGGCAATCGCACCGCGACAGTAAACGCGAAGCTCAATCCGGGTAAAGTGTCGTCCTCGGTCACGGTGTCTTCAACGCCGCTGCTCAACGAGACGGATACGACCAACGGCTATACGATGGGCGCACAACAGATCGAGTCCGTTCCGCTGGGCACGGGAAGCTTCACCCAACTTGCCATCCAGGCGCCCGGAGTTAGTGCGGACTTTCTGTCGGGCTCGGGATCGAACGAAGGCCTGGGCAATCAGGGAATCGTGGCAAACGGCCAGCGTGATACCAGCAATCTATTTACCTTCAATGGAGTGAACGCGAACAATCTGTTCAATGGAAATTCGACCAGCAACATTTCCGACAGCCGGTTCACGCTGAACACGGGAGAGATTTTCGGCGCGGGCGGCCAGGTTCAAACCAACAGCTCAGTGTTCGACGCGATCGGGCAAGCCTTGCCCACACCTCCTGTTGAAACCATCGAGGAGGTGCATGTCGCCACTTCAATGTACGACGCTTCCATGGGACAGGCCAGCGGCGCTCATATCGAAACCACAACGAAGTCCGGAACAAACCTGCTGCACGGGCAGGTTTACGAATACTTCCAGAATAATGCTTTCGATGCGCAACCCACTTTCCTAGCGCCCAACCCATTCTTTAGCGGCGCTCCTCCGCTACATCGCAACGTGTTTGGCGGAATGCTGGGCGGACCCATCAAGAAGGACAAGATGTTCTTCTTCGGTTCCTACCAGGGACAGCGCATCAGCGACGCTCTGAGTGGCGCGTTCAGCGGCGTTCCCACACTGGAGGGTCTCACGGATGCAATTCGGAACGATCAAGCGGCTCTGATAAGCCTCGCGAACGCGGACGACGACTGTGGCGTAGGGCGCGACCCAGCGTGCATCACTACCATCGATCCGGCGGCACTCGCCATCCTCAACGCCAAGACATCGAGCGGCCAGTTTATTATCCCCTCGTCGAATGCACCTAACCCGGAAAGCGGGACTCAGCCTTTCAATGCTTTCGTGAAGGGACCTCCAAGCCAATTCAACGCTACTCAGATCAACGGGAACATCGATTACATCTTCAGTCCGAAGGACCGTCTGGCCGGAAAGTACTACTTTCAAGACGATCCTACAAACATTCCTTTCGCGGTCAGCGCAGTGCCAGGCTTCCCACAAACCTTGCACGCGGGGAGTCAGCTCTTCTCACTAGATAACACCACCGTGCTCACTCCAAATGCAACATGGGAGAACCGCTACGGTCTTATTAGAGAAGTGGCCAACGCTACGACAAGTCAGGCTCTGAAGCCTAGCGACGTGGGCCTCAACCTTCTCGGCAGTCCGTTCTTCCCTGGCATCACCATCGCAAACGCCGACGCGTCAGCACCTGTAGGCGGGACTGTCCCGCCCACTCTCGTCCCTCCCACTCATGGTAATTCCATGAGGATCGGCCCCTCCACAAACTTTGCAAATGCGGGAATTTTTCAAAATGAGCATGAAGGCTCATCGACCTTTCGCTGGGTCCACGGCCGTCATTCCTGGTCGTTCGGCGGCATTTTTGATTACCTGCAACTCAACGTCGAGAACCGCGAGAATGAAGTTGCCAGCCTCGACTTTAACTCTTTCGCCGATTTCCTTTCCGGGACATTAGGCTCGGATCACAGCAGCGGCCTGCTCCTCAACGGCGAAACCAACCGTCACTTCCGCGCGAAATCCGCCGGCCTCTTCGCGCAGGACAATATCAAACTTCGGTCGAATCTCACAGTAAACCTGGGTCTGCGTTGGGACTGGGACGGCCCGCTCAATGAAACGAATGGGCTGCTTACCAACTTCTACCCGTCGGATTACAAGTGGACCGGGACTTGCAACTCCCCCTCAGCGCCTACTAATTGCGATACCTTTGCAACCCTCGCGAACAGCGAGCCGGGAATTGGCCTCGTAATCGCCGGAAACAACAAGGCGTTCGGATTCAAAGGCATTAGCGACTCAACGTTGACCGGCCGACAGTGGATTTTCGCGCCACGCATTGGAATTGCCTGGAGCCCGTCGCGTTTCAAGAACGTCGTCGTCC
Organism: uncultured Acidobacteriaceae bacterium; assembly: GCA_963787495.1. GTDB lineage: Bacteria > Acidobacteriota > Terriglobia > Terriglobales > Acidobacteriaceae > Sulfotelmatobacter. The sequence continues at coordinate 11,001 of CAWBDA010000008.1, forward strand.
GCGCCGGTTTCGGAATGTTCGCCGACCGGGGCGAATACTTTACCGAGCTTTCTGCCAGCGCCGGCCTGGGCATAAGCGGTCCCTTTAGCGTGACCACTCAGCAGCCCTTCACCGTGCCCCAGGTGGCTACGTGTGCCAGTACGAACTGCCTTACCCTCGGGCCCTTTGGCGCGACCGCGCTGACGCCCCCTCCGAGCAACTTAACCCAGGTGGCGAACCTTGTTTACAATCAGTCTGCCTTGAGCGGTTGCTCCGAGCCGGTGACGCCTACCTGCACGCCGACCGGCTTCGCCAATTCCGATTTCCTGTTCGGTGCCTATGATCCGGCGAACAAACTGCCATATTCGGAAGATTGGAGCTTGGACTTGCAGTGGCAACCGAAGAACAACCTGGTGCTGACGCTGGCCTATATCGGCAATCACGGCGTGCACCAGCCCATACCGATTCCCTTTAACCAGCCCGGTGTCGCAACCCCGACGAACCCTATCAACGGGCAGATTTACTCCTACGGGTTCCAGGCGTCAGATGCAAGTTTTAATCCCCTGGTGGTCGAGCAAGTTCAAACCACGATCGGAGCGTTCCCGTTCTCCGATGGAAACACTGCCCTGCGCACGCCCTACATCGGTTTCAATCCCAACGCAGATTTCTGGCGAGCCGAGGGCATCTCTACTTACAACGCCTTGCAGTTCCAGGCGACCAAGAGAATGTCGCATGGCTTGCAAGTGAATGCTTCTTACACTTACTCGCATTCCCTCGATGAAGGCAGCGGCCTGGGCGCGGGCCTCTTCTTTAACGGAAACAATCCCCTCGTGCCCAGAACGGCGTACGCCTCGTCCGATTTCGATCGCACGCATGTGTTCACCATTAGTTACGTGTATCAGCTTCCGACTCGGACCTATGCATCCCGATTCGTCGACAAAGTCGCAAACGGCTGGGGTGTTCAGGGCGTTACTGTAGCCCAGAGTGGCGAGCCGTTCAGCATCATCGATTTCTCGGGAACCGCCGGCAGCATTTTCTTCAGTGCCGACGACTTCATCACCAACCCGATTCTTCCGCTGGCTCCAGGGATTTCGCCGAAGCAAGCCACCCAGGGCGGCAAAGACAATTACTTCAACTCGGGGGGATTTACTCCGGGCACGGTCAGGGTTCCATACATCAACCCGAATGACTTTTCCATCCCGTTCATCGCCCCCGGCCAGGACGGCGTACCTCCAGCCAACAGCCTCACGACCGCTGGTACTACTGCCACTGACAATCTCGAAACCAGCTACGGGAATAACGGCCGCAACATCTTCCGCGCTCCCTTCCAGACGCGCTTCGATCTGTCGGTTTTCAAGACCTTCAAGATTGGGCAACGGATCGCCCTGAAATTCCAGGCCGATGCCTTCAACATCTTCAACCATCCGGATTTCGACGCTCCTAACGGCGATTTTGCCCTGAATGGCTGCTTCAATCCGTTCCCCTGTTTTCCGCCCAACATGAGCCAGATATTGACGCCTTCCTCGCCTAATTCACAGAACTATGGCGTGATCGAACAGACAGTCGGGAGCAATCGCTTCCTGCAGTTGGCAATGCACCTGACGTTCTGATTGAGAACGAGCCAATGGATCTGAAGGTTTGACATCGGGTGACAAAGAGAATGGCTAAGGCTGGACGAGGGCTGATCAGTTGGATGCTGCTCGTCCTCGTTCTCGGTCACACAGAGGCCGCCTCCGCCTGGGGCAACGAGGGCCACACCTACGTCAACCGCGTCGCGGCGCAGAAAATCCCGGCGGAGATGCCTCGATTTCTGCGGCGGGCGGTGGCGGAGATCGCTTATCTCGGTCCTGAGCCGGACCGCTGGCGCAATCCCTCGGAATTGCAGCTTAAGAATGCGCAGGAACCCGATCACTTCATCGATCTTGAACGCGTGGATTGGCTCAGCCCACTTCCCGCGACCCGTTATGAGTTCTATCGCAAGCTCTATGAGAAGCGCGCTGCAACCGCCGACCATGGGGACGACTACCTTCCCGAGCATGTGGGACTTCAACCCTACATCACGCTGGAAGTCTTCGGCCGTCTGAAAGCCGCTTTTCGGGAATACCGGCGCCTGCGCGATCTGCATCAACCCACGGCTCCGGTGGAGCACGCCATTGTGTTCTACGCGGGATGGCTCGGCCATTACGTGGCCGATGGTTCCCAGCCCCTGCACACCACCATTCAATACAACGGGTGGGTGGGTGCAGATCCCAACGGCTACACCACCGAGCACAAAATTCACGCTCTTTTTGAAACTACTTATGTGGCGCAGAACGTTGCAGCCAAAGATTTTTCTGACTTGGTTCACGCTCCGGAGCGCCTCACCGATCCGTTTCAGCAATATGTCTCCTACTTGAGAGAATCAAACGGGCATGTCGAAACTGTGTACGCTCTCGAAAAGGCGGGCGGATTTTCAGGCAAGGGAACGCGCGAGGCTCTCGCCTTCACCACCCGGAGGCTGGCGGCGGGCTCCCAGATGCTTCTGAATCTGTGGTACACAGCTTGGCTCGACAGCGCTATTCCAGATGCGACTCCGGCTCAACCGGCGCCTGCTCAAAAAGCAGGCGGCGCAAAAGGTCAATGAAACGTTCGCTGGCTCTCACTGCACCGGTGGGAAGCCGATCTTAACCACCAATGCGTGAAACTGGTGGTCCTGATGGAGGTGTTGAAATTCCTGGTTGGTGGTGAGCGTGGTGAGTGAAAGGTCGTGCCGCTGCTGGGCAACTTCGAGATACTTGAGAGCGTCGTTATCCTGCCCCAGGGCCGCGTACGCGTCCGCCACATCAAACGCGGAGCCTGCGCCGCGGTTGAACAATTCCAGCGTGGTCCTCAGGCGCTCCTCAAACAGCCCACGGCGGCCGCCACGCTCATAGGCTGCCTTCTCCAGGTCGACGATTTTCTGTGCCTTGGCATCGTGCCGCAGATGCGCGACGGTCGCGCTTTCCGCGAAATATCCCGCATAATTTCCTTCGCGAAAATAAATGTCCTGAGCCAGGTAGCGGTGCGAAGGAATGAAGGCGGGCTGGGAGGCCACGACCTGCATAAGAAGGGTTCGAGCCTCCTCTGTTTTTCCTGCGACTGTGAGAATACATCCCTTGTCGGCGAGGATTGGAGTCGAAGAAGGATCGAGTTGCCGGGCACGCTCGATCTCCGCCAGGGCTTCTTGAGTGCGCCCAGTCTCGACGAGGAAGGTGGCATACCAATGGTGGGCGCGGGGCAACGCTGGATTCAGCTCGATAGCTCGCTTGAACTCACGGTCGGCTGTGGCCACATCGAAGAATCCCCAGAAGCTGGCAAACGCCAGCGAGTTGTGGGCCTCAGCGGAGTTGGGATCGAGCTCTACTGCCTTGGCGGCGGCCGACCGGGCGCGCGGAAATGCTTCCTGCGGAGGCATGACGCTGAATTCTCGCAGCAGGTTGTAGCTATCGGCCAGGCCTACATAAGGAGCCGCATAACTGGGATCTTGCACGATCGCCTGGGTGAAGAAATCCACCGCTTGGTTCAGATCGTTAGGAGTACGCTTCTCGAAATGGTAGCGGCCTTTGAGGTAGAGATCCTGAGCGTCGGCACTGGGCGGTTGAGGGGCAGCCAGCGCATTCTTGAACCGGGGTTCGCGATGGCCGAACGAAAAGGCGAGAAACGAGCCGGCGATCAGCACCAGAGGCACGAGCCAGAGGAAGGTCATTGCCGCAGCCATTCTGGAAGGTGGCGGAACCAGGTGAAGCGCGGGGCTGGGAACGTCGGCGGGAACCCGGATAGTCAGCAAATTGGCGGGAACGGCGCGGTCACGGCCTTCAACGGTGGAAGCGTTCTCCTGGGCAGAGCCCTCGACGGCCTCCCAGTTGTGGTGGGGAGCCTGCAGCCACTCCGCCAGTTCCTCGGCGTAAGCGAATACGCCACCGCGAGCGCTTCCCGGCACCCGGTACACCGGAAGCCCGCGTTCTTTTTCCCAACGTTTGACAGTGCGCTCGTCGCGATCAAAGAAGGCTGCAATTTCCTTCCAGGAATCTAAACGCTGCTTCGCCGGGAGAGGCTCACTGTGAGCGGCCATAAGCTTTAGTGCCTTGAATCATTCTGGGAGCTGGTAAGCAAGGCCCGCGTAGTATAGCTCGATACGCAGCCATGACAACGCCACGAACGTGCCTTGGCGTGGCCCGATCGAGCGAGGGAGCGCACGATCAGGCGGGAAGATCCGCGCCCGACGCGGCATCAGAGACTTTCGTCTGCGGTTGACACGTTCGGACCGAACGCGGCATACTGCGTCCCTGGCCCCGCTGGCTTGGTTGGCGCTTCCGCAATGCCGCGGCTGGCGAGGGTTTGCCGCAATCTCCCAGGAGGATCACATGCCCCGAAGTATTCGTCTGGCGCGAAACTTGTTCCCGCTTCTGCTGGTTGTAACGGTATTAATTCCCCTCGCCTCGGCTTCCGGTCCTTATGCAATTGGTTCAGCCAACACCGTAACCGCCGATCCCAATGTGGCGCGGCCGTCGACTAAACCTTGCGTAGTACAGCTTTTCAGCGGAGCGCAGTTCTTCGATTTCAACGTGGAGAATTTTTCTTATGCTCCACCCTCCGCTTGTCCCGGCCCCTGGGCCAAAGTGGTGCTGGAAGCGGACATCAGCCTGAACGCCGGCATTCAATATGACCGCACCGCCAACTTCTGGCTGGGCCCGGTTAACATTTACTTCGGCACCACGGCCGAGCCTTCGAACATTGGGCCGTCGTGGCATATCGAAAACGATCTCACGGATTACAGTTCGATCTTCTACACCGCGCAGACCGGCCAAGCGAATATCGGAAATACATTGTGCTGCGGGCTCACCTCGACGATTTTCGCCTCGGCCTCGTTGGAGTTCTATCCTCTGGCGAAAGGTCAAACCGCGCCGCTAGCGGCTGACCAGGTGCTGGCGCTCTCCGGCGGCGCGTCGGGTGGCACCGTCGCTCTCAATTCAACTTCCAGCACGCTCTCCGGCACCTTCACTCTGCCCACGAACGTGGAGGAGGCGTATCTGGACGTCTACTCCCAAAGTCAGTCGAATGATGAATTCTGGTACACCTGCGTTGCCAACGACGTTGCCGCGGAACTGGAGAACTGCGGCAATACCGGCTTCCGCGAAACCGAGATCACCATAGACGGGCAACCGGCGGGCGTGGCGCCGGTCTCTCCCTGGATTTTTACAGGTGGAATCGATCCTTATCTCTGGTCCCCGATCCCCGGGGTGCAGACGCTGAACTTCAAACCTTATCGGGTGAACCTCACACCTTTCGCGGGACTGCTCAGCAATGGCTCGCGGCACACGGTTTCGCTCAGCGTATACAACGCCGACAGCTATTTCTCGGCGACCGCGTCACTGCTGCTCTATCTTGATTCGGGTGCAACCCAGGTTACCGGCGCCATCACCAAGAACACCCTCACGGCAGCGCCATCTCCGGTGGTCACGGAGAACCTCAACGTGCAGCCGACCTTCACTAAAGGCACAGTCGACTTGAAGTCGAACCGCAGCTTTACGATCTCGGGCTACGTCAACACTTCGCACGGCAAGGTGACGACGAAGATTGCGCAGAATGTGAACTTCTTCAACAACCAGTATTACGACATTACGAGCACCGTTTACTTGGAAAACATTTCGCTCGGCTCGTCGGTCTGGTCAACGACAACAACGTCGAGAGGTGGAGACGATACCACCGTCGCCACTCAGTCGTTCAATTTCCCGCTGACCATGGACCTCAACGAATTTGTGGCATCAAACGGAGACACGGATCTGACCACTAAGGCCATTCAGACCTACGAGTCATTTGTGACCACATGGAAGAACAATTGGCCGGTGTACTCCAGTTTTCAGTCGAACAGCGGGCAGCATGCGGACACGATCGACTACACCACCTTCCTCAATTCGAACCAATCCGCCTCTCAGCAATACTTCTCTTGGGATTCGACAAGCCCACCGTACTTCTGCACCATCTCGGCGAAGGCCAACTTGCTGACTGCCTTCAGCCCGGGATGCGCGAAATAAGATGCGCGAAGTAAGGTGTACGAAGTAGGGTGTGCGAAATAAGATGTAGAGTTGGGAGAGACTCACGGGCTTCTGGATTTCGGAAAGATTCTCGTGTATGGATGATAGGTATGCGCAGAATCTTATCCCGCGTGGCCGTAGGCTTCGTGGTCGTGTACGTGTTGTTTGCCGGGTTTGTCGCTTGGGCGATGCATCAGTCTCCGGAAACCTTCGGCCGCGTGATGGCTCGGATGCCGGGCGTAGCCTATGCGCTGGTTCCATTTGAGACCATGTGGATTCATGCGCGCGCAGGGCAGTTGCGGCGCGGCGATGTGGCACCCGACTTTTCCCTGGCCAAGCTGGACAAAAGCGCCAGCGTCCAGTTGTCATCGCTGACGGCACATCAACCGGTGGTGCTCGTGTTCGGCAGTTATACCTGACCCCCGTTCCGGCGGGAGGTTCCCGCTCTCAACCGGCTTTACGATCAGTACAACCAGCAGATTGCATTCCTGATCGTGTACATCCTGGAGGCGCATCCCAGTGATGTCTGGCAGAGCGACAGCAATCTGAAGGACAAGATTGTGTTCGCCAGTCCGCGCGACGCCGAGGAACGCAACCAGGTCGCGGGCACCTGCGTTCGCAAGCTGGGAATCAAGTTTCCCGCAGTTCTTGACGGGTTCGATAACACGACTGAGAAGGCGTATACGGGCTGGCCCGATCGAATCTACCGGATCGACCGGGGAAATCGCGTGGTCTACAAAAGCAAGCCCGGTCCTTTCGGCTTCAAACCTGCCGAATTGGAACAGGCGCTGAAGCAGTTGCTCGGCAGCAGCAGCTAAGTCGGCGGTCTCGTGATCGCCCCTTGCGACGCTGAGGAGACCAAGGCGGCATACTTGGCAAACACGCCAGTTGGATAGCGCGGTCGCGGCGGCTTCCATTCTTTCATCCTCTGCCCCAGAACCTCGTCGCTGATCTCAACTTCTAACACGCGTTTGCTGACGTCGAAGCGAATCATGTCACCATCGCGCACGGCGGCGATCGGCCCACCCAGTGCGGCTTCCGGCGAGACGTGCCCGGCCATCAATCCGTGCGTGGCGCCGCTGAACCGGCCGTCGGTCAGTAGCGCGACAGACGCTCCCAATCCTTCACCCACAATGGCGCCGGTCACGCTTAGCATCTCGCGCATGCCCGGACCGCCCTTGGGGCCTTCGTTGCGGATGACGACGACATCACCGGCCTTGATTTTCTTTGAAGTCACGGCGGCCATAGCGTCTTCTTCCGATTCAAAAACCCGTGCCGGACCGCGCTGTTCCAGCCGCTCATGTCCGCTGATCTTGGCCACACAACCCTCGGGCGCAAGGTTTCCTTTGAGAATGACGAGCCCTCCGGTTTTCTTCAGCGGACGATCAATCGGCGCGATGACGGGCTGACCCGGAGTTTCTTTCGCGTCGTTGGCTTCCTCGGCGAACGTCCTGCCCGTGACCGTAAGCGTGGAGCCGTCGGCGCACTTGGCATCCAGCAGCCGTTTGGCGATGACTGGGATGCCGCCCGCCTTATCGACGTCCGCGGCCACGTATTTTCCGGAAGGCTTAAGATCTGCCAGCAGAGGAGTGCGCTCGCTGACTCGCTGGAAGTCGTCAATTTCCAGAGGAACGCCGGCTTCGCGCGAGATCGCCAGCAGATGCAGGACGGCGTTGGTCGATCCGCCAGTCGCAGCCACGGATGCAATCGCGTTTTCAAAGGCGGCTCGGGTGAGAATTTTTCGAGGGAGGATGCCTTGTCTCAGGAGATTCAGCACCACTTCGCCACAGCGGAAGGCGACTTCGTCTTTGCGCGCGTCCATCGCAGGCACGCTGTTGAATCCCATGGGAGAAAGTCCGATCATCTCCATCACAGTCGACATCGTATTGGCGGTATATTGACCGCCGCAGGCTCCGGCGCCGGGGCAGGCCACGTTTTCGAGATCGTGCAATTCCTGGTCGGTGATTTTTCCTGCGGCGTTGGCGCCCACGGCTTCAAACACATCCTGAATGGTGACGTCTTTGCCGCGATAGCTGCCCGGCGCGATGGTGCCGCCATAGAGCACCAGCCCAGGAAGATCCATGCGAGCGAGTGCCATGGCTGCGGCCGGAATCGTCTTGTCGCAACCCACCACGCAGACCACGGCGTCGAACAATTGGCCGCGGCAGACCAGCTCAATCGAGTCGGCGATCAGCTCGCGGCTGACCAGCGATGCCCGCATGCCTTCCGTGCCCATGGTTTCGCCGTCGGAGATGGCGATGGTGTTGAACTCCATAGGAGTGCCGCCGGCGGCGCGAATGCCTTCTTTCACCTTGGCCGAGAGCCGCCGCAAGTGAAAGTTGCAAGGCATGGTTTCGATCCAGGTGTTGGCCACGCCGATCAGCGGTTTGCCGAGGTCAGCGTCGGTGAAGCCAATGGCTTTGAACATGGAGCGCGCCGGAGCCCGGTCGCGTCCGTCGGTAATTCCGCGGCTGCGATGTTTAAGATCCATAATGCTTAAGACCCATGATGCGTAAAAGATTACAACAAGAGTGGAAATGCCAGCAGAGAGATCGTTGCCAGGTCCAAGAAAAACGGGGAACCCTCGGCTGATGCGATGCCCAGAAGCCGCATTCCGCCTGCAAGTTCCCCAATCGCATGACGCTCGCCCAGTGAGCGCTCATGCTGTTGACACTGCTAACCCGGAACCAGAACTTAAGCCAATGCAGCCCGCGCCGACTGCTCCGCTACACTCTCCGAGGTCGGCGGATGTGGTCCCCACGCCGGTACTTCCTGCTCATGCAAAACTGCCCGGGATCGTACCTCGACGACATCCACGATCGCATACCACTCGCGGTAAAGCTGGCCGGTCTGCTTATGGTTGACTTCCAGCAGCATGGTGACCGCGAAATCCTGCCCCGCAGCCTCGGCGTGCACGGAAGTAAGCTCGAGCCCACGGCGCGAGATCGCGTTGAGGATGCGCATCAGTGCGCCTTGCGCGTTGCGATATCGGATGTGAAAGACTTGCATGGTCGTTCCCTCTCTAGATTTTGCGATTGAGCGATTGGTGATTTAGTGATTGAAAACCTTCCTGACCTTGGATTTTCAATCGCACAATCACCCGATCGCACAATTACTCAATGTCTTCAAACACCATCTCCGAAAGCGCCGCTCCCGCCGGAACCATCGGATAGACGTTGGCCTCGGGATGACAATCAAACACCAGCAGTTCCGGCTCCGGTGAGCGCAGGAAGTTCTCGATGAGATCCCCCGTCTCCGCTGACACCGGATACTCCACCATGGCAGCCTCATTCAGCCGCCACCCGTGAATCTTGTAAGCCTTGGCAATCTCGACGAAATCCGGATTGTCGCTCAAATCGGTCTCGGCGTAGTTGCGCGCGTAGAAAAGCTGCTGCCACTGCCGCACCATGCCCAGATATTTGTTATCCACGATCACCATCTTTATAGGAAGCCCGAGCCGGTGCACCGTGGCCAGTTCTTGTATGTTCATCTGGAAGCCGCCATCGCCGGAAACGCAAAGCACGCAAGTCTCCGGCTTGGCCAGTTGCACGCCGACGGCAGCCGGCAGAGCGAAACCCATCGCTCCCAGTCCGCCCGACGTAATAAAACCACGCGGCGACGAAGAACGGTAACGCTGCGCCGCCCACATCTGATGCTGGCCCACGTCGGCGATGATCACGTTATTCTGCGGCAGACGACTGAAAAGCTCATCAAGAAAACGCATGGTCGGCTGTGCCAGTCCCCGCGGATCAAGCTCCGCACGCTCGGCTCCGCAAGCCACCGCACGCCAGCCGCTCCAGTCAGGCAGGGAAGCCTTGCGTACTTCCGCATGAAATGCCGGAATCGTGTCCGCCAGATTGCCAATCACCGGCAACTCGCAGGCCCGCACCCGGTCAAGCTGCGCCGGATCAATCTCAAAGTGGACGATCTTGGCGTGGGGAGCAAAACGCGTGGGATCGCCGGTCACGCGATCATCGAGGCGCGCCCCAAACACCATCAGCAAATCAGTCTCGTGCAGCGCGGTATTAGCGGCGCGCGTCCCGTGCATGCCCACCATGCCGAGGTAATACGGCGCCTGCGGAGGAACCGCGCCCAATCCGTGAACAGTAGCGAAGGTGGGAACATTCAAATCATCGAGCAGCCGACGCAACTCCGGAACTGCTCCCGAAAGCTTCGCCCCCGCGCCCACCAGGGCCACCGGCCGCGTCGCCCGTTGGAGCAAGGCCACAATCGTGTCGCTGAATGCGCCTTCCGCCTTCGCATCGGCGGGTCGCGCGTGCGGCGTAAACTTCACCGGGCCGGAAAAATCTTTCTTAGCTTTCAATATGTCGGTAGGAATGTCGATCACCACCGGCCCCGGCCGCCCACTGCGCGCCCAGTAGAAGCCCTCGGCAATTACATCCGGGATTTCTTCGATCGTGCGGACCAGCCTGCTCCACTTGGTCAGCGAAAGCGTAACCCCGAAAACGTCGGTTTCCTGAAACGCATCGGTGCCGATCATCGCCGTCCGCACCTGCCCCGTGATGCAGACCAGAGGCACCGAATCCATCTTGGCATCCGCGATGCCGGTCACGAGGTTGGTCGCACCGGGCCCGCTGGTAGCCATAGCCACGCCAACTTTTCCTGTAACCCGCGCGTAGCCTTCTGCGGCAAACACAGCGCCCTGTTCGTGCCGGGTAAGGACGTGCCGCACGCCGCTGCCGTCCAACGCGTCATACAACGGCATAATCGCACCACCGGGGTAGCCGAATACCAAGTCGACCCCTTCGGCGCGGATGCACCGCAGAACGATTTCGGCTCCCTTAAGCATTCACGACCTGTTTTGGCGCGGGCTTGGGAGCCTCGGCTGGCTTCTTGCCTTCCCGACCGGGCAGCCAGCTCATCATGCCGCGCAACTGCGCACCCACGATCTCAATCGGATGCTTCTGCTCTTTCTCCCGCAACTCGGCGAAGTGGTAGCCCCCATCTTTGTTTTCCTTGATCCACTCCCGAGCGAACGTTCCATCCTGAATGTCGGCCAGAGTCTTCTTCATCGCAGCCCGGGTGGCATCGCCTACGACCTTTTCGCCGCGCGTCAGGTCGCCGTACTCCGCGGTGTTCGAGATCGAGTAACGCATACGTGAGAGGCCGCCTTCGTAGATCAGGTCAACGATCAGTTTCATCTCGTGCAGGCACTCAAAGTAGGCGATCTCGGGAGCGTAGCCGGCCTCGACCAGCGTCTCGAATCCCTTCTTGATCAGAGACGTCAGACCGCCGCACAGCACCGCCTGCTCGCCGAACAAATCACTCTCGGTTTCTTCGCGGAACGTGGTCTGTAGCACGCCAGCGCGGGTCGAACCAATGCCATGCGCGTAGGCCAGCGCAAACTCGTGCGCCCGCTTGCTCGAATCCTGCTGAATCGCGATCAGCGACGGCACCCCGCGCCCTTCGGCGTAAACGCGCCGCAGCAGATGGCCGGGGCTCTTGGGCGCGATCATCACCACATCCACATCGCTGGGCGGGACGATCGTCTTGAAATGAATGCTGAAACCGTGCGAAAACCCCAGAATCTTTCCGGGATGCAGATAAGGCTGGATGTATTGCTCGTAAACCGCAGCCTGAGTCTCATCTGGCGTGAGCACGTGGATCCAGTCAGCCCGCTTGGCCGCTTCGTCTGGCGCCACCACCACCATGCCATCGGCCCGAGCCTGCTGCGCGCTGGGGCGGTTGGGCTCAAGGCCGACGATGACCTTGCAGCCGCTGTCGCGCAGGTTCTGCGCCTGCGCGTGTCCCTGGCTGCCGTAGCCCAGGATAGCGATGGTTTTGCCCTGCAGGGCCTCAGGATTCGCGTCGTGTTCATAAAAAATAGTAGCCACTAGGAAGCTCCTTGTAGCGCCGGCGTCCCGCCGGCAACAGTGGGACGAACCCTGAAGCGCGTCCTGTCGGATTCTGTCGCATACCGACCGGTCGGTCGGTTACTAAAGAAATGCTACCTTCGACCGCCCTTGATGTCAAGCAGGAAGTCAGGTTCCTTTGAGTGGAGGTCCAAGTCCATGAATTCGCGGGTGCTAGAGGGCTAAGGAGTACTCGATTAGGAGCAGCCACTCCAAAGTTCGACCTTCACTGCCGCTCCCACCGGCTCTCGATCTTCGGCGGCTGCTGCAAGGTTTGCATGACCACGCAATACTGTTCCGTTTTCGCCCGTAGCGCGCTTAGCTGTTCCGGAGTGGCCCCCGGTGCGCGGACATCGAAGCTGACTCGGATACTCTCAAATCCGACCGGAGCCTCTTTTGAGATTCCCAGCGTGCCTTGCAGGTCCAGATCGCCCTCGACCGTGACATCGATGGCTTCGGTTGGGATTCCCATGGCCGCGGCCACCATCTGGCACGTAATCTGGGCGCAGGCGGCTAGAGCGCCCAGCAGCAGGTCTCCGGAGCAGGCACCGGTACCCGCCCCGCCCACGCCCTTGTGGGCTTGCGCATTGTAGATGGCTCGCCCCAGATCCACAGAGCAGGCAATCGGGGCGTCGGCCTGTGTGCCGTGCGCCGTCAGCGTAATTCGGGAACTCGTGGGGTCTTGCCTGTACTGGTCTTTCAAGGGCCTCTGCAACGATCGAATATCCATGAATTCCTCGGAATCTCAAGTATTGTGAACGGGCCAAGGGCTGCTGCCGCGACCTGGTGACGGCGGCGATTCTTAAGATTACATGAAATTGGTTGCGGCGATGGCGTTTGCCGCTACTCGGCGGTCGTCGGATCGATTACCGAGCGAACCTGCGAGATTCGGTTGGCCGGAAAATCACCTTGCCGCGCATGTTCACGCACCGCGTCTTCATTGGGGGCGACGTAGATGCAATAGATTTTGTCGTCCGTGACGTAGCTCTCAACCCACTGCATTTCAGTGCTCATCCCCCGCAGAACTTCACACGACTTTTGCGATATCTCCCGTAACTGCCGCGGCGAAAGACTACCGGCTTTGGGAAAATCTCTCTCGATAACGAACTTTGGCATGGTGACACCTCTCTCAGTAGTCTTTAACCACAAAAAGCTGATTCGTGATCTCAACCTCACATGCTCACAACTGCCCTGTTGGCCTGGTTGGTATGGAGATGTGAGAAGCGTTCGGCGCTTCACACACCCCCGTACCTGCTTCGGACGAGTGTCCACCGAAGCGTCCCAGTATCATCTACTGTTTTTCGCAAGTCACCCAGTTGTTCCAGTCCACGAAGGCACCTTCGGGGTTGTCCCGCCAGGCCCAGACGTGGAGCTCGAAGAACGAATTGATGTGGAAACGATTCGGGGCGTCGACGAAATTGAAGACCTGGCCGTCGAGTACCGGAGGAGTGTTGTTATTGGCCGCGAGCCAGCTCGCCGAGTCCAGGATGAACTCGACTCCCACCAGGGTCATCTTGCCATTGGATGGCTCGTAGATGAGGGCCTGCGGTTGCGAAGGATCGAGCGTGAGATTGGTCAGCAGGGTGCCGTTGACGTAGTGCACGCCCATCGCGCCGTGGTCGGTACCGGCGACACACCCCAGGAATGGTCCGTAACCGGCTGCAGTGGCATTGTTGACGTCGATGTACTGCTTCGTGCCAGCGCGAACGCGTTGAACGAGCCTCGCCGGCACCGGTTGTTCGTGAGCGGAATGTTTGGTCGCAGCACTGTCGGCTGCGAAAAGCGGCGCCGCGGTGACTAGACCGCTTAGCAACACCAAATGTAGGAGGCTCGCGGTTGATCTGTGGATAAGACTCGTGATTCGTGTCGTCATAGTTTTCTCCTCGGTCGGAATGTAATTTTCCGCAAAGTACGCGAAACGCATTGGGCACCTGTAGTTCTGCCCTTACACCTAAATAGGCGTAAGGAGCGGGACGAAACTATCATTCGTGGGTACTTTTCTTTGATGGGGCCGCCAATGCCGCTATAATTGGCGAGGTTTGGGCGCCCGGGAGGGCACGGGAGTGGGCGATCCAGTAACAACGCCACACGAGGGTGACGTGAGCGTATTGCTCCGCGCGTGGAGCGACGGGGATCAGAACGCCCTCGATCAACTGACGCCGATCGTATACGACGAATTGCGCCGACTCGCGCGATACTACTTGCACCAGGAACGCCCTGACCACAGTTTGCAGGCCACGGCACTGGTCAACGAGGCTTACCTCCGGCTGGTCGACTACAAACGGATGCGATGGGGGAACCGCGCCCACTTCTTTGCTGTTTCGGCGCAGCTCATGAGACGGATTCTGGTTGACCATGCGCGGCGCCATAACCTGAAACGCGGCGGCGGGGTCCAGCACGTTGAACTGGAAGACATAGCAGTGGTTGGCGGAGATCGGGCCGAAAACCTGGTCGCACTCGACGATGCCTTGCAGTCTCTAGCTCGCATGGATGCGAGAAAGGCGCGGGTGGTTGAGTTGCGTTTTTTTGGAGGCCTAAGTGTGGAAGAAACAGCGGAAGTTCTGCAGATATCGCCGGTCACTGTGATGCGCGATTGGAGTTCCGCCCGCGCGTGGCTTTACCGCGAAGTGGGCGGTGGATCTAGCGATGGATGCTGAGCGCTGGGGACGAGTCGATCAACTGCTGCAATCCGCTCTGCTGGTCTCGCCCGAGCTCCGTGACGAGTTTCTGTGCCGGGAGTGTGCCGGAGATGCCGCGCTGGAAGGGGAAGTGAGATCCCTCCTCGACTCACACCGCAACGCCGACGGTTTTCTCGAACGTCCCGCAATCAGAGTTGCGGCGAAAGCCATGGCCCAGGCCGACACCGGCAATGCAGTCGATTCGATGTGTGGCGGGATGTTCTCGCACTATCGCATCCTGAAAAAACTGGGCGCAGGTGGCATGGGCGAGGTCTATCGCGCAAAGGACACTCGGCTTGACCGTGAGGTCGCAATCAAGACCCTTTCATTGGATCGCATTTCTCAACCGGACGCCATATTGCGGTTTGAAAAAGAAGCTCGCGCCGCCTGCGCGCTCAACCATCCAAACATCGTCACGATTTACGAATTCGGGCAGATGAATGGCACGCACTACATCGCCATGGAACTTGTGGATGGGGAGACCGTCCGTGAGACTGCTGGCTTCTGGTCCGATTCCATTTCGCAAGGCGGTTGCCATTGCCTCCCAGATTGGGGACGCATTGGCCAAGGCACACGAAATTGGCATCGTCCATCGCGATTTGAAGCCGGAGAACTTGATGGTTACCGGCGATGGCGTGTGCAAGGTTCTGGATTTCGGTCTGGCAAAATTGCGTGCGCCCAACCACCCTCCGCGATTCGAATGCTACGACCTCCATCAGCGAACACGGAACGATCATGGGCACCATCGGCTATATGTCGCCGGAGCAAGCCACCGGCGGCGATGTCGATTTTCGTTCCGATCAGTTTTCCTTCGGGTCGGTGCTCTACGAAATGGTCACCGGATTTCCCGCGTTCCAGAAAAAGACGCATGCGGAAACCACAGCCGCGATCCTTCGCGATGAGCCAGAGCGTATCGGCTCCAGAATGCTGCAAGCTCCCCCTCCTTTCATTTGGATTGTGGAGCGCTGTCTGGCCAAGGACCCGATGCAGCGCTACGCCTCGACCCGAGATTTGGCCCGCGACCTCGCCGCCGTGCGCGAGCGGCTCGCCGATGCGCCCGCCCGGCTTTCGGAGCCTCGCCCCAGCAACCTGCCGGTGCCGCGCACGGCACTCATTGGACGCGAACCCGAGGCGGCTGCGCTCCGTCAACTCTTGAGCCGCGAGGATGTGCGGCTCGTCACCCTCACCGGTCCGGGGGGCATCGGGAAGACGCGGCTCGCTCTGCAGGTGGTGGGCGAGATCGCCGGCCAGTTTCCAGGTGGTGTTTGCTTCGTCGCTCTGGCGGCGGTTGCGAACCAGGTTTGATCGCTTCCGCCATCGCGCAAGCAGTGGGGGTGAGCGAAACCGGTAATCAGTTGCCGCAGGAAAGCTTGAAAGAGTATTTGAGCGGGACTGAACCAGCCGATGCTTCTTTTGCTCGACAACTTCGAGCGCCTCGTCTCCGCCGCGCCGGTGCTGGCGCAGCTGCTGACGGTCAGCCCGAAACTCAAGGTCGTGGTCACCAGCCAGGCGCCGCTGCACGTCTATGGCGAACATGAATTTCCTGTGCCGCCGCTGGCGCTGCCCGACCTCAAATCCATTCCACCTCTGGAAGCGCTTTCACGTCTTCCAGCGGTCGCGCTGTTTGTGGAACGCGCGCGGGCGGTGAAGCACGAATTCGCCCTGACCAAGGAAAACGCACCCGCGGTGGCGGCCATCTGTGCTCGCCTTGACGGCCTGCCTCTCGCCATCGAACTTGCGGCGGCGCGCATCAAGCTGCTTTCGCCCTCCGCCATGCTGGCGCGCCTCGAAAGCCGGCTGAACCTGTTGACTGGCGGCGCCCTCGATCTGCCCACCCGGCAACAAACTCTGCGCAGCACTGTGGACTGGAGTTACGGCTTGCTCAATGCCTCCGAACAAACTCTGTTCCGGAGGCTTTCTGTGTTTACCGGCGGCTGCACGCTGGAAGGCGTGGAAGCGGTGTGCGATACCAAAGGGGATCTGGGCCTCGACGTGCTCGACGGAATGGCTTCGATGGTGGACAAAAGCCTGGCGCAGAATGTGGAGCAGGTCGATGCGGAAACACGCTTCGTGATGCTCTCCACCATCCGGGAGTATGCTCTCGAACGCCTGGCCGAGAGCGACGATGAATCAACGACTCGCCGAGCCCATGCCGCTTATTACCTTGTGCTTGCCGAAGAAGGTGCGGAGGACGCGGTCACTCACCCCGAGTGGCTCGACCGTTTTGAGCTCGAGCACGATAACTTCCGCATGGCGCTCGATTATCTGATCAAGACTGGTGATGCCGACTGGGGCCTTCGCCTCGGAGCCGCGCTATTTCATTTCTGGGAAACGCGGGAACATCTTACGGAGGGCCGTGACGCCATCGCAAGACTCCTGGCTTTGGAAGGAGCCGCGGCGCGTCCGAAGCTGCGCGCTCGTCTGCTGTTCGCTGCGGCAGTTCTGGCGGGTGAGCAGGGCGATTACAGCTCGGCGCGGCAACTGCTCGAAGAAAGTCTCGACACCTGTGTCGGGCTGAACGATAACCGCGGCGTCGCCGTCGCGCTGAACGCATTGGCCGTCAATGCTCGCGATCGTGGCGAACTCGCCGATGCCGCCCTGCTCTTCGAGCGATGCGTCGCCGATCTGGAAGGATCTCGGGGATTCGGCTGACATTGCCCGCGCCCTTAGCAATCTTGCCAACGTGGTGAAGCTGCAGGGCGAATACGCGCGCGCTTCCTCGCTTTACGACGAGTGCCTGACCATGTTCCGTAAGGCCGGAGACGGCGCTGGGGTTGCCTGGACGCTGAACTACCTGGGCGATGTTGCCCGGGAAAAGTCGGATTTTGCTGCCGCGCACTTATTTTGCGAACAGAGTCTGGCGGCTTTTCGCCAACTGCGGGATGGCTGGGGAATCGCCAGCGCGCTTTCCGACTTGGCAAGTCTATACGGCGATCAAGGGAACAACGCCGAGGCGCGTCGTCTGTATGGCGAAAGCATCAAGATGTTCCAGGAACTCGGTCACAGGCGCGGCATCGCGAGGGTGCTTGAATATCTCGCCGCAAGCGCTGCGGCGCAATCGAACGCCGAGCAATCATTGCACCTGGCGGGAGCCGCCGCCGCACTTCGCCATCGCTTGGGTGCGCCGCCTGCGCCCACCGAGCACGCCAGGCTGGAGAAGGCCCTGGAATTCGCGCGCCGAACGCTGGGCAATGCCGAAGGTCTGGCGGCGTGGATGGAAGGCTGGGCGATGCCGGTCGAGCAGGCCATAGAGGAAGCGCTTAACAGCGAGGCGGAACCGGGTCTCCGGACCCGGAACTCTGCTTAAATCAACCCGCCGTGTTGGGATCGATCAGCCGCCGCACTGCTGAGACGCGATTGGCCGGAAAACCACCGCGGCGCGCGTGTTCACGAACCGTTTCCTCGTCCGGCGCCAGGTACACGCAATAGATTTTGTCGCCAGTAACGTAGCTGTGGAGCCACTTGATTTCAGGTCCCATCTCCTTCAGCACTCCCACTGATTTTTGGGCGACTTCCTTTATTTGTGCATCCGACAAATTACCCGCGCCCGGGATTTCCCGCTCGATCACGTATTGGGGCATAACCACCTCACCGAAGCCGTCATGGTAGCAGATTTTTCCCGACAAGCCCCCTGATCTGCCCGGCTGCTGGCAATCCGACCTCCGAGTGTTTACCATGTCACCCGATGACCCGCGAGACCGTCGTCGACTCCCGGCAGGAAATCCTGCGCACCGCTGCCCGCCTGTTCCAGCAGCGCGGTTACGATGCGACCTCCATGAACGATGTCGCGGCCGCGCTCAAGCTGAGCAAAGGCGGCCTCTACCACCACTTTCAAAGCAAAGACGAAATCCTCTACGAAATCATGAACCATGCCATGGAGATCACCCAGGAACGCGTCCTCAACCCGGTTCGCGGCATCGCCGATCCGGAAGAACGCCTCCGCGCCCTCATCCGGTTGCACATCGAGGTCGTGCTCAGCCCCCGCGACCGTGAAATCACGGTAATGCTGCACGAAAACCATCCTCTGCCGCCAGCCCTGCGCAAGCGCATCAACGCCCGCAAAAAGGACTACATCCACTTTCTCGAAAGCCTGATGACAGAGGTTCAAAGCAAAGCTCCAAATCAGACGAGAGGAAAGGTCAGCCCGCGCGCCGCCGCCTTCGCCCTGCTCGGGATGATCAACTGGATTTATCAATGGTATAAGCCGGAAGGCGAACTGCAGGCCAAGAATCTGATTCCGCAGTTCACCGACCTCATTTTTGGAGGCATCTTCGCCTGAGGGATTAAAGAGAGATTAAATAGAGTATGAAAACCTTTTTCGCCACCCTGCCCGAAATCGCCGAGCAACGCGCTGTGAGCGGCAGACCCTACCGTGAGTTCGTCCGCGTGCCGGCGATGAGCGCCGGCTTCTACGTCCTGCCCGCCGGGGCAACCGACCACCAGAAGCCGCATCGCGAAGACGAGATTTACTACGTGGTCCGCGGTCGCGCCCGCTTCAAAGCTGGTTTCGAAGACCGCGAGGTTTCCGCAGGCAGCCTGATCTTCGTAGCAGCCGAAGTCGGACACCGCTTCTACGACATACAGGAGGAACTCGAGGTCCTGGTCTTCTTCGCGCCCGCCGAAACCTAGCCTCAAGCACCCATATGGATTACCAGGTCACACCCATGCGGCCCGCGGACTGGCCCGCCGTTCGCGAAATCTACGCTGATGGGATCGCCACCGGCCAGGCAACATTTGAAACCCAGCTTCCAGACTGGGAGAAGTGGAACAGCAGCCATCGTCCGGACTGCCGGCTAATCGCACACAAACACGATGAGGTAGTGGGTTGGGCCGCGCTCAGCCCGGTCTCGGCTCGGCGCGTCTATTCTGGAGTTGCGGAGGTCTCCGTCTACGTGGCCTCTGCCGCGCGGAGCCGTGGAGTCGGTACCGCGCTTCTGAAGGCGTTGATCGAAGAATCCGAAAGACGCGGAGTGTGGACGCTGCAAGCCGGAATATTTCCCGAGAACGCTGCCAGCATCGCTATCCACAAGTCCTGCGGATTCCACGAAATTGGGAAAAGGCAACGCATCGGCAAACTAGGCGAGACGTGGAGGGACGTGCTTCTGCTGGAGCGACGAAGCACGACGGCAGGCACCTAGTCGAGAGCTTGTTTGCTAGTAACAGGCACTGGCTACTACTTAGCTGGCACCCAGTAAATCTCTTCCTTAACCCCAGTCTTATCCAGGAACCCGCGCCGCTTCAGGATCGCCTTGCTGTTCGCGATCATGTCAGGATGTCCACACAAATACGCCGTAGTGTTCGTAGCATCGAGCTCCCAGTGGTCGGCATACTTGCGCAGGATGTCATCGGCCCGGCCGATCTCACCCGGCCAGTCGGCGTGATCCCACGGCCGGCTCACCGTGGGCACATACTTGAACCACGGCAGTTCCGCATCGAAGTGCGTCAACTCCTCTTTGTAGCCAAACTCCCATGGCCGGCTGGCGCCGTTCAGCAGGTACAGCTTATGGCCGCCGTCGAAGCGCCCTTCCTTCCAGTCTTTCGACAGCGTGCGCACAAAACTCACGAACGGAGCCACCCCGGTTACGGTCGAAACCAGCAAATGATTCTTTCGGCCGCTCTCGGTATCGAGCGTGAACCGACCCTTCGGCGCCTTCCGCATCAGCAATCCATCGCCCGGCTGCAGCTTGTAGAGCCGCGGCGTAAGCGCTCCCTCGGGTACCAGCTCAAAGAAAAACTCAATCTCATCTTCGAAGGGAGCCGAGGCAATCGAATAGGGACGCTCCGTCCGCTTACCATCGTGTTCCACCCCCAGCGTGGCGTACTGTCCGGGAGCAAACTTGAACTCCCCGCCCGCCCGGATGCGAACCGTCCACAGGTCAGGAGCGAAGTCCACCCGCTTGGTGACCCGCGCCTGGAAAAACTTGTCGTCCGAAGTCGTCATTAATTCAAAACCTCAAAATGCCCCAACCAATTAGATGCCACGGTGAAAACGGAAAATGCGGGCGGCTAAAGTGGAGAGATAATACACGTCACAAAGAAAGATGACAACCGAACGGTCGTTCGGAGATCGGTTTCGCTTGTCATCCTGAGCAAGCGTTCTTTGCGCAGCGAAGGATCTGGGCGAGCCGGGCGACGGGCCGCGTCTTTGCGGCCCATTAATCGCGCGTTCGGCTCGCTTCCTTATTTCACTTGCTCACTACCAGCACCACAAAGCTGTCCGGCAAAATACTCCGCCGCGGATGCGGATTATCCGCCGTAGCCGCCGGAGGCGGACCAAACTTCGCCGTCACCACGTACACATTGTGCGTCTTCGAGTCCAGCGCCAAGGTGCGCGCACCCTGCTGTGTCGGAACGTTCTCCGCCACGCTGAACTTGTCCGGCGACTCCTCGCGCACCACCGTCAACACACCTTCGCCGCACGAAGCAAAAGCCAGTCCGGTTTCGTCGTCAAATGCGGTCGCATCCACGCCATCGCCGATCGCCGGCGTGGCGAGAACTTTGCCCGTATCCGCATTCACCACCGCCATCATCTTGTCGCAGCCGGCAAATAGCCGGCGATTCTTCCGGTCCATCGACAACCCAGAGGGCGATTCGCAAGGCGCCAGCGGCCAGGTCGACTTCACCGCCAACTTATTCGCATCAATCGCCGTCAACTCGTTCTTGTCTTCGATGTTGACGAACACTCCGCCTTTGCCGTCGCTGGCCGCGAACTCCGGCTTGCCGTCCAGCTTGATCGTGCCCAGCACCGCGCCCTTAGCTGCATCGATCGCTGTCGAATCCTGGCTTTTCCCGTTGAACGTGAACACCCGCTGGGTCGCCGGATCATAAAGAATCGCATCCGGATTTTCTCCCACCTTCACCTTGCTGATCGTTGCCAGCGTCTTGAGATCAAAGATGCTGACCGTGCCTTCGCGGCCATTGCTGACAAAGCCGCGTCCCAACTCCGGCGCCAATGCAATGCCGTGCACTCCCGGCGTGTCTGGAATGTCGCCCACTGTTTTGCCGGAATCGAGATCGAGCACGATCACGTGAGTCGCGCGCGAGATATAAAGCCGCCGCGCCGCCGCGTCCGCAGTCAAGTAATCCCAGCCTCCGTCGCCGCCTACCTTGTAAGTGTTCACAACCTTATATCCCGGCGCAGCCGCAGCCAGAGCGGCCGCAGCAATCATCAGAACCAGCGCAGCCGGCACCCAACGGCGCATGGAATTTCTTTCCTCAATCATGATTTCCTCCGAAACCACATGTAGCCACGACCTTGCATCTAACCACAATTGGGCGGGCCCAGAAGTAACTTTACCCTATTCGGGGCCGTCCCTAAACTGGGACTATGGATGTAATTCAACCCAACCCGCCAGAGCAAGCGGCGCGTGAGCACCAGCTGTCGCCCGCGGCCCGGCATGCCCTCCACTCCGTCGCCATGATGGTGGGAGTCGCCTTTGCGTTCCTGCTCTCGATGGGTGGGGGCCCAGTTGCTGTCTGGGGAAAAACTACCGGCCTGTTCTCATCGCGACAGAATTCTGAAGTCTCCACCTCGGAGCTTTCGGCATCCGATCTCGATCGCCAAAGACCGCAAAAACAAGCCGAACTACTTCTCGAGCGTGCCGTAAGCCATTCTGACGGGGATCCGAATCTGATCGAAGCCCAGATCGAATCGCGCATCGACGCCTGGCGGGGTCAACTCCAATGGGACGAGCAACTCGGCGACCTCACCACGGTCGCACTGAATTCCAACGACCAGAGCGTGCGCGCCTCCGCCATCGAAGTGCAGCTCGCCGCCTATGGACTCACCAAGACTGAATCCACTGTCGATGCCATGGTGCGGCAGGCCGACTCCCGCGATCACCGGCAAAAGATTTGGGCGCTGTGGGCTCTGGGCCTGCTCGGGAACCGCGGGGTTGAGCCCGATCGCGTGGTCCAGGTTTTGGCCACGCACCTGAAAGATTCCGGCAAGAATTCCGACTGGGGTAAAGATAAGGAAGATCAGAATAAGGACGATAAAAGTAATAAGGAAGAAGACGCGCGCCGCTGGGCGGTCGAAGGCCTCGCTCTCGTAGGCACGACTCCAACCATCGCGCCGCTGCTCGAAGCCATGCGCAATGATCCCTCCCCGACGGTGCGGGAACACGCTGCCTGCAGCCTCGCGGCATCCGGCATGCTGAGTCCCAAGCAGCGCCTCATCGCCGTGCCGCAACTGATCAACTACTCCGCCGATCCCGCCCTCGATGCTCAGACCCGCTCCTGGGCTTTCCGCGCCCTGGCCGACATCACCAAGCTGCACCTGCCCAACGACTCCGCAGCCTGGCGAAACTGGTACCAAACGTCAGTGGCCAGTGGCCACTGACCCCTGGCCACTGCTTTTTCACTCCGCCATCTTCGCAATATGCAAGTCGAAACCAGTCTTAGGCAGCAGCGACGTCAGCGCGAACGCCTTGAACCCATCGCCGTTGGCTTCAGTGTGACGGTAGACGTGTGGTTCGATCTCAATCGTTTCCCTGCGTCCTTCCATATCCCCGAGGAAAGTCTCGGCTTGTGCCGAACTCACGTCTCCACCTTTCGCCCGCGTCACCACGGCCTCTGAAGCATACGAGCGCACCAGCTTCGGCCAGTATCTTTCCAGCAGCTCTGTGCTGGCGAACACGTCGGCCCAGATGATGCGTCCATTCACCGCGACCACCACGCCAACCGCCTTGCGGTCGCGCAATTGCCTGATCAGGCTTTCATAGTTTTGTTGGATGGGCGCGGCAATCTCATCCACTTTCTCCTTCACTTCTTTGTTCTCCATCACCCGCGCGTACGAACTGGTGGATTGGATCTCCTGCGCGCTCGTGGATGAGGCCGTCGGTGCCGCCGCAACCTCGACTGTCATCGACTGCTGTTGCTTCCTCACCTCCGCCCAAACCTCGGCTTGATCTTTGTCGCCCATAGCTTTCGCGCGCACCGAGGGTTGAGCCATCATCGTGCCCGGTATTGCTCCTCCGATCGCACCTCCATACGTAGCCCCCGAGGTCCCGAAATGCTCGCTGCTCGCGACCCACCGTCCGGGCTCCACGCAGAACACACTGAGATCCACGGGATCGCTCTCCGGCGGCACGATACGATCTTTCCCGATCACCCGATCCTGCTTGCCTCCGGTAACAATCTCCCCGGCCAGCAGCAGCAGGGGACGCTTCGAATTGTTGATCAACACCAGGCGGTTCACCTGGGCGCTCTGGACTTGCACCGCCGGCGTGGCTCGCCGTCGCATCAGCCCCCGAACATTTCCATACTCGGTCACAACTACGTCGCCTGACCGCAACCCTTCATCGAGCGTCATAAACTCGCCCGTTGCATACGATTTAGGAGCGACTACGGGAAACACGGTCAAGCTTCCATGCCGGATCGGCTCCAGCACTTTATAGCCGGAAGTAAAAGGCTCCTCCCCGGCATGAACCGACCGCAGATCCAGGCAGACCATCGCGGCCACCATCCCCAACGCGATCACCACCACCAATAATCTCGGACGCATAGTTCTCCCCCTTTGGCGGGCAGGTGCGCCCCGGTCCCAGGAGGCTGTGAGTCCAGCTCCACGGGGCGCACCACCCATCTCGCATCGCCATCTCGACTACGTGAGAAGAACGAAAAAGATCTGGAGCCTTGCGGCTAAAATTAACCTTGCAAGCGTCTAATGTATTGATAGCATCAGGTTCAGCAGTCGTCGGACTCTCTTCTCTTCTACATGCGCTCCACGAAACCGATCTCCGCCCCTGTGTTGTCGGCAGTCTCCGACCTGTTGGCCGAGCTGCACGAGAAAAGTGGTTGCGAGAAGATTGGACTGGCTCGCGAATCTTTCGCCGTAATCCTCTGCGAAGTGGCTACGAAGTATCTGCCCACGGGCGCGACCCACGCGGACACTCGCACTTTCCTGCTGACCCTTCGCATCGAGGAACTCGCGCTAGCCCAGGCCTGCGCCGCCGGCAACAACTCGGCTTGGGAACTTTTCCTCACCCGCTATCGCGAAAAGCTGTATCAGTCGGCGTTGCGCATCGCCCGTGAAGATTCAGCCGCCCGCGACCTCGCTGACAGTCTCTACGCTGAGCTCTACGGCACGGCCACACGTGACGGCGAACGCGTTTCCAAGCTAGCTTCCTTCACCGGCCGTGGATCGCTCGAAGGCTGGCTCCGCACCGTGCTCGCTCAGGAATTTGTCAATCGCTACCGTCGCACCAAACGCCTGGTCAGCCTCGACGAAGAAAGCGAAGACGGCACCCAGTACGCCGCACCCCAGCCGGAGCCGCTTCCCTCCGCCGACACGCGCCTGGAATCCGCTACCGACGCAGCCCTGGCTTCGCTTGACAGCGAAGAGCGCATGGTGCTGGCGGCGTATTATCTCGATGGCCGCACCCTGGCTGAAATCGCCCGCATGCTCGGTGTGCACGAGTCGACCATTAGCCGCAAGGTCGACAAGCTGGCCAAGTCGTTGCGCAAGAAAATCCTGGCAGGCATGATGCAGCAAGGCATGGGCCGCCGCCAGGCCGAAGAAGCATTGGAAGTCGACGTGCGCGACCTGCAGGTGGATATTCGCCGCAGCCTGGCGCAAGATTCCGCGGCAGCAGCGTTCTTAGAAAAGGACGCCGTACCTCTCCAGCAAAAGGTGGCGCCGAGAGCGAAAAGCTAGAAACTGGAAACCGGAAACAGAAGTAGAGTCACAAATGCAAAACCTTCCCAAAGTCGTGACGAAGCGGTTGCAGTCGCCGCCCGCAGAATCGCATCCTGATGCCGATCTGCTCACCGCCTTCGCTGAACAATCTCTAACCGGCGCAGAGCGGGACCAAGTCGTCGAACACCTCGCGAGCTGTGGCGATTGCAGGGAAGCAGTCTCGCTGGCTCTTCCCCCGCAAGTGGAGTCAGGGCCGTTGACCGACAGTAGCGTGAATTGGTTCCGCGGGATGCTTCTTCGCGGGTCAGCCTTGCGCTGGGCAGCGGTGGCCGCGGGCGTGGTGTTGATCGCGTCGATCGGAACGCTGCAATATCGCCGTCAGCAAGGCAGAGAGTTGGCGGTGAATGTCTTCCAGGCCAAGCAAGCGATCGCGACTCCAGCACAAAGTTCCCAGCCCTCTCCGCAGCCCGCCTTTCCTCAGGCCGGGGCGCCAGAAGACAAACTAAGCGCGCCTCGCCCCCAGACCGATTTAGCTGAGAAAAAGGCCGCTCGGTCGGAGGGTACGATCGTCCTCCCCCGCGCAAATTCGGCAGTTGCGTACGGACGAGCGATTGGTGGCCCTATAGTCCGTTCTCGACCCAGCCAGGTTCTCAACCTTGCGCCGCCCCACGACTCGGTCCTTGGCGCAACCTCAGCACTCCCGTCAGCCGCCAGACAGAATCTGTCGCCCGCACCGGCACCCCAGACGGTTGTAGTGGGGGGCGCTGTGCAGACGCTGGAAGCGCAATCGCAGACTATCGAAGTCACGGCGGAACCCGCACAAAGCCAGGTTCAAGGCCAGCTCCTTCGGAATGAAACAGCAGAGCAGTCGGCTGACCGCGTCGGCAAAGCAAAACCGGCATCGGCGCAAGCGTCCCTTGCCATGGCGCCACCCGCGCTGCACAGCGAGCCCATTCTCATGAAAGGCCTGCCCGCGCCTCGCTGGACCATCAGCGCCAGCGGAGCGCTGCAGCGCTCCTTCGACGGAGGCCAGACCTGGCAGGGCGTGAACGTCGCGGCCAATGATTCGACGACGTCTGACTTCATGCGCCGTGCGAAGAAAGAAACGACGGTCGAAGTGGCGGCCGAAGCCCGGACCGCACTAACCTCCGAAGACCAGTCTGAATCAGCGCCCACCGCGCCATCGGCTGCCTCAGTCAATGCGAAGTCCATGCAAAAGCAGTCGGCCCCAGCCGCGCCACTGATCTTTCGTGCCCTGTCGGTCTCTTCTAATGCCGCCGAAGTCTGGGCCGGAGCCTCGGGCGGCGCGTTGTATCACACGACGGATGCTGGCAACAGTTGGACCCGTGTGCTTCCTTCCGCCGCCGGCACCATCCTCACCGGCGACATTCTCAGCATTCAGTTCTCCGACCCGCGGAACGGGACCGTGACCACCTCAACCGCCGAAGTCTGGACCACCCCGGACGCCGGCCAAACCTGGCACAAGCAACGATAATTCCGGTCATCCACTTAAGTTGTGTCATCCTGAGCGGAGGCTGGGCTTCGCGAATGCGAAGCACAGCCGCAGTCGAAGGACCCCACGCTCACACGTAGCGGCATCGGCCCCGCGTGGCATTTCGAGGGCAGCCCTGCCTCTGTTTTCTGCTTGTTTCTTCAGATCCCCGTGGCCCCCGATTCAGCACCCATTCCAAAACCACAAAAACTCGATTACCAAAGTGACGTTTACACTGAATCGGTAGTTCACTACTATCCATTTCGTGGTTTGGCAGTTCTGGGGGAGGGCTGCCGAGGCGTCCTGAACTGAAAAGTTCGGGGCGCTTTTTTATTGTCCTTCACACTCGGACCCTGCTCTCCGCTTCAAGCCTAGCTGCCCCGCGGCGATTCCGTGCCGTCGAAGCTGCTGAAAACGCAAGGCTGGCAGATGGAACTATCTCAACCGGCTCACTTCCACCCAAAAAAGCCTTCCCGGAGACCGCCGGGTTGTTTTGCGACCTTCGCACCGCCCCACGCATCGAATGGCAGGTGGTACGATAAAAGGTTGGCCTGAGTTCGGGCCGCATTTATACATCGTATTCATTAAGATCGTACTCAATAAGATCGTCCGGGACCCGGCCACGACCGCTCGTTGTTTCCGAAACATGGGAGCGTCCGCCGAACAACGCGACGTTACAACGAGGAGAAAGAATTATGGCAGGCAATGGAATCGTCGAAGTCACCGATGCGAACTTCGACCAGGATGTTCTGAAATCAGATAAGCCCGTGCTGGTGGACTTCTGGGCGACGTGGTGCGGCCCCTGCCGCGCCATCGCTCCCATCGTGGAAGAGCTGGCCAAGGACTATCAGGGCAAAATCAAGATCGGCAAGATGGATGTCGACGCCAACAGCTCCACTCCAATGCGCTACAAAGTCACCGGCATCCCAACCCTGCTGGTCTTCAAGGGCGGCCAGGTGGTCGAACAGATCGTCGGCTACAGGCCCAAGGAAGCCATCGCGCAAGCCCTTGACCGGCACGTCGGCTAAGGCAGCTATCGCTACCAGATTTCAGCTGGACATCGCCCGGGAGCAATCCCGGGCGTTTGTGTCTTCACCTAGTTGAGCTACAATGCACGGCTATGCATCGGCACGTGCTGACGCGGCTTGTTTACACTTCCGCGGTGCTGGCTCTTGCGGCCACCAGCGCGCCGTTACACCTGCAAGCCGGCAGCGAGCTGGAGCGTCATCTCCGCGATCAGTACAACGGCAAGACGCTGCTGCTCCGTAATTTCTACAGCGGCGATTCTCTACGCTACGAGGCGTCCGGCCAGCTTTCGAGGGCTGCGACCCCCGGCGACTGGACCGTCGACGGAGTCGTCCGGGTGGAAGATGTGAAGGTGTCCGGCCATGGCCTGACCATCCGGGCAGAACGCGCACATCTGGGCTGGGTCAGAGATGTTGGTTTTTCTCCCGTTCAAGACGTCAAGGACAAAGCAGACAAGCAGCAAACGAGGTCACTCCGCATCGAGGTTGATCTGGGGCGCGCGACCGCCGAAGCAGCCGACGCAGCGCTCTCCCAGATATTTCTGACTCCTAACGACAATTTCGCCGAACTCGTTCCTGACTATTGGAAGCCCTGCGTTTTCGCAGCCTCAACCAGCAAGAGCACGAGCGAATACAACGGCTGCCGCTTTTCCCCGGAGTTCCTTGCGACTCCTGGCATCGTGTCCAGTCCGGACCAGACTCCGCAATCTGGGCAAGCGGGGGACGGCGTTGCTGAACTCTCGAACCATCCAGTCCCCCGCCTCGGCAAGGGCATCACTCCTCCCAAGGCTGTCTCCGCTCCCAATCCGCCTTTTTCGGAGGAAGCGCGCAGCGCGAAGTATCAGGGCACCACCCTACTGGCAATTGCTGTCGGCAAGACGGGCCAGGTGCGACGCATCCGAATCGTGAGGCCTCTTGGCATGGGCCTTGATCAGAAGGCTGTAGAGGCCGTATCCACGTGGCAGTTCCGTCCTGCAACGAAAGACGGCGAGCCCATCGACGTTGAAGTCCAGGTCGAAGTCGACTTCCACCTATACTGATGAAAGCCGCAGCGCCTAGTACTTCCTCAGAACTCCAATGACTCTTCCTTGCACTTCCACTGACGCGGCCGGAACGACGATCGGCTTCATAGTTGCGTTCGAGGGCTGCAGGCGGATGGTGTCGCCCTCGCGGTAGAAGCGCTTCAGGGTGGCGTCGTCCTTATCCACCAGCGCGACGACGATATCGCCGTTGTGCGCAGTCTTCAGCTTCTCAACCAGCACATAGTCGCCGTCGAGGATGGCCTCATCCTGCATGGAATCGCCGCGCACTTCCAACACAAACACTTCTTTCGAGCGCACGAAGTCGGCGAGCGAGATGGTTTCCGGGGTCTCGATAGCCTCAATGGGCTGGCCGGCGGCGATGCGCCCGACCAGCGGCAGGATCACGCCGGTGTTGACGCTCATGGCCTGCTTAAGGCGTCCCTTGGGCGGCAGCAGATCGATGGAGCGGCTGCGGTTGTAGTCGCGGGTGAGCAGTCCCTTCTTCTCGAGGTTGGTGATGTGCTTGTGCACCGTGGCCAGCGAGTTCAGATCAAGCCCGTTGCCGATCTCTTCAAACGACGGAGAGTAGCCATGCTCCGCCACGAAGCGGGAGATGAAGTCATACACTTCGCGCTGCCTGCGTGTGATCGCCATGCCGATATTGTTGGCGAATGGAAGGCGAATGTCAAGCGGAATGGTAAATATCCCTTGACAGTATGTAGGTATTCCCGCAGACTTGTCGATACAAGGATGGGCAACGCGCCGAAGTATTATCTGTGCGCAGCCCCATCTGAGATCGACATGCGCGTCCCTGACACAGTCCGAAAATGCGTCCTCTTCATCGGCGTGCGTGATGTAGACGGTACCATTACCTATGGAGGGACCGCCTTCGTTGTGCTGGTCCCCGGCGCTCGTAGTAAGAGTTTTGGCTATTTGGTGACAGCGAAGCATACGCTCGATTTCCTAGGCGATAGGCCATTCGTTCTGAGAGTTAACCTGAAAGACGGAAGCTTCGCCATTCTCGAAGCCACTGCGGGCCACTGGAGCTTTCACGAAGATACGACCGTGGATGCCGCTGTTGCACCTCTCGCATTCAACTCTCCGCTTGATCCGGATATAGTCGGTATCCCTGTAACCAATTTTCTGACTGACGAGATCATTGCAGAGCATCGGATCGGAAGCGGTGATCAGGTATTTATCACGGGTCTATTCACTCGCGCTGCTGGCACATCCCAAAATATGCCAATCGTGAGGATGGGCACAGTCGCCCTAATGCCGCCGGAGAAAATACCGCATCATGGCGACTTAATCGATGCCTACCTCATAGAACATCATTCCATCGGCGGATTAAGCGGTTCTCCCGTGTTTGTGAGTGAGACGGCGATTATTCCATCCAGGTACGGTGATCCGAAGAAAAAGACACCTTCCGATCTTGTTTACTTCGCCCCTGGACAAACATTTTTCATGGGCCTTATTAGAGGCGGATGGGAAATTCCTCCGAATCCCGCTTTCAATCAGTGGGAAGGAATGAACGTGGGAATCTCTGTGGTCGTGCCAGCGCTGAAGATTCGCGCTATGCTGTACAGCGAGGAGCAAATTGCCGTGCGCAAACAGTTTGAGGAAGATGAATTAGAGAATGATCCATCGGCCAAGCTAGATCACGCGATGCCACGAGATACATTCACGCAGAAGACGGCGAAGGGGGAAGAAATCCCTGTACCGACCACAAAGCAATTCTTTGGCGATTTAGAGAAAGCAAGCCGGAAGAAAGACGGCAAATAGAAGAGCATATGGCTGATTTTGACTGGGTCAATGCCCGTGCGCAGTGCTCAGCGGCGATCATGTTTGCCAGGTTACGCAAGAACGTCAAGGCGGACGTAGAGAAAATGTCGCGGCTGGACAGCACTTGGCTGTTCAAATTCTGGAGCGAAGAACACTCAATTTTTGTTTCCCGCGAACGACCGAATCAGACTCGGACGATTTCGTTCGTAGGCTGCCCGACATCTATCGGGGTCATGGACGAAGATAAAGAAAGATGCATTGCCACCCTGACACTGAACAACGATGGAGAATGCCGTCTCTCGGTCAATGGTCAAGAGATGGAAGAGTGGCAGTTTAGAAAAATGATATTGGAAGAGTTATTTTTCGGTGCCTAGCCCGCAACGCCGCCGACGTTGTTCGTCCTGACCTGCCCCCCATCTTTAGTCCAGGGATAATGAGACTTTCTCCGGTTTCTGTTCGCCCCGCGTGCCAGTCTCGGTAGCGGGGATGGGGGTGTGGGGCAAGGGGTCGGCGTTTGAGACCCCTTGCCCCACTCCAGCTGTATCGAAGCTCACTGCTGACTGCGCTGCGAACTCCATTGGGGTACGGTACTGCAAGCTGCTGTGCGGACGCTCTTCGTTGTAGTCTTGCTTCCACCGTGCAATCTTCTCCCGTGCGTCGCCCAGATCGCTGAACCAGTTCTCGTTCAGGCACTCATCGCGGAAGCGCCCGTTGAAACTCTCCACGTAGCCGTTCTCCATCGGTCGTCCGGGTTGGATCGTGTGCCACTGCAGACCTTGCTCGTAGGCCCATTGATCGACCGCACGGCTCACGAACTCGGGTCCGTTGTCGCTGCGGATCTGCCGCGGCAGTCCACGTCTCTGCTTCAACTCTTCCAGTACGCGCACCACACGCATTCCACCCAGCGAGGTATCGACCTCGATCGCCAGGCACTCCCGCGTGTAGTCATCCACGATATTCAAGGTACGAAACCTCCGCCCCGAGCTGAGCGCATCCGTCATGAAGTCTACCGACCACACCTGGTTGGCTGCCACTGCCTCCGGCAACGGCTGGCGCAGCGTGCTGCGCTTCCGTCCACGCTTGCGCCGCAGCGACAGCTTCTCTTCGACATACAGCCGGTAGATGCGTTTGTGATTCACTTGCCACCCTTCCCGCTGCAACAGAACCTGCAAACGCCGGTAGCCGAACCGACGCCGAGCTTCGGCCAGCTCGCGTAGCCGCACCCGCAGTCGCTGGTCCTCACCCCTCCGCCTTCGATACCGACACGTCGCACGATAGAGTTCCATCAGCCCGCAGGCGCGTCGCTGGCTCAGCTCGACTTCTACCTGCATCACCAGCACTGCCTCTCGCCGCATCTCCGGGCTCACCACTTTTTTGCCACTACCGCCTTCAACGCCCGGATGTCCACCGCCTGTTCGGCCACGATGTGTTTTAGCTGCCGGTTTTCTTCCTCCAACGCGCGCAGCCGCTTCGCCTCGCTCAGTTCCATCCCACCAAACTTACTCTTCCACCGATAAAAACACGCCCGCGTGATCCCGTGCCTTCGGCACAGTTCCCCGGTTTCTACTCCCGCCTCTGACTCCTTCACCACGGCGATGATCTGTTCTTCGCTGAATCGACTCTTTCGCACGACTCCTCCTTTGACCCTGGGCGGGTCATCCTAAATGGAGAAGTCACATTTTCGATGGACTAATTTCTGGGGGGCAGGTCAGTCCGTGGCAACCAAAACCTAGTCAGAATGGCTCAGGGATGCTTTCGCGCTGGCGCACGACTACATCGCGCTTCTCAACTTGCTGCAAAAAACTCCAGAACATCGGTTGCTCATCGAAACGGCGATTGTAACGGAAGCTGTATTCATTGAGGTAGGACTGTAAGTACCCTTTGCCAACCGAATGATAAACGCCGCGCACGCCGTTCTTAACCAAACTCCAGAAACCTTCCACAGTGTTCGTATGAATGTCGCCAACAACGTAAACCTTGGAAGTGTGATTGATCCGCTTGTGGGTATAGCTCGTATCCGGCATGTGTTTGATTCCGTCGTAGGCATTGAGTTCATCGGTAAACACAGTGCTCTTGGGGAGGACGTATTCCTTGACCATACCGAGCAGCGTGGAACCCTTGACATCATCGGAAACCAACGCTCTGACGCGGCCTTGGCGCTCAACGATGCCGACAACGGCGGTCTTGACCTTATCCCCGGCCATCGGTCGGCCTGTGCCGCCTTTGCGCTTCCCGCCCATGTATGTTTCGTCCATCTCCACGCCTTTACCTTTACCGCCCAACGGTGGTGCTTTCTCATCGTCCAGCATGGAGCGAATCTGTTTGAACATGCGCCACGCGGTTTTGTAGGTGACGCCAGTCTCACGCTCAATTTGTTTGGCGGAAATGCCGCAACGGGTAGCAGACATCAAGTACATCGCATAGAACCAAGTGGTGAGCGGAGTGGGTGACTTATGGAAGATTGTGCCAGCGGTCGGGTGAACGTGATTCCCACAGTGTTCACAGCAATATGACGGGCGACTCGCCACGCGGTAATGCTTTGTGATCTTCTCGCAGTTCTTGCAAAAGATGCCATCGGGATAGAGGTAGTTCTTGAGCCATTCGAGACAGGCTGCGTCATCGGGAAACTGTGCTTGGAAGGCTTTTAACGGAAAGCGCTGCATCTTTGGTTTGCGGTTCATGGCGATTACCTACAACCAAGGTAGCAGAATTGTTACATACTGTAAAGGGATATTTACCAGCGGAATCAGCTGCTTGCCTCTAGCCCTTAGCTCCTAGCTACCGCGGCTCGTGTGGAGCGGATACCCCTGTCTGCTGCCTTTGACTTTTACATTGCCTCGCCGACACGCTCCCGGGGCGCTCGGAGCGGTGTTCGGATTTCGTAACAGAATCAAAGGTAGTAAACAGGAAAGCAAAAGAATCGTGGGATTCTCCAACCGGTAGAGGAGTAGCACTCATGCAATCGCAAAGCAGTCAATCCCACATTCTTCCCAGTATTAGAACGCTGATCGCAGAAGAGGCAAGAAAGTTCCTGAGACTACCATGGATGACCTGCGCCCTGATACTGATAACAATGGTGATCATGATCATCACCTCGCTCTGTCTCGGTGCCTGGTGGGACAGCCTTTGGAGTGCGGGTTAAAATTTCCCTCGCGGGAAGCGGAAACCGCCGGGTGTATTAGCGGCGCTCACCCGGGAAATCGACCGACACCAACTGCACCCGCTTATCTTTTGCGAGATAAGCGTATCACCTGGCTCTCACTTCGTAAAAATATCGTGATCTTGGTCATATTGTTTCTCGACTTTCTGTGCCTCACCCGCCATTTCATCTGCGTCTTTCTCCAACCGCTTGGAGATGGCGGCCTCATCAGGGCGACGTTCGTTTGATGGCTGTTGCGGTGAACTTGTTGAATCCTTCTTGATATCCGGCATAGTGCACCTCTCGCTTGACTGTAAACAATGGACCGCTGGTTAATATTTCCTTTCTGCTCCAGTTTTCAGCATCAAGGCGCATAACGAGTAAAGACAAGGTCGGTCGCTTTGGTCTTCTCGTGGCAGGGGAAGCAGCTTTTCATAAACGCCGCGTCGCCAGGTTTGCCGTCTGCGAAGTGACCGAACCCCCAGCCACCGGTCGCGGCGTACTTTTTTGAGTCCTTGACCATAAACTGAATGTTCGTGGGGGCCCCGGGAACGAATGATTGGGCTTGGCCAAAGACCATGTTGTTTTCGTCTGATGGGACGTTGCGGTAATGCAAAGCAGCAATGATTGAACCGTCAGGGTACGGAAGCTTGCCCTCCCGGAAGGCCTTAAACGCTACATCGTTGCCCAAGACGGCACCTAAACTGTTGAGGCTGCCTGCTTCATGGGCCGAGGAGATCCACTTCCAGTCCCGGTAGCCCTCAGGAATTTCGGTAACGAACGGGGCGGGTCCCCCGTCTGCGTGCCCTGATGCAGGGGCAAAGACGGCGACAAGGCCGGCTATCACCGCAAATGCGACGAGGGAAAACGTGAAGTGTTTCATAAGGGTCCTCTTGCGAGATCCTCAGGTAAGCTGAAAATCAGGAGTCCCAACTACTTTTCGCCCGAAGGGCGGGTCCCATGCCTTTTCGCGAACAGTGACGCGCGTGCTGGCGAGTTTAAGCAGAACTTACCGGGAACTGCAATACAGGAGAACCTGTATCTACCGCGAACATCACACTCTTCGGGAGGGTTTCGTAGCGGCGTCTGAGCATTTCCGCGAAAAGCAGGAACCCTCAATCGTTGCGATTCTTCGCCAATAACCACTTTCGAGACACTGCCAACTCCACGGCTTTCATTGACTCGCCCGATCAAGAGACGTAACGTCTGGTGGGATGACAAGGAATAACGGAATGCCACCGGGTCGCGACCAAAGTCTAGTTTCGTTCATCCAAATCGCCAGTGCTTTTGTTGGTCCAACCTACAAAGGAGATGAATTATGAAAGCCGTTGTCGTCCACCAATATGGCGGTCCCGAAGTACTGAGGTTCGAGGAGTACCCTGATCCGGCGCCGGGCGCAGGCGAGGTGCTG
The DNA here is from genome assembly GCA_963787495.1 of uncultured Acidobacteriaceae bacterium. Taxonomy (GTDB): domain Bacteria; phylum Acidobacteriota; class Terriglobia; order Terriglobales; family Acidobacteriaceae; genus Sulfotelmatobacter. The sequence continues at coordinate 46,091 of CAWBDA010000008.1, forward strand.
GTGCGCGTGGCTGCCACCAGTGTGAATCCGATCGACTACAAGCGACGGGCTGGATTGACCAAAGATTTTTATCCCATCAAGTTCCCAGGACTTATGGGAGTTGACGTCGCAGGGAAGGTCGTCAAGATTGGACCCGGAGTGAAAGGCTTTTCTGTCGGCGAGCAGGTGTTCGCAATAGCGGCCGATACCTACGCCGAACTTTGCATCGTGAAAGCAGCCAGCCTGGCGAAAGTCCCCGAAGGCCTCGATTTGATCCAGGCGGCGGCGCTGCCGCTGGTGACGACGACTGGCAATCAGCTCGCTTCCGCTACCGGGATCAAAGCGGGCCAGACGGTTCTCGTCGTAGGTGCTGCGGGAAATGTCGGGCGTTCCGCAGTGTTCACGGCGAAGCAAGACGGAGCGCCCGTGATTGCAGGGGTTTTGCAGAAGCAAATGGACGAAGCGAAGACCATCGGCGCGGATCGGGTAGTCGCAACCGACGACGACAACGCGATTGCGAATCTTCCACAGCTCGATGCCGTTGCTGATACGGTTAACGGCAAGACCGCCGAAAAGTTGATCGGCAAGGTGAAGCAGGGAGGAGTATTTGCGTCCGTTCTCGGAGCACCGCAGAATGCCGACAAGTACCCATCTGTAAAGGTGGTGCACGTGTTCGTAAAACCTGACGCAAAGACTCTGGAGTTTATGGCCGAAGCTGTCCGAGACGGCAAACTGGTGATCCCGATCAGCCGGAAGCTGCCACTCAGCAACGCAGCGGAAGCTCAAGCCGCTGCCGAACAAGGTGGTATTGGGAAGGTCTTGCTGGTGGCTTGACATTCTTTTGCGCTTGGACGACGCAACAGAAAAAGCAGGAACGAAAAAGGGTCGGCTCAGTTCGTACCTCTGGCCGATGCTATGCCCATCCCTCGCAATCGGAATGAGTTTCACCACGTCCACTGTCGTGGGATACAAGCAACTGTCGTAATCAAGCGCTTACACTCACTGAGTTGTGAATAAACTTGCCTTGACGGCCAACCGCAGGTTTAGAATTTCCCCGCCATGAAAAAACTCCTCGTCTGCTCTCTGTTGGTTTTCGCTTCCGCCTCGCTTCTCGAACCAGCTCTAAGCGCATCAGCCCAGCCGGCCATCAACGCGGCCAGCGCGCAATCGCCTGAAAAGCTCTCAGCCGATACCCCGAAGACCACCGTACTCGGCAACGCCTTCATCGCGCCGAAAGACTGGTCCATTCGTGTCAAGGGACCGGCGACCATCCTCGAAGCGCCCGAGGGAGACTCTTGGGTTGCACTCGTCGATGTGGAAGCTAAAACGCAGGATGAGGCATTAGCAGCGGCCTGGCGGGCTTACAAGCCCGACGCAAAGTGGCCTCTCAAAGTCAGCAACGATCTGCCTGACCGCGATGGCTGGAGCCGGCGCCACGCTTACGACTATCAGACCTCGCCCAACGAGAAGAGGGGAGTGGCTGCCGTCGTCTATTACTCCGGATCAAGTTGGACCGTAGTCATCGAAGATGTGGCTGACGCTGTCGCGGGGAAGCGCGGCGCTCAGCTTTCCCTGATTTTTAGCCACTTGTTGCCCAAGGGCTACACCCGTGAGTCGTTTGCAGGAAAGAAAGCGAACACCCTCGATCAAGCGCGCATTGCCGAGTTGGGTCGCTTCGTCGAGCAGGGACAGAGCGTTTTGGGCGTACCCGGAGTCGGTCTTGGCGTGGTTCAGGATGGCAAGGTTGTTTTCGCCAGCGGGTTTGGAGTGAAAGAACTGGGTGGTACGGAGAAGCCAGACGGCGACACGCTGTTCATGATCGCCTCGAATACCAAGGCGATGACCACGCTACTGCTTGCCAAACTCGTCGATGAACATCGCATCACGTGGGACACGCCCGTCACCCAACTACTTCCGAGTTTCAAACTCGGCGACGCCGCAACCACGCGCAGCGTCCTCGTCAAGCACCTGATCTGCGCCTGCACCGGAATGCCACGTCAGGATCTGGAATGGATCTTCGATTACGGAAAGATGACGCCCGAGAGCACGATGGCCTTGCTCGGCACCATGCAGCCGACATCCAGATTCGGTGAACTCTTCCAGTATTCCAATCTGATGGCCGCCGCTGCGGGATATACCGGGGCACACGTGATCCATCCCGACATGGAATTAGGAGCGGCCTACGACAGCGCCATGCAATCGTATGTTTTCGATCGGTTGGGGATGAAGGACACGACCTTCAAAATGAAGCGCGCTTTCTCCAGCAACCACGCGGGCTCGCACGCGCCCGACGCCGACGGAAAAACTGCCAGGGCGATGACGGCCATTAATGATGCCGTCATTCCCGCGCGCCCTGCCGGGGGCGCGTGGAGCAGCGTAAACGACATGCTGAAATATGTCTCGATGGAACTTGCGGAGGGCAAGCTTCCCGATGGAACGACCTACATTTCGAAAGAACCATTGCTCGAGCGCCGCGCTCCGCAGGTCAGCATCGGAAAAGACGTTACCTACGGCATGGGCTTGATGGTTGACACGACATACGGAGTGCCGGTCGTTCATCACGGCGGCGACTTGGTCGGATATCACAGCGACATGATGTGGCTGCCACAACAGAACGTGGGCCTGGTCATCCTGACAAATGCCGACCCCGGATGGCTGCTTCGCGACCGCATCCGGCGCAAGTTGCTCGAGCTTCTCTTCGACGGACATCCCGAGGCCGAAGCGCTGCTCAACGCCGACGCGAAGAATTTCTATGCCGACCTGGCCGCCGAGCGCAAGTTGATGACGATCCCGGCCGTTGCGAATGAGAGTGCCAAGCTCGCCAAACACTACGCGAATGCATCGCTCGGAGAAATCACCGTCAGCACATCCGGAGCTTCCACGATCTTTGATTTCGGCGAGTGGAAAAGCGAGGTCGCCAGCCGCAAGAATCCCGATGGCACAATTTCCTTCATCACCACTGTACCGGGTGAGTTAGGTTTTGAGTTCGTGGTCGGCTCGGACGCCAGGCGAACGCTGACCATCAGAGATGCGCAGCACGAATACGTTTATGAAGAACGCTGAGTCAGGATGGTTCAATGAGTTTGCCCGACCCTTGCGCGCGAATGGTGTCTTCGGATTACAATTTCACCTCGCCGCGCTTCCCGGCTGGAGGTCCTATGGCCATTGACATTAAGGGGATGACGCCGTTGCTCCAAGTCTTCGACATGGCAACGTCACTCAAGTTCTACTGCGATGTTCTCGGTTTCCAGATCGTAACAACCGACACAAAGACGACTGCCCCGAACCACAACTGGGTCTGGCTGAGGTTGAACAAAACGGACCTGATGCTAAACACCGCCTACGAATACGACAACCGCCCGCTATCTCGCGACCCGCGACGTGTAGCGAGCCATCGTGACACTGCACTCTTTTTCGGCGCTCCCGACGTTGATGCGGTGTACGCTCACCTGCGCGCCAAGGGAATCGACTTGAAAGAACCGAAAGTCGCGCCATACGGCATGAAGCAGCTTTCCTTGCGCGACCCCGATGGATTTGAGCTGTGCTTCCAGTGGGAGGCAAGTCGTTAGTTGGCCTAAGCAGGCGATTCCACTCATTGAGGCTTGGGCGGCCCAGGGTCAATGAGTGATATGGGGATATTTCAACAATCGGCCCTTCACTACTTACTGGCGCACGTTCCTGACGATGGATTCGTCAGACAGAATCGCTTTGCTCAGGCTCGTCGCTCACCTTCGGTATGCAGAAAGTGCGATGACGAGTATATGAGTGATTTGCCTATTGTTCCAGGACCGGTTAAGGATTACTTCGGTCCCGACGGAATGCTTTGCGGTTCCTGATTATCGTAACCCACGTCATGGTGACGGTATTCATCTGTGCTCGTCTTCTGAGTGGGCCGATAGACGGTGCTCAAGATCAGCCTGTCTTTGTCAAACACTCCAGAATAATCGCTTTCTCCAAGGCTGAATGTGATCGTCCCGTTTACAAACGTGTAATTTCCATATTCACCCTTCTCGTGCGCATCGCATGACTTGCTGTATCGTGACAGGGCCTCATCATCCAGTTCAGTGGAAACATTCACGCTGCAGACCTGCCCATTCTTTCCAAAACGCAAGATCGAATAGAACTCGACGTCGTGGCCGCCCGAGGAAGCTGTATCCTTGTGCACGAACACACCAGAAGGCGCCGGAGAAGGCGCTGCCGGGGGTGCTGCGGGCGGCGCCGCTGGGGATATTCCAGACTCGGCAGGCTTTTCTTTGCGACAGCCCGCAATGGCCACGGAAATAGCAAGCAAGGCGACGGACACTGTCAAGTGGAGCCGATGTGCCCTAAACGACTTGCTCCAGATCATTCACGTCCACCTCTCTGATGGTTTCCAAGTATAGCTGTGGCTACAATCCTATGGCGAGGCAGAACTCATGGCAATCCTAGAAGGTCTGAAAGTCCCCAGCCTGAACAACGGAGCGCTTGCCTCTGTGGTGTTAGGCCGCTGGAGCAGCAGGCTCGATTACAGCTTGAGGAACTTAGTAGTCTTGGCTCTTCGGGTTGGGCGTTAACTTTCCATGGCATGGCGGTGAGACTTTACTTTGTCCTGCCTGCGACGCCGGCGCAGAGGGCGCGACTGATGGAACGCACGAAGCGTTGCCTGGACACAGGGTGGGGGAAGGGCCATTTTCGTCTCACAGGAGCTTGAACACACCGGGGCAGTGCTCCCCCGATTTTTCAGCTGAAGATCAAGAATGTTGCGAAATGGCCTGAACGTGACTGGTGTCTAACACGCAGGAGCCATTTACGTGTGCCTTCCGCTAAATCTAGGCTGTCATTGAACAGCACTGAACAATGGGGGTTGTTCGGAGTCGCTGTTTTCATAGCTAGCTTCAAACTTGCGTCCCACGACTGAAAATTGAGTCTGGGACGCTTTTTCTTGGCCTTGCGGCCCACAACCTCGGTCAATGAGTGTAATGGCGACGTTCGACAACTGACCTTTACAGTTCGCAACACCGACTGTCGCTGTAATATAGTTCTCATGGGAAGCTGATCCACTTTCTTCGCGTGCGCATAAGCGAGGAGGGCCGTTATGAGCAAACTACGGCTCGTTATTTGCTTCTTCGGCCTGGTCGGTGCCGGCGTTGCTATCTTGTCGTGTGGGTCGAGTTCACAGCACCAACTCCAGTCGATCGCCCTGTCCCCCGCGAGCGCGGACGCACAGCAGTATCCCGACGGGCAGGTGCAGTTCGTCATCACCGGCTACTACAACACGGCACCTTTGACGGCTGCGCCACTCCCGGCAAAGTGGGGTGCTTGCTATCAATCCTCACCTACAACTGAGATATCCATCAACGGCACCGGAGGGGCCCAGTGTGGCGCCGGAGCGGTCGGCACATACGTGATCTGGGCCAACGATCCGCTACCCGACACTGGTGTCTATAACTGTCCGTCGATCAACGCCTGCGGTCAGGGATGTGTTTTCTCCGCTACTGCACAACTCACTTGCCCCTAGGTCGTGACCGTTTGCCATCACTCGGGATTGTCAATGAGTGATAAGGGGATTTTTCGCCAATCTGGGCAGTTTGCGGCGACGGGAAATCGGCCGGCATTTCTGCGGGATGAGCCGTTTGTTATTTTCCCTAAGGGTTAGTTGGGTCAGTCTCGCAGGATGCGGCGCGGGTGAGAAGGAGGTCGCGTTCGCGGGTGTTGCGGGTAAGGGCGGCGGCGCGTTCGAACTCGGTGCGGGCTTCGGCGTGGCGGCCCAGTTTGTAGAGGAGGTCGGCGCGGACGCTGGGGAGAAGATGGTAGCGCGCGAGAGAGGGTTCGGAAGCGAGGGCGTCTACGAGTGCGAGGCCGGCCTGGGGGCCGTGGGCCATGGAGACGGCTACGGCACGGTTGAGCTCGATGACGGGGGATGGAGTGAGCTGGGCGAGCTCGGTGTAGAGGATGACGATGCGGTGCCAGTCGGTTTCGGATGGCGTGCGGGCGCGGGCGTGGCAGGCGGCGATCTCGGCCTGGAGGAGATAGGGGCCGCGGGTGGTGTTGATTTTATGAGCGCGTTCGATTGCGGTTAGTCCGCGATGGATTAGGAGTTGATCCCATTGGGTGCGGTTTTGATCGAAGAGTAAGACTGGTTCGCCGGTGGAGGTGATGCGGGCGCGGGTGCGGGAGGCCTGGATCTCCATGAGGGCGACCAGGCCGTGGACTTCGGGTTCGGTGGGAGTGAGTTCGGCGAGGATGCGGCCGAGGCGGAGCGCGTCTTCGCAGAGAGTGGGGCGCATGAGGTCGTCGCCGGTGGTGGCGGAGTAGCCCTCGTTGAAGATCAGGTAGATGACTTCGAGGACTGAGGAGAGGCGGGCGGCGAGCTCGGGGCCGCGGGGGACCTCGAAAGGGATGTGCTTGTCGGCGAGGGTGCGTTTGGCGCGGACGATGCGCTGGGCGATGGTGGGTTCGGGGGTGAGGAAGGCGCGGGCGATCTCGTCGGTGGTGAGGCCGCCGAGGAGACGGAGGGTGAGGGCTGCGCGGGACTCGGTGGGGAGGATGGGATGGCAGGCGATGAAGACGAGGCGGAGGAGGTCGTCGCTGATGGTGTTGTCGAGGGTGGAGTCGAGGTCGGGCGAGGTTTGTTCGAGGGCTTCGAGTTCGCGGGCGAGCTCTTCGTGTTTGCGCTCGGCGACGGCGTTGCGGCGGAAGAGATCGATGGCGCGGCGTTTGGCGGTTGCGGTGAGCCATGCCGCGGGATTATCGGGGACGCCAGATTGCGGCCACTGCTCGAGTGCGGCGACAAGTGCCTCTTGCGCGAGGTCTTCGGCGAGGCCGACGTCGCGGGTGAGGCGCGTGAGTCCGGCGATGACCCGCGCGGACTCGATGCGCCAGACGGCTTCGATAGTACGATGCAGAATGGTGCGATGCAGGGCTTGATGTGTGGCGTGATGTGGATCGGCAGCGGACACTGCTACCGATCACACCAGCTTCAACCCGTGGATGCAAGTGCGGCTATTTGTTGGCGGTCTGATTTGGCAGCTCAGCTCGTTTCGCTACTTTGTGCTGGATCTGCTCTTCGGAGAGGATGGGTGCGAAGTCTTCCATCTCAAAGACCTGGCGGATTTCGACTTCGTAGTCGCCGGGGCCGCAGTTGGGGCCACGCTTGACCCACTCGATGGCCTCTTCGAGGGACTTGACCTGCAAGATCGAGAAACCGGCGATGAGCTCCTTGGCCTCGGTGAAGGGGCCGTCGATGACGGTACGAGACTTGCCGGAGAATTTGACGCGTGCGCCTTTGGAGCTGGGATGGAGGCCATCGAGGGCGAGCAGGACGCCAGCCTTCATGAGCTCTTCGTTGTACTTGCCCATCTCGAGCAGGAGCTGTGGATCGGGAAGGGCGCCTTCTTTTTCTGACTCTGGGGTTGATTTGACGATGACCATGAATCGCATTGCGAGAATCTCCTTTGCTGTTGAGCGATGGATTGAGAGCCAGTTGGATCGCTGTTGCTCGCTATCGTACTGGCTCTCTGCTGATACGTCGAACGGGGTGTGGCCGAATCGACATGAGAACGGAATTTAATTAATTATTTTTCGGGGAGACGAAGGATGGTCTAGATTGCACACGCCGCCATCTCAAGGGCACATTTCACACAGGCAAGTATAGTTGACGTAACCAGGCTTACACTCATTGAGAAATTACCCGATTCCAGGTCAATGAGTGTAATGGCGATGTTACGCCAACTGAAGACAAGGCAGTCATGTTAGACTCTGGGCCGAAAAATCATATGCCGTTCACCTATGTTGTTTATAGTGAGCACCGTCTGGTAATCAGCACTGGGTCGGGTCAGGTGACCTGGGAGGAAATCAAAGAGCGCCAAGACCAAACCAAGACCGATCCCGACTTCAACCCAGAGTTCAACCAGATCGTGGATTTACGGACTGTCACGGGCTTCGATATGACGAGTGACCATGCCCGGGTGCTGGCACGCCGCATGATCTTCTCTTTCACATCCAAACGCGCTTTTGTTGCTGCTGACCCGGCCGTTTTCGGCGTGGGACGAATGTGGGAAATCTTTACTGAAATGTCGGATAATCCGTCGCAAATCCGGGTATTCTACGACCTTCCTTCTGCTTTGAAATGGCTCGATCTGGAAAGCCTTCCGGAGTAGCTGCCGCAACATAGGCGATTACAGTCAAGACCCCGGTCCTAGGGTCAATGAGTGATATGGGGATGTTGCAACAGCTAAACCCGGGGGCCGAGCGTTAGGTTGACTGTCGCCGCTTCTGGTCGAATGGGTCAACAAAGTAGTAGATCGCCCCAATTACGGCAAGAATAATCGGAAGACCCGACTGGACAGCATTGTCCAGCTCATACTCCTGTTTGTTCATATATGTATACGTGCCATGGTTATTGAGTGGATAGACCCGACCCTCAGCAGGCACCGGAGACGACGGAATGCTCGGCCAGACATACATGGAAAGGTCAACAGCAAACGTCGCAAAGAACACCACAAACAGGGAAACGTAAAGGATTCTCCAGAATGTTCGCATTTCGCTGAAGTTCTGCCTTTCCACCCGTGGGAAATAGCGTATCGCGAACTCGTATCCAGAGGGGAGTTACGGACGTGCGTCTTACGTCGTGTCTTCTCAGTTGTCGTAACCAGGCGTTTACACTCATTGAGATCGGCCGGGCCGTGGTCAATGAGTGCCACTAGGAAGGCTCGCCAAGTATTCCTCGACATTCTTACCAGCGTTGATTGTCGGGAATGTGTTCGCAAACCTTGACCTTCCGCGGCTGAGCTTTGAAGTCAGTAATCCAGCACTCGTCAAGAACCGAGCAGTAGCAGCTTTCGGCCTCGATTCTAAAACGCGCCTCAGTATCGAGGAGCTGGTACGAATCGGGATCTGCGTCGGCAGCGCGAATTTGAAAGATGCTCTCCGACTGCCCCGCGGGGAGGGTCATGCCGGAGGCCACATTTCGCCAAACCGACCCTACCCGCTGTGTCTTGCTGCGGCAGCAAAGGGTGAGCAAATCGCCTGGGCCGTTCGTCGGCTGACCTTTCCACTTGATTCGGAACCACTCTACGATTGCCGGGCCAGTGCCGCCGTTCCTCAGGTCAAAGTGGACCACGTTTACATTCTCTGACACGTTTCCGGTCGTGAAGCGGATGATTGGGAGTGTGGAGGCCTCCACTTGTTTCTCGTTGGCGGCGACGAGTTTCTCCATCGTACTACCGTGGTGGATAGAAACGATGAGAGAAACAATCGAGATGAAGATCGCCGATCCAGCGATGACGAGATCGAGCCAAGGAAGCCCGATGTGGTGGGCGTGTGAGTGAGATTCGTGTTCGATCATTTGATGGGGCTGAGTAGCCCCCGAGAGATTCTAATGGTTTCCCCCTCCGAGCGCGAGAAGTGTGAGCCCCCGTTGTCCGTGGCGAACAAACTTCGCTGATCACGACGCCCAACTGGTGAAACCAGGCGATTACACTCAACCCCCCTCCGCCATGGTCAATGAGTGTAAAAGGGGATGTTCCAGGGTCCCTTTACTCAATTGACGCTATCAGGCGGTTACACTCTTGAGAATTGACCGATCCCACGAGGGACATTGCGGTTGCACCTCCAGGTGCATCCGGAACTCCTCTCCCAGCACCACATTCCGAAATTCCCGCTCCGATTTCCACACCCACCCTGTGACATCTAACCTTGCTTCCCACCACAAATCAGTTCATCATGATCGAGGCGAAGGCAATATAGAGAAATCGAACGAGAACGGCCCTAACCCGTTTGTTGTCTAGATTTTGACCCCTAACCCATCTGCCCTCAAGATTTTGCAGACACTTTTTGCGAGCCCCGCGCCCAGCAGGCCATTCAGAGGGTGGGGGGAGGGGGGTACCCCCAAACGCAATCAAATTTCCCACTCCGGTCCTACCACGCGACGGGTTCGTTCGGAAGTTTTTTCATGGGAGAAATCCACAGGCCCGTATTGGCTGTCTCGGACTTCTACTCGTGAGCTTTTTGAGGTAGGCTTATGCCGCTGTTTCAAGGAGGGCTTTATGGCACAGAACAGTCCGGTTGAGATGGTTCGGCAGGCTTCGACGGTTTCGATTTTGTGGGGAGTTTTGCTGATCGTGTTTGGCATGGTGGCAGTGGGTGAGCCATTGCTGGCGGCGGTGGCGGTGAATGCGCTCGTCGGGTGGCTGATTATTCTGGCGGGCGTGGTCCATCTGGTGTTGGGTTTTCGCGCGCATGGCGCGGGGAGCATGATCTGGAAGCTTCTGGTGGGCGTGGCTTATTTGTGCTTTGGTGGATACGTGATCGCGCATCCCTTGCTGGGCGTGGCGTCGCTTACGCTGCTGCTGGCGTCGCTGTTTGTGATTGAAGGCATCCTGGACATCGTGCTGTTTGTGAAGATGCGTCCGATGCACGGGGCGAGCTGGGCGCTGCTGGATGGGATCGTTACGCTGCTGCTGGGGCTGCTGATTTACATGCAGTGGCCGTCGAGTTCGGCGTGGGCGATCGGGACGCTAGTCGGGATCAGCATGATCTTCAGCGGAGTGGCTCGAGTGATGATGTCGTTGGCGGTGCGCAAGGCCACGGGGACGGTGGCGGCGACGTCGTCTAAGATAGCCGCTTAAAGTCAGAGTCAAGAGCAACGTCAAAGGCAGTGGACAGAGCCTGCCCTGAGCGAAGCCGAAGGGAGTGTCCGCTCCACACGAGCATCGCTTCGCGCGAGGCGCTGTCCGCACATTGGAGGAAGACAGGATGGGAGGATTGATTCCGTTAGGGGACGTGTCTCGGCGTCCTGTGCGCGTTCCTGTGGTTACGATCCTCATCATCCTGGTGAATGTTTTCGTGTTCGTGCGGGAGTTGATGGGTGGCGAAGCGTTCGTGACGCAGTGGTCGGCGATTCCGGCACAGATTTTTTCCGGGCATGGCTGGATCACGATTCTGACGGCGATGTTCATGCACGCCAGCTGGTCGCACATCATCGGGAACATGATTTTCCTTTGGGCGTTTGGCCCGGAGATGGAAGACGCGATGGGGCGAGGGCGCTATCTGGTTTTCTATCTGGTGGGCGGGCTCGTGGCCATGCTGGCGCAGGTTGCGGCCAGCCCGCATTCCAACGTGCCCAACCTGGGTGCCAGCGGGGCGATTGCCGCGGTGATGGGCGCGTTTCTGGTTACTTATCCTCGCGACCGGATTCGCTCGATTCTGGTGATCTTTATATTTGTGAAGATCACATTCATCCCGGCCGCACTGCTGATTGGTTTCTGGTTCCTCACCCAGTTGTTCAATGCCGGCCAGGTGGCACACGCGCAGAGTGGCGGAGTGGCCTACCTGGCGCACGTCGGAGGATTCATCTTCGGGGCGGTCACGGCACGTCTGTTCGAGAGCGCGGAGCGCCGGTCGGTGGCTTCCAGCGTTTGAAAATCGGCCTCTCGAACATCCGAAACTTCCTTTCGACTCGTAACTCTAATTGGGAGAGGATGACGGCGACTTCGGTCGGGAGGAAAGGTATGTCCAGAGTTTCGGTGCGGATGCTGGCGATGATGGTGACGGTGCTGGCGGCGACGCTGGCTTGCCGCGCGGGGAATGGAGCGAGTGCAGCGGTGCCCGCTCCGGTGGTGGATGAGGTTAAGGCTGCCGCTAAGGGAAAAGAGACGGCGGTGGTGGCTGGCGGATGCTTTTGGGGAATCCAGGCGGTGTTTTCAGCATGTGAAGGGCGTGCACAGCGCTACTTCGGGATATTCGGGTGGGACGGCGAAGGATCCCGATTATGAGATGGTTAGCAGCGGGCGGACTGGGCATGCCGAGTCGGTGAAGGTTGTGTACGATCCGTCGAAAGTTACGTTATGGAGAGTTGCTGCGGGTGTTCTTCTCGGTGGCTCTGGATCCGACGGAGGTGAACCGGCAGGGGCCGGATACGGGCACGCAATACCGGTCGGTGATTTTCTACAGCAATGACGAGCAGAAGCACATTGCGGAGGCTTACATTGCGCAGCTTGATCAAGCGAAAGTTTTTTCGAAGAAGATCGTGACGCAGGTGGTGCCGCTGCAGGCGTTTTATGAAGCGGAGGGTTATCATCAGAATTATTCGAGATGCACCCGAATGATCCTTACATTGTTTATAACGATGCTCCCAAGGTGGCGAATTTGCGGAAGGAGTTTCCGGAGCTTTATGGCAAGTAGGGTTGAGTACCTAGTACCCAGTACCGAGAAGTGAGCAGTGGAGGAGTCATGTTTGAATCGGTGAGTCGGACAGATCAGTAGTGAAACTCACTTGGGGCGGCGTGTGTTTCTTGCTGGCCTGGGCGCGGCGCTGGGCGGGGCGCTTCTGTGGAAGTGGCGGAAACCTTATGTGATTGCGGTTGCGGCTAAGACCGAGCCGGGAGAAGTGACGATTGTGCAATTCTCCGATGAGGGTAAGCGACTGGCCAAGGTAAAGATTGCGAAGGTGGTGAAGTCGGAGGATGAGTGGCGGAAGCAGCTGCCCTCGGGAGTGTTTGAGGTTACGCGGCACGCCGATACCGAAATTGCCTACACCGGGAAATATTGGAACCTGCACGACAAGGGGATTTATCGCTGCATCTGCTGCGACAACGCGCTTTTCAGTTCTTCGACGAAGTTTGAATCGGGGACAGGATGGCCAAGCTTCTGGGAGCCGATCGCATCGGAGAATGTGCGACAGATTCGGGACACCTCGATCGGCATGGTGCGGGATGCAGTGGCATGCACGGAATGCGATGCGCACCTGGGGCATGTGTTCGACGATGGTCCGCAGCCGACGGGGCTGCGGTATTGCATGAATTCGGCGTCGCTGCGGTTTGTGAAGGCGGGCTAAGCGCTCGGGTAGAGGGTCGCGGGCGGCAATCTCTTCTGAAAGAAATGGAGTGACGGGCAGTGGTGCCTGTCACTCCATTTTTTCTTGGTTCAACCGTTGAGGGGTTGAGGTTTATCGACTGTCGCCCGTGTTGGTGCTTTTCAGCGTGACCGTATCTGAAGGTTGCGGAGCGCTTTTCTGTTGCGGCTGCTGAGGCCTTGGTGGCGCCGGTTTGGGGGCTTCGCTGGCGTGGCTGGTGTTGGAGCTGATTGGGTTGACCATATGAGGGAAGATCGGCGAAGGGTTGAGAAGCTTTAGTCGAATCAGGCCCGGTTGGCGTTCTTTGGTAAGGTTACTGGGCCGCGATGACCTGAGCTGCGGATGAATCCCCAGGGTGAATGGCGGTGTGGAATCCCACTTCTCGCAAAAGACGCGAGAAATGGGGCACCCAGTAAGGTCAAGATCAAAGTTCAACGGTTCAGGCGCCGGTTACGAAGAAGTTTTCTTCGGGCTTGGGGTCGGGATTGTTGGGGGCTACGTCGGCGGTGACGTCCTGGACGAAGTCGCGGCGGCGTTCCGGGCCTTTGCGCTCGATCACGCGCACGCGGCGGGCCGGCATGTTGCTGGGTTCGAGGCTTAGGATGCGGCCGTCTCGTACTTGTATTTGCGAGCGAAACCAGTCGGTGCGGAACATTCGTCCGGAGCAATAGAACGTAATGCAGGCGGCGATGGGGCCTTCGAATTCTTTTCCGGTACAGGCCAGGATACGTTTGCCCATTTCCTCGGTCCAGGTCGTGCCGCCGACCAGGGGATCGTTGAGGCGGCAGCGTTCGAAGGGGACGGCGTGCGAGATTTTGCGCAATTGCAGCAATTGCAGAAGGACGGAACTCTTGGCCAGGTTGGTGACTACGACCTTGGCTTCGGTGTTCGATATGCGCTCGAGTTTGATGTGGAGATCGGGCGACCATTCGCGCTCGAACTCTTCGCGGGCGAGGGCCAGGCCTTTGTCGGTGGCTTCCACGTAACGCAGGGTGGCGCGGGCGAGGATCACGCTGAACAGGCAGGTCACGATGGTCGCGATGATCGGAATATAGCTGACGAGCGTCGTGAACGACATGCGGAATGAGCTGATCCACGTTACGGGCATACTTGCTTTGGCTCCTCGCAGCGCACTGGGCGCGGTTCTAGATCAAAAGGGGAGGGCTTTCGGGCTTAGAAAAGTCTAATGAGCGGGGGGTAGGGGCTCTAGATGCGTATGGTGCTGGGGCTAGATTTCCCGGATAGAGAGACTTTGGTAACTGTGGAGAAGATCTTAAACACAGAGGACACGGGGGAACACAGGGTAGAACATCCACGGTTCGGGGTGGTTGCTTAGTTAGAGACTGAATCGACGTCTGAGGCAAGACCGAGGTCAAGGTCAACGGCGACGTCAACGTCAAGATCAACGTCAAGGGCAGCGGACAGGAGTGTCCGCTCCACACGATCAACGGCTATTCGAGGACGCTGTCGTCTAGCTTCTTGCGGCCCCAGTCAGCTGCGGCCTGGACGAAGGCCAAGACGACGGGATGCGGCTTTTTTTCAGTGGAGGAGAGCTGGGGCTGGAACAAGGTGGCTATGAAGAAGCGGTGGGTGGGGGATTCGATGGCGCGGATTTCGCCTTGGGCTCCTCGTGCCACTACCGGGAAGCCGGCTTCCATGGTGGCCCATTCGTATTCGGGGTTGACTTCGAAGTTGCAGAAGAACTCTTCGGTTACGACTTCTTCTTCTTTGCCGTAGAACGATTGCAGATAGGAGCCGGGGCGGAGGCGGATCTCGGGGACTTTGCCGGAGAGCTTGGGCGCGTCGCCTTTGATGCCTGTGACGGCGCAGGCTACGGGATAGATCACGATGTTTTTGGATCCGGAATTGTTTTCGGCGGTGTCGGCATCCGCGATGCCGAGGACGTTGCGAGCGAACTCGATTAGAGCGTACTGAAAGCCGCCGCAGGTGCCCAGGTATGGCCAGTCGCGGCGGCGGGTGAACTCGATGCCTTTGAGCATGCCGTCGAAACTTTTGTAGGGGCTGCCGGGCGAACCCCAGAGGCCGTCGAAGCTTTCGAGAATCTTTTCTGCGCCTGGGGTGGTTAGCGAGGGTGTGGGTATCCACTCGGAGTCGATTTTCAGATCGAGCTTGTGGGCAGCGTGCTGCAGGGCTTCGGTGGTGGCGGGGTGGGAACGGAATTTAGGGTTGAAGTCACCGAGGATTCCGATGCGAACGGCATTACTCACGTGTGTCATTGTACTAGAGCGTGCGGGAGTGATTGAGGGGGCGCGGTTAGAGGCGTGGTGCGGGCTTGGTCGGTGAGTGGTGGAAGCCGCGGCTAAAGCCGCTTCGCATTTTTGGGATTGACGCGGCGCTGAAGCGCCGCTCTTCCACGTTACTGGAGGCGGTTCCCCTCAATCATTCCGCGCGAGGTAAATTGCGCGATCAAAGTCAAAGGCTGCGGACAAGAGTGTCCGCGCCACACGGGCTAGAGCAGGTGCGTTATGGCCAGCAGGACGTAAAGGCTGAGCAGGGCTAGAACGGGGCCGCCCCAGATCATTGCGGTGCACTTCCAGCCCAGGGAGCGGGCCAGGTCGCGCTGGCTGCGCCAGGAGATCAGGAAAGTTGGGTTGTTCTTGCCCTTCATCAACACGACCGGAGGATGCTGATCGAAATCTTGCGGCGGTGTGGCGGGCGTGCTTCCGGCAGCGGCTGCACCGGACGGTGTTACTCGAGCGGCTGCCCACGCTGCCGGGCTGGAGATGCCTGCCTTCAGAAGTGCGGCGGAGACTGCGGCGCTGTCCGCTGGTTTGGTGGCGCCGGGAGCAGGCGAGGGGTGAGCTGCCCGGGCGGTGGAGATTGCTTTGTCGTAAATCGGGTCGAAAGCGGGATTGTGCTGAAGGCCACCCGAGAGAGAGAGACCGCTGAATCCGTTTGTGCCTCCGATCATGGGCGATAAAACGTTTCGTACTACTTCAGGGTTCAGGGAGAACGAAAGCGCATTGCCGACGATTAGGGGCGTGGTCTCGATATCGTGAATCGGCTCGGGGGTGAGTTCCAGACCGGGATTTTCGTCGAGCGTGCCGAGCAGGAAGAGAGCGTTCTTGGGTTTGATGCAGGACTCTTCCACTTTGATCTTGTTGGTCGTGCTAATGCCGTGGCGCGACAGGAAGCTGCGGACATTTGGTGGAGCTTCTTCTTTGGTGGTGAAAAACCCGTCGCAGAATTCCTGCTGGAAGTCCCGATGCAGATCGAGATCGGCACCGCGAGGGTCGACCATGACCTTGCCGGTATTGTCGTCGAGAAAGAAAGGGACGTGCATGCACTCGGCGGCTACCTTAACCCATCGCTTGTTCTTGCCTTCCTGCCTCCACTCCCACACGAGGGTTTGGTAGTAGTAGCAGGCGCGCGTGGTGATGGGGGCGATCATGGTGTAGGGTCCCACGGCGAGGCCGTTGAGTTCGACCATCCCCATGGAAGCGCTGCGAATTTTGGAGGCTGGGGTGTTGAGGATTAGCTGGCGACGTTGTAGCAGGCGGAAGCCTTGGACGAACAGGTAGATTCCAGTGCAGATTCCGATGAGGCACCAGAGGATGAATCCGCCGGGGTTTGAGGATCGGACGAGCAGGGTTGAGATGGTCACTGTTTAGCCTGTTGGGATGGGGTATCCCTTGTCGAGGCTAGTGGAGCGGGGGAGCGGTTGGCAGCGGAAAAGAGGATTGTGGGCTTACGTTGGTAATGGGGCGGGAGCTTGCAAGCATCGGTGCCGTCCCTGTCGGGACTCGTTCCTCATGGTCATCGGTCCCCGGACTTACGTCCGGGGCTAATGAATGCCGTCGCTGTCGCGACTGCGATCTTGGCGGTGGCGTTTCAGCCAGACGTAGGCTGCGGTTAGGGCGGCGAAGAAGGTGAGTCCTCCTAGTGCGTTTATGCGGGTTGCGAAGAGCGTGTGGAGAACTGTGATGGAGGCCAGGACGAAGCCGACGATTGATCCCCAGGCTCCCAGCGGAGAGCGCATGGGCAGGGCTGCTAGCTGCTCGGGGGTGAGGCGGCGGCGGAAGCTTACGTGGGCTGCCAGGGAAACGACCCAGGAGAAGATCAGGCCGGAGAATGCGGCTCCCATGATGTAGAGGAAGGCTTGTTGCGGTGCCCAGTTTTCGATGATGAGCGCGGTCACGATTCCGTAGGAGGAGACCAGCAGAGCTAAGCGCGGCGCGCCGGAGGCATTCAGTTTGCCCATGCTGGCGGGAGCCCATCCGGAGCGGCCCATGGAGAAAAGCAGGCGGGAGGCTACGTAGAGCTTGGCATTGGCTCCGGAGAGCGCGGCGGTCAGGACTACGAAATTCATGAAGTTGGCCGCCGCTGGAACGCGGGCGATGCTCAGCACGCTGACGAATGGACTCTCGGAGGCGCCGGCGTGGTTCCAGGGCATGACGCCGACCAGGACGATGATGGCGCCGAGGTAGAGAGCGGCTAGCGAGAAAAAAGTCCGACGCGCGGCGCGGGGGATGTCTTTCGAGGAGCGGGATTCGCCGGTGGTGACGGCGAGCATTTCTACTCCGCCGAAAGCGTAGATGGCGAGGAAGACGGCCAGAAGAGGGGCGATTGGGCCTTTGGGAAAGAATCCGCCTTGAGCGGTGTATTGCGGAGCCACGCGGCCGCTGACCAGCAGGGAAGTGCCGGCGAGGATGAAGGCTACGATGGTCGAGAACTTGATCATGGAGAACCAGAATTCGAAGCGTCCAAAGGCGAGCACGCTGCGCAGGTTGACTAGAACAAGCAGGGCTGAGAATACGAAGACCCAGAACACTCCGGGAAGGCTGGGGAACCAGTGGGCCATGTAGGTGGCGGAAGCGGTGAGTTCGGCTCCGATGGAGAAGGCGATGGAGGCCCAGTATCCGGCGCGGCAGAGAAATCCGAGATAGGGATTGAGGTAGAGTTCGCCGTAGACGCCGAAGGAACCTGCGGCGGGGTGGACGCTAGCCAGTTCGCCGAGGGCCATGGCGACGGTGTAGGCGATGAAGGCGGCGACGAGGTAGCTGAGGATTACGCTGGGGCCGGCGACTTCGAGGGCGGCGGCAGAACCTAATAGAAGGCCGGTGCCGACGGAGCCGCCGACGGCGACCATGGTCATTTGGCCGACGGAGAGTTGATGGTGGAGGCCTTGTTCGTGGACGGGGTCTGGGGCTGGAGGCATGCGGCACGATAGCAAATGAGGAAACAAGTGGCCAGTGGTCAGTGGCCAGTGGCCAGTCTGCAAACCTGGGCTTTCTGGCTACTGATCACTGATTACTGACGAAGTTGGGCCGCTGCCGACGAACTCGCTGCGCTTGTCTGGACGGCCGAGGCGGCCGTTCCTACACTTTCTTCTTTCTCCTTCAGTGACCTTCGTAATCGAGGGTGGGGCTTACGGATTGCTGGGGGTGGGAGTGGCTCCTAGAATCGAGGGAGCAGTACTCTGCCCAAAACTTGCCAATGCCTGAGAGCACAAAACGTCCTGACCGAGCCGAGCTGGCCAAGCGCATCGAGCGCGCGGAAAGACTTCTGCAGAAGGGGAAGGCCGCGGAAGCGCTGGAAGAATATCTGTTGGCGCTGCGTGAGGACCCCGAAAATAACACGGTGCGGCAACTTGCGGCCGATCTGTGCTTATCGCAGAACCGGACCCATGATGCGGTGCGTCTGCTGGGAGAATTGTTCGAGCGGCAGGTAAAAGCTGAAGACGCTACGCGGGCCAGCCTGACTTATAAGAAGCTGGCGAGACATGGCAATCCGAACTGGGAGCAGAAATTCCGCTTCGGGCAGTTGCTGGAGGGATCGAACAAGAAGCTGGCGGTGGGCACTTATGAATCCGCTTTGAGCGATCTGGCGAAGCTGGAAAACAAGAAGGGCGCACTGGAGGTGCTGGCTCGGATGGTGGCGCTGGAGCCGATCCAGGCGAATTTTCTAAGGGTTGCGGAATTGTCGTCGGAACTTGGCGACAGCAGAGCTGCAGCGGGAGCCTTCAAGCGGGTGGCGCAGCTGGCTGCGACGGCGGGCGGCGACCCGGCGCAGTGGTATGAGCGTGCTTACCAGGAAGATTCCTCGGATGAGGAAATAACTTTGGCCTACGGCAAGAGCCTGCTGGGGCAGGGTCAGGTGGGAGCTGCGATTTTTATTCTTGAGGCGCAGGTGAACGCGGGAAAGAATTCGCCGCAGCTGCGAGAGATCTATGGCGAGGCTTTGCTGGCGGCCGGTCGCTATGCCGAGGCGGAGCCGCTGGTGTGGCAGCTGTTTGAACAAAATCCTAACCGGATGCCGCAGGTGACGGCGCTGATTGGACAGTTGGCGGATGCGGACCAGGATGAAGCAGCGGTGGCATTGGCGCGCAAGCTGGGGCAGTTCCAGGCGAAACGGGGCGAGCGGCGGCAGTTTGTGGCGGTGATGCAGGAAGTTACGGCGGCGCGGAAGGCATCGCCGGAGATGCTGGAGTTTCTGGGCGAGCTGTTCAACGCGTCGAACCGGGAAGCCGACTACTGCCAGACTCTGCTGAAGCTTTTCGATGTGTATTGCGGAACGGGAGATTTTGCCAAGGCGGCGGAATGCCTGGACCGGGCGGCGGAAGTGGATCCTTATGAATCCGGCCACAAGAAACGGCTGGAGATGTTGAAAGGCAAGGTTGACGATAGCAAGTTCAAGGCGATCGCTGCACGGTTTACGCAGGGCAACACGCCGACGGAGTCGGTGCAGGCTCAGGAAGCAACGCTGGGGGCCTCGACGCTGCAGGATCTGATGCTGCAGGCGGAAATCCTGGTGCAGTACGGAATGCGGAACAAAGCGGTGGAGAGGCTGCAGAGGATTCAGGAACTGTTTCCACGCGAGGAAGAGCGCAACGAGGATTTGCAGCGGCTGTACCTGGCGGCGGGGATGACTCCGAGCTATGCGGGGTCGACGCCGTTGCCGGCGGCGGCTACGGCCGCAGCTTCGGCGCCTGCGGCGGCGGCAGTGGCTCCGGCGCCCGATCCGGCGGCGGAGATGCGCAACGTCACCCGGGTGGCGGAGATTACACGCAAGCTGTATCACCAGAGTACGGCTCCGGCGGTACTGACCACGGCGGTCAACGAGATTGGCGGACACTGGGACGTATCGCGCTGTGTGGCTTTGATGCGGACACCTGGATCACCGCCGACGGCGGTGCAGGAATTCTGCGGGCGGGGAGTGAAGGCGGGAACTTCTGGCGCGATCAAAGAAGTACTGTGTGCGCTGCAGGATATGGGTTCGACGGAGCCAATCATTATTGCCGACGCGCAGAAGAGCGCAGAGCTGAAGACTGCACACAAGGCGCTGGCGGAATTGGGAACTACGGCGATCCTGGCGTTGCCGCTTAGCAATGGCGAGGATTCGGTGGGCATGCTTGCGCTGATGCACAACAAGCCGCGGACCTGGCCACATACGGATGCGGTGGTGCTGAAGACGCTGGCCGATCAGATGGTGATCGCGTTGAATAACGCGGGGCTGCGGCGTCTGGTGAAGAATCTTTCAGTGACGGAAGAGAAGTCCGGATTGCTGAAGCGAGGATCTTATCTGGATTTGTTGCTGGCCGAGAGCAAGCGGGCGGTGCAAAATGCCGCGCCGCTTTCGGTGCTGCTGTTGCAGTTCGGGCGGAGCGTGGCGCTGATCAAGGAATACGGTGAGGCTGCGGTGGAAGGCGCGATGGAAAAGATTGGGCAACAGTTCGCAGCCAACATCCGAACGAATGATTTGGCATTTCGCTATGACACGACGACCATTGCGATCATTTTGGGGGATACGGCGGAGAAAGAAGCGATGATGGCGGTCGAGAAATTGCGCAAGATCATCGCGGGAGTGCAGTTACCGGCGAAAGATGGGGCGACGAAAGGCCACGCCATGGAATTCTCGGCGGGGTTGGCTGAGGCGGTGGTGAAAGAGAGCTACGATCCGGTGGACATTGTTACGGAAGTGATCAACCGGGCTGAGCATGCGCTGCATACTTCACTAGGGCAGGGGCACGGGAAGATTGTGGCGCTCGGGGCGGCGCGGGCCGCGGGGACTGTGGCGTAGGACACTTAGAACTCACCACGGAGACGCGGAGACACGGAGAAAGCAAGATTTTTGTGGCTTTTCATCTGAACGCTTTCCGCTTCCTGCCACAACCTCGTAATCAGGGTTATGTGAATGTCAAAGACAATGCTCAAGAAGTTGCTCTACGTCTGCTTCTCGGCTGTGGGCCTTCTAATTGTCGGGTTTGGCCTTTGGTGGATTGTCGGGTTTGGCTTTTGGTGGCGGCTTACGCCCCATTATTATCTTCCGCCCGAGCAACGCGTGGTCCAGCAATTCGAGAGCAACAGGGCTGACTACATTCGATTTGTTGCGCTCCTTCGAAAGGATCAATCCACCCGGTATGTCGGCGCCGATGGCAAGGTTGATATCGATGGAATTCACGGACGGGTGGTCCCTGAATACCGGGACCTCATGGGCAGGATTGGAGCCAAGTACGTGATTGTCAGAGAGGATGGCTCAATGGAGTTTGAACTTTGGGGGGATGGTTGTGCGATTTGTTCAGATTCCTACATGGGCGTGCGCTACTATCCCAAGGATCACAAGGTGGTTTCTTCTGTAGGATGGACGCAGACTGTGGTTACTTCTTTAGACAGCGCGAAACTTCCTCAAGAAAAAGGGGCCGTTGCCACCGGTCTCTATGTAGTCCCTATCGAGCCCCAGTGGTTCATCTACCGGTTTGAGTATCGAGAATGATGCGAGCGCCTAGCAAATCGCACAAACGCAATACTCCAGTCATAAGACGTTGTGTTTGGAACTGCGACGCTGTCCTCTTAGTGGTCAAAGCTGTTTGCGCGCTGCTACACTAACCAGTTTGATTATCAGGTTGATCCGATCTGAGTACGCGATCTTTCAGGAAAATCATGTTGAAGACTGGTGATATCGCGATTGTCAGCGGAGCGCGCACGCCTTTTGGGCGCTATTGCGGGAAGTTGAAAGACTTTACGGCGCAGGAGTTGGGCGCGGTTGCGGCCAAGGGGGCGATGGAGCGGGCGGGGGTTGATCCGAAGGAATTTGATCACGCTGTGTTTGGCAATGCGCAGCAGACTTCGGGCGATGCGTTGTATGGGGCGCGGCATGTGGGGTTGCGGGCGGGGTTGCCGATTGAGACTCCGGCGCTGACGGTGAACCGGCTGTGCGGGTCGGGGATGCAGTCGATTGTGTCGGCGGCGCAGATGATTATGGTCGACGAGGCGAAGATTGTGCTGGCGGGCGGGATGGAGGCCATGTCGCAGGCTCCGTTTGTGATTCGCGGGCGCGATGGATTTACTCTGGCTCCGGGCGGGAAGCTGGAAGATTCGCTGATGGTGGCGCTGCTGGACAGCTATTGCGGGTCGTACATGGCGAATACGGCGGAGCTTTATGGGTCGGAACACGGCATTACGCGGGAGATGCAGGATGAGTTTGCGCTGCGCTCGCAGCGGAAGGCGGATGCGGCTTATAAAGAAGGACGCATTCAGGAGGAGCTGGTTCCGGTAGCGCTGAAGAATTCCAAGGGTGAGGGTACTGGGGAATCCTTCACCGAGGACGACCACCGGCGGCCGCAGACCACTTTGGAAGGGCTGGCAAAATTGAAAGCTTCATTCGGGAAGAACGGGACCGTGACTGCGGGGAACGCCAGCGGGATTGTGGATGGAGCTGCGGCGGTGGTGTTGATGTCGATTGAGGAGGCGCGCAAGCGGAATCTGATGCCGCTCGGGCGGATTGTTAGTTGGGGAGTGGCTGGGGTTGAGCCGAAGGTGATGGGGCGGGGTCCGGTGCCGGCTACGAAGATTGCGCTGCAGAAGGCTGGGCTTTCGCTTGACTACATCGATTTGATTGAAGTGAATGAGGCCTTTGCGGCGCAGTATTTGGGCGTCGAGAAAGAATTGGGTTTGGATCGCGAAAAAGTTAACGTGAACGGCGGAGCGATTGCTTTGGGGCATCCGCTGGGGGCGACCGGGACTCGGCTGGTGATTACTTTGTTGTATGAATTGCGGCGGCGGAAGAAGAAGTATGGGCTGGCTACGGCTTGCATTGGCGGCGGGCAGGGGATTGCGATGATTGTGGAGACGCTGCTGAATTTTTAGTACGGATGACAGTCAAGATCTTAAACACAGGGGGCACGGGAGATCACAGGGTAGATCTTTTCTTCGCGATTCTCTCTGTGCTCTGTGACGACTAAGGGATCTTATGGAAATTAAGAAGGTTGGAGTTCTCGGTTGTGGATTGATGGGGTCTGGCATTGCGCAGGTTTGCGCTACAGCTGGGTTTGATGTGACTGTGCTGGAAGTGGAGCAGCGGTTTCTGGACAAGGGGTTTGCCGGGATTGAGAAATCTTTGGCTAAGTTTGCGGAGCGGCCGGTGGAGAAGGGCGGGATTACGGCGGCGCAGAAGGATGCGATCCGGGCGCGGCTTACGGGGACTACTAACAAGGCGGACCTGGCTGATTGCGACATTGTCATTGAGGCCATCATCGAGAATGTGGACGAGAAGAAGAAGATGTATGCGTCGATTGATGGGGTGGTGAAGAAAGAGGCGATCTTTGCTTCGAATACTTCTTCGATTTCGGTGACTGAGCTGTTGACTTCGGTGAAGCGGCCGGAGCGGTTTGTAGGGCTGCACTTTTTTAATCCGGTGCCGCTGATGAAGCTGGTGGAGGTGGTGCGGACGATTGCTACTGGTGACGACGTTTATCAGACCGCTTACGAGTTTGGGAAGAAGCTGGGCAAGGTTCCGGTGCGGACATCGGATAAGACTGGATTCATTGTGAACCGGCTGCTGGTGCCTTATTTGCTGGATGCGATCCGGGCTTATGAGGAGGGCGTGGGGTCGATTGAAGATATTGATAATGCGATGAAGCTGGGGTGCGGGTATCCCATGGGGCCGTTTACTTTGCTCGATTTTGTGGGGCTCGATACTACTTACTACATTACGCAGGTGATGTTTGAGGAGTTCAAGGAACGGCGGTTTGCTTCGCCTCCGTTACTGAAGCGGCTGGTGATGGCGGGGTGGTACGGTCGCAAGACTGGTAAAGGGTTCTACGATTATTCGGACCCGAATAATCCGAAGGCGAATAAGCTGTAGAGTTGAACGTCCTAACTTTGAAAAGTATGGAAAAGCGCAGAAAAACTGACCGGATGCCGGATGAAGGCAGTCCGCAGGATGTGGCAATGTATCGCCGGGCTTGGCGGAGCTATGTGGCGCGTCGGAATCTGGTGGTCGTGCTGTTTCTCAGCTTTATATTTCTGGGCATCATGATCGGGAAACTGAAGCTGGGAGAGCCGGCCGATTCCGCGATTTTAGTCGGTTGGATTGGCGTGTACCTGGCGGGTGGGTGGTGGCTTACGGAGTGGAAGTGTCCGCGATGCGGAAAGGTGTTTGGGCACCGATTGTGGACGCAGCGCTGCATCAGTTGCGATTTGAGCAAGGAGGATGTGGCGGCGGTGGCGCGGGGGAAGAGCTAGCGGCCGGAGCTTTGTGGCCACGGATTTGCACGGATCTTTTGCCGTTTATGATTGCGAAGCGTTCGGGTTGGATCTCTGGCGTAGTCGTGTTGCAGCTTCTTTATACGCTGATGCTGCTCTCGCTCCCGGTGTACCTGATGGTGCTGACCCGTGCATCGCAGACCCGCAACGCTTCCGACGCGGCAGGGGAAATTTCTGGTCTGAAGATCGCAGCCGCAGTGTTGGGCGGTCCTGCGCTGGTGGCGCTGATCGCATGGATCGGACTGTGGAGAGAAAAGCTGTGGGGATGGTGGCTGACAGTCTTGACGGACCTCGGACTGGTCGGCATGTTTGTATACAGCCTGGTGGATGATGGCTGGCACAACATTGACTGGTCCGTCGTGGTCTTAAGCTTGTTGGGACTGGTCCCGGTGGTTTACTTGCTGCTGCCCCCGGTAAGAAGGTTCTATTGGGAGACACGCGTTCCGGTGGCGCCGGAAAATTGCATTGGTCCTTCGCTTCGCTCAGGATGACACCACTTGTTGTGAGTAGCATTTTAAAATCCCTTTCAATCCACTGGAATCCGGCGGCGGGTTTGAATTTATGAACTTTGAAAACATTCTTCTCGAAAAGAAAAACTCGATTGCTTACGTCACCGTGAACCGGCCGAAGGTTTTGAATGCTTTGAATATGGCTACGATGGAGGAGTTGCGGGCGGCGTTTCATGAGATCAAGAATGATGCTTCCATTCGCGTCGTTATTCTTACTGGCGCAGGTGAGAAGGCTTTCATTGCCGGGGCGGACATTGGCGAACTGGCGAAAAACGACGCCGTTTCTGGCAAAGAATACACGCACCGCGGGCAGAACGTTTTGAATTTGATTGAGAATCTGGGCAAGCCGGTGATTGCTTGCATCAACGGATTCGCTTTGGGAGGGGGATGCGAGATTGCTTTGGCTTGCACGATGCGGCTGGCCAGCGAGAATGCGAAGCTGGGGCAGCCGGAGGTGAAGCTGGGGATTATTCCGGGATATGGCGGGACGCAGCGGCTGCCGCGGCTGGTGGGCAAAGGTATTGCGATGCAGATGGTGCTGGCGGGGGAGATGATTACGGCGCAGGAAGCGCATCGCATCGGGTTGGTGAATGAAGTGACCGTGGCGGCGGAGTTGATTGCGCGGGCGGAGGCGATTGCGGCGAAGATCATTGCGAACGCTCCGCTGGCGGTGCAGTATGCGATGGAGGCCGTCAACAAGGGCATGGAGATGACTTTGAGCGAGGGGTTGTATCTGGAGGCGGTTTTGTTCGGCGTGGCTTGCGCTACGGAAGACAAGAAGGAAGGGACTGCTGCGTTTTTGGAGAAGCGGGCGGCGGCGTTCAAGGGGAAGTAATCTTTGCGACGGATTTTCACGGATCTGCACGGATAAGAAGGCGAACCAACCACGGAGGCACTGAGTCACGGAGAAGAAAGACAAGAAGGATTTCGTGGTGGAGCGTCTTCCCGAGACTGATCTCCGCGTGCTTGAAGGTGCGCTGACCGCGTTGGGCAAGCGGTTTGCGATTGTCGTTTCCCGGTTCAATGCGTTTATTACGGAGAGGCTCTTGCTGAGCGCGATTGACGGGTTGATGCGCTCTGGGGCTGACAAGAAAGATATTGAGTTGGTGCGGGTGCCGGGAGCTTTTGAGATTCCGCTGGCGGCGCGGAAGCTGGCTGAGACTGGGAAGTACGATGCGATCATTTGTCTCGGGTGTTTGTTGCGCGGCGATACGGCGCACTACGATGTGATCGTGAATGAAGTGACGCGGGGGATTGGGCAGTCGGCGCAGGAGACTGGGGTCCCGCATGCGTTTGGGGTGCTTACCTGCGAGACTTTGGAGCAGGCCATTGACCGGGCTGGGTTGAAGATGGGGAACAAGGGGTTTGAGGCGGCGCTGGCGGCGGTGGAGATGGCTTCGCTGACGTCGGCTGTTGGGCTTCGGCCTTCGGGCTCCGGGCGTCGGCGGTCGGGGCACGGCCATCAGCTAGCTGCTGCCGGCAAAAAGCAAATTCCTCGCTTCGCTCGGAATGACAAAGTGAGTGCTCGGAATGACAAATCCAAGAATCGGAATGACAAATCCAAGAAGAAGACGAAGCGCAAATAATCCTCCTCTCCGGTAAACTGGCCACTGACCACTGGCCACTTCTTTCAATGGGTACACGCCGCAAATCCCGCGAACTCGTCTTGCAGATGCTGTTTCAGGCAGACATGGGCAAGCAGACGGTAGATCATGTGCAGCGCACGTTTTGGGCGGAGCATAGCGGGACTAGCGCTGAGGTGAAGGGGTTTGCGGACGATTTGTTCCGGGTGGCGACCGATCGCGGCGCGGAAATCGACAAGCTGATTGAGGGGCATGCGGAACACTGGCGGATGGAGCGCATGGCGGCGGTGGATCGCAACCTGTTGCGGGCGGGGGTGGCGGAGTTCCTGGGGTATCCGGAGACGCCCCGTGCGGTGGTGATCAACGAAGCGCTTGAGATCGCTCGAAAGTTCTCCAGTCTGGAGTCAGTGCAGTTCGTTAATGGAGTGCTGGATAGTGTGGCGAAGGACTTGGAGAAGACGGCGGCACCGGGCTAAGCCCCTCGGCTTGTCCGCTTATCGCAGCGCTAAAGCGCTCCACCAGCCAAAAGCCTATCGCAGCGCTAAAGCGCGGGCGGCATGCGGCCGCGCTTCGCGCTGGCCTGGACGGGCGAAGCTCCCGTCCCCACACGAACCCCGAGGCTCCTCCTCCCCGTCCTATAAGACTGCTTAGGGCCTTACGACTATCAGGTTGAGGGCGCAGTTGGTTCCGGTAAAGCAGAAGTTGTTGGACGAGTTGGGGAGTGGCGAAAAGGAAACATCCATCCGGTCGAGGGATAAGGCGGTGTTGACCTCGTGCAGCAGGCCGTCGGAGGCGGCCACGTAGATCAGGGAGCCATCCACAGTCATGCCGGCAGCAATGGGAGTTGCGTTGTTGACGAGTGGGATGTGGGATGTGCCGGTGGTGTCGAAATCATAGACCAGGATGCCGAGATCGCTGGTAACGATGTAGGCGCGGGTGGAGTCGGGCGAGAGGAAGAAGTTGATGGGGTCGAAAGTGCCTTGACCGATGTTGATGTGCTTGGGGGGGAATGGGGTGTTCAGCAGGGTTTGAGCGATGGCGACTTTCTGCGGACAAAGGGTAGCGAACGTTGTGTCCGGGGATGAGGTTGTGGCAATGATATCGATTCCGGTAGTGTCGATGCCGAAGAAGAAGTCGAGGCCCTCTGTCTGAAGAATCGGGATGGTCCCATTGCCCATGGGGACATTGCCAGCGGGGACCATCCTGAGGAACTGAGGAGGACTGGGAATACCTGGGGCCGACAGATACGCGGTAACCAGAGAATTGTCGCAGGTGTTGTAGATGGCGAGGCTGCCGGCAGGACTTCCGCCGGAGAGCAGGGCGAACGAGCCAGTCGAGTTGAAGACAATCGACGTGGCAGGAGCAGGCAAAGGACTCGGTTGCAGCAGCTGCAAGTATTGCAGAGTGGAATAGGAATACAAGGTGGTGCCGCCGTCGCCCAAGATGAAAGTCTTCAAGGCGTCGGGTGAAAATGCCGCTGCGGTTGCGCTATTGATGTTCAGGGCCGTGGCGGGCGCCGCGCTATTGGAGAAATATACCTGGTTGGGAGTGGAGATTGTATCGGAGAAGACGGCGGCGCCGCCATTTTGCGAGACGGCGAGAATCTTGCCGGTGACCAGGCCCAGAGGCGTGCCCGAAGCGGGCAGGGACGCGAATGGATTGGTGGAAGACCCTAAGCTGGAGGGAGTGATGATGAAAGCACCGAATTCACTACCCATAAAGGCTCTGTCTCCCGGGGGGTCGGTCACCAGCGAATTGGGCGGAACGGGCAGCTCGACTGCGCCGCTCGGAAGGTTGGTGGACGTCGGGACACTATAAATGCCCACGTTGCATAGAATGTCGCTGTAACAGTCCTGACTGGTGACTAGGACGCTGGTCGATGAGGTGGCGCCAGTTACTAACCCTGAAATGGCCGTGACGGGATAAACCGGCTCCGGGATGTAAGGCGCTGAAACGTTGGGATTGAGATTCAGGGGGAAGCCTACATTGCAAGCCGGCGGGGTGCAGGAGGCCGTGATCGCAGCCACGCCGGGCTGAGGGGTAGAGATAGTGCAGGATGTGGCGCCTGTGCCGCATCCCGCGGTGCCGCTGCCTGCGGTCAGTGCGGCCGGCTCGGAGGAGACCCAAGTGAGCGTGGGCTTGGGCACGAGGCAGCCTTGCACGTCGACGGCGTAGGCGGTGATGGTTTCCGTCGTTCCTTTGTTGACCACGAAGCTCGTCTGGCTGCTTTGTTGGGAGCCGTTGACGCCCAGTTCGAGGGCGATGCACTGCACGGGACAGGTTTCGAAGTAGAAGGGCTGGCTGGAGACGTCCGAGGCTGAAGCAACGATTTGGGTTTGCCCCGGCGTGTTGGCCGATGCGGTCGCCTGGTTGGTGGGCACGTCGTAGGCAGAAACCGTCACGATGGGGGTAAGTTTGGCCACATTGGCGTTGCCCTGGTTCCAGGAAAAGGGGCCGACCGAGGCGGTTATATCGTTTCCCTCGTTGTCAAACGCGGTGGCCTGGTAGGTGATTAGCTGGTTCTGTGAAAGACAAGAGTTAGTGGCCTTGAAGGGCAGGTTGCAAGCTGCTGGAAGAGCGGTCTGGCCAGGACAGGCGGGCGGTGGAGAATTGACCGGCGGAACTATGCTGACCTGAATGCTGGAGATAAAAGGATGGACGAAGACCAGCGTGGGGGCGCTGGTGGCTCCCGCGGCCGAGGCGGTTACGCTAACTGGACCGAGGTCACCAGGGCCGCCGGGGGAGCAAATTGTGTAAAGAGGGGCGTTCCAACTGCCAGCGCAGGCTAAGCCGTTGGGAGCGATGTCGAGGACTCCGGGATTGCTCGAGGTGTAGGTGAACGAGGTCGAGATGTTTCCGTTGGCTGCGTTCTGGGCAGTAGCGGTGAAAAGAATGAAAGTCCCCGCTTGAAGGGAATAACTGGGGGCGGGATTCAGGTTGATTCGCGTGGGGAAGCGGGAGACTCCGGGGGGTGTGTGGCCGCCGCACGCCGGCAAGGAAACGAATAAGGAGATGGTGACGAATATCCACACCCACTGAGCGAAACGCAACCTTCCCATGCACCCTCTCGTCGCCTCACGGTGGTATCCGATGAGGCGAACCATTTTACTGGAATGGAAAACTTGTAGTGTAGAGGCTGGAGCGGGATTCAGCAAGCCGACGCATGCTCCGGCTCCGAGAGTGGGATGCAAAAAGATGGGTTGACGATGTTTCCGTTCAGTTGCTATATTTGTAAGGTTCCGCGAGTTAATCCAGGCTTGCTGTGTACCGTGAGTTCCGGCGGAAGTGTGCGGGGACTAGCGGTAGAGCTTTTGAGAAATGCGTTTCCGGTGAAGTGAAGTAAGGTGCCGGAAACTTTCCTCGCTGAAACGTTCCTGCGCTGCCTTCTGCCCTATCACGAGGGCTGCTGAAGCGCCTGAGTCAGGCGCGACAGTGGTCTGTGGAAGGATATGCAGGACAGAGCTGGCGATACGGAGCGCCCTCGAGTTTTTGCCGGGTGCCACCGTCGGCAGCATAAATCTAAGTTGGGACCCAAGAATCTCTCTCCGTGATTCGTGTGCGGCGAGAAGCATGGCTGGCCGATTATGCCAGCCAGTCCCGGATCGCGTAGTGAAGCACCCGGGAAAGCTGATGGCGCCGCGCGCTACCGTTCCGAAAGGGATGGGTTCAGGTGTGCGACTTCAGCATGCGACTTGGCGCGCGAGTTTGTGTGGAGCTTTAGCTCAGTAATTTAAGGAGTGGCGAAGAGTGCCTACTTTCAATCAGCTGGTGCGTGATGGGCGGAAGCGGCCGCGGTATAAGACGGCCAGTCCGGCGCTGCAGGGATGTCCGCAGAAGCGTGGAGTTTGTACCCGCGTGTATACGCAGACGCCGAAGAAGCCGAACTCGGCGTTGCGGAAAGTGGCGCGGGTGCGGCTGACGAATGGGATTGAGGTTACGACTTACATCCCTGGCGTGGGACATAATCTGCAGGAGCACTCGATTGTGCTGATTCGCGGGGGCCGCGTGAAGGATTTGCCGGGCGTGCGGTACCACGTGATTCGCGGCACGCTGGATGCGGTGGGTGTGGCCGGACGCCAGCAGGGGCGGTCGAAATACGGCGCCAAGCGGGCGAAGAAGGGGTAAGAAGCAAGTTTCAAGGTTTCGAAAGTTTCAAGGTTTCAAGGCGATCGCGCTACGAACTTTGAAACCTTGAAACTCTGAAACATTGAAACCTGGAGTTTTGAATGCCTCGTAAAGGACATACAGCAAAGCGGACCGTGCCAGCCGATGCCGTTTACGGCTCGAATCTGGTGACGAAGTTTATCAACTCGATGATGTGGCAGGGCAAGCGCTCGACTGCCGAGGGCATTTTCTACGAGGCCCTGACCAAAGTGCAGGAAAAAGGCGGCGACGAAGCTTTGAAGCTGTTCACGAAGGCGGTCGAGAACGCCAAGCCGCTGCTCGAAGTGAAGACGCGGCGCGTCGGCGGGGCGAACTATCAGGTGCCGGTGGAAGTGAATGCCGATCGGCGGACCTCGCTGGCGATTCGATGGCTGCTGATTTATGCGCGCGGGCGCGCGGAGCGAGGGATGGTTGACAAGTTGAGTAATGAATTGCTGGACGCGGCGAATGGAAAAGGCGCGGCCATCAAGAAGAAAGAAGATGTGCACCGCATGGCGGAGGCTAATAAGGCTTTCGCGCATTACCGGTGGTAGGAAATTTGTAATTTGGTAATCGGGTAATTTTGTAATTTGAAACCCGGTTTGATTTTGATTCTTAGATTACCAAATTACCCGATTCCAAAATTAGTAAATTGAAGTTGGAGCCCAGAAAGAGTTAGAGAGTCGTGCCTAGAACAGTCCCATTAGAACGCTGCAGGAATATCGGCATCATGGCGCACATTGATGCCGGGAAGACCACTACGACGGAGCGCATCCTGTTTTATACGGGGAAGACGCACCGCATCGGAGAGGTGCACGAAGGCACTGCAACTATGGATTGGATGGAGCAGGAGCAGGAGCGTGGGATTACGATTACGTCCGCGGCGACGACCTGCACCTGGCGCGACATTCGGATCAACATTATTGATACGCCCGGCCATGTGGATTTCACGGCGGAAGTGGAACGTTCGCTGCGCGTGCTCGACGGCGCTGTGGCTGTGTTTGATGCGGTGCACGGAGTGCAGCCGCAGTCGGAGAAAGTCTGGCGGCAGGCTGACAAGTACGGCGTGCCGCGTATTTGCTTTATTAATAAGATCGACAAGATGGGTGCGGATTTCGAGCATGCCATCGATACCATCCGGAAACGCCTTAGCGCCAAGCCGGTTGCCATTCAGATTCCCATCGGCCAGGAAGACAAGTTCAAGGGCGTCATCGATTTGATCAACATGAAGGCGATCGTGTGGCAGGACGACACGATGGGGGCCGAATACGTCACCGAAGAAATTCCCGCCGAGCTGAAGAAGAAAGCCGAAGCGTTTCACGCGCAGTTAGTCGAGAGCATTGCCGAGAACGACGACGAAATCCTGCATAAGTTTCTGGAAGGCGAAGAGATCACCGCGGATGAACTGCGTTCCTCGTTGCGCAAGTCAACCATTGCTTTGAAGGTGTTTCCGGTGGTTGTAGGGACGGCGTTCAAGAATAAAGGTGTGCAGCCGCTGCTCGATGCAGTGGTGGATTATTTGCCTTCCCCGCTCGACGTGCCCGAGACGCATGGGTTGAATCCCGAGAACGGGGAGCAGATTTTCCGCAAAGCTGACGACAAGCAGCCGTTTTCGGCTTTGGCGTTCAAGATTATGGCTGATCCGTTTGTCGGCCAGTTGACGTTTATTCGAGTTTATTCCGGGCAGCTTAAAACTGGCGACTCGGTGCTGAACACGGGACGGCGGCGGAGTGAGCGCATTGGGCGGTTGCTGAAGATGCACGCCAATAAGCGCGAGGAAATCAGCGAGATTCTCGCCGGTGACATTTGCGCTGCCGTTGGACTGAAGGGCGTTAGCACGGGCGATACGATTTGCAATGAAGATCATCCCATTGCGCTTGAGAATATTACGTTTGCGGTTCCCGTGATTTCGGTTGCGGTTGAGCCGAAGACGAAGGCCGATCAGGAAAAAATGGGCATGGCGCTGGGGCGGCTGGCGCAGGAAGATCCTACGTTTAAAGTTCACACCGATCCCGACAGCGGGCAGACCATCATCAGCGGCATGGGCGAGTTGCATCTTGAGATCATCGTCGACCGCATGATGCGCGAGTATAAGGTTGAAGCCAACGTCGGCAAGCCGCAGGTGGCTTATCGCGAGACCATTCGCAAGCATTCTGAAGCGGAAGGCAAATACATTCGGCAGACCGGCGGACGCGGACAGTATGGGCACGCGAAGATCAAGCTGGATCCGCAACCTGCTGGGACCGGCTACGAATTCGTCAATGACATTGTGGGCGGTTCGGTGCCGAAGGAATTTATCAAGCCGATCGATCAGGGAATTCAGGAAGCGCTCGAAGGCGGAATTCTGGCGGGCTATCCGATGGTCGATGTGAAGGCTACGTTGTACGACGGCAGCTATCACGACGTGGATTCGAACGAAATGGCGTTCAAGATTGCCGGGTCGATGGCGTTCAAGGAAGCTGCGCGCAAGGCTTCGCCGGTGCTGTTGGAGCCGGTGATGGCAGTTGAAGTGGTGACGCCCGAGGATTATGCCGGCGTGATTATGGGCGAC
The DNA here is from genome assembly GCA_963787495.1 of uncultured Acidobacteriaceae bacterium. Taxonomy (GTDB): domain Bacteria; phylum Acidobacteriota; class Terriglobia; order Terriglobales; family Acidobacteriaceae; genus Sulfotelmatobacter. The sequence goes on from CAWBDA010000008.1 coordinate 79,192, forward strand.
CTGAGTTCGCGGCGTGGACGCATTGAAGGCATGGAGCATCGCGCTGGGTCGCAGGTGATCAAGGCGATCGTTCCGCTGGCTGAGATGTTTGGGTATGCGACGCACATGCGGTCGTCGACCCAGGGGCGGGCTGAGTACTCGATGCATTTTGCGCGTTATGAGGAGGCTCCGCGGTCGGTGGCGGAGGAAATCATTGCGAAGGTGCAGGGGACTACGAAGTAGCGCCGGCAGATTGCCGCCGCCGAAAATTACATAGGTCCTTCGGCGCCAAAGAACGGCGCCTCAGGATGACAAGCTAAGAGCTGACTGCTAGAAGCTGAGGAACGAATATGGCGAAAGAGAAATTTGATCGTAACAAGCCGCACTGCAATGTGGGGACGATTGGTCACATTGATCATGGCAAGACTACGTTGACGGCGGCCATCACGAAGGTGTTGCAGAAGCATAATCCGAAGATTGTGTTCCGGTCGTTTGATTCGATCGATAACGCTCCGGAAGAGAAGGCGCGCGGCATCACCATCGCTACGGCGCACGTGGAGTATGAGACGGCGAATCGGCACTATGCGCACGTCGATTGCCCGGGGCACGCGGACTACATCAAGAACATGATCACGGGCGCGGCGCAGATGGATGGCGCGATTCTGGTGGTGGCGGCGACGGATGGTCCGATGCCGCAGACGCGGGAGCACGTGCTGTTGGCGCGGCAGGTGGGCGTGCCTTACATCGTTGTCGCTTTGAACAAGTGCGATGCGGTGGATGATCCTGAGTTGCTGGATCTGGTGGAGCTCGAAGTGCGTGAATTGCTGAAGAGCTACAAGTTTCCTGGGGACGATGTGCCGGTGATCCGGTTGTCGGCTCTGGGCGCACTGAACGGTGAAGAAAAGTGGGAGAAGCAGATTGACGCGCTGATGGAGGCGGTGGACAAGAGTGTGCCGCAGCCGGCGCGGGAGTTGGACAAGCCGTTCCTGATGCCGATTGAGGATATTTTCTCGATTCAAGGGCGTGGCACGGTGGTGACCGGGCGTATTGAGCGCGGGAAAGTGAAGGTCGGCGAGGAAGTGGAGATTGTCGGCTTCCGGGACACGCGCAAGACTGTTGTTACGGGCGTGGAAATGTTCAAGAAGCAGCTGGACGAGGGGCTGGCGGGGGACAACGCTGGACTGTTGCTGCGCGGCATTGCGAAAGAGGATGTGGAGCGCGGGATGGTGCTGGCGAAGGGTGGATCGATTACTCCTCACACCAAATTTAAGGCTGAGGTTTACATCCTGACGAAGGAAGAAGGTGGGAGGCATACGCCGTTCTTCAAGGGATACCGTCCGCAGTTTTATTTGCGTACTACCGACGTGACTGGTGTTGCGGAGTTGCCGGCTGGGACCGAGATGGTGATGCCTGGGGACAACGTTTCGCTGGTGATTGAGTTGATTACGCCGGTGGCGATGGAGAAGGGGTTGCGGTTTGCCATTCGCGAAGGCGGGCACACGGTGGGCGCGGGGACGATTGCGGAGATTGTGCAGTAACACGAAAATGCCGGCGGGACGCCGGCGCTACTCAACGCGGCTTGCTTCTTGCCGCTGGTTCTTTCCTTCCGGAGACGCCGGGAGGGGTTAGAGAGAGTGAAACGTGATTGGAAAAGAAAGAATTCGAATCCGGTTGAAGGCTTACGACTACCGCATTCTGGATCAGTCGACGGGCGAGATCGTGGAAACGGCGCGGCGTACTGGGGCACAGATTGCGGGGCCGATTCCTTTGCCTACGATGAAGAACAAGTACTGCGTGCTGCGGTCGCCGCACGTGGATAAGAAGTCGCGGGAGCAGTTTGAGATCCGCACGCATAAGCGGCTGCTCGATATTCTCGAACCGACGCAGCAGACGGTGGATGCGCTGATGAAGCTCGATCTGCCGGCGGGCGTGGATGTAGAGATCAAGGCTTTCGGGAAAGAGCATAAGTAGCGCGGGCAGGCGCGGGCCTTCGCCCGCGGAACGGACGAATGCGTCCGTTCCCACACGAGCAAAATTTAGCTCCCCAGCCAATAGCCGTCGCCGCAGGCGCGACTTGCCATGCTGGGAACGGAGATAGAGATGGCAACTCGAGTTACTGGCATTCTGGGCAAGAAGGTCGGCATGACGCAGCTGTTTGACTCGAAGGGCGATGTGCGTCCGGTCACGGTGCTGCAGGCTGGTCCTTGCGTAATTACGCAGCATAAGTCGGCTACGCGGGATGGTTACGAGGCGGCGCAGATTGGGTTGGTCGAGTTTGTGAAGGAGTCGCGGCTGACCAAGGCGGCGCGGGGACATCTGGCGAAGAATAATCTTCCTCCGGTGAAGTTCATGCGCGAAGTGCCGCTTGAAACCGACGGGGCTGCCGACAGCGATGTTACGGTGAAGATTGGCGACCGGGTTCTGGTTGAGATTTTTGAAGGCGAGAAGTTTGTTGACATCGTGGGAGTGAGCAAGGGCAAGGGCTTTCAGGGTGTGGTGAAGCGGCATCATTTTGGCGGCGGTCCGAAATCGCATGGATCGATGTTTCAGATCACGGGATCGATCGGGTCGTCGGCGTTTCCTTCGCGCGTGTTCAAGGGAATGCGCATGTCGGGACATATGGGGCACGCTCGGGTGACGCAGCGCAATCTGCGGGTGCTGGGCGTGGATAAAGACGAGAACCTGCTGGTCGTGGAAGGCAGTGTGCCGGGGCCTCAGGGCGGGTATCTCGTCATTATGAAGGCTAAGAAACCGCCTAGAGAGCGGCGTGGATTTGCGGGTTCGGCTACGGTGGATCCGTTGAAGGCGGCTAAGAGAGCGGCGAAAAAAGCATAAAACCAGTGGTCAGTGGTCAGTGGCCAGTGGTCAGAGTGAAAGCAAAATGGCATCCATTGATATTTACAATTTGAGCGGGGCTAAGGTTGGGTCGTTTGATCTGGCCGATGAGATTTTCGGTGCGGTGAATGAGGATCTGCTTTGGGAGGCGGTGAAACATTACCGCGCCGGGCAGCACCGGGGCACGCACGCTACCAAAGCTCGCTGGCAGGTTTCCGGGTCGGGCAAGAAGCTGTGGAAGCAGAAGGGCACGGGACGGGCGCGCATCGGCTCGATCCGGTCGCCACTGTGGCGGCACGGCGCTACCGTGCATGGTCCGACGCCGCGGTCTTACGATTACGCTTTCCCACGCAAGAAGCTATTGGGGGCGCTGCGATCGGCGCTGGCGGCTAAGTTTGCTGACGGCAAGCTGATGGTGGTGAATACGTTCGAGCTGAAGGATGCGAAGACGAAAGCGTTCCGCGAGGCGCTTGATGCGCTTAAGGTTGAAAAGACGGTTCTGATTGTGGAAGCGCCGAATGCCGCGAACCGCAATCTGGAACTGAGCTCGCGCAATATTGCGGGGCTGGAGTTGATTGCTGGGAATGAAGTTCATCCTTATCACTTGCTGAAGTATGATCGCGCGATTTTTTCCCAGCCGGCTCTCGAGAAATTGCAGCTTACGCTGAAGGATAGTTTGCCGAAGCGGCAGCGGAAGGCGAAAAAAGAAGAGAGCGCGAAGAAGGCGTCGGCGGCTCCGCGGAAGCGTGTGCGGCATGAAAAAGCCGCGGAGGTAGCGTGATGAAATCCGCATATCAGATTATTCGGCGTCCGGTGATCACGGAAAAAGGGTTGGCGATCAAGGAAAACCAGAACACGCTGGTGTTTCAGGTTGCGCCCAAGGCTACGAAGACGGAGATCAAGCAGGCGGTGCAGACGATTTTCAAGGTGAAGGTGTTTTCCGTGCGCACAGCGACTTATCCAGGCAAGGAGCGGCGGCGGGGGAAGTTCGCCGGCTACCGTCCGGACTGGAAGAAGGCTTATGTGCGGCTGCGGGCCGGGGAGAAGATGCCGGAGTACGCGCAGAATTTGTAGGGCGGGAAGCAAGAAGCAGGTTCCTCACTCGCGCTTTGCGCGGGTTCGGAATGACAAGAGATTTTGGCTGAGAGCAGATTATGGCAATCAAGACATATCGACCTACTACGCAGACGCTGCGGTATCGGACGACGATCGTCAACGACGATATTACGACGCAGCATCCGCACAAGCCGCTGATCGAGAAGAAGCAGCGCACCGGCGGCCGGCGCAATTCGGGCGACATCACTAGCTGGCACCGGGGCGGCGGGCACAAGCAGAAGCTGCGCATCATTGACTTTAAGCGCGAGAAGGCGGGCATTCCGGCGACCGTGACTACGATTGAATACGATCCGAACCGCTCGGCGCGGATTGCTTTGTTGGCGTATGCGGACGGGGAGAAGCGCTACATTCTTCAGCCGGAAGGGTTGAAGGTGGGGCAGAAAGTTGTGAGTGGGCCCGAGGCGGACATTCTGGTGGGTAATGCGTTGCCGCTGCGGAATATTCCGCCTGGCACTTCGATTCATAATTTGGAATTGAAGCCGGGCAAGGGGGCGCAGATGGTGCGCTCGGCGGGCGGCGCGGCACAGTTGATTGCGAAGGAATCGGATTACGCGTTGGTGAAGCTGCCTTCGGGCGAGACGCGGAAGATTTCGCAGGATTGCATGGCGACCATCGGGCAGGTGGGGAACCTGGATCATGAGAACATCACCATCGGCAAGGCGGGACGGATGCGCTGGATGGGTTGGAAGCCCGTCAACCGTGGCGTTTCGATGAATCCGGTGGACCATCCGCATGGTGGTGGGGAAGGCAAGACTTCGGGTGGACGGCATCCGGTGACGCCCTGGGGGCAGCCGACTCGCGGCTATAAGACGCGGAATAACAAGCGGACGGATAAGTTTATTGTGAACCGGCGGACGAAGTAGCACTGCCGGCGGAAACGGATTCCTCGGGTCGCTTTGCGACCTTCGGAATGACAGAGATAAGTTTGAGGTTAAAGTCTTATGGCACGTTCAACCAAGAAGGGCGCGTTTGTGGATGGCTTCCTGATGTCGCGGGTGGAGGGCATGAATTCGCGCAACGAGAAGAAAGTGTTGCGCACCTGGTCGCGGCGGTCCACGGTGGTTCCGGAGATGGTGGGGCACACCATTGCGGTGCACAACGGGAAGAAGTTTATTCCGGTGTATGTCACCGAGAACATGGTGGGGCACAAGCTGGGTGAGTTCAGCTTCACGCGCAACTTCAAGGGCCACTCGATGCGAGCGGCTACTGAAGTGGCGGCGAAGCCGGCGGGGATTCCGGGAGGTCCGGGAGCGATAACTCCGTCGGCCCCGGCAGCGGCGCCGGCGCCGAAGGCATAAGGGGACAGAGATGGAATTCCGAGCGGAAATGCGTTACTTGAGAGTGTCGCCGCAGAAGGCGCGCCTGGTGCTGGAGCTGATCAAGGGGCGCAAGGTGGAAGAAGCGCGCAATACGCTTTTGTTTACGAAGAAGCGGGTGGCGGCGCATGTGGGCAAGCTGCTGCAGTCGGCGCTCGACAATGCTAACTTTTTGAGCGCTGAGAAGAACCTCGATGTCGAGATCGACAATTTGTATGTGAAGAGCGCGATTGCGAATGATGGTCCGCGGATGAAGCGGATTCGTCCAGCGCCGCAGGGACGGGCTTACCGGTATCAGCGACGGATTTCGCATATCACGCTGGTGCTGGCGGAGCGGGGGAATGGGGCGGCTTGGGTTTCTGGTGAAGGTCGGACGGCTGCTGCGGCTCCAGCTAAACGGCGCGCGCCGGTGGCGAAGAAGTCTGCCGGTGCTGGCAAGAAGAAGGCTGCTGCGAAATAGTGGCAGCGCGGCGGGCGAGACGCCCGCCGGACAGCCGGCGGGGACGCCGGCGCTACGGTTCGGTTCGAGCGTGTGCGGTTGAAAGGGATTGATTAGGAGAAACAATGGGACAAAAAGTCCATCCTTATGGTTTTCGGCTTGGCTATACGAAGCCGTGGAAGTCGCGCTGGTTTGTGGAGCGGGACTACGACAAGCTGCTTTTTGAAGACATCAAGCTGAAGAAAGAACTGAAGGAAAAGCTGAAGTCTGCGGGCGTAAGTTCGATCGAGATTGAGCGTCCGGGCAACAAGCTGCGCATCATCGTCAAGACGGCGCGGCCGGGAATTATTATCGGGCGCAAGGGCGCGGAGATCGACAAGCTGAAGGCCGATTTGCAGAGGCGCACGTCGCGCGAGGTGTTTGTCGACATCCAAGAAGTGCACAAGCCTGAGCTCGATGCGCAGCTGGTTTCGGAAGCGATTGCATTGCAATTGGAGAAGCGCGTGGGGTTCCGGCGCGCGATGCGCAAGGCCGTGGATTCGGCGCTGCGATTTGGCTGCAAGGGGATCAAGGTGCGGGTGAGCGGGCGGTTGAATGGAAATGAAATCGCGCGCTCGGAATGGTATCTGCAGGGGCGGTTGCCGCTGCACACGTTGCGGGCTGACATCGAGTACGGTTTCTCGGAAGCCAGGACCACCTATGGCGTGATTGGCGTGAAGGTTTGGGTTTATAAGGGCGAGATTCTTCCGGCTAAGAAACGGGAGCAGCAGACGGGCGTGGGGGCGTTCTAAGTAAGTGTCCAGTGGTCAGTGACCAGTGGCCAGTAGGATCAAAAGCGACGAAAAGATTTGGCTAAAAGCCAAGAGCTGAAAGCTAAGAGCTGACTTTATGTTGATGCCAAAGAAAGTTAAGTACCGCAAGCAGCAGCGCGGGCGTATGACCGGGAAGGCCTGGCGTGGGAGCACGCTGGCGTTTGGGGACTTCGGGCTTAAGGTGCTCGAGCCTGGGTGGATCACTGACCGGCAGATCGAAGCCAGCCGCGTGGCGATGACTCGCTTTGTGAAGCGCGGCGGGAAGATCTGGATCCGGGTGTTTCCGGACAAGCCAGTGACCAAGAAGCCGGCTGAAACCCGTATGGGTAAGGGCAAGGGGGCGCCGGATCACTGGGTTGCGGTGGTGCGTCCAGGAAAGATTCTGTTTGAGATGGAAGGGGTCACGATCGTGGACGCGACTGAGGCGATGCGGTTGGCGTCGCACAAGTTGCCGCTGCGCACGACGTTGGTGAAGCGGGAGACGGCGCACTGAGGGACGTCGGGGGCTAAAGCCCCGCATTCTTTCGAGGCTCTGGGCGGCACGGCTTAAGCCGTGCCCTTCCCAAGCGATTTGCTGGATAGGTTGTAGGAACTGGAAAGTTATTTTATGAAATCCGACAAGATTCGCAATTTGACCGACGCTGAACTGCAGCACCAGGGGCAGGATCTCGCGGATCAGCTTTTCAAGCTGAAGTTTCAGCTGAACATGGGCCAGACCGAGAGCCTAAAGAAGATTCGCGGGCTGCGCAAAGACATTGCGCGGGTGAAGACAATTCTGGGCGAGCGTACGCGCTCGGCCGCAACGGAGAAACGCTGATGGCGGAAACCGCAACCAAGAAGTCCGCAACACCGCCGAGCGAGCAAGTGCAGGGCCGGCGCAAGGAAGTGGTGGGAGAAGTGGTCTCGAACAAGATGGCCAAGACCATCGTGGTGCAGGTGACGCGGAAGAAGGCGCATCCGTTCTACGGGCGGGTGGTGGCGCGCAACAAGAAGTTTTACGCGCACGACGAGAAGAATGAGGCGCACGTGGGCGATGTGGTGCGACTGGAAGAGACGCGTCCCACGTCGAAGTTGAAGCGCTGGAAGCTGAAGGATATTGTGCGCAAGACAGCGCTGGTGCCGGAGATCGTGCTGGAGCAGGACATTAAGTAAGGAAGCGGTCGGGCGCGCCCTTCGAGGGGATGGTTCCGGTGAGTCTGAGATCCTTCGCGAGACAAAGAACGTCACGCTCGGGATGACAAAGCGAGACGAAGAGCGGCTCGCTCGGGATGACAAGAGTTAACGGGAGATTGCTATGGCTGTGATGATGAGAAGCATGCTGGAGGTGGCCGACAACTCCGGCGCCCGCAAGCTGCAGATGATTCTGCCGCTGGGCGGTGCCACCGGACTGAATGCCGGCCTCGGCGACATAATCACCGCCGCGGTGAAGGAAGCGGCTCCGGACGGGCAGGTGCAGAAGGGCAAAGTGGTGAAGGCGGTGATTGTGCGGACGCGCAAGGAGCATCGGCGGCGCGACGGAACTTACATCCGCTTTGACCAAAATGCCGCGGTGCTGATCAACGATGCGGGGGAGCCGGTGGGGACGCGCGTTTTTGGTCCTGTGGCCCGCGAGTTGCGCGAGAAGAAGTTTTTGAAGATTGTCTCGTTGGCGCCGGAAGTTATTTAGAGCAGGTTTCAAGGTTTCAGAGTTTCAAGGTTTCAAGGTGCCTTGAATCAGTGGAAATCTTGGAGAGCTGTGGTATGACATTGAAACTTTGAAACTTGAAACCTTGAAACTTTGACTTTATGAGAACTGTCAGCACAGTACATAAGCGAGTGGATATCCGCCGGAACGATACCGTGAAAGTGATTACGGGGCGGGACAAGGGCAAGGAAGGACGCGTGCTGCGCGTGTTTCCTGACGACACCAAGATTCTGGTGGAGCACGTGATGATGGTGAAGAAGCACGTGCGGCCGAACCCGCAGCGCAACATCAAGGGCGGCATTGCCGAGCAGGAGAGCCGGATTGCGCTGTCAAACGTGCAGCTGGTTTGCCCGAGCTGCGGGCCGGTGCGCATTGGACACGAAGTACGCGGCGACCGGAAGGTGCGGGTTTGCAAGAAGTGCGGAACGACGCTGGATAAGTAAATTTGGCAATTGGGTAATTGAGTAATTTGGCAATTTGAAACCACCGACGAGAGCGGGCTGGGTTTCCAATTACCAAATTACCCGATTACAAAATTGCTAAATGGGTTCGGGAGACGCGATGGCTAAAGACAAGAAATCATCGAAGGATTCGGGGCAGGAGCAGAAGGCTCCGGAGCAGGCGCGGCATAGCGCGAAGGAGCGTCCGCGGCTGCGCACTAAGTTCGACAAGGAAGTGGCTCCGGCTCTCTTGAAGGAATTGGAGCTTACGAACGCGATGGCGGTACCGCGGCTGAACAAGATCGTGGTGAATATGGGCATGGGTGAGGCTACGCAGAATTCGAAGGTGATGGACCCGGCGGTGAATGAACTGGGGCAGATCACCGGACAGAAGCCGATTATCACCAAGGCCAAGAAGTCGATTGCGGCGTTCAAAGTGCGCGAGGGGCAGGCGATTGGAACCATGGTGACGCTGCGCGGCGACCGGATGTATGAATTTTTCGACCGGCTGGTGAATATTGTTCTGCCGCGGGTACGCGACTTCAAGGGAGTTTCCACCAAGTCTTTCGACGGGCGGGGGAACTACACGATCGGGCTGCATGACCAGTTGATCTTTCCGGAGATTTCCTATGAGAAGGTCGACAAGCAGAAAGGCATGAACGTCACGATCGTGACTACGGCGGCGAATGACAACCAGGCGCGGACGCTGTTGAAGCATCTGGGGATGCCGTTTAGGGCATAGGGGCGAAGTTTCAAGGTTTCACGTTTCAAGGTTTCGATAGAGGCTGGAAGGCCAGGAGTGGGAAGCTAAACATGGCAACAATGGCAAAGCGGGTTAAGGACGGCACCGAGCAGACTCAACGTCCTGCGAACATAAGGAAACCGAAATTTTCGACGCGCAAGCACAATCGCTGCAAGCGGTGTGGACGGCCGCGGGCTTATCTGCGCAAGTTTGGCTTGTGCCGCATGTGTTTCCGGCAGTTGGCGCTGCTGGGGGAGATTCCGGGAGTGTCGAAGTCGTCGTGGTAACGGAGCTTCCGGGTCCGTGGAGCGGGAGATCCTTCGCGAGACAAAAAGCGTCTCGCTCAGGATGACAAGGCGAGACAAAGAAGGTCTGGCTGGGGATGACAAGGGAGTTAAGAGGTAAGGCGTAGCGAGCCGCTGCAGGTTCTCCGCTGGGTGCGGAGCGAACGGGTGGCGAGAGGAGAAGCAAACGATGAGGTTGACCGATCCGGTCGCAGATATGCTGACGAGGGTGCGCAACGCGCTGCAGGCGCGGCACCAGAAGGTGGACGTTCCAGCTTCCAGGCTGAAGGTGGAGATTGCCCGCATCCTGAAGGAAGAAGGTTACATCTCGAATTTCAAGGCCACGGAAGAAGAGGGCCACAAGGTCATCCGAATCTATTTGAAGTACGGCGCGCACAACGAGGCGGCGATTTCAAAGGCGGAGCGCGTGTCGCGTCCGGGCTGCCGGGTCTACGTGCGGCGCAGTGAGATTCCTCGTGTGCTGGGCGGAATGGGGATCAACATTCTCACCACGCCGCGCGGAGTGATGACGGGACGCCAGGCGCGCAAGGAAGGCGTGGGCGGCGAGTTGTTGTGCGAGATCTGGTAGGGCAGCTTCTAGCTACTAGCTTCTAGCTGCTAGCTAAATACGCTGCGACAGAACGAACGACGGATCAAAATTTGAAGCTCCTAGCTAGAAGCTAGGAGCTAGAAGCTAGAAGCTCTTATGTCACGAATTGGAAAAAAGCCGATCCCGATCCCTAAAGGGGTAACGGTCAAAATTGAAGGCAACACGGTGTTGGTGCAGGGGCCGAAGGGCAAGCTGGGCACGGCTCTTCCCGCGGGCATCAAGGTGGAGCAGAAGGATGGGAACATTGTCGCCATCCGCGAGAATGATTCGCAGGCTGCTCTGCACGGGCTGGCGCGCGCGCTGGTGAACAACGCGGTCGAGGGCGTGACCAAGGGCTGGACGCGCGATCTGGAGATTGTCGGCATCGGCTATCGCGCCGAGATGAAGGGGAAGGGGACGGTGGTGTTCAGCCTCGGCTACTCGCATCCGATCGAGTATCCGCTGCCTACCGGGGTTGAGGCGGCAGTCGATCCCAAGCAGACTAAGATTTCGCTTACTGGAATTGACCGGCAGCAGGTGGGGCAGGTGGCGGCGGAAATGCGCTCGCTGCGTCCGCCGGACCCTTACAAGAACAAGGGTGTGCGGTATGCGGGTGAGAGGTTGAAGAAGAAGGTGGGTAAGACCGGAGCGAAGTAGCCGTAATCATCACTGCCCGGTAGAGGACAGATTCTATGTTTACGAAGAAATCTAAGAATCAGAAGCGCGATCACATTCATGACCGCATCCGCAAGAAGATGCAGGGGACGGCGGAGCGTCCGCGGCTGAATGTGTACCGCTCGCTGAATCATATTTATGTGCAAGTGATCGACGACCTGCACGGCAAGACGCTGGTATCGGCTAGTTCGGCCGAGGGCAAGAAGGAAGAACGGCGCACCGGCGGAAACGTTGCGGCGGCGAAGGCTCTGGGCAAGACGATCGCGGAGCGGGCCAAGGCCAAGGGCGTGAGCAAGGTGGTGTTTGACCGCGGCGGCTACATTTATCACGGACGGGTGAAGGCGCTGGCGGATGCGGCGCGAGAAGCGGGATTGCAATTTTAGAAGATTTGAGAATTTGGTAATCGGGTAATTTGGTAATTTGAAGCGTAAGCGGTTTCGATTGCAAAATTGCCAAATTGCAAAATTACAGAATTACAAAATTACGAAATTAGGTTTCAGAATGCCAACTGTAATCAAGAAGCTTGATCCGAATTCGTTTCAATTGAAAGACCAGGTGGTGGCCATCAACCGCGTCACGAAGGTGGTGAAGGGCGGCAAGAACCTTTCGTTTGCGGCGCTGGTGGTGGTGGGCGATCCGTCGGCGGCGGTGGTGGGACATGGCGCGGGCAAGGCTAAGGAGGTTCCGCAGGCCATCCGCAAGGCGATTGAAGCGGCGAAGAAAAATCTGATCAAGGTGAACCTGACGCAGACCTCGATTCCGCACCTGATTGTGGGACGCTACGGCTCGGGGAAGGTGCTGCTGAAGCCGGCTCCGGAAGGCACGGGAGTGATAGCGGGGGGCGCGGTGCGTGCGGTGATGACGTCGGTGGGAATCCAGAATGTGCTGACCAAATCGATCGGCACGACCAATCCGCATAACGTGATTAAGGCGACGTTCGATGCGCTGCGGCATTTGAAGAGCCGCGAGGGTGTTGCTGCTATGCGCGGGAAGTCGATGCAGGAGCTGTAGTACCTAGTACCTATAAATGGCGCTTGGGGATTGAGGAATTAACAATGACTACGAAGAAGCCGAAGGCGGTTAGCGGAAAGATTCACCTCAAGTGGGTAGTTTCGGCCATTTGCGCTCCGGTGAAACAGAAGCTGGTGGTCAAGGGACTGGGATTCACGCGGTTGAATCAGGTGATTGAGCGTCCGGACAATGCGGCGATTCGAGGCATGGTGGCCAAGGTTCCACATCTGGTGGAGATATTGAAGTAGAAATGTTTCAAGGTTTCAGAGTTTCAAGGTTTCAAGGTGGATTCAGATCACTCGAAACTTTGAAACCCTGAAACTTTGAGACTCTGAAACCTTGAGACTTAGGCTTACTTATGAATTTATCGAATATTCGAGCACCGAAGAAGGCGTCGGAAAAGCGCAAGCGGGTGGGGCGCGGTATGGGCTCCGGCATGGGGAAGACGTCCACTCGCGGGCACAAGGGGCAGCGCTCGCGCACCGGTATGCGGCTGATCCGCGGGTTTGAAGGCGGGCAGATGCCACTGCACCGGCGCATGCCGAAGCGCGGCTTCACCAACATCTTCCGCAAGGAATTCAATATTGTCAGCCTGGAGCGGCTGGTGGCGCTGGGCGGGGAACTGCACGGGGCGCCGATTACGCCGGAGGTGCTGCGCAAAGCGGGAGTGATCAAGGCCAAGCTTCCGGTGAAGATACTCGGAGACGGCGAGCTGACGATTGCGATTACCGTGCATGCGCACAAGTTTTCCAAGTCAGCGCAGGAAAAAATCACCAAGGCGGGCGGCAAGGTTGAGGTCTTGCAGTAATGGCGGCTGAGAGTGGAGTGTTTCCAATCTGGGGGAAGATGGCCAACATCTTCCGCGTCCCTGACCTGCGGAAGCGGGTTCTGTTTACTTTGGCGATGCTCGCGGTTTACCGGCTGGGCGGACATCTTCCTACTCCGGGCGTGAACTTCCTCAAGCTGGAACAATATTTCAATCAGAACGCGGGATCGCTGCTGGGGTTCGTGGATCTGTTTTCCGGTGGCAATCTGCGCCGGCTCACCCTCTTTGCGCTGGGCATCATGCCGTACATCACGGCATCGATCATTCTGCAACTTTTGACTGTGGTGTATGAGCCGCTGGCCAAGCTGCAGAAGGAAGGCGAGCTGGGGCGCAAGAAGATTACGCAGTGGACTCGCTACATCACCGTGATTCTCAGCGCGGTGCAATCGTTTGGCATTGCGATTGGATTAGAGAAGGCCGGCGACTTTGTGCTGCACCCGGGCACCAGCTTCATACTGATGACGATGTTAACCCTGACCACGGGCAGCGCGTTTGTTATGTGGCTGGGCGAACAGATCACCGATCGCGGGATCGGCAATGGGATGTCTTTGCTGATCTTTGCCGGCATTGTGGTGGGCCTGCCGCGCGGGGTGCAGGATTTGATCGAGAAGGCGAAGAATGGCACGTGGGGAGCGATTACGCCGGTGCTGATGGGGGGCTTGGTCGTATTCATGATCGCGGTGGTGGCGTTCATTGTCTATGTGGAACGCTGCGAACGGCGAATTCCGGTGCAATACGCCAAGCGGGTGGTGGGACGCAAGGTGATGGGTGGGCAGTCGACACATCTGCCGTTGCGGGTGAATGCGGGCGGTGTGATGCCGGTCATCTTTGCGTCGTCGATTCTTACTTTGCCACAGACAATCGGCTATGGACTGAAGAACAGCCGCTACTTCGGCGACATGATTCGAATGCTGGGATGGGGCGAGCCGCTCTATACCTTGCTATATGCGGTCGGAATTATCTTCTTCGCTTATTTCTATGTGTCGATCGTTTTCAATCCCAGTGAAGTCGCCGACAACATGCGGAAGTATGGCGGATTTATTCCGGGCATACGTCCGGGCAAGCGCACGGCTGACTACATCAACGAAGTTCTGACCCGGATCACGCTGGTGGGCGCGCTGTACCTGATCATCATTTCGTTCATCCCCGAGTGGATGATCACCGGCATTCACTTGAACCATTTGCCGGCCTGGCTGGGAGGGTCGCTGTTTGAGCGGCTTCCGGTGTGGGTAACGAACGGGTTGGGAGTGAATTTTTATTTTGGCGGAACGTCGCTGCTGATTGTGGTGGGCGTGGCCATGGACACGGTTACGCAGATCGAAGCGCAGCTCATCATGCGGCATTACGATGGATTTACGCCGCGCAGCGGACGCATTCGCGGGCGCAGGAACTGGTCGTAGGAGATTTTGCAATTTAGTAATCGGGTAATTTTGTAATTGAAGATCAACAGCGACTCAGTGGTAAATTGCCAGATTTCCAAATTACTCGATTACAGATTTGTTTGTGAGGTTGCTGAACACTGTTCGGGAGGCTTTGGCCAACTCGATGGCGCAGGAAACCTCACGGGATGTCGGCCCCATTGTGCTGCTTGGACCACCCGGCGCCGGGAAAGGCACCCAGGCCAAGCGCATCATGGAACGATATCTGATTCCGCAAGTCTCTACGGGAGATCTGCTGCGGCTGAACGTGGCCGAGGGCACGGAACTTGGCATGGCAGCCAAGGCGGTCATGTCTCGAGGGGAGTTGGTTTCCGACGACCTGGTTTGTGAAATGGTCCGACTGAGACTGAAGCAGCCGGACTGCAAGCGGGGCTACATTCTGGACGGGTTTCCGCGAACCGCGGCCCAGGCCGGATGGCTGGATGCGCTGCTTGAGGACAAGTTCTTTGACAACTCGCGGCCTACGCGGGCCTGGCCAATTGTGATCCGCCTGGACGTGGACTATAATCAGTTGTTGCTCCGGATCTCTGGACGCCGTTCTTGTCCCACCTGTGGGCGGATCTATAACGTCCACTTCCAGCCGCCCTGCGCCGACGAAATTTGCGACATTGACGGGGCGAAGCTGGTGACCCGCAATGATGACCGGTTGGAAGTGATTGCCCCACGGCTGGCGGCATATCAGGAGCAAACTACGCCGGTGGCGGATTACTACCAGCGCACGGGAAGATTGATCTCGATCAATGGCGACCGGCCGATGGACGAGGTCACGGAGCAGATTTTCAGGATTATTGAGGACCATAACGCTTAAGAATGGCGATTGTGTGCAAGTCGGCGGCGGAGATCGAGCGGATGCGGCACAGCGGCCACATCGTGCGGCAGGTTCTCGACGAGGTGCGCTCGATGGTGGCGCCGGGCGTGACGACGATGGATCTGGAGCGCGCCGCCGAGAAGAAGATTTCGCAGCTTGGAGCCAAGCCGGCGTTTAAGGGATATTACGATTATCCCTGCGTGTTGTGTACGTCGGTGAATGAAGAGATTGTGCACGGCATCCCGTCGGAAAAGCGGGCGCTGAAAGAGGGCGACATCGTTTCGATTGATTGCGGCGTGGTGTTGGATGGGTATTACGGCGACGCTGCGATTACGGTTCCGGTGAGTGATGCGGTGAAGCCGGAGTTGCGCAAGCTGTTGACGGTGACCGAGGAGTCGCTTTACCGCGGGATTGACCAGGCGCTCATCGGGAACTCAGTGGGCGATGTGGGAGCGGCGGTGCAGGAGCACGTGGAAGCCGCTGGGTTCAGCGTGGTTCGGGAATTCGTGGGACACGGGATTGGGACGCGCTTGCACGAAGAGCCGCAGGTGCCGAACTTTGGAGCGCGGGGTCATGGCGCTAAGTTGCGCGAGGGTATGGTCCTCGCGATAGAGCCTATGGTGAATTGCGGTAAGCCGGAGACGCGAGTGCTGGGAGACAAGTGGACTGCGGTGACGGTAGACGGCAGTTTCAGCGCGCACTTCGAGCATTGCGTGGCGGTGACGAAGGATGGGCCGGTGATTTTGACAAGATAGTGGCCAGTGGTCAGTGATCAGTGGCCAGTTATCGAAACAACTGTATTCGTAGCTAGGGAAGCGGGGGTTACTGGCCACTAGCCACTGACCACTGACCACTAATTTTAAGGAGTCGATGAGCAAAGAGGACGCGATTGAAGTGATGGCAGTGGTTCTGGAGCCGCTGCCCAACGCCATGTTCAAGGTGGAGTTGGAGAACAAGCACCAAGTGCTGGCGCATGTGTCGGGGAAGATGCGGAAGAATTTTATCCGCATACTGCCTGGGGATAAGGTTGCGGTGGAGCTTTCGCCTTACGACTTGAATCGCGGCCGGATTGTTTATCGGTACAAGTAAGGCAGACATATTTGGAATCGGGAACGGAATTATGAAAGTACGAGCATCGGTTAAGAAAATCTGTGACAAGTGCAAGGTCATCCACCGTAAGGGTGTGGTGCGGGTGATCTGCGTCAACACGAAACATAAACAGCGCCAGGGGTAGGAGCTTCTAGCTCCTAGCTTCTAGCCACTAGCGAAACTATGATTTGCTAGGAGCTAGCAGCTAGAAGCCAGGAAAGCCGGAAAGCGGTTGGAGGCATAAGGAACTATGGCACGTATCGCAGGCGTTGACTTACCGCGCCAGAAGCACATCAACATCGCGTTGACCTATATCTACGGGATCGGGCATCCGCGCGCCGGAACTATTCTGGACGAGGCCAAGGTGGATCCGATGAAGAAGGTCCAGGACCTCAGCGAAGAGGAAGTCAACCGCATCCGTACCGTGATTGAGGCGCAAGGGATGGTGGAAGGCGATCTGCGCAAGGAAGTTTCGATGAACATCAAGCGGCTCATCGAAATCGGGTCCTATCGCGGTTTCCGTCACCGCCGCAATTTGCCGGTTCGGGGTCAGCGTACGCATACCAACGCGCGCACCCGCAAGGGACCGCGCAAGGGAACGGTATCAACGAAGAAGAAGGCGACGTCGAAAACGTAAGAGCAGGTTTCAAAGTTGCAATGTTTCAAGGTTTCGAAACCTTGAAACTTCTGAAACTTGAAACTTCGAACGAAACTTAGGAACTGAGAAGCTCTATGGCGAAACCAGTAGCAGCGGGCGGCACGGCCGCGCCGGAGAAAAAGGGCAAGAAGAAGACGTTTAAGAAGAAGGAGCGCAAGCACGTTCCGCATGGGTTGTGCTATGTGCAGGCTTCCTTCAACAACACGATCGTGACCATCACCGACATGAACGGCAACGTTCTGTCGTGGAAGAGTTCGGGATCGCTGGGCTTTCGCGGATCGCGCAAAGGCACGCCGTTCGCGGCGCAGCAGGCGGCCTCGAATGCGGCTAACCTGGCCCGCGATCATGGGGTGCGCAGCGTCGACGTGCGAGTTAGCGGCCCGGGTTCGGGACGCGAGTCAGCGGTGCGCGCGTTGGCGTCGTCCGGCATTGAGGTGCGATCGATTCGCGACGTGACGCCGATTCCGCATAATGGGTGCAGGCCGCCAAAGAGAAGGCGCGTGTAAGCAGTCAGCGATTTGAGGAGGTTTCAAGGTTGCAGAGTTTCAAGGTTTCAAAAGACCTTGAAACATCGAAACCTTCTAAACCTTGAAACTTTGCTTTCGTCCGGGACGAAGGGTGAAGCCAAACCTGTAAACCGGTCATCTAAAAGGAGAACAATTTGGCACGTTATACCGATGCAGTTTGCCGTCTGTGCCGCCGCGAGGGCATGAAGCTTTTCCTCAAAGGCGCAAAGTGTTTTAGCGATAAATGCCCCATCGAGAAGCGCAACTTCGCTCCCGGACAACATGGGAAAGACCGCAAAGCCAAGATTGTTGGCTACGGGCTGCAGTTGCGCGAGAAGCAGAAAGCTAAGCGCATCTACTTCACGCTGGAAGGCCAGTTCCGCAACT
The DNA here is from genome assembly GCA_963787495.1 of uncultured Acidobacteriaceae bacterium. Classification (GTDB taxonomy): domain Bacteria; phylum Acidobacteriota; class Terriglobia; order Terriglobales; family Acidobacteriaceae; genus Sulfotelmatobacter. The sequence goes on from CAWBDA010000008.1 coordinate 96,827, forward strand.
ACTTCGAGAAGGCGGCGCGATCGCGGGGCGTTACCGGCGAACTGTTGCTGCAACAACTCGAGCGGCGTCTCGATAACGTTGTGTTCCGGCTGGGCTTTGCGCAGTCACGGCGGCAAGCGCGGCAGTTGGTGCGCCACGGGCATGTCGCCGTCAACAATCGCAAGGTCAATATTCCTTCTTATGAAGTGAGTGCGGGCGAAGAGATTTCCATCCGCGAGAACAGCAAGAAGCTCACCGTGCTCGAGTTGGCGAAGGAATTTGCCAGCCACGGCACGCTGCCTAACTGGTTGGAAGTGAATCGCGATAACTACACCGCGCGGGTGCTTTCGTTGCCCAAGCGCGAAGATATTCAGTTGCCGGTGAATGAGCAGCTGATCGTTGAGTTGTACAGTAAGTAAGGTTTCGGGGAAGTAGGTTTCAATGTTTCAATGTTTCAATGTTTCAATGTTTCAATGTTTCAATGTTTCAATGTTTCAGAGTTTCAAGGTTTCAACGACCTTGAAGTTTGTGTTTTGAGACTTTGCAACCTTGAAACTTTGCAACTTTGAAACTGGTCCTTTTCACATTTCGAGCCAGACCAGCCTGTCCCAGTATTGACCTGAGTCGGACCACTCAGCGAGCAGGGACTGAGCCAAACGGCCGAAGGAGAAACAAATGCTTTGGAAAGGTTTTCAGAAACCGAAACGTCTCGCAGTTGACACCTCCACTCTCACTGATAAGTACGGGATTTTCTGGGCGCAGCCGTTTGAGCGCGGTTTTGGCACTACCGTGGGCAACGCACTGCGGCGCGTGCTGCTGAGTTCGATCGAAGGCGCAGCGGTAACCGCGGTGAAGATGGAGGGCGTGCTGCACGAATTCCAGTCGATCCCTGGGGTGGTGGAAGACGCTACCGACATCATCCTGAACCTGAAGCAGATACCATTCAAGCTGGCGGGCGATGCGCCGAAGGCAATTTATCTGCGTGCGGACCAGCCTGGCGTGGTCACCAGCGGGATGATCGAAGCTGATGGCGATGTGGAAGTTCTCGACAAGGATGTTTACATTGCCACGGTGAGCGAGGGCGGCAAGCTCGACATGGAAATGCGGCTGAAGCGCGGCCGCGGCTATACCTCCGCCGACAAGAACTTCGACGAGGATCTTGGGATCGGATTCATTCCTATCGATTCCGTACATTCGCCGGTGCGCAAGTGCAATTACACCGTGGAAGCGGCGCGTCTTGGCCAGATTACCGACTACGACAAGCTCACCCTCGAAGTGTGGACCAACGGCTCGATCACTCCTGCTGACGCCATCGGGTTGTCGGCGAAGCTGATGAAGGATCACATGAATATCTTCATCAACTTCGAGGAAGAGATCGAAACCGGGACGTCGTCGTCGGACGATCGCAAGCCTGAGATCCACAATGAGAACTTGAATCGTTCCGTTGAGGAACTTGAGCTTTCGGTGCGCAGCTATAACTGCCTGAAGAACGCGAACATTCAGACCATCGGCGAGCTGGTGCAGAAGACGGAATCGGAAATGCTCAAGACCAAGAACTTCGGCCGCAAGTCGCTGAACGAGATCAAGGAGATTCTCTCCTCGATGGGTCTGAGTTTGGGCATGAAGATCGACGAGCACGGGAACGCTGTGCCTGGGCCGACTTCGAACCTAGTTCTGCCGGCTTCGGCTTATGGTCCGGACGACCAGCTGTAAGAATGCAGGGATCAGGGGATAGGGGTCAGGGGCCAGCGATGCCGAACTACTGATCCCCGGCCCCTAATCCCTGACCCCTAACTGAGGTTCAACCATGCGTCACAAAGTTGCAGGATACAAACTCGGACGGAACACTGCGCACCGGCGGTCGCTGCTGCGGAACCTGGTCACGTCGGTGATCGTGGAGGAGCGGGTCGAGACGACCGTTCCCAAGGCTAAGGCGGCACGGCCGATCGTCGAGAAGATGATTACGCTGGGCAAGCGCGGCGACCTTGCTGCGCGGCGTCTGGCGGGCGCTTACCTCATGACGGACGAGGCGCTGGTGAAGCTGTTTGACACTGTTGGACCTCGCTTTGGCGATCGCAATGGCGGCTACACGCGCATCATTCGCACCGGCTGGAATAAAGGCGACGGCGCTGACAAAGCTTTTCTTGAACTGCTGGGCAGCGAAAAGGTGCTGGACGAAAAGCGCGAGAAGCGTGCCGAGTCCCGCGCCAAGAAGGTTGCCGAGGCGAAGAAGGCGATGGAAGATGCGGAAGCGCAGGCGCAGCACGATGGCGGGGTCGAGCCGGTGAAGGAAGAAGCTGAAGATAAGAAATAGTCATTGTCATCAATGGCAAACAAGGTGCGGCTTCCAGGCTGCGCCTTTTTTGTTGGACAATCGCCCCAGCAAGAAATACTTCCTGTTTAGAAGTAGCCGGGGTATCATGTCTACCCTGACCGCGTGGGGGGACTCTTTGTGACAAGTGACCCGGAGCGGGTGAAACGCCTGACAACCGCAAGCTCTTTCTGTTTGTTCGACAACCGACTTCGTTCAAGCGGAAATGGAAGCATCGTCTGGGGGCTGCTTAACCTAGCTATCGGAGCTGCAGCCATCTCGGCGCGGGGCCCTTGGGGGATCGTGAGTCTCCTTCTGGGTCTGGCGCTTATCGCTGCGGGCATCTACGAGAGAAAGGTGCGCGATCCAAACGTAATCATAGTTGCCGCGTCGACGCTCGGGGTGCTCGCGCTGTGGAACTTTGCCCTTATCGGATTGGCTGCTGCGGGAGTGCTGCATCTGGTACTGGGCGGCAAGACCTTGTACTGGGCAATTGCGCAAACAGCTGGTGCCTTTGCCACATGGAAAACATATGAGACTTATAGGACACTTCGGGATGAGGTCGACCCAGTCGTGGCGGAACAAGTGCGCGGCTACATAGACGAATTGAAAAAGGCGAAGCCAGGCCAGAGCCTGGATCTAGTCGAATTCGACGTAAATGCGGGCTTCGTGCAAGGAACCAATCGATATCGGCTTAAGCCGATTGAGGACCTGTACCTCGCGGCGCGCTATAGGGTACAGCTTGGATCCATGCGCCTTGAAGAAGTAACTTTTGTCCCGCGCAGCGAAGTTCTCCTAACACCCGTGGGCAGCAAGTCGACGAGCAAAAAGCTTAAGGCTACGGTGCAGCTCGGGCCACTTAAGCTCGACAAGGCCACGATCACACGCGAGATGGCCGTACGCATCAATCCGGCAGCCGAAACGCTCTTGCTCGGCGCGACGTAGGTCTTGTCAGGGTCTGCTTTTTGTTTAGACTGCCTTCCCGCTCGTACATGTCCTTCCGCGGCTTCCGGCGGTAATCTTGCGGTAATTTGCCATCCGGGTAAACTTTCTCTCAGGATGGGATTTACTCGCACACAGATTGCTATTGCCGTCAGCCTTGGGGCGGTGCTGGTGTTTGGATTTCTCGGCTACATCTGGTGGCTGAGCAATCAGGGACCGGTGCTGGCGCGGTCGGAAGACCACGATCCGCTGACCGGGCTGCCGGTGAGCATCCGAATGAATCCGTTGCGCGACCGCACGATTGAGCACAGCGCCCACCTTTTTCTTCGCCAATTGCGCGACGGCCACTGCGACGAACTGCTCCACGGCTGGGAGCACGACTACCGCAAGAAGTATGCCCACTTTATCTGTAACTCAGAGGCGCAGCACCCGCTGCTTTCGTGGGAGTTGGCGGAATGGGAGAGCGCGCCGCCGCTCACGATTCTTCACTACCGCGGGAAGAGACTTACTGGGCCGGGCCAATCCAGCACCTACAGGGAACTCTTCACTGTCACTGAGGAAAACAAGGATGGACAGTGGGTGGTGACTAAGTACGACGCAATGTACTGAGAGCAGTTCTCAGTTCTCAGTTCTTCGATGCGATGCATTGTATCGATTGTCAGGTGCTGGATTTTCTTGTCTTTCTCCGTGTAAAACTGCTTCATGGTTTTTTCTTCTGAGCGTGAGCCTTCTGCTGCGCGGAACATTTACGTCTTTGGCATCACTTCTTTCCTGAATGACACCGCTTCGGAGATGGCTTACTGGGTGTTGCCGGCGTTTCTGGCGTCGCTGGGCGCGGGGCCGGCGCAGTTGGGATTGATCGAGGGAGTTGCCGAAAGTGTCGCGTCGTTTGCCAAGCTTTTTTCTGGATACCTTACCGATCGTATCTCTCGCCGCAAGCCCGTCGTGGTCGCGGGATACTTCGCCGCTAACGCGGTGAAGCCGCTGCTGGCGATGGTCACGGCGTGGCCGCAAATTCTGCTGATTCGCTTCACCGACCGGCTGGCCAAGGGCGTGCGGGGAGCGCCGCGCGATGTGATGGTAGCTGAGTCGGTGCCGAAGGAGCGATTGGGATCGGCGTATGGGCTGATCCAGTCGATGGATTCGGCTGGAGCTATTGTGGGGCCGCTGGTTGCTCTGGTTCTGCTTGGGCGTTTTGGAATTCGGAGCGTGTTCTGGGCGGCCGCGGTTCCGGGAGCGTTGTGCGTGGTCGTGGCGGTGGTGGGTATACGCGAAAAGCGCCGAGCTGTGCCCGGCGGACAGCCGGCGGCGGCTGTCCCCACATCCGAAAGGCTCAGGGGTGTGGGCTTGTTTTCAGGAGAACGGATCGCGCTGCCCGCGTCCTTTTACTTCGTGCTCGTCGCGGTGACTCTGTTTTCTTTGGGGAACTCGAGTGACATGTTTCTGGTTTTGCGGGCGCAGAATGTTGGGATTCGGGTGGCGCTGGCGCCTGTGCTCGGTTTGGTCTTCAACATTACCTATACGCTTGCATCGTGGCCTGCGGGATGGTTCAGCGACCGCGTCTCGCGGCGGCTGGTTGGTTCGGCGGGGTATGTGATTTTTGCTGGGGTCTATTTTGTTTTCGGGCGAGCGCCGTCTACGCTGGGAATCTGGATCGCTATGGCGGTATACGGCTTCTATTACGCACTGACGCAACCTGTACTGAAAGCTTTGGTGGTGGAGAGTGTTGGCGAGCAGGTGCGGGGGAGTGCTCTCGGAATTTATTTTTTTGTGACCAGCGTGGCTACTTTGGCGGCGAGCTTGATTACGGGCGAGCTGTGGAAGGATTTCGGGGCTGCGATTCCGTTTTACTTTTCGGCAGGGATGGCTTTGATCGCAGCGGGGATTTTGCAGGTGGCGGGACGCGGACGGGCTGCCCTCACAAAGCATTCTGAAATGAAGTAAAACTCACGCCGGGAGAGAACGGGTGCGTTAGGAATCGTGCCGTCCCCTTCGGGGACTCAGTTCTGTCCGCCTATGCCTTACCCCGCACTTACGTGCGGGGCTAATGAATGCCCCTTCGGCTTCGCTCAGGGCAGGCTCCACTTCGCGACTGTAAGAGCCGTTTGTCCCACCGCAAGAGCCTATTTAGGCCTGGCGGCACGACTGGAAGGCGTGCTGTTCCGAAAGATTCTTATCCACAACAATACGAGCACTTGTGCTGCGATCCCGGCGCAGGTGTCGAGGGCAACGTCGCGCACGGAGCCGGTGCGCGAAGGGATGAAGGTCTGGTGCCATTCGTCGAGGCTGGCGACGAGAGCGGTGCCGAGGATGGCGATGTTGGCCCAGCGGAAGGTCCATTGCACGCTGTTCGGTGAGGGCAGCGTCACACGCCACGCGCGGAAAAGCAGGATGCTCAGAGTGCCATAGCCGATGACGTGGCCTGACTTGCGGATATAGAAGTGCCAAACGCGGAAGCGCTCCCAGTCGAGGCCGAAGATGTAATGCAGGAGGGGATAGAGAATACGGCTGGTGTTGTGGGCTGAGAGCAAGGCGCTGGATTCGATGGCGATGAGGATGAGCCAGAGGATGGCGGCTATCCACGGCTTGAGAAGATTGCGCCGGTCGGGGTTCAATCTCGATCCGGCCCCGAGGTTATAGAGGAGATCCCTACCAGAGTAGCCCTCAGGGGCTGAAGCACGGAGTTTTCGTGCAGGCTAACGGCACGACTAAGAGTCGTGCCCTTCCCGCGGGTGACAGTCTTCTTATTCGACGCCATAGTTAGGGGCCTCGCGGGTGATCATTACGTCGTGGACGTGGCTTTCGCGGAGACCGGCGCCGCTGATGCGGACGAAGCGGGTTTTCTGCAGAAGTTCGGCGATGGTGGCGCAGCCGCAGTAACCCATGCCTGACTTCAATCCGCCAACCATCTGGTGGACGATCATGGCGACCGAACCGCGGTAGGGGACGCGGCCCTCGATGCCCTCGGGAACCAGTTTGCCGAGGCGGTTGGATTCGCCATCGCTGGCAGAAACGGCGGCGGAGGATTCACCTTCGGTGTTCTGGAAGTAACGCTCGCTGGAACCTTGCGCCATGGCGCCGATCGATCCCATGCCGCGATAGGACTTGTAGGAGCGGCCTTGATAGAGGATCAGTTCGCCGGGGCTTTCATCGGTACCGGCGAACAGGGAGCCGATCATTACCGCGCTTGCGCCTGCGGCCAGGGCTTTGGTTACGTCGCCAGAGTACTTGATACCGCCGTCGGCGATGATGGGAATTCCAGCGTCTTTTACTGCGCGGTAAGCTTCGGCGATGGCGGTGATCTGAGGCACGCCAGCGCCCGTGACCACGCGAGTGGTGCAGATGGAACCGGGGCCGATACCTACCTTGATGCCGTCGGCTCCGGCGCGAGCTAGCTCGCAAGCGCCATCGAAAGTGGCGACATTGCCGGCGAGGAGTTGCATCTCGGGGAGCTTCGATTTTACGAGCTTAACGGCTTCGAGCACCTTGGTGGAGTGGCCGTGGGCGCTGTCGATGGCGAGCACGTCGACCTTGGCTTCGGCTAATTCCTGGGCGCGTTCGAGGAAGTCTCCGGTGGCGCCGATGGCGGCGCCTACACGCAGGCGTCCCTGAGGATCCTTGGCGGCATTGGGATACTTCAGCTTTTTCTGGATGTCTTTTACGGTGATCAGTCCCTTGAGGTTGTATTTGTCGTCGACTACGAGGAGTTTTTCTACGCGGTGTTCGTGGAGGATTTCTTCGGCATCTTCGAGCGTGGTGCCTACGGGCACGGTGATGAGATTTTTCTTGGTCATTACGCGATCGATGGGAATGTCGAAGCGGGATTCGAAGCGGAGGTCGCGGTTGGTGAGAATGCCTACCAGCTTGCCGTGCTCGGTGATGGGCACGCCTGAAATTTTGTAGCGGCGCATGATCTCGAGGGCATCGCTGACTTTGTCGGTGGGCGACATGGTGACGGGGTCGACGATCATGCCGCTTTCCGAGCGCTTGACCTTATCGACTTCATCTGCCTGCTGCTCGATGCTGAGGTTGCGATGGATGATGCCGAGGCCGCCCTGCTGGGCGAGCGCAATCGCCATGTGGGATTCGGTGACCGTGTCCATGGCAGCGCTGACGATGGGAATATTCAGAGTGATGCTGCGCGTGATTTGGGTCTGGGTGGTGGCGGTCGCGGGAATTACGTCAGAGCGCGCGGGTAAGAGGAGGACGTCGTCGAAGGTGAGAGCTTCGGGTACGGGAAAATGAATCATAGAGGTCTCGGAGATTCTCCCTGGCGTGGGGTGAATCTTTATTCTAGAGATGGCGCGGGGTTGAGGCAAATGGCTAACAGTAACGCGGGCGGGGACGCCACGCCGGACAGCCGCCGGGACGGCGGCGCTACAATCAACCATGCGCAAACTGATTCTCTTCTTCTGGATTTTAGGATGTTTAACAACTGTCGCGGTTGGGCAGCAGTACGATCTTGTGATCGAGGGCGGGCGGGTTATCGATCCTGAGACCGGGCTGGATGGGGTGCGGAACGTTGGCGTTCGTGACGGGAAGATTGTCGGCGTGGCGTCCGAGGCGCTTAGTGGACGGCGGGTGGTTCATGCTGGTGGGTTGGTGGTTGCTCCAGGCTTTATTGATCTGCATCAGCATGGCCAGGACATGGCCAGCCAGCGAGTCAAGGCGCTTGACGGGGTGACTACCGCGCTGGAACTGGAAATTGGTGCGCCCGATGTGGCGCAGTTCCTCAAGTCTAAAGAGGGGCACTCACTCATTCATTACGGCACGTCGGCGAGCCATGTGGCGGCGCGGGCTGCGGTGTTTGGCGCGCCGCTGCCGGCTGAGGTCATCGGACCGCATGCTGGTATTCCTGAGATTCTGCCGAAGAGCGGGCCTGCAACCGATCTGCCCGCCACGCCCGAACAGATCGAAGCTATCCAGCAGCGCCTGCGGACGGAGCTTGACGCTGGCGGCTTGGCGATCGGGATGGGCATCCAGTACACGCCTGGCGCGACGCGGCTGGAGGTGATCGACATGTTCCGTCTGGCCGCCGAGCGCGGGCTGCCGGTTTATACCCACATGCGCAGCGCGGGGCGGGGTGAGCCGGGATCTGCGATTGAGGCGGTGAGCGAAGTGATCGGCGCGGCTGCCATCACGGGTGCTGCACTGCACATCGTACACATCAACAGCACTTGCGCGCGGGATGCGATGGAGTGTCTCTCCATGGTGGAGGGCGCGCGCGCGCGCGGCCTGGATGTTACCACCGAGGCCTACCCTTACATCCCCGGTATGACGTCGATAAACTCGGCGCTGTTCAACCCCGGCTGGCGGGAGAAATTTGGCATTGGCTACGGTGATCTCGTTCTGCCAGAAACGGGCGAGCACCTCACCAAAGAGCGCTTCGAAGAGCTGCACAATTCCAGCACGCCGCACTCGGTGCTGGTTTATTCGAATACGCAGGAGATGGTGGACAAAGTGATTCCGCATCCTCTGGTGATGATTGCTAGCGATGGGGCGGAAGGGCATCCACGCAATGCCGGGACGTACTCGCGGGTGCTGGCGCAGTATGTGCGCGAGAAGGGGACAGTCACGCTGATGGATGCGATTCGGAAGATGAGTTTGATGCCGGCGGAGATGCTGGAGCGGTCGACGCCGTCGGGGCGGATGAAAGGCAGACTACAGGAGGGCTGCGACGCGGACATTGTGGTGTTTGACGTGGCGACTATCAGCGACCGGTCTACTTTTGAGAAGCCTATGGAGCCGAGTGTGGGCGTGCGGTATTTGGTGGTGGGAGGGACTGTGGTAATCGACGAAGGGAAGATCGTGCCGGATGTGTTTCCGGGGCGGGCGATTTTGGGGCCCGGGAAGGTTGGGTCCGGCGGCTTGCGATGAAGCGTTTCGGTTCTAGAGCTCAGCGCCTGAAGGCTCTCTCCACCGGGCCCTTTACGGCACGCCTAAAGGCGTGCCCTGATACGAATCGAGTTTGCCCACTGATGCGTGATATCGATCCGCTCTCACGCGTCCCACAAAGGCTTCCGGCGTTTGTCTTTTACCCCCTTCCCGGCGTATATTAGAAAACTGAGAACTGTTGTGTAATACCGGCATTTGGCGAAGCACACCAGTGGGCGCAAGCCCACTTTTTCGTTGCGGAGGAATCGGCTGGGTGGGCTGGGCTGCAAGTTATTGGATGCATGGCACTTGAGCTTGATCGGGTACGCGAGATTGCGGAGCGGGTAGCGGCCTCCAGCGGGCTGGAAGTGGTCGAACTCGAGTTTCGCGGGAGCGGCAAAGCCCGCATGCTGCGCGTGTTTCTGGACAAGCCGGGAGCGGCGAGTTCCGATGTGTTGGCGGGAGTTACGCACGGAGACTGCGCCAACTTCAGCCGTGAGTTTGGGACCATCCTCGATGTCGAGGATGCGATTTCGGGCAGCTACACGCTGGAAGTTTCGTCACCGGGGTTGGACCGGAAGTTGACGAAGGCGCGTGAGTTTGAGCGCTTTGTCGGCAGCCGGGTGAAGCTGACGACGAGGAATCCGGTGAACAATAACCGGTACTTCGAAGGACGACTGGAAAGTTTCCAAGACGGGCGGCTGACGCTGGATTTGAGCGTAGCGAGCCACAAGTCGCGCCGCAAGATGGGTGCGGCGGGCGTTGAGCAAGGGCAGAAGATCGGGATTGAATTCGCCAATGTGGAGAAGGCGAATCTGGTGCCAGAGATCTAGGTTCCAAGGTTTCATAGTTTCAAGGTTTCAAAGTTGAAGATCGGCGACGAGGCGGTTTTGAAACCTTGAAACGTTGAAACATTTGAAACCTGGTGCAGAAGGCAGGCTTCATAACGGAATACGTCCTATGGCTAGTGAGCTTTACAACACGATCGACGCGTTGAGCCGGGAAAAAGGGATTGATCCGCAGATTGTGGTTAGCGCGGTGGAAGACGCCATTGTCATGGCTACGCGCAAATACTACAAGACGCAGGAAAATCTGCGCGCCGAGCTTGATAAAGAGACCGGCAAGATCAATGCCTTTGCCGTGAAGACGGTGGTGGAGACGCCGGAGCAGGTGGAAGATCCGCTGTTGCAGATCACGCTGGAAGATGCGCGCAAGGTGGATCCGAACCTGGAAGTTGGCGGAGAGTTGCGGACTCCGAAGGTTACGGAAGGGATCCTGGGGCGCATTGCGGCGCAACTGGCGAAGCAGGTTATCTTCCAGAAGGTGCGCGAGGCGGAACGCGACACGGTTTACAACGAGTACATCGGACGCGTTAACGAAGTGGTGAATGCGACGGTGAAACGAGTGGAAGGTCCGGATGTGATCTTCGACATCGGCAAGGCGGAAGCGCGCATGCCGCGCAAGGAGCAGTCGCGGCTGGAGTCGTTTGCGATCGGCGAGCGCGTGCGCGTGGTGATTGCGCGGGTCGAGAAAGCTTCGAAAGGACCGGGCGTTGTGGTGTCTCGCGCTGTGCCGGACCTGGTGCAGCATTTATTCCAGACTGAGGTGCCGGAGATTTATGACGGGACGGTGGTGATCCGCGCGATTGCGCGCGAGGCCGGAGAGCGCACCAAGATCGCGGTAATGTCGAAGGACAAGGACGTGGATGCTGTGGGCGCGTGCGTGGGCATGAAGGGGATGCGTGTGCAGTCGATCATCCGCGAACTGCACGGAGAGAAGATTGACATCATCGAGTATCACGAAGATGCGGTGACGTTTGCCGAGAAAGCTTTGCAGCCGGCAAAAGTCAGTAAGGTTACCGTGGTGGATTCCGGCGGAAAGCACCTGGAAGTGGTGGTCGACGACAGCCAGCTTTCGCTTGCCATCGGCAAGAAGGGGCAGAACGTGCGGCTGGCGGCGAAGCTGCTGGGGTGGAAGATCGACATCAAGAGCGAGGAAGAGAAGCGGCAGGAAGTGGAGCAGCAGATGTCGGCGATGGTTCCGCAGACTTCCACGCCGCTGGAAAGCGTGCCCGGCCTGGGTGAAGGACTGGTAGAGAAGCTGGGCGCTGCCGGCGTTACTACAGTGGAAGCGCTGGCCGACATGACGCCGGAGCAGCTTGAGGCGATCGAGGGCATTGGGCCGAAGACGGTAGAAAAAATCAGTCTTGCGGTGAATAATTACTTTGCCAGCCTGGAGCAGGGTGCGGTAGTGGAAGGTGAAGTGGTGGCTGAAGACGAGGCTGCCGCGGCGGAGGCTTCTGAGCCAGACGCGGACGACATTACTGCAGAAGTTCCGGTAGCGGTGGAAGAGGCGGCGTCGGGTGACGAAACGGCGGCGAGTCCGGAAGTTGCGTTGAGTGAAGAAGGCACTGTGGAAGCAGACACGCTTGCGCCGGACGAGCAGCTCGAACCGGAAGCGGAATCCACCTCCGAAACCAAAGAATAATCATGGCACGCTGGAATACGTTCGACGGCGGGGGACCGAAGAAACTGACTCCGTGAGGTCGTAATGATGACCTGATAACAGCACGGAGAAACGAAAGGCCGGATGAGTAAGGTTCGAATCAACGATCTTGCCCGAGAGCTGGAAGTCAAGAGCAAAGCTATACTCGACACGCTTCCGCTGGTCGGAGTGACAGAGAAGAAGACGCACTCCAGTTCTCTGGAAGAGCATGAAGCTGAGAAAGTACGGGTATATCTCCGTTCCTCGGCGGAAGGTTCGTCCACGGCGAGCAAGTCGAGTTCGCGCGCGCTTCGCGGCGAAGAAGAAATCAAAACTAAAATTGATCTGTCGAACATTTCCCGTCCGGGAGATGTGTTGAAGGCGATTACGCAGCGGAAGGAAGCTGTGGCGCCGGCTGCACCGCGTGCGACCGCGCCGCCCGCTGCGCATGCTCCGGCAGAGAAGCCTCCAGCAGTTGTGCCGCCGGCGGCGAAGCCAGTGGTGACGTCTCCGGCAGCGTCCGTGGCTGCGCCGCCGGTGGCTCTGGTTGTTCCTGCGCGAGTGGTGGTGCCTCCGACTGTTTCATCGTCGCCCGTGAGCGCGCCTGCGCGCCCCGTGACACAACCCCCAGCGGCGCAGGTTCCGGCCGCGGCAACTCCACCAGCGGTTTCAGCGAGTGCTCTACCAGCGGCGCCGATTGCGGCGCGTCCGGTTGCTCCTCCATCTGCACCGCCAGTGCCGCGCATGATCGTTCCGCAAACCGGGCCGCGGCCGGTGTACAAAGCTCCGCTGCGGGCGGCTCCGCCGCCAGTGCAGCCGGGAGTGCCGATCGGCGGCGCTTCGCGCCCCGCGCCGGGACGTCCTGTGCCCGGGCAGCCAATTTTTCAGCGCCGTCCGCCGATGGCTGGTGGAGCTCCGGGTGCGGCGCGTCCGCCGCTGCGCCCCGGTGAGCGGAGGCCGATGCATCCCACGCGGCAGTCTCCCGCGGGAGCGCGTCCGCTGGGCGTAGGTCCAGCGCTTCCACCCCCGGGAACGACACGTCCGGGAAGTCGTCCGGGTGGACCGGCGCGACGGCCAGGGCAGCGCTATGTTCCGCGCGGCGTGAAGGAAGGCCCGATGAAGGGCTACACGCCACCACCGCGCATGGTGGTGTCGAACGAGCCCCTGCCGATCACGCGCAGCATCACGATCACGGAAGGGATCAGCGTGAAGGACCTGGCGGAGAAGCTGGAGATTCGCGCGAAGGATCTGATTTCGCGGCTGCTGTCAAAGGGCGTATTCGCCACGATCAATCAGACGCTCGATGCGGAGCTGGCGAGCGAGATGGCGCGCTTCTTCGGCGCCGATACGAACGTGATCACCTTCGAAGAGCAGACGGCGAAAGAGATTGATGCGGCCGCGGCCGGCGAAGAGCTGGTGCCGGAAACCGGGATACGTCCGCCGGTGGTTACGATCATGGGTCACGTGGACCATGGCAAGACGACGCTGCTTGACTCTATCCGCCTGACTAGTGTGGCGGAGGGCGAAGCCGGGGGTATTACGCAGCATATCGGCGCCTACAAAGTGCGGATCACCGACAAGGAATCGCCGGCATTTGGGCGGGAGATTGTGTTCCTTGACACGCCGGGTCACGAAGCTTTCACGCGCATGCGATCGCGCGGCGCGAAAGCTACGGACATTGTGGTGCTCGTGGTTGCGGCCGACGACGGCGTCATGCCGCAGACGGTTGAGGCGATCGACCACGCGCATGCCGCGGAAGTTCCCATCATCGTGGCGGTGAACAAGATCGACAAGCCGGACGCCTTGCCCGACCGCGTGAAGAAACAGCTTGCCGACCGTGGATTGGTGCCGGAAGAGTGGGGCGGTAAGACGGTGTTTGTTGACGTTTCCGCGAAGAAGAAAACGAATCTGAATCTGCTGATGGAAATGATTTGCTTGGTGGCCGACCTGGGTGAATTGAAGGCGACGCCGGAACGAGCAGCGACCGGGGTGGTGCTGGAAGCGAAGCTGGATCGCGGGCGCGGCCCGGTGGCCACGGTGCTGGTGCAGAACGGAACGCTGAACGCGGGCGACAATTTCGTGGTAGGGAACGTCTACGGGAAGGTGCGCGCGATGTTTGACGACCGGGGCGCACAGTTGCAGACGGCTCCCCCTTCGACTCCCGTTGAAATCATCGGTATGGAAGCACTGCCGCAGGCTGGGGATCAGTTCGTTGTTGTCGCCGATCGCGACAAGGCGCGCGGCATTTCGGAATATCGCGAACAGAAGTCGCGAGAAGCGGCTTTGGCGAAGAGTTCCCGTGTGTCGCTTGAAGGTTTGGCGGAGCAGATTAAGGCTGCGGGCACCAAGGAATTGAACGTAATTCTGAAGGGCGACGTGCAGGGATCGGTGGAAGTGATCACCGACCTGCTTACGAAGCTCTCAAATGAGAAAGTGCGGCTGAAGCTGCTGCGGTCGGGCGTGGGCGCGATTACCGAGACTGATGTGCTGCTGGCTTCGGCGTCGAATGCGATCATCATTGGCTTCAACGTGCGGCCGGAGCGCAAGGCACAGGAGATTGCCGAGCAGGAAAAAGTGGACATCCGCCTGCACTCGATCATTTACGAACTGCAGGATGAGATCAAGCGCGCGATGAGCGGGTTACTCGAACCAACCTTCAAGGAGCACTATCAAGGCCGAGCCGAAGTGCTAAACGTTTTCCGGATCCCGAAAGTTGGGACTGTGGCCGGATGCCGAGTGAGCGATGGCTTGATCAAGCGCGACTCCGAAGTGCGCCTGCTGCGCGACAACGTGCAGGTGTTCAAGGGCAAGGTGGGATCGCTGCGGCGCTTCAAGGACGACGCCAAAGAGGTTACCAATGGCATGGAGTGCGGCATTTCGATCTCCAACTACGGCGACATCAAGGTTGGCGACGTGATCGAGGCGTTTGCGACCGAGCGGATTGCCGCGGAAGTAATTGCTTAGAACAGGGATCAGGGCCAGGGGTTAGGGGTCAGTTCTTGATTCCCTGATCCCTGACCCCTAATCCCTGACCCCTAATCCCTGACCCCTAATCCCTGACCCCTAATCCCTGACCCCTGATGATCGCCCTCCTCACGCTCGAACTTCACATCGAAGCGGCGCAATCGCTCAAGGACAAACGGCAGGTGGTGCGCAGTTTGAAAGACCGGCTGCGGGCCAGCTTTAACGTTTCCGTCGCCGAACTCGAGGCCAGCGGCTTGTGGAATCGCGCTACCGTTGGTGTGGTTGCTGTCTCCGATTCGCGCGACTATCTCGATGGATTGATGAAGAACGTGGAGCGGAAGGCTACGCGCATCGCAAACAACCACGGGGCTGACGTTGGCGATTCGTTTGTAGAGTATCTGTAGAATCGATCGGTTCGACCCGGAATATCGAATAGCACTTGAGCTGCTATCGCATTGTTACCTCTGTACTTACCCCGATCATTCCTTTGTGCGCGACAATAGGACTTCAGGGCCAACACCTGCGGTCGGTTTTCTGATATTCTCATGCGTTTTACCTTGAGGTGAGCAGTGGAGAAGCGCGGGGTGAAGTACCATCGCGGGCGGTTGGGCGAGGCCTTGCGCGAGGAAATCGAAACGCTGGTAGAAGGAGAGTTGGCCGATCCGCGCATTGGGCTGGTGGGCGTGACGGCGGTGCATGTAGCCGATGATGGCCGCTCGGCGCAGGTTCTGGTGGATGTGGATGGCGACGACCGGGAAGCCGATCGCAGCCTTGAAGGATTGATCGCCGCCAAGGAATACATAAGGCACGAACTGGTGGATCGTTTGCGATTGAGACGGGCGCCGGAATTGTATTTCCGGCTGGACCGCTCGGAGCGGGAAAAGGCGCGAGTGGAAGAACTGCTAGCGCGGGCGAAAAAGAGGATGAAGTCTCGAACGAAAACGAGTGGGGAGAAAGCATAGCGATGTTGAAGGACGTCCTCCAGCAAATCGAGCAGCGCGACCGATTCGTGCTTACGTCGCACGCACGGCCGGATGGCGACGCCATAGGATCGGCGTTGGCGTGCTGCCAAGTTTTGCGTGCCATGGGAAAGCAGGCTGACGTGGTGCTGCACGATGGCGTGCCGCGGATCTATCGCGCGCTGCCGTTCGCGGATCAGGTGATGCAGGCTGATCGGGTCGCGGGCAGCTACGAGGCGGCGATCATTCTGGAGTGCGACAGCATTCACCGCACGCGCCTGGAGGGGCTGGAAGACCGCTTCCTGATCAATATCGACCATCATGTGAGTGGGCGGCCTTTCGCCAACGTGAACTGGATCGATCCGCATGCTGTGGCGACGGCAGAAATGGTGTTTCGCCTGACGCGCGAAGCGGGAGCGCATTTTTCTCCAGAGATTGCTACCTGCCTTTATACCGCGCTGATGACCGATACCGGTTCGTTCATGTTTCAGGGAACGAACCAGCATACGTTTGCGCTGGCGCGGGAGCTGGTTCTGGCGGGCGCCGATCCTTCGCATTGCGCGCGCAGCATTTATTTTGCCCACTCGGTAGCCAAGATGAGGCTGCTGGGTGAGGCTTTGCGCAACCTCAACACCGAAGGCCATGTCGGATGGACCTGGGTTACGCAGGAACAAATGGAACGTTGTGAAGCGAAGGAAGAAGATTGCGAAGGCCTGGTGAATTACGTGCTTTCGATCGGCGAAGTTGAAGCGGCGGCATTTTTCCGGGAGCTTCCCGGCGGGCGTTTTCGGGTGAGCCTGCGCAGCAAGGGGAAGCTCGATGTGGCGCGAGTGGCCGAGCGCTTTGGTGGCGGCGGACACGAGTGCGCCAGCGGGTGCTCGCTGGACGGTCCGCTGGCGCAGGCGGTGCGCCAGGTTCTGGAGTTGCTGCACCCCGGTTCTTCCGTACAATGAGTCAACAGCAGGCTTCAATGTTTCAATGTTTCAAAGTTTCGAAGGTCAATTCGCACAGATTTAACTCTACCCACGATCACTCTGAAACCTTGAAACCCTGAAACCTTGAAACCTTCCGTCCTCCGATGACGAACCGCACCCGTACCGACTCGCTGTTGCTGGCGGGCTTCTGCGCGTTCTTGTTTGTGTATGGACTGGCGCAGTTCGGACTGATCGGCGCGGACGAGCCGCGTTACGCGCAGGTAGCGCGCGAAATGCTGCAGCGCCGCGAGTGGGTCACTCCCACGCTCGGTGGCCGGCCCTGGCTGGAGAAGCCTCCGCTTTATTACTGGCAGGCCATGGTGGCATACGCGATTTTTGGCGTCAGCGACTGGGCGGCGCGGCTGCCGTCGGCGCTCGATGCCACTTTGCTCGTGCTGGTGGTGTACTTTTTTATGAGGCGCTTTCGGCCTGGAGTTGAGCTGGATGGCGCACTGATGGTTGCTTCCTGCGCCGGGATTGTCGGCTATGCCCGCGCTGCCTCAATGGACATGGCGCTGGCTGCGGCTTTCACCATTGGGATGCTAGGCTGGTGGGCCTGGCGGGAAAGTGGGAAGCGAATTTACCTGTCAGTGTTTTATGGCTTTATGGCTTTGGGGACGCTGGCGAAAGGACCGGTCGCGCTGTTTCTCACTGCTGTGGTGCTCGTCGTTTATGCGGCGATGGTTCACGAGTTGCGACTGATTTTCAAGACGCTCTGGCTTCCAGGGATTCTCCTTTTCTGTGCGATTGCCCTGCCGTGGTATTTCGCGGTGCAAATGCGAAATCCGGAATTCTTTCGTGAATTCATCGTTGAGCAGAATCTCGGGCGTTTCTCGCAGAATCTTTATCACCATACGGAGCCGGTCTGGTATTACCTCCCGGTGGCGGCGCTGGCATTGGTTCCGTGGACGGTGTTTGTGATTGCGGCTTTCGTTCGGCGAGTTCGCTTGTGGTGGGCCGAACGAAGGCCGGCGAACCCAATCGAAAGTGATTCGGAAAAACGATTCGGCGTGTTCGCTTGCTGCTGGCTGATCGTGCCCGTCTTATTTTTCTCGATTTCGCAATCGAAACTGCCTGGCTATATTCTTCCTGCGATTCCGGCGGGCGCGCTGTTGTTAGCGGATTACCTGCAGCAACATTTGAGACAGAGTGATTCTGAGCCAGCCGCAGCCGGCCTGGTGGTGCTGCACGCGTTGCTGGCAGGAGGGTTGATTATTCCCGCGTTGTTGATTGCTTATCTAGTCACTCAGCATCGGCTTCCTGGAGGGCAACCGATGCTGGTGGCGCTTGCCGTGGCGTTTGTGCTGTGCGCTGGAATTGCGCTTACCCTGGTTCGCAAGGGGGGCCTGCGTATGCTGCGGTTCGTCACTCTGATTCCGGTGGTGCTTACCGTCGGCGCAGTGTTGAAACTAGGTGCTGTGTCTCTGGACCAGACGCTTTCGGCGCGTCCGCTCGCCTTAGAGATTGCGGGTATCGAGACGCATCCCCTGCCTTTGGCGGTCTACCATGTTCGGCGTGAACTGGAATACGGGCTCACGTTTTATCGCAACCAGTTAACCTTCAACTACGATTGGGGCAGCGTTCCACAAGAGGAGCACTTGCTGGTTGCGCCGGAGAATTCGCAGGTAGAGATTGCGCGGCTGGTGCCCGGTCGGCGCGTCTCCTACCTTGGACACTATGCGGCGCAGCACGTGGACTACTACTGGGTTGCGGCGGGGGTAGCTAGCCCGCATTAAGATCGGTGTTGCTGGCCTGTGTTCAGCCGGTTTGCCTCGCGCCGTGGAACACACTAAACTCGGATTTCTGCCGTTGCGAACGATGGCTGGATTCTTTGGCTGAGTTTGCTGGAGCCCCGTGGAGATTCTCGACCTCAGACATTTTTCTTCGGTGGACCTGCGTCCCCTGCTCGACGATGAGTCGCGGGTCTGGGCGAGTTTGCTTTCCTGGGACTACAACGGATCGGCGGAAATGATTCTGCGCTATGTCGACGCGAAAATCCTGCCGGGATACGCGGCCATTGAACGCGGGCGCATCTTCGGCTACAGCTTTTTTGTATACGAAGGCAGCAAGGGAGTGGTCGGCGATCTTTTTGTAGTCAACGGGAACCGCCTTCCTGACGCGCGCGAGGTCGAAATCAAGTTACTGACTCACGTGATCGAGACCCTGCAGCAGTCCCCCGGAATTCACCGGGTGGAAGCTCAGTTGCTGGCGTATGAAGCGGGGAGCGTTGCCCGGCCGTTTCTCGACCAGGGATTCCAGCGGCATCCGCGGCTGTTCATGGTTCTCCAGCTCAACATTGCCGTGCCGCAGACGGCGGCGGCGTTTCCGGATGTTGAAATCCGGCGCTGGACTGAAGCGGACTACCAGCCAGCTGCCGCCGTGATTACCGCGGCTTATCGTAACCACGTTGACGCCCAGATCAACGACCAGTACCACACGCTGAGCGGATCACTGCGCTTTCTGAACAACATCGTTCGTTTTCCTGGATGCGGATTGTTCGACGCGGAATCGTCTTACGCGGCGGTGGATCGCAAGGGGAAGAATCTGATTGGGCTGATCCTGTGCTCGCGAGTTCGCAACGATGTGGGCCATGTGACTCAGGTGTGCGTGCTGCCCGAATACCGCTCGCGCGGGATTGGCGAGGCGCTGCTCGCTGCAACGTCTACGAATCTGCGCAAGCGCGGCTTCTCGATGCTCTCGCTGACCGTAACCGAGGCTAATGCCGGAGCGGTCGCGCTTTACCGCCGGCTGAATTTTGAATCGAAGCGAGTATTCGATGCGTTTGTGTGGGAAGGGTAGAGAGCTCTTAGCTATCTTCGCACCAGCCACATTGCCCAGCCCGCTGCCAAGGCGCCGCCCAGGAACATGACAAAACAATACAGGCCGTAGCGAACCATGTCGCGGGTGGTCTCGCGGTGGGTGATGCCGAAAACGACGGAAGCAAATAGCGCGAACACAAAGGCAGCGCTGAAATGAGTGAGCTGGATGGTCATCGTTTTTCCAAGATCATTGTTTTTTTCCGATGGCGATGTGGTAGGCGTCGGCCACCGCGATGAAGTTCAGCAGTCCAGCGACGATCATGAACTTGGTTCCGTAATCGGCGATTGCGAAAGCAATCGCGCCCTGGCCCCAGTTCATGGCGAGAGTCACAATATACATTCCGCCGGCACCCAGGTCGCCGACGAATCCGAGCATGTCGAGGATGTCGCCGCCATTGGCTTTGTAGATGTGACCCTGCATCAGCAGGCCGAGTACAAACAGGGTTCCGATGGAGACGAACAGCAGGACGCCGCGGATCCAGTGCTTCTGGATGATGTGGCCTGCGCCGGGAATCAGCCAGCCCAGGGCGGGCGCGATTACGGACATCGTGCTTGCGGGTTGCGCCGGCTCGGCCGCCTTGGTCGCCGTCTTTGCTGTAGTTTGATTGGCCATCAGATAATTACGATCTCGTGTTGAATATTGCCGGTGACTTCCGCCGACTTGGGACGGACCAGCATGTTGACCTCGCTGCGCACGCCGAATTCCGGCAAGTAAATGCCGGGCTCGATGGAGAAGCAAGAGTTGGGAAGAATCTGGCGCTCGTCATGGATTTCCAGGTCGTCCATGTTGGCCCCATTGGAATGGACGTCGGTGCCGATGGAATGTCCGGTGCGGTGAATAAAATAATCGCCGAAACCGTTCTTCTTAATGTGGCCACGGGTGGCGCGATCGACTTCCCATCCGGCGATGCGGCGTCCGGCGCTGACTGCATCGGTCACGGTTTTTACGCCGGCATCGCGTGCGTCGCGCACAATCTCGAACACCTTGCGCATGCGGTCCGATGGCGCCTTGCCTACGAATCCCATCCAGGTGATGTCGTAGTAGACGGCTCCTGGAACGTCTTTTTTTCCCCAGACGTCGAGCAAAATCAGATCGCCTTCGTGAACGGGAACGGGATGATCGGCGCGGGGCTCGTAGTGCGGGTTTCCGGCAT
This sequence comes from uncultured Acidobacteriaceae bacterium, assembly GCA_963787495.1. GTDB lineage: Bacteria > Acidobacteriota > Terriglobia > Terriglobales > Acidobacteriaceae > Sulfotelmatobacter. The sequence goes on from CAWBDA010000008.1 coordinate 117,287, forward strand.
TGGCGTTGACGGCTACGATGGGTGGATCGTCGGTGAGTAGATTGTCGCGGCGGAATGCCTCCATGAACCACTGCTGAATTCCGTGTTCTGTGGTTCCGCCATTGCGCACGCGCTGTCCAATTTCCTTGAAGGCAGCGGCGACGATTGAATCCACGCTATCGCGGGCGGCAAAGTGAGTCTTGATCTGCTCTTCGCTCCAGGTGGCTTCGAACTGCGCAACCAAGTCGGCGGAACTGACCACATTTTTCCCCAAGCCGCGCAGAAGTTCGATGGTTCCACCATCGACCAGCGAAATGGTAAAGACGATGTTGTTCGGCGAATACTGCATGGCGATGTCGCGGTAGGGGGCGAGCACCGACTTCAGCGTGTCAAAAAGCTCCTGCCATCCGGAATACTGGCGCTTGCTGCCGGGCAGGGAATCGAGGTGGCCGGCTTCGATCTTGTGGACCAGCTTTACGGGCTCGCCCTGCGCCGGTATCAGGTAAAACCAGCGCCGGGTGACCATGAGACCGGCAGGCAAGCCGAGCACACGGTAGGCGATGGGATCGCGATGATGGTGGTCGTAGAACAGCCACCCGTCGATGTTGCGTTCGCGCAGCGCAGATTGGATGGCAGCCAGGTCCATGGGTAAACCTCTATTGTAAACAATGGGAGGGATTTGGGCGAATCTGTGCTTGGGAAGATCTGCATTAAAGGTGCCATTCGTTTGAGGCCGATTCTTGGTTACACTATGACGCTAGATGCCTGCCGTAGCCGAGCCCGTCGCCGAGTCGGTGGTTTCAACGCGCGTCCGCATCGAAGCGATCGATGTGGTTCGCGGCGTGATCATGATTCTCATGGCGCTCGATCACGTGCGGGATTTCTTCGGCAATTCGGGCTTGAATCCCACCGATCCTGCCACCACGACGATCCCACTATTTTTCACGCGTTGGATTACTCATTTCTGTGCACCCGTCTTCTTCCTGCTGACCGGCACTGGCGCCTATCTCTCGTTGCGCAAGAAAACAAAAAGGGAGTTGTCGCGATTTCTGTTTACTCGCGGGCTCTGGCTGATTTTTCTGGAACTGACCGTGACGCGCTGTCTCGGGTGGCAGTTTAACTTCGACTACCACGTGACGATACTCATAGTTTTGTGGGCCCTCGGTTGGGCGATGATTGTACTTTCGGCGCTGGTTTACTTGCCGGCTTCCGTGGTGACGACGTTCGGCATCGTGATGATCACGACCCACAATCTGCTGGACTCTGTCGATTCCGCAAATCCGTTTTGGTCTATTCTGCACTCGCCGAACGTCATCGTGAATCATCCGGGCCGAATCGTTCGTGTGGTCTATGTACTGATCCCGTGGGTCGGAGTCACGGCGGCGGGCTACGGTCTGGGACAGATCTACAGTTGGCCGTCGGCACGCCGCAAGGCATTTCTGTTGCCGCTGGGCGCCGGCTTGAGCGCGACATTCCTGGTTTTGCGTGGCATTAATACTTACGGCGATCCGCTGCGCTGGAGCACGCAGAGATCGGCAGTTTTTACGGCGCTCTCATTTTTGAACACTATGAAATATCCGCCTTCGCTGCTATTTCTTCTGATGACGCTGGGTCCAGCCCTGCTTTTCTTGTGGGCGGTCGACGCCCGAACGCCGCACTGGCTGCGGCCGGCGCTCATCGTCGGCAAGGTGCCCATGTTTTATTACCTGTTGCACATACCTCTGATACACATGCTTGCCATTGCGGTATGCTATGCGCGCTACGGGCAGGTGCATTGGATGTTCGAATCCCCGAGCCTCAGGCAGTTTCCCATTACCCCGCCGCCGGGATGGGGGTACTCGTTGCCTATCGTTTACCTGGTTTGGGCTGTGGTGGTGCTTACGCTTTATCCGCTTTGCCGGTGGTTTGCAGATTTGAAACGTCGCCGTAGCGATGCCTGGCTGAGCTATTTTTGAAGCGGCGAGAGCCACGCAGCCTTGGGAGTCAGAACTCGCTCTCTCACCGCTGGGGGCAGAGTCTCGCAGGCGGTGCGCAACACCAGACGTGGCACGCGCCCACGAATCTTCATTAGATACGGGACGGTGCGCTTGGCATCAAACTTTACGGTTTCGCGCAGTAGCCAGCCTAATCCTTTTTGCACCATGTCGTCTTGGTCGGCGAGAAGGAAATCGGAGAGCTTCGTGATCTCCGGGAAGAACATCTTCGCACGTGAGCCGCGAATCAGAGCCACGCACGCCGCGCGACGGTGCCAGCGATTGGCTGACTTTGCCCACCGGAAAACGGTCCTGGCCCGTGCAGGTTTGGACGCAATCATCGGAGCAATCAGATCGTGCACCAGCGCGTCATGATCGGCCCAACTGCGGATGCGGTCGAGCCAGCTCTCGAACAGCTTGAACTGTGTCGCCGAACTCGCCGTCGAGTTTTTCCAGCAGGAACACGGCGACTATCTTTTCTTCCAGCACCGAGCCTGAAAAAAGACGATCGGCAACCTCGATCAGGAAATCGAGCCCGTGTTCCTTCCTTACCTCCCGGCGAGAGCGGACGGCGGCGCGGCGCAAGTCTGCTGTATACCAGCCATGCGATTTGATCTCATCTTTGAAGAACCACTGCACGCCCGCGGCGTGCTCGGCGGAACCGCCGTCTTTAAGCGCGCGTCGAATTTGGGCGGCGACGGCGGCGGGCGTGGTCTTGGGTCGAGGCATGGTTTACCAAGTCGAAATTTCGGGTTGAAGCGTCTCAGGCATAAGCGTTCCAGCATAAAGCAAGGCGGCCTGCCGAGGCCGCCTTTTGTTCTTGCTGATTGCAATTCGATTTACGCCGCGCGGGAAGTGACCGTTGCCGGCCGATAGCCGCATGCCCCGGCCTTTTTGAAGGCTTGCACCGCTTCCTCCGGGGACATCAGCGGCGTGGTTTGGACGGCCTTGCAGGCGCCACCACCGGCAAACGCGATGGAAATTGCCGCCGCGCTGACATTGTCGGGCAGTTCGGCAATGACGATTACGTCGTACTCTCCAAAGGCGAACCAGGCGGTTTCGATTTTGCCTCCCAACTTCTCGATCGCGGGCCTTACCGCCTCAATGCGGTTCTGGGGATGCGCCAGCAGCGCTTCCCATCCCTCGCGCGAATACGCGACTTGGTGAAGATAATGTGGCATAGAGCCTCCTTCGATTCACTTGCGGAGCGAATGATTCCAGAGGCGAGCCGTGAAGTCAAGCGTTGGAGAGCTTCATTCCACGCGTACGGCACGGTCGTAGATCCACAGCAGCGCCGTCGTGGCCAGGCCAACGGCGACCACCGACCACCAGACGAACTCCGGCCGGTGCATCTCCTCGCCAAAGTGATGCATAAGCCATCCGCTGAACCTGCCGGCGACGAACGATCCGATGCCGAGCGGCAGGAACGCGAAGCCCATATACGTGCCCTGCTGCCCCTTGGGAGCGAGACGCGAGATATAGTCGTAGTAGCGTGGCTGTTGCACGATTTCGCCGATCGCTACTACAACCAGCGTAGCGACTGCCATCCAGACTGACGGATGCACGATCAGAAGAATCCAGGCCAGACTCGAGATCAGTGTTCCAAGAATGATGGCGTGAAACGCTTGCATGCGCTTGGTGAGAAACCCGATCACCAGCGTGAACAGAATGACTACGATCGGGTCGGTCGCCAGGATTCGCGCCGTGTCCGCCTTGGGATCGATGTAGGCGGAAATGTAGAGCGGCAGGGCGATGAACTCCTGCCAGAAGACGATCCAGTATCCGGTGAAGATCAGCAGAAAAATCATGAACCGCGGATTCGAAAGTACAGTCACGAAGTTCTTGCCCACCTGGCTGAGACTTGCGGTTTCAGCTTCATCGGCACGTCGCGGCTCCTTGAACAGCAGCAGTACGACGAAGAGCATCAGGAACACGCTCAACGCGGCGATGCGGAATACATTCTCCACGGCGCCATGCTCTTGGGCCCAGGAGGCGAGCAGCGGTCCCGCCGTGCTGCCAACATTCACCAGCGTGTAGTAGATCGAATATCCAACCGAGCGGACATTTTCTTTCGAGGCACGAGCCGTAGTTCCGACCACGCAAGGTTTCACCAGAGCCACGCCCAGCGCGGGTAGGATCAGGACGAACGCCACCAGCGCCACCAGCGGCACACTGTTGCGCAAGGGAGCGAGCCAGGCAGCACCGATCGACCCCAGCAGGAAGTAGGCGACGCTGAGAATTAGGTAGGCGATCGACAGCGCCCGCCGGAAGCCGAGCCGGTCGGCAAGCGCGCCGCCACCGATGGCGAGAAACCAGACCCAGCCGCCGAACATTCCGGTGAGGCTGCTGGCACGCTCGACATCAAAATGAAGGCTCTCGTGCAGATAGCGTGCCAGCACTGCAAACACGGCGTAGTAGGAAAGCCGCTCAAAAAGCTCGCTGATGTTGGCGACCCAGAAGGGACGCTCGAACCCGGTGCGAATTTCCTGAAAGCGTTCGGAAAAGCTCAAGAGTGGCTCCCTGAGGACGACGCTATCTTCACGGCTCTATCTTGCAAGCCTTCGGCGTACTTCTTCGGCCGAGAGCCCCGCGACACGAATTACTTTTCGGCGGCTGGTCTGGCCGGAGGCAATGGTAACGGAAGAGCGCGGTACCTTCAAAAGATTCGCGAAGAATTCGATGCAGGCCCCATTGGCGCGGCCTTCCACGGGAGGTGAGGTTAAGGAGAGCTTGAGCGCGTTGCCGAGTTCGCCGGTGATGGCGTTCTGCCGGGCGCGAGGGTGAATCTTCACTGCAAACGTGACACCCTCGAACGTTTCCTGGATGGCGAACATAAAGTGCTAGGTCGTTCTCCGTTCCCCGAAGATCGCCGTGCCGACGCGCACGCAGGTCGATCCTTCTTCAATCGCCACTTCAAAATCGTGTGACATGCCCATGGAAAGCTGATCCATGGCGACGGCGGGCAGTTTGCGAGCGGCGATCGCATCGCGCAACTCGCGCAGCTTGCGGAAGTAGGGCCGTGCACCCTCTGGATCGTCGGTGAACGGGGGCACGGTCATCAGTCCGCGGAAGACCAGTGCCTCCAGCCGTGGCGCGGCGAGCAGCAACTCTTCGAGTGCGGGCGAGTCCAGCGCGACGCCGCTCTTCGCCGCTTCGCCGCCGACGTTGATTTCGATGAGGACATCGAGCTTTCTCCCTAGCTTGCGCGCCGCTGCGTTCAGCTTCTCTGCCAGCTTCAGCGAATCGACCGAATCCACGGCGCGAAAAGCTCTACTGATTTTGCGGCTTTGTTGGTCTGCAGGTGTCCGATCATGTGCCACTCGGCGGCCTGCAGATCCTGAAGCGCTCCTGCTTTGGCGCAAAATCCTGTACGCGGTTCTCGCCGAACAGGCGCTGTCCTCGCGTCATAAGCTTCGCGGATGCGCTCTGGGGGCTGAGTCTTGCTGACGGCCATCAGAGCAACGTCGCTCGCGTTGCGTCCGGCGCGGCGGGCCGCAGCGATGATGCGTTCCTGGATCGATGCAATGTTTGCGGCGACGGACATGATACGAGTAAATCACGAATGGATCCTTCGGTGCGCGAAGGACGCGGGCGAGAGCCTGGCCCTGACCCTGCCGAAGGGGCGCCCGCGCCACACAATCGTTACATCATCGCCGTTGGTGGCGCCGGTTCGTTCGGATCTCCGGCGGCTGAGACGGGCACGAAGATCATCAAAGCCGCCAGGCCGGCTAGCACGATCATTCCTCCCACCAGGTACGACGGGTCGCTGAAGATTTGCGGCGGGTGGTTCGGCGCGCCCCACGAGGGGACGAACTGCAATCCCGCCCAAACCAGGCCCAGTAAGGCTTCTCCGGCGATCAATCCGGAAGCGACCAGGACTCCGGCATTTTCCACGCGTGCTTTCTGAGCGCTGTTAAATCCGCGGCGGTCGGCGACCCAGTCTCCTAGGGTGCGAAAAACTCCGCCCACAAAGATTGCGAACGTGGTTCCGAACGGCAAGTACATGCCGACCGCCACCAGCATGGGGCTCTTCACTTGCATCATGATCATGGCGATGCCGAAGAGAATTCCCACCACCACCAGCGGCCACGGCATATCGTGGCCTACAATGCCCATAGCCAATGTCGCCATCAGACCAGCCTGCGGGGCGGGAAGCTCCGGCGCCGCCAAAGCCCACGCCGCCGGCTTTGATGCTGCCCTCGTGCAGCAGCATCAGAGGGAAATACATCACCAGGCTTGCCACCACGACCGCGATCAGCTCAGCCGTCTGAATCTTCTGCGGCGTGCCGCCTAAGATGTAGCCAACCTTGAAGTCCTGCAACAACTCGCCGGCCACGGCGGACGAAACGCAGACCACTGCCGCTACTCCCAGAACCGCGGCCACTCCCGAGGTGCCGGAGACTCCCAGAGCGACCATCAAGAGCGCCGCAATCAGCAGCGTCGAGAGTGTCAAGCCGGAAATCGGATTGTTCGATGAGCCAATGAATCCCACCAGATTGCCCGATACCGTCGCGAAGAAGAATCCGACCAGAATCATCACCACCGCTGCCAGGATGGCCGGCCACAACAGGCCCGAGATCCTGATGTAGAGCAAGCACATCAGCACAAACATGACGGCAATCAAGCTGAAAACTGTTTTCGAACTCATGTAGCGTTCGGTGCGCGCCAGCTTGGCTTGCTGGTCGGCCGTCTGGCGCAGGTCTGCGAATGCTTTGCCGATTCCGGCGGTCAGGCTTGCGCGCATTTTGAACAAAGTGTAAGCGGCGCCGACCAGCATTCCGCCGACGGCAATCGGACGCACGATGTATCTCCACACTGCGTCCGCCATGGTCGCCCAATTGTCCGGAGTGTCGGCCGGAATATATGCTTTGAGCTGCGGGCCGAGAAAAAACATCATCAAAGGCACGAGCAGTCCCCAGGCCAGCACGCTGCCGGCAAACTGGATCGACGCCAGCTTGACGCCAATGATGTAGCCCACGCCGAGATAAGCCGGGCTCACGCTGGGGGCAGCGAACACGGTGGTCCCTCCGGTGGGCAGGATGTGCGTGCTTCCCGCCGTGCCAAGACGAACCTGGGTGTGTCCTAGACTGCCGACGCCGACGTGAAGGTCGGTGTCGGCGGCGAACAATCCGAATTTTCCCAGGATGTACACCACGCCGCCGATGCCGATATTCCAGAAGAGATATTTCGCGGCTTGCGCGCCCCGTTGTCCGGCCTTGTGAATCTCCGATGCCGCCAGCGATTCCGGGAAGGGCAATTCTGGATCTTCCACCATGCCGCGCCGCACCAGGGAAATGAACAGAACTCCCAGAATGCTGCCCACCATGATCAATGCCGTGGACTTCCAGTAGGCGTCGGCAAAGCGGAAAGACGGCCACGCCTTGGCAAGGAGGAACGCAGGGAGTCGTGAAAATTGCTCCGGCGGCGACGGACTCGCCGATCGATCCTGCGGTTCGAGCAATGTTTTCTTCGAGCAGAGATCCCTTCCAGGCCCGCATGGCCGCCATGGCAATGACTGCGGCGGGATACGTCGCCGCAATCGTGATGCCGGCACGCAGGCCGAGGTACGCGTTGGCGGCTCCGAGGACGATCGTCATCAGAAGTCCCAGCAGCACGGCGCGCAGAGTGAATTCCTTCATCTCCATGGTCTCGGGCACGAAAGGGACGTGTTTCTTGACGCCAGTTCCTGATTCGGGGACTGGACTGCTCATAAGTGGAATCCTCGTTGGACCGTGAGATGAAAGCAATTCCGTACCGTAACTTATTCAAAACACTAAACGGCGGCACGTTAGCACGCGGGCGGGCTGCATTACAAGTGCGGGCCGGGTTCCGGAATGGGCCTGTTAGGGCAAAACTGGATTGGCTTGCTTCTCCCTTAGGGGTAAAATAGTGCTAATTGATCTTCGCCCCTTCGTAGTTTTTCGTCATTCCGAGGTGTAGCGTGGTAAAGAACTCCCCTGACCAGATTTGGTTCCAGAAACACCTTGAGTTCCACTGCGACGATTGCGGCAGCGACACCGGATTCCGTTCGCGGCGGCGCAACTTTTTTGAGCGTTATCTCCTGCCGATTTTTCTCTTGCAGCCAGTGCGCTGCGCGGAATGCTTTCGGCGGGACTACCGTTTGGTGTTTGTGCCGGTAAAGGAGAGGCTGCCGGAACCGATCAAAAAGGTGGCGACCCCAGCGCCTCGACCCAATCGTAACGTTGCTTAGCGGACCCGGCCGCCGTTATACTGCTAGTTAAGCAGGCAATCGCACAGTCGCCCGCCCCAGAAGTATTTTCCTGCGGGCCACACGGAGGCCGTCTTCAGCAGTAGCGGGGACAGAACTCGGGCTAGCCAGGCCAAAGCTGCAGTGGCGAGCCCTTCTATTGCTTCCGGAAGCGCCGGAATCGGAACCTGGACCGGCCACATTGCCGAAAGTCTCTTCGCCGTTTTGTTTCCCTCCGACTGCCGCATTTGCGGAATCCCGCTAGTGAAGATTTCGCGTCTCCCGGTCTGCCAGGAATGCCTCGATGCCATGCCCGCGATCGAGGGTGGAGTCTGCGCTATTTGCGGCGAGCGGCTGTTTTCCCCATATGCAGTTACCGGTGCTCCGGGCGAGCCCCGGTGCGGGCTGTGCCGCCGCATCGAACCGCCTTTTGCGCGCGCGGCCGCATATGGCAGCTACGAGAGCGGGCTGCGCGAACTGATTCATCTGCTGAAGTATGGCGGCGTGCGTCCGGCCGCCAACGTCCTTGGACGAATGCTGGCCGAAGCGATTGCAACGCTCGAGCCTGAGTTTCCGACGGACTCGGTGGCTGTAATCCCCGTGCCGTTGCACCGCACCAAGCTTAGCCAGCGCGGCTTCAACCAGGCTGAACTGATTGCACGCGCCGCGATGAAACTCAGGTCGCGGGGAGATCGCTTGCGTTTGTGCGGAGGAGTGCTCGAGAGAAAACGCGAGACCGCATCGCAAATTGGCCTTACCAGCCACCAGCGCCGCGAAAATCTGCGCGGTGCTTTTGGGGTGACGCAACCTGAGTTGGTAAAAGGCTGCGAAGTGCTGGTGGTGGACGATGTTTATACCACTGGCGCCACCGTTTCGGAGTGCGCGAGGGTTTTGCGCCGCGCCGGTGCAACCAAGGTTTGGGTCGCAACCGTGGCGCGCACCCTGAAAATCTCAGCACAGCATGCGGAGATCGGGCCGAGCCACGAAGACAGTGAGATGGACGAAAGAATCGCAGTAAAGCCGGTTCCATTGGCTAAAGCCGTTGGAACCTAGATTGTAGAAAACCAGATTGTAGAAACGCAGATTGGTAGAAACCCAGATTTATGTCAGCCAGGATCGAAACCGACGCAGGACCACCGGGACGTCATGCCGCCGGCCTGTTCGCGTCGGCGGCGATGCATCGCGACAGCAACGGTAACGCGCTGCACGCGCCGGTGCTCGTGCTGAATGCGTCCTACGAACCCATCAATGTTTGCGCGGCGCGGCGCGCCCTGGTGCTGGTGCTCAAGGGCGTGGCTATGACCGAAGAAGAGAATGGACACTTCTTGCACGCGGCTCGCATTGCCATGCGCGTGCCCTCGGTGATTCGCCTGCTGGAGTACCGCCGCATCCCGCACCAGAGCCGTGCTCTGTCGCGGAAGAATATCCTGCTGCGCGATCGCAACACCTGCCAGTATTGCGCCACCGTACTGCCCTCCGGCGAGTTGACGCTTGATCACGTGATCCCGCGCTCCCGCGGGGGCTCGTCCACATGGGAGAACCTTGTCGCCTGCTGCCATCCCTGCAACCGCCGCAAGGGCAACCAGTTTCCCCTCGAAGCCGGTATGAAGCTGATGCGTGAACCCCGCGCCTTCAACCTGCACACCAGCCGTCACATCATGCGGCTGATGGGTCGCAGCGACGATAAGTGGCGCAAGTATTTGTTTTATTAGGTTTCAAGGTTGCAGAGTCTCAAGGTTTCAAAATGGGACCAAGGCCAGCGCTTTTCTGCCTTGAAACCTTGAAACTTTGGAACCTTGAAACCTAGACTTAGCTGTGGCCCGTTCCTACCGTGAACTGCTCGTATGGCAGAAGGCCAAGGCGCTAGCTGCTCAGATTTACCAGGCCACGGAGCAATTTCCGAAGCCTGAGACCTACGGCCTAACCTCTCAGATTAGAAGGGCAGCGGTTTCGGTGCCCTCAAACATCGCAGAGGGCCAAGTCAGGTTGACGTCTGGCGAATTCTGTCACTTCCTCGGGCAAGCGCGGGGCTCTTTGTTGGAACGCGATACTCAATTGGCGATTGCGTTGGATCTGAATTACCTCCAACCGGATCGCTACAAGGCCTTGGACGAGGATACTTATCAAGTCCTAGGTCTCCTAAATCGTCTGATCGAGTCCTTACGCAAGAGCCGGACCCAGCCGGGTTCAAAACCTTGAAACTATGAAACCTTGAAACCTTATTTCTGCGGATTCGCCGCGTCCGGCTTCTTCGGGTCCGGATTCTGATCCGGAGGCTGCGGCGGTTTCTGATCCTTCTGGTCCGCCTTCGGCACTTCCTGGCCCTGATACAGAATCTTTACGCTGGAACCGAAGCGCTTGTAGTCCTCATACTTCACGATCTCGCGGATGTGAATATCGCCCGTATTGAAGCTCAGCGTGTCGTCGGCGCGGGTGTAGGTGGGGAACCAGTACTGGTTATCGATCTGCTCGCGCCAGGTGGTGAACTTCGGGTAAAGGTGTTCTTCTTTGCCTTTCTTTTTCGTGTCACGAATCTCAGGGACCGCCTGGCCGTAGGTCTTCACGATCTGGAAGTCCTTGTCGTCCACCCAGATGCGGCCCTGGAAGTAGCGTTTCTTGCCGACGATCTGCTTGGGCGCAATGTCGAAGACGTAACAATGCAACTGGTCTTCCTGCTGCTGGCCGACATAAAGGATGTTGTATTCCGGAACCTCTTCGGTGGTGAGCACGAAGGGCAGGCGGTTGCGGAAATCCTGGACGTCGCCTTCGTCGAGCGATAGCCCGCCTTGCTCCAGCGAAGACTGGGGCGCGAAGACGACATTTTCGATGCGATGCCCTTTATCGTCGTAAAGCACGTCGAAGACTTCGTGATACTCCCCGGTGACCGTGCTGCCGTCGCGGGTCTGCACCTTGATGTCTTGGCGGAACGTGTAATGATCGCGAGCTTCCTTGAACAGCTTCTCCCGGGCGGCGAAGTGGGTGATGATCTCCTCGGAAGTGACGCCGGTAGGCGGTGTGTTCTCGAGCGGACCTTCCTGCGCGACAGCAGACTGGGTGGCCAGCGCACCCGCCACGAGGACAAGGGCGAGGAAAAGCAGAGCACTCCGGAAAGCCAGTCTCATACTCTCTAGTTTACTGGATTTGCGCTCACCGCGGCGGCCCTCCCCGACCCCTCTCCGCTCAGCGGGGCCGGGGCGGGCGCTGCAGTTCTGCCAATTAGTTGGATGCCGTGGCGAGGAAGGGGTTGCCGTGGAGAAGGCTTCGGTTTTCCCTGGCAGCCCTCGGGACGATAGGCACCGTTGAAAATAGCTTTGTCATTCCGACCGGAGTCGGACCCTGAGCGAAGCCGAAGGGGACGGCGGAATGGAGGAACCTGCTGTCCTTGCAGCTACGATGCTCTCGAGTTCGCAATTCCAGCTGGGGGCCGCCAAGCTGCTGGAAGCTGGTAGCATCCCCCTGCTACACTCATGCGTTTGCCGAGGAGAGCCCGTCATGCGCCGTTTCTTTCTTGTCTCTCTCGCCCTCATCGCTTTCACTTTCCCGGCCTTCGCGCAGGCCAAGCATCCCTTTACCTTCGAGGACATGATGAAGCTCAAGCGCGTGGGCGAGCCTGAGGTTTCGCCAGACGGCAAGTGGGTGATCTTCAGCGTGGTCGATGTCGATCTTGAGGCCAACACGAAGACGCCGCATGTCTGGATCGTGCCCACGGCGGGAGGTCAGGAGCGGGAAATCATCGCCGATCAGGACGCCGACCGGCCGCGCTGGGCGCCGGATGGCAAGCGCTTTGCGTTTATCTCGACGAAAGAAGGAGGATCACAGGTTTGGATCGCGGAGTTCGATGGAGCAAGGGGAGCCGTCACGGAGGCGCACAGGCTGACCACTATTGAGACCGAAGCAGGCGGCGAACTTTGGTCGCCGGATGGCAAGAACATTTTGTTTACGTCGGATGTCTATCCCGAATGCGATGGCGATCCTCGCAAAGAGGCTGCCTGCAACGCGAAGAAACTTGAAGCGACTGAGAGGTCGAAAGTCAAGGCGCTGATTTTCGAGCATCTGCTTTATCGCCACTGGAACGCCTATCGAGAAGGCAAGCGCAGCCACATCTTCGTGATTCCCCTTCCTTCTGAGCTTCCGCCCTCGGGAAGCTTGGGTGATCACGCCGCATCAATTCCTCGCGACCTAACGCCCGGCGACTACGACGCGCCGGTGTTCTCGCTCGGCGGGCAAGACAACTATGCCTTCTCGCCCGACGGGCAGGAGGTTTGCTACACCTCGAATCACGACAAGAATCCGGCCGCTTCCACCAACAATGATCTGTGGATCGTCCCGGTCAGCGGAGGCCCGGCCGGATCTATCCAGGCAAAGAACATCACCGCCGACAATCCCGCCAGCGACTCGACGCCGCTCTATTCGCCCGATGGCCGCTACATCGCCTACCGCGCCCAGCAGAGGCCGGGATACGAGAGCGACCGCTTCCGGCTGATGCTGTACGACCGCAAGACGGGGGAGAAGAGAAATCTGACGGAGAGTTTCGACCGATGGGTCCAAACGGTGGTCTGGAGTCCAGATTCCAAGCAGATTTACTTCACAGCGGAAAACAAAGGCTATAGTCGGGTTTTTCGAGTTGACACGACTGGCAAGGCTCTCGCCGTCCTGACTGCGTGTGACGAACCGCGTGCTGGAGGAACGTACGATGATTTGCAATTTGTGCCCGATGGCAAGAAACTGCTCGCAACCCGAAATACATTGATGTCCCCGAACGAAATATATGGAATCGATCTAACTGCCTTCGACGCGCCGCCGGGAAAAACAATTGTTTGTAACACGACGGACACCCCGCTCATGAAGGAGCCTTCGCCAATTGAGAGCGAATTTGATCAGAATCACCTAACGGGGGCAACACCGACGATGGTGGGCTGGAAAGCCGTCACAGCCCTTAACGACCGATTACGCGTGCAGTTCTACGGCGTCCCAAGGGTAGAGGATTTCTGGTTCCGCGGCGCACACGGGGATCCAGTTGAGGGTCTCATAGTTCGTCCTCCGGACTTCGCCTACGGAGCAACAAAGAAATATCCCGTGAAGTTCCTTATCCACGGCGGGCCGCAGGGCGCCTGGGGAGACGACTGGAGCTACCGCTGGAATCCCGAACTCTTCGCTGCGAATGGATACGTCGTCATCATGATCAACTTCCACGGCTCGACCGGCTACGGACAGAAGTTCATCGACGCCATCAACGGCGACTGGGGCGGCGCTCCGTTTGAAGACCTGATGAAGGGCCTCGACTACGCAGAAGAACATTACCCTTTTATTGATAAGTCCCGGGAGTGCGCGCTGGGCGCGAGCTACGGCGGATACATGGCCAACTGGATTCTCGGCCACACCGACCGCTTCAAGTGCATCGTGTCGCACGACGGCATGTTCAACGCCGAATCCGCCTGGGGCACCACCGAAGAACTCTGGTTCAACGACTGGGAGTTCAAAGGCACTCCCTACGACAACCGCGCGAGTTATGAGAAATGGTCGCCGCACCAGTACGCCAAGAATTTCAAGACGCCGACGCTGGTCGTCCACGGGCAACGCGACTATCGGCTCGACGTGAGCGAAGGCTTGCAGCTTTTCACCACGCTGCAGATGGAAGGCGTGCCGTCGAAGATGCTGTATTTCCCCGACGAAGGTCACTGGGTGCTGAAGCCGCAGAATTCGCAGCTCTGGTATAAGACCGTGAACGACTGGGTCGATCAGTGGACGAAATGAATCGGGCGTCGGGCTTCGGCCCTCGGGCTTCGGCACGGCCCATGTGGGGACAGCCGCCTCGGCTGTCCACCCGAGCGCAGCGAGGAGCTTGGCAGGTGTGAAGCGTCGGGGAGGGACGGCTGAAATGATTGGCCGAGCACCGAGGTTCAGCCGTGCCTCCGGCACTTGCGCGGCGTTCGGTGGCCGATCCCGCCAGTAAACTGGCGGGCTATTATCAATGGTCCCTCCAGGACCTATCCGCTGGAGCTTGTATGCGTAAGCCAAAATCCCGCGCTCCTTCCAAGGCCCCCACCGGCCTTTCGCAAGCCGAGGCTAAAGCGCGACTCGATTCCTTTCTCGCGAAATACGATCCAGAGGTCGAGACCGTTGCCCGCCGCGCTCTCGGGAAAATGCGCAAGCTAATGCCCGGGGCGATCGAAATGGTCTATGACAACTACAACTGGCTGGTTATCGGCTTCGGCCCCACGGAGCGGCCTTCAGAGGCAATCTTCTCCATCGTGCTGCCTCCGGGCCGTGTGACTCTATGCTTTCTGCAAGGCGCGGGCCTGCCTGATCCCACGAAGCGCCTGGTGGGCAGCGGCAACGTGGTTCGGAACATCCGGTTGTACGACGCGGGCCGCCCCGACGCGAGCGTGCTCGTTGATCCCGAAGTCCTCGCCCTCATCAACGTGGCACTCAACCGCGCCAAGGTTCCCATGCCCGCAGGAGCGCGCCGCAAGTTGATCATCAGGGCGATTTCGGCAAAGCAGCGGCCTCGCCGGGTCACGCCGGGGAAGAAGTAGATCAAACGATATTCTTGGAGGTGTCATCCTTGAGCGATCTATCTCACTGATCGTCGACGCGTGGTTGCCGCGCCTCCTCGCGCGCGGGAACACTTCCGTGCCAAAGGCTACTGCTGGGCGGTGAAGTGTTCCCGCTGCTGTCGGCCGGAAAAGTTTCCATAACGTCCTGCAGAGCAGCCATGGTTCCGGCCGAAACCTGAATCTCAATCTCCAATGGGCCGGTGAATGATCCCACCGACGGCGTGAAACTCGCCAGACCGTTGACGTCGCTCTGCACGCTGCTCTGGCTCGCGCTGAGGAAGACGGGCATTCCTGTTTGCGTGACCGTCGGGTCGCCCGGTGTGAGTATCACATCGTTTCTGGCGGGACGAAGCAAGGTGGATTGAAACAGCACGCTCGCCCCGAGGACGGGATTCGGCGACGTTGAGGAGTCGACGACGCGGACCGTCAAAGGCTGGAACGCCGCTCCTGTGATCACCTGGCCTGCGCCAGCCACGGCTTGCAGATTCATCATCGCGGCAGCCACCGGGTTTGCGGAGATGTTCTGGCAAGGGTTGTTGCTGGGGGCGACGCAAGCGCTGAGCTGCGTATTGATGGCAAAGTTCGTCAAGGTGAGCATGACCGACGCGTTGCCGTTGCTGTTGGTCATGCTGCTCCCGGAACTGAGCGATCCGGAGCCTTGATCGATGAAGAAGTCCACTAATTTGCCGCTCTGCGGTGCGCCCAGGCTTACCACGCGCGCCGTAAGCGGCACGCTGAGAGATGCTCCCTGGGCGATCCAGAGGCTGGGCGTGGTGACTCCGATGTCCGAAGAGGAAGACGTGGCGGTCAGCGTAGCTCCGACCGACTGAGCTGGGGTATAGACGCCAGGGGCGAGGGTCGCTGTGATCACCGCATTTCCAGTTGCGGCGGGCATGACCCAGGTGGAAGCGATTCCGCTTTCGTCACTGATCGCCGAGCAGGTGGAAGCGCCCGTGCAGGCGGAGAGAGTGGCGCCGTTGGTCGTGGTCCATCCTACGGTTGCGCCATTCACCGGGGTGAGGCCGTCGGAAGCAACCACCCGCACGGTCACTGGATTGACGGCCTGAGTTCCCACGGGTGTGGGAGGACTCACTCCCCGCAACAGGATGATGCGGTCGGTGGAAGCGGCTCCGAAGGTGAGGGCATTGGTCATGATCGAGAAGGCTCCGCTCACCGGATCGCTGATGGTGATGGTTTGAGGTCCGTCACTTCGGGCGGGAGTGGCCGCCAACATCTGGCTGGCGTTGGTCGCGAGCAGCGGCGTGCTCGTGCCGCCCAAAGCGACCATGAGCCCAGGCGCGAAGCCGGTACCCTGCAAAACGATGGGGCCACCGCTGACCGGGACGCGCGGCGGGCTGACCGAGTCTCCGTAGAGCACATGGGCGTGGTAGTGATAATCAGGGCGGCCGTCGCCGCGCAGATCAGCGATTCCGATGATGAAGCTGTTCGAAATCAGGACCTGGGCATCGAGATGGCTCATGCCGAAAGTTGCCGCGTTGAAAGGAACCGCAGTGAGGGTGGGAGGAGCGGTGCCCTGCGGGTCGCCCAGGGTCCAAATGCCCACTACAGGGGCGGCTTTCGACTCGCTGGGGATGCCGGTTTCATCCAGCGCGGTGACGGCTACCGACAGGGTGCGGTTGGCCTGGGCGGAGATCAGGAAGTAGGCGACATCGCCGTAGCCGCTCAGGGAGCCGACCCAATCGCCCGGGGCGCGAACTACGGCCGGAGCGCTCCAGGTTTCCGTCATTGCCCATGGAGGGACCGGTTGCGCGCTGCCGGACATGAGGATGTCCTGCTCGAGGTCGCCGCCTGCTGCCACCGTCACGAGAATGGTCGGGAAAGTTCCCGAAGGTGCGACTTGCGACTGGTCGTAGGGGCACACGCCGGCGGACCACAACGGATCCAGGGCCTCCACGGAAATCTGGTACTGCGCGGTGCTGGCGCCGTTTGGGATGGGTAATCCCCCGAGATCGAAGAATCCTTCGAGCGTTTGATCGCTTGATCCAAATTCGCTGTAGGCATTTCCCGCGGGATCGGTTAAGCCAGTAATGGGATTGCCGGCGTTGCCGGTGAAGAGGAATCCGGAAACCGATGAGGCTCCGTACTTGTCCGAGGGCTGGTTGGTGGAAGGATCAATCCAACGCGCGACCACATTCACGCCCTGCATGGGTTGACTGCCACTACCCACGTGGTCCACGAAGTGGACCGAGCCATGAATGCGGGCGGTGGCAGGCGACGAGCCGGCGGGATAGAGGCGCAAAAGCGCGGCCACATCATCGGAGGCGAGCTGGTAAGGATTGGCGTAGCAGACTGTGATCGGCACGCAACTCACCGGGTCGAGGTAGTGCATCACGGGGAACCCGGCGTAGTCATCGGACGTCGGGCGCGGATTGCGGGTGATCACATTCAGATTCATCTGCGACCAGCCCAGGCCGAGCACGCCGCCGAGCACCCGCACCAGGCGGTATTCCACGTCAGCCATTTGCGACGACTGCAGCGCGCACTGGCCGTTGATCACGACCAACGCGTGGAGGAAGTTCGCCCCTGCGCCGAAATTGTCTACGCCGCCGTAGACTGCGTTCCAGAAGCACTGCGAGGGAGCGCCCGCGCCTGCTCCCAGCAACGCGTCCGTTACCGAGCCGTCGAAGTCGTAGACGATGCCTACCGGCGTGTGTGTGGCGGACGGAGTGATGTCGGCTGGGGCAGTGACTGTTCCGCTGGAGTTGACGGTGATGTTGGCGCCATTCACATCTTCGGCGAGCTGGCCGGCGCTGGTGGCGGTGAGGGCCGCGGCGGAAACGGAAGTCCATTGGCTGAAGGCGTTGGCGACCAACAGGTTGGCCGAGTCGTTAGTCAGAATGGGACTGAGGTCGCCCCGGTCGGTGTAATAGTTCACCTGACCCAGCGACCAAATAATGGGCTGGCCCATGGTTGAGGGGTTGAAGTAGCTGGAACCTGCCACGTACTTAGGGCCGCCAGCGCGGGCGAGTACTGCGAAAAGAAGGACGATCGCCAGCGACGTTGTGAGCCGGAAGAAGAATGCGCGCGCGCGCGTGTACTTTGGTAGGGTCACGGCTGGTTCATTCCTTCCCGCTCGAACGGCGCACGGCCAGCGCGAATGTGGCGTAAGGGACCACGGTTTTTCCACCCAGGATTGGGTCTCCCGCCAAGGCGGCGCCGTGCTGAACGCTCATTACGATCTGGCCTTGGGAATTTATCGCGAATCTTCCCATCGCGCCAGCCACCGGACTGGTAAGCCCCAGCTTGCTCGGGGAATACAGAAACAATAGGACGCGCTCGCCGACGCGGTAGCGCTCGCCATTTAGCCGAAGGCCGGCCCACTCGTGGATCGTCAGATTCTGTCCGGGCAAAGTACCGCGGATACCGTGTTCAACCTGGAAAGTAACGACGGTGGCGGCAGGATCTGGACGGGAGGATGAGACAGATTGTCCAAGGGAGGTGACGCGGCCGGAGAAGATGATCCCGGCGGCGCGAACAAGCTGCCGGAAAACAGGTTCCGGGAAAACGCCGGCGCCCGGAGCCCCTGGGTAGCGCAGCGGCAGATTTGGAGACGGAGTGGTCCAGACCGGCTCAGTCGGCACGGAGTAGCTTGGCGAGGGCTTTGAGGCAGGATCAGGAATCCGTGCGGAGGAACGATCCGCGGCGCCATCCTGCCCGCGCAGAAGCATAGGCGCTGCAAAAATCAGCAAGAAAGCGGCGAGCAGACGCCAGCAACTGGCGGCCATAGCCATCCCCTGGGAACGAATGTCTGCTCGGAGGAATCTGGGAAACCGAGAGTATCCTAGCCGGTGAAAAAGGTCGGTGCTGTGACGGATGTCACAACGAACCTGTGGATTTGACGTTAATTCCCACTCTGGGCTGGCCGTGCCGCTGATATTCTTCGGCGCTCAGGTTGGCGCCAGCGAGCAGCAGAAGACCGGTCAGGAACGCCCAGAACATCAGGCTCACCGAGAGCGCGAAGGGCCCGTAGACTTCGGCGAAATTGAGCCGCGGCAGCGCCATGATGTAGCCGTACTTCAGCGCTTCCGACAGCAGCCCCATGATAATGGCAGTTGGCAGCACCGCGCGCGCCGGAACCTTGCCGTTGGGCAGCAGCCAGTAGATGAGGAAGAAGATGGCGATGCTGGCGGCGATGGCGAGGACCTTCATCGCCAGGAATCCCGCCAGACGCACAAACCACATGCCGTGCCCATGCAGCAGGAATTCGAGCGGCCGTACGATGCCTGCGGTCATTCCGATGGAAAGCAGGGCCAGAACGCCACACGCAAACGCCAGGCCGAGCGAGACCAACTGATTGCCAAGGTAAGAGCGGTTGTTAGGGAAGTGCCAAATGCGGTTGAGCGCGACCTCGAGCGGCACGAACACGCCCGTCGAAGTCACCAGCAGGATGATCAGCGAGACAACTTGCACTCGCTGGCGCGCATCCACCATGGCGTTCAGGTTGCGGATCACGAACTCCTGACCGGCGGGAAGGTAGTCGCGCAGCAACTCGACCACCACGTCATACATCACGCGCGAGTGAAAGACGCGCCGGATGAGCGTCATCAACAGGACCACGAAGGGAAAGAACGAGAGGATGGAGTTGGCGGCGACCGAGAAGGCAAAAGTGTGCACGTCGGTGCGCAGAAGGTATTTGAGGGTCGAAATCGACCTCCCAGAGAAACGCGGGCGGTGCGGGCTCCGCGGCAGGGTCGGGGCGTCCACCGTGGGGCGGGAAACGGGAGCTGTGATTTGATCGGGCACGAGCGCTGGACTAATCCTATCAAAGGGTTGCGGCCGGGTTTCGGTTCTCCGGGGAACGAAGGTGTAGGGGCTTAGGCGCGCTGTTTCTTATACCGTGTTAAAGATTTAAATGTGACCCTCGGTTATTTCCACTAATTTTTCTTGCGTAACGATTTAATACTCCTTATTATCTGTTGCGCATGACCCGATGAGAGTCGGGAATGAATCGGTAAGGCAGGTTGATGTCTTGAGCAGGGCAGTAGAAATCAGCGCCGATGGTCCAGGGCTCCGCAAGTTCTCGCCGCATTTCCTTCACGCGTCGTAGAAGCGCGGAGTCTTTTGCTTTGGGGCAGTTTCTCCGGCACATATTTCTCTGGCAGGAGACGCAACCGGGTTTCACTGGCTTTCTCGAGGGGGCGCTCCGCGGGGAGCAACGTTACGGGAAATCCAGGGAACTAATTCTTAATGATCAGGGGAAAGGAGTTTTTCTGTGAGAGAGAAGGGAACAGTAAAGTGGTTCAACGGGGCGAAGGGATATGGATTTATCCAGCGCTCCACGGGAGAGGACGTCTTCGTGCATTTCTCCGCCATTCAGGAGAACGGCTACCGCTCGCTCAACGAGGGTGAGACCGTGGAGTTTGATCTGCTCAAAGGCCCCAAAGGCTTCCAGGCGGGCAACGTCGTCCGTGCCTAGACTGCTGGTTCCGCAACCACCGACCCTCCTGCTCCCGGCGGGAGGGTTTTATATTCGCCCCGCTGATCGTGGCAATCCGCATGTACAATGATTCCGCTTTTCCAGGTAATCGACAGGTCGTGCGTCGCCATGCGAATCCCTCTTAAGATTGCTTCACTGAATCTGGTTGTCCTGTCCGGCCTGATCCTGCTGGCCGCTTCCTCGCCGGACGAGCGTCAGATTACCGATCCCAAGGCCGTGGCCTCGGCATCGAACCCTGCGGCCGGACCGGTTTCCATCAGCGAGCTTTATTACACCCGCAGTGTTTCCGGTCCATCCTGGTCGCCCGACGGCCGGCAGGTCGTTTTCACGACCAACCTCACTGGAAGAATGAACCTCTGGAAGGTTGCGGCCTCGGGAGGGTGGCCAATCCAGTTGACCGAGTCCGATGACCGCCAGTTCGGCGCGGTATGGTCACCCGACGGGAAATGGATCATTTATGAACAGGATGCCGGTGGAGGCGAGATTTTCGATCTCTACGCAGTTCCGAGCGATGGCGGCGACGCGGTGAACATCACGAATACTCCTGATGTCTCAGAGACGAACCCGCGCTGGTCGCCTGACGGCGCCGCGATCGCCATTTCGGCCCGGGGCAAGGATTCGTCTAACTACGACATCGAGTTGCTCGACTGGAAGTCTCGCCGGATTCGCAAGCTGACAAACGAGCAGACCAGGAACCGGGAGTGGGGCCAACAGGTTTGGAGTCCGGATGGCAAGACGATCTACGCCGACCGCACGAACGCAGGACATACGGATTCTGACGTGTATCGCATCGATGTGAACAGCGGCACCCTGGAGAACCTGACCCCGCACAAGGGAGAAATTCTCCACTCGGTCTCGTCCATCTCTCCCGATGGGCGCACGCTGCTGGTCACTTCGAATGAAAAAGGCGGATACGATAACGTCGCGCTGGTCGATGTTGCCAGCAAGAAATTGACCTGGGTCACTGATCTGAAGTGGGAAGCAGACGCGGGATACTTCTCGCCCGACGGCAAGAGTTTCACCTACGTGGTGAACGAAGACGGGCGAAGCGACCTTTACTTGGCGGATCTTCGTCCCGGCAATGGCGCAACTTTTCACGCCGAGAAGCTGGATCTTCCCCTGGGCATCAATTCAGCTGTCGGCGCTCCCAGCGCTTATTCGCCCGCGGGGAGCGGCCTGCTGGTGTCGCATCAAAGTTCGACCCAGCCTGCCGACTTCTGGGTTTACGATCTGGCAAGCCGTCAGGTTCGGGAGCTAACGTTCTCAGCGCTGGGCGGTTTAAATCCCTCCCGGCTTCCCGCGTCGCAGCTTGTGCACTATCGGACGTTTGATGGAAAGATCATCAGCGCTTTTCTGTGGGTGCCTCTCAATCTGAAGCGGGACGGGAGTAATCCCGGAGTGGTCCTGCCCCATGGCGGCCCGACTGGCCAGACGGTCGACGCCTTCAGCAAGACAGCAGTCGCGCTGGCCTCCCGCGGATACGTTTGCATTGCGCCGAATGTTCGCGGATCGACTGGCTATGGCATGGAATTTCAGAGGGCCAACTACAAAGATCTCGGCAACGGCGATCTTCAGGATGAGGTCTACGCTGCCAAGTTCCTTGCAGCCACTGGTTTTGTGGATCCGAAGAAGATCGGCATCACGGGAGGGTCTTACGGCGGGTACATGGCGATGATTGCCATCGGCAGAACACCCGACGTCTGGGCTGCCGCAGTCGAACTCTTCGGAATCACCGACTGGCTGACCGAACAGCAACATGAAGAACCAACCCTTCAGCAATATGATCAATCACTCCTCGGAGACCCAGTCAAAGACCGCAAGGTCTACGAAGATGCCTCACCGATCAAGTACTTCAAGGATGCGAAGGCTCCATTGCTGGTTCTGCAAGGCGCCAATGATATTCGCGATCCCAGCGAAGAGGCGGAGCAGGCAGTCACGCTTCTCAAACAGGAAGGCAAAGTCGTCGACGCCCATTACTATCCCGACGAGGGCCACGGCTTCGCCAAGCGCGAAAACCAGATCGATGCTTTAAAGCGCACGGTGGAGTGGTTTGATCGCTATCTAAAGAACGGGCATTAGCAATTATTTCGGCCTTGTGGATTTCTGCCCTGAATAATCTTGCGCGCACCCGCTGGAGACACCGTGGGTGGGGCGCGACTTTCGTTTGGTTTAGGGTATACCCCCTCCCCCTGGGTCTAGTGGAATCACCAGGTTAGCGAGAAATTCCCCGCAAAATCCGGATGTCAAAGAACTTAGATACTAAAATCCGTGAAACAAAGGACTTGGAGCGCGACGAATTGCTGTGTAGCAGACCGTCACGGCCTCGACCATGATCGCTGATTTGAGATGTGCGGGCAAGGTTAGATGTCACAACCCGGTTGTGGAAAAATGAGGGGTCGAGGGTCCTCCCACTTCTCGCAGGGGAGGCGAGAAGTGGGGGACCCGGCAGCGGACCTGAACGTCGTCAAGGAATTACCGCGAAAGGGGCGTCGGCACGGCTTCGCTAGCCTCGTCCCAGGCAACAGTGTCATCCTCCTCATCGTCCCCCGCGGGACGGTCCGAAACCACTGCGGAAGGAGCGGCGACGCCATAGACCTTCCGGAACTTGTGGCTCCAGACGACAAGTTCTTCGTCGATCTTCGCGAGCGTGTCCCGCCAAGCGGTACACAATCGCGAATCCACCCCGCGGTCCTCAACGAGCGAGCGCCCGTCGTTGCCAACCACCTGTCCGATGGCCGCAAACTGTTGTTCGAGGCGCTCCACTGCTGCTGTGAACTCCCCTACGCGGTTATGGTAATGGTCGTCCGGTGTGTCGCCCGGACGTGGTGACCGAGCCTTGCCCGGCGGGGGAAACTCCCCGCGAAGGTACACATCGTTGATCATCATCTCTCCCGCTCCATCCGGGAGCATCCTGACCTGGCCGGACTCGTCCACAGCGCGAAGGGGACTTTTCGCCGCGAAGTCTTGCAGGGAGTGCGAGAGTTGCTGCACTCCGAGAACGGTCCTACGCATAGCGTCGAGCACCTCACCGGGATTGCGTCTGTCGGGCTGGGAGTTATTGGCGCTCCCGCGATCCGCAGCGAGCCGCCCAGAGACGATAAGAGGGTACGCCGCCCGCACGGCCAGCTCTAGCGATGACGGGCCCGGATCGCCGGCCGCGTCGCCGCTCGCAATGGAGCCGCGCACCTCGTCGAGTGCCTCAGCAGCAAGTGTCTCGACGTCTCGCTCCGTGCTATCCCATGGTTCCCGATGGGAGGCCTTCCCATAGGAGTCCCGCAGGTAGCGACGGATTTGATCCGATTTAGCCGGGTCATCGGTCATGGCGCGCAGGATGAGTGCGGTCGCAAGCTCGTCGCACAGTTTCGGAGTAATCCGCTTGCGCGTAGATTGGCTGGTCACCGCGACCCTAATACCACGATTGACGCGCTCGTCCTCCCTACTAAATAGGCGAATAATACGAGCCGCGCGAATCGCAGGGTCATCCGAAAGATGTGCTGCGCGCGCCTCGCCGCGCGTGCACGAGCCAGCGTAGTAGTCGCGTTCCGTCGCCGAAATAATCCCCTCCCTATGAAGTTCGTCGAGAACTTCGTCGGCAAGAGCCTCGTTCTCCGGGCCTTCTCCCCAAGGCTTCGGTGGATCGACATGGCGCAACGCGACCAGGGATTTGACAGCTGTGGGAAATGCCGTCGTGGCGGTCGGGTGCTTTCGAAACGCTACAACGATCAGGGCCGGGATGCGCTCGCATCGCAACGCGATGCTTTCATCGCGATCGGCGCCTCGGTCCAAGGCGTCGTTAAGCTTTCGCAAATGCGTACGGAGCTTTCCATCATTATCCTCGTATGGGACGTCAGATGAACGTATCTTCAACAGGTCATGGTCAGCAGTAATACGTGATGACCCTTCAGCGCTGACGAGAACCGTGACGGGAGCTGATCCGTCAACATGTTCGTACGTTGTGACGACGAGCCAGACGGGCTCCATCACGCCCTGCGAAGCAATCGAAGCACGCCAGTCATTGTCCGCAAGAACGTAGTTTGCGGCCTGTTGCGACGCCCAAGTGAGGTGCTCTCGGCTCTCAATTTCCACCACGAGCTGAGCAACCGAGGGCCCGACGCCCTTTAGTGAACGTGGCTCTGGCACAGGCCGAAACCTCGAATCATCGCTCCCAGTCCCGGGTTCGACGGCGAAGGGGTGCCGCCGAGATGGTCCAATGCGAGGGTTGCGAGGGTCCGGCATTACTCGCCTCACCCAAACTCCGCTGCGAATCCCCAAAAGTGTTCCGCCGGGAACCGCTATCTCCTCGACGTGGGGATCCAGCGGGTCGGCAATACCCTTCCGCACGGCGGCCGGGTCGACCACCGCGTTGGCGATGGCAGCTGCCGCTTCGGAAGTCAGCTTAAATGCCTCGGTAAGCCGCTCAGCGCAATTCTGGCGGGCCTTGGCGTGGGCATACTCCGGGAGGTGCTCCACGGGGCGTGGAAACACATGATCTTCTGCGTATGGGTTCTTCATTGTAGTCATTTCCTTTCAAATTGTATTTTGAGAAGGCGTCCCTATGGTGGGTTCACCTTCGGCAAAGTACCGAGGGTGCAAGGGACACAATGAAGTGCACTTTGCGCATCCTCCCTCCACTTGCCGATTATGGCTTCGGCGTCATCGAGGGCGGCAACAGTCGTGCTACTCACAACTCCAAGGTGTACGGAAGGTCAGGCAAGCCTGATAACCTCCGCGTTACCGCCCATGCCGTCCTCCGGCATGGTGAGAAGCTTTTACGACCGCGTCGCGGACAGTGACGAAAGTAACATGGGACCCCACACGTGTCAAATCGAAATAGTGGATCTATCCAATCTGACGACCCGACAGGCATACGCCCAGGCGAAGTTGGGAACCGGGAACGGGGGGACTCGGACTGCCGAGCCGCCTTCCATTAAATTTCTGTTCATGAGCCTCACCGCACTTCCAACGACACCAAATCTCCGTCCGACATTCCGCCGGGCTTGTAGTTCACCGAGACGGAACGATTATTCCATTCGCAGGAGAAGGTGTCGGTTCCGATGAGCAGCAGTGACTTGTAATCGGCGGTGCGCAGCTTGAGAGCCACTGCGCCGGAGGTAACGGTGAGAACCGCGGCCGGGGATTGGGAACAATCTACATCCACTAGCCTCCCCTGGAAGAACTTTGACGGCCGCCGATCAGCCGTGCCGGATTGTCCCGCCTGGGCCTGAGCTGCGCGCTTGGCAGCGTCCTGCTCCAGCACGTCGAACGGAGAAGGTTGGGCAGGCAGTTTCTTGGCGGAAGCGGCGGTGGCGGCTGAGACGCCGTATTTCTGCTCGGTGGCGAGCTGTGCCAGACGGTCGCTTGCCGCGGCCGCGACCTTCGGATCGCTGCTAGTCTTCAACCGTTCCAGCAAGGCTCGCGCGGCTTCCCACTTCTTGTCGGCAACGTAGATTTGCGCCAGATGGTAAACGTACTGCTGGTTGCGCGGAGAGAGTTGCATGGCAGCGCGCTCAGCCTGCATCGCTGCGATCGGCCCTCCGCCTTCCATGCGCGCCATAGCCATCAGGTCATCGGCGTCGGCGAATTCGGGATACCACTCGAGTACTGCGCGCAGGTCCTGCATCATGTTAGGCAAGCCCTGGATGTCGGCGTGCTTGACCTGCGACATGCGGTATTTCAGCACCGAAAAGTAGTAGCGGATCCACATGTCGCCCTGGTTGAGGGCGGCAGCGTCGCCCAGTTCTTCGGCGGCAGCTTCAAACTCGCCGTGCTGCAGGTGGTCCCAGGCAAGCGCGCGGTGGGCGATCTCATTGCCGGCTACCGTTACCGGAAGAGCATTTTCGATGGCGTCTTTCTCGTTGGTTTTCTTGACGGGAGTGGGTGCGGGCGCTGTGGCCAGCAGCTGCAACTCCTGCAGGCCGGCTTCGCGGCGGTCGGGGATTCTGATCTTCACTTCGGCAACTATGGCGCGGGCGTCCGTCTCGGGAAAAACCTTGGAGGTGATCACACTAGCGTCCGGTCCCACGATCTCGGGGGACTGGTAAACCTGTGGCGAATTGGCTTGGGAGCCTGCCGCTAATAGCGGCGTGAGCGAGTGGAAGTAGTCTTTCACCGCCTGGTCGAACTGAGCAGCGGTCACGCCATAGGCCGTCTGAATGGCTTCGTCCACCGGCTTGTGCTGGTTTTCGACCAGGTCGAAATAGGTTCCGGTCTCGGGCAGCTTTTTCTCGTGGAGGAGGTAATGCAAGGTCATCCAGGATTGGGCATAGAAGAGCGTCCGGCGCGTGCCTTCTTCGGTGGTTGAAGGGTCATGCTTCATGGTGAGCAGCTCGGGCAGCGCGAGCCAGGGCTGGCTGCTAAGCAGTTCGGTGAGGGACTTCGATGGGTTGCCCGCTCCCGCGGAGCGTAGTTCGGGGTCGCCGCCAATTTCGTACTTCTTGTCATCCACGCGGATGGAACTGAAGTACTCGGTCAGCCCTTCGTCGAACCAGGCTGGAGCCTCGGGATAGTTGTAGTTGAGGAGCAGGTGGGCGAAGTCATGGGCGACGGAGCGCCAGGATTCCTCCTCGAGCAAGTTCAGGACGATGAAGTTCTGGTCTTCGCCGGGCAGGAAGAAGCCGGGAACGTCGATCGGCTGGCCCTGGCGCAACGGCGCGGTCAGGTAGTAGTTCTTGTCGTTCTTGAAGGCGAGAATGGTGAGCGGCAGCGGCTCGTTGAGGCGCTCCTTCATCAGCAGGACGGCGAAGACCGCCCGCATCTGCTCGAAGCGCAGAGCGACTTCCTTGCCTTTTTTCTCTCCGGCATCGGTGATTACGGTGAAGTGTGTGGAGTGAATTTCGAGCCAGGGAGAGGGCTCGGCGGCCGGGGCGGCGAGAGTGAAAAGCATGGCGCAGCCCGCCAGGAGAACGCGAACGCAAGCGCAAACGGAAGTGCCGTGAGAGCGGGCCATGTACGCCTGCAGAGAGCGGAGAGGAGAATGTCACTAACGCTTAGATGCTAACACGGGCCAGCCCTAGTCGCCGCTGGCGTGGTGTTGCGTGGGAACGAGAACCAGTCGCGGGCGCGCTTCCGCGGGACGAGGCTGCTGCTGCGAAGCTCGGCCGAAGGCATGCAGGATGCCGATGACCGCGGTATAAGCGGCTAGAACGCCAATTCCAACGGAGGCGACTACCGTGAGGCAGAGAATCAGAGGCATGAAGAGCGAAATCAAGATCAACCACCCTATCCAGAGTTAGATGTCAAAATTGCCGCAGCCGGTGCGCATCTCGAATTTTCATCAACGTGGCTTCTTCAATCTACCTGCGTTGACGCTCGTCGCTATTGACGATTAAGATACGGAGTAGAGCTGTGCATTCCTAATGTCGAACAAGTCTGCTGACCTGTCGACGTTACGGAAGGGCAATCCAACCTAGACTAAATGGCTATTACCAAGATTTCGGTGCGCGGGGCGCGCCAGCATAACCTCAAAAACATCGACGTTGAGATTCCGCGTAACACCCTCACCGTGGTGACTGGGCTGAGCGGGTCAGGCAAGTCCTCGCTTGCTTTTGACACGATTTATGCCGAGGGACAGCGCCGCTACGTAGAGACGCTTTCGACCTACGCGCGGCAGTTTCTGGACCAGATGGAACGCCCGGATGTGGATGCAATTGATGGACTTAGCCCATCCATTTCGATCGAGCAGAAAACCACCAGCCGCAGTCCGCGCTCGACCGTGGGGACCATCACCGAGATTTATGACTATCTTCGCCTCTTGTTCGCTTCCATCGGAGTGCCGCATTGCCCCAAGTGTGGCCGCCCCATCAGCCGCCAGTCGGCCGAGCAGATCGTGCAGCGAGTCATGCTGCTGACGCCTGAGGACCGTGTAATGGTTCTGGCCCCAATCGTTCGTGGCCGCAAAGGGGAATTCAAGAAGGAAATGGAAACCCTGCTCAAGCACGGCTACGAGCGGGCCCGCGTCGACGGCGAAATCGTGAATCTGGATGACGACCTGAACCTCGACAAGCGCAAGAACCACACCATCGAAGTGGTGATTGACCGCCTGCTGGTGAAGCCGGGCATCGAGCATCGCCTCGAAATGTCGGTTGGTCTGGCGATGAAGTTGGCGGGCGGGTTGGTGCAGGTCGCGGTAGTTGGCGGCGATGAACAACTCTATTCGGAGAAGCTGGCTTGTCCGGACTGCGGTATCAGCGTGCCGCAACTGGAGCCGCGCTCGTTTTCGTTCAACAGCATGTATGGAGCTTGTCCCGAGTGCCACGGCCTCGGCAGCCGCTATGATTTCGATCCTGCGAAGGTGATCACGGATTGGTCGAAGCCGTTGCTTGAAGGCGGTCTGGGGCCGGGTTCGGCGTCGCAGGGGCTGATTCATGCTTTGCAGGTGGTGGCTGCAGCGCATGGAATTGATTTGAATACGCCGTTTGAAAAACTTCCCGAGAAGATTCAGGACCTGCTGTTGAATGGCGAGTCAGGACGTGGCAAGACCGGGTTCCGCGGAATTTTCGGATACTTGAAACAGAATCTGGAGGAGTCGACCTCGGAAGGCTACCGTGACTGGCTGATGGATCACATGTCGGCGACGGAGTGTCCGGCGTGTCAAGGCAAGCGGCTGCGGCCGGAGAGCCTGGCGGTGAAGGTAAACCGCATGTCCATTGCCGAATTCACTGGACTGCCGATTTCTCGGGCGCTCGAAGTGGCGCAGGGCATCAAACTAGCCGGCCGTGAGGAGAAGATTGCCGGCCGCGTCATGCATGAAGTCGTCGAGCGCCTGCAGTTTCTGAACGCCGTTGGACTGAACTACATTTCGCTCGACCGCTCGGCGGCAACTTTATCTGGAGGCGAAGGGCAGCGCATTCGTCTGGCGACGCAGATTGGGTCAAGGCTGCGTGGCGTGCTCTATGTGCTGGACGAGCCTTCGATTGGCCTGCATCATCGCGACAACGGTCGGCTGCTGACCGCGCTCGAAAACCTGCGCGACCTCGGCAACACCGTCCTTGTGGTGGAGCATGACGAAGAAACCATTCGCCGTGCCGACTACGTAATCGACCTCGGTCCCGGCGCTGGACGCCACGGGGGCGGCCTGGTGGCCCACGGCACTCCCGAAGAGATCATGCGCGAGCCGAATTCGCTGACCGGAGCTTACATCTCCGGCAGAGTGCAGATCGAGATGCGTGCCGAGCGGCGGCAGAAGAACGGAGCAGCGCTCACCATTCTCGGTGCGAAAGAAAACAATCTCAAGAATCTCGACGTAACGTTCCCTCTCGGCGTGATGACGGTGGTGACCGGAGTTTCCGGTTCGGGCAAGTCAACGCTGGTCAATGACATTCTTTACCGTGCCCTGGCACGCCAGCTTTACCGGTCGCGTGAGAAGTCTGGTGAGCACAAGGCGATCGTGGGCGCGGAGAACATCGATAAAGTCATTCGCATCGATCAGTCGCCGATCGGCCGCACGCCGCGCTCGAACCCTGCAACTTACACCGGCGTGTTCACCGCGATTCGCGATCTCTATGCCATGTTGCCGGAAGCGCGCGAGCGCGGCTACAAGCCGGGACGCTTTTCCTTCAACGTCTCCGGCGGACGTTGCGAGGCGTGCCAGGGCGAGGGCCAGCGCCGCATCGAGATGAACTTTCTGCCCGATGTTTACGTGCTGTGTGAGGTCTGCGGCGGACGCCGCTACAATCACGAGACCCTGGCGGTGAAGTACAACGGGAACTCGATTGCTGATTTGCTGGAAATGCCGGTTTCCGACGCGCTGCCCATTCTCGAAAACATTCCGCAGGTGAAGCAGAAGCTGCAAACGCTGGTCGACGTAGGCCTCGGCTATATTCATCTCGGCCAGTCTGCGGTGACACTTTCGGGCGGCGAAGCCCAGCGCATCAAGCTGGCTCGCGAGTTGAGCAAACGGCAGACCGGCAAAACTCTTTATCTCCTCGATGAGCCCACCACTGGCTTGCACTTCGACGACGTGAAAAAGTTGCTCGACGTGCTGCACCGGCTGACCGATCTGGGCAATTCCGTCATCATCATCGAACACAATCTGGACGTAATCCGCAACGCGGACTGGATCATCGACCTCGGCCCCGAAGGCGGCGAAGAAGGCGGCCGCATCGTGGCGCAGGGTACACCGGAGCAGGTGGCGCGGGTGAAGAAGTCATACACCGGCCAGGCGCTGACGGGATATTTTGCGGGGAACGGGAAGCGGAGCGCGTAGGAGGGGTCGAGAATCCGCCGCCATAAAGCTCGGGAAGGGCACGGCTTCAGCCGTGCCGTTAATCGTCGATAGATAGAATAGGCTTTAGCCGCTGAGGGCTGGGTTTGATGTCTATCAAGAATGAAAACTCGAAGCGTTGGGCCGTGCATCCGGGGGAAATTCTTCGTGAAGAGTTTCTAGAGCCGATGGGCATTTCCCCTTACCGGCTGGCGGTGGAGCTGCACGTTTCTCCTCCCACCGTCAACGACATCGTCCGCGAGAAGCGGGGAATTACCCCCGAAATGGCGGCTCGCCTGGCCAAGTATTTCGGGACCTCCGAGCAGTTCTGGCTGAATTTGCAAGACGCCTTCGCGGTTCATCAGGTCCGGCGGAAATATAGCAAAGAACTCAAAGCCATTCGACCCCTCGCCGCAGCGGCTGCGCGCTAGCTAGTTGCGGTTTCGAAACGGTAGCATCGTTTGAGGGAGAGCCCCGCGCCGCGGCGGCAACTGTCGTAGAATTCGGATTGCAAGGAAAGGATATGTTTGTCAGCGCCCGAAAATCCGCAGCTTGAACCTCCGCCGTTGAATAGTGAGCCGCAGACGCCGCTCCAGTTAATCACGGACCCATTTCCGCCGCCTGGGTTTGCGCCCGCAACACCTGCGCCCAAAGCCGGCGAAAACCCCGTGTGGAGCGGGTGGGATGTTCTGCAGATTGCTGCCCTGACAACGCTGCTCGCTTTTTTAGTCGTGCCCCTCCTCATTGTTTTCGGCGCGCACCGCTTCGCATATCCGCATGAGAGTTGGGTGGAGGTGGCGCAGAAGCCCGCGCTGGCGCTACTTTCCCAGTTTCTGGCTTACATCGCCGTGGCGTTGTACATGGTCCTGCTGCTCCGGGGAAAGTATCACACGCGTTTCCTGCAGGCCGTTCGCTGGAATTGGCCGGGGATCGCCGGGGTAAGTCTCGTGGGCTTGGGAGTTCTCATGCTCGGGATCGACCTCCTGGGAAAATTCCTCCCCATGCCTAAAGACACTCCCTTCGATCAGTTCTTCGACCGGCCTCTGGATGCTTATCTCATCGCTGTCTTCGCGGTCACCCTCGGCCCTCTAATGGAAGAACTTTTCTTTCGCGGATTCCTTTATCCAGTAGTCGCCCGGCGCATGGGAGTAATTTGGGGAATCATTCTCACAGCACTCCCCTTCGGGCTGGTGCACTTCATCCAGTACGGGCGTTCCTGGTCGGCGGTGCTGATCATTTTCCTGGTCGGCGTGGTGCTCACCACGGTTCGGGCGCTGACCAAGTCCGTGGCCTCAAGCTTCCTGGCCCACGTGGGCTACAACGGAACGCTGATGGTGTTGGCAGCGCTGCAGACAGATGGCTTCCGTCACATGGATAAAGCAGGGATGCTAGCTGGATGGATGAAGTGAACCGGGCGAATGTATGACCAGGAAATCAGCCCTGGCCACAGTGCTACTGCTTGTTCTATGCGTCTCGTTATTCTTTCTCTGGCGTCGGAGCAAGAATGGGGAGCGAACGTTCAAGAGCACGGACGAGTTCATTCAATGGTTGGCGTCTGAGGGAGTAGCCGACGCCGAACGTGAGAATCACGTCCATCTTGATTACAGCGTCGAGTCCATCAAGAGCGTCGAGAAAATTCTGGGGCAACTGCATGAACAATATGCGAAGAATCCATCGTCCATCAGCGTAAAAGGACTCGGGTCAGCCTATGGTGCATACGTTGGAGAGGCGATCCGGCGGAGCGAACCGGGGGCGAGATGGGAGAGAGACGATCCGGTGGGAGGAGAAAAATCCTATCCGCTGATCTGGGGAGCCGGGCATTCCTACCCGCTAGCGTGGTGTCAAAAACGCATCACCAACGGAGATGAGGATAACGTTTGGGTCAAGTATTATGTCCTGAAGGAACGCGCCTCACAGCCGAAGAGTCCTGATTCAAAGTGAGGGACGTTCTTTCGAGCCGGGGCCGGACGTGGGTACGTCCGACGTTCACTTCACCGTGATCGTCAGCAACTGCACTCCAGACACCACATAATCCAGCGGAGCCGTTGCCGTTTCGTCCACGTTCGATTCGCCCGAGACCACCATTTCCTGATTGCCGCGCATTCCGTCCATCACGTTCATGATCGAGATGGGCAAGGTTGGCATCACCTTGTCGCCGACACGGGCTTCCGGGTCCGCCTCGAGCAGCGAGACATAGAGGCGATTGTTGGAGTGCTCCTTGTTCAGCACTGCGATGGTGGAGGCGAGATCGAGCTTGCGGCCGAAGGCCGGGTTGGCGTGTCCGATGCGGTCGAGAGTCTCGCCGTCGCTCACCAGGATGCGCAAAGTTCCTTTGCTCGCCGAGGTGGGAATCTTCACTGGAATCTGCCGCACGATGCGCTCGCCGCGGTAGGGAGCCAGCACCGTTTCGAGCGTGATGTTGTCGCCGGGACGAGCTTCCGTCACGTCGGTGCGGGCACTCTCAAGGCGAGCCCAGCGGCGCTCGCGCACCAGATCGAAATCCAGCTTCACACCGGCGATCGCCGGAGCGTTATAAGGGTTGTCATAGATGCGGCCGAAGCGCTCGCCCAGAGAGATTGCGGCCTGCATGGCTGCGGGCTGACCATTCTCCGCCGGAGCGAACATATTGCGCATCGTTACTTCCGGGAATCCCTTCACGCCGATGCTGCCCGCGAGCCGGTAAGTAATTTCTTCGCCAAACTCGTTGACGCCGTGCAGCGCGTTGAACACTGTCACCATCAGCGCCACCGGCGTCAGCTTCGGATTGTTCAGCACTTCGTAGTGGAATTGCTTCACGCCAGTGCTGCTGTGGATGCTCAGCGTGACTGGAATCATCTCCGGCTGGCGGTCGAACACGCCCATGATGCCGGTGTGGCGATCCTGCACGAAGGTTCCCACGGGCTCCGTAGTATTGATGATCTTGAAAGCATTCAGCGGCGAGGCCAGCGTGGCTAAAACTTCGGCCTTGTTCATGGGCAGGTCGACCGAGCCGAACTGCAGTAGCGGATGTCCGCAAGCCAGCAGCCGCTGCGCATCCACATAGGTCACTGTGCAGGTGGCCTCAATGTCCATGTCACCGCGCACCAAGACCGCGCTCACGGCAGAGCCGGCTTCAAGCGGTTCCGGTTGTTTGTCGTCGCTCACTGAGCCCGCGCCCATGACCGGAACGATTCCTGCGGCGGCAAACTGTCCCGAGAAAAGATGAATTGCTTGTTCGGAGAATCCGTTGAACACTAAAGGAGTCTGGATGGGCTTCAGGTAATTAGCAAAATGTCTCCCCTCGGAATCCTGGGCCGAACCCGGCAGCACGGAATTCTCGCCGGGCGCAGCAGTCTTGCCTGCGACCGGGGTGATCGAGGGCTTGATGGCGGAGGTCTCTTCCGCAGGTGAGCGATCAAGTGCGCTGATCTCCAGCATATCGGCGATGGGAGTGACGCCGGCGATGGGCTCTTTCGAGAATTCTCCGATGCGGAAGGCAAGCGCTCCGGCGAGTTTGCCGTCAAGATAAACCGGGCTACCGCTCATCCCTGCGACCACGCCCGTGTACTCCACCTTCTGCCCGTGCAGCCGCACCAGAATAACGTCGCCCTTGGGACCGTTGACGTTGTGCAGCACGCCAAGTACTTCCACTTCCATGGCCTCGGGCTTTACACCCTCAAACACTGTGTAGGCGACCCCGCGCATGCCGGCGTGAATCTGGCTAACAGCAATGATTTGAGGATTTTGCGCGCCCTGCGCCGAACCGGTTTGGGCAGACGCAGAAGAGGAAAAAAACACGGAAGCGACAGCAACGAAGAAAGCTAGTTTTCTCATGAACGACGCCCGTAAGGACTTGTGCCAGCCCTGCCCTACTCGCATTAGACTTCGCCAGATTGTAAGTCGTTGCCAGGAGGGGAATACCGGGAGCCGGGCAAAACATCCCAATCGCGAATTCTTGCGTCTATACTAGCACAGGGTATTTCGCTCCCATAGAGCCATTATCTCCCCCGGAGTTTCGTATGTTCCTCGATCTGCTGATTGCAAACCAACGCTCGCGTTTCCAGAATTTAATCCGGCCGGTGCTGGCCCTGACGGTCTCGCTGGTCCTGCTTTTCGCCGTCATTCCGGGCTCTGCCCAGGATCAGTCGCAGTCGCCGCCGCAAGACAATCCGCAAAACGGCGGCAAGCCCAAGCAAGAGGTTCCTCCCGAGGCCGGTGGGCCCACCGGCGACGTCGGCCCCTACTCCATCCCGAAGAAAAATCCCGACGCTCCGCCGCCACCTCCGCCGCCCGCTTCGCCCGCCAAAACCGAAGGCATGCCTGACTATTCCATCAAGGTCAACGTGCCTCTGGTCAATGTGGATGTGATGGTCACTACCAAGAGCGGCCAGTTCGTCCCCGGCCTGAAGCAAGACAATTTCCGCTTGTTTGAAGACGGAGCCCAGCAGCAGATCACCAGCTTCAACGTATCGAAAGCTCCGATCACAGCTGTGCTGCTGGTGGAGTTCGCGTCCACCCGCTACAGTTTCATGATTAACGCGCTACAGGCTTCCTACGCCTTTGCCAATACGCTCACGAAAGATGACTGGATTGCGGTTTCCTATTACGACATGCAGCCCCACATTCTGGTGGATTTCACCCAGGACAAGAAAGCCGTCTACGGGGCGCTGAACCAGATGAGGATGCCGGGATTCGCTGAGACCAACCTGTTTGACGCCTTATATGACACCCTGGATCGTCTGGACCGGGTCGAAGGGAAGAAATACGTCATATTGATCACCACCGGATTCGACAGCTTCAGCAAGCTCACGCTGGATAAGATCACCAAGAAGGTCAAGGATACAAAGGATGTGACCATATTTCCAATCAGCGTGGGACAGATCGCCCGGATCATGGGCCGCGCTGGCAACCGCGGCATGGGCATTCACGCCAGCGAACTGGATTACCTGCAGGCCGATAATGAAATGAGAACTTTCGCTGCCATGACCGGCGGGCGCGCCTACTTTCCGCGCTTCGAGGCAGAGTATGGAGAGGACTTTCAGGATATTGGCAACAACATCCGCCACCAGTATTCTCTGTCGTATCATCCCTCCAACAGCAAACTGGACGGTACCTACCGCAAGCTGAAAGTCGAGGTGCTCGCGCCCGACGGCGCCCCGCTGAAAGTGAAAGACCAGAAGGGCAAAGACCAGAAGATCGACGTCGTAGCCCGCGACGGCTACACTGCCAAGCACACGGTGGACTAATGGGACCGATTCATTCGTCCTGAAATTCTACGGTCTGTCATTCTGGGCGGAGCGAAGAACCTCCTTCCCGTCGACGTCACCCTTGGCCCGGCGAGGCATTTCCACCATGCCTCCGCCCTTCTGAGCATGGCTTACCCCGGGCTTATTTGCCCAAGGTCGTCGTCGATAGACTTTCTAAGGCATATCAAACCTATTCATGGAAGTCGGACCTCATTGACATGAGTACAACCTCAACGTAAAATATCATACTATGGCGATCGAGTACGCAACAGTCAAAGCCAAGGGGCAAGTAGTGATCCCGGTGGATATCCGGCGCAAGTTCCGGATTGACGAAGGGACTCGTGTGGCATTTCTAGAAGAGCAAGGTCGACTGTTTATTCAGCCAGTAACTGATGAGTTTATCGACGCCATGAAGGGCGTGCTCGCAGGCCGCGGGCTGCCAGACCGCGTGGAGAAAAGCAGGGATCGGGATCTGCGATGAAGGTGCACGTCCTCGATGCCAATGCCCTTTATCGCTTTCTCACCGGCGGGCCGGGCTCCGAGACGGTGAACCGGCTTTTCAAGGAAGCCCGCGACGCTGAGCAGCCGCTCCGCATGTCGGTGATCAACTGGGGTGAGGTCTACTACAGCATCGCCAAGGCAGAGGGAATCACAGAAACTACACTGATCATGGACCGCGTGAAGCTGCTGCCCCTTGCAGTCCTCGACGCAGGGGAGGCGGTCACGGCGCGGGCTGCCCAGCTTAAAGCCGGTCACGGCCTGCCTTATGCGGACTGTTTCGCGGCCGCCACTGCCGCGAAAGATCACGTTCTCGTGACGTCGGATGCGAAGGACTTCAAGAAGATCCCAGGATTGCACGTGCTACCACTCCCGGAACATAAGCCGCATCGGAGCCCGTGATACTCGCCTTCGACCGCTCAGTGAAGGTGAAACAACGCATCCAGCAGAAACACGACCCCCGCTCCGACAAAAACCAGTAAAGCCATTCTCGGTCCCGGTTCCTTGTTGACCTCGGGAACCAAATCCGAAGCCGCAACGTAGATCGTAACGCCCGCCGCCAGCGGCAGTCCCGCGTCTACGTGCTGGCGGAAAAGCGCCATCGTCAGAACCCCGGCGAGGGTGGCCCCGCCCAGGATCGCCGATGCGCCCCAGGCCGTGCCCCGGCTGCGTCCGCTGGCCAGCATCACCGAACTCACCGTGAAGCCTTCGGGAATCTTGTGCAGGAAGACGGCGAAGAAGATGATCCAGCCCAGAGCGTTCGAGACCAGAAATCCTGACGCGATGGCGATGCCGTCAAAAAACGTGTGGATGATCAGGCCGAGCAGCACCGAGTAACTCTTGTGCGAATGCATGAACTCGTCTCTGTGCGTCTCTTCGCCGAAGTGGAAGTGCGGCGTGACCGTATGCTCGAAGAAATGAATGAGGAGGTAGCCCAGCAGGATCAAATAGGCGGCGCTTCGTCCCCGCAATTCCAGGCTCTCCGGGACCATCTCGACCAAGGCCGTAGCCAGCATGAATCCCGCGCCCAGGGCGACGAAGTAGCGCAGATAACGCCGCTCCCAACTGCGCTGCACAATAATTGCCCCGCCAAAAACGTTGGCGGCAGCTGCCGTTAGGCCGAGCAGAATGCTGGTGACGATTGGGTGCATTAAATATACAGTCGCGAGTCCCGAGTCCCGAGTCCCGAGTAAAGGTATCGATTACTGAGGAGAGCAGTCAAATCGCCGATGATGGAATTTGCTGTCCGAGTGAGTTGATGAGGCCGCTTAGGATGCGGCTTACCTCGTCAGTTCGCTTCAGAAGTTCCGCAGCCTGGGATTCAGAAAGATAATCTCTTCGGCGTGCGATCATTACCTGCGTTTCAAGTTCGGCAAGTGATCCTCGCGAGCGGCGAAGAAAATGGCGAAACTCGCGATCGGTGTAGTGGGCTTGTCCCTCTGCGATATTACTGGGAACGGAAACGGCGGCGCGGCGCATTTGATCGGTCAAGCTATATGTTTCACGTTTGGGAAATGATTCAGTAGCGTCGTACAGCGCGGATACCAAGTCCATTGACTTCTGCCACGCAATCAGGTCTTTGTAGTGCCGTGCCATCAGCTTAGCTTACAGGCATGGGCGAACGAGTGAGCCAGTTGGAATCCGCAATGCGATTTTAGTTCCCAAAATAGGACATCACGACTGGGGTCTTGCGTCTCGTGCTCACAATACATACTTGGGACTCGGGACTCGAGACTAACCGCTGTGCCTTATATGCATCACATCACCGTCTTGCACAATGTAATCTTTGCCTTCGAGTCTGAGGGTTCCCTTGGCGCGGGCGTTGGCTTCTGATCCCGCCTCGAGCAGTTGATCCCACCGAATCGTTTCTGCGCGGATGAAATGCTTTTCAAGATCGGAATGGATCGCTCCCGCTGCCTCTTGCGCGCGCGAGTTCGCTGGAACCTGCCAGGCGCGACATTCGTCTTCGCCGGCTGTGAAGAATGAGATCAGGCCAAGTAGTTTGTAAGTGGTCCGAATCAGGCGCACCAGGCCGCTTTCTTTCAATCCGTAGCTCGACAAGAATTCCGCGGCGTCGGCATCGCTCATTTCGGCCAGTTCAGCCTCGACCTTGCCGCAGATCGCAGTGGCTGCGGCATTCGGCCGCGCCGCGATTTCCGTGAGCTTGTACTTGCTCACCGCTTCATCCAGTTCCTTACCCAGTTCGGTCGACTCTCCGATATTGAGCACGTAGAAGATCGGTTTCTCACTCAGGAACATGAAGCCCTTGATGCGCTTCTTGTCTTCGGGAGTCATTGCCATTTCGCGCAGCGGCTTGTCGGATTCCACCTCCAGCTTGGCGCGCTTCAGCAGCTCGAATTCTTTTTCAAGCTCCGGAGTCTTCATCTTCTTGAGATCTTTTTCCAGCCGCTCCAGCCTTTTCTCGATCTGGCCAAGATCGTTCACCAGTAGATCGAATTCCACATTCTTGATATCGCGCAGCGGATCGATCTCTCCGGTATGCGGCACCGAAGGGTCGTCGAACGCGCGCACCACGTGCGCCAGTGCATCCACGTTGCGTAGATGAGCGGCGTAGGCGCTGTCTTTCAACGCCTCCTGGCCAATGGCGCCAACGTCCACATACTCGACCGATGTGTGCGTAAGCTTCTTAGGGTTGTAAAGTGCAGCCAAGCGATCGAGGCGATCGTCCGGAACCTTGGCGACGCCGATGTGCGCCTCGCGCGGGTTGGCGCGAGCCTGATCCGACAGATGCGCCTTGGTCAGAATCCGAAACAGCGATGTCTTGCCCACCTGAGGCAGGCCAATAATGCCGGTTTTCATAGGGAAAGTTTCTAGCTTCTAGCTCCTGGCTTCTAGCTACTGCGACGCCTGAGTGAGTTCAGAATGGATCGCCACTGTGGCTTGAGCGACCGCCGAGCAACCTTTTAGGATAAATGATCGGGAGAGCAAATGCTCATCGACACGCGTGTTGATGCTCTAGCTAGAAGCTACGTGCAGTTAAATACACCACCACCAAACCCAGCAGCAACACAGCACCTTCCACACGCGTCGACCACACATGCAGCGCGTCGAACTGAATGCGCTCTGGATTGTCGATGGGCGCGGCACTCACTTCCCCGAGCGACGCCCGCAGAGTGTCCATGCGAGGCATGATGCCGAACTGCGAGACCAAGGTGAGCGCCAGCATCGCACATAGAAGGACGTGCCGCGCCGCGAAGACATGCGCGGTGCCATCTGTGAGCCGGCTGTACAACAGGGAACTGATCAGGAAGACGACTCCAGAACCGATGGCGATCCAGTGCAGCTTACTCAGAGCGATCCTCACGACGTTGCCAGCAAGGTGAGTATTGGGCAGCACAGCTGGAATATTGAATGCTGTCGGCGCAAGCACAAAAGCAAAGAAGATGATTCCGCCGATCCAGACGACCAGCGAAAGCAGCATGAGGAAACGCAGGAAAGACATGAGGAGAGAATTATATCCTCGACGCCGATCGAGGGTTTGCAACTGGCCACTGATCACTGGCCACTGAGCACTGCCTACACCGGCACTGCCACGTTCTCGACGATCTCGCGTAACACCTGATCGGCCTGCTCCGACTTTTTCAGCGTCGAAGCATACCCACCGTTGACCACCACGCGATGGGCGAAGACCGGAACGGCTAGCGGTTTGAAATCTTCCGGAGTGCAGAAGCTGCGGCCGTCGAGAAACGCCATCGCCTGGGCGGCGCGATAGAGCGCCTGCGCTCCGCGCGGCGAGACTCCGAGCGACAAGTATTCTGACTCGCGTGTCCGGCGGACGATTTCGAGAGCATACGTCACCAGCGACTCATCCACGCGAATGCGCTTGACGGCTTCCTGCATCTCGAGCACGTCAGCGCCAGTAAGGACCGGCCGCATCTCCTGCAGAACTCCTGCGCCGGCTTCGGAGCGTAGAATCTCGCGCTCGGCTGCGGCTTCGGGATATCCCATTCGCACCCGCATCAGGAATCGATCGAGTTGCGACTCAGGCAGAGGATACGTTCCGTGATGCTCCACCGGATTCTGCGTGGCGATCACCAGAAACGGCTGTGGCAGTTCGTAAGAATGCGCGTCGACCGTGACCTGGCCTTCGTTCATGGCTTCGAGCAGCGCAGATTGTGTCTTCGGTGTGGTGCGGTTTATCTCATCGGCCAGGAGAACGTTGGTGAAGACCGGGCCGCGCTTGAATTCGAATTCCTGCTCCAGCGAAGAGTACACGGAGATACCGAGCACGTCGGAGGGCAGCATGTCGCTGGTGAACTGCACGCGCTGGAAGGTGCAATCGATGGCGCGTGCGAGGGCTTGTCCGAGCGTGGTCTTGCCGACTCCGGGGACGCCTTCAATCAGCAAGTGTCCGCGGGCGAAAATGCTGACGAGGGCTTGCCGGACGACGTCGTCCTTGCCGCGAATCACGCGGCGGAGAGCTTTCTCCAGTTCGGCGGCCTTGTGGGATACAGCGATTGCAGTCTCTGGGGACATTGATTTGAATTTTACTAGCTGGCTTACAAGCGGACGAGTTACTGATGTCACTGGACTTCAGCTTCTAGCTTCTAGACGTTATCTGATCTTCTCACACGAGCCGAAGAAGCAAAACGTAGGGTCCCTCAGCGGCTAAAGCCGGCATCTTTATTACTTCTGTACGGCACGACTGAAGTCGTGCCCTTCCCAAACCATTTTATGAGATAGCTGCTAGCTACTAGCGACTCGTCTCTTTGAGAACGCAAGTGTTAAGCAAAGCTTGCAACGATTCAGGCTAGAAGCTAGCAGCTAGAAGCTGTTTTACTGCATAAATTCCGCCGGGCGTCCGGTTAGCCGCTCGATGCGCTTGGCGATCGGGGGGTGCGTCGAGAAAAGATTGCCGAAGTTCATGCCGAGGAGCGGCTGGATGATGAACAGATGTGCCGTCGAGGGCGTGGCTTGCATGGGCACGCGGCGCGAGTAGGCGTCGAGCTTCTGCAGAGCGCTCGCAAGGGCGTAAGGATTGCCGGTGAAGTGGGCGCCGGTGGCGTCGGCCTGGTACTCGCGCGAGCGCGAGACGGCTAGCTGAATCAGGCTGGCTGCGATTGGAGCTACGATCAGCATGAACAATGCTGAGAGGCCTCCGCCGCGGCGGTCGCGGCCGCCGCCGCCCATGCCGCCGAAGATCATGGCGAAGCGTCCCATACTGGCGAGCATGGTGATCGCGCCGGCGATGGTTGCGGCCACCGAACTGATCAGAATGTCGCGGTTGTTTACGTGGCCCAGCTCGTGGGCCAGCACGCCTTCCAGCTCTTCGTCATTCAGTAAGCCCAGAATCCCGTGGGTCACGGCTACCGAGGCGTGGCTCGGGTTGCGTCCCGTGGCGAAGGCGTTTGGTGACTCGGTGGGGATGACATAGATTTTCGGCATGGGGATGCCGATCTTCTGGGTCAGGCGCTCGACAATCTCGTAGGCACGCGGCAGTTCCTCGCGCGTGACTGGCTGAGCGCGGTACATGGACAGCGCGATCTTGTCAGAGAAGAAGTAGGCGACGAAGTTCATCACGGCGGCGAAGGCGAGTGCGAGCAGCATCCCATTCTCGCCGCCGAAGTAGCGGCCGAAAAACATCAACAGCAGCGTTAATGCGGTCAGCAGGAACGCGGTCTTGAAAGTGTTTCCCATAATTGACTCTCAGCTATTTGATGTTACGCCTTGCAGGGCGATGCAGTTCGGACCGTTCCGGGAATTTGATGTTAACGGGGCCGTACCCCCTCCCCCTCGGTCTATTGGAATCATGGTTTTAGAGAGGAATTGCGAAATAATCTCTTGGAATCAATCGTTTGCGGGCAAAATCTTGAAAACAAGACAGTTCCGATTCTGCTTTGCGAATGGTCGCGCAGCTTGCTCTCGGCCATCATCGGCGAAAGGGGCTGTGGAAGGCAAGGTCAGATGTCACAGCGTGGGAGGCGGACAGGCGCGTCGCGTCGGATACGAAGGCCCGGTTCCCGCAAAGGGCTCGGTTAATCGGGCACCCGGCTAAAGGCAGTATTGGAAACACCTTGCGGGGTTCATGACGGCGCGGGCGGAATGGGGTCCTTCGACTCCGCAAACCGATTCGCCTTGCGAATCGGTTTGCTGCGCTCAGGATGACAGTCTTGCTCGGGCCGCCCGGCGCAGGCCTTTTCGCAAAGGACGCGAGAATTGGAGCACCCGGTCTTCACCTCGGTAGCTCTTTATTCCGGCGGCTGGAGTGGAACAGTGGGAAGCCCCAACTGCCTGTTGCCAGCAAGGCTCCGAAGAGGATTACGGCGTCGATGCTGGAGCGGCCTTGGGGCGACCAGTAGACATCTTTCAGGTTTAGCCAGAGGGCGAATTCGTCCAGCGTCAGGGCTGCGCCTACGCCGTAGAGGATTGACATCAGGCGGCTGAGAAGGAGCGAGGAATCGTCCTCGCCGGTGCCGAAGTCGGCAAGCCATCCGTAGCCCACGCCCAGCAGGATAATGATGCCGAAGACCAGGTGATGAATGTGGCGTCCGTCGTGCTCGATGAAATGAAAGGGTGGGATGTGGTGCAGGACGGCGAAGACCACCGCGCGGACTCCGGCGAACGTCAGGAAGAAACTTACGGAGGCTACGAAGAAACGGCGTCGGGGGCGGTCGGGGATGCGGTCGTGGATAGCCTTGCCTAAAGACGTGCCGTAGGTCAGGAGCAACAGGAAAGCTGTTACTACGATTGCCAGCAGGAGTATGAACCAGGTGTACGCCATAGGGTATTAGAGCATCGGGTGGGTGGCAAGAACAGCAGGTTTCTCCACTCCGCATCCTCTTCCCTTTGGGAAGGGGATGCTCCGGTCGGAATGACAGTCTTTAATTATGCCTTCTGGCTATGCTTTTTGCGCTTCGCGTTTCAGGGCGCGCTCCAGGGTTTGATCGAGGGCTGATTTGGCTTTCTCGTATTCCGCTTGGGAGATTTGGCCTTGGCGGCGTTCGACTTCTAGCTGGAAGAGTTCTTCTTTTAGTCCCTCGAGCAGCATGGAGGTGGGACGTGCTGTTGTTCGCGGGTTCGTCTCAGCGGGAGCGTAGTCATCTTCCATCATGTTTGCGGAGGAGGAAGAAACGGGAGCATGGCGTGCCAGGGTGCGTGCGGCGGACTGCTGGCGAACGGCAACGTAGACGCCGCCGATGACCAACGCCGCGGCGATGCCGCCGAGGATCTGCCAGCGGTATTTCTGCAGCGGGTCAGGAGCGTCGATGGGTGGGCCGAGTCCGCCGCCAGGGCGGCTGGTGGCTTGGGCTCCACCTGCGCTTGGTGCGCCTTCTGAGCTTTGTTCTCCTTGACCCTGCCCCTGCGCGCCGCCTGCCTGAGATTCTTCTAGCGTGCCTTCGCCGGAAATCTTGAAGGCCAGGTTCTGGCCGGCTGTGGTGTTGGAAGCTACGTCAAGGGTGGCGTTGGGCTCGTTCGGGTACGGTCCGGACTTGAAACCGGCAGCTGCGTTCGCGGCTGTGAACTGCATGGCTTTGGGGATCATGACCCCGAAGTGCTCCAACGGATAGACAGACTTGGGATCGAGATTGGCGCTTCCGCTGTAGGGAAGCTGGTAGGCGACCTCGAAGCGGGTGAGTCCCGGCCTCAGGGGAAAGATGAAGGAATAACGATTCTTCTCGCCT
The DNA here is from genome assembly GCA_963787495.1 of uncultured Acidobacteriaceae bacterium. Taxonomy (GTDB): domain Bacteria; phylum Acidobacteriota; class Terriglobia; order Terriglobales; family Acidobacteriaceae; genus Sulfotelmatobacter. Next base: position 161,029 of record CAWBDA010000008.1, read on the forward strand.
TCGGGGACCGGAGCAGACTTCAGCGGATTGCCGTTTTCCGTGGTGGCTGAGGCTGAATCTTCGATGATCTGAGCTCCGCTGGGAATGTAGAACTCGAGGTTGTGCTCGTTCATCTGGGTGCGCGGCGGCTTGGAATTGTTCTGCACGAAGAATTCGCGGACTATTTCGAGTTGGCCCTGAGTCGCATCCTGGATGCGCATAATGTCGGCGACCACTGCGATGCCGTCGATCTTTTTGCCGACGTCGTAGACCTCGAGTTCGACCGAGGTGGTTCCAGGAGGGGCCATGCGGTGATACGTGACGTCCTGATGAATGGCGCGGACCAGATGCGGGGACTGGGCGTCTTCTAGCTTGAAGGTGAAGCGGCCCTGGGCGTCGGCTTTGGTGCGGCCGGCTTCTTCCATACCTTGACCTAGCTTGAGGAGGACGACTTCGTCTCCGGCGGCGGGCTTGTTGGTGGTGGAGTTCTGGACGGTGCCGGTTAGGGTTTGGGCGGAGGCGAGGGTGGCCAGGAGGAGGATGGCCGCGGCGGATGCTCGAACAAAGGCCAAAGCGGAGTGAGGAGAGAATCCCTTGCGAGGACGCTTGCCAGTGCCGGCAGGCATGGGGTCCTTCGACTGCGTAGATGCTTCGCTTCGCGAAGCATCTACTTCGCTCAGGATGACAGTGGGGCGCATTTCGTTCAAGATCGGGGTCCTTTTTGGGGCGCGGGATTTTTCTCCAGGCGGGCGATTTCGGCCAGGAGGGTGGCGGCTTCGTCCTGCAGGGAAGACTTCAGCGAGGCGTAATCGGCGTCGGGGACCTTGCCTGCTTTGTATTCGAAGTTGAGATCGCGCAGGTTTTCGTAGACGGCGTCTTTGCGTTCGCGGAGATAGCCGGCGCGGGTTTTCTCTGGGCCGAGGAAAAGTCTTCCGGGTTGGTAGAGAACATAAAAGAGAGACCCGACTAACAGCAGGCCGCAGATGAGCCACGTCATAGGTCGTTCTCCATCATAGATCAGTCTCCTTGCCGGCCTGATCGCGGAACTGTTCGAGTTCAGCGCCGCGGACGGGGCTCAGACCATCGGCGATGGCGGGGGCTGGACGGTTCTTCCAGGAACGAATCACGAACACGATCAGGCCGACGCCCAGGATCAGAGCCACTGGCGGGATGATATAGGCGGCGCGGTCGAAGCCTTGCATGGTTGGAGCCGCCAGCACTGTGGGGCCGTATTTCTGGACGAAGCCTTGCTCGACGAGGCTGTCGCTGTCTCCGCGCGTGACCGCGGCCATGAGTTCGTTACGCATGCCGTCGGAATTGGGGCAGCCGATGTGATTGCACTCCAGAAGAATCTGGTTGCAGCCGCAGATGCACATCATCTGGTGGCCGATTTTGGTGAAGCGCGTGGCGGGGTCACCGGCGCCTACTGAGGCGAATACGGCCGCGCATAGCAAGAGGGTTTGGGCTGCCTTGCTACGCAAAGCCCCACTTCTCGCAAAAGACGCGAGAAATGGGGCACCCGGTTTCGATCCTTGATTTAAGAATCGTGGCATCAGTCTCCTGTGGCTACGGGAGCGGGGTGCGCTTGCCCTAGCCTTGCTGGAGCGGGAACACGGACTGGCGCGGGCGCGTTCGGAACAAGAGCTAGAACCGTTCCCCCGAGCATGATCCAAACTCCCAGCCATATCCACATCACGAGCGCATTCAGGTGTGCCCTGAGGATGGGGCGACCGTTATCCTGGTTCACTCCCTCGAAGACGAAGTAGAGATCTTCATTCAGAGTGGAGCGGATAAACGGCATGGTCGAGGTCTGCTGGCTGGCATGGTAGAAGCGGCGCTCGGGGGTCATAGTGCCGATCGGCTTGCCGCCTTTGTAAATGTCGAGCACCGCCCACTGGCTGAAATAGTTGGGATTGTCGTCCTCGGTAGAGGAGCGGCAGATCGCGGTGTAGGGGCCGATCGTCATCTGGTCGCCGGTTTTCATCTCCATCTCTTTCTCCTGATTGAAGGCTGCTCCGGAGAAACCGATGATGACCACTACCACCCCGAAGTGGACGATGTATCCGCCGTAGCGGCGGGTGTTGCGGTGGGTGAGCTGCACCATGGAGGCGAACATGCCCTGGCCGGTGTGTTTGGAGATGACGCGGCCGCCGCGGTAGAACTCGCTGGCCACGGTGAGAGTGACCAGCACCGAGAGCGCGATGGCCATCAGCGAATAGAAGTAAGAGATATCCTTCCAAGGTCTGAGGCCGAAGGCCGATCCCCAACTTTGGGGCGTGATCATCAGGAAGATGGCGACTGCGATGGCACCGATGGTTGGCCACAGGAAGTTGCGCTTCAGGCTTTCGAGCGAAGTCTTGCGCCAGGCCAGCAGGGGGCCGACGGCGGTGAGGATTAAGAGCAGCAGCGCGACAGGAATCGCCACGCTGTTGTAGTACGGCGCCGATACCGTGACTTTCTTTTCTTCGATGAGCTCGGTGAGTTTCGGAAACCAGGTTCCCAGGAGCACAACGATGCAGAGAATCACGAAGAGCAGGTTGTTGAACAGGAAACTGGACTCGCGCGACACGATCGACTCAAGCTTGTGCTCGCTGCGCAGGCTCGACTTGTTCTTGAAGAAGAAAAAACAGAATACTGCCAAAGTGATAAGGAGGAACCAGCCAAACCATTCGCCGATGGAAGACTGCGCGAAGGCGTGTACGGAACTGATGATGCCGCTGCGGGTGAGGAAGGTTCCGAGGATGGCTAGCCAGAAGGTGGCGAAGACCAGCCACATGTTCCACATTTTCAGCATGCCGCGTTTTTCCTGCATCATCACGGAGTGCAGGAAGGCGGTGCCGGTGAGCCAGGGCATGAGCGAGGCGTTTTCGACGGGGTCCCATCCCCAGTAGCCGCCCCAGCCGAGTACCGAGTACGCCCAGTGCGCGCCGAGAAAGACTCCACAGGTGAGGAAGGCCCAGGTGACCATGGTCCAGCGGCGGGTGATGTTGATCCACTTCTCGCCGGGATACTTCATGATCAGCGCGCCCAGCGCAAAGGCGAACGGCACGGTGAAGCCGACGTAGCCGAGATAAAGCATGGGCGGGTGAATCACCATCTCGGGATACTGCAGCAGCGGATTCAGTCCGCTGCCATCGGCACGGAGCGGGCCTTCGAGAATGCCGAAGGGATTGGCGGCGAAGTTCACCAGGAGCAGAAAGAAGATCTGTACTCCGGCCAGAACTACGGAGGCGTAGGCGAAGAGACGCGGGTCAGTTTTGTAGCGCAGGCGGAGGACGAATCCGTACGCGGCGAGCAAGAGCGACCAGAACAGCAGCGAACCTTCCTGGCCGGACCACAACACGGCGAACTTATAAGGACCGGAGAGATCGCGGTTGCTGTGGTGGAAGATGTAGGCGATGCGGAAGTTGTCCTGGAAAGCGCAGATGACGAGGACTGCTGCTGCGAGAAGGACTGAGGCGAAGGTGGCGATGCCGGCGCGGCGGGCGGTTTCGCCGAGGCGCCCAGAACCCTGGTTCGGGAAAGCGAGCGCGGTGATCCCGGCGACGAACGAATAAACGCTCAGGGCCAAAGCGAGAAGCAGTGCGAAACTTCCGATTTCCGCCATGTGGGGGAACCCCGGGCTATTTTTTCAGAAACCTCCCTGCGAGGCAACCACGAAGGGGCATGCGGCGGCCGAATTGTGCCGCCGCATTGTCTTGAGCAAGAACCGGGCGCGACTATGCTCGGAACTAGGCGCTTTGCTTACGGTAGCGCTGCTTTATTTCACGTTCGGCGGTCAGCCAGTCCTCAGCCTCGCTGCCGGACGCGGTTCCGCGCTGCTGGTAGAGTTCATAGGCACGACGCCGGATCTCGTCCTCCAGGTTGATGGGAACGAGGTTGACTGGAGGTGCAGCGTTTTTGCGGGGCTCGGTCCTGACGACTCCCAACTTCCGCGGTTCGGGAGCGACTTTGACTTCTGCAGCGACTTCCGCGGCCGTGGTTCCCGCCGCGACTGCATTGAAATCGGGTATGTTGGCTGGATTACTGTCATTGGGTTGCTCTTTACGTGTATTCGGACTTGTATTTGGATTGGAACTGAACTTACCGCCTGAGGTAGATTTTGACCTTGCCATATTTGGATACTCCTTGCATATACCTAGATTTAGGAATGAATCGAATTGTTCAACGAACCACATACACCTGTCCCGCAACGTTTAGGAGAACGTTAGAATTTTTGTGGCAGAGTGGTTCTAGTATAGACCTCCAGAGGCTGTGGAAACGTGCCCACTCGAGGAAAATGATACGGATTGCTTTGTTATAATCGAAGCTCTCGGGATGGCGCTATCGTCTAGGGGTCAGGACGGAAGATTCTCAAT